>JALJOM010000001.1 GCA_024304885.1 Beijerinckiaceae bacterium
AACAGGGGTCAGTTCTACGTGACGCAAAGGGGTCAGTTCCGAATGTCGCTGGACAGCAAGCTGTATTCATGGGCCGAGACCAGGGGCTTCGTGGCGGAAGGCCGCAATCCGGGCCAGAAAATCGAGCCGTTCCGCGAGCAAGCCCGCGAGCGTTTTCTCACGACAGACGAACTCGGCCGGCTCGGCGACGCGCTCCGCCTATGCGAACAGCGCGGCGTCGATCCTTTCGCGGTCGCGGCAGTCAGGCTCTTGATCATGACCGGCGCGCGCCAGTCCCGGCGGCGTCGGCAAGAGCATGGGCGGTACGGGCTCGCAAGGGGCCGGGGAGCCATCCGCACGCACGGGTTCGTGGTCAAGCCCGGGCGGTGGCTCACCTTCCTGCCGCCCGGGCGCCGTTCAAGTAATTGATTTGGAACGCCTCGAAATTGAGGAGGCGGAAATCTGGCGAGCATTCAAGTTCGGCTCGGGATGGCTCGCAACTGCCGAGTCGGGCGCCGTTCAGCCCCTCCGCCGCGTGCGTCAAGTCATTGATTTTGAACGACACAAAATTGCGCTCTTTGAAATCATTGGGGTTTCGAGCCCGCGCTCAGTTCCACGGCCACCGGCCACGCACTTGCTGCCAAATCAACCAAGCCACGACGAGGCCGCCGAGGGTCTGCACGACGTGTCGCGCCAATTCGGAGGTCATGCTCGCTACCTTGTCATTCATCGTTCTCGGCGGTCAGATTTTCGATCGGGATAGCCGCGGACCGATCGGACTTCGCGACAGGCTTTCGGAGCCGCACGCCCGGCGCTTCGCCGTTCGTGAACTCGACGCCGGCCGATTCGAGGGCGGCACGGATGGCTTCGACCGTGCGCTCCTTCAAGGCTTCCCCGCGTTCGAAGCGGGCAATCGTGTCAGGTGACACCTTCGCCAGTTCAGCAAGTTCGCGAACCCCTAAGCCGAGCGCAGCCCGCGCCATCTTGCACTGAACGACGTCCATTTCGTAATCCTGTTACGATTTCTCTTGACTTCATATCATAACACAGTTACGTTTTCAGTGCAAACAAAGGAGCAACCTCAATGCCTAAACCGAAATCAGAAGCCGAGCCCACCAAGGTCACGCCGCGCGAAGTCTCGAGGGTCGCTCGGCTCGTGTCGCGCTGGAGATGGCTCGAAGCAGATCGGGACTATCACGCCGAAATCGCAGAGACCGACGAGGCTTCCGAAGCGGCAAGGGTCACGGACCGGATCGAGCAAGCCTGCGCTCGTGCCAGGGCGCACGGCCGGGGAAAGTTTCTCCGTGCCGACACGGTGCCGATTTTCGATTTCGAGGCTGACGAAGCGGCTAGAAGGTATCATGCAAGCTATTGTTTTTTGGTGCGGTTACAGGAGTCGAATTATTCAAGTAAACACTTGATATTCAATATGTGTCTTCAATGCGGAAAAAATTTATACCAACAAATGTACCAACGGATTTTTGCGCTAGTCGGGTTCCATTCTCGATCGGGCGCCGATTACGGCGCGCGCTATAGTGGACGCGGTTCCGCCACGCCGTAATGCTCGAAAATGAATTGATAGGTCCGCTCGACCTTCTCGTCCCAGAGCTTGCGATCATACACGTCGGGCAATGCGTCGAATTCCTGACGGATGGTCTCTCGGACGTCCGCTTTGGCGCTTTCCCGAAGCTGCCAATCGAGAACGAACTTTTCCTTCTTGAGCTTGTCGAAAAGCTGCCTTGCGATCTTTTTCACCTCCAGCTCTTCGGCCTTGCTGAGCTTCGGCTCCGGCCGAGTGAGAATGTCGAAAACGGCCAATTCCTCCTCTGTCAAGCCTTCCTTCGCGTGCCTCTTCTCTTCTTCGTCCATCGATTGGACAAAGGCCGTCAGCTCCTCGAAAAGACGCTCGACATCCATGCTACCGGCATTGTAGCGCGCGATGAGGGCGTTCAATCGCTCGACCAGGTCGGCACGTGTCGGATTGCGCGCGACCAAGGCTCGCGCTCTGTCTTCGGCCTGGCCGCGCAAGATTTCTGTTGCCGTCCTCCTTTGGCCTTGAGCGAATAGCGCCGTCAGCCTCTCGAAATCGATCGTCGAGAGGTCGAAGAGCTGCTTCATGTCCTCGCCCGAGGGCACCGGGAGCCGTATTGCGGCGCCCGAGACGGCCTCGTCGATCAGGCGCTCGATCTCGGCGATCGCAGCGAGAAAATTCCTCGACGGGTCCTTCCGAGACATGGTTCGGATCGTCTCGGCGACGATTTGCAGGACGATCATGTCCCCGCGCCATTCCAGCGCGGAGGGGTCCGGCAGGACCGCGCGAAAAAGCTTCCATGCATCGCCGACGAGCCGCAGATAGTTGCGCTTGTCGTCGTCCGTGCCGAGGATCGCTTCGACGGCGTCCCGCAGCTTGGCCTGCCGCTCGAAGCCGGTGACGGCGAGCACGTCGGCCGAGCGCACCCCGCGCGCTTCGGCAAACATCACGGCCGTTCGCAGCGCTGCCCGTAGCGCCTCGACGAGTTCCGCCTTGCCCTCGATCGGGTCCGTGATGACGCCCGGCCGCGGCTGCGCATAGATCGCCAGCGCCTCTCTCAGGTTGCGAAACACGCCGACATAATCGACGATGAGCCCCGCCTGCTTGCCCGATGCGACCCGGTTCGCCCGCGCGATCGTCTGCATGAGCGTGTGGTTCTTCATCGGCTTGTCGAGATAGACCGTCGAGCAGGTCGGCACGTCGAAGCCGGTGATCCACATCGCGCAAACGAAGACGAGCCGCAGCGGATCTTCTGCAGCCTTGAATTTCTCGTCGAGGTCCTCCTTCACCATTCGCTCGCGGTGACCTCGAATATCGAGCCCGCGTTTGGCCATCAGGTCGATTTCGTTTTGGGACGGGCTGACGACGACCGCCATATCGGTTGCTTTCAGCCAGTCGAGCTGTTCTTGCAGTGCCGCACGTTCGATCGCGTCATCGATTCCGGCGATGCGCCGCGCCTCCGAGGCCAGCATCTCTGCCCAATGGCGCCGGACCTTGTCGTACATTCGGATCGCGGTCGCCTTGTCGATCGCGACGAACATCGCCTTGCCGCGATAGCCGCGCCCCGAGAAATGCCGCACGAGATCGGCCGCGACCTTCTCCAGCCGGTCGTCGTTGGTGATCAGCTGATATTGCTTGGCGAAGCGCCGAGCGAGCGCGTCCTCCTCGTCCTCGGTCAGATCGGCAGCGTCGATGACGCGCGCGATCTCGTCACCCAATTGCTCGTTGGTGATGTGGAGTTCCGGCAACCGGCTCTCGTAATAGAGCGGCACGGTCGCGCCGTCGGCGATCGATTGGGCGAAATCATAGATCGAGACATAGTCGCCGAAGACCTCGCGCGTGCGCTCTTCCTCGCCCGCGATGAGCGGCGTTCCGGTGAAGCCGATGAATGCGGCGTTCGGAAGCACGGCGCGCATATTGGCCGCGAGAATGTCGTATTGGCTGCGGTGCGCCTCGTCGGTGATGACGATGATGTCCGAGCGTTCCGACAGGACCGGGAACACTTCTCCGCGCGCGGTCCCGAATTTTTGGATCAACGTGAAGACGAAGCGCTCGTTGCCGCGCAGCAACTCCTTCAGGTGTTCGCGGGTTCCTGCCTGCACGTCCTGCCGGTTCTTGCCCAGCACGCCGCAGGCCGAGAAGGTGCCGGCGATTTGATCGTCGAGCTCGATGCGGTCGGTCACGATCACGAAGGTCCAGTCGCCCGGCTTCTTCCGCAGCACCTTGCGCGTGAAGAACAACATGGAGAGGCTCTTGCCGGACCCTTGCGTGTGCCAGAAGACGCCGAGCCGGCCGCGGTTCTCCGCGATCTTGTCCACCGCCGCGATCGCCCGGTTGACGCCGAGCAATTGGTGGGTCTTCACGAGCTTCTTGACGAGGCCGTGCTTACCCTCCTCGAAGACGAGGAAATTCTCGACGATATCGAGGAAGCGCGCGGGGCGGCAGGTGCCCTTGATCAAGGTGTCGAGGCTGACGACGCCGGGCTCGTCCTCCTCGTCCACGCGCTTCCATTCGGCGAAATATTCGAGCGGGGCGTGAGCGCCGCCGAGCACGGATTCGAGCCCGTTCGACAGGATCACGAAGGCATTGGGCACGAAGACATGCGGGATCGTCGCGCGATAGTCGGCGAGATTCCCGTTGTAGGCATCGGCCATCGCCTTCCAAGCCGTCTTCAGCTCGACGAAGAGGAGTGGCAGGCCGTTGACGAAGCCGACGAGATCGGCGCGCTTCGTGTAGAGATCGCCGGCGAACCAGGCTTGTGAGGCGAGCAGAAAATCGTTCGCCTGTGGATTTTCCCAATCGATGACGCGGATCGTCTCGTGGCGCTGTGCGCCGCTCGCATCGCGCAACGCAACCTTGATTCCGTCGCGCAAGAGCGCCATCAGCTCGGCATTGGCGCGGATAGGATCGATGGCGCCACGGCTTCGCGTCAGCTCGGAAAAGGCCTCGTCGAGGGCGCTTTCAGGCAAGCTTGGATTGAGATTTCGCAAGGCACAGCGTAGGCGGTTGGGAAGGATGGCCTCCCGCTTCGATGCGCGCCCCTCTGGGCTCGTGCCAGCGCTGAACTCGCCCCACAGATTCGCGGTTTGCCAGCCGAGCGCGGCGAAAAGATCGATGGCGGGTTTCTCGACGAGGTCGTTTTCCGAAAATCCGCTGTAGAGCGGCGCGCGCTGCTCATAGGAAACATCGGGAGGCTCGCCGGACCCTGCCGTCATTCCGCGGCCTCCTTCAGAGGGGAGGGCACGGTGCTGACATCGATCTCGCCTGAAATGAGTTTTGGGAGCAACAGGTCGCGTTGGGTCCGGAGGTTGGCGTTTTGTTGGCTCAGCGTATTCATGAGTTGACGCATAGGCCGCGCAACATCTCCGTAACGCCGCTGAAGGGTGGACGGCGGACGGATGAATGGTGCCGCGCGAATGCGTTCACGCTGAAGTTCGGTTTGGCCGGTTGAGCCGACCCCCGCCGCCGTGAACACTGGCTCCAGGTTGAGCAGTGATATGCCGAAGAACGTCCGGTCAACATCGAGGGATGGCCGGACAATAGTGACATGGCTGTCAACAGTGCAATTGTTTGGTACAGTGATGGCCTGAGCTACCCTGCCCAGGGTTCCAACGCCTGTTGAGTTGACGAGGACGTCGAATGGTCTGACAATCTTCTCTTGAGGAATAACTTTCTCCTGACGGCGCGCCACTTCGAGGGAGAGAAATTGTGCTCGGATGCACTTCTGGTTGATGACGAGGCTTGGACCATCCGCAGCGTACTTGGGTGCTATACCTCGGTTCACATATTGTGCAACATCGCCAACGCTCGTCACCTCCCACCCTTGTGGGATGGGGCCGAGGGGGCTGTCGACGAGAGGAAGGCCCTCGCAGCCGGGAGCGCGGAAATGGACGAACCATTCCTCGAAAATGCGCCGCGCCATCTCCTCCAAAATGGCAATCCGGTGCGTGTTGTTCTCGATGAGGTCGTCGTAGGCGGAAAGGATTGATGCAATTCGTTTCTGACTTGCGGCCGACGGTACCGGAATGATAACCTCGTCTGCCAGGCGACGAGCGGACAGTTCGGTTTGGCCGGTAGCGCCAACGCCCATAGCCTCGATTTCTGGCTGCTTGCTCACCATGGCATAGCCAAGGTATTCTGGCAGAATTCTCTCAGGGTCCGGACGCACAATAGTGACATGGCCGTCTACTGTTGCCATTTCGGGCGGGGGTAATCGTACGGGAGCAACTCGGCCAAGCGTTCCTACACCTGTTGAATTTACCAGAATATCGCCACACTGAATTACAAGGTGTGATGCTACGGGTCTCGTAGCTCCATCATGACGCCGCGCTTGATCCCATTCACAACGGTATTGCCGAATGCATTTCTGGTTAACAACCAGCACGCCAGTCACCGAATAACGGGGTGCAACGCCTCGACGTATCAAGCTTGTCAGCGTTGCGAGCGTTTGGCCGGGTCGCATTGTCAAAATACTGTTCTTTCACGCCAAGAGTCCTGCGACATTGTCGCCAATCTGCGCTTCGAGCAAACGCGCCTCTCCCGTCAGCCGCTCGAACTCCTCCTGCAATTCCTCGAGCTTCTCGCGAAAATCCTCGGCCTCGATCTCACGCGCCGTCGCCCCTACGTAGCGGCCCGGATTGAGGCTCCATCCTTGCGCCTCGATCTCGCCACGGCTCGCCGCCTTGCAGAGGCCCGACACGTCCACATAGGCATTCGCCAGACCGCGCTCGTCGAGCAGCGCGAAAGAGCTTTGGATCAGCTCGGTCTGCTCGCCGCGCCACAGCCGGACGATATTGGCCAGGAACTCGATTTGTGCGGGCATGAAATCGCGATGCGCCCGATCGATCTGCCGGAACATATGCCGCGCGTCGATGAAGAGCACCTTTTCTTTGCGCGTGGTCTTCGCCTTGCCCTTGTCGAAAAACCACAGCGTGCAGGGCAAGGTCACCGTGTAGAAAAAATTCGGCCCGACGGAGACGATGCAATCGACCGTGCCGGTCTCGATCAGCGCCCTGCGGATATCGAGCTCGGTGCCCCGCGCGTCCGAGGCGGAATTCGCCATGACGAAACCCGCGCGGCCCTTGTCGTTCAGCGCAGACCAGAACATCTCGATCCAGAGATAATTCGCATTGTCGGGCTTTGGCAGGCCGAAGGGAAAACGATCCTTGCGGGTCTTGATCGCATCCTTCTCCTTGTCCACGCCATCCACGTTGAAAGGCGGATTGGCCATGACGAAATCGAAGTGACCGACGATCGGAAAAGGCTCCTCGTAATAGGAATTGGCTTCCCGGATCGTTCCGCCGAGGCCGTGCACGGCAAGGTTCATGCGCGCGAGACGCCGTGTCTCGGCGACTTTCTCTATCCCGAAGATCGACAATTCCTTTTCCGGGGCTTTCTCGTGCGCGCGCACGAAATCCGCGGAATGAACGAACATGCCGCCCGAGCCGCAGGCCGGATCGAGGATGCGCCCGTGGTAGGGCTCGATGATCTCGACGATGAGCCGCACGATGCTCGAGGGCGTGTAGAACTCGCCGCCCTTCTGCATCTCCTGCATGGCGAAATTGCCCATGAAATATTCATAGACCTGCCCGAAGGCGTCGCCGGCGATATCGAGGGGTGCCAGGGACTTGATGAGCTCGCGTAAGATATCGTCGCCGACCGCACCGTAGTTTTGCGGCAAGGAGTCGGCTAGGTCGGGATTGTGCTTCTCGATATCCTCCATCGCCTGGTTCAACGCGCGGCCGAGGTTCGCTCCTTCGGGGAGCGCGAGGAGATGAGAGAACCGCGCTTCCGGCGTGAGGAAGATGACGCCACGCGCCTTGAAGGCATCCGGCCCCGGTGCCCCCATGCGGCTTCCGGGGCGCGGCTTCAGCTGCTTCTCGGCCTCGACGAACCGGCCTTCGGCATAGCGCAGGAACAAGAGGCCGAGCACCGGGCGCGAATATTCGGACGGCTTCAGTCCCGAATTCGCCCGGAGCTGATCGGCGATTCTCCAGAGTTTTTTCTCAATCTCGTCGACGTCGGATGCCATTGCGCTCTCTATCCTCGGCGTGCGGCCGAGCCCCGACCGCACCTATCGATGTCATTAAGCTTCAGCGATCATCGGCTGGCAAGATGCCTTGCCGGGGAGGCTGGCCGCCGAATGAATCGAAATCTGTTGGCTAACCCGTCTTTTTGAGCTGCGCCAAGAAACCCGCGAGGTAGCGATGACAGACTGCCTCGTGCGCTTCGCAGCGGCCCGTGATGGTCTCATAGGTACGCCAGCGCATCCATTTCGGCTTCGGCGGCATGAAATCATCGATACAAAGAAATGCCTTGCCGCCTAGCTCGAAGCGAATGTCCTGTGCCGCGGACAACGCACGGTCGCGCGGACTTTCGAATTGCGAGCCATAGGCGACTTGCCGGCCCCAAGCCTGACGGCAGGCGAACTGACGCGCGCCCGGAGGCTTCCAGAGCGTCGAGACACGCCGCCCGGTATAGGGGCAAATGAAATACCATTGCCGGCCGCCGTAATGGCGCGGACGCGCTTCGAGATCGATCGATTGATCCAGCGTTCCGAGCTGCAGTCGAAGCCAGCCGCGCCGGTCGCCGGTCATGTCCGCCGATATGTGGCCGGCCGCGACTACGTCGCCCGAGTAGCGGCAGCGCCAAAAGATTGCCGAATCCCGTGCCGCGCCGGGCCGGACGAGGTTCTGCCGGATCGCGAGGTTCAAATCGAGCTTCAGTCCGTCTTCGAGGCGGACCCGCTGGCGAGGACGAGCCATGGTCAATGCACCTTTCTCGGCGACCGAAATTCGCGCGGTGAGGGCTCGTCGATTCCACTGCCGGCGATCGTTCGGGGGCAAGGCGGGACAACTCCAGCCTCTGCTAGTAGCTGTGACTCACGCGTTTCGTCGCCTTCCGGCCTGAAAGTTTCCCTCGGCCGCAAGACATTGATTTTCTTGGCCTGTATGTCGGGTTGAGGGTCCATCCCCCGGGATCCGTTCTCGGCCATCGCGGTTTCAACGGGAACCTGTTCAGGTTTCGATAGGGACTTGTGTAGCGCCTTATTCGAACCAGACAGGTTCTTTTTGCGACCGGGGCGAGGCGGGTTTCTGACCCGAAGAAACTCCTCCGTCGCCGCGAGGGCTTCGACCTCGCTCCGGTACATGGTGAGCCGATAAAGGGATGGCTTTCGGCTTCCGGAAAACAGCCCGACACGGCAGACCTTGATCCAGCCGTTCTTTTCGAGGTCGGTGAGACAGTCGCTCGCGGTCGAACGACTACACCGAAGGACCTCTTGAACACGGGTCAAGGTCCATTCGAGCCGGCTATTCAACGATGGCCGAAACTCTGCGAGCATGTAGACCAACAAGAGTTGGGCTTCGTTGCGCATCGCTTTCCATGCCGGCAGGGCCATCCAATGGTGATAGATGCGCGCGTGCGGCCTGTCGGTGTGCTTCGTCGCTTTGGTCATAGAACGCCCTTGCACAAGCGAGGCGGGAACCGATCACTCGGTTCCGCAGCGCAAGAGCGCCTCCAGATCTTCTCGCAAGATGAGGCGTCGCCCGCCGATCTTCACATCGCGTAGCTTTCGAGCGCTCAGAAGCTTGTAGAGGGTCGAGCGGGAGAGGCCGGACAGGTTCGCCGCTTCCTTGACGCGGAGTGCGAATTTGTCGTTGGGGCGAACGTTGTAGGTGTTGGTGTGCATCTGGCTACCTCTGTTGGAGATAGCCCGCCATTATTCACATACGCGCGCTGTTGTCCCAAATGTGCCGTCGGCTGCGTGCCTTGTCCACAAGAGTTGGGTGAAAAAATAAGCAAAAATAGGTACATCTCCCTCGAATTACGTAAACCATTGATTTTCAACGTTTTCAAGCGCCTTGCGCGCTAAATTCGGCACCAAGAAGTCTTTCGAGAACCTTGTTTCTCCAGCCAGCTCCGCAAGATTCCGAACCCTATCAACCAATTGTTCTGTAAATGGAATTTCTGGGCTCAAAGTCAGGTTTGCTGCCATCGTCAGATTTTCGAGCCATCGTTGCCGCGCCCGGATTTTTTGCAATTGTCGTCCAGTCAGAGTGCGGCCGGTCGCCGCTGCATCTTCCATGGCGCGCTGCTTCTCGAATAACACCTTCCTAGCTTTGAAGCGGATCGTTTCGGGTCTGCCCTTTGCTCCGACCATTTGGACGGCTTCGATCGATGCTGCACGCTCTTGCAGACCGTATACAGATTGCAGGGCTCGCATGATTACTATGGCAAATCGATCCGGGTCATCTCGAATATCGACCGAAGGGCGTCCGCGCGGACGCTGCTTCGTCGGCACCGATTGGGGCTTTTTGGGGCGCCCTCGTCGCTTGCCGGATGAGGTCGAAGTCAATCATCGCCTCTCATGGTGTTCCCTGAATTTGCGCGGCTCCTAGGCGCGAAGCGGAACGACAACCCTACAGCGCCGGAGCTCGTCGAGGTAGTCCGCCCACCAGGACATCATTCGGATGCGCTCGTCCCAATAGTCGGCGCGATGATAGGCGCGGCGGACCGAGTTGTCATCGACATGCGCCAATTGCGCCTCGATCGCGTCGGCATTCCAAAGGCCGCTTTCATTGAGCATGGACGAGGCCGCCGAGCGGAATCCGTGGCCACACATCTCGTCCTTATCGAAGCCGAGGCGCCGGAGCGCCGCGTTGATCGTGTTCTCGCTCATGCAGCGCGACGCCGAGCGGACGGAGGGGAAAAGGAACTTTCCGCGGCCGGTGATCGCCTCAAGGTCCCGCAAGATCGTGACGGCCCGTGGTGCCAAGGGGACGCGATGCGGGCGTTTCATCTTCATTTTTTCGCCGGGGATCGACCAGACGGCCACGTCGAGATCGAACTCGGCCCATTCGGCAGAGCGAAGCTCGCCAGGCCGAACGAAGGTCAGGGCAAGCAACTCGAGCGCGGCTCGCGTTTCCGGCGTGCCGTCATAGGTCGCAATGGCACGGAGAAGCGCGCCGAAGCCCTTGGGCTCGACGATGGCCGCGCGATGCCGCACCGTCGGCGAGGTCAAGGCGCCTTTCAAGGCTCCGGTCGGATCGGTCTCGGCGCGACCGGTCGCGACCGCATAGCGGAATACTTGGCCGATGGTCGCGCGAAGCCGCTTCGCGGTCTCGTGCCGGCCGCGCGCTTCGACGGCGCGAAGGACGCTCAGGACTTCCGGCGCGGTGATCTCGGCGATCGGACGCGGGCCGAGGGCAGGACGGGCGAGGCCGAGAAGCCATTCGAGCTTGCCGAGCGTCCGTTCGGCCTTCGCCTCGCGCTTCTTCTTGTCCAATAGCTCGTCGGCGATGGCGTCGAACGTATTGGCAGACTCGACGGCACGCACGGCCTTGGCGATCTTCTTGGTTTGAGAGGGGTCTCGACCATCGGCCAAGAGCCGCTTGGCCTCCTCTCGCGCCTCGCGGGCTTCTCTAAGCCCGACCGCGGGATAGACGCCGATTGCCAACACCTTCTGGCTTCCGGCGAAGCGATAGGCCAAGCGCCAGCGCTTTGCGCCGTCCGGCATTAACCATAATTGCAACCCGCCCCCATCCGAGAGCTTGACGAGGCGCGGACCCGGCTTGGCTTTGCGAATTTCGATGTCCGTAAGAGACATGTTGGTATCTGATTTGTTGGTACGGAGGAGATACCAACGAATGTACCAACTTTTTTCGCGGATACCAACGCACGGCCAGGGACGGCGCTGGACGCTCTCAGCGCGTTAACTCTTTGTTTTTCAGAGTTTTATGGACGTTTTGGGACGTCGTCGGACGGCGATTTGGTGCCGGTTGCAGGAATCGAACCCGCGACCTACTGATTACAAATCAGTTGCTCTACCAGCTGAGCTAAACCGGCCTCCCGAGCACACCGAACCGAGCTAGCAGCCTTGCCGAATTCTTGCAACCGGCACCGGGCCTGCCGCGTCGTGGCGTCGGCCGCGCAATGCTGCAATTTTGCCGCGAACTCGCGTATGATTCGAGGTCCCCAGGGCTCGAGCGCGTTCGAGCCTCGACAGCGCGGTAGGAGAACCTCGACAATGAGCAAGGGCAGAATTCCCACGATAGGTCTGGCTGCCGCGCTGGTTGCTGCGGCCTCGGGGTCGCTGCCTGGTCCCGCGACGGCGGGGGACGGCGGCGCAGTGGCCGCCGCCGCGATCGGCGGCCTCGCGCTCGGCGCGCTCGCAGGCAGTGCCGCGGCCGGCGCCTATGGTCCTCCCCCCGGCTATTATCCGCCGCCGGCACCGGCCTATTATCCCGCTGCCCCCGCCTATTATCCCCCGCCGCCCCGCTGCTGGTGGGAGCCGCAGGAGGTTTGGAACGGCTGGGCCTTCGTCGTCCGCCGCGTCCGAGTCTGCGAATGAGGCGCGAGCTGCGCGGGCCGTGATCCCTACCGGGCACGGCTCGGGGGCGGCGCGCGGCAGGAGGAATCGGCTCGCGCTCGGGCGTGCAAACGGCGCAAAGCCGCACGCCGGCCGCGTCGCGCCCGCGCCAAAGGCCAGGCCAGACCGCGCGCGAGGAGGCCGGCAGTCCGAATCAATGGTGCCGGATTTCCTCGTATTCGTCGATCGAGGTCCAGCGGCAGAGCTCGTGACCTTCCTCGTCGACGATCCGCACCGCTTCCGGAAAGACCTCCTTTCGCTCGCCGTCCACCAGGATCGTCCGCGCGGTCAGATGATCCGGCCGATAGAGGCAGGGAATGCCGGCATGGGCCAAGCCGCGGAAATATTCGGCGGTCGGCTCGGCCGCCCAGAACGGAAATCTCTCGAGAACTTCCGGTGTAGGTCTCCCCTGTGCCGGCCAAATATACTCGACGAAGCAATTCCCGAGTTTCGTCTGCATGTTTCACTCCCGGATGCTGCATTTTACTCCGAGCGAGAAAGACTTAGGAATGGTTTTGCTACCGGCAAGAGGTCGGCGGAAATTGTGCCGAACGCGAGAAGCCGTGCCGAGACCGCGTTCTGCCGCAGGACAGTCCGGCACCAGGCAGAAGGAGTTGATTTCGCGCGATGCCGTCAAAATGACGGCTTGCCCGCGCTTCGGGCATCATCGCAGCAAAGCCGGTCTCGTCGCCTGCCGAGGCCGCGGTCTATTGACGAGATGTCAACTTGTCATCGTCAGAGAAGACGAGGATCCTGTCCGGGCCAGGACAGCGACTCGGCGCTTGCGAACAACGGGTGGACCTCATGGCGGACGCTTCCCTCGACGGCCTCGATCTCGCGGCGCTCCTGTGCTCCCGAGTCTGCCACGACATGATCAATCCGGTCGGCGCGATCATCAACGGGCTCGAGGTGCTCGACGGCGATCCCGACGCCGAGATGCAGTCCATCGCGCTCGACCTCGTCAGGAAGAGCGCGGCGGCCGCCTCGGCCAAGCTGCAATTCTGCCGGCTGGCCTATGGCGCGGCAGGCTCCGCCGCGGCGATGATCGACCTCGTCGAGGCGGCGAATGTCGCGCGAGGCCTCTTCTCCGACAACCGCACGAAGCTCGACTGGACGACCGAGCCGGTCCTGATGCCGAAGAACAAGGTCAAGCTGATCCTGAACCTCTGCGTCGTCGGCGCGGCGGCCCTTCCGCGCGGCGGCCTGGTCGCGGTCTCGACCGATGCGGCGGTCGACCGGATCGTCGTCGCCGCCGAAGGCCGCAACGCCAATCTTTCGGTCCAGAGCCAAGACCACCTCGCCGGCAAAGGTGACATCGCGGCGGTCGATTCGCGGGCGATCCAGGCCCATTATACAGGTCTCCTCGCCAAGGCCGCGGCCATGCGTTTGGATGTCGTCCAAGCCGATGCGCGCGTCACGATCGTCGCCTTGCCCATCGCTAGGCCCATGATCGTCGAGACCGCGGCATAGCTCGCGGGCAACCGGTCGGTCGCGGCAAGACCCCGGAGCAATTTCCAGCGAAGTGGTAACCACTTCGCGTCGCGAAATTACGACAATACAAGGATGTAGAGCGGTTTCCGATGCAGCGGGATCGCAAACTGCTCTATGCTCGGGTACCATGGCCGAGCCACGACCTCTGAACGACTTTCCTTCGACCGACGAGGCCGCGTGGCGCCGTCTCGCCCTGCGCGCGCTCGACGGGCGCCCGTTCGAAACGCTGATCTCCCACACGCTCGAAGGGCTCGAGGTCGCGCCGCTCTACGGACGAGCGACAACCGAGGGCCTGCGCGCCTTGCGGCGAGATCCGGGCGCCTGGAAGATCGAGCAACGGATCGATCATCCCGATCCGGCTGTCGCCAATCTCATCGCGCGGAGCGACCTCGACGGCGGCGCCGACGCGCTTACCCTCACCATCGCCGGCGCACCCGCGGCACGCGGTTTCGGCATCGCGATCCAAGGCCCTTCCGATCTCGAGGCCACTCTGCACGATATCGATCTCGACCGCGTGCCGATGCGCGTGGATGCGGGGCGCCACGGCCTGGACATCGCGCAACACCTGCGTAGGATCGCGCAGGAGCGGCGGCTGACCTCGGCGTCGCTCGACGTGGATTTCGGCCACGATCCGATCGGGGATTTCGCGCGCACCGGTGCCTCGGCGTGGGCGCCCGACACCATAGGCCGCGAAGCGGCGGCACTCTCCCGCGTGCTGCGCGACAGCGGATTCTCCGGCCGTTTCTTTCTCGCCGACGGACGCCCCTATCACGAGGCAGGGGCTGGCGAGGCGCAGGAGCTCGCCTGCGTTGTTGCGACGGGTGTCGCCTATCTCCGGCGTCTGGAAGCGCAGGGACTCGGCCTGGACGAAGCGTGCAAGGAGATCGGCTTCCTGCTCGCTGCCGATGCCGACCAATTCCTGACGCTCGCGAAGTTCCGCGCGCTGCGGCGCCTCTGGGCCCGTGTCGAGTCCAGTTGCGGCCTCGACCCGAAGCCGATCCGGCTTCATGCCGAGACGTCGTTTCGGATGATGACGCGCTACGACCCGCGGATGAATATCCTTCGCGCGACGATTGCGGCTTTCGGGGCCGCGGTCGGGGGCGCCGACATGGTCACGGTCCTCCCCTACACCCTCACCCTCGGCCTACCAGACGCAGCCGCGCGACGCCTCGCCCGCGCTACGGGGCTCGTCCTGATCCACGAGGCCCATCTCGCGAAGGTCGCGGATCCCGCGGCTGGATCCGGCGCCTTCGAGGCTCTGACCGAGGCGCTCTACATGGGCGCCTGGAGCTTGTTCCAGCGGCTCGAGCAGCAGGGCGGGATGATCGCGAGCCTCGAGGCCGGCCTCCCGCAAGCCTTGATCGGCGAATGCGCCGCCGCCCGCCGTGCGGCCATTGCACGGCGCAGCCTCGCGATTACCGGCACCAGCGCATTCCCGAACCTCGCCGAGGCGCCGGTCGAGGTTCTTCCTTTCGCCCTGACCCCGTCGGAGGCGCCGCGCGGCACCCCCGCGACCTGCCGGCCTTTGGCCACACAGCGCGACGCGGAGCCTTTCGAGGCCCTGCGCGCAGCCTCCGACACGTGTCTCGCCCGTACCGGCGCGCGACCGCGGATCCTCGTCGTGTGCCTCGGGTCCACCCCCGCCGTCGCAAGGCAGGGCGAATTCGCGCGCGACCTTTTCGCGACCGCCGGGATCGAAGCCTTGGCCTATACAGCCACGGGCACGCCGGACGAGGTCGCGACCGCCTTCCGTCGTTCGGGCTGCAGGATCGCGTGCTTTTGCGTAACAGAGTCCCTGCCGCGCGAGACGATTGCGGCCCATCTCGACAGCTTGCGCTCAGCCGGCGCCGCCTGGCTTTCCGTCGTCGGACTGTCCCGCGACGCCGCACTGTCGATGCAGCTCGCCGAGAAGGCCGTGATGATCGTCGAAGGGGCCGATATGTTGCCGACCCTGCGGACTGCGCTGGAGCATGCCGACCTCGGCACCATCGGATGAGCGGCGCATGATCGGTAGGACCGCGGGCAGAGACGTGCCTCGGGGCCGCGGTTCTCTCCTTGACGGCCTGCCGTGCGATGCCTAGCTTTGCGCACGGAAAACCCAGGGGAGCCCCGCCAGGGGGCTGAGAGGCCGGCAAAGCTTTCGCTAAGGCGGTTCGTGACCATCCCGGACGGCGCAATGCGTCGTGCCGGGGGGTGTAGGCGAGCCTCGATATGCGAGGAAAGCTGCCCGGCGACCCTTCGAACCTGATCCAGCTCACGACTGGCGTAGGGACGGTTCCACTTGCTCATCGTCGCTCCGAGTTCCCTGTCCATTCGGGTCCGATCAGCCGTCCGGCGAGAGCCCGGAGGTTGAGCCTATGCGCATTCGCGTCATCGGCGCAGGCATCGCCGGCCTCACCACGGCGCTCGAATTCGCCAGCGCCGGCTGCGCGGTCGAGCTGATCGAGCGCAACGAGAAGCCGGGGGCCGGCTGCTCCACGGTCGCGGGCGGTTTGCTCGGACCTTGGTGCGAGACGGTCGAGAACCCGGACCCGCTCCTCCAAAATTACGGGCTCGAATCGATCGACTATTGGACCGAGATCGTGCCGGTGGCGGAACACCGCGGTACGATCGTCGTCGCCGCGCCGCGCGACAAGCCGGAGCTTCACCGCTTCGCCCGCCACACGAGCGGGTTCGAGGCTTGCGACAGTGCGAGGATCGCCGAGCTCGAGCCCGATCTCTCCGGCCGCTTCGAGGAGGCCCTGTATTTTCCGCAGGAAGCGCATCTCGAGCCTCGCGTGGCCATCGCGACACTCGCCGCGCGTCTCGCATCGATCCCGCACGTCACCTCGTGCTATTGCATGGACGCGAGCCTCGCGCGCGGGACGGTCGATTGGACGATCGATTGTCGCGGGCTCGCCGGGCGCGACGCCCTACCGGCGCTCCGCGGCGTCCGGGGCGAGATGGTCGTCCTCGAGACGCGCGAGATCGAGCTTTGCCGGCCGATCCGCTTCCTCCATCCGCGCCATCCGATCTATATCGTGCCGCGCGCGAAGGGCCGGTTCATGGTCGGCGCAACCTCGATCGAGACCGAGAGCGAGGCCAAGATCACGGCGCGCTCCGCGGTCGAGCTGTTGAATGCGGCCTATGCCGTGCATCCGGCCTTCGGCGAGGCGGAGATCGTCGAGACCGGCGTCGGGCTGCGGCCGGCCTATCCCGACAACCTTCCGAAAATTCTCCGCGCGGATCGGACGATCCGCCTGAACGGATTGTACCGCCACGGCTTCCTGCTCGCGCCGGCACTCGCGCGACGGGTCGTGAAGGTGATATTGGAGAAGGCCACTTTTCCGGAGGTCATGGATGAAACTCCAGGTGAACGGCAAGGCCCTCGAGATCACCTCGACGACGCTCGCCGACCTCTTGCGCGAGCTCGACTATGAGGGCGTGACGGTCGCGACCGCGCTCAACCAAGCCTTCGTGCGCAAGGCCGAGCGGGGTGGGACCGTCTTGAAGGACGGCGACGCGGTCGAGATCCTCGTGCCCCGCCAAGGCGGCTGATCGCAGGAGCCAGAACCATGGCCAGAGGGCCATTGAAGGTTTACGGGGCAGAGCTCCGGTCGCGTCTCTTCATGGGAACGGCGCAATATCCCTCGCCTGCCGTCCTCGCCGAGGCGATTCGTGCCGGCGGGACCGAGATCGTGACCGTCTCGCTCCGGCGCGAGTCCGGCAAAGGCCGCTCGGGAGAGCATTTCTGGGCCCTGATCCGCGAGCTCGGTGTGCGCGTGTTGCCGAACACCGCCGGCTGCCGTACCGTGAAGGAGGCCGTGACCACCGCAGAAATGGCGCGGGAAGTGTTCGATACGTCGTGGATCAAGCTCGAGGTCATCGGCGAGGAGGACACGCTCCAGCCCGACGTGTTCGGGCTGGTCGAGGCCGCTGCGATCCTATCGCGCGACGGGTTCCAGGTCTTCCCCTATATGACGGAGGATCTCGTCGTCGCGGAAAGGCTCCTCGCGGCCGGCTGCGAGATCCTCATGCCGTGGGGGGCGCCGATCGGGTCGGGCCGCGGCCTCAACAATCCTTTCGCTCTACGCGCCTTGCGCGCGCATTTCCCGGAGGTTCCGCTCGTCGTCGATGCCGGGATCGGCACGCCGTCGCACGCGGCCGCCGCGATGGAGCTCGGCTTCGATGCCGTCCTGATCAATACGGCAGTGGCCAAGTCCGGCGATCCCGTCGCCATGGCGCGCGCCTTCGCGCTCGCCGTCGAGGCCGGGCACCTCGGCTTTGGCGCCGATCCGATCGCGCCGCGCGACATGGCCGAGCCTTCGACCCCGGTGATCGGACGCGCCTTTACCGACCTCGCCCGTGCTTGACCGCTTCTACCTGATCGTCGACAGCGCGGCTTGGCTCGAGCGACTGTTGCCCTGCGGCGTCAGGCTCGTGCAGCTCCGGATCAAGGACACGCCCGAGGAGGTGATCCGGGGCGAGATCGCAGCCGCCCAGGCGCTCTGCGCCCGGCACGGCGCAAGGCTCGTCGTGAACGATTACTGGCGCCTCGCCATCGAGCTGGGCTGTGATTTCGTGCATCTCGGCCAGGGTGACCTCGAGTCGGCGGACCTCGACGCCCTTCGCCGCGCCGGCATCCGCCTCGGGATCTCGACCCATGACGAAGCCGAGCTCGAGCGGGCGCTCGCGGCGCGACCGGACTATGTCGCGCTCGGGCCGATCTATCCGACGCTCTTGAAGGCGATGCCCTTCGCGCCGCAGGGCCTCGACCGCCTCGGCGACTGGAAGCGCAGGATCGGCACCCTTCCCCTCGTCGGGATCGGAGGGGTCACCTTGGAACGTGTGCAGGCGGTCCTGGCTGCCGGCGCCGACAGCGCCGCCGTCGTCACCGACATCCTGCGCAACGCCGACCCGGAGGCCCGGACGAGACATTGGGTCGCCGCCACGAGGCTTCGCTGACCCGTCGTCTCGACGCTTTTAAAGCGGTTTCCGATCCGGTTGAATCGGAAACCGGCTCTACATTCTTGTTTTGTCGCAATTTCGCGACGCGAACCGGTGTCCGTTTCGCTGGAAATTGCTCTCGAGCGGGACGAGGAAAAGCGTACCGCGGTTTTCCGGCGCAGTCGCGTTTACGCAGATTGCGTAAATTTATCTGCCTATCCCGCTCTAAACTTTTGGAATGGATCACGTGTCATGACTTCGGATCGAACCGATCCAAGGACATCGTGATCTGGCCTCGTGAACCTCTCGTGGGTCACTCGAGCGTTTTCCAGCGAACCGGCCCTCGGCGCGCGTCGGGAAAACGCGAAAATGCGAGGAAGCAGAGCTGCCCTTCGATCCGATTGGATCGGAGAGCAGCTCTGTCCCGTCAGGCAAATTGCTTTGGGCAAAGGCTCGGAACAAAAAGCCGGCCGTCCCCCGGGGGGATTGGGGACGGCCGGCCCGGGCGAGGCCCCGGCGCACACCACTCGTCTGCTCGATGCGCAAGGACCGCTGACCGGAAGTCGCGAAGGCATCGGACCTCGCAGGATCAAGCTAATCGATCCCGTAAAGGTTTTCTTGACCCAAACATGCTATTGTGGGAGCTGGAAGGGGAACCAATAGGTGGGGATCGTCGCCGAATCGGCATAGAGCCCACGCGACTGGCAGACGGCGATCGGGCGAAAGCTGTAGACATCGCCGACGAGGGTCATCTGGGGGCTCGGAATGATCCGGCACCTCGGATCGAGACCGTAGCCCGCGACGACCTCGGGACCCTCACCTTCTATGACTTGCGGTGGACCGGCTCGAAGGTCCGCCGCCCGCGCCGATCCGATGCTCGTCCCGAAAGCGACGAGTGCCGACATTGCACACTTCGAGACAAATTCGAGGCTCATCGCTTTTCCCGTGCTGCGCTCCGCCTGCGATTCGCGCGCACGAAGCCCGACCCTCGCTCGGCTATAGTCCGAAGGTATGAAAATCCCGCCGCTGCAGACGATAGAATGCTTGCCGTCGCCCTGCGTCGAAAGCGAGTTCGCCGTACCCCGAGCAAGTTCCAGCGAAGTGGGCACCGGTTCGCGTCGCGAAATTGAGACAAAACAAATATGTAGAGTTGGTTTCCGATGCCGCTGGATCGGAAGCCACCCTAGCCTCGCGAGCTGGAGCCGCGCTGACCGCCTCCGCGTGTCGCGGCGACGATCGGCGGGGGGATCGAAGCTCAATCCTTGACCTTGAGATCCCGCAGCTTCGCGAAGACCGAATCGACGTCGAAATCGGGCTGCTCCTCGGACTCCTCCTCGTGCGTCGGGAATCCGAAGACGTCGGCGTGGGTGATCGTGTCCTCGTGCCGATCGGCTGTCGTGACCTCGGCGGGAAGCAGGGTCTGCCCGTGCTCCTCGACGTGCGCAGGTCGATCCTTGGCGGCGCGATTGACCTCGAAATCGAGGTCCATTTGCGAACAGAGGCCGAGCGTGACCGGATCGATCGGCGTGAGCGCCGCGGTGTTCCAATGGGTCCTGTTGCGGATCGCCTGCAGCGTCGTCTTGGTGGTTCCTGCGAGCCGCATGATCTGGGCGTCCTTCAGCTCGGGATGGTTGCGGACGAGCCAGAGAATGGCGTTCGGCCGATCCTGCCGGCGCGACAGCGGCGTATAGCGCGCGCCCCGCTTGCGCGGCGGCGGCGGCAGCCGCACCTTGGAGACAGCGAGCGTGAGCGGCCGCTCGGGATTCCGCTCCGAGGCGGCGATCTCCTCGCGGGTCAGCTGGCCCGACGTGATCGGGTCATGGCCCTTGATCCCGGCCGCGACCTCGCCGTCGGCGATGCCCTTGACCTCGAGCGGATGCAGCTTGCAGAACTCGGCGATCTGATCGAAGGTGAGCGAGGTATTCTCGACAAGCCAGACGGCGGTGGCCTTCGGCATCAAGGGTGCGTTGCTCATCTCGTTCGTCTCCAATGCCCTCGAGAAAGTCCTCCGGGCGGCGGCTCGTTGCTCGCGCGCCGGTACGGGCGCCGGAGCCGAGCTCCAATCGATAGCCATGGCGGGATTTCGCGCGAATATAAGGGTGCACCCGAGCGAACGCAATGCGACCGCTCGAGCAATTTCCAGCGAAGCGGACACCGGTTCGCGTCGCGAAATTGCGACAAAACAAGAAAGTAGAGCGGGTTTCCGATTCCGCCGGATCGGAAGCCGCGCTCGTTTTCCGGTCGGATCGATGAAATCTGCGGCCCGCGGCCCGGCGCACGACGGGCGCCGGAGCGGCTCCGGGCGGTCCGAGACGTGCTCGAACCCGACGGGGCGCTCGTGATCCGGCTCGTGCTCCGCGCGCTCGCCTATTTTCTGCTCGCCGCGGCCTTCGCGGTCGGCGTGGTCGACACGACGAGGTCCGTGGAGCGCGAGACGCTCGTCCTGACGCCGTTCGAGCGGACGGCCGCGCTCCTGCCGGCGCCGCAGCCCGATGTGCTCGAAGCCGCTCTGAAGCCTTACGTTCCTGGGCTTCTGTGGGATTTCGTTTTTCTCGCGCCGCTTCGGTTGCCGGCCGTCCTCGTGCTGGCCGCGATCGCGGTGATGCTGTTTCGCCTCTCCCGGCCGCGAAAGCGACGATTCGAGACCATTTGAGGCGAAGCCGTCACGTCCGCGACACCGAGGTTCACCCGGCGATCCTGGAAAAATCCGCGACCGCGTGCACCGCGCGGCGCAAGGCGCCGAGAAGCCTCAGCCGATTGAGCCTGAGATCCGCCTCAGGCGCATTGACCGTCACACGATCGAAGAAGGCATCGACCGGCGCGCGGAGCCCTGCGAGCGCGCGCATGGCGGCCTCGAAATCCTCCCGCGCCACGCCGCGCGAAGCTTCGGCCGCGGCATGGTCGAGGGCCGCGGCGAGCGCCTTCTCCTCGGGCAGGACGAGGGCGCGGTCGTCGAAGGCCGCCTCGTAGGAGGCTGCCGCGTCCGAACCGTGCTTCTTCTCCTCGGCGCGGAGAATATTGGCGGCGCGGCGATAGCCGGTGAGCAGGTTCGCGCCCTCCTCCGTATCGAGGAAGCGGCCGAGCGCCTCGACGCGGCGCACGACGAGCCGCAGATCGTCCTGCCCGCCGAGGGCATAGACCGCATCGATGAGGTCGTGGCGCGCGCCTTTTTCGCGCAGATAGACCTTCAGGCGATCGGCGAAGAAAGCGAGGAGGCCATCGAGCAGGGGCCTTCGCTCGGCGAGGAAGGCGTCGCGCTCGCGCACGAAGGCCGCTTCGAGATCGGCCGCGGCGGAGGCCTCGCTCGCGCCCTTGCGCGCGACCCAATGCTCGTGCAGCCGCTCATAGGGCTCGAGAATCGTGCGCAGGGTCTCGAGCGCCGCGCCGTCCGCGGCCCGGGGCTCCGCCTCGCCGGAGAACCGCGTGTCGAGGAAGCGGCGCGCGGCACCCTGAGCGCTCTTGCCGGGCTCGGAGGAAAATTCCCAGGCCCAGAGGCCACCCGTGACGAGGGCCGCGACCTCGGCGCCGTCGGCCGTGTCGTCCTCGATCATGCGTTTCAGGGTGAAGGTCGGAACGGCCTCGCTCGTCGCGACATGACAGGCGAAGGCGCGGCCGAGCACGTCCAAGAGGGGCAGCCGCAGCGCGTTCTCGAGCACGATCGCGATGACGCCGAGCGCGGCACGGCGAAGCGCGAAAGGATCCTTGCTGCCGCTCGGGGTCTCGTCCGCCGCAAAGAAGCCCGTGAGCATATCGATCTTGTCGGCGAGCGCGACCGCGACGGCGACGGGCTCGCAGGGAACGCGATCGGTCGGGCCCTGAGGCCTGTAGTGATCCTCGATCGCGGCGGCGACCGCCAAGTCCTCGCCTTGCGCGCGAGCGTAATATCGGCCCATGAGGCCTTGCAGCTCCGGGAACTCGCCGACCATCTCCGAGGTCAGATCCGCCTTGGCGAGCCGTGCCGCACGCGCCGCGAGCGCGGGATCGGCCCCGACGCAAGGCGCGAGATATTCGGCGAGGAGGACGAGCCGGGCGACGCGATCGCCCTGGGTGGCGAGCTTCTCGTGAAACACGATGCTGTCGAGCTTGCCGAGCCGGTCCTCGAGCCGCACGGCGAGGTCGGTCTCGTAGAAGAAGCGCGCATCGGTGAGCCGCGCCTTCACCACCCGCCCATTGCCGGCCGCGATCGCCGTGCCGCCGTCGCGGGCCTCGATATTGGCGACCGCGATGAATTTCGCCGCGAGCGCGCCGGACGCGGCATCGCGGAGGACGAAGCATTTCTGGTTGACGCGGATCGTCGTGCGGATGACCTCGGGCGGAAGCGCGAGGAAGGACTCGTCGAAGGCACCCATCAGCACGACCGGCCATTCGACGAGGCCCGCGACCTCGTGGAGAAGGGCCTCGTCCTCGACCAGCTCGAGCCCTTGCGCATGGGCGAGGGTGCGTGCGTCGTAGAGGATGATGTCGCGACGGCGCGCCGGGTCGAGGACGACCTTGGCGCGATCGAGGGCAGGGGCATAATCGTCGAAGCGGCGCACCTTGATCGGCGCGGGCGCCATGAACCTGTGGCCGTGGGTGAGGTTTCCCGAGGCCACGCCGTCGACGCAGAAGGGCACGATCTCGGGCTCCTCCGTCTCGGGGCCGAAGGTCGCCAGGATCGAATGGAGCGGGCGCACCCAGCGCAGGCTGTCGCTGCGCGCGGAGGCCGCGCCCCAGCGCATCGATTTCTGCCAGGGAAAGCTCTTGACGATGCGCGGCAGGACCTCGGCGAGGACGTCCAGCGTAGGCAGGCCCGAGCGTTCGAGGATCGCGAGATAGAACTCGCCTTTCTTCGTTCGCTCGATCTTGGCCTCGGCGAGCGAGGCGAGGCCGGCGCTCTTGAGAAAGCCCTGCACGGCGGCCTCGGGCGATCCGACGCGCGGCCCGCGCTTCTCCTCGCGGGAGTCGGGCTGGCGCTGGGGCAGGCCGGCGATGTGCAAGGCCAGGCGTCGCGGCGTCGCGAAGGCGGCCGCGCCCTCGAAGGCGAGGCCCTTCTCCTCGAGCGCCGTCGTGACGAGGCGCTTCAGCTCCTCGGCCGCCTGCTCCTGCATGCGGGCGGGAATTTCCTCCGAGAGCAATTCGAGCAGGAGATCGGGCATGGTCAGGGTCGGGCAGGGGATGTGCCGGCGGCCGGCCGGCGAATGTCGAGTGAAGGCTCGGTCTTATAGACGCTCGTCGAGACGCGCGGAAGCGGGGACCGCGCAGGCCTTCGCCGTCCACCTCGGGGGGCAGGGCCTTGCGCCGGCGGTGGCGGGCACTCTATTGCTTGCGGGCGCTGCAGGCTCGGCGAGGGCTTGCGTCGTGATCGAGGCGCAAGAAAGGTTTGTTTCGAGTGCCTTATTCATTCGTCATTCCGACACGCGAGCGGCACGACGTGCTCGGCGCCTCGATCCGATCCGTGCTCGCCCAGTCGCGCGACAATTTCGAGCTGATCGTCGTCGACGATGCCAGGCTGTGGCCCGAATTTGCCGCCCGGTCACGCAATCTCGAAGCGCAGGGCGATCGCGCACGCTGTCGCTGATGTCTTTCGGTCTCTCGGGTCGGTAACATCCTCGAACATCAGTAGAGCCGATTGGCCGTCACCACAAGCTTACAGGCGAGAACCCAACATGTCGCATCCTGACGATCGCGCGCAGTTCCAGGCGGAGAGCAAGGCATTCGCAATTCGCATGGGAGCGGATCGTGCTCTTTTCGAGAAATCCACCGACCTGATCGTCGAGGCGGACAAGTACAAATATTCCTACCTTTGGACGTGGCTCGGTGTGCCGATCATCCAGATGCCGGCCGACATCGTCGCCCTGCAGGAAGCGGTCTGGCGCAGCAAGCCGGACATCGTCGTCGAAACCGGGATCGCGCGAGGCGGCTCGGTCGTGTTCTTCGCTTCGTTGCTCGAATTGCTGGGGAACGGAAAGGTCATTGGCGTCGATATCGATATCCGGGCCGCCAACCGGGACACGATCGAGACCCATCCCATGGCGAAACGGATCCGCTTGATAGAGGGATCGTCTGTGGCGCCGGAAACGCTGGAGAAGGTTCGTTCTGAAATTCCCGCCGGCTCCAGGGTCATGGTGGTCCTCGATTCCGATCATTCACGGGATCATGTGCTCGCCGAGTTGCGCGCCTATGCTCCGCTCGTCACTCCGGGACAATATCTCGTCGTCGCGGATACGATCCTCGGGTTCCTGAACCGCGAGCAGACCCCGACGGCGCGTTCCAAGGTCTGGTACAAGGGCGACGAGCCTTTGGCGGCCCTCGAAGCATTCATGACCGAATGCAATGATTTCGAGCTGGACGAGGAAATGAACGGTAAGCTCATTATGGGCAGTTCTCCGAGCGGATATCTTCGCAGGCGGGGCTAAATCACGATGACTTCGGATCGAATCGATCCAAAGTCATGAAACGTGATCGATTCCAAAAGCTTAGAGCGGGATGCGGGCGGAAAGCCGCTGTACGCTTTTCCTCATCCCGCTCCAAGCGATCGATACTCGCTAACGAAGGAGCAGCACGAGTTGGACGAGGTCAAGGATTACTGGGATCAGCGGGCAAAGGATCAGCCGCAGGCGGCAACTACGAACGACGTGTATCTGCGGCGGTTGGAAGCCGCTGCGCTGATGTCCCAACTCTGCTCGATAGGACTGCCGCCCGAGCCCCGCATTTTGGATATCGGATGCGGGGATGGGAGCACCACGTCCGTGATCGCGAGCAATTTCCCAAATGCACGGCTCGAGGCGATCGATTTCAGCGCAGAGATGATCGACTTGGCCAGGTCCAAGTCCGGATCGGACCGGATCACATTTTCGACGGGTGACGTCAGACATTTGAGAGATCGGTTTCCAGCTTCAGCCTTCGATGTAATCTCGACCAATCGTTGCCTCATCAATTTGCGCGACAAGGAGGAGCAATACGAGGCATTGAATCAGATACGCGACTGCCTGACGCCCGGCGGATATTTCATCGGCACGGAAAACTTCATCGGCGGCCAGGCAAATTTGAACTCGCTTCGGCAGTCCCTCGCTTTGGAGGAAATCCCGGTGCGCTGGCACAATCTTTATTTCGACGAGACTGAATTCATGGACCGCTCGAAGAAGATATTCAGCGAGGTAGAGCTTCTGAATTTCAGCAGTACGTACTACCTCGTTACGAGAGTGGTGTATTCCGCCCTATGCAGGAAGGAAGGCATCGAACCGGGTTATGAGCATCCCATTTACGCTATTGCCGCTTCTCTTCCGGCAACGGGCGATTTCAGCCCGATCAAGCTTATACGAGCCCGAGCTTAAGGGTTCAGACTCGGAGTAGATGACTGGGATCAACCCACGGGCGCGCGCTCGCCGAGGATCTCGACGAGCGCCGACGCGACGATGTCCACCTTTTCCTCGGTCATATTGTATCCCGACGGGAGGTTGACCCCGCATCGGGAAATCGGTGCGCCGCGCTCGTGCGGCGTCGTGAACCGCGTTGCCGTCGGTCGATCGGCGAAGGCCGGCAGATCCGACAGGCGCGAGAAGAAGGGACGCGAGTCGATGTTGCGCTTGTCGAGCTCCGCCATCAGCGCGAGCTTGTCGAGCCCGAGCGAAGGATCGGGAACGACCGTCACCATCCAATAGCTGTTGAGGACGCCGGCCGGCTCGGCGTTCAGCGAGACGTTCCGCAAGCCGGAAAGCCGGCTCTTGTACCAATCGAAAATCGCGCGCTTGTGGGCGATCAAGGCATCGATCCGCTCCATTTGCGCGACGCCGAGCGCGGCCTGCACGGCGCTCATCCGATACTTGAAGGCGATCTCGCTGTTCTGGAAAAATCGGTCCTTCGGCTGGCGACCGTGGTCGCGCAGGAACAAGACGCGATCGAACAGGCTCGAATCGCCCGTGGCGAGCATGCCGCCTTCGCCGGTGGCGATCGTCTTGCTGCCGTGGAAGCTGAAGGCCGATACGCGTCCGAAGGCGCCGGCCTTGCGTCCGCGGGTGGACGAGCCGAGGGCTTCGGCCGCGTCCTCGACGAGATGCAGGCCGTAGCGGTCGGCGATCTTCTGCAATCGATCCCAGTCGCACATCGAGCCGTAGAGATCGACCCCGATGATGGCCTTGGTTCTCGGACCGATCGCAGCCTCGACCGCGTCGGGATCGATGCACCAGGTGTCCGGCAGGATATCGACGAGGACAGGCTCCGCGCCCACATAGACGACCGGCGCGACGGACGCGATCCAGGTCACGTTCGGGACGATCACCTCGTCACCCGGACCTATGCCGAGAGCCGCCAGGGCGAGATGCAGCGCCGCCGTGCAATGCGGCACGCTGACCGCATGCGCGACGCCGATGTAGTCGGCGAGCATGCGCTCGAAACGTGCGTTGAACACGTAATGGTCCTGATACCAGGCCGTGCGCGCGGCTTCGGCGGCGAGCTCCGGCTCGCGATCCGTGATCGATGGGCCGGCCACGGGGATTCGTTCAGGGGAGACGATCATTCGATCTCGCGCAGAAAACGGGCGCTCGTAGAAGGACGAGGATCGCGACCGATCGGATCGTCTCGTTATCAGCCATCGGAGCCCCGAGGCAAGCCGGGGGACGGACTCCATGGGCAGGGCCAGGCGAGGTCGGCGTCGGCGATCACCTTCGGGTCGGCCGGCCAGACGATCCCGATCTCGGGATCGTCGTAGCGCAACCCGCGGGCATGACCCGGAACATAGGCGCGGCTCATCTGGTAGAGGACGTCGGCGCGCGGCTCCAGCGTGAGAAAGCCGTGGGCGCAGCCTTCCGGGATGAAGAGCGCGTTGGCGCGCTCGGCATCGAGCCTGCGCGCGATCCAACCGCGAAAGGTCGGGCTCTCGGGCCGCACATCGATCACGACGTCGTGCACCGCGCCTGCGACCACCCGCACGATCTTGGCTTCCGCATAGGGCGGGTCCTGCCAATGCATGCCTCGCAACGTGAAGGCGGCGTCGTTGCGCGACAGGTTGATCTGGGTCGAGACGAATTGGAGTCCCGCGGCGGCGAGCTCCTCCGGACAATAGAGCCGGGCGAAGAACCCGCGCGTGTCCCGGCGCGGCTCGGCCTCGATCTCGACGACCCCGGGGATCTCGGTTTCGCGGAAGATCATTCGTAGATGCGCACGTGCGGCACGGCCGTCACGAATCTGCCCCCCCAGCTGCGCAGGACGGCCATCTGCTGCATGATCTCCTCGCGCAGGTTCCACGGCAATATGACGAGATAGTCCGGCCGCTTCCCCTCCAGAGCTTCGGGAGGCAGGATCGGGATATGGCTTCCCGGTAGGAGCTTGCCCTGCTTCGCGGCGCTGCGATCGAGCACGCAGGTGATGTCGGCGGCCGTCACGCCGCAGACATTGAGGAAGGTATTGCCTTTCGCCGCCGCGCCATAGGCCGCGACCGTCTTGCCCTCGGCCTTGGCTCTCGAGAGGAAATCGAGGAAGTCGCGCCGCACCTCCTTCACCTTGCTCGCATAGCCGGCATAGCCCTCGAGCGAATCGAGGTGCCACTCGCGCTCCTTCGCACGCAAGGCGCAAAGCCGCTCGGTCTCTTTATGTGCCGCCGCGGCGTGGCAGACGAAGAGCCGGAGCGAGCCGCCGTGGGTGTCGATCTCCTCGACGTCGAAGGCGCGAAGGCCGGCCTCGGCGAGAACACGCTCGACCACGACGAGCGAGAGATAGGAATAATGCTCGTGGTAGATCGTGTCGAACTGCGTTTCCCGGATCAGGTTGAGGATGTGGGGGAACTCGAAGGTGGACACGCCTTGCGCCTTCAGGATCAGAG
This sequence comes from Beijerinckiaceae bacterium, assembly GCA_024304885.1. Lineage (GTDB taxonomy): Bacteria > Pseudomonadota > Alphaproteobacteria > Rhizobiales > Beijerinckiaceae > Methylocapsa. Next base: position 28,093 of record JALJOM010000001.1, read on the forward strand.
GGAATCCTCCGATGAAGTCGGCGATGTCCGGCACATGCGCGAGCACGTTGTTGGCGGCCGTCAGGTCGGCCGCGACGCCCTGCGCAGCCAGCCGCTTCGCGGTCTCGACGCCGAAGAAGGCGACCTCCGTCGGCACGTTCTTCGCCTGGGCGGCTTCCGCGACATTGGCCGCGGGCTCGATCCCGAGAACCGGCACGCCGGCGGCGACGAAATGCTTCAGCAGATAGCCGTCGTTCGAGGCGACCTCGACCACGAGCGAACTCGCGCCGAGACCGAAGCGCGCGATCATCGCGAGTGCGTAGCGGCGCGCATGCTCGACCCAGGAATCGGAATAGGACGAGAAATAGGCGTAGTCCGAGAAGATCGCCTCCGGTTCGACGGGCGCCTCGACCTGGACCAGGAAGCAGGTCGAGCATACGCGGGCATGGAGCGGATAGGCTCGGTCCGCGCCTTGCGCGATCTCTGCCGCCGTAAGATAGCTGTTGGCGAGAGGCGTCGGGCCGAGATCGACGAAGTCGTGCTCGAGGCGCGACCCGCACAGGCGGCAGAGGGGTTCGTTCATCGGCGGACCTTGGTGTCCTTCTGGAAGCAGCAGCTCGGGCCGAGCGCGTGAACGAGCCATGCGATCCTCTCGAGCCCGACCTCGGGGTCACGAGCTTAACGCTTCGCCTTTCGGCGAGGCGAGCTTTTTGTCCGGCCATGACCCGCGATCGACGGCGGCGCTCGGTTCGTCACGGGTACGAGGAGATGCGAGCGGGGCGGAAGCCGGTGTAGCCCACCTGCCTTCCGCTTGCTATGCTCCCGCCCGTGGATCTGACGGAGCCAGCGCCGATGAAACCATTGTGTCGTACTCACCAGAGCCGTGTGCCGTCGAGTCTCGCGTGCGCCCTTATGCTCGGCGCCCTCGCGAGCCTCGCCGGGGTGGCAGGAGCGGAACCAGCCCCGCCGATCAAGCTCGCGGTCTTCGATTTCGAGCTCGAGGATTTCAGCGCCGGAGCCGGGCTCGGCGATAGCGCGCGGGATTCCGGCTACCTCGCGCAGGCCACGAGCGAAGCGCGCCGGCTCGTGGCGCAGTCGGGACGTTATACCCTCGTCGAGACCGCGAGCGTCGATGCCGGGGCCGCGAAAGAGCACGCGCTGCGCAAGTGCGACGGCTGCGAGGCCGCGATCGCCGGAAAGCTCGGCGCCGATCAATCCCTCGTCGGAATCGTGCACCGGGTCAGCCGAACCGAATATTGGATCCGCTATCAAATCCGCGACGCCCGGACCGGCGACCCTGTTGCGAGCGCGCGGACCGAGCTTCGGCTCGGCGCGGACTATTCCTGGGATCGCGGTGCCCGCTGGCTGATCGAGAAGCGCCTCCTCGCGAGCCGAGACCGGTCGTAGGGCGCTAGATCACGATGACTTTGGATCGAATCGATCCAAGGTCATGAAACGTGATCGATTCCACAAGATTAGAGCGGGATACGGGCGGAAAGCCAGTGTCCGCTTTTCCTCGTCCCGCGCTAGAGCGGTTTCCGATCCAGTGGACTCGGAAATCCGCTTTATTTCCTTGTTTTGTCGCATAGCGCATCCTTCCGATCCTGGGACAAGAATGCACCATCGAGATCCGGGATTGAACACCTAGCCTCAGCAGCCTGTGTGAAGGCTACTCCGCGGCGCGCTTGAACTCCGGCAAGGTGCAGCGGCCGTCGTCCGTCTCGCGCTTGAACGCGACGACGTTCGGCTGTGCGACGAAGGGCAGCTTCAGCGTTTCCCAGACATCGACCATGGCCTCGACCAGCTCGACGACATGGACATCGCTGTGGAGCGGTCCAGGAGTGATGCGCAGCCGCTCCGTGCCCTTGGCGACCGTCGGATAGTTGATCGGCTGGATATAGATCGAATGGCGCTCGAGCAGCATGTCGCTCGCCCGCTTGCAGAGCTCGGCGTCACCGACGAGAACCGGGACGATGTGCGAGGGGTTCGCCATGACCGGGAGGCCCGCCGCGCTCAGCGCATGCTTGGTGAGGAGCGCCTGGCGCTGGTGGCGCGCCCGGATCTCCGCGCCCTCGGGGTCTTTCAGGAGCCGCACGGCGCGGCGCGCCGCCGCGGCGACCGGCGGGGGCAGGGCGGTCGTGAAGATGAAGGCCGGCGCATAGGAGCGCACGGCATCGACGATCGAGCCGTCGGCGGCGATATAGCCGCCGAGCGTGCCGAAGCCCTTGGCGAGGGTGCCCTCGATGACGTCGATCCGATGCATCACCCCGTCGCGCTCGGCGATCCCGCCCCCGTGAGGGCCGTAGAGGCCGACCGCATGGACCTCGTCCATATAGGTCATCGCGGAATAGCGGCGGGCGAGGTCGGCGATGCCGGCGATCGGCGCGATGTCGCCGTCCATGGAATAGAGGCTCTCGAAGACGATCAGCTTGGCCCGCTCCGTCCCGGCCTCGGCGAGGAGCTCTTCGAGATGGGCGAGATCATTGTGGCGGAAGACTTTCCGCTCGGCCTTGGACCTCTTGACCCCCTCGATCATCGAGTTGTGATTGAGCTCGTCGGAGAGGATGAGGCAATTCGGCAGAAGATCGCCGATCGTCGAAATCGTGGCGAAATTGGAGATCCAGCCAGAGGTGAAGACGAGCGCCGCGTCCTTGCCGTGCAGGTCGGCGAGCTCGGCTTCGAGCTCGACGAGCAGGTGATTGGTCCCGGAAATGTTGCGGGTGCCGCCGGCGCCGACCCCGTGGCGCGTCGCCGCGCCGGTCATCGCTGCGACGACCTCCGGATGACGGCCCATGCAGAGATAATCGTTGGAGCACCAGATGACGACGTCCCGCGGGAGCGCCTCGTCGCGTCGCCAGAGGGCCTGCGGAAAGGCCGCCGTGTCGCGTTCGAGATCCGCGAAGATTCGGTACCGACGCTCGTTCTTCAGCCTGGAGATCGCATCGTCGAAGTAGCGGCGGTACTCCATGCCGAACGTTCCCTGCTTGGTTGCCCCGAGCCATGCCCCGTGCAGCACGGAGCAGCGCCGATTGCTTCTGGCCGTTTCGTCAGGCCGGGCAAGAGCGCCTTCCGTTCCGTCGGAATCGGAAAGCAGCTCTAGCTTCTTGCCTTGTCGCATTTTCGCATCGGTGTCGATCTTTCGAAACATTGCGAGTTCGCTGTTGCGATAGATCGCAAGCGATGAGATCGACATGCGAACCAGTGCCCGCCTGGCGGGAAAATGTTCCAGGTCGGTTCACGGGAAGGAATACTGCGAGGACGCGCCTTCGGTTCTCGGCTCGGTGCCGAGCCTCGTCCCGCGCCCGCCTCACCGTCTCCGCGCCGAGCATGCCCGCGCCGGCCGCAGCTTTCGAAACGTCTCGCCGCATCAGATACGGGTAGCTTTGCATCACTCGTCGGTTTATTGGACTTCCCCCCGGTCGTCAATTCGTCATTGTCATCGATCCAAGCCCGCGATCCAAATGCGCATCCTCGTGACCGGCAGCGCCGGCTTCATCGGCTTCCATGTCGCGCGCCGCCTGCTCGAGCAGGGCCACGAGGTCACGGGGCTCGACGGCTTCACGCCCTATTACGACCGAGCCCTCAAGCTTCGGCGGCACGAGATCCTCGCGGAATACTCGGGCTATGCCGGGCACGATGTCCTGCTCGAGGACGCCGAGACGCTCGCGAGCCTGTACGGAAAAGGCTTCGACGAGGTTTTCCATTTCGCGGCGCAAGCCGGGGTTCGCTACAGCCTCGAAAATCCGAAGAGCTACATCGACGCCAATATCACCGGGACCTATAACCTGCTCGAGCTGATGCGGGCCTTGCCGCCGCGCCACGCGCTTCTGGCGTCGACATCCTCGGTCTATGGCGCGAACGCGAAGATCCCGTTTCGCGAGATCGATCGCGCCGACCATCCGCTGACGCTCTATGCAGCCACCAAGAAGTCGACCGAGGAGATGGCCCACGCCTACAGCCACCTGTTCGGGATCCCGATCACGATGCTGCGCTTCTTCACGGTCTACGGGCCGTGGAGCCGGCCGGACATGGCCCCGATCAAGTTCGCCGCGGCCCTGTTCGACGGCCGACCGATCGACATCTACAATTACGGGAAGATGCGCCGCGACTTCACCTTCGTCGGCGATCTCGCGGAAGCCATCGTCCTGCTTGCGGGGAAGGCACCGCCGCGGCCCGGGGCGGACGGAAGCGGCCTGCCCGACATCGACAGCCTGTCGCCGGTCGCACCTTGGCGCGTCGTCAACATCGGCGCCGAGCGACCGGTCGAGCTCATGGAGTTCGTGAAGACCCTGGAGGCCTCGACCGGCCGCGTGGCGAAATGCAACTTCATGGAAATGCAGCCGGGCGACGTGCCCGTCACGTACGCCGATACCAGTTTGCTTTCCGCCCTGACCGGCTTCAAGCCGACGACCCCGCTCGCCGACGGCGTTGCGGCTTTCGTGGCTTGGTATCGAGAGTATTATCGGGTTTGAGCCGGGCTTAGAGCAATTTCCAGGGAACCGGGCACCGGTTCGCGTCGCGAACTTGCGATAAAATCAAAAAAGTAGAGTTGGTGCCGAACCGGCATCGTGGCCCGGGCTCGTCCGGGCCACGCTTCGTGATGTCGTTGGTTTCCGATACGGCCAACGGCCGTGTCACGGCGTGACGGTTCCGCGCGCGCGACCGCCGGAGACCTTGCAGGAGCATCCGCCTCCGATATAGGACGCGTTGCGCAGCAAGCATGTCTTGACGGACGTCGCGCAATGCATGCCGATGCTCCCCGTGGCGACGCTGCGTCCGGTCACGAGCGGCGCAGTCTGCGTGTAGGCGTAGTAGGGGCGCGGCTGGTAGGTGCCGTAAGCGCCATAGTAGCTGTCATAGGGCCAGCTATAAGAGTAGTAGGAAGAGGAGGGCCAGCCGTAGCCCCAACCCCAGCCGCTCCCCCAGTAGGGAGAGGTCGCCGCCCAGCCGAGCCCGAGTCCCGCATAGGCAGGCCACCAGCCGCCGCGCCAGCCCCAACCGCGGTTCCAGCCCCAACCGCCCCAACCGCGGTTCCAGCCCCAACCGCCGCGCCAACCGACCCCGTGCCAGCCGCCACGCCAGCCGGCGCCGTGCCAGCCACCACGCCAGCCGGCGCCGTGCCAGCCACCACGCCAGCCTCCACCGTGCCAGCCTCCACCGTGCCAGCCTCCACCACGCCAGCCGCCGCCGCGCCAAGCCCATGCATCGCTCACGCCGCCGACGAGCAGGGCCGAGCCGAGCCCGATTGTGGCGATCATGATCCAAAATCGTCTCATTGCGCCATCTCCTTCCGAATCCGACGGCCTGCCACGCCCGAAGGAAGCTCGAGACCGGGTCGGGATCGCAGGACAATCTGCTGCGGAACTCCGGAATGCCATCGAATGTTCCACGCGGCTCTTGCCAAGCCGTGGACGGCGGAAACAGCTCGAGCGCTCCGGATGATCCGAAGCCGAGTTCCTCGACAATGTCGGCTCTCGTCGAGACGAGGTCATTGTCGAGCAACGACTCTGCCTCGCACGCGGCGGCCGGTGACCTTACAGAAGCAGGGGGCGCCGACAGGAGAGGCTTCGCGCAGCGAGCACGTCGTCTCGCTCGTGGAGCAAGACATGCCGACGGTCCCGCCAGCGCTGCTCCGCCCAGTCACGACCGGAGGCGGAGGATAGGCGAAGTAATAGGAGGGAGCCCGGTAGGTGCACACAATCGGGCTGAAGCAGGGGTAGTGTCTCAGTTTGAATTTTCTGCTTGATAACGAGCCGTAGCGGTCTCGATTCGCTTGTGCTAAAAATAGGGTAGCGGAGAATCGCGCTGCATCAAAAGTTGCGATTTGTCAACGTGCGCTTATCTCCGATCCTCGACATTCGCCTAACGTCGAGGGCTTGACAACTAAGGACCGGATCATGCCGCGCGGACCGCAGGGCCAGAAAAGGCCAGCCGACTCGATCGGGTGCGCGGTCATGGTTGGCCGCATAGCGACCGGGGAAATCGAAGAGACCCTGAAAGAGCCGTCTGGGAAGGTTCGCTCCGGTAAAGCCGGATCGAAAGCGCGTGCCGAAAAACTCTCACAGGAGGCGCGCTCTGCCATCGCCAAAAAGGCGGCGGCGGCGCGGTGGGGATGATGTCGCCGGACAATATGGTTTTATCATATACGGTTCCAGTAGCTGCTTTCCGTTCTAGGAAGGCCGCGCAAATGTGCGCGTTTTTTGCTGCAAAGGCAGGCGGATCAATAGAAAAACTAAAGCTTATAAAATTAATCTATTTCGCTGAACGAGGCTCGTTGCGAGAACATGGGTTCCCCATGCTCTTTGATGAGTTCTATTCTCTCCCTCATGGGCCTATATGCTCGTGTGCGTTGAATGGTATTAATGGCGTCATATCAGCCGAAATTGAGCCTATTTGGGGTGAATATATTGCCAGGACCGGCAACATAGTTGTTCCTATTAGGTCTTTTGACATTTCTGATCTTGACGAATTTAGCCAAGCGGAAGAAGATATATTAAATGATATTTGGGATCAACTTGGGCATATGTCTGCGTCTCAACTTCGTAATTATTCGCACGCAAATTGCCCAGAATATACGGAAGTCGAGAGAGGCAGACTACCTATTACTTATAGTGAAGTAATGGCAGCGCTTGGCGCTACCGATTGCCATGAGATAGATGAGGAAATCAGAGGGATCCGTAGAGCCGAGAGCATACTTTGCGGTGAATAATGGTGTTTGTTCCTCTAAGATCGTATTGTTTGCATATCCCAAACACCGGCCCGGACAGGGATCCGAAGAGAGGGCACCTCTTCGTGATTTTGAATGATGTCTGCGAGAACGGATATCATCTACTAGTTCCTATTTGCAGTGCGCATCCGAGATGCGATAAAACATGCCTATTAGGTAGTGGCGATCACAATTTTATTGATCGTGACAGCTATGTTGCATACAGTCTTATGAATCTATATTTATCTTCAGATATAATAAATCTTGTACATTCAAGGATTATCACTTACAAAGGGATAATGGATGGGAAAATTTTCGCTAGGATCCATGAAGGTGTGAGACAATCGCGACATAGCCCACGAAAATATGTGAAATATCTGTTTTGTTAATGAATTTTATGCTTGCTAAAATCGCTTAGCAAGCATAAAGTGCAGCTTATGAACAAGCTGCCTCTCGCATCGCGCATCCAAATCCTGAACATGCTCTGCGAAGGGTCGTCCATGCGGTCGATCTCACGCATCACGGGCGCGTCGATCAACACGGTTTCGAAGCTCTTGGAAGATGCCGGCGAGGTTTGCGCCGCCTTCCACGACGAGCGCGTGCGCGGGGTCCAAGCGAAGCGCGTGCAGGTCGATGAAATTTGGTCCTTCGTCTATGCCAAGGAGCGTAACGTTGCGGGCGCCAAGGCGGCGCCGGAAGCCGCTGGCGATGTTTGGACGTGGACGGCCTTGGATGCGGACTCCAAGCTTATCGTCTCGTTCCTTGTCGGCGATCGCCACGGAGCTTGCGCGAAGCTATTCATGGACGATGTCGCCGCGAGGCTGGCAACGCGGGTTCAGCTCACGAGTGACGGCCATAGAGCCTATCTCGACGCGGTCGAAGGCGCTTTCGGCGCCGACGTGGACTATGCGCAGCTTGTGAAGCTTTACGGAGCGGTGCCGGAGGCTGCGAAGGGCCGTTACAGCCCTGCGGAATGCACCGGGATCAAAAAGACCAGGATCGAAGGCAAGCCCGATCCGAAGCACATTTCGACGAGCTACGTCGAGCGGCAGAACCTCACCATGCGCATGTCCATGCGGCGGTTCACGCGCCTTACGAATGCCTTTTCGAAGAAGGTCGAGAACCATGTGCACGCGCTGGCGCTGTACTTCGTGCATTACAACTGGATGCGCACTCACAAGACACTTCGCGTCACCCCTGCGATCGAGGCTGGCCTGACCGATCGGCTCTGGTCATGGGAAGATATCCTCGCGATCATGGATGCGGCAGACGAGCCGAAGAAGCGTGGCCCATACAAAAAGCGCAGCGACGAAAATTCAAAATGAGACACTACCGAAGCAGGTGTAGACCGGCCAATTCCAGCCCGTTACACTCGGGTCGGACGTAGGTACGCCATGGCCCCACCGAGACGGCGATGTCGTCCGCCAGCCGAGCCCGAAACCAACGGGAGCCGGCGAAGTCCCGCCCCACCCGTCGGGCTCCGCCCGAGCGTCGCTCGTTGCGCCGAGCAACAGAGCCGAGCCGACACCCACCCTAACGATCGAGGCCCAAAGGCGACTCGACCCTGTCGTCTCCTCGCCAATCCTGTCGCTCGCCCCGCCGGAGGACTTCGGGCGACGCTGCTCCGTGTGGTCGGCTCGCATTGCAGGCCGCACTCTTGTCAGGGCGTGACGGAACCTCGCGCTGGACCGCCCGTGACCTTGCAGGAGCAAGTGCTACCGAGGGAGGCCGCTCGACGTAGCGCACAGGTCGTGATCGCGGTCGAGCACTGCATCCCGATGCCGCCGGTCGCGACGCTGCGCGCGGACACGACCGGTGCGGTGACAACCGGAGCCGCGAGCGGAACCATATAGAAAGGTGCCGGACGCGGAGTGTAGGCGTCGATCCAGGTGGGCGTCACCTTGAGGCCGCGGACATAGGCCGGCGGATGATCGGTGTTGTCATTGGGCCAGTCATAGGTGGTGGTATAGGGCCAGCCCTGGACCCAGTTCCAGCTCGTCCCGGCCCAGTTCGGCCAGGTCGCCCAGCCGCCGAGCCCCATCACCCTGTAGGTTGGACGTCCGCCGTATTGCCCCGCCCACGCATGGCTCGTCGCGCCGAGGAGCAACGCCGTTCCCAGTCCCAGGATGGCGACCGCACCCGCAATTCGTCTCATCTCGTGATCTCCTTCGAAACCCGATCCGGGCCGAGCGTCCGTCACGGCGTGACTGTGCCGCGCGCGGGACCTCCCGCGCTCTTGCAGGAGCATCCGCCGCCGATGACGGATGCCTGCCTCAGCACGCAGGTCACGACCGGCGTGGAGCAATGGATGCCGAGGCTCTCGTCCGCGACGCTTCTCGCGGTCGCGACGGCCGATCCCCGAGGCGGCGGATAGAGGTGCGTCGCTGGCGCGACCCGATAGGTGTAGGTGGTGGCCGGGCCGTACCAGGTGTTGTAGGGCCAGCCGAGGCCCTCGTCGAAGCTCGTTCCGCCCCAATAGGGCGAGGGACCGAGATCGCTCCACCAATAGGGGCGGTTCGATCCGAAGCCGCGCGCGTAGTCCTCGTAGACGGGCGCCCAGCCGCTGCTCCAGTCCTGGGCATGGCTCGGCGCACCGAGGAGCAGAGTTCCTGCGACGGCCAGAACGGCGATCGAGGCCCGAATTCGTCTCATCTCGTCCTTGATCCTTCCGAATTCGACGGCCTCGGCAGCTTGCAAACGGACCGGGACCTTTGCCGGCCCGAAGCGCGACCTGCAGCGGAACGCAGGATCGTGGTGGAATGTTCCATGGCGACGCCCGAGACGGCGCAAAGCCGTTTCCGATCAGTGGCCGGCGTGGCCCGGCCCGCGCGGCCGCGCGACGACGAGCGGCTTGCCGGCGTCGCGCCAGCCTTCCATGCCGGCCGGATACCAATAGACGTTCCGGTAGCCGTAGCCGATCGCCCGCCTCGCCGCGTTCCAGCTCGCCCAGCACTGTGGATGGCAATAGAGCACGAGCGCGCGGTCCAGGGAATTCTCCGTGAGCCTCGCGAGCTCGCTCTCGAAGAATGCGTTCGTGGCCTTGTCGATCTCACCGGCGCCGACTCCCGGAAGCCAGACGCTTCCTTCGATGACGGGGTGAGGAGGCGGGCTCCACAAGACGTCGGGCGGAAGGCCCGCCGGCCGTTTCTCGAAGGACGCCGCATCGACGAGGACGACATTTCCTGATTGCAGGAGCGTGGCGAGCTCTCCCGTGTCGACGACCCGAGCCCCGGCGAGCGTCGCCGGCACCTCGCCGTGCATCGGGCCGGTCCAATAGGACGCGGGCTCGGGGACCTCGGCCGAAACCGGGCAGAGGCAAAGCATCAGGAGGCCGACCACCATGCCGGTCGCTCGCATCGACGGTCCGTGCATGGCCATTGCTCAGCTCCCTAGCCGTTCGAGATCGAAAGGTTGCTCGAAGACCGTCTCGTCGCTGTCACGCGCGACGATCCGAAGCTCCCCCCGCGCCGGGCGGGCGAGCCGGAACGAGAGCTTCGGATCGGCGGAAAGCGAGATGCCGGTCTCGAGCGACAGCACGCGTGCCCCGTCGTGAGTGACCTCGAGGCTGCGCAGGAACCGCGCCGGCGCGTAGCCGCGCGTAACGGGATCGAGCTGCATACCCGTGCAGTTCGGGTGCTCGATCGCGAGCTCGATCTCCGGGTTCGGCGCGCTGTCGAGCTTCACGCTCATGTGTCCCATCCGCGTCGTGGCTTCCGCCGGCGGCGGCCCGGAGCAGCCGCCGGCTGCCTTGACGAAGCGCTCGGTCGCGCGAAGCGCGCCTTGGTCGGTTTCCTCGACCGCATGGATATAGGTGTAGCGATCGACGCGAACCTCGAGGCCGAGGCGAGTCGGATCGGCGGCCGGGCCGAATTCCACCCGGGCCGCGAGCGGCACGGGGTTCTCGTCCACGATCAGGTAGAGGCGCTTGGTGCGGCTCGGGTCGCCGAGCTCGATCGTCACCGGCACGCGAGCGCCGTCGAGGGCACGTTCCGGCACGTCGAGGACGATCGCCCGCGGCTCGGCGGCGGCCACGCTGCGGTCCCCCAGCAAGGCCTGGCGCAGCTCCTGCCAGCGCAGGGCTCTCGCCTCCGCGAGCGGATCGGCGCGAGCCGCCGGCGCGGCGAGGAGGATCATCGCGAGAAGAACGAGTGGCGATCGCCGCTTCATGTCCTGACCTTTCCTGTGCGCGGCCCGGCAATCGGGCGACGGTCGTCCCGCTCGAGCCCTTTCCGATCGAATCGAAAGGCGGCTCCGGATCTTCAGGGTGTCGCATTGTCACGACGCGAGCCGGTGCCCGGTTCGCTGGAATACGCTCGATTCTGCCACGTCCTCGTCCGACGGGTAAGCCCCCTCGTCGGCGGTCGAGCGGCGAGCAGGCTTCGGGCAGGGTTGGGCAGCTAGCGTCCTCGAGCTTCGTTGGTTTCCCGGAGACACGCCAGATGAAACGCCCGTCACGGCCGATGCTGTTCATTGCGACGCCTTGCTACGGCGGGCTCGTCGCGCAGCTCTACATGCAGTCGATTCTCGGCCTCGTCCAATATGCGGGGGCCGCGGGCTTCGACGCGACCATGGCGCTTCTCGGCCACGATTCGCTCGTCACGCGAAGCCGCAACACGCTCGTCGCCCAATTCCTGGCGACGCCGGCGGCGACGCATCTTCTGTTCATCGATGCCGACATCGGCTTCGAGGCCGAGCAGGTCGGAGAAATGCTGCGGTTGGGCGAGGATTTCGTCGCCGGGATCTATCCGTTGAAGGTCATCGATTGGAGCCCTGCCGCGATTGCGCGCTCGGGCACTACGGAGACCGTCGAGACCGCACCGTTCCACTACGTCGGGGCACTCTGCACCGGCAGCGCGCTCCGCCGCCGCGGCCGCTTCGCCACCGGTATCTATTGCGGCGGCGGCTTCATGCTACTCGAGCGCTCCGTCATCGAACGGATGATCGCGGCCTATCCGGAGACCCGCTACAAGGCCGCGCATGCCTATACCAATGCCGCCGGAGGCGAGGCCTTCGCGCTGTTCGACTGCCTGATCGACAAGGACACGGGGGCCTATGTCAGCGAGGACTTCGGCTTCTGCCAGAGATGGCGGGACATCGGCGGCGAGATCTGGCTCGATACGGAGGGTAGGCTGACCCATGCGGGCGCCTATTCCTTCAAGGGCGACCCGCGCACCCGTTTCGGCGCCGCTGTCCCGATCGAGGCTCGGGCCCCTTTGTTGACAGGGGCTTTTGCCGCTATTAGCTACAGGTGACCCTGCCGATCGCCGACGCGGGGCTACGTGGACCGGCCGAGACCCGGCGAGGGGGCCGGGCCGGCCCCCGGGTGCGGGACAACGGCGAGCGAAGCGGCGGCGGAGCGCTCGGCATATGGGCGGGCGCGCGCAGGCGAAGGCTCGGACCGGCACTTCGGGCGCCCGCCGGCCCGAGGCCGATCTTGCCAGGGTCGATCGCATGAAAGTTCTCGTCCCCGTGAAACGGGTGGTCGATTACAACGTCAAGATCCGGGTGAAGCCGGACGGATCGGGCGTCGATCTCGCCAACGTCAAGATGTCGATGAACCCCTTCGACGAGATCGCGGTCGAGGAGGCCTTGCGCCTGCGCGAGGCCGGAAAGGCCTCCGCCGTCGTCGCGGTCTCGATCGGGCCCGCCCAGGCGGTCGAGACGATCCGAAGCGCGCTCTCCATGGGCGCCGACGAGGGGATCCACGTCGAGGTCGAGGGGCCGGTCGAGCCGCTCGCCGTCGCCAAGCTCCTGAAGGCGATCGTCGAGGCGGAGCAGCCGGGGCTCGTCATTCTCGGCAAGCAGGCGATCGACGACGACTGCAACCAGACCGGGCAAATGCTCGCCGCCTTGCTCGGCTGGGGCCAAGGGACCTTCGCGTCGAAGGTCGTGCTCGACGAGGCGACTGTCGACGTGACGCGCGAGGTCGACGGCGGGCTGCAGACCGTCACGCTGAGATTGCCGGCGATCGTGACGACCGACCTGCGCCTCAACGAGCCGCGCTATCCGACCTTGCCCAATATCATGAAAGCCAAGAAGAAAACGATTGCCACGAGGACACCCGCAGAGCTCGGGGTCGATCCGGCGCCGCGCCTTTCCGTGCTGAAGACCGTCGAGCCGCCGCGACGCAAGGCGGGCGCAAAGGTCGCCTCCGCAGAGGAGCTCGTGAGGAAGCTCGCGGACGAGGCGGGGGTGCTCTGATGGCCGTCCTGCTCGTCGCGGAAGTCCAGGCCGGCGCGCTCCGGGAGGCCACCGCGAAGGCCCTCACTGCTGCCAAGGCTCTGGGCGAGCCGGTCCAAGTGCTCGTCGCCGGCGAAGGTATCGGCGCTGCGGCCGAGGCGGCGAGCAAGCTCGCGGGCGTCGAGAAGGTCCTCGCCGCAGATGCGCCGGCGCTCGCGCATCAGCTGGCCGAGCCGCTCGCCGATCTCGTGGTCGGCCTGGCAGGGTCCTATTCGGCGCTCGTCGCGCCGGCCACGACGAGCGGCAAGAACGTCATGCCGCGAGTCGCGGCGCTCCTCGACGTGATGCAGATTTCGGAGATCATCGAGGTCCTGGCGCCCGATACGTTCCAGCGGCCGATCTATGCCGGCAATGCGATCGAGACGGTTCAGTCGCGCGACCGGAAGAAGGTGATCACCGTGCGCACGGCGGCCTTCGCCGCGACGGGCGGCGGAGGGGCTGCTCCGGTCGAGACCGTCGGCGTGCCGGCCGGGCCCGGGCTTTCGAGCTTCAAGGACGAGGCGCTCACGAGGTCGGAACGTCCCGAGCTCGGCGCGGCGAAGGTGATCGTCTCGGGCGGTCGCGGCATGCAGAGCGCGGAGAATTTCAAGCTGCTCATCGAGCCCGTCGCCGACAAGCTCGGTGCGGCGATGGGCGCCTCGCGCGCCGCGGTCGATGCCGGCTTCGCTCCCAACGACTGGCAGGTCGGCCAGACCGGCAAGATCGTCGCCCCCGAGCTCTATATCGCGGTGGGGATCTCGGGCGCGATCCAGCATCTCGCCGGCATGAAGGATTCGAAGGTCATCGTCGCCATCAACAAGGACGAGGAGGCGCCGATCTTCCAGGTCGCGGACTATGGTCTCGTCGACGATCTCTTCAAGGTCCTGCCGGAGCTCGATGCGGCGCTCGGTAAGCTGCGCGGCTAGCGCAGCGACCCGTGTGACGCCGGGCTTCGTCCGGGAACGGACCGGCTCGCGCGGCAAAGGTGAGAGAACACCGCTTGTGGTATTGCTTCGCGACCTGGTCTAGAAGGCGGCTCCCGCGTCACGATCGGATCGGGGCATTTTCCCTCGAACCGGCGCCCGAGGCACGTAGAGACGATACGACGAGTCTCGCAACGTCGAGCTGCCGAAGGCGAAAGGGTCCGTCGGAGGCTAGAGCAGTTTCCAGCGAAGTGGATACCATTTCGCGTCGTGAAATCGCGATAAAGCAAGAATGTAGAGCTGGTTTCCGATTCAGCTGGAGCGGAAGCCGCTCTAGCGCGGGATGGGGAAAAGTGGATACCGGCTTTCTGCCCGCATCCCGCGCCAAGTCTTTAAAATCGATCACGTTCATGAATTTGGATCGGTTCGATCCAAATTCATCGTGATCTAGGCTCGCTGTGCGGCGGGCGACGGTTTCCATGATGGACGAAGGAAATGGCTGAAATCAGCAAGGTCGGAGTGATCGGCGCGGGACAGATGGGCTCCGGCATCGCCGAGGTCTGCGCGCTCGCCGGGCTCGATGTCGCTCTCAACGACGTGTCCGAGGAGCGGATCGCCGCGGCGATAGCGGCGATCGAGGCGCACCTTGCGCGCCAGGTCGAGCGCGGCCAGCTCGCGACCGATGCCGCGAAGACCGCCGCGAGCCGGATCAGGCCCGCCCTCGACTACGATGCCTTCGCGGACGCCGACCTCGTCATCGAGGCCGCGACCGAGAACGAGGAGCTGAAGCGCAAGATCTTCGGCAAGCTCTGCCCGTCCTTGAAGCCCGACGCGATCCTCGCCACGAATACCTCGTCGATCTCAATCACGCGGCTCGCCTCGATCACCGACCGGCCGGAAAAGTTCATCGGGATTCATTTCATGAATCCTGTCCCCCGCATGCAGCTCGTCGAGCTCATCCGCGGGATCGTGACCGACAACGTCACCTTCGAGGCGGCCAAGGCCCTCGTCGCGAGGCTCGGCAAGACCTTCACGGTCTCGGAGGATTTTCCGGCCTTCATCGTCAACCGCATTCTCCTGCCGATGATCAACGAGGCGATCTATACGCTCTACGAGGGCGTCGGGTCGGTCGAGGCGATCGACACGGCGATGAAGCTCGGCGCCAACCATCCGATGGGCCCGCTCGCGCTCGCCGATTTCATCGGGCTCGACACGGTGCTCTCCGTCATGCAGGTCCTGCACGAGGGTCTCGCGGATACCAAGTATCGGCCCTGTCCCCTGCTCGTGAAATATGTCGAGGCGGGCTGGCTCGGCCGCAAGACGCAGCGCGGCTTCTACGACTACCGCAGCGGGACGCCGATCCCGACCCGCTGACACCTGACATCTGCCCGCGCCGCTGGCGAGCACGATTCGCAGGCGCGGCGAGTGGCGTTTCCCCTGCGATCCTTCGTCTCAGGGGCTCCGCGGGCTCGGGGCGCGCTATGCCCTTGTCGCAACGCGCGGTTGTCGATTCTCGGCCGGCAGCAATTGACGAGGTGGACCATAGAAGCTAATCCGGACGCGCTGCAGGCGGGGTACCGGTCGTGACGGTTCACTTTCAACCCACTGTATCGCCGGAAGCGTGTCCGGCGCTCGTGCTCAACGCCGATTTTCGGCCTCTGAGCTACTACCCCCTGTCGCTCTGGTCCTGGCAAGATGCGATCAAGGCGGTCTTTCTGGAAAGAGTGAATATAGTCTCCCATTACGACAAGACGGTTCGAAGTCCGAGCTTCGAGATGCAATTGCCCTCGGTCGTTTCCCTCAAGACCTATATAAAACCCTCGAGACACCCCGCCTTTACCCGGTTCAACGTTTTCCTCCGCGATCGTTTCACCTGCCAATATTGCTCCTCTCGCGAAGACTTGACATTCGATCATGTGATTCCCCGCTCGAAAGGCGGAACGACGACCTGGGAAAACGTCGTCGCAGCATGCTCCCCCTGCAACCTGCGCAAAGGTGACCGGCTCCCCGGCGAAGCCCATATGGTCCCGGCCCGCATACCCTATCAGCCGACGGTGAACGATCTGCACCAGAACGGCCGGCACTTCCCTCCGAACTATCTGCACGAGAGCTGGATGGACTATCTCTACTGGGATTCCGTCCTCGAGCCGTGAGCGCCGAGCAAGCTCGAGCCCCGTGCGGCTTGAAGCAGGCGATCAGTTCCCGAACGACACGATCCCGTCGGATTCGCGCGCAGCTGCGGGCCACGCCACTTCGGCAATGCGCGCTCGCGGTTCTTTACTGTTTCGCTCCCAGCGTGTAGCTCATCCTCGTAATGGACCCGGTGCAGCCCATTGCGGCTCACCGGGTCTCTTTTTGCGCCTGCGGCGAGGACCGAGACGGAGGACGAAAGGCTTCGATGGCGAACGTGGTCGTGGTCGGCGCCCAATGGGGCGACGAGGGCAAGGGCAAGATCGTCGATTGGCTGTCGCTCGAGGCCGATATCGTGGTGCGCTTCCAGGGCGGCCACAACGCGGGCCATACGCTCGTCATCGGCAACCAGGTGTTCAAGCTGACGCTGCTCCCCTCCGGCATCGTGCGGCCGGGCAAGCTCTCCGTGATCGGCAACGGGGTCGTGCTCGATCCACATCATCTCGTGGACGAGATCGCCGAGCTCTCGGGCAGAGGCGTGCAGATCTCGCCCGACAATCTCGAGATCGCCGAGAACGTGACCCTCATTCTCGCGCTGCATCGCGAGCTCGACGCGCACCGCGAGTCCTCCACGACCGAAGGCGTGAAGATCGGGACGACGAAACGAGGCATTGGTCCCGCCTACGAGGACAGGGCCGGCCGGCGCGCGATCCGGCTCATGGATCTCGCCGAGCCCGATACGCTCGACGAGAAGATCGCCCGCCTTCTCGCGCATCACGATCCGCTTCGGCGCGGCCTCGGCCTCGAGCCGGTCCCCGCCCGCGCGATCCGCGACGAGCTGCTCTCGATCGCGCCGAAAATCCTGCCCTTCATGGCGCCGACCTGGGAGCGGCTCGAGGCTGCGCGGCGCGCCGGCAAGAGGATTCTCTTCGAGGGCGCGCAAGGCGCGCTGCTCGACGTGGACCACGGGACCTATCCTTTCGTTACGTCGTCGCACACGGTCGCGGGCAATGCCGCGGCAGGGTCGGGGCTCGGCCCCAAGGCGATCGGCTATGTGCTCGGAATTGCCAAGGCCTATGCGACGCGCGTCGGCGGCGGGCCGTTCCCGACCGAGCTCCATGACGAGATCGGCCAGACGATGGGCGATCGCGGCCACGAGTTCGGGACCAATACCGGTCGGCGCCGCCGCTGCGGCTGGTTCGATGCGGTGCTCGTGCGCCAAGCCGTGAAGACCTCGGGGATCGACGGCATCGCCTTGACAAAGCTCGATATTCTCGATGGGTTCGAGAAGATTGAGGTCTGCGTCGGCTATCTTCTCGACGGGGAGAGGATCGACCGGCTCCCCGCCGGCCAAGCCGCACAGGCGCGCGTAAAGCCGATCTACGAGACGATCGAAGGGTGGAAGGGCACGACGGCCGGCGCACGATCCTGGGCCGCACTACCGGCCCAGGCGATCAAGTATGTCAGGCGGATCGAGGAGCTGATCGAGGCACCGGTGGCTTTGCTGTCCACGAGCCCGGAACGGGCCGACACGATTCTCGTGCACGATCCTTTCCGCGACTGAGCCTTCGCGCGCCGGCCCGGGATTGACGGAGAGGCGCGAGAGTGCTCAGAACCGACGATGGCCGATTATTACCCGTTGCTCGCCAAAGCCGTCGCGGGCCTTCCGAAATCGACGCCTGAAGCGCGCCGCTCGATCTACGAGCGGGCCCGCAAGGCGCTCTTCGGCCAATTGCGCTCGCTCGATCCTCCCGTTCCCGAGGCGGTGATCGAGCGTGAGGCGCGCTCCTTGGACGAGGCCGTGGCGAGGCTCGAGGTCGAGCTGTCGCTCGAAGGCTTGGACCTCGCCACCCCGGAACCCGAGGTCCCGGCGCCGGTTCCGGAAGTGCCGCCGGTGCCCTCCGAGCCCCCGGCCCGAGCGCAGCATGAGGCCGCCCCGGTCGAGGCGGTCGCGCCCGCGGCTCCCGAGCCGCAGGCTGCCCCGGCCGATACGGGCATCGAAGCGCCCGCAGATGCGGAGCCGGTCGATTCGCGAGGGCCGGAGCCCGAGGCGATTTCCGGCCCGGTCGCGGCTGCCGGGGGAGCGGGAGACTCCGGCGAGACCGTCTCGTCGATAGCTGCGTCCCCGACCGTTTCGGTCCGCAAGGAGGTGCGTCGCCCTTCCGTCCCTTTGCCGGCACGGACGACCGCCGTCCCGAAGCCGCAATGGATCGTCGGCGGCGTCGTAGTAGCCGTCGTCGCGCTCGTCGCGATCTTGGCCTATGCGTTGCGGGATCGGCCGGAAGACGTCGTGCTGCCTCAAGCGGCGACTCATGCCGCGGCGAAGGACGAGGCCACGGGCGGCAAGATCGTCGATCGAATCGGGTCCGGCGAGTCGAAGCCGATCGAGCCCCCGCCGCCCGTCGATCCCATCGCCCCCCGCGAGGAGGCCCCGCGTCCGAGCCTGCCGCAACCCGAGCCTCCCGCCGCCGTGGCACGTCGGGCCGCGCTCCTCGTCGAAGCACCCGACGAGCAGTCGAAGGTCAAGGTCCGGCTCGGCACCGTCGTCTGGCGCGTCGAGAATATCAACAACGGGCCCGGCGAGCCTCTGGGAACGGCGGTTCGCGCCGAGATCGACATTCCCGAGGAAAAGCTGCAGGCGGTCATGACCTTCCAGAAGAACACCGACGCGACCTTGCCGGCCTCGCATGTCATGAAGCTCCGCTTCGTCGTCCAGCCGGGCGGACCCATGGGCAACGTCAACCGCGTCAACGTGCCCTATATGCGCCGCGAGGACGCCCCGACCGGCGACCCGCTGAGCGGAGTGCCCGTGCCGATCATGGAGAATTCCTTCCTCGTCGGCCTCTCGAAAGGCGCCGCCGAGGCCAAGAACCTCGACCTCGTGCGCAGCCGGGAATGGCTCGACGTGCCCATGGTCTTCGCCAATGGACGGATCGCCAAGCTGACCTTCGAGAAGGGAACGTCCGGCCAGCGCGCCATCGAGGAGGCCCTCGCCTCCTGGCAGGCACAGTGAGCTTGCGGGCGCCGCCGGGCAGGGGGTGTCGGGCAATTCTCCGTGGCGACGCTCGCGGCGCCGAACGGCGAAGGGGCTACAGAGCCTCGACGGCGGCGAGCACGGCGGCAGCGTGCCCCGGAACCTTCACCTTGCGCCAGATCTTGGCGATCCGCCCGTCGGGGCCGATCAGGAAGGTCGTGCGCTCCACCCCCATGTACTTGCGGCCGTACATGCTCTTTTCCACCCACACGCCATAGGCGGCCAGCATGGCCTTCGCCTCGTCCGAGGCGAGCGCGAAGCCGAGATCGTGCTTGGCCTTGAACTTGGCGTGGCTCGCGACGGAATCGGGCGAGGCACCGAGGATCGCCGCGCCCTTCGCCTCGAGCTCGGGGCGCAGCGCCTCGAGGTCGATCGCCTCCTTGGTGCAGCCCGACGTGTCATCCTTGGGATAGAAATAGAGCACGAGCTTCTTGCCCTTGAAGGACGCGAGCGAGACCGTGCCGCCCTTGTCGTCCGGAACCGCGAAAGCCGGAGCCGGGTCGCCTTCCGCGAGCGTCACGACTGCGGCCGGCGCGACCGCCGCGGGCGCCTTCGCCTCGGCGCGCTTGGCCTTGCCGGCGGCGGTCTCGCTCGTCGCGGTCGTGGCCCGGCCCGCGGCGGCCTTGCCGGCTTTCCCCTCCACCATCTTGCCTTCCT
Organism: Beijerinckiaceae bacterium; assembly: GCA_024304885.1. GTDB lineage: Bacteria > Pseudomonadota > Alphaproteobacteria > Rhizobiales > Beijerinckiaceae > Methylocapsa. The sequence goes on from JALJOM010000001.1 coordinate 47,741, forward strand.
TTCGTCGTATTGAAAGGTGATCCGGAGCAGCTGGAATGCACCTTTTGCGCGTAGCCTGGGCCTTCGAGCACGGCCTTGCGACGTGCGAGCGGTGAAGGCCGAATCCGGCGCCGCGATCGGCCTCGGTGGGTCGGCAGAGGACGATGCAGGGTCGATTGCGAGCTCGAAGTTTCTCAGTCTAGTCCTGGTCGATCGAAACTGCCAGGCTCTATGGGCTCGCCCTTCACCGGACGATCCCGACAGCGCCCCTCTTGCCTGCGAACAAGGCTCGCCCCTTGACTGCGACGCGGCCACGAAACCGGCACAAGCTCGCCTCGCTGGCCGTCCGCTCGCTCGCCGCGCTTTCGCTTCTCGTGCTGCTCGCCGGAGCCCTGCTCGCGGCACGTCTAGGGCAAGGTCCGATCACGATCGCGGGTCTCGGGCCCATGATCTCCGAGGTGCTCGCGGCCAGGGTCGGCGATCGGCTCGGATTTCGGATCGGCGACGCGGCGCTCGTCGCTGGCCCGCATTTTCCGACCTTCGCGATCGACACCCTCGCCGTGACCGAACCCGACGGCCGGCCGCTGCTGTCGGCGCCGCGTGCGGAAGTCTCGATCGACCCGTTTGCGCTCCTCCTCGGCAGCGTCGTTCCGAAGCGGCTCGAGATCATCGACGTCGAGCTTCGCCTCTCGCTTCTGCCGGACGGTGCGCTGGACTGGCCCCGGCCCGAGGCTGCCGGTGCGGCACCGCCCCCCGCGCCGCCTCTCGACACGACGAGCGCGCCACAGGCGCCGGCACCACCCGTGCCCGAGGCCTCGACCGCTCCCGAGCCGAGCCAGGGAGACATCGACCGGCCGGGGCAGCAGGTCCCGTCTCCACCGCTCACGCAGGCCATGGGGGCGCTCCGCGCCGCGATCGACATGCTGACGAGCCCGCTGAGCCCGATCGGTGCCATAGATCGAATCGCCATCACCCGCGGTCGTCTCGTCATCGATGATCGGACGGCCGATCGGACCCTGATCTTCCGCGGGCTCGATGTCGCCTTCGCCAAGGTGAGCGGCACGCCGCAATTCGACCTTTCGGTGGAAGGTCCCAACGGGCGCTGGTCCGCGACCGGGCGCGCCTATGGCGACCCCGGCACGGAGCGCGGCCTGACGCTCGCGTTGCGCAACCTGTCGCTCGACGAGATCCTGCTCGCGAGCGGCGCGCGGAGCTTCGGCGCCGACACCAACATGCCGGCCTCGATCGAGACCGAGGTCGGCTTGAGCGCGGACGGCTCGCTGGTCCGGGCCGACGGCCGGTTCCGGCTCGGGGCCGGATACTTGCGGTTCGACGACCCCGAGGACGAGCCGATGATGATCGATGAGATCACCGGCGGCTTTCGCCTCGAGCCCGCGACAGGACGCATCGTGATCGAGCGCTCGCGGCTCGTCGCGGCCACGACGCTGGTTTCCCTCGGCGGCACGGTGACCGCTCCGCGCGCGCCAAGCGAACCCTGGACGATCAGCCTTGCCGCAGCCGAGCCCGGGGTCGCTGGCCCGGAGCGGCCGGGACAGGTGCCGGTGCGCATCGACACCACGGAGATCGCGGCGAGGCTCTACCCGGGGGACAGGACCTTCGTCATCGACCGCCTCGCCTTCAGCGGCCCCGACTGCGGCTTCGCCATGGCGGGAACGATCGACTGGGCCAACGGACCGCGGGTGCGGCTCGGCGCCTCGATCAGCCCGACCCCGGTCAAGACGGTCCTGCGGCTCTGGCCCTCGTTCATGGTCGCCCCCGTCAGGGCTTGGCTCCTCGCCCATGCGACCGAGGGGACCTTCCAGAGCGGGACCCTGCAGCTCGATTTCGATGCGCCGACGATCGAGGCCATGCGCGCCGAGCGCGCGCCGCCCGACGATTCGGTCCTGCTCGACTTCACGATCTCCGGCGGCGGCCTCGAGATCTTGCCTGGCGTCCCGCCCTTGCGCGGCTTCGACGGAAAGGGCCACGTCACCGGGCGGAGCTCGAGCTTCCTCGTGACCAACGGCACGATCGATCTCGGCGAGGGTCGCGTCGTCGCTGTTCCGGACGGCACGTTCCATATCGCCGATGCGGACCTCAAGCCCCTTCCGGCATCGATCACCGCGAATGTCTCGGCCTCGATCGCGACGATCGCCGAGCTTCTCCGCTACGAGCGGCTGCAGCCCTACGCGCGCCTGCCGATCGATCTCGCGACGCTCCATGGCGAGGTCGCGGGACGGCTCGCGCTCGGCGTCACGCTCGATCCCCAAGCGCGCCCGGAAGACAACCCGCTCGAGGTTCACGCCACGATCGCCGATTTCACCGCGGAGCGGGTGCTCGGCTCGGTCGGGCTCGAGGCCGGTTCCGCGACGATCGATCTCGGCCCCTCGGGCCTGCGCGCGGTCGGCCAAGGGCGGATCCTCGGAGCGCCCGCGAGCTTCGACGTGACCCAGGCCGGGATGAGACCTGCGAAAGCCGCGGTGAAGCTCACCCTCGACGAGGCCTTCCTCTCGGCCCATGGGCTCGGCGCCGCCCAGGGCGTCGGCGGGACGGTCCTCGCCTCGATCGTCGCGCCGCTCGGGGCCGGCGACAGGCCGAGCGCCGAGGTCGAGCTCGATCTCACGAGGTCCACGCTCGAGCTGCCGGGGCTCGTAAAGCCCGAGGGCCGGCCGGGCAAGGTCGCCTTCATCCTCGCCGTCAAGGAGAGGACGACCGCGCTCGAGCGCGTCTCGGTCGAGGTTCCCCCGGCCGACGCTCGCGGCGCCATCGAGCTCGGCACCGACCTTTCCTTGCTGTCGGCCAAGTTTCCGATCGCGAAGCTGTCGCCGGGCGACGACATGAAGATCGATGCGGTTCGCGTGGGGGATACGGTGAGGGTCGCCATCCGGGGATCCGCGATCGATGCCAGGCCCTTCCTGAAGACGCTCCTTTTCGTGCCGTCGGCACGCAAGAGCGCGGTCGCAGCGGCCGCCGCCGCCGAGGCGAGCCAGGCGGGAGGCGTCACGGAGGTCGAGATCGAGGTGAAGGCCGGGCTGCTCAGCGGCTACAACAAGGCGGTCGTGACCGGCGCCGAGGTGCGCATGGTGAAACGCGGCGAGGAGCTGAGGCAGCTTACGGTCGCCGGGCGGTTCGGGCGCGAGCCTTTGTCCGGCAACCTGACCGGGGCACCCGCGGCGCCGCTCTTCAACCTGTCGACGGACGACGCGGGGTCGCTTCTCTCCTTCCTGGACCTCTACAAGCACATGGAGGGGGGGCGGCTTTCCCTCGGCGTCAGGATGGACCCCGGGGCCCTGGACGGCATGCTCGTGATCCGGGATTTCCTGCTTCGCGACGAGCCGGCGCTCCGCCGCCTCGTCGACGAGGGGGTGCCGGCCGATAATTCCGGGCGCCAGCCGAGGATCGATACCGGCGCGGTCGCCTTCAGCAATCTCGAGGTGCGGTTCCGGCGCGCCGGCAATCGCCTCGATCTCACCGACGGCACGATGTCGGGGGCCTCGATCGGGCTGACCGTGGACGGATGGCTCGACTATGTGGGTGACCGGGTCGACGTGACTGGCACCTTCATCCCGGCCTTTGCGTTGAACAACATGTTCTCGCAGATCCCCGTGTTCGGGACGCTTCTCGGCGGCGGCACCAACGAAGGGTTGCTCGGGGTCAACTTCAGGATCGAGGGTCGGGCGAGCGCGCCGACACTCACCATCAACCCCTTGTCCTTCATCGCGCCGGGAATCTTCCGCAAGATCTTCGGGGTGGGCGACAACGCTTTTCCGGCTGGCGCGGCGCAGTGACGAAAACGCCGGCGTCACACGGCTCGCAAAAGCACATGCCGCTTCTTGCCGAGCGACAGCTTCACCACATCGTCGGTGAGATCGGATTCTCCGATCACCGCGCGCTCGTCGGTCAAAGTCACGTCGTTGACCTTGAGGCCGCCGCCCTTGATCTGGCGCCGCGCTTCCCCGGTCGAGGCGACGAGGCCGGCCTTCACGAAAGCCGCGAGCACGCCGAGCCCCGCCGTCACCTCCGCGCGCGCGATCGCGACCGAGGGCAGGCTTTCGGCGAGCGCACCTTCCTCGAAGGTTTTCCGCGCCGCCTCCGCGGCTGCCTCCGCGGCCTCGCGGCCATGGACCATGGCGGTCGCCTCGGTCGCGAGAATCTTCTTCGCCTCGTTGATCTCCGCCCCGCCGAGCGCCTGGAGCCGCGCGATCTCGTCCACCGGCAATTCGGTGAAGAGCTTCAGGAACCGCCCGGCATCGGCGTCCTCGCAATTGCGCCAATATTGCCAATAGTCGAACACCGGCAGCATGCTGGCGTCGAGCCAGACGGCGCCCTGCGCGGTCTTGCCCATCTTCGCGCCCGACGCCGTGGTGAGGAGTGGCGAGGTCAACGCGTAGAGCTGCTCCGTGCCCATCCTGCGGCCGAGGTCGATGCCGGTGACGATATTGCCCCATTGGTCGGAGCCGCCCATCTGCAGGATGCAGCCGTGGCGCTTGTAGAGCTCGACGAAATCATAGGCCTGCAGGCACATGTAGTTGAACTCGAGGAAGGTCAATTCCGACTCGCGCTCGAGGCGGAGCTTCACCGAATCCATCGAGAGCATGCGGTTGACGGAAAAGTGCCGCCCGACGTCGCGCAGGAAATCGATGTAGTTCAGCGTGCCGAGCCAATCGGCATTGTCGGGCATCGCCGCGTCGGTCTTGCCTTCGCCGAAGGTGAGGAAGCGCGAGAAGATCTGCTTGATCCCCTCCTTGTTGGCGGCGATCGTCTCGAGCGAGAGCAATTGGCGGGCCTGGTCCTTGCCGGACGGATCGCCGACCCGCGTCGTGCCGCCGCCCATCAGCGCGACCGGCTTGCCGCCCGTCTTCTGCAACCAGCGCAGAAGCATGATCTGGACGAGCGAGCCGACATGGAGCGAGGGCGCCGTGCAGTCGAAGCCGATATAGGCGACGAGCTCGCCCGCCTCGGCTTTGCGGTCGAGGCCCTCGAGGTCCGAGCATTGGTGCACGAAGCCGCGCTCCAGGAGAACGGAAAGAAAGTCGGAGCGGGGGCGGAAGTCGTCGGACACGGTCGGCCTGCGTGCTGGAGCCTCGCGCCGCGGCAGCGTGACGCGATAAGTGCAATCTTGCGCGATGGTCCGGGAGGTTTAGGAGCGCGGCCCGCGCGAGGCAAGCCACGTGGTCCCGAACGCGGCGCTCGCGCATTCAGGCAGGCTCGAGATCTTCGAGGACGGCGCCTTCTTCACCGGCTGGGCCATGGCGGCATCCGCCGCGCACACCCTGTTCGGGGGAGCAGGGCGGCATCGAGCTCCTCTCCCATCATCGCCTCGACGGGATAGCGCCACCCGGTGGCGACCGTCCCTGTCCCGGAAGGCTCGTCTCGAGGTCCTCGAACGTTTCGAGCCGGGGAGGTTCGACCGGCTCCCTTGCAATGTCGCGCGCCCGCGCGTGCCGACTACCCGCTGACGTCAAATTTCGAGCACATTGGGCCTGCAAGAGGACGTCGGAGCCGGAGTCGACGGCCTCGTAGCCATCCCCTCGTCGAGAGTCGCCATGACGGCGATGACTTCGGCGAGCCGCAGATTGGAAAGACGATTGCTTCTGACGTGAGATATCTACAATTACGGTATGCGTTAATCGTAACTTGACATTCCTTAGGTGCCTGAATAATTATAGAATGTGATTTGTATGCTGACGATCGTGGGCATACCGCTTTTCGCAATGCGGTCTCGGATTTCGAGGAAGCTTGAAATGTTCACCTTGCTGTTGATCGTTGCGCTGATGACCGGGTTCACGCTGGGTCGTGCCTTTCGGTCCTCCATCCCTGTTGCCACGACCTTGGCTCTCGTCGTCTCGACCGTGGTTGTCGTGCTCGGGTCTGTCTCGGCAGGCATCTATCTCGGCTACGAGCTATGGCAAGTGCTTCTCGCCCAAGTCGCGACAGCGCCCTTGCTCCAGTTCGGCTTTCTCCTCGGCTTGGGCTCGGGCGATGTCGTGAGCCGGTTGCGCAACATCTCGAGCTCGACCGTCGAGCGCGAGTCGCGCGCGCCGGCGCGCAAGTGAGGTAAAGCGAGGCCAAGTGAGGCCAGCCAAGTGAGCCTATGCAAGCTTCCTGAGGTATAGGCGACTTCCAGCGAGCCGGAAACCGGCTCGCATATCGATCTCGATGTTTCGAGTGATCGACATCGATGCGAATTCGAGACACGACAAGAAGGTATTGCTGCTTTCCGATTCGGCTGGATCTAAAGCCGCTCCGAGGCCATGCCGGCCATTCCTCATCCGAGGTGTCGGTCCATCCGAGGCGTCGATCGATCGGCGCGGCGAGCCGAAAGGCGCTGCGAAAGCCGAGGATTGCGAAAGCCGAGGATGATGCGCGGCGATGTGCCGGCCAGAGGTGGCGAGGCGGTGTCGGCCCGGAAATCGAACATGCCGCCTTTCGGACGCGGCAACCGAGCATCTGATCAAATGTGATTTTTCGAGCCGGTGACAGAGCTTGTGCCGGCTCCCCCGACCTTGTCGAGGTTGGCGCGCCGGAGAGGATGAAACTGGGCACCGGTATGTCATTGTTGGAGCCGTATAATTCGATTTTGAAGGCGGCAGTGGTAGATGGTGGTGCAAAGCTGACAGGCGCTGCACGTTTGAGCCAAATGCGACGGAAGCGCTTCACTCCGGTCAGTAAAATTCATACACTAATGGTTGCTCACCAAATCCATCTACATACCAAGGGCCTTCGACAGTGGACATTCCTCGGATATTCAACATCACCGAAAGTGCCCACCGTATCCATAATCCGTTCACACCCGAAAAGTTCGCCACTCTCGGCGAGGCCTTGCGCCTGGAACCAGAGACCCGTGTGCTGGACCTCGGCAGCGGTTCGGGCGAGATGCTGTGCACCTGGGCGCGCGATTACAGGATTAGCGGCACTGGTATCGACATGAGTCAATTGTTCAGCGAGCAAGCGAAGCTGCGCGCTGAACAACTCGGGGTCGCCGATCGAGTCGAGTTCATCCACGGCGACGCAGCCGGCTATGTGGCCGACGAAAAGGTCGGTGTGGCAGCCTGTGTCGGTGCCACGTGGATCGGTGGGGGAGTCGCCGGTACCATCGAGCTCCTGGCAAAAAGCCTTCGCACCGGAGGGATCATCCTCATCGGAGAGCCGTACTGGCTGCGGTTGCCGCCTAGCGAAGAGGTTGCCAAGGGATGCGGCGCCGGTTCGATCTCAGACTTTTTGATGCTTCCCGACCTTATCGGGTCTTTCGGCGACCTGGACTACGACGTCGTGGAAATGGTTCTGGCAAACCAGGACGGCTGGGACAGGTACGAGGCGGCCAAGTGGCTCACCATGCGCCGATGGCTAGAAATGAATCCCGAGGACGATTTTGCAAATAACGTGCGAGCCAAACTGACCTCGGAACCCAAGCGCTACGCCGCGTACACACGTGAATACCTGGGCTGGGGCGTGTTCGCGGTAATGGGGCGGTGATGTAGGTCGCTGCCCAGTCCGCTCCTAAGGTCCAGTAGCGAACCCGGTGCCCAGCTTTATTCTGGATTGGTGGAGATTTGGCGCACCCGACACGATTCGAACGTGTGGCCTTCGCCTTCGGAGGGCGACGCTCTATCCAGCTGAGCTACGGGTGCATCCTGGCTGCTCACGCAGAGCTTACCCGAGAATCTGGCGGATGTTAAGCCCTCCGACGGCAGCGTCGCAAGTCCTCGTGCTTTCGTCTCCTTTCGATTGTGTTCGCGGAGCTCAGCCGATTGCGGTGCCTCGGGCGAGCCCCCACGACAAGGAGCCCGGGGCGGACTCCTCGATTGCAGTCCGATCCGCGCCCTCGCCGACGCCGACGTCCGGCGGCTCCCGGTCCGGCCCTTGCGCCGGGCGCCGCGTCACGACAGCCCGAACCACAAGGTCGCGATGCCCAGGAAGGAGGCAAATCCGACCACGTCAGTGATCATCGTCACGAAGGGGCTCGACGACACGGCCGGGTCGATGTCGAATCGATGCAGGATTTGGGGGATCAGGATCCCGCCGAGCGCGCCGGCGACGAGGTTGGTGAGCATCGCGAGCGCGATGACGACGCCGACGGCCGGGAGGCCGAACCAGATCCCTGCGATAATCCCCGTGATCGTGCCGACCGTCGCTCCGTTCAAGGCGCCGACGAGCACCTCGCGCAAGACCACGCGAACCGCATTCGCGCGCGACAATTCCCGGGTGGCGAGCGCCCGGACCGCGACCGTCATGGTCTGGATCGCGGCATTGCCGCCTTGGCTCGCCACGACGGGCGCGAGCACGGCGAGCGCCACCATCTTCTCGATCGAATCTTCGAAGAGCCGCAGCACGGAGGCCGCCACGAAGGCGGTGATCAGGTTGACGAACAGCCACAGCAGCCGGTGCCGGGCTATCCACCAGACGGTGTCGGAGAGCTCCTCGTCCTCGGAGACGCCGCCGAGCGCCTTCACCTCCGCATCGGCCTCGCCCTGGATGACATCGACGATGTCGTCGATCGTGATCACGCCGACGAGGCGGTCGGCCTCGTCCACGACCGGGACCGACACGAGGTTGTAGCGCTCGAACAATCGCGCCACCTCGTCCTGCGGCTCGCCGACCGAGACGCGCCGCCGGTCCGGGTTCATGATGTCCTCGAGCTTCGCCGAGCTACGCGCGCGGAGCAGCGTGTCGAGGAAGATGTTGCCCTGCAGCCGATAGGCGGGATCGACGATGAAGATCTCGAAGAAGGAGTCCGGCAGATGCTCCTCGTCGGTGTCGCGCATCATGTCGATCGCGTGACCGGCGGTCCAGAACGGCGGCGCGGTGACGAAGGTCGTCTGCATGAGGCGGCCGGCCGAATAATCCGGATAGTCGAGCGAGCGGCGCAGCTGGACCCGATCGACCGGAGGCAGTGCCTCGAGAATCTCGGCTTGCTCCTTCTCGTCGAGGTCCTCGAGAATGGTGATGGCGTCGTCGCTCTCGAGTTCGCGCACGCCCTCGGCGACGGTCTTGGCCGGAAGGTCCGCGAGGATCTCCTCGCGGATATGATCGTCCATCTCCGTGAGCGCAGCGAAATCGAAGTTCCGCCCCATGAGCTCGATCAGCCTGGCGCGCAAGTCCGGCTCGAGGGCGACGAGAAGGGCGCCGAGATCGGCCTCGTGGAGATCCCCGGCGAGCGCGCAAGCCCTGACCGCGTCGCCCGCCTCGATCGCCGCTGTGACGTCGGCCAGGAATTGCGGCTCGATCCCGCCGTCCTCGGCATAGATCGAGGGAGCGTCGTCTCGCGGCCGCGCAGGGTCGAGGCTCGCGGCGTCCCTCTCGTCGTGCTGCGTCGCCATGCGCCGATCTGTCTCGTGAGGTGCATCTTCCGGCGAGCCGGGCCCCGGCTCGCGTCGTGAAAATGCGACAAAACAAAGGCCTAAAGGCGCTTTCCGATTCCGTCGGATCGGACAGCGCCTCTGGGGGTTCGCCGGTACTTAAGGGCCAGGGGGCACGAAGGCAAACCCGGGATCGGGCAATTCGACGATGCTATTGGTATTATCGTCGGCGGCTCTCTTTGCGTCTGGTGCGATGGGGAGGCGGCGCCCGGCGACGACCTGCGCCGCGCCTGCCGAATGCCGTGCGTGTCCTCGTCATGTCGAAGCAGCGGCATAGCGACAGATACCGGTATGACCACGACGAGCAAACGCCCCGACGCCGGATGTACGCGCGGGGCGTTCTCGATGGAGGATTGCACAATTGTGGCATCGGCGCGACAGTCGCACGGAAAAGCACATCAGCCTGCGCCGAAAAGCACCCATTTCCTTTGACTGTAGATCAGCGCGACTTTTTCTTGGTGAAGGTCGAAAGAATTCCTGGACCCGAACCGATAGGGCATTCGATGAAGCAGATTACGCTCTCTGCCGTGGCCATGGCGTCGGCTGCTGGGTGTGCGTTCGCCGCCGATCTTCCCCGTTACGAGGCGCCCCTGCCGTCCCCGGCCCCGGTCATGACCTGGACCGGCTTTTATGTCGGCGCCACTTCCGGTGGAACCTGGAGCGAGAGCGGCCGCATCGACACCACCTCCAGCTTCTTGTTCGGCGATCCGGGGTTTCCCTTCGGGGCCGCATACACCGGTACCCAGTCGGCGCTCGGAGCGACCGGGCAAGCACCCGTAAGAAGCGGGGGGTTCATCGGCGGCGGACAGGTGGGCTATAGTCGGCAAGTTTCGCAAAGCTTCGTCGCTGGCGTCGAGGCGGATATTCAAGGTGTCGCCGCCGGCCGTACACGAGGGAGCGCCTTTACCGCAACGCCCCTGCTCGGAGTCTTCCCGGACGGAACCATCTATTCTCCGGGTGAAACGTTCTCGACGTCGATCGCGGGCTCGAAGCAGATCGATTTTCTCGGAACCGTCCGCGGTCGCGTCGGATGGCTCGTGACGCCAACGCTGCTCCTCTACGCGACCGGCGGCTTGGCGTACGGCCAAGTCAGCGCGACGACCTCGATCCGCCAGCTCAACAATGATCGGATCTTTGGTCCTTTCAGCCTCGATCCCTCGGCGACGGCCGGCGGCGGATTTTCCGGCGTTCGCGTCGGTTGGACGGCGGGCGGCGGAATCGAATGGATGTTCCGGCCGAGCTGGAGCGCCAAGGTCGAATATCTGTTCTACGACCTCGGTGCCGTCACTTATGCGCTGAGCCCCTTGGCGACGACGGCCAATTACGGCACAGGAGTGCAGTCGGTCGTCGCTTCGCGTTCCGCCACCCGCTTCGATGGCCACATCGTCCGCGCGGGCGTGACTTGGCACTTCGACTGGGGCGCGGCTCCGGTCGTCGCGGAATACTGAGCCTGGGGTTACCTCGATCGCTGAGAGCCCGGCCGTTGCAGCCGGGTTTCTCCTTGCCGACCCGAGGGGGGCCTCGGCGTGGACCGGGCTCGCGGCCGCTAGCCTAGCTACCTGATTTCACACTGAATTTCGACACGGAGTAGGCCCTGAGGGGCACGATCGAACCGGTCCTCCTCCGCCCTCGAGCGAGCTTCGGACGACACTCGGGCGCCTTGACGCTTCGTCCGGCAAAGCCACCCGAGCCCGAAGGCATAGGGTGGTGCGGCCAAGAGGACTCGAACCTCCACTGGTCTCCCAACTAGCACCTCAAGCTAGCGCGTCTACCAATTCCGCCATGGCCGCGGGGTGCCTCCGAGCCTGGTGTCGGGGCAGGCGCGTCGTCTAGCAAATCGCCGCGCCGGGGGCAAGGACGCCGAGCGCTTCGTCGCCGCTCGAAAGTCGGAACTCGGATCGTGGCGTTTTCGCGCCGCCGGCGACCTTCGAGGCGGCGCCCATGGCGCAAGAAAATGCTGTGGATCGAATTATGAAGCCGGCCCTCGGCGTCCAGCCAAAAAACGCCCGAATCCAGATCCAGTAAAGGGAGCGACGTTAAAAAAGGCGGTCGTCTCGTCTCTGGCAGCTCTGGCCATCGATGCACCTTGCGGTGCCACAGGGATCGCTTGTCGAAAAGCACTCGCTTTGGATTCACTCTCGAACCAGGTTGAATGACCGAATTGAGCGCGACATCACACCTTTTGACGACATACGAACGGCCCGCTTTCCCGTCGCGGGTCTTGTGTCGGACCATTCTCGGTTTCGTGGGTCTCGGCTCTTGCCTGTTGTTCGGTGTCTGGACGCTCTATATGCGTCCCGCCGTCCCCGATGCATTCGAATCGCCGGCTCCCGAGCCCGCCGCCGCGACCCTAGCCGCGACTCCCTCTGGCCTCGGGTCGAATCCCTATGGCGTGCTGACCGACCCGAGACTTGGCGCGGATTTCACGCCGGCTTCGCCTTTGTTCGAGGCGCGCCGTGAGCCGATCGGGACAGAACCAGCCGTCGAGGACCCGGAGCCGACGATCGTCGCTTCTGTGCCTCTTCCGGTCCCGGTCCCCGCTTTTGCGCGGCCCGAGGAGACCGTGCCTTTGCCGGTGCCGCGTCCCCCGGACACGAGGGTGTCGGAGCTCCGTGGGCCGCCCATAGCGTCCGGCCGCCGGCTTGCGCGGCAGAACACGAGTCCGGTCGTCCCGACGGCTTCCACCGATATCGGCGCGTTTCTGGGGCAGCTGTTCGGCTTCGCGCAAACTTCGCAGTCTTCCGGCGCTGTTGCGGTTCCACAAAGCGCCGGCACCACACGAAGAGGCGTGCCCGTGGCGTCAGCAGGCTACGACCGATGGACCGCCGTATATGATATTTCGGCGCGGACCGTCTATCTGCCCAATGGGACCAGATTGGAGGCGCACTCCGGTCTCGGCAACAGGATGGATGATCCACGCTACGTCCACGAGCCGATGCGCGGGGCCACGCCGCCGAATGTCTATGCGCTGCAGCCGCGGGAGCAGCTGTTCCACGGGGTCCCGGCGTTGCGCCTCATCCCGATCGGCGACGGCGAGCTTCATGGACGGAATGGTTTCCTCGCACATACCTACATGCTCGGCCCGAACGGCGATTCGAACGGATGTGTGTCCTTCAGGAACTACGACGCTTTCTTGCAGGCCTATCGCAGCGGCGAGGTCAAGCGTCTGGTCGTCGTCGCGAGCCTGAACTGAGCACGGTCCGGTGCGCGCGGATCGACGCGCGCCGCTACGGCCATGATCGGCAAGAGGCCGAGCCTCTCCAACCAAGGCCGCCTCGTGCGGCGCCGATCGACTCTCGGGTCGGTCCGTTTCAGGCTGCGATCTCGACGCGCTTCCCCCCTTGCGCAGCGGACTCATAGATCGCTTCGATGATCACCATGTCGCGACGGCCCATCTCGCCGGGCACGCGGGTAGGCAAGTCGTCGCGCACGCAGCGCGCAAAGTCATCCATCTGCACCGCCTGCTGGCTCCGAGGCACGGCAAAGCTCAGCGGACCCGCAGAGGTCAGGACTCGCAGCCCGGAATAGGAATAGGCCGGATCGAGCTCGATCCAGCCTTTCGCGGCCTCGGCGCGGAACTTGTTCAGATTGTCGTTGTAGCTCGTCGAAAACTCACCACGCGCACCGCCCGCGAATTCCATCGTCCAGTCGATCGCCTCCTCGACGTCGCGGAAGAACTCCGGGCGCTGCTTCGGCCGCTCTCTCGCCGTAACCGCAACCGGCGCTGCGCCGCCGGCCGCCATGCATGCCGCCTGCACGGGATAGATTCCGAGATCCATCAGCGGGCCGCCTCCGGCCAGCGCCCGCTCCGCCCGCCATTGCGGCTTCGTCATGACAGACGAAAATCCGCCGCCCATTCTCGTGAACGCCCCCCAGTCGAGCTCTCGCGCGTGGCGCTTCAGCTCCTCGTAATGGGGCTCGAACTGCAGGCGGTAGCCGATCGAAAGCTTCACATTGCCGGCGCGGCAGGCGGCCAGCATCGCGTCGCACTCGGCCACGCTGACCGCCATCGGCTTCTCGCAGATCACATGCTTCCTCGCTTCTGCCGCGGCGATCACATGTCGTGCGTGCAGGGCATTGGGGGTGACGACGTAGACGATGTCGATATCGGGGTTCTCGGCCAGCCGCGCCATCGTGTCGTACCGATAGACGTTCCTCGCCGGAAACCCATATTCCTCGGCCCAGGCCTCGCCTTTTTCCTGCGAGCCGGTGACGACCCCCCGCAGCTCGCAGTTCCGAGTGAGCTTCAGTGCCGGACCGAGCTGGCCACGAGAGTAGTTGCCGAGTCCGCAGAGCGCGACCCCGAGCTTGACGCGGGCAGGTGGCCGGCCCGTAGCGGGCTCAGTGAGCATCACGGCACCTATTCCGGCGGCCATGCCGCCAAGGAGTTCACGACGATCGACGGGGGCCACCGAGGGGGAGTTATTCATGGCCAGTGACCGCTCTGTTCGAGTCCGAGGAACGAACCCCGCAATTCGAGCCGTCGCCGATGGGGCAACACGAATCTATGGCGAGACGGTCTCCTCGCTCGGTGTGAGGACGTTCTGAACGACCCATCTGCCGATCTGCGTCCCCATCCGAGCGCCGACGACATCGGAACTGCGGAAATGAATCCCGGCCCAGACGCGGGCTTCGATCACCTCGTCGGTGACCGCATCCAAAGTCTCGTAGTGCCTCGTCTCCTGGGTGGCCGGGCTGTGGAGAGCGATGGGTTCCTTACCGATATAGTTTCGGAGCACCTCGGCCGCAGCGGCTGCTTGAATCGCATGGCCGGAGGGGTAATCGGGAAACGGGGGCGTCGTGGACAGCAACTGGATCCAAGTCGGGTCTCCCGTCGTGTCCGGATTGCCGTCCATGTCCGCCTCGCGGATCGCCGTCACCGGCCGCCACTGATTATAGGCATATTTCGCGTCGAACACGGCGATCGACCCGTCGGCGAGCGCGAGCGTGAGAAGCGCGAAGAACCGTGCAGAATCCGTTTCGTCGAGCCCTCTCGCGATGGCCAGCCGCGCCGCGAAGGGTTCGAATATAGTGCTGGAAACGGGGGCCCAGAAGAGCGCGCCGGCCGTCTGCTCGGCGGTGCGCGACGTGCTGCCCCGAGCTCCGATCGCTTTCACTTCGTTGACGTCGGCCGCGTATTGCGCGGAGGTCAGCGGCGGAGGCGGGCCAGGCCGGAATTGCGAGCTCGATTTCAGCGTCCATGGTTTCCAATATGCCTCGGCCGTGACCGCCACTTGTGAATCGGGCGGTGGCGTCGGACGCCACACGCCGGGTGAAGGCGAGACGGTGTAGGCAGGACCTGGAGGCGGGACGTCAGTTGCACGAAGTGCGAGAATGCCGGATGCGGCGGCGGCGCCGACGCTGATGCCGTCTGCCTTTTCAGGGCTGTCCGGAATGCCGGCCATCGCCTGCGCGTAGAACGAATCCCAGCTCGACCTACGAGCCGGCGCAACGGCGACAAGAGCATGATGCGCAGCGGTCGAGGCCGCGGCCGCGACCGAGGCATTCACCGCTGCAGAAAGCTCGAGCGCATAGGGACGATATCGATGCGTGATCGCGTTCACCGCTTCGAACATCGCCACGTTGACGATGGCCAGCTCGCGTTGTGGCAACCCGGCTTTGAGGACGTCGCCCGTGTGTGTGTTCCAGACGATGACTTGATTCGGCGCGATCTCGGATGCGGCTTCTCCGCGGGACTCCGGGAATCGGTCCTCGCCGCTGGCGCATGGCGGTAGGAGCGCAGTTGCCAAGATCGTGACGGCGACGCCTGTGAGCCACGAACGGCTTGCACTCATTTTCTCCCCCTTCGCAAACCTCACCCCGTCTCCCGCAGCTTGCGTGCGGCACAGGAGGCGAAATAGGTGAGCACCGCGTCGGCGCCGGCCCTCTCGAGAGCGGTGAGGCTTTCCATCATCGCCCGGTCGTCGTCGATCCAGCCGTTCTGCGCGCCGCCAGAATCTTCGCATATTCGCCCGAGACCTGGTAGGCTCAAGTCGAGAGTTCCAGGCTAGAGCGGTTTCCGATCCGATGGAATTGCAAACCAGCTCTACATGTTTGTTTTGCCGCAATTTCGCGACGCGAAACGGTGCCCGCTTCGCTGGAAATTGCTCTAGCGCTCCGGCTCGGAGCCGTCGCGCCGCCGCTGCAATTGCCCACGCACCCGCGCGCGCGTCGCGTCGTCCCCGGCGACGCGCCGGGCCGGAGCAGGACATCGAGAGCATCGGCGAGCAACAGCGTGAGCAGGGGCGAGGTGTCGGTGACGATGAGGCTGAACGCCTTGCTCACATCTGCGCCTCGAGGGCGGCGCGCAGAAGGGCGCGGCCGCGACGGCGGGCCTCGATATTCGGGCCGTCCATCGGCGCGACCGGAGGATGAAGGCCGAGCTCGCCGAGGGCGCCGAGGACCTCGACATAATCCTCGAAGCCGCGCTCGCGGAGCGCGTGCCAGGTGATCTCACGGGCGGCATATTGCCGGATCAGCCTCTCTTTCTCGCCTTCGGTCATCGGACATACCTCGCGGCTAAATCGCCGACGACTCATTTGTGTTAAGGTTTTGAAATCACGCCAGGGCCCAAATCGAAACCGAACACGGTACCGGCCCGCGTTTTTGCGCGACAGCGAGTCGAAAACGCGTATGTTCCGGCATCGTTCAATTTGTCTTGGCAAAGCCCTTCGACGGAAAAAGTGCTGATCTTGGACCCTATGGTCACTCTCAGCGTATCTATATATAAATTATATTCAGAAAGCGTCGGTTGATAATCTTTTCCTCCACTCATCCAAATGAGCATTCTGGTCCCATCCATTCGGGTAACTTCGATTGAATAGGCCCCGCGTCCGGAACTAGGTAAAATGGCATATAGCAGTCGGCTGGAGCAGCGGACTGGCTCGTCTCCAATTTTGCTATAGGTACACGCACCATTGTTGATACGCAGGATTATATTTGTGTCTGACTTCTGTGTCGATGCGCCCTCATGGGATTTTACGTCCCTTGATAACACCTTTGACCATTCTGATACAATCAGTGGTTTGCCTGTTGTGAAGCTAATAGTATAGTCTATTTCAGCTAAGCCGTCTGAAGACGACTTTCTCTCTGAGCTATACATGTGCCAGACAATTGTACCGTGTATTTTACACACAATTTCTGCGCATCTTACATCGATATCGCTAATATTCAGTTCGTATTTCCGGGATGGCCACCGCTTAAAAAAGCTCCTTTTGTCGCTGAGTAATTTTCTGATATCAGTTGGCTTTTTATAATATATCACATTATCTGCGTAAGCAGTATTAAGGTAGAATAAAGCACGATCATTAGATTGGCCGCTGTTTACAAAATATTCAATTATAAAATCTCGGGCTCGCGCCACCTGAGTCGCTGGTGCAGATACTGATGGCAAACGATGCGCGTTTTCGTTCCGGGGCGGCGAGGCAACGTCCTCCAATTCGAAACGCTGGACGTCGATGCCGTATTTCTGCGCATCAGCGAATGTAAGCCACTTAATTTGGTCTGGCGCAGGCTCTGTTATGTAGACAATTGCTGATGTAGGCATGCCGAGTTGGTTTAAATAGGCACCGATAACTGCGTTTCCGACCGATGTGACCTCTCCGGTATCAGCATTCGATGCCGCATGGAAGCCAATTCGTGCGCTTTCGCTCATTGCTCGTACGCGACCGCCGAGCCAAGCGAGGGCACAAGCTGATGCGCAGTGCGTGTCGTTTGGAACTAATGTAGAAAATCCCTTCAACCAAATTGCTTTACCTATCTCTATGCCTGCAATCAAATTTCCACCATTGCTTCTGAACACGACTGTTGCATCGGAGTGCTTCAAAGCGACATCGATAAACTTCTTTTCATCATCCAGCTCTAGCTTTCCTTCGACCGTAATTAATGCCGTCTGTTTTGAACCCGGGACAATAACGTCGAATTGAGCTGCATGAAGAACGCAGGGGATCGCCACAAGCACTGCGCAGGAGGGCAGCCATGCGATGTGCGCCATTATTACAGTCGTTAATTTGTGTAAAGAGCGCTGCGCCATGCCCGATCTAATCATAACAAACGATCATCACAATTCTTTGAGCTTCCTCGCGGCGCGGGCGGCGAAATAGGTCAGCACCGCGTCGGCGCCGGCCCGCTTGAAGGCGACGAGGCTCTCCATCATCGCCCGGTCGCCGTCGATCCAACCATGGCCCGCCGCCGCCATGATCATCGCATATTCGCCGGAGACCTGATAGGCGAAGGTGGGGACCCCGAAAGTGTCCTTCACACGGAAGATGATATCGAGGTAAGGCAGGCCGGGCTTCACCATCACCATGTCGGCGCCCTCCTCGACATCTTGCGCCACTTCGCGCAGCGCCTCGTCGGAATTGCCCGGATCCATCTGGTAGGTGCGCTTGTCGCCCGTGAGCGTGGTGCTGGTGCCGACGGCGTCGCGGAACGGGCCGTAGAAAGCCGAGGCATATTTCGCCGCATAGGCGAGGATCTGGACCTCTTGGAAGCCCGCCTCGTCGAGCCCGGCGCGGATCGCGCCGACGCGCCCGTCCATCATGTCGGAGGGGGCGATGATGTCGGCGCCGGCGCGGGCCTGGTTCAAGGCCTGGGCGACGAGGACGAGGACGGTCTCGTCGTTGACGATCTCTTCGCCGCGGAGGATCCCGTCGTGACCGTGGCTCGTATAGGGATCGAGCGCGACGTCGGTGATGATGCCGATCCCGGGCACCTCCTGCTTGATCGCGCGGGTCGCGCGGCAGACGAGATTCTCGGGGTTCAGGGCCTCGCTCGCCGCCTCGTCGCGCAGGCGCGGGTCGGTATTGGGGAAGAGCGCCAGCGCCGGGAGCCCGAGCTCCGCGGCCTCGCGTGCGGCCAGGACGGCCTGATCGACCGAGAGCCGCTCGACTTCCGGCATGGAGGCGACCGGCTCGCGGCGGCGGTTTCCGTCGCAGAGGAAGATCGGCCAGATCAGGTCCTCGGTCGAGAGGCGGTGCTCGCGCACGAGCCGTCGTGACCAATCCGCCTTGCGGTTGCGGCGGAAGCGCCGGGGAAGGTCGAGCTTCACCGTCTCGGCGGCGACGGAAGGGCCGAGGGCCGGCCCGGGTTTCGTGCGAGCCGGGGTCGTGCGGCGTGTCATGGATGAAGTCCCTCCGGGGCTGTGGTTCGGGCCGAACAGGCGAAGGGTCTCGAGCTTGGGGCAGCGGTTCATGACGACCGTCACCCCTTTCGCACGCGCCCGCGCCGCGGCAGCCTCGTCGCGCACGCCGAGCTGCATCCAGATCACTCGAGGCAGGGGCGCGAGGTCGAGCGCCGCATCGACGACCTTGCCGGCCTGTGCCGAGGCGCGGAAGATATCGACCATGTCGATTTGCGAGGCGATATCGGCGAGGCTCGCGAAGACCGGCGCGCCATGGATGGTCTTGCCGGCGAGGCCCGGATTGACGCCGACGACATGGTAGCCGCGCCCCAGCAGGAAGC
The DNA here is from genome assembly GCA_024304885.1 of Beijerinckiaceae bacterium. Taxonomy (GTDB): domain Bacteria; phylum Pseudomonadota; class Alphaproteobacteria; order Rhizobiales; family Beijerinckiaceae; genus Methylocapsa. The sequence continues at coordinate 66,541 of JALJOM010000001.1, forward strand.
CCATCACCTCGTTCGACGGCCGCTCGGGCTTTTCCGAGGCGCCGACGATCGCGATGGTTCGTGTGCGCTGTAAAATCTCGCGCAGGAGCGCGTCGGCGGGGTCGTCGTCGTGGGTCACGATCTCGTATCCTCGCCCGGCACGGGACAGCGCCTTGACCGCCCCCGGCCCTTGTGCATAAAAGCAGCGCACATGATACGCGGGTAACGCCGGTTGCCCGCGCGGGCGCGCTTTCGCGCATGGAACGGCCGCGCTTTCGCGCATGGATAGCAGAATGTTCGGGAAAACCTACTCCGCCAAGGCGTCCGACATCCAGAAGAAATGGGTGCTCATCGACGCCGACGGCCTCGTCGTCGGCCGTCTCGCCTCGCTCATCGCGCTGAGGCTGCGCGGCAAGCACAAGCCGACGTTTACGCCGCATATGGACGACGGCGACAATATCATCGTCGTCAATGCCGAGAAGGTCGTGCTGACCGGGCGCAAGCGCGACCAGAAGGTCTATCACCACTTCACCGGCTATCCCGGCGGCATCAAGGAGCGCTCCGCGAAGTTCATCCTCGACGGACGTTTTCCGGAGCGCATCGTCGAGAAGGCGGTCGAGCGCATGCTGCCGCGCGGCCCGCTCGGCCGCAAGCAGCTCGGCAATTTGCGCGTCTACAAGGGCCCCGAGCATCCGCACGCGGCGCAGCAGCCCGAGCCGCTCGACGTCGCAAGCCTCAATCGCAAGAACGCCAGGACCGCCTGACCATGCCCGAGACGACGCTTTCTTCCCTCCAGGACCTCGCCTCCGTCGCGGCGCCCGTGGCGCAGCCCGGCCCGGTCTATGTGCAGAAGCTCGACCCGCACGGGCGCGCCTATGCCACGGGCAAGCGCAAGGACGCGGTGGCGCGGGTCTGGATCAAGCCGGGCTCGGGCAAGGCCACGGTCAACGGCAAGCCGCTCGAGACCTATTTCGCGCGCCCTGTGCTGCGCATGATCCTGCAGCAACCGCTCGGGGTCGCCAAGCGCACCGACCAATACGATCTCATGATCAGTGTCGCGGGCGGCGGGCTCTCGGGCCAAGCCGGCGCGGTGCGCCACGGGCTCGCCAAGGCGCTCTGCAACTACGAGCCGGAGCTGCGGCCCGCCCTCAAGAAGGAAGGCTTCCTCACCCGCGATTCGCGTGTGGTCGAGCGCAAGAAATACGGCAAGAAGAAAGCCCGCCGCAGCTTCCAGTTCTCGAAGCGCTGAGCGGAGTTTTCAGTATTCAGACGATCGAGGCGGCCGTTTGGCCGCCTTTTTCTTTGTGTCGCGGTGCTCGTCTCACCGGTCCTTTGACCTATATCATGGCTGGAGCTTCACATTCGTCAGGTATTTTCCCAGCGCTGTTCCGTTCGGCTCGTCGGCCGATGGCGGTTCGGACGGGGACCTCTGGAGACGATTGTCATGCAAGCTCATTCCCGAGCGTATCACGGAAGCAGGCTGGTTTCCTGGGCGGGTCTTGTCGCTTTCAGTATAGCGCTGGCGGCCATACCCGATGGGCCGGCCTCGGCCGAACCGACCCTGACTGTGCTGCATTCTTTTGAGGTTGGCAGCGGGATAAAGCCTCGGGCTGGCCTGATCGCCGACAGCGCCGGCACTCTCTATGGCACGACGCAATTCAACGGCGGAGGGTCGGGCTATGGCACAGTGTTCAAGCTCGCGCCGGACGGGACTGGCTACACGGTGCTGCACATCTTCGGAAGCAGCACTCCCGATGGGGCTGGGGCCGCAGCCGGCCTGATCGCCGACAGCGCCGGTACTCTCTATGGCACCACAAGGGGCGGCGGTAGCGAGGGGGGCGGCACGGTATTCAAGGTCGCGTCGGACGGGACGTCCTTCAAGGTGTTGCATTCCTTTGCGCCTGTCCCCGGTGGTCTGAGGTCTGATGCTGACCTGGTTTCCGACGCTGCCGGCAATCTCTACGGGACGACGCTCGAGGGCGGTATGGCACCACTCATATGCGGGAGGTTTGGATGCGTCTCGGCCGGAGGTTGTGGGCTTTATGGGTGCGGCACCGTGTTCCGGCTCGCGCCGGACGGCACTTCCTATGACGTGCTGCATGAGTTCTCGGGAGGCAGCGAGGGGAAATATCCCAGAGGCGGCCTGATTTTCGACGCCGCCGGCAATCTCTATGGGACGACGCTCGAGGGCGGCACATCGTACCGAGGCACTGTGTTCAAGCTTGCGCTGGACGGGCCCGGATACAAAGTGCTGTATGCATTCAAAGGCGGCACCGACGGAGCCTATCCATACGCTGGCTTGCTTGCCGACAGCGCCGGCAATCTCTATGGCACGACAAACTCTGGCGGTGGGTCGGGATGCGGGGGCTCCGGATGCGGCACGGTGTTCAAGCTCGCGCCGGACGGAACAGGATACACGGTGCTGCACATCTTCGGACGCAGCGCTCCCGACGGGGCTCGGCCTGCAGCCGGCCTGATCGCCGACAACGCCGGCAATCTCTATGGCGCTACGGAAGATGGTGGCGGGTCGGGATGCGGGGGCACCGGATGTGGCACAATATTCAAGCTTTCCGGCACGGGCTTCGTCACGCTGGCGGCGTTGAAGGTGACGCCCGCGATCGGCATCGTGGCCACGGCCGCCAAAGGCGGCGCGATCTTCTCGGCTTCCTCCTTCGGCTATCAGCTCGATGCCACGTCCGGCAGCATCCACGTCGAGCTCTCGGGCATTCCTGCCTGGCTCGGGGCGTCCTTCACCTCGGCGAGCGTCACGGCCGGCTCGCCGCTCACGGAGACCTTCACTCTCGGCAACCTCGCGAGCCTGCCGGGCGGCACCTACAACGCCACCATCGCCTTCACCAACACGACCAACAACGAGGGGAACACCACGCGATCCGCAACCTTGCGAATCTACGAGTGGCGTGACTGCTTGAAGGACGGTTGGCGGAGCATGCCCACGCCTCCCGGACCCTTCGAGAACCAGGGCCGCTGCGTCGCCACTTTCGGGCATCTCCTCCGGTCCCGCTGACAGGTCGGCCGGCCCGGGTTCGATAATTCCCGCCTCCGGATCGAGTCCGGGGGCACCCTCCCCTCGGGGAGACGCGGGGCAGGATGATTTGTTCCAGCCCTGGGCCGCCACGACCGAGGGAGCCGCGCCTCGTCCCCGGAGGGGAAAGGCTCCTCACGCATCGTCCCCACTGAACACCTGAAAGAGCGGCTGAGACAGGGCCCGACCGAAACAATGGCCAGCGCCCTTGCCTTTTCTCCCCGCCTTTGCGATTGCCTCCGCTTCATGATTCTCCCCGGCGAAGCTCCCGGGACCCCGCGCGCGACAAGCTGCGCGGGCGCTGAACGAAGCACGATCCCATGATGGACAAGACATTCGACCCGCAGGCGGTCGAGGGCCGTATCGCGGCGGCTTGGGATGAGGCCGGCGCGTTTCGCGCGGGCCGGCCGGAGCGCGCCGGCGCAAGGCCCTTCACGATCGTGATCCCGCCACCGAACGTCACCGGCTCCCTGCACATGGGCCATGCGCTCAACAATACGCTGCAGGACATTCTCTGCCGGTTCGAGCGGATGCGGGGCCGGGACGTGCTGTGGCAGCCCGGCACCGACCATGCCGGCATCGCGACCCAGATGGTCGTCGAGCGCCAGCTCATGGAGCGCCAGGAGCCGAACCGCCGCGCCATGGGCCGCGACAGGTTCGTGCGCCGGGTGTGGGAGTGGAAGGCCGAATCGGGTGGGGCGATCATCAACCAGCTGAAGCGGCTCGGCGCCTCCTGCGACTGGTCGCGCGAGCGCTTCACCCTCGACGAGGGCCTCTCGCGCGCCGTCGTGAAGGTTTTCGTCGATCTCTATCGCGAAGGGCTCGTCTACAAGGACAAGCGCCTCGTCAACTGGGATCCGAAGCTCCTCACCGCCATCTCGGATCTCGAGGTCGTGCAGGTCGAGACGCGAGGCCACCTCTGGCACTTCGACTATCCGATCGTCGATGACGCCGGCCACGACACGGGCGAGCGCATCACGGTCGCGACGACGCGGCCCGAGACCATGCTCGGCGACACCGGTGTCGCGGTTCATCCCGACGACGGGCGCTACACGCATCTGCATGGCAAGAAGGCCCGGCTGCCGCTCGTCGGGCGGCTGATCCCGATCGTCGCCGACACCTATTCCGACCCCGAGAAAGGCACCGGCGCGGTGAAGATCACGCCGGCCCACGACTTCAACGATTTCGAGGTCGGCCGGCGGCACGGGCTCGAGGCCGTCAATATCCTCGACGAGGAAGCAAACCTCGACCTGCAGGAGAACGACGCCTTCCTGCTCGGCCTCGACGATTCGGTGGAGGCGGGGATCGTGCTCGATACGCTGCACGGCCTGTCGCGCGAGGTCGCACGCGTCAAGGTCGTCGAGATGATGGAGGCTCGAGGCCTCGTCGCGAAGATCGAGCCCTATCTTCACACGGTGCCGCACGGGGATCGGTCGGGCGTGATCATCGAGCCTCGGCTCACCGACCAATGGTACGTGGACGCGAAGACCCTCGCGGCCCCCGCGCTCGAGGCCGTCCGCGCGGGCAAGACGAGCTTCGTCCCGAGGAACTGGGAAAAGACCTATTTCGACTGGCTCGAGAACATCCAGCCCTGGTGCATCTCTCGTCAGCTCTGGTGGGGCCATCAGATCCCGGCCTGGTACGGCCCCGACGGCACGGTTTTCGTCGCGCATTCCGAGGCCGAGGCGGAGCTCGCCGCGCTCACGCACTACGGGGTGCCGACCGGCCTCGTGCGCGACGAGGACGTGCTCGACACCTGGTTCTCCTCGGCGCTCTGGCCCTTCTCGACACTCGGCTGGCCGGACGCGACGCAAGAGCTCGCGCGCTATTATCCGACGAACGTGCTCGTGACGGGCTTCGACATCATCTTCTTCTGGGTCGCGCGGATGATGATGATGAGCCTGCATTTCATGCAGGAGGTCCCCTTCTCCGACGTCTATATCCATGCCCTCGTCCGCGACGAGAAGGGGGCGAAGATGTCGAAGTCCAAGGGCAACGTCATCGATCCCCTCGGGCTCATCGACACCTATGGCGCGGATTCGCTTCGTTTCACGCTCGCGGCCATGGCCGCGCAGGGGCGCGACATCAAGCTCTCGCTGCCGCGCATCGAGGGCTATCGCAACTTCGCGACGAAGATCTGGAACGCGACGCGCTTCGCCGAGATCAACGGCTGCACCGGGCGCGCGCTATCCGAGCCGCCTCGGGCGACGATCGCGCTCGATCGCTGGATCCTCGGCGAAACCGAGAAGGTCGTGCGCGAGGTGTCACAGGCGATCGAGACCTATCGCTTCAACGATGCCGCGACCTCTGCCTATCGATTCGTCTGGAATATCTTCTGCGACTGGTATCTCGAGCTGGCCAAGCCGCTCCTTCAAGGCGAGGACGGCGGAGCGAAGGAGGAGGCGCGGGCGACCACGGGCTTCGTGCTCGACCAGATCCTGAAGCTCCTGCATCCCTTCATGCCCTTCCTCACCGAGGAGCTCTGGGCGCTCACGGCGAGTGCCGAGCATCCGCGCCAAAGTCTGTTGGCCCTCGCCGAATGGCCGAGGCTCGACGGCCTGCAGGACACCGAGGCCGAGGCGGAGATCGGCTTCGTCGTCGATCTCGTCTCCGAGGTGCGCTCGGTCCGGACGGAGATCGCGGTTCCCCCGGCGGCGCAGGTTCCGCTCGTCCTCGTCGGAGCGCCGAAGGAGGTTCACGCGCGCATGGGGACCTGGGCCGAGACGATCAAGCGCCTCGCTCGGCTCTCGGACATTTCTTTTGCGGCCGAGGCACCGCCCGATTCGGTTCAGATGATCGTGCGCGGGACGCTCTGCGCGCTGGCGTTGCAGGGTATCATCGACTTCGATGCGGAAAGGGTCCGTCTCGAGAAGGAGATCAAGAAATCCAGAGCCGACGCGGCGAAGTTCGAGGCCAAGCTCGCCAATGCCGATTTTCTCGCGCGGGCGCCGGAAGAGGTGGTTGAGGAGAATCGGGAGAAGCTCGCGGAAGCTCTCGCACGGGCGGCAAAGCTCGAGGAGGCGCTGGCTCGGCTAGACAAGAGGTGAGGCCGCGGTCTCCCTGCGCGACTCCCGCCTGCGCACACGAGGGGACGCGAACAAGGCCACGACGAAAAGCAGGAAGAGAACCAGCACGATCGAGGCCCCCGTCGCGCCGTTGAGCCAGAAGCTTGCGAGCGTCCCCGCAACGGCGGCGACGATGGCCGCGGCGACGGCGATCACGACCATTCGCGAGAAGCGCGCCGCGAGCAGGAACCCGATGCAGCCGGGCGTCACCAGCATGGCGACAACGAGGACGACCCCGACCGCTTCGAGGGCCGTGACCACCGTCATGGCGACGAGCACGAGGAGGAGGAGCTCGAGCCTGCCCGGCGAAAGGCCGATCACCCTCGCGTGGCCCGGATCGAAACAGACGAGGACGAGGTCCTTGCGCATCACGAGGACCGCGGCGAGCGCGACCGAGCCGGTCAGGATCGCCTGGACGATTTCGGGCGCCTCGATCCCGAGCAGGTTGCCGAAGAGCACGTGGATGAAATGAATCTCGCTCGGGGTCGCGACGAGGAGGATCAAGCCGAGCGCGAGGAAGCCCGAGAAGGCGATGCCGAGGAGAGCGTCGGGCTTGACCCGGCTATAGGGGCGAGCGGCGCCCGCCAAGACGACGCAGGCGACCCCGCTCGCGAGCGCGCCGAGCCCCATGGGCAGGCCGACGATATAGGCGAGCACGATCCCCGGCAGCACGGCATGGGTGAGCGCGTCGCCGACGAGCGCCCAGCCCTTCAGCACGACGAAGCAGGAGAGCACCGCGCAGACGACCGAGACGAAGGTACCTACGGCGAGCGCCTTCAGCATGAAGCCGTGGCGCAGCGGCTCGAGAAGCAAGTCGAGAAAACCGGGATCCGCGGTCATGAGGCAGGCTCGAGCCCGAGACGGCGGCGCCAGCCGAGAACACCGTATTTCGGGGCGAGGAAGAAGGCGAGAACGAAAAGGATCGTCTGAAGCGAGACGATCGCGCCGCCGGTCGAACCGTCGAGGAAATAGCTCGCATAGGCGCCGATGACGGCCGTCGTCGCCCCGATCGCAGGCGCGATGACGAGCATGCGGCCGAAACGGTCGGTGAGGAGAAGCGCGGTCGCCCCCGGGGTAACCAGCATCGCGACGACGAGAAGCGCGCCGACGGCCTGCAACCCCGCCACCGCGGCGAGCGAGAGCAGAGCGAGAAGCGTGAAATGCAGCCGGCCGGTCTCGAGGCCGATCGAGCGGGCATGGATCGGGTCGAAGCAATAGAGCAGGAAATCGCGCCATTTCAGGCCGATGACGACGAGCGCAGCGACCCCCACGCAAGCGACCTGCGCGAGGTCGGCGTCCGAGATGCCGAGCAGGTTGCCGAAGAGAATCGTCTGGAGCCGGACCTGGCTCGGAAAGATCGAGACGAGGAGCAGCCCCGCGGCGAAGAAGCCGGTGAAGACGACGCCGATGACGGCGCTCTTCTCGAGCAGGGAATGGCGCTCGACGAAGCCCATGGCGACGACCGCGAGGAGGCCGGTCAGGAAGGCGCCGACGGCGAAGGGCGCGCCGACGAGGGCCGAGAGCGCGACGCCCGGCACGACCGCATGCGAGAGCGCATCGCCGAGCAGCGACCAGCCCTTCAAGGTCACGAAGCACGACAGGACCCCGCAGAGCAGGCCGACGGCACCGCCGCCGAGCATGGCCTTGCGCATGAACTCGTAGGTGAAGGGTGCGGCGAGCGTCTCGACGAGCGCGGCTGCGTCCATCACGCCACCCCGCGGACCGTCGCGAAGAGCTTCTGGATCGGGCCGGAAGGCCGCCCGGCGGGCTGCGGCGGGAGCGTTCCGATCGGCAGGCCGTAGAGCGCTCCACCGAAGGCCCGGCCGAGATTTTCCGGGGTGAAGGTCGTCTCGATGGGACCCGCGGCGATCAGCGTCTTGTTGATCATCACGACGGAATCGCAAAAGGTCGGCACGCTCGAGACATTGTGCGTCGAGACGAGGATGACGTGGCCCGCCGCCTGGAGATCCCGCAGGATGGCGACGATCGCCTGCTCGGTCTTGATATCGACGCCCGCGAAGGGCTCGTCGAGCAGGAGGATGCGGGCGCCTTGAGCGAGCGCTCTCGCGAGGAAGGTGCGCTTGCGCTGGCCGCCGGAGAGCTCGCCGATCTGGCGATCCGCGAAGGCCTCCATGCCGACACGCGAAAGGCTCTCGGCGACGATCCTCGCATCCTCGTGCGACGGGATTCGGAGGAATCCCATGCGGCCCTGGCGGCCCGTCATCACGACGTCGCGGACCGATACCGGGAAGGTCCAGTCGACCTCCTCGGCCTGCGGCACATAGGCGACGATGTTCTGCTTTTGCGCCGCGACGACCGTGCCGCCGCAGATCGTAACGGTGCCGTGCCGCGGCTCGAGAAAGCCCATGATTGCCTTGAACAAGGTGGACTTGCCCGAGCCGTTCATGCCGACGAGGCCGCAGATCGTCGGCTCGCCGAGCGCGAAGCTCACGTCCACGAGGGCGACGGTGCCGCTCTTGTAGGCGACGGTCAGGTCACGGACCTCGATCGCCGGGCAGGGTGCCCCCGCGGTGTCGGCGGCCGTCTCGCGCGAAGGCTCAATTGGTGACATCGAACCCCCGCAGGATGAGATCGGCATTATATTGGACGAGCTTCAGATAGGTCGACGCGGGACCGTCGTCGCTCGTCAGGCTGTCGACATAGAGCAGGCCGCCGAAACGGGCGCCGGTCTCCTTGGCGACCTGGCGCATCGGCTTGTCGTTCACCGTGCTCTCGCAGAAGGTGACCGGGACCTTGGCCCTGCGCACCTCGTCGATCACCTTGCGAATCTGCTGCGGCGTGCCTTCCTCGTCGGCGTTGATCGCCCAGAGATAGAGCTCCTTCAGCCCGTAGTTGCGGGCGAGATAGGAAAATGCGCCTTCGCAGCTGACGAGGATGCGCCGATCGGCCGGAATCCGCGCGAGCGTCGCCGCCACGGGGCCGTCGAGCTCGCGCAGGCGCGCCGAATAGGCGGCGGCATTGGCGTCGTAGGTCGCGGCATTCTCGGGATCGAGCGCGACCAGCGCCTTGCGGATATTTTCCACGTAGACGAGCGCATTGGCGGGCGACATCCAGGCGTGCGGGTTCGGCTTGCCGAGATAGGGACCCTCGGAGATGCCGATCGGCTCGATCGTCTCCGAGACGGTCACGCTCGGGACATCGTGCACGTCCTGGAAGAAGCGTTGGAACCAGCGCTCGAGGCCGAGTCCGTTCCACAGCACGAGATCGGCGGACTGCGCCTTCACGATATCGAGCGGCGTCGGCTCGTAGTCGTGAATTTCCGCGCCGGGCTTGGTGATGGAGACGACCTCGGCCTTGTCGCCGGCGACGTTCTTGGCGATGTCGGCGAGAATCGTGAAGGTGGTGACGATCCGCTTCGGCTTCGGGGCGTTCGGGCCGGCCGCAGCAGGGGTGCAGAGCCCGAGGCCGAGGAGCACGCCGGTGACCACAGCCAGCCCCGCGAGGACACATCGCGCAGGGCTAGGCCTCAGAACGAGCGGAAAAGGGCGCGAGGGCTCGTCCCGCTTCGCCCTAGGGCCGAGGCGCGAGGACTCCTCGGGCGACCCCGAGCCTGCGTAAAATGCGGGGTTCGCGGCGGTCGGCGTCATGCCTGTCCTTTCATGCTCCTTCAAAATGTAGCATCGGCTACATTTTGCGCAACCGCGCACTGAGCACGGGCCGATCGATGCGCGGCCAAACGAGGCGTGCCACAGGTTGGACCCGGCCTGGATGTCTCGTATGGTTCGCGTCAATGCGTCGCGCCTGCCCCGGGCAGGCAGAGAATCGAGATCGAGGGGGATGACGGAGAGGAAGGCGAGTTTCGCTCGCGCTCCGGTCGAGCTGCCCGACGAGGCAGTCCAAGCGGAGCGTTTCGAGAAGGCACGCTCGGCCCAAGCCTCGGCCGTGCTTGAAGACTATGTCGAGCTGATCGACGACCTCCTGGCGAGCGGCGGCGAGGCACGGCCGACCGATATCGCCCGGCGCCTCGGCGTGTCGCACGCGACCGCGACCAAGAGCATCGGTCGCTTGAAGCGGGAAGGGCTGGCGACGTCCAAGGCCTATCGCGGAGTCTTTCTCACGCCCGACGGCCATGCCCTCGCGGCGAGGGTCCGGGCGCGCCACCGCCTCGTCGTCGATCTTCTGATCGCCGTCGGCGTGCCGCCCGAATGTGCCGAGCGCGACGCGGAAGGGCTCGAGCATCACGTGTCGGATGTCGCGCTCGCGGCTTTCGCCCGATACTTGAAGCGGTAGGGTTGTCCATCGAGCGAATCGCTCGCGTTCCGCGCGAGGCGGGGCCTTTTCTCGCGCCTGCAGCGAGACGTCACCGCCGCCACGGAAATTTTGTGGCTCCGCCGCAACACACGACAGCAACCTCGTTTCGTCCTCGGTTTGAAGAAGAAAGTTTCTTTTTTAGTTCCGGACGCTTCGCTATTCTTTGCTTCGCCGAGCCTCGGGAGTCGCGATGCCCGAGGTGTCGAGGGTGACAAACCGTCGCCCACCCCACGCGCCGCGAAAAAAATCTCGCAACTGCAATGCTCGAATGGGCAGGACCAGGGCTGTTCGCCATGGACGGACGAAGATTCGCCGCAGCCGCGACCATCGGCGGCGGTGTGACAAAACGCACATTACAATCGTGGAAGACTTTCTATGTCGAGCCCGAGGAAACCTTTCCGGAGGTCCCCACCGCGACCCCGAGCGGGGAACTGCCCTGCGGCATGTCGGATCGAGAGCTTTGCTCGCGTCCTGTGGTGCGGGCGGCGGGTCGTGCTCGGGCGTAGCGGAAACGGTTTCGCGGCCGGTTTCGGCGAAACCCGCCGCGACATGATCGAGATCAATGCGACATTCGACATCTCCCCCCTCCCATGTGGGGGATGACGGACAAAGCTGCGGCGAAGAAAATCCGAGGCGCGGGCAAACCAATTTCGAGTCTCGAGCGTTATGGCGGCGTACCCCGCTCGGTTGGCCCGGGTGAGTGGCACGGATCCTCGGCAGAGTGGTGCGGAAGAGCTTCATGTCCAAGTCGGCAACGAGACAGATTGCAGCTGCTTTTCTGGTCGGTGCGGCGGTCGCCTGGCCGGCGGGCGGGATCGGTGCGCTCGAAGGCACAGATACGATCGCGGCTGCAAAGTTGCCGGTCGCGGCATTCGAGGCGCGGAGCGCGGCCGTGCGGGCCGGGCTCGAGGCCGGGCGCCCGGATGGTCGGGAGACCGAGAGCGCCCTCCCGGCATTCGATGCCTTGAGGCATGCCGCCGATCGCGGTGAGACCTGGGCGCTTTGGAAGCTCGGCAATGCCTATGCCGCCGGCGAAGGCGTGCCTCACGACGATCTCAAGGCGTTCGAGTATTTTTCCAAGATCGTGACGAGCTACGACGAGGACAGCCCGAGCCGCCGCGACCGGGCGATCGTGTCGAGCGCTTTCGTCGCGCTCGGGACCTACGGCTTGAGCGGAATCGAGAATTCGAAGGTGCGGCCGGACCCGGCCTTCGCGCTGCAGATGTTCCGGACCGCTGCGACCAATTTCGGCGACGCCAATGCCCAGTACAGGCTGGCGCGCATGTATCTCGAAGGCGCCGGGATCGGCAAGGACAGCCGCCAGGCGGCGCGCTGGCTGCGGCTCGCCGCCGACAAGGGCCACTTCCAAGCGCAGGCCCAGCTCGGCCAGATGCTCTTCTCGGGTCAGGAGAGCGTCAAGCCGCATCGGGCGCTCGGCCTCATGTGGCTGACCTTGGCGCGCGAGGCGGCGATCGATTCCAAGAAGGACCAATGGGTCATCGACCTCTACGACAAGGCCATGGCTTCCGCGAACGACGAGGATCGTCAGGTGGCGCTCGCCTATCTCGAGGACCATCTGAAGCGGCGGAACTGATCGCGGCGACTGCCGCCCGGCAGCGGACCCCAGCCGATGCTCCTCGGATATCTCGCTCTCGTCACGGCGGCGCTCTTCACGGGCGCCGCTTTCTACATCAACTTCGCCGAGCAGCCGGCGCGCCTGCGGCTCGATGACCGCGCGCTGCTCGCCGAATGGAAGCCCGCCTACAAGCGCGGCTTCGCGATGCAGGCCTCGCTCGCGGTGATCGGCTTCCTCATGGGCATTCTGGCGGCCTTCCAGCACGGGGATTGGCGTTGGGCGGTCGGCGCGGTTCTGCTCGTGGCGAATTGGCCCTATACGCTCGTCGCGATCATGCCGACCAACAACCTGCTGATGCGCACCGCCACCGAAGACGCCGGGCCGACGAGCCGCGCCTTGATCGAGAAATGGGGCGGGCTCCACGCAGTTCGAACCGCGCTCGGCGCCTTGGCGACATTCGCCTTCCTGTGGGTGGCGACCACGTGAGCCTGCCGAAGGCCTTGCCGCAGGCGGGCCCTGTGGCCGAGACTTTTCGGATCTCCGCGATCGCGACCGATCGAAGCGCCGACTGCGCGCGCGTCCACGCGGCGAGCTTCGATGCCGCCTGGGACGCGGCGGATTTCGAGCGGTTCCTGAATGCCGCCGGGACCCTCGCGCATGGCGTGGTCGATGGCACGGACGATCACCTCGTCGCGATCGTCCTCTCCAGATTGGCCGTCGACGAGGCCGAGGTCCTGACGCTCGCCGTGGCGCCCGCGCATCGCCGGCGCGGGCTCGGGCATCGGCTCCTCGCGGCCCATCTCGCTGGCCTTGCCGAGGCCGGTGCGGGATGCCTCTTCTTGGAGGTCGATGCGGGGAATGCCCCTGCTCGGGCGCTCTATGCCAGCTTCGGCTTCGCCGTGGTGGGGGAGAGACAGGGCTATTATCGCTCCGCACGCCAGAGCCCCGCGGCCGCCCTCGTCTTGCGCCGCGACCTCGCGCGAGACGGGCGGTTCCGGATCCATCGCAAGTAATGCGCGGGCCAGGGTGCGCTTTCGGCCGCCCTTGCAAAATTCGTCACGAAAAAATGCGAAGGTCCCGCTCGATGCCGCCCGGACGACGGCGCGCCCGACATGCCGGTTTTATAGGACGCGGGAACCCACTATATTCGAGCGGAAGGGAAGTTGCGCGGTTCCTGCATCCTCGCGTCTCGGCTCGACCAAAGGCCGCGACGGCGCGACGGCTTCCGGGCTTCAGGACACGAGGCGACCCTCGTAGACGAAGGAGACCATGTCGGGTTTCGACCAAACGCACGACGAGACCTGCCTCGGATCCGAGGCAGGGCGAAAGCGCCGGGTCCACGTGCACTCCTACGGCTGCCAGATGAATGCCTATGATTCGCAGCGCATGGCGGATCTTTTGGTGCCGGAAGGCTATTCCGAATGCACCGACGCCCAGGACGCGGATCTCGTGATCCTGAACACCTGCCATATCCGCGAACATGCCGCCGAGAAGGTGTTCTCCGAGCTCGGCCGCCTGCGTGCTTTGAAGGAGCGGCGTGCGGCGACCGGGGCCGATCTCACGATCGTCGTCGCGGGCTGCGTGGCCCAGGCCGAGGGCGAGGAAATCTTCCGTCGCCAGAAGGCCGTGGACGTGATCATCGGCCCGCAGGCCTATCATCGGCTGCCCGAGCTGCTTCGGAAGGCAGGGTCGGGACACAGGGCCGCGGATACCGAGTTCCCCGAGGAGGACAAGTTCGATCATCTGGTCGCGCCCAGACCGGCGCGCATCCGCGCCCGCGGGGTCGGCGCCTTCGTCACGGTCCAGGAGGGGTGCGACAAGTTCTGCAGCTTCTGCGTGGTGCCCTACACCCGGGGCGCCGAAGTCTCGCGGCCCGTCGCGGCCATCGTCGCGGAGGTGGAGCGGCTCGCCTGCGCCGGCGTGCGCGAGGTGACGCTCCTCGGCCAGAACGTGAATGCATACCATGGCACCGCGGAAAGAGGCGGCACCGCCTCGCTCGCAGCCCTCTGCGCGCGCCTCGCGAAGGTGGAAGGGATCGTGCGCATCCGCTACACGACCAGCCATCCGAACGACATGACGGCCGATCTCGTCGCGGCACACCGCGACCAGCCCGCGCTGATGCCCTACTTGCACCTTCCGGTGCAATCGGGCTCGGACGGGGTGCTCGCCGCGATGAACCGCAAGCACCGCCGCGCCGACTATCTCGATCTCGTCGCCGACATCCGCCGCGCGCGGAATGATATCGCCCTCTCGTCGGATTTCATCGTCGGGTTTCCGGGCGAGACCGAGGAGGATTTCACCGATACGCTCGATCTCGTCGAGACGATCGGCTTCGCGAGCTCCTTCTCGTTCAAATATTCGCCGCGTCCCGGAACACCAGGCGCCGAGCTGCCCCACCAGGTCGCCGACGACGTGAAGGCTGTGCGGCTCGCGCGGCTCCAGGCGTGCCTCGAGCGGCAGCGCCAGGCCTTCAATCATGCGACGGTGGGACGGACCCTCGACGTCTTGTTCGAGAAGAAAGGCCGCCACGACGGCCAGATCGCCGGCAAGTCGCCCTATCTTCAAGCCGTGCAGGTCGACGCCGGGCAGGAGCTCATCGGCGAGGTCCGGCCGGTCGAGATCGTCGCGGCCGGGCCGAACTCGCTGTTCGGGCGGCTCGCCCGCGGCGCTGGCGGAGGAGCGCCACCTCGTTGAAACCATTGGATCGTCCGAGCCAGCTCCAGCGCGGCGAGGCGAAGCGCCCGGCAAGCGACGTCGAGACGGCGGAGATCAATCTCGCCTTCGAGGACAATCGCGACGCCTCGGTCGTGTTCGGGCAATATGATCAGAACCTCGCCAGGCTGGAGCGAAGGCTCGGCGTGATCGCCAATGCGAACGGCAATCTCGTCACGATCAAGGGCCCGCCCGAGGCCTGCGAGCAGGCCCGCCATGCGCTGGAGACCCTTCATGCGCGGGCGAAGCTCGGTCATCCGGTGACGCTCGGCGATGTCGACGGAGCGATCCAGGAAGGCGCGCTGCAAGGTTCGCTGTTTCCCAAGGAGCCCGAGGTCGGGCGCGTCGTGTTCGAGCAGATCGGGACGCGCCGGCGCGGTGCCGTGCGTGCCCGCAACGCCGCGCAGGATCACTACCTGCGCACCCTGAAGCGCCACGAGCTCGTCTTCGCCGAGGGACCGGCCGGGACCGGCAAGACCTGGCTCGCGGTCGGCTATGCGGTGCTCCTGCTCGAGCAGGGCGCGGTCGAGCGGCTGATCCTGTCGCGGCCCGCCGTCGAGGCCGGCGAGCGGCTCGGCTTCCTGCCGGGGGACATGCGCGACAAGGTCGATCCCTACCTGCGTCCGATCTATGATGCGCTCGCCGACTTCATGGATTCGCGGATGCTCGAGCGCGGCATGCAGACCGGCATGATCGAGGTCGCGCCGCTCGCCTTCATGCGCGGGCGGACCTTGAGCCATGCCTGCGTGCTGCTCGACGAGGCCCAGAATGCGACCTCGATGCAGATGAAGATGTTCCTGACCCGGCTCGGGGAAGGCTCCCGCATGATCGTGACGGGAGACCCGTCGCAGAGCGATCTCCCTGCGGGCCACAAGTCCGGCCTCTCCGAGGCGATCGAGCTTCTCTCGGGGCTCGAAGGCATCGGTCATGTCGTGTTCACCGACGCGGATGTCGTCCGCCACGATCTCGTGCGCCGCATCGTCGGCGCTTACGAGGATGCGGCGCGGCGGCCTTGCACCGAGAGGCTACGGATATGAGCGTCGTGATCGACATCGCGACCGAGGCGGAAGGCTGGAGCGGTCTCGACGCGCCCGAAGTGCTGGCTGAGGCCGTGATCCGGGCCGCCGTCGAGGCGGCGGCGCTCGGGCTCGCGGAGGGCGCCGAGGTCAGCATCGTGCTCTGCGACGACTCGTTCATCGCCGCGCTCAACAAGCGGTGGCGCGGCATCGACAAGCCGACCAACGTGCTCGCCTTTCCTTCCGGAGCCGATCCGGCGACCGCGCCGGTTCTCGGCGACATCGTGATCGCCTTCGAGACCGCCGCGCGGGAAGCGGCGGTGGCGGAGATTGCGCTGCACGATCATGTCGCGCATCTCTTGGCGCATGGCTTCCTGCACCTCGTCGGCTATGATCATGTCGAGGAGGCCCAGGCGGAAGCAATGGAAGCGATCGAAGTTCGGATCCTCGCGATGCTCGGGATCGCGAACCCTTATGGAGGCGGGCTGGTCCTGGCCGCCGGCTGACGATGATGAGCGAACGCGACGTGGCCCCAGCCGGGGAAAGCGGCGGCCCGAAGATCTCGAGCGGAAAGACACCGAACCTGATGGATCGGTTGCGCGCCTTGTTCGGACTCGGTGCCGCTTCGGTCCGCGAGGAGATTCGTGAGGCCTTGTCCGATCCGGCGACGAGCCCGGACTTCTCACCGCAAGAGCGCACTATCCTGAAGAATGTCCTCACGTTGCGGGAGATTCGTGTCGAGGACGTCATGGTGCCGCGGGCCGATATCGTCGCCGTGCCGGCCGATACGAGCCTCGCCGAGGTGCTCTCGGTCTTTCGCACCGCGGGCCATTCCCGCTTGCCCGTCCACGGCGACACGCTCGACGATCCGCGCGGCATGGTCCATATCCGCGATTTCGTCGCCTATCTCGCGGCACGCGCCGATGCGGCCCGTGCCGCCGAAGGCGGGGTGCCGGCGCCGGAACCCGCCGCCGCACGGAATTTCCTCGGCTTCGCGGACCTCGACATTCCCTTGTCGGACGCCGACATCCTGAGGCCGGTCCTCTTCGTGCCGCCGACCATGCCGGCGCTCGAGCTCCTCGTGAAGATGCAGGCGACGCACACCCATATGGCGCTCGTCATCGACGAGTACGGCGGGACCGACGGGCTCGCCTCGATCGAGGACATCATGGAGACCATCGTCGGCGACATCGAGGACGAGCACGATCTCGACGAGAGCCCGCGGATCGAGGCCGCCGCCGAGGGCTTCGTCGTCGATGCGCGCGCCGACCTCGAGGACGTTTCCACGGCGATCGGGATCGATCTTACCGCCTTCAGCGACGCCGAGGACGTCGATACGTTGGGGGGGCTCATCACGACGCTCGCCGGTCACGTTCCGGCGCAGGGCGAGATCATCACCGATGGCGGGCTCGAGTTCGAGGTGCTCGACGCCGATCCGCGGCGCGTCCGACGGATCATGGTTCGGCTGGCCGGCGTCGGGGCCGGGCAAGGCAGCGCTTCGCAGGAGCCGCTCGGATCCCAGCCGATCGCCAAGTGAAGGAAGCCGCCTATCGCCCGCTACTTCACTCGGGGCGAGGGCGTGGCCGGCCCGAGCCGGATCGCATCACTCCGGCGGCGTGCCGTTGAGCGCCAGGACCTCGCCGGCGAGATAGAGGCTCCCGGTGATCAGGATCCGTGGCGGGACCCGCCATTCGCGGACGGCGAGGAACCGGAGCGCGGACTCGACGCTCTCGCAGGCGGCGGCGCGGATGCCGATTCCATTGGCTTCCTCGGCGATCGCGCGGGCGGGCTTGGCCTCGTACTCGGCCTTGAGCGGCACCGCGAGAACCTCCTGCGCCAATCCCTTGAAGGCCGCGAGAAAGGCGCTCGTGTCCTTCGTCGTCAAGGCGCCGCAGACGACGACGAGCGGCCTTTGCATCTTGTCCTCGAAATCGGCCATGGCTTGCGCGAGCACGCGCCCTGCATCGGCATTATGCCCGCCGTCGAGCCAGATTTCGGATCCCTCGGGCGCGAGTGCGGGCACCTTGCCCTTGGCGAGATTCTGCAAGCGTGCCGGCCAGTCGGCGAAGGCGAGGCCCTGCTCGAAAGCCTTGGCCTCGAGCCCGGGCTCGACGCTGCGGAGCACCGCGACGGCCGTGGCCGCGTTCTCTTGCTGATGGCGTCCGGGGAGCCTCGGCAGCGGGAGGTCGAGAAGACCTTTCGCGTCCTCGAACAGGAGCCGGCCGTGCTCCTCCCGGCTGAAATAGTCCCGCCCCGCGACCGTCGCGCATGCCGTCTTCAGCGCGCATTCCCGCTCGATCACCTCGAGCGCGGCCTCTTGCTGCGGGCCGGTGATCACCGGAACCCCGGCCTTCACGATCCCGGCCTTCTCGAAAGCGATCCTGTCGATCGTCTTGCCGAGGAACTCGGGGTGATCGATCGAGATCGGCGTGATCACGCAAGCCCTCGGCTCGGCCACGACATTGGTGGCGTCGTATCGTCCGCCGAGACCGACCTCGAGCAAGGTGTAGTCGGCAGGATGCTCGCTGAAGAGCTTGAAGGCGGTCGCCGTGGTGAACTCGAAGAAGGTGATCGGATTGTCGCCGTTGAGCTTCTTCGCGGTGCTCAGCGCCGCGAGAAGCTCGGCGTCGTCCACGAGCCGGCCGCCGCCTTTCGCTCCGAGCCTGATGCGCTCGTGAAACCGCACGAGATGCGGCGAGGTATAGACGTGAACCGACTTGCCGGCAGCCTCGAGAATCGCTCGCAGGAAGGCGATGGTCGAGCCCTTGCCGTTCGTTCCCGCCACGTGGATCACCGGCGGCAGCTTGGTTTCGGGCGCCCCCAAGGCGGCGAGAAGCCGCTCCATCCTGCCGAGGGACAGCTCGATGGTTCTCGTATGCAAGGTGTAGAGATGCGCGAGAAGCGCGTCGAGCTTTTCCATGTTGGCGTGGCTTCGCGCCGGCGTCAGGCCGCGACGGCCGTATCGGGCGGGCGCTGCATCAAGAGCGCGCAGAGTCGCGCCAGCGTGGCCCGCATGTCCTGCCGGCGCACCACCATGTCGATCATGCCGTGCGCCTCGAGATACTCGGCGCGCTGGAACCCTTCC
The DNA here is from genome assembly GCA_024304885.1 of Beijerinckiaceae bacterium. Classification (GTDB taxonomy): domain Bacteria; phylum Pseudomonadota; class Alphaproteobacteria; order Rhizobiales; family Beijerinckiaceae; genus Methylocapsa. The sequence continues at coordinate 85,289 of JALJOM010000001.1, forward strand.
GGCAGCCGCTCGCGGATGGTCTGCTCGATGACCCGCGCCCCCGCGAAGCCGATGACCGCGCCGGGCTCGGCGATATGCACGTCGCCGAGCATGGCATAGGAGGCCGTCACGCCGCCGGTCGTCGGGTTGGTCAGCACCACGATATAGGGCAGCTTCGCCTCTCGCAGGCGGCGCACCGCGATGGTGGTGCGCGGCATCTGCATGAGCGAGAAGATCCCTTCCTGCATCCGCGCGCCACCCGAGGCCGTGAAGATGACGAAAGGCGTGTGCCGCTCGATCGCGGTCGTCATGCCGGTGATGATCGCCTCGCCCGCCGCCATGCCGAGCGAGCCGCCGAGAAAGTCGAAATCCTGCACGGCGGCGGTGACGTTCAGCCCTTGGAGCTTTCCGAAACCGAGGGTCACCGCGTCCGGGTTGCCGGTCTTCGTGCGATATTCCTTGATCCGGTCGGTGTAGCGCTTCACGTCGCGAAACTTCAGCGGATCGAAGGGCACCTCGGGAGTCGCGATCTGCTCCCATGCGGCATCGTCGAAGAGATTGTCGAGCCGACGCTTCGGCGAAAGCCGCATGTGGTAGCCCGAGCCCGGGACGACGAAGAGATTGGCCTCGAGATCCTTGTGGAAGACGAGCTCGCCGCTCTCGGGGCACTTGACCCAGAGGTTCTCGGGGGACTCGCGGCGCAAGAGCGAGCGAACCCTGGGCGGAACGACATTGGCGATCCAGTTCATGGACGTTCCCGTGCAGAGGAAGTTCAGTGGCCGGCTGCGGCCGACCGGGCTTCGCCGGAAGAGGAGGGCCGCGAGGCGCGGCGGACCCCCGAGGAGAGCTCGGCGACGAGCGCGGTCACGTCCGCGACCGTCGAGCTCGTCGCATGGCCTTCCGCGTCGAGCGAAGCCTTCAGCACGTCGATGATCGCGGAGCCGACGACGACGCCGTCGGCACGGGCGGCGATCCGCGCGGCGCTCTCCGCAGTCTTGACGCCGAAGCCGACCGCGATCGGCAGGGTCGAATGCCGCTTCAACCGATCGACCGCCGCAGTCACGGTGTCCGAGGACGCCGCCCCCGCGCCGGTGATGCCGGTGATCGACACGTAATAGACGAATCCGGACGTATTGGCGAGAACCGTCGGAAGCCGCGCGTCGTCGGTCGTCGGTGTCGCGAGCCGAATGAAGGCGAGCCCGGACTCGAGCGCCGGCAGGCAGAGCTCGTTGTCCTCCTCCGGCGGCAGATCCACCACGATGAGGCCATCGACACCCGCGGCTTTCGCCTCGCCGAGGAACCTCGGGACACCATAGACATAGATCGGGTTGTAGTAGCCCATGAGGACGATCGGCGTCGCATCGTCCTCGCGGCGGAACTCGGTGACGAGATCGAGCACCTTGCGCAGCGTCGTTCCGGCGGCGAGCGCGCGAAGCCCCGCCGCCTGGATCGAGGGGCCGTCGGCCATGGGATCGGTGAAGGGCATGCCGACCTCGACGAGATCGGCGCCGGCTCGCGGCAAGGCTTTCAGGATCGAAAGCGACGTCGCGAGATCCGGGTCGCCGGCCATCACGAAGGTGACGAGAGCGGCCCGATTGTCCCGGGCGAGGGCATCGAAGCGGCGGTCGATTCGTGTCGGCATAGGAGAAGGCGCTGACCGGTTCGGGAGAAAGGCCCGCCACGCCTGCCGGTCCGGTCCGGTGCGTGAGGATCGCGGTGTCTAGCACGCGCGCCCTCGGGAAGGAAGTTCGCCGGCGCGAGCGATACCAGTACCTTGGACAAGGGGATGCATTCCGCTCGACGTCGCATGGAGCGATGCGGTGCGAGACGGTGGACGAGCGGGACGTGAATCGACGTGCCGGCCTATTCGCTGGCGGCTACCTCGACCGAGCCCGATCGTCATCTGCACACCGGCACATGGCTGTGCCTCGTCGCGATCTGAAGGTGAACGCTTCCACGGCAATGCTCGGGCGGCCAAGCAGGCCGAGGTCGACGCCCTCGAGGCGTGGGCAAAGACCCATCCGCCGAAACTACATGCCGGAAACATGCTGCATTCGAAGCGAGCGATCGGGTCCATCAACGACATTTACGTCAATTGATCGTCGTTCGTTCGCCGCAACCTCGGCTGTTCTCGGAAGGCCTCGCGGATCGGTGCAGCGCAGCCATGCCTTAATCCTTCGCCGGGGGGTCGCTCGAAGGACCGAGGACTCCCGGGAACGGTCACGCGTTCCCTCGCGTTCTCTCCCAGAGCGGGATGAGGAAAAGTGTACGGCGGTTTTCCGGCGCCATCGAGTTTACGCAGATTGCGTAAACTTATCTGCGTATCCCGCTCTAAGCTTTTGCAATCGATCACGTTTCATGACCTCGGATCGATTCGATCCAAAGTCGTCGTGATCTGGGCTCGAGACGGGAGGTCGTCATGGGGGATGCAGCGACCGGGACCAATGATTTCACCGCAGGGGTTCCGCTCGAAGACATTCCGGACGGCGGCGTCCTTCTCGGCCTCGTCGGCGACGAGGCGGTCGTCCTCGCGCGGTCCGGCGAGGAGATTTTCGCGGTCGGCGCGGATTGCACCCATTACCACGGGCCGCTCGCCGAGGGCCTCGTCGTCGGCGACACGATCCGCTGTCCCTGGCACCACGCCTGCTTCAGCCTGCGAACCGGCGAGGCGCTGCGCGCGCCGGCCTTCCTTCCTCTCCCGCGCTGGCGCGTCGAGCTGGCCGACGGCAAGGTCTCCGTGCGCGAGAAAGTGACCGGCCGCGAGCGCCGCGAGCCGCCGGCGATGCAACCCGAAAGCGTCGGGATCGTCGGGGGCGGCGCCGCGGGCTTCGCCGCTGCCGAAATGCTGCGGCGGCTGAGCTACGCGGGGCCGATCACCCTGATCAGCGCCGATTTCGATCCGCCGTGCGATCGTCCGAACCTCTCCAAGGACTATCTCGCCGGCCATGCCGAGGAGGACTGGATTCCGCTCCAACCGCCCTCCTATTACGAGCATGCGAAGATCGACCTCGTGCTCGGCGTCCCGGTCGTCGCGCTCGACGCGCCGGCGCGGCGTGTCACGCTCGCGGACGGACGGAGCTTCACCTTCGGCGCCATTGTCCTCGCGACCGGCGCCGAGCCGATCCATCTCGCGGTTCCTGGCGCCGAGCGCCCCCATGTGCATCTGCTCCGCTCGCTCGCGCAAAGCCGTGCCATCATCGCCAAGGCGACGACGAGCCGATCGGTCGTCGTCGTCGGGGCGAGCTTCATCGGCCTCGAGGTCGCCGCGTCGCTGCGCGCGCGTGGGCTCGAGGTCCATGTCGTGGCGCCCGAGGCGCGCCCGATGGAGCGTATCCTCGGCCCCGAGATGGGCGACGTCATCCGTGCCGTGCACGAGAGTCACGGCGTCCATTTCCACCTCGGTCATACGCTCGCCTCGATCGAGGCCGCGGAGGTGACGCTCGAGAACGGGGACCGTCTCGCCGCGGATCTCGTCGTCGTCGGGATCGGGGTGCGGCCGGTGACGGGGCTCGCCGAGGCGGCCGGGCTTTCGCTCGACCGAGGCATCCGCGTGACCGAATATCTCGAGACCAGCGCGCCGGGCATCTATGCCGCGGGCGATGCGGCGCGCTGGCCCGATCCGCATTCCGGCGCGCCGATCCGCGTCGAGCATTGGGTCGTCGCCGAGCGGATGGGCCAGACCGCGGCGCGCAACATCCTCGGCGCGCGGGAGCGCTTCGACGCGGTGCCGTTCTTCTGGAGCCAGCATTACGACGTGGTGATCGCCTATGTCGGCCATGCCGAGCACTGGGACCGGATCGAGATCGACGGCGATATCGCGGCCCATGATTGCCGGCTGCGCTATCTCGCCGACGGCAAGGCGCTCGCGGTCGCGACGATCTTCCGCGATCGCGAGAGCCTGGAAGCGGAGGTCGCCATGGAGCGGATGCTCCTGTCGGTTCCCGCCGCATGACGGCCCCGAGCCTCGCGACCTTTATCCCGATGACCTTGTCGAGGAGAACTTACCATGAATCGATTGATAATGGCTGCGCTCGGTGTGGCGCTCGGCGCGACCTATGCCTTCGCCGATGCCAAGCCGACCGACGCGGAAGCGGCGAAGATCAAGGAAGCCGTCGCCGCTTGGGGCTGCGAGGGGGGAACCTACGAGAAGGAATCGGAGGGGACCGGCGTATTCGAGGCCGAGGACGTCAAGTGCAAGCAGGGTCAGTACGATTTTCGCTTGGACAAGGATTTCAAGGTCTTGGCGATCACCAGGGACTGATCCCGCCTGCAGGTGGGCTCGACGCTTCGGCGCGCGGACAAGGTTGTGCTCGACATGACGATCCGCCCGGCGCTCGCGCTCATGAGCCTTGCGGCGATGCTCGCCTATCTCGGGCTCGCCATCCTCGGGGCGGGCGGGCTCGGGGCCTTCCTTTCCCATCCGCCGCTGATCGTGCTCGCTCTCGCGACGCTCGCGATGTCGGTCGCCGCACTCTTCACGGAAGGAAACCTGAGCCCCGGCGTGCGCGAGGACCGCGCCAATCGCTGGGTCCTCGCGGCCTTCGGCGTGCTCGGGCTCGCGGGCGCCTTCCTCCCGGCCTATACCGACAGGATCGATTTCTGGACGATCGACGGCGAGGCCGTTCGCTGGCTCGGGGTCCTTCTCTACGCGGTCGGGGGCGCGCTGCGGATCTGGCCGGTCTTCGTCCTCGGGCACCGGTTCAGCGGGCTCGTCGCCATCCAGCCTGGCCATCGCTTGGAGACGACGGGCATCTATGGCGTGATTCGCCACCCGAGCTATCTCGGCTTGCTCGTCAGCGCTCTGGGGTGGGGCCTCGCCTTCCGCTCCGGCGTGGGGGTCCTGCTCGCGGCGCTCACCGTCCCGCCGCTCCTCGCCCGTATGCGGGCGGAGGAGGCGCTGCTCGAGGCGCATTTCGGCGCCGAGTACGAGGCCTATCGGGCGAGGACCTCCCGGCTGATCCCGGGCATCTATTGAGCACGGCCTCTCGCCTGATCGGACTTTCCCTCCGGCCCGGGCTTGTCAGCTCGCCTTCGCGACATGTATCCCCGCGGCCGACATGTGATCTCATTTGAGCGGGACATGATGTTCAGGTCAGGGCCGTTCATGAATACCGTTGTCACCCTCACGCCCAACCCGGCGATCGACGTCTCGACATCGGTCGCGCGGCTCGAGCCGATCCGAAAGCTGCGCTGCGCGCAGGCGCGGCGCGATCCAGGCGGCGGCGGCATCAATGTCGCCCGCGTGATCGACCGGCTCGGCGGCGACGTGACCGCCGTCTATCCCGTCGGCGGCGCCACCGGTCGCTTGCTGCGACGGCTCGTCGATCGCGAGGGCCTTCGCAGCGTGACCGTCGATGTCCGCGAGGAAACGCGCGAGGATTTCACCGTTCTCGAGGAGAGTTCCGGGACCCAGTACCGTTTCGTCATGCCCGGGCCGGTGCTCGACGACGGCGAATGGCAGGGGTGCCTCTACGCGCTCGGCGCCGTCGGAACCGGGGCGGGAGTCGTCGTCGCGAGCGGCAGCCTCCCGCTCGGCGTGCCGGACGATTTCTACGCTCGCGCGGCCCGCCGAGCCCTGCAGCTCGGGGCGCGGTTCGTCCTGGATTCGTCCGGCGCCCCATTCGCCGCGGCATTGAGCGAGGCGGTCTATCTCGTCAAGCCCAACCTCGGCGAGCTCTCCCGTCTCGTGAGCGCCGAGCTCTCCGACGACGCCTCCTGCGTCGATGCGGCGCGCAGCCTCATCGCGGCGGGGAAGGCCGAGATCGTCGCGCTCACCCTCGGCCATCGCGGCGCCTTGCTCGTCACGGCGGAAGGGGCATTCCGCGCCACGCCGATCGCGGTGAAGGTCATCAGCGCGGTCGGGGCCGGCGACAGCTTCCTCGGTGCCATGGTCTGGAGCCTCGCGCGCGGCGACAGCGTCCTCGACGCCTTCAAGTACGGCATCGCCGCCGGGTCGGCGGCCGTGCTCGCGCCGGGAACCGAGCTCTGCCGCAGCCAGGACGTCCATCGGTTGCTCGGCGAAGTCGTCGTCGAATCCCTTTGAAGATCGCCGGATTGCCGCAGGGCTGCGGGGAGCCGGGCGCGTGTCCCGCGCAGATCGAGCTGGTTTCGCGCCTGCGCTTCCTGGTCGGCATGTCGAGTCACTTTAATTTTTGGCCGCCGTGCGCAATAGTGCGGCGTCGTCATCGGCGCACAGGGCGGAAATGCGGATGATCTCCGAGACTGAGGACCTGGAAGCCTTCCTGGATCAAAGCGTCGCCGCGGATGCGCGACTGGATCCGGCGGCGAGCGTCCTGCGCGCGATCGCGGCCGCCTCGGTCGAGCTCTCCGGCGTGATCGGGCTCGGGCAGCTCTTCGGCAAGGTCGGGGCCTCCCGCGAGAGCACCAATACGGACGGCGACGTCCAGAAGGAGCTCGACGTTCTCGCCAACGACGTCTTCGTGGATATTCTCGCACGGGCGCCGGTGGCCGCGCTCGTCTCCGAGGAGCTGCGGGAGCCACTGGTTCTCGATCCGCAGGCGCCGCTCGTGGTCGCCATGGATCCGGTGGACGGCTCCTCGAACATCGACACGAATGTCTCGATCGGGACGATCTTCTCGATCCTACCGGTCCGGCCCGGCGCTGTACGTGTCGAGGATCATTTTCTCCAGCCCGGGCGCGCGCAGGTCGCCGCGGGCTTCGTGATCTATGGTCCGCAGACCTCGATCGTGCTGGCGCTCGGCGACGGCGCGACGCAAATCTTCACCTTGGATCGGCGCGAGGGGCGCTTCCGGCAGGCGGTGCACTGCGTCGCGATCCCGCCCGATGCCGCGGAATATTCCATCAACGCCTCGAACTACCGGCATTGGGACGATCCCGTGCGCGCCTTCATCGACGATTGCGAGCAGGGGGCCGAAGGGCCCTTGAAACGCAACCACAACATGCGCTGGGTCGGATCCCTGGTCGCCGACGCCTATCGGATTCTCTTGCGCGGCGGCATCTTCCTCTATCCCGGGGACCGGCGCAGCGGCTACGGCGAGGGACGCCTGCGCCTCCTCTACGAGGCAAATCCCGTCGCCTTCCTCGTCGAGCATGCGGGCGGCGCGGCGACGGATTGCGTGAACCGAATCCTCGACCTGGAGCCGTCGGGCATCCACGCCCGCGTCCCTCTGGTCTTCGGGTCCGCGGGGCCGGTCGATCTCGTCGCCGGCTATCACAGCGATCCGCAATTTTCCGCCGAACGGTCGCCGCTCTTCGGCCGGCGCGGCCTCATGCGCCTCTGATCCCTAGCGCTCATGTCCATCAAGCATCCGATCATCTCGGTGACGGGGTCGTCCGGCGCCGGGACGACCTCCGTCAGGAATACCTTCGAGCAGATCTTTCGGCGCGAGAAGGTGGCCGCCGTCTATATCGAGGGCGATGCCTTCCATCGTTACGACCGCGAGGAAATGCGCGCCGCCATGGCCGAGGAGGAGGCCAAGGGCAACCGGAACTTCAGCCATTTCGGCCCGAGCGCCAATCTGCTCGAGGAGCTCGAATCCGTCTTTCGCAGCTACAGCGAGGCCGGGTTCGGCAAGACGCGGCACTATATCCACGACGACGACGAGGCCGAGATCTACGGCTGCCCGCCGGGAACCTTCACCGCCTGGGCGCCGTTGCCCGAGAGCAGCGATCTCCTCTTCTACGAAGGGCTGCACGGCGCGCTCGTGAGCGACCAGGTCAACATCGCGCGCTACGCCGACCTCAAGATCGGCGTCGTTCCGGTGATCAACCTCGAATGGATCCAGAAGATTCATCGCGATCGCTCGACGCGCGGCTATACGACCGAAGCCGTCGCGGATACGATCCTGAGGCGCATGCCCGACTACATCCACTACATCTGCCCGCAGTTCACCGAGACCGACATCAACTTCCAGAGGGTGCCGACGGTCGATACGTCGAACCCTTTCACCGCGCGATGGATCCCGACCGCGGACGAATCCATGGTCATCATCCGCTTCGCCCGACCGCGCGGGATCGACTTTCCCTATTTGCACGCGATGATCCACGACAGCTTCATGTCGCGGGCCAACTCGATCGTCATCCCGGGAAGCAAGCTCGATCTCGCCATGCAATTGATCCTCACGCCCTTCATCCTCCAGCTCGTGGAACGGCGCAGGCGAGCACTCTGACGGAGCCGAGACCATGACCCTGCTCGCCAAGATCTCGAGCCATGCGACCCATGACGAGATGGCCAATGCGATCCGCGCCCTCGCCATGGACGCGGTGGAAAAGGCGAATTCCGGCCATCCCGGCATGCCGATGGGCATGGCCGACGTGGCAACTGTCCTGTTCACCCGCTTCCTCGCCTTCGATCCCGCCGATCCCGCCTGGCCCGACCGCGACCGTTTCGTGCTTTCCGCGGGCCACGGCTCGATGCTGCTCTATGCGCTCCTGTTCCTCCTCGGCTATCCCGGCATGACCCGCGCCGAGCTCGAGCGCTTCCGCCAGCTCGGCTCGAGAACGCCGGGCCACCCGGAATATCGCCACACGATCGGGGTCGAGACGACGACCGGGCCGCTCGGCCAGGGTCTCGCCAATGCGGTCGGCATGGCGATCGCCGAGCGCCTGCTCGCGGCGCGCTACGGAGCCGAGATCGTCGATCATCGGACCTATGTCATCGCTGGCGACGGGTGCCTCATGGAAGGCATCAGCCACGAGGCGATCGCGCTCGCGGGGCACTTGAGGCTTTCCAAGCTCGTGGTTCTCTTCGACGACAATGACATCACGATCGACGGCGCGGTCTCGCTCGCCGATTCGACCGATCAGGTGAAGCGCTTCGAGGCCGCCGGGTGGCGCGCGTCGCGGATCGACGGCCACGATCCGCAGGCGATCGCAGCGGCGCTCGAGGCCGCGCAATCCTCCGACCGGCCGGTCATGATCGCCTGCAAGACCACGATCGGCTATGGCGCGCCGACCAAGGCGGGGACCCATGCCGTCCACGGCGCGGCGCTCGGCAAGGACGAGGTCGCGGGCGCGCGCAAGGCCCTCGGCTGGACGAGCTCACCGTTCGAGGTTCCTGAGCACATCCAGGCGGCTTGGACCGAGGCGGCACGGCACGCCGCGGCCCGCCACGCGGCCTGGCGAACGCGCTACGACAAGCTGGACCCCGCTCTGCGGCAAGCCTTCGAGGCCGATGTCTGCGGCTGGGTCGCGCCTTGCGTCCGCGAGGCCGTCGAGGCCTTCAAGCGCGCGGCCGCGGAGAGCCCGGCCCCTCAGGCGACCCGTGTCTCGTCACAGAAGGTCCTCGATCGGCTCGCAGCGGCGCAGCAAAATCTCCTCGGTGGGTCGGCCGATCTCACCGGTTCGAACAATACCAAGGCCGCCGGGATGGGGCCGGTGACCGCGCAGGACTTTTCCGGTCGCTATATTCATTACGGCGTGCGCGAGCACGGCATGGCCGCGGCCATGAACGGGATCGCGCTGCACGGTGGTTTCATCCCCTATGGCGGAACCTTCCTCGTCTTCTCCGACTACAGCCGCCCGGCGATCCGGCTCGCCGCCCTCATGGGACTTCGGGTCATCCATGTGCTGACCCACGATTCGATCGGGCTCGGCGAGGACGGGCCGACGCATCAGCCGGTCGAGCATCTTTCCGCCTTGCGGGCGATCCCGGGCCTCTTCGTGTTCCGGCCCGCCGACGCCGTCGAGACGGCAGAGGCCTGGGAGCTCGCGCTCGCGGGCGAAGACCATCCGTCCGCGATCTGCCTGTCGCGCCAGAACCTGCCGCTCCTGCGCCGCGTCCATACGACGGAAAACCTCTCCGCCAAGGGTGGCTACGTGGTTTCGGAACCGCCCGGCGCGCGCGACGTTACCTTGATTGCGACCGGATCCGAGGTCTCGCTCGCGGTGACGGCGGCGGCGCAGCTCGAGGCCGAGGGCATCAGAGCCGCGGTCGTGTCCCTGCCGTGCTTCGAGCTGTTTGCGGCTTTGCCGTCGGACGAGCGCGTCGCGGTCCTGGGCGAGGCGCCGCGCATTGCCGTCGAGGCCGCTATCCGGCAGAGCTGGGACCAATTTCTCCGGCCCGGCGATGGGTTCATCGGCATGACATCTTTCGGTGCCAGCGCTCCGGCGGCCGACCTCTACAAGGATTTCAACATCACGGTCGAGGCGATCGTGGCGGAAGCTCGAGCCCGGCTGGCCTCGGCAGGCGCCCCGCCGGGCTGAGCCGTCGTCGAACACAGCGCATCCGCTGTCCCTGAAGCCTCGCTGCGCGCTTCAGGGACAGCGGATGCGGGAAACGACGTCTTGAACCCCAATCAATCCCGGAGACCGAGACCATGGCCCGCATCACCCTGAGACAGCTCCTCGACCATGCCGCCGAGCACGACTATGGCGTCCCTGCCTTCAATATCAACAACATGGAGCAGGGCCTCGCGATCATGGCGGCGGCCGCCTCGGTCGATGCGCCGGTCATCATCCAGGCGAGCCGCGGTGCCCGAGCCTATGCCAACGACATCGTGCTCGCGAAGCTGATCGAAGGCCTGATCGAGATGTATCCGGACATCCCCGTCTGCATGCATCAAGATCACGGCAACAACGAAGCGACCTGCTTCACCGCGATCCGGTACGGCTTCTCCTCGGTCATGATGGACGGCTCGCTCGAGGCCGATGGCAAGACCCCGTCGAGCTACGACTACAATGTCGCGGTCACGAGCAAGGTGGTCGAGGTCGCGCATCTCGTGGGCGCCTCGGTCGAGGGCGAGCTCGGCGTGCTGGGCTCGCTCGAGCACGGCACCGGGGAGCAGGAGGACGGCCATGGCGCGGTGGGCAAGCTCGGCCGCGACCAGCTCCTGACCGATCCGGACCAGGCGGTCGATTTCGTCTCGAGGACCAAGGTCGATGCCCTGGCGATCGCGATGGGGACCTCGCACGGCGCCTACAAGTTCACGCGCAAGCCGGACGGCGAGGTTTTGTCGATGCGCGTCGTCGAGGCGATCCATTCGCGGCTCCCGAGCACCCATCTCGTGATGCATGGATCGTCGTCGGTGCCGCAGGAGCTGCAAGACGCCTTCAATGCGGCTGGCGGCGCCATGAAGCAGACCTGGGGTGTCCCCGTGGAGGAGATCGTACGCGGCATCAAGCACGGCGTGCGCAAGGTCAATATCGATACCGACTGCCGCATCGCGATGACCGCCGCGGTCCGCAAGGTGCTCGGGGACCACCGCGACGAGTTCGATCCGCGCAAGTACCTGAAGCCCGCCCTCGAGAATATGCAGAAGGTCTGCAAGGAACGGTTCGAGCAGTTCGGCACGGCGGGCCAGGCCTCGAGGATCAAGGTCCTGCCGATGTCGGCCATGGCCAACCGCTATGCCTCGGGGAACCTCGATCCGCAGGTGAGCGAGATCCGGGAACGTTCCGCGGCCGAGTGAGGTACGGCTCTTGCCTCTCGGGTTCCGCGCCCGACGGGGAATCCGGACCCGCGGCACAGGTCGAGGCAGCCCGTCGCCGCGGTCGGATGCGGCGGTCCAGCCGCTGTCCCCGCGCACGAGCAGGAGCCCGCCATGACGCCTCTGGTCGTCGCGCCGTCGATCCTTTCAGCCGATTTCTCGCGGCTCGCCGAGGAGGTCCGCGCCATTACCCTGGCCGGCGCGGACTGGATTCATGTCGATGTGATGGACGGCCATTTCGTGCCGAACATCACGATCGGCCCGCCCGTCGTCGCGGCCTTGCGTCCGCATACGTCGATCCCCTTTGACGTTCATCTCATGATTTCGCCCTGCGATCCCTATCTCGCCGCCTTCGCCGAGGCGGGCGCCGACCTGATCTCGGTCCATGTCGAAGCCGGGCCGCATCTTCACCGCTCGCTCCAAGCCATTCGTGCGCTCGGGAAACGGGCCGGGGTCGTGCTGAACCCCGGGACCGCCGCAGCGCAGGTCGCTCCCGTTCTCGATCTCGTCGATCTCGTGCTCGTCATGTCGGTCAATCCGGGCTTCGGGGGCCAAGCCTTCATCCCATCGGCGGTCGGCAAGGTCGCGGAGCTGAAGGAAATGATCGCCGACAGGCCGGTTCGGATCGAGGTCGATGGCGGCATCAACGCGGAGACCGCGAGCCTCGTCGCGGCCGCCGGTGCCGACACGCTCGTCGCGGGCTCGGCGATCTTCGCTGCGGGGCCGGATCATTATGCCGCGAGCGTCGCCGCGATTCGCGCCGCCGCGGGAGCGAGCCGGTGCGATGCCGCTTGAGGCCCTGATCTTCGACGTCGACGGCACGCTCGCCGAGACGGAGGAAATGCATCGGCGCGCCTTCAACGAGAGCTTTGCGGCCCTGGGTCTCGGCTGGACCTGGGACAAGGAGGTCTACCGCAAGCTCCTGCAGGTCACCGGCAGTAGGGAGCGCCTGGAGCATTACATCGAGGCTTGGAAGCCGCCGCGTGCGGACTGGGCCCTCGCGCACGTGAGCGACATCCAGGCGGACCGGGCCGCGCGCTACGTGGCCTATGTCGAGGCGGGTGCCGTGCTGCCGAGGCCCGGAGTCTGCCGGCTGATCTCGGAAGCCCATGCGCAGGACGTCCGGCTCGCCATCGCGACGACGTCCTTGCCCGTCAACGTCGAGGCCTTGCTGCGCAAGATGCTCGGCGACGACGCGCCGTCCTGGTTCACGGTGATTGCCGCCGGGGATGTCGTCGCCGAGAAGAAGCCCGCACCCGATGTCTATCTCTACGCCTTGAAGAAGCTCGGCTGTGCGCCCGGCGAGGCGGTCGCGTTCGAGGATTCCGAGAATGGGGTCGTGGCGGCGACCGCGGCCGGGATCGCGACGGTGGCAACGCCGAGCGCCTATCTCTTCGACGACGACCTCGCCAAGGCGACGAGCGTCCTCACCGACCTCGGCGAGCCGAACCGGTCGTATCGCTGGATCGGCGGCTGGCGCTTTCGCTCTGGCTACGTGGATATCGCCGGCTTGCGGGACCTCCTATCCGGTCGAGCCGAAAAACCTTGATGCGTGCGGGAGGCACGATCGCCCCCAGGGATCGCATTCCCGGGGGCGGGCGCGCCGCCCGCGTCGACGCGCGTCAATAGAGCGGCGGGAGCTTGACGGACGTCCGCACCGGCCCGACGGAAAGATAGCCGTCCGATAGCGCCAGGGGCACGTGCAGGCGCGAAAGGCCCGGGCTCGGGCCGTCCGTCCGTGGCTTGTCGCGGAGCAGGTCCGCCAGGGCGGAGCCCGCCGCGAGGATCACGGGATCCACGCCGAGCTGCTGGAGGATCCCGTCGAAGTCCGAAATCTCGGCGTCGAGCTGTCCGCGAATGCGATGCTCGTCGTCGAGATCGAGCCCGCCCCGCGCCTCGACCTTGTGCGTTCCGCTGGAGAAGCGAGCCTCCTTGACGTCGATATGCCCATTTGCCGTGCGCCAGCGCTCGATCTGATCCTTGATCGGTGCCAAGCCGCCGAAATCGGCGCGGGTGATCGTGCCCTCGAAGCTCAAGCCGGTCCGTGCGGCGAGATCGACGATGCGATCGAGCGCCGGCGACGAAAGATTGTTGATGCCGAGCATGAACCTGTAGGCGAGATCCGTCCGCTCCGGAATCCTGACCGCGTAGGTATTGAAACGTCCGATGTCGACCTTGGTCATGCCGAGGTCGCCGACGGTTCCTTGCGCCAGGACCTCGTGACCGACGAGCGAGACACGCTCCAGGGCCTCGGGCCTTCCCTCGGTCTCGAAGGTCATGCTGGACCATTGGACGACGAGATTGATCGCGCCGTCGCTCGTCTTCGCGACGAAGGGGGGATCGAGCTCCGCCACCAGGAGATCGGGCTCGATGAGCTGGGTCGCGGCGCGAAATTGGGCGAGCGTTCCCGTCAGCTTCGCCGTGCCGAGGAGCGTGCCTTGGAATGTGGCGTTGGCACAGGAGATTTCGACGGAGAAAGGGTAGCCGCCGAGCTTCGGGGCGGGACATACCCAGGTGCGGCCGGCATGAGCTTCCCGCGCCGTCCAGGCGGCGAGCGCAGCCTCGGCTTTCTTCGACGCCATATACCAGTAGAGCGACCAGCCGCCGAAAACGAGGGCGACGAGGACGAGCGGCACGATCCATGTCAAACTCGTGAAGCCGCGCTTTTTCGGCTCGAAACTCGTGGACGACATGCTATTCCTCCCGGGAGCGGATGAGCCGACGGATTCTCCTTTGCTCGTGCCGCGGCATCCTCCGGTCGGGGACGCGGGCCACGAGTCCTCGGCTTTCTCATCGTCGAGCTTCGTTTACCTTGGCGACGGGTCGGGATCAAATACCGGTGACTTCTGCCAATGATCTTTGGGTCTTCGCCTATGGATCGTTGATGTGGCGTCCGGGCTTCGCTTTCGCGGAGCGCCAGGGCGCCTTCGTCCGCGGCTATCATCGTTCGCTTTGCGTCTATTCGCATGTCCATCGCGGGACGAAGGAACGTCCGGGCCTCGTGCTCGGGCTCGACCGCGGCGGTTCCTGCAGGGGGGTCGCCTTTCGGGTCGAAGGCGGCGTCGCGGAAGCGACCCGCGCCTATCTCCGCGCCAGGGAGCAGGTGACGCTCGTCTATCGTGAGGTCTACGTGCGATCGCGGCTCGCGGACGGGCGGATCGTCGATGCCTTGTGCTATGTCGCGGACCGTGGCCACGCGCAATATGCCGGGAGGCTCGACGGCTCCGAGCTCGTCCGCCTCGTGGCGCAAGGCGAGGGTGTTTCCGGAAGGAACACCGAATATGTGAAGAACACGCACGAGCATCTGACCGAGCTCGCGATCCGCGACAGCACGCTCGAATGGCTCACCCGCCGGCTCGGATGATTCCGAGAGGCAATCCTCGTCGCCCGAATAGACCGCCCGGGCCGGTACTGCCGGGGGCTGTCCCGGGGAGCCGCCCCCTGCTCGCGAGAAAGGGTCAGCCTCCTTCGAGGTCGCGGATCACGGCGCGTCTCGCCTCGGCGCTCGTGGCAAGAAGGTGCACGTGCCATTCCCGAGCGCCTGCGGCGAGCGCCGCGTCGACAGCGCCGTCTCCGCGAGCGTGCCGGCCATCGCCCCAGCCGGCTTCGAAGATCGCCACCTGGACCCGCTCGCGTCGATCATCGAACGCGACGCCGATCACGACGGCACGGCCGAGCTCGGGCAAGCCGGCCGAGAAGTCCTTGCGATCTACGGGATAGACCGTGAAGACGTAGCGCTCGCCCGAACACCCGCGCCAAGCATGAAAGCGAGAGGCCAATGCAGCGCCGGAGAGGCAGCCGAGCGGCGCATTGGCCTCGACGGAACCGACGCGACGCCGGGCACCTCGGAATCGCTCGGCCTCCGCGACGGGTTGCGGCCGGGAAAGATACATCCGCCTGGGCAACGCAGGATAAAGGTCGACGATCACGCCCATGGGCTTTGTCCCGAGCCTAGATCACGACGACTTTGGATCGAATCGATCCAAAGTCATGAAACGTGATCGATTCTAAAAGTTTAGAGCGGGATGCGGGCGGAAGACCGCTGTACGCTTTTCCTCATCCCACTCTAGGAGAGAACGAGAACAAGACTAGAACAAATTAGGAATTTGTCAAGCATGTTCAGGTCGCGGCGGAGGCGCGTGCCAAGACCTGCTTCAGCGTCGGATCGGCGGAGACGGCTTCGGCGACGAGGCGCTGGGTCGCCTCTTCGATCCGGTCTTGCAGGAGCTGGAGGAATTCCTGCTTGGGCAAGCCCGGGGCGATCGGTTCGAGAAACTCGATCGTCACGGTTCCGGGCCGGAGCAGGACGCTCTGGCGCGGCCAGAACAGCCCGGAATTCAAGGCGACCGGCACGCAAGGCGCCGCGGTATCGGCATAGAGATGCGCGACGCCCGACTTGTACTCGGGCGCGACGCCCACGGGCTTTCGCGTCCCTTCCGGAAAGATGAAGATTTGCCGGCCGGCGGCGACGGCCTCCTTGGCCTGGCGGCTCAGATCGGGCAGGGCCTGGCCGCGCTTCGATCGGTCGAGCGCGATCTGTCCCGCGCCGGCGAGATACCAGCCGAACACCGGGATCGCCATCAGCTCCTTCTTGAGGATATAGCTGAAATCGCGCGTGATCGTCGTGAGCGCGAGGGTTTCGAGCGCCGATTGATGCTTCGCGGCGATGAGGCAGGCCCCCTCGGGGATATGCTCGAGGCCGCGAAACTCGACCCGCGTGCCGCATATCTTCTCGAGGAGCCAGATCGCGGTTTTGGTCCAGAGCCGGGCATAGGCTTGGACCCTGTGACGATCCCCGGCGAGGACCGGAAGCCCGAGGATCGCGAGCAGCGTGGTCGTGACATAGAAAGCCGCGTGAAAGGCGAGGGATCGGATCGAGGTCATGGGGCTTGGTGCGTTCGCGCTCGTGATGAAATCCGGGGCTGCGGCCGACGATTCGTGTCGGGCTTCGTAGCGTCGGGTTCTATAGGGCAGGCCGTAGGCGGTAAAGGCACGCGGCAGCATCGCGCCGCGACCCGTCATCGCGGACGCCTCCACGCAACGAGAGGTCGCAGGGCTCTGCCGCGAACGGGAAGCCGCGCCGAGCCTTCGAACGCCGAATGAGGTGGAGCGCGCTTTCGGGGGTGAGAGATGCAGCTCGCGGTGATCACCTTGCCCTATAGCACCGATTCCGATCACGGCACGGCGGCAGGGCCGGAGGCCTTGTTGCAGGCCGGCCTCGTGGAGTGGTTGCGAGACCAGGGCCACGGCGTCGCCGGTCCATTCCGGGCGACCTTGGCGCCCGAGGAGGTGGCGGCCTATGGCGCCTGGAACAGGATCGGCCTCGCCGATGCGCATGTCGCGAGGCTCACGGCTCGCGCCGTGAAGAGCGGCGCCTTTCCGATCCTCCTCCTGAGCAATTGCTATGGCGCGATCGGTGCGCTCGCCGGCCTGCAGGCATCCACAGGGTCGAAGCCTCCGCGGCTCGGCATGGTGTGGATCGACGCCCATGGCGATTGCAACACGCCGGAAACCACATTGAGCGGCATGCTGAGCGGGATGCCGGTCGCCATCGCAACGGGGCTCTGCCTCGACCGTCTTCGCCGGCAGGCAGGTCTCGAAGCGCCGCTCTCGCCCCACGATGTCGTGATGGTCTGCGTGCGTGCCAATGATCCTCTCGAGCAGGAGCAGATCGACCGCTCGGGCATCGAGAACGTCCCGGTCGCGGATATCCGGATGGAGTGCGCGAGGCTCCGCGCGGCGCTCGAACGCCTGTCGGGCGACGTCGATCTGATCTATGTGCATCTCGATGTGGATGCACTCGACGAGTCCGAGGTCGCCTCCATGTGGCTGACTGCTCCCGACGGACCGACCTCGGGCGAGCTCGGTCGTGCGCTTGCAGTCGCCATGGCGGCGCCGAAGGTTGCAGCCTTGGGGATCGCCGACATCAACCCCGAGCACGATCACGATGGGCGCATGGTTCAGGCGGCGCTCGCGGTCGTGAAAGCCGCGATCCAGGGGCTTGCCGGTCGCTGATCGTCACTCCTCGCCGCGCTGGTTGGCGAGATGAGCCTCGCGGAGGTCGAGTTCGCGCTCGATCCGGCGCCGCGCCTCGTCCTTCAGCTCGCCTTTGCAGAAGAGCTCGCGGAGCCGTTGGCGCTCCGCCTCGATCAGCATCAGCTCGATCTCGTCGTGGCATGTCGCGAGCTTCTTCTGCCCGTCGTCGTCGCCACGGCGTCGATCGATACGCGCGAGCCTGCCCTTATGGTGGACGCGCAGCGGCTCGATGACGGACTCCGTGAACGCGTTCTCGGCTGCGAGCGCGTCGAGCCGGTCGAGGACTGCCTGGATCGATTGCCGTCGTGCAGCATCCTCTTGCGCGCGGTCCACGTCCTGCTCGGTTCGCCCCATATGCACCAAGCCGAGCACGCGAATGACCCATGGCAGGAGCAAGCCCTGTCCGACCAGGGTCACGAGGATGACCGAGAAGGTGAGGAAGAGAACGAGATCTCGGTAGGGGAATGGAGCGCCGTCTGCCGTCGTCAACGGAATGGCGAGGGCGGCTGCGAGCGAGACGATGCCGCGGACCCCGGTGAAGGCGACCGCGAAAGGCCCTTGCCAGGGCAGGAGGGGATCCTTGCGCCGGATCGGCGGGAAGAGGCGACCCGGCAGATAGGCCGCGGGAAAGACCCACACGAAGCGCGCGAGGATGACCACGGCACTGACGATCGCGGCCGCAGTCACGAGCTCGGCAATGTTGTCGTCGGCTATTCGCGCAACGAGCAAGCGGGCCTGGAGTCCCGTGACGAGGAAGACCAGGCCTTCGACGAGGTCGATGAGGAAGTCCCAGAAGAACAAGCCCTGCAGACGCGTCGCCGCGCTGATGAGCCGGGGTCCGTTCCAGCTCACGTAGAGGCCGACGGCGACTGTCGCGATCACCCCGGACCCGCCGAGATGCTCAGGCGGCCAGAAGGCCAGGAAGGGCGTGAGGACCGAAAGCGTAATCTCGATGCGGGTGTCGCGAACCCATCGCCGCACGCGCAGCATGACCCACCCGAGCGCGATCCCCCACAGGATCTCGCCGACGACGATCGCAGCGAAGAGCCCGACGGCCGGGGGCAACGAGAACGTGCCGAGGCCGACCGCCGCGACCGCGAAGCGGTAGAGGATGAGGGCGGCGGCATCGTTGGCGAGGCCCTCTCCTTCGAGGATGACGCGGATGCGCCGTGGAATCTGTAATCGACGGGCGATCGCGAGCGGTGCCATGACATCGGGCGGCGAGACGATCGCGCCGAGCACGAAGCCCACTGCCCAGGGCAGGCCCAGAAGCCAATGCGCGGCGGCGGCGACCGCAACCGTCGTGAAGGCGACGCAACCCACTGCGAGCAAAGAGATGGGAACGAGGTCGAAGCGGAACTCGCGCCAGCTCGTCGCGACCGCTGCCACGTAGATCACCGGCGGCAGGACGAGGAGGAGCACGAGCTCCGGGGCGAGCTCGACCGTCGGCAGGCCGGGAATCAGGGCCAGGACGAGCCCGGTCAGGACCAGCAAGATGGGGGGCGGAATTTTCGAGCGTTTCGCGGCGACAGCGACCGCGGCGACGACGCCGAGCAGCGCGACGAGGATTTCGAGGGTCGAGATCATAAGTGCCCGAGCCGCAGGCAGGAATGCCGGCCGCGCGTCAACGGGTCGGCTCCAGATACGCGACGATCTTCGGCGGGACGCGGATCGGCAGCCCGTCCTCGCGAAGCCCGTCGAGGTGGGAGGCGATTGCTTCCTCGATATTTCTCTCGACCTCCTCGAGGGTCGATCCCGTGGTCACGCAACCCGGTAGGTCCGGCACATAGGCGGAATAGTTGTTCTCGGCTTGCTCGATGACGACGGCGTAGCCCATCACGGCCATGGTACTTGCCTAGATCGGATAGAAAGCCCGGCCCTCGGCCGCCATCGCCCGAAGCTTGTCGCTCGGATGGTAGATGGCTCCGAGGCCCGTCCACCTGTCGCAAAGCTCCACCACATGGGCGAGGCCGAGGTGGTCGGCATATTTCAAGGCGCCGCCGAGATAGCGCGGCAGGCCGAGGCCGAGCACGAGGCACATATCCACCTCCCCCGGCGTGCCGGCGATTGCGTCCTCAACGCAGCGCGCGGCCTCGAGCACGAGCGGCAGCATCATGCGTTGGACGATCTCATCGGGGGCCGCATCGCGTCGCCCGCGCGGCTGGATCGGTCCGAGGCAGGAGTCCGTCGCGGGATCGACCGACTTGCGCGGGCGTCCCTTGGTGTCGCGCTCGTAGCTGTAGAATCCTCGTCCGTTCTTCTGGCCGAGGCGCTCCGCCTTCAGCAAGATCTCGATCGCGCTTCCGAACTCCACATTCATGCGATCGGAAAATCCCGCCGAGACGATCTCGACGACATGATGCGAGATATCCATGCCGATGACGTCGCAAAGATAGGCAGGCCCCATGGGCCAGCCGAAAGCCTCCATCGCCTTGTCGATCTCGGTGAAATGGACTCCGTCGTGCACCAGGCGCAGGAAGGCGACGAGGTAGGGCGTCAGCACGCGGTTGACGACGAAGCCCGGGCAGTCGGCGACGACGATCGGCGTCTTGCCCATCGCGCTCGCATAGCCGACGAGGGAGGCGAGCGCCTCCGCGGACGTCTTCGGGCCGCGCACCACCTCGACGAGCGCCATGCGCGCCACGGGATTGAAGAAATGCATGCCCCCGAAGCGTTCGGGCCGGCTCAGCCCCTCCGCGAGGTCGCCGATCCTGAGCGACGAGGTGTTCGAGGCGAGGATCGTGCCTTCGCCGACGAGGCCTTCGATCTCGGAGAATACGCGCTTCTTGACCGTGATCTCCTCGACCACGGCCTCGACCACGACGTCCGCGGTCTCGATCCCGTCGTAGGAAAGCGTCGGCGTGATCGCGGCGAGGACCGCGTCGGCCTTCCCCTGCGCGAGGCGGCCCTGCTCGACCTGACGCGCCAGAAGCTTCCTCGCCTCGGCCATGCCGAGGTCGAGCGAGGCCGAAGCAATATCCTTCATGAGGATGGGGACGCCGTGCAGCGCGCTTTGGTAGGCGATGCCGCCCCCCATCACCCCGGCTCCGATCACGGCCGCCTTGCGCACCGGCCGCGCCGCCTTGGCATGGCTCCTGGCGATCTTCTTTACCGCCTGCTCGTTCATGAAGATCGTGACGAGCGAGGATGCGGCCTGCGTCTTGGCGGTCGTCGCGAACCGCTCGACCTCGAGCGCGAGGGCCGCGTCGCGGTCGCGCCCGGCGGCCTCCTCGAGGAGCGCCACGGCGGCCTGCGCGGCCGGATAGTGCGGCAGCGCCTTCGCGGCCTCGGTCTTGGCGCTGGCGAGCTCTGCGGCAACCTGCTCTGGCGTGAGCCCGAGGCTCTTGCAGAGCGCGGCGCGCCGGCCCCGCCAATCGTTGCGACCTCTGATCGCTTCGCCGAGGAGAGCCAGCGCCGCGATCCTCAGTCCCTCGGGCGTGGTCACGGCATCGACGGCGCCGGCTGAAAGCGCCGCATCGGCGCCGTTCTGTGCCCCGGTCATGATCCAGCTCGCCGCCGCGGAAAGCCCGACGAGCCGGGGCAGGCGGACGGTTCCGCCATAGCCCGGGAAGAGGCCGAGATGGATTTCCGGCACGCCGATCTTGGCGGAGGTCGCCATGACCCGGTAGTCGGCCGCGAGCGCGACCTCGAGGCCACCCCCCAGGGCGAGCCCGTTGATGATGGCGACGGAGGGTAGGGGCAGGTCGCCGAGCGCCGTGACGATCCTGCTGTTCCCCCCGACGAATGCCGCGACGTCGGCCTCGGACCCTTTGAAGACACCGGTGAACTCGAAAATGTCGGCGCCGACGATGAAGGCGTCCTTCGCGCTCGTGATCAGGAGGCCGCGCAGGCCCTGCGTGCTCCCGATCACGTCGATCGCGCGGCGCAGCTCCTCGAAGGCGAGCCGATCGAGCTTGTTGACCGACTCGGTGCCGCGCTCGAAGCGCAGCTCGACGATGCCGGAAACATCCGTCTCGACCGGGAGAATTTTCAGCGTGCTGCCTTCGAAAAGCATGTGGGCACCTTCGTTGTCCGCGCCGGGCTACAGAGCGCTTTCCGATTAATCCGATCGGAAAGCAACCCTATAGGTTTGCTCGATCGCATTCTCGCGACGCGAGGCGGCGTCCGGTTCGCTGGAAAATGCTCGAGGGGAGGAGCGCCCCGAGCCTCGACCCCGAGGCCTTGCACAGCAAGCGTCCCGAGGAGCTAAGGCAACGTCCCCGGGGCCGTTCGCCGATCCTTCGCGGCGGCCCTGCGCGCCTAGCGCCTCGTCGCAAAGCCTCCTCTGGCGTGGCGTCTTCAGGCTGTGAGGCCGAGCGCGAGGGTCCGAGCGGTCGGATCGTCGTGCCGAACGGACCCTTTGCCCGAGGCCCCTATCGAGCCGGGGCCTCGGGGCTGCGTCCGAGCAGAGGCGCGGCGGCTCCGGAGCGGCGGATGAGGCTGCGGACGTCGGGCAGGAACAAGGGGTCGTCGAAGGAGCCCGCGACGTCGAAGCGAAACTTGCGGTTCTCGTGCGCCAGCGTCCCCTGGGCTGCGGCGCCGGGGGTGGCGACGGCGTGGAGATTGAGGCTGCGCTCGGCGAGGTCGGCGGTTCCGCCGAAGCTGAGATCGACGGCAGGCGTGCGAAGCCTTCCGGTCTCGACCGCGGCGACGCCCCTGCCGATGTCGAGGATGAAGCTCGCGCTTTCGAACGCGGTCGCGCCGCGATGGATTTCCTCCGAGAGCGAAAGCGGTCGCCGGTCGAGGCGCCGGAACGCGCGGTCGAGGTCGATGCCGGCGAACTCGCCGCTCGCAAGAGCGAGTGCCACGCTCCCTTTCAGGTTGCGCACGAGCTCGCTCATGCTGGATCCCTTGCTTTCGAGAGTCGCCGAGCCGGTCGTCGCCCCCCCGATCCGCCAAGTACCGAGCGATCCTCTCGTGGCCGTGGAAAGGCCGATCTCCTCGAATGTCGTTTGCACCCGGAGGCCGACCTCGCCATCGGAAACAGCGAGGACGGCGCGTCCCGTGACGGCTCCGCCCGAGGCCTTGGCCGTGGGTAGGGCGACCTCGATCCGCCCTTCGCCCGAGCGCAGCGAGAGCTCCGTGTCCACGAGCGCGAGCCCGCCGATCTCGACCCGCGCCGCCGCGAGACGAAGGTCGAGGTCCGGCACGCGCTCGGGCCGAAGCGTGAACGCCGCGCGGCTCCATTGCCCGTCGCCCCCCATCGCCGCGGGAAGGCTTGCGAGGACCCGATGCAAGGACAAAGCGCTCGTCGCGAGCTTGCCCGACAAAGCGGTGCGGTCGCCTTGCGCACGCAGCGTGAGCGTGCCGACGAGCTCGTTGTCGTCGATGCGCAGTCCGAGCCCCGTGCAAGCCGCTTCGAGCTGGCTGATCGTCGCGTCACAGCTCAGTGCGAGCGCGTCGAAGGGGGCGCGGAGGTGGCTCGATCCGGCGAGAGCGAGGAGCTTGGGTGCGGACGGTGCCGAGATGGTCAATCGGCCGCTCAATCGGGCGATGGGCGTGCTTTCGAGCAGGCCGTCGAACGCCACCTTGCCGGCGGGTGCCGAGATACGCAGGTCGAGCCCGGACGGCTCGCCGCGGATCAGCTCGACGGGGCGGTCGATCGTGGCGTCTATGGCTGCGGTCTCGCCGTTCCAGCCGAGATGCCCGTCGACTCGGGCGGCGTTCCCGACCTTAGGCCAGTCCACGACGACATTGATCGCCTCGATCAGCACCTCTTGCCCGCCGGTGCCGTTCACGATACGGGCGGTCCCGTCGACGAGCTCGACCGCCCCGAGCCGTGCTTGGTCGGTCGAGCTCGCCTGTGGTGTGGCGGATTTCGCCGTCGCGGCGCGACCGATCGCGCTGTGCGGCGGCATCGGCCGCCCCTCCGTGTCGATATAGAGCTCCGGTCGGCCGAGCCGCACACGGGTGACCTCGATCCGGCCCACGAGCAGGGAGGCGACGCGCAAATAGCCTTCGAGGCGGCGGGTCCTGACCCGAAGCGCGCCCGAGGGGTCGGCGAAGGTGACGTCGTCGATCCCGACATGGGGACGTGGCAAGAAGGCGAAAACGGGTGTTCCCTGCGCGACCGTCTCGAGCCCGGTCATGTCCCTGATACGCGCGGCGATCTCGGCGCGTAGCGCGAGCGAGGAGAACGCCCAAGGAGCGAGACCCGCGACAACGGCCGCCGCGAGGACCAGCCCGACGCCGATTGTCGCGGCGAGCGAGGAATAGGTCCGCGCCAAGGTCTCGAGAGCGAAAGCGCGCCGTGCCATCTCGATCCGGGCTCTCCCGCCGCCCTTGTTGGAATCGCTTCAGGAATCTCCTTTTGTTCTATGCGCGGCGACTATGTCGGGAGCAAGGCGAGGCAATCGTATCCCGCGGTTTCGGGCTCGACGTCACGGCGGGGCCGGTATGCCGTCACACCCGTGGCTGCTCGGCCGGGCCGAGCTCGGTGCGCAGGATCGTGGCGAGATCGTCCATCCCGAACGGCTTCTGTAGGACAGCCCGATCCGCATAGGCGGCAGGGATCCCGCTGCGCCCGTAGCCGGTCGTGAAGACGAAGGGGCAGGCGCGCTCGGCGAGGAGGGCGGCGACGGCATCGATCTTATCCGACCCGAGGTTCACGTCGAGGAGCGCGCCGTCGATCTCCTCGCGGACGATCAGGTCGAGGGCCGCGGGGACATCGGCCACGCAGCCGGCCACGACGAAGCCGAGCTCGAACAGCATGTCCTCGAGCGTGAGCGCGATGAAAGGCTCGTCCTCGACGATCAGGATGCGCCGTTTCCATGGTGTCGTGTCTGCGGCGGCGGCGGCGAGCGTCATCGGTGCTCTCGATCAGTTTCGACCCTGCGGAGACTGCCTCGACCATGCCGTAATGTCCAGGACGGCGCGCCGTTCGAGACGGAATTGGCCGGGGACGGCCGCGCCGAGATCTCGGCGATCCGAGCTCACTCGGACTTGTCCGCCATGGCGACGAGAGCGGCGACGGTCAGCCAGGCCCAGCCGAGGATCACGAGCGATGCGCCGGCGGGTGCCGCCATCGGGAAGAGGCGTGACCCGAGCAGGGATCGCGCCGCGAGATCCGCGCTAAACAGGGCCGCGCCGACGAGGAGCAGGAATGCTGCCGCGACGAAAAAGCCTCGCCGCCGCGGCAGGACGCCAGCGAGCGCGGCCACGGCGAGGGCCGCGACGGCATGCAGCATCAAGAGCCGCGCTCCGTTCTCCAGCATCGGGCCGGCCGATCCATGCGCCGCCAGGCCCGCAAGGACGACGCCTGTCGCGCCGGCGAGGCCGGAGAGCGCGACGACAGCGAGTACAGCTCTGCTCATGTCGCGAACACTTTCCGAGTTTTCGGCACGGTGCAGTCGAAGCCGAGCATAATGCACGTGTCGCGCGACCGGCCAGCACTTTCGTCGCGCTCCGACTGCGCGTGGCACGGCAACGAGCGTGCCATGGCACCGTTGTATCGTGATGGATATCCAATCGATGTCGAAGCCCTATGCGTCTGCTCGCATCGAAGACAAATCACCGTTTATTCTTACGCCGTAGCCTGATCTGCGCGCCAAAATACGATCCGACGGTCAATTATATTTGCGATCAACAGTACGATTCGGCCTTGATTCGGCGGTTTTGCTCGGATACTCGGCCTAGGGTGAATGGGGATATCGATCGAAGCCTTCGCGAAGCTCGACTGCGCTCGCCGTGCGCCGGCGCCGCGACCGACCATCCGGAAGGGCAGAAATATGACCGACCTCCACCTGAACCCCCGGCGGGGGGTTTTTGATCCGTCTGCGGTCAGTGACATGGTCTACGCCTTCGAGAAGGCGGAACGCTATCTCGCTCGCGTGCGCTCCCGTCCCCTCGGCGAGATCGACCGCGACCGCGTCGCTCGCAAGATCCTGTTCGAAGCACGCGGCGGCGAGACCCAGCCGGATCTCGTGTGGCGGGCGGCCGTCGCCAAAGTGCTGCTCGAGGCGCGCGCCGTGTCGGTGCCGTCCGCCGAGGACCTCGAGGACGTCTATGTCGAGTGCTGGGCTCGGCCAGCGGCGGAACGACTAAAGCTCCCTGCATCCGCGGCCGCGATGCCGCCGGCCGGGCCTCACGCGACACCGCGCCATACCAATCCGGACGCGACACCCGGCGCGGGCGCGCTGCCTGCCGACATGGTCGGCGACGAGGTCGATCCGGCAACGGGCTGACGCGTCGAGAGCAATTTGCGGCGAGCGCGAACCCGGTTCGCGTGTCGCCGGCGCAGTTTCGCACTCTCGATCTCGAGGCTCCGCTCCATCGCCATCGATGCCTCGTCGCATTGCGAAATCGCGACGAGGCGAGAAGATCGTACTCGTTTCCGAAGCTGCATCGGATACCGCTCCGGTACCCGACTCGAGCCCTCTCGCCATCCGGCTCCGTGCGTTCCGCTTCAGATGGTTTGATTATAGGCGCCGACCTCCGGGTTCTCGCGCAGCACGGCATCGACCGCGGCGAACATTTCCCGCATGCGCGCTTCCGAGACCGGGCTTTCGACCACGACGACGAGCTCCGGCTTGTTCGAGGAGGCGCGTACGAGGCCCCAGGTCCCGTCCTCGGCGGTCACGCGCACGCCGTTGACCGTGACGAGATCGCGGATCTTCTGCCCGGTGAAGGGCTCGCCCTGCGCCTGCATCGCGGTGAACCGCGCCACGACCTTGTCCACCACGGCGTATTTCTTCTCGTCGTCGCAATGCGGCGACATGGTGGGCGAGCCCCAGGTCTTGGGCAGTGCCTCGTAGAGATCGGCCATCGACTTCGTCGGGTTGCGATCGAGCATGTCGACGATGTGGATCGCGGTGAGGATTCCGTCGTCGTAGCCGCGCCCGATCGGAGCGTTGAAGAAGAAATGCCCGGACTTCTCGAATCCGGCGAGTGCCTTCAGATCCGTCACGCGGCGCTTGATGTAGGAATGCCCCGTCTTCCAATAGTCCGCCTTGGCGCCTCTCGAGAGAAGCTCGGGATCGGTGGCGAAGAGGCCGGTCGATTTCACGTCCACCACGAAGGTCGCGTCCGCGTGGAGCTTCGAGAGGTCGCGGGCGAGCATCACGCCGATCTTGTCGGCGAAAATTTCCTCGCCGCGATTGTCTACGACCCCACAGCGATCTCCGTCGCCGTCGAATCCGAGGCCGACATCGGCGCCCGTCTCGAGGACCTTCGCCGCCATGGCATGCAGCATCTTCAGGTCCTCGGGGTTCGGGTTGTAGTGCGGGAAGGTGAAGTCGAGCTCCGCGTCGAGCGGCACGACCTCGCAGCCGATCTGCTCGAGAACCTTCGGCGCGAAGGCGCCCGCCGTGCCGTTGCCGCAGGCGGCGACGACCTTCAATTTCCGGGTGATCCTCGGGCGATCTGTGAGGTCGGCGATGTAGGTCGCCGGAAAATTCTCGACGAACCGATAGCCGCCCCCCGGCGCGGTACGGAACTTCCCCTCGAGCACGATCTCCTTCAAGCGGCCGATCTCGTCCGGGCCGAAGGTCACCGGCCGCTGCGCGCCCATCTTGACGCCGGTCCAGCCGTTGTCGTTGTGCGAGGCGGTCACCATGGCGACGGCAGGCACGTCGAGCGCGAATTGCGCGAAATAGGCCATGGGCGACAGCGCGAGCCCGATGTCGTGCACCTCGAGCCCCGCCGCCATCAGGCCGGTCACGAGCGCATATTTGATCGAGGCCGAATAGGCCCGGAAATCGTGGCCGACGACGATCCGCGGCGCCACGCCGAGCTCGTGGATGAGCGTGCCGAGGCCGAGGCCCAGCGCCTGCACGCCCATGAGGTTGATCTCCTTCTCGAAGAGCCAGCGCGCGTCGTATTCGCGAAAGCCCGTCGGCTTCACCATCGGGCAGGTCTCGTAGGCGAAGGTGTTCTGTGCGAGAAAAGGCACGGGCTTCGGAATCATGCTGCGATCCTCGTTGGGCGGGGCGATGTGTTCAAGCGTCATCCATTCCGACCGTCAAGTGCGGGTCCGAGATCGGCGACAGGCACCCGGCCCTTCAAAGGAATGGGAAGGGAGGGCGGGACGCGAGACGTGGAACGGCCGCGCGCGTGGCTGGGCTCGAGACGCCTTCGTAGCCGCGCCCGATGACGATCTCGTGCTCGCTTCCCGCTCGAAAAAACGGCATTCGAGCTCGAAATCCCCCATGGTCCAGGCGGTTCGCACACCGGTTTTCTTCCCGCGGCGGGTTGTGGTAAGGTTCCTGCACCGTCGGGACGAGGTCCGGCTTTCGTCGATCAGATCAAGGTCATGTACAGCACAGTCACGCGCGACATCCAGATCACCGTCCTTCCCGAATTCGTGCCGGAACGATCCGATTCCGACGAGTCGACCTATTTCTGGGCCTATACGGTGGAGATCGCGAACCAGGGCAACCTGACCGTGCAGCTCACCGCGCGGCATTGGAAGATCACCGATGCGAACGGCAAGCTCGAGGAAGTGCAAGGTCCGGGTGTCGTCGGCGAGCAACCGATCCTGAAGCCCGGAGAGACCTTCCGCTATACGTCCGGCACCAATATGACGACGCCTTCCGGTATCATGACCGGCACCTATCGCATGGTGAACGAGAAGGGCGATGTCTTCGATGCCGAGATTCCGGTGTTCTCGCTCGATTCACCCTATGCGCGCCGGGTCCTGAACTGAGCCGCGGCCCGCGCCCCTAGAGCATTTTCCAGCGAACCGGATACCGGTTCGCATATCGATCTCGATGTTTCGATAGATCGACATCGATGCGAAATTACGACGAAACAGGAATGTAGAGCTGGTTTCCGATTCAGCCGGACCGGACACTGCTCTAGAGCGGGATGAGGAAAAGTGTCCAGCGGTTTTCCGGCGCAATCGCGTTTACGCAGATTGCGTAAACTTATCTGCCTATCCCGCTCTAAACTTTTGGAATCGATCACGTTTCATGACTTTGGATCGAATCGATCCAAAGTCATCGTGATCTAGCGGAGACGGCTGCTCATGACCTCGGCCGGCGACCCTTGTGACCCGAGGCTCGCGGCGACGCTCGAGATCCTCGCGCGACTGGTCGCCTTCGATACGGAAAGCTCGAGGTCGAACCTCGGCCTCGTCGCCGAGGTCGAGGCCTATCTGCGCTCGCTCGGCGTTGCTTCCGTGCGCATTCCCAACGCGGACGGGACGAAGGCCGCGCTCTTCGTGAGCATCGGCCCGGCGCATGACGGCGGCGTGGTGCTGTCCGGCCATACCGATGTCGTTCCCGTCGCGGGCCAGGCCTGGACCAGCGATCCTTTCACCTTGCGCCGCGGCGCGGACCGCGTGTTCGGCCGCGGCACCTGCGACATGAAGGGGTTCGACGCGATCTGCCTCGCGATGATCCCCGAGTTCCAGCGCGCCAAGCTCACCCGCCCGATCCACATTCTCCTCAGCTACGACGAGGAGACGACCTGCACCGGCCCGCTCGACGCGATCGCCCGCTTCGGGATCGACCTGCCGCGTCCCGCCGCCGTCGTGATCGGCGAGCCGACGCTCATGCAGGTCGTCGATGCCCACAAGAGCGTCGCGACCTATCGCACGATCGTGCACGGCCACGAGGCGCATTCCTCGAAGCCCTTTCTCGGCGCGAGCGCGATCGAGGCGGCCTGCGCTCTCGTCACCGAGCTCACGCGTTTCGGCGACGAGCTCGTCGCGGCGGGCGACCCGTCCGGCCGGTTCGATCCGCCCTTCTCGACCGTCCATGTCGGCGTGATCCACGGCGGGACGGCCCGCAACATCCTCGCGAAGGAATGCTCCTTCCTGTGGGAGTTCCGCAGCCTGCCCGGCGTGCCGCAGTCCCTCGCGCGCGAGCGCCTCGAGGATTATTCCGCCCGCGTCGTGACGCCGAGGCTCACCCGCTACGCCAAGGATGCTTTTATCGAGACCGTGACGGAAGCCGAGGTGCCGGGGCTGCGGCCGGAAGCGGGCTCGGCGGCGGAGAGCCTGGCGCTCAAGCTCGCCCAGTCGAACCATACGATCACGGTGCCTTTCGCGACGGAGGGAGGGCGCTTCCAGGCGGCCGATGTGCCGACGGTGGTCTGCGGTCCGGGCTCGATCGACCAGGCACATCAGCCCGACGAATATATCGAGATTTCGCAGCTCGAGGCCGGGATCGCCTTCATGCGCAGGCTCGTGGCGGAACTCTCCTAGGCGATCGATATCCAAGGCTTTTCGCCGCAAGGCACTCTCGGCATATCGGGGTCGATCGGCTCGTCCCGACGGCTCCTGCGGACCATGCCGCACCCACTTGGCGCGAATACAGGCCAAGGCCAAGGAAACGCTCGAGCGCGATATCGCGAGCGATCCCGATTTCTGTGACGTGCCCGAGAACCGGTACGAAAATGCCCAGGCGGTCATGCCGGTGCCGAAGAAGCTCCTGTCGCTTCGGCTCGACAGCGTATTATGACTACGCTCCAGAGCCAGGGGCCCGGCTATCCGACCCGTACGAATGCGGTCCTGCGCGCCTATGTCCAGGAGGCAGAGAAGCGGCGCGCTTGATCGATTGCGCGCATTTTGATGGCCCCTCGGGCGTAATTGCCTATAATCGACGGTCCATGGTTGACGAGGCCGGCGATGGAAAATTCGAAGGTCTTTTTCAGCTACAGCCGCGCCGACAGCGAGTTCGTGCTTCGGCTCGCCAAGGATCTGCGCTCGCAAGGCATCGATCTTTGGATCGACCAGCTCGACATTGCGGCGGGGGATCGATGGGACAAATCCGTCGAGGATGCTCTCGAAGCTGCACCCTCCTTGCTCGTGGTGCTCTCTCCCGCGTCGGTCGAGTCCCACAATGTGATGGACGAGGTCTCGCTCGCTTTCGACGAACGCAAGAAGATCGTTCCGGTACTCGCCCGAGCATGCACGATCCCCTTCAGGCTTCGACGCCTGCAAAACATCGACTTCACGGTGGATTATGATCGCGGGCTCGAAGCTGTCGTCAAAGCTTTGAGCCTTCGACCCGAGCCCGCGGTGCAACCGGTTGGGAGTGGACCGGAAAGGTCGATCGAGGCGCCGAGGGTCGAGCCGGCGAGGACCGTGTCGTTGCTTTCCTCGCCTGTCGCGACCCGCCGCAAATCTACTATCTACGTGGTAATCGCCGCATCGATCCTCGTGGTGGCTGCAGGAGGAATTTCGTTCGTCGTGTTCCCCCGCTATTTCGGCGGTTCGAAAAGTCCCGATGCACCAGTGCTGCGGGAGGCAGAGACCGCGGCACTCGCACCGGCGAAGAACGACACGGGTCTCGTCGCGAATTCGGCCGCTGTTCCGGACATGGGCCAGACGGCGAATGTCGCTTCGGGTCCCGAGGCGGTTCCGCTGGCGAAGCTCGCCGCGGAGCCGGACGCGGATCCGTTGGCATTGCTCGCTCCCGGCAAGGACGCGGCGCCAGCAGCAAAGCAGCCTCCTGGTTCGAATGAGCCTGCGGCGCCACAATCTCCTCCACCCCCTGATACGAGCCCGAAGGTTCTATCGATGTTGCCGCCACCGCCGGCGCAGCCGGTCAATGGGACCTGGGATATCACGATGTCGTGCCGGGATGGTTCGCAGGTCAACGAGCAGAGCGCGTCGTTTACACGCGGGACCTATGCACGTACCTACAAGACCGAATACGGTGGCATCGATACGCAACTGGCGCTCGGATACATCGACAAGAGCACCGTCAGGCTCACGGGATCGGTCACCTTCGAAAAGTACGGTGTCCAGGCTGTCGACGCGACCGGCACGAAAAAGGGCAAGAGTTTCGTCGGTCTCGGGACATACGGGACATCGAAAAATTGCAGGCTGACGATCACCGACAGAAACTAGAGCACTTTCTCGGGAAGGAGACCGCTGCGTGGCTTCGCGCCGACCCCGCCTCGGGCCGATTCTGATATGATTATTAAATCTATTCAGCTATCCATCGCGCAGGAAGGTCTGTCTGGGGCCGGCGATGGAAAATCCGAAGGTTTTTTTCAGCTACAGCCGCGCGGACAGCGTGTTCGTGCTCCGGCTGGCGAAGGACCTGCGATCGGAAGGCGTCGATTTGTGGATCGACCAGCTCGATATCGCGGCCGGTGAGCGCTGGGACCGAGCCATCGAGGACGCTCTCGGCGCCGCGCCCTGCCTGCTGGTCGTTCTTTCGCCCGCATCGGTCGCCTCGAACAACGTCATGGACGAGGTGTCCCTCGCGTTCGACGAGCGCAAGAAGATCGTGCCGGTGCTCGCTCGCGAATGCACGATTCCGTTTCGGCTGCGACGCCTGCAGCATATCGACTTCACGGCGGATTACGATGGGGCGCTCGATGCCGTCCTGAGAGCCCTGAAAGCTCCGAGAAAGCCCGAGGCGGAGCTCGGTCGAGACAGGCCTCGGAATACCGCCACAGTACAAAGGACGGAGCGGGCAGGGTCCGGTCCGGCGGGTTCCGCAGTCGGTGGGCCGATCGACCCACGCCTGGCGGAGCCCCCCGCCCGAAGCTCGAGCGCTCGGGCGCGCGGGCCGACAAACGGTTCGCTCGTCCTCGGCGCGCTCGGCCTTGCCGCGACGGCGGGGGCGCTCGCATTCGTGCTCGCGTCTCGCAGCGTGCAGCCCGTGACGGATCACGTTTCGCAGAGGGGCATGATCGAGATGTCCGCGAGCCCGGAAACCGTTCCCGCGGTCGCCGCTCCCTCCGCCGAGGCGCGCGCCCCCGAGGTGCTGCTCCCTCCCGGCCCGGACGGTGAACGGCCGCCGTTCTTTCCACCACCCCCGCCACCTCCCCCGGGCTTCGGGCCGGGAATCTATCTTCCCGAGGCAGGGCCTCCCACGGCGGTGCAGGCGAGTCTCTCGCCGTCAAGGGACACGAGCCCCAAGCCGCGGGTCGGGGGACAGTTCTCCCCCGGCCAGCCGGTCAATGGCGTCTGGGACGTGACCTTGACGTGCGGCGGCGGCTCCGAGCTGAAGGAATATGGCGCGAGGTTCACGGACGGCGTGCATGTTCGAGCCTTCGAGGGCGCGACGGGCTCCAGGAACACACGTCTCGCGCTCGAACTCGTAGGCATCGATACGATCCGGCTCACCGGATCGGTCGCCGTCGGCGTGACCGCCATCTCCAACATCGATGCGACCGGCGAGAGACGAGGGGATGCGTTCGTGGGTCTCGGCACCTATGGATCGGCTACGAATTGCTGGTTGACGATAACTGACAGGAGTTAGAGCGGTTTCCGACCCGGCTGAACCGGAAACCCGCTCTACATTCCTGTTTTATCGCAATTTCGCGACGCGAAGTAGTGTCCACTTTTCCTCATCCCGCGCTAGCGCCACTACAGCGTGCCGATGGCACCTCGAGAAGCGATCCGATGACGCCATCGCCGCTCGATCCGATAGGCTCGCCGAACCGGCCGCTCCGCACCGCTTCGGCTGGCTCTCGACCTCCTCGCCCCGCCCGCCGTGGAGGGCGAGACGGCGCGGAGGCCTATCGGCTGCCCCCGGCCGGCCGAAAAATCCGGTAGACGTATTTCTACAAACTCGATAAACTTATTTCCAGATGAGCCGAGGCTTCGCGGCTCGGGTCACGACGGCTTCCCTCGCCACGACGATCGAGGACCGCCGCGGCCGCCTGGCTTGCCCAGAGTCTCTCGGCCGGTACGCACCCGGCCCTCGTTCGGTGCCGCCCGTCGACGCGGCGTCGAGATCCATGTCCCGATACTGCAGGAGTCGATCCTCTCATGAATGCATTCGTTCGATATGGTGCAATGCTGATGCTGGCGGCGGCCGCGCCCCTTCTCGGCGCGCCCCGAGGCCACGCTGCCGAGATCGCGCTGCTCAATGTCTCCTACGACCCCACCCGGGAGCTGTGGCGGGCGCTCAACGCCGAGTTCATCCCCTATTACGAGAAGACGACAGGGAACAAGCTGACGATCAAGCAGTCGCATGGCGGCTCGAGCACCCAGGCGCGCGCGATCATCGACGGGCTCGACGCCGATGTCGTGACGATCGCCTCGATCATCGACACCAACGCGATCGCCAACAAGGGCCTGATCGAGGCGGGCTGGGTCGATCGACTCCCGCAGCGCTCGCTCCCCTACTACTCGACGATCGTGTTCGTCGTCCGAAAAGGAAACCCCAAGGGGATCAAGGATTGGCCGGATCTCGTGAAGCCCGGCGTCGAGATCGTGACGCCGAACCCGAAAACTTCCGGCAACGGCTACCTCAGCTTCTTTTCCGCCTGGGGCTCGGTCATCGTGCGCGGCGGCTCGCGCGAGGACGCGGTCGATTACGTGACCAAGCTCTACAAGCAGGTGCCCGTGCTCGATTCCGGCGCGCGCGGCGCGACCACGACCTTCGTCCAGAAGCAGATCGGTGACGTTCATCTCGCCTGGGAGAACGAGGCTCGGCTCGAGGTCAAGGAGGCGAAAGGCGAGCTCGAGATCATCTACCCGCCGATCAGCATCCGCGCCGAGCCGCATGTCGCCGTCGTCGATGCCAACGTCGACCGCAAGAAGACGCGCGCGGCCGCCGAAGCCTACCTGAAATGGCTCTATACCGACACCGCGCAGGAAATCATCGCGAAGAACTTCTACCGCCCCAGCAATGACCAGATCCTGAAGAAGCATGCGTCGCACTTCCCGCCGGTGAAATTGTTCCCGATCACCGACATTGCCGCGAGCTTCGAGGACGCGCACAAGCAATTCATCGGCGACGGCGGCGTCTTCGACGGGATCTACAAGCCCAAGAGCTGAGGCCGGCCGCGCCGACCCCTTGCTTTCGTGAATCGTCGGGGCGATTTTCAGCAGGCTCCGGAGCTAGTTTCCGATTCGGTCGAATCGGAAACCAGCTCCATATTCTCGTCTTGTCGCGTTCTCGTGACGCGAAGTCGTCTCCGCTTCGCTGGAAGATGCGCCGACGACGGGCCCGAATAGCCGCGCCGGTCCCCTAGGGTCCTCGCGAGGAAGAGACAGAGGTTCATGGCTAGCGTCAATCGGCATGTTCTGCCCGGCTTCTCGCTGGCCTTGGGCTATACCGTCTTCTATCTCAGCGTCCTGGTCCTGATCCCGATCCTGGCCCTCTTCCTCAAGGCCGCGTCCTTGTCGTTCGACGAGTTCGTCGCGGCGGTGTGGACGCAGCGCGCGCGGGCGGCCTATCTCCTGACGTTCGGCGCGGCATTCGCCGCGGCCTTCATCAACCTGTTCCTGGGCCTGCTCCTCGCCTGGGTGCTCTCGCGCTACTCCTTTTTCGGCAAGAAGTTCATCGACTCGCTCATCGACCTGCCGCTCGCGCTGCCGACCGCGGTGGCGGGCCTCGTCTTCGCGAGCCTCTATGTTCAGAAGGGCTGGCTCGGGCAGTACCTGGTGCCGCTCGGCATCTACGGCGCCTACAGCCGCTTCGCCATCGTCCTCGTGCTCGTCTTCGTCGGGCTGCCCTTCGTCGTGCGCACCGTGCAGCCCGTGCTCGAAGATCTCGATCCCGAATGCGAGGAAGCCGCGGCCTCGCTTGGCGCGACGCGCTGGCAGACCTTCCTCGACGTCATCTTGCCCTCGATCACCCCGGCCCTCATCACGGGCTTCGCGCTCGCATTCGCGCGCGGGATCGGCGAATACGGCTCCGTCGTCTTCGTGTCCGGCAACATGCCCTACAAGACCGAGATCGCCCCGATCCTCATCGTCGCCCGCCTCGAGGAATTCGCTTATGGCGAGGCGACGGCGATCGCGGTCGTGCTGCTCGTCATCTCCTTCGCCATGCTCGTGGTGATCAATCTCCTGGAACGTTGGACCATGCGTCATGAGCGTTGATGTCGTGGCCGAACGGCCGAGAACGGTCCCGCAAGCGGTGGCCCGACGGGCGCAGGAGGATCCCCTCTGGCTGCGTGTGACCTTGATCGTCGCCGCCTTGGCGGTGATCGGCATCCTCGTCATCGTCCCAGTGGCGAATGTCTTCGTCGAAGCGCTGCGCGAGGGCCTCGGCACCTATTTCGCAAATCTTTTCGGCGACCCCGACACCCGACACGCCGTCCTCTTGACCTTGACCGTCGTTCCCATCGCGCTCGTGGCCAATACGGTCTTCGGGATTGCCGCGGCCTGGACCATCGCCCGGTTCCGCTTCCCCGGGCGCACCTTGCTCACGGCCTTGATCGACCTGCCTTTCTCGGTCTCGCCGGTGGTCGCCGGGCTGATGTTCGTCCTGATCTTCGGGCTCCAGGGCTATCTCGGGCCGTTCCTGCGCCGCGACGGCTATGCCGTCATGCCCTACCTGATCGCCCTCGTCGCGGTCGTCGTCGCGGTCGTCTCGTTCCTGCTGCTGCGGCCGGTGGGCCGCAAGGCGCGGCAGGGCCTCTGGGGCCGCACCTGGATCGTCCTGCCGCTCTTGGCCGTGACCGTGTTCGCCGTCGTCCTCCTGCCCCAGCTCTACCTCGAGGTCTGGCCACGGAACGAGAGCCTCAAGATAATCTTCGCGACGCCCGGCCTCGTGCTCGCGACCGCCTTCGTCACCTTCCCCTTCGTCGCACGCGAGCTGATCCCGACCATGGAAGCCCTCGGCGCCGACGAGGAGCTCGCCGCGGTCAGCCTCGGCGCGAGCGGCTGGCAGATGTTCCGGGACGTGACGATCCCGAACATCAAATGGGGACTCGCCTACGGGATCATCCTCTGCAATGCTCGGGCGATGGGCGAGTTCGGCGCGGTCTATGTCGTCTCCGGCCATATCGCCGGCCAGACCGACACGATGCCCTTGCGGATCGAGAAGCTGTTTCAGGAGTATAATCTTCCGGGAGCCTTCGCCGTCGCCTCGGTCCTGACGCTTCTCGCGCTCGTGACGCTCGTCGCCAAGATTCAGCTCGAGCGCCGGGTACCGTCCACGGCCAAGCTGTTCCGCGAAGAGACCCATGAGAGGCCGCAATGAGCATCTCGATCAAGAACGTCTCGAAAAGGTTCGGTGACTACGTCGCCCTCGACAATGTCAGCCTCGAGGTCCCGGACGGGGCGCTGCTCGGCCTCCTCGGCCCGTCGGGCTCGGGCAAGACGACGCTTCTGCGCATCATCGCCGGGCTCGAGCTCGCCGATTCCGGCTCCGTGCTGCACGAGGGCGAGGACATCAGCGACTATTCCGCGCGGGACCGCAAGGTCGGCTTCGTCTTCCAGCACTATGCCTTGTTCCGGCACATGACGGTCGCCGAGAACATCGGCTATGCCCTGAAGGTGCGGAAAGCGCCCAAGGCCCAGATCCGCGAGCGCGTGGACGAGCTCTTGAAGCTCATCCGGCTCGAGGGGCTGCAGGCGCGCTATCCGGGCCAGCTGTCCGGCGGCCAGCGCCAGCGTGTTGCGCTCGCCCGCGCGCTCGCCGCAAAGCCCCGGCTCCTGCTCCTCGACGAGCCCTTCGGCGCGCTCGACGCCAAGGTCCGCCAGGAGCTGCGCCAATGGCTTCGCCGCCTCCACGAGGAGATCCACGTCACCAGCATCTTCGTCACCCACGACCAGGAGGAGGCTTTCGAGGTCGCCGACCGCGTCGCGGTGATGAACCAGGCGAGGATCGAGCAGATCGGGACGCCGGCCGAGGTCTACGACCATCCGGCGACCCCCTTCGTCTATCAGTTCCTCGGCAACGTGAACCTGTTCCACGGCCGCATCCACAAGGGCCGCTTGCGGCTCGGCGAGGCCGAGGTCCGGGTTGCCGAGCACGCCGCCGTGCACGACTCGCCGGCCGTCGCCTATGTCCGGCCGCACGAGATCAAGGTCCGCGCGCTCCCGGACGGCGTGCCGACCATCGCCGCGATCGTGCGGCACGTGAACGCTGCGGGACCCGTCGTCCATGTGGAGCTCGAGCGGAAGGACGACGGCGGCCGTTTCGCGGTGGAGCTCTCCAAGGAGGAGAGCCGCGAGCTGGCTTTGGAGCCGAGCACGCAGGTCTTCGTCGAGCTGAAGAACGTGCGCGTCTTCGCCGAGGACTACTCGATCTGAGCCGGTTGCCCCGGGCGGCGTTTGCCCGCTTTGCGCCGCTCGGACGCGCGCCTCGCCCTACGACGAAAGTCGGGTCGATCCGCGCGATCCAGACGCCGGCTTCACCTCGAGAACGGCAAGACCTGTTTCGGCGACAAGGTCCATATCGCCATGGACGAGGAAAGCGACCTCGTCAGCCGAGACGTCCTCCGCCGACCTGCACGACAGCCGGCGCGGCGAAGCGCTCCCGGCCTGTCCCTTCCGATGTATCGAGCCGATGGTACTGCAGGAAGCCAGCGGCGCCTTCAGCGACCAGCGCCAAGCCGTGTGACCGGGAGATGACATGAACGAGCTCGTCTATTCCGATGCCCTGATCGCTCGTGTGCTTCGCTCGGTGAGAACGATCGCGCTCGTCGGCGCCAGCACCAACTGGAACAGGCCGAGCTATTTCGTGATGAAGTATCTGCAGGGCAAAGGCTATCGCGTGATCCCGGTCAATCCGGGAACGGCAGGACAGAGCCTGCTCGGCGAGACGATCCGCGAGAGCCTTTCCGCGATCGACGAGCCGATCGACATGGTGCAGATTTTCCGCCGGTCCGAGGCCGCACCGCCGATTGTCGACGAGGCGATCGCGATCGGCGCCAAGGTCGTGTGGATGCAGCTCGGCGTCCGTCACGACGCCGCAGCAGCCGAGGCGGAGGCCAAGGGCTTGACGGTGATCATGGACCGTTGCCCCAAGATCGAGTTCGGCCGCCTCGCCGGCGAGCTTTCATGGTCCGGCGTCAATTCCGGGATCGTTTCCGCCAAGCGGCGGCATCCGCCGAAGCCTGCCGCGAAGACACCGCCGGAGCCGGTGAAGGCCAATCGCACCTTCGGCTTCGAGACACGCTCGATCCACGCGGGGGCCGCCCCCGACCCCGCCACGGGCGCGCGCATCACGCCGATCCACCAGACGGCATCCTATGTGTTCGAGGATTCAGACCAAGCCGCCTCGCTGTTCAACATGCATACATTCGGGCACGTCTATTCGCGCCTCTCCAATCCGACTGTGGCGGTGCTGGAGGAGCGCGTCGCCAGCCTCGAAGGGGGACGCGCCGCCGTCGCCGCCGCATCCGGGCATGCCGCGCAGTTCCTCACCTTTTTCACGCTGCTCGAGCCCGGCGACGAGTTCGTCGCGTCGCGCAATCTCTACGGCGGCTCGCTCACGCAATTCGGCCTCAGCTTCAAGAAGCTCGGTTGGATCTGCCGTTTCGTCGATCCGACCGACCCCGAGAACTTCCGCAACGCGATCACGGAGCGGACCAAGGCGATCTTCGTCGAAAGCCTCGCCAATCCCGGCGGCGTGATCGTCGACCTCGAAGCCGTCGCCGACATCGCGCACGAGGCCGGCATTCCCTTCGTCGTCGACAATACCCTCGCGACACCATACCTCTGCCGGCCGTTCGAATGGGGGGCCGACATCATCTGCCATTCGACGACCAAGTTCCTCGGCGGCCACGGCAATGCGCTCGGCGGAGTCGTGATCGAGTCGGGAAAATTCGATTGGGCGGGGTCGGGCAGTTTTCCGTCGCTGACCGGGCCCGAGCCCGCCTACCACGGGCTCAATTTCTACGAGACCTTCGGCGATTTCGGATTCACGACCAAGGCGCGCGCCGTCGCTTTGCGCGATTTCGGGCCGGCGCTGTCGCCGATGAATGCTTTCCTGACCTTGACGGGCATCGAGACGCTGCCCTTGCGCATGGAGCGGCATGTCGCGAACGCGAGGGCCGTGGCGGAATTCCTGGCGGGTCACGACAAGGTCGCGTGGGTGTCCTATGCGGGATTGCCGTCGAGCCCGTTCCATGCACTGGCGCACAAGTATCTGCCGAAAGGGCCGGGCGCAGTGCTCACCTTCGGCGTCGAGGGAGGCTACGAGGCGGGGACGAGAACGGTCGAGCGGGTGCAGCTTTTCTCGCATCTCGCCAATATCGGCGACACGCGCAGCCTCATCCTGCATCCCGCCAGCACCACGCATCGGCAATTGACGGACGAGCAGCGGCTCGCTGCCGGGGCGGGACCCGACGTCGTCCGTCTCTCGGTCGGGCTGGAAACCGCCGAAGACCTGATCGACGACCTCGATCAGGCTCTGAACGGATAGCTGACCATCCTCCCGCTACGCCGCGCCTCGGCAGTGGCGAACTTTCCCGGTTTGTGATCAAAAGCTCGGCGCTCGGCGTTCCCCGAGTCCCGTGCGGAGCCGTTCCATGCGAATTACTTTACATGTCGCGTTACTTCTGTCCGGCCTTCTCTGCACTGCGCCAGGTTCCGCCGCGACCTGCCGCGACCCGGCGGGATTCGACGCCTTCCTGGCGCAGATCGAGAAAGAGGCTGCGGCCAACGGCGTGTCGGCACCGGCGCTCTCCGCGCTGGACGGCCTGACCTACGACCCGGATATCGTCGCGAAGGACCACGGCCAGAAAGTATTCAAGCAGACCTTCGAGGAGTTCTCCGGCCGCATGATCAATTCCTACCGGCTGCGCAAGGGCGCGCAGCTCATGAAGCAACATGCGTCCGTGTTCAGCCGGATCGAATCCACCTATGGGGTGCCGGCACCAGTCATCGTCGCGATCTGGGGGCTCGAGACCGATTTCGGCGCCGTGAACGGCAATACGCCGACGCTGCGGGCGCTCGCGACGCTGGCCTTCGACTGCCGCCGCACCGAGCGCTTCCAGGCCGAGCTGATCGACGCCTTGAAGCTGATCGACCGCGGCGATCTCACGCCCGCCGCCATGCGCGGCGCCTGGGCGGGCGAGATCGGCCAGACCCAGTTCATGCCCTCGTCCTACCTGAAATATGCGGTCGATTTCGACGGCAACGGGCGCCGTGACCTCATCCACAACACGCCGGACGTGCTCGCCTCCACCGCCAACTACCTCGTGGGCTACGGCTGGAAGCGCGGCGCCGGCTGGGAACCGGGCGAGCCCAATTTTTCCGTCATCAAGGACTGGAACAAGGCCGACGTCTACGCGCGGACGATCGCCGCCTTCGCGACGAAGCTCACCGCCGCGCAATGACGTCCCGGCGGCTGCGCGAGCGACGAATCTCTCGTGCGATCGCACGGGCCGACAAGCCGGTTGCAACCGACCCGCTCCAGAAATTCGCCGACAAGGCGTACGACCTCTACCTCATGCAGAAGAGCGTGGATCGTGCGGCTCGTGTCAGCGGCGGGTTGTGGCTCAGCTATCTTTTTGCGCTGTTCTATATCGGCATCGCGGCCGGGGGAATTACCCACAAGGACCTGTTGCTCGAGAACCCGGCCCGGCTGCCTTTTCTCAACGTCGAATTGCCCTTGGTAGCCTTCTTTGCTCTCGCTCCGGTTCTTTTCGTCGTCTCCCATGCCTATACGCTCATGCATTTCGTCCTGCTCGCGGCCAAGGCGGGAGCCTTCAACGCCGAGCTCAAGAGGCAGATCAGGGAGCCGGACAATCTCTCTGCGGATATTCCTGGTGACGAGCCCGCGCTCGACCATCGCGAGATCCGTGGTGGCCTGAGGCGTCAGCTGCCGAGCAACATATTCGTGCAATTTCTGGCAGGGCCGCTCGATATTCGTGAAGGAGGGCTCGGCTGGCTGTTGAAGGCGATCGCCTGGATCTCGCTCGTGATCGGCCCGGTGCTGCTCCTGCTCCTGATCCAGGTGCAGTTCCTGCCCTATCATCTCGAATGGGTGACCTGGGTCCAGCGCCTCGCGGTTCTCGTAGATGTCGTGCTCTTGTGGTTTCTGTGGCCCGCCGTGCTCGACGGTCGCAGCGAGATCCGGTGGCCGAGGCTGTGGCGTCATCCCATCGCGGCAGTGGTGAGCCTCGTGCCGATCGCTTT
The DNA here is from genome assembly GCA_024304885.1 of Beijerinckiaceae bacterium. Taxonomy (GTDB): domain Bacteria; phylum Pseudomonadota; class Alphaproteobacteria; order Rhizobiales; family Beijerinckiaceae; genus Methylocapsa. The sequence continues at coordinate 126,443 of JALJOM010000001.1, forward strand.
GGCCTTCGTGGTCGCGCGCTATCCCGGCGAATGGGTGGACCACCAGGTCGGCAATATGCGTTGGATCCCGCCATATCCCCGGCAAGCTCGGCACGAGGCGGAAGATGGGCAAGGCTACGTAACGGCTTGGTTCGGTCAACCGGGTTGGACATCGGTGCATGATCTCTTGTTCAACGGCGACGTCGACGAGGTCACTCGCCGACGGAAGAGCTTGTTCTCGAATACGCTCGTGCTGCCCGAGTTCGATGGGCTCGCAGCGGCGAAGATCGACGATCCGAACAAGCTCGACAGTGACGGTATCAGACATTCCCTCGTGCTGCGGGGCCGGCATCTCAAAGGCGCGGTTCTCAGCCGCGCGGACTTGCGTAAGGTCGACTTCGAATCGGCAAAGCTCGAGGGCGCAAATCTGGTCGGAGCACGGCTGCAAGGCGCCTCGCTCGTGAGCGCGAACCTCGAGGGTGCAGTGCTCGACGATGCGCAGCTTCGAGGCGCGTTGCTCCATCACGCGAAACTCAAAGGCGCAAGGCTCGACCACGCGCAGCTCCAGGGTGCAAATCTCGCTTACGCGGAACTCGAGGGCGCGTCGCTCGTAGAGGCAAAGCTTCCGATCGCATCGCTCGACGATGCGAGGCTTCAAGGCGCGTCGCTGCAAAAAGCACAGCTTCAGGGCGCGCGGCTCGAGAGGGCGAGGCTTCAAGGCGCGTCACTCGACGATGCGGGGCTTCAGTGGGCTCGGATGGAGAAGGCGCAGCTTCAAGGCGCATCGCTCGTAGGCGCGCAGCTTCAGGGTTCGAATTTCACCGGCTCGAAATTGTTCGCCACGGATATGAGCGGCGCAGCGGTGTGGCGGGCGAGCTTCGCCGACGTCTCGTCGAGCAATGTTCTCGAGGAGGGATTCGACGAGGGCGCTCTGTCTCGAAAGGCATTCGACACTCTCGAGTCGGTCATCGAGGAGGAGACGCCGGCAGGTAAAGCCGGGAAAACGCTCCTCGAGACTCTCGCGTCATTGAACCCGGCGTATTTCGGCCCCGAGGCGAATCTCTCAGAAACCCTGAAGCGCGGGCGGGTCGGCGAAGCCGCCTATCGAAAAGCGTTGGCGGACGAGCTCACGATGCTCACCTGCTCCAGCGGTGACTCGGCCCCATTCATCCTGCGCGGGCTCGTCCGAAATGGACGTCTTGTCGCCACCGGACCTTTCGCGCCGGCCCTCGTCGAACGAATTCTTTCGCCCGATTGCCCCGCATCCGCCGACTTGACCGCAGTCGACAAAGCCGAGCTGCGAAGCCTCGGCGCGACCGTGAAATCCGGCGACAGGCTCTCGACCGACGCAAGGATTCGTTAACCGCATCCGGGTCAGGCTGGCGTGTTCCCTTCGGGATATCATCCTCGTCATCGCCCACGCCGGCCCGAGCCATGCCCCGACTTGTTTCTGCCAGAGCCCTCGACGACGGGCGTCAGTCCGACACCGCGCTTCTCGTCGCGCGCGGCACGCGCCGCATGCTGCGCCGGTTCGGCTTCTCGACCGTCACGGAGCTGCCGCTGCTCTCCGGCCGACGAGCGGATATCGTCGCGCTCGCCGAGGACGGGACGATCCATATCGTCGAGGTGAAATCCTCCCTCGCGGATTTCCGCGCCGATCACAAATGGCAAGCCTATCGCGCCCATTGCGACCGGCTCTCCTTCGCCATTCCGGACTGCTTTCCCGCGGACATCCTGCCGCTCGACACAGGGCTGATCCTCGCCGACGCCTATGGCGCCGAAATCCTGCGCGAGGCCCCGGAGCACAAGCTCGCCCCTGCGACGCGGCGTGCGATGCTCCTGCGCTTCGCCCATGCCGCCGCGCATCGGCTGCATTCCCTCTCGGACCCCGAATCTCTCGCCTATTGACCCTTGGTTGCGAGCTCGGCGGGCTGCGGACCGCCATAGACCCAATCCATGAGCTCGACCGTGTGGAGAATCGGCCGGTCGAGCCCATCCGCGAGTTGCGTCAGGCAGCCGATATTACCGGTCGCTACGATGTCCGGCGCGACGTTCGCGATGTTGCGGATCTTGCGCTCGCGAAGCCGCGCGGCGAGCTCGGGCTGCAATATATTGTAGGTGCCGGCCGAGCCGCAGCAGAGGTGTCCTTCGGCGATCTCGTGAAGACCGAAGCCCGCATCGGCGAGGAGCCGCTTCGGCAGCGCGTCGAGCTTCTGCCCGTGCTGCATCGAGCAGGGCGATTGATAGGCCACAGCGAGCCCCGCCACGTTCCGCGGCGGAGGAAGATCGAGCGTGGCGATGAACTCCGTCACGTCCTTCGCGAGCATGGAGACCCGCGCCGCCTTCGCCGCATAGGCGGGCTCCCCACGCAACAGATAGCCGTAATCCTTGATCATGGTGCCGCACCCGGACGCCGTCACGACGATCGCATCGAGGCCATGCGTGTCGATCTCTGCCGTCCAGAGATCCACATTGTGGCGGACCGAGGCGAGTGCGTCGGTCTCCATGCCGAGGTGGTGCGTGAGCGCGCCGCAGCACGCCTCGCCTTTCACCAGAACGACCTCCACCCCGAGCCGGGTCAGGAGGCGGAGCGTGGCATCGTTGATCTGCGGCCGAAGGAGTCTTTGCGCGCATCCTTGCAGCAAGGCGACACGAGCGACCTTGCGACCCTGCGGTGGGATGCTCCCGATCGCAGGGAAGGCCGAGCGCGGCGCTTTTTGCCTTGGCGCAAGACGCAACATGGCGGCAAGCCGGGGACCCGTAGAGCCGAGCCGGGAGAGAAGCGGGGCGAGCGGCCTCGCCGAGGACGCGCCGCGCAAAGCCCAGCCGAGGCGAACGGGAAAGGGCAGGACGAGCCGCAGCATCACGCGCAGCAACCGATCGAGCCAGGGCCGGCGATAGGTGCGCTCGATCCTCGCTCGCGCCATATCGACGAGATGCATGTAGTTGACGCCCGACGGGCAGGTCGTCATGCAGGCGAGGCACGAGAGGCAGCGGTCGATGTGGAGGACGGTCTCGGCATCGGCGGGCCGGTCCTTCTCCAGCATCTCCTTGATCAGGTAGATCCGCCCGCGTGGGCTGTCGAGCTCGTCGCCGAGGAGGACGAAGGTCGGGCAGGTGGCCGTGCAAAAGCCGCAATGGACGCAAGCGCGCAGGATCTTGTCGGCTTCCGCCGTGGCGGGCTCGGCGAGCTGGGCGAGCGAGAAATGCGTCTGCATGCTACACGTCTGCCCACATGCGGCCGGGCTCGAGAATCCCGAGCGGATCGAATTGCGCCTTCAGCCGCCGCGACAGGTCCGCGAGCGCTTCGGCTCGGGGCTCGAGCACGGGGATCTCGGCTCGGGTCTCGGTAGGCGCGCGAAACAGCGTGGCATGGCCGCCGCCGTTGCTAGCGATGGCCTCGCGGATCACCTTCGCGCCCGCGCCGGGGCAAGGCGCGAGCGCGAGCCACACCAATCCGCCCGACCAGTCGTAGAGTGCCTCGCAGGGGTGGACGCGGGCGACGGCTTCCCCCACACGCGGCCCGGCCTCCGGCATCACCGAGACCTTCCAGACGACGGCGTCTCGCGGCTCGGCCAGAGGCGCCACGTCCCGGACTGCGCGCCACAGCGCTTCCGAGGCCGCGGCCTCGAGCTTCTCCGGAGCCCCGAAGGGTTTCAGGCTCGCGGCGAGCCGCTCGAACCGTGCCGCGACGGAGGGGGCGATGCCCTCGAGCCGCAACACCGTCACGGCCGTCGCAAAGCCGAGCCGGCCTGCCGCAACGGGCGGCATATGGGCCGCGCCCGAGACGTCGACCGGCAGGCCCATGGCCTCGCAGAGCGCGGCAACGCCCCGCGCCGGCTCCAATCCCTCGAGGACCAGGGTCGTTGACGCCTCGGCGCGCGGAAGCACCTTCAGCGTGACCTCGGTCGCGACCGCGAGCGTCCCGTAGGAGCCGGCGAGGCCGCGCGCGAGATCATAGCCGGTGACGTTCTTCACGACCCGCCCGCCGGCCTTGAAGAGTTCTCCGCGCCCGCTCACCGCCGTAACGCCCAGCACGAAGTCACGCAGCGCTCCGGCCTTGATCCGGCGCGGGCCGGAAAGATTGGTCATATAGGCGCCGCCGATCGTGCCTGCCCCCGTGCCGTAGAGCGCGGCCAAGGACATGGGCTCGAAGGCGAGCTCCTGGCCCCTCGCGGCGAGCAAGTCGTCGATCTCGGCGATCGGGGTTCCCGCGCGGGCCGAGAGCACGAGGTCCTCCGGCTCGTAGAAGGTGATCCCGGTCAGGTGCGAAAGGTCGAGAACGCGCGCGGCCACGACCGGCCGGCCGAGCAGGGCCTTCGAGCCGAGGCCGCGGATCGAAAGAGGCGTGCGGCTCTGCAGTGCCTCTTCGACGAAGCCAGCGACGTCCTCCGGACGGTCCGGGAAATATTCCTGCATTCGCCGAATGCTACAGGCTCGCCGCCCGCATCGGAAGGGGCGTGCCCCGACTTCTAAATCTCGACGCCGTGGTGCGCGAGCGCGGCGACGAAATCCTCCGGCCCGGAGAAGGTCACGGTCCGAATCCCGAGCTTTCCGGCTGCGGCGGTATTGTCCGCCCGATCGTCGATGAAGACGCATTCCTTCGGCTCGCGGCCCTCGAGCTCCAGCACGCGCAGATACGAGGCGGCGTGAGGCTTCACGAGGCCGATCTCGTAGGAGAGATAGGTCGCGTGGAACCGCGCAAAGACGGGATAGCTCGCCCGGATATGCTCGATATGCGCGGCATTGGTGTTGGAGAGGAGCACGGTGCGATGGCGCCTCGCCAGCCGCTCGACGAGGGCGTCCATGCCCGGCTCCTCGCTGAAATGGCTCGACCAGAGATCGAGAAAGTAAGGATAGGACGCCCGGAAGCCGAGCGCGTCCTTCATGTGCCGGTAGAGCGTATGGACGTGAAGGTCGCCGGTGCCGATTCGCTCGTCGCCGAGCCAAGCCTCGACCTTCGGCCGCGCCGCTTGCGGGTCCCAGCAGCAGGCCGCGAGCCGGTCGTAGAGGGCGTCGTTGTCGTGGCGGACGAGCACGCCGCCGAGATCGAAGATGAGGGTCGGGGCGGGAGAAGCCATGATGCACTGCGATTGCCGAGGGTCGCCGCCGTGATAGCAGGTTCATGCTGCAACGCAAACAAGTGGCTGCGAGCTGCGGCTGGCTCAGGTGGCCCCGAGCGCGTCCGCCGAGCCGAGAGCTGTTCATTGCAGGCCAGCGATCATTACCGGATTTGATGCGGGGACCGGGACCGCCCCGGTCATGACGGCTGGAGCTTCACGCAACACCACGAAGCGCCGTCGTGGCCGGCAGGAGGTTCCCCGACGCCCGCTCGCGCCTGTTCAACTCTTCCGTGAAGCCGGAACGAGCCCGCCCCGCCGTCCGTTCTCGCCTCCTCGTAAAGGAGAAAGCTCGAATGAAATCAGCGAAGATTTCGGCTTTGGCCGGCGCCGCTCTGATCGCGGCGAGCTCGGCGGCTTCGGCGGGTCCGATGCCGGTCGGGCCTCGCCACGTCGTCGTGCCGGCGCCATCCGGCGAGGTGATCGACGTCCATTATCGTCGCTACCGGCACCAGCACCGGCGCGTCTACAGGCGTGTGGATCCGGGAGCCGCGGCCGCAGCCGCCGCCGCAGCGGGCCTGCTCTCGTTCGGGTTGGCGGCCGCCGCGGGTGCGCAGTGCGGCTATTACGGGTGCTACCAGTCTTGGGGGCCACCCGGCCCCTATTACTACGGCAGCCCCTATTACGGTGGGTGGTAGCGACGGAGCCCACGAGGAGGAAGGCCATGAGAACCCGTAGGATTCTGGCGCTGTCGGGCGCCGCGCTGATCGCGGCGAGCTCGGCGGGCTTCGCCGGTCCGATCAGTGTTGCGCGGCCCGATACCGGGATCGCGCCCTTCGAGCAGCAAATCGAGCCCGTGCATTACAGGAAGAAGAAGCATCGCCACTATGCACGGCGCGGGCGTGCCCCCAATCCGGTGGGAGCCGCCGCGGGCACCGCCGTCGGCCTGGCCGGGGTCGGGGTCAATACCGCGGTCGGGACGGCACGCGTCCTCGGCCACGGCTGGTGCGACTTCTGGGGCTATTGCCGCTGACGGTCCGGTTCCTTGCACGTGAGCGCCGTCAGGCGCCGCCGGCCTCGGTCGCGAGCCAAGCCGCGCCGCAGGCCTTGGCGAGGTCGCGCACGCGCAGGATATAGCTTTGGCGCTCCGTCACCGAGATGACCCCGCGCGCGTCGAGCAAGTTGAAGAGATGCGAGGCCTCGAGGCATTTGTCATAGGCCGGCAGCACCATGTGGTGCCGGTTGCCGCGATCCCCTTGCCGCAGGATCATCCGGCATTGTGCCTCGGCATCCTTGAAATGGCGGAACAGGACCTCGACGTCGGCCGCCTCGAAGTTGAAGCGTGAATATTCCGCCTCGGCCTGCTGGAAGACGTCGCCATAGGTGATCTTGCCCTCGCCCTCGCCGCCGTTGAAGTTCAGGTCGAAGATGCTTTCGACGCCCTGGACATACATGGCGAGGCGCTCGAGGCCATAGGTCAGCTCGCCCGAGACCGGCGCGCATTCGATCCCCGCGACCTGCTGGAAATAGGTGAATTGCGAGACCTCCATGCCGTCGCACCAGCATTCCCAGCCGAGCCCCCAGGCGCCGAGCGTCGGGCTCTCCCAATCGTCCTCGACGAAGCGGATGTCGTGGAGACGCGCATCGATCCCGATGGCCTCGAGCGAGCCGAGATAGAGCGCCTGGAGGTCGGGCGGCGAGGGCTTCAGGATGACCTGGAACTGGTAATAGTGCTGGAGCCGGTTCGGGTTCTCGCCGTAGCGGCCGTCCTTCGGTCGCCGTGACGGCTGGACATAGGCCGCCTTCCATGGCCGCGGCCCGAGCGAGCGCAGGGCGGTCGCAGGATGAAAGGTCCCGGCTCCGACGGACATGTCATAGGGCTGGAGGATCACGCAGCCCTGCGCCGCCCAGAAGCTCTGCAATGTCAGGATCAAGCCCTGGAAGGAGCGCGCCGGATCCAGAGCGGGATGAGGAAAAGCGGCCACCGGTTTTCCGCCCGCATCCCGTTCTAGATTCTTGGAATCGATGACGTTCACGCCCTTGGACCGATTCGGTCCAAGGGCATCGTGATCGAGAGCGCCGAGAGCTCGCGGCGATTCGGGCATCTGCGGCGTCACGACATCGGCTCCTCGGGCTCCTCGCAACTCCGAGCGCGGCGGCGCGTTCTCGGGCAGGACGTTCGTACAAGAGCCGCAGTCGAAATGCCACAGGAGAACCATTCCGGTCGGATTCGACGCAATCGGGCGAGACCATGTTCAATCCGGCATGGTCCTCTGCCGGGAACGAGTGTCCTTGTCGCTGGGCCGGGGCCACGCGACGCAATGGAGTGAGGAGGCGAAAATGAATATCGTACCGAGATTGCTGATCGCGGGTCTCGTCGGCGCAGCGGCCATGTCGGCAGGGGCGGGACTTGTCCATGCCGCTCCTCTCGCGGGGCTTTCGTCGGCGGCAGCCTCCCTGGAGGACCTCGCAAGGCCGGCGGAGGGCCTCGCGCCCGACCGGGTCCATTACCGAGGCCGAGGCCATTATCGCGGTCATCGGGGATACTACGGGCGGCGATATTACGGGCGAGGCTATTACGGGCCGCGATATTACGGTCGGGGATATGGATACGCCTATAGACCTTATAGGTACTATGCGCCGCGATATTATTATCCGAACTACTATTATAACCCTTACTATTATCGGGGGTGGTGATCTACCAGTCGATCGCGGTCTCGCCGCGGTGGATCGCCTCGGCGAGCGGCGTGAAAGCCGTGCCTTCGTGCAGGACGAGCGGCGGCGCGATCGATAGCGGCGCGCGGCTGGCTTTTCTCGCGCGCACCAGGATGCGGCTCGCCGGTGTGTGCTCGCGCGGGAGGACGGGCAAGATCGTGACCGCCCCGGCACGGCCCTCGAGCGCTGCCAGGATGACCGCCAGCGCCTCCGGCCGGTGGATCAGGACGAGCGCGCCGTGCGGGGCGAGCAAGGCGAGCGAGGCGGCGATCCAGTCCCGGAGGGCCGCCGGGCCTGCCTCGGCCATCGCATGGGCCTGGCGCCTGCCGCGATCGGGCGAGAGCCGCGCCCGGCCCGGATCGAGGAAGGGCGGGTTGGTGAGGACGAGGGCCGCGCTCTCGTCGACGAGGCCCGCCGCGCGGCGGGACGGCGGCGACAGGACATCCGCCTCGTGCACGCCGACGCGGTCGGCCAATCCGTTCAGCACGCAATTCTCGCGGGCGAGCGCGGCGAGCTCTGGATCCGTCTCGACGAGCCCGACCGAGACCGCCTCGTGCGTCGTCGCGAGCGCGAGCCCGGCTGTGCCGACGCCGGCGCCGATATCGAGTGCGAGCCCGCTGAAAGCCGCAGGCGCCGCCGCGGCGAGAAGCACGGCATCGGTCCCGGCGCGATGACCCGCGACGCTCTGGCGCAGCCGGAGCTTCCGGTCCAGGAAGGCATCGGGCGCGATCTCGGGCCGCGGATCGGCATGGATGTCAGCCATCGCGGAGCTCCGCAGCGAGGCCGGCCTCGGTCAAGAGCCGGCGCGCCCGAGGCGCGTCCTCGGCGGCGACGAGCACCCGGCGCGGCAGGAACCCGAGCGATCCCTCGACCGCGCTCGTGTGGCGGTCCGCGATCAGCCCGCGAATGCCGGCTTCCCCCAGGATCGATTCGACGTATGACAATAGCACGAGGTCGTTCGTGGTCAGAAGCTCGATCACGGCCGTCGTCCTTTCCCGCTCTCGGCGCACCGAAAAAACGCCGCGGTCTCGCTTGTCGCAGCTGCCCCCGGTTGCGCGGCGCCGAGCCGAGCCCTAATAGATGCGCTCCGGCCATCGGAGTGATCCATCGTGGGTGTTGTCATCGCCTTAGAAGACAAAGCGCAAGGGCCCGGCATCACGGGCCTGCTCGCTCTGGTGGCCGCGGACATGGACCGCGTCAATCAAACCATCTTGTCACGGACGGGCTCCGATGTCGCGACGATCCCGGAGGTCGCGAATCATCTGATCTCGTCGGGGGGCAAGCGGCTGCGGCCGATGCTGACGCTGGCGACCTCGGGGCTTTGCGGCTACACGGGCGCGGGCCATATCAAGCTCGCCGCCTCGGTCGAGTTCATGCATACCGCGACCTTGCTGCACGACGATGTCGTGGACGAGAGCGACATGCGCCGCGGCAAGCTCGCGGCCCGCATGCTCTGGGGCAACGAGACGAGCGTGCTGGTCGGCGATTTCCTGCTCGGCCAGGCCTTCAAGATGATGGTCGAGGTGGGCTCGCTGCCCTGCCTCGACGTCTTGTCGACCGCCGCTGCCGTGATCGCGGAAGGCGAGGTCATGCAGCTTTCCGTCGCCAAGGACACCGAGACGAGCGAGGACGATTATCTCGCGGTCATTCGCGCCAAGACGGCAGCGCTGTTCGGCGCCGCGGCCGAGCTCGGGCCTCTCCTCGGGAACCGGCCGAAGCCCGAGGTCGCCGCCTGTCGCGGCTACGGCTTCAACCTCGGGATCGCATTCCAGCTCATCGACGACGCGCTCGACTACGGCGGAACCTCGGCGAAGCTCGGCAAGAATGTCGGCGACGACTTCCGCGAGGGCAAGATCACGCTCCCCGTGGTGCTCTCGTTCCGGCGCGGCTCGCAGCAGCAGCGCGAGTTCTGGAAGCGGACGCTCGAGCGCGGCGAGATCGAGGAGGGTGATCTCGAGACCGCGATCGCGACGTTGCACAAGCATCGCGCGCTCGAGGATACGATCGAGCGCGCCCGCCATTACGGCGCGATGGCCCGCGATGCGCTCGAGCTGTTTCCGACCTCGGAATGGAAGCTCGCCCTGAACGACACGGTCGATTTCTGCATCGACCGCGTCTATTGAGCGCCGCGTTCCGACCGCGTCATTCGTTCGCCAGAGGTGTCGCCCGCTCCGCCCCCGAATGATGCGCGTAGGTCGGCCAGCTCGGCGCATAGGTTTCGTCGGCCTCGAGCCCCCACGTCGTCCAGCCGTTCCGAACGCCCCGGCCGAAGAGCTCGAGATAGGGACCCGGCGAGCAGGCTTCGATGATCCCATATTGCTCGTCGGGCTTGCGCGAGTGCTCGCGCTTGCGCGTCGCGAGATAGTTCACCTGGCGCCGCCCCGGCGCCAATGTCCTCGCGTTCTTGCCCCGCGTCCCGAACAGGACGAGCTCGGTGACATTGCGGAAGTAGAACCCGACACCGCGCCCGTCGGAGCCGCCGTCCTTTCGCACCTTGTGCCAGACGAGATTGGCCTTGTAGGTGAACCCCCATTCGGCCAGGACCCGCAGCCCGTCCGGCAGGAGCGCGTTGGGGCACCAGAGATAGAGATGCGCCAGCGGCGCGGCGATCTCCCCGACCGGAAGCGCGCAGATCTCCTCGAGAGACAAGGTACCGTAGCGACTCAGTCGACGATGCTCGGGCGCGACCTTGCCGGTCTTGTTCTGGAACCGCCAGGGCGGGTCGGCGAGGATCGTCGCGAACCGCCGCCCCGCGGTCGCCTGCGCAAGGTCCGCGCCGGCCACGGCGCCGCCGCTCTGCTCTCGCATCCTTTCGCCTTTCCGAATCATCGCTCGTCGGGGCCATGAGACTCGAAAATCGAGTTGTCGGCTAGGCTCGAGCAATGTATGTAAATTATGACGCTTTTTCACAGTCGTTTGCTTCAAATCAAAACACAAAAGCAGCTGTGCCATTAACGCTGTCTCGAGGTTAACACATAAGAATCGCCGCAATCTGGGCGGTGGCACGGGGCGGCGATGGCCGAGGCGCGTTTCTTTGCGGGTGCGAGTGTCCTCGCGCCCTGGTGGCTCGGGCTGATGCTGGCCGTGTCGATCTCCGCGGACGCGGGCCAGGAGGCCGCGTCCGGGGCCTCCGTCTCCCCTTTGTCGGCGCGCGCGCCGCTTCCCCCCGAGGTTCTCGTTCCTGTGACCGTCTCTGCGGCGGCGAGCGGAGATTTCGGCCGGCTCACCGGCGAGGCGCAGCGCTTGCTGCAAGCGGCGAGCCTCGTCATCGACGACCCCGCCGACGCCAGGCGCCTCTCGAGCGAGATCGAGCCTCGCATGGTCGTCAGGCACCGTACCGATCCGCCGGAGGTGATCGATCGGAGCGGCAAGGGCGAGCCTGTGGTGGGGGTGCGGCCGACCTTCGACACGAGGTTGCGCCGGCCGGGCGTAGTGCCCCGGCTCCAGCTCCACGAGACGCTGTTCCGTCCCGATGCGGGCTCGCCCGTGGGCGGCTTCTCGGCGCTCGATTGGACGGGCTCGGTGGTCGAGCCCTCCTGCGCTTTCGAGCCGTGGCCGGAGGGGGAGGGCCCGCCGACACTCTCGGCACGCACGGGGAGCGCGCCCGACCGGCTCGGCACCGCGAGCGGGACGGCGGGTCCGGCCGGAATCGACGAGCGACTGCTGCAAGGCGCGACCCTGCTCGTCCCCCGGGCCGATGCGCTCGCCTCCATGACTCCGGCGCGTGCCGACCTCACCCCGGTCGAGGTCGTCGCTCATGCCTTGCTTCCGCCGTCGCTGACCGCCTTCGTGCCCTGGGCGTCCGCGGCGTGGCGGCATACGACCTTCGGCGGTCCCGCGGGCGAGGACGCCTCGGACAAGGAGAGGCGGTGCCTCGCCGAGGCGATCTATTTCGAGGCGCGCGGCGAATCCGAGCAAGGCCAGGCCGCGGTCGCTCAAGTCGTGCTGAACCGGGTCGCGAGCGGCCTCTATCCGCCGACGATTTGCGGCGTCGTCTACCAGAACCGCCGCCGGCTCAACGCGTGCCAGTTCTCGTTCGCCTGCGACGGCAGGCGGCTCCGCGTGCGTGAGCCGACCTCCTGGCGCACCGCGGTCCGGATCGCGGCCGAGATCACGAACGGCAGGACCTATGTCAGCGACGTCGGAGCCTCGACCCATTATCATGCCGACTATGTTCGGCCACGCTGGGCCGCCCAGCTCGAAAAGATGGATGTCATCGGGCGCCACATCTTCTACAAGCTGCAGCCGGGGCAAAATTGAGGGTTCCGGGCGGACCGGTCTTCACCCGGGGTTCGCGCTCGCGCCGAGCCCTTGCTTGCCTAATTGGAGCAAACCGGCCATTTTCGGGCGCGGAAAGCGAGCGCTTTCGGGACATCGCGTTCCGTCGCGCGGGATCGGAAGCCGTGAGGCGCGCCAATCCGGCGCGCGAGCACCATTCGGCGAAGCCGAACGGGGCCTGCCGAACGACGAGCCCTCTCCGAGGCGGGCTCGCCAGGCGGCACGTTGAACCGGGAAGGCGAGTGCATGACGATCGATCCGAAGCCGGCGGTGACCTGCCTGTCGCCATCCGGTGATCGGCGGCGCGGGCGCGCCGCGGCCATGCGGCGTGGACCGACTGCGAGAGCGGCCGGCGTCTGGCTCGGCACAATTGTGCTCGTCGCGACGCTGGGCTCGGCGGAGGCGCGGGTGCAGGAAGCCGTCGCCATCCCGGCACCGTTCGAGGTCGGGGAAAGCCCTGCCGGAAACTATCTCGCCGCGCTCGTCGCGGGTGCCGAGCGTGACACGGTCGCGGCGGCGACCTTCTCACGCGAGGCGCTGCGGTTCGATCCGCATAATCCGCATCTGCTCGAGCGCGCCTTCGTCTCGGCCGTGTCGAACGGCAACATGGCGGATGCCTTCGCTTTCGCGCAACGGCTGATCGCGAAGGATCCGGCCAACAGCCTGGCCCGCCTCGCCCTCGGGGTGAAGGCGGTCAAGGAGCGCCAGTTCGCGGCAGCCAGGGCGCAATTCGCCAAGGGCGTGAGCGGGCGCGACCGCGACGTGACCGCGATCCTTCTCAATGCCTGGACCTATGTCGGCAGCGGCAAGGTTCGGCAGGCGATCGAGCTCGTGGACAAGCTGCACGAGGACAACTTCGCCGTGTTCCGCGACTACCACGCCGCGCTCATCGCCGACGTGGGGCGGCGCGGGCCCGAAGCCGCGACACGGATGAAGGCGGCCTACGAGGCCGACAAGAACACGCTGCGGCTCGTCGACGCCTATGCGCGCTTCTCCGCGCATCACGGCGATCGCGAGGAGGCGATCAGGGCCTACGAAGCCTTCAATCAGGTGCTGCCGAGCCATCCGATCGTCGTCGCGGCGCTCGAGACCCTCAGAGCCGGCAAGCCGCTCGAGCCGCTGGTGCGAACCCCCGAGCAGGGTGCGGCGGAGGTGCTCTACGGGCTCGGAGCCGCGGGAGGCCGCCAAGGCGACGAGCTCGCCGCCATCATCTATCTCAGGCTCGCGCTCTACCTCCTGCCGCAGAACAGCCTGGCGATCATCACGCTCGCCGACATCTACGAGCGGATCAAGCAGAACGAGCAGGCGATCGACATCTACGAGAGCGTGCCGGTGAGCGATCCTCTGCGAACCACGGCCGAGATCCAAATCGGGCTAGTCCTCGAGAGCATGGGCCGGAGCGAGGAGGCCGCGGCGCGCTTGAAGCGGATCGTCGAGGACCAGCCGAGGAACGAGGACGCCTTGTCGGCGCTCGGCAACCTCCAGCGCGCGCACAAGCAATATGCGCAGGCGGTCGAAACCTATACGCGCGCGCTCGCAGCCTCGACGAAGCCCGAGAAGGCGAGCTGGCCGCTCTATTATTTCCGCGGCATTTCCTACGAGCGCGCGAAGCAATGGCCGAAGGCGCAGGCCGACCTCGAGACCGCGCTGCGCCTGATGCCGGACCAGCCGCTGGTCCTCAACTATCTCGGCTACAGCTGGGTCGATCAGGGCATGAATCTCGAGGAAGCCTTCGGCATGCTGCGCCGCGCCGTCGAGCTGCGCCCGACCGACGGCTATATCGTCGACAGCCTCGGCTGGGCGAACTACAAGCTCGGACGGCTCGACGACGCCGTGCGGGAGCTCGAGCGGGCGATCGACCTCAAGCCCTCCGATCCGGTCATCAACGATCATCTCGGCGATGCCTATTGGAAGGTCGGCCGCAAGCTCGAGGCAGGGTTCCAATGGAACCATGCGCGCGACCTCGGACCCGAGCCCGAGGACAAGGAGCGCATCCTACGCAAGATCGAGCACGGGCTCGACGACAGCCCCCCTGCGACCAAGGCCGAGCTGACCAATAACGGCGGCTGAGCCGGGCGCGTCCCGAGTTGCATTCCGATCCGATGGACGCGGAATGCAGCTCGCGATTCTCGAGCTTTCGCATTTTCGTGACGCGAACGGGATCCACTTCGCTGGAAAATGCTCTTATGCCGATCGAGCGCGCACCGGCGAAGATCAACCTCACCTTGCATGTCCTCGGCCGCAGCGCCGACGGCTGGCACGATCTCGAAAGCCTCGTCGCCTTCACCCGCGGCGGCGACGACGTCTCGCTCGCCTCGGGCCAGCCCCTGAGCCTCGAGGTCGAGGGACCGACCGCGGCGGCGGCCGGCGATCTTGCCGAAAATCTCGTGCTCCGTGCCGCGAGAAGCTTCGCCGCGCGCTATCCCGGCGCCGCGCTCGGGTCGTTTCGGCTCGTCAAGCGCCTGCCCGTCGCGGCGGGGATCGGCGGCGGCTCCTCGGACGCGGCTGCCGCGCTCCGGCTCCTCGCACGTGCCAACGGCGTTCCGATCGACGATGCCGGCGTCCGGGCCGCGGCCGAGACGACGGGATCCGATGTGCCGGTCTGCCTCGAGGCGCGCGCGCGGATGATGGCGGGACGCGGCGAGCGTCTCGGGCCCCCGCTCGACCTGCCGCCGCTGTTTGCGCTGGTCGTCAATCCAGGCGTCCCCGTCGCCACGAAGGATGTCTTCGCGGGGCTCGGGATCGCGCCGGGCGCCTCGAGCGGCTTCGGCGGCCACCCGAGCATCGCATCCGGCATGGACGCGGACTCGCTGCTCGGAGCTTTGCGCAAGGGGCGCAACGACATGGAGGCCGCGGCCTGCCGCGTCGCGCCGATCATCGGCGACGTGCTCGCGGTGCTTTCCGCGGCGCCCGGCTGCCGCCTCGCCCGCATGTCGGGATCCGGCGCGACCTGCTTCGGCCTCTTCGCGGAGTGCACCTCCGCCGCGCGGGCGAAGAAGGCCATCCTGAAGGCCCATCCCGGCTGGTGGGCCAAGGCCTGCCTGCTGAGCTGATCCTGCGAGCGATCTCGGCGGCTCGATCAAGTATGCCGGCGTCCCGATCATTCCCCTTCCCGAGCATCGGTCCGAGAATGCGCGCGATCGGGCGACGACGCCCGCAGCTCCGGTAGGAAAGGACCGATCCATGCCGCTCATCAACGTGAAGCTCATCGAGGGTGTGTTCGACGAGGCGGACAAGGCGGAAATCGTCACGCGCCTTACGGATGCGATGGTCGCGATCGAAGGCGAGGCCATGCGCTCGGTGACCTGGGTCGTCATCGACGAGGTGAAAAGCGGCCATTGGGCGCTCGGCGGCAAGCCCTTGACGGCCGCGGAGGTGCGTGCGCTCCGGCGAGGCCGCGCCGCGGCCTGAGTCGCGCGCGCTTCTCGTCATCCACCCGTCGAGCCGCTATCGGCGCCTTTGCGCCAAGCGCTCGGCGGCAGGCCGAATTCCCGCTTGAAGGCATGCGTGAAGGCGGCTTCGGAACCATAGCCGCTGCGCTCGGCGATCCGGGCAATGGCCTCGTTGCCGCCGCGCAGGTCGCGCGCCGCGAGGCCGAGCCTCCAGCGCTCGAGATAGCGCATCGGCGGCTCGCCGATCAGGTCGCCGAAGCGCGCCGTGAAAGCCGAGCGCGACAGGGCGACCTCGCGCGCGAGGTCCTCGACCCTGCGCCAGCGGGACGGCGCCTCGTGCATGAGGGCGAGAGCGCGACCGATATAGGGATCGCGCAAGCCGGCGAGCCAGCCCTTTTGGCCGGCCAGTCGCGAGTCCATGCGGCGTCTCGCGGCTTCGATGAAGGCGAGCTCCGACAATTTGGCCAGGAGCGACCGAGCGCCCGGACGTTGCGCCTCGGATTCCGCGACGCCGAGGCGCAAGAGCTCGGCGAGCCAGCCGCTGCCCGCGACGTCGCCGAGGGAGACGCGCAGCATGTCCGGAAACGACTCGAGGAGGGGCCGAACCAAGCGACGGTCGCAGGCGAGATAGCCGCAGATGAACCTCGTCGGCTCTCCGCCGCCGCCGAAGCGCATGCGGGTCAAGGGTTCCGCCGGGTTCGGGACGACCGGCTCGGCGGGCCCGGGCGGCGGCAGGGTCAGATCGCTGCCGAGGATATGCAAATGGTCGCGCGGGAAGAGAAGGAGGTCTCCTGCCGCGACCTCGACGGTCTCGCCCGAGCTCGCAAGGCGCGCCGAGCAGCGTCCCTCCGTCAACAGATGAAAGAAGACGATGTGGTCGGCCGCGGGGAGCCTCGCGGAGGCGACATGCATCCCGTATCGCGTCGCGACGCACCAGGGCGCCGTGAACTCGGCATCGATGTAGAACGCGCCGTCAAGCCGGACCGCCGCCAGGACCTCGGAAAGCACATCCACCCGAAATTCCTCCTTTGCGGATGATGCCGAGCTTCCGAGATGGGGCATGGATCGCCGCTTGTCCATGCCGCCTCGACCGGCTTGCCGAATCGCGGTGGCGATGCGACGCTGGCGGCAGCACGCAGAAGCGAGGCGCCCCACATCGCCCCCTCATCCGCCCCTCCGGGGCACCTTCTCCCCCTCGGGAGAAGGGATCCCCTCTCCCTTCGGGAGAGGGTGGCGCCGCAGGCGCCGGGTGACGGGCAGGGGACGAAGAGGAACAGAGAAATGGGGCCGAGGACGCCCTCCGGCAACACGCTCTTCTACGGCGACAATCTCGCGATCCTGCGCGAGCATATCACCGACGAGAGCGTGGATCTGATCTATCTCGATCCGCCATTCAATTCGAACGCCACCTACAACGTGCTGTTCAAGGCGCCGGGAGGGGAATCGAGCCAGGCCCAGATCGAGGCCTTCGGCGACACCTGGCACTGGAACGACTCGGCCGAGCAGGCCTTCGACGAGGTGCTGCATTCGGGCAATTCGGACGCGGCGCAGATGCTGATGGCCATGCGGTCGTTCCTGAGAACGAAATCGTTTGGCAGAGAACCAACGCAAAGAGCCATGCCTACACGAGGTTCCCAAGTGGCCACGATGTGATATTGAAGTTCTCAAAGACAGACGACGAAACATGGAACTCACAATATGTCCCTCATTCCAATAAGTATATTCAATCTCATTATAGTAATATCGAGGAGGGAACTAACCGGCGCTTCACTCTTGGAGATACATTAAACCCGAACCCCGATAGGCCGAATCTGACCTATGAATGGAACGGTCAAACAAGAGTGTGGCGCTGGACCCGCGAAAAAATGCAGAAATATCATGACGAGGGGAGGTTAATTTATACGAAAACAGGGATGCCGAGATTTAAGCGATATTTGGACGAAATGCCGGGTACCCCGCTCACAGACACTTGGACGGATATATTCCCGATCAACTCCCAAGCCCAGGAACGCCTCGGCTACCCGACCCAGAAACCCCTCGCGCTTCTCGAACGCATCGTTTCTGCATCGTCGCATGAAGGCGACCTCGTCCTCGACCCGTTCTGCGGCTGTGGCACCACCGTCCATGCCGCACAAAAGCTGAATAGACGTTGGGTCGGGATCGACATCACCCACCTCGCCATCCATCTCATCCAGCGCCGCCTGAAGGACGCTTTCCCGAAGATCGCCTTCGACATCCAGGGCGTGCCGAAGGACCTCGACGGCGCCCGCGCCCTCGCTGTGCAAGACAAGTACGAGTTCCAGAAATGGGCGCTTTCGATGATCGACGCCCAGCCCTACAAAGGCGGGAAGAAGGGCGGCGACGGCGGCGTGGACGGCTTCCTCTACATCAAGCCCGACGGCAAGAAGACCGAGAAGGTCATCGTCTCGGTCAAGGGCGGCCAGAATCTGAACCCTGCGATGGTCAAGGACCTGATCGTCACCGTCGATCAGAAAGGCGCGAAAATGGGCGTCTTCCTCACCCTCGAGCCGCCGACGAAAGGCATGATCGCGCAGGCCGCGAGCGCCGGATTCTACACACCGGAAGGGGACCAGCAATGGCGGAAACCCTTCCCGAAAATCCAGATCGTGACCGTCGAGGATTTGTTCAAGCCGGCGAATCCCCTGCACCTGCCGTTCCAGGACACCTCCGTGTTCAAGAAGGCCGCCCGCGAGAAGAAACCCGTGAGCCAGTCCGAGCTCGATTTTTGAGCCGGCACCTCGGGTCTTTCCAGAGCGCCGCCCGGTGTATAATGGCGCGCCCCTTCACACCCGGACTCGATCGGCAGTGCCCATGAGCAAGCAGGAAAAATCTCTGTTCATGACCTTTCTCATGACCCCCGACATGGCCAATTTCTCGGGCCACGTCCATGGCGGCGTGATCTTGAAGCTCCTCGACCAGGTCGCCTATGCCTGCGCCGCGCGCTATTGCAAGAGCTACGTGGTGACGGCCTCCCTCGACCAGGTGATCTTCAAGGAGCCGATCAAGGTGGGTGAGCTCGTGACCTTCAAGGCCAACGTCAACTATGTGGGACGGACGTCGATGGAGATCGGCATCAAGGTGGTGGCCGAGAGCCTCACCGAGAAGGAGTCACGCCACACCAATTCCTGCTACTTCACCATGGTGGCCAAGGGCGAGGACGGACGCCCGGTGCCGGTTCCGCCGCTCGAGATCGAGTCCGAGATCGAGCGGCGGCTCTTCGAGGCGGGCAAGATGCGCAAGGAGATGCGCCAGGAGATCATGGAGCGCAACAAGGCGCTGCATGTGGGCATCCCGGACTGAAACCCGCCTGCCCGGCCCCCTCAGAACGGATGATATTGATAGGCCCAGGTCTCGCTGAGGATCTTGTCGCCGGCGCGCAGGAAGAGCCGCATCTCGACCGGGTCGGACCCGGTCACGGTCAGGTCGAACTGCGCCCGCCAATGACCGGGCACGTCGTCGGGCACGGCCTCGGTGAAGACGTAGGAGAAGGTGCCTCGCGACGCCCACAGCACGGCCTCGGGCTTCTCGCCGAAGGCGAGGCCCGCGAGCGCCGGGCCGAGAAACTCTACCATGAACTTGCGCACGCCCTTCGGCCGCGGCTGGCCCGGCTGGCCGCCGTTGCCGAGGCGGGTCGCCACGCAACGCGAGAGATCGGAAGGGTAGGGCTCGTCGGCCTGCCAGTGGAGCCGGTAGGCGAGCGCGACCTCCGACCCGGCCGTTGCGGGGGCGGCTGGCACCCACATGGCGACGATATTGTCGTGGATCTCGTCGTCGGTCGGGATCTCGACGAGCTGCACCGCGCCCGCGCCCCAAGCGCCGAGAGGCTCCACCCACAGGCTCGGGCGGCGATCGTAGAAGACGCCGTCGCCGTAATGATCGAATGAGCGATCGCGCTGCAAGAGCCCGAAGCCGCGCGGGTCGGTATCGACGAAGGACGAGGTGAGGATTCGCGGCGCGTTGTTGAGCGGACGCCAGATGTGCTCGCCCGATCCGGTCCAGATCGCGAGCCCGTCGGAATCGTGCACCTCGGGCCGCCAGTCGATCGCGGTCTCCTTCTTGGTCTCCGAGAACCAGAACATCGAGGTCGCCGGTGCGAGGCCGAACCGCGTGACGGTCGCGCGGACATAGAGCGCTTGCTCTATATCCATCGTGACGCCCTTGCCGCGCTGGAGCACGAAGCGGCAGGCTCCGACGATCGAGGGACCCTCGAGCAAGGCGTAGACGGTCAGCGCGGTATCGGTACGCCCGCGCTCGATGTAGAATTTCGTGAAATCGGGAAATTCCTCCGGCTTGCCGGCGACCGCCACATCGAGGGCGACGGCGCGTGCCGACAAGCCGTATTGGCGCAGCTCGCCGATCGACCGGAAATAGGCGGCGCCGAGAAAGGCCACCCAATCGTTCTTGCGCCAATCGAGCGGGCCGTCCTTCGGCTCCTGGATACGCAGGCCGGCAAAGCCCGCGCCCTTCGGCAGCTTTCTCGCGATCGACTCCGCCGGCATGTCGAAGAGGGCCGGGTCGTAGAGGATCTCGCGCGCGCTCGAACCATCCACGACATTCATCTCGACGGCTTTCTGGAAGAACATGCCGAGATGGAAGAAGGTCACCGCGATCCGGCCCGGGCCGTCGGCGAACAGCGCGCGGTCCATGTCGTAGCGGATCTTGCCCCAGGCCTCGTAGTCGATCTTTCCGACGATCTCGGGCGCCGGCCGTGCCGGCCCGGCATAGGGCGCGCCGGCCATCCGCTTCGCCGTCGCCTTCAGGAGCTCGAAGGAGAAGGGTCGCGCCGGGCCGAGCTTCAGGGTGTCGGCGGCCGAGGCGAGACCCGCGCCGCCGGCGACGCAGGCCGCAGCCGCGAGCCCCTCGAGCAACACGCGGCGGTCGAGGAAGAGCGTCATTCCAGGCCCTGGTTGTTTCGGGAGAATGTGCCGCGGGCGGGGTCGCGGATCGGCCGCTCCATCCGTCGCGTGCCCGAGGGCGAGCACCGTTGCACTGTGCTAGATCACGATGACTTCGGATCGAATCGATCCAACGTCATGAAATGTGATCGATTCCAAAAATTCAGAGCGGGATGCGGGCGGAAAACCGGTGTCCGCTTTTCCTCGTCCCGCTCTAGTCTCGGATCGGCTCGTTCCGAATCGCCGTGCGCATGAAGTAATAGACGAGAACGCTGCCGCAGACCGCGAAAATGCCTTCGATCGCATGGCTGATCAGGGGGTCGAGCTGCAAGAGGCCGCCGAGCGCCCATCCCGCGGCCCAGGAGGCGCCGATCAGCTCGGTGCCGACGAGGATCGCAACCGCGACGAGCGTGGACAAGTTCAGCCAGTTCACCTTTCCGTATCGCTCCGCGCCATTTTGCCGTGCCAAATCGGTGCACCTCCCACCCGTGTAAGGACCGCGGCTCGTATAGCACGAATGCGGCGACGGCAAGCCCCGCGACGTCCATATTGCGGTATGATGTCGCAAAGCCTGTGACCACGGAACGGCCGGGAAGGGCCGAGGTAACGCCCAGGAATCGCCTAGGAAACGCCCAGGAAACCCCAATGACGAACGAGGCCGAACGAGCCCGCGCCGCAGGGCGCGCCCCCTTTCCCTGGCTCGCCCATTATCCCGAGGGTGTTCCCGCCGAGGTCGAGGCACTGCCTTATCGCCTGATCGGCGAGGTCGTGGGCGATCTCGCGCGGCAGCGCCCGACCGTGAAGGCTTTCACCACCATCATGCCGAACGGCACGGCGGGGAGCCTCGACTTCGCGGAGGTCGATCGCTTCTCGGATGCTTTCGCGGCCTATCTGCGCGAGGAGCTGATGCTCGCGTCCGGCGCGCGGGTCGCGATCCAGCTCCCGAACGGCCTCGCCTATCCCGTCGTCGCCTTTGCGATCTTCAAGGCCGGTTGCGTCCTCGTCAACGTCAACCCGCTCTATACGCCGCACGAGACCGCGCGGATTCTCGCCAATGCGGAAGTGTCGGTCCTCGTCGGCATCGACATGTTCGCGGACAAGCTCGAGATCGCGCTCGCCGACATCCACAAGCCGCATGTCGTCCTATGCGATGCAGCCGCGTTCTTTCCCCGCGCGTCGCGGCTCCTCGTTCGCTTCGCGCAAAAATACGTCAGGAAGCAGATCCCGCCGACACGCCTCGATCATGTCCGGCTCGACCGAGCGCTGGCGGCGGGCGCGTCGCGGCTCGAGGAAGGGGCCGATGTCGCCGCCTATACGCGCGGGCTCGACGCCTCCGCGATGGCCTGCCTGCAATATACCGGGGGGACGACAGGGGTCAGCAAGGGCGCCATGCTCTCCCATCGCAACCTGCTCGTGAACGCCGCACAATTCAGGGCCTTCGCCGGCCCGAACATCAGCGCGACGGATATCATCCTGACCGCGCTGCCGCTCTACCACATCTTCGCCTTCACCGTGAACTTTCTCGGCTTCTTCTCGGTCGGAGCGCACAATGTCTTGGTGCCGAGCCCGCGGCCGTTGTCGAACCTCGACAAGGCCTTCAAGAAGGAGAAGATCACCTTCGTCACCGGCGTGAATACCTTGTTCAATGGGCTCTTGAACGAGGCTTGGTTTTGCGCCGCTCCGCCGCGGAGCTTGCGCCTCTCGGTCGCCGGCGGCATGGCCTTGCAGGAAGCCGTCGCGCAGCGCTGGACCGAGGTCACCGGCACGCCGATCGCCGAGGGCTATGGCCTCTCCGAGAGCTCGCCCGTCCTCACCTGCAATCCTTTCAGCCGGATCAAGCTCGGGACGATCGGGGTTCCGCTGCCCTCCACCGAGATCAGGATCGTCGACGACTCCGGTCGCGAGGTCCCACGCGGGGAGCACGGCGAGCTCGTCGCGCGCGGGCCGCAGGTCATGGCGGGATATTGGAAGGAGCCCACGGAGACGGAGATCGCGCTTCGCGACGGCTGGCTCTACACGGGCGATATCGCGACGATGGACGACGAGGGCTATATCGAGATCGTCGATCGGCGCAAGGACATGATCCTCGTCTCTGGCTTCAACGTCTATCCGAACGAGGTCGAGGCGCGGCTCTCGACCCTGCCGGGCGTGAAGGAATGCGCGGTGATCGGCATCGTGGACGCGGCCTCGGGCGAGGCCGTGAAGGCGTTCGTGGTGCGCAGCGATCCGACCCTGACGGCGGCCGCGGTGCGCGCCTTTTGCCGAGCCGAGCTCGCGAGCTACAAGGTGCCGAAATATGTCGAGTTCCGCGACGACCTGCCGAAGTCGAATGTCGGCAAGATCCTGCGCAAGGACTTGCGTGCCGAAGAGGCAGCAAAGCACGCGGGCTGAGGTAGCCACCGGATCGCGTTCGAGGCTCGGGCCGCAGGAGGCACGAGCGACGTGATCGGCGCTCCGCTTCGCCGGAAAGTGCTCCAATTTCAGCGAGGCAATCTCTGTAAAGGAGGGTGCAGTGCCGCGAAGTGCGCTTTACGATCGTGATTTTTTTGCCTGGGCGAACGAGCAGGCGGCCTTGCTGCGCGAGGGCAAGCTCGAGGAGGCCGACCTCGAAAGCATTGCCGAGGAGATCGAGAGCATGGGCAAGACCGAGAAGCGAGAGCTGATCAGTCGGCTGACGGTCCTCCTTCTGCACCTTTTGAAATGGCGGTATCAGGGGGGCTGCGTGGCACCAGCTGGCGAAACAGCATCAGAATCCAGCGGCGAGAGATCTCGGCCCATCTTGCTGACAATCCAAGCTTGAGGGCCGTCATCCCGGCCGCTGTCGAGCAAGCCTATGGAACCGCGGTCATCGCCGCCGAAACCGAAACCGGGCTCGTCGAGGCGACCTTCCCTCGGACTTGCCCGTGGGGCTTCGAGCAGATGATGGATGCCGATTTCTGGCCGGAACTGTAGTTTTTCGGCCGCTCCGGCAGAATTCGTTTTCGAGCCCTACCAGCGCAGGCAGCGCGACCCGCAGAAGGCGCCGACAAGCACGACGAGCCCGATCGCGAGCGAATACCAGACCGTGACGAAGAAGGGCGAATCGTCGGTGCAATGCGTTGCATAGAGCGCCGCGCCGATCCCTCCGGCAAGCAAGCCCGCGCTCGCGCCAGCGAGCGTCGGATTCTCCGGCGCTCCGTGCCGCAAGGCCAGAAGGGCCGCGACGAGCGGCGCCGCCGCGAGGAACGGGATGCTGCGCAAGCACACGAGCGCATTGGAGCCGACGAGCCTGCGACCCCAGTCCGCCGCCGGGACCGTGACGAGCTCGGCGAGATCGGCGGCTGCGAGCAAGACAGGCACGCTCGCCACGACGAGCGCCGCGCGGCGCGGATCGGTGCCGGGGCGGGCGAGCCGCGAGGCGAGGCCGCAGGCTGCTGCCGCGAGCAGGCCGGCGAGAAAGATCTTGAAGGCGAACCTCGGATCACCCGTCAGCAGCGCGGCGATGTGCGGACGCAGCCCCATGGTCGCGAGGAAAAGCCCCGCCGCGACGAGAGCGGCCGGAACCAAGGCGCAGCACAGGGCCGTGCTCGGCGGCATGGCCCTCGACTGGTTGTCGGCGACGAGCGCGCGCACGAGGTCGTCGGTTCTCATGTGTCGTCCATCCGAAAGCGGGTGGCGAGCCGGGCGAGGCCGCGATGCAGCGCGACCCGCACGGCGCCTCTGCTCATCGTGAGCTTCATCGAAGCCTCCTCGATCGAGATGCCATCGACCGCGACGAGCCGCACGACCTTGCGCTGGCCGTCCGGCAAGGCGTCGAGGTGGCGATCGACGTCGGAGACGATCAGGCTCGGCGCCTCGGCGCCCGAGGCGAGGACATCGGCCAGGTCGTCGATCGGAACCTCGATCCGACGACCGCGCCGGCGCAGCGCGTCGATCGTCTTGTGGCGCGCGATGGCGAAGATCCAGGGACCGACGGGTGCGGTCGAGTCCCAGGTCTGACGCTTGAGGTGGATGGCGAGAAGCGTGTCCTGCACCACGTCCTCCGTATCCGTCTCGGCGAGCCCCGCGCGAGCGAGCCCGCGCCGGGCGAGGGCGCGCAGCACAGGGGTCAGCTGCCGCAGGAGGTCGGCATAGCTCGCGTCATCTCCCGCGATGGCGGCGCGCATCAACGAGGACCATTCCTGCTCGCGTTCGTTCCCGCGCACGAGGGCTCCGTCATCGGGTGTTCGGCCGAATAAGCGGGGGCGTTACCCGGCGCCGCCGAATTGCATTATCACTATTTCGTCATCCGTTTCCTGCGCCGCCGCCGTAACGCCCAGGCGTCCGACCTCGTAGAACCAAGGCGTGGGACAGACCCGCCGCGGGCGAGGCCGAAACCGAGAATTTCAGCCCGCGCTCCGTCATCTGCATAGAGGATCAATCCATGACCACCAAGACCGAGATCACGGCAGCCTCGCTCGCCGGTGCCATTGCCACGGCCCTCGTGCTCGTCGGCACCCCGGCGTCCGCCCAGATGGGCGGCAGCTCGGAAGGCAAGGAGAAATGCTACGGGGTCGCGCTGAAGGGCCAGAACGATTGCGCCGCCGTGAGTGCCGGCATGTCCTGCGCGGGGACGTCGAAGGTCGATTATCAGAAGGACGCATGGAAATATGTCCCGAAGGGCACCTGCGAGACGATCACGACCCCGACGGGCAAGGGGTCGCTGAAGCCCACGAAGTCCTGAAAATTGCCGGGGCGGGGGCACCGTGCCCCCATCCCGGCGATCGGTTCTCACCTTTCGGGAGCCAGGAATGAAGGATCGCACACCCGGTCTTCCGGAAGGAGTCGGCGTCGGCTTCAAGCCCGAGCATTTCGCGGCGATCGCCGAGGCGCCGCAGCCCGTCGCCTTCTTCGAGGTCCATGCCGAGAACTACATGGGCGAGGGCGGGCGCCCGCACGCTCATCTGCGCTTCCTGCGCGAGCGCTACGCCCTCTCCTTTCACGGGGTCGGCCTCTCGATCGGATCCTGCGAGCCTCTCGACCGCGACCACCTCGCGCGGCTGCGCCGCCTCTGCGAGCGCTACGAGCCGGAAAGCTTCTCCGAGCATCTCGCCTGGTCGTCCCATGGCGGGACCTTCCTCGACGATCTCCTGCCCCTGCCCTATACCGAGGCGACGCTCGCCGCGGTCGCGCGCCATGTCGACGAAGCGCAGAGCTTCCTCGGTCGCCGCCTGCTGCTCGAGAACCCGGCGACCTATGTGCGCTTCGCACAGAGCACGATTCCGGAGACGGCGTTTCTCGCCGAGCTGGCGAAGCGGTCAGGCTGCGGGCTCCTTCTCGATATCAACAATGTCTATGTCTCGGCCCGCAACCACGGGTTCGACGCCGCGACCTATCTCGCCGAGTTTCCGCTTTGCCGCGTCGAGGAGATTCATCTCGCCGGCCATTTCGCGACGCAGGACGAGGACGGTGCGATGCTGATCGATGCGCACGGGTCCCCGGTGGTCTCGGACGTCCTCGCGCTCTACGAGCAGGTCATCACGCGCGCGGGGCCGCTGCCGACCTTGATCGAATGGGACAACGACGTCCCGGAATGGCCCCTGCTGCGAGCCGAGGCCGCGACGGCGCGAGAAAGGCTCGAGCGCGCGAGCCTGGCCAGGCAGACCCACGCCTGTGGGCGGGCGGCTGCGTGAGGCCGTGACGATGCAGGATTTCCAGCGCGCCTTCGCGACGGCGCTCCTCGACCCCGAGCTCTTGCCGCCGCCCGGCGTCGTCTCGCATTTGTCGACGAGCCCGCGCGGGCGTTTCTCGGTCTATCGCAACAATGTCATGGTCGCGCTCACGGGCGCGCTCGAGGCGCGGTTTCCGGCGTCGCGCCGCATCGTCGGAGCGGAGTTCTTCGCCGCCATGGCACGGGCCTTCGCGGCGTCGAGCCCGCCACGCTCTCCCGTGATGATGGTCTACGGCGACGCCTTTCCGGCCTTCATCGAAAGCTTCGAGCCCGCGGCTTCCGTCCCCTATCTCGCCGATGTCGCGCGGCTCGAGGCCGCGCGCACGCGCGCCTATCATGCCGCCGACGCCGAGCCCCTCGCGCGCGAGCGCCTCGTCGAGGCCCTGCAAGGCGAGGCAGAGACGCTCTGCTTCACCCTCCATCCCTCGATCGAGCTCGTGTCGTCGTCGCATCCGATCGTCACGATCTGGGCGATGAACGCAGGCGAGACCGAGGTCGCGCCGATCGAGGATTGGCAAGGCGAGGAGGCGCTCGTCTCGCGGCCCTGCCTCGACGTCGAGGTCCGGCGCTTGCCTTCCGGCGCCGCGGGCTTTCTCGAAGCGCTGCGCGGCGGCGCGCCGCTCGCCGCCGCGGTCGCGACAGCCCTAGCCGCGACGCCCGGCTTCGACCTTGCGGAAAATCTCGTGACCTTGCTCGGCGCCCGGCTCGTCGTCGGCGTCACCCGCCGAGGCAGGCTCGCCTCCCATGAAGGAACTTCGATATGAGCGCTTTTCGCGACGCTTCTTTCTTCGCGCTTCTCGACAGGATCCCGCAGTCCGTCCTCTCGCTCGCGGCGCGCGTGTTTCCGGCTGCGGTGTTCTGGCAGTCGGGCCAGACCAAGGTCGAAGGCTGGCGCGTCGGCGAGACGATCAGCCGGTGCCTCGACAGCGGCTGCAATCCCTGGAACGAGCTGGTCACGCAGGCGGGCAGCCTGCGTCTCTCGGACAGCGTCGTCGACCTGTTCCGGGACGAATATGCCCTGCCGCTGATCGACCCCGAGCTCGCGGCCCGGCTCGCGGCCTTGTCCGAGCATGTCTTTCCGATCCTGCTCGTCTTCGGGCTCGCGAGCCGTTTCGCCGCGTTCGCCCTGCTCGGCATGACGGCCGTGATCGAATATGTCTATCCGTCGTTGTGGCCGCTCCACGGCACCTGGGCGACCTGCTTTCTCGTCGTCATCGCGCGGGGTCCGGGCGTCTTCTCGCTGGACTATCTGCTCGGTCGCCTGTGGCGGCGTTGACCTTACCCATCGGTCGAGGCCGAGATCGCGCCCGTTTCCGATTTAATCGATGGTTAAGCTTTCGCGCCGAATTGTCCCGGCTCGAGGGCCTCGTCAAAAAAATTCCTCATTTCGACCCTTGCCGATGCAACCCTGGAGCCCTAGCCGGGTTCTAGTCTCCGAGCGGACGGAAACCGCGCCGCCCTCCTTTTCCGGCTTCTCGGGGATAGACCATGATCAAGCTTCTCGCGTCGCTCGGCGCGTTCTCCGTCGCTGCCTGCGGCCTCGCGGGCGCCGCTGTCGCGCAATCGCCCTATTCGCCGCCGCTGCAAGCGCCGACCTATCGCTACGAGCTGCCGCCGGCCGCGCTCGCCGAGCGCAGCGCGCTTCCGTCCGGCCTCGTCTACGAGGGGCGCTCGGTGCACGTCCGTCATCCGGCCGCGAAGAACGCTCAACCCGAGATGCCGGCTTTTCCCGCCGGCCTGCCTTTGAACCTCGATCCCAGGCCGCGTCCCGCGTCCAGGGGCGCGAGCTTCCAGTCGATGTATGCGTGAGGGCGAAGAGCCGCTGATATCGAGCAACGGTGCTGGGCCGGCGTCATTGCGAGCGTAGCGAAGCAATCCAGTCGCACTCGTGCATATCTGGATCGAGTCGTCACTCCGCTCCTCGCAAGGACGCCCTGTTCGGGAGCCGGCTCGGAGAGCTGCGACATGTGCGCGCGTCAGGGCTCGAAATCGAGCCCGATGTCGAGCACCGCGGCGCTGTGGGTAATCCATCCCACCGAGACGAGATCGACGCCGGCTGCGGCGATCGCGGGCGCGGTGTGCGGCGTGATCCGTCCCGAGGCTTCCGTGATCGCGCGGCCGGCGACCATCGCGACCGCTTTCCCGAGCTGGTCCGGGGTCATGTTGTCGAGCAGGACCGCATCGACGCCCTCGGCCAGCGCCTCCTCGAGCTGGGCGAGCGTATCGACCTCGAGCTCGATTTTCACGAGATGGCCGGCTGCGGCGCGAGCGCGCTGGAGTGCCTCGCGCACGCCGCCCGCGAGCGCAACGTGATTGTCCTTGATCAGCATCGCATCGTCGAGGCCGAAGCGGTGGTTCGCGCCTCCGCCGCAGCGCACGGCATATTTCTGGACCGCACGGAGGCAAGGCGTCGTCTTGCGCGTGCAGACGACCTTCGTCTTGGTCGCTCGAACGGCGGCGACGATCGAGGCGGTCGCGGTCGCGATCCCCGAAAGATGACCCAGAAAATTGAGCGCGGTCCGCTCGGCCGTCAGGAGTCCTCGCGCGGGGCCTGACAGCGTCGCGATGAGCGTGCCGGGCCCGACCGCCGTGCCGTCCTCGGCCGCGACCTCCACGCGGATCAAGGGATCGATCAGCTCGAAGGCGAGACGTGCCGGATCGAGGCCCGCGACGACCCCCTCCTGGCGTGCGACGAGCTTTCCGACCGCGCTCTGGTTCGCGGGCACGATCGCGTCCGTCGTGATATCGCCGGCGCGGCCGAGATCCTCGAGCAGCGTGGCGCGGACCAGCGGCTCGATGAGGACGCGGGGGAGGGGCGGGACCGGCATGGGGCGCCTTTCTCGATCGGGACGCGGGGACGCGGACCCTTCTTGTCCCGCCGCAGCGGGCTTGTCGAGGTCGAGACTCCATCGAAATCGTACCCGGCAATGGCTGTCGAAGGGCGCTCTTCTGGTCCGCAACTTGCGTGGCGCCCGTCGGAGTTCATTTTCGGAAGGCGACCCCGATGGCGTTCACCTTCATCTGTCACACGGGTGCCGTGAGCGAAGGTGGCATGGGCCTCTTCCATGCCGGCAAGAAGAGCGTGCTCCTGGTCTGGCCGACGGGCGGCGAGCTCAAGGCCTATCGCGGGCGCTGCCCGCATGCGGATATGCCGCTCGAGGACGCCGCCTTCAACGGGAAGACCGTCACCTGCGCGCAGCACCAATGGGGCTTCGACGGCACCAGCGGCAAATGCGTGACGCATCTCGTCCGCAACGCGCTCCACCCCTATGCCTTGCGCGTGGAGGGTGACGAGATTCACGTCGACGTCGGACCGGTCCGGCCGCCGCGCGCACCGGCGTGACCTCGCCTAAGCCGCGCGGCTTAGGCTCCGAGACGCGGCATGTGTCGGGAGAAATCGACGCCGGCGTACGGCGCGTTTTTCGATATGATGTCGACAAGGGATTAGCGACTTCGCGAGTTACGCACTGCCGAATGGCGGGGCAGGCAGACCAGTTTCGCCACATTGCTCAGGTCCGCTAGAGGCGGCGATTCAGCGCTCGCCGAAGCCCCCATTGCGCAGGTGCTCTGGCGCCAAGTCGGAAACGGATCGTGAACCGGAGATTCCTCCGACAGAAGTGCGTCCTCTCCTTTGCCGCTGCGGCCTTTCTCGCTACGGCGACTGGCCTGGCGTCGGCACAAGATCCTGAGCTGTCCGTGCTCGAGCAATCCTCCCTGACCGACACGCCAGACGGCCCAAAAGCGCAATTGCGCAAAATCGGGATCATGCCCGACGTCTGGGTCACGCAATTCTCTCAGGGACAGACGGCAGGCGACGCCAGCAAGGCCTGGCGCTATGGTGGTCGGCTCGATGCCTTTTTGAAGTTGGATGCAGAGAAGCTCGGTCTCTGGCCGGGATCCCACCTCAATGTCCAATACGAGCATTGCCTCGGTCAAAACATCAACAGGCGAGATTTTGCGCTCGCCCCGGTCAACACGGCGCTGGCCTATGTCGAATGCGATGGCTATCACTCCGCGCTCTCCCTCAGCATCACGCAGGATCTCGGCGAGTCCGTTTCCGTCAGCGCCGGAAAATTCAACATGATGACGCTCGCATCGAAGACCCCGTTGATCGGCGGCGGCGGCATCGACACGTTCATGAACAGAGCCTTTGCCCTTCCATCGACCGGGGTGGCCTACACGGCGCTCCGGGGGAACGCCGGTGACAGGGTCGTCATCTCGGCGCCCTACCTGATCGGCGGAATCGTGACGCTTCGGACAGAACAGATCGATTTCGCGTTGATGATCGCCGATCCGCGCAGCGCAATCGATCCGCGGGTCGTCGAGCAGCCATTCGAAAAGGGGCTGGCTGTGGGCGGTGCCGCGACACTGAAAACCGAGATCGCCGGACTTCGCGGTTTTCACACATGGCGCGCCGCCTACAGCAATGCGCGGGGCTTCGATCTCGACGACATCACCGACTTGCCCCGGCCAGCGGCGCTCGGCAGCGCGTCGAGAACCAAAAAAGGATTTTGGTTCACGTCCTACGCGATCCAGCAGTACCTCGTGCAAAGCGCGCAGAACCCGGCGGTCGGCTGGGGCCTGTTCGCGCTCGCGACCCTTTCGGACGGCAACCCCAGTCCCGTCAAATGGAGCGTGCTCGCCGGTCTCGGAGGGAATAACCTGATGGAGGGGCGCAAGAACGATCGCTGGGGCTTCGGCTACTTCCACTTCGGGTTCACCGAGCCTCTGCTCGGCGGGCTCGCGGCGCTGGGAGTGAACCGGCGCGGTGAAAGCGGGTTCGAGGCCTTCTACAATCTCGCGATCACGCCGTGGCTGCGTCTGTCGGCCGATCTGCAAGTGATCGCCCCGTGGAATCCCAGCGCATCGCAGGCGACCTACGCGGCATTACGCCTGCAAACGAAGTTCTAACCGATGTTTCAGCGACCGGCGTGCCGTGCTCGCCTCGACATCCGGTAGTGTCTCAGTTTGAAATTTCGTCGCCGCGCGCGCCGACGTGACGCTCCGAAGCCCCGCGGCTTCGGCTCCGAGATGCGCTATGTGTCGCGCGAGATCGACGCCGGCGACGATTCCACGCTTGCCATGCGCCGCCTGGCGCAGGTGCCTTGGCCCGCCTGCACAAGCGCGTCGGTCCTCATATCATCAGCCCGGCCGAGATCCTTGAGGAGAGTTGGTCGCCTCAATGCCTCAAGCAAGAGGCAGGACGCCTCACCAATAGCGAGCATTTTAGTGTCAGCTCAAGATTGTCGAAGTGACGGGCGTGCGCATAGACCTACATTCACGCGTTCTTGTCCGTCTGAAATAGCGAATACTTCGCATATGAAGACCAATTCACCATAAATATTATATATAATATGATTTGAGATTAAATCTCTAAACCTTTGCGCGATCGACGTGATATCTGAATAGCTTGTTTGATTTGGTATGTTATTTGAAAATAACTTATTTACGCTTTCTTTATGAAGAAAATTATCGCATTTATGATAAATGTATAATAGATCACTTTTCGGAAGAGGATGTTTATTTCTTACTTTGATATCTACGGAATCTTGTAATATCGTCTTTGTTATTGCAACTGGGTAAAAATTAGGATGCAAGCGCTCCAAATGAGAAATTATTTCGTCTGCCTTATAGGCTTTATCTAGCCGTTTGCTTGGTCGTATATCCCCATGAGCAACTAAGCAGCCAAGAGCGAGCAGTTCGCGCTTCATTCTAAATTGCAAGAAGCAAATCTCTTTTACGAAGGGAGGTTCGACTGGAATTCGGTTCGTTGTCGCCAAATCGACAACATGAATCCTGCGCCTTACCTCTGCTATGAGGGAGCTATATAATTTGCTCGCATCGGCTTGCTGATTAGTTAGCATATCAGCAAATTAAATGGCTCGGAAGGCGGGACACAAGCGCGACAATTGTATCCTTTCACAGCCATCACGAGCGACGGGTTCCGGTAGCGTCACCCCGCCATCTCGGGGGCGGGGGCGAGATCCCTGGCGACGGCGAGGGCTTCCTCGAGGTGGAGCTGCGTGCGTCGCGGCTCGGGCGCGTGATCCGGGAAATCGGTCCGGGCATGGGCGCCGCGGCTCTCCTCGCGGCGGAGCGCCGCGACGACGATCATGAGCCCGACGAGCGCGGGATCGCCCGCCCCGCCGTCCTCGCCGTCGAGCGCGGCTGAAGCCAGAGGGTAGAGCGCGGCCGCGGCGTCGCGAAGGCCCTCGCCATCGCGGAGAACCCCGGCGGCGTGCGAAAGGATCTTCCGCACCGGCGCCGGATCGGCCGGGCCGATCCGCCATTCGCCGACCTTCGGCCTCACCCGCCGGACCGGTGTCGCAGCGACACTATCCGCGACCCTGCGCCCGCAGACGACAGCCTCGAGCAGCGAGTTGCTGGCGAGCCGGTTGGCGCCGTGGAGGCCGGTGCAGGCGGCCTCGCCGCAGGCCCAGAGCCCTTCGATCGACGAGCGGCCGTCGAGGTCCACCGAAATGCCGCCCATGTGGTAATGCGCCGCCGGGCGGATCGGGATCGGCTGCGTCGCGGGGTCGATCCCGGCCGCATGGCAGAAGCCCGTGATCGCCGGGAATCTCCGCGCGAAATCGAGGTCGGGCACCACACGCGCATCGAGGAACACGCGATGCCCGGCTGTCATATGGCGCCAGACCGCGCGCGAGAGGATGTCGCGGGGCGCGAGCTCGGCGCCCGGCACATCGGCCATGAAGCGCTCGCCCGCCTCGTCCACGAGGATCGCCCCTTCGCCGCGCACGGTCTCGCTCACGAGCTTCAAAGGGTAGCCCGGGGCATCGAGCGCGGTCGGGTGAAACTGGACGAACTCCATGTCGCCCATGGCCGCGCCCGCTCGCGCCGCGAGCGCGAGCCCTTGCCCGAAGGATCCGGCGGGATTCGTGCCGTGCAGGAAGAGCCCGCCGACGCCGCCCGTCGCGATCACCACGCGATCGGCGGCGAAGAGAACCGGGCCGCATTGCGTATTGACGACGAGGCCCGTGACGGTGCCGTCCTCGACGAGGAGCCGGCGCGCCGCCGCCCGCTCGATGACGGTGATCGAGGGCGTCTCGCGCACGCGCTGCACCAGCGCGGCCATGATCTCGCGCCCGCTCGAATCTCCGCCGGCATGGACGATCCTATGGCGCACATGGGCGGCCTCGAGCCCCAGCACGAGCCGACCGTGGGCGTCGCGATCGAAGGGCACGCCGAGCCCGATCAAGCTCTCGATCGCGGCAGGCGCCGCCGCGAGGATCGTGCGTGCGACATCCGCGTCGCAGAGCCCGTCGCCGGCCTCGAGCGTATCGGCGAGGTGAAGCAAAAGATCATCGTCCGGCCCGAGCGCGGCGGCGATCCCGCCTTGCGCCAGCACGCTCGAGGCCTCGGTTGAAAGCGGTGCCTTGGCGAGAAGGATCACGGGCTCGGGGGCGAGCGCGAGCGCTGTGGTCAGGCCGGCGAGGCCGCCACCGACGACGATCGCGGCTCCGTCCGCCTCCATCTGCGTCACTTGACGGCCAGCATGCGCTCGACCGCGCGCCGTGCCGGCGCGGCGATCGCAGGGTCGATCGTCACCTCGTGGCCCATGGTCTCGAGCGCGCCGCGAATGTTGCGCAGCGTGATCCGCTTCATGTGCGGGCAGAGGTTGCAGGGGCGGATGAACTCGAGGTCGGGATATTGGACCGCGACATTGTCGCTCATCGAGCATTCGGTCAGCAGCACGACCCGGGCTGGGCGGTTGGAGCCGACATAGGCCGACATGGCCGCGGTAGAGCCCGAGAAATCGGCCTCGGCGACGACCTCGGGCGGGCATTCGGGATGGGCGAGGATCACGACCCCCGGATAGGCCTCGCGCAGCTCGCGGACTTCCTCCGCGCCGAAGCGCTCGTGGACCTCGCAATGGCCCGCCCAGGAGATGATCTTCACCCCGGTCTCGGCCGCGACATTGCGGGCGAGATATTCGTCGGGGAGCATGATCACGCGATCGACGCCGAGCGATTCGATGACGGCGCGCGCATTGCCGGAGGTACAGCAGATGTCGGAGAGGGCTTTGACCGCGGCCGACGTGTTCACATAGGTCACGATCGGCACGCCGGGGTACCTTTGCCGCAGCAGGCGCACATCCTCGGGCGTGATCGACTCCGCGAGCGAGCAGCCGGCGGCGGGATCGGGAATGAGAACGGTCTTCTCGGGATTGAGCAGCTTCGCGGTCTCGGCCATGAAATGGACGCCCGCGAGCACGATGACGTCGGCATCGACATTCATGGCCTCGCGGGCCAGCGCGAGGCTGTCGCCGACGAGGTCCGCCACGCAGTGAAAGATTTCCGGAGTCTGGTAGTTGTGCGCGAGGACGACGGCATTGCGCCGACGCTTCAGCGTCATGATGGCGTCAATGTCCTGCGCATAGATGGGCCACTCGATCGAGGGAATCGCCCGTTCGACCTTGGCGTAGAGTCGGGCCGAGGGCGCATTTTCCGCAGTGAGGGCCATGCTTATACTCCTAGTGAGCATTTCTGGCCCATATGCTGGTATTGAGCATAAGATTTGTCAAGCCCTCGAGATCGGGAGCTTCGTTCCGACGATCGCCCGCTCGGCGAGGACCTCGCGGCGGAACCTGAAGAGCTTCGCCGGCCGTCCGCCGGTATCCTGGGCGGTTTCCCCGGTTTCCTCGACGAGCTCCTGGGCCTCGATCAGCCGGCGGAAGTTCTGCTTGTGGACGAGCCGGCCGGCCAAGGCCTCGACGCAACGCTGGAGCTGCAGCAGCGTGAAGGTTTCCGGCATCAGCTCGAACACGACCGGGTGATACTTGATCTTGGCCCGAAGCCGCGCGATGCCGGTTGCGAGAATGCGCCGGTGATCGAGGATCATCGCTCGGCCGGGAACTGTGAACCCCTCGCCTTCCGGCGCGGCCCCCCGGAGGGCCTCGGGGATCAGCCTCGCCTCGTAGAGGAGCTCGTAGCGTTGCAGGACGAGCTCCTCGTTCCAGGGGCGCCCGTCGAGCCCGAAGGTGATGGCGGCCCGCTGGGTCCTTGCCTGGCGGACCCCGGGGTCGAGCGCGCCGGCGGCCCAAGCTTCGAGCCTCGGCACGAGTGCGGCCTCGATCATCGCCGGGGGACCGTCCCGGTGGTCCTCCCAGGGAAAGAACGTATACCAGCCGAGCCAGCGGGCTTCCTGCTCCGGCGCGAGCGGTTGCTCGCGCGTGAGGCCGAGATAGCTGATCGAGACGACCCGCTGCCCGGTCCCGGCACGATCCTTGTCCGCGAAGGTGTAGAGCTGCTCGACATAGCCGAGCGGATGCTTGGTCTGCCGCTCGACCCAGGCCCTGAGGCCCGATTGGAGCGATCGATGCTCGAGCTCGAAAGGGCCGGAGGGCAGGGCGCGCCGATCCTGGATCGTCAGGACGCGCGGCTCGCCCGCGGTCACCGCGACGAGGACGGCAA
This sequence comes from Beijerinckiaceae bacterium, assembly GCA_024304885.1. Lineage (GTDB taxonomy): Bacteria > Pseudomonadota > Alphaproteobacteria > Rhizobiales > Beijerinckiaceae > Methylocapsa. The sequence goes on from JALJOM010000001.1 coordinate 161,903, forward strand.
TGAGGTCGGCCGCGATCGCGTGGTTGATCGCGAGCGGGGAGGGAAACGACTCGCCTTCGAAAGTCTCTGTGTCGTGCAAGGTCGCCATCGCAGCGCTCGATGGTCATCGTTCGCTTCGCCGGAAGCAAAGGGTGTACGAAGGCCGGCGACGATAGGCTTCCGAGATGAAGTTTCCACCAAAAAAGCTCGTGATCCGGCATCGGATCGGGGCACGTGCTCCGCGTGGGTCACGTGGGGAGCAACCACCCGGCCCAGGCCGCTGCGATCACGATCACGAGCCCCGGCGCGACGCAAAGCACATAGGCGGTGCCGCCGGCGAGGCTCAAGGCGAGCTTTGTGATCGTGTTGGTCGAAAGGGCGACGAGGATCGGGAGCACGGCGTCTGGTGCCTCGAGCTTGCCTGCGCCGACGAGCGTCGCCACCGAGATCGCCGCCGAATGCGTATCGGCGAGGCCGGCGGCACCCGCCGCGATCGTGACGCCGTTCGGTCCGAACCAATCGTCGAGCGCGCGCGAGGCGAGGAGCACCGCGGCGAGCAAGCTCGCAAATCCGAGAGCCGCCCAGAGGCTGAAGGCCTGGCCCCGTTCCGGTGCCTCGGACGGGGCGCTCCGCAGCGCCATGGCCGCGAAGATCGCGCCATAGGCGACGGCCGCGGCTCCGGCGCAGAGGAGCGACGCGGCCATGACCCACAGCGTCGCGAGGTCGGTGGCGGCGAGCAGGATCGCCATCTGGATGATGGTCGCGACTGTGGACAGGACCGCGCCGGCGACGGCCGGCCGGAGCTGGTCGGGGGATTTGGCCGCCCGCGCGCCCAAGGCTCCGATTGCCGCCGAGCTCGAGACGAACCCCGACGCGAAGCCCGCGAGCGGAAGCCCGAAGCGGGCGCCGAGCGCCCGAACCGCGATATGGCCCACGCCCGAGATCGCCATGACGAGGATCACGATGATCCAGATCGCATGCGGGTTGAGGGCATCGAACGGGCCGAGCTGCTCGTCGGGCAGGAGCGGCAGGACGATCAAGGTCGCCGCGGCGAAGATCAAGGCATCCCTGACCTCGGCCTCGCTGAGAACGGAACGGACGAACTGGTGGAGCGCCGAGCGCGCGTTCAGCATGATGGTCGCCGCGACGGCGAGGCCTGCGGCGAGCGCCGGCCGGGTCATGGCGAGGCCGCCGAGCAGAGCCGTCACGACGAGCGCGATCTCCGTCGTGAGGCCCGGGTCGCCGTCCTGTTCCCGTGAGCAGGCGAGCGCGGTCAGGACGAAGATTCCGCCGGTCGTCACCGCGAGCAGGACCTCCCGGCCGATCGCGAAGCTCAATGCGCCCGCGAGCGAGACCAGCGCGAAGGTGCGCACCCCTGCGGGCGCTCGATCCGGCCCCGCTCCCTTGCGGCGCTCGCGCTCGGTGCCGACGAGCAGCCCGATCCCGATCGCGACGGCGAGGCTCAGGATGACCGGATCGAGGGCGAGCATAGGCTTCTCGGTTCGATGGAGCGACGTGGAGCGAGCGCGCGAGGAGAGGCTTGGACGAAACTTTCGTCCTGTGATCCGCGTTCCACCGCCGGCCGTGTAACAGGCCATCGAGGAGGAAATCATGCAACGTCGTGAGTTCATAGCCGCCGTCGGGACGGCTGCCGCATTGGCGGGTACCTCACAGGCCTTTGCCCAAGTCGAATCCGGGGACATGCATCCCCCGAAATATACGGCGTTGGAAAAAGCTGCGATTCATTGCGTCGCGACCGGCAATGATTGCCTCAGGCACTGCTTCGGCATGTTCATGATGAAGGACACGAGCATGGCCGAATGCGCCGATTCCGTGTTCCAGCTCGTCTCGACCTGCAATTCCCTCGCGGCCATGGCCGCCATCAACTCGGCCCATACGGGTCATCTCGCCAAGGTGGTCGAGATGGTCTGCAACGACTGCAAGAAGCAATGTGACAAGTTCCCCAAGATCGACGTCTGCAAAGCTTGTGGTGAATCGTGCCAGAAATGCGCCGAGGAATGCCGCAAGATCGCGGCTTGAGGGTGTGCCGCCGGGGCGCTTTCCGATCCGGTGGAATCGGAAGGCGCTCGAGGTCTGGGTCCGATCGGACCCGAGCCATTGAAACCACGCCGATTCGGCGTTCTGTATTCAGATTGCCCTAGATCGAAGGGTCGGCTGTTTCCGGGCCCTGGCCTCGGCAGCGTGTAAGCCGCCCTCAGCGGTGCTGCCAGACCTTCACCGACGAAATCACGAGGATCGACGCGAAGAGCGGCAGCAGGATCGAATCGGGCACGCTCCCGAGAAGGCCTGCCCCTACGAAGGCGCCGCTGATCGACCCGAGCGCCATCACGAGGACAAAGGTCTTGTTCCGCGCCACGACCACGAAAGCGCTGTCACGGCTGTAACGGGTGAATCCTACGATCATGGTGGGGAGGCTCACGGCGAGCGACAGGCTGCCGGCGAGCTTGATCTCCGCGCCGAAGAGCAACGCCAATGTAGGGATCAGCAGCTCGCCACCGGCAACGCCCATCAACGAGCCGACCACTCCGATCGCGAAGCCGGCCGCTACCCCGGCAAGGATCTGCCAGGATCCCGAAAGGAGTGGGGAAGCCGCCATCGTTCCATGACCGAAGACGAGCGCTCCCGCGATCGACACGAGCAAGATCGCCAAGACGCGATAGAGGTTGCGGGAGCCGAGCCGCGTCGCCCAGCCTGCCCCGAGCCAGGCGCCGAGAAGGCTGCCGGCGAGAAGGTCGAGGATGATCGGCCAATTTGCGGCGATCGTGACGAACGGCACCGTTCCGGCGCGGAATGGGAGCGCGGCGGCAACGACGATCAGGCTCATGGCCTTGTTCAGGATGACGGCTTCGAGCGCGCCGAAGCGAAAGAGACCGAGGAGCAACGGCAGTCGGAACTCGGCGCCTCCGAGGCCGACGAGACCGCCGAGGGAACCGATGAGCGCGCCGCCGGCGAAGGCAGGCAACGCGTCGTGCGCTACGGCGGGACGGCTTTTTCCCTGAGCTCCATCGAGATCGGAAGCCACGGCAGGATCGGGCGCGGACGAAGCCGGCATGGTCCGGGTCTTCAGGCAGGACGGAATCGTCTTGGACGTCGCTTCGACGAAACGAGATATAATAATACGAAAACGCATAAGTGCGGACCATTATCTAGGGTTTATGCATGAAATGCGACGAAGTGCGCACTTTTGTAAAGCTGCATCCTTCGAAGTTGGACGACATGCCGTCATTTTTATGCATTGTGATATGAAATCGAATGAAACGAGATATACCCTTGCCTGTGGACGAGCGGAGAGCCCTGACCGTCGAAGACGTGGCCGGGATGCTGCATGTCAGCAAGAGCGGGATCTACGCGCTGATCAAGAGCGGCGGCATCGGCTTCTACAAGGTCGGCCGCAAGATCCGCTTCACCGATGCGCATGTCCGCGACTATATCGACAGCTCCGGCAAGGCGGCGCGTTCCCCCGCGCGCATCGGGCCTGTGGCGCTCGACGAAGACAGCTATTTCGACCTGTCGCCGGGCCGCCGCAGCGGGGAAGGATTCATCATCTGCGGGCAGGACCTCATCCTCGATGTCCTGTCGAACTTCATGCGCCTGCACGGCGTCATGGCGTTGAGAGCCTATATCGGGAGCTACGACAGCCTCGTTTCCCTCTATCACGGCAGGGTCAGCGTCGCGACCGCTCATCTGTGGGATGGGATCGGCGACACCTACAACATTCCCTATGTCCGCGCTCTGCTGCCGGGCATCCGATCTGTGATCGTCAATGTCACCTATCGCATGCAGGGCCTCTACGTCGCCCGGGGCAATCCGAAGTCCATCGTGTCATGGCGAGACTTCGAGCGCGAGGACGTGACCATGATCAACCGCGAGAAAGGTGCGGGGTCGCGAGTGCTGCTCGACGAGAACCTCAAGCTGCTCGGCCTCTACGGAAGCCGGATCAAGGGATACGACAACGAGACCCAGTCCCATCTCGCTGTCGCGAGCGCGGTCGGGCGAGGTGATGCCGATGTGGCTGTCGGCAACGAGAAGATCGCCCGTCAGGTCGAGAATGTGGATTTCGTCCCTATGAAGAAGGAGCGCTACGACCTCGTGATCAAGAAGGAACAGCTCGACACGCCGGAAGTGACCACAATGCTGACGATTCTGCGCTCCGAAAAGTTCCAGAATGAATTCAAGAGCATCGGCGGATATGATGTCACCGATATCGGAAAGCTGGTTGCCGAAACCTGAGGCGGGAAATCGAGCGGGTGCGATCCGAATGCAGGATGCATCTCCGCGCGCCTGCCTTGTCGTAGTTTCGCGACACGAGCCGTGTCCCTTGCGCTGAAACTGCTCTATGCGTGGACATCACGAGCCCGCGCACCATACGCCGGACCATCCCCCTCGAGCCTCGAACATGGCCAAGCCGCATACGACCTTCGTTTGCCAGGCCTGCGGCGCGGTCGCGCAGCGCTGGCAGGGTCGCTGCGACGCCTGCGGCGCCTGGAACGCCATGGCCGAGGAAGCTGCCGCGGCCGGAATCGGCGCGCAGGCGCGGCCGCGCCGCAAAGGCCGGGTCTTCGGCCTGACCGATCTCGGCGCGGCCGGGCAGCAGGCCCCCCCGCGCCTCGTGACCGGCATCGCCGAGCTCGATCGCGTCATCGGTGGCGGCTTCGTCGCGGGCTCGGTGCTCCTGCTCGGCGGCGAGCCCGGCATCGGCAAGTCCACGCTCCTCGTCCAGGCCTGCGCCTCGCTCGCGGCGCGCGGCGCGCGCGTGGTTTATATTTCCGGCGAGGAGGCGATCGACCAGGTGCGGCTGCGCGCGCTCCGCCTCGGCCTCGGCGAGGTGAAGGTCGAGCTCGCCGCGGAATCCAGCGTCGAGGACATCGTCGCCACCCTCGGCCACGGCAGAACGCCGGCCCTGGTCGTGATCGATTCGATCCAGACCATGTGGACCGAGACGATCGAGTCGGCGCCGGGCACCGTCGGCCAGGTCCGCGCCGCCGCCCAGGCGCTCATCCGCTTCGCCAAGGCCGCGGGCAGCGCCGTCATCCTCGTCGGCCATGTGACCAAGGACGGGCAGATCGCCGGGCCGCGCGTCGTCGAGCACATGGTCGACGCCGTGATCTCCTTCGAGGGCGAAGGCGGGCGCGATCTCAGGCTCCTGCGCGCCATGAAGAATCGCTTCGGCCCGACCGACGAGATCGGGGTCTTCGAGATGACCGGGCGCGGTCTCGCCGAGGTCGCCAATCCGTCTGCCCTTTTCCTCTCCGGGCGGGAGCGGGCCGCGCCGGGCGCCGCCGTCTTCGCCGGCATGGAAGGCAGCCGCCCGCTGCTCGTCGAGATCCAGGCGCTCGTGGCACAGAGCGCGCTCGGAACGCCGCGCCGTGCCGTCGTCGGCTGGGACACTGCGCGGCTCGCGACGGTTCTCGCCGTCCTCGACGCCCATGCCGGGCTGAGGCTCGGCCAATACGACATCTACCTGAACGTCGCGGGCGGCCTCAGGGTCGCCGAGCCTGCCGCCGATCTCGCCGCCGCCGCCGCCCTGGTCTCGTCGCTGACCGGCCGCAGCCTCCCTGCGGATCAGGTCTATTTCGGCGAGATCGCGCTCTCGGGCGCGATCCGGCCCGTGGCGCACGAGCGGGCGCGGCTGAAGGAAGCCGCCAAGCTCGGCTTCGCCCGCGCGCTCGTCCCTCGCGCCGTCGCCGGCAAGGACGAGGCGGGCGCCCCGGATCTGATATCGAAGGGCTGCGCCCATATCTCCGAGCTCGTCGCCGAGATTGCCGGGGCCCGGCCGCGCCAGCGCGGCGGGGAGGGGACGGCATGACGACGCGCGGCGCGTCGGGTTCGCTCTATACCGGCAACCGACCCCATGGTAAGGGAGCGCTGCGATCACCTCCCCATCGATGCGGCGGGAGAAAGGCGAGGGATGACGGAAGAGGCACGCTTGGAAAAGAAGCTCGAGAAGGACCATAAGCGTGCCGAGAAGGCAGGCGGGATCGGCGAGACGGCGAAGGTCATCGTCCAAGCGCTCTTGATCGCGCTCGTCGTCCGAACCTTCCTGTTCCAGCCGTTCAACATTCCTTCGGGCTCGATGATCCCGACGCTGCTCATCGGCGACTATCTCTTCGTCTCGAAATATTCCTACGGCTATTCGAACCACTCGCTGCCGTTCAGCCCGAATCTCTTCTCGGGCCGGATTTTCGGCGCGCTGCCGAAGCGCGGCGACGTGGTCGTGTTCAAGCTTCCGCGCGATGGGCAGACGGATTACATCAAGCGAGTGATCGGGATGCCGGGCGACCGCATCCAGGTCAAGGACGGCCGCCTCTACATCAACGGCGAGATCGTCCCGCGCGAGCCCATCGCCAAGGCCCGCACGGAAGACGTCTACGGGCGCGAGGCCGAGGTCGCGACCTATAAAGAGATCCTGCCGGACGGCGTGCAGCATACGATCATCGAGCGCGACGGCGACACCGCGATATCCGACAACACCCAGCTGTTCACGGTGCCGCCGGGACATTATTTCATGATGGGAGACAATCGCGACAACTCCCTCGACAGCCGGGTTCCGGCGGAATACGGCGGGGTCGGCTTCGTCCCCTTCGTGAACCTCGTGGGCCGGGCGGAGATCATCTTCTTCTCGGTCGGCGGCGGCTCTCCCGCTTGGGCGTTCTGGGACTGGCCTTGGACGCTGCGCTGGAACCGGATGTTCCAGCCTGTGAGATAGGTATTCGGCGCACGCGGATGGCACGGCACGCGGACTTGCGCGCGCTCGAGGCCCGCATCGGGCATCGCTTCGGCGACGAGACCCTGATCGCCGCGGCCTTGACCCATGTCAGCGCCGCGAACGGCCAGAAGCGCGTCACCTACCAGAGGCTCGAGTTCCTCGGCGATCGCGTGCTCGGCCTCGTCGTCTCGGAGATGCTCTACGACGCCTTTCCCGAGGCGGAGGAGGGCGAGCTGTCGCGCCGGCTCGCCGCCCTCGTCCGCAAGGAGAGCTGCGCCGAGGTCGCGCTCGAATGGAGTGTCGAGGCCCATATCCGGCTCGGCGACAGCGAAAGAGCGACGGGGGTCGTGAAGACAGCTATTCTCGGCGACGTTTGCGAGTCGATCATCGGCGCGGTCTTTCTCGATGCCGGCTATCTTTCCGCGCGCGACGTGGTGGTACGTGCGTTCGAGCCCAAGATGCGTGCGCCGTGCCGGCCGCTTCGCGATGCCAAGACCGCGCTGCAGGAATGGGCGCAATCGCGCGGCCTCTCCACGCCCCTTTATCGCGAGCTGTCGCGCCGCGGCCCCGACCATGCGCCCGAGTTCACGATCGCGGTCACGGTCCAGGGCTTCGCGCCCGTCGAGGCGACGGGTGGCTCGAAACGACTCGCAGAGCAGGCGGCGGCCGGGGCCTTCATCGCCCGCGAGGGAATCGACCAGGACGATCGCAAGGGCGTGGCATGATCGCCGCGCCGGACGCCGCGACACGCTGTGGCTTCGCCGCGCTCATCGGCGCGCCGAATGCGGGAAAATCCACGCTCGTCAACCGGCTCGTCGGCGCGAAAATCTCGATCGTCTCGCGCAAGGTCCAGACCACGCGCATGCAGGTGCGCGGGATCATGATCGAGGGTGAGGCGCAAATCGTTCTCGTCGATACGCCGGGCATCTTCGCGCCGAGGCGAAGGCTCGACCGGGCCATGGTCTCCTCGGCCTGGAGCGGCGCCGGCGACGCCGATGTCGTGGCGTTCCTCGTCGATGCGCGGAAGGGCATCGATCCGGAGGTCTCGGCGATCCTCTCCGAGCTGCCGCGGATCGCGGGGCCGAAGCTCCTCGTCCTCAACAAGATCGACACCGTCGAGCGGCCGCGGCTGCTCGAGCTCGCTGCCGCGCTGAACCGCGAGGTCGCGTTTACGGAAACCTTCATGATCTCCGCGCTGACCGGCGACGGCATCGATGCGCTGCGACACGCGCTCGCCCGCCTCGTGCCGCCGGGACCCTGGCTCTACCCGGAGGATCAGATCTCGGACGCGCCCTTGCGTCTCCTCGCCGCCGAGATCACGCGCGAGAAAATTTTCGAGCGGCTGCACGACGAGCTGCCCTATCAATCGACCGTCGAGACCGAGCTCTGGAAGGACCTTCCCGACGGCTCGGCTCGGATCGAGCAGACGATCTATGTCCTGCGCGAGGGCCACAAGAAGATCGTGATCGGCGAGGGCGGGCGCACGCTGAAGGCGATCGGCACCGCGGCGCGTGCCGAGATCGCGGATGCGATCGAGCAGAAGGTCCACCTCTTCCTCTTCGTGAAGGTCCGCGAGAAGTGGCAGGACGATCCCGAGCGCTATCGCGAGATGGGCCTCGAGTTCCCGAAAGGGTGAGCGCGAGAGACGAGCCGCCCCGGGTTTCCGAAGGCCATTTCGTTCGGGTCACGCCGCGATAGCGAGCTCGTCGAGTTGCGCATGGGAGCGCGCTTCGGCTTCGGCCGCGAATTCGCGGCCGATGCGGAAAGGCTCGCACAAGTCGCGTGAGCTACGTTCTGGCCGCTGTGCTTGCCCGTGGAACGTCGAGATGCGTCCAATCGTCTTTTTCGCCTGCTCGATAGTATTCGCCGCGCACGCCGACCCGGCTGGTGCCGGGGTCCCTACGATGCTCGAAGCCGATACGATCAAGGCCTACGGAGAGCTTATTCGCCTCGAAGCTCTCGGAACCGAGGAGCCCGGCAAATCTCGCACTCGTCCTTCTTGCGCGGTGTGCGGGTATAAAATTGGCCGTCGATCTGGCCAGGACCAACCACCTCGGCAAGGGCGCATGAAGCTCGCGCCAGTGGGCATTCGCGAGTCAAAATAAGAAACGAATGCCAGTGGACGTCGATCGTGGCATCTCGCAGATGGGTGATGACGCCTCGTTTTTTCAGGCTTGCGGAGCTTCACCCCCTTCTTTCCGTCTGCCGAGGTACGCACGAGCAAGCCTACCGCCAGGCACCGACCGTCCCGAGGGATCTAGACGATCGCGGCTTCATAGCAGCTCTTCTCGATCCGCAGCCGCCGAGCGAGTCGGCGGATTTGGAGCACAGTCGCCGTCTGGGAACGGCTGACGGAGGGGCGAGAGTAGGTGGCCTGGCAAATCCTGACGCCAGCATGTGACCGCGCTGGGCCCGCGAGGCTCGCGGCCGTAACGAGGCCGCCGCGCTCGGAAGGCCGGTGCCATGTACCCAATTCGGGAGACGTTCGCACGAGCCGCTCGTGCTAGCGTTCCGCGGATGCAAAGACATTTCCCCCTCGAATCCTGGTTCGCGGCGGCGATCCGCGATGCGTTGCCGCCCGATGACTATCGGGCGGTGATAGAGCTGTCGCGCGCCGAAGGCCTCGACGAAGAGGCAATCGAACGAGCTTTCCACGACGCTGTCGCAGAGGTGCTCGGCTCGCCGACTCTCGCGATGCACTTGACCGCTGCCTTTGCCGCAGAATGCATTGCCCGCGTTGTCGCCGAGCGTTATGGCGCGTGACACCGCACGGCCGGGGTCCTGAACGGTCCGGGTGCAGGCGCTCACCTCTCTCTGAACTTTTGGAATCGATCACGTTTCATGACGTTGGATCGATAAGATCCAAAGTCATCGTGATCTAGGGGCGCGAGGGGAAAGCCGAGCATCGCGCGGGCCGGCTCCTCGCCGAGAGGGACATGGCGAAGGGGCTGCTGAGCCGGGCGTTGGACGTCGCGGCTAAGATGCGGCCGAGTCGTCCGATCGCATTCCTTCGAAGACCCCCGCCGACATGTGGGCCAAGCAGCAATCCGCCGACCGGCGGAAACCCCCGGCGATCCCGGACAGATCGGCGCGATTGTGGAGGAGAGTGTGGACCGCTCCGCAAAAGCTCGAAAAATCCCTTTGAAATCAATATAATTTGGCGGAGAGGGGGGGATTCGAACCCCCGATAGGGTTGCCCCTATGCCGCATTTCGAGTGCGGTGCTTTCAACCACTCAGCCACCTCTCCAAGGCCGCCTCGCGCGAGGCCCGCGAGATAGCACGCGCCCCGGCGCGGAACAAGCGTGTGGTCGCCGGCGTCAGGCGGATCAGCCTTCCGCCTTGGCGGCGCCGCGGGCCTCCTCCGCCTTCAGGCTGTCGGGATGCGGCATCAAGACGATATTGTAGCCGGCATCGACGCGATGGATTTCGCCGGTGACGCCACGGGAAAGATCCGAAAGGAGGTAGAGCGCGGGGCCGCCGACGTCGGCGAGGTCGAGGTTGCGGCGCAGCGGCGCATGTGACTTCTGGAAGCCGAACAAGACGCGGCCGTCGGAAATTCCGGCGCCCGCCAAGGTGCGAATCAGCCCCGCCGAGATCGCATTGACCCTGATGCCGCGAGGACCGTAATCGGCGGCGAGATAGCGCACGCTCGCCTCGAGCGCGGCCTTGGCGACGCCCATCACGTTGTAGTTGGGCATGACCCGGCTCGCGCCTTCGAAGGTCAAGGTCAGGAGCGCGCCGCCCTGCGGCATGAGGGCCGCCGCCCGCTTGGCGGCCTCGGTGAAGGAGAATGCCGAGATCGTCATCGTGCGCAAGAAATTCTCGCGCGTCGTGTCGGCGTAGCACCCTTTCAGCTCGGCCTTGTCCGAATAGGCGATGCTGTGGACCAGGAAATCGAGGCTCCCCCAGCGTTCCGCGAGCGTGGCGAAGACCGCGTCCACGGAGGCGAGATCCTCGACATCGCAAGGCAGGACGAGCGCGGCGCCGAGGCTCGCGGCGAGCGGCTTCACCCTCTTGCCGAGCGCCTCGCCCTGATAGGTGAAGGCGAGCTCGGCGCCGTGAGCGGCGAGAGCCTGCGCGATGCCCCAAGCGATCGAATGGTCGTTGGCGACCCCCATGACGAGGCCGCGCTTGCCGCCCATGAGGAGGGGCGGTGCGGAAGGCTCAGGCGTCGACATGCTTCAGGACGAGGCTCGCATTGGTGCCGCCGAAGCCGAAGGAATTCGACAGGACGGCGCCGAGCCTGACCCCGTCGCGCCGCTCGCGCACGATGTCCATGTCCGCGAAGGCCGGATCGAGCTCCTCGATATTGGCGCTCTCGCAGATGAAGCCGCTCTGCATCATGAGCAGCGAGTAGATCGCCTCCTGGACGCCGGTCGCGCCGAGGGAATGGCCGGTCAGGGATTTCGTCGCGGCGATCGGCGGGCACTTGCCGTTCGCGCCGAACACCTCGCGAATCGCCTCGATCTCCTTGAGGTCGCCGATCCCGGTCGAGGTCGCATGGGGGTTGATGTAGTCGATCGGGGCCGCGACCGTCTCGAGCGCCATGCGCATGCAGCGCACCGCCCCTTCGCCCGAGGGCGCGACCATGTCGTGCCCGTCGGAGGTCGCGCCATAGCCGGCGATCTCGCCGTAGATCCTCGCGCCGCGCGCCTTGGCCCGGTCGAGATCCTCCAGCACGAGCACGCCCGCGCCGCCCGCGATCACGAAGCCGTCGCGGTTCTTGTCATAGGCGCGGGAAGCGACAGCGGGCCGGTCGTTGTAGGCGGAGGACATGGCCCCCATCGCATCGAACAGCACGGAGAGCGTCCAATCGAGCTCCTCGCAGCCGCCGGTGAACATCACGTCCTGCTTGCCGTAGCGGATCATCTCGTAGGCATTGCCGATGCAATGGTTGGAGGTCGCGCAGGCGGACGAGATCGAGTAGTTCACGCCCTTGATCTTGAACCAGGTGGCGAGCGTCGCCGAGGCGGTCGACGACATGGCTTTCGGCACCGCGAATGGCCCGACTTTCTTCGGACCCTTGGTGCGCGCGATATCGGCCGATTCGACGATGGTACGGGCCGAGGGGCCGCCCGAGCCCATGATGATGCCGGTCCGCTCGTTCGAGATCTCCGCTGGCGTCAGGCCGGCATCGAGGATCGCCTGGTCCATGGCGACATGGTTCCAGGCCGTGCCGCCGGCGTGAAAACGGAGCGCGCGGCGATCCAGGAGGGCCTCCGGATCGAGCGTCGGGGCGCCGTGGACCTGGCTGCGGAAGCCGAGCTCGGCATATTTGTCGGCTTTGACTATGCCGGGCTTGGCCTCGCGCAGGGCGGCAAGCACCTCCTGGGTATTGTTCCCGATCGAGGAAACGATGCCCATCCCGGTCACGACGACCCGTCTCATCCTGGCTCTCCCCCACAAAGTCGCCGCCCGTCGGCGCGGCGCGGCCTTCTCCGAGGCCCGTCAAACGCTTGTGCGCACCGCTCCGAGCTTATCGCGAAAATGCGGCCGCGTCTGCCGGCGAGGCCGAGGTCCGCGGCAGGCGAACAGAGCATCCGGGCAAGCCGCCGGATCGCGGCCCCGCGAGGCGAGAGGCTCGGCGCCCCGGGAGTGGGAAACACGGATCGCGAGCACCGATCAGCCGGGGGTCCCGGTCGCCGGCTGGAACAACCCGACCTTCAAATCCTTCGCCTCGTAGATGCGGGTTCCGTCGGCCTCGAGCCAGCCGTCCGCGATCCCGAGGACGAGCTTGGTCTTGAAGACCCGTTTCAGGTCGACGCCATAGACGACGCTCTTCACGGTCGGCAGCACCTGATCGGCGAATTTCACCTCGCCGACGCCGAGCGCGCGGCCCCGCCCGGGCAGGCCGAGCCAGCCGAGATAGAAGCCGAGCAGCTGCCAGAGCGCGTCGAGCCCGAGGCAGCCCGGCATGACCGGATCCCCCTTGAAGTGGCAGCCGAAGAACCAGAGGTCCGGCTTCACTGCGAACTCGGCGCGAATCCCGCCCTTGCCGTTAGCGCCTCCCGCCTCGGATATGTCCGCGATACGGTCGAACATCAAGAGGGGGGGCAGCGGGAGCTGAGCATTCCCCGGCCCGAACAGGTCACCGCGTCCGCAAGCGATCAAGTCCTCGTAGTCGAAGCTGGCGCGCCGCTCTGTCATATCTTTTTCGTTCTCGTGTCCGGTTCGGGAAGGCCGCTCGCCTTTTCGGCGGCGCGTGCAGCGGCCTTCTAGCATGCCGAGCCCCGAGCCGAAAGTGCGGCACGTCGCGCGTTTCCGCTCCGCAAGCAGGCCGCCGAGAGGGCCTCGCGGCGCGCCCGGGCCGTCGCAAAGTATCGTCGTCCATTCTTCGGCGCGTCACATGGGAGTCATCGCTCGCGACTAAGCGGAGGCCGCCAACGCTTCAGCTCGGATGCGAGGAAAAGAGCTATGTACCCTCGGTTTCGGCCCCTTCGTCTCTGGTCGGCCCTCGCGCTCGCCGTCTCGGCAGCGCCGGTCTTCGACGCCCAAGCCTCGGACCACCGGATCCAGGCCGGTCCACGCCCCTATTACCTGGTCGACCAGCTCCCCGCAGGGACCTTGAAGCAGCAGCTCGAGGCCTGCTCGAACCGGCCCCTGCGCCGCACGGATTTTTCCATCGGGCATCGCGGCGCCGCGATGCAGTTCCCCGAGCACACCAAGGAATCCTACGAGGCCGCCGCGCGCATGGGGGCCGGCATCCTCGAATGCGACGTCACCTTCACGAAGGATCGCCAGCTCGTGTGCCGCCACAGCCAGTGCGATCTGCATACGACCACCAATATCCTGCTGACCGACCTCGCGGCCAAATGCTCGGAGCCGTTCACGCCGGCGGCGAATGGAAAGCCGGCGAGCGCGAAATGCTGCACGAGCGACCTCACGCTGCGGGAGTTCAAGACGCTTCAGGGCAAGATGGACGGCGCCGATCCCGACGCGACGACGCCCGAGGAGTACCAGAACGGCACCCCGTCGTGGCGGACGGACGCCTATGCCGCGACCGGGACTCTCATGACGCACAAGGAGAGCATCGAGCTTTTCCAGAAGCTCGGGGTCGGCATGACCCCCGAGCTCAAGGAGGCGAGCGTCCCGATGCCCTATCAGGGTGACTACACGCAGGAAAAATATGCGCAGCAGATGATCGACGAGTACAAGCAGGCGGGGGTCTCGCCGCGCCGGGTCTTTGCCCAGTCGTTCAACATCAATGACATCTATTACTGGATCCGGCACGAACCTGCCTTCGGCCGGCAAGCCGTCGCCTTGGCCGACCTCAACGACGCGCAGCAAGTGCGGGATGCGATCGCCGCGCTTCCCGAGATGGCGAGAAATGGGGTTCGGATCGTCGCCCCGCCGACCTGGGCGCTCGTCACCCTCGATGCGCAACAGCGGATCGTCCCCTCCGACTATGCGCTCGCCGCGAAGCGGCATGGCTTCGACATCATCACCTGGACGCTCGAGCGCTCGGGAACGCTGACCGACAGGGGTGGATTTTACTTCCAGTCCATCGCCCCTGTCGTCGACGGCCCCGGCGATTATTTCGTCCTGCTCGACGTCCTCGCCCGCAAGGTCGGCATCCGCGGCATCTTCTCGGATTGGCCGGGCACGGTGACCTATTACGCCAATTGCTTCGGCTTGAAATAGGACGGTCGAGCCATATCTCGACCCGAGCGCCTCCGTTCGAACGAACGGGGGCGTGCTTGCCTCAATTGTTTCGCGGCGACCTCGGCTTTCGACGATCGTCCTCGACCTTTGCACTTCAAAGCGACTCGTCCCATATAGCAGGCGCGGCCCGGGATGCCGCCGACGTTCCAGGATCGAGCCCATGGCTGCGCATCGCAAGGTCACGACACTGATTTTCGCTGCTCTTCTCGGCTTCGGGCTCGCGACGGACGCCGACGCCCGGGCGGGCGGAGGCTCTTCTTCGGGTAGCCGCGGCGGGCGGACCTTCAGCGCCCCGCCGGCGACACAGACCGCGCCGCGCGGGGCTGCACCCTTCGAGAGGTCCATGGCACAGCCGGGACAGAGCACGTTCGGCAGAGCCGCTCAGCCGCAGCGTGGCGGCTTGTTCTCGGGCGGGTTCGGCAGCGGCCTGATGGGGGGCTTGCTCGGCGGCTTCCTCGGCGCTGGCTTATTCGGGCTTTTGATGGGCCATGGGCTGTTCGGCGGCATGGGCGGGCTTTCGTCCATCCTCGGCCTCGTCCTTCAGCTCGGCCTGCTCTACTTGTTGTTCCGATTCGTCATGGGCTTCATCCGGAGCCGCCGGCCTGCGATGCAAGGCGCGGCCTTCGATTCCGGCCACGGCGAGCGTGGCCTGTTCGGCGGCTTGGTCGGGGGAAGGCCGCAAAACGGCGATCTCGGCCAGGGCGGTGTGTTCGGGGGCGGCATGGGCGGCGCTGCGCCGCGCAGCCGGCGCCTCGACGTGACCGCGGCGGATTACGCTGCCTTCGAGCAGCGGCTCGCCGAGATCCAAGGAGCCTACAGCAAGGAAGATCGCGGCGCGCTCGCACGCCTGGCGACGGCCGAGATGGCGCGCTATTTCGCCGAGGAGCTCGCCGAGAACGCGCGCAAGGGCCTGCGCAACGAGCTCGCGGACGTGAGGTTCCTCCAAGGCGATCTGTCCGAGGCTTGGCGCGAGGACGCCGCGGAATATGCGAGCGTCGCCATGAAGTTCTCGTTGATCGATACGATGGTCGATCGGAGCACGGGCAAGACCGTCTCGGGAGAACCGACCCTGCCGCAGGAGGCGACCGAGCTCTGGACCTTCATGCGGCGCGTCGGCGGTGCGCCGAGCGAGTGGGTGCTGTCGGCTATTCAGCAGGCGTGACGAGGCCAAAGTCGCTCGGGTGCCGGTTGCCCTTCCGCCCTTCCTAGATCACGTGTCATGACTTTGGATCGAATCGATCCCAAGTCATGACACGTGATCGATTCCAAAAGTTCAGAGCGGGATAGGCAGATAAGTTCACGCAATCTGCGTAAACGCGATTGCGCCGGAAAACCGCTGTACACTTTTCCTCATCCCGCTCTAGGAGGCGGCGAGCGACGCTCGATGCCGAAAGCTCGGTCCTGCTCGAGG
Organism: Beijerinckiaceae bacterium; assembly: GCA_024304885.1. Lineage (GTDB taxonomy): Bacteria > Pseudomonadota > Alphaproteobacteria > Rhizobiales > Beijerinckiaceae > Methylocapsa. Next base: position 177,683 of record JALJOM010000001.1, read on the forward strand.
AAGCACGCGACGAGTCCTCCGCGTTGCGACCCGGACCTCTGGCATAATTCCTGATTACGAAAATTCGGACCGTGCAGCGTGGGCTCGACCTGTCGCGCGCGGCCGTGCCTCGTCGTCGAACCCGCCCTTTGCGGATCGTCTCCGGCAAAAGCAATCTCGTGCGGAGCGGGTGCCCGCTCGCGTCGCGGAATTGCGACAAAGATACAAGGTCGAGCGGTGTCCGATCCGTGCGGATCGGACACCGCTCCCATGTCGCGCTCCGACGGGGCGACCCCGCTCAGGAGCCCCGTACGAGAGGAGGAGAAACAAGTATGGCCTCGAAGCTTCAGTCCTGCATGAAGGGTCCGCAAGAGTGGCCCACGGAGCTGACCATCCCGGACTGGTTCAAGGAACGAGCCGAGGCCTTGATCGGCCAGCTCGGCGAGGACCATCCCGATGCCAAGGCGTTCCGGACCATCCTGACCAACGGCCGTCTCGACGAACGAGGGGTCGATTACCTCGACTACATCGCCTCCAAGACCGAGAACCCGGAGTCGCGGCAGCTCGCAATCGACATCTCCCACCATTGCTTCTCGACGATCAAGGTCATGACCCTCATCCCCCTGCGCATGGCTTGAACCCGCCGACGTCGATCGGGACGGCGCGCTCGGGATCGAGCCGTCGCGCCCGATGTCGGTGTTCCCGCCGGCGGCTGATGCATTTGCTCCAGAAACGGCCGGTTTTGGCCGGGATCCGACAGAATGTGGGAGTGCCGCGTTCCGTCCGGTCGCGAAAAAATATTGCAACTTTAGCGTTGAGTTTGCATATTGCCCGCGCGCGTCGTGAATGTGGTCTTACGCGAAGTTGTTCGCCCAGGGATGCTTCGGGACGGGAGCGAGGCGGGACACGCCCCCGCATCCGATCGTCCCTTGTCCACGTCTATAAATTTGTTCGACCATCGTGAATGGCGCCCCTATTCCAAAAATGACGAATTTGGTCCATGGTCAAGGTGATCGCTCCTACCGGTCGTCACGGGGAAAACTTCCGGGCATCTTTCGGGCGGCCTTCGACGGCTGCCGGAGGCACGAGCGCCGTTCGGGATTTTGACCGTGCGCGTGCAAGAATCGTATCTGTCGATGGATTCGGAAATCGAGCGGGCGGGCTTCGAGAAGCTGGCGGCTGAAGCAACGGAATGTCTTTATGGCCACCGTCGACATAGTCGTCCCTTGCTATAGATACGGGCATTTCCTGCGCGATTGCGTCCCGAGCATCTGGACCCAAGAGGGCGTGGACCTGCGGGTTCTGGTGATCGACGATGCCTCTCCGGACGATTCCTTCGAGGTGGCGACCGAGCTCGCCGCGAACGATCGACGAATCGAGGTCGTTCGGCATCGGGAGAACCGCGGGCTCGTGGCGACGCTGAACGAAGGCATCGACTGGGCCGAAAGCGATTACTTCCTCGCGCTCAGCGCCGATGACTTGCTTGCCCCCGGATGCTTTGCGCGCGCGGTCGCGGTGATGGATCGCCACCCCGAGGTCGGACTTTTTCACGGCGCGGAGCTCCCCCTCCGCTCGGGCGGCTCGATCCCGGTGGCCGACCAAGCGAAGCAGTCCGCGGCAGGGACACGCTTCATGACCGGCCTCGATTACATCGAGCTCACGTGCCGCATCCCGGTCAACCACGTCGGCACCAGCACCGCTCTCATCCGCACCTCCGTCCAGAAGGCTGCCGGCTATTACAATCCCAAGCTTCCCCACACCAGCGACCTCGAGATGTGGCTCCGGATCGCGGCGATTTCGGACGTGGCGAAGACCGACGCCGTCCAGGGGATCCGGCGCTGGCACAGCGCAAACATGTCCAACTATTATTTCGAGGTCGTCACGAGGGATTTTTCCGCGCGCCACGCGGGGCTCGAATGCTTCTTCGAAACGGCCGGCACGCACGTTCCCGACGCCGAGCGGCTGCACGGCCTCGCCTTGCGCCGGCTCGCCGAGGAGGCTTATTGGAGCGGCTTGGCCTATGCCATGCGCGGCGACCTCGGCATGGCGCGAGACCTCGTGGCTTTCGCGTACCGGCTCGCTCCGACCTTCAAGGTGCTTCCCCCGGTCGGCTATCTGCTCAGGCGCCAGGACGCGATCCACCGTGTTTTCGAGGTGATGGGCGAGGCCCTTTGGGGCAAGCGCCAGATGCAGCTGCCGTAGAGCATCCCGGAAATCCGCGCTCCGGTGCGCAAGCGGCTCTCCTGGAGCGTCTTCCGATTCGGAGGAATCGGAAAACCGCTACATTCTTGCCTTGTCGCATTTTCGCATTTCGCCGGCGATGTTTCGCAGCAGCGACATCGCACTGCGAACCGGTGCCCGTTTAACTGGAAACTGCGCTAGAGCGGGATGAGGAAAAGTGTCCAGCGGTATTCCGGCGCAGTCGCGTTTACGCAGATTGCGTAAACTTATCTGCCTATCCCGCTCTGAACTTTTGGAATCGATCACGTTTTATGACTTTGGATCGATTCGATCCAAAGTCGTCGTGATCTAGCCTTCGCCGTCTTCGGAAACGCGCAGGGCGTGCCGGATGGTCTCGACGAGACCACCGTGGAGGTTCGGCTTGTGGAACACTTGCCGGACCCCGGCACGCGCCGCGTCCGCGTCGATCTGCCGATCGAAATGACCGGTCATGAGGATCGCGGGGAGGGTGGACTTGCGCGCGCGCAGCCGCGCAAGCAGCTCGAGCCCGTTCATGACCGGCATGCAATAGTCGATGACGAAGCAGCCGCGCGAGGGAAGCTTCGGCTGCAGGAGAAGCTCTGCGCCGCTCTGGAACGTATCGACCGCGAAGCCTTCGGCCTCGAGCAGGAACCGCAACGACCGCAAGACCGCGAGGTCGTCATCGACGAGAACGACTGTCGCCGGCTCTGTCGGCGGGCGGCCAGAGACCGAGTTCGGCATTGCGGCGTGCTCTCGTAGATGCGTCATGGACCGGGATCCTCTGATCGCCGACCGTCGTCGATCGCAGCGCTGATCGCATTGATCCACGTCAGCCACCCGCTCCGCAGCTCGGCCGAGCGTGCGGCGGCTGACCGATTCACCCGTTCGCATCACGGACGGGATGTGTCATCGAGGGGATCGCAAAGGGACCGCCCACCGGCATCGGCGGCCCTCGAGCTGCTTTTCGGTCCGATGCAAACGGAGAGCGGTCTCGATTCTTGTTTCGTCGCGATTTTCGCATAGCGATGTCGCAGTTGGGAAATATCGCCAGCGCTGTGCGGACCGGTCTCCGCTTCGCTGGAAAATGCTCTGGGAAGGATCGAGGCGGGCATGGCCGAGGCTTACGATGTTCTCGTCATCGGCGGCGGGCCGGGCGGCTATGTCGCCGCGATCCGGGCCGCTCAGCTCGGCTTCAGAACCGCCGTCGTCGAACGCGAGCACCTCGGCGGCATCTGCCTGAACTGGGGCTGCATCCCGACCAAAGCGCTGCTGCGCTCCGCCGAGGTGTTTCGGGAGCTGACCCGCGCCAAGGACTACGGGCTCACCGTTTCGGGCGAGATCGGCTTCGATCCGAAGGCGGTCGTCGATCGCTCCCGCGCGGTTGCCGCGCAATTGAATGCCGGCGTCGGCTTCCTTCTGAAGAAAAACAAGGTCGATATCGTTTGGGGCGAGGCCGCGATCGAGAAGCCCGGCGAGGTCGTCGTGACGGCGCCGAAGAAGCTGCCGATGCAGCCGCAAATCCCCCCGCCCAAGGGCATTCTCGGCGAGGGCCGCTACGCGGCGAGGAATATCATCGTCGCGACCGGAGCGCGTCCGCGCGTGCTGCCGGGGCTCGAGCCCGACGGAAACCTGATCTGGACCTATTTCGAAGCCATGATCGCGCAAAAGTTTCCGCGGTCGCTCCTCGTCGTGGGGTCTGGCGCGATCGGGATCGAGTTCGCCTCCTTCTACCGCACTTTCGGATGCGAGGTGACGGTCGTGGAGATCCTGCCGAACATCCTGCCCGTCGAGGACGAGGAGATCTCGGCCTTCGCCCGCAAGCGGTTCGAGAAGCAGGGGATCGCGATCTCGACCTCGACAAGGGTTGCATCCGTCGAGAAGAAGCCGGAGAGCCTCGTCGCCACGATCGAAGGCGCGGACGGGGCGGCCCACAAGATCGAGGCCGAGCGGATGATCTCGGCCGTCGGCGTCATCGGAAACATCGAGGGCCTCGGCCTCGAGTCCCTCGGCGTGAAGCTCGAGCGCGGGACGATCGTAACCGACGGCCTGGGCCGCACCAATGTGCCGGGACTCTTCGCGATCGGCGACGTCGCCGGCCCGCCCATGCTCGCCCACAAGGCAGAGCACGAGGGTGTGATCTGCGTCGAGGCGATCAAGGGCCTCGACCCGCATCCGCTCGACAAGACCATGATCCCGGGCTGCACCTATTGCAGCCCTCAGATCGCTTCCGTCGGCCTCACCGAAGCACGGGCTAAGGCCGAGGGCTACGAGGTTCGCGTCGGCCGCTTTCCCTTCATCGGCAACGGAAAGGCGATCGCACTCGGCGAGCCGGACGGGCTCGTCAAGACGCTCTTCGACGCGAGGACGGGCAAGCTGCTCGGCGCGCATCTGGTCGGGGCCGAGGTCACTGAGCTGATCCAGGGCTTCGTCGTCGCCATGAATTGCGAGACGACGGAAGCCGAGCTGATCGAAACGATCTTCCCGCATCCGACCTTGTCGGAGACGATGCACGAGAGCGTGCTCGATGCCTATGGGCGGGTGCTCCACCTGTGACGGCCTGGACGTCCGGACCGTGCTCGGCGGCCTTGCGCCAGCGGCGCAAGGCCTTCGTCGACTCTCGTCGGCGCCACCGGTCGAGGCTCCAGCGCTTTTCGTTCCGGCAGAATCGGAAAGCGGCTCCCCTTTCTTTCTCGGTCGCAATTTCGAAGAGCGATGTCGCCGGTACCAATCATCGCCGACGCGATGCGAACCGGTGTTTGCTTCGCTGGAAAATGCTCTAGTTCAGCCGGGCGGACGGAGGGACCTCGGGCTTCTGGGGGAGCGTGGCGAGCGGGCTCGCCTGATGGTGGACGAGGCGCCAGGCCCCGTCGACCCGCTTGAACCAATTGGTCGCGGCGAGGGCCATGGCTCCGACGATCTCGATGCAGAAGACCCTGGCGTCGTCCTGCGACACGAGGACCATGTCGTTGCGGTGCTCGATTCGTTCCTGGATCGGGTTGCTCAGGATCTTGTGATAGGATTCGAGGACCGACTGACGCCCGACGAGGACCGGCCAGCCCGGGTGAATGCACGACACGTCCTCGTCGGCCCAGATCGCGCCCATCGCCGCGAGATCGGCAGTGCTAAAGGCATGATAGAAGGCAGCATTCGCCGCCAGGACTGCAGTCTTGTCGTTCATGCGCTCCGAGGTGCCGCAAGAACCATCGAAAATCAACGAAAAATGCGACGCGGCTCGGCCAAGCAAGTCTCGGCCCGCCGGCCGTGCCGGATCGTCGCAGGATGGCGCTGGTCGGACCCCCGGATGCTCCAACGTCCTCGTCTCGAGGCCGTAAAGAGGAGGCTCCCATGAGCTATGTCGATGGATTCGTTGTTCCCGTCGCAAAGGACAAGATCGAAGCCTACAAGGCGATGGCGCGACGCGCGGGCGAGATTTGGAAGGAGCACGGTGCACTCGCCTTCGTGGAATGCGTCGGGGAAGACGTCCCCTATGGCGAGCTCACGTCGTTTCCGCGCGCGGTGCAGGTGAAGGAGGGCGAGACCGTTGTCTTCTCCTGGATCCTCTATGCGTCACGGGAGGCGCGCGACGAGATCAACGCCAAGGTCATGGCGGACCCGCGCGTGAAGGCCGACATGGCGGCCATGCCGTTCGACGGCAAGCGGATGATCTTCGGCGGCTTCGAGGTCATGATCGAGCTCTAGATCACGATGACTTTGGATCGACTCGATCCAAAGTCATGACACGTGATCGATTCCAAAAGTCTAGAGCGGAATAGGCAGATAAGTCTACGCAATCTGCGTAAACGCGATTGCGCCGAAAAACCGCTGTACGCTTTTCCTCATCCCGCTCTAGAGGCTGTTAGGGACTGCCAGTAAGTCATTGATAGCTATAGACTTTCTGGCATGCCGATATACTGGAAACGCAAATGAAATCAATAGCTTGCAGCGTGGTCTCTAACAGCCTCTAGAGCGGCTTCCGTTCCAGCGCAATCGCAGACCTCTCCTGGTTCGACAGGTGGGTAGGGCTGCTGGCGGCGATTCCCTGTCCGGACGATTCGGGAGGGGATGATGACGGTTGCATCTCGGTCCAGGGTGCCGCTGTCGTGGGAGCGCGAGCTTGCTCGGAAGCAGCGGACGCCAGCGCCGCCATTTCGGCGAGACGAGCTCGGCAAGACGGGTGGTACGTTTCTCGACGAGCCGAAAGCGCGGGAAGCGCCCACGACCGGCATCCGATCGAATTTCAGCTGTAGGATCAAGGTGCGGCTGCAGGTCGTGTGAAGGCTTTACCGTGGCGGTAGATTTGAAGACACCGCCAACCCCCTCGCTCACACGAAATCGGTGGTCCGATAGTCGATCTCCCATCGAAGGGGAAGCCGATTTCGGGTTTGTCGATCGCACCGGCCTTCGGCTGTGGGGTCGCAGAAAGCCGAATGAGATCAGCGGTCATGTGTACATCGTCCGGAAAAGTCCGAGACGGAATCGCGCGGTGCGACCGACGCAGGCGGCGAGATCCTCCCGCACCGCAGGCTTGGAGGTGCGTCCGCTCGGTATGCTTCGAAGACTGACGCGATGAGCTGGGCGCCGTTCTCCAGTCGGCCCAGAAGCGCAGTTGCGGCAACAGGCGCGGCCTGCGCGCTTCACCACGTTGCTTCATGGTCCCGCGAGCGGTGATCAGACAAAAGACTCTCCCGTCGATTGGACGAAAGACCGGGCGTAGCTCATCCGAATTGTCGAACCTCAAGCATGCGCGAAAAGGCTAGAATTACGGGATGGGAACATTCCGGGGACCGGCGGCAGAGGTCGAGCTGCCTCTTGTCGAGGCCCGGAGGGAAGCGGGGCCTGGCCCGGCTCGTCTTTCGAGGGGTCGATTGCGGATGAATTGATTCAGACGATGGCCGAGATGCACTATGGTCGACACGTTTGCCGGTCTCGGCTATTCGCAACGAGGGTGGGGGACCGAGGCAAGACGCCTCGACCCGGCGGGAGGTGAGCACACGCATCCAGTGTTCGACCCCGGTGCTTCTATTGCCGGCTTCTGCCGCTCCCCGTCGGCTTGCTCGGCAATGTCCTCGGTCGAAGCGAGCGGCGATCAAGGTCTTGTCGCTGCCGATGGTGACAAGGTCGCAATCGGAAAACTGTGAACATGTCATTGACATCACTAAAGTCTTGGCGGGCGAAGTCGAAGGATCCTCTCTGCTTGCTCGTGCCGGATGACGGCACCGACAGCGAGGTGACGCCGTTGCTCATCTTTCCCTATAACGGGAATGGCTTGGAAGCTTTGGACTGCCTCGCCGATGGCTACAAGCTGACCGGATTTGTCGACGACAAGGTGGAAAAGCAAGGGATTTCACCCTATGGGTTCGCGGTATACAGCCGGGCAGCGATCGCGGATTTCCCCGAAAGCCGCATCCTGGCGATCCCCGGCAGCCCGGAGTCCTTCCGGACGCGGGCACAGGCGATCTCGAGCCTGGGTGTGGACGAAAGCCGATTCGCGCGCGTGGTCCATCCCTCTGCTCGAATCTCTCCCTTGGCTTCGATCGGCTACAATGTCCTGATCATGGCCGGCGTCGTGATCACCAGCAATTGCGTGATCGGAAATCACGTCTGCATCCTCCCCAACACCGTGGTTCATCACGATTCGAAGATCGGGGACTGGAGCCTCGTCGGGTCCAATGTCACGATTGCGGGAGCAGTGACGATCGGAGAGAATTGTTACATCGGCAGCGGCTCCACGGTTCTGAGCCGCCTCGAGATCGGGAACCGCGCCATGGTCGGCTTGGGTAGCAACGTCCTGCGCAGCGTCGCGGAGGGCACGACCGTGGCAGGCAATCCCGCGAGGACGATCCGGCGATGGGTTTAGCCCCGAGCATCGCCATTCCCTTTTCGAACGCTCGGTCGGTGAATGGAGCCTACGTCGATTTCGTTGCTGGCTCCGGAAGTGCCCGTGTGGTACAGAAAACGGGATGAACATTGTGCTTCGCGAGTTGGGCATTCGAGACTGGCGAGCAGCCGAGATGCCCGGAACACGTCTCGTCGCTCGTGCTTCCGGCAAAGTCCGTCGGATGCTGGCGAGCCGCTTCGAACGGCGCGAGGCCTCGACCGATTCCGTCGGTCCTATCGTATCGTTTACGTTCGACGACGCGCCGAAAAGCGCATTCGGCGTCGGCCGCGAGATTCTCGAGTCGTTCGGTGCGCGAGCAACCTATTTCGTGTCTCTCGGACTTCTGGACAAGGAGACGGAGGTCGGAAGGATCGCTTCCGTCGACGATCTTGCGCGCGCGGTCGCCGAAGGGTGCGAGCTCGGGTGCCACACCTTCGACCATCTGGACGCTTGGAGCACCTCGCCGAGAGACTATCTGGAGTCGGTCGTACGCAATCGCGAGGCTCTGCACCAAGTCCTGCCGGGGACTGGTTTTGCCGCATTCGCCTACCCGAAAAGCGGTGCCACGGTTTGGATCAAGCCTGCGCTGTCCAAGCTATTCGCCTGTTGTCGCGGCGGTGGCCAAGGTATCAATGCGGGTACCATCGACCTGAATCTGCTCAACGCGTGCTTCATCGACCAGTGGACCGGAGTCGACCTCGAATTCATTCGCAAGCTCGTGGACGACAACGCGGCTCGTCGCGGCTGGCTGATTTTTGCCACGCATGATGTGGCGCCCACCCCGTCGCCCTACGGCTGCAGCCCAAAGTTCCTGGAAGCCGTGGCACGATGCGCGAGTGAAACCGGATCGTTGCTTTTACCTGTGGGAGAGGCTTGTGCCAGATTGCTGTACGCGGCCGAATCGGGTGCGAGCAGCCATCACTCGGTTGGCAGGTCATAGAATTCATTAGAGCGATTTGCAGCAATGCGGCCGGTTCGCATGTTCGCCGGCGATGTACCCTCGCCGCCTTTGCGGTTTTCATTGGCCCCTTCGGCCGAGAGCCGGTCGGAGATCGGGCTCGCGCAGCAGCTACGTCGATTCGAAGGTCAGCTAGACCACGAATATAGACGGGAGTCGCCTTCGGGCATTTGGAGGACGCGCCTGGCCTTGGTTCGGATTGGTTCTGACCCTTGCACCAATGGCTCGGATCGGTCCGGGCGTCGCGGTCAGCGAGTCGTAATGATGCCGCATCGCCGGAGTTGCCCGGAGCTCGAGAAACGTGGGCGTCAGTAGTTCGAAACGCGCCGAAGCATCGGCCTCCGAGAAGGTTGATCGTGAATGATTCCGCTTATGATCTGCCTTCTCTTCATTGGTTATTTGTTCTGGACCGATCTCCGGCGCCGGGACGGCCTGTCCAATGCGCTGTGGGTTCCTCTGGCTTGGATGTTCCTGGCCGGATCGAGATATGTGTCATCCTGGTTGAACCTGGGTCCCACGTTTACGTCGGCGGTCGAATATTCGGAAGGGAGCCCCCTCGATGCGGCGGCCTTCTTCTCGCTGATCGTCGCCGGGGTAGTAATCCTTGCTCGACGAAAAGTGGATTGGTCATGGATGGTGCGAAACAATATCTTGATAGTGGTTTACTTTCTGTTCTGCCTGTCGAGCATCGCGTGGACCGACGATTCGTTCGTGCTCCTGAAACGTTGGATCAAGGACCTGGGAAATCCGATCATGGCGCTCGTGATCCTGACCGAGTCGCGCCCATACGAGGCAGCGGCCGCCGTCCTCAGACGGCTCGCCTTCCTTCTGATTCCGTTGTCTGCCTTGTTTATTCGCTATTTTCCCGGGCTCGGGCGGGATTATCGCGGTGACGGCTCGCCGATGTATACAGGTGTCGGCCACCAAAAGAACGACCTCGGGTCGATGTGCTTTCTAAGCGGCGTGTATCTCGCCTACGAATTCCTGGTGGTTCGGGGCAACGGACGCCCCACCTTCATCCGCCAGAACAAAGTAATCGCGGCGATCCTCGCGCTCACCACGGCCTACCTTCTCCGCATGTCGGACAGCAAGACATCACTGGTTTGCTTGGTGGTAGTCTGCGCCATTTTTTTGCTGGCACGCATTTCGGTGATGGCGCGAAGCCCCGACTTGTTTCTCGGCTTGCTCTTCGGTGCGGCCGGCTTGAGCTGGCTGCTCGACCAGTCTTTCGGTCTGAAGGACACTTTGTTCGCCCTCCTGGGTCGTGACCCGTCCCTTACCAATCGAACCGAACTCTGGGCGGTAGTCGGGCAGTTGGCTGTCGACCCGCTGCTCGGCGCCGGGTTCATGAGCTTCTGGTCAGGCGCCAGAATGCAAGAGATCTGGAACCAGTTGGGGGAGGGGATCAACCAGGCTCACAACGGCTACCTGGAGCAATATTTGAACCTCGGCTATATCGGCGTCGCCCTTATCGTCATGGTGATCGCAGGGGGGCTGCTCAAGGTGCGCCACCACATGAAAGCCGATCCGGCATCCGGTCTTCTGCGATTGAGCTTCATCGCAACTGCAATCGTCTACAATACGACGGAGGCGTCGTTCTACGGGATCAACAACTTGTGGCTATTGCTCTTGCTGGGTTGCCTCGAGGTTCCCCGCAAGGCGACCGCGCGAGCCGCGAGCGGCAGCCCCGGCGAGCGGCGCCCGATCTCGGTGCCTGGGCTCCACAAGCCTCGAAGTGTGCCGCGCTCGCGCACGGGGTATGGCCATGCCGCGGCGCCGGCCAGCGAGATCGCCGAGTCCGCACTTCATCCGCGACCGGCTGAACCAAAATTGCGACGACGGCCGCCTGGCCTCTAGCGGTGACAATTACGCATGCTCTTCAACTCGCTCGCATTCGCGGTGTTCTTCCCCCTGGTGGGGGCGCTGTATTTCGTCCTGCCGCGGCACCTGCAAACCTGGCATCTGCTCATCGCCAGCTGCATCTTCTATATGGCTTTCATTCCTGCCTATATATTGATCCTCGGCTTGACGATCACGATCGATTACATCGCCGGACTCTACCTCGAGAAAGCCACGGGACGAACCAGGTCGTGGTTGCTGGCGGTGAGCGTGGTGGCGACCTGTCTCGTCCTTTTCGTGTTCAAGTATTTCTATTTCGTCATCGACAATGCGATCGGGGTGTCGTCGTTGCTCGGCTTGCAGCTTTCGCGGCCGACGATCGAGATCATCCTGCCGATCGGCCTGTCGTTTCACACGTTTCAAAGTCTGAGCTATGTCATAGAAGTCTATTACGGCCGGCAGAAGGCCGAGCGGAGCTTCTTGACCTACTCTACCTATGTGATGTTCTTTCCGCAGCTCGTGGCCGGCCCGATCGAAAGACCCCAGAATCTGCTCCACCAATTCGCCGAGCGGCACCGGTTCGACTACGCCCGCGTGACCTCCGGCCTGAAGCGCATGGCCTGGGGATTCTTCAAGAAGCTCGTCATCGCGGACCGCCTGGCCCTTTACGTGAGCGACGTCTATGCTCAACCACAGGATTTCAATGGGCTGCAGCTGACCATCGCGACGATATTCTTCGCCTACCAGATCTACTGCGATTTCTCGGGCTATTCGGATATCGCGATCGGTTCCGCGCGTGTGCTCGGATTCAAGTTGATGGAGAATTTCGATCGGCCGTATCATTCCCGGTCCATTTCCGAGTTCTGGCGACGCTGGCACATCTCGCTCTCGACATGGTTTCGTGACTACTTGTATATCCCGATGGGCGGCAGCCGCTTCGGCGAGCGACGGCACTTTCTGAGCCTCCTCGTGACGTTCGGCGTCAGTGGTTTGTGGCACGGAGCGAATTGGACTTTCGTCTCGTGGGGACTGCTGAACGCGGCTTACCTGATCATAGGCAGCCTCACCAAGGAGCTGCGTGATCTCGCCTATGCTTCGATCGGGCTCGGTGAGAAGACCTTGGCCAGACGGGCGATCGCCTGGGCAACCACCTTCGTCTTGACCTGTATCGCCTGGGTGCTGTTTCGCGCCGAGACATTGAGCGATGCATGGTATATACTGACGCACCTGCTCGTCGACTGGAACGTCGAGCAGATCGCGACGGAGCAGTTCTTGCTCCGCCAGATGCCGGTTGCGCTGCTGGCGATCGCCATGCTCGAAGCGGTCGAGCTCGTCCAGAAGCGTGTTTCGATCTCGGAGCTCCTCGCGCGGTTGCCCATCGCACCTCGGTGGGCGACCTATGCAGGTTGCGTGATCATGGTGGTAATGTTTGGTGTCTTTCGTCAGACGCAGTTCATATACTTTCAGTTTTGACGGCCATGATTTGCCCACATCGCGCTCCGGCGCCCAATCGGGTCTAGAACACGATGACGGACCTTCTACGAGCAGCCCCGCGCTTTCGAGCCGAATACCTCACGGCCGGGCCTCCGATGATATCGGGGCTCGGGCGCATCGCCGCTTTCGCCGCGCTCGTGCTGGTGTTGGCCGTTCTGCTCCACGCAGTCATCGATGCCGGCTTACGACACATCGACACATCGAGCTTCGGGGTCTGGAACCGCATCTACGATGGCACGATCGACGCCGACGTTGTCGTCAGCGGGTCCTCACGCGCATTGACCCATTATGATCCGCGAATCATAGCAAATTACACCGGATTGCGTGCGTACAACATCGGGCTCAACGGCTCGCAGACCGACATGCAGGTTGCGCGCCTCGCGACCTATCTCCGGCACAACAAGGCACCGTTGCTGCTCATTCACAACCTTGATGCGTTCAGCTTTCAGACGACGCACGGCGGCGTTTACGATCCGGGGCAATATATGCCCTACCTGCGCGAGCCGGCGATCTACGATGCGCTCCTGCGGAGCGATCCCGATGCCTGGAGATCGAAGTTCGTTCCGCTTTACGGCTACGCTGTGCAGGATTTGCGTTTCACCTGGATCTCGGGAGTCGCGAGTGCGCTCGGCTGGAAGCCGGCCGAGGATCACTTTCAGGGGTTCAAGCCGCGCTTCGCTTCATGGACCGAGGACTTCGCGCGGTTGAAGGCGTCGAATCCGAATGGCGTAACCTTCGCGATCGAGCCCGACGGCGTAACGGCGATGGAGGCGCTCTTGCGGCTGTGCAGCGCGCATGGTGTCAAGGTGATCCTGGTCTATTCGCCGGAGTACGAAGAGATGCAGCGGTTGACGCTGAATCGCCGCGAAATTTTCGGGGCCTTCGAAAAGCTCGGGCGTGACTTCGGCGCGGCCGTCTGGGACTATAGCAATTCGCCGATCTCCGCGCACAAGCAGTACTTCTACAATTCCCAGCACTTGAACGCCGAGGGAGCAGAGCTTTTTTCCCGTGACATCGCATCACGTATCGTATCCGATTCCTTCACCGGGTTATTGGCCGAGGCAGCGGGTCGGGATCGCATCGGCCGAGAGATGGAGCGGATACGGACGCAGTAGCTGCGACGCAGTCGTTGCGAGATGTAGTTGTTGCTTCACGTCGATGCCGAAGGTCGCCTCCCGCTCGGCGCGGGCTCATGCTGCGACGGGCTGTTTCTTCGCCGGTTCGCGCCATCGCGCGCCGGAACGACCGTGGAGCTTCCGGTCGTCGAAGCAGGACGCGCATGGGAAGCTCGGCTGCTTGGAGAGGCTCGACGAGCGACCCTTCGTCGCGAGCGGGCGGACAGCCTTCGAACGTGGGGCTCGCGGGCCAGAGCAATTTCCAGCGAAGTGGATGCCGGTTCGCGTCGCGATGTTGCGACAAAGCTAGGATCTCGAGCTGGTTTCCGAGTCCACAAAATCGGAAGCCGCTCCAGGACGCAGTGGAGTACCGGCCTTGGACAGAGCAACGAACCGATCCGTAATGTGTGACGCCGAGCCGAGCACGGCGGTGCAAGCGTCGGTGAGCGTCTGCATTTGCACCTTTCGCCGGCCCGCTCTCCTGTTGCATCTGCTCAGAACATTGGAGAAGCAGGCAACAAACGGCCGATTCTGCTTTTCCGTCGTTGTCGCCGACAACGACTCCGACCGGAGCGCCGAGCCGGTGGTTGCGGAGTTCTCGGCGACGAGCGAGCTCGCCGTCACATATGGTTGCGAGCCGCAACAGAATATTGCCCTTGCGCGAAACGAAGCTGTCCGGCACGCGACGGGTGACTATATCGCTTTCATCGACGATGACGAATTCCCTACGCAGTCCTGGCTCGCGATCATGCTCGAAGCCTGCGAGACATACGGAGCCGCCGGAATATTGGGACCTGTGCGGCCGCATTTCCAGGAGCCGCCGCCGGGCTGGATCATCGATGGGCGCTTTTTCGAACGGCCTGAACCCGCAACGGGGACCGTGATGGCGTGGCAGAAGTGCCGCACCGGCAATTTGCTGTTTCGGCGGGACATCTTGGAAGGGGTGGAGGAGGCCTTCAGGCCCGAGTTCGGCACTGGAGGTGAAGACAAGGACTTCTTCATGCGCATGGCGTCCGCGGGCCACGTATTTCGGTGGTGCAACGAAGGTGTCGTTTACGAGACCGTTCCGACGGAACGGTGCACTCGAAGCTACTTGCTCAAGCGCGCCTTGCTGCGAGGCCGCAACAGCCTCAAGCATCCTGTCGGCCGTGAGAACCTGATCGTGCGATCGATGCTTGCCGCTCCGGCCTATTTGGTGGCATTGCCGTTCACCCTCATTCTCGGTCACCACGTTTTCATGAGATACTGCATCAAATTCTGTGACCATGCCGGCCGGCTTCTCGCTTTGCTCGGGCTCGAGCCTGTCCGCGAAAGGTAGAACCACAGGGCATTCGGATCATCGGGGGGCGCCTCGTCGGCTTCACCGAGGCGGGCCACGCCGCTGCGCGGTCGAGCGGCCGTCGGCCTCGCTTTCGGATAGATCGGCCGAGGGTTCGGCGAGGCCGATGCTCGCCCCCGTCCTCGCGATGCCGATGGTGTACGCGAAGAGGCCGAAACGGTAATTTCAAGCGGCAAAGACCGTCTCGGCTGCCGACCGAGCTTCGACCGCGTCAACGGGCCGCCGAGATCCGACAGCTTGCAATACCGCTCGTCCGGACCGAGCAATCCCGGCTGCCGACCCATCGGAACCACCTCTTTCGCCGCCTTGTGGCGCGTGACTCGCGACACCATCGAAACCGCCGGGCTTGTCGAGGGGTCCGATCGTGCCGGAGGTCGGCCCCGACTTTTTGCCGGTCAGGCGATCTGCGACGCCGGGCCGGCGCGTTGCATCGCCTTCTATGATACGGAAGGAGCCAGCAAGCGTCCGGCAGGAAAAACGGCGATGTGGCGAGCGACGATCTTCACCCTCTTCCCGGCCATGTTTCCCGGCCCGCTCGGCTTCTCGCTCGCCGGTGACGCCCTCGCGCGCGGGAAATGGGCGCTCGAGACCTGCGACATCCGCGCGCAGGGCCTCGGGCGCCATCGCGCGGTGGACGATACGCCGGCGGGCGGCGGTCCCGGCATGGTGCTTCGGGCCGATGTCCTGGCCGCGAGCCTCGACGCGGGGCTCTCCGGGGACGATCCGCGCCCGCGGCTTCTGCTGAGCCCGCGCGGCGCGGCCTTCGACCAGTCCCGCGCACGCGCGCTCGCCACCGGTCCGGGAGTGATCCTCGTCTGCGGGCGCTTCGAAGGGGTCGACGAGCGGGTTATCGAGGCTCGCGGGCTCGAGGAGCTCTCGATCGGCGACTACATCCTGTCGGGCGGAGAGATCGCTGCGATGGTCGTGCTCGATGCTTGCGTCAGGCTTCTCCCGGGCGTGATGGGCAAGGACGCATCGGGCGCCGAGGAAAGCTTCGAGCAGGGTCTCCTCGAATATCCTCACTACACGAAGCCGCGGGACTGGGAGGGCAGGCCGATCCCCGAGGTGCTGCTTTCAGGGGACCATGGGGCGATCAAGGCGTGGCGCAGGGCCGAGGCCTTGCGCCTGACCCGATCGCGACGACCGGATCTGCTTGCGCAAAAATCGGCCTCGGAGCAAATATTCGTCGGTACGGACGCTCCGACAGGCAAGCCTCGACAGCCACGGTCCAGCAATAGGCGCGACCCGGGCACCGATATCGGCGGAAAGACTGCGCCATAAAGGCGCCCAAAAGCGATAGATAGTGCCGAGTTACCCGTTGCATCGAGCCGTGCCGAAGTAAAGTTCGACGCTGTGCGTGGCGCGCGCACGTGTCGCGGTTGCAAGCGCGACCGCGTCACTTAGATTTACGAGAACGATACGAGATCGGCCGAGGCCGAGGAAACCAGAGAGGTCGTGGATGCGAACCCGGTCCCGGGCGGTTGCCATCGTCGTCGCTTCCGCAAGTGCGCTTATCGGCCTCACCGCTTGCAACGAGCCGACGTCGGCGGAGGCTGTCAAGGCTGCGCCTTCGATTCCTCAGGTGTCGATCGTCACGCTCCAACCCACACCCCACCACTTCGTCCAAGAGCTGCCGGGGCGAATCGCGCCGACACGGGTGGCGGAGGTACGCGCCCGCGTCGCCGGGATCGTGCTGGAGCGGACGTTCCAGCAAGGGGCTCATGTGAAGGCTGGAGACCTCCTGTATCGGATCGATCCGAGCCGATACGAAGTTGAGCTCGCAGCGGCGGAAGCGGCGCTCGCGAAGGCGAAGGCGACGCTCGAGCATGCCGAGCTCCAGTTGCAGCGCGTCGAGAAGCTCGTCACCGGGCGGGCCGCTTCACAAGCGCAATACGAGTCCGCGCTGGCGACGGCACGGCAGGCACGCGCCGATCTCGCCGCGCGGACAGCCGACGTCAAGCGGGCAAAGCTCGATCTGGAATATACCTACGTGCGTGCGCCGATCGGCGGACGGATCGGCGGCGCGCTCGTCACGGAGGGCGCCCTCGTCGGACAGGGCGAGGCCACCCATCTCGCGACGATCCAGCAGCTCGACCCGATCTACGCGGACTTCACCCAGTCGGCGGCCGATCTGCATCGGCTCCGACGCGATTTCGAGAGCGGCGAGCTCGAGCAGATCGATCCCGACTCGGCGAAGGTACAGCTCGTGCTCAGCGACGAAGCAATCTATCCCTATGTCGGCAAGCTTCTCTTCTCGGACGCGACCGTCGATCCGAGCACGGGCCAGATCACGTTGCGTGGCGAGTTCCCCAATCCCAAGCGCGAGCTGCTGCCCGGCATGTATGTGCGGGTCCATATCGAGCAAGGAATCGACAAGGACGCGCTGACCCTGCCCCAGCAAGCGATCCGCCGCAACGATACCGGCGGCAGCGAGGTCTATGTACTTCGCGACGACAATCGAGTGATGGTCCAGCCGGTCGGTGTCGGTCGGATGGTCGACAACCAATGGATCGTGCAGCAAGGCTTGAAGGCAGGAGACCGCGTCGTCGTCGAAGGATTTCAGAAGTTCCGCGCGGGCGACCTCGTAGAAGCCCATCCTTGGAAGCAGGTGCAGGCGTCGGCCGAAGGAGAGACGAGCACTTCGCCGAGGATCGACTGACGAGGCCCCGGCATGGCGGGATTCTTCATCGACCGCCCGATCTTCGCGGTGGTCGTGGCGATCTTCATCTGCCTCGCCGGCGGGCTCGCGATCCCGTTCCTCGCCGTCTCGCAATATCCGATCATCGCTCCGCCCTCGATCGCGATCGCCACGGTCTATCCCGG
>JALJOM010000002.1 GCA_024304885.1 Beijerinckiaceae bacterium
TCGTCAGGCTCATAACCTGAAGGTCACAGGTTCAAATCCTGTCCCCGCAACCACTGAAACCGACGCTCCCGATGCGAAAGCGCCGGGAGTGTAAGGCGTTCGGTCAATTCGTTCTGCTTGGCTTCCAACTTGCGAAGGCGGCCCATAAAAGAACGGCTATAGCCGCCGTCTTCGATGGCGGAGAGGATCTCTTCGAACCTCTTCGCGACATCGGCGAGTGCCTTGCGGTCAGTGTCGGCCGAAGAACGCTGCTCGCGATTGAGGCGGTTCGTCTCTTCGGCATAGGCTTGCATCGCCTCAGCCGCGATCGCCGGCGCCATAAGCCGCTTGCGCAGTCGGTCCAGCATATGAGTTTCCAATGTCTCGCGGGTGATAGTGCGGCTGCTGATACAGCTTCCATTCATAACGTGATTGGAACAGGCATACCGATCCTGGCCCCGTAATACCAAAGTTCGTTGATCAGGACCGATAGGCCCATTCTCGGGTGCCGATGGACATGATTGTCCAGGGCATGTCGGTGAGCCTGTTCCAGGCGTAGCAGCAATGGTCGAGGACATCTTCGTGGGATTTGAAGACGCGGTTGGACAGCCAGTTGTCGCGCATGAACTGCGAGATGTTTTCGACGGGGTTCAGCTCGGGTGATTTCGGCGGAAGTGGCAAGAGCGTGATGTCGCTCGGGACCGGAAGCTTCTTGGAGACGTGCCAGCCGGCCTGAATTAGGACAAGGACCACGTGGGCGTCCGGCGCGACCGCAGCCGAGATTTCCTCTAGGTGGAGGGCCATAGCCTCGGTGTTGCAGCACGGCAGGACGAGCCCGGCGCCTTTCCCCTCGACGGGGCAGACCGCTCCGAAGATGTAGGCCGAGCTCGTCCTCTGATCGTGCGGCGCCGAGGGCCGCGTGCCAAGCCTTGCCCAACGGCGGGTGATCTTGTTCTTCTGCCCGATGCGCGCCTCGTCCTGGAACCAAATTTCTATCGGCGTGCCGCGAGGCTGCTTTGCGCGCGATCTCGCCCACGAGGGTGGGAAACCTTTTTTAAAATCTGGCGCAGTTTCCGGGTCTTGCGCGTGATGGCGCGGCCGTGCCGAGAGCTTGCGAAATCCCATCCGCCGCAACTCGCGGCTGAGCGTCGGCTTCGAAATCGAGACGCGGAATTCCTCGAAAACCCACTGCGCCAGATCGATCAGGCGCCAGCGCACGACGCCATGGATGGCCGGGATCGGGCCGTCCTCCACAATCTGCTGCAAGGCTTGACGCTGGTGGGCGTCGTGGAGGCTCGGAGCCCCCTGGTGCCTTGCCGGTCAGGAGGCCATCGGGACCCTGCGCGTTGAACCGGACCACCCAGTCGCGCACGATCTGCAAGGTGACGCCGCCGATCCGCGCGGCGTCCGAGCGCGAGCCACCATCGTAGATCTCGGCCAACGCCAACAGACGCCGGGTCTGATCGGGGTTCCGGGAGCGTCGCGCCGCCTTGCGCAAGAAAGCTGCGTCGAAATCAGAACGAAGGGGAACCGCGGTGGACATGGCAAACCTTTCGAACATGGTCGCCATCGTGAATCAGAAAAATCCCGATTCGGGAACCCCCAACGAGTCACCCTCTCGAAGACTTGGTATAAGCCCCGTAGGTAAGCTCACCTTCGGTCCGAGTGACAAATTTTACGCCGATGCTTTCCGGACAATTCTAATGCTAACGCCGCCTGCATCAGGGTCGGCTTGGACTTCATCTGTCTTTACGTCATCAATTCGATCACTGAAGGCGATAACCTCAACGGCGATTTGGTGCTCGATACCAGTGGTGCAATCTATGGTACAACACTCGTCAACGGGGGCGGATATGGCACGGTGTATAAATTGACGAACGTTGGCGGATCGTGGAGTCTCTACACTCTGTACAGGTTCAAGGCCGGCGCTTCGGATGCGGGCAACCCAGCGGGCAGCTTTATGGCACGACGGTTGGTGGAGGTTCTTCGAACCAAGGTGCCGCTTACCGGCTGATACAGCCCGGCTCAGGCTGCACCCCCGTGCGACCGAACCTATGGTGCGAGACAGTTCTGCACTTTTTTACTGCTTCACCCGACGGTGCTCAGCCTTATGGCAGCCTTCTTGTTGGCAAAAACGGCGTGCTCTACGGCACAACCTCAGCCGGCGGCCCCAGCGGCGTGGGAACTGTGTTTCAGCTGAAATAGGAAAGGAAATCTTCGTCGGGCGCCGCTGGGCAAATCCGTTAACGAGCTTGCCGCCGGCCCCGGCTATAACGCCCGAACCCCGGGCCATCTTGTTTGGCGATAACCGCGCTGCGCCGAGCGGCATGATGGGTGTTCGCCTCGAGCTGCCGAACCCCGACTACGCCATCCCTGTCGGGCTCGAAAGCAAGGTTCGCTTCGGCGGAAGCAGCTGACCGGCAGTCGCCTTCCCGTCGAGCTTGCCGATACCACATCACACTCGCGGCAGAGGTCCGTGCAGAAGGGCCTGGACCGCTGCAGGGTCGGGTGCCTTGCGCAGGCTCGCGGCACATCCCGGGTCGCGCAGGCGACGGCATATGGCAGCGAGAACGGCGAGATGCTCGTTGTCCGCCGTGGCCGGGACAAGGAGAAGAAAGACGAGATCGACCGGTTGGTCGTCGATCGCGTCGAAGGGGATCGGTCGGCTGAGCCGGAGGAACATCCCGAAGAGGCGGTCGAGGCCCTCGATCTTGGCGTGGGGCAAAGCAAAGCCCTCGCCGAGGCCCGTCGAGCCCAGGGCCTCGCGGGCGTGCAGGGCGCCGAGGATCGACTGTGGATCTATGCCGCAGAACGTCCCGGCCCGTGCCGCGAGATCCCGCAAAAGCTGCTCCTTGTCCTTCGCACGCAGGCCGAGGACGATGCGGCTGGTATCGAGGAGGGTGGCGAGATCCATCGGTGCCTTCTCGTGTTGTTTCGGGAGCCGGTCCGGCATGCCTCCCATCCGGCGGGAGGAGGGGACGTGTGGAGCTCAATCGGGCGCGCGCAGACGATAGCCGACGCCCGTTTCGGTGAGAATATGGCGCGGCCGCTCGGGCTCGGCCTCGATCTTCTGCCGTAGGGCACGGATGTGAATGCGCAGGTTCTGCACGTCGGCGTCGCCGCCCCAGATCTCGCGCAACATGAACCGGTGGGTCAGGACCTTGCCGGCATGCGCGATCATGAGCCTCAGCACCTCGTATTCGCGGGGCGACAGCTTGATCTCCTCGTCGCGGACCAGGACCACGCGGCTCACGAGATCGACCGCGAGGTCGCCGCAGCGAAACAAGGGCTTCTCGCCCTCCTGCTGCAGCCTGTGCCTCTGCGCCGCGCGGATCCGCGCCAGGAGCTCGTCGACGCCGAAGGGCTTGGTGACATAATCGTCCGCACCGAGATCGAGCGCCGCGACCTTGGCGCTCTCGTGGTCGCGGCTCGAAAGAACGATGATCGGCAGGGATGCGCAGTCTTTCCTGATCGACCTTATGACGTCCAGGCCGTCCTCGTCGGGCAGGCCGAGATCGAGGATCACGAGATCGACGGCCCCGGTGCGGACCGTGCCGAGCGCCGTGCGCGCGTCGGTTGCGATCGTGACGACATAGCCCTGGCTCGCGAGGCTCGCACGCAGGAAGCGCAGGATCGCCGGCTCGTCGTCGACGACGAGGATACGGAGCGGTCCCGAATGGGCGTTCATGGCTCGATCCCGCCCGAGCTGCTCCCGGTCCAGGCGGGGAGCTCGATCGTGAAGATCGCACCCGACCGGTCGGCGCGGTTGGCGGCCTCGATCGTCCCTTTCATCGCCTCGACGAATCCGCGGCAGATCGCGAGGCCGAGCCCCGTCCCCGCCGGCCGGCAATCGGTCCTTCGCACGCGATAGAACTTGTCGAAGATGCGCTCGAGCTCCGTCTCGGGGATCCCTGGACCTTCGTCTCGAACCTCGATCGAGACGCCACCCTTCCGCCGCCTCGCCGCGACCGTGATGCGCGATCCTCGAGCGGCGTATTTCGCCGCATTGTCGAGCAGGTTGAACAGGACCTGCTCCGTCAGCACCATATCGATCTCGAGCATCGGGAGATCGGGCTCGAGATCGATCTCGACCTCGTGGCTCTCGAGGATCTTCGCGGCCCTGCGCAAGGCCGCACCGACCACGTCGGAGAGGTCCGCCGGCCCCGTCTGTGGTTCCAGAGGGCCCGACTCCAGTCGCGTCATGTCGAGAAGGTTGGCGATGAACCGGTTGAGCCTCTCCGTCTCGTCCTGGATGGTCCGCAGCAAGCTGTCGCGAACCGCGGCATCGAGCTCGTGACCATGGCTCAGGAGGCTCGTGACCGAGCCGAGGATCGACGCGAGCGGAGTGCGCAGATCGTGCGAGATCGAGGTGAGAAGCGCCGCGCGCAGGCGGTCCGTCTCCGCGGCGAGACGCGCCCGGTCGATATCACGGGCGAGGTTGATTCGCTCGATCGCGAGAGCCGACTGATCGGCCAGGGCCTCGAACAGCCGCGCTTGCTCGGGGGTGAGGAGAAGTCCCGGCTCGTCGCGATCGATGCCGACGACCCCGACCGGGCCTCGCCCGGTCCTGAGCGGCACGAACCGGCGCTTGGCGCCGGGTAGCGTATCGGCGCCGCGCCCCGTCGCCTCGTTCTTGTCGAAGCACCAGCGGGCCGCAGCGAGATCGGCCGCATCGAGCATATCCTCCGGCGGGAACCCGGCCTTCACGACGAGATCGTCGCCCTCGGGCAAGAGCAGGACCACACGCACCTTCAGCATCGAGGCGATCTGATGCGCGGTCGCCCACAAGAGATCATCGAGCGTCGTAACGCCTGTGAGCTTGCGGCTGAAGAGATAGAGCTCCTCGGTGATGCGTGCCCTCTGCCGCGCGGCGATCGCCTGTGCGCGTAGACGGGCCGCGAGATTGCTCGCGATGACGGCGGCGACCCCGAACGAGAGCAAGGCGACGACGTTCTCGGGATCCGTGATCGTGAACGTGTAGAGAGGCGGAATGAAGAGGAAGTTGAACGCGAGCACGCTGGCGAGGGAGGCGAGGAGCGAGGCCCATAGTCCGAACGTGACGGCGGAAGCGAGGACCGCGATCAAGAACACGAGCGCGATGTTCGAGATTTCGAGCACCTGCTGAAGCCCATAGGCGACGACACCGGCGCCGGCGACGAAGCCGAAGCTCGCGGCATAGGCGATCGCGTCGGTGCGCTCGTGCTGGCGCCTGCGCCGCTCGCGGGCCGCGGTTCGACGGGCCGCCTTCTCCATTTGCTGCGGAGCGATCACGTGAATGCTGGCCCCGGTCGCGCCGCGGATCAGCTTCTGCGCGACCGATTCCTTGAAGAGCCGGCGCCACCCTTCCCGCTCCGGCTTCACCACGATGATGTGGGTGAAATTGTTGGCTTGCGCATAATCCGCGACCGTCTCGGCGATGTCCTCGGCCGGGATAGAGACGGCTTCTCCGCCGAGCCTCTGCGCGAGCCTCAATGCGTGCGCGACTTGATCTTTGTTCGCCTCGGATGCGGCGGCGTCGCCCGGGGTCTCCACATGGATCGCGGCCCATTGTGCCCTCAGGCGATCGGCCATGCGCTTGGCGTGGCGCACGACGGCATTGGTGCCGTGCTTCGCTGCATCGACGAGCACGAGAACGCGCTCGCCTGCTGGCCAAGGCCCTTCGATCGCGTGGGCCCGCATGTAGTCGACGAGCTGGTCGTCGACCCGCTGGGCAGTCTGATGGAGCGCGAGCTCGCGGAGCGCCGTGAGGTTGCCCGGAGAAAAATAATGCTCGATCGCCCGCGACGCCTGCTCCGGCACATAGACCTTTCCCTCCTTCAACCTCGTGATCAGGTCATCGGGGGTGAGGTCGATGACCTCGATGTCGTCGGCGCGATCGATGATCGAATCGGGTACCGTCTCGCGCACCCGGATCCGCGTGATCTTGGCGACGATGTCGTTGAGGCTCTCGACATGCTGAATATTGAGCGTGGTATAGACGTCGATCCCGGCGTCGAGCAGCTCCTCGACATCCATGTAGCGTTTCGGGTGCCGGCTCTCGGGCGCGTTCGTATGGGCGAGCTCGTCGACGAGGACGAGCTTCGGCCGGCGTAGGAGAATCGCGTCGAGATCCATCTCCGAGAGGCTATGGCCCTTGTAGGGGATGAGGCGGCGCGGGATCACCTCGAGCCCCTGCAGCAAGGTCTCGGTCTCCTGCCGCCCATGGGCCTCCGCGACGCCGACGACGACGTCGTTTCCCTCGGCCTTCTTGGCTCGAGCGGTCGTCAGCATCTCGAAGGTCTTGCCGACGCCCGGCGCTGCGCCGAGGAAGATCTTGAGGCGTCCCTGCTCGTGCTCGGCCTGCCGGGCCTCGCGCAGGAGCGCCTCGGGGGAAGGCCGGCGCGGACCGTTGTCGCGCTTCTCCATGGCCTGGCGTGCCTTTCGCTCCCCCAGCCCGTTCGACGCTATCTCGGCTCCGCGCTCAGCGTGTCGAGTGCGAGATTGAGCTTCAGGACATTCACCCGTGGCTCGCCGAGTATGCCGAGAAACCGTCCGGTCGTCATGTCCTCGACGAGCTTGCGCAGGCGGTCCTCTGGGATCTTTCGCGCCGCTGCGACCCGAGGAAGCTGGAACAAGGCCGTGGCGGGCGTGATGTCCGGGTCGAGGCCGCTCGCCGATGTGGTGATGAAATCGATCGGAACCGGCACACCGGGATTGTCGGCGGCTAGGGCGTTCGCATCCGCGCCGACCCTTTCGACCAGCGCCTTCGACGTGGGCCCGAGGTTGGAGCCCGACGAAGCCCCGGCATTATAGGGCTGCGGCACGCCTTTCGACGGGTCTTTCGGATCCGGGCCCGTCGTCGCCGAAGGCCGTCCGTGGAAATAGCGCGCGGTCTCGAAATTCTGGCCGATCAGCTCGGAGCCGATGATCTTGCCGTCGCGTTCGATCAGGCTGCCGTTCGCCTGATAGGGGAAAAGCCTGCCGGCGAGGAACGTCATCCCGAGCGGATAGGCGAGCCCGGTAAGCAGTGTCATGAGAAGGGTCATCATGACGGCCGGGAATACGTAGGTCTTCATGGTGCTGCCCTCAAACGAGCCCTGCCGCACCGACGAGAATGTCGACGAGCTTGATGCCGACGAAAGGAACGATGATGCCGCCCAGCCCATAAATCAGCAAGTTGCGCTGCAGGATCGCTCCGGCCCCGATCGGCTTGTAGGTGACGCCACGCAACGCAAGGGGGATCAGTGCGACAATGATCAGGGCGTTGAAGATGATCGCCGACAGGATCGCGCTCTGTGGTGTGGCGAGCCCCATGATGTTGAGGCTGTGGAGCTGCGGGTAGAAGGCGACGAACATCGCCGGAATGATCGCGAAATATTTCGCGACGTCATTGGCGATCGAGAAGGTCGTCAGCGCGCCGCGCGTCATGAGGAGCTGCTTGCCGATCTCGACGATCTCGATGAGCTTTGTCGGATCGCTGTCGAGATCGATCATGTTGCCGGCTTCTTGTGCCGCCATGGTTCCGGTATTCATGGCGACACCCACGTCGGCCTGTGCCAAGGCCGGAGCATCATTGGTGCCGTCGCCACACATGGCGACGAGCTTGCCCTGCGCCTGCTCGGCGCGGATCAGTTTCAGCTTTGCCTCCGGAGTCGCCTGAGCGAGAAAATCGTCGACGCCGGCCTCCGCCGCGATCGCCGCTGCGGTCAAGGCATTGTCGCCGGTGATCATCACCGTGCGGATACCCATGTGGCGCAGGGCGCCGAAGCGTTCCCTGATGCCGCCTTTGACGATATCCTTGAGATGAATGATCCCGAGGAGTCGTCCGTCCTTGGCGACGGCGAGAGGCGTTCCGCCGGACCTCGCGACTTTGTCGGAGCTCGTGGTCAAAGCTCGGACAGCCGCCTCCGTTACGGGCGCATTGGTTGCCGTGACGGTGGGGCCGCCGTCTGCGGTGCGCGATTGTTCGACCGCTCGGACATGCTCGAGGATCGCATCGACCGCGCCCTTGCGAATGATCGCTTCCCCGGTGTCGATTCCGCTCGATCTCGTTTGCGCCGAGAAGGGGATGAATTTCGCGGCGAGCTCGTGCATGTCGCGGCCGCGGATCCCGTACTTTTCCTTGGCGAGAACGACAATCGAGCGGCCTTCCGGTGTCTCGTCGGCGAGGGATGCGAGCTGCGCAGCATCGGCCAGCTCGGCCTCGGTGACCCCGGGAAGCGGGATGAACTCCGCCGCCTGCCGATTGCCGAGCGTAATCGTGCCGGTCTTGTCGAGGAGGAGCGTATCGACGTCCCCCGCGGCCTCGACTGCGCGCCCGGACATGGCGAGCACGTTGAACCGCACGAGCCTGTCCATGCCCGCGATTCCGATCGCCGACAAAAGCGCGCCGATGGTTGTCGGGATGAGCGTGACGAAAAGCGCGACCAGCACGACGACCGGCACGCTCCCGCCGGCATAGGTGGCAAAGCTCGGAATCGTCGCGACCGCGAAGACGAAGATCAGGGTCAGCCCGGCGAGTAGAATATCGAGCGCGATCTCGTTCGGCGTCTTCTGCCGCTCGGCGCCCTCGACGAGTGCAATCATGCGGTCGAGGAAGGTCGAACCTTGGGCCGCCGTGATGCGCACCTTGATCCAGTCGGACAGGACCCGCGTGCCGCCGGTGACGGCGGACCGATCGCCGCCGCTCTCACGGATCACCGGCGCGGACTCGCCCGTGATCGCCGATTCGTCGACCGAGGCAACGCCCTCGATGACCTCGCCGTCGCTCGGGATGGTGTCGCCCGCCTCGACGAGGACGAGGTCGCCTTGCCGCAACTCGGTCGCCTTGACTCGATCGTAGCGGAAGGCCAGCGCCGGGACGCGATCGACTCTCGAATCTTGGCCCGCCACCAGGCGTTTCGCGAAAGTCGTCGCGCGAGTCTTGCGCAGGCTCGCCGCCTGCGCCTTGCCGCGCCCTTCGGCGACAGACTCGGCGAAATTCGCGAAGAGCAGCGTAATCCACAGCCAAAGCCAGATCTGGAAGGTGAACCTGAGCTCCTCTGCCGGTGCCCCTTGCAGCAAGTCTCGGAGGTAGAGGATCGTGGTCAGTACGGTGACGATCTCGACCGTGAACATGACCGGATTGCGGATCATGAGACGGGGATCGAGCTTGCGAAACGATTCGCCGATCGCCGGACCGATGATGGCCGGATCGAGCAAGGTCTGGACGGACCGGCGCGCGTTGGCTCTGTCTTTCATCGATTGTGCCCCGAGGTTCGCATGCCACGATCAGTACGTGGTGCCGGCATGCATCGCGAGATGCTCCACGATCGGCCCGAGCGCGAGCGCCGGGAAGAAGGTCAAGCCCCCGATGATCAGGATCACGCCGATCAAGAGACCGACGAATAGCGCACCGTCGGTGTGGAATGTGCCCTCGGACGCGGGAACGAGCTTCTTGGCTGCGAGCGATCCCGCGATGGCGAGCATCGGGACGATAAACAAGAACCGTCCGATCCACATCGCAAGCCCGATCGTCGTGTTGTAGAAGGGCGTATTCGCGCTGATGCCCGCGAAGGCGCTGCCGTTGTTGCCGGTTCCCGACGTGTAGGCGTAGAGCGCCTCGCTGAACCCGTGCGGGCCCGCATTGGCGAGGCTCGCAAGCCCTGTGGGGAGAACGACGGCGATCGCGGTGAAGCCGAGGATCGAGAAGGGCAGGATCAGGATCGCGAGCATTGCCATCTTGACCTCCTTCGCCTCGATCTTCTTGCCGAGATATTCCGGCGTGCGCCCGACCATGAGACCTGCGACGAAGATCGTGATGATGGCAAAAAGGAGCATCCCGTAGAGGCCCGAGCCGACTCCACCGAAGATGATCTCGCCGAGCATGATGTTGAGCATCGGAACCATGCCGCCGAGCGGCAGCAGGCTGTCGTGCATCGCGTTGACCGCGCCGCACGAGGCGGCGGTCGTGATCGTCGCGAAGAGCGACGAGCTGACGATGCCGAAGCGGACCTCCTTGCCTTCCATGTTGCCGCCGGATTGAAGCGTGCCGGCTGCGGCATCGACGGGAAGCTCGGCGAAAGCCGGATTGCCTCGGCTCTCGACGCCATAGACGACGAGGACACCGGCGAGGAACAAGATGCCCATGACGGTGAAGATCGCCCAGCCTTGGCTCTCCTTGCCGACCATCCGGCCGAAGACATTGGTGAGCGCGGCGCCGATCGAGAGGATCAGCACCATCTCGACGAAATTAGTGAGCGAGCTCGGGTTCTCGTAAGGGTGCGAGGAATTGGCGTTGAAGAACCCGCCGCCGTTGGTGCCGAGCTCCTTGATCACTTCCTGCGACGCGACGGGTCCCTGCGCGATGACCTGGGTTGCCCCTTCGAGCGTCGTCACCTCGGTATAAGGATTCAAGTTCTGCGGCACGCCTTGCGAGACGAGAAAAAGCCCGACCACGATCGAGATCGGCAGGAGGATGTAGAGGACCGTGCGGGTCAGATCGACCCAGAAATTGCCGATGGCTTGCGTCGAGCGACGAGCGAAGCCCCTGACGAGCGCAATCGCGAGCGCAATGCCGACCGCGGCCGAGACGAAGTTGTGCACCGTGAGCCCGGCCATCTGGGTGAGATAGCTCATCGTCGTCTCGGGCACGTAGGATTGCCAGTTCGTATTGGTGACGAAGCTGACCGACGTATTGAAGGCGGAATCGGGGGCCACGGCGCCGAGCTGCTGTGGGTTGAAAGGAAGCAGGCCTTGCAGGCGCTGGATCGCGTAGAGGGCCACGAAACCGGCGATGCTGAAGGTGAGCATGGCGAGGCCATAGGCGCGCCAATCATGCTCCTCGTTCTCGCGAATACCGCTCGCGAGATAGAACACCCGCTCGAGCGGCCGTAACGCAAGCGACAGGAATGTCGCTTCTCCGTTGTAGACCCGCGTCATGTAGCCGCCGAGCGGCCTGGTCAGCGCTATGATGACAACGCAATAGAGTGCGACTTGAAGGAAGCCATTGGCGGTCATCGGAGTTCTTTCTCAGAAGCGCTCGGGGCGGATCAAGGCGATGGCGATATAGACCAAGATGACCGCGATCGCGATCGCACCGAGGATGGTGTCGAACGTCATGGCTGGCCTCATAAGTTGTCGCAGGCACCGAGATAGGCCACGGTGAAGGCGAAGGCGGCGACTGCGATCGTGACGAACACGCCATCGAGGACAAAGGGCGTCATGGGATGCTCCTTGTGCGCGCCGATTGGTACGCGATGCGCAAGAGGATATTGCCCGCGGCATAAGGATTCGAGTCTGCTCGAGGGCACGTCGTATCAAGAAACCATAAGAGTCGAGCGCACTCGTGCATCCCCGAAGGGGTGCGCCGTGCCTGGCATCCAGAGTGTTTTTTCCTGCGCAATCGCGTTTACGCAGATTGCGTAGACTTATCTGCCTATCCCGGTCTAAACTTCTGGAATCGATTACGTTTTATGACTTTGGATCGATTCGATCCAAAGTCATCGTAATGTAGGAAGCACCGACTTTCGGCAAGGGCGGCGCGCCTATTGGCCGATCGGTGATCGAGACCACACCCGTCGGAACCGCGTGCGCGCAGCCAGAGGGGGGATGCGAGCACGTTGGGAAGCGCAGGTTGCGGTGGCCGGGGTCCGCTGCACGCTGAGGAGGCCAGCTACACCACAGATGCCGCGCGATCGGGCGACGCATTCGAGAAATGCGACCGCAGTGGGCCGCCGAAGGGGATGCAATCGTGGTCGTCGTATCTGCTCGCCGATCGACCCTGGGGTCGAGTGCAGCAAGGACGCCCTCTACGCGGGGCGTCGATGTAGCGACGCTCGGCGCGTTACCGAATGACGGGGTGGATCCATCGAGCAGCGCATGCGCTTCGCGAGGACCTCGTCGATAATATGCTCGGGAGCCCTCGCGACGAAGCACCCACCTCTCGAGGCCGTGTCGAGAATGCGTGGCGGGTTGCAGAGGACCACACTGCCGACGCTTGTCCCAGTAGCGGTGAGTGAGATGGCGAAGCCTCGGCTTCGGGCGAGCCCGAGACTTTCGAGGGCGATCGAATCAGCTCGCCGGACCCTTCGCGCCTGTCCTCGCCAGGACGATCTCGAGCGCAGCCGCGATTGCGGCGGCCACGTCCAACTTCGTCGTGTCGAGCACGACGGCGTCGTCGGCGGCTTTCAAAGGCGCTGATGTCCGGCTGCGATCGCGCTCGTCACGCTGGAGGATGTCGGTGAGCACGGTCGCATAATCGACTTTGTCGCCGTTCTGGCTCCATTCCAGGGCGCGCCGTGTGGCCCGGGCCTCGGGGCTCGCGGTGACGAAGATCTTCACGTCCGCCTCGGGGCAGATGACCGTGCCGATGTCGCGTCCGTCGAGCACGGCGCCGCAGGCGCGATGCGCGAAGCGGCGCTGCATCTCGACGAGGGCCGCGCGAACGTCGGGCATCGCCGCGACGATCGAGGCGGCTTCCCCCATCTCGCACCCGCGAAGCGCGGTCTCGTCGAAATCGGTCAAGGCGAGGCCGCGCGCGGCTGCCACCGCGGCCTCGACGTCGGCGAGGCTGTGCCCCTGATCCATCACGGCCCGCGCCGTCGCACGATAGAGAAGGCCGGTGTCGAGATGCGGCAGGCCGAGCTTGGCCGCGAGGCTGCGCGCGATCGTCCCCTTGCCGGAGGCCGCCGGGCCGTCGATCGCGACGATCACGAGAATTGCGCTCCGAGGCGCTCCATGTCCGCGCGGAAGGCCGGGTAGCTCGTCGCGATCATGCGGGAATCGTCGATCGCCATCGGCATGCGCGAGCCGAGGCCGAGGCAGAGAAAGCTCATGGCGATACGATGATCGAGGCAGGTCGAGGCGAGGCCGCCGCCGGGAACCTCGCCGGCGCACCCCGCGACGAAGAGATCGTCGCCCTCGATGCGAGCCTCGACGCCCGCCTGAAGAAGCCCGCGCGAGATTGCCGCGAGGCGGTCGGATTCCTTCACCCGGAGCTCGGCCAGGCCGCGCATTCGCGTCTCGCCCGAGGCGAAGGCGGCGGCGATCGCGAGAATGGGATATTCGTCGATCATCGACGGCGCACGCTCCGGCGGCACATCGACGCCCCGGAGCGAGGCCGCGCGAACCCGAAGATCGGCGACCTCTTCGCCGCCCTCGACCCTCCGGTCGAGGACCTCTATCTCGGCCCCCATCTCGACGAGCGTCGCGAGAAGCCCGGTGCGCAGAGCGTTCATCATCATGCCCTCGATCACGATCTCGGATCCGGGCACGATCGTCGCCGCGACGAGCGCAAAGGCGGCCGACGACGGGTCGGCCGGGACGAGGACGGGAGCCGGACGCAGCTCGGGCCGGCCCTCGAGAACGATTCGGCGCCCATGCGCGCCGAAAGGCTCGACGGCGAGCTCGGCGCCGAAATAGGCGAGCATCTTCTCGGTATGGTCGCGTGTCGCCTCGGCCTCGGTCACGGTCGTTCGGCCGGGCGAATTGAGCCCGGCAAGCAGCACGGCGGACTTGACCTGTGCCGAAGCGACGGGCGGCGCATAGTCGATCGGGATCGGCTCGCTCGTGCCGGCGAGCAGGACCGGGCAGCATCCTCCCTCGGCTTGCTCGC
This sequence comes from Beijerinckiaceae bacterium, assembly GCA_024304885.1. Taxonomy (GTDB): domain Bacteria; phylum Pseudomonadota; class Alphaproteobacteria; order Rhizobiales; family Beijerinckiaceae; genus Methylocapsa. Next base: position 13,553 of record JALJOM010000002.1, read on the forward strand.
GGACCTCGGCCCCCATCGCGACGAGGGGATCGAGGATGCGCCGCATGGGCCGGCGCCGCAGCGACGCGTCGCCGTCGAAGCGGGCGACGAGCGCATGGCCGCCGACCACGCCCATCACGAGGCGCATTCCGGTGCCGGAATTGCCGAAGTCGAGGGTCTGCCGGGGCGCGAGCAGGGAGCCGATCCCGCAGCCGCGCAGGCTCCAGTGCCCGTCCCCTCGCCGGACGACCTCGGCGCCGAGCGCCCGGCATGCGTCCGCGGTATGCAGCACGTCCTCGCCCTCGAGAAGGCCGCGGATCTCGGTCCGGCCCAGGGTGAGAAGCCCGAGAATCAGGGCGCGGTGCGAGATGGACTTGTCGCCGGGCGGACGGATCCTTCCGCGCAAGGGCCCGCTGCGGCCAGCGGAGGCGACCGCATGGGGCGTCTCGAGAAGAACCTCGTTCGGGACATGATCGCGGGAAGACAAGCCGACCTCGGGGGATAGGGCCGCTTTCCGATCCGAGGGGATCGGCAAGCTCCAGTCAATCTTCGTGTGGTCGCATCTCGGCGATGCGGGGCTTCGTCCGGTTCGTCGGGAGGCGTGCGAAGTGCCGCGACGCCGGCGCGGCGCAGCACCCTGTCATCAATTCGCGGGCGGTTTCAACTTCCATTTGACAGCGGCGCTTGCCCTCACTAACCGGACCCGCAGTTTTTGGTTAGCGGCTCGGCCGAACGGGGCCCGCCGCCGAGAGAGGCAGTCCGTGGCGAAACCAGAGCTCGGCAACAAGCATCAGTGCCAGCAATGCGGCACACGATTTTTCGACCTCAACAAGTCTCCCATCACATGCCCGAAATGCGGGGCGGTCTTTCATGTAGCTTCCACCGCCCGGTCCGCGGCGCGCGGCCCGGTGGTCGACGACGAGGAGGCGGAGCCCGGCGCCGCGGCCGATCTCGTCTCGCTGGAGGATGCCGACGTCACCGAGGACAAGATCGTCGAGACCGCCGACGACGATGTCGAGATCGAGGTCGCCGACGATACGTTCCTCGAGGAGGAGGAAGAGGATGCGGACGACGGCGTCGACCTGATCGACGTGGACCGGGAGGACGACGAGGAGCGGTGAGTTTTTCTTGTGATCCGCGGCGGCCGAAGCTATAAAGCCGCCGCGGGGGCGGCTGTCGCTCGGGACAATCGGTAGCTTCCCGAGCGGTGCCGAGCCGAATGGCGGCATGCCGCGACGTCCTTGCCCACCCAAAGGCATCGGGACGATTTTCGGGACGGGGTCATAGCTCAGTTGGGAGAGCGCTTCAATGGCATTGAAGAGGTCGGCGGTTCGATTCCGCCTGGCTCCACCAAACCTGTCCCCTGTGAGTTCTCGATCACGCAGAAACCGTCGGACGAGCTTCCCGGGCTGACGCCCGCGAGTGAAGCCCAAGAGTGGTGTCCGATCACGTCGCATCGGAAACCCGCTCGACCTTCTTCTATCGTCGCACTTACGCGACGCGAACCGGTGTCCGCTTCGCTGGAAATTGCTCTAGCGCACCCGGCCGGTCCCGCCTGAAGCGCCGCGCCCGGCCGAGGCAAGCGCGTGACCCGGTGCCCGTGCGGCCCGCCTCGACCAGCGTCCAAACGGCTCGCACCTCCGGCATTTTCCTGCTTTCGACGCCGGCAACGCGATCGGCGGCCGGAGAAGGGTTCGCCCGCGTTCGTACGCCGGCTGCTGGCCACAACCCCTGAACAGGGGACGCCGGGCGATGCATGTGTGATAGGTTCAGAACCCGTTCCGAGACCACCGTCCCTCGCGCGGACCCCGTCGATCGAACAGATCGCAACGGCCTTGGTTCGAGCGGCGGCCGACTTGCGCACGCGGTCGCGTAGCCGGGACGTGCCTGTACGAGCATCGGCGGAGAAGGCGCTATGGCATCGCGACCGAGAAAGCCCGAGAGCACGCAGGGCTCGATCGAGGACACGCTCGCGAAGTCGCGGATTTCGCTCGATCTCGTCGCGGAGTTCGAAGACAGGGACCGTGAGCGCGAGTCCGAGCGAAAGAAGCGCGGCAGAACCACGGCATCGGCCGAATCACGGGCGCGCGCGAGTGCTGCGCCCGAGACATACAACGTCATCATCGAGTTCAATCGCAGCTATCCGGGCGGCATTTCGGCGGCCCGGATGACGCTCCTCGATGCCTATCGCAAGGCGCGGGCCGATCTCGATGCCGCGACCGCGGACAGACTACGAGGTCTCGCCGCATCGACCCCGCAAGCCGCCCCGAACGGCACGAGCCTAGCCGAAGCTTTCGGGCCCGGGGACGTGCTCGATATCCACAAGTCGCTGTGGACCGACAACTACGCGTTCGGAGCCTTGACGAAAGCGACGATCGGCAAGCTCGCGGCGTGGGTCTCGCCAGTCGCCGCTACGGCCAGCCAGCAAACGAGCGAACCTGTCCCGCTCGTCTACAAGATTTGGCTGGATCAGAAGATCCAAGGTTGTGTCTACGTGTCGCGCCGGACCGTGAAATGCGACGCGGCGATCGCATCCTTCGCCGCGAACGGCGAGAACATCGTCTGGGCGGTCGCCGATACGGGAGTGGACGGACGGCACCCGCATTTCAAGACCTTCGACACGTTGCGGCTTCCCGAAGGTCTGCAGCATATGGATTACACGATGTGCCATGGGGACAACTCCGCCGAGTCGAGCAAGGCCGCCCTGACGGACTCGGACGGCCATGGGACGCATGTCGCCGGCATTATCGCGGGGATGACTAGCCCCAAGGACAAGGCAGCGAATCCGGCGCTCGCGCCGAGCAGGCTTTCCGTAAAGATCGAGAAAAGACGCGAGGACGGCCTGACCGCGACAGAGACGGAAGACTATCGGGATACGATCTCCGGCGTCGCGCCGAAATGCAAGATCTTGTCTATCAAGGTATTGAAGTCGCGCAAGCAAGGAGACTTGAGCAATCTTCTCGCCGCGATCGCCTATATTCAGAGGCAGAACGACCACGGGAGGCACATCAAGATCCACGGGCTGAACCTCAGCCTCGGATATCACTTGAATGCGCTGTGGTTTGCCGCCGGGCAGAGCCCGCTCTGCGTCGATGTGGATCGCTTGGTGCGGTCCGGCGTCTGCGTCGTCGTCGCCGCCGGCAACGGCGGCTACGGCACGGTCTCGGTCCTGGCGGGAGGCAGCGAGCAGGCGGCGCATCTCGGGACGATCTCGGACCCCGGCAATGCGGAGCTCGCCATCACCGTCGGCTCGACCCACCGCGACATGCCGCACTCCTACGGCATCTCCTTCTTTTCCGGGAAGGGCCCGACATCCGACGGCCGCATGAAGCCCGATCTCGTCGCGCCCGGCGAGCGCATCGTTTCCTGCGCTCCGCTCGACGGCGATAGCGAGAAGGACAACGTGGCGCCGTTTCGTGCGCAGTCCGGAACGAGCATGGCAGCGCCGCATGTCTCGGGTGCCATCGCGGCGTTTCTCTCCGTGCGCGAGGAGTTCAAGGGGCGTCCAGAGGCCGTCAAGGAAATCTTCGTGCGATCGGCGACGGATCTCAAGCGTCGCCCAGAGTTTCAAGGCGCGGGCCTGCTCGACCTGATGCGGGCCCTCCAATCCGTATAGGGAGATTTCCACATGAGCACCTTAGGCCCTTCGCCCTTCCTCTGGTTGGAGTTCGACGAGAAGGGTGCTCTGCGTGATCCCGCCGTCGTGCAAAGGCTCTCGGACCTCCTGAAGGCCGATGGTATCGGCGATCTCGTGGTATTGTCGCACGGCTGGAACAACGACAAGCAGCTCGCGGAGCGGCTCTACAAGAAGCTGTGGGACAGCACGCTACCCAATTTCCCCTCGGGCAAGGCGCAACGTATCGTGGTCGCGGGCGTATCGTGGCCCGCGCTGGCGTACTCGACCGGCTTCGATGCCGCTGCGCTCGCCTCCGTTCCCGCCAGCGGCGCGGCCTCGGTCGGCGCCGGTGTCGGTTCGAGCGACTTGAGCGCAGAGGCTTTCGACGACGCCTTGAAGAGCTTCGTCGCTTTCGTCGGCCCCGCCAGCGCCGAGGCGGTCGCTGCCGCCAAAGCCGCGGTCGAAGACCTTTCCGACACCACCGCCTTCGATCTCGTGAGGAAGGGGGCCAAAGCTGTCGGAGCCGATGCATCGCCTCCCGACACGGAGCTCGCGCAGGACCGCGAGCCGATCACCAACACGCTGAGGAACCCTCCGGAGGCCTTGCCGCTCCTCGTTGGGCTCGAGGCCCCGCCGCACCTCGAGCTGACTGCGGATGTCGGGGCGGCGCAGAGCTTCGGGTCGACGATCCAAGGCCTCTTCAACGGCCCGCGCGCTGCCGTCGCGAGGTTCCTGAACCTGCTCACCTATTGGGAGATGAAGACCCGTGCGGGAGCGATCGGCGTCGGCCTCGCCGACCATGTGCTCGCGAAGTTGTCCCCGCCCCGGGAGACGAAGCTCCATCTCGTCGGGCACAGCTTCGGCGGAAGGCTCGTGACGGCCGCCGCCAACCGGTCGAGACCCGCCGGCACCCTGAAGCTCTTCTCCCTCACGCTGCTCCAGGCCGCCTTTTCGCACAATGGCCTCGCCAAGGTCGTCACGCCGGGCGTATCGGGTGCCTTTCCCGACGTGGTCGGGAAGCCCGACGGACCGATCACCGTCACCCACACGCACAATGATGCCGCCGTGACTCTCTACTACGCGATCGCCTCGCGCCTCTCGCGCGATACAACGCAAGGAATCGGCGACGCGCGGGACGAATTCGGCGCCATGGGGGCGAATGGCCCACAGAAGCTCGACCCCAGGGATATGGAGCCGGACGACACGGCCCAGGCATTCGCGCCGAAGCGCAAGAAGGTGAATACCGTTCTCGCGGATGCGTTCATCGTCCAGACGCCGGATCTCGATGCACACAGCAACGTCGCGAATCCGGAATGTGGGCGTCTGCTCGCCGCGACGATCCTGGCCTGAGGCGTCGTCGCTGCGAAAAGGGCCGAGCCGGTTCGCGGGCGCGCGTGCCGGTGGTCAGCTGACCGGCTCGAGGGCGCGACAATCCTCGACGATCGGGTGGGAAGCCCCGGACGAACTGGTCTCGGTCAGGACGACCTTCGGCGGTGCCGCGAAGAACTCCACCTCGCCCATGTCGGCATCGTAGGACAAGGGATAGGCGGTGTGGTGCGCCTCCTCGGCCCCGCTCGCGGTCGAGGTCCCCACCTCGACGACGGCAAACCCATCGATGTCGACCTTGCGGCCGGCGGGGATCACCTGCTGGGTCAGCCCCGTCAATCCGAGACCGCGCGCGAAGCGATCGTCTCCCGAGGCGTAGTGCATCTCGAACGCCATGGTCGGCTCGAACATGGCCTTCTTCGTCGATTGATCGACGTAGAGCCGGACCGGAACGAACTCGAGATCGACACGCGACTGCGAGTTGTCGATCGACCGGATCTTGTAGATCACATAGGCTATGTTCGGACGCGAGGCCGTCGCACCGCCCCCGCTCGTATAGCCGTTGCAGGCGCCGACCTGGGTGTAGGCGATCGTTGCCGTCGACGGCGGGCCGAGGCTGCACCCCGAGAGACCGGCCAGCGACAGGAGCGCGAGCGGCGCGGCGGAGAATGCTTTCATGCGGGGTTCCTTCGTGTGTTTCGGTCGAACGGTCGCCGGCCTGCGCGGGCCGCCTTCATGCCGTTTCCTACTCGAGCGCAGATAGTCATGCCTTGGTCTGGATCAACATGCCGGCCGGTCGATTTCGTCCGGACACCCGAAACCAACCTCGAGCTCGACCCGTATTCATGTGAGCCGAAGCGCGCGTCTCGGCATGCGTTCACGAGAGGCAGGGCTTCCGGAATGACACCCCTCGTTCACGTGCAGGAGGTGCATGCGGCCTTCGGTCGCGGCAACCCCGGGGCGATCCTTTGCCGCGAACGTCGCAGCCCTCACCACGTGACGGCGCTGCACACAGGAAGAAAGTCCTCACCATGGACCACGATCGAGAGCCAGCCCACCGCAAAGCCGATCCGCGCCTCTTCCACGGGCTGATAGAGGCCGAGGGGCGAAGCTACAGCAACTGGGGGCTGCATCGCACGACTCGGCCCGCCGTCTATGCCGAGCCCTCGACCTATGCCGACGTGCAGGCGCTCGTGCGGGACACCTCGAGGTTTCCGACGCCGGTGCATCCCGTGGGCTCCTTGCTGTCGGTCTCGTCGACCTTCGTGAACGACGGCGGAACCTTGGTTTGCCTGCGCAAGCTCGACGAGGTGATCGGCCTCGAACGCGATCCACTCGGTCGCGACGTCGTCCGCGTCCAAGGCGGCTGTCGGCTCAAGAAGCTGAACATGTGGCTGCAGGCGCGCGGGCTCGAGGTCCCGTTCCAGGCCGAGATCGGCGAGGCGAGCGTCGGGTCGGTCGCGGCGGGCGACACCAAGGACTCCTCGCTCGACGGTCCCGGCTATTTCTCCGCCCATGTCGTCGGCCTGACCTATGTGGACGAGACCGGAGCTCTTCGCACCCTGACGGACCACGCGGACGGCGCCGCGTTTCACGAATTCAAGTGCTCCTTCGGCCTTGCGGGCATCATCGTCGAATGCCTCGTCGAGGTACGGCCCGCGACGCTCTGCCGGTCGAGCATCTCGATCGGCGCCTACGCGACCCCCGAGGAGCTCGCGCGGGCGCTGCTGGCGAAGCGGTCCGAATGCGATGCGCTGCTCGCGGTCGCCTTCCCGCATCGGCTCGTGAGCCTGTTCGATCAGCGCACCGAGGCCGGGGCCGGCGCGGCGACACCCGCGGCGTCACAGCCCGAGTGCGAGACGTTCCGCCTCGCCAAGCGGCTCGCGATCCAACACGGGTTCGACGGTGTCGACGTGCCGCAGCCGGAGGGGATCGTCTGTTCACGCGCGGATCTCGTCAACGAATATTGGCGGCCGACCACGGACGAGCGTCGTCTCGACTTCCAATATTACGAGCACGACATCACCGAGGTCGAGCGTGTGGTATCCGAGAGCTATGCCTTCACGAAGAGCTTCCAGGAACGCACCGGCTTCGCGCCGAGCGGTTTCGCGACCTATTTCGTCACCCGCCTGCCCCGGGAGAAGAAGCCGTTCGGGCTCTATTCCGACGGGCCGGGCGTCTCGTTCTCCTTCGACCCCCTGACCTCGAACCCGGCACATCCTGCCTGGCAGGACTTTTCTCGCGAATACAACGAGCTCGCGATTCGTCGATTGGGCGGCCGCGCCTCGCCGATCCAGACCCAATGGCTGAAGTCGGGGGACGTGACAATTCCTCGCAGGCTCGCACGGGAACGCTTCACGACGCCCTATTACGCGCAGTTCCTCGATTGAGCACAGCAAGCATCACCGTATCTCGACCCTCAGCCGGTAGGTCGCATTGCCCCGCGTGCCGCCCACGACGACGAGGTAGCGTCCGGATCGTGGAAGCTTGCCGGACCATTGCATCGCATCGTCGCCTTCCCCGGCACCCGGCAGGCTCTCGCCCTCGACGTGCAGGAGCGAATCGACGCTCTGCGGCTCGGCGCCGGGGCCGTAGAGCTGGAACACGGCATTGCTCTCGGGGGATGTGATGCGCAAGCTCATATGTTGGTCTTGCTTCGCCTCGATCGTGTAGAGCGCCTGATCGCCGCGGACCACGACGCCCTGCACGATGGCTCGCGATGCACCGGGAGCGAAACGAATCGGCTCGATTTTCCAGCTCGCCACAGCAGCGGTCGCGACGAGCAGGAGAACGAGCGAGAGCCAAGCACAGAACGAGGAGATCGACCTTCGATCGCTGGCCACGGTGAAAATCCTCCCTCGCTCGCCTGCTCGGCTCACTCGACCCTGATGGGCGAGACACCCGCCACATGTTCGACGCAGCGCGGCCCCATGAGTTGCGACGGCGTGTAGTAGCCGCCCGCGGGACGGGCGGCGAGAACATGCGCGATCGCCATCACGGTTGCCGACGCTGTGAAGCGATAGCCGTTGGGTGTGGTCGTGCGAGCCGTTCGCGTGGTGCCCGCGGCATTGGTCGCCTCGCCCCAGACATAGCTGGTCGCGCCGAGGAGCTCGGCCTCGGACGGCCCCTCGGCGGCGCGCGCCCAACGCCGCAGCAGAGCCTGCACGAGAGGGAGCGCGAGCACCGGCCGGACCAGGTTCGCGGCACGCATCAGGACGAGAGCCGAAGGCGATGCCGGGACATAGACCTCGATGTCGGGGATGCCCGTGGTGAAATAGGCCGTCGCGATATCGCCCCAGGGGATCGCGACCGCCGACGTCTCGCCTTTGCCGAAGTCGATCCTGCGAATGCGATGCGCGTAGGGCACGCGGATGATCTCGCCGTTCTCGCGCACACGGCATCCCTTCCCGAGCCCTTCGACCATCGTCTGCGCGGTGCCCGTGCTCGGCGGTCCCGCGACATCGAAGCCGAGCGCGAGACGACGAGCGTCGGGCAAGCCCTCAGCGAGCACGGCCGCGAGGCAGTCGGTCGGAACGACGTCGAACCCGACACCGGGGCAGAGCACGTTGTTCGCGCTACGGGCCTCCGCGTCCCGCCGCCTCGCCGCGACGAGGACGTCGATCTCGCCCGTGATGTCGAGATAATGCGTGCCGGTCGCGAGGCAGGCATCGACGAGCGGCCGGCTCGTGGCCGAGAAGGGACCCGCGCAATTCGCCACGACCGCGACGCCGGAAAGCGCCGCGCGCGCGGCTTCGGCGTCCGAGAGATCGAATGCGCGGGCTACGAGTCCGAGCTCCGCGGCGAAAGCTGCGACCGGCGCGGCGCGGCGCCCGGCGAGGATCGGCCGCAGCCCGCGCGCGACCGCCTCCCTCGCCACGAGGCGCCCGGTGAAGCCGTTCGCGCCGTAGATCATGCAATCGGAGCGATCCATCGCGTTCCGGCTTTCTCGTAGGAGGCCGTCGACTGCCGGACCGCCGACGATATCTCGACCCTACGGAACGTATCCCCGGCTCGTTCTGATGTACCACGAGCTCCTGCCTGTGGCACCCGGGCCGGGCCGAGCTTTGCGGTACCCGTATGCAGGTGTGACGTCGGGAAGCAGGGGCCGCTCGCCCGGGCTTATTTTCATTGCCTGCGAAAGCGGCAAAGCGTATCGCTGGCCCGCATGAGATCGGGCCGCGATCATGCCACGGCTTTGGCCGCGCGTGGCGAAGCTCGTCGCCGCGCCTGCACCCAGGGAGAGACGCACGTGAAAGTCATCAAGTTGCTCGGAGCCGCCTCTGTTGTCAGCACCCTGCTCGTCGCGCAGGCATCGGCTCACGGCGATGTCGGCCAGGAAGGGGGTCGCTGCATCATGAGGATCGGCCCCTATCTGATGAACTTCACCGGATATCAGCCGCAGACGAAGGGGCAGGAGACGTTCTGCGACGACATTCCCGACGCGGGACGCACGATCATCGTTCTCGACGTCGAGCAAAAGTCGGGAGGTGCGGCAGACGATCCCGTCAACTATAACGATCTTCGTGCCATGGATATCGATTTCCGCGTCCTCAAGAACGTCGGCCAGGCGAGGGACGAGGACAACATGGAGCAGAACACAGAGGTCTACATCGGAAAGAAGAAGTATCCCCTCGGCACGCTCCATTTCGAGCACGACTTCAAGAACCATGGCAAATTCATAGGCTTGCTGTCCGCGACCGACGATCATGGCCGGGTCTTCGTCAGCCGGTTCCCCTTCTCGGTCGGAGAAGCCTTCAACCAAACCCTTCTCACCTTCGCGGTGGCCGGAGCCGCCGCCATTGCGGGGATCGGCGGGTATTTCTTCTACTCGCGCCGTAAAGCCGGCAAAGCCTGAGACGAGCGATTTTCCGGCTCGGCGCGTCCCGAGCCGGCGACCGCGGCAGCCGCATCGGCCTCTGTCTCTCGTAGCATGCGGCCGTCGCCGTCGCTCCATTCGAGGAGGCCGAAGGGTCGGCCGTTGCGAATGAAGCGCGGTTCCATTAAGAGGATTCCTCGAATCGAGGACTGACCATGGCCGGTGACGAAACCAAGCGTGCCGCGGCGAGGACAGAACCCGAAGTCGACGCCGGCGCGAGGGAAGGTTCGGGGCCGCCGCACGAGCCGCCCGCCGACGCGTCGCAGGCGCCCGAAGGCGCCGCGCCGAGCGAGTCCCCTTCCACCACGTCCGGCATGGAACCGGATTCCGTCGATGAGCCCGCCGCTCCTGGGGAAGCCGGCGCTGGAGAGGAAGGCGCGGCGGCAGAACCGCCGAAGGTCGCGACGGAAGTGGAACCTGCCGTTCCGGCCGAGGAAGCGGCCGCTGCCCCGCCAGCCCTCACCGCATCCGGGGCGAGCGCAGAGCCGCCCGCGTCGATCCTGTCGCGCCTCGTTCCCTATCTCGTGGTTTTTGCTCTCGGCGCTCTCCTCAGCATCGCAGCAGCCTTCATCATGAGCCTTCTCGGTGGTCCGCCGCCCGAAACCCGCGGCGACCTCGACCGGCGACTCGCGGCTCTGGACGATCGCGCCACCGAGCTCGAGCGTAAGCAGGCGCAGGACGGCGCGATCCTCGGCACGCTCACCGAACGCTTCGCGGCCGCGGAGACCCATGCCCGGCAGGCAGCCGCCGCGGTCCGCGAGGTCGAGAAGACCCTCGCCGCCCGTCCCGCGACCGGCGGTGACGCTGGTTCCGGCCCGCCCGTCGATCTCGGGCCGCTTGCCGCACGCCTCGAGGCGATCGAGCAGCAGCTCGAGCAGGACAAGGCTGCGCCCGGCTCGGGCAGGACCGAAGGCGCGGCAACCGGTCTCGCGCAAGTGCAGGCCACCGCGATCGTCGCGGGCCGCTTGGTTCAGGAAGTGCAGCGCGGCGAGGCCTATCTCCACGAGCTCAACGCGCTTGTGGCCCTCGGCGTGGACGACTCCGAGCTCGCGGCCTTGCGGCCGTTCGCGACCACCGGGGTCGCGAGCCTGCGCCACTTGGCGGATGATTTCGCGAAGCTCGCGCCGGCAATTCTCGCGACCGAGCGCAAGGGAGCCGACGACAGCCTCGTCGAGCGCTTGAAGGGCTATGCCACCAACCTGGTGCAGATCGAGCGCATGGGCGATCTCGCCGGCACGGACGTTTCCTCTCTCGTCGCGCGGATCAAGTTCGCGCTCGCGCACGATCACGCCGCCGAAGCCTATGCCCTCTGGAGCGAGCTGCCCGAGGCCGCCAAGACCGCCTCGGCGAGGTTCGGCACCGCCGCCAAGAGCAGGCTGGATGCCTTGGAGGCCGCGCGGTCGATTGAATCGGCTGCCGTGGCTGCCCTCAGCAAGCCGAAATCCTGATCTCGTCTCGCCGGGACCGGAAACCAGGGAGCTCGACGAGAAAGACGCATGATTCGGGTGCTGCTGTTCCTCCTCGGGCTGGGCGCTTTGGTGCTCGGCGCGGCTTGGCTCGTCGATCGGCCGGGACAGATCGTCCTCGACTGGCAGGGCCATCGCATCACGACGTCCTTGGTCGTGGGCCTCGGCGTCCTGGTCGGCGGGGCCGCGCTCGCCGTCGTCGTCTGGAGCCTGCTGCGGCTCCTTCTCGGCCTCCCCGGCTATATCTCGCTCTCCTCGCGCGCACGGCGCCGGGAACGGGGCTATGCAGCGATCTCCCGGGGCATGATCGCCGTCAACGCCGGTGATGCGCAGACGGCGCGGCTCGCCGCCGTCGAGGCGCAGAAGCTGCTGCGCGACGAGCCTTTGTCCTTGCTGCTCCGCGCCCAGGCCGCGCAGCTCTCCAACGACCGCGAGAAGGCCGAGGCCACCTTCAAGGTGATGGCCGAGCGCAAGGAGACCCGCCTCCTCGGCCTGCGCGGGCTTCACGCCGAGGCGCAGCGCCGCGGCGATACCGAGAAAGCGCACGAGATCGCAAGCCGCGCCCATGCGATCGCCGCCTTGCCTTGGACCGCGCAAGCCGTCGTCGAGCACAGCACCGCCACGGCGGATTGGCAAAAGGCCCTCGAGGCCCTGCAGGGGAGCGCCGGAGCCAAGCTCGATCGCAAGACGCGGGAGCGCCAGATCGCGGTGCTCGAGACGGCGATCGGGCTCGAGAAGGAACAGGCCGCACCCGACGAGGCTCTGCGCCTCGCCCGCTCGGCGCTGAAGCGCGAGCCCGACTTCGTGCCGGCGCTGGCGCTCGCGGTGCGGGCGCTCGCGCGCAAGGGCGGTGCCCGCAAGGCCATGAAGATGATCGAGAAGGCCTGGATGGTTGTGCCGCATCCCGATCTCGCGAAGCTCTATGTCGACCTGCGCCCGACCGACTCGAGCGCCGACCGGCTGACCCGGGCGCAGGCCCTCCTGCGGCTCGCGCCCGGCGCCGCGGAGAGCCGGCTCGCGGTCGCGCGCGCGGGGATCGCGGCCGGCGCCTACAAGACCGCGCGCGAGGCCCTGCTGCCCTTGATCGACGGGCCGGAGCGCCCGACCGCCCGGGTCTGCATGCTCATGGCCGAGCTCGAGCGCGCCGAGCACGGCGCCTCGGGCTATGTCAACGAATGGCTGACGCGCGCCTCCAAGGCGCCGCGCGATCCGGCCTGGGTGGCGGACGGCATCGTCTCCGATTACTGGCTTCCGGCCTCGCCGGTCACCGGCAAGCTCGACGCCTTCTCCTGGCAGCGGCCGATCGAGCAGCTGAGTTCCGCTGCCGAGCCCGAGGAGGCGGTGTTCGTGCCGGTCCCGCGGCTGACCGCCGCGCCGCCCGTCGTCGAGGCGGCGGCGCCCGAGGCCCCGCCTGCGGAATCGGAGGCCGACGGGGCCGTGCCCGAGGAGGGGACGCTCGCGACCGATCGGTCGGCCCTCGGCTCCGGCCACGGGTGAGGCAGATTGCCAAGCTCGCCTGATCTGGCTAAGAGGAAGGGCGCGGGGGAAAGTCCGTTCCCGTGCCGCAATAGCTCAGCTGGTAGAGCACCTCATTCGTAATGAGGGGGTCGGGGGTTCGAATCCCTCTTGCGGCACCAAAACAATGTCCAAAGCCGTCCGTAGCAGTCTATAATTCTCGAAAAAACAATAAATTAAACGATTGGTCAGTCCGACAGCGTCCCGACCGGCCCACTGACATCCGCCCGATTTGTTGGCCTTGAGAAGGCCAGCACGTTTCGAGGCCAACAATGGCGTTGACGGACGCCGCGCCCGGGTCAGCGTCTATCGTTCCCGGCGACACAAGCCGGACGACCTCGCGGCGCACGACGGACTTACCGCCGCGGCGGTGGACCTCCTCCGGATCCTCGATCTGCTCGCAGATCGCGACCTTGTAGTCCTGCAGGATCAGGCGATCGAGATAATCCTCCGAGCGCTCGACCGGGACTCCGCACATGGGAAGGTCGTGGCCCTCATGCTTACCGCGCTTCGTCGGCACGATTCCGAGCGCCTTGGCGGCGACCTCGGAAACCTCGAAGAGCTTGTAAAAGTCCCCCATGCGATAGAAGAGCAGGTGCTCGGGATATCGAGCTTTAATCGCGAAGTACTGCACCATTATCGGTGAGGGCTTTGCGCTGTCGGCGCCGGCAGGTACGGACGGAACAACCCCGGCGCCTTGCGAGGCCGGCCTACCGCCCGCCGACGCAACGTTCTTCTCCGCTCGCGCAAATGTGTCGGTTCCGACGCTCAGACGAATGGAAGCTTCCGATGGACCCGTTACCGGGATGCCGAATAACGTTGATGCTGTGCGGCGCGCCCTCGCGGCCGCTGGCGTCGAATTCAGCCCAGAAAACGGTGGCGGCGCGGGGGTGCGGCTCAGCAAGGCTGCCACGAAATCGGGCCGGCCTGCAGCTATCCCAATCGAAAATCTGACTGCCGAAAACGATGAATAGCCTCCCTTCGCGTTGGCGCTGAACAGTAACGAACTGTCGACAGCGAGCTGGCAGCGAGTGATTACCCAGAACGGCGAGGAGCTGGCGTGCAATTGTGGAAGGAAAGTCGATGACGCCTAAACAGATGTCGCGCACCCTTGCCGTCGAGATCGCGACCAAAGCAATGGCAGTGATCAATCCGGCCAACCGCGGTCTGCGCGTCCTAGACCTGCTCGAGAAGCACGGCTTCAGGCCTGCCGCAGAACCGGACATCGAAATCGTCAGCGACCAAGCACGGCTCGTGGGCTGGCTACGCGAGACGTTCAAGGTTTGATGCTCCGCTCGGCCTATTGCCCTTATCCTGCTCCGGTTCTCCAAGCGCCGAGCGGCCCGCACAGGCCTCGGCGTGGCTGGCGGCGCCGTGTTCCATCGCCGAGACCGGCGGCGGGCCGGGCGCGCGCGGCGCCGCAAGCCTCGAGCGCGATCGGATCGAATGATCACTTCCTGGACCTCGCCTCCAGACCAAAGGAACGCGCCTGACACGGCTTCAATCCGCTTTCGCGTCGATCGGCGTGACGTTCCAGCCGTAAAGCCGCGAGTCGCCTGGGGCTGACCGAGGTAGAGTTCGAGCAGTTGCGAGAGCGGCTTTTTGTTCGAGGCTTCCCTCGGCCTGATCAAGACACAAGCCTTTACGATCTGAAGGCGACAGAGGATTGGATGGACAGGCGGTCGGGCCTATCCTCTGCCGTGGGCGCACGCGATGCGGCGGCGAAGCTCCTCGAGGTCAGCATCGCCCAGCGCGGTGCGCTGGGCATGCAAGGCTGGCCTCGAACGACTGCGGACCGCGCACGGCGCCCTGAAGGCCGAGGCGTTGACACGTGCGCAACTCGCGACGCTGCATTCATCGCTACGCGCGACCCCATACCAGGCCAACCGCGTGCTCGCGGCATGGCGCAAGTGTCACGCGACACGACAAACTGACCCCCTGACGCCATGAGGAACTGACCCCTCG
>JALJOM010000003.1:0-4285 GCA_024304885.1 Beijerinckiaceae bacterium
CGAAGGCGCGCTGATCGTCGCCCAGGCGGTGGAGCGCCTCGACATTTTCGAGAAGGCTCTCGGAGAGGCGCGGAAAACGCTCCTCGATCGCGGGTAGAGCATTTTCCAACGAAGTGGACACCGATTCGCTTATCGATCTCGATGTTTCGATAGATCGACATCGACGCGAAAATGCGACAAAACAAGAAGGTAGAGCTGGTTTCCGATTCAACCGGATCGGAACGCGCTCTAGCGTCTCGGCTCGGATTTCGGCTTTGGACGGAAAACCGAAATTGGATGTGCGCCGGTCGGAGGTCGGAAGGCGCCCGAGTCGGTTATTGCACCCGACCTCGTCAATGTCCGGTTCTGACCCGAAGCAGACCGTCAGCGCTGAATGGCCAACGACTGCCTCGCGCCCAAGTCGGTCATTTGCACCCGGCCTCGTCAATGTCCGGTCCTGACCCAATGCGGACGAAGGCCTAAGGGTCGGTCGCGGGTTGCAAAATCCAAACGGCATCCGACGTACCCGATACGAAACGGGAACGCCCCTTGACGCGGCGTGCTGAATTTGCTATTTGCTATTACCCAATGGGTAACATCTCCGCCGTGGCAGAGATTACGAAATAGGTACCACGTGGAGATTGGAGCCAAAGGCAAGCTTAAGGCGGCGCTAGAAAGCGAAGCGGCATGCCAAAAGCAATATGGCCGCGACATGATGAAGAAAATCATGCTGCGCCTGAGTGCGCTGCGCGCCGCCGTGTCGCTGGCCGACTTCTGGCCGCCGATGTCCGGGCCTGAACGATGCCACGAATTGAAAGGAGAACTTGTGGGCACCTTTTCGATCGATCTGAAGCAGCCCTATCGACTGCTTTTCGTCCCAATCGAAGAGAACGCAGAGAACGCCCTGAAGGACCGCTCCGATGAACAAAAGCGGTGGGCATCGATAACAAAAATCGAAATCGTAAGGATCGAGGACACCCATGGATAGCGATCAGCAAGCGACCCTGCTTCAGCCGTCAGCTGTCCTGCATCCGGGCGAAGTCGTGGCGGACTATCTCGAATTTCACGGGTGGGCGCAGCGCGATCTAGCGCGGCGTACGGGCCTCACGCCAAAGACCATCAGCGAGATTTGTAATGGAAAGGCGCCTGTTACGGCGCCGACGGCGCTTGCCTTGGAAAAGGTACTGCAGCGCCCCGCACATTTTTGGCTCAACCTTCAACGTCAATTCGATGAAGCTGAAGCGAGACAGTTCAACCTCGTGAAATCCGCCCAATGGTCGGAATGGGCTCGGAAATTCCCTCTGAAGGAGATGCGGAAGCTTCGCTTTCTGAAGCCGGAGCAGTCGGATGTTGATGCCTTGCTTCATTTCCTCGGAGTCTCATCTCCTGACAGCTGGGACGCTGTGTGGAGCTCGTCTCGTGTGGCATACCGACAAACTCGGAAATTCGCGACTAGCGTCGAAGCAATCTCCGCGTGGGTCCGAGAAACGGAGCTCGTGTCGGCAGAACTTCAGACGGCGGATTTCAATGATCACTTGCTCCGCGCGTCGATCGAAGAACTGAGGAGTCTGACTAGAATACGAGCCAATGAGATCATGGAGCCAATCCAGAAGATTTGCGCATCGGCAGGGGTTGCTGTGGTCTGGGTTCCGGAACTGCCTCACTGCGCAATTAGTGGCTGTGCGCGGTTGCTCTCCGACAGGAAGGCGCTCATTGCTCTGACGCTTCGGTACAAAACTGACGATCAGATGTGGTTTACGTTCTTTCATGAAGTCGGTCACCTGCTACTTCATCGAAAGACTCGATCGTTCGTCCTTGATAATGCGGCGGATAATCTTTCTGATCAGATAGTTGACCCTGAAATGCAACAGTGTGAGAGCGAGGCAAATCAGTTTGCCGCCGACACACTGATTCCACCTGCTGCTCTTGGCGAGTTTGTCCGAAGGAATAGTTTTACGAACGAAGGCATTCACGACTTCGCGGAAGCGATTGGGGTCGGCCCGGGTATCGTTGTCGGTCGGTTACAGCATGAGCGCTTATTGGCGCGTCATCAAGGCAACGCGCTCAAGCAAAACCTCAATTGGCAACTTGCTGATGAACAGCCTCGGAGGCAATGATGATTGGAAAAATTTTCATAACCAGCAGCGGCTATGATCCGCAACTTGGGAAGCATGTAAAAGATCCGTACCTCGGATCAAAGGCGAGCCTCGGAGCTTGTCGCCCTGATATCAGGCGTCAAATAAAAATAGGCGACCATTTGTTCGTGATATCCGGCAAGCTTCCCAATGTACGCCAATTCGTCATGGGGGGCTTCGCAGTTGCGAAAAAAATCGACGCGTCACAAGCATTCGAGAGGTTTCCTGATCAGCGCCTTCGAAAGCGAGACGACGGTCAACTGACTGGAAACGTCATCGTCGATGCGGGCGGAGCACAGCACAAACTCGATACTCATAATCCGGCGACGTTTGCCAAGCGCATCTCAAACTATATCGTGGGGACCGACTGCATTGTACTAAACGATCCGGCGGAGATAGCGCTCGGCCGCGAGCAAACGCTTGATGTGCTTCGGGAAATATTCCAGAGGAGCGGCGGTTCACCGTTTGAGATCGTCGGTCACTACGGCTCAACTCTGACTGAAGATCAAGTCATAGAGCTACGTGAATGGTTACTTTCGCTAAAGAAAGTGAGCAAAGCGGCCTAAAATTTTCGAACGGAGAAGCGGCCATGAGACAGCTTGATTTGTTCGGGCCGCCGAACCAGGCGGCGTTAGAGCAGGCTGAGTATTGCAATATTCAGCCGGTCGGAAAACGCCGCGATGGCGGCACTCGATATTGGTGCCTTACACACAAAGCCGATGCCACCGCTAAGTTCGGTCGGCCCGCGATCGAATGCCGCGCGGCGCAGCTTCCACCGATTTTGCCTCATGAAATTCTCGATCTTGATCTAGACCACTATCCCGGCGGGGTTGGCCTATGGGGTGCGGTTCCCCCGGTCTATGACACGACCCGACTTCCCCTGGATTTTGGAATCCATGTTCATGCTCGGAGGGAGTCCGATGGGCCCAAAGACATAGACGCTACCTATCGAGCAGTCAGGCTGATGGGCCACCAGCTGCCGACAGAAGGCTTGCTGATCTCTGAAATCGATGCAGTGTATTACATGGTTAGCAGCGTATTCGGATTTGATATGCGTGACGTCCGATGCACCTATTGCGGATATCCGCATCTCGATAAAGACTGGTTCAGCATCCACCCGCATAGCCGTCATCTGTGCGCGGGTTGCGGCAAGTATTTTCGCGATTCCGTTGTCGGAATCGGAAATCCAATTCGTGCAACACAGGAAACCTTAGAGCTAGTTTCGCGAAAGCCTGTTCAAGCAGCAAAGGTCCTCTCGCTCCTCCAGAGCGAGTATCCCGGCGGCATACAAGTCTGGGGTTCGAACGCCGCGATCATTTGGTGCTCTGAGAAGACGGAGGAAGAAGGCATTCATGTACATGCATACAAGGCAGACGGCGAAATAGCCAACCCTGACGACACCTTCTCGGCGGTAGAAATAGATGGCTTGAGATTGGACCCCGCCATGGTGCGTACACTGATGGCGCAAAACTCGTTGCCGCATCTCGAAGCGCGTGTCGTTCCCTTGAAATGCAACCGATGTGGTGGAATGGAATTCAGCTGTAGCGAGCAAGCCTTCACTCCAGTCGCCGGTCGCTTTTGCTCGAAATGCCAGGGCGAACTCATCGGGCCAACTCGATTACGACGCACAATTGGAAACCCGTTAATAGCTACGCTGGAGCAATTGGCGGCAAGCGCACCGCGCCCGCCGCAGAAGCATGCCACGAGCCTGTTGCCAGAAGCGCTATGAGCCCGCATCGAATTCGATTGCCGGTCGAGTTTAGAGGCCGGGCTTGGGCCGGCCGTCCAAGGAGCGCGAGCAGGCGCTCCTGCAGGCGAACCGAAGGTCCGGAACTGGTGCAAGATCGACATGGACTCCGTATCACTTGAACGTCGGCTTCCGGCCCAGTTCAGTCATCGCAGGCTGGGCAACGGAATATCCGTGGTGGTCGCAAGCTGAAGTTCGAACACTACCAGATCGTGGATAGCCAGAAGAACGCGCTCAAGGCGCCCCAACCGGTTACTCGGCTTCACTTCGCCTTCGCGGCACCGGGGAACCGGCTGAAGCCGGACGCTCTGCTTTCGACGTCGATACCCCACCCGGTCGCCATAGCCCGTCGCTTGCGACGGGCGTCCTTACGCACGCCCTATGGCGACCACCCTCCCTCGCAGCGCAAGCGGCCCGTGCTCAT
>JALJOM010000003.1:4295-334415 GCA_024304885.1 Beijerinckiaceae bacterium
GGGAGGGATAATCCGGTATGGCTCGGCACGCGGGGCGCAATCCCTCCCCCGACGTGTCGGGGGAGGGTGGTGCCGAAGGCGCGGGGTGGGGGGCGCGGCGGCTCGGAACTCCAATCGGTTTTGCCCCCCCCCCCCCCCCGCCCCCGGATCAAGTCCGGGGGCACCCTCCCCGTTCCGAGGAGGGATTCCACATCGCCTAGTAGAAACTCCAACCGGTTGCGCCCCACCCGGCCGCCATAGCCCGTCGCTTGCGACGGGCGTCCTTACGCACGCCCTATGGCGGCCACCCTCCTCTCGAGGGGAGGGATTGCGCCCGGAGTGTCAGCGAATCCTACAAGACGGGTCCCTCGCGACGGCCGCTCGATAGATCGTCTCCATGACGCCATCGAGGTTCTGGTTTACCTCGTTGTTCCAGAACCCGAGCACCATGAAGCCAGCGGATGCGAGCCTCGTATCACGCTCCGCATCTTGTCGTACTTTGGCCGGCTCGCCATGCTGCGCCCCGTCGATCTCGATCACGAGCTTCGACTTCAGGCAGGCGAAGTCCACGATAAATCCCTCGCGCGGAACCTGCCGTCGAAAATGCAAGCCTTGCTGCTTCAGCGCGCGGAGATGGACCCACAGCTTCACTTCCTGTGGCGTCATGGTCTTACGCAGGCGGCGAGCAACCTCGTTGGCCATAGGTTGCCATAGCCCCCATCCGTCGGCACCCCACCCGTCTCGCTTCGCGAGCCACCCTCCCCTGAAGGGGAGGGATTGACCCCACCCGGCCGCCATATCCCGTCGCTTGCGACGGGCGTCCTGACGCACGCCCTATGGCGTCCACCCTCCCCTGGAGGGGAGGGATAATCCGGTATGGCTCGGCAAGCGGGGCGCAATCCCTCCCCCGACGAGTCGGGGGAGGGTGGTGCCGAAGGCGCCGGGTGGGGGGCGCGGCGGCTCGGAACTCCAATCGGTTTTGCCCCACCCGCCCCCGGATCAGGTCCGGGGGCACCCTCCCCTGGAGGGGAGGGAGAAGTCCTTAGTCACGGCTTGCCATTCATCTTTCGACGGGCTATGGCCGGCCACCTTCTCCCTAAGGGAGAAGGGCAAGGCGAGCCGCTCAGATGTCCTGGCTTCCGTCGTCGCCGCCGAAGTCCGAGCCGAAGTCGGAATCGTAGTCGCTCGCGTCCTGGATACCGGGGTCCGGGAAGCCCGGATCCTGGAAGTTCGCGTCTTGGAAGTTCGCGTCTTGGCCGGCGTCGGGCCCGCCGAAATTGTCGGCGTCGCCATAATAGTTGTTGACGGTCGTCTCGCCGCCGAAGCCGCCTTGCGGGGTGAAGCCTTCCCCGATCCCGAGCCCGCTATGGCTCGGCCCCGTGAAGAGGCCTCGGATCGTGTCGGCGAGGAGCACGCCGCCCGCGACACCGGCCGCGGTCCCGAGCGCGCCCTTCAAAAAGCTGCCCCCTTGGCCGCCCGGCTGTCCGCCCCACGGCCCTTGCTGTGGGGGCTGGCCGTAGCCTTGCGGGGGCTGCTGCCAATTGCCGGGGGGTTGTTGCTGCCACGGGCCACCGACCTGCGGGGGCGGTCCGACCGGGCGTCGCGGTGCCGGCGCGCCGCCGCCGCCGAACAAGGCGCCGAGACCGCCGAGAAAGCCGCCGCGCGGCTGGCTCGCGGCCTGCGCCTCGAGCGTGCGGACCTTGCCTTCGAGCTCCTGCAATCTCGCATTGGCGGCATTCAGCGCCTGGTCCTGGACGATGACGGTCTGGGCCAGGAGATAGGGCGCATAGGGCTGGGATTTCGTCTCGTCCGCGATCAGCGCCTCGGCCTCCTTGTCACGGGGATTGCCGGCCGCAGCCCGGACACGGTCGAAAAGACCGGTGAGCAACTGGCGTTCTTCGGGTGACATGACTTTCTCCGCTGGGTCCTCGGCGGTCGAGTGCCGCCCGGCGACAATATGGACCTTTCCGGAATGGTTCCAAGTATCGTGACCATTACAATTCGGACATGCCGCAGCGCGGTAAGGCCGCTTGCCGCGGGGCGGCTGCGCTCCTAAAGAGACCCGAGCCTGTCAGAACCCTGCCCGACCCGGATGAACGACCAGAAGAAAATCCAGCGCGCGAGCGCCAAGCTGCCGCGCGGCCTCGCCGACCGCGGTCCCGCCGAGATCGCCGCGACGGAGAAGATGCTCGCCGCCATCCGGAAATCCTACGAGCTCTACGGGTTCGAGGCGGTCGAGACGCCCTTCATCGAATATACCGAGGCGCTCGGAAAATTCCTGCCCGATCTCGACCGGCCGAACGAAGGCGTGTTCTCCTTCAAGGACGACGACGAAGCTTGGTTGTCCTTGCGCTACGACCTCACCGCGCCGCTCGCCCGCTATGTCGCGGAGAACTACGACAAGCTGCCGAAGCCCTATCGGAGCTATCGGGCCGGATATGTGTTCCGCAACGAGAAGCCGGGGCCGGGGCGGTTTCGCCAGTTCATGCAGTTCGACGCCGATACGGTCGGCTCCGCCTCGGTCGCGGCGGACGCCGAGATGTGCATGATGGCGGCCGATACGCTCGAGGCGCTCGGGATCAAGCGCGGCGACTATGTGATCAAGGTCAACAATCGCAAGGTGCTCGACGGCGTGCTCGAGGTGATCGGGCTTTCCGGCGAGGAGAATGCCGGGCGCCGGATGACGGTGCTGCGCGCGATCGACAAGCTCGATCGGCTGGGGCTCGAGGGGGTTCGCTTGCTGCTCGGCCCGGGCCGGAAGGACGAGAGCGGGGATTTCACCAAAGGGGCCGGCCTCGCCGCCGAGCAGATCGACCGGGTCGAGGCCTATGTGACGGCGCCCGGCATGGGCGCGCTCGAGACCAGCTTCGCCGAGAGCGCCCTCGCTCGGCAAGGTCTCGAGGAGCTCGCCGAGATCGCGGCGCTCGCCGGAGCCGGCGGATACGGCACGGACCGAGTGAGGATCGACCCCTCGGTCGTCCGTGGCCTCGAATATTATACCGGCCCGGTCTTCGAGGCCGAGCTGACTTTCGAGGTCACGGGCGAGGACGGCGCGCCGGTCCGCTTCGGGTCCATCGGCGGCGGCGGGCGCTACGACGGGCTCGTCGGGCGATTCCGCGGCGAGAACGTCCCGGCGACCGGCTTCTCGATCGGGGTCTCGCGGCTCTTCTCGGCCCTGAAAGCCATCCGCTCGCCGCTCGTCGATGGCTCGGCACTGCGCGGCCCCGTTGTGGTGCTCGTCCTCGACAAGGGCGAGACCGCTCGATACCAGCGCTTCGTCGCCGAGCTGCGCTCTGCCGGCATAGCGGCCGAGCTCTATCTCGGATCCTCGGGGATGAATGCGCAGCTCAAATATGCCGACAAGCGCGGCGCGGTCTGCGCGGTGATCCAGGGCTCGAACGAGCGCGACCACGTGGATGGCCCGCAGGTGACGATCCGCGATCTCGTTGTCGGCGCCGAGCTCGCCGCTGCGACCAAGGATCGTGCCGATTATGTGGAGCTTCGCGCCAAGGCGCAGTTCAGCGTCCCGGAATCCGGGCTCGTGGATGCCGTTGGACAGGTATTGGCGCGCCACACGTAGCCGTCTCGGCGCTTGACGTCCTCTCCATTCCGATCGAGACCGACCAGGCGTGGTAGTGTGGCCGCTTGTCGGCGGCGCAGCGCGCATTGGCGGCGACTGCCGGAACCATCGACGGCGGCAATCGGCCGCTCGCGAGCATGCGCAGGCACGTGTCGAGCGATTCGGCGTAACTCCCGACCGAATAGGCGTTGACCGCGAGCTCGTCGAGCAAGCCATACTCGTAGATCCACGGCTCGACGAGCACGCTGTCGGTCGGCATGGCGAGCGCAGCCCCCCGCTTGGCGATCTCGTAGGCTTTGCGGTGCCAGCCTGCCTTCCGGCACAACCGGCTGGCGCGGTAGAGCGCCTCGCCATGGTCGGGTGCCGCATCGGAGGCGCGCAAGTAGAGCTCGAGAATGTCCTCGCTGCGGTGGCCGAGCTCGTCGGCGAGCTGCGCCGCGAAGTAGAGGCTGTAGTAGGCCTCCTGGTCCCGATAGTCCATCGCGGCCCGGCGCAGATAGGTTTCGACCGCCTTCGCGGTCTCGCCACAGTCCCGATAGCTCTGCGCGAGATAGAACGTATAGCGCGCCACCATGAACGGGGCCGTCTCCGTCGCGAGCGCGCCTTCCAGGATCGCGGCATCCTTGCGGTAGATCGCCGGGTCGCGTCGCCGGGCTCCGTCGCGGTTGCAATACATCGCGAGAGGCAAATGACCGGCGGGGCCAGCGCCCTCGCAGGTCAGGAACTCGTGCAGGACGCCTCGGTAGCGCCACGGCAATGCGTTGCGCACGAGATGGATTCTCGGGAACCTGACGTGAGCATCGAATATATCCACCACATATGCGTCCGCGATCAGCTCCGGCCGCTCGAAGCCTTCGGGGATCTCCAGGGTGTCGTCCGCGTCGATGAGCAAGGAATAGTCGCCGTGCGGGCGTGCGAGGGCCAGCGCCTCCATGCGGTTGTGGGCGAAATCGCGCCATGGCCGCTCGTGCAGCTCGCCCGGCAAATCCGCGAGAAGCTCCCGAATGATGTCTTGCGTGCCGTCCGTGGAGCCGGTGTCCACGATGACCCAATGATCGACGAACGAGCGAACGGACTCGAGGCAGCGGCGGATTACGGGTGCCTCGTCCTTGACGATCATGCAGAGGCAGATCACCTGTGAGCGCATCGGGGCCACCGCGCGTTTCCTCGGCGTTCGCGGGGCGCCAGAACGGGCCGGAGCTGCTGCTAGGCCGCGATCCCCTCGACCGTCAGCCGTGTCACATCGGTGCGCGCACTCGCGTGCTCCAAGGTGAGGGCGCAGACATTGCCGTCGGCATCGAGGTCGAGGATCGTATCCTCGTCGAGATCCTTGGTGTCGGCAATGTCGCGGTCCCGAAACACGATATACAACGTGTCGGTATCCGCGAAATACTGGACCTTCATGGCTTGTATCCTCGGTCGAAGAACGCATTATGCACGGTCTCGCGGTCGGGTAGCAGGACAACCCGCAGGCTGCGGCCATCCATCTCGTCGATCCTCCCCCCGAGTCGGACTCGACCGTCTGCTTGGACGTGCTCTCGCTCCGGGGCCGCCATGACGCGCAGGATCCACGCGCCCTCGATTATCGCACGATCCGCGCGAGATCGAATGCTTCGGAAGTATTCTGTGACCTTCACAGCGCCGTTCCGTGGTCGCCGCTCGCCACACCTTGCCGAACGTGAAGCTCGTGCCCCGAGGCTGCGTGTCGATATGCCGGCAATCCGAGCTATCTCGCCTCGCCGTCCAGCAAGGGCACCTGCACGGCCCGCGCGGCGTCGGCGAGCGCCGTGTCCAGTGTCGCCAGCGTCAAGCTCTCGCACAACGCCAGCTCGAGATAGGCCGCATCGTAGATGCTCAGCTTGTGAGCCCGTGCGAGAGCAAGCAGCCTGTCCTCGTCGATCTGCTGAGTCTTGCGCAGCTCGTCGAGCTCCGCAAATACCTTGGCGGTCTCCTCTCGCCTCTTGGCATTCTCGGGGACGAGCCTCGCGATCGGCCGACCGTGGCGGGTGATGACGATGGTCTCGCCACGTTCGACGTCTCCGAGGAGTCGGGGCAGATGGGTCTTGACCTCGGATGCCGGGATTTTACGCATGCTATTGTTTCGACTGGTCGATTCAGCTAGTCGTATCTAGCCTGAGAGCCTCGGATCGACAAGAATCGCCGGCTCTGCGCCGATGGGATTTCAACCCCAGGTCCGCGACGTCGATCACGTCATCCCGCCGAAATCTGTCGCGTACCCCGTCCGGTCTGCTAGAAGCACGCCGTTCTCCTGACGCTTCCCGAGGCCCACCTTGTCCGTTGTCGACCAACGCGCCGAATCGGTCGTCGCGCATCTCTGTGCCGCGGGCTATCGGCGCTGCGAGCCGCCGATCCTCCAGCCGGCCTCGATCTTCTTCGAATCGGGCGAGGACTTGCGCGGAAAGCTCTATCTCACGAGCGACGTCACCGGGGCGGAATATTGCCTGCGCCCGGAATATACGATCCCCGTGTCGCGGCATTATCTCGCCTCGGGTCGTGCCGGGGAAGCCGCTGGCTTTTCCTATTGCGGACCGGTTTTTCGGTTCCAGGAGGAGGGGCAGAGCGAATTCGTCCAGGCGGGAATCGAGAGCTTCGGCCGGGCCGACCGCGAGGCGGCCGACGCCGAGATCCTCGCTCTCACGCTCGAGGCCACGGCGAAGGCCGGCGCCCCACGAGATCTCGCCGTCGAGATCGGCGACACGGGCCTGTTCTCCGGGCTTCTTGGATCGCTCGATCTCGCCCCGCAATGGCAAAGGCGCATTGCGCGCGGCCATGCCCACGGCAAGCCGATCGCCGCGCTCCTCGACGAGGCCACGAACGGGTCCGGGGTCGATCATTCCGGCGTCCTCGCCTTGCTCGAAGGCGCAGACAAGACGGGCGCCCGGGCCCTCGTCGAGGATCTCTTGCGGATCGCCGGCGTGACCGCGGTCGGCGGCAGAACCGCGGCCGAGATCGCCGACCGCTTTCTCGAGCAGGCGGCGCTGCGCTCGGGTGCTGGCGTGCCGGCCGAGAAGCTCGCCGTCATCGAGAGATTCCTCCAAATCGACGGGGAGCCGGCCCCGGCTTCGGAGGCGTTGCGGCGGCTCGCGACGGATGCTCGCGTCGATCTCGCGGCCGCGCTCGACAGGTTCGACGAGCGGCTCCGCCAGATCGCGGCGCGCGGTATAGATGTGGCGCGCCTCGGCTTCGCCGCGCGGTTCGCCCGCAATCTCGACTATTACTCGGGCTTCGTCTTCGAGGCGCTGGACCCTGCGCGGCCGGCCGAGAAGCCCGTCGCGGGAGGGGGGCGCTACGACCAGCTCCTGCGGCGGCTCGGCGCGAGCGCGGATATTCCCGCGGTCGGCGCCGCCATCTGGATCGATCGCTTGGCGTCGGCAGCGGTCGGGGAGGCGGCATGAGCACCACGCCTCTCGTCCTCGCGGTGCCGTCCAAGGGGCGGCTCCAGGAGAATGCCGCGGCCTTCTTCTCCCGCGCCGGGCTCGAGCTTGTCCAGAACCGGGGCGCGCGCGACTATCGCGGCGCGCTCGCGGGCCTGCCGGACGTCGAGATCGCTTATCTGTCCGCGGGCGATATCGTGAGCCATCTCGCCCAGGGCCACGCCCATCTCGGCGTCACCGGCGAGGATCTCGTGCGCGAATCCGTTCCCGACGCGGAGACGAAGGTCGAGCTTCTGGCCCCGCTCGGCTTCGGCGCGGCGAATGTCGTCGTCGCCGTCCCCCGCGCCTGGATCGATGTCCGCACCATGGCCGACCTCGAGGATGTCGCGGCGGCCTTCCGCGCCAAGCGCGGCGAGCGCATGCGGGTTGCGACGAAATACGTGAACCTCACGCGCCGCTTCTTCGCCGAGCGTCACGTCACGGATTACCGGATCGTCGAGAGCTCGGGGGCGACGGAAGGTGCGCCGGCGGCGGGCCAGGCCGAGCTCATCGTCGATATCACCACGACCGGCACGACGCTTCTCGCCAATGGCCTGAAGATCCTCGACGACGGGACGATCCTGCGCTCCCAGGCCAATCTCGTCGCCTCGCTCGCCGCGGATTGGACCGCAGCCGCTCGCGATCGTGCGCGAAAGATCCTGTCGCGGATCGCCGCCGAGGAAGAGGCGCGGACCACGCGCGAGGTCACGACCGTTCTGCCGCGCTTCGACGAGGCGATGGGGGCCGAGGCGAAGCGCCTGTTCTCTGCACGGCTGCGCTGGCCCGAGAAGGACGGGCGCCTCACCGCGAGCTGCCCGGCGGAGCTTGTTCCGGGTTTCGCCGACTGGCTGATCTCCCGGGGGGCGGAAGAGGTGACGGTCGCCTCGCAGGCCTATGTGTTCGCGGCGCGAAACCCGCTCTACGAGAAGCTCGTCGCGCGCTTGCCGAAGCTCGTGGCCTCGTCCTGAGCCGACGGGAAGAGGGCGCCCGAGAGCGGCGGCAAGCTCCCGAGTGAAATGTCAAAAAAATTCAGCCGAGGCCTAGTCCGGGATGCTGCAATGCGGTATCCTGGCGCGGGACTTCGATCCTCCCTCACCGCGCAGCTCCGCGAGGAGCCGTCACGTCGGATCGGGCGGTTGCGGGCACAGGTTCAAGCCTTTTTCGGCTGTCACGGAGAATCTCTCGCAACGGAGTGGAAAATGTCAGCTGTCGCCGAAACCTCGGTCGGGCTACCCACGCGACGTGGAGGTGATGTCCCGCTCGTCGTTGATCTCGACGGCACCCTGATCAAGTCGGATTTGTTGATCGAATCCTTCTTCAAGCGGATCGGAACCGATCCCGCGGCGATTTTCGGCCTCGTGCTCGCCTTGCGGCGGGGCAAGGCGGTCCTCAAGGACGTGCTTGCGCAAGGCGTCGATCTCGATGTGGCGGGCTTGCCCTACGACGAGACGGTGCTCGGGCTCGTTCGGGAGGCGCGCGACGCGGGCAGGCCGGTGTATCTCGCGTCCGCGAGCAATGCGAAGTTCGTCGCGGCCGTCGCCGACCATATCGATTTGTTCGACGGCTGGTTCGGCTCCGACGCCGCGACCAACATGTCCGGTCGCAACAAGGCCGAGCGCCTCGTCGAGACCTTCGGGGAACGTGGATTCGACTACATCGGCAACGACAAGGCCGATTTGCTCGTATGGGCGGGGGCGGCGAAGCGGATCGGCGTGAGAACTCCGCCGCAGCTCGGCGCCAAGCTCGCCGAGCTCGAGGTCGAGGTGATCGAGACCCCGAGGGCGACCTGGAAGCAATGGCTGAAGCTGCTCCGGGTGCATCAATACGCGAAGAACGCTCTGGTGTTCGTGCCGTTGTTCGCGGCGCACAAGTTCGCTTTCTCTCCCTTGTTCGAGACCACTCTGGCAGCGATCGCCTTTTCCCTGTGCGCTTCGAGTGTCTATATCTTCAACGATCTCGTCGATCTCGCCGCAGACCGCCGGCACCCGACCAAGAAGAACCGGCCTCTCGCCTCGGGCGCCATCCCGATCTTGCAGGGCGTGATCGCTATGCCGCTGCTTTTTCTGGCGTCGATCGGGGTCGCGGTTTGCGTATCCTGGCCGTTTCTCGGCATTCTGCTGCTCTATTTTACCTTGACCAATGCCTATACGTGCTGGCTCAAGACGAAGATGCTCGTCGATGTCGTGGCGCTTTCCCTGCTCTATTCTCTGCGGGTCCTCGGGGGCGCGGCCGCCATCGACGTTTCGGTGTCGGAATGGCTGATCGCTTTCTCCCTGTTCATCTTCACCTCCTTGGCGCTGATCAAGCGCTACATCGAGCTCGCGACCCGGCTCGACAAGGGTCTGCCGGATCCGAGCAACCGCAACTACCGGCTGGACGACATACAGATCGTGGCCATGCTCGCAGCCGCGGCTGGCTTCAACGCCGTCACGGTCTTCGCGCTCTACATTTCCTCGGACACGGTGCATATGCTCTATCGGCACCCCCAGTTCCTTTGGCTCGTCTGCCCCGTGCTCATGTATTGGATCAGCCGCATGCTGCTCATGGCGCATCGACGGCTCGTCCACGACGATCCGATCGTGTTCGCCTTGAAGGACCGCAACAGCATCGTCGCAGGGGCATTGATCGCCGGCATCATGCTGGCCGCGATCTGAGCACGCCGTCGGCCACTCCCCTTCGAGCCCGCATTCACTGGAAGACGGCTGAACCGTTCGGGAGATCCCCGGCCTTGCCGGGGCGGCAGCAGAAGTCCGAGGTTCGAGGAAGCCCACGGTGGAACACGCGTTCGCTTCAATGTGTTCGAGCCGGCCGACAGGAGAGGCGTGCCGACAAAAGGAGAAGCTTCACCGATTCGTCACGTCAACAGCGGTTCGGACTCGATGTCAGGCCTTGTCCGCTACTTCGACGCTCATGGTGAGGCCTCAGCCTTGCGGATTACGGCAAACAGCACCATGCTCGCGCGCAATACCGGGGTCATCAGGCCAATCCCGGATGGAGAGGGGAGTTTCGCTATGATACCATTCCTTGCCGGCATCCATCACAAATATGCCTATATGCCGCGCCTGCGTGTGTTGACCGATCGCCTCGCTGCGATGATCGGGCCCGGGCAAAGCATATTGGATGTGGGGTGCGGAAGCGGCATGCTGGGCGCGGCGTTGGCCGAGCGGCTTCCGGGATCGACAGTCGAGGGTGTCGAAACCCATCCGCGTGGCGGAGAGCCGATCAAGGTGCACGCCTATGATGGTCGATCGCTCCCGCTCCCCGACAATTCCTTCGACGCCGTGATCGTCGCCGATGTCCTTCACCACGACCGTGATCCCGTCGCCGTGTTGAGGGAATGCGGCCGGGTAGCCAGGCGCCTCGTGGTCGTCAAGGATCACCTCCAGCACGGTTGGCTCAGCCACTTGCGAATCTCGATATTGGATTGGGGCGCCAACAATCCTTACGGCGTCGAATGCCTCTACACCTATTGGACGCGGGACGAGTGGAACGACATGTTCGCGCGCGCGAAGCTCTCGGTCGTCTCGTTCGACACCCCGATCTCGCTCTATCATCCGATGTTCGACTGGCTGTTCGGAGGCGACATACATTTCATCGCGGCCACGACGAAAATGTCGCCGGCGTCCTCGGCCGCTGAAATGGTGCAGAGCGCCGGCTAGGACCTGGCAGCCGATCCTTCCTCGGCTGCCGCGCAAGGTCGAGAGGGTTCGGCTCCAGGGAGGGGCCGTGCCGGTTGTGCCGCGGCGGTCGCTCCTCATTCGGACCAGCGGACGCGCGAGCCGGATGATTGCTTTCCTGGACCGGATACCTTAGACCTCGCCACGCGATGCGGGGTCACCTCTTCCGAGCGCGGCCCGCGAGGAAATGACGGTTGAAATCGAGCAGGAGTACCGCATGCGACTCGATTCCCTCGCAATGATCCTCGTGAGCGTGGTCTTGGCCTCGGGGTCGCAGATCGTCCTGAAGGGCGCGATGACGGCCCGCGAGATTCAACGCACTATAGAGGTCGGCAGCCCGCTCGAGATCCTGATGGCGATCATGACCTCGCCTCAGGTCATCGCAGGTCTCACGTGCTTCGGCGTGGCTACCGTCGTCTGGCTGTTCGTCCTGTCCAAGATTCCGCTCTCGTCGGCCTATCCTTTCATCGCGCTCGGGGTCCTCATCACGGTTCTCGCCGGCAAGTACTTGTTCGGGGAGGCCATCACCCCGCAGAAGGCCATCGGTGTCGGGCTGATCATGGGTGGAATTGTGCTCGTCGGGGTGACGAGGTGAAGCGGTCCGGCGGATCGCAGCCGTCGTGGCCATCCGAGCACGCGGGCTCCGCGCCGGCACTTCTTGTTCTCGACCCTGACCGACCCCGTCACGAAGCCGCCATCCGTCCAGTGCGGGGACCGGGGACCGACGGCGATCAGGCAAACGCCAATTCATCTTGGCTCGGGACGCTGTCCCCGAGGCGTTGACGGAGAAAGCGCATGAGCGGCTCCATTGCGGAGATCGCCGGGTTCGTCGCGGCTGCGTCGCTGCTGCTCGCACCTGGCTTGATCTTGTTGCTGGCGTTGCCGTCCAAGCTGCTGGCGCCGCGCGATATGCTGCCTGCCGCTTTCGTGCTGTCGCCGGCGGTGCTCGCCGTGGAGCTCGTCGTGGCCGCGTTCGCGGGCGTGCCGTTCGACCTGTTCGTTCCCGCCGCGGCAGCGGCCAATGCCGTCGGGGCCGTCGTGCTGGCTCGGCGTCGACCGGGGCGCATCGCGTTCGATTGTCCCCTCGCGTGGCTTTTCCCGGCCGTCCTGATCGCCGTCCCTGTCGTAGCCGAGCTCGCACTCGACCCGCTGCGGCGCGCCTACGGCTGGCACAACATGATGCAGATGGCGGCGATCCTCGAGATCTACGCCTTGCCGCGACCGCCGGAGGATCTCCAGCTCGCCGGCTTCCGACTCAGCTATGCCTGGCTCGGCTGGACCCAGGTCGCGGCGATCGCGAAGCTCACGGCGACCTCTCCCACGCTGGTATTCGCGCCGTTGAACGTCGCGCAACTGCTGGTGCTCGTCTACTTCGTATGCGAGGCGGCAGTCGTCTATTGTGGGCGCCGGCTGGCCATGATCGGCGTTGCCGCGACCTTCGCGCTGCTCTCCGCCGGGCTCCTCAACATACTCGCCCGCTTCGTGATCTGGTCCTTCACGGCCCATGGGGAGCTCAAAATTTCCCCGTTCGACTCGAAATTCCTGAACATGGACCTGATGTGCCCCGCCCTGCCGGCGCTGGCGCTGATGAGCTATGCGCTGGCCCGGGCGACCCGTGCGCGCGACGTGCCGGCCGTTTGGCTTCTGTGCATCTCCGCTTGCGCGGCGAGCCTCGTCTACCCGCTGTTCCTGCCGTCCTGCCTCGTCGTCCTCGGCGCATTCGGGCTCTTCACCCTGGTCGCGCCGTTCGTGCCTTCCTGGACGATGCCTCGGTATCGACCGACGGAGGTCGTGGCCTATGCTGCCGCGGCGGCGGTGAGCCTCGCGATCCCGGTGGCGTACATCTGGTATCTCGGCGGGGATACGACGGAGCCGGTGGCTTGGTTGAACCTTGCTCGGGCTCCACGGCGGGTCGTCCACCTCGGAGCGGTTTTTTGCTTCATCGACGCAGCCCTCTTGTGGATCGCCGTCGTTGCTTGGCAGGCTCGTGATGGAGGCAAGCTGCTGGGGGTAGGGATCGCTGTCGCTCTGCAGATTCCTTTCGTGATCATATCGATGCTGTACGCGGTCGAGTACAAGTTCCTGTTCGCCGCGCTGCTCGTCGCCGCACCGCTCGTGGGGGCCCAGCTGACGGACTGGAGCCAGAGCGGTCTCCTGCACCGCGCGGCGATCGTGACGGTGTTCGCGATAGCCACCGTCGGCAATGCCTTGGCCCTGATGTCCTGGCGTTGGCACCACCCGGCGGAATACGCCCGGGCGAAGCTCCTCGACGAAGCCACGGCCGAGCCCCATCCGATCGCGGGCTGGTCCGGCGCGTGGCAACGTTCGGTCCGCGAAGAGACGCCCGCCGACGCGGTGCTGCTGACGGGGCCGAGCGACCAGCCGGACGCCGTCTTCGCCATGCGCGCGGTCTATGTCTGCGCGACCGAGGACGAAGGCCGATACGGCTATTCGCTGCCGTGCGGCGGGGAGCTCCAAGGCGTGAAGCGCTTCCCGCCGACACAGACCTTGCGCAGAAAGGCCGTGCTCGAGAAGGCGCTGGCCGCGACGCTGACGGATGCCGAGGCAGCCACATTGCTCGAGACACTGGAAGCGCTCGGGCGTCCCATTGTCCTACATACGACTTCCCCTTCGGCCTTCGAAGCCTGGCTCGAGGCGAACGGCATCGGCACGTCGATCTTCGTTTCCGAAACCGATAAGGTCCGGCTGATCGTCCGAGGAACGTCCTCGCAGGCTTCGCGATAGAGCGTTTTCCGGCGAACCGGCTTCCGGGTCGCGTCACGAGGACCGCGACAAGAGAAAGAATTAGAGCTGCTTTCCGATTCGAGCGGATCGGATGGCGCTCCGAGAGATCGCCTTGCTCGAGCCGGCGCAAGCCTCGAGCGCTCCTGAAGGCGCAAAGCCTTGCCGGTCGATCGAGCCGAGGAGGGTGCACGAGACGCAGATGAGCACGCCGCAGGTCGGGTCCTCGACGAATCTCGTGGGGCTGCCCACGAAGTTCATCGCGAGCGCCGATTTCCAGGACGAGCCTCTCCCCATGCATATCTCGGGGGTCCGCGAGATGAACGCGACCCTCTTCGAGATGCTCGACCGGGCGTCCGATCTCGCCGACGCGGGCGAGGCTTTCATGTGCTACATGGTCGCCATGTTCGGCCTCGAGCCGGAGCAGCACGATTCGGGCGGCACGCGTCCGGGCCAGCGCCGGTTCCGTTCCTCCTTCCTGCGTCTCGTCAAGGGATGGGGTTACGACAGCAACGGCCCGGAGGGCGCCGTCTTCAAGGGCTGGGTGGAGAGCCGATTCGGCATCTTCCCGACCTACCACAAGGAGCCGATCCGCCGCATCGCGAGCGGCGCCTGGACCACCTATGTGGAGGAGAAGATGTCGAGCCTGTTCCACAGCAATGCGATCTACACGCAGCTCGACCTCGTCTACGAGTTCTGCCAATGGGCGCTGGAGCATTTTCCAGCGAGCCGGATCCCGGCCCGCGTCGCGGAAACGCGGCCGCACGAAGACCCACGCTCGGTAGTGCCGAAGGACACCCATGTCAGGCTCTATCGCGGCACGAACTCCTTCGACGAGCATCTGATCCTCGAGCGAATCGACAAGTCGAACGCTGTGGTGCGCCTCAACAACCTCACGTCCTTCAGCTCCGATCGCGATGTGGCCTCCTGCTTCGGCGACATCATCCTCACGGTCGACGTACCGCTTTCGAAGCTCGTCTTCTTCAACACGTTGCTTTCCAAGCACGCGCTGAACGGCGAGTCCGAATATCTCGTGATCGGCGGTGACTATCGCGTCACCGCGAGCCGGCTATAGCCATGCGACATCATGCGAACGACTCCGATGTCGAGGAGCGCGCGCTCGCGGCCTTTCTCGGTCTCGCCCTCGGCGATGCGCTGGGCGCTACCGTCGAGTTCATGACGCGGAGCGAGATCGTCGAGAGCTACGGCGAGCACCACAGGATCGTCGGCGGCGGGTGGCTGCGCCTCGCGCCGGGCCAGGTCACCGACGATACCGAGATGGCCTTGGCGCTCGGCCGCTCGCTCGTGCGCAAGGGCGGCTTCGACGCTCGCGATGCCTGCGAGGAATTCGCCGCCTGGCTGAAGGCAGGTCCCGTCGATGTGGGCAATACCTGCCGCAGGGGCATTCGCCGCTACATCACGCAAGGGACGTTCGAGGGACCGCCGAACGAGGCCGAGGCCGGCAACGGCGCGGCGATGCGGGTCCTGCCGGTGGCGCTCGCCACGATCGGGCGAGCCGATCTCGCCAAGGCCTGGACCCTCGCGCAATGCCACATCACCCATCATCATCCCGTGTCCGACGCCGTCTCGCTCGCCCTCGTCCACATGGTGCAGGCTTTGGTCGAGGGCCATGGCAAATATGCCGCGCGTCAGAAGGCGCATGTCCTGGAGCGCGATTTTCCCGCGCTCGGCTTCGATCGCTACGAGGGGAGATCGTCGGCCTATGTGCTCGAGACGATGCAATGCGTGCTGCATTTCTACACCCACACCGAATCCTTCAAGGAGTGCCTCGTTGCGACAGTGAATCAGGGCGGGGATGCCGACACCACCGGCGCGATCGTCGGCATGCTGGCCGGCGCCACCTACGGGCTTTCGAGCCTGCCGCAGGACTGGCTGGCGCGGCTCGACCGAAAGGTCGCGGCGGAGATCCGGGACGTGGTCCCGGCCCTTCTCGGCCTCGCCCGACGCCTCGCCGCGTAGCGTCGCCCAAATCTTGAGGCGCGGGCGAGGGCGCAATGAGCCTCGGTGACGGACCGGGGCAAGCAGAACCGACCATCCGTCGCTCCTTGTCCTCAGGCAGTCGCGTCGCGAGCGCAGCTTCGCAGTGTGCGCTTTGACACAAAGGGTGCGTCGACACTTCCTTTATGCTGGGCAAGGGCAATGCCCATCCGGGAGCAGGGTGATGGACGGTCGATCCGGCACGAGCACGAAACCCGGCAACGCCGGAACCATGGTGGGCGTAGAGCAAAGGAACGGAATTGCCTATGCCAAGTACAGGGCCGAGGTCGGAACGTGGGTTTCCGCCTCCCTCGCACAACAGGGGTACGACAAGCTCTACGGCAAGAACTCCGGCTATGGAGCCTATTTGGGACTTATCCTGGACACGAACGGAAGGCCTCTCCGGACCCCTGACAGAATTCGACCCGGCCAGGAATACTTGATTCCGGTGGGCACCGCCGTCGGCTTCGATGCAGCGGATACGGAACCGATTATCGGCTATCGTTTGCCTGTAACGAAGGATGGCGAAAAATGGGAGCAGGGATCGTATGACCGAGCCAAGCATTGGTTCGTCAATCCAAAGTCATGGATCAACGCAGATAGTACGAGCACCGAGCACTATCCATCATTCGAGTTACGAGGACCCCAGCCTCCGAAAGAAGCGAGAACTCCGGAGGCGAAAGTCGCTTTTTGGTTGAGCCTTCACAAAGCAGAAATTGCAGATGCCGAGACTGATTGGCAGATCAGCAGGATTGCAATTGCGGGAGTGATCGCTTGGGAGGCGATACACAATCCTCAAGCATGGTCCATTTCTTCGGTCGGGCCAGGAAAGATGCACTTGCGCGGCGAGTCGGGTCAGCTCTCATGGCCAGAGGTCGTCGAGCGTACCGGTCGGATGAAATCTCGTCCGGACCTTCTACGAAAAATCGAGATGGCAAAGCCCGCTGTCGCTATCAATTACATAGCAGCTGCGATGGATGTCGTGGCAAGTGTTTCAGAAAGATACGGCTGGGACATTCGCAGCAGCCCGGAAATACTCGGGCAGGCTTATCACAGCTACTCGCCCGACCAGTGGGTGACAAAAATGTCGGAGAAATCTCCCAACGACCCCTTCTCGATCGTGCCGGGAACCCAGGGGACGTGGATCCGGGCGAACGCGAGATATCTCGAGTCGTCGGTGGGTCCGTCTCTGATGCGGTGACCCGGCCTTCTAGCCGTGGCTCGGGCGCTGTCCCCGCACGATCGTGCCGCGCGCCGAGCCGCGGCCGCGCGGTTCTTTGTCCCCGGTTCATGGGCCCCAGCTCATGGGCCTTACATAAAAAATAATGATTGACCCATCGATTATTGCTATTTGACTTTTAGCTCGTGCGGGTATCATCCCGCCTGAACGAGTAGGTCGCGAAGCGAAGGGGTACGATGATCACCGCGGCACAAATGCGCGCCGCCCGAGCCCTCCTCGGGATCGATCAACGTTCCTTGGCCGAGCTCGCCGAGCTCTCGGTGCCGACGATCCAGCGCATGGAAGCGAGCGAAGGCGTGATCCGCGGAAATGTGGATTCGCTCATGAAACTGGTCCAGGCGCTCGACTGCGCGGGGATCGAGCTGATCGCGGACGGGGCTGCCAGCGCCGGAGGCGGCCGCGGTGTCCGGCTGAAGGAGCAGGGCGCCGCCGCGCAGGCTTCCGCGCGACGCAACGCCCGCGCCGGGGACCCGCAGGAGCCATGAGCGTCGTGCCCGTCACGATCGCGCTCGGCTGCGTGGCCGCCTTCCTCGTCGTCGCCGTTCTGGCCGTCGTCGCCGGGCGGACGCGGGTCGCGACGCCTCTGATCTATGCGGCGTGCCTCGTCGTTGCCCTCGCGGCCTTCACCAATGCGTTCGCCGCGCTCGTCACGGGCGCCGCGCCGTCGGCCGCGGCCTCGCCCTTGGGCCTGCCCTGGATCGGCGCCCGTTTCCGGATCGATCCGCTCGCCGCCTTCTTTCTGGCGGTGGTCGATTTCGGCGCAGCGGCAGCGAGCCTCTACGCGATAGGATACGGCCGCCACGAGGACGAGCCGCAGCGCGTGCTCCCGTTCTATCCGGCCTTCCTCGCCGCGATGAACCTCGTCGTCCTCGCCGACGACGCCTTCACCTTCCTCTGGTCCTGGGAGCTGATGTCGCTCGCCTCCTGGGCGCTCGTGATGGCGCATCACCGCGAGGAGGACAATGCCCGCGCCGGCACGATCTATCTTCTCATGGCGAGCTTCGGGACGCTCGCGCTCCTTCTCGCGTTCGGCCTGATGGCCGGCCCCGACGGCGGCTATGCCTTCGCGGATATACGCGCGGAGGGACCGTCTCCCTTTCTCGCCGGCCTCGTCATCGGCCTCGCCCTCGTCGGCGCTGGCTCGAAGGCAGGCCTCGTGCCGCTCCATGTCTGGCTGCCGCTCGCCCATCCGGCCGCGCCGAGCCATGTCTCGGCCCTGATGAGCGGGGTGATGACCAAGGTCGCGGTCTATGGCTTCGTGCGCATCACCTTCGACCTGCTCGGGCCCCCGGACATCTGGTGGAGCATACCTGTCCTCGCGATCGGCGGCGGGACTGCGGTGGCGGGAGTGCTCTATGCCTTGATGCAGACCGACCTGAAGCGCGCGCTGGCCTACAGCACGATCGAGAATATCGGCCTCGTCTTCGTCGGGCTCGGCCTCGCGCTCGCCTTCGACGCCAATGGCCTGCGTGCAGCGGGCGCCCTCGCCCTGACCGCGGCCCTGTTCCATGTGCTGAACCATATGCTCTTCAAGAGCCTGCTCTTCCTCGGCGCGGGCGCAGTGCTCGTCGCGACCGGCGAGCGGATGATGGAGCACCTCGGCGGCCTGATCCGCCGCATGCCCGTGACGAGCGCGGCCTTCCTCGTCGGCTCGGCCGCCATCTCGGCGCTGCCGCCCCTCAACGGCTTCGCCTCGGAATGGCTCCTGCTCCAGGCGATCCTGCTCAGCCCGCAGCTGCCGCAATGGGGCTCGAAGCTGCTTCTCGCCGGCGTCGCGACCCTGCTCGCGCTCTCGGCCGCGCTCGCCGCGGCCTGCTTCGCCCGTATCTACGGCGTGGTCTTTCTCGGGCGGCCGCGCACCTCGGCGGCCGAGACCGCGCACGAGGTCGACCGCGCTTCCCTCGCCGCGATGATCCTGCTCGCCTTGCTCTGCCTCGGCGCCGGGATCCTGCCGGGCTTGGTCATCGACGGCTTGGCGCCGGTCGTCGCGAGCCTCACCGGCGCGCAAATGCCGACACAGGCAGGCATCGCCTGGCTCTCGATCGTGCCGGTCAGCGAGAGCCGCAGCTCCTACAACGGGCTCCTCGTCTTCCTCTTCATCTTGTCGTCGGCCTCGCTCGCCGCCCTCCTGGTCCGCTGGCTCGCCTCGGGCGCGACGCGCCGCGCGCCGGCCTGGGATTGCGGCTTCCCGGATCCGAGCCCCGCGACCCAATATACGGCGTCGAGCTTCGCCCAGCCGATCCGGCGCGTCTTCGGCAGCTACGTGTTTCGCGCGCGTGAGCATGTCGAGATGCGCCCCCCGGGCGATGTCGGACCCGCGCGGATGAAGGTCACGATGCACGACGGGGCCTGGGACCTTCTCTACGATCCTCTCGTGAACGCCGTCGCCTTCGCGGCGCGCAAGCTCGACAAGCTCCAGTTCCTCACCATCCGCCTCTATCTCAGCCTCGTCTTCTTCGCCGTCCTCTTTCTCTTGCTGGTGCTCGCGCTGTGGCCGTGATGCTCGACCTCGCCTTGCAGGGCGGGCAAATGCTGCTCGTCCTCCTTCTCGCGCCGCTCCTCACGGGGCTCGTGCGCAAGGCGAAGGCGCGCCTCCTCGGCCGCCGCGGGCCGTCGGTGCTGCAGCCCTATCGCGACCTCCTGAAGCTCTTTTGCAAGGAGATCGTGCTCGCGGACACTGCCTCCTGGCTGTTCCGCGTCATTCCTTATCTCGTCTTTGCCGCGACCTGGGTCGCGACCGCGCTCGTCCCGACCTTCGGAACGCGCCTCCTGTTCAGCTGGTCGGCGGATCTCATCGCGGTCATCGCGCTTCTCGGCAGCGCGCGCTTCTTCCTCGTCCTCGCCGGCATGGATGTCGGCA
Organism: Beijerinckiaceae bacterium; assembly: GCA_024304885.1. GTDB lineage: Bacteria > Pseudomonadota > Alphaproteobacteria > Rhizobiales > Beijerinckiaceae > Methylocapsa. The sequence continues at coordinate 23,806 of JALJOM010000003.1, forward strand.
CGAGCTTCGGCGGCATCGGCTCGAGCCGCGAGGCCATGATCGCGACGCTGGCCGAGCCGGCGACGATCATGATCGTCTTCACCCTCGCTCTCATGGCCGGCTCGACCCAGCTCTCCGAGGTTGCGGGCTTCATGCTGTCGCCGAATGTCGGCGTGCGGGTCTCGGCGGGTCTCGCGCTCGTCGCCCTCATGATGGTCGCGATCGCCGAGAACGGGCGCATCCCGGTCGACAACCCGGCGACGCATCTCGAGCTCACCATGGTGCACGAGGCCATGGTGCTCGAATATTCCGGGCGCCATCTCGCGCTGATCGAGCTCTCGGCCTCGCTGAAGCTCCTGCTCTATCTCTCGCTGATCGGCTGCGTCTTCTTCCCCTGGGGCCTCGCTCCGGCCACCGCGCCGGCCTTCGACCAGCTGCAAGGCATCGCCGCCTATGTCCTGAAGCTCCTCGCGGGCGGCCTGCTGCTCGCGCTCTTCGAGACGACGGTCGCCAAGATGCGCGTCTTCCGGGTGTCCGACTTTCTCGGCGCCGCGCTCATGCTCGGCCTCCTCGGCACGCTGCTCCTCTTCGTGTCGCGGAGCCTATGAGATGCACGGCCTCTCCTTCGATGTCGCCCATCTGCTCGCCGGAAGCCTCGTGCTCCTGAGCTTCATGCTGCTCTACCAGGACCGGCTCTATGCACTCCTCAACGTCTTCGCGCTGCAAGCCTCCGTGCTCGCCCTGTCGGTCGCCTGGCAGGCCTATGCGCAGGGCGCCCCGCATCTCTATGTCACGGCGGCGATCGCCCTCGTCTTCAAGGCGATCGTCATCCCCGTCGCCTTGCATCGGATCGTGGCGAAGCTCGGCATTCACCGCGAGGTCGAGACCGTCGTCGGCATCGGCCCGACCATGCTCGCCGGCATGGCGCTCGTCGCTCTCTCGCTCGTCGTCATGCTGCGTGCCGCCGCGATCGCCGATCCGCTCGCGCGCGAGGATGTGGCTTTCGCCCTGTCGGTCGTCCTTCTCGGCCTCCTCATGATGATCACGCGGCAGAACGCGGTGAGCCAGGTCGTCGGCTTCATGTCGCTCGAGAACGGCCTCATCCTCGCCGCGGCCGGGGCCAAGGGCATGCCGCTCGTCGTCGAGATCAGCGTCGCCTTCTCGGTGCTCGTCGCCTTCATCGTGATCGGCGTCTTCCTGTTTCGCATCCGCGAGCGCTTCGATACGGTGGACGTCGAGGCGCTCGACCGGTTTCGCGGAGGGCGCCGCCGATGACTCTTCCTCCGGTCGATGGCGTGACCGTCGTCCTCGCCCTTCCCGCGGCGACCGCGGCGGTCCTCACCCTGCTCCCCGGCTATCGCCTCTCGGCCGCGCTCAACGTCCTCTCGGCGCTCGTCACGCTCGTCGCGGCCTGCTCTCTCCTCGCCTGGAAGCCCGAGCCCGGCCCCTTCATCCTCGTCGACGAGCTCAACATCGTCTTCATCGTCCTCAACACCTTCGTCGGCTTCACGACGAGCGTCTTCAGCGCGACCTATATCGCCCACGAACTGGAGATCGGGCGGCTCACCCTGGTGCATTTGCGCTTCTACCACGCGATGTATCAGATCCTGCTCTTCGCCATGAACCTCGCGCTCCTCGCCAACAATATCGGCCTCATGTGGGTCGCGATCGAGCTCGCGACGCTCACGACCGTCCTGATGGTCGGCATCTATCGGACCCACGAGGCGATCGAGGCCGCCTGGAAATATTTCATCCTCGGCAGCGTCGGGATCGCGCTCGCCCTGTTCGGCACGATCCTCGTCTACATGGCGGCGCAGCCGGTGGTGGGGGAAGGCCAGGACGGGATGATCTGGACCGTGCTGATGACCCGCGTCTCCGCCTTCGACCCCGCGCTGCTCGACGTGGCCTTCGTCTTCCTTCTGCTCGGCTACGGCACCAAGGTCGGCCTCGCGCCGCTCCACGCCTGGTTGCCCGACGCCCATGCCGAAGGCCCGACCCCGATCTCGGCCGTGCTGTCGGGGCTCCTCCTCAATGTCGCGCTCTACGCGGTGCTGCGGTTCAAGCTATTGCTCGCGGCGAATCCCGCGGCAATCGCGCCGGGGCCCTTGATGGCCGTCATGGGCCTCGCCTCGCTCGTCTTCGCGGGGCTGATGCTCTACCGCCGCGACGACATCAAGAGGCTCTTCGCCTATTCCTCGATCGAGCACATGGGGATCATCGCCTTCGCCTTCGGGATGGGCGGGCCGCTCGCCAATTTCGCGGGCCTCCTCCACATGACGATGCACAGCCTCACCAAGTCCGCGATCTTCTTCACGGTCGGCCATATCGCGCAGGTGAAGGGCACCCAGAAGATCGCCGAGATCCGCGGTCTCACCGTGACTCATCCCGCGCTCGGCTGGTGCCTCGTCGCCGGCGTGGTCGCGATCGCCGGCCTGCCGCCGCTCGGCATCTTCATGAGCGAGTTCCTGGTCGTGACCTCGACCTTTGCCCGCGCGCCTCTGCTCGCCGTCGTCCTCGTCGCCGGCTTGCTCGTCGCCTTCGGCGCGCTTCTATACCACCTCACGGGATTCGCCTTCGGCGAGCCGAAGGGCTCGACGGCCCCGGTCAGGGCGTCCTTCGTGCCGATCCTCGCTCATCTCGGGCTCGTGCTCGCCGCCGGCATCTGGCTCCCGCCGCCGCTGGTCGCCTGGTTCCAGCATGTGGCGAGCCTGCTCAGATAGAGCATTTTCCAGCGAAGTGGGCACCGGTTCGCATATCGATCTCGATGTTTCGATAGATCGACATCGATGCGAAAATGCGACAAGACAAGAATGTAGAGGGCGTCGGATGTCGGTTTTGCTCGAGTCCCTCGGCGCCGGGCGTGTGGTCGAGGCGCACAAGCCGGTACCGCGCGTCGTGGTGGACGACGATCTGTGGCGGAGCGTCGCCTCACGGATCGGCGCCAGCGAGCTGACGCTCCTCGGCCTCTGGGGCGACATCGCCGCCGTTCACATGGCGGTCCTCGACGAGTCCGAGCCGAGCGTCGTCGTCGTGACACGCCAGTGCCCGCACGGGCGGTTTCCCTCGGTCGGCAAGGTCCATCCGCCGGCGATCAGGCTCGAGCGGGCGATCCGGGATCTGTTCGGCCTCGAGCCCGACGGTCTGCCCGATCCGCGCCCCTGGCTCGACCACGGGCGCTGGGACGTCGAGAGCCCGCTCGCACCACGACCGCAACGGCCGAGCGAGCGCGCCCCCACACGGTTCCTCACCGCCGAGGGCGACGGCCTCCACCAGATCCCGGTGGGACCGGTCCATGCCGGCATCATCGAGCCCGGGCATTTCCGCTTCACCGCCAACGGCGAGGCGGTGGTGCGGCTCGAGGAGCGCCTCGGCTATACCCACAAGGGGATCGAATGGCTCATGCAGGATGCGCCGATCGAGCGGGCGGCCCGGCTCGCGGCGCGGACCTCGGGGGACAGCACCGTCGCAACGAGCCTCGCCTTCGCCCGCGCCGTCGAGGCCGCGCTCGGCATCGACGTGCCTCCCCGGGCGGTGTGGCTTCGCGCCCTGATGGCAGAGCTCGAGCGCCTCGCCAACCATTTCGGCGACATCGGCGCCATCTGCAACGACGCGGCCTTCGCGCTCATGCACGCCCATTGCGGGGTCTTGCGTGAGAATGTGCTGCGCGCTTCCGATGCGTTGCTCGGCCACAGGCTCATGATGGATCGTGTGGTGCCGGGTGGAGTCGCCGTCGAGCCGACCCTTGCCGGCTTCGCGCAGCTGGAAGATTTCCTCTCGGCGACCGAGAAGACCTTTCCCCGCCTGGTCGAGCTCTACGACAACACGGCCTCGCTGCAGGACCGCACGGTGGGCACCGGCATCGTCGCGCCGGCGCTCGCGAGTCAATTCGGTTGCGGCGGCTATGTCGGGCGCGCCTCGGATCGAAGCTTCGATGCGCGCCGCACGCTCGCCTATCCGCCCTACGGCGAGCTCTCCTTCGAGGTTCCCGTTCTCGACGAAGGCGATGTCAATGCGCGGGTCTGGATCCGGATCCGGGAGGTGGAGCAGAGCCTCTCGCTCGTGCATCAAATCCTCGAGCGCCTGCCGCGTCACGGCGCCCTATCGGTTCCCTGTGTTGCGACCGGAAAAACCTGCGAGGGCCTCGCGATCGTCGAAGGGTTCCGCGGCGACGTGCTCGCCTCCGTCCGCCTCGATCGGCACGCCCATGTCGAGCGCTGCCACCTGCGCGACCCGTCCTGGTTCCAATGGCCGGTGCTCGAGGCCGCGATCGAGAGCAACATCGTCGCCGACTTCCCGCTTTGCAACAAGTCCTTCAACTGCTCCTATTCGGGCCATGATTTGTAGGCTGCCCCATGCGCAACATCCTGCTCCAAAGCCTACTCCGTGGTCCCTTGACGGAACGCCACCCCGCGACCGACGCCACGGCCGCGGCCGAGCTCGCCGAGGCGCTCGGCCGCTCTGCGCGGAACAGGCTCGGGCGAAGCCTCGCGATCCGCGAGGTCGATGCCGGGTCCTGCAACGGCTGCGAGCTCGAGATTCACGCCCTCGGCAATGCCTATTATGACCTCGAGCGCTTCGGGCTGCGCTTCGTCGCCTCGCCGCGCCATGCCGACGTGCTGCTCGTGACCGGGCCCGTCACCCGCAACATGCGCGACGCGCTCTGGCGCACCTATCAAGCGGTGCCGGCGCCGAAATGGGTGATCGCCGCGGGTGATTGCGCTCGTGACGGCGGCTGCTTTTCCGGCAGCTATGCTTGCGTGGGCGGCGTCGCGGAGGTGATCCCCGTCGATCTCCATATCGCGGGCTGCCCGCCGACCCCGACCGCCTTGCTCCAGGGGCTGCTCGCCCTCCTCGAGAGCGCCCATTGACACGGGGAGGCCGCGGCCATGCTTGGAAAGACGATCGTGATCACTGGCGCCACGTCCGGGATCGGGCAGGTGGCGGCGCTGCGTCTTGCCGAGATGGGGGCGCGGATCGTGCTCGTCGCGCGCGACGAGGCGCGGTCGGCCGCGACGCTCGACCGGCTTCGCGCTGCGAGACCCGGGCAGGCGCATTCGGCCTGTCTCGCCGATCTCAGCCGGCTCTCGGAGATGAAGCGGGTCGGTGCCGAGATCGCGAACGCCCTGCCGCAGATCGATGTCCTCGTCAACAATGCCGGCGCGATCTTCGCGCATCGGACCCTGACCGAGGACGGGCTCGAGAAGACCTTCGCGCTCAATCACATGGCCTATTTCGTCTTGACCCTGCTCCTGCGCGATCGGCTCGAGGCGGCAGGGGAGGCCCGCATCGTCAACGTGGCCTCGGGAGCGCATCAGAACGCGACGCTCGATCTCGACGACCTGCAATGCTCGAAAGCCTATGGCGCGATGAAGGCCTATTCGCGCTCGAAGCTCTGCAATATCCTGTTCACGCGCGAGCTCGCCCGCCGTCTCGAGGGTTCGCGGATCACGGTGAATTGCTTGCATCCGGGCTTCGTGGCGACGCGGTTCGGCGACGAGGCGGGCGGGCTCATCTCGCGCTTCGCGGGCCTCGCCAAGCTCCTCGCCATCGCGCCGGAGGAAGGGGCGAAGACCATCGTCCATCTCGCCTCCTCGCCGCATGTCGCGAAAGAATCAGGAAGATATTTCTACATGAAGCGACCGCTCAGCCCGTCGCGCGCGGCGCAGGACGATCGCGTCGCGGCCGAGCTCTGGAAGCGCAGCCTCGCGCTTTCCGGCTTGCCATGACGCCAGGCGAAAGAAAGCGAGCATGCGGCAAGCCGTAAGGCTATAATTCTCTCGTATCGCCTTGATGCAGCGCAAGGCGCGGGCACGAGACGGTTCTCATTCTGCCGCGTGAGCAGAGCCACTGGAGCGATTTCCAGCGAACCGGCGACCACTTCGCTGGAAATCGCTCCAATCGGCAGCCCGAGGTGCATCATGAAGAACGCTTCATCGACGAAGGAACCGCCGCCCCTGTCGATCTCGACCGACAAGGTTTGCTATGTCATCGTCAAGGCGCGCGAATTCGACGTCAAGGCCGCGGTGACGGATCCGGGGGATTCCTCCAATGCGTCCGACGATGCGATGGTATCCGTCCTCGAGGATCACGGTGACGATCCCGTAGGCTACGAGCTCAGGGCGGCCATCTCCGCGATGAACGAGGACGAGCAGATCGATCTCGTCGCGCTCGCCTGGCTCGGCCGCGGCGACGGCTCGATCGACGAGTGGGACGAACTGCGCAGCGAGGCGACAAGGGCCCACAATCAGCGCACGGCCTCCTATCTCCTCGGCATCCCGCTGCTCGCAGATTATCTCGAGGAGGGGCTGTCCCAGTTCGGCCGCTCCTGCGAGGACTTCGAGATGGGACATCTCTGAGCAATTTTCAGCGAAGTGGACACCGGTTCGCGTCGCGATGTCGCTGTTGCGAAACATCGCCAGCGAAGTGCGAAATCGCGATAGCATTACAAAAGCCAGGGGTCGCGGGCGATGCTGCATCGCAAGCTCGGCCGTAACGGGCCGGAGGTCTCGGCGATCGGCCTCGGCTGCATGGGCATGTCGGACCTCTACGGTCCGGCCGACCGCGCCGAGAGCCTCGCAACGCTTCGAGCGGCGCTCGATGCCGGCGTCACCCTGCTCGACACGGGTGATTTCTACGGCATGGGCCACAACGAGCTCTTGCTCCGCGAGGCCCTTGCCGGCCGCGATCCCGGCTCCGTCAGCGTCAGCGTCAAGTTCGGCGCGTTGCGCGATCCCGACGGGGCCTGGCTCGGCATGGACTGCCGCCCGGCCGCGGTGAAGAATTTCGCGGCCTACTCCCTGCGTCGGCTCGGCCGCGATCACATCGATATCTTGCGGCCGGCGCGGCTAGACCCCGCGGTCCCGATCGAGGACACGATCGGCGCCATCGCCGACTTGATCGAGGCCGGGCATGTCCGCTTCATCGGCCTCTCGGAGGTCGGCCCGGAGACGATCCGCCGGGCGCACTCCGTCCATCCTATCGCCGACCTCCAGATCGAATATTCGCTCATCTCGCGCGGGATCGAGGCCGAGATCCTGCCGACCTGCCGCGAGCTCGGGATCGCGATCACGGCCTATGGCGTCTTGTCGCGCGGCCTCATCAGCGGGCACTGGTCCTCAGCGCGCGAGGGGGAAAGGGACTTTCGCGGGTCGAGCCCGCGCTTCACGGGCGAGAATCTCGCGCGAAACCTCGCGCTCGTCGAACGGCTCCGGTCGATCGCGGACGGGTTCGGCGCCTCGGTCGCGCAGGTCGCGATCGCCTGGGTCCTCGCTCGAGGGACGGACATTATCCCCCTCGTCGGGGCGCGCCGTCGCGATCGCCTGGAGGAATCTCTCGGCGCGCTCGACCTCGCGCTCTCCGAGGCCGATCTCGCCGCCCTGGCCGAGGCGGTTCCGGCCGAGGCGGTCGGCGGAGCCCGCTATGCCGAGGCGCTCATGGCGCATCTCGACAGCGAGCGCCGTGGCGCGGCGAGCCACGCGCAAGGCGGATAGTGAATCCCTCCGTCGGATCCCCGCGAAAACGGGGCCGGACTTTTTTGCGACACGATTTCGTGAGTCGCTGGTGACGTCAATTTTCACGAGGGTGCACAGCATGGAGACCGCAAGCGGCATCCGAGACCTGTTTCGGTTGCGCTGCGCTGCGCCGGATCGGCGGCAGTGGGCGCGGCCCTGGCCACGTCTCCACGCTCTCCTCGTCACGGCCCTCGTCGCCGGCGCGTACCTCGGCGCGACGCGAGGCAACGCCGCGCCCGCCCTGGTGATCGACGCGCAGAGCGGCGGCGTGCTCTACGCGAGCGAGGCGACGCTGCCCTGGTATCCCGCCTCGCTGACCAAGCTGATGACGGCCTATGTCGCGCTCGACGCCGTGCGTGCCCGCAAGATCTCGCTCGATACCCCTCTCGCCGTCTCGGCGCGGGCGGTCGCGGCGCCGCCCTCGAAGATGGGGTTCAAGCCGGGCACCTTGGTCACGCTCGAGAATGCGTTGAAGATGCTCATGGTGAAGTCGGCGAACGACATCGCCGTCACGGTCGCGGAAGGGATCTCGGGCTCGGTCGAGGCCTTCGCGCAGGACATGAACGCGGCCGCAGCGCGCCTCGGCATGAGCCAATCGCATTTCGTCACCCCGAACGGCCTGCACGACCCGCGGCACGTGTCGTCCGCGCGCGACATGGCCCTGCTCGCGCAGGCGCTCACCCTCCGATTCCCGGAATATGCCGGCCTCTTCTCGATCGAGGCGCTCCGCCTCGGCGACGATATCATCAAGAATCACAACCATATGCTCGGACGCTACCCGGGCGCCGACGGGATGAAGACGGGCTTCACCTGTCCCGCCGGGTTCAACCTCGTCGCCAGCGCGACCAGGGACGGGCGCAAGGTGATCGCGGTGGTACTGGGTGCGCCCAAGGTCGAGCTGCGTACGGTCAGGACCGCTCTGCTCCTCGACCGCGCCTTTGCCGGGATCGACCGTCCCTCCGTCCATGTCACGGCGCTCCCTGCGCCGGCCGGCGGCACACCGCCGGATATGCGGCCCGCGATTTGCCGCAAGCCGGCGGCCGCGATCGCGGCCTTCGCCGCCGAGAACGATCGCCTTTCCGGCCCCTTGCTCGCCGCGGGCGGCGCGACCGACGGCTCGTCCTATGCCGCGACCGCGCTCGCATCCGGCGCACCTATGGCGTCGCGCATCGCGCTCGTGCCTCAGCTCGCCTATGATCCCGTTCCGGTCTATGTCGGCGCGCCAGAAGGCTATTCCGGCCTGATCGCGCGCGCGCGTCCGGCCCATTCGCCGATCGGCACCGAGGGACCGCCGGAAACGGTGCAAGCCTATGCCGCGACCGGGCGGTCCCCGCTCCAGGCGGAAGGCTCGCCGCTCGCTCCGGACCATGCCGCGCTGCCCATGAAGGGACAGCGAAAGCCCATCCGGCAGGGACGGGCGCACAAATCCGTCCCGCGACAGCCGGTCGTGGCGACCATCGGCAAGGGCGACACGCAGGAGAAATCCGTGCCGGCCGCGCCCTCGCGCGCCAAGAAAGCGGAGACGAAAGCGGCTCCGACGCCGCCCGTCCGCCCGGCGCGCCGCTGACCCGAGCCGCCTCTCGGCAGACCGAGACTCGCCGTAGGGTGAGCGATGACTGTGCCGGCGCCGAGGACGGCGCTTTTCATTCGAGCCGCACGACCACGCTGTCGGTCTTGCCCTGCGCATCGATCACCGAGACCCTGGTGAAGCCCGCGCCATCTGGCACGAAGGATGCCTGGCGACGCAGCTCGGGCATGCCGACGGGCTCGCCGTTGACGATCCACGTCAAGGGCGGCACCCCGCCTTCCGCCTTCAGCGCGAGCGGCGCGGCGGCTTCGGCCCGTTCGGTCAGCCCGAGGTCGATCCGCGCGCCGTTTGGCGGAAAGGCGATCTTCAAGGGCGCGACGATCGCGGCGGCAAAGGTTTTCGGCGTGTCCTTGCGCAAATGGCGAAGCGGCGGTGGAAGGGTCGCGGTGCGGCTCACGAGGCGACCTTGCGGCGGCTCGGGAAAGCCGCCGGCCGGGCCGAGTCGCGCGAAAGTGTCGAACAGGACGGGTGCCGCGGCCTGGCGCGCGACGAGGCCCGGCACCGCGCCATTGTCGGGCCGGCCGAGCCAGACCGCGACCGTATGGACCTTGTCGAAGCCGACCGCGAAGGCGTCGCGATAGCCGTAGGACGTGCCGGTCTTGAAGGCGATGCGGCCCGCGGGCGCGTTCAGGGGCGGCGGCGTACCGCGCAGGATATCGGCGACATACCAGCAGGCGACAGGCTCGCAGAGGCGGCGGGCGTTCAAGGGTGGGGAGCCGGTATCCCTCGTCTCGACGAGCGCCGGCATGGCTCCGCCCCGCGCCAGGCCGGCGTAGAGGGCGGCGAGATCGCGCAAGGAGATGCCGGCGCCGCCGAGGCCGACCGCGAGGCCGGGCGCCGATTCGTCGGGCAGGGCGAGACGAACCCCGGCATTGGCGAGCCTAGCCAGGAAATGCGCGGGGCCGATCTCGGAAAGAAGCGCGACCGCGGGCAGGTTCAGCGAGGCCTGCAAGGCGCGGCGCGCGGTGACCGTGCCTTCGAAGCCGCGGTCGAAGTTTTCCGGCGCATAGGCGCCGTAGCGGGTCCTTCGGTCGTCGAGAAGCGTCTCGGGATGGGCAACGCCGCTCTCGAAGGCCTGCGCATAGACGAAGGGCTTCAGCGCCGAGCCCGGCGAGCGGACGGCTTCCGTCATGTCGAGCGCGCCGGCCCGCACCTCGGACAGATAGTCCGCGGCACCGACATGGGCGCGGATCTCGCCGGTCTCGTTGTCGAGGACGAGGATCGCCGCCGACAGCTTTTCCCCGAGCCGCGCCGCCGCGTCGCGGGCGAGGTTTTCGAGGGAGGCTTGCAGCGCCGCGTCGAGCGTCAGGCGATGTATGCCGGCATCCGGCACACGGCGGAGCGCCGCCTCGCTCGCGTGGGGAGCGAGAAGCGGGAAGGGGCGCCGTCCGGTCGGGACCGGCTCGCGCTTCGCCGCGTCGCGCTCTGCCGATGTGATGATGTCCGCCGCCGCCACGCGGTCGAGCACCTTGTCGCGCGCACGCCGGGCGGCCGCCGGATGAAGATCGGGCCGACGCGCCTCGGGCGATTGCGGCAAGGCGACGAGAAGCGCGGCCTCGGCGATCGAGAGCCGCTTCGGCTCCTTGCCGAAATAGGCGAAGGTCGCCGCCCTGATCCCTTCGAGATTGCCGCCATAGGGGGCGAGCCGGAGATAGAGATCGAGCACGCCGGCCTTGCCGAGCTTTCGCTCGAGCAGGACGGCGCGCCCCATCTGCGCGAGCTTCGCCGAGAGCGAACGATGCTCGCGAGGTTCGGCCAGGCGGGCGACCTGCATGGAGAGAGTCGAGCCGCCCGAGACGATGCGACGCTCGGAGGCGAATTGCAGCGCGGCCCGGCCGAGCGAGAGAGGATCGACGCCGTGATGCGCATAGAAGCGCCTATCCTCATAGGCGATCAGCATGCGCAAAAAGCGCGGATCGACGTCGGCGGCCGTGACCGGGAGGCGCCAGCGCCCCACACGCGTCGTGAAGGCGCGTAAGAGAACCTCGTTTCGATCGAGCACGACGACCGAGGTTTCCTTCGTCGCGGAAAGGTCGAGCGCGCCGAGCGCTCCCGCGATCCGGCTCGCGGCGACGGGAACCGCGAGCCCGAGGCCGGCGATCGCGAGAGCGAGTGCCAGATACCGGCGGTCTCGGGCCATCGAGTCGTCCCCACCCCATCCGGTCGCTTCGCGACCACCTTTCCCCTTGCAGGGGAAGGATATCCCCACCCCACCCGACCCTTCGGGCCACCCTCCCCTTCGACAAGGGGAGGGATTGCGCCCCTCGGGAAGGGGAGGCGCCCGCGTTGCTATTTCCGCTCGGCGATGTCGAGCGAGCCGAAGCCGGTGCGGCCGAAGCGCTCGGGGCGATACATGTCTTCCACCGTCGCCGCCGGCAGCATGTAGCGACCGGGGGTGACGGCCCGCGCGATATAGGCGACGCTGAAGGTCGCCTTGTCGGCGCCATTGCGGTTGAAGGCCGCGACGAAGCGATCGTCGCGGTACTCCGTATGCGCGGGCTCGACTTGCGATTCCAGGAAGCCCAAGCCTTCCGTCGAGCCGCCCTCGTAGAGCGCCGGATTGTCGATCTCGAGCCCCGCCGGCAGGCGATCGACGAGGAGGAGCCGCGCGGCAGCCGCCTCCAATTCCGTGATGGTGAGGGCGACGACGACGCGATCGTTCTGCTTCAGCGCACCAGGCGCGACCGGCTCGCCCGAGAGGGAGTAATAGGCGCGCTCGACCTTGTAGCCCTGCTCGGCCGCGGGCTCGGGCTGCAGAGGGCTGCCGGAGGTCCCGAGCACGACCTTGACGGGTGCCTTGCCTTTGTTCTCGATCTTGGCCGTGCCGGCGTCGAGCGCCTTCGCGGTCCAGCTCCGATAGAGCGCGCCCTTGTGGGGCGTGCCGTCGATCGTAACGGAAGCTGTCTCGGTCGAGCCCGCGAGCGCCTCGGCCGCGAGCGTCAGGAAGGCGTTTTCCTGCGTCGTGGTAAGGCTCGTCTTGGCCCGCGCGTCCTCGACGATTCTCACCGCGCGCTGGATCTCGGCATTCGCCATATCGGTCTCGACCCCGAGCGCGACGAGGGCCGCGCCGTCACGCAGCCGCGAGCCGTAGTCGGCTTGGGAATAGAGCGGATTGCCGATCGTGGCGAGGCGCTCCGCGGCCTTGCCGAAGACCGTCGCGGCGCGGGTGCGGTCGCCGAGAAGGGCGAGCGCCGCGGCGAGATGCGCGCGCGAGAGCGGGCTCTCGAGCCTTTCGATCTTGGTGTCGGCGAGATAGCGCAGATCGCCCATGACGGGGCGGCCGTTGCGCGCGAGCACATAAGCGCCATAGGCGACGGCGGGACCCTGGCCGGCGCCGATCTCGGAGCTGTTGGCGACGAGGTTGCGAAGCCTTTCGAGGGCTTGGTCCATGGCCTTCTGCGGCACGGCGAAATTCGCCTCGCGCGCGCGGGTCAGGAAGTCCGTCGCATAGGAATGGAGCCACATGTCCTCGGCGTCGGAGGCCGACCAGAGCCCGAAGGCGCCGCTCGAATCCTGGCGCGAGAGGACGCGCTCGATCGCGCCGCGCACACGCTCGTCCGTATCGGGATCGATCCCGAGATGTGCGACCGTCGCGAGCTTGTTGACATAAAGGAGCGGCAGGGCGCGGCTGACGACCTGCTCGGTGCAGCCATAGGGGTAGCGGTCGAGCGCCTGGAGGAGCGCGGGGACATCGACGCCGGGGATCGGCGACAGCGCGACCGAGACGGCGCCGGTGCCGGCGACGAAATCGGCGAGGAGGTCCTTCGAGACGACGAGGCTCCCGCCTGGCTCGAGGCTGCGTACGCTGCGTCGATAGAGATCGAGCGTCGCGGGCGCGACGTCGAGCGCGAGGGTCTGGTCCAAGGCGAGACCCTGACCGCTGAGCTTCAGCGCGACCTCGGCGCGCCCGATCCCTTTGGCAGAGACGGGAATCGTGAGTGCCTTGCGGGCCTTGGCCTCGAGCTTCACCTTGCGGTGCAAGGCGTCCGGCGCGACGGCGAGGCCCCCTTTCACGTCGATATCGAGGGTATAGTCCCCGGCCGGGCCTTCGACATTGTCGATCTGGACATGGAAGCGCGATTGGTCGCCCACAGAGAGGAAGCGCGGCGCGGTCGCCTGCACGACGATGCGATCACGGACGATCACGTCCTTCGTCGCGGCGCCGGCCCGGGTCTTGCCCCAGGCGAGCGCCATGACCCGGATCGTGCCGTTGAAGGCCGGCAGGTCGAACGAGACCTTGGCCTTGCCGTCGCTGCCGACCTTCACGATCCCGGAAAAGAGCGCGAGCGGCTCCTGCGTCGGCTTCTCCGCGCCGATGCTGGCGCCCTCGTCCCCACCCGAGCGGATCGCGCCGCGCGTGCCCTGCATCCCGTCGATCAGGAATCCATAGAGGTCGCGGATCTCCGCGGAGAGGAGACGCTGGCCGAAGAAATAGCTCGCCGGGTCCGGCCATTCGTAATCGGTGAGGTTGAGGATCCCGACATCGACCGCGGCCACCACTACGCGGGCCTCCTCGCCCGAGCCGACGCCCTTGATCTCGACCGGGACCGCAAGCGGCCGGCGCGGGCGCGCCTTCTCGGGGACCGGCAGCGCGACCTCGAGCTTGTGGGCGTCTGCGTCGATCGAGAACCAGGACAGGCCGATCGCGCGGCCGGGCATCCGCCGCGCCGCAGAATCGAGCGGGCGATGCGCGAGCACGACGACATAGGCGCTCGTGCCCCAGTCGCGCGAAACGGTGAGCGTCTTCGTCGTCTCGCCTTCCTTCAGGTCTAGAAGGGTCACCTCGGCCAAGGTGTCGCCGAGGATCGCGAGCGTCGCGGTGCCGGCAAAGCGCGAATTGATGCGAAGCCGCATCGTGTCGCCCGCCGCATAGGCCTTCTTGTCGAGCCCGACCTCGAGCAGATCGGGCGTCTCGGCGCTCGCGGTGCCCGACCAGCCGCTCTCGAAGGTCACGCTCGTCGGCATGTCGCCCGCGGTCTCGCTCGCGACGTCGAGTCGATAGCTGCCGAGACCGACGATCGCGGAAATCTTCGCGGGCGCCTCGGCCGAGAGATCGACCTTGCCGGTCGCGACCCGTTTCGAGGACTTGACCCGCTCGAAGGACCAGCGTCCGTCGGCGCGATACCATTGGTAGTCGCTCTCGACCTTGTAGAGCGACCAGGTCACGCCCTTGCGCGCGAGGCGCTTTCCGGCGGGCCCGACCGCGATCACGTCGAAGGTCGCCGCCGCGCCGTCGGTCAATTGCCCGAAGGTCTTCTTCACGCCGATGACCGGGGCCTTCGGCAGGAGCGGAAGGGCGAGGCTGCGCTCGACCGCGCGTCCCCCCGGCTCGCCGGCGCGCAGGATGATCCTGGCTTCGAGAAGATGCGGCGCCGTCACGTCGGGGATCGGCACGGCGAGCTTGGCCTTGCCCTTCGCATCCGTCGTCCAGGTCTCCTCGAGCTCCGTCGCGACCGTCTCGAATTCCTCGTCGGCGAGACCGGCCTCGTAGCCCTCGAGCGCGGGAAGGCTCGTGTCCTCCGCCTTCTGGACCTCGACATTGCCCGTGATCTCGAGATCCGCGCCGGGCGCGCCGTAGAGGTAGCGTGCGAGGGCCGAGATCTCGAGCGGCTGGCCGGCGCGAGCGGCCGGCGCCAGAGCCTCGAGCGTCAGCTCGAGTCGCTCCGGCACATAATCCTCGACGAGGAAGCTCGTGCTCCCGACCGCCTCTGCCTTGGGATCGACGAAGGCCTCGACCCGCCAGGTGCCGGGCGAGACGCCGGAGAGCAGCGGCAGGGCATAGGCCCGTCCGCCCTGGCCCTCGTCGGCGACCTGCACACGCTTGTACTCGACCCCGTCGGGGCGCTTCACGACGAGCGTGAGCGGCAAGCCCTCGCGCGCGAGGCCGCGTCCGTCACGCAGGAGCGCGGTGAGAAAGACCGTTTCACCCGACCGATAGACGCCGCGCTCGGCGAAAACGAGCGCGTCGAGCGCCTTCGCCGGCTCGCGTCCCGCGACCCCGCGATCGGCTAGATCGAAGGCGGCCTGGCCGAGATCGAGGAAGCCGTAATCGCCCTTGCCGTCCTCGGCCACGAGGAGTCCCGGGGCGAGGCCGCCGGTGCCGCGCGAGAGGCCGGGATCGAACTGGACATGGCCCGAGGCGTCGGCCGGCTTGGTGGCGAGAACCTCGTTGTTGCGGGCGACGAGACGGACGCTCGCGGCCGCGGGCTTGGCGCTCGCGAGCGAGCGCACGAAGACATGGATCCCGTCCTTGCCGCTGAAGGCGGTGAGCCCGAGGTCCGAGACGATGAACCATTGGGTCGCCTTGGCGTCGTAGGAATAGTCCTCCTCGTCGCCCGCGGCGGCGGCCGGGGCGCCGGTCGAAGGGCTCGCGGCCATGACATAGATGCCGGGCTCGAGCTTGCCGACCGCCTCGAGGACCGGGAAGGCCGTGGTGACCTCCTTGTTGAGCTCGGAGGCGACGTCGAGCGTCCCCGACCAGATTTTCGTGCCCTCGCCCTCGACATATTGGCGCAGGCGATAAGGATAGAGCTGGCTCAGGAAATCCTCGGAGCGCAGCGTCGGTAAAAGGTTGCGGTCGCCGATCCGGAGGATCTCGACGTCGATCTTCTGCGCATTGACGGAGACGACGGGAATGCCCTCCTGCCCGGTCCGGGGCAGCACATAGTTGCGGCCGGTGAAGCGCACCTGCGGCGAGCGGTCCCGCACATAGATTTCGTAGTCCGCCGCCTTGCCGAGAGTCTCGCCGTCGGCCGAAGGCAACGCCGGGCGCAGCACGATCGCGTAATGCTCGCCGTGCTTCAGGCCCTCGACGCAGAGCTGCTGCTCCTCGGTCGAAATCGCCCCGTTGGCCTGGCCCGAGATCGCGACATAGGGCGAAAAATCGGTCTTGCCGCGCGCGAGCGGCTCGGAAAATTCGAAGCAGGCGCGGGGCGCGGCGGATTCGTTGTCCACCTTGTAGTCGAGGATGCGGAGGCCGTGGCTTTCCCGCAAGGATTCGTAGACCTTGCGGACCGGCGCGGCATCGACGAGGGCGAGGCTCGCGCGATAGGCGGCGAGCGCGGGGCGCCACAGCTCCCGTTGCCCGAAGGAGTCCGCCAGAGCCGCGAGCGCGGTCGCTCTGTCGGGGTCCGTCTTCGCGCGCTGGTAGGCGAGAAAGGCCGCGGTCGTGGCGATCCGCTTGCTCTCGTCGTCTCCTTGCGCCAGCGCGGCGCGCGAATAGGCGAGCCAGGCGGCCGGATCCTCGGGCGCCTTGCCGGCGCTCGCGGCGAGCGCGGCGAGCGCGGCACCGTGGTCCTTGCGGGCGAGCGCGGCTTGGGCAGCGGCGCGGAGCTGAGCGGGGGTCTGCCCCGAAAAGCCGGCGGCGGTCTTGCGGGCCTCCGCCGTGAGCCGAACGGCATCGCTCGAAAGATCGGGATTCTCGTAGCGCGGTTCCGCGGCCGAGGCCCCAAAGCCGGCGAAGGCCAGTGATGCGAGGACGACGAGGAGAAATCTTCGCATCGGGCACTCCTGAATGGCTTCGCCTATGACCGCGCGCTGCCGCCGCTTCCGCTCGATCGGATCGGCTCGGGAGTCCGCACTCTACTCGCGTCCGCCGACTGTCATCATGGCGTATGCTTTACAAGATGCCACGATTCATCGAAGGGTGCGAGCCGGCTCGCCGATCACGATGACGCGACGAGGCGGCGCAAGCGCGCCACCCCCGGGGCGCTCCGAGCGTTGGTGGAGCGTCATGCCGCTGTCTTGCGAGCGTCGTGATAGCGCCGCATAACCCGCCGACCATCGCGCCCTCCGTGCCGATGACGAACCGAGACGCCGCCCCCGCGGTTCGAGCCCAGGGATCGAGCATTGGATCAAGGACAAGTTCAGGACGAGGCGCCGCGGGAGCCGAACGGCCCCGCCTGGGCGAGAGGGTTTCCTCGCCGTCATATCATACGCTTCGCCCGGGCCGTGGGGATCAATCGCAAGACGATCCGCGAGGATTTCGAGGCCGTGGCGCGCCGCCATTCGCTCGGGCGATGGATTGCGGGCGGGTTCAGCCTGGCGATCGCCGCCTTCTCGATCTATATCCTCGCGCATACGATCTCGGGCGTCAGCTTTGCCGATCTCGGCAAGGCGATCGCGGCCACGAGCTTCAGCCAGATCGTCGCGGCCTTGGTCCTGACCGCGGTCTCGTTCCTGGCGCTCACCGGCTACGACGGCCTGGCCCTGCACCAGCTCCAGCTCCGCGTTCCCTACCGCACGACCGCGCTCGCCTCCTTCACGAGCTATGCGATCTCGTTCACCTTGGGCTTCCCGCTGATCACGGCCGCGACCGTGCGGCTCTGGATCTACTCTCGGTTCGGCCTAACGGCGACCAAGGTCGCGAGCCTCACGATCATCGCCGGGGTCACCTTCTGGTTCGGCCTGATCTTCGTGATCGGCGCGGGGCTCCTGTTCCGCGCCCACGCGATCAGCGAGGTCAACCACCTCCACCCGATCCTGAACATGCTGATCGGGCTCGTGGTCCTCGGCGCGATCGTCGCCTACATGGTGTGGGTGACCATCCGCCGCCGGCATGTCCGCATTCACGGCTTTCGCCTGGAGCTGCCCGGGCTCGCCCTGACGCTCGGCCAAGTCGGGCTCGGCATCATCGATCAGGGCGCCGCCGCCGGCACGCTCTACATGCTGCTGCCGAACCATGCCGAGATCGATTACTTCGCCTTCACCGCGACCTATGCCTTCGCCTGCATCCTCGGCGTCGCCAGCAATGCGCCGGGCGGGATCGGCGTGTTCGAGGCGGCCATGCTGAAGGCCGTGCCGATCGCGTCGCAGGAATCGCTGCTCGCCTCGCTCGTCCTGTTCCGGGTGATCTACTACCTCATTCCCTTCATCCTCGCGCTCGCTCTGCTCGGCGGTCCCGAGGCTTTCCGGCGGTGGAGGAGCTTGCGGGAGGAGATGCGTCGCAACGACGACCGGGCATGATGCCTCGTGGCGGTTTCACCCCTCCGTTTCGCCGCCGGTGCCGAGGAAGGTTGCCGCCGAGAGGATGAGCGCGGGGTCCGGCCGCCCGAGCGCCTCCGGGTCCTTGTGGGCATAGGGGACGACGCCGAGAAGATGCCGGATCGTCTCGAGTCTGACGCGCCGCTTGTCGTTGGCGAGCGCCACGGTCCAGGGCGCGGCGGCGTTGTCGGTCGCGACCAGCATCGCCTCGAAATGCGCCGAGTATGCGTCCCACTTGTCGATCGCCGCGAAGTCGATGTCGGAGAGCTTCCAGCGCCGCAGCGGGTCGTGCCAGCGCGCGTGGAGCCTCGCGATCTGCATCTCGCGGCCGATCGAGAGGAAGAACTTCACGATCCTTATGCCGTCGCGCGCGAGCATGGCTTCGAGGATCGGCGCCTCGCGGAGGAAGACCGCGGTCTCCTGCGGCGTGCAGAACCCGAAGATCGGCTCGACCGCGGCCCGGTTGTACCAGGAGCGGTCGAAGATCGCCATTTCCCCGCGGGGCGGCAGATGCGCGACATAGCGCTGGAAGTACCATTGGCCGACCTCGGTCTCGGTCGGGCGCGGCAGGGCGACGATCCGGGCATAACGCGGGTTCAGATGCTCCGTCATCCGCTGGATCACGCCGCCTTTTCCCGCGGCGTCGCGGCCTTCGTAGACGACGACGAGCCGTTCCCCCTCGCGCTTGATCCAATCCTGCATCTTGACGAGCTCGACCTGGAGCTTGCGCAGCTCCGTCTCGTAGGCTTTCTCCGAGAGCTTCTGGTCGTAGGGAAAATGGCCCGAGCCGAACGCGGCGTCCGCGATCTCCGCGGGCAGCTCGTCGGCGTCGAACCGGAGCCGCGGATCCCCGGCGGCGGGCATAAGCGACACTGCCTCGAAGCCGCTTCGGGTCGGCGTGCTCGTCATGTCGCTCTCCTCACGAGATGTCCGGTGTCCGCGCGTCGCGAGCAATTTCCAGCGAAGCGGGTGCCGGCTCGCATTTCCCTGGCGATCCTTTGCAACAGCGACATCGCTATGCGAAATTGCGAAAGAGCAATACTATAGTGGTGCTTTCCGATTCCGCTGAACCGGAAACCCGCTCTACGTCCTTGCTATGTCGCAATTTCGCGACGCGAACCGGTGTCCGTTTCGCTGGAAATTGCTCTAAGTCCTTGCCATGTCGCAATTTCGCATAGATGTCGATCTATCGAAACATCGAGATCGATATGCGAAGTGGTCTCCATTTCGCTGGAAATTGCTCTAGAAACGGGGCAGAACGCGCCTCGGACAGGTGGTCCGTCACCCCATCCACCGGCCGATTTCACGAGCCCAGCTCATGCCGGATGCCCTGACCAAGGACCGGGATTCGCGCGACCGGTCGATCGTCGCCAAGCTGATCGACGCCTTGCCCGAAGCCGTGATCGTCGTCGGGCCCGCCGACCGCATCCTCGCCGTCAACGCGCCAGCCCGTGCCTTGTTTCCGACCTTGCGGCCGGACGATCTTCTCGTGCGCAGCCTTCGCGCGCCCGACGTGCTCGATGCCGTCAAGCGCGCCCGTCTCTCGAGCCACGCGGAGCGGGTGACTTGGCTCGAGCGCGTGCCCGTCGAGCGGTCCTTCGAAATTCACGTGGTGCCGCTGCAGGGCGTCCAGGGCGAGGCGAGCCTGGTGCTTTCGCTGCGCGACCTGACCGAGGCGCGCCGGGTCGAGCGCATGCGGGTCGATTTCGTCGCCAACGCGAGCCACGAGCTGAGGACGCCGCTCGCCTCGCTGCTCGGCTTCATCGAGACGCTCCAGGGTCCCGCCCGTGACGACACGGATGCGCGGGTCAGGTTCCTCGGCATCATGCGCGAGCAGGCGCAGAGGATGACGCGGCTCGTCGACGATCTCCTCTCGCTGTCGCGCATCGAGCAGCACCTCCACCTGCCGCCCCAGACGAAGGTCGATCTCGTCGCGATCCTGCGCCATATCGCCGACACCTTGGCGCCGCTTGCCCGCGACAACGATGTCGTTCTCGAGGTCGAGGCGCCGCCCGCCGTCCTCGTCATGGGCGATCGCGACGAGCTCTTGCGCGTGGTCGAGAATCTCGTCGAGAACGCGATCAAGTACGGGACCTGCGATCGCGTCGACGGCCGTCCCGCCTCGGTCGAGATCCGCCTCGCCGCCGACGACGAGCAATGTATCCTGAGCGTGATCGATCACGGCCCCGGGATCGCACCCGAGCACATCCCGCGCCTGACCGAGAGGTTCTACCGGGTCGATGCCCGGAAGAGCCGCGCCAAGGGCGGCACCGGACTCGGCCTCGCGATCGTCAAGCATATCGTCGCGCGGCACCGCGGCCGCCTCGCCATCGAGTCGACCCCGGGCGAGGGCTCGACCTTCACGGTGTATCTGCCGCCGGAGGGTCGCTAGAGCAATTTCCAGCGAAGTGGTTTCCACTTCGCGTCGCGAAATTGCGATAAAACAAGGATGTAGAGCTGCATTCCGAGCCCGCCGGATCGGAGAGCAGCTCTGGCATCCCGAAGCTCGCGCGGGCTCTCGGCGAGGGGGGCAGCTATAATGAGCGGTTGACGAAACTATTCATGTGATAAAGTCGCCCGACGTTCCGCAAGATCCACGACGAAAGTACGTGAAAGCCAGGGCGGGAGTCTCGAGACTATTGTCCGTGATGCGAGCGCGACCTGCCTTGTCATCGTAGTGTCATCTCAATTTCATACAGCCCTCGTGAAGGACCTCTAGGTTACCGGCCGAGCCGAAGGAGAGATGCAGCTCTCGGCTCGTTCGCGCGTCGGACCTCGGTCCCGCCCGTCCACTGGAATCCGAGTCCCTGCGGCTCGTCACGTCTTCAGCCAACGAGAGGCATCAGTATGAGCTTTACGTTCCTGCGCGGGGTGCTTGCCGCAGCGGCCATCAGCCTCGCCCCCGTCCCGGCCGTCCTCGCGGCGGATATCTCGGGCGCGGGCGCGACCTTCCCCTATCCGATCTATGCCAAATGGGCGGATGTCTACAAGAAGGACACCGGCGTCGGGCTGAACTACCAGTCGATCGGCTCGGGCGGCGGCATCAAGCAGATCAAGGCGAAGACCGTGACCTTCGGCGCCTCCGACATGCCGCTGAAGCCCGAGGATCTCGCCAAGGACGGCCTCGTGCAGTTTCCCACCGTGATCGGCGGTGTCGTGCCGGTCATCAACCTCCCCGGTTTCGCGTCCGGCGAGCTCACGCTCGACGGGCCCACGCTGGCCAAGATCTTCCTCGGTGAGATCAAGACCTGGGACGACCCGGCGATCAAGAAGCTGAACCCCAAGGCCAAGCTCCCGTCGGACGCGATCGTCGTCGTGCATCGCTCGGACGGCTCCGGCACGACCTTCCTCTGGACCAACTACCTCTCGAAGGTGAGCCCGGAATGGAAGGAAAAGGTCGGCGCGAGCACGGCGGTCGAATGGCCGGCCGGCATCGGGGCCAAGGGCAATGAAGGCGTCGCCAACAATACGGCGCAAACCAAGGGCGCGATCGGCTACGTCGAATATGCCTATGCCAAGCAGAACAAGATGACCTATGCGAAGGTCGTCAACAAGGACGGCAAGGCGGTCGCCCCGAGCTCGGAGACCTTCCAGGCCGCGGCCGCGAACGCCGGCTGGGAAAAGTCGGACAGCTATTATGTCATCCTGACCGACGAGCCGGGCGCGAAGTCCTGGCCGATCGCGGGCGCGACCTTCATCCTGATCCACAAGCAGCCGCAAGACCCGGCCGTCGCCGCCGAGGCCCTGCGCTTCTTCGGCTGGGCCTACGAAAAGGGCGGCAAGCTCGCGGAGGAGCTCGACTACGTGCCGCTGCCGAAGGACGTGGTCGGGCTGATCAAGAAGACATGGGCGGCCGAGATCAAGGGCGCCGACGGCAAGCCTCTGGTCAACTGACCGAATTTCCCCTCGGGCGGACGCGGCGCGCGCCGGTCCGCCCGGTCCTTTCTCGCGCTCCCTTCCGCGAGCCGACGACGCCCTCGCCGCCGCGGGGATCCCGAGCCACCCGCCGACAAGCCGAACGAACCCATGGGAACGAAGAAGGTGGCTGACTTCGCGATCGATACAGGCGCGCTCGACTCCACGGAGGCCCTGGACCGCCGCGCGACCCTCAGACGGTTCAAGGTCCTGGACACGGTTTTCCGTCTCCTGACCATGACGGCGGCGAGCGCGGTGCTCGTGCTTCTCGGCGGGGTCATCGCGTCCCTCGTCATCGGCTCGCTGCCGGCGTTCCGGGCCTTCGGGCTCGACTTCCTCACGACCCAATCCTGGAATCCCGTGACGGAGAAGTTCGGCGCGCTCGCGCCGATCTACGGGACCGTCGTCACCTCCGCCCTCGCGATGCTCCTCGCGGTCCCGGTCGGCCTCGGCATCGCGATCTTCCTGACCGAGCTTTGCCCGTATCCCCTGCGCCGGCCGATCGGCATCGCGATCGAGCTTCTCGCCGGAATCCCGTCGATCATCTACGGGATCTGGGGCCTGTTCGTGCTGGCACCTCTAATCCAGCAATATGTGCAGCCCGGCTTGATCGGCACGTTCTCGAACGTGCCCGTCCTGTCGACCCTCTTCGCCGGGCCGCCCTACGGCATCGGCGTGCTGACCGCGAGCTTCATCCTCGCGATCATGGTGCTTCCCTTCATCACCTCGATCTCGCGCGACGTCTTCGATACCGTCCCCTCCGTCCTGAAGGAGGCCGCCTACGGGGTCGGCTGCACCACCTGGGAGGTGGTGCGCTCCGTCGTGATCCCCTATACGCGGGTGGGCGTCATCGGCGGCGTGATGCTCGGCCTCGGCCGCGCGCTCGGCGAGACCATGGCGGTCACCTTCGTCATCGGCAACGCGCACAAGATCTCGGCCTCCCTGCTCGCGCCCGGAACCACGATCTCGGCCACGATCGCCAACGAGTTCACCGAGGCCGTCGGCGACATCTATACGTCGTCCCTGATCGCGCTCGGCTTGATCCTGTTCGGCATCACCTTCGTCATCCTCGCGCTCGCCCGCTACATGCTGATGCGCCTCGAGCAAAAGGCAGCCTGACCCATGGCGATCTACGACCGGCGCCGCGGGCGCAACGGCTTCTATCTCGGGTTGTGCTACGTGGCCACGGGCTTCGGGCTGGCCTTTCTCGTCTGGATCCTGCTGACGCTGATCTACAATGGCGCGAAGGGCCTCTCACCGGCCGTATTCACCCAGATGACCCCGCCGCCCGGCTCCGAGGGCGGGCTCCTCAACGCGATCCTCGGCAGCCTCGTCATGACCGGCCTCGGCATCGTCGTCGGCACGCCGCTCGGCATGCTGGCGGGGACCTACATGGCGGAATACGGCCGCCACTCCAAGCTCGCTGCCGTGGTGCGCTTCATCAACGACATCCTCCTCAGCGCGCCCTCGATCGTCGTCGGCCTCTTCATCTACGAGGTGATGGTCGCGCGCATGGGACATTTCTCCGCTCTCGCGGGAGCCGTGGCGCTTGGCGTCATCGTCGTCCCGGTCGTCGTTCGCACGACGGAGGACATGCTCCTCCTCGTTCCGAACCCGCTCCGAGAGGCGGCGGCAGCGCTCGGCCTGCCGCGCTCTCACGTCATCGGCAAGGTCGCCTATCGCGCTGCACGAGCGGGCCTCATCACCGGCGTGCTTCT
Organism: Beijerinckiaceae bacterium; assembly: GCA_024304885.1. GTDB lineage: Bacteria > Pseudomonadota > Alphaproteobacteria > Rhizobiales > Beijerinckiaceae > Methylocapsa. The sequence goes on from JALJOM010000003.1 coordinate 47,499, forward strand.
CGCCGTCGCCCGCATCAGCGGCGAGACCGCGCCCTTGCTCTTCACCGCGCTCAACAACCAGTTCTACAGCACGAACCTCGACGCGCCGATGGCGAGCCTTCCCGTGGTCATCTTCCAGTTCGCGCTGAGCCCCTACAAGGAATGGCAGCAGCTCGCCTGGACCGGTGCACTGATCATCACGGCTGCCGTGCTCAGTTTGTCGATCATCGCACGCGTCCTCGGGGCGCAGAAATCCTCCAGCTGAACCGAGCGCCGACCATGATCCAGGAAAATCCGGACGCCGTTGGAACGAGTGTCGAGGCCGATTCGTCCGAGGTCCAAAGCACCGCGACGGCGGAGCCGACGGAGGCAGACCATAGGGCTGCGCCGAGCGACCCCGTCGTAGCGAATGCGCCCCCGATCGCGGAGGCCGCCGCGACGAGGGGTGCAGCGACGGTGGCGAGCCGGCCGGCCGCAACGGCCCGCTCGGCCAGCGCCAGGACGCTCGCGGCGAGCCTGCCGCAGAAGATCTCGGTGCGGAACCTGCGCTTCTACTATGGCGAGTTTCTCGCTCTGAAGAGCATCGACCTGCCGCTCTATTCCCACAAGGTCACGGCCTTCATCGGGCCGTCCGGCTGCGGGAAATCGACCCTGCTGCGGGTCATGAATCGGATGTACGATCTCTACCCGAGGCAGAGGGCCGAAGGCGAGGTCTTGCTCGACGACACGAACATCCTGAGCTCCAAGCAGGACATCAACCTGCTCCGCGCGCGCGTCGGCATGGTGTTCCAGAAGCCGACGCCGTTCCCGATGTCGATCTACGAGAACATCGCGTTCGGCATCAGGCTCTACGAGAAGATGCGCAAGTCCGAGATGGACGACCGGGTCGAGGCCGCTCTCCGCGGCGCCGCGCTCTGGGACGAGGTGAAGGACAAGCTCAACGCCTCCGGCCTGTCGCTCTCGGGCGGCCAGCAGCAGCGCCTCTGCATCGCCCGTACCGTGGCGATCCGTCCCGAGGTGATCCTCTTCGACGAGCCCTGCTCGGCGCTCGACCCGATCTCCACCGCCAAGGTGGAGGAGCTTATCGACGAGCTGAAGCAGAAATACACGATCGCGATCGTCACCCACAACATGCAGCAGGCCGCCCGCGTCTCGGAATACACGGCCTTCATGTATCTCGGCGAGCTCGTCGAGTTCGGTCCGACCTCCCATATATTCACATCGCCGGAAAAGACCCAGACGCAGAACTATATCACCGGACGGTTCGGCTGATCACGGTCGCTTCGAGGTAGGGTGCCAATCGAGGAAGGGTGCGATGACCGAGCATATTGTTCATTCCTACGACAAGGAGCTCGAGGAGCTCGGCCAGAAGATCGCCGAGATGGGAGGCATCGCCGAGAAGATGCTGTCCGACGCGATGGACGCGCTCGCCGATTGTGACACGAAGCTCGCCCAGACGACGATTGATCGCGACCCGCGTCTCGACATGCTCCAGCGCGAGATCGAGGAGAAAGCGATCCTGGCGATCGCGCGGCGTCAGCCGGTCGCCGTGGATCTCCGCGAGATCGTCGCGACCATCCGGATCTCCGGCGACCTCGAGCGCGTCGGCGATCTCGCCAAGAACATCGCCAAGCGCGCGATCAGGATCGCCAACGATATCCGTGTCCCGCGCGCGATCATCGGCCTGCGCTCCATGCACGATTCCGCCGCGATCCTCCTCAAGGACGTGCTCGACGCCTATGCCCAACGCGACACCGAGCGGGCGCGCAGGGTCTGGCAGTTCGATTCCGACCTCGATTCGCTCGAGGACTCGGTGTTTCGCGATCTCCTCACCTTCATGATGGAAGATCCGCGCAACATCACCTTCTGCACACATCTTTTGTTCTGCTCGAAGAACCTGGAGCGGATCGGCGACCATGCGACCAATATCGCCGAGACGGTCGTCTATCTCGTGACCGGAGAAACCTTGCCGATGGAGCGGCCGAAAGGTCGCTCCGTCCTGTCCGACCTTCCGACGAGCGCCGCCTGACACTCATGAACGGACTTCCCGAAACGACCGATCCGCGCGGCACCGCGGCGCGCGTCGCCACCGCCGCGCCGCCGGCTGCGCGGATTCTCGTCGTCGAGGACGAATCTGCGCTCGGCCTGCTCTTGTCCTACAACCTCGAGGCCGAGGGGTTCATCGTCGATCGCGTCGAGCGCGGCGACGAGGCCGAGATCAAGCTCGCCGAGACGATCCCAGACCTCGTCATCCTCGATTGGATGCTGCCCGGCGTCTCCGGGCTCGAAATCTGCCGGCGCCTGCGGGCCCGCGAGGTGACGAGGACCTTGCCGATCATCATCCTCACCGCGCGCGGAGAGGAGAGCGAGCGCGTACGCGGCCTCTCCATCGGGGCCGACGACTATGTCGTCAAGCCCTTCTCCGTCCCCGAGCTGATGGCCCGGGTGCGCGCGCTCCTGCGCCGGTCCCGGCCGGACCGCGTCTCCGGCCTCCTCGCGGCGGGCGACCTCGAGCTCGACCGGCAGAACTGGCGGGTGCACCGCGGCGGCCGCGACATCCATCTCGGGCCGACCGAGTTCCGCCTGCTCGAGCACCTCATGGGCAAGCCCGGCCGGGTATTCTCTCGCGCGCAATTGCTCGACAGCGTGTGGGGCCTGTCCTCCGAGATCGACGAGCGGACCGTTGATGTCCACGTCGGGCGGCTGCGCAAGGCCTTGTCGGCCGCCGGCGAGAAGGATCCGATCCGCACCGTGCGTGGCGCCGGCTATTCCTTCGACGAGACCTTCGGCAAGGCGCCCTGACCGCGCGGAGCCGGGGTGCCCGCCGCCGTCGGATCAATTGATTGGTCTGACGTCGGCCTTCGGATGTCCCTTTACCCGGCCGGCAGGCAGCCGAGGCCTTCGAGCGACGCGCGCACGGCCTCCTCCAGAGGAGTGTGGGGCTCGGTGCCGAGCGTGGCAAGCAGCTTCGTGTTGTCGAGCTGCATCGGCACGCGCCACAGATAGCGCATTTCCCACAATTCGCGCATCAAAGGCACCACAGGCGAAGCGAGTCCGACGAGCCACCAGGGCATGGGCCTGATCGGGATGCGTGGGTCGCCCACGGCCGCGCGAATTGCCTCGGCCATCTCGATTCCACGCTCGAGCCAATGCCCCCGAAAATGCACGACCTCGAAGGCGGCGAGCTTCGCGTCGCGCTCAGCGAGGAGGGCGAAGGTCTCGGCGAGATCGGGCAGATAGGCGAAGGCGTGCCCGATGTCCGGCGGGCCGGGATAGCTGATCGCGCGCACCGGCCGGCCCGGCGTCACCAGCGCCTGGCTGAACCAGCTGCCCACAGCGTGGGGTCCGAAGAAATCACCGGCGCGAAGGACGAGGGTGCGCACGCCCTCCCTCGCCGCCTCGGCGAGCAGCTGCTCGAGCGCGATCCGGACAGCGCCCTTGCGGGTCACCGTGCGTTGCGGCGTATCCTCGCGGAGAACCATCGGCCCATCCGGCGGGAAATTGTAGATCGAGCCGGGGAAGAGAATTCGCGCGCCCGACGCCTTGGCCGCGGCGATCGAGCTTCCGAGCATCACCGGCGCGAGGCCCGGCCAGTTGCGATATTTCGGCGGATTGACGCCGTGGAGGATGAAGCGCGCTCCCTCCGCCGCCGCGACCACATCGGCCGCGTTCATGGCATCGCCGCGGACCCATTCGTAGCCGGAAGGATCCTTCACGGCGTCCGGCTGCCGGTGCAGCGCGCGGACATGCCACCCACGCCGCGCGAAGGCGCGAGCCACCTCGCTGCCGATCCCGCCCGTCGCGCCGAGCGCGAGAATGGTCGCGCTCACCCCTCGAAAACCTTCGGGTCGAACTCGCGATAGGTCGAGCAGAACTCGCAGGTGACGCCGATCCTGCCGTTGTCTCCCACCATGTCGGCGCGCTCCTGCGGGCTGAAGCGGCGCAGCATGGCCTCGATCCCCTCCTGCGAGCAGCGGCAGGCATGATGAACCTCCCGCGCGCCGAACACCGTCACGCCGCGCTCGTGGAAGAGCCGGTAGAGCAGGCGCTCGCTCGAGAGGGTGGGATCGACGAGCTCGTGGTCCTCGATCGTCGCGGTGAGCACCTTGGCCTCGGTCCAGGCGTCGTCCTCCGCCGGGGCCTCGACCGTGACGCCGAGGGGCACGTCGCCCGGATCGAGATCGGCCTGCCTCTGCCGCTCGGGCGCATTCGGCAGGAATTGCAGCATGAGCCCGCCGGCCCGCCAGCTCGTGCCGGCGCCCGTCAGGCTCTGCGCGACGGCGAGCCGCACGCGAGTCGGAATTTGCTCCGACTGGCGGAAATATTGATGCGCGGCCTCCTCGAGCCCCTGGCCCTGCAGGGCGACGATGCCCTGGTAGCGCGACGTCTCGTTCGCCTGGTCGATCGTGAAGGCGAGATGGCCGGCGCCGAGCAGGTCCCCGCTGCGCTCGCCACCGTTCAGGCGTGCGGGATCGAACCGCGCGAAGGCGCGCAACCGATCGGGCGCGTCGAAATCGACGACCAGCATGTCGATGGCGCCATCGGTGCGGGTCTGGAGCTGGAACCGCCCGTCGATCTTCACCGAGGAGCCGATCAGCACGGTGAGCACGACGGCCTCGCCGACGAGCCGCGCGACGGGCGCCGGATAGTCGTGCTTGCCGAGGATGTCGTCGATCGCGGCGCCGAGCCGCACGATCCGCCCGCGCACGTCGAGCGGCTCGACCGCGAAAGGCAGGATCGTGTCGTCGGCACCCAGATCGCTGACCGGACGCTGCTCGGGGGCGCGAGGCGCGGCGGACCCCGTCATGTGATGCCGCCGGCTCCGAGGCACCAGGCGAGGATGCCCTTCTGGGCATGGAGCCGGTTCTCGGCCTCGTCGAAGACGACGGATTGCGGCCCGTCGATCACCTCGTCGGTGACCTCCTCGCCGCGATGGGCCGGCAGGCAGTGCATGAAGAGGGCATCCTTCGCGGCTGCTGCCATGAGCTTGGCATCGACCTGATAGGGCGCGAGCAGCTCGCGCCGCAGGGCCTCGTCGGCGTCGCCCATCGAGACCCAGCAATCCGAGACGACCACGTCGGCGCCGGCGACGGCCTCGTAGGGATCGCGGGTGAGGTGGAGCTTCGTCTTGGCGGCGTACGCCCAGTCGACGAGCTCGGCAGGCGGCGCGAGCTCGGCCGGCGTCGCGACTTCGAGCGTGAAGTCGAACTTTTGCGCGGCATGAACCCAGCTCGCGAGCACATTGTTCGCGTCGCCGCTCCAGGCCACGGTGCGGCCCTTGATCGGGCCGCGCTTCTCCTCGAAGGTCAGGATATCCGCCATGACCTGGCAGGGATGCGAGCGCTTGGTGAGCCCGTTGATGACCGGCACCTCGGCATGGCGGGCGAGCTCCATCATGTCGCCGTGGTCGAGGATGCGGATCACCACGGCATCGACGAAGCGGGAGAGCACGCGCGCGGTATCGGCGATGGTCTCGCCGCGGCCGAGCTGCATCTCCTGGCCCGTCAGCATGACGGTCTCGCCGCCGAGCTCGCGCATGCCGATGTCGAAGGAGACGCGCGTGCGGGTCGAGGGCTTGTCGAAGATCATCGCGAGCACCTTGCCGGCGAGTGGCTTCTCGCGGGGCACCTCGCCCTTTCTGCGGCGCGCCTTGAGTTTCGCGGCAATGTCGAGGATCTGGCGCAGGTCCGCGGCGGGAATCTCGGAAATGTCGAGGAAATGCCGCGGCAAAACCGGCTGCAGCTTGTGGAGCGCGGCCGTCATGACAGAGCCCCGCCGACACTCGCCGCGATCGCTGGCTGCGGCGCGATACTGCGGCAGGCGGCGTCGAGCCGCGCGAGAGCCTCGGTCACCTCCGCCTCGCCGATGACCAAGGGGGGAAGCAGCCGCGCGACATTGTCGCCGGCGGGGATGACGAGGAGCTTCTCGGCCCGGGCCGCGGCGGCGAAATCATTGACCGGCACCCGCAGCGCGAGGCCGAGCATCAAGCCCTCGCCGCGGACCTCGGCGATCACGCTCGCGTGGCGATCGGCGAGCGCGGCGAGACCCTGCTTCAGGCGCGTGCCAATGAGGGCAACATGATCGAGGAAGCCTGGCGCGAGCACGACGTCGAGCACGGCATTGCCGATCGCGGTCGCGAGCGGGTTGCCGCCGAAGGTCGTGCCGTGGCTCCCGGCCGTCATGCCCTTGCCGGCCTCGCGGGTCGTGAGAAAAGCGCCGAGCGGAAAGCCGCCGCCGATGCCTTTCGCGATCGCCATGATGTCCGGGACGACGCCCGAAAGCTCGTAGGCGAAGAGCTTGCCGGTCCGCCCGACGCCGGTCTGAACCTCGTCGAAGACGAGGAGCAGGCCTTCCCGGTCGCAGAGCGCGCGCAAGGCCCGCAAATATTCCGGGGCGGCGACACGGATGCCTCCTTCACCCTGGATCGGCTCGATCAGGATCGCACCGGTCGCAGGTCCGACAGCCCTTTTCACGGCCTCGAGGTCGCCGAAGGGGACCTGGTCGAAGCCTTCGGCCTTGGGGCCGAAGCCCTCGAGATACTTGGGATTGCCGCCGGCTGCGATCGTCGTGGTGGTGCGGCCGTGGAACGCGCCTTCGAAGGTGAGGATGCGAAACCGTTCCGGCCGACCGCTCACATAATGATACTTGCGGGCGGTCTTGATCGCGCCCTCGAGCGCTTCCGCCCCGGAATTGGTGAAGAACACATAGTCGGCGAAGGTCACGTCGGTGAGGCGGCGGGCGAGGCGCTCTGCCTGCGGGATCTGGAACAGGTTCGACGTGTGCCAGAGCTTGCCGCCCTGCTCGGTCAGCGCCGCGACGAGATGGGGATGCGAATAGCCGAGCGAGGCGACCGCGATCCCGCCGCCGAAATCGAGAAACGTCTCACCGGCCGTAGTGGTCAGCCAGGCGCCCTCGCCGCGCTCGAAGGCGAGATCCGCACGGGCATAGGCCGGAAGCAGGGACGAGGTCACGAGAGCGCTCCAAGTGAAAGCTCGAGTTGAAAGCTCGAGGTCCGATCGGCAGCGGTCCCGGCGGGAGGGCATTTCCGCCGGTTGGTACTCTGCGAGGTCGGGTCGACCGAGCTCGATGCCGCACCCCGACGGGTTCGAAGAGGTCGCCGCATCGGAGTCCATGCGCGCGGCTCCAAAATCAAATTGCCGCCCGAGTGGGGGCGGCAATGCTGCACGACACCGCATGCGTACCTGGGATCGAGTTCCCGGTGCGCCGATTCCCTCGCTTCTCCGCTGGTCGTCCCCGCAGCGCCGCTCGGTGAGCGCGCCGCGAGGACGCCGGATACTAGCACTCCGCCGGGAGTGGTCAAATGGCGCACCGCCGCAGGAGTCGCGCTACGCGGAACGTGTTCACGCGTCGCGTCGGGGGAGCCAGCTTTGCACAAGCGGGGCGCGCGAGACTGATGCAGGACCTCTCGGGGCAGGGCTAGTCGGGCGAGACTACCGTTTCGCGCCGCGCGCCGGCCCGCCTGGCCCTGTCGGGGAGGCCGTCCAGCAGGACGTGGATCGCCTCGCTCGGCCGCACGGCGACCGGGCGGTTTTCCGAGTGGAGGGATCGAGTGCGCGTGCACGAGAGCGAGCAATAGAGCGCTCTGCGACCGAACTGGTCGCAGGGCCGCTCTACAGGTTTGCTTTGTCGCATTTTCGCGACGCGAACCGCTTTCCGGCTCGCTGGAAAATGCTCGATGCGACGGAATTTCGGCTTCGGCACGACAGGGCTCCGGAGCAACGGTTGCAAGCTCCTGTTGAAAACAGGCGACCGGCCGTTGCGGAGCTTGCGTGAGATTCAAGCACTAGGGTAGCGTCGCGTCCGTAAGCACGACATCTCGTGTGGCCGGGTGGTGTTGCCGAAAAGCACACGGGTTCGCATAGGTTCGGGGCTCGCCCGGCGGATCGCGCTCGAACGGCGCCGTGGCTCGGGGTCGCACCCGGGACCGGGAGGGTGCGGTAGCGCAGCGAGGAGCCGTTTCCGGCGAGCCCGATCGCTACGCAACTCCGCGCAGGGGTTCGACGCGATGCCGGCCGTGGGTTTCCGATCCGGCAAGATCGGAAGCTCGGTCGGGGGCGTCGGCTCCGCGGCGAGGAGGATGCTCGACCGAGAGGATCCGGAGCGCGGGCCGACCCGGCTCGAGCCGGCTGCGCGCGTGCAAGGCCATCGTTTGGATGGGAAAGGGACCTGTCTCATGGAGACCGCGACGTCCTGGACGGATGAAAGGATCGAGCTTCTGCGAAAGCTTTGGCTCGACGGCATGAGCGCGAGCCGGATCGCGGCCGAGCTTTCCAACGGAATGACCCGCAACGCGGTGATCGGCAAGGTCTATCGCTTGGGCCTGTCGGGCCGAGCCAAGGCTGGGGGCGCGGTCGAGGCGGCATCGAAAGCGCGGGTCAGGCCCGCGCCCCGCGCGGGGGGCACGGCGCTGCAGGGCGTGACCGTGGTTCACGGCAATACCGCCCTCGCGATCAGCCCCACTGCGGTCGAGGAGCCGGCACCGGCTGTCGCCGCCGAGAATGTCGTCGTGGCTTTCACCGAGCCCGTGACGATCGTCGATCTGCGCGAGTCGATGTGCCGGTGGCCGATCGGCGATCCCGGCTCGGCGGAGTTTCGATTTTGCGGAGCCGCGAAACGTGTGGGGGGCGGCCCTTATTGCGCCCACCATGCCGGCATCGCCTACCAGCCGCAGCACGATCGGCGGCGCGCAAGGGTGGTCGAGAAGCCCGCCTAGATCACGATGACTTTGGATCGAGCCGATCCAAAGTGATGAAACGGGATCGATTCTAAAAACTTAGCGCGGGATGCGGGCGCAAAACCGGCATCCACTTTTCCTCATCCCGCGCTAGCGCCGGCGAGATGTGAAGCAGTGCCCGCTACTCTGGAAGATGTTCTGAAGCACGCCACACAGATATCGAGCGGACCTACCCCCTCCTCGCCTTGTTCCCGTCGTAGGGGTTCTCGGTGGTCTTCTTCGACAGCCGGATCGGGACGCCCGGAAGATCGAAGGCCTGGCGCAGGCCGTTGACGAGGAAGCGCTCGTAGCTCACCGGCAAGGAGGCGAGCTGGTTGCCGAAGACCATGAAATAGGGCGGACGCGCGCGAAGCTGCGTGATGTAGCGGATCTTGATGCGGCGGCCCGCGACCGCCGGCGGTGGCGTCGCCTCCAGCGCGGTTGCCAGCCATCGGTTGAGCCGCGCGGTCGAGACACGCTTGTTCCACACCACATGAGCGGCGACGATCGCCTCCATGAGCTTGTCGATGCCGGCCCCGCTCGCCCCGGAGACCGCCACCACGGGCGCTCCCCTGACCTGCGGGAGAAGCCGCGCGGCCTCCTCGCGGAGCTGCGGCAGCCGCGTGCTCTTGTCCTCGACGAGGTCCCACTTGCCGAGGCCGATGACGAGGGCCCGGCCCTCGCGCTCGACGAGGTCGGCGAGCGTCAGATCCTGCTTCTCGAACGGGATCGTCGAATCGAGCAGGAGCACGACGACCTCGGCGAACTTCACCGCGCGCAGGGCATCGGCGGCGGCGAGCTTCTCGAGCTTGTCCTCGATCTTGGCGCGGCGCCTGAGCCCCGCCGTGTCGAACATCTTCACGCGTCGGTCGCGCCAGGAGAATTCCACGCCGATCGTGTCGCGGGTGAGGCCGGGCTCCGGCCCCGTGAGCAGCCGGTCCTCGCCGAGAATCTTGTTGAGGAGCGTCGATTTCCCGGCGTTGGGGCGTCCGATGATCGCGACCCTCAGCGGCTTCGTCGGGTCGAGCTCGGACCCGTCCTCGTCCTCGGCGAAGCGGCGGCGCTCGGCCCCGCCGTCCCGCTCCGCCGGCACGTCGGTCTCGGCCGGCAGCGCGGCGCGCAGGGCGGCATAGAGCTCGGCGAAGCCTTCGCCGTGCTCGGCCGAGAGCGGTACCGGATCGCCGAGGCCGAGGTCGTAGCCCTCGATCGCCCCCGCCTCGCCGCCTCGCCCCTCGGCCTTGTTGGCGATCACGATCAGAGGCTTTCCCGCGCGGCGCACGAGATCGGCGAAGTAGCGATCCTCGGGGAGCAGGCCCGCGCGCGAGTCGAAGACGAAGAAGATCGCGTCCGCGCTTTCGAGCGCGGCTTCGGTCTGCGCCCGCGTGCGTCCCGAAAGCGAGAAGCTGTCGCCTTGCTCGAGCCCGGCGGTGTCGATGATCTTGAAGCCGAGGTCGCCGAGCCTGGCGTCACCTTCGCGGCGGTCTCGGGTCACGCCCGGTCGGTCGTCGACGAGCGCGAGCTTCTTGCCGACGAGGCGATTGAACAAGGTCGACTTGCCGACATTCGGGCGTCCGATGATCGCGACCGTGAACATTGGTGCATTTTCCAGCGAAGTGGACGCCGGTTCGCACATTCGATCTCGATGTTTCGATAGATCGACATCGATGCGAAAATGCGACAAACGAGCATGCCGAGCGGGTTCCGATCAGCTGGATCGGAACCCTCTCAGCCCTTCGGAGTCTCGGCGGGGGTCTCGGGCTTCTGCGGCGGCTTCGCGGCCTGGACGATACCGAGGAAGGCATCGGCGCGCTGGCGCAAGGCTCCGGGCGCCTGTAGGTCCGCGGCAACGGCTTCGAACCAGCGTCCCGCTGCGTCGTAATCCTTGCGCTTCAGCGCGGCGAGGCCGAGCAGCTCGCGGATCGAGTTGCGGTAGGTGAAGGTCGGCCCGGCGAGCGGCGCGTGCCTTTGCTCGAAGTCCTTCGGATCGTCGCGATCGAGCCTGAGCCAGGCGGCGCGCAGATGGGCGACATCCTGGAAATTCTTGGTGTAGTCGCGGTCCGCGACGAGGGCGTCGTAGGCCGCGATCCCGGCCTTCGGATCCTTGACCGCGATCTCGTCGGCGGCGCGCAAGAGGGCGAGGTCGGCATAGCCTCTCGGTCCGTCCTTGGCGAGCGCCTCGAATCCCGCGAGCGCGTCGGCCGGCTTGCCAGCGCGCGTGAGCTCGAGCGCGGATTCGTATCTGGCCCCGGCCGCATTGGCCTTGGCGATGCGCGCCGATTCATAGGCGCGGAAGGCGGCGGTTCCCGCCACGGCGAGGATCGCGAGGGCTATGATCGCGTAGCGGTATTTCGTCCAGAACCCGAGGAGTCGATCTCGGCGGACTTCCTCGTCGACCTCGCGGAAAAAGTCGGTCATCTGCGTCTCTTCGGCTTGCTCGTTCGTGCGTCAGCTAGCACGGGAAGGCGGCAAAGGCGACCGCTTCGACGTGAAAATCAGAGGCTCCGCATGCGGTCCGCGGCGGACGAGAGGGGCCCTTCGGCCGGCCTATGGCTCGCGACGGCGGCGAGGCCGAAGCGCGGCATGTTGGAGTAGACGCACTCGAACTTGCCGGGCTCGATCAGATAGGTCTCGTGCCAGATTCCGACCGTGCCGTCCTGGCCGACGGCGCGGTTGAAGGCGACCCAAGCCGGAAAATGCGCGCTGTCGCGATCATGCGCATAGGCGAGAAGCTTCTCGAACGATTCCCAGAATTGCTCCACCAGGATGATGCGGCCCGAGACGAAGGTCCGTGCCGAGAGGAAGCCTGTGCCCGGAGTGCGGCGCAGCTCGGCGAGCATGCGCGGCATGGCGAGGAGGACCGGTCCCCATTCGTGCACGGCCCAGAGCTTGTTGAATCTCATGCCGACGAGGAAAAGGACGAGGGGCGCCTCGGTTCGCGCCGTGTAGCGGCCGGGGAAGATTTCCGTCATGTGCGGTTCCTCGAGCAATTTCCAGCGGAGCGTACATCGCTTCGTACTTCGGCGAGGACGATCGCCTCCTCGCTGCCGACGGCCTCGCTCACGACTCGGATCGCAATATCCCGCCGGGCTCGGCGGCACCGAATTAGCATCGGCCGAGGCGTGATCGATCCCGGCCTCGAGCCGCGCGTGAAGCCTCGCCTGCGCGGGACGCATCGTCCTGCGCGCAAGAGAAGAGCAAAGGAACGAACCGATGACATTGGACCTCAAGGGGGAATGGACGGAAGCCGATGTCGCCGCGCTGATCGGCTCCGTCAAGGACGATCGCGACTGGCGGCTCGAGGTCTCGGCGGACGGGATCGCCTCGCTGCAGGACAAGACCGCCAATCCGACCGGCGTCGACTATGACGAGACGCTGCACTGCTTCCTCGAGACCTGGAGCCAGGGCACGGATTTCGTCGGTCCCTCCGCGGCCGGCGACAAGGAGCTCGTCGGCAAGATCGCCAAGGCCCTGCGGGAGAACTACCCGACCGTGAAGAAGGAGAAGTTCATCTACGTCGCGCTGTGATCCGGGTGGCGGGGCGCACGCGCACGGTCCCTCGCCCGCCCGAACCTCTAGCGCGGGATGAGGAAAAGTGGTTACCGGTTTTCCGCCCGCATCCCGCACTAAGTCTTTAAAATCGATCACGTTTCATGACCTTGGATCGAATCGATCCATGGTCATCGTGATCTAGAGCGGTTTCCGATCCGGTTGAATCGGTAACCCGCTCGACATTCTTGGCGTGTCGCGATTGCGCAACGATGTCGATCTATCGAACCAACGAGATCGATATGCGAACCGGCCTCCGCTTCGCTGGAAATCCCTCCGCCCGCTCGCGTTGGCGCTGCCTCTGTCGGTCGGCAGACGGAAGCGGCCCCGGCAGCTCCGGTTGCGTGCCCCTGGGGCGCGAGCCTCGGCTCAATAGGCGCGGTTGCGGAGAACCTCGAAGCAGGTTCGCAGGATGATCGCGACGTCGAGCCGCAGCGACCAGTGGTTGATGTAGTAGAGGTCCAGCTTGATCCTCTGGGCCATCAGCTCGACATGGCGGGTCTCGCCCCGGAAGCCGTTGACCTGCGCCCAGCCGGTGATCCCCGGCTTGACGTGATGGCGGAAGGCATATTCCGCAATGATCGCCTTGTACTCGTCGTCGTGGGCGAGCGCATGCGGGCGCGGGCCGACGATCGACATGTCGCCCTTGAGCACGTTGAAGAGCTGCGGCAGCTCGTCGATGCTCGAGCTGCGCAGGAGCTTTCCGACCCGGGTCACGCGCTTGTCGCCCGGGTAGGCCTGGGTGATCGAAGGCCCGTCCTCGAGCACCGTCATCGAGCGGAACTTGTAGATGACGAATTGATTGGCGTTGAAGCCGTTTCGTCGCTGCTTGAAGATCACCGGGCCGCGGCTGTCGAGCTTGACCGCGACCGCCACGAGAAGAAAGAGCGGCAGGAGCAGGACGATCGCGCTCGCCGACATGAGGATATCCACCGCGCGCTTGACAGCGCGTTCGCTCAAGGACAGCGGCGCCCTCTGTATTTCCAAGGTCAGGTTCGAACCGCTTGTGGACAGGATTCGTCGGCCGAGCATGGACCTGATCGTGTAGTCGGGGAGAAGATGCGCCGGCAGCGGCGAGGCGCGGAGCCGATCGCGGATCGTCTCGAGCAGCTCCTTGCTGTTCCACCCCATCGCAATGATGAACTCCTCGGCACGATGGTCGCGGGCCTCCTGCATCGCACGGTCGAGCTGGATGAGGACTTCCTCGACAGGGCGAGCCCGGTCGTGCGTGACGACGACCCTCGCGACCTCCTTCAGGCCGAAGTAGCGAAACAGCATCGCCTTGCCGAGCCGGCACAGCTCCGCAGGCTCTCCGATCGTCACCACCCGCCGCCCTGCCAGGCTCCCGCTCGCCATCATCGATCTGAACACCTTCTCCGTCAACAATCGGACGAGGAGGAGCAGTGCGATCTGCAGCCCTGCAGCGATCGCCATTGTGCCGCGCAATACTTCAGCGTCGCTGCGCAGCAGCAAAAGAAACGCCGCATACAACAGGGTGACCAGCGCCCACGAGATGAACAGGCGGCTGATATACCTCGACGGAGCCAGTAAGACGGGAATCCTGTAAAGACCGCGTGAACGGGCGACGTATACGAAAGCCAAGCTGTTGACGAAAGCGAGCCCGAGCGTCGTCGGAAAATCTTGAGGCTGCCCCGCAAAAAGCAATTGCTGGGCCTTCCACGCCACGAGGCTTGCAAGAACGACTACAACAAGATCAAGCAAACCTGCAATCAGAGTAACATTTTGGCACGACAACATCAAATGCTGGCGACCCCCCGTCCCGGTCGTCGTACCGACCTGGGCGTCTATACCTTGGGTCAACTTGCCTTGATACATGCCTAATCTCGCGCTCACTCACTGGTTTTGCCCGATGGATTATGAGCTCTCTTTTATTTACCATTACCTCGTCTAAGAAATCAACCTGAAAGGTGAGGATTGGCATTTACCCTTAGTTAAGAATTTCGCGCTTGGGCACAGCACTAACGTGCGAACGCGAGGCCGGTTCAGCGATCGGCCCCAGCCGGGGTGGGGCGGCTTCCCGGCGGTGTGCGACGAGTCGCGAGCCGTCTCGGCGGACCGCGGTAGGACAGGCTGGAGCAGAAAGCGCAGTCGAGCGCGTTCCTGTCCAGTCGAATCCGAAGGCGGGACTAGAGCGGGACGAGGAAAAGTGGACACTGGTTTTCACCCCGCATCTCGCTCTAAGCTTTTGGAATCGATCACGTTTCATGACTCTGGATCGATTCGATCCAAAGTCGTCGTGATCTAAAGTTCATTTGTTGCATTAACGCGACGTGAACCCGTACCCGTTTCGCTGGAAAGTTCGCGAGGGCGCACTCCGATCGGGGATCGGGCTCGAACAGGACCGAAGCGGAGGGAGGAGTATGACAGGGGCGGGGACCGATCACACCCGGCCGTGCCTCGCCGGCGGCCCGGCCGTCGTGCTCGTTCGTCCGCAGCTCGCCGTCAACATCGGGATGTGCGCGCGGGCGATGGCCAATTTCGGCCTGTCGGATCTCCGGCTCGTCTCGCCCCGCGAGGGCTGGCCACGCAGCGGGATCCACCAGAAAAATGCGCAGGCCGCCGCGGCCGGCGCGGTGCATCTTCTGGAAGCGGCGAAGCTCTACGATTCGGTCGAAGCCGCCGTGGCCGACCTCCATTTCGTCTGGGCGACGACCGCGCGGGAGCGCGGGCAGCACAAGCGCGTGCTCCTGCCGGCCGAGGCCATGCCCGAAACCGCCCGCGCCATCGCGGCGGGGGAAAGGCACGGGATTCTCTTCGGCCCGGAGCGCACCGGGCTCGACAACGACGAGGTCGCCTTGGCCGATGCGGTTCTCACCTTCCCGGTGAACCCGGCCTATTCCTCGCTCAACCTCGCGCAGGCGGTCCTTTTGGCCGGCTACGAATACATGCGCGCCTCGACCGTGGCCATGGCTCCGCTCGAACGCCCCGAGCGCTCGCCGCCCGCGCCGCGCGAGATGGTCCTGTCCTTCTTCGATTATCTGGAGGGCGAGCTCGAGCGCACCGGGTTCTTTCGCCCGCTCGGCAAGCAGCCGGTGATGCGACGCAACCTACGCAACCTGTTCCATCGCTTGCAGCTGACCGAGCAGGATGTGCGCACGCTCCGCGGCATGATCGTGCGGCTCGTCGAGGGGCCGCGGGCGGAGGCGAGGCGGCGTGACGGCGACGCGCCGGGCACGCCGGAGCCCGGCGAGGAGTGAGCGCAGCCGTCCCCGCGTGCCTGCTCGCGTGATCATGCGCCGGCGCGGGGCCCGGCGAGAGGAGCCTCGATCGGTCACCTCGAACGGGACCACCGCTGCCGTGAGCGGCACGTTCCTGCGCTCGGCTTCCTCCAAGGCTCGCGGGAAAAGCCGGCCGGCCCTGGTCGGCTCGGCGCCGCGCAGGCTCTCGAGGGCCGCGGGACTCGCGACGGCGAGGACGAGCTGCAGCTTCCCGTTGCCGAGAGCGGCGGTCGTCGGCAGGTCGAAGCTCAGGCTGTCGTCTCCCGAGCCGGTGCGCGTGATCGGCAGGGGGCGCACCGCGCCGGCGTCGTCGACCAGGAGCACGCTCGCCGCACGGCCGTCGAGACCGGACAATGTTCCGGAGAGACGCTGGCCGACCGCGAGGGACGCCGTCGCCAGATCGAGGCTCATTGCAGTGGCGGGGCCTGCGCCGAGCCGGCGCAAGAAGGCGAGCGCAGGGCATTGGCCTTCCGCGACCCGGCGCATGGCGATATCGGCTTTGATGCCGAGCGCCGCGCGGAACGCCTCGTCGAGCGCGCGAAACGGAACCGGGGATCGCCCGAATCCCTCGATCGCGACGGCGTCGTCGCTCGTCTCGACCGCGCGGACGAAGAAGCAGTCGCCGCCGTCGTAGCCTGCGATGAAGCGCGCGGCGGCCCCGCCGCGGCCATCGGGTGCGAGCGCGCTTTGGACGCTCGCCGAGCGCGGCAGGGGCGTGCGAGCGCGGCCGGCCGGGTCCATGGCGGCGCGACCCGGCTCGACCGGTGCCGGCTCGAGCTGCGGTAGCGGACGCGCCGCCACGGGCTCGTGCGCGACCGGCCTCTGCGCGAGCACCCAAGCTCCGACGGCCGCCGCGGCGAGAAGGCCCGCGGCGAGGATCAGCGACCTCGACGAGGCCCCGAGGCGCGCCGCTCGAGCGAACGCCCGGGAGAACGCCCAAGGAGGTGCCCAAGCGGGTGCCCAGGAGCGTGACCACAAGCGCGTCGGACCCGCGGCGCGTCGCTGCCGCCGCGGGGCTCGGGCCGGCGGCTCGGCGGTGAAGGCCGCGACCTCCGCCATCGAGCCCGGACGGTCGGCCGGATCGGGCTGCAGCATCTGCGCGATGAGCGGCCGGAGGCGAGCATCGATGCGGGAGAGATCGGGCATGTTGCGGCGCTTCTCGACGACTTCGAAGGTCGTGCCCCCCATGTCGATCGCGGTGCCGAGCAGCGCCTCGGCGAGCACGAGGCCGAGGCTGTAGATGTCCGACCTCGGCGTCACGTCGCCGCCGTAGAGGCCGAGCTGCTCCGGCGAGACGTAGTTGTGCTTGCCGGCGAAGCCGGTTCCGATGACGGTCCCCTCGGCGTCGAGACGGGTCGAGCGCGCGATGCCGAAGTCGATGATCTTGGCGCGGGCCATGTCGCCCGCCGGGATGATGATGTTGTCCGGCGAGACGTCGCGGTGGATGATTCCCCGCTCGTGCGCGGCTTCCAGGCCCGCGGCGATGCGCTGCATCAGGCGCAGGACGGCCTCGAAGGCGAGCGGCCCGCCGCGCAGCAGGGCGGAAAGCGACTTGCCCTCGACATATTCCATCGCGAGATAAGGCCGGTTCAGGATCGGATCGACCGTGAACACGTAATAGCGGACGATCGCCTCGTGATAGAGGTTGTGCAGGGCCGCGGCCTCCTTGCGAAACAAGGCGATGGCCGCGGGCGCCTCGGCGAGGTCGGACCGCATGAGCTTGATCGCGACGAGGTCGCCGGTCTCGATCGTATGACCTTTGTAGATTTCACCCATGCCGCCGGCGGCGATCGGCTCGTCGATCTCGTAGATTCCGTTGAGCTGCGTTCCGGCCGCGATGATCGTCCGGGCGGCTTGCACGGATCCCGGCTTTGTCATCGGCGGTCCCACGCGGCGGGGCGGGCCGCGGCCTGCGGAAACACGACGGTCGAGCCGCGAGGGGTGTAGCGAGCGACGACGACGGTCACATTGTCCGTCGCGCCTCGCGCGACCGTCAGCGCCACCAGCGAGTCGCAAGCTCCCTGGGGCGCGCTGCCCATGGCGTGGTCGAGGATCTCGCTGTCCTCGACATGAGCGGTCAGCCCGTCGCTACAGATGACGAAGATGTCGCCCTTCTCGAGCACGCCTTGCGTGACCTCGAGGTCGAGCGTCTTGCGCACGCCGACCGCCCTCGTGATGACGTTTCGACGCGGCCAGGTCCGCGCCTCCTCGGCGCTGAGGATCCCTTCGGCGACGAGCTCGGCGACCTCGGTATGATCCCGGGAAATCTGCTGGATTCGGCCTCGCCGAACGAGGTAGATGCGGCTGTCGCCGGACCACACGCAGGCGTAATAGCCTTCCCAGGCGAGCAGCGCGGCGATGGTCGCGCCGATGACCTTGCCGCCGCGGCGGCTCGCGATCTCGAGGAGGTCGTGGTTGGCACGCGACAGGCGCTCCTCGCATTGAGCGAGCAGCGCGGAGACGGTCGAAGGCTCGCCGATCGAGCGAAGCGAATCGACCACAGCTGCGCTCGCCATGGCGCCCGCCTCGTGGCCTCCCATGCCGTCGGCGACAGCGAACAGGCCGCGCTCGGGCAGAAGGAGGTAGGAATCCTCGTTCTCGTGGCGCACGCATCCGACATCCGTCGCTGCGCCGGCCTCGAACTTGTGCGGCTCCCGGCTCATGACCCGACCCCCATCGCAGCTTCCGCGCGCGGCACATGACGCAAGGTCAGCATCTGCGTGAAGGCGACCGGATCCGGCATCTCCGCCTCGATCCGGACCATGGGGCCCGAGCCGTCGTACGGGACGGACCACCAGACGGTGCGTGAGGCGAGCCCCGCCGCCGTCCGTTCCGCGACGAGATGCTCGATCTGCTCCCGAAGCGTCTCGTCGGCGGCACGGTCTCCGTCGGCGCGAGGGGGCGCGGCCGGATCGTCGAGGGCAGCGAGGCCACCCAGCGCCTCGGGAGTCGCCTCGAAGGACGCCCGGGGATCGGCGCTCGCCGCGAGGAAGGCCTCGACTCTCTCGAACCATGCGCCGTGCGGATCGCGCCAGGGCGGGCTGATCGACTCCCGCCCTTCCGCGACGCAAAACAGCGTCACCGGGAACAACCGACCGCAGGCATCCATCGAAGGAGCCAAGGCACCGAGCACCGGCTTGTGGCACATCTCCTCGCCGAGCCAGAACCGCCACAGCGGCGCGGACGTGAAGGCATCCGCCCAATCCTCGGGAGCCACGAGCTTGCGGCTTTCGGCCAAGCCGCGCTCGAGCCAGGGCTCGACGAGGCGAAGGAAAGCGCGCGGCGCCGCGACGGCAACGAAGTCGCGTTTCGCCGGTAGCTTTCCGAAAAGGCCGCAGCGCATCGGGATTCAGGCTCCGCTCGGGCAGTGGAAGCTTCGCAGCTTGGTCAAGTTCAACGGGTTGATGGATCCGCTCGGATTGAAGCGATATTGCAGCCGCTTGCCTCCGACGGTGAAGGTCGCGACTGTCCCGTCTGCCGAGACTCGCCCCACATCGAGTAGCCTGAAAAGGGCCCATTCGCCTGTGCGCTCGATCACGGTCGGCGTACCGCCGGGCGAGGTCACGACGAGGGCTGCGCGCTGCCTGTCCGCCGCGGCGGGCCAGCGAATGGTCGTCGCGGGTGTCGAGGAGCCGTCGCTCGCGACGACGGTCCCGTCGATCTCGAGCTTGGCTGTGCCGGTCGATGGCGCGGTGACGCTCACGCTGAAGCCCGGTATCTCGCGGTCGTCGGCGAAGAAGGCTCGGCGGAGCTCCGCCGCACGCTGAAAATCCGCGAGCGCAGTGGGGGCGAAGCGCTTCGCGAGAGGGCTGCCCTCGCGCCATTTCCAGACGGGTCCGGAGCGGTCGATGGCGCGGTCGAGATGCTCGCTCACGAATTTCGCGATACGGCCCTGCGGGCCGAGAATGCGGGCGAGGTCCTCGAGCGACACCGCCTGGTCGGCGTCGCGCGCGAACGGGTAGCGGCCGGTGATCCTTTCCCGGCAGGGGCCGGTGATCGTCCTCTGCAGGCTCTCGAGCGATCCCGCGCCGGCGTCCCCGGCGACCTCGCGATCGATATCGGCCGCGACCGTTGCCATCATCTCGGCGAAAGGTCGCGGGAACGTCTCGGCGGCGGTCTCGAGCAGCCGGGCCTCCTTGGTCACCCGCGCGGCCAGCGTCGCGGCCTCGTCGCCGCCTGCCGCGAGGCGCACGAGGTCGCCCCGGATCCGATCGAGCCTCGCCAGGACGAGGTCGATCGGCCGCCGCCCGGGCGGCCCTTCCACGAGGAGATGATAGGGCCGAAGCGTGGCATCGATCCTCGGTGCGGGTGTCGCCTCCTTCGCCGCCTCGCCTGCGGGCGGCCCCTCGGGCAAGGTCGTCTCCTCACGGATCGATTCGAGCAACCGGGCGATCGGCGAGGTCGCCGACGCCGCGGCGGCCATCAGCGGATAGGTCGGCCGATCGGCGGTCAGCCGGTGGATCGACAAGCGGTCGATCGCGTCCTGCCACGAGGCGATGAAGGCCTTTGCGTAGAGGTCCGCGAGGTCGGGCAGGAGCCTCTGGTAGCGCGCGGCGACGGCGGGGTCCTCGCCCGCGGGGCCGAGAACCCGGCGATCGCGGGCCATCTCGGCCTCGAGCCCGCCGAGCTTCTCCAGATAGGCGCGGACGTAGCCGGCCTTGGTATGGAAATAGGGCACCTCGATCGAGTCGATTTTATCGTCGAACACGACGAGCGTCCCCGATCCGCCGTTCCGGGCGGCGATCCAGTTGTCGTGAAGGCTCGCCTTCGCCCGGTCGGCGAGCAACCGATAGGCCCGCTCGGCGACATCGACGCGCGCGAGCTCGGCGCGTGTCCTTTCGATGAGCGGGCCGTTCAGGCCGACGGCGGGGGCGAGCCCCGGATCGAGGTCGAGCAGGGCGACGAGATGCTCCGCGAGCTCCTTGCGACCTTCGCTGTTGCGCGGTCCCGGATAGAGATTTTCCGCCCAGTCGCGCTCCATCCAGGTGATCAGGAACTGCCGGTCGGCGGTGACGAGGCCGCCGAGCATGAGGTAGGCGTCGAGCGCTCCGAAGAGGAAATTCGGATCGCCCGCCTTGGCCTCGATCTGCTCCTCGAGGCGCAAGAGCAGCCGCGGTCGCAGGAGCCGCAGGAGACCGTGGTCGTAGGCGGTCCTCGCCGCCGATCCGAGCCTCGCATCCTGGCCGAGCCCGAATCCTTCGAAGCCTCCTGCCGCGGGGGCCGGGTCCGAGGCGCCACCGGGCAGGTCGCGCAGGGCGTGGAGCGCGGGCAGGACCTTGCGCAGGTCGGTGTCGGTCACTGTGGCGGAGCCCGAAAGCGGCGCGGCGGTCTCGGCATAGGCGGCGGCGGCCTTCTCGACGCGCTCGATCTTCGCGCTCGTGCCGGCATAGCTCGTCCACCAGGCGCCGACCACGAGCGGGGCGGCGACGGCGAGGCCGGCGAGGCCGGCGAGGTGGACCAGGCGGCGGCTGCGACTCGTCGAGACCCATCCGGCCTCGCCGATCACCACCTTCTTGACGAGGTCGGTCAGGAAGAAGCTCTTGCCTTGGCCGGAATAGGCCGGCGTCCCCACCGCCTGCGCGCCGAAGCCCTTGGTGAGCGCGCCGAGCAATTGGTCGATCGGCGTGCCGAGCTGGGTCCCCGAGGTGAAGTAGAAGCCGCGCAAGGTCGCGCCGATGCGTTTCTCGGTCGGCTCGAAGACTTGGTCGAGGAAGGACGTGAGCTGCGATCGCAAGGCCGCGACCTGGCTGGGAAAGCCGAACAGCAGGACCCGGCTGGTCGCGTCCCTCTCCTCGGCGAGGCGCTCCGCGAGACCGCGGGTCAGCCGCTCGACCAAGGCGTCGAACTCGGCCGGGACCTCGCCGAGCATCGAGCGGGTCTTGTCCATCGTCTGGAACGTGGTGCCGAAGACCTGCCGTCGGCCGGCCTCGTCGAGCTCGCCGAAATATTCCATGAAGCCGCTGACGAGGTCGGCCTTGGTGAAGAGCGCATAGACCGGGAAATCGACCTCGAGCCTGGCATGCAGCTCGGCGAGACGGGCCCGGATCGCCTTGGCATGGGCGGCGATCTCCGCCTCCGGCAGGGTGAGCAAGTCCTCGAGGCTGATCGCCACGAGCACCCCGTTGATCGGCTGGCGCGGCCTGTTGCGGTGGAGGAGATCGAGGAAGGCGAGCCAGCTCCTCTCGTCGAAGCGCGCGTCGGAATCCTGCGTCGTATAGCGGCCGGCGGTATCGATCAGGACGGCGTCCTCGGTGAACCACCAGTCGCAATAGCGGGTTCCGCCGACCCCTTTGAGCTTGTCCGGCACGATGCCCTTGGCGAGGGGAAACTCGAGCCCCGAGTTGACGAGCGCGGTGGTCTTGCCCGAGCCCGGCGGGCCGATCAGGAGGTACCACGGCAGATCGTAGAGGTAGCTCGCCTTGCCGCCGCGCAAGCCGCGCAGCTTGGCGAGAGCTTCCTTCATGCGCTCCGCGAGCACCGGCTCGTCGCTCTCGTCGGCGCGCATGCCGGAGGCGATACGCTCCGCCCCGACGCGGCGGCGCCAGGTGTGCAGCGCCGCCACGCCGCCCGCGAGCGCGAGGAGGCCGGCGATGACCGCGAGCCGCGGACCCTGGTCCTCGAGCGGGCGGCTGCCCTCGAAGGACAGGAGCGGCCCGGCGAGCCAGATCAGCGCCGTGACGGCGACGATGCCGGAAAGGCCGACGAGGATGCGCAGACTAGATGCTTTCTTCATCGATAGGACCGCGGCGAGCCCTCGCGCCTTTTCCGACGAGGTGGAGGCAGGGTCGCATTTCTTCGGTGATGTTTTGCGCATGCGATCTCGACGTTTCGAAAGATCGACCTCGGTGATCCGTCGATACTCGAGCGGTTTCCGATCCGGTCGAATCGGAAACCCGCTCTACATTCTTGTTTTATCGCAATTTCACGACGCGACCCGGCATCCGCTTCGCTGGAAATTGCGCTACGACGTGCCGGCTCGAATGCGCGGGTCCGCCGCCCGGTTCCTTCGCGGCCGAGGCGCCGGAGCGCGAGCGAGGCGGGCGCGATGGCATTGTGAACGGCCGCGGGCGACGGTCGGGCACGAGCCGACCGCCGTCTCGGTCGCGCTCCGGCGCGTCGCGTGGCCGAAGCGACCGCGTCGGGCTGGCGCTTCGCGCTCGTCCCGGGCATGGCCAGATCAGTCTCCAGCGAAGTGGTCTCCCGTTCGCATCTCGATGCTTCGATTGTTCGCCATCTCGATCTCGATGTTTCGATAGATCGACATCATGATCTCGATGTTTCGCTAGATCGACATCGATGCGCAATTGCCACAGGACGAGAATGCAGAGCCGGCTTCCGGTTCGGCCGGATCAAGGACCGCTCTAGTCGCTTCTCGGGATGACGATATCGATCCGTGCCTTGCTGCCGCGCGCGTCCGGCCCATCGTCAAAGGCGACCGGCGCGTCCGCGCCCCTTCCCTCGGCACTCACCCGGGAGGGATCGGAGAGGGACCCCGCGAGGAGCGAGGCGACGCTGCGCGCGCGCTCCTCCGACAGCTCGAAGCCCGTGGCGAAACGCGTGCCGACGACCGACGACGATTCGACATGCCCGAGGACCTTGACGGGGCCTTTCTCGACGTCGAGGGCGTAGCCCACGAGCATCACGAGCGGGCGTGCGTCGTCGAGGACGCTCGCCCTGCCCGGCAGGAACAAGGCTTTCTCCGGGATTTGGACGAGAATCTGGTTGGGCGTCGCCACGACCGCGAGCGCGCCCGAGGCGATGCTCGGCTCGAGGACCTTGCGGATGTGCTCGAGCTGGGAGGCCTGCGCGGCGCTTGGCTGCGGCGGCTGCGGCGGCGCGACGGGCTCCTTGCGGATCTCGATCCGCGCCGGCGGCCCGAGATCGAGCAGGGCCGTGGCCACGGCCTCGGCGCGCCCGCCGAGGGAGACCCGCAACCCGATGAAGATCCCGAAGAGCGCGAGCGCAACGAAGCTCGCGGCGGCCCAAAGGGGGACCCGCACATGCGCCGCCTGGCCCGGCAGCGGCTGGCCCTCCCAGCGCGGCGAGAGCGGCAGGGATCGCGCGGGCCGCGCCTGCCGCAACCGCTCGTGGAGGTCCTGGCGGA
This sequence comes from Beijerinckiaceae bacterium, assembly GCA_024304885.1. GTDB lineage: Bacteria > Pseudomonadota > Alphaproteobacteria > Rhizobiales > Beijerinckiaceae > Methylocapsa. The sequence continues at coordinate 71,101 of JALJOM010000003.1, forward strand.
GGTCCTTCAGGGTTGCCGGGCCGCCGAGCACCGACATGTGCCCGCCCTGGAAGCAGAGCTCCAGGCAGGCATGGAACAATTCGAGCTCGAAGTAGTGCTCCACGGGATTTTCCCGGGCTCGATCGAGCGAGTCGAGGAACTTTCTACCACCGTCGCCTTCGCCGAAGAAGCGGGTCAGGAGCCCCGACTGTTGGGTCGGGTCGTGGTCCCCGCGCGGAAGGTTCGCGAGGACCTCGTCGGCCGTCACGCAGAGGATGAACTTGACCGTGCGCACGTCCTCGGCAGGGATGTCGGCGGCCTGCAGCTCCCGCTCGCACGTTTCGATCCCTGCTGCGATTTGCGGCACGAGCGACGAATCGGTCGCCCGCAGGAGCGAGGTCCGTAGGCGGCCGAGCAGGAGCAGGAGCGGTGCGGCGGCCCGCAAGAGCGGGTTCTCGTTGGCGGCTTCGAGGTCCGAGCTCTGGACCGTCGATTGCCGCGGCGGCGGAGGCGCTCCGAGCTCGGGTCGCCGCGCCGGCCCCGGGCTCCCCGGGCGGCGCAGGTTCGCACCCGGCCGGATGATGGTTCGATCGTCCGCAGGCTCCGGGGCGTGAAGCCCGGCGACCACCGTCGTCTCGTCGCCGCCGGGCTGCGGCCCGGGCAGGAACAAGGTGCGGTCGTCCTCGTCCTCGATGCGCGCGCGGGGGTTCTGCTCGCTCATGCTTTCGTCCCAGGGGTCGTGCTCGGCCGGGGCCGGCCCGGGTCCTCGACAAGAAGCCGACGCGATGACCTCGGGCGCGCCGACGGTGGTCGCACCGTCAGTGCATGTTGGCTTCCTTGGCTTCGTCGAAGCATTGGCCGAAATAGCGCAAAAAGGCGCCCGCGAGGCCGTCGTCGTGGCGCAGCGTCTGGGCGCGCCAGCGCGCGACATAGAGGTCCCAGAGCCTCGCCTTGCGCGATCCGAGCAGGTTCGCGAGCCCGTGGTCCGGTCCCGCCGCCTCGTCGATCGCCTTCGGATCGAAATCCTCGACGAGCATCCGGACCGCCTGCTGCATGGCCGCGAAAGTATAGACCTGATGGGTCTTCAGATCCGTAAACGCGGCCTCGATGGCACGTCTCGCATCGAGGAATCCGCGCGTGCGCGGCCCGAACATGATCCGCAACGCATCCTCTGTGCTCGGCGAGAACTTCAGCGGATTGTTGTCGAGCGCCTGGACCGTGGTTTGCGACGACACGCCGGCGGTCCGGCCGACGTCCGAGCGCGCCCGGAGCAGCTGCGTGAGATTCTCGGTCGTCAAGCGCAGGAGCACCCCGAGCTCCTCGGCGAGCTCCAAGCTGTCGCGGCGCGCGAAAATCTGCTCGGGAACCCCGGCGCCGGCGGCGAAGCGGCGCACGAACTCGTCCGCGCCGGTTTCGGGCTCGGCAGTCGCCGGCTCGTGCCGGGCATGCGGTGACGGGGCCACCGGCTCGCTCCAGGCTTGCCGGCGTGGCGGTGGCGGCACCGGCTCGCTCCAAGCCGGCGACGAGGCCACCGGCTCGTTCCAGTCCTGCGGAGGCGGGGACACGGGTTCGCTCCAGTCCTGCTGCGGCGAGGGCGTCGGCTCGTGCCAGGCTCGCTCCTCGACCACCCGCAGGTCGTCGGCCGCGCTCGGCCCCGGAACCGCAGGCCCGGGTGCCCAATCCTGCTCCCCGGCGGGGACGGTCTCGGCCATCGGCGCATGCGCGAAGGCGCCGAGGTGCTCGTCGGGCTCGTCGCCATGCTCGATCGCGACGGAGATGTCATAGTTGCCGATTACGAAACGGTCGCCGTGCTGGAGCCGGTGCGGGGCTTGCAGCCGGCCCGAGCTTCCGTTGAGATAGGTCCCGTTGGCGGAGATGTCGTAGAGCCAGTAGGACTCGTCGCGATAGCGGACCTCGCAATGCTTGCTGGAGATGAACCGCGACGGATCGGGCAGGCACCAATCCTGGCTCGCGCCGCGGCCGATATCGAGCCCGCCGCCCGGTCCCAGGCTGACGCTCACCGGTGCGCCGTTCGGCAAGCTTTCCTCGTTCTCGATCGTCAGGACCAGCCGCATCGCGAAAGCTCCGAATTCTCGTCATGAGAAACTTGATGAAATCCGGGCAGCAATCAAGCTCGGGCTCGCCGTCGCGTCGCTGCAGCGCATGCCGCTCCGCGTGGCGGCGCGCGTCGAGGGTAACGCCTCGCGGCACGACTCGATCGGTCGCGGTCGAGCCCGTTCCGGAGCGGTCGCCCTCGCGAAAGCCTAGGGGCCGGCACCGAGACTCCGAAGCATCATTGTATAATCCTTAATCCGAACTTGTTCTGGCGTCGATAGCTCCCGCGTGCAGAGTGCTTGCTTCCGCCGTCGCGAAGAGAGCCGATGCTGCGAGGACCGCGCGCTGCCGTGGCTGCCCTCTCGTGGAGCCTCCTCGCGCGTTCGGCCCCGGTCGCCGCGGCGGGTCGCGGTCGACGTCGCGGCGGCGCTGAAGGCGCTCGGTTTTCGAGGTGCACTCGGCGGTCGATACCGACAAGGCCGCGACCGGCCGGGCGATCGAGATCTCAGTAGTCGCAAGCCTCTCGGGGGACCTTGTCCCTGGACCAGTCTGCGAGCTTCACGGGCAGGAACTTCGTCGCAAGAGTCTCGGCTTTGCCCCGGAGCCCTCGCGAAGCGACGCCTCTACCTGAGAGGAAGTTTATGTCACAGCTTCCTATGCTTTCCCGGGTATCCCAGCTCTTCGTGAACCCGGCAACCACGAACTCGCCGTCGCGGTAGAGGATTTTGACGGTCGTCTCCCAAGAGTTGCTTCCGCTCCAGCCATATCCGACGAGCAGCGATCCTTTACGATTGCTTTCGAGGGTATGATTGCCGGCCGTGCCTCGCCCAGGGACGAAGTGCTTCCTGAAAAATGTCGGTTTGCGCGAAAGATCGAGCCTATCATCGCCGAACGCGAGGTAGAGGTAGAGATCCGCATCTTCACCCCAGCGATTTTGCGCCAGCACGAAGCGATCCGATATTCCGTCCTTGTCGATGTCGACAGCGACCTCGGCCAATATCTCGGGCGCACCCTGGATATCGGCACGGGCGGGGGGCACTGCGAGGCCGAAAGCGATAGCGGGAAGCAAAAGGCAAAGCCGCACGTTCATGACGGGCTCATTGGTGGAACATTGCAGTATCGCTAGCGCGAGCATGCGCGCGGTAGCAAGCCCGACGAGCGTGAGATCGGCATCGTTCGATAGACCGTAAGGCAGCTGCCCGAGCGTCGAGCGCACGTATCCCGTCCAAACGTCGCGTACCGCATGACGGCCGGTTACGGAGTGCTCGGCAGCTCGCGCGGCGTTGCGATCCGCTTCGCCGCGGTCCAAAGTCCCTCGCAGGCGAGGGCCGCGAGGATCGTCGCGCCGACCAAGGGGAACAGGATCCCCGCGACGGCGACGATGGCCAGAACGCCGAGAGCGGCTCTCCGGTCCGCGGCCGGCGGCGGCACGGCGAGCGAGCCCTTCGGCCGGCGCTTCCACCACATGATCGGCGCCGATATCACGAGGAGCACGATCGCGACGCATCCGGCGAGCATCACATATCGATTGACGGCGCCGTATTGCTCGCCCTGGTGCACGCTGATGCCCCATTCGATCGCCTTCGCCGCCGGGCCGTAGTCCAAGAAGCGCACGTCACCGAGGATTTTTCCGGTGAACTGATCGACGTAGATCGTTCGCGTCCGCTCGACCTCGGCCGGGCGGAAGGTGCCGACATAGGCGCCTTTGGGGCCGGTAGGCAGCGCGACGCCGAACGGCCGCTCGAGCCCTTGCTCCGCGAGGATCGCGATGGCCTGGTCGAGGCCGAGGCCCGGCCGGCCCGTCGCCTGCGGGTCCGAAACGGGCGGCGCGGCCTGCTCCAGCGCCCAAGGCAGGTTCGCGCGAGGGCTCGTGGCATGGTCGTGATGCTCCGAGGCGGGCGCGGGCTTCTCGTGCACGGAGCGTGCCTCGACCGGGGGCGCCGGCCGTCCGAGCCCCGCAGACGTGGTCCATTGCTGGACGGTCTTGCCCCAGATCGGCGACCAGGGCATGCCGGTCACGGCGAGGAACAAGATCACGCCGCTCGCGAAGGCCCCGGTCACGGCGTGCAGGTCGCGCCAAAAGAAGCGGGACCTCGGGGTTGCACGGATCGTGACGACGCCCCCCTTCCTGCCGCGCGGCCACCAGAGATAGAGCCCGGTCAGGACCAGAACCACGACCCAGCCCGCGGCGATCTCGATCAGGCAATTGGCGAAGAAGCCGAAGAACTCGAGGCTGTGCAGCTTCCTCACGACGGCCATCACGCCGCCTTGCGGGAGAGTGCCGAGGACCGTCCCGTCGTAGGGATCGAGATAGGCCGTGCGCCGCTCCCCCGAGGGCGCCTGGATCGAGAGCGCCATCGAGCGCGTCGGCTCGGCGGGGAGCGTGAGCTGCAGGACCTTGCCGGCGGTTTGTTGTTCCGCTTGCTCGACGAGCGTGCTCGCGGGCAGGGGCGCGGCCTCGCGCGCGGAGATGGTCTCGAGCGAGCGGTAGAGGAGACCATCGATCTCGGGGTGGAAGAGATAGAGCGCGCCGGTCACCGCGAGGTTCAAGAGAAACGGCAGCGCGAGCAGCCCGGCGATGAAATGCCAGCGCCAGACCGCGTTGTAGAGCGAGACCTGACCACCCGCTGCCCTCGGCTCTCTCATGCTCGTCTCTCCTGTCGCAGGCACGCATGGCGCGGAGCAATTTCCCGCGAAGTGGAGACCACTTCGCGTCGCGAAATTGCGACCAAGCAAGGATGTCGAGCTAGTTTCGGACGCAACCCGACCCAAACTTGAAACGGACGAGGCGGGCAAAACGCGACAGGGAAAATTTGCGCTATGTGGGCGAAGGCTCGGCCAAACAAGAGCGTATAGCGTCGCATTACGGTATACCGGTTGCCGGATAGGCTCGCGGATGAAGATCAGGAACGTGATTCACAAGGGGCTTCGACGCTCCATCGCGGACGACGACAGCTCGGCTTGCCGCCCGCCGTCGGACCGAAAGTCCGCAAGATCGTGTCCTTTCTTCAGGATATGGAGCACGAAAGCGAGCTGCGGACCGTGCCGGTCTGGAAAACCCATCAATTGACGGGCGACCGGAAAGGGACCTGGAGCCTGCTCGTCACCAAGAACTGGCGCATCACCTTCGCGATCGATCAAGCCGAGATCGAGATCATCGATCTCGATTACGAGGATTATCACCGAGGAGGCGAAAGCTATGGCGCAGGGCATTCGCATGAAGACCCCGGCTCATCCCGGCGGGTTCGTGAAGACCGAGATCCTCGAGCCGCTCGGGCTCTCGGTGACCGGCGCCGCGCAGGCCCTCGGGGTGACGAGGGCGGCGCTTTCGGCCTTCCTGAACGAACGCGCCTCGCTTTCTCCCGAAATGGCGATCCGGATTCAGAAAGCTTTCGGGGTCTCGATGGAAACGCTGATGCGGATGCAGAATAGCTTCGACATCGCCCGTGCCCACGAGCGAGAGAGAGACATTCACGTTCAGCCGTACGTGGCCGAGGCCAAGAGCGAGCTGCAGCCGAGAGCTTCTTGATACATGATTTCACGAAATACGAGCTGGGGTCCGGGGCGACCCCGCCTGTCGAGCCCTTTGGAAGAAGCGCCATTGCCTAGATCACGATGAGTTTGGATCGAATCGATCCAAGGTCATGAAACGTGATCGATTCCAAAAGCTTAGAGCGGGATAGGCAGATAAGTTCACGCAATCTGCGTAAACGCGATTGCGCCGGAATACCGCTATACGCTTTTCCTCATTCCGCTCTAGAAGGAACGTCCCCGCTCAGAACCGCGGCGCGGCGAAAGCTCGAGCGTGCGCTGCCGCCGCCACCGGCGCGAACCTCCCCGTCGTCTCGTCGAGCGCGAGAAGCATCCCGTCCGCGATGCCGAAATAGGCCCCGTGCAGCGCGAGCTTGCCTTGCGCCTCGCGGGCCGCGATCGCGGGAAAGCTGCGCAGGTTGGCGAGGCCCTGGACGATCGAGGCCCGCGCGAGACGTTCGGAATAAGGCTCGAGCGGCTCCTCGGCCGGTCCGATCCGTACTGCGGCCGGCTCGATCAGGCTCATCCATTTGCCGATGAAATCGCCGGGCGAGAGCGGTTTCTGGCCGGGATCGCGCGCGGCATCGACATAGGCCCGCACGCCGCCGCATCGAGCATGACCCATGACCACGATATGCTCGACCTCGAGCGCCAGCACGGCATATTCCAGCGCCGCAGACGTGCCGTGGAGGTCGTCGTTCGGCGCATAGGGCGGCACGAGGTTCGCCACGTTGCGCAAGACGAAAATCTCGCCGGGGCCGGCGTCGAAGATCACCTCGGGGGAGACCCGCGAGTCGCAGCAGGCGATCATCATGATGCGCGGATTTTGCCCGGTCTCGGCGAGATGGCGGAAGCGATCCTGCTCGCGCGCGAAGCGCCCGCCTAGAAAGGCCTCGTAGCCCATGACGAGCCGCTCCGGCAGAATCGGCCGGCGCGGTGTCTCGGCGTCGTTCTGCGGCATCTCGCCGGAGGTTTCGAGCAAGCCTGGCATGGAACCTCGCCTGCGACGAGAAATGTCGGGACCCATGTTACAGCAGCGGGCTCCGCCGCAGTCAATGCGAGCCGGCGCACCCCGTGCCTGCCGCGGCCGCAAATCGTGCAGAAAGGAATTTATTTGATCACGCGGCGATCCCGCGGATAAGGTCCGCGGGCGGGCATATGACACGAAAGTGACGGAGTCCGAGCGAGACGGCCCCGCGTCGCTCGGACCAAGCGGGAGCTCTGGCACCTGTGCAAGAGGAAACGGTTCCGAATTCAGCCGTGATCGGAGATGTCGTGACCGGCGGAGAGACGGATGTCCCCGTTCTCGACAAGCAGCACGTCGCGAAGGCCTATGCGCGATGGGCGCCGTTCTATGACCTCGCGTTCACGCTCGTTTTCTGGCCCGGCCGCAAGGCCGTGGTCGCGGCGGCGAACCGACCGGGCGCCATCGTGCTCGACGTCGGGGTCGGCACCGGCCTCGAGCTGCCGATGTTCGACCCCGGGACGCGATTGGTCGGCGTCGATCTCAGCGAGCCGATGCTGCGGCGCGCCGCCTCGCGCGTGCGTGCGAAGAGCCTCGGCAATGTCGCGGGGCTCGGCGTCATGGATGCGACGCGGCTCGGCTTCCCCGATGCCTCCTTCGATGTGGTCGTCGCGCCCTTCTTCATCACAGTCGTGCCGCAGCCGTATCTCGCGCTCGCCGAGATGGCGCGCGTGGTGAAGAAGGGCGGCGAGATCCTTCTCGTCAACCATGTCGGCGCGGAAGGCGGACCGATCGCTTGGATCGAGGCTTGGCTGGACCGCCACAGCGCCGAGCTCGGCTGGCATGTCCAGTTTCCCTGGTCGATCCTCGGCGACTGGATCGACACTCGTCCCGACTTGAGGCTCGTCGAGCGGCGCAGAATCGCCCCGCTCGGGCTCTTCACCTTCGCGCGGCTCGAGAAGCTCTGATTCGTCGCTCTGGATCACGATGAATTTGGATCGAACCGATCCAAATTCATGAACGTGATCGATTCTCGAGACTTGGCGCGGGAAAAGCAGATACGTTCACGCAATCTGCGTAAACTCGATTGTGCCGGAAAACCGGTATCCACTTTTCGTCAGCCCGCGCTGAGCGGTTTCCGATCCGGTGGAACCTGAAACCGCTCCACATTCTTGTTTTGTCGCAATTTCGCATCGATGTCGATCTATCGAAACATCGAGATCGAAAAGCGAACCAGCGTCCGGTTCGCTGGAAATTGCTCTCGGGGCGCCTCAGGCGGCCGCTTCGGCGGCCTTGGCCGCGGCGGCGGCGCGTTCTTGCGCCTTCTTCTTGGGCAGGCCCTGCTTCGGATTGTTGTGCGGCTCGCGCTTCACGAGCCCGAGCGCGTCGAGGAGGCGCGCCACGCGATCCGTCGGCTGGGCGCCCTTGGCGATCCAGGCCTGGACCTTCTCTTGATCGATCACGACGCGGTCGGCCGCGTCCTTGGCCTTCAACGGGTCGAAGCTTCCGACGCGCTCGATGAACCTTCCGTCGCGCGGCATGCGCGAATCGGCGACGACGACGCGATAAAAGGGGCGCTTCTTGGCGCCGCCGCGAGAGAGGCGAATTTTCAACGACAAGGCTGGGTTCCCTGGAAGTCTCCGATCGGCGGATAGACCTTCATCCGCGCGCGAGGTCAAGCCCTTTTTCGCTCTCCGGCTGGTGCGGCCTTCCGCGCGAGGGCGTGGAGCCCCGTCGTTTCCGGCAGACGACCACCTCTGTATATTCGCCGATGATGCCGTGGGTCTCGTCCCAGAAGCGCGTGATCCTCACGTCGAAGGGCGCCCATTCGGTGATCCGCCTCGAGATGCCATAGCCGTAGTCACAGGCGACGAGCGCACCCTCCTCGTCGATCGGATTGCGGTGATATTCCGGCACATTGCCGAGATGATCCATCGAGCCGTCGGGATTGCGCACGGCGCGCGGGGTCCAGGCCTCGACCCGATCCTTCCTGATCGGGAAGGTATGGAGATAATATCCGCCGCCCTTCAAGGTCCGATGAATTTCCCGGTAGACCTTGTCGGGCCGAAACACGTGCTCCATCACGTCGAGCGTCACGACGAGATCGAAGCTCTCGTCCGCGAATGTCTGGTTCTCGAGATCCTCGTTTCGATAGCCGTCGATTGTCGCTCCGAGCGGGTGCGCCGGATAATAGTGCGACGCCAGATAGTATGGAGCGTCGGCTGCGAGGCGCTTCGAGATGCCGCGGTCGGCGGGCGAGGATTCGTGAATCGCGAGCGTTCTCCAGTGCGGGAGGATCTCGCTCAGGACCAGGGCGAGGGCGCGCTCGCGCACGACCGAGTGGCACGTCGCGCATACGAGCTCGTCGCGATACTCGTCCGAAGCGCACTTGAAGATTTGCCGCGTGTCGCAGCACGGGCAATAGCCGTCGTGCTCGTAGGAGAAGGTCATCATGCGCTCCCGGCCGCGGCGCGGCAGATGCGCGCCGGCGGTTACAGCGTGCTCAGCCGGCCCTGAGGAAGACATAGATCTGGTAGGGGTCCTCGAGCGAGCGGTCCACCCCGACCCGTGTCCAGCCGACCATGTTGTGGTCGATCCATTCGAAGCTCATGCTCGTATCGCCGTAGGTGACGTCGCCGTCGATCGGCGGGCGATCGTGCGGGACGAAGGCGAAGCCCTGCCCGACATGGTGTTGCTTCAGCCGATCGCGTACCTCGGGCGCCTGCCAGGGTCCTTCGCGGTCCCAATATTCGAGGGGCCGGACGGTGATGCACAGCACGCCGCCCGGCTTCATATGACGGCGCAGGGCCTCGACCGCGGCGAGCGTCGCGCGGTGCGAAAGATGCGTGAAGACCGAGAAGGCATAGGCGAGATCGAAGATCGTCTCGGCGACCGGCAGGCTCTCCGGCAGGTAGCCGGACAGGCGGAACCCCGGGCCGAGACCCGCCGCCTCGCATTCGGCGATCGAGCGGTCCCACGGATCGACCCCGATCACCCGGTCGGTCGCAACGAAATAATACAGGAGCCGTGCGATGCGCCCGTAGCCGCAGCCATAGTCGAGTATGGCCGTGGCATCCGAGAGCTGCCTCCCTGAGATGCGGGCGTAGTTGTAGCTCAGGGACCGGACGAAGCTGCAGCTTTTTCGGAGCAAGTCGTATCCGCTCTCGCCGGTCCATTCCTCCTGGACCTCGGGGCTCGCCATGGCCGGCAAGAGCGCGGACAGGCGTGGGAACTCCGGGAGCGGCATGAGCATCAAGGCTTCCCCGAAATCATCGAGCCCGAGCGTCCTGAGGGCCGCGAAGGCCGCGTCTCGCGAGGCGATGGCCGGATCGTCCTCCACGGCCTTCAGCCAGCCGCGGACATAGCTCAACATGCCGGTTCCTCAACCGTGCCGGAACCGCATGCGACGCGAACGATAGCCGGCGGCCTGCGCCACGTAGCAGATCGACCGCTCCAGCGCATGCATGATCGTGCCGTCGATGACCGATCCGGTCCTCGGATCGCGCGGCGCCGTGTCGTCGGGCTCGAAATCCTCGCGCGCGAGACCGAGCTGCAGGAGGGGCGCGAGCGCGCTCGGACGGAACCAGAACATGGATCCCGTGGGGAACTCCGGTCTCTCGTCGGCATCGACCGCGATGCCGAGCTTTCCGAGGAGCGCGGCCGTCCGCTCGAAATTGGAGCCCCATTCGACATGCTCGCTGACGGGTCCGAACGGCTCGGCATAGAGAACCCCGAGCGTCTCGTCGCGCGCAAAGGCATCGAGGATCGCGCTCACCTCGTGTGGCGAGCCGAGGAGATTGCCGAGCAGGTACTCCCGCCAGCCGGCGAGCTTCGAGCTGTAGGGCGTCTTCTTCGAGTGCACCTTGCAGCAGAGATCATAGTCGCCGAGGAGCGGAAGCGCGTCGAGCAGGAACGGCCCGATGTCGGCACCGATGTTCCTCACACCGAGAACCTTCGTCTTTCGGGCTTTCCCGCCGAGCCGGTCACGAAGCGCCGCGAGCACGACGTCCCTCGTCGCCTCGGGTGTCGTTATGACGAGGTCGAGCTCGCCCGGAATGTTGCGGAAGTGGAGGGTGAGCTCGTCGACGAGGTCGGTGTAGTAGATATGGGCGACGATCGCGACGCGCAGCGACGGATCGGGGGCCTTCGGGGGGCGGTAGTGGTTGAGTGCTCGCGCGGTCGCATCGAGATAGGCATAGCCGTACTTGCGGTCGGGTTCGAGATAGGCACCCTCCGCCCATTCGTTCCAGGCATTGACGAAGACGAGCTTCTCGTCTCTCGTCCGCGTGGTGTCCTCGTCCGTCTTCGTGCAGAGGCCTTCGAGCCAGCGCTGATAGCGGTGGGGCGCGGTGTTGATGAAGATCGCGGCATTGGCACGGCGCGCCGTGCAGTCCCAGTCCGGGATAATTCCACGCAACAGCGTGTAGTCCGCCTTCGGCCGGAACAGCGCCTTGTCGACGAGATGCTCGTAATCGAAGATTCCGGCATCCGCTCCAGGGTCGTAGAAGTGGACCCGTCGTCTGGCATTGGACAAGCCGAAATTCTGCGGCGGAAACTCGATGGCCGCGTCGAAACCGTACTTGCGCGGATCCACCGCGCCCTCGAAGCCGGTTTGCATCACTGCCATGTAGGGTTCCCTCAGGCCCGAGCGCAGGCAGCAGTCACGCCACCGGTCGAGCGTCGCCCGGATGTCCGGAAACAGCGACGGCCGATAGACCGCGAGCAGCGGCCGGCCATCGACCGTGATGTAGCGCCGGTCGTGCAAGGCCGGCTCGATGTCCCGGAAGAAGGCGATATCGTCCTCGGCGCTGTGCCTCTGGTCGAGGAGCACGCCGGACTGCGTCGAAAGGCCGTCGAAGCGAACCGTCCAGGGCTCGTTCGCCCAGTGGAGGCAGAACGGGATATCGAGGTCCGGGTTGGCGAGAAGGAGGTCAAAGGGCGCCCGCATCACGGGCTTCCCGTCGAAGAAGTAGTGATGCAGGCAGAAACCGTGAATCCCGTATTGCCGAGCGAGCTCGATCTGTCGCGCGAGGATCTGCTTCAGCCGCGTGTCGTAGAATCCGAGCTCGCCGGGGAGGCGCGGCTGGTAGTGGCCTTCGAAGAGCGGCAGCGCCTTTGTTGTGTTGGTCCATTCGGTGAAGCCGCGACCCCAGAACTCGTCGTTCTCGGCGAAGGGATGGAACTGCGGCAGGTAGAAGGCGATGAGCTTCACGTCCGAGCCGCGGACGACGGGCGCCGTCTCCTCGACGAAGGTTTCCGCTGTCTCCGCCCTGACATAGGCCTTGTAGAGATCCTCGACGAGGATCGCCCCGGGCAGCGCGGAGGGACGCGTGGGCCGCAAGCCCGAGGCGCGTCCTTCGAGGAGGTAATGGGCGAGTGGGTTGACGCGCCACCGCAGGGGCGCGGGCATCTGGTGAACGTAATATCTCGTGTTGAAGCCGGCCGAAGGATCGCGCCCTTCCGTCCAGCCGTTGGCCATCCAATGCTCGAGAGGATCCCTGCCGGCCTCGCGAACGTCGGGGTTCCTGGCGAGGTAATAGGTCGCGTCGAACGCGCCGCTGTCCTCGATAACCTGCGCGGTCTCGGCGTGCGGACGATCGACATCCGCCAGGGACTCGGGGAGAAACGCCCATCTCATCCCGGCGAGCGCGCAATAGAAGAAGAAGCACCGCTCCACCGCATGGGCCAGCGTCCCGTCGCGCAGATCGTGTGAGCCCTCGAAGTCGGACCAGCTCGAGCCGAGCTCGAAGAGGGGCAGGAGCGCGCGAGGCCTGAACCAGAACATCGACCCGCTCGGATATTCGATGTCCTGGCCCGGCACGAGCTCGATGCCGCTTCTTTCGAGCAGGGATTTCATCGGCAGGTAGTTGTCGCCGATGCCGAGCCAGCCGGCGAGCTCGGGCCAGTGCTTCGCGGCCAGGATGCCGAGATCCGGATTCGCCTCGAACGCGTTGATGATCGCAAAGGATCGTTGCGTGTCGCCGACCAGCGCGCCGAGCAGGTGGTGTCGCCAGCCTTCGGAAAACTCGGGCGCGTTGTGGCACGACTTCTTGCCGTGGAGCTTGAGGCAAAGGTCGTGCTGTGCCAATCGGTCCGGAAAGCCGAGAAGAAACGGGCCGATATCGAACCCGCAATTGGGCACGACCGCAGTCTCGGCGTCGAGGCCGTACCGCGCGAGCGCCTGGTCGATCCAGCCTCGCTTCTCCTCGGTGTCGGTCGTCACGTAGATTTTCTTGTCGACGTCGATCGCGGCGATATAGCTCGCGATCTCGTCCGCGACACCCTCGTAGTAAAGGTGGACGAAGACCCCGATCGGACGTGTGAGCCGCGGCGCGGCGGGGTTGTCGAGCGTGATCGTGGTTTCGGCCTTGCGCACGTCGATCCCGGACGGCGGGAGCCGCCCCTCGCGCAGCCGCGTCGCGAATTCGATGAAAGGGACCGTATCGGAACCGAGCCCGAATCGGCCGCGGTGCGAGTCGGGATCGAATGCAGCGCAGGGACGGCGCCGCTCCTTCCAGCCCGCCCTCAGATAATGCGAAAGCGGCTCCTGGCCCGATGCCGCGACATCGCCATGGGCCTCGAGGTACCAGCCGGGATCGAACAGCTCGTGGGGTCGCCGCCGCTGCTTCCAACCGGTCGTCACATAGTGGGTGAGCGGATCGATCCCGAGGGACCGAAAGTCCGGAATCTGCGAGCAATAGAAATCGACGTCGAAGAGCGGATGCGGATCGCGCGACTCGCGCCACCCACAGGTCATGAAATGGGTCAGCGGCTCCACGCCAGCGCGCAGGAGCTCCGCGTTGCGCTCGAGATAATAGCTCGGCGAGAACAGGGGGTGGGGCGAGCGCAGCTGCCTCCAGCCGTGCTCCAGATAGTCCTCGATCGTGGCCGTCTCGCGCGATTCGGGATCGCCCGAGGCCCCATACCATTCCGCATCGAAAAGCGGGTGAAGCCCGACCGTCGCGTCCTGCTTCCCCATCGACTGACGGCGCACGTACCAGGCGTTCGAGAACAAAGGGTGCGGGTCGCGTCCTTCGCCGGCGCCGTGCCGATAGAAATGCTCCAGCGGGTTGGTTCCGCTCTCACGGACGTCCGGATAGCGTTCGAGATACCAGCTCGTGCTGAAGAACGGGTTGGGATCGCGCCCTTCGGCGCTCCCGTGACGGAGATAGTGCGTATATGGATCGATCTCGCTCAGCCGGACGTCGGGGTTGTGGTCGAGGTACCACACGCGGTCGAACAACGGGCTTGCGGATCCGTGGCGAAGCAGGCGCTCCAATCTGGACGCCGTGCGCCGGAACACGCGCCACGGCGCCGCCAGCCGCCACGAGGTGCTCCTCTCCAAGGCCTTCGAGAGCCCGACGGTACAACCGGCATCGTGCTCGAGACCTGCGAGCTTCAGCCGCAACGACAGGATCTCGTTCTCGGCGGCGAGGAGGCGAGTGCGCAGCTCGGCGGAAGCGCGTCGCTCGATGTCCGACGCTGCAACACTCGAATCGGAGTGCTGGGCTTTCGCGTCGCCGGCGGGGGGGACCGCGGCGGACTCCGTGTTGCGCGTCCGTGGTTGCGCCGTAGTGTGCTGCGGTCCCTCGGGCGGGTATTTTTCCGGCGTGGAGGCAGCTCGCCTGCGTTCGTGCTTCCGCCCGGACGTCCCCCTGACCAGTGCTCGTATCCCGCGCCATCGAGTGACCCGCCCGATCTCGTGCCCGAGAATGACCATGCACCGCTCCTGATCGTGACCGTTTTCCGTCGGTCATCAATGCGCTACAAGTTAAACGAATATGACGGATATGAACATAGGTCAGGCATGACAATCCACTTGCTCCGGCACGTGCCTGCCGCATTCGCACTCCTCAGGAAGCGGATTGTGACAGATCGATCCCGGACGTGCGTCCCGAGAGGGCCCTCCGCGTGGGCCGGAGGACCGCGACGCACGCGGTAGCGGTGCCGAATGACGGCGAGGGAGCAGACGGTTTTTCTCGTGCGCGTCGAGGTCGCGCAGCGCGCGGCCGGCGGCTCGGGGCAGGAGGGCAACCAAGGTGCAAGCTCGAGCGCTCGCGCGTCCCGTCATGGCTCGGTGCCGGGTCGTCTACGCCCTCATGCTCCGCGACGCGAGGACCCGGTTGCTCGGCAACGGCCTCGGATTTCTCGGCCTCAGCGTCCTGTGGCCGCTCGTGCATATCGTCGCTCTACTGGTGATCAATATCTACGTCGGCCGCATGGTCCCGGTCGGCCACAGCATCGTCCTGTTTCTCGCGACCGGCCTCCTGCCCTTCATGACCTTCAGCTACATGTCACGCTGGATCATGCTCGGCTTCGTGATGAACAAGCCGCTTCTCGCCTTTCCGATCGTCTCCGTCACCGACATCCTCTTCGCTCGTGCGGTGCTCGAGGTCATCGGATCCTTCCTGATGGCTTTGTCGCTCGGCGTCGTCCTGGCGTTCCTGGAGGTGAATTTCGTTCCCTACGACATCCCAGAGGCCTGCTACGCCTGGGGCGCCGTGATCCTGCTCGGGCTCGGCATGGGATGCTTGAATTCCGTCGTCGCCATGGCCTTCCACGGATGGCTGATCGGCTATGCGCTCGTCATCTTCGTCCTCTACGCGGCATCGGGCATCGTCTTCGTGCCCGATGTTCTTCCGGACCCCTATCGCTATTGGCTGAGCTTCAACCCTGTGCTTCATGCCGTCACCTGGATGCGCTCGGCCTATTATCCGGGCTACGGGACGATCGTCCTCGACAAGCTCTACCTTCTGGGCTGGGCGCTCTGCTCGATCTTCGCCGGGTTGTTGCTCGAGCGCGCCATACGCGGCCGCCTGCTGCAGGGATGAGCCCGGGCAGTGCGACAGGGGCACTTCTACGGTTGCCTCGACCCCGGGGTTCGGGCTAAATTCCCGCGCGCTAGGAGTGTAGCTCAATTTGGTTAGAGCACCGGTCTCCAAAACCGGGGGTTGGGGGTTCGAGTCCCTCCTCTCCTGCCACTGAAATCAATAGATCAGACGAAATCTCAGACGCGTTTTCGACCGCAGCGGAACGGTCGCCTCGTTTCCGGTCGGCATTCGACGAAGGCGGCGGCTGCACCCTTCCGAGCCTCGCGGAGGTCGCGGCCGCGTCCCCTGCTCACGCGATCCCCTCGACGTCCCTCGTCGCCGAGTCTGCCGTAGTGCGGCGGCCCGACAAGAAAATCGCCCGCTCCGAGAGGCGTCGGCGGGCGATGCGAGGATGAATGCTCAGTGCGACGGTTGTCGCACACGAACCTTGCCCCGAACGTGCGCAAGGTCACGTCGTGCGATTCGACGAGGCCGTTGGAAGGTTCGCGGAGCCACCGCTCTCGAGCGCAGACCGCGACGTGGGGTGGTGGCCGCAGCGTCTCCTCTCGAAGTCCCTGTCGCGGCGGTCGTCGGACGGCTTCAGGAACGGGGCGGCGCGCACGTGCCCGAGGCTGCCGGATATCGAGAGGCTCTCGTCTTCGCGCCCCCGCACGAGCTCGCGTGCGACTTCGTCTCGAGCGGTCTGCGATCCGACCAAATCGGGAACCGGCTCTACGTCCTTGTTTTGTCACAATTTCACGACGCGAACTGGTATCCGGTTCGCTGCAAATTGCTCTGGCGTGGCAAGGGTCGCGCCGCGCCGACGCCCCTCAGCAGACCGCCTTGCCGCATTTGCGCGTGCTCTCGACCTTGGGCTGAAGCTCGCCGTAGCCGACCGCGCCGATCACGACCTCCTGCCCGACCACATAGGCCGGCGTGCCGTTGATCCCGAGCGACTTGGCGAGGCGCTCCGATTCGTCGATGCCGACCATGGCCGCCGCCGCTTCGGCGTCCTTTCCGAGCTTGTCCATGTCCACGCCGAGCGCCTTGGCGGCTGCGAGCGCCTCCGCCTTGCCGACCTGTCCGCGCGTGGCCATGAGCTTTTGATGAAACTCCCAGAATTTCGGCCCGTCGAGCTGCAGCCGCACCGCATTGGCGACCCGAGCCGCGGCTTCCGAATTCTCCGAGAGGATCGGCAGGTCGCGAAGCACGACGCGCAGGTCCGGATTGTCCTTCATGAGCCTGGCGAGATCGCCGACGGCGCGCTTGCAGTAGCCGCAGTTGTAGTCGAAGAACTCGACCAGCGTGACCTTGCCGACGGGATTGCCGATGACCGCCTGGCTCGCGCCGTCGTAGAGCGTGCCCGCCGGATCCGCGACCACCTTCTCGCGGGCCTTGGCCTCGGCGACCTTGGCGCGCTCGTCGAGAACGCTCGCCGCCTCGCGCAGGACCTCGGGCTCGCGCAGAAGATAGGCCTTGATGATCGCCTCGATCTCGGTCTTTTGCGCGGGCGTGAACGACTCGGTCGCCGCCGGAACGACCGCCGCGCCGGCGGCGACGGCCGCCGCGAGGACGAGCCCGCAGGTATAGCCCAGGGCCCGCCGTGCCGCCCGGCCGGCTGCCGGCCGGTTCGATAGTTCTGTGCAAGCCCGCTTCATCATTCCCAGTTCCCTGTCTTGGCTCGGTCGCGTTGCGCGCAAGATCGCGCCTGGAACGCGGAGAGCTTGCTCGTCGAGCGCCGCTGCACGGCACTTGAAGCATGATTTCTCGGTCGGCCGCGATCACTTTGTCGAGGCGGCGGGCCGATGGCCCGGCACGCGCCGCCGGCCACCGCGTCTCGGGCATCCGCCGCCTTCGAAGCCCGAGTCACGAAGTGAAGCAGGCTACGAAGGCGAAGAAGCGGATACGGCGATACGACCGACGTCCGGGGACCGCGATCAGCTGCGCTGGCTCGCCTTGGCCCGCTGCCACCAGCCCGATCGCTTCGGACGTTCCTCGGCGCCACTATGGGACACAGGGGGCTCGGGCGCTGCGGGCGGGGGAACCCGGCTTTCCTCGGACGGTGTCGCCGCGGCTGCGGCATCCGGCAGCTCGGACCGCGTCGCACCTTTGCTCGAGCTGTCGTCTCCTTCCGGAGCGACGGGCTCGGGTTGCGCCTCCGGTGCGGCGGCGACCACCACCTCCTGCGGAGCCGGGGTGGTTTCGCGCGTACCGTCCAGCGCCTCGGAACCGGCGGGGCCGGCGACAGCGAGGCTCGTGTCCTCTGCGGCCCCGAGCTGCTCCTCGGCCATGCGTGCCTTGGTCGTGCGGCGCCCGCGCCGCGCTCGTGTCGGGCGTCGCGGCGCCTCACCGGCCTCGGGTTCCGGGCCCGCGACTGCCGGCTCGGCCTCTGCGTCCGCCGTCGCCTCCCCGTCGGGACGGGCCTCCGGCACGGGCGCGCCGGCGATCTCGTGCCGCGACCGAGCGCTGCGCCGAGATCTGCGGCGCTCGCCGGTATCGGCGATCTCCGGCGCTGCGGCTGCGGCCTCTGGCTCCGTGACGAGGAGCGGTAGCTCCAGCTCCGGTTCCGGCTCGCCGCGAGGCGCGGTCGCGGCCTGCGCCTCGAGGCCTCCGAACCTTGCGATGGCGCCCAAGGCATCGTCCGGGGGCTGCGGCGCATTCGCGGCAATCCCCGAGACCTCGCGGTCGCCCCCGCGCCCCCGGCGCCGCCGACGCCTGCGCCGCCCACGCCCCTCGGCCTCGGACTCGGCTTCGGGCTCGCGGCCGGTCTCGGAGCCGACGAGCTCCTCGGCTTCGTCGGCGCCGGCCTCGATCTCCGTATCCTGAAGGAAATCGTCGCGCATCGGTTCGGCCGCGCCGTTCCCACCGAGCATGATCGGACCCGGCACGACCGGTGCCGGCTCGGCGATGCCCGATGCGAGCTCCCCGCGCTCCAGCGCATAATAGGTCGGCCCGGTCAGGCTCTCGTCGACCTCGATCGTGATCGCGACACCGAAGCGGGCCTCGAGGTTGCGCAGATGCCCACGCTTCTGGTTGAGGATATAGAGCGCGACATGGGTCCGCGCCTTGACGGTGATGTCGTAGCTCGCGTTCTTGATCAAGGCATCCTCGAGCACGCGCAGGATGTGCAGGGCGATCGAGGCCGTGGATCTCAGCGTTCCGGAACCGGCGCAATGCGGGCAGACGATCGTCGAGGCCTCGAGCACGCCGCTGCGGATCCTCTGGCGCGACATTTCCAGAAGGCCGAAATGCGAGATCGTGCCGACCTGGATTCGTGCCCGGTCGTTCTTCAGCGCATCCTTCAAGCGGCGTTCGACGGCGCGATTGTTGCGGGATTCCTCCATGTCGATGAGGTCGAGGACGATCAGCCCCGCGAGGTCGCGCAAGCGCAGCTGCCGCGCGATCTCGTCGACGGCCTCGAGATTGGTGCGGAGCGCCGTGTCCTCGATATTGTGCTCGCGGGTCGAGCGGCCGGAATTGACGTCGATCGCGACCAGGGCCTCGGTCTGGTTGATGACGATATAGCCGCCCGACTTGAGGGTGACCTGGCTGGAGAACATCGCGTCGAGCTGGGTCTCGACGCCCTGCTTGGCGAACAGGGGTTGCGGGTCGCGGTAGGGCTGGACGTTCTTGGCATGGCTCGGCATGAGGAGCCGCATGAACTCCTTCGCCTCGCGGTAGCCGTCGTCGCCGGCGACGACGACCTCGTCGATATCCTTGTTGTAGAGGTCGCGGATGGCTCGCTTGATCAGCGATCCTTCCTCGTAGACGAGGGTCGGCGCGGTCGATCGCAAGGTCGTCTCGCGAACCGTCTCCCACATGCGGAGCAGATACTCGAAGTCGCGCTTGACCTCCGCCTTGGTTCGCGCCGCTCCCGCGGTGCGTAGGATGACGCCCATGCCCTCCGGGACCTCGAGGTCCTGGACGATCGACTTCAGCCTTTGCCGGTCGGTGGCATCGGTGATCTTGCGCGAGATTCCGCCGCCGCGCGCCGTGTTCGGCATCAGGACCGAATAGCGGCCGGCGAGCGAGAGATAGGTGGTCAGCGCCGCGCCCTTGTTGCCGCGCTCCTCCTTCACGACCTGGACGAGCAGGATCTGGCGCCGCTTGATCACCTCTTGAATCTTGTATTGCTTGCGATAGCGATGGCGATGCGCGGGCACCTCCTCCATCGCGTCGCCGCCGAGCTGCACGACCTCGTCGGTCTCGTCCTCGCTCGCGGCCTCGGGACGGCTCTCCTCCGGCCAGGCCTCGGCGGGCTCGCCCGTCTCGGACCGCAGCGACCGCGAGGCCGCAGGCGCAACCGCCTCGTCGCCCTCGCCGAGGTCCGGCCATTCCGGCGAGCTCGGCTCGATCGCGGGCGCACCGGCGCGCGCTTCGAGGGTGTCTTCGTCGCCATCGTCCACGACGGATTCGAGGTGCGCGACGGCCTCGCCGGCCGGCTCGCCGACATCGGCGGGAACACCCGCGCCGAAGCTTTCGACGTCGGCATCGGCCTCCGCCATGGCTTCGACCGCCGCCGGCGCGTCGAGATCACGGCTCGTCGGCTCGAGGTCGCCGTCCCGGCCGCTCCCCGCGGCGGCTTGCTCCGGGGAAGCCTCGGGGACCTCGCCGACGACGGCATCCCCGCGTGACTGCTCGTCGCTGCGGCGGCGGTCGGCACGGCGCTGCTGGGTGCGGTCGCCGTGGCGAAACCGCCGGCTGCGCCGCTGCGATCTCTGCTCGTCCTCGTCCTCGTCGCGCTGCGCCCGGGCCTCGTCCTCGATCAGGGCCTGCCGGTCCATGACGGGGATCTGGTAGTAGTCGGGATGAATCTCGGGGAAGGCGAGGAAGCCGTGCCTGTTGCCGCCGTAATCGACGAAGGCCGCCTGGAGGGACGGTTCGACGCGGGTGACCTTGGCGAGATAGATGTTACCGCGAAGCTGCTTCTTGTCCGCGGACTCGAAGTCGAATTCCTCGACACGGTTGCCGCGCAGGACGACGACCCGGGTTTCCTCCGGGTGCGACGCATCGATGAGCATTTTGTTGGGCATGTGTGACTCGTCTCGACCCGGCATGCGCTGCGACGCCGTCCCCGAATGCTCGCGAGAGCTGCGGACGGAGCGGGCGCGACCGAAGCCTGCGCGCACCAAGGGTCAGTGGTGAGAAGATTGGTCGAAAGGCCGTGCATTCCGGCCGGTGAAAGACGCGTGGGCGAGAGCTGCGAGAGGCCAGGCTCGGCGTGGGACGGCTCGAGACCGAAACGCGGGTGTTCCGCGCCTGACTGCAGCGGCGCGCTCGGATCGCGAGAGCCGGAGAACCGGCGAGGACGCCCGTCCGGCCGCGCGTGCGGGTAGCAAATTGAGCACCGTGCTTGACGGTCCATGCCGGACGCGTCGAACTGAATGCCATGTCGACGTTACCTGAGTACTCGATTCCTACGCGATACCTGGAGCGGCTTCCGATCCGGCTGAATCGGAAACCGGCTCTACATTCTTGTTTTGTCGCAATTTCGCGCCGCGAACTGGAGTCCACTTCGCTGGAAATTGCTGTAATCGAAGCTCCCTCGGCGCAGCGACGCCCTCGGGCGTCTTGCAAGCTCCGGCCGAACCACGGGATTCGGGGCACACGTCACCGGTCCGACGATCGGTGACCTCCGGCTCCATCCTGCATGCGGGCATCTTTGCGGCGGCGGAAGGTCCTGCCTCTCGCGGCTCGCCCGAGCGAGCCCTGCGTGAGGGATGATCGGACCCAACCGAAAAACCCGATGGCCAATCGAGGCAAACCCGAGGGGTGCCAGCATGAATACCCTCCCATATCGTGCTTGTCTCGCGCTTGGCAAGTGTTTCCATGACCTGTGCCTGTGCCGTACCTCGATTTTCCCGCCTTTTCCGAGCGCGATATACGGCGCAGCTCCACAATGATCCTGCGGCCGGTGCCTCGGGTCTCGGACGCGCTCGGATTCGACCGGGACGGCATGCGATCCCGCGTTCTCGCCCTCTCGACTGCTGGAAATCGGAAGTCGGCCCCGGTTCCGCGCCGGAGACCCGCGGCCGGGCGCGGTTCCCGATCGGGTGGGAACGGGTCCGCCCGTGCGATGCGGCACCGACGGACCCGGTCCGGCGCGGCGAGCGGAGGGAGGGGGCCGCCCGCCGGGCCGAAAGCTTCGCGCTGGTTCGACCACGAACGTGCACCTTGGCGCGGAGGCCGGATGTGCGCCTGCGCACACCACCGACCGGCATGCCGGAGGTCGCCGCGAGCCACCGATGCCGGCGAAGATCGCTCGCGATGCGCGAGGCCTTCGCGATTTCGTCGGGCACGACATATTCGTAAACTTTTATCATATAGGCTCTGCGATATTTTTCCTCGCGCGAGATCGTTTCGCCGAGGCTGGCACCGCGTCTCGCAGACTCGCGGAATTCTGATTGATTAGCAATATGGTCATTGATCCTTAGTCGCAGCGAATCTCGGTCGAGGGTGGAGCGGACGCCATGTCGAAAAGGGTCGGGTTCTCGTCGCCTGTCACGCGTCTCGCGCGGGGGCTCGGCTTGGCCGTCGCGGTCCTGCTCGCGTCCGGGCTGCATGCGCAGGAGGCTGTGCCCGCGGTGCGCGCCGGCGCCGATGCACGTCTCGTCGCGAGCTCCGTAGAGCTCGAGCAATTCGACGACCGGGCTCGGCTGGTGCTCGACCTCTCCTCGGCCGTGGATGCTTCTGCGTTCCTGCTTTCCGACCCCGATCGCGCGATCATCGATCTTCCCGAGATCGATTTCGCGGTGCCGCCTCCCACGGCGACGCCTCGGCCGCGATCCCGCCGTCGCGGCCTGGACCGGGCCAAGCCCGTGGGCCTCGTCGCCTCCTACCGGTTCGGTCGCCTCGGACCCGGACGCTCGCGCGTGATCCTGAATCTCTCGGCGCCGGCACGGATCCAGCGCGCCGCTTGCGAGCCGGGGGGCGCCGGCCGCGGCTCGCGCCTCGTCGTCGAGCTGGCGAGAACCGATCCGGCGAGCTTTCGAGCCGCCGTGCAAGCTGCCCGCGCGACCATGGTCGGGGCTTGGACCGGGACGAGGACCAGCCCGCGGCCGGGCACGGACCAGAGCCCGGCCGCGCCATCCGGCAAGCCCGTCGTCGTGATCGATCCGGGCCATGGCGGAATCGACAGCGGCGCCATCGTCAACGGATCGGTCGAGAAGGAGCTCGTGCTCGGCTTCGCCAAGTCGGTCGCGAGCAAGCTCGAGGCCGACGGAAGGCTCGCGGTCGTCCTCACCCGCCAGGACGACACCTTCGTTCCGCTGGCCGAGCGGGTTCGGCTCGCGCGCGAAAGCGGAGCCTTGCTCTTCGTCTCGATCCATGCCGACACCCTGGCCGAGGCGACCGACGTCGCGGGCGCGACCGTCTACACGGTGTCGGAACGTGCCTCCGATGCCACCGCGGCGCGTCTCGCCGAGAAGGAGAACAGCGCCGACGCCGCCGCCGGGCTCGACCAGCGGCCGGAGGCGAGCGAGGTCTCCACCATCTTACAGGATCTGACCCGGCGCGAGACGCGAGCCTTGAGCCACGTGTTCGCGCGAACGCTGCTGACCTATTGGAAGGTCGCCGGGCGGCTGAACAAGAACCCGCAGCGCTCGGCGGGCTTCCTGGTCCTGAAGGCGCCGGACGTGCCTTCGGTTCTGCTCGAGCTCGGCTATCTCACGAACCGGAGGGACGACCAGGCCCTGTCCTCGTCGGAATGGCGCGACGCGACAGCGACCCGGGTCGCCGAGGCGATCACCGCATTTCTCGTCGCGCGGGAGAGCTCCGTCGCTTCGACCGCGCCGTCCCGCGGCGGCGCCGAGGAGGCCCCGATCGGCGCCAAGCCGTAACCCCCGGCCCGACCGCGGAGCGCTCGCCTGCGGTCGCCACCAAGGGGGGAGGCCGATGGCGTCAGCCGCTCGTCGGCTGCGGCTTCCTGCGGCGCTCGCCGCGGAAATAGAAGAAGGCGGCCACGGCGAGCACGAGGACGGCCCCGACCGGAACATAGACCCATTTCTCGACCCCGCTCGAGATGGTCATGACATGCGTCGCCGCCATTTCCATCGGACCGTCCCTGAGGGTGACGAGGAGCGCATATTGGCCGGGAGAGGCGAGATCTACCGCGAATGTGGTGACCCCGGTCGGATAGCGCTGCGGCGGGAGATGCGCGAGCGTGACGGGATCGGGCGTGGTGCCGTCGCCCGTCACGAGCTTGATCTCGGTCGTCATGTCGCGAATTTCCGGCGACACGGCATCGAGTGTGATCGAGATCCTCCCGGTCCCGGGGATCTCCGCGCAGAGCTCCTCGAGGACGCCGCTCGAGGGATGGTAGGCGGCGACATGCATCTCGTGCATGCCGCCGACCATCAGCGGGCACGTATTGTTGGGGTTGCCATGATGCTCGTGGCCGGAGCCCTGGGCTTGCGCCTGTCCCACGAGCAACAGAGCCGAAAGCATCGCCATCGAACCGATCGATCGGAATTCAGCTAGCCGCACCTCATCCTCCACGAGAAGCCTGTCCCGCCGGGATCCCGAATCCCGGTCGCCTCGATCCGGCGTGAAGCGGACGCCGAGGCGTGTCCCCTCCGCCGGGAAGCGCCGCAATCTGCCATCTCGGGACGGGCTCGGCAATCATTGCGATCGGCAGGGTCTCGGGGTCCGTCTCGGGACCGGCGCCGGCCCGGTCCTGCCCGCGTCGGCGCGACGACAGGACTGGACAAAACCTACCCGTTCGGGCGAGAGGCGACCCCACCTGACCGAATATTGTCGCCGATCGTACAGCGTTCTAATCGTAGCCTCGGATGATCGACCAATCCGTCGTCATCTCGGCCGAAAGGCTGTGGAGAGACGACCGGCACAAACCGTTCCGCGAACAAGGTTACGGCTGGGCCGGGGTCCGATCCCAAGAAGCTTGGAAACAAAACCCCAAGATCCGAGAGGCACATCTCATGAGTCTAGTAACCGAAACAGCAGGTGCGAGCGCCCTAGAGGCCTCCGCCGCGAAGCCCATCTGGGACTGGAAGCCCAGCATCTTCTTCAGCGCGGCGATCTGCGTCTACTACGTCATCGTCCGGATCTACGAGCAATACTACGGCTGGTACGCCGGGCTCGACTCGTTCGATCCCAAGTTCAACCAGTATTGGATGACGATCCTGTGGACCGAGCTGCCCCTCGAGGCGGTCTCCTTCCTCGGCCTCTGCGGCTACCTCTGGAAGACCCGCGACAAGGACCTCGCCAACGTCGCTCCGCGCGAGGAGCTGCGCCGGTTCTACTATCTCCTCGGCTGGATTCTCGTCTATGCCGTGGCGATCTACTGGGGCGCCAGCTACTTCACCGAGCAGGACGGCACCTGGCACCAGACCGTCATCCGTGACAACGACTTCACGCCGAGCCACATCATCGAGTTCTACATGAGCTACCCGATGTACATCGTCGTGGGCGTCGGCGGCTTCATGTTCGCTCGGACCCGTCTCCCGATCTTCGCCTTGAAGGGCTACTCGATCTCCTACCTGCTGCTCTTCATCGGCCCGTTCATGATCTTCCCGAACGTCGCGCTCAACGAGTGGGGCCACACGTTCTGGTTCATGGAAGAGCTGTTCGTGGCGCCGCTGCACTGGATGTTCGTGTTCTTCGGCTGGTTCGCGCTCGCCGTGTTCGGCGTGTCGCTGCAGATCCTCGGCCGCATGGGCGAGCTGTTCGAGAGCCAGAAGGACCTCTGCGGTCTCTGAGATCGGGATGCAATCGGCGGGAGTTCGGTGATGCTCGCCTGAGGTCACCGGACCGCGCATCCGACCGCGGAATCGGCCGCTCGCAGGGAACCCGAGGTTCGGCGAACGGCCGGCTCGAAGCGGCCGGGTCGGAATCGAGACCCAACTTCTACTCGCTCCACTTGTCCGGTCCACGAGGCCGGGGAGCATCAGGGAGGACAGTATGTCGTTTTTGTTCAGAAAGGCGCCAAAGATCGGCGGCACACCGGTGGTGCCCGAATCGATCTCCGCGTCCCCCGGAATCGAGGGGGGAGCCGGCGCGTCCAAGAAAGTGATGGCAGCGGACGCAGGCGCCGCCATCGCGGGAAGCCCGTTCAATTCCAAGGCCGAAGCCGCCGGGCTCATCAAGGTGGCCGATTGGCTCCTCTTGGTATCCCTCTTCTTCATCATCCTCGGCGGATATCACATCCACTTCATGCTCACCGCCGGCGACTGGGACTTCTGGGTCGACTGGAAGGATCGCCGCTTCTGGCCGACGGTCATCCCGATCATGGGCGTGACCTTCATCGCCGCGTGCCAGTCCTATTTCTGGCTGAACTTCAAGCTGCCGTTCGGCGGCACGATCGCGGTGCTCGGGCTGCTCTTCGGTGAATGGGTCAACCGCTACAACAATTTCTGGCAGTGGACCTGGTTCCCGATCAACCTCGTGTTCCCGACCCAGCTGATCCCGGGCGCGCTCTTCATCGACTGCGTGCTCCTGCTCAGCAACAGCTACATCATCACGGCGGTGGTGGGCGCGCTGGGATGGGGCCTTCTCATGTATCCCAGCAACTGGCAGATCCTCGCTCAGTTCCATCAGGGCGTCGAGGTCCAGGGCCTTCTGATGAGCGTCGCCGACCTGATCGGCTTCGAGTATGTGCGCACCTCGACCCCCGAGTACATCCGCATGGTCGAGCGCGGTACGATGCGTACGTTCGGTAAGGACGTCGTGCCGGTCGCAGCGTTCTTCTCGGGCTTCGTGTCGATGATCGTCTACTTCGTCTGGTGGTATGTCGGTCTCATGTTCTCGACCACCAAGTACACGAAGTCGTTCTGATTGCCGGCCCGCGTAATCGAGCGGCGATAGGATCGTCAGAAGAACTAGAACAAGACCACGGCTAAGCCGTGTGGGAGAGAGTACATGTTGAAGACAATGCTCAGTGCAGTGACGCGAGGCGCGAAACGCCACGCAACGCGGCTGGTCGCTCTGGGGCTTGCCGCTGGCGTCGCGGCCGTCGCGGGTGTCGCCTCGGTCGGGACCGCCGAAGCCCATGGTGAGAAGTCGCAGGCCGCCTTCCTCCGCATGCGTACCCTCGGCTGGTACGACATGAAGTGGTCGAAGAAGGTCGTGAACGTCAACGAGGAGTTCGAGATCACCGGCAAGCTGCGCATCATGAATGCGTGGCCGGTCGCGGTCAGGACCCCGGAAACCGCCTTCCTCAATGTCGGCGAGCCCGGCCCGGTCGCCGTCAGAAAGGTCGCGATCGTCGGCGGTCAGTTCCAGCCCCGCTCCCTCGCTCTGGAAGTGGGTAAGGAATACGAGTTCAGGATCGTGCTCAAGGCCCGTCGTGAAGGCCGTTGGCACATCCACAGCCAGCTCAGCGTCGAGACCGGCGGCCCGATTCCCGGACCGGGCGAATGGATCGAGATCAAGGGCAGCATGAACGACTTCCGGAATCCCGTGACGCTCCTCAACGGGACCACGATCGATCTCGAGACCTACGGAATCGGCGAGATCTATATGTGGCACCTCTTGTGGTTCATCCTCGGATTCGCCTGGCTCTTCTACTGGTTCAGCCAGAAGGGCTTCGTCGGGCGGTTCCTCTGGGTCGCCTCGGGACGTGGCGAAGAGCTGATCGGCCCGAACGAGATCCGGATCGGTGTCGGTGCCCTCGTCGGCGTGTTGCTCGTCGTCGGCATTACCTGGGGCTGGGCCGCGGCCAAGTACCCGAACACGATCCCTCTGCAGGCCGGTAACCTGAAGAACATCGTGCCGATCGCGGACACCGACGCGCCGATCAAGATCAAGTACGAAGGCGGTGACTACAAGGTGCCGGGACGTGAGCTCGCGGCCACCTACACGATCACCAACAACGCCAAGGAGCCGATCCGGATCGGCGAGTTCATCACCGCCGGGTTGCGGTTCCTGAACCCCGACGTCTATACCCAGAAGGTCGACTATCCCGACTACATCCTGGCCGACAAGGGTCTGTTGCTGAGCGACAACACCCCGATCGGACCTGGCGAGACGCGCAAGATCACCATCACCGCCAAGGACGCGCGGTGGGACATCGAGCGTCTCTCGGGCCTGTCCTACGACGTCGACAGCTCGTTCGCCGGTATCCTGTTCTTCTTCACGCCGAGCGGCACGCGCTACCATCAGGAAGTCAGCGGGTTCGTCCTGCCGACCTTCATCTCGGGCTGAGCGGGCTCTGCTGCAAGGCATAAGCGAAATGGTCTCGTAAGAAGACTGCCCCCGCCGGAGCCGAAGGGCCTCGGCGGGGGTTAATGTTTCGAGGAGGACGATTCATGATCCGCCGAGCCATGTGCACGGCAGGCCTGGTCATGCCGCTTCTTGCATCCACCGCACTCGGGCATGGCGGTGTCAGCATCGAGAACGATCTTTGCATCCTCAGGGTCGGCCCGAGCACGGTCCATTTCACCGGCTACCAGCCGGCACGCAGCTACAAGGAGTTCTGCGAGGATATTCCCCATACGGGGATGACGATCATCGTCCTGGACCTGGTCGATTCCGACTTGCGCAACATGGAGACGGAAGTTCGCGTCGTGCGAGATCCGGGCGGTGGCGGGGTCCCGATCGGCCGGAGGATGTTGAGCGAGGCGGAGATCAAGAGCAGCGAGGTTCTCGCGGCGACCGAAGCCTACATGCCTCCGTCCCTCTATCCGAATGGAACCCTCAAGTTCGAGCACGACTTCAAGAATGCCGGTCAATATATCGGTATCGTCACGGTCCGGAACGAGCACGGCCAGGAATACGTCTCTCAGTTCCCCTTCATCGTCGGTCCGGATTGGAGCAAGATCGTCCCCTTCTATAGCCTGATCGCTTTGGCCGTCGGGCTCTGCGGCTTTCTCGTCTGGAAGCTCGGCTGGCAGAGGAGGTTCAAGACCAAGTAGGCTTCGACCCTCCTGCCGGAACCGCACTGGACCGGCGTCGTCAGGGTGCTATCTTGCCCGCGACGAAGACGAGGGCGTCTCCCCCGATCGAAAGCCGCGGTCGCCCCGGAGGCATGCTCCGCCCGAGGCGGTGCGTTGCCGGATCGCCTTCGAAGGCGGGGGCGTGCGCTTTTTCCAGCGAGTTCTCCTCCGGTTCGCGTTGCGCTGGCGATGGATCGCGACAGCGACATAGCGATGCGAAAATGCAAGGATCGAGAGTTGCTTTCCGCAGCTGGATCGGAAACCGGCTCCAATCCCGATCCTCGTGATCGATCCGAGCCGGGGCCAATTTGCCGGCCTCTCGAAGTCGATCCGGCGGCTGCGCCGAGCCGCATTTCCCGAACGATCCGGGCTTGGTGTCGTGGCGCTGCGACGACCGAAAGCTCGAGTGGCTTTTTCCGCACCGATCGGATCGAGACGTCACTTCGGTCGGAAAAGCCGACCGTCCGATCCGAGCGCCAACCTCAACGCCGAGCGTCCCATGCAGATCAAACTCCCGTTCAACATCAAGCTTCCGACGGATCTCGAGAAGATCGTCCTCATCCTTCGCGCCGAGCTCGGTCCGGATTCCCTGCCTGTCTCCCAGCCCTTGCTCGGGGCCTGCCTCGCGGCCTATGCCTTCGGCCTGTTCATGAACTTGGTCCTCTACAAGTCCATCCCTCAAGCCATCGGCATCGCAGTGACCGGGGTCGTGCTGCTCGTGGTGCTCACTGGCGGCAGCCTCTACCTGCTCGGTTACGTCAAGCGACTGCACCAGACCCTCACGGCCCTCGCCGGAACCGGCGCTCTCGTCGCGATCGTGACCTTCGGCGTCCGTCTCGTCCTCACCATCGGCATGCCCGAGGAAGTCGTGACCGTGAATCTCATGCGGTTCCTGATGCTTCCCTTGTTCTTGTGGAATGTCCTCGTCTTCATGGCGATCCTGCGGATCGCATTCTCCGGGCGATTGATCCCCGGACTTGCCGTGGCGGCCGCCTACATGGTCATGCTCGAGTTCCTCGTTCCGCTCTATTTCGGCTGAATCGGGTGCGCGGGCCGGGTGGGGTCGCGAGGCCGATCGGGGCCCCGGCCGAGCCCCGGCCGGCGTGACGAGGAGATGTGCTGCGCGCTACTGTGGCGGATGCAGCGGGCCGTGCGGGTCTTTCGCGGTGTAGGAGGCGTCTGCGCGACGCCGGTCAAGCGGGCGTCGCGGCTCTCGCGCGATCTATCGCCTGGCGAACCAGGCGCCTGGCCTCCGCGGCGTCACCCCAACCTTTGATCTCGACCCATTTTCCGGGCTCGAGATCCTTGTAATGCGCAAAGAAATGCTCGATCTGCCGCAACGTGATGTCGGGCAGATCGGTGTAGTTCTCGACAGTCTCGTAGCGTCGCGTCAGCCGGGACGAGGGGACGGCGAGAATCTTCTCGTCCCCGCCCGCCTCGTCCCGCATGAGCAGGACGCCGACGACCTTGCAGCTCAAGACCGCTCCCGGGACGATCGCCCGCGTATTGGCGACGATGACGTCGCAAGGATCGCCGTCCTCCGACAGGGTATGGGGGATGAACCCGTAGTTTCCGGGATAGCGCATCGACGTGTACAGGAATCGATCGACCACGAGAACGCCCGCGGCCTTGTCGAGCTCGTACTTGATCGGTTCCCCTCCGATCGGGACCTCGACGAGGACGTTCACGATGTCGGGCGGGTTTTCGCCGGTCGAGATGGCGTCGAGACGCATGAGCTACTCCGAGGATTCAGAAATTCGAGCCGAGCCGAAGCCTCACCCCGAGCTTCGAGCCGATTGCATCTCGCCCGGCCGCCGGCCCGACCTCGGGCCGGGGTGAACCGCGACGAGGCGAGAGGCGCAGCACGAGCGAGGTCTGTACTCTGCATGCTCGAGCGCGCATGATCGAGCGGAACAGGCCCGTGAACCATTCACCCTCCGTCCCGGCCGGACGTGTTGACCGCCGGAGCGATTTTTTGGTGAAGCTTCGCCCCATCGCCGCAAGATACCGCGCTGCTCGATCATGGCTTCGTATCCTTCGACCCCTTCTGAAGACAAATCGCCGATGAGCGTCACACTGAGCAATGCTCGCAGCGTCATGGGACTCGTCGCGGCCCTCGCCGCCTGCGTGGCGATCGGGTTCGCCGGGCCCGGCACGGCGACGGCCGAGCCGATCTTCACAGGAGCCAAGCACGCCCTCGTCATCGGCAATGGCAGCTACGCCGCCGGGGAGGCCCCCATGAACGTCCCGGTGAGGAATGCCCAGAGCCTCGCCGAGGAGCTCCGACGCAACGGGTTCATGGTCGAGCTGCACGAAAATCTCCGCAAGGATGCCATGGAGCGGGTCGTACGCACCTTCGCGGAGAGGATCGAGCGGGGCGATTGTGTACTTCTCTTCTTCAGCGGCTACGCCGTCCAGGTCGAGAGATCGATCTACCTGGTGCCGGTCGATGCCGATATCTGGACGGCGCGGGAAGTCGGCCTGCAATCGATCGCCCTCGCCGCAGTCACCGGAGCTTTCGAGGATGCCGGGGCAAAGGTCAAGCTCTTGATCCTCGACGCGTCGCGCCGCAATCCGTTCGAGAGGCGGTTTCGGACCTTGTCGTCGGGGCTCGCCCCGACCGCTCTGCCCGATGGGAGCGTCTTGATCTCCGCGGCGGGAGCCGGCGAGGTCGCGGACGACGGCGACGGCGAGACCAGCATCTTCCTCGGCGAGCTCTTGAAGGAGATGCGCGCGCCGGATCTCACCGTACAGGACATATTCGACCGGACCCGGATCGGGGTCGACCGCGCCACGAACGGCGCCCAGCGACCCTTCGTCCTTTCCACCCTCGGGCAAGATCTCTATCTCGCACCGCGCAAGGGCGCCCCCGTGCCGGCGCCGACGGAGCCCGAGCCGTCGCCTGCCGCCATGCCGGCAGGCGAGCCGACGCCGGGCTCGGTCTTTCGGGACTGCGAGAGATGTCCCGATGTCGTGGTGATCGCGCCCGGCGCCTTCGCCATGGGCTCCGACGATTTCGAGACCGAGAAGCCGGTTCATCGTGCCGTGATCGCGAAACCTTTCGCCATGGGCCGCTCCGAGGTCACGCTCGCGCAATGGGACGCCTGCGTCGCGGACGGGGGCTGCACCGGCCGGCCGAACGGCCAGGGCCGCGGTCCCGGCAACTTGCCTGCGGCCGCGCTGAGCTGGCACGACGCCGTGGCCTATGTCACATGGCTGAGCCGCGTTTCCGGCCACACCTATCGGCTCCCGACCGAGACCGAATGGGAATATGCCGCGCGCGGCGGAACCGCCACGGCCTATTGGTGGGGTGCCGACGCGGGCGTGGGATTCGCCAATTGCCGCGGTTGTGGCGGGGACGGCGGCCGCCGGGCCGTGGCGGTCGGAACCTACCGGCCCAATCCCTTCGGGCTCGTCGATACCGCCGGAAACGTCGCGGAATGGGTCGCAGATTGCTGGACCGAGTCCTATCGCGACGCCCGAGGCGAAGCGGGCATGCGCGCGACCGGTGCCTGCAAGCAGAGGGTCGTGCGCGGGGGCTCGTTCGACAGCGGTCCGCGCTATGTCCGCTCGGCGTCACGATTTCCTTATGATCCCGACCTGCGCTATTACGCGAACGGGGTGCGGGTCCTACGCGAGCTGCCTCGGGCGGAAGAAAACATACGATAGGGCGCTGTCCGATCGATTCGAACCGGAAAGCAGCTCGGGTGTCGCGACGTCGCTCGTTCTCGAATGGAGCTCGTGCCGACCTCGCCGAAGGAGGCTCCAGCCGTGACAGGCTCGCCATGAGATCGCCTGGCTCCCTCTCGAGCTCGATCCGGCCGCGTCGGCTCGCTCGGGCGCTGTCCGATCCGGCCGCGCCGGACGGCGGCTGCGGACTCTCGCTCTTTCGTATTCACCCGCAACCGGCGTCGGTCCGGCGCCCTGCACGATGCCTCGGCGGCCTCGCTGCCTTGGTTCTCGGGGGCCTTGCTGCCGCGGGAACCGCGGTGGCCGAAGAGCAGGCCCGCCCGCCTGTCGGCCAAGTGACGGGGACGCCGGTCATGGTCGCCCGTGCCTCGCGCGGCTGCTTTTCCTCGATCGTCCATGCGACCGGCTATCTCGTCGCCCGGGCGGAGGCGGTCACCGAATTTCCGATCGAGGGCTACGAGGTCGCGGAGATTCTCGCCCGGGACGGCGAGGCCGTCGTCGAGCGCCAGCCGCTGATGCGCCTCGTCCGTGCACCGGGGCAGGGCCTCGGCGGCCAATCGAACGTCGCCGCCGCGCTTCCGGCGACGATCGTGCTCAAGGCACTCGTCCCCGGGCGAATCATCATGTCGACGGCCGTCGTCGGTGCCCTCACCTCGCCCCGCTCGCCCCCTCTCTTGCGAATCGCGATCGACAGTCGGATCGAGGCGGACGTCGAGGTCTCGACCATCTACCTCCACAGGATCAGGGCCGGTCAACCCGCCGAGGTCACGCCCGAAGGCGCACGCGAGATCGCCGGCCGGGTACGCACGATCGCCGGAGCGGTCGACCCCGTGTCCCAGATGGGTCATGTCCGGATCGCGCTCGAAGGTGAGGCCCTGCTCGCGGCGGGGCGTTTCGTGCGCACGGCCATCGATACCGGAGAAAGTTGCGGGATCTCGGTCCCGCTCGCGGCCGTGAACCGGACGACCGAAGGCACGAGCGTCCAGATCGTGCGCGGCAATCTCGTCGAGACGGTCAGGGTGAGGGTCGGCGAAATCTCGAACGATCGCATCGAGGTCCAGGCCGGGCTGCGCGAGGGCGACGTCGTCGTCGCCCATGCAGGCACCACGCTCAGGGACGGCGATCGGGTGGTTCCGGATTTTCTTCGAGAGCCGGCACAAGCGACGGGACACCGCTGATGGCCATCAATGTCTCCGCCTGGTCGATCCGGCGTCCGCTGCCGGCCATCGTCTTCGCCTTGGTGACGCTTGCGCTCGGCGCCGCGAGCTTCAGGACGCTGCCGGTCACTCTTCTTCCGAACGTCGATCAGCCGATCATCACGATCGTCATTGCCCAGTTCGGCGCGGCTCCAGCCGAGCTCGAGATCCAGGTCACCAAGCCGGTCGAGGACGCGGTCTCGGGCGTGGAAGGCGTCCGTCATATCCAGTCCCAGGTCACCGACGGCGTCTCGACGACGACGATCACCTTGGCCCTCGATGCCGACACGGATCGCGCCCTGAACGACGTGAAGGACGCGATCACGCGAATCCGGGGCACGTTGCCCCGGGCGATCAACGAGCCCCTGATCCGCCAGGTCGGCGTCGTCGGATCGAGCATCCTGACCTATGCCGCGATCTCTCCCGGCAAGACGCCGGAGCAGGTCTCCAATTTCGTCGACGAGGTCGTCCGGCGGCAGCTGCAAGAGATTCGCGGGATCGGCAATGTCGAGCGGGTCGGCGGCGTCGATCGCGAGATTCTCGTCTCGCTGGATCCGGCCCGGCTCGATGCCTTCGGCCTCACCGCGGCGGATGTCAGCCGAAGGTTGCGTGGGATCAACCTCGACCTGACCGGCGGGCAGGCCGAGCTCGGCGGGCAGGATCAGTCGATAAGGACCATCGCCGGAGCCCGCACGCTCGCCGAGCTCGCCGGCACCATGCTGAGCCTGCCGCGCGGCGGCGAGGTGCGGCTCGACGATCTCGGCATGGTGACCGATACGATCGCGGAGCCCCGGACCTTCGCGCGGCTCGACGGCGCGCCGGTCGTCGCCTTCAGCATCATGCGCTCGAAGGGCGCGAGCGATGTCGCCGTCGCGGCCGCGGTCGAGGAGCGGATCGCCGAGATCGCGAAATCCCACCCCGACTTCACCTTGAAGCTGATCGACACCTCCGTCGCCTATACGGAGGGCAACTATCATTCCGCGATCCACACCTTCTTCGAAGGTGCGGCGCTCGCCGTGATCGTGGTCTTCGTCTTCCTGCGCGATTTCCGCGCGACCGTGATCGCGGCGATCGCGCTGCCATTGTCGATCCTGCCCGCTTTCTTCGTCATGGATGCGTTGGGGTTCTCCTTGAACCTCGTCAGCCTTCTCGCGATCACGCTCGCGACCGGGATCCTGGTCGACGACGCGATCGTCGAGATCGAGAATATCGTCCGCCACATGCGGATGGGAAAATCGGCCTATCAGGCCGCGATCGACGCCGCCGACGAGATCGGTCTCGCCGTCATCGCGATCAGCCTCACGATCGTCGCGGTCTTCGTCCCCGTCAGCTTCATGAACAATATCGCGGGGCAATATTTCAAGCAGTTCGGCCTGACCGTCGCGGCCGAGGTCTTCTTCTCGCTGCTCGCCGCGCGCCTCATCACGCCGATGCTCGCCGCCTATTTCCTGAAGCCGCATGCTCGCCACGAGGAGTCCGTCGGACCGCTCTCGCGCCGCTACGGGCGTCTCGTCGAATGGTCGGTCGAGAATCGCTATGTGACGGTCGCGATCGGCCTCGTCC
The DNA here is from genome assembly GCA_024304885.1 of Beijerinckiaceae bacterium. Classification (GTDB taxonomy): domain Bacteria; phylum Pseudomonadota; class Alphaproteobacteria; order Rhizobiales; family Beijerinckiaceae; genus Methylocapsa. The sequence goes on from JALJOM010000003.1 coordinate 105,779, forward strand.
TGTTCGTGCTCTCGATCCTCAGCCTCGGGCTCGTCGGCACCGACTTCCAGCCGAACCAGGACCAGGGACGCTCGCACCTCGCGATCGAGCTGCATTCCGGCGCCTCCCTCGCCGATACCGCGAAAGTCACGGAGCAGATCTCGAGCAAGCTGCGCCGGCATCCCGAGATCACCCATGTCTTCATCGACGGCGGGCGGATCCCTCCGATGACGGTCGATGTGCGCAAGGCCGAGCTCGTGATCAACTATGTGCCGAGGACGGAGCGCAAGCTGAGCGTGCACGAGCTCGAGCGCAGGATCGGCAAGGAGCTCGAGGACGTCCCCGACATTCGCGCCTGGTTCGTCGACGACTACGGCCAGAGGCCGGTCTCGTATGTCGTGACCGGCCAGGACCCGGTGACGGTCGCCAATTTCGCCTTGGAGCTCGCCGGCCAGATGCGGCGCATCCCGCTCGTGGCCGATGTCGTCCCCTCGACCTCGCTGGAGCGACCCGAGCTCCTCGTCAAGCTCGACCGCGACCTCGCCGCCCGGATGGGGGTCTCGACCGAGGCCTTGTCCGAGACGCTGCGCATCGCGACGATCGGCGACATGGGACCTGCGCTCGCGAAGTTCGATGCCGGGGACCGGCTCGTGCCGATCCGCGTGCAGCTCCAGAGCGAGGCGCGGACCGACCGGCAGGTGCTCGAGAACCTGAAGGTTCCGACCGGGGCCGGCGCCGCGGTGCCGCTACGGACGATCGCCGTGGTCGAGCTCGGCCAGGGCGTGGCCACGATCGACCGCTTCGATCGCGAGCGCCAGGCGACGATCCAGGCCGATCTCGCGCCGGGCGCCACCTTGAGCGAGGCGGAGACCGCGATCTATGCCCTGCCGCTCATGAAGAAGCCCCCGCCCGGGATCGAGGTGGCGAAGTCGGGCGACGCCGAGGCCATGGCCGAATTGTTCGCGGGCTTCGGCGAGGCCATGCGCTACGGCCTTCTCGCGGTCTATGCGGTGCTCGTCATCCTGTTCGCGAGCTTCCTCCAGCCGGTCACCATCCTGTTCTCCTTGCCGCTGTCGATCGGCGGCGCGATACTCGGGCTTCTCGTCATGAGGCTGCCGATGAGCATGCCGGTCATCATCGGCATCCTGATGCTCATGGGCATCGTGACCAAGAACGCGATCATGCTGGTCGATTTCTCGATCGACGCCATGAAGAGCGGCATGGCCCGGACGCCGGCGATCGTCGAGGCCGGCATGAAGCGCGCGAGGCCCATCGTCATGACGACCGTCGCCATGGTCGCCGGCATGATCCCGAGCGCCTTCGCGATCGGCGCGGGCGGCGAGTTCCGCTCGCCCATGGCGATCGCCGTCATCGGCGGCCTCGTCGTCTCGACCTTGCTGTCGCTCCTGTTCGTGCCGGCCTTCTTCGCCGTGATGGACGACGTCGGGCTCGCGATCAAGCAATCGTGGGACCGCTTCACCGCGCCGGCGACGCGCACGCCCGAGCCCGCGATGGCCAAGGGAGGCACCGAGCTCGCCGCGCACCGCAAGGGCGGCGTGACCGGGCGGCCCGCGGAATAGGGAGGCGCCGCCGCCTCGGTCGGCTTCTGACCCTAGCCTGTTTGCTGGCCAAAGGACGATGTAACAGGCTAGAAGGCATCGCCTTCGAGATCCCTGTTTCATCTTGCCCCGCTGAGCCGACATGCGCACCGCCGCCATAGCCCGAAAGACCAAGGAAACCGAGATCGCGGTCGAGGTCACGCTCGACGGCACCGGCAAGGCCCAAATCTCGACGGGAATCGGCTTCTTCGACCATATGCTGGAGCAGCTCGCCAAGCATTCGCTGATCGACATGACGATCAGTGCCAAGGGCGATCTGCACATCGACTTTCATCATACCGTCGAGGATACGGGCATCGCGCTCGGCCAGGCGGTCCGAACGGCGCTCGCCGACATGGCCGGCATCACCCGCTTCGCCGACGTGCTGATCCCGATGGACGAGACGCTGACCCGTGTCGCGGTCGATGTCTCGGGCCGGCCCTTCCTCGTTTTCCGCACGAGGTTCGAGCGCGCCAAGATCGGCACTTTCGATACCGAGCTCGTGCGCGAGTTCTTTCAGGCCTTTACCATGCACGCCGGCATGAATATTCATGTCGAGACGCTCTATGGCGAGAACTCGCACCATATCGCCGAATCGTCGTTCAAGGGCCTCGCCCGCTGCCTGAAGGCCGCGGTCGCGCTGGACCCGCGCCAGGCGGGCGTCATACCCTCGACCAAGGGCGCGCTCGGCGGCTGAGCCGGTCGGCAGCCCCGTTACGCCGCGCCCAGCTTACGGCTCCCTCGTCCCGAGGAGGACCCGAGGGGGTCGTCTCGAAGGGCAGGCAAGCTCGCATCCGTTCGCTGCAGGCCATAAGGAGCCGGACCTTGGCCATCTATCGGATTCATTCTCGCGGTCCCGAGCCCGACGCCCTCCGCGACGCGCTTTTCCTGCGCGACGGATTTTCCTTCGGTGCCTTCTGGCTCGGGCCGATCTGGCTTCTGCGGCACGGGCTCTATGCCCGCTGCGTGATCTGGGCCCTGGCGCTTGCGATCGTCGCGCTTGCCGCCGGCACGATCCTGTCGCCGGCCGCGGCCGTAGGTGTCGTTCTCGCGCTCCAGGCCTTGCTCGGCCTCGAGGCGGATGACCTGCTCCAGGGCAAGCTCGCCGGAGCCGGCTATCTCCTCGTCGATATCGTCGCGGCGCGAAACCTCGACGAGGCCGAGGTCACGTTCTTCCGGCGTTACGCGCCCGCGCGCACCTGTGCCGTTCCCGATTCCGAGGCAGGCCCTTGACCGTCGCCATCATCGACTACGGATCCGGCAACCTCCATTCCGCGCACAAGGCCTTCGAGCGGGCCGCGCGCGAATCCGCCTCGGCCGAGGACATCGTCGTGACCAGCGACCCCGAGGTGGTCGCGCGGGCGGAAAGGCTCGTCCTGCCGGGGGTCGGCGCCTTCGCCGATTGCCGCAGGGGCCTCGCCGCCGTGCCCGGCATGGTCGCGGCCATGACGGAGGCCGTGCAAGAGAAGGCGCGACCCTTCCTCGGGATTTGCGTCGGCATGCAGCTTCTCGCGACACGCGGCCTCGAGCACGGGGTGACCGAGGGCCTCGACTGGATCGGCGGCGACGTCGCCGCGATCGATGCGCAAGGGGGCCGGCTGCGCATCCCGCACATGGGCTGGAACACGCTCGAGCTCAGGCGCACCCATCCGCTGCTGGCCGGCATTCCGACAGGACCCGAGGGGCTGCACGCCTATTTCGTGCATTCCTATGCTTTCCGTCCCACAGAGGAGGACCATGTCATCGCCGCGACGGACTACGGCTCTCCCCTCGCCGCGCTGATCGGGCGCGACAATATCGCAGGCGTCCAGTTCCATCCCGAGAAGAGCCAGGCGCTCGGCCTTGCCCTCATCGCCAATTTCCTGAGGTGGCGGCCATGATCTTGATCCCGGCGATCGACCTCAAGGACGGAAAATGCGTGCGCCTGGAGCAGGGCGACATGGCGAGGGCGACGATCTTCAACGTCGACCCGGCGGCTCAAGCGAGGACTTTCGAGCGGCAGGGCTTCACCTTTCTCCATGTGGTCGACCTCGACGGCGCCTTCGCCGGAAAGCCGATGAATGCCGAGGCGGTGGACGCGATCGTTGCGGCCGTGAAGCTGCCCATTCAGCTCGGCGGCGGCATCCGCGACCTCGCGACGATCGAGGGCTGGCTCGGCAAGGGCGTGGCGCGGGTCATCATCGGGACCGCCGCGGTGCGCGATCCGAGCCTCGTCCGTTCGGCGGCGCGGGCCTTTCCCGGGCAGGTCGCGGTCGGGATCGACGCGCGTGACGGCTATGTCGCGGTCGAAGGCTGGGCGACGACGGCGGCGATCACGGCGCGGGAGCTCGGCCGGCGGTTCGAGGACGCCGGCGTCGCCGCGATCGTCTATACCGACATCGCCCGCGACGGCGTCTTGCGCGGGTTGAACATCGAGGGCACGCTCGCCCTCGCGAATGCGCTCTCGATCCCGGTCATCGCCTCGGGCGGTCTCGCATCGCTCGCCGACGTCGAGCGCCTGCTCCAGCCCGATTGCGCCAAGCTCGAAGGCGCGATCACGGGCCGCGCGCTCTACGACGGGCGGCTCGACGCGGCGGCGGCTTTGGCCTTGATCCGCGCCCAGCCGGCCGCGCATTCGGCCTCGACATAGACGGACGAGATGCTCAAAGCCCGCGTCATCCCCTGCCTCGACGTCAAGGACGGCCGCGTCGTCAAGGGCGTCAATTTCGTCGATCTGCGAGATGCCGGCGACCCGGTCGCCTGCGCGATCGCCTATGATGCGGCCGGCGCCGACGAGCTCTGCTTTCTCGACATCACGGCGAGCCACGAGGACCGCGGCATCCTCCTCGAGGTCGTGCGCCGCACCGCGGAAGCCTGCTTCATGCCGCTGACCGTCGGCGGCGGCGTGCGCACGATCGACGACATCCGCGCCCTGCTTCTCGCCGGCGCCGACAAGGTGTCGATCATGACGGCGGCCGTCGCCAACCGCGATTTCGTCCGCGAGGGCGCGGAGAAATTCGGCAGCCAGTGCATCGTGGTCGCGATCGACGCGAAGGAGACCGCGCCGGGACGCTGGGAAATTTTCACGCACGGCGGGAGGAAGCCGACCGGCCTCGACGCCATCGCCTATGCGCAAGAAGTCGTCGCCCTCGGAGCCGGCGAAATCCTCCTCACCTCGATGGATCGCGACGGAACCAAGGCGGGTTTCGACCTCGCGCTCACCCGCGCAGTCACGCAGGCGGTCAACGTGCCCGTGATCGCCTCCGGCGGCGTCGGAACGCTCGACCATCTCGTCGAGGGCATCAGGGACGGCGGGGCGACGGCCGTGCTCGCCGCCTCGATCTTCCATTTCGGCGAATACACGATCGCGGAAGCCAAGCGCTACATGGCCGGCAAAGGGCTCGCGATGCGCCTCGACCCCGCCGCGAGCGCGGCCCCGGCCGAGCCGGCCCGGCACCCGTCCTGATTTGGCAAAATTCGGCTCGAGGCTTATATCTTTCGAGGTTTTCCTGCTACGGCAGCGTCCCTGCATCGCGTATTGTCCCCGGATGAAAGCCGAAATCGAGCGTGCCTTCCCTGGCGCTTCGCTCCGGAGGGGTCGATGAGCCGTTTCTCCTTGGACGATCTCGCTGCCGTCATCGCATCTCGGGCGGAGACGACGGCGGAGAAGTCCTACACGCGCTCGCTTCTCGACGGCGGGGCGCCGCGCGTAGCGAAGAAGCTCGGCGAGGAGGCGATCGAATGCGTGATCGCCGCCCTCGACACCGACCGCGCCGCTCTCGTCGGCGAAGCCGCCGACCTCCTCTATCACCTGATGGTGCTCCTGCATCTGCAGGGCGTCGCGTTCGACGAGATCCTCGCCGAGCTCGAGCGGCGCACGGCTCGCTCCGGTCACGAGGAGAAGGCCGCACGCGCCAAGGTCGCGGGGGGCGCGTGATGGACGCCCACGCCCCGACCACGGCGGCGGATCTGTCACCCTACCATCATTTCTCGCGCGCCGAATGGGCCGCGCTGCGCGCCGACACGCCGCTGACCTTGTCCATGGGGGACCTCGTCCGGCTGCGCTCGCTCAACGACCCGATCTCGCTCGAGGAGGTGGTGGAGATCTACCTGCCCTTGTCGCGCTTGCTCGCGCTTTATGTCGCTGCGACGCAAGGGCTCTACAAGGCCACGCAACGCTTTCTCGGCGCCGACGGCGGCAATGTCCCCTATATCATCGGGGTCGCGGGCTCGGTCTCGGTCGGAAAATCCACGCTCTCGCGGGTGATGCAGGCGCTTCTCGCGCGCTGGCCCAACACGCCGAAGGTCCAGCTCGTCACGACGGACGGCTTCCTCCACGCCAATGCCGTGCTCACCGCGGAAGGCCTGATGGACAAGAAGGGCTTTCCGGAGAGCTACGACGGAACGGCTCTGATCCGCTTTCTCTCCGACGTGAAGGCCGGCAAGCGCAATGTGCAGGCACCGGTCTATTCTCATGTCACCTATGACATCATCCCGGGCGAGAGCGTGCTCGTCGATCGGCCGGACATCCTCATCGTCGAAGGGCTCAACGTGCTGCAGCCGAGCCGGCCCGCGAAGGACGGTCGCGCCGTGCCTTTCGTGTCGGACTTCTTCGACTTCACGGTCTATCTCCACGCCGAGGAGGCCGATCTCGAGCGCTGGTACATCGACCGCTTCATGCGGCTGCGCCTGACCTCGTTTCGCGATCCCTTGTCCTTCTTCAAGAAATACGCCGATGCCGACGACGTCGAGGCCGAGGCCATCGCACGCGACATCTGGACGAGAATCAACCTGCGCAACCTGCGCGACAATATCCTCCCCACAAAGGCCCGCGCCGATCTCGTGCTGACCAAGGGGTCGAGCCACCACATCGAGGAGGTCGAGCTCAGGAAGCTGTGAGGGCGTAGCATCCATCCCGCTCGGGCGTAGGCGGATGCGACGCGGCCGGGTGGGGCCGAGCCGGCCAGCACCGCATCGGCACCGGCTCCCCGGGACGCGAGCAGGCTCTCCGTCATCGCCCGGGCGCCGATCGATCCGAGCATGGCCCGCCGAGGCCATGATCATCGGCGTCGGGACGACGGTGCGAGGACGGCTCCACGTTTTTCCGCTGCCGACGTCATAGCGGATATCTTGCACCGGGCTCGGCCAGGGACGATATCGAGGGCGCAGCTATCGCCTGCTGCCGCAGCCGCTTGCGCTCGAGGTCTGCCGGGTCGCGGCCTCGCTCCGACGAGGCGCCTCGCCGGTCGCAGGGCGGCAGAGGCGATCGCCCTGCTCTTCATGCAAGTCGGTGCGCAGCGTCGCCGCCGCGCGGACCTGCCGGTCGCGGGTCGCGACGCCGTCGCGAGAGCATATCGGGAAGGAGGTCTCGGGAATGGTGCAAGCGGTCGGTGAGGTGCAAGCGTTTCGAGCCGATGTGGCGAAGCTCCTGCACCTGATGGTGCATTCGGTCTATTCGGACCGCGATATCTTCCTGCGCGAGCTCTTGTCCAATGCCGCCGATGCCTGCGAGAAGCTGCGCTACGAGGCGCTGGCCGATCCGGGCCTCGCCGCCGCTCCCTTCCTGATCACGATCGCGATCGACAAGGAAGCTGGAACGCTCGCGATCGAGGACAACGGCATCGGCATGTCCGCGGACGAGCTCGCCGACCAGCTCGGCACCATCGCCAGCTCCGGGACCCGCGCCTTTCTCGAGCGCGCCGGCGTGTTGCGCACTCCGGCGGCGGAGCCCGATGAAGCTCCCGAAAGCGAAGCCGACACCCTCGAGCGGGACGCGTCCGCGGACGCGCGCAGCCTCGACCTCGTCGGCCAGTTCGGCATCGGCTTCTACTCGGCCTTCATGGTCGCCGACCATGTGGACGTCGTGTCGCGGCGTGCCGGCGTGACCGAGGCCTTCGCGTGGCGCTCCGACGGCAAGGGCACCTTCTCGATCGAGCCCCGCACGCTTTCCGAGGCTCCGGCCCAGGGCACGAGGGTCGTCCTGCACCTTTCCTCTGCCGCGAAGGACTACCTCGAGGCGACGCGGATCGAGCGGATCGTGCGCGAGCATTCGAGCGCGCTCACCGTGCCGATCGAGCTGCGGGAGGCGGTCGGCGCGGAGCCACGCCGCCTGACCGACGGCTCGGCGCTCTGGACCAAGCCGAAAGCGACCATCTCCGCCGAGGACTATGCGGAGTTCTACCACTCGCTCGGGGGCGTTTTCGACGAGCCGGCCTTGACCGTGCATTGGCGCGCCGAAGGGCGGCAGGAATATACCGTGCTGGCCTTCGTCCCCGGCTCCCGGCCGTTCGACCTGTTCGACCCGGCGCGTCAAGGTCGGGGCAAGCTCTATGTGCGCAAGGTCCTGATCACGGACGATGCCGAGCTGCTGCCGCGCTGGCTGCGCTTCGTGCGCCTCGTCGTCGATTCGGCGGACCTGCCCTTGAACGTTTCGCGCGAGATGATCCAGGAGAGCCCGCTCCTCGGCGCCATCAAGAAAGGCGTCGCCAACCGCATCCTCCAGGAGCTCCGCAAGCTCGCCGAGACGGAGCCGGAAAAGCTCGACGCGATCTGGAACAATTTCGGCGTCGTCCTGAAGGAAGGCCTCTACGAGGAGCCGGAGCGGCGCGACGCCCTCTTCGAGATCGCGCGCTTTTCGACCTCGACCCACCCCGACGGCGGCCGCACGCTCTCGGCTTATGTCGCCGGGCTCAAGACCAACCAGACCGCGATCTACTACCTTCTCGGCGAGGATGCGAAGCGACTCGCCGCGAGCCCGCAGCTCGAAGGCTTCCGCGCCCGCGGGATCGAGGTCCTGCTTCTCCCCGACCCGGTCGATGCCTTCTGGGTCGCGAGCGCGGTCGGCTTCGACGGCAAGCCGTTCAAGTCGGTCACCCAAGGCGCGGCCGATATCAAGGCGGTGCCGCTCCTCGACGAGAAAGCCGAGACCCCGAGCGAGCCGCCGGCCGCCGGCCTCGCGACCCTCTATGCGCTGATGAAGCAGGTCCTCGGCGAGGCGGTGGCCGATGTCCGCGCCTCGGACCGGCTGTCGGAGAGCCCGGCCTGCCTCGTCGCCGCCGACCACGGCCCCGACCGGCGGCTCGAGCGCATGCTCGCCGAGCATGGCCGGCTCGGCGCCACCTCGAAGCCCGTGCTCGAGGTCAACCCCGCTCACCCGCTGATCAAGAGCCTCGTCGGGATGGTCTCCGCGCCCGACAAGCGCAAGGTCGAGGATGTCATCTGGCTCGTCCTCGACGAGGCGCGGCTGATGGAAGGCGACACGCCGACGAGCGCGAGCGAGTTCGCGGCGAGGTTGACCCGGATCTTGGTCGACGCTTGCGCGGCGGCGGAATGACCCGCGACGGCGGCGGCGAAAGGCTCGGGAGGCTCGGGCCCGCGACGACCCGGGAGCAGGCCCGCCGGGCCTTGGCCGATGCGTTCGAGGCTGCGGGCCTGCCTTGCGCCGGCCTCGACGCCCGCGTGCTCACCTGCGCTGCGCTGGGGATCGACCATGCCGATCTCGTGCGCGAGCCGGACCGCGCGGTCGGACCTGCCGGCGAGGCTCTGCGCGAGCTCGCGCGGCGGCGGTTGCGCCGTGAGCCGGTATCTCGAATCGTCGGCGTCAGGGAATTCTGGGGCTTGCGGCTCGAGATCGATCGCCATGTGCTCGACCCGCGCCCGGACACCGAAACCCTGGTCGAGGCCGTCCTTGCGCGCGCCGTGGCGCGCGGCGCGGAAACCTTGCGGATTCTGGACCTCGGCACGGGCTCGGGTGCAATCCTTTGCGGCTTGCTCCGCGGCTTGCCCGAAGCGTTCGGGGTCGGCGTCGATGCCTCGGCCGGCGCCTGCGCCACCGCGCGCAGGAACCTGATCGCCACGGGTCTTTCCGGGCGTGCCGCGATCCTCTGCGGCAATTGGTCCGACGCGCTTTGCGGGCGCTTCGACATCATCGTATCGAATCCACCCTATATTCCGAGCAGCGAGATCGGCTCGCTCGACGAGGAGGTTTTCGCCCACGATCCTCTCCTCGCGCTGGACGGTGGCGAGGATGGTCTCGACGCCTATCGCGCCATCGCACCGCGGCTCGCGTCATGCCTTGCCGCGGACGGGCTCGTGGCCTTGGAGATCGGCGCCACGCAATCGGCGAGCGTCTCGGCGATCATCGGCTCCGCCGGGTTCTCGCCGCCGGAGACGGTTCGCGACCTCGCCGGCCGCGATCGGGTCGTCTTGGCCGAGCGCGAGGACGCTGCCCGACCCCAACCGGCAAGCAGAACCGAAAAGGTCGGACGCAGCGCGGCACGGCGTGTCGCCACAGAGGGCGCGATGCGACAGAGGCTTGCGCTCTCGGCCTCGAGCGGTTTTTGATCCAGCCGAATCGGAATGCTGCTCTACGTTTCTGATTTTTCGCATTTTCGCAACGCGAAGTGGGATCCGGTTGGCTGGAAAATGCTCGAGTGCGGCATGGCACTACGGCGGGAGCTTCGGCGCCATAGGGTAGCGAATGCGCCGTGGCAAAATCGCCACGGTGAGGTCAGCGCGGAGAATATTTTCGGAAAAGGCCTTGGCGTTCGGGCCGAAAGACTATAGGTTCCCTCGCCAGAGACCACCTTTTCGCTCTCGAGGAAATTTTCGCTCTCGAGAAGAGCTGTGGCAGGCGTCGAGATCCTCCCATTCGCGCGACGAAGGTCGTGATCGGAGGGACCTGATGATTTCCGCCTCCGGCGAAGCCCGGTCCGTCCGGGGATGAAGCCCGGTACACCCGGGACGAAACCCGGGAACCCGGTAAAATGCCACTGACGCTTCCATTCTCCTCGGCCGAGAGTGGAATGCCCGTGTTGCGGTTCTCCCGTGGTCGGCACCGACACGGCACGAGAGCCACAAGCCCGCTCGCACCTACGTGGTTGAAGGAAAGGTTCGATAAGAACCGTGAACGACACGTCGATCGGGTGATTCCCGAAGGTCGCGACGACGATGCCACTCAAGGAACATCGATGAGACCTGGACAAAACAAGCAACGCATGCGCGGCCGCCCCAACAACCGCAAAGGTCCCAATCCTCTGACCAGGACCTACGAATCGAGCGGTCCCGATGTGAAGATTCGCGGCACCGCGCTTCATATCGGCGAGAAATATCTGCAATTGGCGCGCGATGCCCAATCCTCCGGCGATCCGGTCATGGCGGAGAGCTATCTCCAGCATGCCGAGCACTATTTCCGCCTGATCGCCAGCGCCCAGCAGGCCCAGCAGCAAAGCGCGCTCGGCTACATTCGCCAGCCGGGGGAGCCGATCCTCGAGGACGAGGACGAGAGCGACGAGCTCGCCGGCATTCCCGATCGGTTCGCCTCGCCGCAGGAGCGCTTCGTCGCGCCGCCCCAGCCGGCCTTCGTGCCGCCCGCAGCCCTCGCCTCCGCGCCGCAGCCGAGCCTCGATCGGGGCTTCTTTCCGACCTCGGATCGGCCGGCCTACGAGCGGCAGGAGCGGATGCCGCGGCAGGAGCGCCCGTTCCAGGAGAAGCCCTATCAGGAGCGCCCCTACGGCGAGCGGCAGTTCCACGGGCGTGATCCCGAGAGCCGGGGTCCGCGCGGTGGGCGTGGGCCCCGTGACTTTTCGAGCGAGCAAGGCTCTCGCGGCGAGCCGCGCGCGCCGGCAGAGGATCTCGATCGCAAGGGCTTGCCCGCGTTCATTACCGCGCCGGTTCGGCCTCAACCCGAGAGCCAGGACGACAGTTCACCCGCGATTCATTCCTTGTCCGCGGTTCTCGACGACCAGCCGGAGCCGGAGCGCGAGGTGAACGGCTTTCATCTGCGGCCCCGCCGCCGCCGCCGGACCAAGCCCGACCTCGTCCTGAACCAGGACGCGCGAATCGAGGACACCGACGCGCGGGATCCGGTGGGAGAGTGAACGTCGCGCGGCCTAGAGCAATTTCGCGACGCGGACCTGTAATCCCTCCGCTGGAAATTGCTCGAGGCAGCCGATCCCGTCGTGGGGTCACCCCCTACCATCGTGGGAGGCCGCCGATGTCCACCCGACCGAATATGTGGCCCGACCGAAATGCCCGCCGGCTCGACGAACCGGCGCGCTCGATCTCGTGGGGTCTCAGCCGATCCTGAACTATGCGCCGCGTCGATGCGGCGCACGATGAGGCGCACCAGGTAGAGCCGAATTCCGCGTTCTGGAAGTAGAGCTGCTCGAACTGCTCGCTGGTCATGGCGAGCAGCCTCACGTCGCCGGCGCATACCGCGGATGCCGTTCGGCGGCCGCTGACCGTGAACAGCGCCATCTCGCCGAAGATCGTTCCGGGCTCGATCGCCACCGATTTCTCGGGGATGACGACCTGTCCTTCCACGAGCACGAAGGCTTCCCCGGCTTCGTCCCCCTGCGCGAATATCCTCGTGCCGGCCCGAAGCGCGCGCGGATGCAGGAACGGCTTCAGCCATTCGAGCTTCGGGTCGGTTTCGCTCGCCTTGCGAACCTTCGCGACGAGGCGGTTCATCTCGCGCAATCGCGCCGCGTCGAGCGGAAGATTCAGGACATCCCGCTCTAAACTTTTGGAATCGATCACGTTTCATGACTTTGGATCGATTCGATCCAAAGTCGTCGTGATCTAGCGTCGCGAGGTTGCCGGAGCCAAAGCCCGCAACGACACCGAGCACATTGGCGAGCATGGCCATCGTCCGCAGCAAGATCATGCGCTTGGCGTAGGCCGCGCAAACCGCCGGCAGGGCCTCGACCCAGAGCATGACCTCGACAATGTGGGGCATATGGTTGCTGACGACCCCGTGCATCCATTCGAGAGCATGGGGGACCAGCACGGTCAAGTAGAGCGCAGGGCCGAGCATGTGCATCCTCACGGAGGTGCCTCGGCTTACCGGAGCGCTTTCCGATCCGTTCGAATCGAAACCCGGCTCTGCATTCTTGCTTCGGCGTGGTCCGCTTCGCGGGAAAATGCGCGCCGAGATCGATCTTGCGAGGCAGGCGCGACGCATTCCTGCCTCGATGAAGATTGGCACAGTCCCCCTCGCCCCCGGCTCGTCGGACGATTTGATCGACCGCATTTCCGCGCGGCCCGAGTTGCGCTTCAGGTGTGAGGAGCACGGCAGCCGCGGCGCGCGGTTTGCGCCGTCTCGGGCGCCTTTCGCGGCTTCCGCTCTAGCCGTCACGGGTTTCGTTCCTACATCACGGCAGGAGACGGCCGCCGCGGGGGGCCTGAACGCGAGTGCCGCTGGATCGCCGCTTCGGGACGGTCCTTCGGGCTGGAGGACGAGGCATGAATTTCGAGAAATATACCGAGCGGACGAGAGGATTTGTCCAGAGCGCGCAGTCGCTCGCCTTGCGCGAGGGCCATCAGCAGCTCGTGCCCGAGCACCTTTTGAAGGTTCTGCTCGACGATCCGGAAGGTCTCGCGGCGGGGCTCATCGATCGGGCCGGCGGGCGCTCTCGCGACGCCTTGGCCGAGACCGAGCGCGCGCTCGCCAAGCTTCCCAAGATCGAGGGCAGCGGGGCGGGGCAGATCTATATCTCGCCGGTGACCGCTCGGGTCTTCGAGAGCGCCGAGAAGATCGCGCAGAAGGCGGGCGATTCCTATGTGACGGTCGAGCGCCTCCTGCTCGCGCTCGCGACGGAGAAGGGCTCGGAAGCCGGCCGCATACTCGAACGGGTCGGGCTCACGCCGCAAAACCTCAACACCGCGATCGAGCAGCTGCGCAAGGGACGCACCGCCGACAACCCGACGGCGGAGAACGCCTATGACGCCCTGAAGAAATACGCGCGTGACCTCACCGAGGCGGCCCGGAGCGGCAAGCTCGATCCGGTGATCGGCCGCGACGAGGAGATACGCCGCGCCATCCAGGTCCTGTCGCGGCGCACCAAGAACAATCCCGTGCTGATCGGCGAGCCCGGCGTCGGCAAGACCGCGATCGTCGAGGGCCTCGCGCTGAGAATCGTCAACGGTGACGTGCCCGAGAGCCTGCGCGACAAGAAGCTCCTCGCCCTCGACATGGGCGCGCTCATTGCGGGCTCGAAATATCGCGGCGAGTTCGAGGAGCGGCTCAAGGCCGTGCTGAACGAGGTCACCGCCGCCGCAGGAGGCATCGTCCTCTTCATCGACGAGATGCATACGCTCGTCGGCGCCGGCAAGACCGACGGCGCGATGGATGCGTCCAATCTCCTCAAGCCCGCCCTTGCGCGCGGCGAATTGCATTGCATCGGCGCGACCACCCTCGACGAATATCGCAAGCATGTCGAGAAGGACGCGGCGCTCGCGCGGCGGTTCCAGCCGGTCTTCGTCACCGAGCCGACCGTCGAGGACACGATCTCGATCCTGCGCGGCCTCAAGGAGAAGTACGAGCTGCACCACGGGGTGCGGGTGACCGATGCTGCGATCGTGGCGGCCGCGACCCTGTCGCACCGCTACATCTCCGACCGTTTCCTGCCCGACAAGGCGATCGATCTCGTGGACGAGGCGGCCTCTCGCCTGCGCATGCAGGTCGATTCGAAGCCCGAGGAGCTCGACGAGCTCGATCGGCGCATCATCCAGATGAAGATCGAGCAGGAGGCCCTGAAGAAGGAGACCGACGCGGCCTCGAAGGATCGTCTCGGCAAGCTCGAGGCCGATCTCGCCGCCTCGGAAGAGAAATCCGCCTCGCTGACGGCCCGCTGGCGCGCCGAGAAGGACAAGCTCGGCTCGGAGCAGAAGCTCAAGGAGCAGCTGGAGCAGGCCCGCAACGAGCTCGTCCAGGTGCAGCGCCGCGGCGAATTTCAGCGGGCGGGCGAGCTCGCCTATGGGGTGATCCCCGAGCTCGAGAAGAAGCTCGCCGAAATCGAGGCCAAGAAAGGCGACGTGCTCGTCGACGAGGCGGTGACGCCTGATCACGTGGCACAGGTCGTGTCACGTTGGACCGGCGTGCCCGTGGACAAGATGCTCGAAGGCGAGCGCGAGAAGCTCCTGAAGATGGAGGAGGCGATCGCCAAGCGCGTGGTCGGCCAGGCCGAGGCCGTGAAGGCGGTCTCGACCGCCGTGCGGCGCGCGCGGGCCGGGCTGCAGGACCCGAACCGCCCGATCGGCTCCTTCATGTTCCTCGGGCCCACCGGCGTCGGCAAGACCGAGCTCACCAAGGCGCTCGCCGCTTTCCTGTTCGACGACGAGGCGGCGCTCGTGCGCATCGACATGTCGGAATATATGGAGAAGCACTCGGTCGCGCGGCTCATCGGCGCGCCGCCCGGCTATGTCGGCTACGAGGAGGGCGGTGCGCTGACGGAAGCCGTGCGCCGGCGGCCCTACCAGGTCGTGCTCTTCGACGAGATCGAGAAGGCGCATCCCGATGTCTTCAACGTCTTGTTGCAGGTGCTCGACGACGGTCGCCTGACCGACGGGCAGGGCCGCACGGTGGATTTCCGCAACGTGCTCATCGTCATGACGTCGAATCTCGGCGCCGAGTTCCTCGTCTTGCAGAAGGAGGGCGAGGATTCGACGGCGGTCCATGACGAGGTCATGCAGATGGTGCGGGCGCATTTCCGCCCGGAGTTTCTGAACCGGGTGGACGAGATCATCCTGTTCCACCGGCTGCGGCGCGAGGACATGGGGGCGATCGTCGATATCCAGCTCCGCCGGCTCGCTCGATTGCTCGAGGATCGCAAGATCACGCTCGATCTGCGGCCGGAGGCCCGTTCCTGGCTCGCCGACAAGGGCTACGACCCGGCCTATGGCGCGCGGCCCTTGAAGCGGGTGATCCAGAAGAACGTCCAGGATCCGCTCGCAGAGAGGATCCTCGGCGGCGAGATCCACGACGGGGAGACAGTGACGATCGGCGCCGATGCGCGCGGGCTCCTGATCGGCGACCACGCCGTCAGCGCCGCCGCGTGAGGATAGAGAAGTCCGGAAGACCTCCGTCGTCTTCCGGACCCTTGAAGGTGCCGCAACAAGCTTTCTCTATGCTGTTGTTGGCCTCGAACGTTTGAATATGGCTCCGTTTCCGCCTTGTCGCGGCGATTTCGGTCTGTTATTTGCTTCGGCTCGATTGGAGAGCTGAACCAGAGGAGACCCGAATATGCAGCTTGCCGAGGCCTATGCGTCGAAGAGCGTGGACGAGATCAAGGCGGCGCTCGCGGGCGCGACCCTGCGAGTCTATTCCTGCCCGCAGCCCGCGACGCCCGACAAGCCGATCATCCGCAACCAGATTCTGGCAGAGTTCGTGCTCAGCTCGCCCGCCTTCGACGGCGACAACGTCGTAGCAGAAGCAGTTCCTGCCAAATATGTGGGCACCCCGCTCTTCGGTCGCGCGACCGCCGCGGACGGCACGGTCGTCGGCGATTTCAGCGCCGGTCCGGGTGACTCGGACATCAAGCTGAACGAAGTGTCCACCACCAAAGACTCGCCCATCAAGCTGACGCGGTTCCGCATCGACGCCAATATCGGCAACGGCGTGACCCCGATCAATCCGACCGACAAGATGCGCGAGCGGATGGGCACCCACCAAATCTCGCACGAGAACACCTACGCCTGGAACCACGACTTCGCCGAGCGCAAGACGAAATGAGACGGCACGCCTGCCGCCTCCCATGACGGCGGGCACTCGTTTCGGGCTCTCGGCCCTCCGCCGGAAAGGCTCGGCGCATGAAGCTCGCCAAGGCTTATGAAGGGTGCGGGGTCGAGGAGATCAAGGCAGCGCTCGGCGGCGCGACCTTGCATGTCTATTCCTGCGCGCAGCCGGCCTCCCCGGAGGCCTCGCTGTTTCGCAATCGGTTCCTCGCCGAGTTCGTGCTCGATTCCCCGGCCTTCGACGGGGAATCGATCAAGCCTCTGCATAATCCCGTTACCGGCAAGGATGTCGGCGTGCCGCTCTTCGTGCGCGCCTCGAAGCCGGATGGTGCCGTCATCGCGGATTTCTCCGCGGGACCGGGCGACATGGACGTGAAGTTCGCTACGACCTCCTGCACCGCCGGGGCGCCGGTCGAGATCACCAAGTTCAGGGTCCGCGCGGGCGCCGCCGACCCGCCACGTTTCGTGAGCCCACGCGACCGCGCCCTCGGGCGCTAGGTCACGATGACTATGGATCAAATCGATCAATCGTCATGAAAGGTGATCGATGCCAAAAGCTCAGAGCGGGATAGGCAGATAAGTTTACGCTATCTGCGTAAACGCGATTGCACCGGAAAACCGCTGTACGCTTTTCCTCGTCCTGCTCTAGCGCAATTTCCAGCGAGGCGGTTGCCGCTTCGCATATCGCTCTCGATGTTGCGCGAGGCCCTTCTCCGAGCGCGTTTCGTCCGAAGGGGAGGAAGAAAAGCGCGAAGGGGGCGAGGACGGCTCCGCAAGGACCCGTGCTTTCGCAACGGAAGGACGGGCGCGGAAGCCTCCGAAGGCGAGGATAGATCGACATCGATGCGAAATTGCGACAAGACGGGATTTTAGCGCCGGATTCCGAATCGATCGGATCGCACAAGCGCTCTAGCCAGAAGACCCCTTCTTCCGCGTTGTCGCGCGATCCCCCGTCGCTGCCGTGCCTTTCGCGGGAGGCGGCACCGTCGAGCTGCCCGGCAGCAAGGCATGCACCTTTTCCGGCGGTCGGCACAGAGCCGCGCCGTGATCCGTCACGACGATCGGCCGCTCGATGAGAATCGGGTGCTTCACCATCGCCTCGATCAAGGCGGCGTCCGACAGGCTCTCGTCTCCGAGCCCCAGCTCGTCATAGGGCGTTCCCCGCCGCCGCAGAAGATCGCGCGGCGCGAGCTTCATGCGCGCGAGAAGATCGGCGAGTTCCGCCGCGGTCGGCGGCTCCTTCACGTAAGGGATGATCTTCGGCTCGATCCCGGTGTCGCGGATGAAGCCGAGGACCTTGCGCGAGGTCGCGCAGGAGGGATTGTGGTAGATCGTGACCTTCATGACGGCACAAGTTAGGCCGTGGAGAGAGGCACTGCTACGCAAAAACGAGAAGCGCGATCGGCGCCGATGCGCTTATCCACCTTTCGGGAGCGTGCTCGGGTCACCGGCAAGCGTCAGGACTGCCCGACCGCGAGCACCGTGACCGCGCGCCTGTTCTGCGACCAGCAGGAAATGTCGTTGCAGACCGCCACGGGGCGTTCCTTGCCGTAGCTCACGGTATGGATCCGCGCCCCGGGAATTCCGCGCGCCACCAGATAGTTCTTGGTCGCCTCGGCACGGCGGGCACCCAAGGCGAAATTATATTCGCGGGTTCCGCGCTCGTCGGCGTGACCCTCGATCGTGAAGTTGAAGCGCGCGTATTGCTGGAGCCAACGCGCCTGCTTGTCGAGCGTCGCCTGAGCCGTCGAGGTCAATTCGCTCGAGTCGCTTTCGAAAAAGACCCTGTCCCCGACATTCACCGCGAAATCCTGCGGGCTGCCGGGTGTCGCGGCCCCGCCGCCGCCGGCGCCCCTGTAGCTCGCGAGCGCGCTCGGATCCTCGGCCGGAGTCTTCGCGCAGGCCGTGATCGCAAGGGCGGCGCCGAGCACGGCGGCGCATTTCAGCTCGCCCAACCGTTCGAGAAAGCTCATCTCGTGTCTCCTTGTCTGGCCTCACGATAGGACCCGTCCTATCGTCTGTTGGTTAATGCAAGGTTCTGTCAACTTTGATCCAAGCTTCACGAAATGCGTTGCATTCGAGCAATCGGTCCGGATGGTTAATCGCCAGTTGATGGCGGCAATGGGGCATAGGCACAGCCTTCTGCCACGATTGCAATTCTTTTCGACGCTCGACGTCGCTCCGGACCGGAGCTGGATTTTACACGCAAGTCGAGCAACTTCCCGCGCACCGGCGCCCCGAGCATCTTCCGGCGAACCGAGCACCGGCTCGAGGGGCGAAAATGCGACGAATCGAGAACGTCGAGCCGCTTTCCGATTCGCCTGGATCGGACGGTACTCCAGTTCGCCGGAAATCGCGCGAAGGACAGGGATATTGCCAGTGGACAGATCGCAAGTTTCAGTCGCCGCGTCGGAGCCCGAGACGCCGGCAGCCGCGGTGACCTCGAGAGCGATCCGGCGCACGCCTCGATCCCGGCGAGCTGCTGGATCGAGGCGCCCCGTCGATCGAGTCCGACGGCTTTCGTGCGGCGGCTCCTTCGGCATAGGATCGCTGTGCGACGTCCGGAGCGCATCCCATGCCGTACAAAGCGACCTGCTTTCTTCTCGCCTCCCTGGCATTCCTGCTCATGGCGCCGGCTCGCGCGCAGGACATGATGCGCGGTGTCGATCTCTCCGGGCCGAGGTTCACGAGCGCGGAGACGACCCGGGGTGAGATCGAAGCAGCCATCGCCGCGGCGCGCGGGCAACCGATCGATCTCGCAGGAAAAAGCCTCAACGGGCTCGATCTCTCCGGGCTCGATCTCCG
This sequence comes from Beijerinckiaceae bacterium, assembly GCA_024304885.1. Classification (GTDB taxonomy): domain Bacteria; phylum Pseudomonadota; class Alphaproteobacteria; order Rhizobiales; family Beijerinckiaceae; genus Methylocapsa. The sequence goes on from JALJOM010000003.1 coordinate 124,654, forward strand.
CGGCGCCAACCTCCGCGCCGCACGGCTGAACAAGGCACGGCTTTCGGGCGCGCAGCTCGAGGGGGCCGTTCTCGACCAGATCTTTGCGATCGGCGCGGACTTCTCGGCCGCCGACCTCCGCAGCGCGAGCCTCTTTGGAAGCCAGATGCGCGAGGCGCGGCTCGACGGCGCGGATCTCTCGGGAGCCCGGATCACGGCCGATCTCACCCGCGCGAGCTTGCGCGAGGCGAAGCTGCGCGGCGCGAATCTCGCCGCCGACATGAAGAACCAATCCATGGGCCTGATGCGCGGGGTCCTGAAGTCGGCTCGGGCTCGTGGCGCGGACTTCGAGGGCGCGAACCTGGCCTCGACGGATCTCGAGTTCGCCGATCTCTCGGGCGCGAACTTCACCAGAGCCTCTCTCGTGAACGCACTGTGCGGCGGCGCCGATTTGCGTGGGGCGGTGCTCGACGCGGCCGATTTCACCGGCGCGGATCTCACCTCGACGCGGATCGACCCCGGGAAAAAGGATGCTTTCGCAGGCGCGAAGAATCTCGCGCGGGCGCTCGAGGAATGAAGAATGATGTGTGGCTCTTCTGCCGCAGGACGTCGTGAACTTCTCGACGTGGTGAGCGCATGCTTGCGCGACCTCCGGTTGCGCGCATAGGAATAGCGACGATCGCGCAGCGCCGCTTTGCGGTGCAGGTTGTCGCCAAGAAAACTCGAGCTCGGCAAGTCCCATGCGTCGCGGCCCCCTCGGAGCCATCATCTTCGGCCTCGCGCTGCTGATGCAGCTGCTCGTGCCGGCTATGGCGGCGCAGGGGCATGTGGTCGGTTCGGCTAGTCACTCGGTGGTCTGCGTCGACGCGGGCTCGAGCGACAGCGCGGACGGCTCGAGCTCGGGCAGGGCACCACATCACGAGCACTGCGGGCTATGCCAAATCGTGTGTAGCCCGGTGGGTCTGCTCGAGTTCCTGTCGGCCTGGATCTCGCTCGGCTCGCCCACAGAAAGCAGGGTTGCTGCCTGGACGCTCGAGCTCGAGCGCAAGGCCCGATTCGGCTTCGACCAGCACGAGGTCCCGCGCGGACCGCCCTCTCTCGCCTGAACGCAACGTACCGAGCCCGACCGGTGCTGCCGGCCGGAATCCTTTGGCGTCCTTCAGCCGAGATCCCGAACCATGTCTCTCGCCCACCGCGCCTGCAAGCGCGCGCCCCTGCTTGCCGCTCTCATGGCGACCACCTCGCTCGTACCCCACGGCGCGAAGGCGCAGGATGCGCAAGCGGTAACGCTTCCCGTCATCGATGTCTCGACGCCCCTTACCTTGCTCTACCAGCAGCCGACCGGCCAGACCGAGACGACGGTCCCACGGCAGAATGTCCTCACCAATACCAAGGCCTTCTCGACCTGGGAGGCGCTGCGCGACAGCCCCGGCGTCACCTTGAAGCAGGGAAATGGGGCGCGCGACGTCGGCATCTCGATCCGTGGCTCGAATGCGCGGAACGGGTTCGGGATCCGAAATATCGTCATCTACGAGGACGGCTTCCCGGTCACCCAACCGGACGGGCTTTCGCGCGGTGACCTGATCGATCTCCATGCCTATAGCGGAATCGATGTCATCAGAGGCCCGTCCTCGGCCCTCTTCGGCAATTACGCGACCGGCGGCGCGGTCAATTTCCGCCTGCGGCGCGGTTCCGAGATCAACGGGCTCGACGTCGGCACCGAGGGTGGCAGCTTCGGCTACCTGAACAATTACTTCGCCTACGGCAGCCACGGCGAGAACTGGGACTCGTCTGTGTTCTTCAGCAACATCATCGGGAACGGGCCGACGAATCACAACCTGTTCAACACCCAGACCCTGAACTTCCTCATCTCCTACGAGCCGACGCCGAACGACCGATTCTTCGTCAAGGGCATCAATAATACACTCTACAATGACCTCTCGTTCCGGCTGAGCCTCAACCAGTTCTACCAGAATCCGTACCAGACGAATTGCTACGACGCGGCGTCCTCTCCTCTCGGCTGTGCGACCCAGAACTTCCTGGTGAACGGTCGCAATGGAGCTCGTGTACCGCTGACCGCCTTCCAGTCCGGAGCCAAGCGCGAGGATCGCCGCTCGATTCTCGGTTTGCGCTGGGAACACGACATCGACAACGATACTGTATTCCGGGTGCAAGCTGTTCTCGACGACAAGCGCATCAACCAACCGACGGGAGTGACCTCTGCGATCGGCGGCGAGCCGGCATTCAACTTGGTCACCGACATCACGGGCAAGGGAAAGCTATTCGGGCTGGACACCCTCTATTTCGGCGGCCTCTACGCTAATATGGAAAGCCAGACCAGCTACTCCTACTTCGTGAAGCCGGGCGGCAACGCGAATCTCGGCAGCCTGAACACGGTGACCCCGTCACGTCAATCGAACTGGGGCCTGCGTAGCCGAGCCGAGGTGCAGCTCACCGATACATTGACGGCAGTGGCCGGTATCGCCGCCGAATATACGACGCTCGTCGGGACTCAGCTTGCCTATGCCTATCCGGCCACCGGCCCTCTCGCGGGATCGGTCACGACGAGGACGACGGAGGCCAACAACTTCTATCTGAACGTCGCCCCTGAAGGCGCGTTGCTGTGGCGGCCGGTTCAGGAATGGCAGGTGCGTGGTCGCGTCGGGACCGGCTACGGCACCCCTAACGTCGGCAACCTTTTCACGCTCCCGGACGGAAGCCCCGGCAACAATACCCAGCTCAAGACGCAAACCAATGTCGGGTTCGACCTCGGCGTCACCTATTCGCCGGCACCCAACATCTTCCTCGACGTCACCGGATTCTACGAGTTCTTCTCCAACGAGATCGTGTCGCAGGTCGTCATCAACCCGACCAGGGGTCAGCAGTCCTTTTTCTTCAATGCCCCGAAGTCGGAGCACCGCGGCGTCGAGGTCCTAGGCGAATGGCAGTTCCTGCCCGGGTGGAAATTCCGCGCGATCTATACATATCTGAACCAAATCTATACCGAGTATACCGAAAATCTCGCGTTTACGCCCGTCGGGCAGGCTTCACGGCTCGCGTCGTTCAATCGTGCCGGCAACTGGATTCCGGGCGTCGTCCCGAACAGCCTCACGCTCCGCCTCGGCTATGACGTTCCCGATGGTCCTCTGCAGGGCCTCGGCGCATTCGCGGAGTATTTTAACAACGACTCCTATTACATCGACAACGGTAACCTGCTGAGGCTGCCCGGCTACCAAATCGTCAACCTGAACTTCCATTACAACACCGAACTCACGAACAACTTCTTCCACAAGATCGGAGGATTCTTCGAAATTCGAAACATAGGCAACGCGACCTATATCGCCGGAGGGAACAATATTACCAATACACTGAATGCACAGGGAGTGCAGAATGGGGCCGCCGTCCTCGCCAACTCGACGGGGTCGATCTATGCCGGCTTCCCGCGGACCTTCGTCGGTGGCCTCAAGCTGACATTCTGATAAATTTCGAGGCTTCGGTGCCACCCGAGCCTCGAAGGTCGTCCGTTGGAGAACACGACGATGTCGCATGCTCTCGCTCTGATTTTCGGAACGCTCGCTCTCGTCGCGGGCGTCCCGGCGCAGGCTCAGATGACCCACGAGCACAAGGCCGCCGAGACCTGCACGGATCTCGCGCTCGCCTGCGCTGCCAGCGTGACGCCGACCTTCGCGGCGGACGGCACCTTGTGGATCGTGGCGCGGACGAGCGACCGCGTCTTCGTGGCGAAATCCGCCGATCGCGGCAAGAGCTTCTCCGAGCCGGTCGCCGTCACGCCCGAGCCGATGCCGCTCGACACGGGTCCCGACTCGCGGCCGAAGATCGTCGTCGATCGCAAGGGACGCGTCGTCGTTGCCTTCGCCGTGCGCGACAAGAAGTTCAAGGGACGGGTCTTCGTCAGCCGGTCGAGCGACAAGGGCAAGAGCTTCTCGCCGCCGGATCCGATCACCGCGAGCGACGAGAGCCAGAGATTCGAGACCCTCACCCTCGATGCAGACGGGCGAGTCTTCGCGGCCTGGATCGACAAGCGCAATCGTGCCGCGGCGCGAGAGACGGGGCCGGAGAAAGGCGAGGCGCCCAAAGGTGCGGCGCTCGCCTTCGCCTGGTCGGGCGATCACGGCGCGACCTTCTCGGAGGCTCGGATCGCGCAGGATCAGACCTGCGAATGCTGCCGGATCGCCGTGGCCTTTGCGGGCCCGGGGCGGCCCGTGGTCGTCTTCCGCAATATCTTCGAGGGGTCGGTGCGCGACCACGCGATCGTGACCTTTGCCGATCGCGAGACGCCTGGCCCGGTGCACCGCGTGAGCACCGATGATTGGGCGATCGAGTCCTGCCCGCATCACGGCCCGAGCCTCGCCGTCGCCAAGAACGGCACCTACCATGTCGCCTGGTTCACCAAGGGACGCGCGCGGCAAGGCCTCTTCTACGCCCGCTCGAGCGATGCCGGCGCCACCTTCTCCGATCCGCTTCCGATCGGCCGGCCCGAGACCGCGCCGGGCCGCCCGAGCCTTCTTTCGGTCGGCGGCACGGCCTATCTCGCCTGGAAGGAATTCGACGGCGCCGTGACCAGCATCACGGTCATGACCTCGCACGACGACGGCGCGCATTGGAGCACGCCGCGCGCAATCGCCACGACGAGCGAGGACTCCGACCACCCGATTCTCGTCGGGGACGGACGCCGCGCTTATCTGTCGTGGCAGGCACGCGAGGACGGCTATCGCCTGCTTCCGCTCGGAGACGCATCATGAGGCGGTTTCGTCTCGCGGCTGTTCTCCTCGCCGCGCTCTGCTTTTCGGCGGGTCTCGCCATGGCGGGGCCACTCGAGCCTTTCGGGCGGGGCACCTGGAAAAGTATCCTGAAGGCCCATGCCGGGCGCCCGCTGGTGGTGCATTTCTGGGGGCTGAGCTGCGCGCCCTGCCGCAAGGAAATGCCCCGCTGGGGCGAGATTCTGGCGAGGAAGCCGAACGCGCCGATCGTGATGATCAATGCCGATCTCGTCCCCAATCTCGTCGAGGACGCCGAGAAGTTCCTGGAGCAGTCGGGCCTCGCCGGCGCCGAGAACTGGATCTTCGAGGATCGGTTCGTGGAGCGCCTGCGCTACGAGGTCGATCCGCAATGGCAGGGCGAGATTCCGCTCACCCTTCTGATCGCGGCCGATGGAAGACGGACCACGATCGAAGGTGCGGCGCCGGCGAGCGCGGTCCTCGACTGGCTCGATGTGCAGGCCGCTGCCGAGAAGTGAGCCGTGGTCACAGGGTCCCGAGGAAGCCCGCGAAGCGCATCAGCCCCTCGGGCCAAGGGCCATGCCCGCTCTCGACATTGATATGGCCGGAGAGACCCGCATCGGCGAGCTCGGCGCCGAGCGCCCGGGCCAAGGCTTCGCTCTCCTCGAAGGCCGCGAACGGATCGTCGCGGCTCGCGACCACGAGCGACCGAAAGGGCAGCGGCGCGAGCGGTGCCAAAAAGGCCGGCTCGACCGCATCGAGCGGCGCTAGCCCCTTCGCGGAGGGCGGCGCGACCAAGAAGGCGCCAGCGACCTTACCTTCGAGACGAGGCCCGGCATGGGCGGACGCCAGAGCGCCGAGGCTATGGGCGACCAGCACCACCGGGCGGGTCGCTCTCGCGACCTCCTCGACGATGCGGGCGCGCCAAGCCACGAGCGAGGGGTGCTCCCAATCGTCCTGCACGATCCGCCGCGCGGTCGAGAGCTTCTGCTCCCAGCGGGTCTGCCAATGATCCGGCCCCGAGCCGAAAAGCCCGGGGACGATCAGGATGTCGGCGTCGGACGAGCGCATGAAAAGGGGTCAGGCCGTTGCTGCTGCACCGACGAACCGGCCGGTCAGCTCGTGCTCGACGGCGCCGAGGAAGCGCTCGTAGAGCTCCTCCTCGCGTGCGGATAGGTCCGCGGCGGCGATCACGCTCCCTGCACCGGCCTCGGCGAGCCAGGATTCGACCTCGCCGAGATGCTTCACCTCCTCGGCGAGCAGGCCTTCGAGCTTGCGGGCGATCTCGGACGTGCCGAGCGCGCGCTTGTAGGCCTCGTAGACGTCGAGGGCGCGCCGCTCGACGAGGGCGGTCACGCTGGCATAGGCGAGCCTCGAGCGCTCGGCTTCCGCCCGATCCGAGAAAGCCGCATCGCAGGCCGCGTCGAGATCCTGGAAGTAGCTCTCGGCCGCCTCGCCGCAGAGCAGCGTCTCGGGCTCGTAGGAGTCGAAGCGTGGCCCGCCGAGCTTCACCGCGATCTTGCGGAGCCCGAGCGCGTGGCGGCCCTCCTCGAGGGCATGGGTCAGCACTGCGAGGCCGAGCGTCTCCGCCCTCTGGCTTTTCACGATCTTGCGGAAGCCGACATATTCCAGGAAGGAGAATGTGTTCAGCCAGCGGGCGTGCAGTGTGGGGTCGGCGATGATCGTGGCGACAATCGTCTCGAGCCGGGATTGTGGTGGCATTTCTCGTCTCGCTTTTCTGGAGTCACGCCTCGCCGAACACGCGGGCGAAGATCACGTCGATATTCTTCAGATGATAGCCGAGGTCGAACAGCGCCTCGAGCTCGGCCGCGTCGAGCGCCTTTCGCACGTCCGCGTCCTTCTTCAGAAGCGCCAGGAAATCGCCCTCCCCCCGCCACACCGGCATGGCATTGCGCTGGACGAGAGCATAGGCGTCCTCGCGGCTCACCCCTTTCTGGGTCAGCGCGAGTAGCACCCGCTGCGAATGGACGAGCCCGCCGAGCCGGTCCAGGTTCTTCTGCATATTGGCCGGATAGACGATCAGCTTCTCGATCACGTTCGTCAGGCGATGGAGCGCGAAGTCGAGCGTGATCGTCGCGTCGGGCGCGATCATACGCTCGACAGAGGAATGGGAAATATCCCGCTCGTGCCACAGCACGACATTCTCGAGGGCGGGTAGCACCATGCCGCGCACGAGCCGCGCGAGGCCGGTCACGTTCTCGGTCAGGACCGGATTGCGCTTGTGCGGCATGGCCGAGGAGCCTTTCTGCCCTTCCGAGAAATATTCCTCCGCCTCGTAGACCTCGCTGCGCTGGAGGTGCCTTATCTCGGTCGCGAGCCGTTCCATGGAGGAGGCGATCACCGCGAGCGTGGCGAAGAACATCGCATGACGGTCGCGCGGGATGACCTGCGTCGAGGCCGGCTCGACGGCGAGACCGAGCTTCGACGCGACATGGGCCTCGACCCGCGGGTCGATATTGGCGAAGGTGCCGACCGCGCCCGAGATCGCGCAGGTCGCGATCTCCTCGCGCGCATTCACGAGCCTCTCGCGGGCGCGGGAAAACTCGGCATAGGCCTGCGCGAGCTTCAAGCCGAAGGTCACGGGCTCGGCATGGATGCCGTGGGAGCGGCCGATCATGGGCGTCAGCTTGTGCTCGAAGGCGCGCCGCTTCAGGGCCGCGAGCAGGGCATCGAGATCGGCGAGGAGGATATCGGCGGCTCTCGAGAGCTGCACCGCGAGGCAAGTGTCGAGCACGTCGGAGGAGGTCATGCCCTGATGGGCGAAGCGCGCCTCGGGCCCGACGATCTCGGCGAGATGGGTCAGGAAGGCGATGACGTCGTGCTTCGTGACCGTCTCGATCTCGTCGATGCGCGCCACGTCGAATTCCACCGCGCCGGCCTTCTCCCAGATCGCGCGCGCGGCCTCCTTCGGGATCGTCCCGATCTCGGCCAGAGCGTCGCAGGCATGGGCCTCGATCTCGAACCAGAGCCGAAACCTCGACTTCGGCTCCCAGATGGCGACCATCGCGGGGCGGGCATAACGCGGGATCATGGGCGAGCGACTTTCAGCGAGGGGAACCGAACTTGGTGCGCCAGCTCGGCAAGGTGCCGGGGAAGGGCAGGGGCGTTGCCTCGTACACTGCGCGGGCGATCGCGCGCGCCAGGCAATCGGCGGCACGCGCGCCGATCTCGGTCCTTTCGCGCAATGTCGGGGCTTTCGCCGCACGCCCGGTCGCGGCGGCGAAGATCGTGTCGCCGTCCATTGCGGCATGGGAAGGGCGGAGCGCCCGCGCCAACCCGTCATGGGCCATGATCGCGAGTCTCTTGGCCTCGGCCTTGGCCAGCGGCGCATCCGTCGCGACGACCGCGATCGTCGTGTTCTCGGCCGCATCGCCCTTCATCCGGATATCCGTTGCCGTTGCCGGCCAAGGCGAGGGCAGGCCGAGCCCGCCGAATTCGCCGTCGTGCTCGTAGGGCGCGGCCCAGAAATGCGGGCCGTCGCCGATGGTCGCACGTCCCAGCGCATTGACGGCGACGAGCGCGCCGACCGCGAAGCCCGCCGAGGTCACGTCGCTCGCCGAGCCGAGACCGCCTTTGAGGTCGGCTGTCGTCGCCCCCAGGCCGGCGCCCACGCTGCCGAGCGGGAAATCCGTCGCCGCGGCCTCGGCCGCCCGAAGTCCGAGGTGCCAGTAGATCGGCGCCCGGCCGAAGGCCTTGTCGCCGCCGTTGGCGAGATCGAACAGGATCGCTCCCGGGACGATCGGGACCCTCGTGTCGCGGACGGGAAAGCCGCGGCCCTGCTCGCGCAGGTAGGCCATGACCCCTCCCATCGCATCGAGACCGAAGGCCGAGCCGCCCGAAAGAACCAAGGCATCCACTGTCTCGACCGTCATCTCGGGCTCGAGCAGGCCCGTGTCGCGCAGCCCCGCTGCGCCGCCGTGCACGGCGATCGAGGCGACCGCCGGCTCGGCGAAGATCAGCGCCGTCACGCCGGAGGCGAGCCTCGAGTCCTGCGCATGGCCGACGCTGATCCCGTCGAGATCGGTGATGAGGTTCCTCACAGGCTCACTAGAGCATTTTCCAGCGAAGTCGACACCGGTTCGCGTTTCGATGGCGAAGCTTCGCAACAGCGAGATCGATGCGAGAATGCGACAATACAAGACGTGGAGCCGCATTCCGATTCCATAGGGCCGGAAAGCGGCTCATGGGGGACGCGGTCCTCGCGGTGGCGAAAGCTCCGCAGTCGTCGAAGCTCGCGCTGCGTAACAACGTCGCATGCTGTAGTATATACCATATCACCGTAAAGTATATAGCGAGGGCCAGGCCACCGATGGTCGGTCACCGTCGCCCGAAAGCGTCGCCGGCACGCTGCTCTCGCGCACTACTTCTATGCCTTGCTCGGCACTGCAGTGCCGAGCAAGACCAGGCTTGACCACGACTTCCCCGCATGCTTATGGTCGCGCCGCTTTGCGTTTGCGCAGCATGTGGATCGACATCCATCCCATCGCTAACCCAAACTTAGAAAGAGTCGGCGGGTCAACATGGTACGAGAATTCAATTACAAGGGGGAGGTCTTCCGGGTCAACGCGCACGGCGCTCCAGGGCACGAGGAAGTCTTCATCATGCATCTGATCGACGGCGAGGAATTCGGCGAGATGTCGATCGATCGCATGACCGAGGAGAACGACCAGGACGCTCCCCTGGAAGACATCATCGTGATGTTGTGCGAGAAGCTGATCGTCGAGCGCGAGATCGAGGTCGCGGATCCGAATGCCGGCTTTGCTTGGGTCGAAGGCAAGGTCCTCGCCAGGGTGCACAACGGTATCCAGGATCATCACTGAGCTTCGTCGCGTCTGTCCGTGGGGCCGGGGCCGCACTCGGCTCTGACGGCCCGGCTCGTGCTGCGCGCCAGATCAGCCCGCCACGACGCGCCGCCCGGCACGTCGTGGCGGGCTGTTTGCGTGTGTACGTCCCGTGCCGACGCACCCCGCCCCGGTAGGGCTCGCGGCTAGATCACGATGACTTTGGATCGAATTGATCCAAAGTCATGAAACGTGATCGATTGCAAAAGTTCAGAGCGGGATGCGCAGATGAGTTTACGCAATCTGCGTATCCCGCTCTAGGGTTCGATGTCGCTCCGTCGTCGCGGGTCGGGCGGGGTCACGAGGATCCGTAGCGATCCACGACGTCGCGAGCGATGCGTCTCCCCTCGTCGAGAAAGCGGAGGAGGGCCGACCGAGCGTTCGTGGTGCAGGCGCGGTAGGTCATCCGGTAGCCGCGGTAGCCGCGATTGAAGGCTCCCGCCATCTGGCTCTTCTCGAGCTCGGTTCGGGATTGCGCCTCCAGAAGCGCCTGCATCGACGCCCGCCAGTCGTCGACTTGCCCTTTCGAGCAAAGCTCGTCGAGATAGCTCACGGCACCCAGAATCTCTGCGAGGCGCGCGACCTGGGGGCGGAAGGGCTCCGGCTCTGGGGCCGTCGCCGTTTCCTCTTGCGCGCTGGCGGGAGGCGGGGCCTTTGCCGCGCGCTTCGGGCGGGCCTCCGTGGGCATGCTCGCGCAGGCAAGAGCAACCAGGGCTGCCAGCAGCATCCTTGCCCAAGCGGGCCGGGATCGAGTGCGCACGAAAAGCGCCGGCCCACGCGGTCCCGTGGTCCGTGACGGCGACCTTTCCTCGCGGCTGCGCGCGGGAGCCGGGACGCTGCTCATCGTCGCGCCCTCACAATCTCCGCCGCGGCAGAGACGACGGCCTCGAGCTGCGGCGTGCCGTCGAGGCTGCCCAGCTCCGCGGGGTCGGCCCAGAGGATCGCGCCGGCCTCCGGCCCCGGTGTCCCGTCGCCGGAAAGCCATTCTCCGACGAACGACGCGATCACGTAATGATGGCTGACCTCGCCGCTCGCGCCGCGCGCGATCGCTTCCACATGGCGGTTGAAGCCGACGATCCGGGCCTCGACCTTCACCTCCTCGGCGAGCTCGCGCAGGGCCGCGGCCTCGAGCGTCTCGCCGGCCTCGACTCGTCCGCCCGGAAGCGAGAAGGCGCCGGCATAGGGCGGCGCCGTGCGGCTCGCGAGGAGGACCTTGCCGTCCCGGAAGACGGCGAGGCTCACGCAGAGGCAGGGGCGAAGCTCGGTGCCCCCCTTCGCGGACTCCGGGGCGATCACGGATAGAGTCGCTCCTTCATCCAAGGCTCGCCCGCTGCCGCCCGTCGAAACACGAGGCGATCATGGAGCCGGAACGCGCCCTCGGACCAGAACTCGAGATAGAGCGGCACGATCCTGTAGCCGACCCAGCAGGGCGGGCGCGGGACGACTCCGAAGGCGAACTGCGCGGCATATTTGGCAACGGCGGCCTCGAGCGCGAAACGGCTCTCCAGCGGGCGCGACTGCTTGCTCGCCCAAGCGCCGATCCGGCTCTGCAGGGGGCGGCTCGCGAAATAGGCGTCCGCCTCCTCGTCGGCGACCCGCGAGACCGGTCCGCGGAGCCGGACCTGCCGACGCAGCGACTTCCAATACAGGACCGCAGCGGCCTTCATGTTCGCGTCGAGCTCCGTGCCCTTGGCGCTCTCGGCGTTGCTGTAGAAGACGAAGCCCGACGGATCGGCGGACTTCAAGAGCACCATCCGCACGTTCGGCAGCCCGTCGCCGTCGACGGTCGCGAGCGCCATCGCATCGGGATATTCGGGCTCGCTCTTCTGCGCGGCGGCGTACCAGCTCGCGAAGAGCGTGAAAGGCTCGGAAGCATCGCCGAGGTCACCCGGTGTTAACTCATTCAAGGGAGAGTCGCTCCAGAACCACGTGCAGAGGCGGGTTCGGACAGCTCCACTCGTAGTGCGCGTCCAAATCGGCCGGTTGCTGCGCCAATTCGAAAGTCCGAGTGCGGCGGTCCGACAGCGTCGAGGCGGGTGTCGGGGTCGGTGCACCGGAGCGGGCCGAGCGCGCTCGGGGGGAAATCTTGACCCGGTAGCTTCATGAGCCTTCCTATCGCGAAACCGATCGGGGCACGACTCGAAACGACGGGCGTGCGCCTTCTTTGCGTGCTCGGAGCCGTGAAGCCGGTGCTCGTCGTCGCGCTCGCCGCGCCTCTCGGCGCTTGCGCCATCTCCATGCCGATCGCCTCGCTCGTCACCCCGATCTCGCACGACGCCAAGACCGGCACGATCGAGAAACCGACCCTCGCCCGCCTGCTCGACGGCGAGGACCTGCGCCGGGCCGAGGCGGCCATGGCCACGGCGCTCGACCCTCAGGCCAATGGCGCGCTGGTCGCCTGGGAGAATCCCCAATCCGGAGCCAAGGGCTCGTTCACGCCGCGGGGCACCGCCTATCCCGACGACGCAAAGATTTGCCGAGCCTTCTATGCCGAGATCGACCGCAAGGGCGACACCAGGATCTTGAAGGGGACGGCCTGCGCCGCCAAGGCCAGCGAATGGACCGTCGCCGAGATCGATCGCTTGAAGCCGAGCGGAGCCCTCGACTAGACCATTTTCAGCGAAGTGCTGCCCACTCAGCCGGAAAATGCTCTAAACTCCCGGCCGGTGCCTTCGAGCGACTTCCGCTCCGCCTTGCGGTGCGCTAGCGGACCTCCCAAGTTCCACGAGACATCGGTGCTCGAGCCGGTCGGCGGCGGGCACAGGAGCGACCTCATCGATGCGTGATCCCTATACGGTCCTCGGCGTCAGCAAATCGGCGGACACCGCCGAGATCAAGAAGGCCTTCCGCAAGCTCGCGAAGAAATATCATCCGGATCAGAGCAAGGAAGCGAAGGCCGCGGAGAAGTTCGCCGAGGTCAATTCCGCCTACGAGATTCTGGGCGACGAGAAGAAGCGCGCGGCTTTCGATCGCGGCGAGATCGATGCCGAAGGCAAGCCGCGGTTCCAGGGTTTCGAGGGGTTCGACATGGGCGGGCCGGGCTTCGGGCGGCGCGGCCATGCCGGCGGTGGACCGGGCTTCGAGCATTTCGAGTTCAATTTCGGCGGCCGTCCGGCCGGGCAAGGCTTCGACGCGAGCGATCTTTTCAGCGAGCTCTTCGGCGGCGCAGCGGGTCCCGGCGGAAGGCGCGGGGCGGCACGCGGCGGCTTCGGCGGGCCGGCGCCGCGCGGCGAGGACATCACGGCGAGCGTCACGATCGGCCTCGCCGAGGCGGTGAAAGGGACGACGACCCGCGTGACCTTGCCGACCGGTCGCACGCTCGATGTCGAGATCCCCGCCGGGATCGAGGACGGCAAGGCGATCCGGCTCAAGCGGCAGGGCCAGCCGAGCCCCTATGGCGGCGAGCCCGGCGACGCCATGATCCATGTGCGGGTCGCGAAGCATCCATATTTTCGTGTCGAGGGACGCGACCTCAGGCTCGACCTGCCGATCACCCTCTACGAGGCCGTTCTCGGCGCCAAGGTCAATGTGCCGACGCTCGATTCGAAGGTGGAGCTCGTGGTTCCGGCGGGGTCGAACGGCGGGCGCACCTTGCGCCTGCGCGGCAAGGGCTTGCCGACGCCGCAAGGGACGCATGGAGACCTCCTCGTGACCTTGCGGATCGTGCTCCCCGACGAGGCCGACTCCGAGCTCGCGACCATCATGCGAAAATGGGAAAGCCAGAAGCCCTATAATCCGCGCAGCGACCTCGGCTGAGGCGCGGGACGAGGCGAGCGAGATCGCGCGTGCCCGGGGGCGAGCGGCCAGTGGAGTCCGTTCGCCCCGCTCTAGCGCGTCTCGTCCGGGTTCGGGAGGCAGGATGCTCGGTCGGCTCGCTCATGTCGCCATCGCGGTCGCCGACCTCGACGCGGCGAGCGAGGTCTATCGCTCCCGGCTCGGCGCCACGGTCAGCGCGCCCCGGGCCTTGCCGGAGCATGGCGTCCGCGTCGTGCTCGTCGACCTCCCCAACACGCGGATCGAGCTCATGGCGCCGCTCGGCGAGGACTCGCCGATCGCGAAATTCGTCGCGGCGCATCCGCGCGGGGCGGTCCATCATCTTTGCTTCGAGGTCGACGACATCCTGGCTGCTCGGCAAAGGGTGACCGAGGCGGGCGGCCATGTCCTGGGCGGAGGCTGTCCGATGCCGGGGGCGCATGGCAAGAGCGTGCTGTTCCTCGATCCCAGGGATTGCGCCGGCGTCTTGATCGAGCTGGAAGAGGCTTGACAAAGCGTTTGTTCTTATTATGTTCGACTATGTTCCGTGTTAGTTCGTATGCACGGGGGCCGGACCGAAGAGTGTCAACTTAAGCTGTTCGCATCGGTTCGCAAGCTGTTCCTTTATCCGGGAAGGGCCGACCCCGATGTGCCGCCTCGACACCTCCGGGTCGAACGATCACAAAATATCTCGTGATAGTTGTATATATCGTGCTATGGTTGCATATTGGTCGAACATAGCAGCATATACGCGAAGGTCTCCGATGGTGTCTGGAGGGAAGCGGGAGCGCTCGAGCCCGCAGGGCGAGATCGCGGCGGATGCCGAACGCCTCATCGCTCGATTTGCGGAGCGTGCTTATTTCGAGGCCCGGGACCGGGTGGCAGGGCGATGCATCGACGGGACGAAGTCCCGCCGTTACTGGACTCGGGTCAAGCTGGAGATCGCCGCGCGCCAAGGACGCACCATCGGCCTCGCCGGAACCGACGCCTGGGCGTGAGCCGTCGCGCCTGAGTTCCATATGACCGCGTGAGGCGATTGCCATACGACTAGAGCGGGATGAGGAAAAGTTTGCAGCGGTTTTCCGGCGCAGTCACGTTTACGCAGCTTGCGTAAACTTATCTGCCTATCCCGCTCTAAGCTTTTGGACTCGATCACGTTTCATGACTTTGGATCGATTCGATCCAAAGTCGTCGTGATCTAGAGCTCGCGCAGGAAGCGTGCCGGCTTGCGACCGAGGATGTGCCACGTTCCGGCGAGGCCGAGGACGATCGTGAGGCCGAGAGCGGCCGTCGCCGCGCCGAGCGCGGGAACGAGGACGAAGACGAAGTCGAGCTTCATGACGTGCTCGACGACCGCGAAGGCTGCGAGGGCTCCGGCCGTGAGGCCGAAGATCGACGTCATCAGGCCGATGAGGCCGAACTCGTAGACGAAGGTGCCGGCAATGGCCCGTCGGGTCGCCCCGAGCGTCTTCAAGACGACGGCATCGTGGGTCCGGGCCTGCTGGCCGGAGGCGAGCGCGCCGCCGAGAACGAGGATCGCGGCGAGGATCGCGACCGCCGCGACACATTCGACCGCGGCGCTGACCTGGCCCATCGTCGCCGCGACCGAGTCGAGCGCGTCCTTCATGCGGATGGTGGTCACCGCGGGAAAGGCCTGTGCCGTCTCGCGAAGGAGAGCCAGCTCGCGGGGGGTGTCGAGCGCTCCCGGCAAGGTCAAGGTCGCGATCTCGCCGAACGGCGCGCCAGCGAACGTGCTCGGCGAGAAGACGAGGACGAAGTTGATCCCGAGATTGCGCCAGTTCACCTTGCGTAAGTTCGCGATCGTCGCACTGATCTCGCGCCCGAGGACATTGACGGTGATCGTGTCGCCCTGCGCGAGGCCGAGGCCTTCGGCGATCTCGGCGTCGAGCGAGACGAGCGGCGGGCCGTCGTAATCTTTCGGCCACCACGAGCCGGCGACGAGCGTGGAGCCGTCGGGCACGGTCGCGGAAAAGGAGATCCCGCGATCGCCGCGCAGGACCCAGGCGGCGTTCTCGGTCGGCACCGCCGCGTCGGCGCGCAAGCCGTTCAGCTCGACGATCCGGCCGCGAAGCATCGGGACGTGCTCGATGCGGCCCTCCGGCGCCCGCGCCCTCAGGAACTCGGCAAAGGCCTCGGACGAGGCCTTCTGGACATCGATGAAGTAGAGGCTCGGTCTCTCGCCGGGCAATCCGTCGCGCAGCTCCTTGCGCAAGTCCGCGTCGATCAGCGTGAGCGCGACGACGAGCGTGAGGCCCAGCCCGAGCGACACCGCGATCGACGGCGTGAGCGCGCCCGGCCGGTGGATGCTCACGATCGCGAGCCTGAGCGGGACATTGCGCGGATGCGGGAGCCTCCGCGCGCCCGCCATGATCGCCCAGCCGAGCGCGCGCAGCAGCACGAAGGCGGCGAGCGTCGCGGCGACATAGATCGAGGTCAGGAAGCGGTCCGCCGAGAGCGCCAAGGTCACCGCCAGGAGCACGGTGCTCGAGGCCGCGATGAGGGCAATGTAGCGCTTGCGAGGCCTCGTCCTCGTCGGCGCGATGCTCTCGCGGAAGAGGGCCTGGATCGGCACGTCGTGCACGCGGCCGAGGGGCCAGATCGAGAAGGTGAAGGCGGTCAGAAGACCATAGAGGATCCCCGCTCCGATCGCGCTCGGGTGGAGCGCCGCGGTGATCGGAAACGGGATGTCCGAGCCGAGGGTCGCGGCGACGAGGAAGGGCAAGGTGACACCGGCCGCGGCACCCGCGACGACGGCGATCGCCGCGACGAGCATGACCTGAGTGAGAACGAGGGCGAACACCGTGGCGCCGGAGGCACCGAGCGTCTTGAGGACCGCGATCGACACGCGCTTGCGCTCGACGAAGCCGGCGATCGCATTGGCGACGCCGACACCCCCGATGATCAAGGACGTCGCGCCGACGAGCTCGAGGAAGGTCGTGAGGCGCTCGAGGTTGCGCGACAGCTGCGGGGCAATGGTGCTGCGGGTCCGAATTCCCCAGCCGGCCCGAGGCGCGGCGTCGCGGAGAAGCTCCGCGACGCGAGCGACCTCGGCGTCGCTCGCGGGCGCGCCGGCTCGCTCGAGCGCGACACGGTATTGCCAGCGCACGAGCGCGCCGGGCTCGACGATGCCGGCGGACGCGAGACCTGCGCGCGACATCAGCACGCGGGCGCCGAGCCCAATGCCGGCCGCGAGCCGATCCGGCTCGGCCGCGAGACGTGCGCGAAGCTCGAAGGTCGTGTCGCCGATCTCGACGAGGTCGCCCAACGCCAAGCCGAGCTTTGCGATCAGCGCCGCATCGGCCGCGAGTCCGAAGCGCCCGTCGCGAAGCTCGAGTGCTGCAGTGAGCGCCAGAGGCGGATCGAGCCCGATTTGCCCGACCAGGGGATAAAGGGCATCGACAGCCTTGATTTCCACGAGCGCCGCCTCGCCGTTGGCGCGTCGGGCCATGGCACGCACGATCGCGACCTCGGCGACGCGCCCTTGGCGCTCGAGCAGCTCGCGCTCCTCCGCGCCGATCTCACGCTGCGCCACGTCCGCGGAAATATCTCCCCCGAGGATCACGCGACCTTCGCCGGCGAGGCCATCGGCGATCGACAAGGACAGCGAGCCGATCCCCGTGATCGCCGCGACGCCGAGGGCGATCGCGGCCACGAAGATCCGGAAACCCGCGAGGCCGCCGCGAAGCTCGCGCAAGGCGATCGGCAAGAGGCGCGGCCGCTGCCGGCCGGCATCGACGGAGTCGTCGAAACGGGAGGGTCGCGCCCGGGGGCGCAATGGACAGACCGTCATCGCCGTCGCTCGCTGCGCAAGAACACCGTGCCGTCTCCATGCAAGGTAGGGGAAGACCCGTCAGGAAAGGTGCACCGCGAGCCAGATCGTGGGCCGGGTCGCGTCGGTCCACTCGACCCGATGGCGTCGGTGCGCGGAAATCAGGACATGGTCGCCCGGCCGCAGCTCCAGGATCTCGGGGCAATCCTCGAAGCGAAGGCCGGCGGAGCCTACGAGCACCGCGACCCATTCGTCCTGATCCTGATCGTACCAGAACCCGGGCGGGCTCGCTTGGCCCTGCGAGACGATCCGCTCGATCCGAGCGCCTTTCCTATCGAGGACAGGAAAGACATGCTCCTGCGTCAAATCGTCCGGGATCGCCTCGAGCAAGTTGTCGGGCGGTCGGTGGAGCCCATCAGATCTGCGCATCGAGCTCCTGCTGCGCGGGCGCCGGACCCTGCGCCGGGCTTCTCTCCTTGGCGCGGGCCCGATAATCGTGAAGCAGGATGCCGGCCAGCATCATCGCGGTGAAGACGAAGGTTTGCGGCAGGCCGAGGGAAAGCGAGGCGATCGCGGGTCCGGGGCAGAACCCGGCCATGCCCCAGCCGGTCCCGAAGAGCGCCGCGCCGCCGAGGAGCTTGCCGTCGATGTCGCGCCGGGCCGGCAGATGATAGGCCGTGTCGAGGAGCGGGCGAGGGGTTCGGCGGGAGAAAGCATAGCCGAGGCCGGACACGGCGAGCGCACCGACGAGAACGAAGCCGAGGCTCGGATCGAAAGCTCCGGCAACATCGAGAAAGCCGCGCACCCGGGTCGGATCCATCATGCCGGAGAGCGCCAGGCCGAAGCCGAAGATCACGCCGGCGAGTAGCGCGGTCACGCCTTGCGCGGCCGCGTCGCGGAACGTCGAGGCGCGCGGGATATTGCTCATGGCACCCCCAGGGCATTCATCGTGGCGACGGTGAGAACGCCCGTCGAGAGAAAGACGGCGACGGCGACGATCGAGCGTCGCGACAACCGCGCCATGCCGCAGACGCCGTGGCCGCTGGTGCAGCCAGAGCCGAGGCGCGTGCCGAAGCCCACGAGGAGCCCGGCGAGCGCGAGGATCCCCCATGTGGCGTCGATACGGACCAAGGGCCAGGCCCCGAATGCGAGCCGATAGGCGACCGGGCCGAGGAGGAGCCCGACCAGGAAGGCCGTATTGCGCAGCTGGTGCCGGTCGAAGCGCGCGAACGTGCCGCTGATGATGCCGCTGACCCCTGCGACCCGGCCGTCGAGGAGCAGGAACAAGGCCGCGGCGAGGCCGATCAGGGCGCCGCCCTCGAGCGATTGCAGGTATGCCGGCCAGTCGAGGCTCGTCATGTCGGTCCCGGAATGATGCGCGATGTCTCTCTCTAGATCCGAACGACCATGGTCGGATGCAAGAGGTCGATCGACCGAATCGAGCGCGGGCCTCCGAGCAGCGACCATCGATCGACAGAAGCGCCGGAAAGCGCCACATTGGCGGAAACGATTCGTGGTTCGTTCCGATCGGAGCTTCGAGACCTTGACCGATCAATTCACGCTCGCCGACCTCGACGCCCCCGCGCCGCGTCCGGGCGGCATCGCCGCGCGTGCCCGAGCCTCGGCCGCCGCAAGGCCCTATCTCCAAGGGCTCAATGCCGAGCAACGCGCCGCCGTCGAGGCGACGGACGGCCCTCTCCTGGTGCTCGCCGGCGCCGGCACCGGCAAGACCCGCGTGCTCACGACGAGGCTCGCCCATCTTCTCGCCGAGGGCCGCGCCCGTGCCCACGAGATTCTCGCCGTGACCTTCACCAACAAGGCCGCGCGCGAGATGAAGGAGCGCGTCGCGCTTCTCGCCGGGCCGGTCGCCGAAGGCATGCCCTGGCTCGGCACCTTCCATGCGATCTCGACCAAGATCCTGCGTCGCCATGCCGAGCTCGTGGGGCTGAAGTCGAGCTTCACCATCCTCGATACCGACGACCAGATCCGGCTCCTGAAGCAGGTCCTGCAGGCCGAGAACATCGACGACAAGCGCTGGCCCGCACGTGCGCTCGCCTTCCAGATCGATGCCTGGAAGAACCGCGGTCAGGACCCCGCCCATGTGCCGGCGGGCGAGGCGGCGAGCTTCGCGGGCGGCAAAGGCGCGCGGCTCTATGCGCTCTACCAGGAGCGGCTGAAGACCCTCAACGCCGCCGATTTCGGCGATCTTCTCCTCGAAGGCTTGCGGCTCCTGCGCGAGAACCCGGACGTCCTGAAGCTCTACCAGGACCGGTTCCGCACCATGCTGGTGGACGAGTACCAGGACACCAACTCGGTGCAATATCTGTGGCTGCGCATCCTCGCGCAGGGACGCAACAACATCTGTTGCGTCGGCGACGACGACCAGTCGATCTACGGCTGGCGCGGCGCCGAGGTCGACAACATCCTGCGCTTCGAGCGGGATTTTCCGGGCGCGCGAGTCATCCGGCTCGAGCGCAACTATCGCTCGACCGGCCATATCCTCGCGACCGCGGCGGGCCTCATCGCCCATAACCAAGGCCGGCTCGGCAAGACGCTTTTCACCGACGGCGAGGCCGGCGTGAAGCCGACCGTCACCGGCGTGTGGGATTCGGAGGAGGAGGCCCGTGTCATCGGCGAGGAGATCGAGGAGCTGCAACGCCGGCAGCACGAGCTCGACGAGATAGCGATCCTCGTGCGGGCCTCGTTCCAGATGCGCGAGCTCGAGGAGCGCTTCATCACGCTCGCCCTTCCCTACAAGGTGATCGGCGGCCCGCGCTTCTACGAGCGGGCGGAAATCCGCGATGCGCTCGCCTATTTGCGCTGCGTCGCCCAGCCGGCCGACGATCTCGCTTTCGAGCGCATCTTCAACTTGCCGAAGCGCGGTCTCGGCGACGCGACATTGCAGCTCCTGCACGACCATGCGCGGCGGGCGAAGATGCCGCTCACGCAGGCGGCGCGCATAATGGTCGAGACGGAAGAGCTGAAGCCCAAGCAACGCCAGACGCTACGTGGTCTTCTCGACGATCTCGAGCGCTGGGCGAGCCTGATCGACGTGAAGCCTCAGGGCGAGCTGACGGAGACGATCCTCGAGGAGTCGGGCTATACCGACATGTGGCGCAAGGACCGGACCGCGGAAGCCACGGGCCGGCTCGAGAACCTGAAGGAGCTCGTCCGCTCCATGGAGGAATTCCCGGATCTCGCTTCCTTCCTGGAGCATGTCTCGCTCGTGATGGACGCCGAGACCAAGGACGCGGGACCGCGCGTCTCGATCATGACGCTCCATGCCGCGAAGGGCCTCGAGTTCGAGACGGTTTTCCTGCCGGGCTGGGAGGAGGGGCTGTTTCCGCACCAGCGTTCGATCGACGACAACGGCAGGGCAGGGCTCGAGGAGGAGCGCCGCCTCGCCTATGTGGGGCTCACGCGCGCCAAGCGCCGCGCGAAAATTTCCTTTGCGACCAACCGCCGAATCCACGGGCTGTGGCAAACCACCGTGCCCTCGCGCTTTCTCGACGAATTGCCGGCGAGCCATGTCGAGGTGGTGGAGGCCGCGACGGGCGCGGCCTATGGCGGCTATGCGCAATCGCGCTTCGCCAATATGGATTCCTACGGTTCGTCCTACACGACACCCGGCTGGCAGCGCGCCAAAAGCCGGATGGACGAGAGCCGTCAGGGCGCATCGACCGAGAGCTCGAGGACGAAGCGCGCGCGCGGCGGGCCGCGGGAGATCGAGGGCGAGCTCGTGGCGAGCTCCAGCGCCGAGTCGGGGTTCGCGTCGGGGACCCGAGTCTTCCACATCAAGTTCGGTCCCGGCACCGTGGCGGCTGTGGACGGCAACAAGCTGACGGTGGATTTCGACAAGGCCGGCCGCAAGATGGTGCTTTCGAGCTTCGTGCAGGCGGGGTAACGCATGGTCTTGGCTTAACATCGGATTTCCAGCATGAATGAATGTCCAATTTGTAGCGAGGCGCTCAATAGTGAGGTCGAACGGACTGTAGAAGGTCCAACTGCTACATTACCAACCGCTAAAGCGAAATTGACTGCGACGATCCGAAATACATTCTTTGCGGAAGCGAAGATGGCGGATTGAGCCACGCATGACCCACTTCATGGCGATCGTCGAGGAGGAGCAGTGCACAGGCGTCGGAGCCTTGATCCTCTCACGGCGGACGTCGAAGCGGATCATTGGCTCGGCGTCCTTGGCGACGCGGCGCGAATGCCACAGAGGCGTCCGCCGTGGACGGCGGCCCGGGAAACGTGTTGACATCCAGGCTTTGCCGGTGCCACCCTGACGACGATGGTTCCCTTCGGGGATGAAAAGGGAACACGGTGCGGCGTTTCGCCAAATCCGTGGCTGCCCCCGCAACTGTCAGCGGCGAGCCGCGCGCCAAGATGCCACTGGGCCCCGACTGGAGCCTGGGAAGGCGGCGCAAGGCGATGACCCGCGAGCCAGGAGACCTGCCATCGGCCGTGGTCACGTGCGAGCGCATCGGGCGGGGTGTCCTGGTGGAGCCGAGGAGCCGCGCCGTCGCGCGCCCCGGGGCTTGGTTCGCAGTGACGTGTCACGTTGCTGCGAGGCTCGATGCCGTCCCGCTCCCTCCGATCGGCGCCCTGCGCGCTGGCTTTTCTCGCTTGCTCCTCAGTCTCGCCCGTCGTCGCCGAGCCCGCTCCGGCACCGCAAACCGGCTCGAACGAAGTCGAGCTGCCCCAGATCGTCGTCGGCGCAACCCGTGTGCCGACCCCCGAGCGCGAGCTCGGCACCAGCGTCACCGTCATCACCGCCGAGGAGATCGCCGCGAAGCAGGAGCGCACCCTGCCCGCGGCCCTTCTCGACGTGCCGGGGCTCAATGTGGTGCAGACCGGCAGCCCCGGGGGGCTCACCTCCGTCTTCATCCGCGGCACCAATGCGAACCACACCAAGGTCTTCATCGACGGCATCGAGGCGAGCGACCCGAGCTCGCCCAACGGCGCGTTCGACTTCGCGCATGTGCTCGCCTTCGACCTCGGTCGCGTCGAGGTCCTGCGTGGGCCACAGAGCGGGCTCTACGGATCCGACGCGATCGGCGGCGTGATCAATATCATAACCGACACCGGCGAAGGCCCGACGCGTGTGCGCGGCAGCCTCGAAGGCGGCTCGTTCCAAACCTTCAACCAAACCGCGAAAGTGGGGGGCTCGACGGACACCCTGAGCTATTTCCTCGGCTTCGGTCATTTCCATGTGGGCGCGACGCCGGTCACGCCGCTGAATCTCATCCCCCCGGACCGCCGCTTCAACCCGGATTCCTACGACAACCGCACCTTCTCCTTGCGGCTCGGCGCGGCTCTCGGCGATCAATTCGACGTCGGCCTCGCCGCCCGCACGATCGAGACCTCGCTCCTGTCCACGAGCGACGATTTTCTCGGGCCCGAATCGCTCAGGAGCCGCAATACGACTCGCCAGCTCTTCACGCGAGGCTTCGCCCACATGACGCTCCTCGACGGGAAATTCGATCATACGCTCGGCCTCGCCTATACGAAGTCCGACCGCAGCTTCCTCGATCCGAGCAATCCGCCTCTCGGGCCGAGCCTGTTCGGCGGCGATCGGGTCAAGCTCGATTGGGTGGGTCATCTCCACGCCCTCGACGGACAGATCCTGACCTTCGGCGCCGAGCGAGAAGAGGACAGCGTCGACGACGGCAGCCGGTTTCGAGCCCGCAACGGCTACACGGCGGGATTCGCGACGCTGCAGTCCGAGATAGGGGGGCGGCTCTTCAACGCCGCCAGCTTGCGCTACGACGCAAATGACCTGTTCGGCGGAAGGGCGACCTACCGGATCGCGCCGGCGCTCCTCGTTCCCGAGACGGGGACGAAGCTCGAGGCGAGCATCGGGACCGGCTTCAAGGCGCCGAGCCTTTCTCAGCTCTACGAGGATTTCCCGGCCTTCGATTTCTTCGGCAACCCGAATCTCAGTCCGGAGACGAGCACGGGACTCGACGGCGGGATCGAGCAGCGCCTCGCCGAGGATCATGTCGCGGTCGGCGCAACGGCGTTCTTTAACCGCATCGAGAACCTCATCGAGATCAACGATACGTTCACGTCCTACACCAATATCGGCATGGCGCGGACCTATGGTATCGAGAGCTACATGCGCCTCGTGCCTCGGGAGGGCTTTTCCCTACGCGCCGACTATACCTACACCGTCGCGAAAAACGAGATCACGCATCAGGACCTGTTGCGCCGTCCGCGCGACAAGGTGAGTATCAGTGCGACGCTCCAGGCGACGCCTGAGCTGCTCCTCTCGGCGACCCTCGTCTATGTGGGACCGTGGCGGGACGTCAATCGCGACGGCAGCCGGTCCGGCCTGCTGGCGAACGGCTACACGATCGTCAATCTTGCCGCTTCGCATGATTTCGGGCAGGGTATGAAAGCTTTCGCGCGCATCGACAACCTGCTCGACCGTCAGTATCAGAACCCGATCGGCTTCCGGCGGCCGGGCCTCGGGGTGATCGGCGGGCTCGAGATCCAATTCGGCCCGGGCGGACTTCTGTGACCCTCGTTGACGCGACCCCGAACACTTCGAACGAGCCGCGCCGTGTGGTGGAGCCCGACGGCGCGCGCGTCGATATCTTTCCTCTGCCCACGGACGAAGCGACGCTCGAAGCCGTGCTGCGTGAGCTTTTCGTCGATCACTGGCAGGAGATCACCTTCGGCCCGATCATCCAAGGCGCGGCCTACGAGCTGAAGGCACCGGCGCCGCCGACCTATGTCGGCACGACCGACGGCTATCTTACGATCGCTTTCGGCGCGCCGCATTTCCACCTCTGCATCGGCGAGCACAAGGGCAGCCCGAGCAACCCTGTCTCGCCCGAGCTCGCTCGTCACCGACGAACGGCGCGCGCCGAGCTCTATCGACGGCTCGATCGGATCGGCGCCCCGGTCTCGTGGGGCTTGCGCCTCTTCAACGGCGCGGGCGAGCAGCAGATTACGATCCTCCTGCCCAATCCGTTCCTCGAGCCGGGCACCGACAAGCTTGTCGCTGTGCCGGACTGGTCGCGGCTCGCGCTCTGGGACGAGATCCGCGCGCGCCGGTTCGGGCAGCAGCCCGACCCGCTCGACCGATCCGGCGCGGGCTTTCGCCACGAATAGCCGGAAGACCTCGAACAAGCTATCATGCGCGTGAAGGAGACAGAGCCGATGCCGACACCCCTCCCGATGTCCCTCGGGACACGTCCTACCCCCTGGATCGTATTCGTCGTCTCGGCGAGTGTCGTGCTGAGCTACGGCCTCGCCTGCGCCGTGCCCTTCGCCGCCTTGGCGGCGATCGCGGCCCTCACGCTCGAGCGCCGTGATGCGCTTCTGCTCGTCGGCCTCGCCTGGCTCGCGAACCAGGCCGTGGGCTTCGGGCTGCTCGCGTATCCGTGGGAGCCCGAGACGTTGGCTTGGGGCTTCACGCTGCTCGCCGTCTCGGTCCTTGCGACGCTCGGCGCCGGAGCCTCGGCTTCCCGCCTCCAGGCGCTTCCACGGATGGCTGTCGCGCTCCTCGCCTTCTTGTCGGCCTTCGCCGTCTACGAGGGCTTGCTGGTGCTCGTCACCGTCGCGCTCGGGAGCGATACGGAGGCGCTGAGGCCGGTCGTCGTCGCGAAAATATTCGTGGCCAATGCTTCGGCCTTCGCCGTGCTCGTCGCTGCCGGCTGGTTGCACCTGATGCGCGGGAGACGGGCTCCGGAAGCCACTCGGTCGGCCGCATAGCGGCCGCTCGGCCGAAAGTCCGAACACGGCCTTCGAGCTCGCCCTCTCAGAGCCGTTTGATCGAGCTGATCGGCGCGCCGGCCTTGGCGAGGATCCGGTCCCTCGCCTCGGCCAAGGGCTCGCTCGTGACCAGCATATGGTGCGCATTGGCGTGCAGCAGGGTCTCGGCGTCGCGCATGATCCCGACATGGCAGCGCCAGAACACGAGATCGCCGCGCCGCAGGCCCGCGA
The DNA here is from genome assembly GCA_024304885.1 of Beijerinckiaceae bacterium. Lineage (GTDB taxonomy): Bacteria > Pseudomonadota > Alphaproteobacteria > Rhizobiales > Beijerinckiaceae > Methylocapsa. The sequence continues at coordinate 149,733 of JALJOM010000003.1, forward strand.
GCCCCTCGTCGAAGGCGAGGTCGAGGCCGAGCGCCTTCTCCTGAAGGTCGGTGTCGCGCGGCGCGAGGATCCCTGCCTCGCCGAGCGAGACCTGCACGAGGCCGGAGCAATCGATCCCGAGGCTCGTCTTGCCGCCCCAGAGATAGGGCGCATGGAGCAGGCGCTCGGCGACGCTGACGAAATCTTCCGCTTTCTCGTGGATCGGCACGAGATGATCGGCGAAGACGAAGCCCGCATCGGCGATCCGGGCGAAGCCGCGGGCCACCTCGCGCACGCACACGAGTGCTCCGAGCGGGAGCGCGTCGAGCGCCGGCTGCTTCAGGTCGTGCCACGGATAGACGAAGGTCCGGTTGACCGCGACGCGATGGGTCGCCTGGGGCGTTCCCTCGGCGAGCGCCGCGGTCGAGACATAGCCGACATAGCCGTCGCGGGCGAGCTGGACCCAGCCCCAGCCCTCCTCCTCCTCGTAGAGCGTGGCGCCTTCGCCGAGCAGCGCCTGGGTGTCGATCGGCGCATCGTGCGAGGGCGACCGCCGCAGGTCGGCGATCGGGCTCACGATCGTCATCTTGCAGCCTTGCGCGTAGCGCTCGGCCGAAACGATGCCCTCGAGATGCGCGGCGGCGAGGTCGGCGCGGGCGGGTGTCAGGCGCGGGTCGAAGGCGGTCATGCCGAGACGTTCCGATCAGGGCACGAGGTCATCGAAGACGCTTCCTTCCTCTTCGGGCGAATCGGGGATGAGGGCGACGCGACGGATGATCCGGCGCTCCGGCAGTACCGGCACCTCGATCTTGGCGCCGATGCCGTAGCGGGCCTCGACGAGGTCGTGGAGCAGGCGCGCCGCCTGCACCTCGGCGCCTTCTGGGCAGCCGGATTTCGCGCTCGGGGTCCAGGCGTAGATGTCGAAATGCGCCCAGGCCTTGGCCTTCTCGACGAAACGGCGCAGGAACAGCGCCGCGGTGACGGAGCCGGCGAAGGTTCCGCTCGAGACGTTGACGAGATCGCTGACCTTGCCCTCGATCATCCTGTCGTAAGGATCCCACAAGGGCATGCGCCAGACCGGGTCGAAGGCGGCCGTCCCCGCACGCGCGATCTCGGCCGCGAGATCCTCGTCCTCGGTATAGAAAGGCGGCAGGTCGGGGCCGAGCGCGACCCGCGCCGCGCCCGTCAGGGTCGCGAAATCGACCAGAAGCTCGGGAGCCTCCTCGTCGGCGAGGGCGAGCGCATCGGCGAGCACGAGGCGGCCTTCCGCGTCCGTGTTGCCGATCTCGACGGTCAGGCCCTTGCGGCTCGGATAGATGTCGCCGGGCCGATAGGCCGTGCTCGAGATTGCGTTCTCGACGATCGGCAGGAGCACGCGCAGCCGGACCGCGAGGTTGCCCTCCATGATCATGGCCGCGAGGGCGAGCGCCGCGGCCGCGCCGCCCATGTCCTTCTTCATGAGCAGCATGCCGGAGGAGGGCTTGATGTCGAGCCCGCCGGAATCGAAGCAGACGCCCTTGCCGACGAGCGTCACCTTCGGCGCTTTCGGATCGCCCCAGGTGATATCGACGAGGCGCGGTGCCTTGTCCGAGGCGCGGCCGACGGCATGGATCAGCGGCAGGTTGGTCTGCAGGAGCTTGTCGCCGCGGGTGACGGAGCATTTCGCCTTGTATCGCGAGGCGAGCTTCAAGGCCGCGGCCTCGAGCGCATCGGGGCCCATGTCGTTGGCCGGCGTGTTGACGAGATCGCGTCCGAGCGCCACCGCCGCCGCGATGCGCTCCACGCGCGCCACATCGACGCCCGCCGGAGCATGCAGTGCCGGCCCCTCGGCACCGGACTCCTTGTAGCGGGTGAAGCGATAGGACGAGAGCAGCCAGGAGAGCGCGGCCAGCGTCGGGTCGTGGGGTGCATTGGCGAAGCGATAGGTTCCCTTCGGAAGCAGGGTCGCCAGGCGGCCGGGCAGGAAGGGATCCTTCGCGCGCGCAGACGTGCGTTCGAGCCCGAACAGGACCGCGGCGATCGCGCCCGAGGAGTCGGGCAGGATCTGGGTCTTGCCCGGCGCAGCGACGAAGCCGCAGGCCCCGGCGAAGGCACGCGCCGCCGCGGGGAGCTCCGCCTCGACTGTGGGCCAGGTGTCCTTCGTGACGAACCAGATCGGCACGGCATCGGCCGACGGCTCGCAGGCTAGCAACATGGCGCACTCCAGGAATTCGGCTTTGTGACATCTCGCGGACTGGACTTAATAGGGGAATGCGCCGGCAAAGCAAAGGAGCGCGGGGGAGCGGCTCGGGTACTCGGATCCTGCGCTCGGGGGATGCGATTCCGGGGACCGTGCCGGTACGATTGACGGATCGCCCGGCGCTTGCGGAAGCCTCGGCCCGGTGCCACGCTCACGGCACCGTTCGAGCCGGAACCCCAGGCCTCGGCGGATCGGAGGGGGACGATGACGGGGCAACCCACGGCTGGAGCCGCGGCCGCCGCGCCGAGCCAAACGAGCGACCGAGCGACCGAGCGGAAAGAGACCCTGCTCGACTTCACCGACGAGGTCCTGCCGGCCGAGCGCAGGGCGATCCAGGAGCGGCGAGAGCGGATTCGGTGCGAGGGCCGCAGGAACCGCACCACATGCTCCATCACCGGGGTCGCGATTTCCGGCGGGGGCATTCGCTCGGCGTCCTTCGCGCTCGGGGCGCTCCAGGCTCTCGAGGCTCGTGCCGGCACCGAAGGAGTCGATTCCGGGATCGAAGGGGTGGATTACCTGTCCACGGTCTCGGGCGGCGGCTATATCGGCTGCGCGCTCACCGCCGCCATGCAGAAGAACGGGGGGCGCTTCCCCTTCACGGACGAGAAGGGCACCTTCAAGGATCCTCCCGCGGTCCGGCATATCCGAAACTACTCGAACTATCTGATGCCGCGCGGCTTCCTCGATGCCGTGACGGCCTTCGGGCTGATCGGCCGCGGCCTCGTCGCCAACGTGCTCGTCGTCGCCCCGGTCCTCCTCTTCTTCGTCGCGCTCACCCTGCTCATTCACCGCGACGTCGAGAGGCTCGACGAGCCGAGGTTCCTGTTCTGGAACGTGGTGGAGCTCGTAGGCGACGTCTGGCCCGAGGCGGCGGGATGGCTCGCGATGCTGCCGGGCTTCTGGGTGACCGTGTCGCTCGTCGCCGTCAATATCCTGTTCCTCGCGCTGTGGGTCTTCGTGAAGTCGGTCTCGGTGTCCTGGACCGGTCGCAAGCTGGCCACGTGGCTCACGGGCACCGGCCTCTACCGGCGATACCGCGCATGGCAGCCGAGACATCTCCTCGGCCGGATCGTGAAGGCCGTGGTCCCGGCCGACGGCAGCGCCGAGCTCAACGGCGGCCTCGTCCTCGTGTCGAAGCTTCTCTTCTTCGCGACCATGCTCGCATTCTGGTTCGAGCTCCAGCCCTACATCCTCCTCGCGATGGTGGATTTCGGCGCGCGGGCCGAGCCCACGTTAGAGCGGGGCACCCTCGGCGCGATCGTGAGCGGGGCCGTCTCCGCCGCGGCGCCCTATATCCCCTCGATTCTCGCGGCGCTCGGAGCCGTCTTCGCCTTCTTCTCGAAATTTCTCGGCCACGTCATCGAGGCTGCCGGCAAATCCGAGGCCTGGAAGCCCTGGCTCGGCAAGATCGCGGCCACCGCCGCCCTGTGGTTCGCGGCGGTCGTCATTCCGCTCTTCTTGTGGTATGCCTATCTCGTCCTCGCCTATCTCGGGCTGACGCATCCCTTGTTCTTTCCGCTCGCGCCGTCCTGGGTCTATCCGTTCGTCGAGGAGCACGACCTGACTCCGGCGGGCCTCCTCGCAGCCTGCGCCTTCCTCGCCGCCCTCGCGGTCGCGTGGTTCATCAACCCCAACGCGACGTCGATGCATCGCCTCTACCGCGATCGGTTGAGCAAGGCGTTCCTGTTCGATCCCGGCGCCGACAAGCGCGACGAAAGAAATGATCTCTACGCCTACGAGCCGGAGCTCGATGCGATCGACACGACGCTCTGCCCATACCCGATCGTCAACACCGCGCTCAACATTCAAGGCTCCCGCCACGCCAACAAGCGCGGCCGCAATGCCGACTTCTTCGACTTCACGCCGAAAGCCGTCGGCAGCGAGGCGACCGGCTACATCGAGACCGACCAGCTCGGTGCGGCCGATGCCGCGCCGGACCTCGGCACCGCAATGGCGATCTCCGGGGCCGCGATCTCCTCGAACATGGGCGCCCAGTCCGTGCGCCCCCTCGCCTTCACGCTCGCGCTCCTGAACCTCAGGCTCGGGTTCTGGATGCGCAACCCGAGGATCGCAGCCAGCGCGCCGCCTTGGTATCGTCAGCTGCTGTCGTGGTTCGTCGACAGGCCGATCGTCTTCCTCTTCCGGGAAATGTTCAGCCAGCTCGACGAGAACAGCTCGGTGATCTACCTGACGGACGGCGGCCATCTCGAGAACCTCGGCATCTATTCGCTGATGAAGCGCAAGTGCAAGATCATCATCGCGATCGACGGCGAGGCGGACCGGCAGATGAGCTTCCCTTCGCTGCTCGCGCTCGAGCGCTATGCGCGGATCGACCTCGGCGCCACGATGCGCCTGCCCTGGGAGCCGATCCGCGACCACGCGCACAAGATCGACGAGGCCTTCGAGCGGGCCGAGACGGACGGCACGCCCATCCCCTGCGAGGTCGGGCCGCATTGCGCGGCGGCGGAGATCAAGTTCAGCCGCAACGAGGACGAGACCGCCCTCCTGCTCTACGTCAAGGCCTCGGTGAGCGGCGACGAGGAGGACTATATTCTCGACTACAAGCGCCGCCATCCGGCCTTCCCGCACGAGACCACCAACGACCAGTTCTTCAGCGAGGAGCAGCTCGAGGTCTATCGCGCGCTCGGGTTCCACATCATGAAAGGCCTCTTGACCGGGGCCGAGCCCTTCGCGGTGTGTCCTCGCGAGAAGGAGACGGAAGATCGTGCCCGCCAGCGCATCCTCGATATTGTCCGCGCGGCCCTGCTCGGAGCACCGCCGCCCGCGGACGCCGAGGCGACGCCGGCGCGGAAGGGACGGTAGGGCATCTCCGGATCCCGAACCGCTCCCCTGCATTCTCCAACAGGGCGAAATCGGCTCGCGTCGTCACGATGCGGGCCCGAGACGCGGTCGAGCGGAGGGGTGAGCCATGGTGTCGCGGATCGTCAAGGTGGACCCGTTCGATCTCGTCGTCTTCGGCGGGACGGGAGACCTCGCGCGGCGCAAGCTCTACCCGGCGCTGCTGCGCCGCTTCCTCGACGGGCAGCTCGCCGAGCGAACCCGGATCATCGGCGTGTCTCGCCAGCCTCTCGACATCGACGCCTATCGGGCGAGGATCGCCGAGACCCTGCTGCCGATCCTACACGAATCGGGCAAAGCCGAGGTCCCGGACCCGTTTCTGCGCATGCTGGACTATGTCGCGCTCGATGCCACGGTCGACTCCGGCTGGGACCGCTTGCAGCGCATGCTCGACGGCACGAGTCCTGCGGTGCGCGCTTTCTATCTCGCGATGGCACCGGACACGTTCGGGCAGATCGCGACGCGTCTCGGCGCGCAAGGCCTCGTGACACCCACCTCGCGAATCATCGTCGAGAAGCCGATCGGCCGGGACGCGGCCTCGGCGAAGGCGATCAACGACGCGATCGGCGCCGTGTTCGCGGAGCATCAAATCTATCGGATCGACCATTACCTCGGCAAGGAGACGGTCCAGAACCTCATGGCCTTGCGGTTCGCCAACGCGCTCTTCGAGCCGTTGTGGAACTCTTCTCACGTCGACCATATCGAGATCACCGTCGCGGAATCGATCGGCGTCGAGGGTCGCGGCGCCTATTACGAGCATGCCGGTGCGCTGCGCGACATGGTGCAGAACCACCTGCTGCAGCTCCTCTGCCTCGTCGCGATGGAGCCGCCGGCCGCCTTCGAGGCGGATTCGGTCCGGGACGAGAAGCTGAAGGTCCTGAAATCGCTCGCGACGATCGACGCGAGCAATGCTGCGGCGCTGACCGTGCGCGGCCAATATTGCGCCGGCGCCAGCATGGGCGAGGCGGTGCCGGGCTATGCCCAGGAGGTCGGCAACAAGGAGAGCACGACGGAAACCTTCGTCGCCCTCAAGGCGGAGATCGCGAGCTGGCGTTGGGCCGGGACGCCGTTCTACTTGCGGACCGGAAAGCGGCTGCCGCGCAGGATTTCCGAGATCGTCATCGCCTTTCGCGAGATTCCGCATTCGATCTTCGCCGCCGAGGCGGGTCGGATCAAGCGGACGCGGCTCGTCATCACGCTCCAGCCGGACGAAGGCATCAAGCTCTGGCTGATGCTGAAGGAGCCAGGGGCCGGCGGCATGAGGCTCCGCCACGTTCCGCTCGACATGAGCTTCGCCGAAACCTTCGCGATCTACACGCCCGACGCCTACGAGCGCCTGCTGATGGACGTGATTCGCGGCAATGCCACGCTCTTCATGCGCCGCGACGAGGTCGAGGCGGCCTGGCACTGGATCGATCCGATTCATCAGGCCTGGAGCTTGTCGAACGATGCGCCGCGTCCCTATATCGCCGGAACCTGGGGGCCTGCGGCCTCGATCGCCCTCGTCGAGCGGGACGGTCGCAGCTGGAACGAGGAAACGTGACGGTGCCGGCGTACTCGCCCGCGCTACCGAGAGGAAGCAAGGCCGATGGAGAAGGAATGCCGGGCGCGCCAATCGCTGATCGATGCCTGCCGCGCCATGAACGCCTCCGGCCTCAACCAAGGCACCGCGGGCAATATCTCGCTACGCTGGAAGGACGGGCTGCTCATCACGCCCTCGGGGCGCCCCTATGACGAGCTGCAGGCGGACGACATCGTCTTTCTGCGCATGGACGGCTCCAGCGAGCACGAGCTTTCGCCCTCCTCGGAATGGCGCATGCACCGCGACATCCTCGCCGCGAAGGCCGACGTCGGCGCTGTCGTGCATGCCCATTCCGTCCATGCGACGGCCTTCGCGATCTGCGGCATGGAGATCCCGGCCGTCCACTACATGATCGCGATCGCGGGCGGGCCCGACATCCGCTGCGCACCCTATGCGACCTATGGGACGCCCGAGCTGTCCGCCCTCGTGCTCGAGGCCCTCGAAGGGCGCAGCTGCGCGCTGATGGCCAATCACGGGATGGTCGCGACGGGTGCCGACCTGCGCCAAGCCATGTGGCTCGCGGTCGAGCTCGAGACGCTCTGCAAGCAATATGCCTTGGCGCTCCAGATCGGCACGCCGCGCTTGCTGAGCGACGAGGAAGTCGCGATCAACGTGGCGAAATTCAACGACTACGGGCTGAAGAAGAAGCCCCGCGCGGCGTGAGCAGCATCGGTGGATCGAGCGCCGCCTACGGAAAGGGAGGTCGGCTGCAGGGGTGCGGTAGCGCACGTTATCCGGATTTCAGTCATGCGATAGCAACGGTGCGGTGAGATTTTCGATAGCCCGGTGCCGACCGTCGGGCGCCTGCGGCAGGGACATCCTTGTCCCTCGAGATCTGCGTCTCTCGATCCGGAATGCGCAGTCCTGCTCGCGGGAAACGGAGTGGCCGAGATGAATGTGGCGGTTACGGCCCGGACTTTCGGCCGCACCTTGGCGGGTGCCATGGTGGCGATCAGTGTCTGCATGGGCGCAACCCACGCGGAGGTCGCTTCCTACGGGTCCGGCTTGATCCTCCGCGGGACCATCACCGACCACGATGCCGACGTCCTGGACGCGAGCCTGCCGCATAACGGCACCCTGTTCCTTTCCTCCCCCGGCGGAATTCTCGGAGCCGGGCTCCGCATCGCCCAGCTCGCGAACCTGCGGCGTGCCTCGGCGGTTGTCGTGGGCAATTGCGCGAGCGCATGCAGCCTGCCGTTCTTCGCCGCGACGCGAAGGGTCGTGAGGCCCGGCGCGCGTGTCGGCGTGCACTCGAGCGCCAAGGCGGACGGCCGCGAGGACGACGAAACCCTCGCGACGACGGCGAGGATCGTGCGGATGCTCGCCGACCACGGGGTGCCGCAGACCGTCGTGGCCGGCATGATGACCGCGACGCCCGACAAGATGTATTGGCTGAACGACCAGGAGTTCGCGCTGCTCGGCGCCACGCAGGTCAACACGACCACGGCGGCCGCCGCTTCCTGCACCGGGTGGAGGATCGAGGCGCCGGCGGGGTTCGGCCGTATCCGCTCGGCGCCGAGCCTTTCGGCCCCTGTCGTCGAGCGGGTGGCGAACGGTTCCCGAATCGAGAGCTGCAGCGAGAGCCGAACCGATGCGCGCGGCGTCGTGTGGCACAACGTGACCGCGTCCTATCGGGGTGAGGCCGGGCAACAGCTCGAAGCCAGAGGCTGGGTCAGCGGGCTGATCCTCGCCCGGTAGAGCAATTTCCAGCGAAGTGGACACCGGTTCGCGTCGCGAAATTGCGACAAGACAAGAATGTAGAGCGGCTTTCCGATTCCACCGGATCGGAAGCTGCTCTAGAGCGATTTCCGGCGAAGTAGATCGCGGTTCGCGTCGCCAAACCGCGATAGAACAAGTATGTAGAGCTGCCCACGAGAACAAGCGGAGACCACGATGCCCGATACGGATTGGTCATTCTTCGAGAACGGCATGCCGGGGCTGCACTTGACTCTCAACCCGCAGAAGCCGCTGCCGCCGGAAGCCCGCATCAACCGGCAATTCATCGATCACGGCCTGACGCTCAGCGACAAGGAGCTGCAGTCGCTGCTCCGCGGGCGCGCCGCGGGCATCGCCACCATCAATAACCTGTTGGGCCATCTTCTGCCGCCGGGGTTCACCTTGGGCACGCGACAGAAGTTCGCGACCCAGATCGCCGATGCGCTCCTCGACAAGAGCCTGTCGGCGCAATTGTCGCGCGAAGCTCCCACCTCGCAGGAGCGGCTCGAGCAGCGCGACGAGATGCTGAAGCAAATGTTCGAGCAAGCGCCTCCGCCCGGCGCGAAGCGGGCTCCGGCGCCGTCGCTGCTCGAGCACGTGCCGGTCGGGGTTTCCCTCACCATTCACTTCTGACGTGGTGGTCGAGCCGGCCCGAAGGTCCCGACCCCGCGCCCATGTGAGATCCTCAGGTCGCAGGCACCCACAAGGATGGGATCCTTCTGGGCTGAAGCTGCGATGGGGACCTATCCGATCAATCGCGAAATGGAGTAGATGCCGAGCTGAAACTTGTTGCTCCTCTCCTTCGAGCCGGGCATAACGCCGAGCTGCCGCTTGATACGGTCAACGGCCCGAAAAACCAAAACAAGGGGAGCAACAATAATGAACAAGCATCACTTGCTGCGCGCCGCTCTTGCTGCAAGCACCGCTCTCGCTCTCGTCACGGTGACGGCGGCGGCCAATGCCGCCTCTCCTCACTGCCCGGTTACCCACGCGCAGCTCAAGGCCAAGCTCGTGGCGGCCGATAGTGCCGACTCGACCGGCTTCGACAATCACTACTGGGGCGTCGTCGTCAATTCCGAAGGTGTCGTCTGTGCGGTCGCCTATTCGGGCTCGTCGGTCCAATCTCAATGGATCGCCAGCCGGCAGATCGCCGCGGCAAAAGCCTTCACGGCCTACGGCCTGAGCCTCGATATCGGCGCGGCCGGTACGAGCGCTTTCTCGACCGCGCAATTCTATAACCTGGTCCAGCCCGGAATCAATACCGGCGTTGCGCCTCTGTATGGCCTCGCGGGTGGTAATGTGCTCGAGTCGGCTGCTGCCTACAAAGGCCAGTTCCGCTTGTTCGGAACCGCGAACGATCCCATGGTCGGCGAGCGCGTCGGCGGCACGATATCCTTCGGTGGAGGTGTCGCGCTCTACTCCGGGAACATCCGTGTGGGCGGCCTCGGCATCTCCGGCGACACGGCTTGCGCCGATCATTCCGTGGCCTGGCGCACGCGGGAAAGCCTCGGCTTGGTGCCTGCGGGCACCCCCGACATGCTGACCTTCGCGACCGTCGCCGATCCGCTGAACGGTCATCCTCGTTGTCACAACGATGGTGGTACGCAGGGCGCAACAAACCCCTAGAGCAATTTCCAGCGAAGTGGACGCCACGTCGCATCTCGATCTCGATGTTTCGATAGATCGCCAGCGATACGAAATTGCGACAACACAAGAATAGAGCCGGTTTCCGATTCAGTCGGATCGGAAACCGGCTCTAGACGACGCGCACGCGCAGGATCGATGCCATCCCCGCGGCGCAGCGGCGATGGCTCGCCGGCCGCGGCACTCGTGCGAAATGTGAATCCACACGGCGGCCGCGACGGCAGCGTCCCCCGTCCGGCGTTGTCACTTGCGCGACACTCCGCGAAGTGCCGGCTCTGGCCGAACGGGCATCGACCCGAATTGCAATACGAACTATAGGGACTGAGCGTCGCCTTCCGCGGCGCAGCGCAAAGCGGATCGAGCGACGAGGCCCTGTCCCGAAGATGTCCACCGCCAGCATGACGGGCTTCGCTCGTGTTTCTGGGGCAAGCCGGCTCGGGCCTTTCGCTTGGGAGATCAAGGCCGTCAATGCGAAGGGCCTGGATGTCCGGCTGCGCCTTGCGCCGCAGCTCGACCGGGTCGAGCCCGAGGCCCGGGCGCTGATCGCGCGCCGGCTCGCGCGCGGTACCGTCAATGCGACCCTCTCTCTTCAGCGGGAACCCGGAAGCCCGGAGGTTCGCGTCAACCGCGATCTCCTGCAAAAGCTCGCTGCCGCGGTGGCCGGTATCGACCTGTACGGCGCGATCGCCCCGGCGACGCTCGACGGCCTTCTGGCCGTCCGCGGCGTCGTCGAGGTCCATGACGCCGAGGAGTCCGAGGAGGAGCGCCGCGATGCGGGCGCCGACGTCCTCGCGAGCCTCGACGAGGCGCTCGACTATCTCGTCGCGATGCGGATCCAGGAAGGTACGGCGCTCTGCACGATCCTCGTCGCCAGGCTCGCCCGGGTCGAGGCGCTCGTCGAGGCCGCGGATCGATGCCCGGGGCGCCGGCCGGAGGCGGTCCGGGCGCGTCTCGCCCAATCGATCGCGCTCCTTGCAGGGAACGGGAATTTCGACGAGAATCGGCTCTGTCAGGAAGCACTCCTCTTGGCCGCCAAGGCCGACGTCAGGGAAGAACTGGATCGTCTCATGACTCATGCGACCGCGGCGAGAAAGCTCCTCGTCGAGGGCGGGGCCGTCGGGCGCAGGCTCGACTTTCTCGCTCAAGAGCTCGGTCGCGAGGCCGGAACGCTCTGCGCCAAGTCGAACGATGCCGCGCTCACCGCGATCGGGCTCGAGCTGCGCGCGGAGATCGAGCAATTCCGCGAGCAGATCCAGAATATCGAGTAGGCACAGGATGCGGCATGACGATCGTTTCGAGCGTGGGCCCGGGACGAGCCCGCGTTCCGCGTCTCGCCTCGGCCGGCGCGGGCTGATGCTGATCCTGTCGTCGCCGTCCGGCGCCGGCAAGACGACGCTCACCCGCATGCTGCTCCAGACCAAGGAGCTCGATCTCACCTTGTCGATCTCGGTGACGACGCGGCCGCGCCGCTCGAGCGAGGTCGACGGCATTCATTACAGCTTCATCACGCACAAGCAGTTCGATGCCCTGCGCGACGGCGGCGACCTGCTCGAATGGGCCGAGGTGCACGGCAATTTCTACGGAACGCCGCGCGAGCCGGTCGAGAAGATCCTGGCCCAGAGCCGCGACGTCCTGTTCGACATCGACTACCAAGGCACGCTTCAGGTGAAGCAGAAGGCGGCCGAGGATTCGGTGACGATCTTCATCCTGCCGCCTTCGATGCGCGAGCTGCGCGCGCGGCTCGAACGTCGCGCTGAGGACCCGCCCGAGGCCATCGCGAGGCGGCTCGACAATGCCCGCAACGAGATTCGCCGCTGGACGGCCTACGACTATGTCCTCGTCAACGACGATCTGCAGGCGACCTTCGACGATCTCCTCGCGATTCTGACCGCGGAACGCAGGCGCGTCGGGCGGGTTCAGGAGGGTACCGCTCGCTTCGTCGAGAAATTGCTGGCCGAGCCCTAGCGCATCTTCCTGCGAAGCGGAAACCAGCTCTAGCGCGGGATGAGGAAAGGCGGACACCGGTTTTCCGCCCGCATCCCGCCCTGAACCTTCAGAATCGATCATGGATCACGATCTCGGATCGAACCGATCCGAGATCGTGATCTGGAGCAGTCTCGTCCTCAGTCGAGGTGATGCTTGCCGACGAGCCGCACGGTGCTCGCCTGCGCGCCTTTCTCCCCGATCTCCTCGACGAATCGCACCTCGGCGCCGACCTCGAGACGGTCGAAACCGCCGTCGAGCACGCTGTTGCGATGGAAGTAGATCTCCCGGCCGTCGGCGGTCTCGATGAAGCCGCACTGCTCGCCCGCGAGGAACTTCGTCACGCGGCCATGGTCCTCGACCTCGTGCGGCTTCACGTCGCCGCGCATCGTGCGCACGGCGTCCTCGATCTGCCGTTGCGCGAGCGCGAAGGCGTTCTTGATCGCCACCGAGGCATGCTCGTGCTCCGGGACGTCGCCGTGGGTCTTGTTGACGATGATGTCCTTGTGCTGCGGCATCGCGACGCGAATCCCGACCTCGAAGAGGCCGCCTTGCCGGTGCCGCGCGCTCGGCGCCTCGACGGTCACGTGGCAGCTCGTGATCCGGTCGTGGAACTTCTCGAGCCGCCGGGCTTCCCGTTCGACCTCGGCACGCAATGCCTCGGAGGGCTCCATGTTCTGGAAGGTGATGTCGAGCGGCACTTGCATGGCGCGGTCCTTTCCTCGGCCTCGGCCCCAACGGGGCATTCGGCACGAATCTAGGGCGCGCAAAGCGCGGGGCCTTGCGTCAAATCAAGAAAGGGCGACCGTCTGACGTCGCCGGCGGCGTCTCGAGGCGCGTGGCCCGCCGCGCGTGCCGGCTATTGCAGCCCGACGGGATCGACGATCCCCCTCGGGCAGCCCGGGTCGCGCGGCGGCGCGGAGGCCGCCATCAGCGGGGCGAGCGCGGGGCTATCCCCGATCTCGCCGACGAGACCGATCGTGAGCTCCTTGATCAGCCTACGCTCGCCGTCGTCCTGGCAAGCGACCATTACGCGCGCCCCGGCCCCGGCGCCGAAGGAGTCGTCGAAAGCCTGCCGGATCGCCTCTCGCGTGATCTCCGCGCCGATATTGCTCGCGAACAGGTCGCGGACCCGCGACGCGTTCAGCTGGCTCACGAGCGCGATGGTGCGGGCGAAATAAGCTTGCGGCGGCTCGCCCCCGAAGCAGGTGCCGTGCTTGATCCATTCGTGACGATCGAGCTTCGACATGGCGCCCGGCATGACACGCTCGAGCTCTTGCCGCGTCTGCGTCTCCAGATCGAGCGCCGGAAGCTTGTCCCAAGCACGGCGATCCGTCCGGCTGCTCTTGTCGATGGCGACGAGGTCCGGGGGGACGTTGCAATAGTCGCGGCCTTGCGGCCAGAGCCCGTGCAAGGCGAAATGCGCCGCATCGAATCGTGTCTCCGACTGCGTGATGCATTCGACCTTGCCTTCGCCCGCGGGACTTTCACAAAAAGCCGGCTGCCAGCTCACCGCGAGCACATATTCGGCCTTGCGCGGCCCCGAGCCGTCGGGCGCCGAGCCATCGGCAACGACTTCCGTATCACCACAGCCGACGGCGACCCAGCGCCGCAGCGGCTCGGCGCCCTCGACGTCGATCAAATAATGCGTCGCGTCCGGCTTGTTCTTCGCGCGCAGAGGGTAGGTTCTGTCGGGCTCGGTCTGGATCGACCCCGGATTCGTCTCGGTGCGGATCGACTGCAAGGCGGGGCAGGCTTTGCGCGCGATGAATGTGCCCTCCAAGCGCACTTCGGCCGCCGCGGGTGCGAGGGACAAGGAGACGACGACGCCGACGAGAGCTATGAACTTGCGCATAGAAGCATCCCGCCCTTTGGATCTATGTGTAAACGAGCTTGTCCGTAGCTTATCGGTCCTCGGGCGAATTTCAACACTCGAAACATTTCCGAAGCCAGCAGGTAAACGCCCTCGGCGCGAATGGGGCTGACCGGCGCCGAGCCCGGCCCTATGATCGGCACCGGCCGCAAGGAACACACCCTCCATGGAAATCGCCACGAGCCCGCTGCTCACGGATCTCTACCAGCTCAACATGATGCAGGCCTATCTCGACCACGGCGAGGTCGAGACGGCGACCTTCGAGTTCCTCGTGCGCAGCTTGCCCGCAGAGCGGGGGTTCCTGGTCGCGGCGGGGCTCGACCCTCTGCTCGACTATCTGGAGACGCTACGCTTCTCCGAGGACGACATCGCCTGGCTCGCCTCCACGGGGCGGTTCAAGACCAATTTTCTCGATTGTCTCGCGACCTTTCGCTTCTGCGGCGATGTCCACGCGATGCCGGAAGGCACAATCGTCTTCGGTCACGAGCCGATCCTGCGCATCACCGCGCCCTTGCCGCAGGCCCAGCTCGTCGAGACGCGCGTCATCAATCTGTTGCATTACCAGTCCCTGATCGCATCGAAGGCCGCCCGGATGGTGCTCGCCGCACCGGACAGGCTCCTCGTCGATTTCGGGCTCCGGCGCGCCCATGGCGGCGAGGCCGGCCTCATGGCGGCGCGGGCGAGCTATATCGCGGGGCTCGCCGGCACCGCCACGCTGCTCGCGGAACGGCTCTGGGGCATCCCGACCTACGGGACCATGGCGCATTCCTTCATCGAGGTGCACGACGACGAGGCCACGGCCTTCGAGACCTTCGCGAGCTCGCGGCCGGAGCATCTCACGCTCCTGATCGATACCTATGATACGGAAGCCGCCGCGCGAAAGGTCGTCGCCCTCGCCCCGGGGCTCGAAGCGCGTGGGATCCGCATCTCGGGTGTCAGGCTCGACAGCGGCGATCTCGTCGCCTTGTCCAAAAGCGTCCGACACATCCTCGACGAGGGCGGGCTCGGCGAGGTCACGATCTTCGCGAGCGGCGGCCTCGACGAGAGGGACCTCGCGCGGCTCGTCGCGTCCGGCGCGCCGATCGACGGTTTCGGCGTCGGCACTTGCCTCGCCACCTCGTCCGACGTCCCGGCCCTCGATTGCGCCTACAAGCTGCAGGTCTATGCCGGTGTGGCGCGACGCAAGAAATCGACCGGCAAGGCGACCTGGCCGGGCGTGAAGCAGGTCTTTCGGCGCTATGGTCCGGATGGGCGTATGGCGGGCGACGCGGTGTCGCTCGAAGGCGATGCACAACAAGGCGAGCCCTTGCTGCAGCCGGTCATGCGCGCGGGACAACGTGTGGTGCCACGCGAGACGCTCGCGACCTGCCGGCAGCGCGCCGCCGACAATCTCGCGCGCCTGCCCGACTCGTTGCGAGGCCTCGAGCCGAAGGCGCCCTATCCGGTCGAGATCGCCCCGGCTCTCTCGAGCCTCGCCGATGAGGTCGATCGTCGGTTGGGATTGAAGGCGCCGGCCGCGCCATGACCACGTTGCCGGAGCCTGGCGGCGGTGACCTTCTCCTGATCATCGACGTCCAGAACGATTTTTGCCCGGGCGGCAGCCTCCCTGTTCCCGGCGGGCACGAGGTCGTGCCGGTCATCAACAGGCTCGCAGGGAAGTTCGCCGATGTGGTGCTGACCCAGGATTGGCATCCGCCGGGCCACCATTCCTTCGCGTCTTCCCACCCGGGCCGACAGCCGTTCGACCGGATCGAGACGGTACACGGCCCCCAGGTCCTGTGGCCGGATCATTGCGTGCAAGGGACGAGCGGCGCCGCACTCCACCCGGATCTCCACATTCCCCACGCGGCCCTGATTATCCGCAAGGGCATCCACAAGGAGATCGATTCCTACTCGGCCTTCTTCGAGAACGATCACGCGACACCGACGGGGCTCACCGGCTACCTGCGCGAGCGCGGGTTCACCCGCGTCATTCTCGTCGGCCTCGCGCTCGATTTCTGCGTGCGCTACTCCGCCGAGGATGCCGTGAGCAGCGGCTTCTCCGCTGTTGTCGTGGAGAATGCTTGCCGTGCGATCGATGTAGAGGGCTCGCTCGCGGCAGCACGGAACAGCTTCTCGGCGCTGGGGATCCATTGCTACAGGCATCTCGAGTGAATATCGATCTGCCGTCAGCGCGACCGCGCGAGCCAAACCGTGTGGTCTCCACAGGCCGGATCCTCCGCTACGTAGGATACGACATCGAACCCATTCTCGTCGAGCAACGCGCGGTACTCGCTCGGATCGAGGCTCGCATGATACAATGGCTCGCCGCGGTAGGTTCCGATCGATTCTCCGCGCCTCGGGCCGCTCGTGAACATCACGGCGGCACGCCACGCGGCATGCTGCCTGAAAATTCCGAACATCCGGGTCTGGTCGTCCGGACAGAGGTGGAAGAAACTGTCCCAAGCGAGGATGCCGTCGAAGCCTCGGTTCAGGGCGAGGCTTCGCATATCCGCGACAATCCACTCCCTCGCGGGAAAGGATGCCTTGCACATTTCGACGAGCGCCGGCGAGGAATCGACCCCCGTCACACGATGGCCCTGTTCCATGAAATAGCGTGCGAGAGGTCCAGCGCATCCACATCCGAGATCGAGAATCGAGGCCCCACACGGCAGGAGCGCCGCAAATCGATCGAGCCACGACCGCTCGAACAGGCTCTTGTCCCGATCCCGTGCCCATTCGGTGGCGTGTCGCTGGTAGAGTCCGATGACGGCCTCGGACTCGGGCGTCATTTTCGCGGCACTCCGGCGGCGCCACCGCTTGCGAGGCCGACGAGCCTCAGCACTGTCTCGAATCGCACGCAGATCTCGCCTTCGGGCGACGAGACCTCGGCCCGAAGCGTCAGGCGCTCGGGCGCGGAGGTCCGGGTGATGTCCACGGCAAGCAGATAATCGCGGTCGAGATCGAGACGTCGCTCGGTGGTGAAGCTCTGCGATTCGTGCACCGGCACCATGTCGCCGCCGGCTTCGGCGAGCAGGCGCGCGTGCACCTCGGGCAAGGCGAGCCAGCGGATCGGGAAGATCGTCGGTACGCCCGGGACAGGCTCGCCGCCGCTGGCGCGTTGGAAGGTGCGGACCGTCGCAGGGTCGGTTCTGACCGCGATCGGGCCGATCCGTGCCGCGCCTGGCCCGGCTTCTGACGTCATGCCGCCTCGGCGCGGCGGACCACGAGGCTCGCGTTGATGCCGCCGAAGGCGAAGGAATTGGAGAGAGCGACGCGGATCGGCACCGGCCGCGCCTCGTTGGGCACGGCATCGACGGGGCACTTGAGGTCGGGCTCGGACCAATTGATCGTCGGCGGCGCGACATTCTCGCGGATCGCGTTGATCGTCACGACGAGCTCGAGCGCGCCCGCGGCACCAAGCCCATGGCCGTGAATCGGTTTCGTCGAGGAGACCGGCAGCTCACCGAGCCGATTGCCGAAAACGAGGCCGAGCGCGGCCGATTCCGTCATGTCGTTGACGGTCGTCCCGGTCCCGTGGGCGTTGACATAGTCGATCTCGTCGGCCGCGACCTCGGCGTCCGCGAGCGCATTGCGCATGCAGGCGGCGGCACCCTCCACGTCGGGGCGCACCTGATCCTTGGCATCGGTCGAGCAGCCGTAGCCGGAGAGCTCCACGAGCGGGACCGCACCTCTCGCCCGCGCGACCTCTTCCGCCTCGAGCACGAAGGCTCCCGCCCCGGCGCCGAGCACCATCCCGTTGCGGCCTTTCGAGAAGGGACGGCAGAAATCGGGAGTCAGCACGCGCAAGGCCTCCCAGGCGAGCATCGCGCTGTTGGTAATGCAGTCTTCCGTCCCGCCCACGATCGCGCGATCGACGACTCCCGAACGGACGAGAGTCATGCCGATGCCGATCGCCTGGTTCGCGGAGGAGCACGCGCTCGAGACGGCAAAGCAGGGACCGTTGATCCCGAAGCGCAGGCTCACATTGGCCGGGGCGGCGCTCGGGATGAGCCGCGGAATGGTCAGCGGGTCCGGCCGAGTCCCCTCGATCATCGTCTTGTGGAGCCCTTCCTCGATCGAGCTCATGCCGCCGATGCCGGTGCCGATGATCGCTGCCGTGCGAGGACCCATGGGCTCGGACCGCGAGAGGCCCGCCTGGGCCATGGCCTCGTCGGCGGCGGTCAAGATGAATTGCGTGACCGGATCGCAGAACGGCAAGATCGCTTCTTCGAGATGGGCGGTTGGATCGTAATCCTTGACCTGGGCGGAATATTTGATTCGTCCCCGATAGGGTCGCGGGAACCTCGTCTCGGCGACCCCGGAACGGCCGTCCCGTGCCGCCCGCCAAAGGACATCGGCTCCGATCCCGACCGCGGAGACCGCGCCCATGCCGGTCACCACGACGCGCCGCGATTGCGCCATATCAGCTTTTTTCTTTGACGATATAGGCCGCGATGGCCTCGATCAGGTCCTTGACGCTCTTCGCCTCGTGAAACGGCCCGTCCATCGGGATATAGACGTCGAACTTCTCCTCGAGCGCAGTCAGGATCATGACGATGTCGATCGATTTCAAGTCGAGGCTCTCGATCGTCGCGTCCATCGTGACCTTCTCGCGATCGACCATGCCTTCCTTGACGATCACGTCGATGACCTGGTCGACGAGCTGGGCTTGATCGAATTCCTTGATGTCCACCGATTACCCCCAAACCGCAGAAACCCGCGTCGGCACCGGATGCGGCCCTCGCCCGAGCCCGCCCGGACGGCGACCCCGAGAGTGCCGCTGGACCAGTCGGCTCGCGGGATCGAGACGGTCACGCTCGGCTTCGACCTTGGAGCACGCCTGAGTCGAAAGAGTCGAGCAACTTTTTTCGCGACGGTTCGCGTCGGCTCGAGGAATCGAGCACATCCGGCCGGCTCCGGTCAACCCTGCGGCTCGTTTTTGCCTCGGCACCATGGACATGCCTGGGGACAGGACGGGACAGGCCTGGCAACCGATGCCCGGCTCTCGGAGACATGGCATAAGGAGAGCCCGGCACGGGCTCCGCTGGAGCTGCCGACGTCATCCGCCGAGCAGGATTCGCAAAACCTCGGGAGGTCATTCAATGGCAAGGTTCACGCCAGTAGCTGTCTTGCTCGAAGCTGCGCTGCTCTTCGGATGCCTATGTCCGGCATCCGGCCAGAGCTTCGACCTCGCCACGGCGAGGATCGTCGATCTCAGCCATTCCTTCGACGCCGACACGATCTATTGGCCGACCTCGCCGTCGGGCTTCGAGCTGAAGCCCGTGCACAGGGGACCGACCCAGCGCGGCTTCTTCTATTATGCCAATACATTTTGCTCGCCCGAGCATGGCGGCACGCATCTCGACGCCCCGATGCATTTCGCCGACGGACGCTGGACGAACGCCGAGATGCCACCCGAGCGCTTCATCGGTCCCGCGGTCGTCATCGACGTCACCGAGAAATCCGCGCGAGATCCGGACTATACTTTGACGCCCGGCGATGTCGCCGCTTGGGAAGCCGCGCATGGCCGCATTCCTGAGGGTGCCATCGTTTTGCTGCGAACCGGCTGGAGCGCGCGTTGGCCGGACAAGAAGGCCTATCTCGGGGACGACAGGCCGGGAGACGCGTCGAACCTGCATTTTCCCTCCTTCGGCCCCGAGGCGGCGGCTCTGCTCGTCGACGAGCGCCGAGTTCGGCTCGTCGGCGTCGATACGGCGAGCGTCGATCACGGCCCCTCCAAGGATTTCCTCGTTCACCGGATCGTGGCGGCAGGTAATGTCGGGGGCCTCGAAAACTTGACAAATCTCGACCGGCTGCCTCCGACCGGGGCATGGGTCATCGCGCTACCGATGAAGATCGCCGCTGGATCGGGTGGACCGGCTCGCGTTGTCGCGCTCCTGCCGCCCTGAACCTCGAATCGGTCGTCTCACGGGACGGCGATCACCCGCGTGCCCACACGCACACGGTGGAAAAGATCGAGAACATCCTCGTTGTACATCCTTATGCACCCATAGGAGGCGGCGGTGCCGACCGAACGGCGCATGCCGCGCGTGGTGCCGTGGATCGCGACCTCGTCGCGATTGAGGACGATCGCAGCCGCCCCCATCGGGTTGCGGGGTGACCCGCCGGGAATCAGGGCGGGAAAATGCGGGTGATCCTCCCGAACCACGGCCGGGGGCCTCCAGGCCGGTGCGAGAAACTTCCCCGAGACATAGGCCTCGCCGTACCACTCTCGTCCGGACCTGCCGACGGCGATAGGGTAGCGGATCGCCATGCCCCAGCCGGTGGTGAAATAGAGCCTGCGCTCGGCCTCCTTGATGATGATCGTGCCCGCAGGATAAAGCCCGGGAAAGGCCACGGTCTCGCGTGCCAGGGCGCTACCCGTAATGCAGAGGCCCGCCAACAGCCCGCCGAGGACCGCGAGCCGTCCGAAGGCTCGCGCGGGGCTCGTAGCGAAAATCGAATACCCGCATGCAGCGCCGATGTTGCTCATGGCTGCCACCATCGAGAAGGGACCGGATCACGGACACGACGAGCGCTCCATGGCTACGGCCCCTACCAAAGGTTGCGTCGAAAAGGATCGAAGCATCGCGCAAAACGCAACCAATGTCGAAAATATGGCTCCACCGGTCCGTGTCGATCCGAGCGTCCGGCCAAATCGCCAGCACATTTCTGTGAAATGAAGCCGCGCGGGCTCTGGCGTCTCCCGACCGAACCGGAGCACTCTCACTTGGGTCCGAATCACTTTCGTGACCGGCACCTGCCCGACGCGGTCGAGATCGAGCTACAGGCTCAGGCCATTCGGGTCTTGATCAGGTCCTCGACGACGGCCGGGTCCGCGAGCGTCGAGATATCGCCGAGCGCATCGAATTCCTTCTCGGCGATCTTGCGCAGGATCCGGCGCATGATCTTGCCCGAGCGGGTCTTCGGCAGGCTTGGGGCGAAATGAACGATGTCGGGCGAGGCGATCGGACCTATGTCCTTGCGGACCCAGGCGACGAGCTCGGCCCGCAGCGTGTCGTCGGGCTCCACATCGACCATCAAGGTGACATAGGCATAGATGCCCTGGCCCTTGATATCGTGCGGATAGCCGACGACGGCGGCTTCCGCGACCTTCTCGTGGGCGACGAGGGAGCTCTCGACCTCGGCCGTGCCGAGCCTGTGGCCGGCGACGTTGATCACGTCGTCGACGCGCCCGGTGATCCAGTAATAGCCGTCCTCGTCGCGCCGGCAGCCGTCGCCGGTGAAATATTTCCCGGGATAGGCCGAGAAATAGGTCTGGACGAAGCGCTCGTGGTCGCCGAACACGGTGCGCATCTGGCCGGGCCAGGACTCGGCGAGCACGAGATTGCCGGTGCATGCGCCGTCGAGCACCGTCCCTTCGGGATCGACCACCTCGGGCCGCACGCCGAAGAAGGGCCGGGTCGCGGAGCCGGGCTTGAGCGCCGTCGCGCCCGGGAGCGGGGTGATCAGGATCCCGCCGGTCTCGGTCTGCCACCAGGTATCGACGACGGGGCAACGCCCCTCGCCGACCACGCGATGGTACCATTCCCAGGCTTCCGGGTTGATCGGCTCGCCGACGGTTCCGAGGAGCCGCAGCGAGGCCCGGCTCGTCGCCGTCACGTGGTGGTCGCCTGCCCCCATCAGCGCGCGGATCGCGGTCGGTGCCGTGTAGAAGATGCTCACGCCGTGCTTGTCGACGACCTCCCAGAAGCGCGACGCATTCGGATAGGTCGGAACTCCCTCGAACATCAGCGTCGTCGCGCCGTTGGCGAGCGGGCCGTAGAGGAGATAGCTGTGCCCCGTGATCCAGCCCACGTCCGCGGTGCACCAGAAGACATCGCCGTCGTGGTAGTCGAAGACGTATTGATGGGTGAGCGAGGCATAGACGAGATAGCCGCCGGTGGTGTGCAGCACGCCCTTCGGCGTGCCGGTCGAGCCCGAGGTGTAGAGGATGAACGAGGGGTCCTCCGCGCCCATCTCGGTGAAGAGGCACTCGGGCGCGGCGGCGGCGACGGCCTCGGCGTAGCGGAGGTCACGCCCCTCCTTCCAAGGCACGTGGGCGCCCGTGCGTTCCACCACGAGCACGCGCTCGACGATGTTGCCGGTCTTCTCGATCGCGGCATCCACATTGGCCTTGAGCGGAACCTTGCGGCCGCCGCGGAGCCCTTCGTCGGCGGTGATCACGAGCCGCGACTTGCAATCGTCGATGCGGCCCGCGAGCGAATCCGGCGAGAATCCGCCGAAGACGACCGAATGAACGGCGCCGATCCGTGCGCAGGCGAGCATCGCGAACGCCGCCTCCGGGATCATGGGCAGATAGATCGTGACCGTATCGCCCTTGCGGATCCCGAGCGCCTTCAAGGCGTTGGCGAGGCGGCAGACGGACTCGTAGAGCTCGCGATAGGTGATGTAGCGCGACTGCCCGGGGTCGTCGCCTTCCCAGATGATCGCGGTGCGATCGCCGAGGCGGAGCAGGTGCCGGTCGATGCAATTATAGGCGATGTTCGTGGTCCCGTCCTCGAACCACTTGATCGAGACCTCTCCCGGCCCGAACGTCGTATTCTTGACCTTGGTGAAAGGCTTGACCCAGTCGATCCGGCTCGCTTGGGTCGCCCAGAACTGGTCGGGATCCTCGATCGACTGAGCGTAGAGCTCCTTGTACCGGGCATCGTCGAGAAACGCGCGCTTCTCCCATTCGGGCAGGACCGGATAGACCTTGTCGGACATTTTGGAGTCTCGGCTGGCTGGATGGCCCTCGGATGCCGCCGAGGAAACCCTTTGGGACGATTAGACCCCGTTCCGCGTCCTAGGGCAAAGGTTTCAAGACGTGGCTGACGAGGAACATGGTGCCGGCCAGGCCGACTCGACCTCCAGGGCTCGCGCAAGAGCTTCGAGCGTTTCTGTCCTGTGATTCGGTTCTCACGCCGCCTTCGGCTTCGGGGCGATCAGCTTGCGGTTGATCAGCATTTCCGCGATCTGGACCGCGTTCAGCGCCGCGCCCTTCCTGAGATTGTCGGCGACGACCCAGAGCGAGAGCCCGTTCTCGACCGTCGCATCCTCGCGAATCCGCGAGATATAGGTCGCGTCCTCGCCGGCCGCCTCGTGCGGGGTAATGGATCCGCCCGGCTCGCGCTTGTCGATCACGAGGCATCCTGGAGCCTCGCGCAGAATCTCGCGGGCCTCCTCGGCCGTGATCGGCGCCTCGAACTCGATGTTCACCGCCTCGGCATGGCCGATGAAGACCGGCACCCGCACGCAAGTTGCGGTGAGCTTGATCTTCGGGTCGAGGATTTTCTTGGTCTCGGCCATCATCTTCCATTCCTCCTTCGTGAACCCGTCCTCCATGAAGACGTCGATCTCCGGGATCACGTTGAAGGCGATGCGCTTCGAGAACTTCTTGGGCTCGACGGGATCGGAGACGAAGATCGCACGGGTCTGCGCGAAGAGCTCGTCCATCGCGTCCTTGCCCGCGCCCGACACGGATTGATAGGTCGCGACCACGACGCGCTTGATCCTCGCCTTGTCGTGGAGGGGCTTCAGCGCCACGACGAGCTGGGCGGTCGAGCAATTGGGGTTGGCGATGATATTCCTCTTCGAGAAGCCCGAGAGCGCGTCGGCATTGACCTCGGGTACGACGAGGGGCACGTCCTGGTCGTAGCGCCAGGCGGAGGAATTATCGATGACGACGCAGCCGGCCGCCGCGATGCGCGGCGCCCATTCCTTCGCGACCGCGCCGCCGGCCGACATGAGGCAAATGTCGGTGCCGGTGAAGTCGTAGGTGTCGAGCGCCTTGCATCTCAGGGTCTTGTCGCCGAACGAGACTTCCGTGCCAATCGAGCGCGAAGAGGCGAGGGCGACGACCTCGCCGACCGGAAACTGCCGCTCGGCGAGGATATCGAGCATCTCGCGCCCGACGTTGCCCGTCGCGCCCGCGACTGCGACCTTGAAACCCATGATCTTCTCCCGGCCGATTGCCCGCGGCCTTCGTTTATCCGGCTCCGGCGATGCGGCAAGAAAAAATTAGGCCTGCGACCATTTCCCTGTCGACATATTGAACCAAAACGTGGCGGTTGCGTTGTAAGCTCCGTCGCGAAACGCGCGCCCGCGGCCTTCGGAGAGAACGACGCGCCATCAATGAGAGCGAGCAGCAAAGGACCTGCGACCATGCGCCTTCGGACCCTTCACCATATGGCGATCCTCGCCTCGACCGCAGCGGCGCTCGCGGCCGCGAGCGGCGACGCCTTTGCGCAGTCGCAGTCCAGGACGAAGCCGCACCGCTCGCCTCTCGTGCAGCAGTTCGCCAACGAGGCTCCCCCGATCACGGTCAAGAAGCGCAGCTTCCTCGACCCCGGCCCCGTGGTTCCGGTCGGCAGCATGTCCAATTACGTCGCGGTCAGCACGATCTTCAACCGCACGGAGGATCAGACCTTCAAGCGCTCGCTCTACGGAAACGAGGCCCTGCCGGCGCCGCTCGAGATTCCGGCGCGCGCGCAACCTCTCGTCGTCTTCGAGCCTCTCGACACGGGCAATTGAGGCGCGAGCCGCTCGAGCATTTCCGGCGAAGTGGACGGCTCTTCGCATCTCGATCTCGATGCTTCGGTCGATCGACATCGATGCGAGTATGCGACGAGACGAGAACGGAGAGCCGTTTCCGATCCGGCCGGATCGGAAACGGCTCTAGCGCGCGAACTTCTTGTACTTGAGCCGATGCGGGATCACGCTGTCGATTCCGAGCCGGCGCTTCTTGTCCTCCTCGTAGTCGGCGAAATTGCCCTCGAACCATTCGACGTGGCTGTCGCCTTCGTAGGCGAGCATGTGGGTCGCGATGCGGTCGAGGAAGAAGCGATCGTGCGAGATGATGACGGCGCAGCCGGCGAAGTCGTTCAGCGCCTCCTCCAGGGCGCGTAGCGTATCGACGTCGAGGTCGTTGGTCGGCTCGTCGAGGAGCAGGACGTTGGCGCCCGACTTCAGCATCTTGGCGAGATGCACGCGGTTGCGCTCGCCGCCCGAGAGCTGTCCGACCTTCTTCTGCTGATCGGACCCCTTGAAGTTGAACGCGGACGTGTAGGCGCGCGAGTTGATTTCGCGCTTGCCGAGGTAGATCACCTCGTTGCCGCCCGAAATCTCCTCCCACACGGTCTTCTTGCCGTCGAGCGCGTCGCGGGATTGATCCACATAGCCGAGCGTGACCGATTCGCCGATCGTGATCGTTCCCGAGTCCGGCTTGTCCTGGCCGGTGATCATGCGGAACAAGGTCGTCTTGCCTGCGCCGTTCGGCCCGATGACGCCCACGATGCCGCCGGGCGGCAGCTTGAACGACAGGTCATCGATCAGGAGCTTGTCGCCGAAGCCCTTGGAAAGGTGCGAGAACTCGATGACGTTGTTGCCGAGCCGCTCCGCGACCGGGATGATGATCTGGGCTGTCGTCGGCGCCTTCTCGTTCTGCTTGGCGACGAGGTCCTCGTAGCGCTGGATACGTGCCTTCGACTTGGCTTGGCGCGCCTTGGGGCTCGAGGCGATCCAATCGGCCTCGGCCTCGAGCTGGCGCTGGCGCGCCTCCTCCTCGCGGCCTTCCTGCGCGAGGCGCTTCTGCTTCTGCTTCAGCCAGGCCGAGTAGTTGCCCTCGTAGGGGATGCCGCGGCCGCGATCGAGCTCGAGGATCCAGCCGGTCACATTGTCGAGGAAATAGCGGTCGTGGGTCACGATCAGGATCGCGCCCGGGTAGCTGCGCAGGTGGCCCTCGAGCCAGTTCACCGTCTCGGCGTCGAGATGGTTCGTCGGCTCGTCGAGGAGCAGCATGTCGGGCTGCTCGAGCAAGAGCTTGCAGAGCGCGACGCGGCGGCGCTCGCCGCCGGACAATTTCGCGACCGGCCAATCGTCGGGCGGGCAACCGAGCGCGTCCATGGCCTGGTCGACCTGGGCGTCGAGATCCCAGAGACCCTTCGCCTCGATCGCGTCCTGGAGCTTCGTCATCTCGTCGGCGGTCTCGTCGGAATAGTTCATCGCGAGATCGTTGTAGCGATCGAGGATAGCCTTCTTCTCCGCGACGCCCTGCATCACGTTGCCGCGCACGTCGAGGCTCTCGTCGAGCGGCGGCTCCTGCGGCAGATAGCCGACCTTGGCGCCCTCGGCGACGAAGCCCTCGCCGGTGAACTCCTTGTCGATCCCCGCCATGATCCGCAAAAGCGTGGACTTGCCTGCACCGTTCACGCCGAGCACGCCGATCTTGGCGTCGGGATAGAAGGAGAGGTTGATGTTCTCGAGGACCTTCTTGCCGCCCGGATAGGTCTTGGTCAGGCCTTGCATGTGATAAATGAATTGCCGCGCCATGGGGCTCGTGTCTCTCTTTGGTCGAAGGTGAGGTTGCCGGGTTGTAGCGGCGCCGGAGGGGCGGGTCCAGACCGGCGACATCGCGCAGCCATTCGAACTGCCTGCCGCTCCGGCGGGCGTGGGAGGCCTGTCGCCTGCCGGAGGTGGGCTCGCGGCCACGATCCTGCAACCCCCTGCGGCGCGGCCGCGACATCGGAAGGACGATGCCCTTGCCTGACCACGGATTGCGCGATTTCGGATCGATCGTTCCCGGCGATACGCTCACCGCGCCGGTCCCCGCCGAGCCTTCGGCACGCACGCCCCCACGAGCACCGGAGCAGAGCTCGTCCGGCCGCGCTCGGTCGATTCTCGCCGCCGATCGTGCCTGCGAAACCGACCTCCTCGGGCTCGACGCGCCGCTCGCGGTGCTCGGGGCGCTGGCGGTTCATCCGCGCGCCGAGACGCCCTCGGCGATCGGGCTTCTCGGCGGGCCGGGCGCCGGCAAGACCTCGGCCTTGCGCATGCTCCTTTGGAGGATCTCGGCCGCGGGCCGCGCGGCGCAGACCGGTTCCGGCGCGGGCGCGCAGGGCAAGGTTCTCGTCGTCGAGATCGATGCGGCGGCCCTCGAGGGGCCTCCCGTCGTCGCCCTCGCGGACCGGCTCCACACGAGCCTCGCCGGCCGCTATCCGGCCCTCGTCGGCGAGGCGATCCATGCGTCGCGGGATTCGCGTCTCGCCGCCCGAGAGGCTTTCGACGCGCTCGATGCGGCGCGCCGCAAGCTGTCCGGAGAGCGGCTCGCGCTCGAGAACGAGGAGGCACGGCGCGCCGGCCTCGTGGAGACCGTCCTCTTCGAGGCCGCGGGCACGCGGATCGACGCCTATGTGCGGTCCAATCGCGGCCGCCTGAAAAGCCGCCTCGCCGGGCTCGGTGTCGAAGGCGAGCCGATCCGTGCCTTCAAGCAGCTCGTCCTTCGGACCGCGGACGGCGCCCTGGCCAAGGCCTCGCTCGTGCTGCAGGCGGTCTGGGCCTTCAAGGGTCAGGCCAGCCTCGTCGTGCTTGCCGCGCTGCTGGCTCTTGCGGCTTTTGGCCTCGACTGGGCCGCTGCCGAACGTGCCGCTTGGCTCGGCCGGCTGCGCGAGATCGACTCGACGCGCGCCGCGGCGGATTGGCTCGAGGCCAATGTCGGCCTTCTCGAAACCGCTCGCCATGCCCTCCTCGTCGGGGCGGGCCTCGCCCTCGCCGCCAATGTCATCCGCGCCTTGCGGCTCGTCCTGCCGGTGTTTCGCGCCGGCGCCCTGTTGAAGGAGGATGTCGCCCAGCGCCGGCGCCAGGCCGATGTCGAGTTCGGGCACGAAATCCGCCGCGTCGAGACTCTCGCGGCCGAGGTGGATGCGCTCGCCTCGAGCGCCGCCGAAGCCGAGCGGCGCGCGGCGGAGGAGCGGGAGGGAAACGCGGCGCTCGCGGAAGCCTCGCCTTTTCTCGACGATCCCCTGAAGCGCCGGGCCGAGCGCTTCATCGCTGCGGTCGGTCGTCTCGTTGCGCTGGCCGGCGGCTCGCGGCAGGACGCGAAGGGGCAGGTGATCGAGGCGCCACATCGGATCGTGGTCGCTCTCGACGGCCTCGACGCCTTGGACGATGCGCAGGCGCGCGACACCCTCGCCGCGGCCCATGCGGCTTTCGGCCCCGGCTTCGTCCTGCTGATCGCGGGCGATCCGACCCGGTTGAAGGCGGCCGCCGGCGCGCATGGCCTCGACGCCTGGATCCAGATCCCGTTCCAGGTCGGCGAATGTTTCGCGCGGAGCGACCCTTCGGCGCTCGTTCGTTCGATGCTGGACGAGACGCCGGATCCGGGTGCAGAGGGAAAGGATCGAGGCCTGCCGCGGGTCGATCTCGATGCGCAGGTCACGGAAGGCGAGGCAGGTCTATTGGCCGCGCTCGCGCCCTTGGCCGGCCGCTCGCCGCGTGCGGTGAAGCGCTTCGTCAACCTCTACCGCCTCGCGCGCTTCCTGTGCCCCGAGCACAAAGGCATGCTCGCCTTGATGCTCGCGATCGACGCCGGCGCCACCGAGGCCGAGATCGAGGCCTTCGAGGAGGCGCTCGGCTCCACCGAGAAGCGCCTCGACCTCGATCATCTCGGCGCCGGGCCGCGGCTCGGGGCCGCTATGGCCGCGGTGCGGAGGCTCTCGGGCGACGACAGCCTCGAGGGCGCGCGGCGTGCCGCCGAGACGGCGCGGCTCTTCTCGTTCGGGCGGCGGTGAGGGTCAGCGCGTGATATCGTTGTCGGTACGCCTTTCGGGCTTGCTTTCATCGTCGAGGAACGAGCCATGACCGTGATCATCGAAATTCCTGCACTCCATAATCGGTCAGCCTATAATGGCCACGTATGACGCCGGTTGGTACTTCCGGTGTATCCCTATAAAGCCCCCTCTGCTCGTCGGCTCCAAAAATATCTGCCTGATCTGTTGCCGCGAGCACTCTCTGACGTGCTCACACCTACTCGCTACTCCCCCACAATATGCAGCACCACCTCACGGCGATGGGGCCGAGCGCGATGCTCGAAGAGATAGAGCCCCTGCCAGGTGCCGAGGACCATGTGCCCGCCGCTCACGGGGATCGAGAGCTGAGACTGCGTCAGCGCGGATCGGATATGGGCCGGCATGTCGTCCAAGCCCTCGGTCTGGTGGATGTAGAGCCGCCGATCCTCAGGTACGACCCGCTCGAAGAAGCTTTCGAGATCCGCACGCACGTCCGGGTCGGCATTCTCCTGGATCAGGAGCGAGGCCGAGGTGTGGCGGCAGAAGATCGTCAGAAGCCCCGTGGCGATCCCTTGCGCGCGCACGAAATCGGCGGCCTCGCGGGTGAATTCCACGAGCCCCTTTCCCCGCGTCGCGATGGTGAGGCTCTGCTGCGCTTGGCGCATCGGCTCCGCCCTCACCTGATCTCGTCGTCGCTCGGCTCGGCATCCGGCAAGGGAAGCGAGAAATGCCACCATTCCTGCGGGAGATTGATGAACCCGTGCCGCTGCATCAAGGCGAGCAGCGTCTCGCGATTGCGCCGCGCTTGCCCTTCGATCGCCGGATATTTCGTGGCGGACGCTTCGTCGAAGAGATCGAACGGCGTCCCGAAGTCCTTGCCGACGAGGCCGAGATCGACTGCGGTCCCGGTCGAATGCATTGACTCCTTCGCGATATAGCCGAGCTCGAAGAGCCGGGCCTTGTCGATACGGGGATAATAGGTCGCCTTTTGCGCTTGGTCTGCGGCATCTCGGGCCCAGGCGACGAAAGCTCTCGTCGCGCGCTGCGGCCGGTAGCAATCGTAGACGACGAGGGTCAGGCCGGCCGCCTCGGCATCCTTCTGCACCGCGGCGAGCGCCTCGGCCACCTCGCGGCGCAGCCAGCAGCGCGGCGCGCGATAGCCCGGCACGGGCCGGCCGGTGAAATTCTCGGGCGTCGCATAGCGGATGTCCTCCACGATGCCCGGCACGACATCGGCGAGGCGCACGAAGCCTCGAGGCATCGTCGCCGCCGCGCCGCCCGGCCAGCACAAGGCCAGGAGTGAAACCGTCAAAGGGCGAAGGTCTCGCATCGCTCGTCGTTCCATCTGCGCGCCTCCTTCCGGCGCATCCCGGGCCTTGCGTCGCGCGCAAGAACGGCCGCATCATGATGCGCCTGTCGTCGGACGACGCCGCAAGGCCTGGCGCCCGGCGCCGCACGAGGACCGAGAGATGAGCGAATATCGAAACTTCGACCGCCGGCCCGGCCCGCCGCCGCCTTTCGCGCCGCTCTATCTTCCGCGGGAGGCGCTCGAGGGGGTCCGGACCCGGAGGATCCTCGCGCTCTGCCTCGACCTCGTCCTCGTCACGTTCCTTTCGATCGCGCTCTTTATCGCGCTGCTCGTCCTGACCGTGGGCTTGTCGGCCCTGATCCTGCCGCCGCTCTTTCCGCTGGTCGCCTTCTTCTACAACGGCTTGACCGTCTCGGGCCCGCGCATGGCGACTCCCGGCATGGCGGCGATGGATCTCGAGATGCGCCTCACCGACGGGACGCGGGTTCCCTTCCTCAATGCTGCGGTGCACGCGGTACTCTTCTATGTGAGCACCCTGTTTCCCCCGATTTTCCTCGTCTCTCTTCTGAGCTATGATAAGAGATGCTTGCACGACATATTCGCCGGTGTGATCGTCACCCGGCGTGCGATGTGAGACACTGACTTTCTCGAGGCTCGACGGGCGCGCGATCCGGCTGCGGGGACCGGTTCGGGCGGCGACCGGCCTGCAGGGTGACGACAGTGGAAAACAGGGGCCGAAGACCTTTGACGCGAGAACCGCGCGACGCTCCGCAGTTCTATCTGACCGCGCCCTCGCTTTGCCCCTACCTTCCCGATCGCCAGGAACGCAAGGTCTTCACCCATCTGATCGGCGGCCGCGCGGTCGCCCTGAACGACCAGCTCACCTTGTCGGGATTCAGGCGGTCTCAGACGATCGCCTATCGTCCGGCCTGCGAGCATTGCCGCGCCTGTGTCTCGGTCCGGGTGAAGGTCGACGAGTTCCGCCCGTCGCGCAATTTCCGCCGCGTCCTCGAGCACAATCACGATCTCGTCGGCACCGTCGTGCGCGCCGAGCCCACCTCGGAGCAATATTCGCTGTTTCGCCGCTATCTCGACAGCCGCCACGGTGACGGCGGCATGGCCGATATGACGGTGCTCGACTATTCCATGATGGTGGAGGACAGCCATGTCGAGAGCCGCATCGTCGAATATCGGCAGCGCGCCGAGGCGACCCGCGGCTCGGCGGAGCTGCCGCTCGTCGCCGCCTGCCTCACCGACCTCCTGGCCGACGGTCTCTCCATGGTCTATTCCTTCTTCACGCCGTCGGCGCCGCAGCGGTCGTTCGGGACCTTCATGATCCTCGACCATATCGAGCGGGCGCGCCGGCTCGGTCTGCCCCATGTCTATCTCGGCTATTGGGTCGAGGGCTCCCAGAAGATGGCCTACAAGGCGAGGTTCCTGCCGCAGGAACGGCTCGGCATGAGCGGCTGGGAGCGGGTCGGCTGACCGGCCTCGGGCCGACTAGTACTTGCCCGAGCTGACGACGAGCCAGATCAACGCCAGGCCGAGCATCGAGCCGACCGCGAAGACGCCGAGCCCGATGCTCGTCATGCCCCACATCAAGGGGCCCTTGTCGGCGAGGAGCAGGAAGCTCGAGCCGATGATCAGCGCGGCGATGACGAGGGCGACGGCGATCCGATTGCTCGAGCGGTCGAGCTCGCCGACGAGATAGTCGAAGCCCTGGCGGCCGAAGTCGATCGAGAAGCGCCCGGCGGTGAGCGTCTTGACGAGGTCCTCGACCTCGCGCGGCAGGCGGCGGGCGAGGCCCGCCCATTGCTGCACCTCGGCACCGGCGGCCCGAGCGAGGCTCACCGGCTTGCGCGCCGCGGCGATCTGCTCCTCGGCGAAGGCCTTGCAGGCGTCGATGACGTCGAAGTCGATGTAGAGCCAGCGCAGCAGTCCCTCGATCTCGGCGATGGTGCGGAACACGAGGAAGAGCTCGCTCGGGAGCCTCAAGCCGTGGCGGGCGCCGTTGTTCATCATGCCCATGAACATCTCGCCGACCTGCACGCGGCCGCGTGGCTGGTTCAGCTGCTTCAGCAAGATCGGCTTCAACCCGCGCAGGAACGAGTTCCACTCGACCTCCGGCCCGGCATGGGCGAGCTCGAGCCAGATCCGCGCCACACGCTCGAAGTCCTCCGAGATCGCCGCCACGAACAGGTCGGCGAGGGCCTGCCGCTCCGCTTCCGTGACATAGCCGACGAGGCCGAAATCGATGAAGGCGATGCGGTTGTCCGCCAAGACCAGAAAATTTCCCGGATGCGGATCCGCCTGGTAGAAGCCGAACTCGATGATCTGCTTCAGGAAGGCGTTGAGCAGCCGCTCGGCAGTCTTCTTCAGGTCCACGTTCGCCGCGAGCAGGCGATCGATATCGTCGAGCGGAATGCCGTCGATATAGTCCATGACGAGGATCTGCGGATGCGTGTAGTCCCAGTGGATTTTCGGCGTGAAGACGAAGGGATCGTCTGCGAAGAGCTGGGCGAAGCGCGCCATGTTGGTCGCTTCGCGGACGAAGTCGAGCTCCTGGTCGATGGCCGTGGCGAATTCCTCGACCATCTGCACGGGGTTCAACGAGCGGCTTTCAACGAGGTATCGTTCCATCATCGAGGCGAGCATGCGTAGCACGACGACGTCGGACGCGATCACCTTGGCGATCCCCTGACGCTGGATCTTGATTGCGACCTCACCGCCGGATTTCAGCGTGGCGCGGTGGATCTGCGCGATGCTCGCCGAGGCGAGCGGCGCCTCGCGAATAAAAGCGAATGGCGAATCCTCGGCCGTGTAATAGTCCGGCAAGGTCGCCTTGATCTCCTCCCAAGGGACGGGACTCGTATGCCAGAACAGCCGGCTCAGCTCCCTGGCGAAGGTTTCCGGGATAAGATCGTGGCGCGTCGACAGCAGCTGGCCGAACTCGATGAAGGAGGGCCCGAGCTCCTCGAAGGCCTGGCGCAGCCGCACCGCCGTGTGGCGGTCTTCCTCCTGATGCTGCCTCGCGTATCGGATCCGGTCGAGCGGCGAAAGCTGGCCATGCAAGGACAGGCGCTTGACGACGCTGTAGAAGCCGTGGCGCGCGAAGACGACCAGAATCTGCCGCAGGCGCATGACCACCTGTGAGCGTTCGTGCAATGACTTGAACATCGTTCCACCTTTCGTCCCCGCTCGAGCACCGCATCTCGCGCCGCGTAAGCGCCACCCGACGGTGCGCAACGCGAGCGCGTTCGTCATCCACACGACGACGGCTCAGGACCGGAAAGCCTCGACGGCCTCCCCCTTGCTCGCGTAGATGTCGAAGATCCGGTTCATGCGGACGAGCTCGAAGGTCTGGTAGACCGCGCTCGACAGGCCACAGAGCTTCAGCTCGCCGCCCTTCATCGCCAATTGGCGCAGGCAGGACAGGAAGGCGCCGAGCCCAGACGAGTCGATGAAGCGCAGGCGGCTCAGATCCAGCACCACCTTGGTATGGCGTTTGAGGACAGGCGCGATGTCGGCCTTGAATCGCTCCGAGCTCGCGGCGTCGAGGTCCTTGCCCGGCAGCACCACCACGGCCACATCGTCAACATGCTCGATCGTCAGCTCCATGGTCGGCCTCCCTCACGGGCTTTCGCTTCTTGACGAGGCAGATGCAATTGCGGCCGCGCTCGTCGCGCAAGTAGCGAACCTCGTCGACGAGCCGGGCGATCATGTAGACGCCGAAGCCGTTCTCCCGCGAGCCGTTGAAGACGGGCAGCGGGACGGCCGCGGGATCGAAGGGCTCGCCGAGATGGTGCAAGCGAAACACCACGCGGTCGGCGAAAGCCTCGGCGCCGATCTTGATCCGCTGGTCGGTGCGGCCCCGGTAGGCGTGCTTCATGATGTTGCTCAATGCCTCGTTCACCGCGAGATCGAGCTCCTTCGTGGCCTCCTCGGCGAGCGCCGCACCCGGGATGGTACGGCAGAAGGCATGGACGAAGGCCCGGGCCTCGGCGAGCTCGCCGAGGCGGCTCGGGATCTCGCGCTCCATACGTGCGAGCGGCAGCTTGCGCTCCTCGATCTCGACCACGACGCAGGTCAGGTCGTCGGAGAACGTCTCCACATTGGAGAAGGCGACCACCGCGCCGCGGATCTTCGCGATCAGATCCATGGCGTCGAGCCGACTGTTGAGCCGCACGCATTCGGCGAGCCGGCCGAGCCCGAAGAGCTCGCCGTCATTGTTGCGGGCCTCCGTGATCCCGTCCGAGTAGAAGACGAACAGGTCTTCCGGCTCGAAGCTCTCCGTGATCTCCTCGTAGATTTCGCCTTCGCTGACGCCGAGCGGCACGTGGGATCCGCGCAAGGTCGCGCAAGTTCCGGTGGCGTTGCGATAGTGGATCACCGGCATATGGCCGCAATCGACGAGCTCGACCCGGCGGCGCTCGAGATCGAACCGCGCATAGGCGACGGTGACGAAGCTCTCGAGGTCGATGAGCTGGCGCACGATCTTGGCATGGGCGAGGGTGACGATCTCGGCGGGCCTCGGCAGGGTTCCGTGATCCGCGAGCGAAAGGGTCTCGCTCAAGGCCTGGAGGAAGGTGCTCTTCGAGGCCGCGCCGAGGAGCGCGGCGGGAATGCCCTTGCCCATGACATCGCCGACGATGACATCGAGGCATTGATCGACGTGGCGGAAGAAATCGTAGAAATCGCCGCTGATCCGCTTCGAGGGAATGGTGAGCGCCGCCACGCGCGCGCCCGGAAAGTCGCGCGGCGGCTGATCGAGCAGCAGCGTCTGCTGGATCTTGAAGCCGATCTCGACCTCCTGCTCGCGCGCCCGCGCGGCTTGCTCCTCGGCCTGCTTGCGCTCGGTGACGTTGGTCCAGAACCCGACAATCTCCCTCGGTCGGCCGTCGGCATCGCGCAGGAGGCTCGCCTCGTCCTGCATCCAGAGGTAATGCCCGTCCTTCGACCGGAATCGATACTCCTGGACGAGGTGGCCTTCGCTCATCAGGATGGTGGTTTTCTCGACTGCCGCGTCCTTGTCGTCCGGGTGGAGGTGGTGGAGCCACCAGTCGGGTGCGAGGGCCTCGTCCACCTCGAAGCCGAGAATGCGCTTCACGCTGTCGCTCACCCATTCGCTGTCGAATCCCCTGGGCGTGACCGTGAGCACGTAGATGACGGTCGGGATCGCGTTCAGGATGTGACGCGAGCGCGCCGGAGATACGGCAAAGGCCGTGTCGGTTTTCGTCTCGACCATGGCGTTGCGTCCGAGCCCAGGGCATTTTCCAGCGAAGTGGCGACCACCTCGCGTCACGAAAATGCGACCAAACAAGGAGTTGAAGCCGCGATCCGATTCTGTGCATCGGATGGCGCTCCGGTGAGCCGACGCACACGATATAGGGCGCGGGCGGCGCGGGACCATGGGATGTGAGATTTGTCACCGCGTTCCGGTCGGCGCGCCGCTATGTGGGAGATCTCGAGGCTCGCCGTGCTCGACGGCTTGCCTCGAGATTTTGCTCCGCGTCCTCGGATCGCCATGGGCAGCGCCCGAGCTTGGCGCGTGATCCGGGATTTCCTATAGTTCGTCCACGGTCACGGTATCGCCGAAAGCTCCGGAGACTATTCTCCTGAAGAGGCGGATCGGGCCAGGAGCGGACCGCCCGCCAATCCGGGATGATCGTGCGCATGGTGTCGGAAGAACCACCGAGTGCTGCGGTCCCTGCGTCGGCGCATTGCCCTACGCAGGGACGCAAGCTGTCCGAGATTCTATGGGACATTGCCGGCGATTCCGGCCGGGACCGCATCGCCGTGCGGGATCTGCTCGGCGTCATGCAGGATCGCGCCATGGCGACCTTGCTGTTCGTCTTCGCGGTGCCGAATATCCTGCCTACGCCTCCCGGGACCTCGTCGGTTCTGGGAACCCCTTTGATCTTCCTGTCCTTGCAGCTCATGCTCGGGGCTCGGCCTTGGCTGCCCGACGTCATCGGCGCGCGATCGATCGCGCGCAAGGATTTCGTCTCCGTCGTCGCCCAAGTCTCGCCTTGGATCGTGAGGGCGGAGGCGCTGCTGCGGCCGCGGCTCGAGTTCCTGACCGATGCGCTGGTCCTGCGCTTGATCGGCGGGCTCTGCCTCACCCTCGCCGTGATCCTGGCCTTGCCGATTCCGCTCGGCAACATGCTGCCGGCCTTCGCAATCTGCGTGTTCTCGCTCGGCATGCTCGCGCGCGACGGCTATTGGATCATCGCCGGCACCCTCGCCGCGATCGGCGCGGTCGCCATCAGCTCGGCCGTCGTCTTCGCGATCGTCGAAGGCGCGCTTCTCGTCATCGCTGAAGCTTTCGGCTGAGACGAATCGGCTGTTTCGTGATCCCTCGAACAGGATGAACTACGCGCAGGACCAAATAGAGAATTTAATTTATCGACAAAACTGTATGAATCATCGGCGTTCGAAGCCCACACAACGACGAGGCCCACGATCATGCCGAAGACCTTGCCGAACATTTCGATCCTCGCGTGCTCGTGGCCGCGCGTTGCAGTCGTCGCGATGGCCTGCATGGGACTTGCCGCTCCGGTTGTCGCGAGCCCGAGTGTCTTCCCGACCGGCACGACGCGCTACGACCCGAGCAAGGCCTATAATTCCTTCGTGCTCTTTACCGGCGGGGACGATATCACGCGACTGATCGATCCCAACGGTAATGTTGTTCACGAGTGGAAATATCGCGGCTTCCCGCCGGTCTTCCTCGATCCGGCGCTCGTCGGGGGCAAGCGCGGCCACGTCCTGGTGACGCTCGAAACCGTAGAGGGTACCGGCACGGATCTCGTGCCCGGGCGCGTGAGCCCGAGGATCGCAAAGACCATCGGCGAGGTCGGTTGGGACGGCGACACGCTCTGGACCTTCGGGGATCGGGCGCCGGGCGGCCGTGCCCAGCAACATCACGATGTCACACGATTGCCCAATGGCAACACGATCGTGCTCGCCAACATCACCCAACCGGTCGAGGGATTCGACCAGCCCCTCGTGCTCGACGACGTCGTCTATGAAGTGGACCCGAAGGGCGCGGTCGTCTGGACCTGGACGGCCTCGGAGCACCTCGAGGAATTCGGCCTCGCCCCGGAGGAGCTGCAGCTCGTGCGTGCCTCGAAATCGGCGGATTACCTCCACGTCAACAACCTGAAGCCCATCGGACCCAATCACCGGTTCGACGCTGGCGACGAAAGGTTCCATCCGGATAATCTGATCTTCGATTCGCGGCAAGCCAACTTCATCGCGATCATCGAGAAGAAGACCGGCAAGATCGTCTGGACTCTCGGGCCGCATTTCCCGCCGATCGCCGAGACGGGGGCGGCGACGAACCGGACCGTGCCGCGTCCGGTCGATCAGATTTCCGGCCAGCACGACGCCCATATCATTCCGGCTGGCCTGCCCGGTGCGGGAAACCTGCTCGTCTTCGACAACCAGGGGGCCGGCGGCTATCCGCCGGCCCCTCTTACGGTCACGGGCGGCTCGCGGGTCCTCGAAATCGATCCGATCACGAAGGAGATCGTCTGGCAATATATCGGCCCGGACTCTGGCGACCCGGGGTGGAGCTTCAAGAGCACCCATATCAGCAATGCGCGGCGCCTACCGAACGGCAACACCTTCATCGTCGAGGGCCAATACGGTCGCTTCTTCCAAGTCACGCCGAAAGGCGAGATCGTGTGGGAATACGTCAACCCGTTCCCGCGCCGCTCGACCGACCAGGCTACCGGGCGCACCAATGTGAACTACCAAATCTATCGCGCCCAGCCGGTCCCCTACGAATGGGCGCCGGAGGGTACGCCCCATTCCGAGCGAGCCGTCGTGCCGCCGGACAATACGACGTTCAGGGTCTGGGCGACAATCAATTGACAAGCCCGGGCTCGAAGCCAGTAGAGCCGATGTGGCAGGTTTCGAGCCCTCGGGTCGGGTGTTCGTCCGTGAACGGGAGCCGGAGCACGTAAGGATCGGCGTCGTGGACGGATCGAACCAAAACGAGCGCGATTTCCTGCGCCGCTCCTATGCCATCCCGGCAATGTCCGCTTCACTCCAAGAGGTTTAGTCCGACGTTATCATGGTACTGATTCGGCTTCGATCGACACGGACGAATTATGGGCCTGGTACTTCTTGTGAGCGCCCGCACGAAAGAGGCGGTGGGTCGAGTGATACAAAATCGTCAAGAGAGCATAAGGGCGCTTGCCCGCCGGTAGGGGATCGAGGCCTTCCATTTTTCCTCGACCTCCAATGCTCGCGAATCCGCGCCTTCTACGCGCGCGAAGCATCTGTCAGCTCGGCAATGCGATCGTCCGCGCGGCGGAGCCGCCGACAGAGCTCACGGTTGATGTTCAGCATCACCATAACATAAGCGTGGATGTCTGCCTTGTAGTATGCGTAGAGGTTTCGGGCCGTGAGCTCGTACAGCACGGTTGGACTTTCGGCGACGACAGTGGCCGATCGGTTCTGCATCTCGATGAGCGTCATTTCGCCGAAAAAATCGCCCGGCCCGAGGCTCGCCATGCGAATCACGCGTCCGGAATTCCCGAGCTTGCTCACCGCGAGCGCTCCGGAGTGAACAATATACATCGAGCGCCCCAGCTCTCCTTCCGACACGACCATAGCGCCGACGTCGAACCGGCGCTCGACCAGCATCGAGATCAGGAGATCGAGACTCGAATCCGGGAGACCACCGAAGAAAGGTGTGGAGATCAAGAATGCTCCGAGATCGGGCGTGCCGACAGCCATGAGACCAATTCAACTCCACTCTCGAGCCGTGACGGCATCTTATCACCTTCGGCCGGCGGCGCGACCCGCTCTCCACGGGTCGCTCGCCTATCCCGAAGTCTGGTTCGCCTCGGCGGCGGTCGACCCTCGAGCGGATCTCGTGAATGGAAAATATGCGCGAAGTCCCGACTTTGGCTCGATCGAACGGCGGAGCCGGCGTCTCGCGCACAGGCGACCTCGCGCGCGACGCAGTGCCCGGTTTCGTCCTGGCGGCCAGTGCTTTGGCGCGCCGCCGTAGGCGATGATGAGAGCTACGTTTTCGCCATAGCACTATGAATTCGCCAACCCCGCGACGGTCGGCCCCTCGAAGCCCAAGCGCGGTGACCGCGGGGAGATCGCTGCCCCCGGCAGTGACGAACCGGAGGCAGCCGTCTTCCACATCGAGGCGGCCGCGCTCCAGCCAGATCAATCCATGCCTGTCGGCGTGAGGAATGCGCGCCTTTTCCAGCCCGAGGCGTCCCGAGAGCATGACGTTCTCCTAGAGCGGGACGAGGAAAAGTGGACAGCGGTCTTCCGCCCGCATCCCGCTCTACATTCTTGTTTTGTCGCAATTTCGCGACGCGAACCGGTGTCCGTTTCGCTGGAAATTGCTCTAGCGCGCGGGGCGGAGCAGCAGCATTCCATAGCCATAGGCGGAATGCCGACCGACCCCGGCCGCCAGCCGGGCCGCGAATTTGTCGCCGTCGAGAACCGTCAGCTCGCCGTGCCAGGTCACATCGGGGCCTTCGTGGGCTCGCCCGCCCCGCAACACGTTGCGGCGCTCGAAATCGACCATGCGCGCCTCCTCCAATCGCGCCGCCTCTCTCAATCTTGCGCTCAGCCATTGGCGATAGACTTCTTCCCTCTCAATGTTGCCGTCGGTCGGCGAGCCGTCCGGAAATCGGCGTAGGGCTTCCACGAGAAAAGCATCGACTTCCGCACCGTTCGGGAAGACGCCAGCGGGCTTCAGCAGACGCTTCGACGATATCTAGGCTTTGCTCGAGCGTTTGCGTGCCGATGACGATGACGTCATGGGGTGATCTTTTTTCCTTTTGCGGCGAAAGTGCCGCCTCGACGGCTTCGTCGAGAAGCTTGCGGTCTTCCGGCGCGAAGCGGCTGTGGATGGCGGCAGCGCGCGTGGGCAG
The DNA here is from genome assembly GCA_024304885.1 of Beijerinckiaceae bacterium. Lineage (GTDB taxonomy): Bacteria > Pseudomonadota > Alphaproteobacteria > Rhizobiales > Beijerinckiaceae > Methylocapsa. The sequence goes on from JALJOM010000003.1 coordinate 189,374, forward strand.
CGCGAAATAGAGCGAATCGACGCGCCGGCCCTCGAAGAGGCGAGCGAACCGCCAAAGAGCTGCTTCCGTCTTTCCGGAGCCTGTTTCGGCCTCGAGAACGACAATGCGCTCGTCGAGTGAATATTCCGCAGCCTGTTGTTGTTGTGGACGAGGCTTTTCGAGTCCGGTCAGAACAGGAAAGGTGGCACGGCCGCTTGCGGCGATTTCGAGCGCGGTAGTGTCCAGGCCAATATCCGACACCGCGCGACGAGCCTTCTCACGCGCTTGGATGATATAGTCGGGATCGAGCACCTCGACAAAGTCGAAGATGCGCTGGTCCGATCCGATCCAGTCGGCGAGCGAGACCAAGCCGCAGAAGTAATGCTGAAAATCTTCCGTCGCAGGCAGAGGCTCCTCTACTGGAGCGAAAGCGGCCGGGAACCAGCGGCGCATCATTGCGCCCATCTCGGCGGTTGCCGCGAAAGGGTCATAGCCACCGACGCGATACCAAAGGTTTTCGGCGGCGTAATTGATTTTCAGCGGACGCCCGTGATGGGAGAGGGACGCGTAGAGCAGATTTGGGTCGACACCCCATTCCCGAAGGTCGTGGAGGCAGAGGCTAGCCGCAATTTTTGCCGGGCCATCATGCTCGAAGATCAAGGTGCCTTCGACGACATGTCCGTGGACACTACCTTTCCAGAGGCCTTGCGGCCATCCCTTGGCCTGGAAGCCCGGATGTAGTTTGCCGGCGTCATGCAAGAAGGTCAGAACGCCGAGGCGGCCGATGAATGTCTGCGAAAGCCGAGCTTCGGCGGACCGCTCGAGGCGTTCCCGAATGGCCGGTAGAGAGACGAGCGCCTCGAAGCAAGCAGCTACGTCCGCCGTGTGATGAACGAGTCGGTGACTGCGGCCTTCACGAGACGTTCCCCACGCAACCGGGGATTGCACACTGGCTGGCAATTGATCCGCTTCTATGGTGCACACAAATCACTTTGATCACTATGCAACCGGGCAATGAGAGTATCGAGTCTCCGCTGGCGACGGCAGCGCCATCGACACTACGTGACGCAGTACCGGGAAAGCGCGCTTTGGCGCAGGACAGACGACCGGAGCCGGGCCTTCAAGCTTTCTTTCGGCACTATTGGCAGTCGAACCCAAGCTCCCTTTCTTGGATTGCCACGCGTGCCCACCGGCTGAATTGGCGCGTGGCGGCGCGGCACGGCTACATTATCAAGCGATATGACCGCGGTCCGGTGTCATTCCGACCCGGCCTTCAACTTATCGAGATATTCCGCCCATTGTTCCATCATCTTCCGCCTTTCCGCGAGATGCGCTGTCCGATTGTAAGCGCGTCCATTCAGATCGCGTACGGCGAGGCTAGGGTCTAGACTCGATTGGCTCAAAGCCACTAGGCAACGGTGGCGACGAGGCAGAGCGCAGCGGCCTCTCATCGGGGCAACAGAAAGGAGCGATATATGTCAGCCTACGACCTCCATGGCGCTGCCTTGCTCGACTGCTTTCGCGGCGAGACCTCGGCAATGCTGATCTGCCATCAGGACGGCGGGCGCGACGATGTGCCGGCCGCCTTCTGGCTGAGGGAGACGATCGACCCGCTCGAAGCGCTTGCTCTCGATCTGTGTTGTGGGCGCGTACTCGATGTCGGCGCCGGCGCTGGTCTTCATGCTCTCGAATTGCAGCGTCGGGGGATCGAGGTCACGGCGATCGACATCGCGCCGGAATGCGTCATGATCATGCGAGAGCGGGGCGTGCGTAGCGCGGAATTGGCCGACCTCTACGAGTTCGGTGGCGGCGGTTTCGACACGATCATCTGTCTCTGCAACGGCTTGGACAAGGTCGGCCGGCTTGCCGACCTGCCGAGATTTCTGGGGCGCATTCGCGAACTGCTCGCGCCAGGCGGCCAGCTCATCGCGGACTCGTTCGACCTGCGCGTCGGCGCTGACGCGGCCCGCCTTGCCGAGCTCGCTCGAAAGGAGACCACCGGGCGCTACTTCGGCGAGACGGATACAAGGGCCGCTGCGGGACTCCGTTCTCGGTCCTCCAGATCGACTACGAAACCCTGGCGCAAATTGCAGAACGCAATGGCTGGCGGTGCGAACTGGTGGATGGCGAGGGCGGCCATTATCTCGTTCGCGCTCGACCGGCATGACAGCTGCCGCCAAGCAATCGGTCTCATGCCAATTCCCCGTGAGCATGGCTCGGGTGGGGATTGCGGGAGCGGCTTGAATTCGATTCCTGATGGCGATGGGGGGAGATTCGCCATGCCGGTTCCGCTTCGCGCCGATTTCGTCGTGACGCAAGGCGAGAGCCGAGGCGTCGACGATCTGGACCAGGAGAAGCTCGGCGTGCTCATCAGCCCGAGATAGGGCTCGAGCCCTCAGCCGATCGCTGCCGCCGCGGCAAACGGGAGGATCGCGGCGAGAAGCCAGGCCGCGGCGATGCAGGGCGCGAATGGAATCTTCGGCCGCGAGGCGACCAGCTTGCGCGGCAGGAGTCCGAGCTTGCTCAGCGCCGCATAGCCCAGCGTGAAGCCGAGGAGGAACAGCGAGAAGACGAAGGCATTCTCGAGCCCGAGCCAGAGAAAGGCCACGGCGAGCAGCTTCACGTCACCGCCCCCCATGGCCCCTTTCTGGTAGAAGACGAGTAGGATCACGGTGATGAACGCCGCGAAGGCCGCATGGGCCGAGGCCTCGCGGTAGTTCCCGGTCAGCGCCACGCTCGCCAGGTACAGGACCATGAGGGCCAGGACAGCATTGTTCTGAATGCGATAGCTACGCAGATCGTCCTGGACGACGAAGGCGAGCAGGGCCGCGAGCGCGGCCAGGATCATCCCCTCGATCATCGTCGCGCCTCGCCTGCGCGCAGAAAAGCCGATGCCGGCACCCCCGAGGTCCCCGCGTGTCGAGGGACGGGCGTCGGCGGATGCTCGTGCCGATTCGATCTTCCCCCAACGTAGCAACGTTTATCGAATGACGATAGCGCTTCGTAATAATTCGCGGGCAAGAATAGGACGTCCTGGGGCCGAGGGCCGGGGAACGAAGATCGGAAGATTTCCCGGAGGTCGCCGGAATCGACCGGACGGGCAAGTGAAGCATTAGGGGTCACGAGATGTCGAGTTTCCTTCTCTGGATCGAGAAATCCCTGTTCTGGGCGGAGACGCTGCAGGGCTATCAGTGCCCGCCGCGCCTGCCGGCGGCCGACCGCCCGCTGACGCGGGAGCGACGGGGGTTCGAGCGCCGCCGTCAGCTGTCATCGGGCTACGCGATGGAAACGGCCGGAAACCGCGCCTAGAGCGGGATGACGAAAAGCGTACAGCGGCTTTCCGACCGCGCCTCGTTCTAAGCTTTTGGAATGGATCATGTTTCATGACTTTGGGTCGATTCGATCCAAAGTCATCGTGATCTGGTGGATTTTCCGGCGCAGCGGACACCGGTTCGCATTTCGATCTCATCGCTGGCGATCTATCGCAACAGCGAGATCGCAGAGTTTCGAGTGATCGCCGAGCGGCGGCTCGCTGCCTTTGGCCGAGGTCTGCTGGCTAATGACAGAAGAATGACGAAAAGACGTAAATTTTGTTCACACGACCTCATCTCTTGGGTGTAGCCAGACTCCCAGGGTACCTTCTAAAGTATAATCGTAAGTATAAATTGGGACCCGCCCGGTCGGGCAATCAGGGGTGCCCGGCTCGGCTTCCTGCGCAATATATCCAGTGAAATCATAAACTTATGTGCGAACTGGATGCGTTAACCTCGCGCCGCGAAACCGCGGTCTCGGAGGCGGTGGCGAGCGTCGCGGGGGCCCGTCGCGCTTGACTTCTCCAAGTAATTCGCGCATTAATACGATCACCGAACGCGAGACAAAGCATATCGAGCGCTTGCTTCGTTGCGCTTCAGAGGTCGTCGATCGGTCGTCGAGTGCCTCTGCTGTTTACGAAGGTCGCGGCAGGTATTGGTGCATCAACAATGCTTCAGGAGTCAGGGTATGTTCGAAAAGATTACGGACAAGGTCACGGAGCTGGCGGTCGCCGCAAAAGTCTATGATGCGCGGTCGGTCATGAAGGATTTCGCCTCCCGCTTCCATCGGGACGAGTCGGGCGCGGCCATGGTCGAATATACGGTTCTGCTCGGGCTGATTCTCGCGATTACGATCGCGACCATCAGCTTGGTGGGAACCAACCTCAGCACGATCTGGAACAGCGTCCAAACGGCGACGGCGACGGCAGCGGGGAACTAGGCCGCTCTTCGACGCGGTTGGCGCGACGCAGGCGAGAGCTCGATCGAGACGAGGCACCGGCGTCGCCGCCGGTGCCGCGGCAGAGTCGCAGAGCCTCGCACCAACCCGCGGCCTGCCGACGGCCCACTATGCATCTCCCGTTCGGCCAAGGCGGGATCCGCGCGCAGCACTCGGTACTATCGGCTGCGACCCGCGTCGTGGCGAACAAAGGTCCGCGGGGTTCCGCGGCAAGAAGATCTCGGGCGCATGCGCGCGCCGACGAGGTCGGCAGACCCAAATCGTTCGTGAATTGCCGTTCCAATCCCCCACTCGCGAGGCGCGGCGGGAGGCTTGCCCGGCTTGTGGCTCGTCAGACCCCCGAGCCTTCGCTCGACCGCGCCCTGAGATTTGACGCTCCAGGAGATTTGATATGAAGCTCGGAACGTTGCTGGTCTTGGTGGCGGCGATCGTTCTCGGCGGCATCGCCGCCTATCTCGCCTATTCGATAGTCGCGGCCCGTTCCGGAAAAGGCCCCGCGACGCATGTCGTCGTCGCCACGGCGCCCTTGGAATACGGAACGGCGCTCAACACCGACAACATCAAGGTTCTGCCTTGGGGCGCCCCGGTCCTTCCCGACGGAGCATTCACCTCGGTGGACGACCTCCTGAAGGACGGGACGCGGGTCGTCCTCACGACGATCGAGAAGAACGAGCCGGTTCTCGCCACGCGGATCACGCCGCCGAACCAGCCCGCATCGCTGGCGTCCCTCGTGGCCGAGGGCATGCGCGCGGTCTCCATCAAGGTCGACGAGGTGCGCGGGGTTGCCGGATTCGTTCGCACCGGGGACAGGGTGGATGTCGTCCTGACCCGCCACGAGACGAAGAAGGACACCGAAAAGGGCTATGCCGACATCCTGCTTCAGGACGTCAAGGTCCTCGCGGTCGGCCAGCTCTCCCAGGAGAAGCAGGACAAGGCCCATGTCGTGAAGACGGTGACCGTCGAGGTGTCCACCCAGCAGGCGCAAAAGCTGATCCTCGCCCAGGGTGTCGGGACCTTGTCGCTCGTCCTGCGGCAAACCGGCGAGGCCAAGGCCGAGTCCGCCCAACGGGTCAGCGTGGCGGATCTCGGGCAAGGTGAGGTCGCCGGAGCCGCAGAGGCCGGTGCAACTCCCGCTCCTGCCCCCGCGCCCGCGCGCAAGCTTGCGGAAGTCTGGATCTATCGCGGCGCCAAGCTGACGACCGTCGATCCCAATGTCTATCGCGAAAGCCGGTGACCCGGAGCATTAGATCACCATGACTTTGGATCGATTCGACCCAAAGTCATGAAACCTGATCGAGTCCAAAAGTTCAGAGCGGGATGCGGGCGGAGGGTCGCGGTACGCTTTTCTTCCGCCCGCTCTCGCCGGCGAGCCCGGCGCAGGCTCGCCTCGCAAGGTCACGGAACGCCGAGGATGGAGACGGCGGGTTTCCACTCCGACCGGATCGGAAGCCGCCGCGGTGCCGCGACCCGATCCGGAAGGGCCGGCTGGCGGTCGAGCGCTCGACGAGGGGTCGGGCCACCTCGCAGGCGCGCCTTCGGCCTTGCCCACGCGGTCGTCGGAACGCCGGACTGTTGCCCCTAGGCTACAGACATCCAAGAAATATCGACTGTGGATATCTTTTATTTGTTGCTCGTGGCGCCTTAATCTAATCCTTGACCAGCTCCACCGTCCGATATCGGCCGAGCTCGAGGCACGCAACGACACGTGCCGAGACTGAATTTCGCTGGACCTATTTCGAGGGAGCAGGCGCAGTGGGCGGTCAGGAGATCTCGAAACGCCGGCCCGCGACGGCTCGGCTACAGCGCACACGGCAGCCGGCCGGTCGAAAGTGTCACGCATGGGCCGGGCCGAGCCTCCGGCTGGGGCTCGTCCTCGCAGCCCTCGCCGCCCTCTGCTTCACGGTCCCGGCCGGGGCGGAGCCCGGCAGCGTGATCCGGGCGAACGGCACCGTCGGCCTGCTCACGCGAGTCACGCTCGTCCAGAACAAGTCCCGCAACCTTCGGGTCGATGTGCCTTTCGCGATCGTCGAGGTCGCCGACAAGGACATCGTCGATGCGGCGACGATCAGCGACCAGCAGCTCTTCCTCGTCGGCAAGAGGATCGGCAGCACCAATGTCCTCCTCTACGACCAGGCGCGACGGCTGATCGGGGTGGTGGATGTCGACGTCAAGCTGGATACGCGGGCGATCGGCTCGCAGATTCGGGAGGGCTCCGGCGCCACTGGCATCGAGGTCAACGAGGTCTATGGCAAGCTGGTGCTCAGCGGCGACGGCGGCGACCCGCAAACGATCGAGCGGGCGATGAGCGTGGCCTCCGGCCTCGCGGCGAACGGGGTCGTCAATGCGCTGAAGGTCAAGACGCCGCAGCAAGTGATGCTGCAGGTGCGCTTCGTCGAGGCGAACCGCAACGCGGCGCGTGCGCTCGGCGTGCGCTGGGAGTTCTTCCGCCGCGGCGTCACGGCTGGCATCATCGGAAACCAGGCCCAGCCCGGCAAGTTCAACGTGGGGGCCGGCCAGTTCGCCTTCGGGCCGGCGGGCGATACCGCCGCCATACCTCTGTTGAACTCGGTGGCCGGCGTCGCGGGCGCGGCGCCGTTCGCCACGGTGATCACCGAGATCATCAACTCCACCGCCGGCAAACTCGACGTGGTTCTCAGCGCGCTCGAGGCGCAGCGCGTGCTGCGCAAGCTGGCCGAGCCCAATCTCATCGCCATGTCGGGCGAGACCGCCGAGTTCCTGGCGGGCGGCGAGTTTCCCGTGCCGGTCGTCTCCACCTCCTCGGCCGGGCAGCTTCCGACGGTCACCGTCGTCTACAAGGAGTTCGGCGTGAAGCTGAACTTCGCGCCGACCGTCTTGTCGCGCGGCGTGATCAGCTTGAAGCTCTACCCCGAGGTGAGCGAGCTCGACCTCCAGAACGCCGTCAACATCCAGGGATTCTTCATCCCGGCCCTGACCACGCGCCGGGCGCGCACCACGATCGAGCTCCGGGACGGCCAGAGCTTTGCCATCGCCGGCCTTCTTCAATCCAACTCGACCCGCAACCAGGACCAGGTGCCATGGCTCGGCTCCGTGCCCGTGCTCGGCGCCTTGTTCCGCAGTGCCGAATATCAGGCGAACGAAACCGAGCTCGTGGTGATCGTCACCCCGCATATCGTCAAGCCGGTTCCGCCGGACCAGAAGCTGAAGACGCCGCTCGACACCCAGCTCGCGGCCAATGACCTCGACTATTTCCTGAACGGCCAGCCCGAGGTGCCGAAGCAGCCGCCCTTCGCGACGGATCCGTTCGGCGGCTTCCTGCAGAACCTGTTCGGCGGCCAAGCGGCGAACCCGCCGGGACCCGTACCCGTCGCCCTCGTCGAGCCGGCGGTCGTCCCGGCGCCCCCCATGGCGACGTCCGTTTCCGCGCCGGCACCGACGGCGGCACCAGCCGGTGCGGTGTACTACGACCCGGCGACCGGCAATTTCATCGAACCCCCGCGGCAGTGAGGTGGATGATGACCAGGCTCGAGATCGTCCTGTTGTCCAGCGTCTGCCTCGAACTGTCGGGGTGCACCCAATACATGAATCGCTATGTCGAGCGACTCGACACGATCAACATCAGCGCCGGCGATGCGATCGCGACCAACGAGGCGCTCATGGTCCCGGACCCGTGGCCACGCTACGCCTATGACACCAACATCGCCTTCGACGGCGAGCGAATCGGCCGGGCGGTCCAGATCTACCGGGAAGGCTTGAAGCAGCCGGTCGAAACCCTCCCCGATCAGCGTAAGAAGCAGTTCGGGCCCAAGTTCCTCGACGCCGGGACCGGGCTGTCGCAGAGAGACCCCGGGAAAGGCTTCTTCCTGCCGGCGCAGGAGACGAGCACCGGCAGGCCGCATCCGCCGGCATCCTCGCTCAATGTCAATTCGCCGGCAGCCGAGGCTCCCGCTCAGGCTCCTGCTCCGACGGGTGAGGGAGCTCTGCCGCCCGCCAACTATTGATCTCGCGCAACATCGATCGACGGTGGTCTGTGGTAGGTTCAGGACCCGGTTAATGCGGTCCCCAGCGCCGTCATTGCGGGCGAGCCGAGAGCGGCGTCGACGGCGAAAACGAAGCGCCCGCGCAAGCGGTTCGCCGTAGCCGCGAAGGCGAGAGGCAGCAAAGCGAAGCAGGAAGCAATCCGGGGCAGGTGCCAGATCATCGGCATGGATTGCTTCGGCGCCGGCGCTCCTCCAATGACGGTCTTTGTCGGGTAGCGACCCTCGAGCGATTTCCACCGAAGTGGAGAGCCCGCTTCCGCTTAGACATGATCAAAAGCGGCTCGAGCTAGGTCGGGCGCGACACGCTACTCAAATGGGTCTTTTGCATAGTCGTATTCGAGATCATTACAGAAGCCCAACGTCAGAAGACAGAGGTCGCGACGGTGGGCGTCGTCCGATGCGACCTGACCGGACGAGCGCCCGAGCCGCATTCGGGTAGTAGAGACTCGCACGAAATGTATTCATTGCCTCGAGACGACGAGAGCCATGTTGCAGCGATCCTCGAACGGAAAGCGCGGCCGCCGATGGCCGCGGCTGGCTCCGACGTAACTCCGATGCGCCGCCATCACTGCGAGCGCGAAGCTCCACGCAATGACGATTCCAAACCATCGGTTCTACCAAAACGATTGCACAGGATCCCGAATCGGCATTTCAGGAGGCGGGGCATGACTCGCACAGGCAACATTCTCCGCTGCTTCCGCGCGAAGGTCGCGCCTTTCATCGCTGACGAAGCCGGCGCGGTGCTGCCCATGGTCACGGTTTTGCTCGTGGTCCTGATCGGCTTCGCCACCTTGGCCGTCGATCTGTCGCGCCTGCTCGACCTTCAGACCCAGCTCCAGAAGGCCGCCGATGCCTTCGCGCTCGCCGGCGCCGCCGAGCTCGACGGGAGCCCGGATGCCATAACGCGCGCGGATGCCGCGATCGACACTTTGATGAACGGCCAGAACAAGAGCATCTGGGGCGGCGGCGCGGTCACGGTCGCGTCGCGCACCTACCACGCCACGCTGCCGGCGACCGACGACACGGCGATGGGCGGCGGAGGGGCGGCTGCGGGTGACGCGCGCTACGTCGAGGTGACGGTGGCGCCCGTCACGATCAACACCTTCCTCCCGGCCATGCTTTTCGGGGCCGCGACCAACACGATGACGACGAGCGCCACGGCTGTCGCAGGGTTCACCCAGGCGCTGTGCAAGACGACGCCTATGTTCATCTGCAACCCCTACGAGGGCCAAAACCCCGGCATCTACGACGAGGCCAATATCGGCAAGATGTTTGTCCTCAAGACGGGACCCGGCGGCACCGATGCCTATTCGGCGGGTAACTATGGCTTTCTCTCGGTGGATGGGAGCGGTGCCAAGGTGCTGAAGGACGCGCTGGCGGCGAACGATTCGGGAGCCTGCTTCTGGCAGGAGGGCGTCACCACGGAGCCCGGCGATATCGCCTCGGCGAGCGACGCGCTGAACGTGCGGTTCGATATCTACGAAGGCAGCGCGAAGAGCTACAAGGACGCCGATCACCCACCGGCCCCTAATGTCCGAAAGGGGTGCCTGCCGGACAAGGGTACCGCCGCCGACACCTGCGGCCAGGACTATGACAAGGTCGATAGCAAGTATTGCCAGAACGGGAACCAGGAGCCGTATAACTCCGCAGCCGCCGACTTGGCAAAGGGCTTGCCACCCGATGCCAGCTACGACACATCGACCGGCCTCGGAAACGGCGTCTGGGATCTCACGCAATATTGGAGCATCAACCACAACGGTACCACGCCGCCCGAATTCTCGACACGCTACGACGCCTATGCCTACGAGATCGACAACAATCTACTCGGAGATTACAGCGCAGCCGCGACCAGTCCGCCTCCTGCCGATCGGTCGCCGGGAATCTTCGACGCCAACGCCGCGCAAGCGGTCAAGGGCGAGAGCGGCGCGCCGAACTGCAACAAGAACCCCGGAGGCAAAGACCGGCGGATTATCTATGTCGCTGTGATCGATTGCACCTCGGTCGGCCTCAAAGGCGGCAAGAATACGGGCGTGCGCGTGAAGGCCTTCGCGAAATTCTTTCTCCTCAAGCCCGTCACCAAGACCGACCAGACGATCTACGGCGAATTCCTCGGCCTCGCAGAACCCGGAGCCGATGACGGCGTCCTCCATGACATCGTCCAATTGTATCGGTGAGCGCCATGATCCGCTTGAGCAAGACATTCGCCAAAGACGATTCGGGCGCCGCCGCGGTCGAGGCCGCGATCGTCACGCCCGTGCTCGTTTCCCTCGCCTTCGGCGCCATCGAGTTCTCCAACCTGTTCTGGGATCACCAGCAGATCAGCACGGCGGTTCGCGACGCCGCGCGCTATCTCGCGCGGGTCGCGGATCCGACCGACGCCGCGGCCCAGTCGCGAGCGAAGGAGATCGCGGTCTATGGCGAGGTCGCCGGCACCAAGCTGCGCGTCACGGGCTTCACGACCGGGGATGTGGACGCGGACGCGGCAGCGATCGACAATTCGGCCAAGGCCTATCGTGGACCCGATACGCTCTACATCGTCACGGTGACGGCGACCGTGGACTACGCCAATCTCGATTTCGGCATGCTGAGCTTCTTCGGGCTGACCCCGCCGACCTTCACGATCTCCCATTCCGAACGATCGGTCAGGGAATAGCGCGCATGAGCTGGAAACGTCTGCGTGAGGATTGCGACGGTGCCGCGATGGTCGAGTTCACCGTCGTCTTCCTGTTGCTGCTCCTCCTGATCGGCGGGATTGTCGATTTCGGAATCGTCTTTTGGCAATTGAACATGGCTACAAAGGCAGTCGAGCGGGGTGCCCGAATCGCCGCGGTCTCGAATCCCGTCGCCCCGGGTATCGTGGACATCGATACAGTGACCGGTGGCACACCCGGGGAACAGCTCCCGGTAGCGTTCACGTTTTACATCAAGTGCGAGGATGGAGCCTGTAGCAGCGGCGGCTATGACGCGGCTGCGATGAACACGATCGTCTATGGCCGCGGCAACGGCGCGGCTTGCGATTCCGCGGCGACCGGTACCTATGCGATCGGCATGTGCAACCTCTTCAACCGCGTCGATCCCGCCGGCAATCCACTCACCCCGGCCAATGTCGTCGTCGAATACAGGGCGGCGCCGGCGGTCGGCTTCCGTGGCAGGCCCTGTGGTCCGGTCGCGACGATCACAATCTCGCTGAAGAACGTCACCTTCGGTTGGTTCTTTCTCGGCGGCTTGATGAATTTCCTCGATCTGACCTTTCCGCCGATGCGGACCACGGTCACGAGCGAGGACCTGTCCTTTTCCTCCCCTCTCGCTTGCTAGATGGCCGCCATGAAGGGACCCATGCTCGCCTTTCTCGTCACGTCGGATCGGGCCGATCCGCAAGTCGCTCGCCTCGAGCAGCTCTTGGCCAAGCACGGCTACGAGATCGTGGGCAAGACCACGATCGACGAGGTCGCCGGAGATCCGCAGCTCGAGGCGCGTCGCGATTCGCTCGTCCTCGTCCCTTCGCTCCCCGGCCGGGAGGTCGATGTCGAGCACGTGATCCGGCTCGCCGGCGAGGTCGCGGGGCATGCCTTCGTGATCTATGTCGCAGACGAGATCCCCCAGGCCCAATACAAGGCCCTGGTCCGGACCGGGGCGGCCGATTGGGTCGGCTGGGACTCGGCCATGCGGGAGATCATCGAACTCTCCCAGCGCGTGGGCTCGAACGTCCCGACCGCGTCGCGGCACAGCGCGACACCCGAGGCCCAGCATATGGTCGTCAGCTTCCTCGGGACCTGCGGCGGCAGCGGCAACACGACGCTCGCGCTCGAGACGGCAGCCTGCCTCGCCTCGCTGAAGGGCAAGGACGCGCGCAGCGTCGCCATCGTGGACCTGAACTTCCAGCGCAGCGCCATGGCCGATTATCTCGACCTCGTGCCGCGGCTCGACATCGCCCAGGTGGTGCGCAACCCGCAGCGGCTCGACCGCTACATGCTCGACATCTTCACCTCGAGGCACGCGTCGACCCTCGACATGTTCGCGTGCGCCGATGACGGCATCGACATTTGCGCCATCGACGGAGGCGTCGTCTTCGCGCTGCTGGAGCAGATCACGGATCTCTACGACATCGTCGTCCTGGATATGCCACCCTACCGGATCCCATGGGTCGATGCCGTGCTGAAGGATTCCGACCTCGTCCTCGTCACGGGACTCTACTCGGTTCCTTCGGTCAAGCAGATCATCGCCGAGACGAAGCACCTGAGCGAGCGCGAGCTCGCCCCGGAGCAGGTCGCCGTCGTCGTCAACCAATGCAAGACGACTGCCTTCGGGGGAATCGCTCACGACGTCAACATCGACGGTGTCCTCTCCGGGCGGCGCGTTTTCTACGTCCAGCAGGATTGGCCCTTCGCGCTCGACTGCGTCAACACCGGCGTCTCGATGGTTCAATCCAAGCCGCGGCGCGGGATCTGCCGCGACATCAAGAAGATCGGCGATGCGGTGCTGGCGGTGCGCCCGAAGGTGACGCCGTGACGCCCGCGCCGGCGCGTATTGTTTAGTATTGAGGAGAGGTTTCGATCATGTCCGGCCGTTTCCGATTCGCCTTCAAGCAGCCGCTTCGCGACCTGCCGCTCCAGGTCGAAAGCCCTGCTGCCCCTGTCGAGGTTGCACCCCCGCCGGAGCCGGTCGCCCAGCGGCCGGCCTTGCTCGACGAGAAGGTCGAGCTCCACGGCAAGATCATCGACGAGTTCAACCTCTCGTCGCTCGACAAGATGTCGCGCAGCGAACTGGCGGGGCAGATCGGAAACTATGTCAACGAATATGTTCGGACCCAGAGAATTCCGCTCAACCAGAAGGAGCTCGAATCCTTCACCGAGGAAATTCTCGACGAGATGACGGGCCTCGGACCGATCGAGCCTCTCTTGAAGGATCCGACGGTCAACGACATCCTCATCAATACCCACGCGTCGGTCTGCGTCGAGCGGTTCGGCATCCTCGAGCCCACCAATGTCCGGTTCAAGGACGAGGCCCACCTTCTACGCATCATCAACAAGATCGTCTCCGCCGTGGGCCGCCGGGTCGACGAGTCCTCGCCGATGTGCGACGCACGCTTGCTGGACGGCTCGCGCGTCAACGTGGCGGTGCGCCCGATCGCGATCGACGGCCCGCTCGTCTCCATCCGCAAGTTCGCCAAGCAGAAATATTCCCTCGACCGCCTGCTCGGGGTCGGCGCGCTCCGGCCCCAGATGGCGGAGGTCCTGCAGGCCGCGGTCAAGGGCCGGATCTCGATCGTCGTCTCCGGCGGCACCGGCAGCGGCAAGACGACCATGCTGAATGCCCTCTCGGCCTTCATCTCGCCGAAGGAGCGGCTCGTCACGATCGAGGACTCCGCGGAGCTGCAGCTCCAGCAGCCCCATGTCGCGAGGCTCGAGACACGGCCCCCGAACGCGGAGGGAAAAGGCGAGATCAGGCAAAGAGAGCTCGTCAAGAACGCCCTTCGCATGCGTCCCGACCGAATCATCATCGGCGAGTGCCGCGGCGAGGAAGCCTTCGACATGCTCCAGGCGATGAATACGGGCCACGAAGGCTCGATGACGACCGTCCACGCCAACACGCCGCGCGACGCGGTGCGCCGCCTCGAGCAAATGGTCGGCATGGGCATGCTCTCCATGTCGCAAACCTCGGTCCGCCAGCAGATCGCCTCGGCCATCCAGCTCTACGTCCAGCTGCAGCGGTTGGCGGACGGCAGGAGGCGCATGATCAGCGTCACCGAGGTGACAGGCATGGAGAGCGACGTGATCCAGATGCAGGAGATTTTCCACTTCGCGCGGGAAGGTCTCGATGCGGACGGCATGATCCTCGGCTCGTTCCGGGCGACGGGGCTACGGCCGAGCTTCCTCGCCAACCTGAAGCCGATGGGGATCGACATTCCCAATTCGTGCTTCGATACGCTCCATCCGCTCTGACCACGGCACCGCCATGACCGACACCTTGCTCGTCCCGCTTCTGGTCTTCGTTTCCGCCGCGCTCCTGGTCGCCTTCGTCTACCGCTACTACAGCCAGGATCATGTGGCGAAGCGGGCGATCAACCGGAGGCTGTCGCTCATCGAGGCGACCGGGGACCAGAAGGAGGCCCTCACGATGCTGCGCCGGGAGCGCGGCATCGGCGAGGCCTGGCCCTGGCTCGAGGGGCTCCACACGACCTTCGTCCAATCGGGCCTCCACTTCCAGGGTGCGCAGTTCCTGTTGGTGATCGTCGGCCTCACCGCCGTCATGACGATCGCAATCACCTTCGCGATCGGGGCGAACCCTCTCAACATCGTGGCCGGCTTCGCGAGTGCCTCGGGTCTCGGCATCGTCCTCCTCCGAATCCTGCGCGCGCGGAGGATCGCACGGTTCAACGAGCAGCTGCCCGACGTCCTCGATGTCATCGTGCGCAGCCTCAAGGCAGGCCATCCGATGCCGACATCCCTGTCGCTCGTCGCGCGCGAGATGCCGGACCCGGCGGGAACCGAGTTCGGCATCGCCTGCGACGAGGTCACCTATGGTCTTGCGCTGCCCGCCGCGATGCAAAACCTCTCGGTTCGCGTCGGCGATCCCGAGTTCATGTTCGTGGTCATGGCAACGTCGGTGCAAATGCAGACCGGCGGCAACATGGCGGAGGTCCTGGCGCGCCTGTCGAAGCTCATCAGGAACCGGTTCAAGCTGCGCCGCAAGGTCCATGCCTTGTCCGCGGAAGGACGGTTCTCCGCGATCGCCTTGTCGGCGATCCCGTTCGTGCTCTTCGCCCTCATCAGCGTCATCTCACCCGATTATTTCGGTGCCGTCTGGACCCACCCGATATTCCACATCGCAATGGGAGTGGCCGGAGGCATGCTCGTCGTCGGCAATGTCGTGATGTGGCGCATGGTCAACTTCAAGTATTGAGATCACCGCCATGGACGAAAACCTGCTCCTCATGGTCATCGTGAGCGTGATCTTCGCCGCGGTTGTGGCCGTCACGATGGTCCTCGGCTCGGCAGTCTTGCGGCATCAGAGAATCCGGAGCCGCTTGGCCGTCGGCACGGTTGCGACGGCGGACGTCGCGGCGAGCCCGTCTCGCAAGCTGATCGACCGAATCGACGACAAGCTGGTCGGTCTCGATTCCGAGAACCGGAGCAAGCTTCGATTCGAGATGTTGCGCGCCGGCTATTTTTCCGTCGATGCTCCGAAAACGTTCCTCGTCGCCCGGATCGTGGCGATTATCGCCGTGCCGCTCGTGGGCTATACCCTGTCGGGGCTTTTCGTATCAGCCTTGACGCCGGCCAACCGATTCCTGCTCGCCGCAGTTCTCCTGTGCGTGGGCTATGTCGTCCCTCAGGCATATTTGAAACGTCGCCAAGCCCATCTGCTGCAGTCCTATCGCAATCTTTTTCCGGACTTCCTGGATATTCTCGTCGTCTGCATAGATGCCGGGTTGAGCTTCGAGGCGGCCCTCAACAGGATCGGCCGCGAGTTCCAGGGACGATGCCCCGAGTTCGCACTGAACCTCGCACTGCTCGGCAGCGAGATCCGGACCGGACGAGGGACCATCGAAGCGCTCGAGAACCTGGCCGACCGGCTCGGGCTCGACGAGGCGAAGTCCTTTGCCATGCTCCTCAAGCAGTCGATCGAGCTCGGCTCCGACATCGGCGACGGGTTGCGCGCCTACGCCGACGACATGCGCGACAAGCGTATGGCACGGGCGGAAACGCGTGCCGCCGAACTTCCGGTCAAGTTGACGATTCCTCTCGGACTCTTCGTCTTTCCCGTGATATTGATTCTCGCAATGACGCCCGTGATCATCCGAATCGTGGATGCGTTCAAGGCAATAGCCGGAGGTTGATATGAGGTCGAGATCGACATTCCGCCATGCCGCTCGGCTCGGCTTGATCGTGGGGCTGCTGACCGGTTTCGGCTGCGGTAACGTCAGGGCGCAGGTCGTTCCTCCGCCCTATATCGAGCCGGGCTATGCCCCCCGCTTCTACCTGGGCGACGAGGATACCCAGAGAGGCTGGGCCCAGTTCATCCGCGGAAACTATGGGCTCGCGCAACTGCACTACCGTCGAGCCGTCGAGGTCACGCCCCGAAACGGGGCAGCATGGATCGGGCTCGCGGCGTCCTATGACCGAATCGGTCGCTTCGACCTCGCCGATCGTGCCTATCGACAGGCGCTGCGGATCGAGGGCGAGAATCACGTCATCCTCAACAACATGGGCTATTCCTACCTGCTGCGGGGGAATGTCCGGAAGGCGCGGCGTCTTCTCGATCGCGCACGCTTGCTCGCCCCGGAGGATCCAACGGTCGTCAACAACATCGCGATCCTGGAATCCGGGCAGGCCTATTTCCACGGCTTCGGTCCCTGACGTCGCTGTCACGAGCAGGAATGTCTCTCGACTCGAATGGCCTTCGCGCGGCGGGCTCGCCATTGCCGGCTCGACCGGATCGGCCGAGGTCGCCCCGCATCGCGTAAGACATGAACCAGCCCGGCGTCGGCGATCCTGACCGAAATTTCGCTGTAGCCCTCGCGGCGCGGCCACGGCGTTCACGATAGTCTCGATCCTCCTCGCGGCGTATCCTCCTCGGCGATCGAGCCCCCTGCCGGCTCGTGTCGAGACCTCGCGACAAAGGTCGCTCTCGCATGAGCTTCTTGATCGCCCTGGCCGCGCTGGTGCTCTTGATGCTCGTCGCCTATCGCGGCTTCAGCGTCATCCTGTTTGCCCCCGTGGCGGCCATGCTCGCGGTTCTCGCGACGGATCCCGCGGCGGTTCCGACCGTCTTCACCGCCGTCTTCATGGAACGCGTGGCAGGCTTCCTGAAGCTCTATTTTCCCGTGTTCCTGCTCGGCGCGGTGTTCGGGAAGGTCATCGAGGTTTCCGGCTTCTCTCGGTCGATCGTGACGGCTGTCATCGGGATCGTCGGCGCGCGACGCGCGATCCTCTCGATCGTGCTCGTCTCCGCGGTCCTGACCTATGGCGGCGTCTCGCTCTTCGTCGTCGTCTTCGCGGTCTATCCGTTCGCAGCCGAGATGTTTCGCCAAGGCCGCATCCCGAAGCGCCTGATCCCCGGCACGATCGCGCTCGGCGCCTTCAGCTTCACGATGGACGCGATGCCGGGCACGCCGCAAATCCAGAACATCATCCCGACGACCTTCTTCATGACGACGACTTGGGCCGCCGCTATTCTCGGCCTCGTCGGCTCGGCCTTCATCCTGGCGACGGGTCTCGGCTATCTCGAATGGCGCCGCCGCCTCGCGCTCGCCGCGGGCGAGGACTACGGCAAGACCCACATCAACGAGCCCGAGCCCGCGATCGAGAGGGCGCGCATCTCGCCCCTCATCGCCGTCTTGCCGCTCGTCGTCGTCTTCGCCGGCAACCGCGTGCTGACCTCCGCGATCGCCGCGGCCTATGGCGCCAAGGCCGAGGCACAGCTCGCAGGGATGGCCGCGCCCGTGGTGGCGGACGTGAGCGCTCTCACCGCGATATGGGCGGTTCAGGGCGCGCTCGTCGCCGGCATCCTCACCGTGCTCGCTCTCTCGTTTCGTTCCCTCCTCGTGAGATTCGCGGAGGCCTCCAAGGCGGCGGTTGCGGGAGCGCTGCTCGCTGCGATGAACACGGCCTCGGAATACGGGTTCGGCGCTGTCATCGCCGTGCTTCCGGGCTTCCTGACGATCCGGGACTCGCTGGCGCAAATCCAGAACCCGCTCGTCAACGAGGCGATCACGATCTCGACGCTCGCCGGGATCACCGGCTCGGCGTCGGGCGGGCTCAGCATCGCGCTCGCCGCGATGGCGAAGCAATTCATCGCGGCCGCCGAGGCGGCCCATATTCCCATGGAGGTGCTGCACAGGATCGCCGCGATGGCGAGCGGCGGCATGGACACGCTCCCCCACAACGGCGCGGTGATCACGGTGCTGGCGGTGACGGGACTAACGCACCGGCAGTCCTACGGCGATATATTCGCGGTGACGATCATCAAGACGGTGGCCGTCTTCGTGGTAATCGGCTTCTATGCTCTCACCGGCCTCTATTGAGGTCCTGGGCGGATCGACGGGACCGCCACCCTCGCCCGAGCCGTGCTCCGATGCGGATCGGACCGCGACTCGAGAGGCCGGCTATCGCGCCGAGCAGTTCAGCGGGCGTGAAGGCCGAGGGGACGACCCGACGAGGTCTTCCGCACTCGGCCACCGCTGCCGCAGGAGGCGGGAAGGACGCCCCTTGCCCTTGATCGTGGTGCGCAGCTCGATCACGAGCCCCGTGGCGATCGAGGCCAGGCTGAACAGGACATAGGGCAAGGGATCGAAGGCCGAGTGGATGAAGGATCCGGTCATTTAATATGCTCCTTTCGCGCGCGCGTGTCCCGGCGCCCGCCGTCACGGCCGAGCGGCAGTCCCGCGCGAGGGACCCGTCGAGCTGGGTCGATTGTGATGTCGGCGCCGGCGCTGCGGCGCGTCCGTGCGCGGGCTATTGCCGCCGCGGTTGCGTCGGAAAATACGGGCGCGCACCCCTTTGGGGCACGGCATCGAGCTCGGGCTCGATCAATATTTCGAGTATATTCATGACACGAGACTCCTTTCCGTGATGTGCTTGCGTCTCGATCCTCCCGACTCTCCTTGTCCTTCGCTATATAGTCGAAACGACGCTGCATCGCAATATCGCAAGCGCAAAACCCCGTGATCGCGCAACCGAAGGTTTCGGTTGTGCCCCGCGTCGCTCGACAGGACGGGCCCGAAGCCGATACCCGCGGCATTGCCGCCGCACTTGCCGATCCCTTCGCATCCTATCGGCGCCCGTCACACGGGGCCGACTGGACCAACGCATAGAGATTGTCAGCGGCTCTTGCGCAACGCAGCCTGCAGATCCCGCAGGAGCGTTTCTGCAGCCCGACCTTTGACCCGGATCTCGAGAGCTTCCAGCTCGATCTCCGACCCCGATCCGACGCGCAGGTGCGTCGACGTTTGCGATATCGACGATTCGTCGTACGGCCGGAGCTCCCAGCCGGAGCCGTTCCACGTGACGACGCCCAGATCCTCGGTACCGGACAAATATCTACCGACCTGCTTGCCGAGCTGGAAAAGTGCCGTGGTTTCGTCACCACTCGTGCTCGAATTCAAGGACGGACTGTTCAAGGCAATGCTGTTTTCCTTGTTGCCTGTTTTCTCACAGGCGTCTACAAACTCTTGAAAGGGGTAGCATACCGGAACGGGGAGTATTTTCGCGACAGCTTTGGTGAAGGCCGTTCGAAAATAGCGAAAATATGGATCCGCGGCGATGATCAATCCACTTGGTCTCGGCTCCCTTCGGGCGAGGACTTCGAACTCGGCGATGAAATTATTCTCTTTGTCGACGTTGTGCTTGTTGGTCCTCGGATTATCTCTCTTGTCTTGAAAGAATCTGGCAACCCTGGCCGGAGGCCAGGATCTGGCTTCATTCGGCAGTACCGGTGAATTGTTGTTCACGACAAGATACATGCTGGAGTCGTCAACTGCCGCAAACGTGCTTTTCAGCAAGCTTTTCCGGGCATCGTCTTGGCTTGGTGTGCTCAAGTTGACGCCGCCTGCAAGTGCGATGGGCCTCCATCCCAGCGCATCGCCACTCAAGAAAACAAACCTCGGATCGCATTCCCTAAGCTCCAGCGCTGCTGCCTGCGCCATGACGAGACCTTCGACAGTGACAATCAGATCTGGTCTTGTGTCGGCTGCGGACCTCACCAACGTCCGCAGCTCGGTAATGCCATAAACTCCGCGTGACTGGAAAAACCGATCCTTCGCGTTAGGTTGGAGGAAGGTCGGTTGGGGTATCCCCCCCGACGAGGAAGCCAGGCCAGCCCGAAAGCACTCCTCGTTCCTTCCACCGAATTCCGTGGGCGCTACGATTGCGATGTTTGCCATGGTCATTTGCTCGCAATGGAATTGGTCTTTCGTTGCTCACGGCGCGAAACCGAGGACCTGGGAGATGACTTTTCCCGCGTCCGGCCAGTCCTTCGCGGTGACGCCGTCGATGCTCTCCCGCAAGGAGCACCCGGCGAGGCGCGTGTACTGAATCACATCACCCCGACCCTGCGGCGCGGCAACGAATGCGGGCAAATAGGCGGTCGGGAAAAAGCCCATGTCGGTGAGCTCGATCTGGACGCGGCAGCAATCGCTGCCGACCAGAACGATCACGACGAGGTGGCCACCACCTGTCAGCCGCGCAAGATCGTCGACGACGTGTTGCACGAGGGCAACGCGAACTCGAGGGGTCGCCGCGCGTAAGCCGAGAACCCGTGCGCGGGCATCGACCCGGTCGTAGACCACCCGCGTAGCCCCCAGCTCGGAAGTTGCCGACGAGGCGAGATAATAAGCATGGGTGAAACGGTTGCTGCGGTGATCCTTCCCCTGGAGCGGATGGAGCCCGACGATTCCTGCACTACGGTCGAAGATCTCGTCTGGGCGATCGAACCAAAGTCGTCCCGCATCGTCGTTGCGCTGGACGCTGATGTCGGTATCGACGGTCGGAACGTCACCGCCTTGGAGTCCATCCGCCGGACTTGACGCCACATCGCCAGCGGTGGACCACCCCATGACCGTTGCGCGAAGCCTATGAGCTAGAGTGGTCCGTGACGGCTCGTCCGCCGGTCCGTCCGGGCGGGACGATCCATTCCACCATCCGGTGAGCACCATCGATTCGAACCCTACCGGCATCGAATGCGCGTAAGGTTCGTAGCCCACCGGGCGAAACCCGGCATTGCGGGCGACCTTCCAGCCTCCGGCATCGTCGGTCCGCGCCTCGCAGAGAATGAATTTTGAGGCGCAGGTCAGCGCCTCGACCAGGCCACCCACCAGACGGGAGCCGAGACCTCCGTGGCGATAGGCCGCGTCCACGACCACCCCGAAGATCTCGGCGATCCGATCCCGAGCACCGCCGATATTTCGCACCGCCGCCGCAGAGCCGACGATCGTGCCGTCTGGCGTCTCACCCACGAGCCACAGGACCTCACCGCCCGTGATCATCGCCGCAACGGCGTCCGGGCTCATGAGCTGCGGGAAGGGATAAGAGTCTCGGGCATCCCCGTCGCGAGCAGGGGTATAAATGCGGATGTACAGCGCGCTGATCGCCGGGGCGTCGACGGAGGTCGCCGGACGAACCGCTGCAACATTCGCGATTTTCGACGAAAGCTTATCCCCGGCGTGGCAACCGAGCGGCCCGCCCGGCTTCCGACCCGTGACGGTCGCACATTGACCGAAGTGCGACTCGACGAAGGAAAGGTCGTGAAAGCCGCGGGCGTTGAGCGATTCGAGGATGTCCTCGGCCCGGAATTGCGACAGCGAGCCGGGGGCTAGCTGGCGATTCGACTCGACCACCCTGCGGAGATCCTCGGCGAGCTCGTCGTATCGCCCGATTGCGCGCAGGTGCCGGTCGCATTCCTCCAGGATCGGGTCGAGGCGAAACGACCTCTTGAGGTCCGTGACGACGAGCGTCCCCCCCGGCTGGAGGATTCGCACGGCCGTGTCGAGCGCCTGCTCCGGCGCACGCATATCGAACAACGCGAGCAATATGCTGACGCCGGCAAACGACGCGTCAGCAATCATCGGGAGGAATTCGGCACTGGCCTCGACGATGGTCAACCCCCTGCCGATCTCCGCCGCCAAGGCGGATTTCGAGCGAAGCTTGTCGAGCATCGCGCGACTGCTGTCGACAGCGGTGATCCGGCGGCCTGCGCCGACCAGCTTCTCGGCCAGGTTTCCTGTCCCCGCTCCCATGTCGATGACCGGCCCGGGTGCGGCCGCCGCGAGAGCTGCTCGATGCCGGGCCACGACTTCGCGGTAATACGGCATGAGGTTGAGGACCCGATCATAGCTCGTGGCATAGGTGTCCCAAGCGAGATGGTGGTCGAGCTTCTCTCGGTACTCTTGATGAAACCAGTCCGCGCCGTCTGCAGGCGTTGCTTCCCAAGAGACGATCCGCCCGATCACGGTGTTGGAGGCGGAATCGTGGCATGTGGTTTCTGAACCCGTCAGGTGGACCGAGCCGAGCCCTTCGACTTTCAAGGTACATTCCGCATTCGACGGACCATTTCCATCGGGAAGCAACGATCCTCGCGTGACCCGGGGAGCGAGCCGCTGCACGAGGCCGTCGAGCGGAAGGTAGCGGCACCCGTTCAATTCGTCGCGCGCCAGAACTTCCAGTGCCAGGTTGTAATCGAGCACCCGGTTCTCGACGTCGAGCGTCAAAGCTGGAAGCGGGGCGTAGTACAGGCCCCGCGCGAGTCGCTGGAGAAGATCGAAGCCCATGTCGCCCCCCGGTTCGTCATGCCTCGCCGAGGCCCTCATCCTCGAGTGGCAGAGCGTCGACGTCGGTCCCTGAGCCCCCGGAGTTGGACATGATGCCAAAGCCGGGTTGTGGGCTCCCCATTTCGATGACGGACATTCCCGCGGGATTGTTCTGTGGGAGCTCAGGGTACAGCAGGGGCCGCGGATCGATGACGGGCCTCGAGGCGTTGGTGACAGTCCCCGGTTCCCAATCGGGAAGATAGCGATCCGGGAACAAGCTCGACAAAATGTCCGTCAGCCTACGCTCGCTGAGGTCGTCGAACAGGACCCCCTGCTGAGCCTCGACAAGAAGCGAAAGATCCGGCCACGAACCCGATTCTAAGAGCACGGGGATAAGCGGGTATCTTTTCCCCTCCTTCTTGTAGAGCCGCGTCTCTATCAATCTCACCTCCCTGTCCTGTCCGTCCCCGAACGGTTTGTTGTCTACAAACAGAAGACAGAGGTCGGATTCCGTGATAGCCCTATTCAAAGCTTCTGCCCAAGTCGTACCAACCATCAGGGACTCCTTGTCGAAAAAGGTCTCGACATAGGGCTTGAAGGCCAGGAGCCGCTCGTAGATGGCCTTGACCTTGTCCCGCCGATCGGAACGGTATGAAAGGAATATACGAATTGGATGGAATGGCTTCAGCGGCTCTAGGGGAGTGCCTGCGTTCGACCTGGGATCGAGCGTGCAAACATAAACCTCCTCACCGTTGATGACTTTCCTGTGCGTTACGGTTGTCACGTCGAGATAGAGGACACGTAGGTTGAACCAGTCGAGCCCTTCATCCTTGGGGCGGTGATCCTGGACGATGATGGGCAAGTAGGCGCGATCATTCAAGACAATGGGTATGCTCGCAACCGCTTGCTCTTTATTCGACCCCGTAGCTTGCAGCTTTTCCAACGCTCCTTTCTGGTCGGCCATGAACGCACGATATTGGGCAGGGTGCATACGCTTCGCGAGCTCCCTGTAGAATTCGTTCAGCCTCCGACCCACGAGATCCACGCCGGCCCCGAAGAACAGCTCGTTTGCCCGTTCGGACGCCATCGTATATAGAAGACGTTCCGGGTGGTTCTTGAGCTCGCGTCCCGCGTTATCCCCGTTGATTGCGGCCAAAGGGTGCTCGCAAACCAGAATCCGACGTCGCTTCTCTTGACCAAGGATCTGATTTTTCAGCTTGGATATTATGTCCTTGGTCCGGTTGTCGCGCTGCGGGGTCTCGGCATGCTCGAGCGGCAGCGTAATCACATTCTTGGTGACGAGGTTGAAGGGCAAATCACTCGGCACATCGCCCTGAGAGTTCTCGTCACACAAGAAAATCAAAGGAAGCCGCGACGCGAGCCGATACCCGATCTCGATCATCACGTTTGCGTTCCAATTGGCCTTGCCTTCCTTCGCAGCAGGATCAGTCGCGTCGGTTCGGCCCATATAGGCGATCGCCATCGGGGCGTTTTCGAGCGTGGTCGTAGTGCCGGTAACGATATCGTCTCCGACACCTTGGTCTGCCCTGTGAGGCTGGTAACCTGTCTCTTTGCACGCCGGCTCGATGTAGGTGCTATAGATATAATCGGCACGCTTTCGTACCGCCGAATACGTTCCACCCATCGGTGAGATGATGAAGCAAACCTTAGACATAATGAAGCTCCTAAAAAACCTGACTGCCGAGCCGATACTCGGGCTTTGCCGCAAGTGACTATCAGCAAGGATCAAATTTTAGTGCAATGAATTCGTCGGTCAACCGCCATTCAGGGGACGCCGCTCCTGGTCGCCGCGACACCGATCACGTGTCATAATGGTCCGCTCGGCTCGAAGTCGCCCATTTGGCGGCCTGAAAACTTGAATATTTACTATACTAATAATACGTTTCGCCCGAAATATTAAAAAGTCGATCGCAGAGAGAGCATAATTTGTTACCTGATAGTTTGTCGATCGCCCCGAGATTGCCCGAGAAATACCTCACGATCCCTCGGAAGCACGCATCGAGTCGTGCTCGATGCCCGAGATGCCACGTCCGGAAGGCGGAGCCCGCGGGTCTGCCGTGAAGCGTCGGTCGGGATCCTGCTCGGCCGCCGGCGCCTATTCCGCCGCCCGCGCCGTCACGTCGACCGTGGTGAAAGCGCCCGACTCCTCCGGTCGCATCTCGATTCGACGCGCGTGGAATTGCGCAAGGCTCGCGCGATGGCCGATCGAGACGATCGTCGTCTGCGGCAGATGCGCGGCGAGCGCCGTGTAGATCTCGGCCTCCATGCCCTCGTCCATGGCGGAGGTGGATTCGTCGAGAAAGAGCCAAGCCGGCTTCGCGAGCAGCGCGCGGGCGATGGCGAGGCGCTGCTGCTCGCCGCCCGACAAGCGTTGCGACCACACGTCCTCCACATCGAGCAACGGGGTGAGATCGGCGAGACGGGCGACGCGCAACGCCTTGGCGATCTCGGCATCCGTGTAGGTCTCGGGCGGCGCGGGATAGGTCACGGCCTGGCGCAGGCTGCCGATCGGGACATAGGGCCGTTGCGGCAAGAGGACCACATCGGCCTCGGGCGGAAGCGTAATCGTGCCCTCGCCATAGGGCCAGATCCCCGAGATCGCGCGAAACAAGGTCGATTTTCCCGACCCCGAGGGCCCGACGACGAGCGCCGGCTCCTCGGCGACGAGGCGGAGATCGACACGAGTCACGATCTTCTTTCCGTCGGGGATGCGCAGCTCGACCTCGTCGAGGGCGACCACTCCGGGCTCGGTGCCCGGCGCGTGGGCGAGCCCCTTGCGCGCCTTGGCCTGGCCGATCGCGGCATCGAAGGACACGAGACGGTCGAGCACGGCTTTGAACTCGGCGAGCGAGACATAGTAGTTGATGAAGAACGTGAGCGCGCCCTCGACACGGGCGAAGGCGCTCGCGGTCTGGGTCATGACGCCGAGCGTGACCTTCCCGGCGAAATAGAAGGGCGCCGCGACGACATAGGGAATGATGGGGGAGAGTTGCCCGTAGAAGGCGGTGAAGGCCGTGAGATTCTTGCGGCACGCGATGATCGCGAAATAGTTCTTGATGATGGCCGCGAAGCGGGCGACGAGCGAGGATTTCTCGGCGGCCTCGCCCGCGAGAAGCGCGACCTGCTCGGAATATTCGCGGAGCCGTGCGAGCGAGAAGCGGAAATCCGCCTCGTAGCGTTGCTGCATGAAGGCCAGACGCACGAGGGCTCGGCCGATGAGATGAGTGACGACGGTGCCGATGCCGGCATAGACGAGAGCGGTCCAGAACAGGAACCCCGGGACGGCGATCGTCGTATAGGGCAAGGTGAAGTTCGCGGAGAGATCCCAAAGCACGATGGAGAACGAGACGAGCGAGCTCAGGGTCGCGATGAGCAGGATCGAGAAGGAATAGATTCCATAGCCGGTGTCGCCGCCGTCGATGAACCGGTTGATGTCCTCGGAGATACGCTGGTCCGGGTTGTCGGCCGCACCGCCCGCGAGCGACATGCGGTAATGCGTGTGGCGGTCGAGCCAATGGCCGACATAGCTCTCGGTCAGCCACTTGCGCCAGCGGATGGTCAGGATCGACTTGATGACATATTCGAGCACCGCCGAGGCGATGTAGAGGAAGGCCCAGGGCGTGAAGACGGTGACGAGCTGGCGCCAGAACTCGGCCTCGTCCTTGTTCTGGATGGCGTTGAACCAGTCGCGCGAGAAGAAGGAGAGGCGCACCTGCATGCCGACCTGCGCCTGGTTGACGACGACGAGAAAGACGACCATGGCAACGGCCAGGGTCCGCTCCATCGTGGTGACTCTCGGCAGAGGCCAGACGCGGAGGGTTGCGCGGTCGCTGGTATCGAAATAGCGGTCGGCGATCCCGGTCATGGTGCGCACGACCGGAATCCAGGAGATCACGAAGACGAGAAGGGCGAAGATCGCGACCGTGAGCGGCAGGCTCTCGGGGATGGCATAGTCCGCGAGATGCTCGGGCCAGAGGCCGATCTGGGTCGCGAGGTAAAGGCAGCCGAACAGCACGGTCTCGACGGCGAAGATCGCGGCGAAGATCCGCAGAAAGCTCGAGATCGCCGTCGCCTTGTAGGTCGTCGCGGCACACAGGGCCGTCACCACGGCGAGAAGCCAGACTGTCGGCTCGCCGGTCTTGGCACCGACACCGACCGAGGCGAGGGAAAAGACGGCGACGAGCGCGGCGAGGCTATGCATGACTGACCTCTGCATCCGGTCTCGAGACGAAGGATCTCGAACGGCCGATCGAACGGAGCCTGGGATCGCTGGACTGTTCCGGGCCGGGGCGTCAAGACCTGTCGTTTTTCGCGCGTCGGGTCAAGCAAGGGTGACCCTTGCGTCCGGCGGGCGAAGCCCCCGCAGGAGGCCGGGGAGAGCGCGCGTGACGAGGTTCGGGCGCGAGCTCGGCGGGAGAGCGAGATGCGTCGCCTGATCATCGAGGACAAATATTCGGTGGCTGCGGTGCTCGGCCACCGCCTCGCGGTTCTCGCCGCGATGGTGGCCGCGATCGGGATCGTCTCGGCACGCAGCGGCCTCGAGCCGCAATCCGCGCTGGCGATCCTCGGCGGCGCGATCGTGCTCGCGCTGGGTGCTGCGGCTTGCGCGCTCGTGGCCTTCGTCGTGATCTGGTTCAGCGGTCGCAAGGGTGCCGCGCGAGCGCTCGCAGGGCTCCTCCTCGCCGCGGTCCTGCTCGCCTATCCGGCCGCGCTCGCCGAGCGCATGTCGCGTGTACCGCCGCTCGACGACATCTCGACCGACGTGATCGATCCGCCGGCCTTCTCGCTGGCACGGCGCGCCCTCGCGGCAAGGGAGGGCGAGACGCCGGCCTCCGTGCCCGCGAGCCTGCGCGCGGCACAAGCGCGAGCCTATCCCAAGATCCTGCCCATCCTGATCGATCTCGACGGCCCCGACGCGTTCTCCGCCGTAACGAAGGCCATCACGGCCGCGGGCTGGCGCATCGTAGCGAGCGAGCCGCCCGGGGGCCGCAAGGGACAGGGACATATCGACGCGATCGCGTCGAGCCTGCTTCTCGGCTTTCCTTTCGACATCACGGTGAGGCTCAGGCCACTCGTCGGGCAGACGCGGATCGACCTGCGCTCCGTCGCACGGGTCCATGCCTTCGACCTCGGCGACAATCCGCGCAATATCGAAGCCTTCGAGAAAGCGCTCGAGGCCGAGATCAATCGGACGAAGGAGTGATCGGAGCATTTTCCAGCGAAGTCGACTCCGGTTCGCATTGCGATCTCGATGTTTCGATAGATCGACATCGATGCGAAAATGCGACAAGGCATGAAGGGAGCGCGGGTTTCCGATCCGGCTGACGCGCAAGCCCGCTCTATGTGCGACGGAAGGCCGCGCCGAGGATCGAGCCTTCGTCGGTGACGGCGAGGCCTCGCTCGACGAGGGACTCGAGGTGCGCGCGCACGGAGAGCGCCGCGGCCATGCGCAAGCGCGGATCGAGGTCGGCATAGACCCGCGTGACGATCGCATCGATCGTCGAGCCTTCGGCCCCGAGGCAGCCGAGGATCGCATCCTCCCGGTTGCGCCTGTGTCGCACCAGCGCGGCGACGTAGCGTCGTGGCTCCTTCACCGGACCGCCGTGGCCCGGCCAATAGATCACATCGTCGCGATGAAGCAGCTTGTCGAGCGAGCCCATATAAGACCGCATATGGCCGTCGCGAGGAGCAACCACGGAAGTCGACCAGGCCATGACATGGTCGCCCGAGAACAGCGCCTGCTCCTGCGGCAAGGCGAAGGCGCGATGGTTTCTCGTGTGGCCGGGGGTCTCCACGCAGACGAGGGTGAAGTCCTGGCCCTCGATCGCATCGCCCTCGTTCAGGACGACATCGGGTGCGTGGTCGAGATCGTGCGCGGCATCGATGGCGCAGGGCAGGTCGCTGGCGCCTACCACATCCGTGACGTAGCGTGGGCAGCCGTAGAGTCGCGCCCCGGTCGCGCCCTTCAGCAAGCGGGCGCCGGGCGCATGGTCCTTGTGGGTGTGGGTGACGAGGATCGCGGTGATGGTCTCGCCGTGCAAGGCGTCGAGGAGCGCTCGAATGTGGGACTCGGCCTCCGGCCCGGGATCGATGACGGCGACGTTCCCCGATCCCACCACATAGGTGCAGGTGCCGGTGAACGTCATGGGCCCCGCATTGCCGGCGACCATCCGCCGTACGAGCGGCGACAGGTGGACGAGCTCGCCGGGAGCCCCTTCGAAGCTGCGGTCGAAGGACAGGACCGTGTCGGTCATCGTACCCGGCTTCCTCGGAGCTTCTCAGGCGGCGGTCGATGCGCTGATCGCCGCAGGAGCCTGCCCGTCGCGATAGCGTTGCCACATGATCTCGAAGAGCGCCTCGAGATCGCGCGTATAGGTCTCGACGTCGAAGAGCGCGGTGGTGAGACGATTCGCGGAAAGCTTTGCTCTGGCTGCAGCGAAGCGCGACGGATTCGTCGCGAGATCATAAGCGAGCTCGAAATAGGCCTCGCGATCGGCTGCGATCAGCTCGCCGAGGCCGATCGCCTGCAACAGGCTGCCGGCGACACGGGACGGAAAAGTGTCGCCGCAGACCGTGACGAGCGGCACGCCGGCCCAGAGCGCGTCGCTCGCGGTCGTATGGGCGTTATAAGGCGAGGTATCGAGGACGAGATCGGCGAGCTGCAACCGGCCGAGATGCTCCACCTGCGGCAAGTGGGGGGCGAAGACGAGACGGTCGGCGGTAATGCCGCGCCAGAGCGCCGCGTTGCGGAGATTTCCCTTGGCCCTATCGTCGTCGCGAAGCCACAGGACGCTCTCCGGCACCTCGAGCAAGAGCCGGCACCAGATGTCGAATATTTCGGGCGTGATCTTGTAGGCTTGGTTGAAGCAGCAAAAGACGAAGCCTTGCTCGGGCAAGCCGGCCTCGGCTCGCGTCGGTGCCGTGCCGACTTTCGCCCTGCGGCCATGCGGCTGATAGGAATGCGGCATGTAGGCGAAGGATTCGCTGTAGTCGTCGGCGCTGGCAGCGGGCGTGAGGTAGGGATCGGTGATGATATAATCGCAGATCGCAGCGCCGAGGGTTCCCGGATAGCCGAGGTAGTTCACCTGCACGGGCGCGGGGCAGAGCAGCAGGATCGCCGTGCGCGTCCCCAGCGTGTAGCCCTTGAGATCGACGAGAATGTCGATGCCGTGGGCATGAATGGCTCTCGCCGCGTCCACGTCGGACAAGGCCGCGATATCGACGAAATGGTCGAATGTCGCCTCGAGACGCGACCGCATCGCCTTGCCGTCGTCGGCTCCATAGGAATAGGCGAAAAGCTCGAAGCGGGCGCGATCGTGTGCCTCGAACAATTCGACGAGCAAGTGCGACGTCGCGTGCTCGTGGAAGTCCCTGGACAAGTATCCGATGCGGATTTTTTGCCGCTCTCTCGTGTCGAACTCGAACGCGAGGGCCACGCGATCGACCGTCGCGGCGGCGATCTTGTCCTTCATCCAGAGTTCCGAGCATGCGCGCTGTTCGGCCGCGGTGACCCCGGACAAGGCGAGAAGATGAAACGGCGAAACGGAGCGCGTCCGCCCGCGCGCGATCTCGGCACGCAATTCCTCGCGCCACTCGGGGAGGCCGGACCATTCGCACATGTCGCGGTTTTCGAGGCTATATCTCATGACGTCTCCTGACCGCGATCTCGGCGGCACGCCGGACCGTCGAAGGAT
Organism: Beijerinckiaceae bacterium; assembly: GCA_024304885.1. Taxonomy (GTDB): domain Bacteria; phylum Pseudomonadota; class Alphaproteobacteria; order Rhizobiales; family Beijerinckiaceae; genus Methylocapsa. Next base: position 219,601 of record JALJOM010000003.1, read on the forward strand.
AGGCTGCTCGCGTGACGAAAGTAATGCGGTCTGTCGGTGCGAGGTGCCTGATCATGCTTGGTCGAGGCAATCGTCGCGGTATGCAAGAGCGGGGCCATGTCAGGAGAGCGATTGCGCTCTACTGAAAGTTTCGGCCTTTCGGCAGGACACGTCGGACGGAGCCCGTGGCCTTGTGGGCGGCGTGCATGTCGGCCGGCGCGGCGGTCGCGTCGGCGAAGAGACCGGGCTGCGTGGGCTTGTCCTCGCCGCCCCAACGGCCACGAAGATAGGGCCGCTTCACCCCGTCGGCACGGGCGAGCGCCGAGACGTCGCCGCCATGGCGCGACAGGAGCGCCAGAAGATATGTCAGATCCTCGGCGCGCTCCACGACGATATGGATCACGCCGGATTCGTTCTGCAGGCGCCCCGTGATCATGATGAACCTGGCGCCGATGACGATCGGGCGCAGGGCCTCGAAGACCTTCGGCCAGACGATCGCATTCGCGGTGCCGGTCTCGTCCTCGAGCGTGAGGAAGATGACGCCCTTGGCCGAGCCCGGACGCTGGCGCACGAGCACGAGGCCCGCGACGCTTACGCGGGAGCCGGAGGGCCGGGCCGCAAGCTCTTCCGCGCGGAGAATTTTTCTTTGCGCGAGAAGGTGGCGAACGAAGGCGACGGGATGCGCCTTCAAGGACAGCGAGAGATGCCGATAGTCCTCGACCACGTGCTCGCCGAGTGGCATGGGGGGTAGCAAGGCGTCGGGCTCGCGGGCCGAGAAGCCGAGGCCCTTCAGGAGCGGGAGGTCGTCCTTGTCGCCGGCGCGGTTCAAGCCGCGCACCACCCAGAGCGCCGCGCGCCGGTCGAGACCGAGCGAGCGAAATGCGTCGGCCTCGGCGAGACGCTCGAGCACGCCGGGCGAGAGCCCCGTACGCAGCCAGAGATCCCGGATCGAATCGTAGCCCTTTCCACGCAGGGCGACGAGCCGGTGCATGTCGGCATCGCGAAGGCCCTCGATCTGATGAAATCCGAGCCGGATCCTGTGGGTCGCGCGGATCTCGCCTTCCATCGATTTGTGGCGCGTATGGAGGCGTGGGGGAAGCTCCGTCCCGTCTGTTGGATCGCCTGCGTGTGGCGTCAGCGTAGAGTCCCAGGCCGAGAAGTTGATGTCGATCTCGTCGACGGCAATGCCGTGCTCGCGCACATCGCGCACGATCTGCGCCGGCGCGTAGAATCCCATCGGCTGGGAATTCAGGAGCGCGCAGGCGAAGACGTCCGGGTAGCGGCATTTCATCCAAGCCGAGGTATAGACGAGAAGCGCGAAGGAGGCGGCATGGCTTTCGGGAAAGCCGTAGGTGCCGAATCCCTCGATCTGCTTGAAGCAGCGGAGCGCGAAGTCGCGTGGGTAACCCCGCGCGACCATGCCCTCCACCATCTTGTCGCGGAAGCTCGCGATCGTCCCCACATGCTTGAAGGTCGCCATGGAGCGGCGTAGCCGATCGGCCTCCGACGGGGTGAAGCCCGCCGCGACGATCGCGATTCGCATCGCCTGCTCCTGGAAGAGCGGCACGCCGAGCGTCTTGCCGAGGACCGCCTCGAGCTCCTTCGAGGGAAATTCCACAAGCTCCCGCCCCTGTCGCCGGCGCAGGTAGGGATGCACCATATCGCCTTGGATCGGCCCCGGCCGTACGATCGCGACCTCGATGACGAGATCGTAGAAGGTCGCAGGTCGGAGCCGCGGCAGCATCGACATTTGCGCGCGGCTCTCGATCTGGAACACGCCGATCGTATCGGCGCGCGAGATCATGGCATAGACGGCGGGCTCCTCCGCGGGGAGATCGGCCAATGTGTGGGTTACACGATAGTGCTGCTCGAGGAGCCGAAAGCTCCTGCGCAGGCAGCTCAGCATGCCGAGCGCGAGAATATCGATCTTGAGGAGGCCGAGCGCGTCGAGATCGTCCTTGTCCCATTCGATGGTGGTGCGATCCTCCATGGCCGCATTGGCGATCGGCACGATCTCGTCGAGGCGCGAGCGCGTGATGACGAAGCCGCCGGTGTGTTGCGAGAGATGGCGCGGGAAGCCGATGAGCTCGCTCGCCAACGCGATCGCTTTCGCGAGCCGTGGCTCGGCCGGATCCAGCCCCGCCTTGCGGGTGTCGGCGAGATCGACCTCGGCCGAGGACCGGCCCCAGATCGTGCGCGCCAGCGTGGAAACCACATCCTCCGAGAGGCCGAAGGCCTTGCCGACCTCGCGGATGGCCGAACGCGCACGATAGGTGATGACGGTCGCCGTGAGGCCCGCTCGGGCGCGGCCGTAGCGGTCGTAGACATATTGCATCACCTCCTCGCGCCGCTCGTGCTCGAAATCGACATCGATATCGGGCGGCTCCTTGCGCTCGGCCGAGATGAAGCGCTCGAAGAGAAGATCGTGGAAGGCGGGATCGACCTCGGTGATGCCGAGGCAGAAGCAGAGCGTCGAGTTGGCGGCCGAGCCGCGGCCCTGGCACAATATGCCGCGCGAGCGGGCGAAGCGCACGATGTCGTGGACGGTGAGGAAATAGGGCGCGTAGCCGAGCTCTTCGACGATGCTCGATTCATGGGCGATCGCACGCGTGACCGAGGCCGGCACGCCCTGCGGATAGCGCTGCGCGGCCCCTTCGCGCGCGAAAGCCTCGAGAGCCGTCTGGGGGGTGGCGAAGCCCTCGCGCAGCTCCTCGGGATAGTCGCCGGAGAGCTCGTCGAGGCAAAACGAGAGACGATCGAGGAAGCGCAGGGTCTCCGCGACCGCATCGGGGACCTCGGCGAAGAGGCGCGCCATCTCGGCGGCATCCTTCAGGTGCCGCTCGGCATTGGCCTCGAGCCGAGTGCCGACCGTGTCGAGGGTCACGCCGTTGCGGATGCAGGTCAGCACGTCCTGCAAGGGGCGCCGCTCCGGCGCATGCATGACGACATCGCCCGTGGCGAGGAGCGGCAGGCGGGTCCTTTGCGCGAGCGCGCGGCGCTCCGCGAGAGCGCGCCGCATGTCGCGGCCATAGGTCATGGCGGCGGCGAGCCAGACGCGGCCGGGCGCCGCCTCGGCGAGACGATCGAGGAAAGGCCCGCAGGCTTCCGGCCTTTCGTCGCCTTCGCGGGCGGAAAGATCGGGATGGATCTTTTCCGCTCGCTTGGGGGTGTCGTCCGGATCCCATGTGCTCTGCGGCAGGACGGCGAGCTGCAGGCCCTCTGCCGCCTCGAGGAGATCGTCGCGCGTGAGAAGGCAGGTCCCTTTCTGCGCCCGGGCATTGCCGCGCGTGAGGAGACGGGTGAGGCGGCCATAGGCGGCGCGATCGCGCGGATAGGCGAGGATGTCGGGCGTGCCGTCGCAGAAGACGAGCCGGGTGCCGCTCACCACGCGCAGGCCCTTCGCCAAAGCATCGTGCTCTCTCGCGAAAGCATGGGCGCGCACGATCCCGGCCATGGAATTGCGATCGGCGATGCCGAGCCCGGCCAACCCCAGCTCCATGGCCCGGGCGACGAATTCCCCAGGATGCGAGGCGCCGCGCAGGAAGGAGAAATTCGTCGTGACGGCGAGCTCGGCATAGCGCGGCGGCGGATCTTTCCTCATGCGAAAAGGCCGTGCATGAACCAGCGGGGGCAAGCTGTCTCGCGGCCGTAGAGCCCTTCGCGAAAGAGCCAGAACCTGTGGCCCTCGGTGTCCTCGGCGCGGAAATAATCGCGGGTCGCCGCGCGCTCGGCCCGCCACCATTCGGGCGCGATCCGCTCGGGACCCTCGATCGCCGCGACCTCGTGCAGCACCTTGCGCCAGCGAAAGCGCACAGGCGGCCCGTCGGGTACCGAGGCGATGGTCTCGATCGGCTCGGGATGGTGCAACAGCCGGATCGGGCGGGAGGGAAGAGCGGCGAGGGAGGGTTTTTCCGTGTCTCGAGGCTCTACGGCAGACGCCCTCGCTCGATCCTTGCGAGCCGGCCGCTTCCGAGCCACGGCAGCGGGACGGGATGCCGCCGCCGGCACCGCGGCGACGGCGAATTCCGGCACGTGCCTCGCGTCGAAGGCGAGCCGTGTCACCCGTCGCATGCCGAGCCTCGCGCCGAGCCGGTCGACGAGATCGGCGAGATCGGCGGCTTCGTCCACAGGCTCGATCGCGCTCGTCTGCTCCGCGTCCTTGCGCTCGACCGCGAGCGCGGCGAGGCGGATCACGTCGAAGCCGTAGCCCGGATCGAGCGCCTCTCCGTCGGTCCCGGCGGCGTCGATCCGCTCGCAGAGCAAGCGCGCGACGAGACCCGGGTCGCGGAGCGGCCGGCTGGTGCCGACCTCGAGCCGGCGCACGAGGCCGTCGACGCGAAAGAGGCTCGCCTCGAGGCGCCGCGCGCCTTCGCCGTGGCGGGCGAGCATGGTGCAGAGATCTCGCGCGAGCGAGAGGATCGTAGCCTCGATAGCCTCGCGCCGCAGGATGAAGTCCGCGAAGCGCCGCTCGGCGAGATAAAGCGGCGCCTCGAAGCGAGGCGAGATCGGGGTCGCGGCGCGGCCGAGAAGCCCGTCGAGCCGATCGTGGAGGGCAGGGCCGAACCGGGCGACGATCGGCGCGCGCGGCCTGAGCACGATGTCGGAGATCCTGCGCAAGCCCGCGCGGGCGAGGCCGGCCAGCACCGCGCGATCGAGGCGAAGCGCCGCGAGGGGCAGGGGACCCAGACGACGCGCGAGCTCTTTCTCGTCGAGATCCGGCTCGAGGATGCGCAGCTCGCCGAAGCGCGCCGAGGCCCAAGCCGCCTCCGGTGTGGAACCTATGGCGGCGCGGGCGGAAAATCCGCGGGCCTCGAGCCGTGCCTCGATCAGGGCGAGCAGCTTCGCCTCGCCGCCGAAGAGATGCGCGGCGCCTGTCACGTCGAGCACGAGCCCGTCCGGCGGGTCGAGCGCCACGAGCGGGGTGAAGCTGCGGCACCAATCGGCGATGGCCCCGAGCGTTTCGGCCTCGGCCTGCGGATCGCTCGCGACGCAGGCGAGGGAGGGATGCATGGCCCTGGCATCGGCGAGCCGCATGCCGGGCTCGAGGCCGAGCGCCTCGGCCTTCGGATCGACGGCGACGAGCCTTCGCGCGCCCTCGATCTCGGCGATCGTCGCGAGCGGCTGGTCAGGCGATCCGGGCGAGCCCTCGGCGCGCTTTTGCCGGACGATCCGGTCGGTCGCGAGGAAGGGCAGGAAGAGCGAGAGGAAGCGCGTCACGAAAGCAGGCCTTCTCGTGATCCCAGGTGACGGCGAGGTCCTTCTCCCGATCGAGGCCGCAGCCCCCCGGGCCGGTGCGGGCCTTGACGATGCGGACCGACCAGGACGCGAGGCCCGGCAGCGGCGGCCCCCTCCCCGCCGGGGCCAGGCGGGAGCCGGCAGCGGACAAAATCTCGAACCTTGTCGTGGCCGCGCTCGACAAGCGGTCCGCGCCGCGGGCGAGCCTCGAGGCGACGAGGAGAGCCGGCGTGCCGCTTTCCCGAGCCGCGAGGACGAGACGGCGCGAGGCGCCGAGGTCATAGGCTTTCTCGAGGGTCCAGAGTTCCGCGACCACGGCCGCCGGGGCGCGGCATTTCACGGCCTCCTCCAGGCACCAGAGGCTTTCTCGCACGTCGCGCGCATGGACGAGGACGAGGCGGGCCGGATCGAGGCCATGGAGGCGAAGCCCCGGCCCATAAGGCGTGCCCCATTCCCGTCTCACGCCGTCCTCGAGGATCCAGACGATCGGGGCGGCCTTTGGAGCGCTATCCGATCCAGGCGAATCGGATAGCAGCTCTACCTCTTTGTTTTGTCGCATTTTCGCGACGCGAACCGATGCCCGGTTCGCTGGAAAATGCTCCAAGGCGAAGCGGGCCGAGAGCGCCGCGGCGAAGCCCGAGGCCGCCACGGCATCGCCGGGGCGCCCCGGCACGATCTCGTGCAAGGCGCCCCGAGCGAGGCCACCGCCGAGCAGGCGATCGAGGCTCGAGCCTTCACCGAAGCTCACGCGAGGGCGCGTGGCACGAGACGTCGCGGCCCCGCGCCCCTCGAGCGCGGCGATCCGTTCGCGCAAGAAGCCGATCCCTGCCGAGGTGCCGCTCTGCGACATCGGTTCGCTCCGCCTTCCGAGTAGGTTCCCTATTTGTTCTTATGGATTCCCCTTTCGGGGCCGCGAGTCAAGGGCGAGAAATCCCGCCGCGCGCGTCGCGGCGGGCCGCGATCCCGCGGTGCCGCTCGGCGATGGAAAAACCTCGAGCGTCCCCTAAATGAGGAATAAGCTCCAGGAGGAGCCGCTCCTTCGTCCAATAGGGCTACACTATAACGCCATAATCGAATTGCTATATGACGCGGTCGCGGGTGTGCTGATCTGTCCGGATACGAAGCATGAATGCGGCTTTGCGCTCGAGACAGACATAGCTCGACTTCCTAGTCTCCCGGGCTCATTGCCTATACAAACCCAGAAAACCATCTCTTCCACAGGAAACGGATCATGTTCCGGTTGCCGCCCTCGAGCCAGAACGGCGCTCCGCGCCGAGACCGGATCGGCCGTTCTTGCGGCGGGGCCGAGGATCGTGGGCTCGGGCCCGTGACCCTGCGCACAGGAGCAAGCCCGTGATGCTACGGGTCGAGACGACGCTGAAATATGCGACTCTCGGGCTCGCGGCGATCGTCCTCGTCGCCCTCGCGATCGCCCCGTTCTCGAAGTCGCTGATCGAGCAATGGTCGCGCTATGACGTCGAGGAGCGGTCGCGCCTCGTCTACAACTCGATTCACGGGCCCGTGGTCCGCGCCATGGCCGATCGGGCCTGGGACCGGCTCGGCTCGATCTTCGAAGGCGTCGCCCAGGACGAGCGGATCCTCGCCGTCGGGCTCTGCGACGAGGCAGGGACCCTCGTCAGCCCCTCGAAGCTGATGCCGCGCACGTTCTCGTGCGAGAAGGTCGCCCGCTCGGAAGGCGAAAGTTTCTCGAGCATCGTCAACGACGGCCGAAAGGTCCTCGTCGGCTCGTTCCCGATCGTCGATCGCGCGCAAAAGGCCTACCTCGTCGTGCTCCACGACCTGAGCTTCATCGATGCTCGGTCCGGCGAGGCGCAAACCTTCCTGGTCGCAACCCTCGCCGGCGTGGTGATCACGGTCGCCGGGGCCGCGTCGATCGTCGCCGTCCTCACGTTCCGCGGCTGGATGCGATCCCTGCAGCAAGCCGTCGCGGACATCCGTTTCGGGGGCGCCCGCGTCACCGAGCGGCGCGAGCTGACCCCTATCGACATGCAGATTCAGGCGCTGCTGCGCGAGATCGACGTCGGCAAGGTTCCCTTCGAGACGGCGCAGATCGACTGGTCGCCGAGGACGCTGCAGGACCTTCTCCACAACGCCTTGCCGGGGGCGGAGGTTCTGATCGTCTCGAACCGGGAGCCCTACATTCACAACTACTCCGATCACAGCCACTCCGGCGCGACGATCACCCTGCAGACCCCCGCGAGCGGTGTCGTGTCGGCGCTCGAGCCGGTGATGCGCGCCTGCGGCGGTACCTGGATCGCGCACGGGAGCGGCGACGCCGATCGCGAGACGGTGGATGCCCGCGACACAATCGCCGTCCCTCCGGACGCCCCGTCCTACACGTTGAGGCGGGTGTGGATCTCGGAGGAGGAGCAAGACGGCTATTACTACGGCCTCGCCAACGAAGGGCTCTGGCCGCTGTGCCACATCGCCTTTGTCCGGCCGGTGTTCCGCGAGACCGATTGGCGCGCCTACGAAGCCATCAACCGACGTTTCGCCGATGCGGTCGCCGCGGAGGCGCGCAGCGAGGATCCGATCGTCCTCGTCCAGGACTACCATTTCGCGCTGGCGCCCCGCATGATCCGCGAAAAATTGCCGAAGGCCACGATCATCACCTTCTGGCACATCCCTTGGCCGAACGCCGAGACCTTCGGCATCTGCCCATGGAAGGAGAGGATCATCGAGGGCCTGCTCGGCAGCACGATCCTCGGATTCCATACTCAGTTCCACTGCAACAATTTCTTCGAGACGGTGGACCGGTTCGTCGAAAGCCGGATCGATCGCGAGCATGCGGCCGTCACCCTCGCGGCGCACGAGACGATGGTGCGCGCCTATCCGATCTCGATCGAATGGCCGCCGAAGGCGCTCGTCGGCCAGCCGAGCATCGAGACCTGCCGTGCGGAGGTGCGGCACAAGCTCGGCCTCCCGGCCGATGTCGCGATCGGTGTCGGCGTCGAGCGGTTCGACTATACGAAAGGGATCCTCGATCGCATGAAGGCGGTCGACGGGCTCCTGACGCTCGACCCGTCCTGGAAGGGCCGCTTCGTCTTCGTCCAGGTCGCGGCGCCGACACGCAGCAAGCTGCCGTCCTACAAGATGCTGCAGAGCGAGGCCGTCGCCCTCGCCGACGAGATCAACGCGCGCCACGGCGATGCGACCTACATGCCGATCCGGCTGATCGTGTGCCACCACGAGCCGGCCGAGGTGCTCAGGCTCTTCCGCGCCGCCGATCTCTGTATCGTCAGCAGCCTCCACGACGGGATGAATCTCGTCGCCAAGGAATTCATAGCCTCGCGCGACGACGAGCGTGGGGTCCTCGTCCTGTCGAGCTTCACCGGCGCGTCGCGGGAATTGTCGGAAGCACTGATCGTCAACCCTTACGACACCCACGCGATGGCGAATGCGCTCGATGCCGCGCTGCGCATGCCGGTCGACGAGCAGTGCGAGCGCATGCGCCTGATGCGCCAGCAGGTCCGCGAGCGCAACGTCTACCGATGGGCGGGCCGCATGCTGATCGATGCGGCGCGCAGCCGGCAGCGCCAGCGCATCCTCGACATCGCCGAGCGGAGCGACCGGCACCCGGCCAAGATCCATTGACCTCGATCGCGAAATTCCCGGGCGCTGCGACGGCCCCCTGCAGTCACGTATCGCGATAGACCCGTTCGCGCCGCTCGTGGCGTTCCTGCGCCTCGACGGACAAGGTCGCGATCGGGCGGGCATCGAGCCGCTTCAGGGAGATCGGCTCGCCCGTCTCCTCGCAATAGCCGTAGGTCCCCTCGTCGATGCGGCCGAGCGCCGCGTCGATCTTGGCGATCAGCTTGCGCTGGCGATCGCGCGCCCGGAGCTCGATCGCCCGGTCCGTCTCCGACGACGCCCGATCGGCGAGATCGGGGTGATTCTCGTTCTCGCTCTGAAGGACGGCCAGCGTGTCACGGCTCTCGCGCAGGATGTCTTCCTTCCAGGCCATCAATTTCCTTCGAAAATACTCACGTTGGCGTTCATTCATGAAAGTTTCGTCTTCGGACGGCTTGTAGCCGTCCTCGATCAGATCGGCAGCCACTGCTATATCCCCCAGAGCCCGAACGGGCGTCCTTATAGCGGTGACGTCACGCTCCGACAATCGCGCCGGCATGTCGATGCACGCTCGAGCGACAGCACACCCGTGCGCTTGCGCTCGAACGGCAGCGTCATCGCCTGCCTGGCAACCGATTCGCCGGCACCGCGTTCGCACCGATTCGAGTTTAGGGTCGCCAAAGGAGTTTCAGTCGAGCAAGGTAGAGAATCCAGTTGATTTTCGACACACACGACGCCGATGACTCAATTTCGGCGGCCTTCGTCGATAGACTTCCGGCTCACGCGCGGTACAAGCCTCCAAAGGAGTGGCCATGAGGGATCGTTCCAGGTCGGTGCGTTCCGCGCCGGACCGGGATCCGGCCGGAAGCACCCGGTGTCGTGTCGGCGGGATGCCATGACCGCCGCCGTCCGTGGCCGCGGTTCCGTCGCCGCCGATGCCGCGCAGCTCCTGACTCGGCTCGGGCTGATCATCATCCTGATCGGGCTTCCGGTCGCGGGGCTCGTGTCCGCCGGGGCGATCTACGCCCTCTTGCCGGTCGGAATAGGCTCGATCCTCTGCGGTGCGGCGATCGCCGGACCGGTGCCTGGCCTGCGCCGCTCGTGGGCCGCATTGCTCACGCCTCTCGGCGCCACCGCCGTGGCCCTCGTGGCCTGGGCCGGGCTGTCGCTGGTCTGGACACCGTTTCCTGCGCTCGCCGCCGCGAAGCTGTTCCAGATGGTCGCGCCGGCGGCGATGGCCGCGGCCGCCGCCGCCGCCCTGCCCGACAAGACGAGAGCCTTCGATCTCTATCTGGCACCGGCAGGGGTCGCCGTCACGGCGGCGGGGGCTCTCGGGCTCGTCTTTCTCGGGCCGTCCTCGTTCTGGGAAGGCAGCGGCCTCGACGAGACCTTGCTCGAGCGGACGGTGATCACGCTCGTCGTGCTGGTCTGGCCGGCGCTCGGTGCCTTGGCGCTCCGCGAGCACTGGATCACGGCCGCCGGGCTCGCGGTGCTCGTCGCCTTTGTCGCGCTCGTCGATCTCGCACGCGTCGCGCTCGCGGCGATGGGGGCCGGCGCCTTCGTCTTCGCGCTCGCCATGACGGCATCGGAGCGTGTCGCTCGCGCCCTCGCGATCGCGAGCGCCGGGATGATCCTGCTCGCCCCGCTCGTGCCCTTCGCGCTCGGCCTCGCCTTCGGGGCCGTCGGCGAGGTCCCCGCGCCGATCTCGGCCTGGCAAGACTCGATCGTCGGGCACTGGCTTCGCCTCGTCACCGGGCATGGCCTCGAGCTCGCGAATCTCGGCAGGAGCGTCGGATTCGTGCCGGCGGATGCGCCGCGCAGCCTCCTGTTCCTGCTCTGGTACGACCTCGGCGCTCCGGGGGCGGTCGCCTTCGCGACCCTCGTTGCTCTCGCGTTCACGACCGCAGGCGGGATTCCCACCCTTCTCGGCCCGGCCCTGCTCGCCGGCCTCGCGGCCGTCCTGGTCGTCGCCGGCCTCGGCGTCGCCGTGGCTCAAATCTGGTGGCTGACGCTCCTCGGTTGCGCGGCCGTCGCCTGCACTCTCGTCGGCAAGGCCGCGCCGAGGGCGCTTCGCCCGGGTGCGCTCGAGATCGGCAACGAGGACGATGGCGACGCGGTCTCGGAGACGTCGGGCTCTCCCTGACCCTTCGCTCGGGCTCGGTGCGGTGCCGGCCGACCCGGCGCCGATGAACAAATTCGTGTATCCCGCGAGAAGATCTTGCGGGGACGTGGCGAGCGGCCGTAACATATGCTCATGATCGAGGCCGTCATTACCATCAGGAGCGCGCGCGAATCGGACGCCTGCGGCATTGCCGAGGTCCACGACGCGACCTGGCGTGATGCCTATCGCGGAATTATTCCCGGGCGCGAGCTCGAGCGGATGATCGCGCGGCGCGGCCCACGCTGGTGGCAATCCGCGATCTTGAGCGGCTCGCGCCTGCTCGTCCTCGATTTCGACGAGACCATCGCCGGCTATGCGAGCTACGGGCGAAACCGGGTTCCGTCCTTGCCCTTCGGCGGCGAAATATTCGAGCTCTATATCGCGCCGGAGTTCCAAGGCCTCGGCTTCGGCCAGCGCCTTTTCGAGATCGCCCGCAAGGACCTCGACGCGCACGGCTACTCGACATTCGTCGTCTGGGCCTTGGCGGACAACGATCGGGCCCTGCGGTTCTATGCGAGGCTCGGGGGCCGGATCGTGCGCAAGGCCAACGAGCGGTTCGGAACCGAGGTGCGCGCCCGCGTCGCCTTGGCGTTCGAATAGCCCTCGCCCCGGAAGCCTCTCCAGGCCTCGCCCACGACGACGGCATGCCATGCGACCTGCCGCGACCGATCGTCACCCGCGCCGAGCCGCCGAGGTCGGCCATCGCACGCCCGTGCTCCGACTCCCCGCCTTCCGAGCACATGCCGATCCGATCGGATCCGAAGCTGCGCAGAGCGAGGGAGATCCTCGCGGTATCGGCGCCGCCGAAGGCCGGCCGCGCGTCGCTGCGGGGTCCGCGGCCCGCGGAGCTCGACGCGTCGCGGTCTCCCGCAGCGAACCTCGTGCCCTTCTCCGACAAAATGCTCTGGCGGACGGAACCAAGTCTCGGTACTTCGTTTCTCGGGCCCGAGCTGACTTGAACCGAACCGGAAATCGGGTCGCATCCCGTTCTGAACTTTTGGAATCGATCACGATGACTTTGGATCGATTCGATCCAAAGTCATCGTGATCTAGGTACCCATCCGCCGCAAAAGCTCCCGCGCGTCGAACCGGAGTCCCACGCTTGAAGCCCGAACCTGTCCGAATTGCCGTCGACGCCATGGGGGGAGACCATGGGCCGAATGTCATCGTCCCCGGTGCCGCGCTCGCGCTCGATGCGCATCCGGATCTCGCGTTCCTCTTGTTCGGCGACGAAGGCTCGATCCGACCGCACCTCGCCCGCTACCCGAGGCTCGAGGCGCGAGCCTCGGTCCATCACACCGAGGTCGCCGTTCGCATGGACGACAAGCCGAGCCAAGCGCTGCGGACCGGCCGGCGCACGTCGTCCATGTGGCTCGCGATCGAGGCCGTGAAGACCCATGCGGCGGATGTCGCGGTCTCGGCGGGCAATACGGGCGCCTTGATGGCGATGGCCAAGACCTGCCTTCGCACCTTGCCCGATATCGACCGGCCGGCGATCGCGGCGCTCTGGCCGACCATACGCGGAAACTCCGTGGTGCTCGATCTCGGAGCGACCATCGGCGCGGACGCGAACCAGCTCGTCGATCTTTCGATCATGGGCGCGGCAATGGCGGAGGTCATCCTCGGCCGCGATCATCCGACGGTCGGTCTCCTCAATATCGGCGTCGAGGAGATCAAGGGCCTCGAGGACGTCAAGAAGGCGTCGAAGCTTTTGCGCGAGAGTGCCCTGCCGACCTTCGACTACCACGGCTTCGTCGAAGGCGACGACATCCCGAAGGGAACCGTCGATGTCGTCGTGACCGAGGGCTTCACCGGCAATATCGCGCTCAAGACCGCGGAAGGAACCGCAAAGCAGATCGGCATCTACCTGCGCGAGGCCCTCGGTCGCACGCTCCTGTCGCGGATCGGTTATTTCTTCGCCCGCGGCGCCCTCGCGTCGCTCAAGGAGAAGATCGACCCGCGCAAGGTGAACGGCGGCGTGTTCCTCGGTCTCGACGGCATCGTCATCAAGAGCCACGGCGGCTCGGACGCGGTCGCGACCGCCGGCGCGATCGCGATCGGCTACGCCATGGCGCGCAACGACCTCTTGAGCAAGATGAAGAATCGGCTCGCCCATGCGCATGCGGCGCTCCGTGCGTCGGGCACCCTCGAGGCCGCGGGCGGAGCCGAGCGGGCCGCCTCCGCCTCCTGACAGCGCCCTTACTCGAAGGATCCCATTCCGTGCCTCATGCAGCGCCAGGCCGGCTTCGTTCCGTCGTCACGGGGCTCGGCTGCTATCTTCCGAAACGCATCGTCAGCAATGCCGATCTCGAGAAATGCCTCGACACGACGGATGAATGGATCGTCCAGCGGACCGGCATCAGGCAAAGGCATGTCGCCGCCGAGGACGAGCCCACGTCGCAGCTCGCTCTCCTCGCGGCGAAGGCCGCGCTCGCGGACGCCGGCATCGCGGCCGCCGACCTCGACCTCGTCATCGTGGCGACCTCGACGCCGGACTACACGTTCCCGGCCGTCGCGGTCCAGGTCCAGGCCGGGCTCGGCATGACGAACGGCGTCGCCTTCGACCTCCAGGCGGTCTGCTCCGGCTTCGTCTTCGCGGTCGCGACCGCCGACAAGTTCCTGACCTCCGGATCGCACCGGCGGGCCCTCGTGGTCGGGGCGGAAACCTTCTCGCGGCTGCTCGACTGGTCCGATCGATCGACCTGCGTCCTGTTCGGCGACGGGGCCGGGGCGATCGTGCTCGAGGCCCGTCCGGGGCAGGGAACCGCGAGCGATCGCGGCGTGCTGACGTCGCATCTGCGCTCGGATGGACGCCATCGCGAGAAGCTCTATGTGGACGGTGGTCCGTCGACGACCCGGTCCGTCGGGCATTTGCGGATGGCCGGCCGCGAGGTGTTTCGCCATGCGGTCGGAATGGTCGCCGATGTCGTGACCGATGCCTTCTCCGCGACGGGGACGACGGCCGCCGACCTCGATTGGTTCGTCCCCCACCAGGCGAACAAGAGGATCATCGAGGCCTCCGCGGAGAAGCTCGCCATCGCTCCCGAGAAGGTCGTCTGCACCGTCGACCTGCACGCGAATACCTCGGCCGCCTCGGTCCCGCTCGCGCTCTCGGTCGCGCGCGACGACGGAAGGATCAAGCCGGGCGACCTCGTGATGATCGAGGCCATGGGCGGAGGTTTCACCTGGGGGTCCGCCTTGATCCGGTGGTGACCCGCCCGACCGGGCAGGCACGAGGCAAATGCCTTGAATTCAACCTTATTCTGGTCCAGGCTCCGATCCTACTGAGCGGTGCGGGCATGGGAGGGGCGAGCACTGCCGATGGCGTCGGCCGCAGGCCCGATCGCGGGTTCCCTGCGAGAAGGATCGATCCGCGCCGCGAAAATACGACACTCTAGGAATTTCGAGCTGCTGTCCGATCGGATCGGAAGGCGGCTGAGCCTCGACCGAGAAGCTCGACTGGATCGCCAATGACGAAGTCCGATATCTTGTCCGCCGCGAGTCGTGTCGGGCTGCCGTCGTCCGGCCAAGCCGGGAGGCACGCCGACCGCGAGACGACCCGAACGATCACGCGCGCCGACCTCGCCGAGGCGGTCTATCGGCAGGTCGGCTTGTCCCGCAAGGAGTCGAATGCCCTCGTGCAGTCGGTCCTCGGCGAGATCGCCGATACCTTGTCGCGCGGCGAGCCGGTCAAGCTCTCCTCCTTCGGGGCCTTTCACGTGCGCGACAAGAAGGAACGCATCGGCCGCAATCCCAAGACCGGGGTCGAGGCGCCGATCAGCGAGCGCAGGGTCCTGACGTTCAAGCCGTCGAACGTCCTGAAGGCCAGGGTCAACGGAAAGCTCGTCCCCGACGAGGACGAGTAGAGCTGCTTCTCGCGGGGTCGGCACGGGCCGGCAGGGCCGGGGGCGGCCTTCGGGTCGCGAGCCGGCGCGCCGCGGACACGACTTTTTGAACCTCGGGGCGTACACATCCCGCCTTCTCGCCGTCTTTCCGTCGTCTCATAGCGACGAGCGACGCGACGCCGCGCGGCCGCCTCTCACACCAGCGTGACCAAGCGCGAACGGGCTTTCGTTCGTTTGGTCGAAGCTCTACGTGGAAAACCGTCGTATCGGGTCGGGCCGACAAGGCTCGCGCAGGATTCGCGCTCCACTATCGCCGGGCGGCTTGCCACGGCTCCGGCCTCGGTCGGCAGGGGAACATGAAACGCATTGTCACCTTCATTGCCGTCCTCGGCCTCCTGGTTTCTCTGACGGCCGGGCTCGCCTATTTTCAGTTCGTCGCCAAGCCGCGGCTCGTGCAGTCCTTCATCGCCGCGGCCGGGACTCCCTCGACGACGGTCGCGGTGACCGCCGCTCGCGCGGAGACCTGGGCGCCGAGCCTGCCCGCCATCGGCACGTTCCGCGCCATCCAAGGGATCGACATCGCGCCTCAGATCGGAGGCAAGGTGACCGCCGTCCACGTCGACTCCGGCCAGGACGTCGCGGCCGGCACGCTGCTCTACGAGATCGATCATTCCGTCGAGGAGGCCGAGCTCGCGAGCCATCTCGCGACCCTCAAGAACGCGACCCTGGCCCTCGAGCGCCAGCAGAAGCTCACGGTCAGCGGCAATGCCGCAAAGGCCAATGTCGATGCGGCCGAGGCAGCGCGCGATTCCGCCGCGGCCGCGGTCGCGAGGGTTCGCGCGACGATCGCGCAGAAGATGCTGACCGCCCCCTTCTCGGGCCAGCTCGGGATCCGAAGGATCGACCTCGGGCAATATGTCTCTCCGGGCACGAGCCTCATCACCTTGCAGCAGCTCGATCCGATCTATGTGGATTTTCCCTTGCCGGAGAAATGGCTCGACCTTCTGAAGGAGGGCCAGCCCGTCGAGGTCTCGGTGGACGCCTATCCGGGCCACGTGTTTCGCGGGACGATCGCGGCGATCGACGCCCGCGTCGCGACGGACAGCCGCAACGTCTGGGTCCGCGGCGTGCTCGACAACAAGGACAAGCGACTGCTCCCGGGCATGTTCGCCAACCTGAACGTCGTCGCCGGCATCCCCACCGCGACGGTGACCCTGCCGCGAACCGCCATCAATACCTCCCTCTACGGCGACAATGTCTATGTGGTGAAGCCCCAGCCGCAGGCGGAGGGCGCGGCGCCCGCGTCGGACGGCGCCGACATGCCGCTCGCCGTCGAGCGCCGTTTCGTGCGTGTCGGAGAGACCCGTGCGGATCGCGTCGCGATCCAGGACGGCATCCGGCCGGGCGAGCTGGTCGTGACCGAGGGCCAGGTGAAGCTCGCGCCTGACGCGCGCGTGCGGATCGCACCGAGCGCGGGACTCGAGCCGCCGCCGGTGCGACCGAAAGGATAGAAGGCCCTCGTGACCGACCTCTTCATCCGCCGGCCGGTTCTGGCCTGCGTCGTCAGCCTCTTGATCCTGCTCGTCGGGATACAATCGGGCCTGCGCCTGCAGGTGCGCCAGTTTCCCGAGCTCGCCTCGACGACGATCACCATCACGACGGCCTATCCGGGCGCCAATGCGGACGTCATCAAAGGCTTCATCACCACGCCGATCGCGCAGGCCGTCGCCAGCGCCGAAGGCGTCGATACCCTGGTCACGAGCTCGCAGCAGAACGTCTCGACGATCACGCTCAACCTGATCCTCGACGCCGATGCGGACCGGGCGGTCGCCGACGTCCTCGCCAAGGTGAACCAGGTCAAGTACGTGCTCCCGCGCGAGGCGCTCGACCCGGTCATCGTCAAGCAGACCGGCGACACCACGGCGCTGCTCTACATGTCGTTCAGCTCGAAGGTGCTGGCCGCGGCGCAGATCACCGACTACCTGACGCGCGTGGTGCAGCCGAAGCTGCAGACGATCGACGGCGTCGCCAATGCGCAAATCCTCGGCGGGCAAACCTTCGCGATGCGGATCTGGCTGGATCCGATCAAGATGGCGGCGCGGGGCGTGACGCCGACGGACGTGAGGGCCGCGCTCGTCGCCAACAACTTCACCGCCGCGGCCGGGCAGATCAAGAGCGACTTCGTCCAGACCAGCATCAACGCGCGGACCTCGCTCGCCTCGGCGGAGGCTTTCGGCAACCTCGTCATCGCGGCCCGCGACGACGCCCTGGTCCGTCTCGGGAATATCGCAGAGATCGAGCTCGGACCGGAATCGGTCGATTCCTCCTCGATCTTCGACGGGCTGAAGGCCGTCTTCGTCGGAATCTACGCGACCCCGACCGCCAACCCGCTCGACGTGATCAACCGTGTGCGCGACGCATTCCCCGAAATTTCGGCGGAGCTTCCGACCGGGGTCACCGCGGCGATCGCCTATGACGCCACGGAATTCATTCGCGCCTCGATCGGCGAGGTCTACAAGACCTTGGCCGAGGCTGCGCTCATCGTCGTCGTCGTGATCTTCCTGTTCCTCGGCAACCTTCGCGCGACGATCATCCCGGTCGTGACCATCCCGCTCTCGCTCGTCGGGGTGATGATCGTCCTGCTCGCGCTCGGCTACTCGCTCAACCTCCTGACGCTGCTCGCCCTCGTGCTCGCGATCGGCCTCGTGGTCGACGATGCGATCGTCGTCGTCGAGAACGTCTACCGCCACATCGAGGAGGGCATGGCGCCGACCGACGCGGCGCTTCGCGGCGCCTGCGAGATCGCGGGCCCTGTCGTCTCGATGACGATCACGCTCGCCGCGGTCTATGCCCCGATCGGATTCGTCTCCGGCCTCACCGGCGCGCTGTTCCGCGAGTTCGCCTTCACGCTCGCCGGTGCCGTTGTCGTGTCGGGAGTCGTCGCGCTGACCCTGTCGCCGATGATGTGCGCGCACCTGCTCCGGCCGCCGCCGCCCGAGGGTGGCGGGCTGTCCGGTTGGCTCGACCGGATGTTCGACGCCCTGCAGCGGCGCTACCGGCACCGCCTGCACGCGACGCTGGGCTTTCGCGCCCTGACGGTCCTGATCCTCGTCGGCGTCTTGGCGCTCACCGGCGTGATGCTGGCCTCGACCGCGCGCGAGCTCGCGCCCGAGGAGGACCAAGGCGCGATCTTCGCCCTGATCAAGACGCCGCAATATGCGAACCTCGACTATATGGAGACCGCGACGCGGCAGGTCCAGGCGGCGGCCGACACGATCCCGGAGAAGGCCCACGTTTTTCTCATCAACGGGTCGGGAGGCGTCCGCCAGGGCTTCGGCGGCCTGATCCTGAAGGCCTGGGCCGAGCGCAGCCGCGACCAGAAGCAGGTCATCGCGGACCTGCAGCCCAAGCTCGCCGAGGTCACCGGCGCCCAGATTCTTGCCTTCGCGCCGCCGTCCTTGCCGGGCTCGAACGGCGGACCGCCGGTCCAGTTCGTGATCCGAACGATCAAGGACTACAAGCAGCTCGCCGAGGTGATGGCCGCGCTCGAGAAGGCGGCGAAGGCGAGCGGGCTGTTCATCTTCACCGACAGCGATCTCAAGTTCGACACGCCGCAGATCGAGATCGAGATCGATGCGGCCAAGGCGAACCGGCTCGGCATCAGCATGCAGGACATCGGCTCCTCGCTCGCGACCATGCTCGGCGGCAACTACGTCAACCGGTTCAGCCTCGACGGGCGCAGCTACCAGGTCATCGCGCAAGCGCCGCGCGACTTCAGGCTCACGCCGGACTGGCTCACCCGCTACCAGCTGCGCACCAGCTCCGGCCAGCTCGTATCGCTCGCCACCGTCGTCACCCTGTCGTCGAGCGTGCAGCCGAACGGGCTGCCGACCTTCCAGCAGCTGAACTCGGCGACCTTGCAGGCCGTCCCCTTCCCCGGCCGTTCGCTCGGCGAGGCCCTGGCCTTCCTGCAGGCGAAGGCGAAGGAGATCCTTCCCGAGGGGTTCTCGGTCGATTACCAGGGCGAGAGCCGGCAGTTCGTGCGCGAGGGCAATACGCTCGTCGCGACCTTCGCCTTTGCGCTCGTCGTGATCTTTCTCGTCCTCGCCGCCCAGTTCGAGAGCTTCCGCGACCCGTTCATCATCCTCGTGGCCTTGCCGACCTCGATGTTCGGCGCGCTCCTGCCGCTGAACATCCTCTCCATTTTCGGCCTCGCGAGCCTGAACATCTATTCGCAGATCGGTCTCGTGACCTTGATCGGGCTGATCTCCAAGCACGGGATTCTGATGGTCGAGTTCGCCAACAAGCTCCAGGAGGAACGCGGCTACGACCGCCGCACGGCGATCGAGGAGGCGGCCGCGGTCCGGCTGCGCCCGATCCTCATGACCACGGCGGCCATGGTTGTCGGCATGGTGCCCTTGATCCTCGCCCACGGCGCCGGGGCGCAGAGCCGATTTGCGATCGGTCTCGTGATCGCGTCGGGCATGAGCATCGGGACGCTCTTCACGCTTTTCGTCACGCCGGCGATCTACACCTTGATCGCGCGCGACCGGAGCGGCGGCGGCAAGATGTCCGCACTGCGCCCGCTGCCCTTCGTGCCCTCGACCTATCTCGGCTCGGCCGAGCGCCCCGCGGCGGAATGAGCGACCGATCGCGCCACGCGGTGGCGGAGCCGTCGGCCGAGGAGAGCGAGGCCTAGGCCTGCTCCGGCCTGCAGGGCCATGAGCAGATAGGCCGTCTCGCCGAGGCTCTCCGCGACGCGTCCGGAGACGAAGGTCGCCAGTGCGAGACCGAGCGCCGACGCCGCCGCGAGACGCCCCTGCATCCGCGCCCGATGCGCCGGTCCGGCGAGGCCGCCGAGGACGAGCACGCTGCCGAGATAGGTCGCCGCGAAGCTCAACCCGTGCATCGCTTGCAGGGCGACGAGGGCCTCGGGTCCCGGATCCGTGCTCATCGCGAGCCAGCGCAACACGGCGCCGATCGCGCCCGCGACGAGGAATGCCGGTGCCGCCCGCTCGAACCGCGGGAACCGCGCCATGACGAGAAAGAAGATCGTCTCCGCCCCGACGCCGATGGCCCAGAGCACGCCGACGAAATCTGGCGAGTAGCCGGCGGCCTTCCAATGCAAGGTCCCGAAAGCATAGACTTGGGCATGGCTCGACTGGACGAGCGCCGCCGCTGCGATCACGACGATCGCGAGCCGGAGTTGCGCCTTGTCCTCGAGCCATCCCCGGTCGGGGGCGGCAGGACGGTGCAGCCTGTGCATCCTCACCGCCGCGAAGAGCGCGGCGAGCGCGGGTACGAGAGCCATAGAGCCGAGCGCGAGCACGATGCGTCCGCCGGGAAAGGTCGCGACGATCGGGCCCGAGAGAAGCATGACCGCCAGGACGCCGATCGGGGTCCAGACCTTGATCCGGCTGTAGGAGATCGGACGCAAGCCGGCGAGATCGGGCCGGCGGATTTGCGAGAGCGTCAAGGCATCGGCGAGCGCCGGCAGCATGCCCATGGCCGTCGCGGCGAGAACGCCAGTCGCGAAGATCGCGGGAAAGCCCTCGGCGAGCCCGAGCCCGCAATAGCCCGCGAGCATGGCGAGCGCGCAGGCCGCGAGCGTCGCGGCGATGCCCCGCGCGTCGGCGATCGCGGCGACCACGGGCGTGACGACGATGCGCAGGATCAGGGGCGTCGCGAGCACCGCCCCGATCTCGGCCGGGCCGAGGCCCCGCGCGGCGAGGTAGACCGGAAAATAGGGCAGATGCAGCCCCATCGGCAGGAACAGGACGGCGGAGAGGATCGACAGCGAGAGGATGGTCCGATCACGAGTCTGTTCGGCCTGTGCGCTGCCGTGCCCTCGTGTCACTCTCGAATGGCCTCGCGTGGGATTGTCGCCGCGGCGCCGAGATCGGCGGCACCGCGCGCCACCCCATTAGGTCATGGCCCAGGCGAATTCCAGAGCCCGGCGTCGCGGCGAAGCCGAAACGGCTCGCGCGGGACACTTCCCGAAGCTCAGATCCCGCCGCCGACGTCCAGGAAAGGGATCGAGGCGAGGACCTGGTCCATGCTGCGCGAGGGCTCGGCGCAGCCCGCCTCGCCGACAATCTTGGCCGGGACACCGGCGACGGTCTTGTGATCCGGCACCGGCCGCAGCACGACCGAGCCCGCCGCGATGCGCGAGCAACGCCCGATCTCGATATTGCCGAGGATCTTCGCTCCGGCGCCGATCAGGACCCCGGCCCGGATCTTCGGATGGCGGTCACCGGTCTCCTTGCCCGTGCCGCCGAGCGTCACGTCCTGCAGCATCGAGACGTCGTCCTCGATGACGGCGGTCGAGCCGACGACGAGGCCCGTCGCATGATCGAGGAAGATTCCCCTGCCGATCCGCGCCGCCGGATGGATGTCCGTCTGGAAGACCTCGGAGGATCGGCTCTGGAGGTAGAGGGCGAAGTCGCGCCGTCCCGCGGTCCACAGGGCATGGGCGAGCCGATGCGTCTGGATCGCGTGAAAACCCTTGAAGAAGAGCGCCGGCTCGATGAGCCGCGTGCAGGCCGGATCGCGGTCGAGCACCGCGACGATATCTGCACGAAACGCCTCGCCGATCGACGGATCCCGCAAGGTGAGGTCGAGATAGGTTTCGGCGATCAGCTCGCCCGGGATCTCGCCGTGGCCGAGACGCGCGGCGAGGCGATGGATGATCGCCGCCTCGAGCGTCTCCTGGTCGAGAATCGTCGAGAAGACGATGCTCGCCATGTCGGGCTCGGCCCGCGCCGTCTCCTCGGCCTCGATCCGAAGCCGTGCGAAGATCGGATCGTGCACCGCGACGCGGGCAGTCTCGACCGCCCCGTGCTCGACGGCTCCCTGGACGAAGTTCACATGACCTCTCCCGAGTGCTACGACCCTCTAGAGCGGGTTGCCGATCCGGCCGAATCTGAAATCCGCTCTATATCCTCGTCGTGTCGCAGTCACGCATCGATGTTGATCTACCGAAACATCGAGATCGAAATGCGAAGCGGTATCCACTTCGCGGGAAATTGCTCTCGCGGCCGCACCGTGGATTTCCGGCAAAGCGCGTGCAGCGCGGCCATTAACACAGAATATAGGCTCGCGCGAGCAGAGGTACAGCGGCATCGGCGCGCTCGAGCAGCTCCGCTTCGCGAGGAATGTCACGGCCTTTTGCGCAGGAATTCCAGTACATTGTTCTTGTAGACTTTATCGCCTACAGCGCGGTTATGATCGCATCCGGGAATCGCCAGAGCCTCGCCGCGCGGAAACAGCCGCGCCAATTCGTGAGGGTCGCCGGCAATGTCGTCCGCGGTTCCGATGGCGACGAGCACCGGCAGGTCGAGCGCCGCGAGCTGCTCCTCGTCCAGGCCCTGGCGCGACCCGCGCGCGCAGGCCGCGAGCGCGGCGAGATCACTCTTCGTCGCCTCGGCAAAGGCACGAAACATGCGCTCCTTCGGGTTCCCGAGGCTCTCGAGCGACGGCGCTTCCATTGCCGCGAGCATGTGAGTCGGCACCCCGCCGCCGTCGACGAGCCGGGGGCCGAGACCGCCGAGCACCGCGGAGCGTACGCGCCGCGGATGCGCCGCGGCGAGGAAGGCCGTGATCTTGGCCCCCATCGAATAGCCCATGACATCGGCGGCCTCGATGTCGAGATGATCGAGGAGCGCGCGCGCATCCTCGGCCAGCCGGGTCAAGGAATAGGCGGAGGGGTCATAGAATTTCTCGCTGCGCCCGTGGCCGCGAACGTCGAAGGCGATCACGCGCCTTCCCGCCTCGGTCAAGGTCTTGACCCATTGAGGAAAAACCCAGTTGACGGCATGGGTCGAGGCGAAGCCGTGGACGAGCAGGATCGGCTCGCCGATGTCGATGTCGGAAGGACGTTCGTCGATATAGGCGAGGCGAGCGGCCTCGCCATGAAGCTCGAGCATGGGCGCAGACATTCCCTCGGAGGCTGGGCGGATCCGGAACTTTCCGGGCGCCGGTCCGGGTCGACCGGCAGAACGCGTGAAAATCCGGCCGGAAAGGATGACAAATGGGCCGGCCGCGCGCTATCTTTGCGTGGAACTAGCCTCCATCGAGCCGTCTGTCCATGAATCGCTACGAGCGCCGTCCGATTTCCCTAGGCGAGGCCGAGGTCGAATACCTCGACGGCGAGCTCAGGATCTTGCGCCCGGGCGCCTTCGTGCGATGCGCCGTGACCGGCGTCGCGATCCGGCTTGAGGACCTTCGCTACTGGAACGTCGATCTCCAGGAGCCCTATGCGAGCCCCGAAGCCAAGCTCCAGCGGCTCGGCCTCCGGCTGAAGTCGCGCAAGGAACCCGATACCGCCGCAGCTTCGGATCGAAGCGGCTCTCTCAGCGACCCTTCGCGGTCGTCCTGAGCTTGTCCCAAGCCGCGAGCCTTTCGCCGACGGTCTTCTCGAAGCCGCGCCGCGTCGGCTCGTAGAGAGTCCTGCGCCCGAGCGCCTCCGGCCAATAGTCCTGGCCCGAGAAGGCTTCGGGCGTATCGTGATCATAGACATAGCCTGCCCCGTAGGCCTCGTCCTTCATGAGCCTCGTCGGCGCATTCAGGATCGACTTCGGCGGCATCAGCGACCCGTGCTCCTTCGCGAGCCGCATCGCGCTCTTGATGGCGACATAGGCGGCGTTGGATTTCGGCGCGGTCGCGACATAGATCACGGCCTCGGCGATCGCGAGCTCGCCCTCGGGCGATCCCAGGAAGTCGTAGGCGTCCTTGGCGGCATTGGCGACGACGAGCGCTTGCGGGTCGGCGAGGCCGATGTCCTCGACCGCCATGCGCACCACACGGCGCGCGATGAACAACGGGTCCTCGCCGGCATCGAGCATCCGCGCGAGGTAGTAGAGCGCGGCATCGGGGTCGGAACCACGCACGCATTTGTGCAAGGCGCTGATCAGGCTGTAGTGGCCTTCCTGCGCCTTGTCGTAGATCGGTGCTCGCCGCTGCACCACATCGGCGAGCTTGGCACGATCGAATGTCTCGCCGGGCCTCGCCGCGCGCCAGACCTCCTCGGCGAGTGAGAGGGCCGCCCGGCCGTCCCCGTCCGCCATGCGCACGAGCGCGGCGCGGGCCTCGGGCTCGAGCGGCAAGGCCTTGCCCTCGGTGGCTTCGGCGCGCGCCAGCAAGGCCTCGATCGCGGGCTCGTCGAGCGCATGGAAGATCATCACCCGCGCCCGCGAGAGAAGCGCGGCATTGAGCTCGAAGCTCGGATTTTCGGTCGTCGCGCCGACGAGCGTGACGGTCCCGTCCTCCATCACGGGCAGGAAGCTGTCCTGCTGCGCCCGGTTGAACCTGTGGACCTCGTCGACGAAGAGTAGCGTGCCCTGGCCGGTCCGGCGCCGGCCGCGCGCCTCCTCGAACACCTTCCTGAGCTCGGCGACGCCCGAGAAGATCGCAGAAATCTGGACGAAGGCGAGCTTCGTCTCCTGGGCGAGAAGCCGCGCGACGGTGGTCTTGCCGGTGCCGGGCGGCCCCCAGAAGACGAGGCTCCCGAGGCTTCCGGATCCCACGAGCCGGGTCAGCGCCCCTTCCGGGCCGAGCAGATGATCCTGGCCCACGACCTCACCGAGCCGGGTCGGGCGCAGCCGGTCGGCCAGAGGATGCGGGGCCTCCCGCTCGAGGCCGGCGGCGGCGAAGAGATCGGTCATGGTCCGAGCTATGTGAGCCCGCCCGGTTGCGAAGTCCAGCATATCAGCGAAACAGCTCCGATATGTCGGTCGTCTAACCGGACGCCTCGCCTTCCGTGATTCGGGAATTCTGGACGATCGCAACGGATATGCGCCATGCGGGATCGCACCTTGCGCAAATGACCT
The DNA here is from genome assembly GCA_024304885.1 of Beijerinckiaceae bacterium. Taxonomy (GTDB): domain Bacteria; phylum Pseudomonadota; class Alphaproteobacteria; order Rhizobiales; family Beijerinckiaceae; genus Methylocapsa. The sequence goes on from JALJOM010000003.1 coordinate 244,239, forward strand.
CTCCGCTAAGCTCTCCAATCGGCTCGCCGGCAATGTGCTGGACCGGCGTGGCAGGTGCAATCGAAGACAAATTCCGCAGTCTTCTTTCGGCTTTCGCTACGATGTTTTCGAGCCATGGGTCGGCCGGGCTTCGGCCGGATGTGGCAAAGTGTCGATTGCGAATTCGCCGAGCGGAATTCGGCGCTCGAACGCGATGCCTTCCCATACGAGGAGTGCAACGTCCAATGGCCAAGTTCGTACGAAATCCGGCGTTTCCGTCATCGAAGACCCGCGTGACCTCGAACCTGAACTTGTGGAAGCTCGAGGTCCGGGAATGGGCGTTCGCGGAGGTCGATGTCACGGACGTGGCTGAAGGCCTCCAGCCGGAATCCAACAATCCCAACGTGTCGCCCGGATGCCGCGACAAGGCGGACCGCGCGATCCGGGGAACTCGGGCCGCCGATCGCTCCAAGATGACGATCCGGTTCTATGCCAAGGCCAAGGGCTTTACCATGCTCCATCTGTTCCGGACGGATCCGTTCAAGGCCGAGGGAGACAGCCTGCAGGTCGAGGTGATGGAGCGGCGCGCGAGCAGCGCCAACGACATTTCGCTCGCGAAGCTCCTGGGCAAGTCGTTCGTCGTCAACGCGCCCGACGCCAAGGCATATTCGATGACCCACACCACCACGTTCGACGTCACCGGGAAGACCGTCCACAATGTCTTCGACGCGGTTCCGTCCGGCGCCGACCACGTGGTCGTCTCCAGCCATGGCGGGTTCCTCGGCTCGGCCGGAGCCGACACGGAGCTTTGCATGTTCGCCGCAGGAACGAAGAACTCCGGCGAGAGGCTCGGCGTTCACAACGTGACCGAGATCTTCGCCAAGCTCAAAGGAAAGGTCGCCGAGACCTGCGTGATCTGGCTCGGCGGATGCAACATCGGGGACAACAACGAGTTCTGCCAGAAAGCGGCCAATGCCTCGGGCTGCCATGTCGTCGCCGCGCACAATGCCTTGATGAACAAGGTATTCGCCAAGGATCAGATCGACCTGCTCGATCGCTACGCCGGCCCCAAGCTCTTCGTCCCCAACGAAACGAAGCCGGCGTTCGTCGGCGAGCTCTGCGCCAAGCAGGTCAAGCACAAGTTCACGGTCCCGATCTGAACGCCTCGGCACTCGGAGCGGACGAGATCGAGGCGCGGCGTCTCCCATGGAGCCACGCGCGCGGACCGCAGCCCCGAAGCGTGCGACCGAAGATCGGCATCAAACTTGAATGACCGGACTGTTCGGGCGCGCTCTTGCGCCCGTTCTCGGGAACGCAGCGAGACTCGAGGAGACGAGAATGGCAGAGGGCGTGTTCGTCGTCCTGTCGGACCCGACCGCGAAGAAGGAGGTCGCCTTCCACGACTGGTACCCGAGCTTCTTCGAGTCGTTTCTCGCCATGCCGGGCTTTCGCTCGGGGCGGCGCTTCATGTTCGCGAAAAAGCAGGTCGACCTGCGGGCCGTGCAGGCGCAGCTCGCACTCTTCGAGCTCTCCGACGTGGAAGCCGCGCGCAATGCCGTCGCGGAGAAATACGGTGTCAAGACATCGAAGGAGGAGCTCCGGCTCGACGAGGCGATCGACTCTGTGACGATCATGCCGACCTTCTACGAGAACATCGGCGAGCGGCAGATAGCGCCCGATGCGCCCGAGGTTCCGGCCGAGGAGCAGAGCATCATGCTGTCCTTGCTCGCGGTCAGCCTGTCTTCGCAGCCGACCTTCGCGGAGGCCTATGGCGAGCGCCTCGGCGAGCTCCTGAAGGTCCCGGGGGCTCTCTCGGGCGATCTCTACCAGCTGAGCAAGCATCAAATCCAGAATCCGCTCTATCCCTTCATCGCGGTCTACCGCGTGGGCGACATGGAGCAGCTTCTGACGCAATGGCCGGCGCCGGGCACCACTTGGCGCTCGATCGCCGCGATGCGCGAGAAGGACCCCTCCGTCCGGCCCGACGGCAGGCTCGCCGGCCTGAAGAACCGGGATTTCCTCTACGAGCCCTATGTCAAGCCGGACCCGCCGCCGCCTCCGGCGCCGAAGGCCGCTCCCGCGAAGAAGGAGGCGTGAGACCGCAGGCGTCGTTCCGCCGGCTTCGCAAGATATCCATTGGCGGCTACGACAAGAGCAATTTCCAGCGAACCGGAGACCTGTTCGCATATCGATCTCGATGTTTCGAGTGATCGACATCGATGCGAAATTGCGACGATACGAAGAGGTAGAGCTGCCTTTCGATCCGACCGGATCGAGAGGCAGCTCTAGCCGCAACGCGGCGGGAACCGCCAACCGAGCTCACAACGCACGACTTCGAAGGTGGGTCAAAAATGAGCGACAAAGACGCAGTGATGAAGGGCATCATCGATGGAATGCTCGCCAAGGCCAAGAACGCGCATCGGGATTTCAAGATGACGACGATCGCCGGCGCGACCCATGTCATCTCCGGCCATCCCGTCATCGATCAGGAGATCAATGTCGGAGAGGTGTCCATCTCCTGGACGGACGGCACGAGGACCTATCTGATCCCCTATTCCTCGATCGATCATATCCTGATGGTCTAGCTCGCCCGCGCGACGGTGAAGACAGAGGACGGCCGCACGGTTATGGTTGCGCTCTCGCAGCGGATCGTGCAAAGGCGCGGGCGCCGGCTCGTCCCGGGCCGCACCGTCCGGGGTCTGGCCGTCGGCCGCCGGTGAGACAGGCCGTTCCTCGAGCGGGGAGGACCTCGGCCGGCCAGGAGGAGAGAATGGCTGAAGCGGAAGAGCTGAGCACCTTCGTCGAGGGCGGTGAGGAATACGAGCTGCGCGCCAACGAGGACCGTACCGCCTATACGCTGCGCTACAAGACCGAGGACCTGATCGTTTCACTGGAAGGCGAGGCTCTGGAGGCCTTCCTGAAGGAATACAACCTCGTCAAGCTCCAATATCCGCAATATGGCGCGGATCAGAGGCTCGCCCAGATTTGGGACCAGGGCGGCTACAGCTGGCTCGCCGCGGGGCAGCAGGAAGAAGAGGGCTGAGACCGGCGACACCGAAGCCATCGCCCCCGTAGCCACCGCCACGCTCGAAACAATCACGCACCGAGCGACCGCAACCGCGGCCGCCTGGTCCGGACTTCGAGGTCCTAAAGTCTCGGCAGCCCGAGCGACCCGAGGAGCAGGCGCACGACCTGCAAGATGACGACGAGCCAAATGATGATGTTCAGAATCTGCTTTATGTTGGCATCGACAGGAAGATAAGCCGCGACGACATAGGTCAGCAAGTATCCAACCAAGATATAAATCACGGCATAAATGAGAGCTGTGATCATTGCAGACCTCCTCCAGCAGCCTGGGGCGCGTCGGATCCGAACGGATCTCGAGCCGGACCAAGCCGTTGCATAGGCGTACGCTCGCAACACGAACCGGCGTGCGATTCGCTACCGAATGTTCGAATGTCGGCGTTCGCCGCGACGTGGAAACGTGCCTCGGAAACACCACGGGTCCCGAGTTGGTTCCGCGCAGGAGCGGCCCGGCGTAACCACGAGGAAAATGTCGCCGAAGATCTTCGTCCAGAAGAGCGACGCGCTCTCGATTGCCGCCCGAGACGGCGCTTCCAGATCACGATGACTTCGGATCGATTCGATCCGAAGTCATCGTGATCTGGAAGTCGTTGCGCTACCCGTTCAGAACCTCGAAACGGTTCTCGGGATCTACGTGGTGTTCCCCTGCGGACGTGGTTTTCCGGCCGGTGTCGAGCTCGGTGTCCTCTGGACGACCGTCGAGGCGTAACGCCCTGGTTTCCCGACGCCGGGTTGCCGGACGGTTGCGTGAACCCCTCGAAAAACGATCGGAAACCGCCGCCGCGAACCGGGACGGCCTATTCCGCCGCGAGATCTTGCCGGTCCAGCACAGAAAGCGCGGCGCCGAGGTCCTCGATCAGATCCTCCGGATCCTCGAGCCCGACCGAAAGACGCAAAAGTCCCTCGCCGATGCCGAAGGCCGCGCGCTCCTCGGGCGACAGCTTCTGGTGCGTCGTCGTCGCGGGATGGGTGACGAGGCTTTTCGCGTCGCCGAGATTGTTCGAGATCTTGATGATCTGGAGCCGATTGGCGAAGGCGAAGGCCGCCTCCTTGCCGCCTTCGACGTCGAACGCGACAAGCGTGCCGCCGCCCGTCATCTGCCGCTTCACCAGCTCGGCTTGCGGATGGTCGGCGCGCCCGGGATAGCGCACATTGAGCACGTGGGCATGGCCCGCGAGGAAATCCGCGATCCGTGCGGCGCTCTGCACCTGCCGCTCGACCCTGAGCGACAAGGTCTCGAGCGACTTCAAGAGCACCCAGGCGTTGAAGGGCGAGATCGAGGGCCCCGTCTGGCGCAGGAAATCGTGCATCGTCTTGCCGACGAGCTCGGCGCCGCCGAGGATGACGCCGCCGAGGCAACGGCCCTGCCCGTCGATATGCTTCGTCGCGGAATAGACGACGCAATCGGCGCCGAGCTGCAAAGGCTTCTGGAGAAGCGGCGTCGCGAAGACATTGTCCACGACGAGCCGCGCCCCTCCGGCATGGGCGATCTCCGCAATCGCCGGGATGTCGTAGACCTCGAGGCAGGGGTTGGTCGGGCTCTCGAGAAAGAGGACCTTGGTCTCCGGCCGCATCGCGCGCCGCCAGGCGTCGAGATCGGCGCCATCGACCAGCGTCGAGGCGATTCCGAAACGGGGCAGGAGCTCGGCGACGATATAGACGCAGGCGCCGAACATGGCGCGCGCGGCAACGACATGGTCGCCGGCCCGAAGCTGCGCGAGCAGCGAAGCCGTCACCGCGGCCATGCCGGTCGCGGTCGCCCGGGCGGCCTCGGCGCCTTCGAGCAGCGCCATCCGCTCCTCGAACATGGCGACGGTCGGGTTGGAGAAGCGCGAATAGACATAGCCCGGCTCCTCGCCCTTGAACCGGGCCTCGGCCGATTGCATCGTCTCGTAGACGAAGCCTTGGGTGAGGAAGAGGGCTTCCGAGGTCTCGCCGAACCCGGACCGGAGCGTCCCCCCGTGGACGAGCTGCGTCGCCGGGCGCAGCGCCCTCGCGTCGATCGTCCGTCCGGGATCGCTCATATTTTCCTCCCTGTCGCGCTCAGTGCGGCATGATTACGCGGCAGCCCCTCACATCACAAGGGACAAACGCCCCCACGCGCCCTAAAGCTCTCTCGACCGAACCTTCCTGCGAACGAGACCGATGCGCTTCGGCCTGCCCTCCCTCTTCCCCAAGCCCGACCGCGACCGGGCCGGCGACGCGCCGCTCTTCACCGCGCAGGATTTCGGCACCCAGTTCGGTCTCCTCCCTCGCGAGAAGATCGAGCTCATGGTGCGGCGCAAGATGATCCGCGGCGTGGAGGAGATCGAGGAGGCTCAGCTTCAGCCGGCGAGCCTCGACCTGCGCCTCGGCGCTCGCGCCTATCGGGTGCGGGCGAGCTTCCTGCCGGGCCGGACGCAAACGGTGGAGGCGCGGCTCGACACGCTGGTCGGCGCGGACGACGCGATCAGCCTCGAAGGTCGCGGGGCGGTGCTCGAGCGCGGCTGCGTCTACATCATCCCATTGCTCGAGCATCTCGACCTGCCGGAGAGCATCTGCGGGATCGCAAATCCGAAAAGCTCGACCGGAAGGCTCGATATCTTCACCCGTCTCACGACCGACGGCAGCGACGTCTTCGACCGCGTCGCGCGCGGCTACCAAGGCCCGCTCTATGCCGAGGTCGCGCCGCGCAGCTTCAGCGTGCGCGTGCAGAAGGGCGCGAAGCTCAACCAACTGAGATTCCGCCGCCTCAACTCGCAGCAGCTCGAGCGAACCGATTTCGGCCTCGACGAGAAGGAGCTGCGCAGCCGGCACGAGGCCGTGCCGCTCGTCGATCGGGACGTCGAGCTGCGCAACAACGGGCTCGTGCTGCGCGTCGGCCTCGGCGCCGAGCCGATCGACGGGATCATCGGCTACCGTGCGCAAAAGCACGCCGATATTCTCGACGTGAATCGTGTCGGCGCCTATCGGATGGGCGATTATTGGGAGCCGATCCACGCGCGCCCCGACAAGAGGCTGATTCTCGACCCGGACGAGTTCTACATCCTCGCCTCGCGCGAGAAGCTGCAGATCCCGCCCGATCTCGCCGCCGAGATGGTGCCGATCGACCCGGCCATGGGCGAGTTTCGCGTGCATTATGCGGGCTTCTTCGATCCGGGCTTCGGCGCCGGCCCCGACGGGCGCCCGTCCGCGCGCGCGGTGCTGGAAGTCCGAAGCTACGAGGTGCCGTTCTTCCTCGAGGACGGGCAGATCATCGGCCGTTTGGTATTCGAGAAGATGTCCGAGCCGCCGAAGGTGCTCTATGGCGCGGACGATCGCTCGAACTACCAGGGCCAGGGCCTGAAGCTTTCGAAGCACTTCCGGATGGAGTGATCCCACGTCTCGGGCGAAGTCATGGATGAACCGGCCCGAAGGGGGAGGTTCGCCGACCGAGACGAGCCACGATTGGAGGACCCATGACCTCGCCTCTCGATCGCTACGAAAGCTTCGAATTTCGGGATGGACCGTGGACACGAAGGGTCTATCGGCGCGGCAGGGGACCGGCCGTCATCGTCATCCACGAGATACCGGGCCTCCACCCGCTCGTCGTGCGGTTTGCAGATCGTGTCGCCGACGCCGGAATGAGCGTCTACATGCCGAGCTTGTTCGGCGAGCCCGCACGGCCCGTTTCGATCGCCTATAGTCTCCGAAGCATCTTGAATGTCGTTTGTCTCAGACGAGAATTCACGCTCTGGGCGACCGATCGATCGAGCCCGATCGTAGATTGGCTGCGAGCGCTCGCGCGCCGTGCCTACGACGAATGTGGCGGTCCTGGCGTCGGCGCGATAGGTCTTTGCCTCACCGGCGGATTTGCCTTGGCGATGATGACCGAGCCGAAAGTCATCGCGCCCGTTCTCGCGGAACCATCCTTGCCCTTGCCGATCACCCCGGCCAGACGTAGCGCCATCGACGCGTCGGAACACGAAATCGCATGCGCGCAGCAAAGATTGATCGAGGAAGATCTGACCATGGTCGGGTTGCGGTTTCTTCGTGATCCTCTGGTCCCCGACGAGAGGTTTCGTAGGCTGAAAGAAATATTCCGAGACCGATTCGAAACGATCGAGCTCGATCCCGCGGCCGCCGGCGGAAAACGCTGGGAACCGGTCCACGCGGTGCTGACGGTCCATTTGCGCGATGACGATCCCGAAGGTCCGACGCGCATAGCCGAGGCCCACGTCATCGATTTCTTCCATAAGCGGCTCGTCACCGGGGACGGCTCGAGGCCTCGAGCCGTGTCATAAGGACTCAGCTCCGCAGCACGAGGCAGCTGCCGCCCGCGTCCCTGATCTTGTCGCAGAGCTTGTCGGCGGCCAGGCGGGTCGGCGCCGGCACGCGAACCCGATAGAAGGCCCGAGATCCTCGGCTCATGAGCCGAGTCCCGATGATCATCGGCGTGGCGTTGCCGATGATCGTCGCATAGGTTTTCCGCGCCCGCGCATAGGAGGCGAGCGCGAGCGCCTTCGAAAAATTCCCGGCGAGCTGGACGCCCCAGGGGGCGAAGGCCGATTCACCGCTGACCCCGACATAGGCGCCGCCGTCGCGGCCGGGGCGTCGCAAGGCCGCGGCGAGCTGCAAGCAAGGTCGTCGGTCTATCATGGTCGCGGTGATCTGGGAGCCCTTCGCCTCGGCCGCCCAGTCGTCCACCGAGCGACCGGTGATGAACTGGACGAATGCTCTCGTCTCTGCCGGAAGCTGACCGCTGCCGGCGAGCCAGTTGCGCAGCCGCGTAGGCCCGCCGTTATAGGCGGCCGCGGCGAGACCGAGATTGCCGAAGCTGCGACGATGCTCGGCGAGAAGCTCGGCCGCTTTCGGGATCGCTTGCTCGGGGTCGAAAGGATCCGCAAGACCCCGCTCGGCGGCCGTCCCGGGCATGAATTGCGCGACGCCCTGCGCACCCGCTTGGCTCGTGACGGCGAGGCGGAAGCTGCTCTCGCGCCAGATCAGCCGCGTGAGGAAGCTCGTGTCCAGGCGATGCGCCGCCGCCGAGGTTTCGATCATGCGGCACAAGGCCTGATCGATCGACTCCATCCCGCCCGAGGGATGCGCGGCAGGGACATCCTCGGTCGTCGCCAAAGCCGCGCTGCTGCCGAGACAAGCCATGAGGAACAAGGCACTCGAGCGCATGAAGGGTACCGCATGCCGCGACCGAGATCGGAGGCGCTCGGGCCAAGCACGACGGCCGAATCCCGCGACGCCTTTCCGCTACACATTTACCTTCTTGGTGCACGAACCGTAAACGACGTCCGGCTCGAAGCGATCGAGCCGGCGCTCAGGCGACGGCTTTGATCGCGCGCCCCGTGCGCTCGACAATCTCGCCGATCTGCGCCTCGCTGATGATCAAGGGCGGGGTGAGGACGATCGTGTCCCCGGCGAGGCGGAGCAGGAGATCGTGGTCGTGGAAGGCGCGATCCATGGCCTCGAAGCCGCGCTTTCCCGGCGCGTCGGGCTTGCCGGCGAGATCGATCGCCGCCGTGAGCCCTAGCGTGCGGATGTCGAGCACGTTGGGAAGCCCCCTCAGCCCGTGGACCGTGTCGGCCCAGATGCCCTCCAGGGCTTTCGCGCGGTCGAATAGGCCTTCCTGCGCATAGAGGTCGAGCGTCGCGAGGCCGGCCGCGCAAGCGAGCGGATGGCCGGAATAGGTATAGCCGTGGAAGAGCTCGACCGCGTGGTCGGGACCCTTCATGAAGGCCTCGTAGATCGGCTTGCGCACGATCACGCCCCCCATCGGCACGGTGCCCGAGGTCACGCCTTTGGCGAAGGTGATCATGTCGGGCACGACACCATAGCGCTCGGCGGCGAAGGCATGGCCGAGGCGGCCGAAGCCCGTGATGACCTCGTCGAAGATCAGGAGAATCCCGTATTTGTCGCAGATTGCGCGGAGCCGTTCGAGATAGCCCTTGGGCGGCGGCAGGACGCCGGTCGAGCCGGCCATGGGCTCGACGATGACGGCGGCAATCGTCGAGGCGTCGTGCAGGCCGACCAGCCTTTCGAGCTCGTCGGCGAGGTGGGCGCCCCATTCGGGCTCGCCCTTGGTGAAGGCCTGCTCGGCGCGGTTGTAGGTCGCCGGCAGATGATCGACGCCGGCCAGCAACATCCCGAACACCTTGCGATTGGGGACCATGCCGCCGACCGCGGTGCCGCCGAAGCAGGCCCCGTGATAGCCGCGCTCGCGCCCGATCAGGCGCTGGCGCGAGCCCTCGCCGCGGATATTGTGGAAGGCCAGCGCGATCTTCAGCGCGGTATCGACCGCCTCCGAGCCCGAGTTGGCGAAGAAGACATGGGAGAGGTCGGCGGGGGCGAGCGCGGCGACCCGCGCCGCGAGGGCGAACACTTTCGGATGGCCGAACTGGAACGGCGGCGCGAAGTCGAGCTCTCCCGCCTGCGCCCTGATCGCCTCGACGATCGGCTCGCGGGAATGGCCGGCATTGGCGCACCAGAGGCCCGCCGTCGCGTCGAGGATCGCGCGACCCTCGGGCGTATAGTAATGCATGTCCTTGGCCGAGGCGACGATCCGCGGGCTCTGCTTGAAGGCTCGGTTGGCCGTGAACGGCATCCAATAGGCATCGAGATCGTTGGGGAGGAGGGTTTTCGCGGCGGCGGACGTCATGGGGGGCTCCGGCAGGGGGGCAGGCCGAACCTAGGGGGGAATCACGGTCGAGGAAACCCGGTTGCCAGCGGGCAAGAATGATGCCGCGCATCGGCGAGCTATTTTCTGTCACGATATTCCGTCATCGTCTCCACGAGGGTCCTTCAGGAGCGAACAGCCGTGCTCACCGACTTCCTCCTCGCGAGCCTGCATCACCTCGCGGCCTTCGCCCTCGTCGCGGTCATCGCCTGCGAGCTCGTGCTGCTGCGCCCCGGCCTCGACGCGGCGACGGCGAAACGGATCGCGATGCTCGACGCCTTCTATGGACTCGCGGCGCTCCTCCTTCTCGTTGCCGGGTTCGGCCGCGTATTCCTCGGTGCGAAGGGCGGGGACTATTACCTCGGGAGCCTCGCCTTCTGGGCCAAGATCTCGCTCTTCGTCGGGGTCGGCCTCCTGTCGATAGCGCCGACCCTGCGCTTCATGGCGTGGCGTCGCAAGGTCTCCGGCGACCCGTCGTTTACGCCGGCACAGGAGGACGTGCGGGCGACCAAGCGCTATATCCATGCCGAGGCGGGGCTTCTCGTCCTCATCCCGATCCTCGCCGCCGCCATGGCGCGGGGCTATTGAGCGCCTGCGCCCCGGTCGTCGACGGCCTCAGAAGCTCACCACGGTACGGACGCCGAACACCGCGGCGTCGGGGATGCGCCCGAGGGCCGGGTCGAGCGGATCTGCGATCCCGCCGCCGGGACGAAAGATATATTGGAAATCGGGCTGCACGATCCAGCTCGGCCCGAGCTGAGCTTGGTAGGTCACCTCGAGCGCGAGTTCGTAGCTTTGGACCGGCGCAGCGTCACCGGAGAAGAAATTGGTGTCGCGATCGAGCGCGCCGATGGAGGGGGAGAGCCGTGAGAAAGCCACGGCGCAGCCGAATGTATCGTCCGGCCGTTCTGCCGAGAGCCCGATGAAGTTGATGCCCGCGTCCGCATAGAAGCTCATCAGGTTGCGATTCTGTGGGCTCACCGCGAAGCGCGCAAACCCGCCGATGCCCTTCTTGGCAGCTGCGCCGGGCAGCCGCCAAAGCATCTGGTCGATCACGCCATAAATCGCGAAATCGCCGTTGTGGACGCGCGGCCGGCCGATGCTCGTCGGATCGGCGAGCGACTTGCCGTCGATCCCGAAACGGGTGTCGTCGAAGGGCCCGAAATGCTGCCAGCCCCCGAGCTTGACGGTCCCGGCGAGACCCTGTGAGTCCGCATCCTGGTTGTATCTGTATTCCGCCTCGCCGATCACGAAGGGCGGATCCTGGAGGCGGAAATTGGTTCCATGCGGATCCCCTATCTCCTGCAGCCCCGTGAACCCCGTCCCGGCCGGGTCCCCGTTGTAGATGCCGGCACGGAGCGTGAGGGCGTCGGTCGGATCCAGCTCGACACGCACGCCGGGGGTCGAGAGTGGGTAGTTGGGGCCGCCGCCACCAGGAAGGTTCTGGAGGAACAGGTTCGACCAGCCGAAGGTCACGTTCGCGTAGAGGGTGCTCGCAAAGGCACTGAGGAAGAACTCGTTGTCGGCCGTGAGCTGGCCGATGCGGATCGAGGCTCTGCCCTCGAGGAGCTGCTGCTGGAGCCAGAGCTCGAAGAGCCGCGTGGTCGGCCGCGCCGCAAATCCGCTGATCGTCGAATAGTTGAATATGTTCTTCTCCGACAGGTTGCGGCCCTGGATCTGGTAGGCATTGACACGGAAGCTCGTGCCGGTCAGGCCCGCGAGCTTCTCCAGATCGGCATCGATCGCCATGTAGAGGACGCTGCCGTAGGAGGCGCCTTGCTTCACGCCGCCGGTGGGATTTCCGAACGTGTCCTGGATATAGCTCAGCTGAAAGTTGACGCCGCGATCGAGCAAGGACTTCTTGAAGTCCCCGAGCGGCGGAACGAGCGAGGTGATCGAGGGCTCCTCGGGCGGCGCCAAGGTGACGGGAGCCTCCTTGTGGCCGGTCGGGTTCGAGGCCGGATGGTGCGCCCGAGCAAGGTCGCAAGGTGGCGCGACGGTGCCCACGAGAACGACAACCCGGAGCAGTACGCGCCGGCACCACGACGCGGCGCGGCGCGAAAGCCCGCTGCGCCCCTGCGGGACCGCCTGCGGCACCCGGTTGGTACGACGAGGCCCGTTCGGCGGCATAGCGATATCCTCGGACTCGGAGAGGGGACCGGGGATCGGCCCTGCACACCTCGCGTCTTGCGAGGATGATTTGTCGAGCGGGACGAGAGGGGCAAGAGCACAGAATCCACAGCAGCCCAAAAAAGCGCGGCCTGCGCCGGCCGTATCGGGAAATGTCCTCGCCGAGGCGCGGGAGCCTTTCCGAGCGAGCCTGCCTGTCACGAGCGGAAGCCCGGCGAGGAGGGTCGGCTCGCGCTCTCTAACCCGCAAGTGTGCCTCGGGGCCGGGCGAGCCCTCGTCCAAAGCTTCGCGATCGAGAGACATTGCTCGACATTCGGGCAGCGCGGACTAGATTCTGCGTGCCGAGGCATTGGCCTCTGGCTGCCGCCTCGGTCGAGCCACAGGCCACGTTCTTGCTTGCTGCTGCGACTCCTCGGTCGGTGACACGATCGGAGTATCGATTGCATATTATATGGGGATTATCCCCTTGACGCAAGTACGCTCCTATGGCATAGTCACGGCCATAGGAGATCGACATGGAACCCCGCAAGCGTAAGCGCCCTTCGAAGGCTGGACAGAAAGAGAGCAACGTCCAGGCTTTTTCGGTTCGCGAGTTCTTCGCGACCTTCCCGAATGACGACGCTTGCCTGACGCGGGTTATGGAAGTTCGTTTCGGCCTTCGCCATACGTGCGGCAAGTGCGGCACCGAGACGACGTTTCACAAGATCACCGGGCGCCGCGCCTTCGCGTGCGCAGCTTGCGGCGACCATCTCTATCCGTGCGCCGGAACGATCTTCGAAGACAGCCGGACGCCGCTGCAAACGTGGTTCTATGCGATCTATCTCTTCATCGCGACGCGCCACGGCGTCAGCGGTAAGGAGCTGCAACGCACCCTCGGCGTCACATACAAGACCGCATGGCGCATCGGCCATCAAATCCGCTCTCTCATGGAGAAGGCGGACGGCTTCGAAATGCTCAAAGGTCATGTCGAACTCGACGAGGCTTATGTGGGCGGGCGTCGCTCTGGAAAGCGCGGGCGTGGCGCCGAAGGCAAGACCATCGTCATGGGGCTCGCCGAGCGTGGCGGAAAGATTGCGGCTGAAGTGATCCCGAACGTCAAGAAAGAGACGCTTCGCGGCGTCGTGCTAGAGAAGGTCGAAAAGGGCGCGATCGTCTCGACGGATGAACTCTATTCCTACAATTTACTAGAAGGTGACGGCTACAAGCACGGCCGCGTGAAGCACGGCGAGAAGGAGTGGAGCTATTACGACTATCGACATGACGCTGTGCATAACACCAATCGCGTCGAGAGCTTTTGGAAGCTCTTCAAGAAGTCGGTCGCGTCAACGCACATTCATATCAGCGAGAAGCACGCCGAGCGGTACCTTGGCGAGTTCGCTTTCCGCTCGAACCATCGTCACATGCGGAATGCGATGTTTGATTTGTTGATTGCGGCGCTTTGATTAGCGCCGCGGTCAAGGTGGTGAAGGCGCCGATGTCAATCGGCCCGACGCCGCGGGCTTCCTCTTGCTCAATAAACGCGTCAAGGCGCCCGCTGCTAACGGCCTCAGCTAATGTTAAGCGATCAGGCGACTTGTCCATCATCCCCAAGCCGTAGGCGATTGTTTATCGCTGGCATAAGATCGTTGTCTTCGTCTACCCGCAGCATCCTCAGATCGCGCACTGCCGGACCGAACCAGGCGAATCTCCGGTCTGCCTCTTGGACTGCCATGACGCAACGGACAGCATCCGACGATTCGTCGCCGAAATAAACGCTACCCTGCTTGCGCGTGAAGCCAAACTGGGAGAACACTGACTCAATCTTAGGGTAACACGTCCCACGGTAATTCTGACCGCAAAGCTTTTCCGCTGTTGCAGTATCAAGATCGAAAGCTATTGCGTACACCCTGTTCGCCTTTCGGATGGCCGTCGCGCGCGGCTTGGCCTTAGAACGAATTGGAATCACAGGCATGAGTCATCTTCCCGAAAAGCATCGATGGACACTCTTCGGTATAGACGAACCCGGCGAATTGTGCTAGCAGAAAAGCGCCGGGGGAACCCCGGCGCTTCCCCGCTTTAAGCTAACAAGGCGGTTTGCCACATAGGGATACTCCTTTCCTTGAGTGGCGCCTTGCGTGATCCGTCCGGCAAGATTTCTCACGCGAGGCAGGGAACCTCAAACAGCGTCCGCCGCATCACGGTTGGGCGCTGTTTCTGTTTCAGCTTCAAAAAAGCCAAATCGTTTGGCGGCGTTTTCCGTAACGAGCCACGTTCCGGGAAGGTCGCCAGACTCCGCAACGTAGTGATGCTCTTTGTACGAAAGCATCCGATTCCGCGCATCGCTTGGCTTAAGATTGATCCCGTGTCGCTCTGCTAGCTTTATCAAGCTAGACTCTGGGAACCCGGCGTCCCCGAAACTGCGCCATGCATCTCGCAGAATAGCTTTCCACGTATTTGAGATCGCCCCGGGCTGTCGCCCCCCTCGATATCCGGTGGACAATGGCGCACCGGAGCCGGCTTCACCCTGTCCGGTGCGCCTGACCCGCCCCATATCTGGCGGCAAGCGATCGGCAATAATTCGCATGCCTCGCAGCTCCGCCTCGGCGATTTCGATGCGATGCCGCAGGTCTGCGATCTCCGCCTCCTTAGCAGCGATCGGGTCAGTTTTGATGTCGGCGTGGAATGACATGCGCGCTTATATGACACGCGCTACGCCGCATGTAAAGTGCGGCGCGAAAAATTTTGAATCAAAATCAAACGCTTGCGCGAATAGCGCCGCGCGTCCGATATGCCAGTCTATCCGTGCTATAAAAGGAACAAGCCGCGCTACTTGCGTCAAGGGGATAATCCCCTATTATATTATAGGGGCGACCCGTGCTTCAAAAATCCGACGATCGCAAGACCGCCAACCGCATCCTGCTCGCGCTACCTCCGGCGACCTTCGAGCGCATCCGATCCAATCTGGAACATGTCGACCTCGTAAGGGGGCAGATCGTCTACCATGTAGATTTGCCGATCAATGAACTCTACTTCGTGGATCGAGGGCTGATCTCACTCGTCAAGACAATGCAGGATGGTCGGACAGTAGAGATCGGTGCTGTCGGAATCGAGGGTGTCACGGGCTGCAACGCTCTCTTCGGCATGGAAAGTGCCATCCTGGAGTCGATTGTCCAGCTCCCGGGTTCCGCCCTTCGGGTCCGTGCCGACACCCTGCGCAAGGAGATGGCGGCGGACGGGGCCTTGCGCGGCTATATCCAGAAATATGCTCACTTCGCCGTCGCCCAGCTGGCGCAGACCGCTGCCTGCAACCGCCTGCATTCGCTCGAGGAACGCTGCTGCCGATGGCTCCTGATCGCGCACGACAATGCCCGATCGGACAGCTTTCGGCTCACCCATGAATTTCTAGCAATGATGCTCGGGGTGCAGCGGAGCGGCGTGTCCCTGACGGCGAGCATCCTGCAGAAGGCGGGCTTGATCTGCTACGCTCGCGGGATCGTCACCGTCACCGACAGGCCGGGCCTCGAAGCGGCGGCTTGCGAGTGCTACCGGGCGATCCACGCGCAGCTCGACCGGTTGTTCGGCTCGCCGAAAAAGGCCCGCGGCCTTTGAACGTCAGGCCAGGATTTTAGGCCGTTTGTTCGATATCGCACCGACATTTCGGACGGCGACGGTTATTCTCGGGCTCGGGTCGAGGTCGATTTCCGATCAAATTCGAAAGCAAACGATGTTCATGATGTGTCGCGAGCTCTCGTTGCAACCGCGCACCACGGTCCGTTTCGCGGCAAATTGCTCTGAATGGTCGGGAGGACGGGGCATGGATGCCTGCAGGGCATGACGGGCCCGCGTGGCCCCGGCCGGCGCCATCGCTCGAGACGGATCGAGCGGCAAACTCGCGCTTTCGCGAAAGGCGGGGCAGCGCGCTGTCCTCCCGACCCGGTGAACGTGCGGCCGCCCTGCCGGGACATCCTGGAACGGTGCGTGCGGCACCTCGTCATGGAAACCGAGGAGGCGGTATTGCGACGCGAAGAGCGGCATTGCAGGCGGCTCCGCGACCCGAGCGGAGCCACGCGGAAGGTCACTATCTCGGAATGTATCGCGATCGCGGATCTCGTTTCGATCTCGGTATTCCCGGATGGCGTCCTCCGCGCCGAGCACGAGACGCTGCTCGCGAGCTATCGGTCCAACTTGTGGCGTGGCCCGTCGACCGTGGCGGACATGATCATGCACGATATACGTTGCTTCCTGGATCTCGGGATAATGCAACGGGCCAAGAATCTAGCAGTCGTACTGTGGCTGTTCTTATCCGAATATCCGCAAGCCGGTTATGTCTGCGTCATGTGTGAATATTTCCATACGACATGCCAATATCGTGTCGATATCCGATGTGTGAGATGAACATGCAAGATGATCCCTTTCTCGGCATGTGCGCTTGGGCCGAGACCACGGAAACCTCGGATTTCTTGTCGATAACTTTTTTCATAATGACGAGGCGATTGTGCCGTCACCTGGAGAAGCTGGACGCGCTCCCGTTGGACGAGCGTTTCGATTTCCAGGTCTTTTTCGGCTGCAAGGAATTCCTCTACCTCGGTAAATCGAGTAGTGGCTCCGCCCTGTGGACCGACCTCGCGTGAGCCGGATAGCTCGCGACCAGTCGGGTCGGCGGGTATCCGCATCGACATGGGTCTCGGGGGCAATCTCCAGCGAAGCGGCGGCGCTCCGCTGGACGATGTTCCAGGGCGGGTTTCCGATTCTGTCGAATCGGATAGCCGCTCTGGATTTTTGTTGTGTCGCAATTTGACGACGCGAGGTGGTATCCGCTTCGCTGGAAATTGCGCTCGAGCGGGATGCGGAAAAGTTGACACCGGTTTTCCGGCGCAATCGAGTTTACGCAGCTTGCGTAAACTTATCTGCTTATCCCGCTCCGAACTTTTGGAATCGATCACGTGTCATGACTTTGGATCGAGTCGATCCAAGGTCATCGTGATCTAATGCGGACCAGCCGCATGGGCCGCGGCAGCTTGTTTGTAGCGCGCGACGAGATCCGGATCGAGGGCCAGCGCCTCGGCGAGGCGTTGGAGGAATCGCATCTCGGGCTCCGACGAGGCGACGAGATGTGCGGTGGCATAGACCTCGAGGCCGAGCTCCTTCGACGACCCCACGCCCTTCGCGATCTCCTCGATCGAGGCGGGATGCTGTATTTCAGCCTCGAGAAACTCGACGGCCTGCGCGTCGAGCCCACCTTCCTTCAGTTCGCCGATGATCCTCGCCCGTTCCGACGGATCGACGTCCCCATCGGCGGCCGCGGTCGCGATCATCGCGCGAACCAGTAGAAGTGCGGACTCGTCGGTGAGCGCTTCTTCGGAGAATCCGGATTCGCTCGGAGCCGCTGTCAATTGCTCGAGGCCCGGCACGCCTTCTGTCAGGGGGCGTCCCTCCTGGTAGTTCCGGTATGCCTTGTAGGCGAGGCCACCGATTGCGGCGAGGCCTCCCAGCTTGACGGCTTTCATGGTCGCCTCTCGGCCGCCTTTGGTGCCGAGCAGAAGAGCCGCGAGCCCGCCGAGGGCGGCTGTGGTTCCGGCCGGGTTCTGCTCGACGATTTCCCGAGCCTTGCCGATGTAGCCCGATGCGCCTGTGCCTTGAAGCCTGTCCTGAACCTGTTCGAGCGCCCCAGAAACCGCGGCCGAGGTCTGATCGGCCATATCCGAAGCCGCCTGCTTGCCCCGTTCGAGGGACTCCTTGGCGGCATCGGCAATGGCTTGGGCGTGCGGGCCGAGATTGCCTTGCGTGAGCGCGTTCAAGAGTTCCTTCGCGTTGAGCATGTGCTTCTCTCCTTCGAGTAAAGGCAAGCGCCAGCTGGAGCAATTTCCGGCGAGCCGGACACCGGTTCGCATATCGATCTCGATGTTTCGATAGATCGACATCGATACGAAATTGCGACAAAACAAGAATGTAGAGCGGGTTTCCGATTCCGTCGGATCGGAAACCGCTCTAGGTCGAACGCTGACGAGATTGTGCTATTATTGGATGGGTCAATGATCCGATCGGAACACATTTCGGCTAGAGCGGGTTCCGATCAGAATGCATCAAAACCTGCGGTGGCGAAGAAGTTCGTGCATTCGGTGGGCGTGAAGCAATCGACGAGGCGGCCGATCCCATTCCACAGTCCCGTGACGGTGCAGTCATTGCGAGCGAAGCGCGGCGATCGGCGGCCTTGCGCAGATGCGCTTCGAGCTTGGAGAACGCTTTCTCGATCGGCGAAGCGAGCCAGAGGCTCCGCCGAGCGAAGGTCGGTGGAGTGGCGAGTGGAGGTTTGAAGTCCGGGCTGTAGGGCGGCAGGTAGAGAAGGCTCGCGCCGGCGGCCTCGATGTGACCCGAGCGGCGGTCGCCGCCGAGCGCCTTCGGCCGCGCGTCGCCTTGCGACCGTTGCCGAGCTCGAGTTCGCCCTTGAAGTCCGCGCACCAGAGATCATTGGGCGCCGCGCCGGTGGACTCCTCGACACCCCGCCGTCCGGGCCGATCTCGGCCGGACCTGCCATCGACGAGCTTCCCGGCCCCGTCGCGTCCGCCTTCCGCGCGCGATCTGCCCGCGAATTAGCTTCGAAGCAACCCTCGTGATAAGGTGACACGCGTCGAGCGGCACCGTCGCGCATCCAGTCCCGTCGCGGCATGAACGTATTCCATTACGGCAGCATCCCGAACCTGATCACGCTCGGCCGCCTGGCACTCGTGCCGGTGATCGTCGCGATGATCACGGCGGAGCGCTGGACGGAGGTCTTCGTTTTCTTCGTGATCGCGGGACTCTCTGACGCGCTCGACGGCTGGATCGCCAAGACCTTCGATCTCAAGACCGTTCTCGGCGCCTATCTCGATCCGCTCGCCGACAAGGCTCTCTTGGTCTCGATCTATGTGGCGCTCGCGATCGTCGGTGCGGTGCCGCCTTGGCTCACCATCCTCGTCGTCTCCCGCGACCTGATGATCATCGGGGCCTTCATGGTCTCCTGGTTCCTCGACAAGCCGATGGCCGTGCGTCCGATCCTCGTCTCGAAGCTGAATACCGCGGCGCAGATCGGCTTCGCGGCGGCGGTCATCGCCGTCAAGGCCTTCGAGATTCCGGTCGGCATGTGGTTCGACATCGGTGCCTATGGTGTCGCGACGCTGACGTTCGTTTCGATGGGCGCCTATTTCGCGCAATGGGTCCGGCACATGAGCCTGTGAAGGTTCGCGCGAAGTGCACGACAGCGCGACGCCTGGAGCATTCTTCCGGCGAGGGGATCGCGGTTGGTGTCGCGAGAATGCGACGCGCGAGGATGGCGAGCTGCACGCCGAGCAGCTGTCGCGAAAGGTGTGGGCGATGCGGGTCCAATGGCAGATCGCGTTCTGGGGCGGGTCCTTCCTGTTCTTCGTCCTGATGCTCTGGCTGTTCAGCGGCGTCCTCCTGCCGTTCATGGCCGGGCTCGCGCTCGGCTACCTCCTCGATCCCGTCGCGGACCGGCTGGAGAAGCTCGGGCTCGGGCGGCTCGCCGCCACGCTCGTGATCATGGGCACCTTCATGCTGGGGTTCATCCTCGTCTTCGTCCTCGTCGCGCCGATCCTCGGCCGCCAGCTCACGATGTTCATCGAGGCGCTGCCGGCCTATGTCGCCACGTTGCAGGAGCTGATCTCCCAGGTCAGCCGGCAGGTCTCGCAAGAATACGGCGCCTTCCTGTCCGAGAAGCTCGGCCTCGAGCTGCCGACGCCGACGGATATCCGCAGCTCGACGAGCGATCTCCTCGGCCAGGCGACGCAATGGGCGGCCTCCCTCCTGAGATCGGTCTGGACCAACGGGACGGCGCTCGTCGGCCTGATGTCGCTCCTCTTCGTGACCCCGGTCGTCGGCTTCTACATGCTGCTCGACTGGGACAAGCTCGTCGTGACCATCGACAACCTCGTGCCGTTGCGCCATCGCGAGACGGTGCGCATGCTCGCGCGCGAGATCGATGCCGCGCTCGCGGGCTTCCTCCGCGGCCAGTCGCTCGTCTGCCTGTTTCTCGGCTTCTGGTACGGGACCGGGCTTTCGTTGATCGGGCTGAATTTCGGACTGTTGATCGGAATCTCGGCGGGGCTCCTGAGCTTCATCCCCTATATCGGGTCCCTGACCGCGCTCGTCCTCTCCTCGGCGATCGCGATCGTCCAGGGCTGGCCGAGCTGGAACCTGCTCGCCATGGCGCTCGGCGTCTTCCTGACCGGCCAGTTCCTCGAGGGCAATATCCTGTCTCCGAAGCTCGTCGGCGATTCCGTCGGGCTTCACCCGGTCTGGCTGATCTTCGCGCTGCTCGCGTTCGGCAGCATGTTCGGATTCACCGGTCTCATCGTGGCGGTGCCCCTTGCGGCCGCCACGGGGGTGGTGCTGCGCTTCGCGGTGTCGCGCTACCGTGAAAGCAAGCTCTATCGAGGTGTCGGCGAGGAAAGCCTGCCCCACGGATAGGATGGCTGCGATGGCCGACCCGCCTGCCGAGGACGCGCCCGAGGCCGTCCCGCATCCGCGGCAGCTCGCCCTCGACCTCGCGCCGGGGCCAAGCTTCGATCCAGAGGACTTTCTCGTCTCGGGATCGAACGAGCGCGCCTATGCGCTCGTGGAGACCTGGCCGGACTGGCCGGATCCCGTCCTACTCTTGATCGGTCCGCCGGGATCCGGAAAGAGCCATCTCGGCGCCATCTGGGCAGCGAAGGCCGGTGCCCGCCGTGTGTCGGCCACCGGGCTCGCCGCGGCCGATCTCGATGCTTTCGCAGCGACGCCACTGCTCATCGAGGATCTCGACCGGGCGGGCCTGGATCAGGACGCGTTTGGATCGAATCGATTGAAACGCATGAACGTGATCGAGTCCGAGAGCGTAGAGCGGGATGTGGGCGGAGGGCCGGTGTCTGCCCTTCCTCGTCCCGCTCTCGTGCAGGCTCCCTTGTTCCATCTTCTCAACCTCGTGCGTGAGCGCGGCCCCGGGCTGCTTCTCACGGCCCGCACCCCGCCCGAGGCTTGGGGCCTCGCTCTCGCCGATCTCGTCTCGAGGCTGCGTCTCGCGCCGCGTGCCGAGATCGGCCACCCGGACGACGCCTTGATGCGGGCAGTGCTCGTCAAGCTCCTCGTCGAGCGCCAGCTCGTGGTCGATACGCGGCTCGTCGACTATGCCGCCCTGCGGCTCGGCCGCTCGCTCGATGCCGCGCGGCGCTTCGTCGAGGAGATCGATCGCCGCGCCTTGTCGCGCAAGGCGCGGATCACCCGCACGCTGGCCGCAGAGGTCCTCCGCGCGCTGGAGAGCCTCGAGGAGGCGGAGGATCGCACCCCCCGAGCCTGATCGCGCCCGCCGCCTCGGTGCGCGGGCTCACAGCGGTTTCCGATCCGGCCGAATCGGAAACCGACTCTATATTATTGATTCGGCGTTATTGATTCGGCGCAGTTCCGCGACGCGAAGTGGGATCCAACTCGCTGGAACTTGCTCGAGAGCGGGACGAGGAAAAGTGGACACCGGTTTTCCGGCGCAATCGCGTTTACGCAGATTGCGTAAACTTATCTACCTATCCCGCTCTGAACTTTTGGACTCGATCACGTTTCATGACCTTGGATCGAGTCGATCCAAGATCATCGTGATCTAGGGGCCGACGTAGCGGATGGTACGGCCCTTCGGGTCGGTGATGAGGAGGCCGCCGTCCTCTTGCGCGGCTGCCGAGCGTCCCGTGACGAGGCTTCGCGCGGGCTCGGCGCGGGCCGCGCCGGTGCCGCGAGCATCGAGCGCCGCGAGCGCGGCGCGCTCCTGCTTGCCGAGCCCTTTGACCTCGCTGAGGCGCGCGAAATTCTCGGGCGTATGGCGATTGCCGCGCGGCCCGGTGAAAATCCGGATCCCGTTCGGCGTCATGACCGCGTCGCCGCCGCGAAGGCTGCTGTCGTCCATGAAATCCCGCGAGGCCAGCGGCAGGCCGGAGGGGCGGGAGCGCTCGGCGAGATGGAGCTTGCGGGCAGCCGGGCGAAGCGCCTTCTTCTTCTGCACCGGAGCGGCCCGCTGGACCGGTTGCTCGGGTTCCTGCCTGAAGGGAGCCCAGAGCGGCGACTTCGGGTTGAACAGGAAATCGAAGAAATCCGCGTGCGCCGGCGCGGGGGCGGCCAGGATCGCGAGCAGAGAGACGGCGAGCACGGCAGAGCCGCTCCGAAAGGCCGGGGCTCGTCCGAACGAGGCGAAAGGTTCGAGACGCATCGGGCTAACTCGCGCGGCTGCAGGCATGAAGGCTCCAGATCGGCATGAAGAAACGCTCTCGACTCATCGGTGTGTTCGGGACGACCGCAGTGCGCCGGCTCACGAGGCCCGGCCGTGCGCGTGCAGCCTCGGCTCTGCTAACGCGCGAGATCGCCGAAGAGTTCGCCGCCGGGACCCCGAGATTTCTCGGAAGGGGGTGCAACGCACCCGAACGATCCTGCGGAGCTCCCGAGGCGATTGCCCGCCGGAGCAGCCTTCAGGCACCGCGCAAGATCCGCTCGTATTCCTCGCGCACGAGGGGAGCGCCATAGCGCCGCTCGAGCCGCAGGATCGTGAAATGGCCGTGCGCGACGGTCTGGAAATGATCGACGAAGGCGTAGTTGATGGCAGCGCCCGTGGCGGCACCGATGACGGGGATCGCCTGGGCGGCGAGCTTCTGGGACACCGCCGCACCGAACCGCGCCGAGATCATCGCGAGATAGCGCGCGAGGAACGACGAAGCTTCGGTCGCCGAGCCGCGGCCGAGATAGAACCGCGCGGCCTCGCCGACGGTCGTCGCCAGCAGGGCCCGGATCGCGAAATATCCGGCGTCGAGGATTGCCTCGTCCTCGAGCCCGACCGCGGCTGCGGGCGCCGCGCGTCCGCCGCCGAGGCCGAAGACGGCGAGGCAGGCCAGCATGGTCGCGGGGTCGCCGAGGTCCTCGCCCTCGTTGCGGGCGATATCGGCGATCGAGCGGAGCATGATCGTCGTCGTGAAGGGGAGCTCGACGAGAAGGCTCGACAGGCCGAAGGCCCCGCCGGCACCTCCGGCCAGCGCGGCGATGCCTTTGTGGAACCCACGACGATCTCGTAGCGGCTGCCGGGCCAGGCTCCGGAGCGCGACGTTCAAGGAGGCTTCGAGGGCCGGGCCGGCCACCCGGCTCGCCATTTGCGAGATATGCGAGGGAATCGGCCAGCGGATGATGCCGACCTCGCGGCGCACCAAGGCGGTGAGCCGTGAGGCGAAGCTATGGCGCTCGAGCTCTCCGACGGCGCGCAGGAGCGCGTCGCGGTCGTCGGCCGAAAGCCCGCCGTCCCGGCAGGCAACCTCCCGTGCGGGGGACGCCGCGCGGGCCGCAAGCTCGAAGCTCATGATCGAAACCCTCTCGAGATCGTACCGCTTTTCCGCAAGAGCATAGCGCAGGCCCCACCCCGCACCGATGGAAATATTGGCTGCAAGCCCCGATGGCCAGAGCCCGAATGCCGAGCGTCCGCGTCCAGCGCGGGATGAGGAAAAGTGGATACCGGTTTTCCGCCCGCATCCCGCTCAGTCTTGAGAATCGATCACGTTCATGAATTTGGATCGGTTCGATCCGAATTCATCGTGATCTCGCCTCGTCAGCCGGCCTTGGCCAAGGCCGTGAGAATGAACTTCTCGACGAAGGGAATCACGTCCGTGCGAGGCTTTCTCGCCGCGCGCGTGCAATTTCGGTCGATATGGGATGAATCGAACATGGACACCAGCACGACCCCCTTCGGATTGCTGGCGAAGGCATGGTCGAGGAGCAGCTCGCTCGTCATGAAGGGCGGGCCGTAGCCGAGCTGCGATGCCAACGAGGCGAGGCGCCCGCCGTCTCCGACGAGGAGCCGGGCGAGGCGTTCGAGGACCGCCAGGCCGAACACGCCGTAATGAACGAGGAAGCGCGACGAGCGCTCGCCGGGATCGATGTTCAAGCTCTCGATCGCGGGATCGAACATGCTGTGGCGGAGCTGGAAGATGGGGAAGGGTGCCGAGGCTCGGATCGCAGCCTCGACGGCCTCGGGCGATCCGTCGACGGCGAGGCTGCGGGCATAGCCCTTGTCTATCATGCGGGTCAGCGCGGCGATCAGCGCCGGATCCGAGCAGTCCTCCGGGCTCGGATCGTGGAGCGCGAGAACATCTACGCAGTCCGTCCGCAATCGCCGCAGGCTCTCGACGACGGAGGCCTCGAGCCGGTCGGCGTCCAAGGTCCGCGTCCTCGTCGGGCCGCGCATCGTCGGGCCTTCGCTGCCCCCGAGGATCGGCAGCAAGGACAGCGCGCCTCGCGCCAGCGGCCGAAGGATACGCCTGAACGCGGATGAACGGGGGCGGACGCCGCCGATCTTGGTGCAGATGACGATCCGGTCGCGGCGTCCCAAGGCGAAACGCCCGAGCACGTTCTCGGCTTCGCCGTCGCCGTAGAACGGCGCGACATCGTACCAGGTGACACCGCGCTCGAATGCATGGTCCAGCGCGCGCCGTCCGCGTGCCTCCGATATCCAGGACCCGAGCTGGCCACATCCGAAGCCCAGGGCCGAGACCTCGCGCCCGAGCGCCGAAACATCGACCGTCCTCATCCCTCGATCTCCCACTCGCTCCCGCCGCGTCGTGCCGACTCCGACCGTCGCGCGGGAGCAGCGGACCCCGATGCCGACGGAAGGGAGAGGCGCGACAGGCGGTGACGCTCGGCGAAATCCGCGAACCCGGTCCGCTCGTTCGCACGGCCCGGCCGAGCACCGCCGCCACATGCGGAATTTGCGGACGAGCGGTACGGTTTCTTTGAATGATACTCCATTTCGGGGAATTTTGCGCGGACGAACCCGAATGGAAGGGGAGTGCCCACACTCCGGGCCCGGCTCGTTCCCCGTCGGCTCGCTGCGAGCTCGAGGTCTCGACGACCGGCTGCTCCTCACGCCTCGCGCAATGTGTCGAGAACGAGCTTCAGGGTGGCTCGGTCGATACCGCTCGGCACACGCACGACGGCCGAGCCGATCGCGATCTCGATCCGAGCGGCGCACCTTGCCGGCGCCTCGGGCCACGCGCCCGAGCATAGGCTGTCGGCGTGCGTCACGAAAATGCGATGATGCATCTCCTCCGTGCCTGCATTCCTCGCGGTCGCATCGGAAGTTGCGCGGCGTCCGGATTGGGCGTCGTGACGGTGCGGTGCCGGCACGGTCGCGGGGAGCGCGGTGCCTCCGCCCTGGCGTGCGATCTTGCGCCAGGCGAAGAGCTGCGACGCCGCAATGTGGTGGCGTCGCGCGAAGGCGCAGACAGACTCGTGGCTCGCCAAGCTCTCGGCGACGAGGCGGGCTTTCTCCTCGGGCGTGAAGGTTCTCCGTTTAGCGACCGGGGGGAAGATGTCCGGCTGGCGGACCGGCTCCGGCCGGCTCCGCGTGGGGATATCGATCGTGTCGAGCATGAAAACCTCGGGATTCGAGGCGGGCGCCACGGCGGCGGCGCGCGACCTCTCGCGATAGGAATGAACTCGTTGACGAAGCGCGGTGGCGACGCGCGGCGGATGGCGCAAAGATGCGGTCGGCGGGATCGCGTGCCGGCAGGCGCGACTCCGGGATCACGGCGCACCGCGAGATCGCGCCGGCCGAGATCGCCGACTCCTTTGCCTGCACCGGACAAGAGGATCGCCCCGGTCGAGCCGCGTGCCCGCATCCGTCTTAGGCTTGTGGCGGGCCTCGTGCGGTGAAATGGACCGCGGCAGGAAAATGCAGCTCGTTGCAAAGCGCCGGTACCCAGGCAATCGTCTCGCCGAAGCGGCGTGCGATGTCGTCCGGCGCCGAGGCTGGAATGCCGCAGCAGCTCGACGCGCAGCCTATGATGCAGCAACCGCAGTCGTGCGCGGGATGCGGGGAGGCAGGAAGATCTCCGCCCGCGCGGTCCGTCGTGCAGGTGATCGCGGCTTCCGTGAGGAAAAGCAGCGACGGCGCTCTGCCCGAGGCGGCCTGCAACAGCAAGCCGCAGGTCGCGACGAGCGCGAAGGCGACACGTGCGGATGCTGAAGCGCGCCGGAATCCTTGCATATGCGGAGGCTACCACGCTGCGGCTTTGCCGCAAAGCGGGGTGATGCCGGCGCGCGTCCGGACTCCGACCTGCCGGCGCCGGGCGAGCCTCGTTCACCGCCGCCGCCGACCCGCGCCCGAGTCGGCGCGAGAGGACCCGGCATTCGGCTCGCGCCGCGAGGTCGCGACGACGCAATCCGACGTGACCTGCGCGAATGAATCACCGAGAGGCCGAAGCTCGAGTCGGCTCGACGACGTGCATATCGAAGCCCGGGAACCATCCGAGATCCACCGAGTTACCAGCGCCACGATAAACCATGGTGGAGAGATACAGTCACACCGGAACCTTGCTGCTCGTTCTCGTCTTGCTGATGCTTGTGGGTGCGTTTCCGGCGTGGCCATACAGCCGTGGTTGGGCTACGGCCCTTCGGGCATTTTGGGAATCCTCCTCGTCCTCCTCGTCGTCATGCTCTTGACACGAGGGACGATATGAGCCCCGTCCGTCGGGGTTCGCGCGCCCGAGGCTCGATGCTCGAGATCGAGTGGAACACACACGTAGATACCGGTGGAGCGCACCTACCCACACACCGCGACAACCAGGAGTCGGCGAATGACCACGGACAAGGTATACCAGAGCATCAGCGACTTCGGCGAGGAATTGGCGTCGCTGCGCGATGATGTCGCGAAATTGACATCCTCGATAACCGATCTCGTACGTAACCAGGCCTCGTCGGCGGCGACCACGGTGGCGGATAGTGTAGATCAAGCGCGCCAGAAGGTCAGCGATACCGCCAGCGATGCGCAGTACCGCGTCAAATCCGCGGCCAGCGAGATCGAAGCCTCGATCGAGCGCAATCCCTTGTCGGCCGTCATGATCGCACTTGTCGCCGGACTGCTGGTCGGCCTGTTCACCCGAACGGCAAGGTAGCGCAATGGCGGTGAAATCTCTCATCGAAGGGATTGCGGAGGATGCCACAGCGCCGATCGCCCAGATCGGCGGGCGGCTCATAGTGACGGCAGCGCTTTCGGCTCTAGCGATCGTCAGCGCAGCTGCCGCCGCGGTGTTCCTGACCTCGGCCCTCTATACGACCGTCGAGCGCGTATTCGGTGGGCTCGAGGCCATGCTCGCGGTCGGCGGGCTGTATCTTGTCGTTGCTGCCGGCTTTGCGGTTGCGGTGTTCCTGCGGTCGCCGGCGCGGAGCTCGACAGCGATGCAGACCTCCATGGAGGAGGGCGCCCGCATGGCGGCGATCGCCCCGCTCGAGACTGCGCGCTCGGACGCAGCAGCGTCGGGAGGTCGGGAGTCCGAACTCGGCCGCTCGCTCGAGCGCCTCGCTCTGCCGGTGCTCGATCTGCTCCGTGAGCAGGGCATGGAACGCGAGCGTGTCGCGCTTGCGGCAGCAGTCATGGCCGCCAAGGAAATGCGGCCATGGATGCTCGTCGGCCTTTCGATGGTCGTCGGCGTCGCGGTCGGCTCTTTCGCTCGGACCCGCTACAAGCCTCGCGCTCAGACGACCACTTGATCTCTTCGGGCCTCGTCCTTGCGATGCGCCGCGCGATCGAAGAACAGTGCCTGGGAAATGACGGCCTTCAGGCTGTCCACCCCGAACGGCTTGGTGATGAGGAAGGCCGGCTCCGGCGGCGTTCCCGTGAGGAAGCGCTCGGGATAGGCGGTGATGAAGACGACCGGGACCGAGAAGGCCCCGAGAATCTGGTTCACCGCATCGAGGCCGGAGCTCCCATCGGCGAGCTGGATATCGGCGAGGATCAAGCCCGGGCGCTCGCGCTCGACCGCCTCCACGGCTTCCCGGTGGGTCCGCGCGACCGCGGTGACACGGTGGCCTTGCTCCTCGACCAGCGTCTGCAGATCGAGCGCGATGAAGGGCTCGTCCTCGATAATCAGGACGTCGGTCCTGATCTGGTCGGCGATCTCCTTGCCGGCGGCATCGATCAAGTCGGTCGCCTCGGAGACCGTGCATCCGAGGGTCGCGGCGACCTCGGAGGTCTCGAACCCTTCGAGCGAGCTCAGCAAGAACGCAATGCGCGGGCGCAAGGTGATGGCGTCGAGGTTGCGCCGCGCGCCGACCTCGTCGCCGCTGAGCTCGATCTGGTCCACGTGGCCGTTGACCGGCAGCGATCCCCAGACCTCGAGGAACAAGCGGTAGAGGCTGGTGCGGACGTTCTCGTCCGGGCGGATCGCCGTCGGGTCTCCGACGATCGTCTCCAGCGTGGCCAGCACGTAAGCGTCACCTCCGGCTTGCGTGCCGGTCAAGGCCCGTGCGAAACGGCGGAGATAGGGGACGTAGGCAGAGATCTCCTGCGAGATGGACATTGATGAGGTCCTCCTGGCCGACCGATCGAGGAAACGGCCCGAACGGGCGCGGGTTCCGGGCGGTCGCACCCGAGGCGGCAGGAACTTTGCCGGATGCCGAACGTTCAAAGACGTTTTCGCGGCCGATCTTATATCATGACCGAGCCATTTCAAGGTGCCGGGTCGGCGCGCGGCGAACGGCGCGAGCGCTGCCCGATCCGGCCGGATCGGACAGCGGCTCTAGGCGTGAAGAACCAGAGGCTCGCCGTGAGGTGATCCGACCGAGGGGGTATCATGGCAAGCGACGACAACCGAAGCAATGGCGGGAGTCGAGTCACACAAGCGTCGAAGCTCAACCGAGGACAAGTCGAGAAGGGCACGAGCGGCGTCCTCGGAGCCGCCGTGCAGGAAAGGCGCACGGAAGGTCGGGAGAAGAGCTTTGCAGGTGTCCCTGGCGCGGAACGGTCGCGATACCCATCTCTGAAGCCGGACCTCGCAGACCAGATCGGGGCCCGGTTGCGGAGCGTCTACGACGACGTGCTGGTGCAGCCCGTGCCGGAACGCTTTCTCGAGCTCTTGCGCCAGCTCGAGAGCGCGCCCGGAGCGTCCTTTGCTCGAGCGAAGAAGGACGGCACGTGAGCATAACGGACGACGCGCTGGCGGCCGCCGGGACATCCGCGTCAACTGCGCCCGCACCGGAGACGAGCACTCGGATGACAGCGGACCTGCTCGCCGTCATCCCCAACCTGCGCGCTTTCGCCGTCTCGCTCTGCGGCAACCTCGACCGCGCCGACGATCTCGTCCAGGAAACCCTCGTCAAGGCTTGGAGCAACCTCGATTCCTTCGTCGAGGGCACCAACCTCAGGGCCTGGCTCTTCACGATCCTGCGCAATATCTACTACTCGGAATACCGCAAGCGGCGGCGGGAGGTCGCGGATCCGGACGGATCCATCGCGGGCCGGCTCGCGACCGTCCCGGCTCAGGACGGTCATATGGATCTGCTCGACTTCCGCGACGCCTTGCAGAAATTGCCGACCGATCAGCGCGAGGCCCTGATCCTGATCGGCGCCTCCGGGCTGTCCTACGAGGAGGCGGCGGGCGTCTGCGGCTGCGCCGTCGGCACCATGAAGAGCCGCGTCAATCGGGCGAGGAGCCGCCTCGTCGACCTGCTCGCGATCGGTTCCGGCAACGACTTCGGCAAGGACGCGGAATGGCCCGACGCGACCTCGCTTCTCGCGAACGAGCGCTATCGCCGCGAAGGCAGCGACTGAAGCCGCCGTTCGCCGCCTCAGTTCGCCAGCCAGCCGAGATAGACCGCGACGAGCAGGAAGACCCCCATCGCGCCGCGATAGACGACGAAGGGCCAGGCCGAGAAGCGCTCGAGGATACGCAGCAAGCCCCAGATCGCGGCAAAGGCGGAGATCGACGCGATCACGAGCCCGAACAAGAGGATCGACCAGCCGTGGGCGTCGAGGCTCACGTAGTGCAGCTCCCACAATTCCTTGATGCCCGCGGCGGTGATCGCGGGGAGGCCGAGCAGGAAGGCGAAGCGAGCGGCCTCTTCGCGCCGGAAATCCAGGAACAAGGCCGCGGTCAAGGTCGAGCCCGAGCGGGAGATGCCCGGGATCAAGGCGCCGACCTGGGCGAGCCCGATGATCAGTGCGTCGCGCAAGGTCGCATGGTGCAAGGTGCGCTTGTGCCTCGAATAGATCTCCGCGAGCGCGAGCAGGGCGGACATGGTGATGCAGGACACCCCGATCACGGTCAGCGTGCGCAGCGGAGAGCCGCAGGCGTTGAGGACCGGAGCCAGCAAGAGCCCCGCGGCGACGATCGGCAGCGTCCCGAGGACGAGCCAGGACGCGAATCGGAAGTTCCAATCGCCGAAATCGCGTCGGATCGCGGCACGGATCGAGCCGAAGGCCAGGCCGCGCACGTCGGACCAGAAATAGCTGATGACCGCGGCCACCGCGGCGAGCTGCATCGCGGCCGAGAAGGCCGATCCCGGATCCTGCCAGCCGAGCAAGGCCGGAACGATCCGCATATGCGCGGTCGAGGAGATGGGCAGGAGCTCCGTCAGGCCCTGGACGACGCCGAGGACGGCGACCTTGGCATAGCCGAGCGCGACGAATCCCGTATCGAGACCTTCGGTACAGGCGGAGGCCATGAGCTGATTTCCCGGGCTTGGACAAGACGAATCGGCGCGCGGGTGCCGGCGCGCTCCGCTTCTTCCAGACTCCGGCGCCGAGATCAATCGGTAACGGTCGATTGCGGGAACGCCGAGCACTGCTTCGCCTCGTTTGCTCGAAACGAGTCGAGCCTGCGAGATCGCGTGGCGCGCGGGGTTTCGAGCCCTGCGAAGCATTGGGCCCGCTAGCGCCGCCTTGGCCGGAAGTGACGCCCGGGTTTCGAGCTCGGACTCCGTCGTCGCACGAAAAGATCCGTGTAGCCGTGGCGGATGAGCAAGTGGCCAGCTCGAGCTGCTTTTGCCGACGAACCAACCCGGGCCGCAAGGCTGCGATGACCGCCGCATCCTCAGCGGCATCATGCATGTCGTGAAGATCGGTTGCCGCTGGGTCGAGTGCCCGAAAGAATACGGTCCCGCGAAGACGATCTACGATCGCTTCGCCCGGTGAAGCGGCCGCGCCATCTGGCAGACGATCTTCGAGGTCGTCGCGGCAGCATCCGAGCCTCCGGCCGAGGTTGCCCTGGACAGCTCCCACGTCAAGGCACAACGCTGCGCCAGCGGCGAAGGCGTCGAGCTATCCGACCGTCCCGGCCGTGCTGATCGGTTGGCTTGGGCAGCATAGTGACTACGCTGGACAGGGGCTCGGAGAAGCCCTGCAGTTCGACGCGATCAAGACCGTGGCGACCGCGCCGATCGAGTCGCACGCCATTTTCGCCGGCGGCATCTACGACCATGCGGTGGCGTTCTATGAGGCCTTCGGCTGCGCGACTTTGATCTTGCGGCCGCGCATCCTCTATCTGCCGGTGACGACGGCGTTGAGCCTGCTGTCCCCTTGAGTTTTGCCGCCTCCGCCCTACGCCATTTCCGCCCCGCGCCGCCGCGCGCAAGTATTTTTACGCCACGGCACGCGGAGGCTTCGAGCGTAAAAACGCTATTCTTTCAACGTCTTCATTCGGTGATTCTGACACAATGGCCGGACCTCGCAAGGAACGCTCGCCGACCGCATCCGGCTGGACGGCGGCGGTTACCGCCGCGACCACCTCCGCGCCCTGGCCCAGCGCGTCGAGGTCGCGGACACCGGGGTCCGGATCATGGGATCGAAGTCCGAACTACTGCGTACCCTGGTCGCCGCCTCAGGCGGGAAATCGGTCGCAGTCGGTGTTCAGAGTTCTGTTCTGAAATGGCGCGCCCGGAGAGATTCGAACTCCCGACCCCTAGATTCGAAGTCTAGTGCTCTATCCAGCTGAGCTACGGGCGCCTTCTCGGTATTTACACGAACTTGTTGCTCTTCGGGAACCCCCGTGGCGCCGGGCGTCCGGCCTCGCCGCGGTCGCCGATCCATTCGGAAAGCTCCGCACCGCCAAGGCTGAAGTTCCGGCCCGCGGGATCCTTCCAGGACAGACCGTCGGCGACCCGAAGCACCTTGGCGTCGGAAATCCCGCCCTCGCGATATTTCTGCAGGCGAACGCCTTTGCCGCGCGCCATCTCCGGCACCTGCGAGAGCGGAAATACGAGCAGCTTGTGGTTCTCGCCCACGACCGCCACGTGGTCGCCGTCGGCCACCACACACAATGCGGCGATCGCGGGCGCATCCACATTCAACAGGAGCTTGCCCTTGCGGGTGCCCCCGATCATCTCGTCCTGGCCGGCGACGAAGCCGCGCCCGTCGCTCGACGCGACCAGCATCCGCGTGCCGGGCACATAGGGAAACACCGCCCGAATCGCCGCGCCTTCCTCGATATCGGCCATGAGGCGTAGCGGCTCGCCGTTGCCGCGCCCGCCCGGCAATTTCCCGACATCGAGCGTGAAGATCTTGCCGTCGCTCGAGAGCACGAGGATCTTCGACGTGGTCTCGGCGAAGAAGGAAACGTCCAGCCGGTCGTCGCCCTTGAACTGGAGGCCCGTAAGATCGGCGACCTGACCCTTCAACGCGCGGATCCAACCCTTCTCGGAGACCACGATCGTGACCGGCTCGCGCTCGATCATCGCTTCCGCGAGATCGCTGTCGGCGATGACCGGCGCCGACGCGAAGCTCGTCCGACGTCGCCCGAGCTTGGTCTGCGGGCCGTATTTTTTCTTGAGCTCGCGGATCTGCGCGGCGACCGTCTTCCATTGCTGCGCAACATCGCCGAGCAGCCGCTC
The DNA here is from genome assembly GCA_024304885.1 of Beijerinckiaceae bacterium. Lineage (GTDB taxonomy): Bacteria > Pseudomonadota > Alphaproteobacteria > Rhizobiales > Beijerinckiaceae > Methylocapsa. The sequence continues at coordinate 276,709 of JALJOM010000003.1, forward strand.
GATCTCGCCTTTCTCCTCGAGCAGCTCGTCGTTCTCCTTGCGCAGCTCCATCTCCTCGAGCCGGCGCAAGCTGCGCAGCCGCGTGTCGAGGATGTAGTTCACCTGCAACTCGGTGAGGTCGAAGGTCGCAACGAGCATTTCCTTCGGCTCGTCCTCCTCGCGGATGATGCGGATCACCTCGTCGAGGTGGAGGAAGACGATCAGCATGCCGGCGACGAGCTCGAGCCGGCGGATGATCTCGGCGAGCCTGTGGCGCGAGCGGCGCAGCAGCACCTCGCGGCGATGGTCGAGCCATTGGCGCAGCGCCTCGTCGAGCGAGACCACGCGCGGCACCACACCATCGACGAGCACGTTCATGTTGAGCGGAAAGCGCACCTCGAGCTCGGTGAGGCGGAAGAGCTGCGCCATCATCATCTCGGGATCGACCGTGCGGGCGCGCGGCTCGACGACGATACGCACGTCCTCGGCGGATTCGTCGCGGATGTCGCCGACGAGCGGCAGCTTCTTCTCGGCGAGAAGCTCGGCGATCTTCTCGATCAGCCGCGACTTCTGCACCATGTAGGGGATCTCGCTGACGACCACGCTCCAGGTGCCGCGGCCGGCCTCCTCCCTCGACCAGCCCGCGCGCAGCCGGAACGAGCCGCGGCCGGTCCGGTAGGCCTCGGCGATCGAGTCCTTCGGCTCGACGATGATGCCGCCGGTCGGGAAGTCGGGGCCGGGCACGATGGCCAGGAGGTCGTCGGTCGAAGCTCTCGGATGCTGGATCATGTGGAGCGCGGCGTCGCAGAGCTCGGCGAGGTTGTGGGGCGGGATCGAGGTCGCCATGCCGACGGCGATCCCCTGCGCGCCATTGGCGAGCAGGTTCGGCAGCGCCGCAGGCAGGACGATCGGCTCCTGCTGGTCTCCTGAGTAGTTCTCGCGGAAATCGATCGCGTCCTCGCCGATCCCCTCGAGCAGGAGGCGCGCGATATCGGTCATGCGCGCTTCCGTGTAGCGATAGGCGGCCGCCGCGTCGCCGTCGATATTGCCGAAGTTGCCTTGCCCGTCGACGAGCGGATAGCGCGAGGAGAAATCCTGCGCGAGGCGCACGAGCGCCTCGTAGATCGCCTGGTCGCCGTGGGGATGGAACGAGCCCATCACGTCGCCGACGATCTTCGCGCATTTCTTGAAGGCCGTGCCCGGGTCGAGCCGGAGTACCTGCATCCCGTAGAGGATGCGCCGATGCACCGGCTTCAGCCCGTCTCGGGCGTCGGGCAGGGCGCGGCCCGTGATCGTCGAGAGCGCGTAGGAGAGGTAGCGTTCCTCGAGCGCGTCGCGAAGATTGACGAGCTCGGTGCTCCCGGACGGTGCGGGCGGCGGCGAGTGTCTTTTTCCCATGGGGCGATCGCCAGAGCGGCGTCCGATCCGGAAACCTGCTCTACAGTGTTGATTTCTCGCATTTTCGCGACACAAACCGGTCTCCGGTTCGCTGCAAGACGCTCTAGCGATCGCCTCGGACGCGCGCAAGGGCCGTTGCGTTCGGGTCCACAGATGCTCCGGCTTCGGCGCTTCGCGACGTTTCGCGCGACCTGTTGCGCGGCTGCACTAGTGCGCCGCGCCGGCATCGCCTAGTCAGCAACAGAGGCCGCGCCGCCGCGCGGCGAGATTTACGGACCAGGCGATCATGATGAGCAAAGCGGTTTCGATCATCGGCTTGCTGGTGAGCCTCGGCGTCTTGTTCGCCGCCTATACGGTCACTCCGGAAGCGGCCGACGCAGGCCTGCGCGCCGAAACGAGCCTCGGCAACGGCTGCGTCCGCCGCGAGATCGCGCTCGACGAAGGCTATGGGGTGAGCCGGAAGGAGATGCGGCTCGTCTGCGCCGAGAACTGAGCGCGGGGCACCGGATGGGAACGGGCACGGGATTGCCGAGACGAGGTCTTGCCGCCGATCATGCCGCCGCGCCAGTTCGCGATCGCCGCTGGTCGCGTTCGGAGTGCGGAGCCGGACGCCAGCCCCTGACCCCTTTTGCCTCGAGCGCTCCCGTTCGTTCCGGCGATGATGCGGCCGGTCGCGCGTCTCGATCTTCCGAAAGAAGGCGTCGCAGCACGATCAAGCGATCCCCGGCCTGCCGCGTCGCCCCGAGATCGAGGAAATTGCGCAGGTCGTTCACGACCAAGCCACAGAGCGCCGTTCGGCTCAGGCTCGTGATCGAGGCATAGCTCCGCAGCAGGGCCTCGTGCCGGGCGGATGGTGTCACGCCCAGGATCACCTCGTGCGACGAGAGCCCGGCGGCAGCAGCGCATTGGGGCAAGCTCATCATGGCGCTCTCCACGAGCATGATCCGAACCCTCGGCCATCTTCGGCCACGGTGATGGTGTCGACATTACGGCCTGTGTCATTTCGACGCAAGCGGATTCTCCCGGCCGGTCGAGGCCGGCGCCGGGCAGTGCGCGAACGGCGCGCGACAGGCGAGCAGGTATTTCGCTGCCCATTGACGCAACCGAGCCTCATTACGATTTTTTTTCAAGGAATGGACCAAGATCAAATCAGACGCTCTCGGTTGGTGCAATGTGAGCCCGAACAACGATCGAAACTCCCGAGATTCGCACGAGTGCACGATGGTAGCTTCGCACCAGCTCGAGACGCCGCTGCCCCATATGTTCGAGCCCACCGACAACGAGATCGCTCGCGCTGTGATGGAACGCTTCGAATGGAGCGTGCAGGTGCCCGAGGACAGGATCGACGTGAAGGTTCTGAACGGGCGTGTCACCCTGATCGGGTGGGTCGATTGGCGCTATCAACGGCTCGCGGCGGAAGCGGTCCTTCATGACATCGCCGGCATTCGCGGCATCACCAACCTGGTCAGGGTTAGGCCGCAACCCTATGATGCCGATGTGCGCGAGAAGGTCGTCGATCTCGCCTGGATCTGGCAGCATGGGTGCTGCTGACCTTTTCGCAGGGTCGGGCCTCGAGCCCACGACATGCCGAAGCCGTATCCGCGGGAAGCGAGCTGGTCGAGCATCGGGTTCGACGCTCGACATCGCGCCACGCGTCAAATGCTGCGGACGACCTGTTCGATCTCGCTGCACCGCTCCGCCGCTGATCGACGGCTCGGGCCACCGACGGCACCACACGGGTTCGGGAGATTGCCGTTTCGTGTCACGGCGCTCGAATCCCGGCCCTCCCGTCCCGCTCGTGAGGTGGACCGGCGAGCCTCCGTCCGTCACGGCTCGCGACGGATGCGGGATGCCCGACACCGCGGCATGCATCTCTTTAGCATCTGCGCGAGGCCTGCTTCCGGGCGTGTGACCGGCGCGGCAGTCCAGGATTGCGGGGAGCCTCGGCAGGATCATCGCACAGGAGAGCGCTTGAGGCCGGGCGGACGGGTAAGGTCCGTCCGGCCTGTTCTTGGAGGCAGATTCTGCTTATGATGAATTATAACACTTGTCAAGTGTCATTTCTTCGTCTTTTTCGGGAGATTCGATTGCGGCGCTTGCACCGATCCGAATGCGATGTGCGGCACATGACCGGTGCGTCGGACGGTCCGTCGACTTGCCGTGCAACGACAAGGTAAAGCGTTTCGAGATGAATATCTTGACGCAGTCTCGCGGCGGGGGTCAGTCGCCGCGTCAGGATAAAGTCTCTGTCGAAACGATCGGCGGGAGCGCCTTGGCTCCGCAGCAGGCCGAATGTCGAATATATCCTCAGCAAGAATAACTTTGAGTGATCCTTACGTCAAATGGATGATGCGAGCGAGCATGAGGTTCGCGCACTCTCGATCGAGCAGGGTCAAGCGGGCGCGCGGAAGCTCAGCACGCGATCCTGCCGGAAATCATAGACCTTGCCGGTCACCGGCCAGCCCGGCAGGCAGAGCGACACCACGGCCGGTGCGAACTCTTCCGGCGTTCTCAAAGTATTGGGGTCCTCGCCCGGCATCGCCTCGGCACGCATGCGGGTGCGCAAGGGTCCCGGATCGGCGACCATGACCTTGACCGGCGAAATGTTCATGGTCTCGGCCGCGTAGGTTCGCGCCATCATGTCGATCGCGGCCTTGGAGATCGCATAAGGTCCGAGATAGGGCTTGGCCTCGCCCGGGTGTCCGGCTCCCGAGGAGACAAAGACGACACGTCCCGCGGGCGCCGCACGCAAGAGCATGTCGAGTGAACGCACGAGCCTCCAATTGGCGGTGACGTTGACCGCGAGCACGTCGTCCCATTGCTCGGGATCGACATGGGCGAGAGGGCTGACCGGGCCGAGAATTGCTCCATTGGCCACGAAAATATCGAGCTTTCCCCAGCGCGCGAAGATCGCGGCGCCGAGCCGGTCGAGCGCCTCGAAATCCTTGAGGTCGCATGGCACGAGGGTCGCCTCGCCCCCGCCGCCGCGGATCGCGTCGTCGAGCTCCTCGAGCGCCCCTTGGGTGCGGGCGAGCGCAACCACATGCGCGCCGGCGCGGGCGAGCCCGAGCGCGACGGCACGCCCGATGCCGCGCGAGGCACCCGTCACCAGGGCGATACGGCCAGAGAGGGGAGAGGGCATCCGACTGGCTCCGCAGGCGTCGAGCATGATCCGGCGAGCGTGGATCCGGCTCTCCCGAAATTGCTCTCCCCCGAGGCTCGGAGCACTTCCCAGCGAGGCGGCTGCCGGTTCACGTCGCGAAAATGCGACAACGCAAGACTTTAGAGCTGGCTTCCGATTCCACCGGATCGGAAGCCAGCTCTAGGCCAGGACGGACGCGAGGACAACAGACAGCGCGAGATCAATGCCCGGGGCGTGGCCGGCTCTCGGGCTTCACCCGCTCGATCGGGGCTCGGACCATATTGCCCCATTCGGTCCAGGAGCCGTCGTAGTTGCGGACATCCGGGTAGCCGAGCAAATATTTCAGCGCGAACCAGGAATGGCTCGACCGCTCGCCGATCCGGCAATAGGCGATGACCGGATGCTCGGGCGTCACGCCTTCCGCCTCGTAGAGCGCGTGAAGCTCGTCGGCGGACTTGAACGTGCCGTTCTCGTTGCAGGCCGAGGACCAGGGGATGTTGTGGGCGCCGGGGATGTGCCCGCCCCTCTGGCAGGTCTCCGCGACGCCGGGCGGCGCGAGAAGCTCGCCGGAATATTCCTCCGGGCTGCGGACATCGACGAGCTCCGCGTCGTGCTCGGTGATCGCGCGCCTGACATCCGGCATGAAGGCACGGATCGAGAGATCCGGATCCCGCGCCTCGTAATGCGTGAACCCGAGCTCCGGCACTTCCATCGTCAGCTCGCGCCCCTCGCAGAGCCATTTCCTGCGGCCGCCGTCCATGAGCCTCACGTCCGCGTGGCCGTAGATCTTCATCTGCCACAGCGCCCAGGCGGCGAACCAATTGTCGTTGTCGCCGTAGAGGATCACCGTGGTGTCGTTGGCGATCCCCGATTCCTCCATGAGCCGCTCGAAATCGGCCTTGGGGATGATGTCGCGCTGGACCGTGTCGCAGAGCTGGTCCGTCCAGCTCCAACCGAGCGCGCCGGGGATGTGGCCGAGATCATAGGCGCTCGTCAGGACATCGACCTCGACGATACGGACGTCCGGATCTTGCCGGTGAGACGCGACCCAGGCCGTATCGACGAGCATTTCCGGGTGTGCATAGCCGCCCATATCGTCCTCCGAGGCTGCGCGCACGTCCTCGGGCGATCTAGGGCGAGCCGCTGCGCGGTCAAGCCGGTAGCGCCTTCCGCGTTGACGCCGCTCGGTCGGGTTTGGCCTCGACTTCGCCGCACGACGGACGTATCGGAGTCGCGCGGCATTTCGAAGTCACTTCCGCCGGCCTCGCGGGGCCGGCTCGAGTGCGGCGAGGCTCGCGTCAGTGAGGCGCTCCCGATGGAAATTCCGGACGGCCCGACGTTCAAGAGCTCGCGGTCGAGGGATGCGATCACCTTCGAGCTCGCTGGTCGCTGGACGATCGGGGCTTCGGCTGCGCTCGAGGACGGCGCACGCGCCGTTTTCGCGGAGGCGTCGAAGGTACGGCGCGCCGTCCTCGACCTCGGCGCCGTCGCGGCTCTCGATACCGCCGGCGCTTGGCTCATCGACAAGACCCGCCGGGAGCTCGCGGCTGCCGGTGTCGAGGCCAGGCTCGAGCGGGTCAGGCCGGAATACGGGATCCTGCTCGAGGAGGCCCATTACCGGCAATTCGAGGCGCCGAGCGGAAAACGTCGTCTTTACGCCGCCGTGCTGCTCGCCGACATCGGCGAAAGTGTCGTCAGCTTCGGCAAGGACGTCCTGGCCGGCGTGAGCTTCCTCGGCGAGGTCGTGGCCTCGCTTCTCGGCACGATCATCGCGCCCTTGCGCTTTCGCGCGATCTCGCTCGTCTTCCACATCGAGCAGATCGGCTTTCGCAGCGTCCCGATCATCGGACTCATCAATTTCCTCGTCGGCTGCATCGTCGCCCAGCAAGGCATCTTCCAGCTGCAGCGCTTCGGGGCCTCGACCTTCGCCGTCGATCTCATCGGGATCCTCGTGCTTCGCGAGCTCGGCGTCCTCTTGACCTCCATCATGATCGCCGGCCGCTCCGGCTCCGCAGTCACGGCGGAGATCGGCTCGATGAAGATGCGCGAGGAGATCGACGCCTTGAAGGTCATGGGCCTGCGCCCGGTCGAGGTCCTGATCGTGCCGCGCATCCTCGCGCTCGTGATCAGCCTGCCGCTGCTCACCTTCATCGCCGACATGGCGGCCTTGTTCGGCGGGCTCCTCGTCGCCTGGGGCTACGGCGGGATCAATCCGGCGGCTTTCATGGCGCGCTTGCAATCGGCGATCGGCGAGAACACCTTCCTCGTCGGGATCATCAAGGCCCCCTTCATGGCGCTCGTCATCGGGATCATCGCCTCGATGGAGGGCCTCGCGGTCGCGGGCTCTGCCGAATCGCTCGGGCGCAGGGTCACCGCCTCGGTCGTGAAATCGATCTTCATGGTGATCGTGCTCGACGGGTTCTTCGCTGTCTTCTTTGCCGGGATCCGCTATTGAGTACCGCTCTTTCGATGCATGAAGCTTCCGCCGCGACGGCGCCGGGGCGGGGCGGCCGCGACCTCGCCATCTCCGTGCGCGACCTCGTCGTGGGCTTCGGCGACACACTCGTCGTGCGTGGGCTCGACCTCGATGTCTATCGCGGCGAGGTTCTGGGCTTCGTCGGCGGCTCGGGCACCGGCAAATCCGTGCTGACCCGCACGATCCTCGGCCTGGAGCGCAAGCGCAGCGGGCGAATAGAGGTCTTCGGCGAGGACCTCGACAAGGCCTCGGCCGCGGACCATGCCCGGATCGAGCGGCGCATGGGCGTGATGTTCCAGCAGGGCGCGCTTTTCTCCAACCTGACCGTCAAGCAGAACATCCAGGTGCCGATGCGCGAGCATCTGCGCTTGTCGCCCCGATTTGCCGACGAGCTCGCCATGCTGAAGCTCGCCCTCGTCGGGCTCGATCTCGATGCCGCCGACAAGCTTCCCGCGCAATTGTCCGGCGGCATGATCAAGCGGGCGGCGCTGGCGCGCGCGCTCGCGCTCGACCCCGAGCTCGTGTTCCTGGACGAGCCGACCTCGGGCCTCGACCCGATCGGCGCCGCCGATTTCGACGAGCTGATCGCGACCTTGCAAAAGACTCTCGGCCTCACCGTCTTCATGGTGACGCATGATCTCGACAGCATCTACGCGATATGCGACCGCGTCGCCGCGCTGGCCGAAGGCAAGGTGATCGCCGCAGGCCCGATCTCGACCTTGCTCGCCTCCGACCACCCGTGGGTTCACGCCTATTTCCACGGCACGCGGGCGCGTCGGTTCCAGGACGTGCAATGATCAACGTGCTATAATCACTGAAGTAGACGATCACCGGACTCGCCCCATGGAAACCCGCGCCAACTACGCCTTGATCGGCCTTTTCACCCTGGCGGTCATTGCCGGAGCCTTCGGCTTCGTCTTGTGGTTCGCGGGCGCCGAGAAACGCGGCAAGCAGGAGACCTACAAGATCCTCTTCAGCGGATCGATCTCCGGTCTCAATCTCGGGGGCTGGGTCCTCTTCAACGGCGTGCGGGTCGGATCGGTCACGCATATCGCGCTCCTGCCCGAGGATCCGTCCGAGGTCTATGCCCTGATCGACATCGATGCGACGGTCCCGGTCCGATCCGATACGAAGGCGAGGCTCGAATATACCGGCTTCACGGGGGTCGCCTCGGTCGCCTTGACCGGCGGCGCGACCAATGCGCCGCCGCTCGCCCGCACGAACGGACCGCCGGTGATTTTCGCCGAGCGCTCGGAATTCCAGGACCTCATCCAGTCGGCGCGCCAGGTCGCGAGCGAGGCCTCGAGCTTTCTCGCCAAAGGCAACAAGCTCCTCGACGACAACTCGGCCTCGCTCTCGGCCTCGCTGAAGAATGCCGAGATTTTTACCGCATCGCTGGCCACGAATGCGGACGGGATCAAGGAGTTCATGGCGACCCTGAAGCCCTTGACGGTAAAGCTCGACAGCCTCGTCTCCAACGCGGACAATGTCATGAAATCCGTCGATCCTGCCGACGTGAAGACGATCGTCGCGAATTTCTCGTCCCTGTCCGGCAAGCTCGACCGCGCGGCCAACAAGATCGACGGGGTCCTCGCCGGTCTCGACAGCTTCCTCGGCAAGGGCGATACGAAAGGCGCCTTCGCCGAGGTGGGCGACGCGGCGAAGTCCATCCGCAAGGTCGCCGACAACCTCAACAAGTTCGCGACGGCGGGACTGCGGCAGTACGAGGCGCTCGCCGTGGACGGCCGCAAGACCCTCGGCGAGATCAATCGTGCGCTTCGCTCGATCGAGGACAACCCGCAGCAATTCCTGTTCGGCAAGTCGCAGCAGCTTCCGACCTTCTCCGGCGCGCGCTGACCCGGTGCCCCCATGGAAGTCATGAGGCCTCAGCGGCCGGCTCTCTCCGTCCACGCGTGGGACGCAGCCCCGCGATCGAGCGCGCATCTCGTGCTCGCCGGTGCGGCCATCGCCCTGCTCGCCGCCTGCGCCGGCCCGCCGCGGACGGCCTATGATGTCTCCGCCGCGGAGAGCGGGCTTCCGGCGCGCGCGCCGCGCGGCCAGCTCGCGGTCTTCGAGCCCGTCGCGATCGAGCCCGTCGTCTCCGACCGGATCGTGGTGCGCACGAGCCCCGAAACTCTCGCGACGCTCGGCGGGGCGCAATGGGTCGATCGGCTGCCCGTGCTGGTCCAGACCCGGCTCGTCGAGAGCTTCGAGAACGCGCGCGTCCTGCGTGCCGTCGGCCGGTCCGGCATCGTCGCCGACCACACTCTCCACACCGAGATTCGCCGCTTCGAGCTCGATTCGAGCCGGGGCGCGGTTTCGGTCGAGATTTTCGCCAGGCTTTCGGGAGCGAGCGGCCAGGCCGTCGGCGGGCGGTTGTTCTCGGCGCGCATCCCCGTGGCGAGCGACGATCCGGGCTATGTGGCGGCGGCGCTCAACGCGGCGCTGAAGGAGGTCTTGCGCCAGATCGTGGTCTGGACCGCGCAGAAGGTGTGAGCAAAGGCGTTGCCGACGTGCTAATCGGAATTTGAGTCGCTGGCTGTTTTCTTGAGAAGTGCTGCGCCAAAAGCCCGAATAGCGGCGTCCTCGTTAGCAGCCATCATTTTCAATGCAACGGATTCGAAGCTTTCACTCGAAATCCGAAGCTGAACATCGGTCACACCGCCACCTTTGGATGGCATCTTGAATTCAATAGAGAACTCATGTTCAGAATACCCGTTTCCAAGTCTTTCGCTATATGGGTCGTCTGACCAACTCCTGGCTGTTTCTCCGGAACGAAACGCTTTGATTGTCATAGATTTATTCCCAAGGGTATTTGCTCCACTGCTATCGCTGTTCCTATGCAATACTGTGTCGACTCAATTCATTCTTGAATAGCGCGCATGGGTTCGGTGTTTGTCACTTATTTCATCGGCGCACGACCGCGTCCCTTTTGGGTCAGTCAGGCGCTGAGTCAAAAGCCTCGCTTTTGTATTGTCAATCAAAATTAGCAGAGGGCAATGAATATGTAATATCATTCAGAATCTTCGAATTGAGTTGTTTCGTGCCTTGCGCCCGTTTTGACGGGTCACGATTCGCCCGATCCGATGCTCGAGCGCTGGCGGGTCGAGCCCCTCGCACTCCCAGATCACCGCCACGTGGAATCCGAGCGCGCGGAGCGCCTTGATCTTCTTCGCGTCGCGTCGGCGGTTTGCGGAAAACTTTTCCAACCAGAAATCTTGGTTGCGTGTGGGGATCGTGCCGCGCACGCAATGCTTGTGGTGGTGCCAGAAGCAGCCGTTGACGAAGATCGCCCAGTGTTTCGACTTGTTGGCGAAGTCCGGCGATCCCGGCAGGGTCCGCACGTTGCGTCGATAGAAGATGTTGTGGGCGCGGAGCGCCGTGGCGACGAGATCCTCTACATGCGTCTTGTGCTGGCGCACGCGTTTCATCAGGGCCGAGCGCACGGGGTCGGTCGGAAGGTGGATCGTCATTGCGCGGCTTCCGCATAGGCACGCGAGTGCGTCGAGCCTAAACGGCCTTGCACCCGCATCAAATGCTCGTGCAGCCGCTCTCGAAACCCCTCGACGAAGCGAAGCCGGCTTCGCGTCGTGCGTTCGAGGAACCCAGCCGTCGCGCGCGCAGACAACAAGTCTCCGGGAAATTGCAGGAACTCGGTGAGCGGCGCGCGATCATTCCAAACCGGGAAGGCGGAGATCTCGACGGCACGACGCATTTTTCCGTCGTAGCGCGCGGCGCGTGGCCAGCGTCCCGGCACCAAAGCACGGTCGCGGTCGGTGTCGTAGGTGCCGGGGCAGGCGAGGCGTTCCCCTAGCCATTCCGCGACCGGGACTGTCACGGCATTGCCGACGAGCGACCAGCGCCACGACGCGCGGCCGACGGTCTCGGCGGGCTTGGTCCAATCCACCGGAAATCCTTGCAGCCGCTCGGCGTCGCGAATTTCGGGCGTCATGACCGTGCCGTCGGGCAGGAGAATCGCCGGAGGCGAGGCGATCCCGATCGTGGAGCCGTTCTTCAGGGTCGGGATCGCGTCGGGCGCCCAACCGAGGCCCCGGATCCCCTCGGTCCAATAAAATCCATGGGCATGGGTGTCGAGGCGGGTCTCGGGCACGGCAGGTGTCACCTCGTCGGCGAGAAGTACGTCGGCGGGATTGCCGACGAGGCTCGCGACGAAGAGCACGCGCTCGCGCCGCTGCGGCACGAAACCTTGCGAGTTCACCACCCGATAGGCCCAGGCATAGCCGCGCGCCTCGATCTCGCCGACGAGCCGATGCATCGCGCGGCCCTGGTCGAGATGCAGCATGAAGGAGACGTTCTCGAGCACGAGCCATGGTGGGCGCCGCTTGTCGATCAGCCGGAACACATGATCGACGAGGCCGGAGCGCCTTCCGCCGATCCCGGCCGTTTGCCCCGCCTGGCTCAGATCCTGGCAGGGAAAGCCCGCGGTCACGAGGTCGATCCCGCGCGGAAGCGCTTTCACCTCGCGGATGTCGCCGAGGTTCGCAACCTCCGGAAAACGCGCCGCGAGCACCGCGACCGCCGGGTCCCAGATTTCGCTGAAGGCGACCGTCTCGTGCCCGGCCCTCTGGAGCCCGAGCTCCAATCCGCCGATGCCGGCGAACAAGGCGGCTGTTCTCATCTGCGGGGGACCTACGCCAGGGACCGCTCAGCGATGAGCCCGACAGTGGACGCCTGTCAACGCTGAGGCGCCGGAGCTTCGGAGTCATCCAGAGGATTTCGCTTCGGGCGCTAGATCGCTTTGCGATCCGCTCGGATCGGAAAGCGATCTACTTCTTTGTTTTATCGCATTTTCGCGACGCGAACCGGGGTCCGGTTCGCTGGAAAATGCTCTGGCCGGGCGCTTGCTTCCCTTGTAGACGAGACGGACCGCCCACGACCTGGAAACCTCGCGATGGAACACAGCACGACCCTCATCGCGACCGTCGCGGCGGCGCTCGGCCTCGCCCTCGTCGGCGGGCTGCTCGCCGTGAAGCTGCGGCTGCCCGCGATCGTCGGCTATCTCCTGGCCGGCGTGATCATCGGTCCTTTCACGCCCGGCTATGTCGCCGACGCGTCCGTTGCCGATCAGCTCGCCGAGATCGGCGTGATGCTGCTCATGTTCGGCGTCGGACTGCATTTCTCGCTCGAGGACCTCGGCTCCGTCCGCAAGATCGCCGTGCCCGGGGCGGTGCTTCAAATCCTCGCCGCGACGGCCCTCGGCGCCGTTGTCGGGACGGCCTGGGGCTGGTCGCTCGGCGCGTCCTTGATCTTCGGCCTCGCGCTGTCCGTCGCGAGCACCGTCGTGCTGCTCCGGGCGCTCGAGGATCTGAGCCTGCTCGGCTCGGTGAACGGGCAGATCGCAGTCGGCTGGCTCGTGGTGGAGGATCTCGTCACGGTTCTCGTCCTCGTGCTTCTGCCGCCGCTCGCCGGATTGATGGGGGGCAAGGGCGCCGCCGCGGACCCGATGGCGCTTGCGGCGACGCTCGGGCTCACGCTCGCCAAGATCGCGGCTTTCGTCACGATCATGCTGGTCGTCGGCCGGCGGCTGTTTCCTTGGCTCTTGTGGCATGTCGCGGGCACGGGCTCGCGCGAGCTGTTCACGCTCTGCACCGTCGCAGCGGCCCTGAGCCTCGCCTTCGGTGCCGCCGAGCTCTTCGGCGTATCCTTCGCGCTCGGGGCCTTCTTCGCCGGCATGGTCATCCAGGAGTCCGAGTTCAGCCATCGTGCGGCGGAAGATTCCTCGTCCATCCGCGATGCCTTCACCGTTTTGTTCTTCGTCTCGGTGGGCATGCTCTTCGATCCGACGATCCTCGTCGAGGACCCGGTCCGGGTCGGTATCGTCGTCGCCATCATCGTGCTCGGAAAGTCGCTCGCCGCCGCCGCGCTCGTGCTCGCCTTTCGCTATCCCCTGAACACCGCGCTCACCGTCTCCGCCGGCCTCGCCCAGATCGGGGAATTCTCGTTCATCCTCGCCGGGCTCGGGCAGGACCTCGGCCTCATCTCGACCGAAGGCGAGAGCCTGGTCCTCGCCGGTGCGATGATCTCGATCAGCCTCAATCCCCTCGTCTTCAAGGCCATAGCGCCGCTTCAAGCCTGGCTGCGCCGACGCTCGAGCCTCGCCCGCAAGCTCGAGCATCCCGAAAGCCCTCTCGCCGAGCTGCCTCTCACGACCGAGGACAAATATCTGAAGAAGCAGATTGTTCTCGTCGGCTACGGCCGGGTCGGGCGACGGATCGCCGAGAGGCTGATCACGAACGATATCCCTTTCGTGGTCGTAGACGAAAACCTCGAAACCGTCGGCCACTTGCGTGCAAAGGGCATTCCGGCAGTCGCGGGCGATGCCTCGGATCCGACGGTGCTCGTGCAATCCCATATCAAGGACGCGAGCATGCTCGTCATCGGCACGTCCGACATCCTCGACGTTCGATCCATCGTCGAGATCGCCCGCAGGGTGAACCCGGCGATCGAGATCGTCATTCGGACCCACGACGAGGAAGAATCCCAGCTGCTCGAGCACGAGCGCTGCGGAAGAGTGTTTTTCGGCGAAGGCGAGCTCGCCGCCGGTATGGCTCGGCATGTGCTCGAGCGCTACGGCCGAGACAATCTTCCCCCGCCGGCCTTTACGGAAACCTCCGTCATGGTGGATGATGCGAGGCACGGCCAGCCATCGGCCGGGGACCGTCCGCGCGACGACGCGGGTGCAAGGGGGGATGGCGTGGAACAGCCCGACCAGGCGGAGCTCGCAGACCTCATCCTCGCCGTTGCCGCGGGTGACCGTGGCGCCTACCGGCAGCTCTACGACAAGACGGCGCCGAAACTATTCGGAATCGTGCTGCGTATGATCCGAGACCGGTCCATGGCGGAAGATATCCTTCAAGACGTCTTCCTCCGCGTTTGGCGCAACGCCGGCAATTTCGCGCCGCAGACCGGCTCGGCGATGGCGTGGCTGAGCTCGATCGCGCGCAATCGCACGATCGATGTCCTGCGCCAGAAGAGCCTCGTGCTGCCTGACCGTGACGAGCCGGGCATCGACTGGCAGGAGATGATCGCCGACCCGCGCGATCGAGAGGTGGAGTTCATGGACGTCTCGGCGCTGCGCCATTGCCTTTCCGAGATCGAGGAGCCTGCGCGCAGCTGCGTCCTTCTCGCTTATTACGAAGGCTATTCGCGCGAGGAGCTCGCGGCGCGCTACGAGCGGCCCGTGAACACGATCAAGACCTGGCTCCATCGCAGCCTCCTCGCCCTGAAATCTTGCCTGGAGAGCCTCGCATGAGCGACGACGACGAGGTGCTCGCCGGGGAATATGTGCTGGGCACGCTCGAGGCGGACGAGCGGACCGTCTTCACGACCGTGCTGACCCAGGATCAGGAGAAGCGCGATCTCGTCGCCCGATGGGAGGCGCGCCTCGCGCCGCTCGCGACGCGCATGCCCGAGGTCCTGCCTCCGAGCAGGGTCTGGAACCGGATCGTCGACTCCTTGTTCGGCGCCCCCGAGGTGCCGCCGCTGCGTATCGTCGAAGGCGGTCTCGTGGTCGAGGATACGGCTCGGCTACGTCGTTCGCGCAACTTCTGGTGCGGCTTTTCCGTCGCGAGCGGCGCGCTCGCGGCCTCGCTCGCGATCCTCGTCGCCTATCAGGAGACCTTGCGCCGCTGGGGGAGCGAACCCTCCTACCTCGCCGTGGTGAATCGCGGCGGCGCCGAGCCGGCGCTCATCGTCCGGGTCGATCTCGCCAAGGGCCAAGTCTTCGTGCGGCCGGTCTCGACCGAGGTTCCCGCCGGCAAGAGCCTCGAGCTCTGGTACATCGGCGCGGGCAAGGCTCCCGTCTCGATGGGTCTCGTCGATCGTGACCTCGAGCGCGTGCCGCTGCCTGAAGGCGCCAAGGTGGAGAGGGCGACCTTCGCCGTCACCGTCGAGCCTGAGGGCGGCTCGCCGACCGGCGACCCGACCGGCCCGATCGTCTATTCCGGCCAGCTGATCCGGGAGTGAGGCGCAGCTTCCCCCTGCGGAAGAATTCCGCCATTCTCCGGCCATGGAAGACGAGGCGAGGACCAACGCGCCGGAGCTCACCGTCGCGGAATTGTCGAACGCGCTGAAACGGACGATCGAGGACCGGTTCGGCTATGTTCGCGTGCGCGGAGAAATCTCCAACTATCGCGGGCCGCATTCCTCCGGTCATTGCTATTTTTCCTTGAAGGACCAGAGCGCGCGAATCGATGCCGTGATCTGGAAGGGCACCTTCGCGCGCCTGAGGACCAAGCCCGAGGAGGGCCTCGAGGTCATCGCGACCGGCAAGGTCACGACCTATCCCGGGAAATCCGCCTATCAAATCGTCGTCGAGGCGCTCGAGCCCGCAGGCGTCGGCGCGATCATGGCGCTGCTCGAGGAGCGCAGGCGCAAGCTCGCCGCCGAAGGCCTCTTCGACGAGGCGCGCAAGCAGCTCCTGCCGTATTTGCCGCGGCGGATCGGCGTCGTGACCTCGCCGACCGGAGCGGTGATCCGCGACATCCTGCACAGGCTCGCCGAAAGGTTCCCGTGCCATGTCGTGGTGTGGCCGGTGCGGGTCCAGGGGGAAACCTCCGCCGCGGAGGTCGCGGCCGCGATCCGGGGCTTCAACGAGCTGCCGGAGGAAGGCCCCCTGCGCCGGCCGGATGTCGTCATCGTCGCGCGCGGGGGAGGCTCGCTCGAGGATCTGTGGAGCTTCAACGAGGAGGTCGTCGTCCGCGCGGCGGCCGACAGCCTCGTGCCGCTGATCGCCGCAGTCGGCCACGAGACGGACTGGACCCTGATCGACCATGCCGCCGATCTGCGCGCGCCGACCCCGACGGCGGCCGCCGAGAAGGCGGTGCCGGTGCGCTCCGAGCTGCTCGCCGAGGTCGCCGATCTCGGCCGGCGCCATGCCGGCGCGATGTTTCGCCTCGTCGAGCGCGAGAAGGCCGCGTTGCGCGCGCTCGCGCGTGCCTTGCCGCAGGCCGAGGCCCTCGTCGCCCTGCCGCGCCAGCGCCTCGATACCGCCTCGACCCGCCTCTCCGGCATGTTCTCGAGGGCGCAGGATCGCCGCCGCATCGGCCTCTCGTTGCTGGCCCATCGCCTCTCCCGGCAATCGCCCCATGCACGGCTTGCCCGGACCGGGGAGCGTCTCGGCGCGCTCGAGCAGAGGCTGCGGCGCGCGCTCGCGACCGCGCAGGAGCGGCGGGTGCAGACGCTCGGCCATGTGGGCTCTCGCCTTGCCGCCGCGCGCGCGACTTATGTGCAGGTTGCTCGAGAGCGTGTGGCTTCGGCGCGCCATCGCCTCGACAGCCTGTCGGGGCGGCTCGTGCATGGTGCCCGGCAGCTTCTGACGGTCGAGCGTCGCAGGGTCGCGACGCTCGGCCAAGTGCTCGGCACGCTCGGCTACCGCCAAGTGCTCGCGCGCGGCTTCGCGCTGGTGCGCGGCGAGGACGGCAAGCCGATCCGGCTCGCGGCCCAGGTTGAGGAGGGTATGAGGCTCGACCTCGAATTCGCCGACGGCCACAAGCCGGCGGTTGCCGGCCAAGCGCCGAAGAGTCCGACGAAGAAGGCGGCCGCCAAAGCCCCACGCAAGCGCGAGCAGGAATCGTTGTTCTGAACGGCCACGGGCCAAATCGACCAAATAGGGGCCGCCCCTCGCGAGGCGGCCCCGTGCGCTCCGGGCGGTGCGTCCACCCGCCGCGTCCTTCGCGCCGACGGCCGGAGGGAAGCCTCGGCACGAAGCTCAGTTGATCTTGGCGTCCTTGCTCGGCTCGCCCCTGGCATTGTAGAGCGCCCAAACGTCCTGTAGGCCCGGCTGCTTCAAGGCCTCTTCGACGAACCTCGGCTCGGCCCAGCTCTTCACGTCGAAGGTGGCGTTGATGATCCCCGCGTCCTTCGCTCTTGCGACCTTCGACTGAAAGGCGGCGAGCGTGTATTCGTCGAGGCGAGGCGAGGAGAAGAACGCGAGATCCGAGATCGAGGCGAGGAAATTGCGCTGGTTGGTGGGATCGACCCCGCTGCGTTGTGCCGTCTCGGTCAGGTAGGCTTCCCGGTTCTCGGGTCGATAGATGAATTGGCGCGTCCTGACCGTCACGTTGACGATTCTCTGCGTCAGATCGGGATGCGCGGCGACGAAGTCGGCCGATCCGACGAAAGCGGCCTGGTTCAGGACATCCTTGCCGAGATCCTTCGTGCTCGTCACGATCTTGACGCTGCCCTTGTCGCGCAGCGGCAGGATCTGGCCGCCGGTCCAGATGGCATCGACCTCCTTGCTCGCCACGGCAGCCGACCCGGGATTGAACTCGAGGTTCAGGAGTCTGACGTCGCCATCCTTCAGCGACGCATTCGCGAGCACCTTCTTGAACACGACCTCGAGATTCGTGCCCTTCTGGAGCGCAACGCGCTTACCCTTCAGGTCCTCGATCTTGGAGATCGCGGAATCCGGAGCGACCGCGAGATAGTAGAGACCGCCGCGCCCCCCGGCGAGGAGACGCGTGTTGCTGCCGTTCGCCTGTCCGTTGATCGCGGCGAGATCGCCGACGAAAGCGAAGTCGAGCTGCTTTTGCACCAAGGCGTCGTTGATGACAGCGTTGCCGCCTTTGAAATATTTCCACTCGATCTTGACGTCGTCCTTCGCGAATTCTTGCTCCAGAAGCTTACGGGCATCGGTGAAGGTCGCCTGCGAGATACCGGCCGAGGGGGCCGCCGCGCCGACGCTTTGATTGCCGGCACCAATCCTGATGACAGTCGCCGCGTTCGCCGAGGCGAGCGCGGCTTCGAGCCCGAGAGCCGTTATCATTGCCGCCGTATGCACGAGCTTGTTGAATCGCATGCTGTGTCTCCTCGATGAGATGCGGCGCCTCGACGCCTATATATTAAGTCTATATTTTTTATAGAAAGTCAATGGCGAACGAGAGCGGGATGAGGAAAAGCGGACACCGGTTTTCCGGCGCAATCGCGTTTACGCAGATTGCGTAAACTTATCTGCCTATCCCGCTCCGAACTTTTGGAATCGATCACGTTTCATGACTTTGGATCGAGTGGATCCAAAATCATCGTGATCTGAGCGCGATCCCGAGCCGAAGGAATCATCAGGCTCTCGGTTGTGGCTCGTGGAGAGGAAACACCGTGCCGAGCCACGCAACAACGAACTTTATTTCTACGAGACTATGCGATGATTGCCCGCGGGTGCCGACGACGCGCCGGGGTGTGTCGATCGAGCTCGGATCACGAAGGAGGATGGCGTGAGGTCGATCCATGTGGGAACTTCGGGAGTTGTCCTTGCGATGCTTGCCGCGTGCTCGGCATTCGTTGCCGATTCGGACAGGCATTTCGTCTACGTCCAGCCCGAAGAGGTTGCGTTCAAGAGCCCGCTCGGCGTAGGCCCGCAACAAGCCGTGATCTTCGGGGATCCGTCGAAGGAAGGCGTCTATGTCATCCGCGTGAAGTTTCCGCCGGGGACACATTCGAACCCGCATTTCCATTCGAAGGACCGGCACGCGACCGTGATAAAGGGCGTGTGGTGGAACGGTACCGGCGAGGAACTGGATTTCAGGAAGGCCGAGCCGATGAAGGCGGGCTCCTATGTGCTGCATCCGGCCGGCGGGATCCATTGGGACGGCGCGGGCGAGGAGGAGGTCATCGTCCAGATCGTGGGGGTGGGGCCGGTCGATACTGTTCCGGTCGGCCCACCGGGCCCCACGGCCGGCTATTGGCCGAAGCCTTAGCGCGATTTCCAGAGAAGTGGATACCGCTTCACATTGCGATCTCGATGCTTCGATAGATCGACATCGACGTGAAATCGCGACAAGACACGGAGCTGGAGCGGCACGCGACCTCTACTCCGCGCGTGCGTGAAGCGACATGTAGCCGACGCGTGCCTTGGCCGCGGAAAAGCCCAGCCACAGGGCAATTCCGACTCCGACGAAATGAGCGATGAGCAACATGAAATTGACGATGAGCACGAAGACGTCGAGCGCGCGAATGATATTGTTGGGATCGGTTATGGCGATCCCCGGCGGCTGCGAGATCGTCTTCACCACCAGCAAGGCGATGCTCATCGCCACCCCGACGAACGAGATCAAGATGCCGAGGCCGCCGATCACGAGCCCTGACCATAGGAACCAGAAGGCAATGCGCTTCTCGTGATGGAGATAGTCGAGCGGTACGTGCGCGACTTTCCTGCTCGCTCGCACGTAGAAAAATGCAAGCACGATCGCGGGAATCAACAACGTAAATCCGGCATAGCCCCAATAGATGGCATCGCCGAAGCCTGGCCTGCTCGGACTGAATGCTTTTCCTGACGACGCAAAAACCAACAAGAGCGCGATGATCAGGCCGAGCACGAACTGAAGCCAGAAATCGATCCAACCGAAAAGTCGTAAATCCCGAGCGAGCTTGTTGGCGGTCTTGGTCACGACGCGGTTTTGCGTCTCTTCGAGCGCTGTCTCGTGAACCTCGACGACGATCGGCACTTCGACTGCCGGCGCGCGTAGCTCCGGTATCGCCGCTACCTTTTCCTGCGGCTCGTCCCGCCCGACCGATTCGTCGCCTCTCGTGGCCGGCGCTGGTTGTTCCGGCGCGATCGCGCGGCGTCCGAGACGAGCCCAGCCGGAGAGTGTGACTGCGAGGAAAATCAACCCGCCGGCGACGAATGCGCCGGTTCGATGGATGTCGCCGAGATGTTGCGCGGTGATGATTGGTGCCGCGTCCCATCCGGGGAGCTGGATCCCCCAGTAGGAGAGGGGCCGCCCGCCGGCGGCGGCTTCGAGAAATCCGCTGACGATCACGACAACCAAGGACAAATACAGAAGAAAATTCGCCGCATCCGCCACGCGCTTTCGCCGTTGTGACCGTGCATCGAGAGCGTGGACGGGGCCGCGGATCGTCCACAGCAACGCTCGGAGGACGATGAGAACGGCACAGCTGAGCCCCAGCGAGACGTGCGACGCCACCCAGGAGTCTCGATCGGGTTCCGCGAGGCCCCCATGTCGCATGACCCAGCCCGATGCCAGCAGGACCAGGCTCCCGAGGATCAAGAGCCAATGGATTACGCTCGACACGAGGCGTATGCCTCCACGATCTGCCGGCATGTACATTTCCTCGGGGTGAGAACAGAACAGGTCGAAAAAAATCGCGTGCCTACCGAGCCGGCGACGCGGGCGTGCTACAAATAGCGGAACGTCCTCCGGGCGAGATTGATCCAAGCCAATCTCGACAACGGGCCGCAAAGGAGAACGTCGGCGGATCGGGCTCTGAACGTACTCCTTTATGGTCGCTCGATCGCGTTCTCGTGACGCGCGGACGCGCGACGGCCGGCTTTGCCGAAGATGCTCTAGAAATCCACCCGCGCCCTGATCGCCGCGGCGAGCGTGCCCTCGTCGAGATAATCGAGCTCGCCGCCGAGCGGCACGCCATGGGCGAGTCGGGTGGTCTTGATCCCGAGATCGGCCAGGAGATCGAGCACATAATGTGCTGTCGTCTGGCCCTCGACGGTGGCATTCACCGCGAGGATCACCTCCTCCACCTTCTCGGCTTGCACCCGATCGACGAGGCTCGCGAGATTGAGATCCTTCGGGCCGATGCCGTCGAGCGGCGACAAGGTGCCCCCGAGCACGTGATAGCGGGCATTCAGCGCCGCCGCGCGTTCGAGCGCCCAGAGGTCGGCGACCGTCTCGACGACGACGAGCTTCTTCGGGTCACGCCGCTCGTCCCGGCACAAGCTGCAGGGGTCGCAGGTATCGACATTGCCGCAAACCGAGCAGGGCGCGATCTTCTCCCGCGCCGCCTGCATCGCGTCGGCGAGGGGCCCGAGCAGCTCGTCGCGCTTGCGCAAGAGATGCAAGGCCGCCCGGCGCGCCGAGCGGGGGCCGAGACCCGGGAGCTTCGCCAGCAATTGGATGAGCCGCTCGATCTCCGTCCCGGCCTTGACGCTCGCCATCGGAAAGCGTCACCCGAAGGGCAGCTTCAAGCCGGGCGGCAGGCCGAGGCCGGAGGCCATGCCGCGCATCTTTTCCTCCATGAGCCGTTCCGCCTTCTTGCGGGCGTCGTCATGCGCGGTGACGATCAGATCCTCGAGAATCTCGCGCTCCGAGGGCTTCAGGAGCTGGTCGTCGATCGTGATGCCCTTGAGCTGGCCCTTGGCGCTGAGCGTGACGCGGACCATGCCGCCGCCGGCCTGGCCCTCGACCTCGAGCCGCTCCATCTCGGCCTGCATCTCCTGCATCTTTTCTTGCATCGCTTGGGCTTGCTTCATCAAACCCATCATGTCGCGCATCTTTGTTCCCTTTCTCGGGCTCGGCCTCGCCGCAGCGGTCCTACGAAACGTCTATCAGGGATCGAGATCGACCGGGACCTCTTCGAAAACCTCCCGCTCGCCGTCGTGAGGCTCCGCGGCCGCGCCGCCCGCCGGTGCCGGCTCGGGGGGCGTCGACGGGCGCACGGCGACGATCTCCGCGCCCGGAAACGTGGCGAGAACGCTCCTGACCAGCGGATCGGCGTGCAAGTCCTCGGCCGCTGCTCGCGCGGCGGCATCCTCGCGCTCCTTCAGCGTGGGTGCGCCCGGCTCGTTGGAAACGACGACCATCCAGCGCTCGCCGGTCCATTCCGTGAGCCGTCGCGTGAGGTCCTGCACGACCGTACGGGCGCAGCCGGGCTCGAGCCCGAGCTCGATCCGTAAAGGCTCGAAACGCACGAGCCTCACATCGCGTTCGAGCGCCCGCTTCAGGAGAGGATCGCGCTTCTGGCCGGCCAGGGCGACGATATCCTCGAAACAGGAGAGCCGAGGCAGCGGCGCGCTCGGAGCGGTCGTGGGGAGGGGCCTCGCTGCTACCGCCGCCGTTGCAGGGGACGCGGCGCCAAGCGCGGCGCCAAGCGGTTCGCGTCCTTGCGCTGGAGGTCGCGGCGCCGAGGAGGCGCCGCCGAGCGGCTCTGCAAGGCGGCTCTCCAGCTTGCGCAGCGCCTCGTCGGGAGTCGGCAGGTCTGCGGCATAGGCGAGACGCACGAGCACCATATGGGCGGCGGCGAGCGGACGCGGCGAATCCTTCACGTCCTCGAGGCCTTTCAGGAGCAATTGCCAGGTGCGGGTCAGGACCGGTATCGACAGGGCCTCGGCGAGCTCGCCGCCGCGACGGGCTTCGTCGGGCGTGATCGAGCCGTCCTGCACGGCGGCGGGCACGAGCTTCAGGCGCGTGACGAGATGGACGAAGTCGGCGAGCTCGACGAGCACCTGGGCCGGATCCGCGCCGCACTCGTAGAGCGCGTCGATCCCGGTCAAGGCCTCGCTGATCTTGCCGTGCATGACGAGCTCGAAGAGATCGATGATCCGGCCGTGATCGGCGGTGCCGAGCATGCTTTGCACCGACTCGGCCGTGACCTCGACCGGCCGGGCGCCTCCGCCATGCGCGATCGCCTGGTCGAGCAGCGAGAGCGCGTCCCGGACCGAGCCCTCGGCGGCCCGCGCGATCAGGAGGAGCGCCTCGGGCTCGATTCCGACTGCTTCCATCGTGCAAATCTTCGCGAGATGGTCGATCAGCACCTTGGTCTCGATCCGGCGCAGGTCGAACCTCTGGCACCGCGAGCGCACCGTCACCGGAACCTTCTCGATCTCGGTCGTCGCGAAGACGAAACGCACGTGCTCGGGAGGCTCTTCCAGCGTCTTCAAGAGGCCGTTGAAGGCCTGCTTCGAGAGCATGTGCACCTCGTCGATGATATAGACCTTGGTGCGTGCCGACATCGGCCGGTATTGCGCATTGGCGATGATCTCGCGAACGTCGTCGATGCCGGTATGGGACGCGGCATCCATCTCGATGACATCGACGTGGCGGGACTCGATGATCGCCCGGCAATGGACCCCGAGCTCCGGCATATGGATGGTCGGCCGGGTGATCGCGGGCTCGGAGCCGCGTGCGGGAAGCTCGTAGTTGAAGGCGCGGGCGAGGATGCGTGCGGTCGTCGTCTTGCCGACCCCGCGCACGCCGGTCAGGATATAGGCTTGATGGATGCGGCCGAGGTCGAACGCATTCGAGAGCGTCCTGACCATGGCCTCCTGGCCGATCAGGTCCTCGAATCGCGCCGGCCGATACTTGCGGGCGAGCACGAGATAGGGAGAGGCGGGGGCTTTCTCGGCAGGCGCGGTGATCGGCAGGGCGAGCTCGGCTTCGCCACTCTCGGTCCGGTCCGTGCGGTCGTCTTGCATCGAGAGGGCCTGCCGGCGGAGGCGCTCCGGGCGCGAGCTAGAGCGCCTTCCCCACCGAAAGCGTCTCGGGATTTTTCCGGTGCCGCATTGTCGCATCGATGTCGATCAATCGAAACATCGAGATCGATATGCGAACCGGTACCCGGTCCGCTGGAAAATGCGCCGGGGGTGGGAGGCTGGACAGAGACCCGCCCGGTCTCGTTAGGGCTGCTTCCTTCCGGACCTGACCCGGTTGGCGAGTGGTGCGTCCACCGCCAACCTCCCGGCCCCTATTTGGAACATGCGGGGGGATTTCGCAAGCGGGGCGAGTTTTTCGCGGCAGCCGGTGCCGTTGAAAAAGTCGCGGTCGCGCCAATCTACAAAATGCGGCGGCCGCTCGATTCGAAGAAGGGCGTGAACCATGAGCGATCCATCGACAGCGGAAAACCTGGCGCATGCAGGGGCGACAGATCCTATGATCAAAGCTGCGATCGCCGCCGAACGGCAGCGCTGCATCGACCGCGTGCTGACCTATGCCGCGCTCAGGGATCAGGCTGCCGTCAATCTGGACAAGGCTGCGGCCGGTTCCGGCCCCGAGAAGCCGAGCGAGGGCGCGGCCGAGCGCGTGCGGGCGCAAGCAGACGTGGCGCGTGACATAGCGCGCTTCTTGGGCGAGGAGGCAAACGCCTGAACCGGCCGGCCGAGAAGGGTGTTCGGGCTGCTTCCTTCCGGACCTGACACGGTCGGCGAGTGGTGCGTCCAGCGCCAGCCTCCTTGCCCCTATTTGGACTTTCGGCGTGCCTGTCCCAACCTTATTGATAAGAGCGCGACGCGGCGCATGGCGGCGACTGGAAGAGCGCGATCGTGCCGGAGAGGCTCGTGCACAGCAAAGCTCTCGTCTTGTTCTCCGGCGGGCAGGATTCGACGACCTGCCTCGCCTTTGCGCTCGAGCGTTACCCTCACGTCGAGACGATCGGCTTCGACTATCGGCAGAGGCATCGCGTCGAGCTGGAGCGGCGGGAGAGCATAAGGGCGGCGCTCCACCGCGACTTCCCGAGATGGCACGGCCGCCTCGGCGAGGATCATCTCGTCCGGATCGATGCGCTCGCGGATGTCTCTACGACGGCGCTGACGCGCGACATCGAGATCGTGATGGACGAGAAAGGCCTGCCCAATACCTTCGTGCCGGGGCGCAACCTTCTGTTCCTGACCTTCGCCGGCGCCGTCGCCTATCGCCGCGGCCTGAAGGTGATCGTCGGCGGCATGTGCGAGACGGATTTCTCCGGCTATCCGGATTGCCGCGACGACACGATCAAGGCAATGCAGCTCGCGCTCAACCTCGGGATGGACGCCCGATTCGTCGTCGAGACGCCGTTGATGTGGCTCGACAAGGCCGCGACCTGGCGGCTCGCGGAAGAGCTCGGCGGGAGCGCGCTCGTCGATCTCGTCGTCGAGGAGACCCACACCTGCTATCTCGGCGAGCGCGGCGCGCGCCACGACTGGGGCTATGGCTGCGGAACCTGCCCGGCGTGCAAGCTCAGGGCCGAGGGCTGGCGGAAATATTCGATCGACAAACGCTCCCTGCAGTCGAAATAGAGCACGCTTGCGGCTTCAGAGCAGCTTCCAGCGAGGTGGACTCCGCTTCGCGCGTCCATTTCGGCCGGCACGCGAGGTCGGCATACGAGACTAGAGCGGTTTCCGATCCAGCTGAATCGGAAACCAGCTCTACATTCTTGTTTTATCGCGATTTCACGACGCGAAGTGGTATCCACTTCGCTGGAAATTGCTCTAGCCGCAGACGTGTGGAATAAAATTCAGCCCGATCCAACGAGTGCGGGTGCATCCGCTGCAGCGTCGCGGGTGACCGCCCCGCCGAACGCAGTTCCGATCAGGATGATGCAAGGGCCGGTCGGCGCCTCGGCTTCGACCTTGCCTGCGACCGTCGCGATGGTGCCGGAAATCGTCCGCTCGTCGGGCCAGGTCGCGCGCTCGACGACGACGACCGGGGTCGCAGGATCGATCCCCTCCGCGAGAAGCCGCTCGGCGAGCGCGGCGCAGGTGCGCGCGCCCATGTAGACGACGCTCGAGGCTCGCGCGTCGCAGAGCGAGCGCCAGTCGAGATCGTCGGGCAATCGCCCGTCGTGGGCATGAGCCGTGACGAATTGCACGCGCCTCGCCTTGTCGCGCTCGGTCAGCGAGAGGCGTAGCGAGGCCGCAGCACCGAGCGCCGCGGTCACGCCCGGCACCACCTCGTAAAAGAGCCCCGCGGCTTCGAGGCCGGCGATCTCCTCGTTGGCGCGACCGAAGATCATCGGATCGCCGCCCTTGAGGCGCACCACGCGCTTGCCCTCCTGCGCCCGCTCGATCATGAGCGAGACGATATGGCCCTGCCGGCAGGACGGCCGGTAGCCGCGCTTGCCGACCGAGATTTTCTCGGCTTCGCGGCGGGCCATCTCGACGATCGCCGGCGAGACGAGATCGTCGTAGAGGACGACATCGGCCGATTGCAGGACCCTCAGCGCCTTCAGCGTCAGAAGCTCCGGGTCGCCCGGACCCGCCCCGACGAGCGCGACCGAGCCTTTGGCATCCTCGGGCGCGGCTGCGGCCCGCGCCAGCAAGTGGTCGAGATCGCCCTCGTCCGGGCGCAGGTGGCGCGCATCGAGCGCCCGGGAAACGAAACGCTCCCAGAACGCACGGCGCGCCTTGGCGGGGAGCCGAAGCTCGGCGAGCTTCCGCCGCCACGTCCGCGCGGCCTCTGCCCAGAGCGCGAGCTCGCGCGGCAGCAGGGCTTCGAGACGCCCGCGCAGGGCCTGCGCCAGCATCGGGGCCGTGCCCTCGGTCGAGACGCCGACAACGAGCGGGGAACGATCGACGATCGCCCCGAAGTTGAAATCGGAACTTTCCGGACGATCGATCACGTTCACAGGAACGCCCGCAGCCGCAGCGACATTCTTGAAGGCCGCGGCCTCGTCGCCGCTTTCGACATCGGCGACCGCGAGGACGGCGCCGGCGAGATCTTCCGCCGTCCAAGCGCGCTCGACGAGCCGCATCGTCGGGCAACGGAGCGCGAGGTCGCGCAGGCGCGGATCTGGCTTCGGACTGAAGATCTCGAGCCTAGCTCCGGCCGCATGAAGGAGCTCGGCCTTCCACAGCGCGGCCGGCGAGCCGCCGCACAGGACGACCCGTTTCCCGGTCAGGGCGAAGAACAAAGGCAGGGTGGCGAGCCAGCGCATCGGCGGACGGCCGAGCTCGAGGAGGTCGGTGAGCGGCGAAGCAATCTCGTTCATGGAGCTTGCGATATTAGCGCGGCCGCGGGATGAAAACCAATGGCAATGCGCGGCCGAGCGGCAGTAGTGTCGCCATGCGTCGGCTCGGCGCGACCTCGACACTTCGAGACGACCGGGAAAGATCGGCGTGGCGCGGAGATATTCATGGCAGAGAGCATCGACAACCTCGTTCTCGAGCATTTGTGCCATATTCGCGGGTCCATGGACCGGTCGGAGCAACGCCTCGACGACCTGACGCTTCGGGTCGGGCGGATCGAGACGAACATCGCGCGAATCCATGTCGCCTCGGCCGAGCATTCGGGGTGCTTCGATCGGCTCGAGGCGCGCGTCGCACGGATCGAGAAGCGCCTCGACCTCGCCGATGCATAAGCGGTCGCGTCCCTGCCGAGTACCTTGAGCGCCATGCGACGGATTTCGAGATGCACGTCTGCAGCTTTCGTCGTCCTTGCGGCGCTCGGATGCCTGCCGGCACCGGCCGCGGACGGCTTCGTCCCGAGCTTCCGGGATCCTCACCACAAGATCGAGAAGCCCGATCTTTCATCTCTGCGCAACCTGCGCTTCCTGACCGAGGACGATTTTCCGCCGTTCCATTTCGCTCTGCCGGACGGAACCTTGGCAGGCTTCGACATCGACCTCGCCCGCGCGATTTGCGAGGAGCTGAAGATCCCCTGCACGATCCAGGCGCGCCGCTTCGACACCTTGGTCGAGAGCCTCGATGCGGACAAAGGCGACGCGATGATGGGCTCGATCCGGATCGACGCGAGATCACGCGACGAGCTCGATTTCACCCTTCCCTACATGCTGACGCCCGCGCGGTTCGTCGTGCCCGCCACGACGCGCCTGACCGAGGTGGCGCCCGAGTCGATGCCGGGAAAGAGGATCGGGGTCCTCGCCGCGAGCGCGCATGATGCGTATCTCGCGACGTTCTTCCCCGAGACGACGAGAAAGACCTACGAGTCGCAGGCCAGCCTGCGCGACGGGCTCGTGAGGCGCGAGATCGACGCCCTTTTCGGCGATGCCCTTTCGCTGAGCTTCTGGCTTCAGGCGCAGGATGGAGCGCAATGCTGCCGCTTCCTCGGCGGACCCTACATCGATCGCCGCTACTTCGGGGAAGGCGTGGCGATCGCCGTCAAGAAGGGCAACGATTCCGTCCGCCAGGCGCTCGACTACGCGCTCGCTACGTTGGCAGCGCGCGGCACCACTACCGAGCTCTACCTGAAATATTTTCCGCTCTCGCCCTTTTGAGCGGCGCGTCCGGCCGGTCATGTTCGGCTAGATGTCGTCGTCGTTCCACAGGCGCATCGGCGTTCGTCCTCGCAGCGGCGCCGCCGGAGGCTTTGCAGAGCTGCCTCGCGGTTCCGATGAATCGGAACTCCGGCTCGGCACATCCACCTTACAGGTAGCGCTCGAGCTCGCGCGCGGCTTGCTTCGGCGGCTTCGCCAGGTTGACGGCGCTCACGAAGCGCCCCGTCTTGTCCACGAGATAGACGGCTGCGGTATGGTCCACCGTATAGTCGCCGTTCTCGCCCGGAACCTTCTTGACATAGACCTTGAAGGCCTTGGCGATCGCCTCGGTCCTCGCCTTGTCGCCGGTCAGGCCGATGATGCGCGGATCGAAGCTTTCGAGATAGGACTTCAAGAGGTCCGGCGTGTCGCGCTCCGGATCGACGCTGACGAAGAGCGCCGCGATCTTCTTGTCCGGCCCCATGGTCTTGAAGACCGTCGAGATATCGTACAAGGCCGTCGGGCAGAAATCGGGGCAATGAGTATAGCCGAAAAAGACGAGATAGGGCCGACCCGCGAGGTCCTTGTCGGTGACGGTCCGTCCGTCCTGCGCGGTCATGGAAAAGGGGCCGCCGATCGACGGTGCGCCTCGCCGAACCGCATCGGGCAAGAGCCCGTAGGCGATCACCGCCAGGGCTGCCAGCCCGACCGCGAACCCCCACACGATCAAGGACAGTTGCCGTGAAGCTTTCGTCATGGTCGAGATCATACCCGTTGCCGCGACCAATTCCAGGAAAAGATAATTGATGATTTTTTATGTCGCAGCTCCAGTGCCCGTCCGTTCCTCGCTTGCCGCGGCGTGATTCAACGTTATAACCTTGCTTCGAGAATTTCCAGCGAAGCGGAAACCGCTTCGCGTCGCGAAATTGCGACAATACAAGGGTGTAGAGCGGGTTTCCGATTCTGCCGGATCGGAACCGCTTTAGTTGCCGCTCTCCTTCGGAGTGACTGCTCGGTGCCGGTTCCCTCGGACCCTCTGGATTCCCGCTCCCTCGCGTCCCGAATCCTGCCCGCCGCGTCCTTGCTGCGGTTCTCGGCCGCGGCGCGACTCGCCGCGGCCCTCGTCGTGATCGCGGCCTTGTGGGCCGCCACCCTTTGGGCCTTGCGGTGACGAGCCTCCTATGAGCGCCGCCATCAGCCTGCGCGACCTGACACTCGGCTACGACCGTCATCCCGCCGTGCACCATCTCGATGCCGAGATCGAATCCGGCACGCTCGTCGCGATCTGCGGTCCGAACGGCGCAGGCAAGTCCACCCTGCTCAAGGCGATCGCGGGTGCGATCGTGCCACTGTCCGGCTCGATCGTCCTGCCTCGGGCGAAGCCGCGCGAGATCGCCTATCTGCCGCAATCGGCCGAGATCGACAGGACCTTCCCGATCGATGTCTTCGATGTCGTCGCCATGGGGCTCTTCCACACCTGCGGGCTCTTCGGCGGCGTGTCGCGAAGCGATCGGGCGCGGGTCGCGGCCGCGATCCATGCGGTCGGCCTCGACGGCTTCGAGCGGCGCCCGATCTCGACGCTTTCCGGCGGCCAGCTGCAGCGCATGCTCTTCTCGCGGCTTCTCGTCCAGGACGCGTCGATCCTCCTCCTCGACGAGCCCTTCACCGCGATCGACTCGAAGACGACGGCGGATCTGCTCGACCTCGTGGCGCGCTGGCACGCGGAGCACCGTACCGTCCTCGTCGTCTCGCACGACCTCGACCTCGTCCGGGCACATTTTCCGCAGACGATCCTCCTCGCGCGCGAGCCGATCGCCCGCGGCAAGACGGAGGCGGTCCTCACGGCGGAGAACCTCGCCGCGGCGCGCAAGATGATCGAGGCTTTCGACCGCCACGCCCATGCTTGCGCGAGGCCGGCATGAGCGCGCCTCGCCGCCGTCCCCGCGCTGCCGCCGAGGTCCGGGATGCTCTATGATCTTTTCGTCGCGCCCTTCGTCGAGTTCGAGTTCATGCGGCGCGCGCTCGTCGGCTCCTGCGCCCTGGCGCTTTCCGGCCCGCCGCTCGGCCTCTTCCTCGTCCTGCGGCGCATGTCGCTCACGGGGGATGCGGTCGCCCATGCGATCCTGCCCGGCGCCGCGATCGGCTATCTCCTCTCCGGCCTGTCGCTTTGGGCCATGACGATCGGCGGTCTCGTGGCCGGCCTCCTCGTCGCGATCGGCTCCGGCGTGGCGGCACGCGCGACGATTCTCCGCGAGGACGCGACGCTCGCCGCCTTCTACCTCGTCTCGCTCGCCCTCGGCGTCACGCTCGTCTCCTCGCGCGGCTCGAATATCGACCTCCTGCATGTCCTCTTCGGCAGCGTGCTCGCCCTCGACGACGCAACGCTCGTGTTCCTCGTCGGCGTGGCGAGCGTGACCCTCGCGGCCTTCGCGCTCCTCTACCGGGCCCTCGTGATCGAGACCGTCGATCCGTCGTTTCTGGCGTCGGTGAGCCGCGCAGGGGGGCTGACGCAGAGCCTCTTCCTCGCGCTCGTGGTCTTGCACCTCGTCGCCGGATTTCACGCGCTCGGTACCTTGCTGGCGGTCGGCATGATGATGCTGCCCGCCGCCTCGGCGCGGCTCGTCTCGACCAACATGACGGCGATGATCGGCATCGCCGCCGCGCTCGGCCTGCTCGCGAGCTATGCCGGCCTCGTCCTGTCCTTCCAATCGGCGCTGCCGTCCGGCCCGCTGATCATTCTGGTGGCGGGCCTGCTTTATCTTCTGGCCCTGGTCTTCGGACCGGCCGGCGGGCTCGTCCGGCTCCTGAAGCCGAGGCACCATCTCGAGGCGTGACCGATGAAACCCGTGGGAGGCCCCATGCAGCGCGCTGGCTACGTTATATCCTTGCTACTCGGCTTGTGGGCGTGCCCCGCATGGGCCGAGCCGGCGTCGCGCCTGCCCGTCGTCGCGAGCTTCTCGATCCTGGCCGATCTCGCGCGCCATGTCGGCGGTGATCGAATAGAGGTCACCGCGCTGGTCGGTCCCGACGGCGATGCCCATGCCTATCAGCCGACGCCGGCCGACACCAAGGCGCTGCGCGACGCGAGGCTCGTCGTCGTGAACGGGCTCGGCTTCGAAGGCTGGATCGACCGGCTGGTGAAAACCTCGAGGACAAAGGCGCCGGTCGTCGTCGCGACGAAGGGTGTCGCCCCGCGCCAGGACGAGGAGGCGCATGGCGGCACGGATCCGCATGCCTGGCAGTCGATCGCCAATGTGAAAATCTATGTCGGGAATATTCGTGACGGGCTCGCCGCGGTCGATCCCGACGCGGCCGAGATCTATCGCGCCAATGCGGAGGCCTATCTCGGCGAGCTCGCCGCGCTCGAAGCCGACGTCGCGGCGGCGGTCGCGACGATCCCGCCGGAGCGGCGCAAGATCATCACGACCCATGATGCGTTCGGTTATTTCGGCGCCGCCTATGGCCTCGAGTTCATCGCGCCGGAGGGCGTCGCGACGGAAGCCGAGCCGAGCGCGCGAGACGTGGCGCGGATCATCCGGCAGATCGAGGCAAAGAAAATTCCGGCGGTCTTCATGGAGAACATCACGAATCCGCGCACCATCCGCCGGATCGCGGCCGAAAGCGGGGCGCGGGTCGGCGGCACGTTGTTCTCCGACGCGCTGTCACCGCAAGACGGCCCGGCCGCCACCTATCTCGACATGATGCGCCACAACGCGAAAGAGCTCTCGAGCGCGCTCGCTCGATGAGTGCCGGGGACGCTCAGAACGGAGGGTCGTCGGAGAAGAACGAATCGGAGCCCATCGTATTACGCGAGCGCCGCTGCGGAACGATGATCGGCGTCGCGCCATGCCCGTAGCCGTAGGGGTAGACGAACCGCGTCTCGCCGGGCTGTGGCACCACATTGGTCGGAGAGTGCGGCTGGTTAGGGCTCCGAACATGGCCGTATGCCGAGCTGCTTGCCGGCGACTGAGACGGCACCCCGGGATTATAGGACGGCACCCCGGGATTGTAGGACGGCACGCCGGGCCCCTGGGAAGGTCCGCCGAACTGCGCGGCGGCGGGCGCTGCAGCGCTAAGGACCACGGCACCCAGGACGGCGAGCCTCGCAGCAACAGTCTTGCGCAGCATGCCCTTCTCTCCTGTCGGCTCTCACGCCAGCAAAGTAGCCTAATGCCTCGTGGCTGGCCAGCTCGAGCAAATTCCGTCGAAGTGGACCCCGAAGCGGCTTCGCGTCGCGAGATCGGGACAAAACCCGCTCCGGACGTTCGGATGTGGCGCTTTCAGAAGAACGGATCCCCGAGATCGCCGTAGAAGGGATTCTCCATAGTGCCGCGTCGTCGCTGAGGGAAGACGGCCTGCGGTACGACGATGACCGGGCTCGCACCAAAGCCGTAGCCGTAGGGATAGACGACCTGCGGATAGGCATATTGCGGATAGACGTATTGCGGAGCCGCGAAGGTCCGACGATGCGGGTGGTGGAAACGCTGCGCATGGCCCTGTCGGAAGCCCGTGCTCGGCACCTGGCCCGGAACCCCGGGATTATAGGAAGGCACCCCCGGGCTGAAGGAGGGCCCGGCAGGCCCGGCGTGGGGACGGCCGAATTGCGCCGAAGCCGGCGCCGTGGCGCCGAGGACGACGGCACCCAGCACGAATAGAATCGAAGCAACATTCTCGCGCCGCATAGGTTTCTCCATGGCCGGCCCTTCGCCCTCGATATAGGCCCGAGCCGGCGGATTGCCATTGTGCGGCGCCACATGGCGCGGGCTCGTTCGTGGGAGCGCGGCCTGCGTGAGCAAGCTGATCCATGAGCACCCGCCGCCGACAGGCGGGCGCAAGGGCTCGCGGTTCCACGATCATTCGCAGGCCTTTCTGTCGTTCTGCGCTTCGCCTGGAGGTGCGGCTGTCGACCCTCTTACCCGACCTTTTCGGCGCGAGAACCTTTCGCTGCGCGGAGATGCGTCATTCCCGGGCGCTTGTAGCCTCCGACCTGGCTTGCGCGCGACGAATCCGGACAGCGCATGTGCAAGGCCAGACGGTCGCGAAGCGTTTCCCATCACGGCGACAGCACCGATTCCGGCGGTGCGGGCGAAGCAAGCGTCCTTGACAGGGACGATCTGCTCGCCACATTTGCGGCGTCACAGCGCTCGCGGCCCGGGTTTGCGGCCCGTTGGTCTCCGAACCCGAGTGCCGCCGCTTCCTTGCTCGCCTGCGGATGAATGGCGAGCTTCGAGTTCCGAGGTGGATGCCGCACGCAACCCCGGCAAAATTCTCGAGCCTCGGAGTGGTGCGGAGAAGCGCCGCATGGCCGACCCCACACGTCCCGCCAGAATCTGGTATCAGAGCTTCGTGCACCCTACGGAGCAGGCCCCCTATATCGAGCGGCTGCAAGCTCTGCTGGATGCCTGTTCGTCTCCCGGCATGAAGTTCGAGGTGCACGGGCTCGACCCGCCGGACCATCTGTTCCATCCTCTGACCGAGTTCCGTTGCGCGGCGCAGACGATCCGCAATGCGCTTCAGGCCGAGCGCGCCGGCTACGACGTATTCGTCATCGGCCATTTCCAGGAACCGGGACTGCTGGAAATCCGCGGCTCGCTCGACATTCCCGTGGTGGGGCTCGGCGAGGCGAATTTTCTCGCCGGCATGAGCATGGGGCGTAGGCTCGGCCTCGTGACGATCGATCCCATCTTCATCGATTGGCACGAGCGCCAGATCGGATCTCATGGCTTCCGCGAGCGTGTTGCCGGCGTGCGGGCAATCCATGTGGATTTGCCGGGTTTCATGCAGGCCTTCACCGACGAGGCCGCCTACGCTCGGGTTCGCACGGATTTCGTGGACCAGGTTCGACCGCTGGTCGCCGAGGGCGCCGAGGTCATCCTACCCGCAGGCGGGCTGCCCATGTTGCTCTTTGCCCGTGAATGCCCCTTCGTGATCGACGCCGCGTTGGTGCTCAATGGCATCGTCGTCGTGGCGAAAGCGGCAGAAATGGCGCTCTCCCTCCACAGGCTGACAGGTTCGGTCGTGAGCCGGCGCGGCACCTATGCCAAGGCCGCGGCCGCATGCGTGGAGGAATATCTCGGCCGCTTGTGGTGAGCGACGTTATCGCCGGCCAGTGCCACCACTCTCCCTCAGCCGCCGCAAGATTTCCGTCGACCCATAGCCGTCGGCGGGGTGCTCCGCGATGCTCCTCTGGAACGCATGGATCGCGTCGCGCGAGGCCTGGCCGAAGCGTCCGTCGATCGTGCCCTTGTAGAAGCCGCGCTGCGCGAGCAGGCGCTGCATTTCCGCCTTGTCGCTGCGGCTCAACATCGGCTCGGGCTCCGGCCAGCGTGCCCGTACGCCGGGGGCACCCCTGATCCGGTCGGCGAGATGGCCGAGCGACAGCGCGTAGGAATCCGAGTTGTTGTAGGCCTTGAGCACCCAGTAGTTGTCGCTCAGGAGAAAGGCCGGGCCGCGAGCGCCGGACGGCAGGAACAGCGTCGCCTCGCCATGGTCCGGCAGAGCGGCGCCGTCGGCGCGGCTGACGCCGCGCTCGGAAAAGGCACGAAAATAGTTGCGCAAGAAAGCGAAGTCGAACCTTTCGGGGAGCCCGACCTCGACGCCCCACGGCAGCCCGGGTCTCCAGCCCGACGCGCGGAGAAAATTCGCGATCGAGGCGAGAACATCCTGGGGCTTGTCCCAGACGTCGGCGAAGCCAGATCCATCGTAGGCGACGGCATATTTCAGATAGGCCGACGGCAGGAATTGCGGCCCGCCCATGGCACCCGCCCAGGACCCACGCAGCTTCTCGCGTGGCGCGCCCCTGTCGAGCATCACGAGCGCGGCGACGAGCTCGTCCTTGAAAATATCACGGTCTTTGCGTGTAAAAGCCAACGTCGCGAGCGAGCGGATGATGTCCTTGCCACCCGCCGCTCTACCGTAGTCGGTCTCGACGCCATAGGTGGCGATCAGGATGTCGCGCGGCACGCCGAAACGCTGCTCGATCGCGGCGAGCACGTCGCTTTGTTGGCGCAGCATGGCCTTGCCCTGTGAGACGCGTCGTGCCGTGACGGAATCCGCGAGATAGGCTTTCAGTGGCTTGTCGAACTCGGCCTGCCGGGTCGATGGCTTCGGCGCGGCCGGATCCGGCTCGAGGCCGGCGAGCGCCGTGTCGAAAGTCTCGCGACGAACGCCCTTGGCGGCGGCGAGGGGCCAGAGCGATTGCAGAAAATCGCGAAAGGCCGTGGTCTGCGTGTCGAATGCGGCATAGGGCGAAGGCTCGGCGAAGCCTTCTTGCGGCGCCGCGCAGAGCACGAGGAGCACGAGCGCGAGACATCTGGTGTCGCCTCGCATCTTCATCAACCTGCCTTCTCGCGCGTGGGTGCCGGTGGGAGCGTGGCGGGCTTTCGTTCCCGCAGACGTTGGAAAGCTACATAGAGCATGGGGATCAGGAAGATCGCGATTCCGCTCGCCGCGATCATGCCGGCGAAGACGGGCGTGCCGACCGCGCGCCGGCTGATCTGCGCCGCACCATGAGCCGTGACGAGCGGGACGAGGCCGAGGATGAAAGCGAAGGAGGTCATCATGACGGCTCGAAACCGCATCCGCGCGCCGGCGACGGCCGCCTCCATGACGGGGACCCCCCGCTCGCGCTCCTCCTTGGCGAATTCCACGATGAGGATGCCGTTCTTCGCAGCGAGCGCGATCAGCACCACGAGGCCGATCTGGGCGTAGAGGTCGAGCGCGAGGCCGAAGCCGAGAATGCCCACGAAGGCCCCGAATCCCGCGACCGCGACCGACAGAAGCACGGGCAGGGGAATGATCCAGCTCTCGTAGAGCGCGACGAGAAACAGGTAGGCGAAGACGACGGCGAGCGCGACGATGATGCCCGTCTGCCCGGTTGCCCGCTGCTCCTGGAACGCGGTGCCGGTCCATTCGTAGGAATAGCCGGCCGGGAGGGTCTTGCCGGAGACGTCCGCCATGGCGGCGAGCGCTGCGCCCGAGGATACGCCGGGCGCCCCTGACCCATTGATCGTCACGGAGCGGTAGTTGTTGAAGCGGGTCAGCACCTGCGGGCCCTGCACGGTGCGCAATGCCGCGAGAGACGACATGGGCACCATCTGCCCCGATGCGTTGCGCACGTAGATTTGCCAGATCGAGGAGATGTCGCGGCGATCGCGCGCCTCGCCTTGGATATTGACCTGCCAGGTGCGTCCGTAGCGGTTGAAATCGTTCACATAGGATCCGCCGAGCGTGGCTTGGAGCGCCGAGAAGATGTCGGCGATGTTCACCCCGAGCGCCTGTGCCTTGTCCCGATCGATGTCGAGATAGAGCGATGGGTTGGTCGCGGTGAAGGTCGAGAAGACGCGGGTGAGCGAGGGGTTCTGGTTCGCCGCCGCGAGAAGCCCTTGCATCGTGCTCGCGATCGCGGCGGGTTCCTGCCCCTCGAGCGCCTCGAGCTGATACTCGAAGCCGCCGGTCGTCGACAGGCCGATGATGGGCGGCAGGTTGAAGGCGATCACGTTCGCGGTCCTGATCGCCTGGCTGGCACCGAACACGCGCCCGATCAGCGCTTGTGCCGAATCCGCCGCGCTCGTGCGATCGGCGAAGGGCTTCAGCCGCGCGGCCATGAAGGCGCTGTTCGGCTGGTTCACGCTGTCGAGCAGGGAGAAGCCGACGACCGCGAAGGTGCTCTGGACTTGCGGCATGGTGAGCAAGAGCTTCTCGACCTGCTTCACCGTCTCGGCCGTGCGGGAGACGGACGCGGCATCGGGGAGCTGGATCGCCATGAAGAAGACGCCTTGGTCCTCCTCCGGCAAGAAGCCCGTCGGCGTGCGCAGCGACAAGAGATAGGTTGCCGCGCCGAAGGCGAGGACGGCGAGGAGAGCCGCGGCCGAGACGCGCACGAGGCGACGCACGACGTAGGCATAGGCGTCGCGCCCGGCGTCGATCGCGCGGAGGATTCGCAGCATCGTGCGGCCCTTCGGCATCCCGGGCCGCAGCACGATCGCACACAGCGCCGGCGACAGAGTGAGCGCGTTCACGGCCGAGATCAGCATCGCGACGCTGATCGTCACCGCGAACTGCCGGAAGAGCTCGCCCGAGACGCCCGGGATGAAGGCGATCGGCACGAACACGGACAGAAGCACTAGCGTGATCGCGATGATCGGCGCCGTGATCTGACGCATCGCCTTCTTGGTCGCGGCGACGGGACCGAGCTCGGGCTCCTCCTCCATCACGCGCTCGACATTCTCGA
Organism: Beijerinckiaceae bacterium; assembly: GCA_024304885.1. Taxonomy (GTDB): domain Bacteria; phylum Pseudomonadota; class Alphaproteobacteria; order Rhizobiales; family Beijerinckiaceae; genus Methylocapsa. The sequence goes on from JALJOM010000003.1 coordinate 313,609, forward strand.
CGACAACGATGGCATCGTCGACGACGATGCCGATCGCGAGGACGAGCGCCAGCAGGGAGATCGTGTTGGCCGTATAGCCCATGGCGAGGAGAACGGCGAAGGTGCCGACGAGGCTCACCGGCACCGCGACCGAGGGGATGATCGTCGCGCGCAAGCTGCCGAGAAAGAGGAAGACGACGAGGACGACGAGGACGAAGGCCTCGGCGAGCGTCTTCACCACCTCGTGGACCGTGTCCAGAACGAAGGATGTGGAATCGTAGACGACCTTGTATTTCAGCCCCTTCGGAAACCGGCTCTCGAGCTTCACCATCTTCTCGTGGAGAAGCGCCGCGGTCGCGACCGCATTGGCGCCGGGAGAGAGCGAGATCCTGACCCCGACCGCCGGCTGGCCGGAGTACCTCGTCTCGATGTCGAGGTTCTGGGCGCCGATCTCGACCCGCGCGACATCGCGAATCCGCAGCACGGACCCGTTGGGCTCGGCGCGGAGCACGATCGCGCCGAATTCCTCCGGCGTGGTGAGCCGGCCCCGGGTCTGGAGGTTGAACTGGAACTGCTGGTCGGAATCGATCGGGCGCGCGCCGATCCGCCCGATCGGCGCCTGTACGTTCTGCGACTGGATCGCCGCCGCGATATCGGAGGGCGCGAGGCCGAGGCTGACGAGGCGCTGCGTGTCGAACCAGACCCGCATCGAATATTTGAGATTGCCGAAGAGCGCAGCCTGGCCGACCCCCGGCGTGCGCGCAAGCTCGTCGAGAAGATTGATCGTCGCGTAGTTCGCGATGAAAAGCGTATCGAGCTTCGCGTCCTCGCCGAACAGCACCATGAATTGCAGGATCGCCGACGAGCGCTTCTGCACCGTGAGGCCCTGCCGCGTCACCTGCGGCGGCAGGAGCGGAAGCGCGGTCTGGACCCGGTTGTTGACATTGACCGTATCGATATCGGGATCGGTGCCGAGCTCGAAGCTGACGGTCAGGTTGTAGCTGCCGTCGTTGCCGCTCGTCGACTTCATGTAGATCATCTTGTCGACGCCCACCATCTGGGCTTCGAGCGGCTGAGCGACGGATCTCTCGACGACCTCCGCGGAAGCGCCCGGATAGGTCGCGGCGACCTGGACCTGCGGCGGCACGATATCGGGAAACTGGGAGACCGGGATGCGCGCGAGCGCGAGCGCGCCGGCGATCGTCATGACGATCGCGATGACGACGGCGAGCCGGGGCCGGTCGATGAAGACGGCGGAGAACATGGCTTTGCTTCGATGCTCCAGAAATCGGCGACCAGACGCCGGCCGGATCTCGCCTCGGCGCGCGCGCCGATGGGCCTGGTAGAGCATTTTCCAGTGAACCGGATACCGGTTCACGTCGCGAAAATGCGACAAAATCAGAATGTAGAACCGCTTTCCGATTCCGTTGGATCGGAAAGCGCTCTAACGGATCGCCGGCGGCGAATCCGTCGGCGCCGGCGTCGCCGGGCTCGCCAGGACGACCTGTCCCGGGCGGACCCGCTGCAACCCCTCGACAATGACGAGCTCGCCGACCTCGAGGCCATGCTCGACCGCGGCCGTCGACGGGGTCGACTGGCCGAGCTTCACGTCCTGCCTTTGCGCCTTGCTGTCCTTGTCCACGACGTAGACGTAGTCGCCACGCTGATCGGTGAGGACCGCGGCGCGCGGCACGGCGAGAACCTCGACCGGCTTCACGCCTTCGAGATAGACCGTCACGAACTCCTGATCCGAAAGCTCGCGTACGGTGCCGCGAGCCGTGCGCACCGGCAGCGGAGGGTTGGGGATGACCCCGCGCAGCAGGATCGTGTCGGTTGTGGTATCGACACGGTTGTCGACGAAGTCGAGCCTCGCGGGATGGGTGTAGAGCCGTCCGTCCGGCAGCTTGATCCTGATCACGACCGCGTCGAAGCCGCCGAGCGGAACATAGCGCGCGCGCAGCTCGATCACGGTTCGCACGGAGACGGGAAACAGGACATACATGGGGTCCTGGCCGACGACGGTCACCAATGTGCCGCTTCCCGGGCTCACCACGTTTCCCGGCGTCACCGCGGTGCGACCGATCTTGCCGTCGATCGGCGAGGCGATGACCGTATAGTCGAGGTTGATCTGCGATTGCCGCACGCTGGCTCGCGCGCCGTCGAGCTGCGCCGCATAGCTGCGTTGCGTGGCGAGCGTGGCATCGACGTTCGCTTGCGCGCCGGCTTGCGTCTTGAGAAGGGTTTGCGCGCGCTCGAGCGCGATGTCGGCGTTGCGCAATTGCGCGGCGATCTGGTCGGCTACGGCCTGCTTCGCGGCGAGATCGGCCTCGAACGGCGGCCGTTCGAGCCTGTAGAGCACGTCGCCCTTCGCGACCTCGGCGCCGTCCCGAAATTCGACCTTGTCGAGGAATGCGGACACGCGCGCGACGATATCGACCCGCTCGATCGCCTGGATTCGGCCGACGAACTCGTTCGTCTGCGTGATCGGTTGCATCTCGACGCGTGCGACGCCGACGCTCGGCGGACCTCCCGGTCCTTGCTGAGCGAGAGCCGCCGTCAGGGCCGCGAGAGCGAGGCCGATTGCCAGGAGGGTCGCGCGAAGGGCACCAATCATCCCGTCGCGATAGCACGCGCCGAGGAAACGACCAAAATCAAGAGAATGCGAAAGCAAGTCCCGGTTTCGGCGCCGTTGCGCCACGGTGGATTTGCCTCTTATTGCCCGGGCGCGGGGGGCGGCGAGGGAAGCGGCTCGCCGAGGAAGGACAGGAGCGTCCCGAACGGCCCGGAGTCCGGTACGGCGACCGGCGGCTCCAGCGCGACCTCGGTCTCCTCCCCGAGCGGCTCGGAGAGCGCGGTGCGCAGCTCGCCGAGCATCTTCTTGCGCTTCGCGGTCTCGTAATAACCGGCGGAATAGAGCTTCACCGCGAGGTCCTGGTCTCCCTCCGCGATCTTGTAGGCATTGGCGAGGTAGGGGATTCCATAGGTGAGGTTGATCTTCGGGTCGAGCAGCCCGCGTGGGCTTCCTTCGTAGCCCATGCTGCGCGCGGTGGCGTGCTTCAGCTGCATGAGACCGAAGCAATGCCGGCTGACGGCGCCGGGACGGTAGCGGCTCTCTCGCTTCACGACGCGATGGACGAAAGCTTCGGGTACCCCATGCGCCTTGGCGAGACGAGAGATCAGCTCGTCATAGGTCGTCGGACGCTCGGCGATCTCGGCCGCAGAGAGGGCCGACCACGTGAGCGGGAGCATCAGGGCAATGGCAAGACCACGTCGCATCTGGAATACCTCCACGATGCGGAGCCTTGACCATTGTTTGGGGCCGGAGCAAGGCGGCGTCCCAAAATGGCACATGTTTTCCGGGCGCTGTGGTCTCGACGCCACACCGCGCGGGCGAGCGATCTATGTCCCGCGAGCCTCGACCGCCTCACGGCGGCTCCCGAAGGCCGTGATGAAGGCGGCATGGCTCCAGGCGAGATCCTTCGCGGAGGAGGGTGCTCCGGTCGCCTGGTCGAACTGCTCCGCGAGCTCGCCCGTCGCAGGCGCGTAGGTCGCGACCGTCGCCATGAAGGCATCTCCGCGCGCGACCAGGGCCTCGCGCAGGCGTTCATGCTCGCCTTCCAACGCCGTCGGCAGAAGCCGCGTCAGGAACGGCTCGTGGTCCGCCGTCACCGCGTCCGCGTCGGCCGCCACGGCTGTCGCGAGACGGTAATAGAGCTCGGCGGCGCCGAGCGTCGAGAAGTAATAGGCGCCACCGCTGTAGTACCGGTCGCCGGCATAGCGTCCCATCGCCGGCGCGCGGTCCGAACCGCATCCGCGGTTGATCGCGTAGAGCGAGGCGAACAGATCCTCGAGGCGAGCGAGCGTCGCGAGCACCTTCGGGTCGAGGATGCTGTGCGGCCCGTCCCGGCGCCTCGCGTGGATCACCGCGAGAACGACCGCGATATCGAGGTCCTTCCCGGTTCCGGCATCGGAGGAGAGGCGACTGCGCAGGACTCCCTCGGGCTCGCTCCAATAGGCGGCGAGGGCGACGCGGAGCTCCTGCGCGGCCTCGGACTCGGCGCGTGCCCGCTCGAAATCCCCACATGCCTCGTGCCACGTGGCACCCTCGGCGAGCGCTGCATGTTGCACGAGGCGCGTGTAGTAGTGGAAACCCGGCTCCTCCTCCCAGATATCGTAGGAGGGCTCGCGCCAGTGGCGTAGGGTGAAGGAGAGATCGGCGTCGAGGAGCCTTGCCAGCGAGCCCTTCATGTGGGGGGCGCGCGCTTCGACGAGCGGGAGGACACGCATGAGCGTGAGGGCGCGCGAGGCAGGCCCGTCGTGCTGCGGGCGCGACCATTTCAGGATGTCGAGGGTCCCGTCGGGGTTGAAGCGCGGCTCGCCTTGCACACGGTCGCCTACGATGGCGCGTAAGTCCTCGTCGTCGCGCACATATTGCCGAAAGAAGGGCTCGACCTCGCTCCTGAAGTCGCCGAGCTCGCGGAGATAGGCGGCGCCGTCGAGGTCGAGAAGCTTCAGCCCGAAAGCCACATAATCCTCGAAACGCCGGATCGATTCCGGACCGATCGCTCCCCGCTCGATCAAGACGCGCAAGGCGTCCATGACCACCGCGGAATCTCGCGCCCAATGGAAGAAGTAATCGGGGTCGGGATCGTAGGCGGCGATGACGGGACATGCGAGGACCGAGCCCGGGGCGGGCCGGACGATGCGCCCGAACGGACGCCGCTCCTTGACGAGATGCGTCGCCGAGATCGCCTTCGTCATCAGGCCGGCGGAAAGCTCGTATTGGCGCTGCATCCAGCCGAGGAGGGCGGATTTTTCCATCGGGGGCGGCTCTAATTCCTCGTTCGGTCGCATTTTCGCATCGATGTCGATTTTTCGAAACATCGAGATCGATATGCGAAGTGGCCTCCACTTCGCTGGAAAATGCTCTAGCCCAGGACCGGCGAGCGAAAGCCGAGGCGCCGTAGCCCGTTCTGCACGTCCGGGTCGGACATGAGCAAGCGCCACAAGAGACCCGTCCGAAAATTCTCGATCATGACGATGATCGGGCCTTGGTCGATGGCGAGGCAGGACTCGGCCACCCAATCGTGGGTCTCGCTGAAGGCGTCGGCGAAGCCGAGCCGACCCCAGATCCGGTCGCCGAGAGTCTCATAGAAGTGACGCAGGGCCCGCATGGACTCCACAGGGGTATAGGGGAAGCTCGCGAGCGCCGCCGTCGGCGAGATCACGCCGGTGTCGTGGTCCGGCGCATGGGCGACATAGCCCGAAGGATCGTCGCTCGCGGTCAGTCCCCAGCACGATGGTCCGTAGCCTTTGTGCCCGTGCGGGTTGCGCAGGCAATGCTCGTAGTTGATGCGCGTGTGCTGGACGTTCTGCAGCCAATAATCGGCATAGGTGTCGACAAGACCGCGGGGATCGAGCCCGCAGAAGGAAAAATGGGCGAAGAACAAGGGGCCGCCGAAATCCGGCCCGAGCGGCAGCTCGAGGTCGTAGTAGCGGCGCCGGTTGAGGAAGGTCCGGCTCTGGGCGAATCCTTCGTGATAGACCTTCGGCGCGATCGGATAGGTGGGCGAGCTCACCGCGAGCACATAGGTGACGAGGCATTCGTTCCAGCCTCGGACCTCGTGGTCGAGCCCGAATCCGTTGCGCGGGCTCCAGTGCCAGGTCAATACCTTGCGATCGTCGCGGGCGTGCCAGCTCCATTCGACCTCGCGCCAGAGCCAAGTGATCGTTCCGCGCAAGGACTGCTCGGCGCGATCGCTGCCGTCGAAATAGCGACGCGCGCACAAGAGCCCCTGGAAGAGCAGCGAGGTCTCGACGATGTCGCCGCCGTCGTCCTTGCGCCCGAACGGGATCGTCGCGCCGGTGCGCCCGTCCATGAAATGGGGGAAAAGCCCATGATAGGAGGGCGAGCGCACGAGGAGGTCGAGCATGGCGGCGAGCCGCAGGACGGCATCGGCCCGCGTGATCCAGCCGCGCTCGACCGCGACGATGATCGCCATGACCGCGAAGCCGGAGCCGCCGACGGCGACACGGTCGTCGTCCGGTTCGGCGGACCCGATGCGGTCGCGGGCGAGGCCGCTCGAGGGATGCGCGCCTTCCCAGAAGAAGCGAAAGGTCTGGCGCTGCACGAGCTCGAGAAGAGCTTCGTCCCCGAGCGTGACCGCCGGCTTGCGCGAGGCCGGCCGGGCGGGCGAGCGCGCTCGGCTTCCCTGGGGCCTCCTCGGCGCCGATCCCGGAGCGCCCTCCGACCCGTGCGCAGTCATGCGTCTGCCGTTTCCCGGGTCGCAGGAACCGCGCGGCCGGCGCAGGCGCAAGGCGCGAGGCGCGGCCCTTCGGGATCCTTCAGGAGATGCAGGACGCGGGAGTAGAATCCACGCTCCGTGTCGGCCCGCCCGATATTCAGGATCGCCGTGTCGGCGAGCTCGGCGTTGAAGACATCGAAGACGATCTCGCGGCTGTCGTCGTTCAGCGCGTCGATCGCCTCGTCGATCAGCACCCAGCGCGGCTTGTGGAGCAGGAGCCGGGCGAAGGCGAACTTCTGTTGCTCGTCGCCGCTGAGCTCCTTGCTCCAACGCGCCACGCGGTCGAGATCCCTGGACAGGTAAGGCAGTCCCAAGCGTCCGAGCGCCTTGGCGAAATCGTCCCGCGCGAACCGGCTGGCCGGGAAGGGATAGGCGAGCGCCTCCCGCAACGCGCCCGGCGGGATATAGGGGCGCTGGGTCACGAACATAACCCCGTTCGAGACCGGCATCGAGATGCGGCCGCACCCCCAGGGCCAAAGGCCCGCGATCGCACGGAAGAGATCGGTCTTGGCGGCTCCCGGCGAGCCGATGATCAGGACGCGATCGCCCGGCTCGACGAGGACATGGGCCTCCGAGAGCCGCGTGCAGCCGGACGCCGTGGCGATCGCGAGATCGTCGAGGGTGATCCGGTCGTCCTTCGCCTCGACGACCTCGATCCGTGACGTCTCGTCGCCGAGCTTGTCCATCCCGACGAGCGCGAGGCGGAAGCTCGAGACGCGCAAGAGCGTCGCGCGCCAGTCGGCGATCGTCGAGAAATTGTCGACGAACCAGCGCAGTGCCTGCTGGACCTGGATGAAGGCGCCGACCGCCATCATCAAGCCGCCGAGGGAAAGATCGCCGGCGAAATAGCCGGGTGCCGCGACGACGATCGGGGCGACGATCGTGAACCATCCATAGCCGGCGGTGACCCAGGTGAGCCTCGTGACGCCGGTCACGAGCCGCCGCATGATCGCAAGGACCTGGTCGAGGTCCTTCAGCAAGCGCTCCTTCTCGTCCGCCTCGCCGGCGTAGAGGGAGATCACGTCGATCCGATCGTTCACCCGGACGAGGCCGAAGCGCAGCTCCGCCTCGCGGCCGTAGCGTTCCGCATTGAGGCGGATGAGCGGGCGTCCGACGCGCCAGCTGAACCAGGACGCGGTCCCGGCATAGAGCAGGGCGCACCAGACCATGTAGCCCGGCACCGCGAACTTGTGGTCGAGAACGACGAAGGTCACGCCGTTCGACAGGAACCAGAGGACCCCGATGAAGCTCAGGAGCAAAAGGGAAGCCTGGAACAGGCCGATGCCGAGGTCGGTCGAGAGCTCCACGAGATGCCTAGCATCCTCGTGGATGCGCTGGTCGGGATTGACCCCGATCTCGCCCGCCGTCGTCAGGCGGAAGGCGCGTCTCGGCGCGAGCCATTCGTCGAGGAGATGATCGGTCAGCCCGTGACGCAGCTTCAGCTTGGTCATCTGGTTGAGCCAAGCCTGTGCCACGTTCAGGACCAAGAGCCCGCCCGCGATCATCGCGAAGATCCAGAGCTGATAGAGGAAGGCGCTGAGATCCTTGCGCGAGAGCGCGTCGTAGAAGGGCTGGTTCCAGGCGTTCAGCTCGACCTGGCCGAAGGCGGTCGCGCCCACGACCGCCCAAAGTCCGATGCCGAGGACGACGAGCGCATTGCGTTGCGGCGACGCGAGGAAGGCGCGCACCATCATCGCGACCTGGGGCGCGAGCCGCTCGCGGGGGGGCTCTGCCTCGGCGGGCACGAAGGTCGTGCGGATCTCGTCCATCATCGACTCCGTTTCCTCGCGCAATTTCGAGCGAAGCGGATACTGCTTCGCTCGAAATTGCGACAAAGCAAAAATCAAGCGCCGGCTTTCGATTCGATCGGGTCGGAAACCAGCTCTAGCGCGGGACGAGGAAATGTGGATACCGGTTTTCCGGCGCCATCGAGTTCACGCAGATTGCGTAAACCCTTCAGCCTATCCCGCTCTGCACTCGTGTAATCGAACACGATGACCTCGGATCGAGTCGAGGTCATCGCGATCTTGTCGCGGGTCCGGCTCGGGCGTGGCAGCGCGGTCCGCACATCGATGATGCGACGCCTCGGGATCCGAAGTCATGACCCAGGGGCGGAACATATGCGATGACGAAGCCCGGCGTAGGATCCGGCTCCGTCGGACCGCAGAATTTTCCAGCCGGGGGTACAGATGAGCCCGATCGACGCATTGCTCCAGATCATGACCTTGGAGGAAAAGCTCGGCCAGCTCAACATGGCGACGGGGGACCATGCCGTTACCGGACCGGGGCTTGCCGACGACCTGACCGAAGGGGTTCGCGCCGGACGCATCGGCAGCATCCTCAATCTCTGGGGCGCGGAGAAAATCGCCGCGCTGCAGAAAATTGCCGTGAAGGAGAGCCGGCTCGGCATCCCCTTGCTCGTCGGCTTCGATGTCCTGCACGGGCAGCGCACCATCTTCCCCATTCCGCTCGGCGAAGCCGCAGCCTTCGATTCCTCGCTCTGGGAGCGCACCGCGCGAGCGGCGGCGGTCGAGGCCGCGCAGGACGGGATCGCCTTGACCTTCGCGCCGATGCTCGACATTGCGCGCGACCCCCGCTGGGGCCGCATCGCCGAGAGTGCCGGCGAGGATCCTTATGTGGCGTCGAGGTTCGCCGAGGCCAAGGTGCAGGGCTTCCAAGCCGCGAGCCTCGCCGATGCGGGCTCCGTGGCCGCGACGGCCAAGCATTTCTGCGCCTATGGCGCGGCTTTCGCCGGACTCGACTACGGACCTGTGGATATGTCCGAGCGGCTCCTTCACGAGGTCTATCTGCCCCCCTTCGCCGCCGCGATCGGCGCCGGCTGCGCCGCGATCATGCCGTCCTACAACGAGCTCTGCGGCGTGCCGATGACGATCCACGCGCCCTTGCTCCAGGGTTTCCTGCGCGAACGGCACGGGTTCGACGGCGTGATCGTGAGCGATTATCGGGCGATCCCCGAGCTTCTCGAGCACGGCGTTGCCGCCGATCTCGCCGAGGCGGCGGCGCTCGCGCTCGTGGCCGGGGTCGATATCGACATGGTCGGCAAGGCCTATCTCGAAAGCCTGCCCGTCGCTCTCGCGCGCGGCCTCGTGACGATCGAGGCGATCGACGCCGCGGTGCGCCGCGTGCTTCGCCTCAAGGACCGCCTCGGCCTCTTCGAGGATCCCGGTCGGCGCGGCTCCGTGCGGACGGAGGCCGTCGCCGAGGTCGAGGCACGCAAGGCCCTCGCGCGCGAGGCCGCACGGCGCTCGATCGTGCTGCTCACCAACGACAACGTCATTCCGCTCGCGTCCGACCTTCGGCGCATCGCTCTCGTCGGCCCGCTCGCCGACGCGCCGGCCGAGATGCGCGGTCCCTGGTACGCCGCTGGAGACCCGGCCGGCCCGATCGGCATCCGCGAAGGACTCGCCGCTGCCTTGCCGGGATGCGAGATCGCTTGCGCTCGAGGCGTCGGCATCTCGGACGGCGACACGTCCGGGATCGCCGCGGCACTGGAGGCCTGCGCCGGCGCCGATCTCGTCGTGCTCGCCCTCGGCGAGGCCGCCGCGATGAGCGGAGAGGCGGCCTGCCGGGCCGATCCCGGCTTGCCGGGCCGGCAGGAGGACCTCGCGAGGGCGGTGCTCGACCTCGGCAAGCCTGTCGTCGCGCTCATTTCCTCGGGGCGCCCTTTGACGATCCCCCTGATCGTCGAGCGGGCGAGCGCCGTGGTGGCGACCTGGTTCCTCGGGGCGGAGGCCGGTCATGCCATCGCCGAGGTGCTCACCGGCCGTTTCGCCCCGGTCGGAAGGCTCCCCGTGACCTGGCCTCGGCATGTCGGCCAGGTGCCGATCTTCTACGCGGCGCGGCCGTCCGGCCGCCCGGCCGATTCGGACAATCAATATTCGAGCAAATATCTCGATATGCCGACCGAGCCGCAGTTCTGGTTCGGTCACGGACTGTCCTACACGCGGTTCACGCTTTCGAGCCCGCGTGCCGGCGCGACAGTCATAAGGCCGGGAGAGAGCATCCCTGTCATGGTCGACGTGACCAATGCCGGGCCTCGTGCCGGGGAGGAAACGGTGTTTCTCTTCGCGCGCGACGTCGTGGCGAGCGTCGCGCGACCCGTCCGCGAGCTCGTCGGCTTCTCACGCATCGCGCTTTCGCCCGGCGAAACCGGGACCGTGACCTTTTCGCTCGACGCGGCATCCTTGTGCTGCCTCGGCCCGGATCTCGAACCGCGGCTCGAGCCGGGCGACTTCGTTCTCTTCGTGGGCCAGAGCGCGGATCCCGCTCGCTTGCTCGCGATCCCGCTCCGCGCGATCGCCGGCTGACGGCGTGAGCTTCGGGGGATCTTCGAGGCGATGCCCGAGGCTCGTGCCCCGGGCGCCGCATGTCGAAGATATCAAGCGGCCGCCTCGAGCGGCCGGGCTTCTCCCTGGCCGAGGAGCCTGCGGCGGACATGGGTCGACGCCTTGAGAATATGCCGATCGATGGTTCTCACGGAGAGCCCGAGCCTTCTCGCGATCTCGCCTCGGGTCTGACCCTCGACGATATTCAGGAGGAAGGCCTCTCGGCACAGCGGCGGGAGCTCGGCGAGCGATGCTTGGAAGCGCCGCATCTCGAGCGTGCGCACCGCCTCGGACTCGGGGCAGACACGCGCCGCGGCGAAGCCGAGGAACACGGCTTCGTCGTCGGTGTAGCGCGCGCGCGTCTCGAGCTTGCGGGCCGCGTCCACCGTGAGATTGGCGGCGATGCGGAAGAGATAGGCGCGCGGATGCTCGAGCGTCGCGGACAATCCGGTCTGGAGCAGGTGCAGATAGGCTTCCTGCACTACGTCCTCGGCGTCCTGCCGCCCGACCCGGCGTCGCGCGAATCCGTGCAGCTCTCCCGCATGCGCGTGATAGAGCCGTTCGAGGGCAGCGTCAGGGGCGCGCATGGAGCACCTCCGACGGTAGGGCAACTTCCAGCGAGGCGGAGACCGCTTCGCGTCGGGAAACTGCGACAAGACGAGGATGTAGAGCCGGTTTCCGATCCGGCTGGATCGGAAGCAGCTCGACACGGCGGCCCCGTTGCGCGGCGAGAGCCGCGAGGAGGACGCCCGAGACGAGAAACAGCATGATGTGACCTTTTCGATCCGAGCCGGGGGCCGCGTGGGGCCGCGCGTCGGCTCGTGAGACAGGCAAGTCAGATGGAAAGGAGTCGAGCGGCGCAGCGGTGCCGCGAGCGTCGCGTGACGCGCACCGGAGCGAGGGCGGAAGTGCCGGATATCCGACCGTCGGGCGACCGGGGAGCCGCGGACATCCCGTTCGGTCGGAATCGCGCTCCGAGCAGCGGCCACCGCTGGTCGGCCACATGACAGGTTGCGAGACTCGCGGCCTATCGTGCTCGGGGTGTCCGGAGTTCCGCTCTCGCGTGGACCGAGGCGAGGAGGGTCACGCGGGCGCGATCAGAGGTCGGTCGGGGGACCACGCGCGCCGAAATAGAACTCGAGCGGGCTCGAAACCGGGATCGCAGCAGCCCGGGAGAGGACGATGCGGGAGCCGGGGCGCTCGGGAAAATGCACGATGCCCGCGATCGATGCCACGAAGGCGACACCGCAAGCGACGCAGGCGAGAATGCAGCAATGATCGTGACCGCCCTCGTGGTCCCCTGCGGGCTTGTCCTGCGCCGTGCCATCGGGCTGGACGCAGGTCGCGAGATCGGGGAGGCGGTAGGCGCCGGCTGGAGCCGCCAAGAGGCTCTGCAATACGAATGCAACGGTCGCGATCAGCGTGACCGCGACACGCCTGGCAACCGACGCTCGGCGAGATGCACTCATGGTTTACTCCTAGCAAACCGAGCGGCACATGGAAAGGCGCGAGCGTGGCGGAGAGGACCAGGCCGCGGAGCTGCGACAATACGAAGCGATCCGACCACATTCCGGCTCGATCGAATCGGGTCGCGCTCCCCTTTCGCGTCTCTCTCTTGCATCCCCGAGGACGCTTCGCCACCTCTTTCGGGGTGGCGCCGGGGACGTGTCCTGTAGTGTTGCTTCTTTAGTGTCGCGCCCCTATGAGCCGCACATCAGAGGCCCTCGGACGAGAGGGTGCGCCGGGTCGAGCCCGGACGGAGACGAGAAGCACCATGAGCGAACCAGCCAAGCTCGGCGCCGTGCCGCCGGGAGGCACTCCCCGCCGTGACCCCTGGCCCGCGATCCTCGAGGGGCTACGCGGCCGCTGCCCGGCGTGCGGGAAAGGACGGATGTTTCGGGCCTACCTGAAGGTCGCCGACGCCTGCCCCTCCTGCGGCCAGGAGCTGCATCATCACCGCGCCGACGATGCGCCGCCCTATTTCACCATTCTCGTCGTCGGCCATGTCGTCGGCGCGCTGATCCTCCTCGTCGAGGAGCTCTGGCCGGAATCGCCGATCTGGCTTCATGCCCTCGTCTGGCCCACTCTCGTCCTCGTCCTCTCGCTCTGGCTCCTGCCGCTCTTCAAGGGAGCCCTCGTCGCCTATCAATGGGCCTTGCGCATGCACGGGTTCGAGGCCGAGGGGAGGGCGGCGGCCTCGGCTCTTCGAACCTCCCGCACGTGAGCGCTGCAGAGCCCGACGAGACGACGGCCGGGGCCGGCGAAGGAATCGTGCCCGGGCTCGCCTGCGCGATCGCGACCGTCTCGATCGTCGGGATCGGGCTGTCGCTGACCATGCCCCTTCTCGCGATCAGGCTCGCCGAGCAGGGCTATTCCGCGCGCGCGATCGGCCTCAATCCGACCGCCGCCGGGATCGCGACCCTGATCGGAGCGGCCTTCGTGCCGACCTGGGCGCGGTTCCTCGGCGTGAGGGGGCTCCTCCTGGTCGCGCTTCTCGTCAGCGGCGCGAGCCTTTCGGCGTTCACGCTGACGAGCGGCTATTGGACCTGGCTCGTGCTCCGCGCGATCTTCGGCGGCGCCCTGACCGCGCTCTTCGTCATGAGCGAATATTGGATCAACGCGATCGCACCGCCGGCGCATCGCGGCTTCGTCCTCGGCCTCTATGCGACCGTGCTCGCCGCGGGCTTTGCGGCCGGCCCGGCGATCCTCGGGCTCGTCGGCACCGCCGGGTCCGCGCCTTTCCTGGTCGGGGTCGGCCTCCTCGCGGTCGCGGCCGTCCCGGTCCTCCTCGGCGCCCGCCAAGCCCCGCCGCTCGAGAGCGCGCCGCCGGTCCCGGTCCTCGTCTTCTTGCGTGCGGCCCCGGTCGCGACCCTGGCGGGGCTCATGCACGGGGCGATCGAGACCGCGGGCATGGGTCTTCTGCCCGTCTATGCGCTCCAGGCCGGGCTCGGCGCCGAGACGGGTGCCTTTCTCGTGAGCCTCTTCGCGCTCGGCAACGTCGCCTTCCAGCTTCCGGTCGGCTATGTCTCGGACCGTGTCGATCGCCGGAGGCTGCTCCTGGCTCTCGCCGCGCTCGGGGCCTGCGGAGCCCTGGCGCTGCCCGTCGTGCGTGCGGAAAGCTTTCCTCTGTTCTGCGGCCTGCTCGTGGTGACGGGCGGCATCGTCGGCAGCCTCTATGCCGTGGGGCTCGCCCATCTCGGCGCGCGATTCAAAGGCGCGGAGCTGGCGAGCGCCAACGCGGCCTTCATCATGCTCTACTCGATCGGCATGCTCGCCGGCCCCCCGATCGTCGGCACGGGCCAGGACCTCGTCCGTCCCGACGGCTTCTTCTACAGCATCGCTCTGCTTCTCGGGATCTACCTCGTGCTCGCGCGGCAGCGGCCACGCGGCGTGTAGGGGCTTTTCGCCGAACGACGGCCGGCGGTCTTCGAATTCCGCCACTTCAGCGACGGCCCCTCGCTCGAATCGGCTGTGGCATGATTGCCACTACGACATCGGAATCGGTCGGATGGCTTACGTGGCCAGGGCCACCGCAGGAACAAAAACTCACGTAATATCATACATATATACGATTTTTGCGGTCGGCGTGGTTGCACGCGCATTGTTATGCAACTGTCATATACGCGGCCTAGCAGAGCTTCATCCGGCAACTGGAATGATCCCGATGAAACTCCGATACAACAAGACAACCGCCCTTGTGGGCGTTGCACTCGGCGCCTTGATGCTCAACCAGGGCGTCGCGAACGCGGACACGGCCTCCGAGATCCGAGCTCTCAAGGAACGGCTGAAGCAGCTCGAGGCCAAGGTCGCCGAGCAGAAGAAGGCGAAGGCCGCGGCCGTACCCACGACCGCGAAGGGCGAGACCCCGCCGCCGGTGTGGGTCAGCTTCGGCAACGGTCTGAAGGTCGAGTCCTTCACCGAGGGCAAGGACGGGTTCTACGAGCGCGGCAAGGACTGGAGCTTCAAGGTCGGCGGGCGCCTGCATATCGACGGCGGCGTCGGCACGCAGCCGGAGCAGGGCCAATCCGGCAACGCCCGGTTCCGCCGTGCCCGCCTCGAGGTCGAGGGCAAGGCCTTCAAGAGCTATTACTACAAGTTCCAGTACGACTTCACCTCGACCGGCATCGCCGGTATCCGTGACGCCTACCTCTACTACAAGGACAAGAGCCTCGCGGTCCTGCCTTTCACCGAGCAGCCGATCATCCTGAGCGTCGGCAACATGAAGGAGCCCTTCTCGCTCGAGGAGCTGACCTCGTCGAACAATATCGACTTCATGGAGCGCTCGCTGCCGACTACGGTCTTCGCGCCGCAACGCCATATCGGCATCGCCGCTCAGTCCTACGGCGAGGACTGGAGCGCGAAGGTCGGCGTCTTCTCGGTGAGCCCCGAGGATGCGTCGCAGACTCCCTTCGCGCAGATCCCCGGACGCCCGGCGGCCTTCGGCCCGTCCGTGGCCACGGGCGGCGGCAATTATGTCGACGTCGCCGGCCGCGTGACCTGGGCCCCCGTCCACACCGAGGACGCCCTGATCCATATCGGCGGCTCCGGGCGGTTCCACAAGCCGAACAGCGCGACCGGAACGACCGCTGTCGGCGCCGTGACCGCGACCGGCGCGGACGACCGGGTGATGCTGCTCGGTCTCAGCACCGCATCGGAAGCCAACGTACTACGCACGAACTTGCTCGGCACCCCCGATCTCTCCTGCGGACCGATCAACTTCCCCGCCACGGCTCCGGCGGTGGCCGGACGCTGCGTGAGCTCCGTCGTGAGCTACGGCGCCGAGCTCTCTCTCGCCTATGGACCGTTCGCGTTCCAAGGCGAATATTTCGGCTCCCATTATGCTCGTAACGGTGGCGCGCTCGCCGTCGCGGCGCGGAGCGGCGCCGGGGTCAACTCGGCCGGCGGGACCTCGCTCGACTTCGAGGGCTTCTATGTCTACGGCTTGTGGTACCTCACCGGCGAATCGCGTGCCGCATCCTACAAGGTTGGAGCCTTCAACTCGGCCGAGTTCGATGCACCTCACATCAAGAACCCCGTCAACAAGGGCGGCTGGGGCGCCTGGGCCATCGGCGCGAGATACAGCAACGTCAACCTGAACGACGGTGGGATCCTGGGCGGCCGGCAGGAGGACATCACCGTCGGCATCAACTGGTACCCGGTCAAGGGCATCCGCTTCATGGCGAACTGGGTCACAACGGTCGCCAATGCCGCACCGTTCAACCGGCCTTTCCTCGACGGGGCACGTCCCAACTTCTTCATCGGACGCGCGCAGGTCGTCTGGTAGGATCCGACTCTTCGCAAACCGTCATTCGTCTCTCTGTGCCCCCGCCGACACTCGGCGGGGGCTTTTTTTGTCGCCGCGCAAGGCGATCCTGCCTGTCACAAATTTATCACAGCCTGAGCTCGATGCCTCTCGCGCATCGAATCCTATGTTGAAAAATATATAGCACGGCGTAACGGATTCCAACGACGACACCGCGCTCGAGCATAGACGGCCAATCGGTCGGGCCCCCGTGGGCTCGGAATAGGGCCGAAGCTCGGCCGCCTTCCTCCGATGTGGCCATTCGGCCACAGGGGACGCGTGATTGCCGAGTATATCTATAACATGGATAGATTAGCTTACCGGACTATGACAGTGTGGTGACAGGCGGAAGCTCTGCTGCTCGAGAGAGTCCGCAGGGCGGCTTCCAGAGCTCGTGAGGAATGGGGAGAGGGGACGAACGTGACGAACCGAAAAAAGACACGCATCGCTGCGGCGGTGACGCTGGCCGCTCTCGCGGCCCCAATGGCGAGCGCGCGCGCGGATAATACCGCCGCCGAGATTCGCATGCTCAAAGCACGGCTGAAGCAGCTCGAGGCCAAGGTCGCCGCCGAGGCCAAGAAGCCGAGCGCGGCGCGTGTCCCCACGACCGCGAAAGGCGAGACCCCGCCACCGGTGTGGATCAGCTTCGGCAACGGGCTCAGGGTCGAGTCTTTCACCGAAGGCAAGGACGGCTTCTACGAACGCGGCAAGGAGTTCAGTTTCGGCATCGGGGGGCGCATCTACGTGGACGGCGGCATCAATACAGAGCCGTCGACCGGACCATCCGGAAACACCCGCCTCCGGCGCGCCCGCCTGTCGGTGGAGGGCAAGGCGTTCAAGCACTGGTACTACAAGTTCGAATACGACTTCACGGGGACGGGGGTCGCCGGCATACGAGACGCCTATATCGCGCTGAAGCATCCCCTCCTGGCCGTCCTGCCCTTCACCAAGGAACCGATCGCCCTCCAGGTCGGCAACTTCAAGGAGCCGTTCGGGCTGGAGGCCCTAGCCTCGGCGAACAATATCACATTCATCGAGCGCGCGCTGTCGGATGTCTTCAACCCGTTCCGCCACATCGGCGTCGCAGCGGGGACCTATGGCGAAGACTGGAGCGCGAAGGTGGGTGTCTTCGGTGCCGCACTCGACGAAGGCTCGTTGGTACCGTTCGCGGAGGTTCCCGGACGACCGGCGGCCTTTGGTCCGTCAGTGGCGACCGGCGGCGGCTCGGTGGTCGACGTGACGGGTCGGGTGACCTGGGCCCCCATTCATACCGATGAGGTGTTGATCCATATCGGCGGTGCCGGGCGTTACCACAAGCCGAACAGCGCGACCGGTACGGCCGTCGTCGGCGGTACCGGCACGGGCGGCGCGGATGGCCGCATGATGCTGCTGGGCTCCTCGCAAGCCAACGAGTGGAACATCCTCGGCGGGACCCTGGTCGGCACGCCCGACCTCTCTTGCGGACCCATCACGTTTCCCGCGACAGCACCTGCGGTGGCCGGACGATGCGTCAGCTCGGTCGTCAGCTACGGAGCAGAGCTCGCGCTCGCCTATGGCCCCTTCTCCTTCCAAGGCGAGTATCAAGGTTCGCATTACAGCCGTAACGGCGGCGCGCTCGCCGTCGCGGCGCGGAGCGGCGCCGGTATCAATGCGACCGGGAGCACGTCCCTCGACTTCAACGGCTTCTATGTCTACGGCTCCTGGTTCCTCACTGGAGAATCGCGCGCCGAAGCCTACAACGTCAAGGACTTGAACGGCGCGCGCTTCGAAGGCCCCAAGATCAAGAATCCTGTCAACAAGGGCGGCTGGGGCGCCTGGGAGCTCGCCGCCAGGTACAGCCAGGTCAACCTCAACGATGGCGGCATCCAAGGCGGCCGGCAGGAAGACATCACCGTGGGGCTCAACTGGTATCCCGTCAGGGGTTTCCGCTTCATGGCGAACTGGATCAACGTGGTGAATATCGCGGCGCCCTGGAACCGACCTTACGTCAACGGGACGCATCCGAACATCTTCCTCATGCGCGCCCAAGTGAACTGGTAGGAGCCCCGGTCCCGATAGTCCTGCAGTCTCTCCCACCGCGTCCCCGCCCTCGCACGGCGGGGGCGCTCGCCTTTTCGATCTCCTTTTTTCATTCCCGCTGCAGCGACGGCGCTTCTGGCCGGCCGGGTGCGCCGCCGCGAAACCCGGTCGCCAGCACATAGAGCTCGGCGGACTCGGCGCGGCTCGCCTTCGGCTTCACGTGCCGCACGAGCGCGAACTCGCGCTTCAGCCGGGCGAGCAGCTCGTGCTCCGTGCCCCCCTGGATCACCTTGGCGAGAAAGGTGCCGCCCGGGGAAAGGATCTCGCAGGCGAGCTCGGCCGCGAGCTCGACGAGGCCGACGATGCGCAAATGATCGGTCTTCTTGTGCCCGGTCGTATTCGCCGCCATGTCGGAGAGCACGACATCGGCCGGCCCGCCGAGCCGCTCGGCGAGGCGGCGCGGCGCGTCCTCGGCGAGGAAGTCGAGGACCGCGATGTCGGCGCCCGGGATCGGCTCGACCTCGAGCAGATCGATCCCCATCACCTGACCCTTGCCTTCCGTCGCGCCGACCCTCTGCACGGCGACCTGCGACCAGCCGCCGGGCGCCGCGCCGAGATCGAGGACCTTCAGCCCGGGCCGGAGGAAGCGATAGCGGTCGTCGATCTCGATCAGCTTGTAGGCGGCGCGCGAGCGATAGCCTTCCTGCTTCGCCCGCGCGACATAAGGATCGTTCAGCTGGCGCTGGAGCCACAGGGTCGAGGAGAGCGAGCGCTGCCGTGCGGTCTTCACCCGCGTCTTGAGGCCGCCGGCGCGTCCCGAGGGCGGGCGAGCGTCGGTCATTCGGTTCCCTGCATCGCGGCCCTGTCGGCGCTGATCATCTGCAAGAGGATTCCTTCGCGCAGCCCGCGATCTGCGATTCGAACGCGCTCGGCCGGAAAAGCGCGGCGGATCGCTTCGAGAATCGCGCAGCCGGCGAGGACGAGATCGGCGCGTCCGAGGCCGATGCAGGCATTCGCCGCTCGCTCGTCATAGCTCATCTTGCGCAGCGCGGCGACGGCATGGTCGACATCGCGGCTCGACATCCAGAGCCCGTCCACCCGGCGCCGGTCGTAGCGGGCGAGGCCGAGGAAGACGCCGGCGATGGTGGTCACGGTGCCCGACGTGCCGAGCAGATGGAAATTGCGGCAGCGGCGCGCCGAGGCGACAGACAGGACGAAGCCCGCGAGCTCGTCCATGACATGGTCGATCATCGCCTCGAAAACCGCGTCGGAGACCTCGAGGCCGCCGAACATTTCCGCGAGCGTCACGACGCCGAGCTTGAGCGAGGCCCAGAACCGGACCCGCTCACGCAGCTCCATATCGATCGGACGCGGCTCCGCGCGCGGGAGCGTGCCGGCCCGGCCGAGCCAGACGATCTCGGAGGATCCGCCTCCGATGTCGAACAGGAGAACACTTTCGGCGGAACGATCGGCGAGGGCGACGGAGCCCGCGGCCGCGAGATGCGCCTCGGTCTCGCGGTCCACGATCTCGAGCTCGAGCCCGGTCCGCTCGCGCACCCTGGCGATGAACTCGGCGCCGTTGCGCGCGGCCCGGCAGGCTTCCGTGGCGACGAGACGCGCGCGCGTGACGCCGCGATGGTCCATCTTGTCCCGGCAAATCTCGAGCGCGTCGATCGTGCGGGCGACCGCAGCGCTGCCGAGCTCGCCGGATCGCGACAGGCTTTCGCCGAGGCGCACGATTCGCGAGAACGAGTCGATGACGCGAAACCCGTCACGGCGGCCGGGTGTCGGCCGCGCGATCAGGAGACGGCAATTGTTGGTGCCGAGATCGAGCGCCGCATAGACGGGATCCTGGCTCGCGCGGCCAAACGGCGCCGGGCGCGGGTCCGTGCTCGGGGGCGCCGTTGCGAGCAGGTCCCGAGGTCCGACCATGGGGGCGCTTGCAGGTGCGGCGCGGGCCTCGGCGCTTGCACGAGCGGCGAGATCGGCTTGCGTCTCGATGCCCGGCAATGGTTCCAATGTCCACTCCTGAAATCTCGGCCCCGGCGTCCTGGGGAGGCCGGGGCGCCTTCGGGCACTTCGGTTCCGACCGAGGCTCGAACGGAGCCGCGAGATGCGGTCGGCATCTTCGGCGCGACGCAAGTCTATCAATCTCAAGGCATAACGCCAAGTGTCCCCGACGCGACAAGGAGTCCGATCGCCTCGCCGCTGTTGGAAGAGCGTTCCGCGTCGGCGGGAGTGACCGAGCCGTCCAGGAACGGCGGCTCGGGCGATCCTCGAGCGTCTTCCGATCCGCTCGGAACGGAAAGCGCTCCTGCCGCAACTATCCGTCGTGGCGGCGGTACCTATACGATCAGCCAGCTCGCGTCCGTGGCGCCGGGCGTTCCGGACTCGATGACCCTGGTCCCGTCGAGCTCCCAGACGTCTGCTGTACCATTCGTGTGCTGAAAGACGACGTCCGAATGGCCGTCGCCGTTGAAGTCGCCGGTCCCCTTCGCTCTCCAGCCCGTGCCCGGGTTGGTCCCGACAAATCCCCCGCCGATCATGCTGGTGCCGTCGAGCTCCCAGATCGCGACCCGGCCGTCGGTGTTCTGCCAGAGGATGTCGGACTTGCCGTCGGCATTGAAGTCGCCGGTCCCCTTCGCCATCCAGCCCGCGCCCGGGTTGTGCCCGACAATCCCCCCGCCGATCATGCTGGTGCCGTCGAGCTTCCAGATCGCGACCCGGCCATCGGTGTTCTGCCAGAGGATGTCGGACCTGCCGTCGGCATTGAAGTCGCCGGTCCCCTTCGCCATCCAGCTCGCGCCCGGGTTGTGCCCGACAATCCCCCCGCCGATCATGCTGGTGCCGTCGAGC
>JALJOM010000003.1:334515-2846042 GCA_024304885.1 Beijerinckiaceae bacterium
CGCGCCCGGGTTGTGCCCGACAATCCCCCCGCCGATCATGCTGGTGCCGTCGAGCTTCCAGATCGCGACCCGGCCGTCGGTGTTCTGCCAGAGGATGTCGGACCTGCCGTCGGCGTTGAAGTCGCCGGTGTCGATCGCCTTCCAGGCCGCGCCCGGATTGTATCCGACAAATCCCCCGCCGATCACGCTGGTGCCTTCGAGCAGCCAGATCGCCACCCGGCCGTCGGTGGCTTGCCGGAGGATGTCCGAGAACCCGTCGGCGTTGAAGTCCGAGCTATCCGACGCGTGATCGTCGTTGGTGATCGTACCTATCCCCAGATTGTCGCTGATGGTGGCACCGGCGGTCGCTGCAGATAGGTTGACGAAGAAGGCTTCGTCCGGCTCGAACTCGGTATCGCCATTGACCGTGACCGAGATCGTCCGCGTGTTGACGTCGGCGCCGAAGTGTAGCGTGCCGGAGGTCGCCATGTAGTCGGCGCCGGCGATCGAGGCGCTTCCGTTGGACGTCGCGAAATCGACATCGAATGCCGCTGTGCCGCCGGAGCGCGTCACCGTGAAGCTCGCGACATTCGTGCCGCTGTCACCCTCGTCGATCGTGACATCGTCGATCGAAATGGAACCCGCCGGAGCCGATACTATCGGTACTCCCGAGTCCTCGAGGATCGCGATGTCGAGCGCGCTCGGGCCGGGACTTTTTCCGGTCAAGCCGACGACTCCGTTCATGAGATCGCTCAGGAGGTCGGCGCCCGGAGCTCCCGTCGTGTTTCCGATGTGGTAGCGATTTCCCACGGTCAAAGGGACAGGACCACCGTACACTGCCTCTGCTCTTGGCCCCGTGAAATAAGGCACGTCGCCTATCATCGCGACGAATACATCGAATGTGGAAAGGGCACCCTGTGTCGCTGCACCTGTGGCCCAATCGAGGTAGCCATTCATCCCGAAGGCGTGGCCGAGCTCGTGCTCGAAGAGTTCGACGGCATCGACCTTATCCGTTGGTACCGCGGATGTAGGCGAAGGTGCCGGATCGAGGTACAGCCATTGATTGATGTAGTCTGGATCTACATAGATGACAACATCGGGCTCGAACCCATTAGGGTCTGTACCGGACAGCATTTCGTCGATCGTCCCGAACCGCCAATAATCGAGCCCGTCGATCGTGTCCATAAAGACTGCTGTTGCAGCGGTACCATTTGCGGTGTTCGATGCTGTTTGGGCTATGTTGACCTCGACTTCGATCGATGCGGTACTATCAATGTAGGAGGCCCACACGGATCCTGCATATGCTAGATTGGTCCGAATAAGCTGCGCATACGAGCTGAAGCCGCCGACTGTATCGTTTACTACCACGTTGAAGCTCAGGTCGCCTGCCGGCGTGACCTCGGCGGGGCTCGTCCTGTAGGTGCCGGTACCGTCGGAACTGGAACCGGCTGCGGCGATATAGGTCCTGGGTGTCGTCACCTCATAGGCGAGCTGGGCATTGCAGCCCGTGCCGTCGATGTCGTTCTCCGCGAGCTTGGAGATGCCCGTCGAACGGCTGAGGCTCGGATAGGGGTCCGGGAGATCGAGACGCCAGGTACGGCCGGCGGTCAGCGTTGTCCTGAACCAGTCGGTGTCGTCGAGCAACTCGAGGTTGCCGAACGCGGGTCCGCCGACCCTGAACGGGCCTGCCATGTCAGAAAAATCATCAGCCACGAAATAACTCCGTTCTGAATAAGGCGATCATGGCTTAGAACTAGGTTAAATGTAGCTCAATACACGACAAGAGTCCATTGATTTCAGGAAGAGCAATTTTCGCCACTGACCGAAATGCCCAAGTATTCTAGATTGAAACTTGGAACTGATAATTGTGATATGATATACTACTTTATTGTTCTTGTGCCAATTCGGCGGCTGGAACGCTCCTCCGCTGCGTCTCGCAAAAGTCCCAGATGCTTTGGGGCACTTTTCATGCGCCCGCCCGTACGTGGTCGAGGCGTGGGCCCAATGGCGAGATTTCGTCATGCGAGGGGTTGACGGGCGGAACCGACCTCACTAAGTTCCGCGCACTTCAGACAGGCCGTAGGTATTCGTTCTTCGGGGCGACCCGCCCCGAAAGCTGTCGAGCCTAAACGCTGTCGACTTCAAGGACCGCCAAGAGAGCCGAGGATCCGGGGCAGAGCCGCGGGTCCGTTGTTCTATCGCAAGATCGCGGCGCATGCGTCGTGATCCTCTGCCTCCGTAGCGGCGTCGAGACCGATCCCGGTCCGAGGCCGTTGTTTTTCGTGCGCATCGTGCTTCGTCCTGGCCTGGGTCGGGCCGGGTGCGTGACACATATATGCCCCACCGTGAGCGCGGTCGGGTCGAGGCGTGTCGGGGTATGCCCGGGCACAAAAGCGTTTTCCAGCGAGCGGGACATCGGCTCTCGACGCGAAAATGCGACAGAGCAAGGTAATGTCGAGCGGCTTCCGATGGGTTCGGTAGTCGGTCGAGGACGAGACGAGGACCGGAAGGGCCAGAATGCCGACGATCAGCCAATTGATCCGCAAGCCGCGGCACCCGAAAACCTATCGCGAGAAGGCCCGCCACCTCGGCGCTTGCCCCCAGAAGCGCGGCGTCTGCACGCGCGTCTACACGACGACGCCGAAGAAGCCGAACTCGGCGCTCCGCAAGGTCGCCAAGGTCCGGCTCACCAACGGGTTCGAGGTCATCGGCTACATCCCGGGCGAGGGCCACAACCTGCAGGAGCATTCCGTCGTGATGATCCGCGGCGGCCGCGTCAAGGATCTGCCCGGCGTCCGCTATCACATCCTGCGCGGCGTGCTCGACACGCAGGGCGTCAAGAACCGCAAGCAGCGCCGCTCGAAATACGGGGCGAAGCGGCCGAAGTGACCGGAGCGAAGTGAAGGTCGTCCTCGAGCGAGCCCTGCGAGACCCGAGGATCGTTCGAGGCCTTATCTTCACTCGAGACTTTCAATGGATGGCCGGGGCCGAGCCCGGCCGTGACGATGGACAGGACGAAGACATGTCGCGCCGCCACCGCGCCGAGAAGCGGGAGATCATCCCCGACGCGAAATACGGGGATGTGGTCCTCACGAAGTTCATGAACTCGATCATGTACGACGGCAAGAAGTCGGTCGCCGAGGCGATCGTCTACAATGCCTTCGACATCATCGAGCACAAGCTTCGCGTCGAGCCGCTCGGCGTCTTCAAGCAGGCGCTCGAGAACGTCGCGCCGGCGATCGAGGTTCGCTCGCGTCGCGTCGGCGGCGCGACCTATCAGGTCCCGGTCGAGGTCCGCACCGAGCGGCGCCAGGCGCTCGCCATTCGCTGGATCATCAACGCGGCGCGGGCCCGCAACGACAAGACCATGGTGGACCGGCTGTCGGCCGAGCTGATGGATGCCGCCAGCAACCGCGGTAATGCCGTCAAGAAGCGGGAAGATACCCATCGCATGGCGGAGGCCAACCGGGCCTTCTCGCATTATCGCTGGTAGGTTACTCGAAGCGCTCTTTCGGTTGAAGGGATCAAGACATGCCTCGCAGCCATCCGATCGAGGATTACCGGAACTTCGGCATCATGGCCCACATCGATGCGGGTAAGACGACGACGACGGAGCGCATCCTTTATTATTCGGGCAAGTCCCACAAGATCGGCGAGGTCCACGACGGCGCCGCCACCATGGATTGGATGGAGCAGGAGCAGGAGCGCGGCATCACGATCACATCGGCCGCGACCACTACCTTCTGGAACGGCAAGCGGCTCAACATCATCGACACGCCCGGCCACGTCGATTTCACGATCGAGGTCGAGCGCTCGCTGCGCGTGCTCGACGGTGCGGTCTGCGTCCTCGACGGCAACCAGGGGGTCGAGCCGCAAACCGAGACCGTATGGCGCCAGGCCGACAAGTATCGCGTGCCGCGCATCGTCTTCGTCAACAAGATGGACAAGATCGGCGCGGATTTCTTCCGCTGCGTCGAGGACATCAAGACCAAGGTCGGCGGGCGTCCCGTCTGTATCCAGCTCCCGATCGGGTCGGAGGCGGAGTTCAAGGGCATCGTCGATCTCGTCCGCATGAAGGCGGTCGTCTGGGAGGACGAGGCGCTCGGGGCCAAGTTCTCTGATGCGGAAATTCCGGCCGACCTCGCCGACAAGGCGGTGGAATATCGCCAAGCCATGATCGAGGCCGCGGTCGAGCTCGACGACGATGTCATGGCGGCCTATCTCGACGGCATCGAGCCCGACGAGGCGACGCTCAAGCGGCTGATCCGCAAGGCGGTCCGCGAGATCGCCTTCATCCCGATCCTGTGCGGCTCGGCGTTCAAGAACAAGGGCGTGCAGCCGCTCCTCGACGCCGTCGTCGATTACCTGCCCTCGCCCGTCGATCGTGAGGCGATCAAGGGCGTCGATGTCGCGACCGGCGAGGAGATCGTCAGGCTCCCGGGCGACGACGAGCCGTTCTCGATGCTCGCCTTCAAGATCATGGACGATCCTTTCGTCGGCTCGATCACCTTCGCGCGCGTCTATTCCGGCCATATCGAATCGGGCTCCGGCGTCGTGAACTCGACGAAGGACAAGCGCGAGCGCATCGGGCGCATGCTGCTCATGCACGCGAACAATCGCGAGGACGTCAAGGAGGCCTATTCCGGCGACATCGTCGCGCTCGCGGGCCTGAAGGAGACCCGCACCGGCGACACGCTCTGCGATCCGCTGAAGCCCGTGATCCTCGAGCGGATGGAGTTCCCCGATCCCGTCATCGAGATCGCGATCGAACCGAAGTCCAAGGCCGACCAGGAGAAGCTGGGCATCGCGCTCTCCAAGCTCGCCGCCGAAGATCCGTCGTTCAGGGTCTCGACCGATCCGGAATCGGGACAGACCATCCTCAAGGGGATGGGTGAGCTTCATCTCGACATCAAGGTCGATATCCTGAAGCGCACCTACAAGGTCGATGCCAATATCGGCGCCCCGCAGGTCGCCTATCGCGAGCGGCTGACCCGGCGCGTGGAGATCGACGAGACCCACAAGAAGCAGACCGGCGGCTCCGGCCAGTTCGCGCGGGTGAAGGTCGTCTTCGAGCCGAACGAGCCGGGGGCGGGATCGAGCTTCGAGTCGCAGATCGTCGGCGGCACCGTGCCGAAGGAATATATTCCCGGCGTCGAGAAGGGCATCAACAGCGTGATGGGATCCGGCGTGCTCGCGGGGTTCCCCGTGGTCGATGTCAAGGCGACCCTCGTGGACGGCGCCTATCACGATGTCGATTCCTCTGTTCTGGCCTTCGAGATCTGCGCGCGCGCCGCGTTCCGCCGTGCCCTCAAGGAGGGCGGGTCCGTGCTGCTCGAGCCGATCATGAAGGTCGAGGTGACGACGCCCGAGGACTATACCGGCGCGGTGATGGGGGATCTCCTGGCGCGGCGTGGCCAGGTCCAGGGTCAGGACATGCGGGGCAACGCGGTGGTGATCAACGCCATGGTGCCGCTCGCCAACATGTTCGGCTACGTCAACCAGCTGCGCTCGTTCAGCCAGGGTCGTGCCAACTACTCGATGCAGTTCGATCACTACGAACAGGTCCCTGCCGGCGAGGCCGGCAAGATTCAGGCGAAATACGCCTGATCGGTCAGGGCAACGCGCGAAAGGGTCATAGAGGAGCCGGACGATGGCAAAGGAAAAGTTTGCGCGCACGAAGCCGCATTGCAACATCGGGACGATCGGCCACGTCGATCACGGCAAGACGTCGTTGACGGCGGCCATCACCAAGGTCCTGGCCGAGACCGGCGGCGCGACGTTCACGGCCTATGACCAGATCGACAAGGCGCCGGAGGAGAAGGCGCGCGGGATCACGATCTCGACGGCGCATGTCGAGTACGAGACCCAGAACCGACATTATGCCCACGTCGATTGCCCCGGCCACGCCGATTATGTGAAGAACATGATCACCGGCGCGGCGCAGATGGACGGCGCGATCCTGGTCGTCTCGGCGGCCGACGGCCCGATGCCGCAGACCCGCGAGCATATCCTCCTCGCCCGCCAGGTCGGCGTGCCCGCGCTCGTCGTCTTCCTCAACAAGGTGGACATGGTCGACGACGCCGAGCTGCTCGAGCTCGTCGAGCTCGAGGTCCGCGAGCTTCTCTCGAAATACGAGTTCCCCGGGGACGATATCCCGATCACCAAGGGCTCGGCGCTCTGCGCGCTCGAGAACCGTAACCCCGAGATCGGGCACGACGCCGTGCTCGCCCTGATGGCGACGGTCGATTCCTATATTCCGCAGCCCGACCGCCCGGTCGATCTGCCCTTCCTGATGCCAGTCGAGGACGTGTTCTCGATCTCCGGCCGCGGCACCGTGGTCACCGGCCGGGTCGAGCGCGGCGTCATCAAGGTCGGCGAGGAGGTCGAGATCGTCGGATTGCGTCCGACCGTCAAGACCACGGTCACCGGCGTCGAGATGTTCCGCAAGCTGCTCGATCAAGGCCAGGCCGGCGACAATATCGGTGCCTTGCTTCGCGGCACCAAGCGCGAGGATGTCGAGCGCGGGCAGATTCTCTGCAAGCCCGGCAGCGTGAAGCCCCACACGAAGTTCAAGGCCGAAGCCTACATCCTGACCAAGGACGAAGGCGGACGCCACACGCCCTTCTTCACCAACTACCGGCCGCAGTTCTACTTCCGCACGACCGACGTGACCGGCGTCGTGACCTTGCCGGAAGGCACCGAGATGGTGATGCCCGGCGACAATGTCACGATGGATGTCGAGCTCATCGTACCGATCGCGATGGAGGAGAAGCTGCGCTTCGCGATCCGTGAAGGCGGCCGTACCGTGGGCGCGGGCGTCGTCGCCTCGATCACGGAATAGGGCCTTTGCGGTCGTGAGGCCTGTCGCGGCGGAGGCGTCCTTCGCCGCGATGATTTAGGCAGGTTCGGACAGGGTGACACGGCGCGGCCGGAGCGAGCGGCGTCGAGAGGAAGCGAGATGATGAACGGCCAGAATATCCGCATCCGGCTCAAGGCATTCGATCATCGAATCCTCGATACCTCGACGAAGGAGATCGTCTCGACGGCGAAGCGGACCGGTGCGCAGGTTCGCGGTCCGATCCCGCTGCCGACGAAGATCGAGAAGTTCACCGTGAACCGGTCGCCGCATGTCGACAAGAAATCGCGCGAGCAGTTCGAGATCAGGACGCACAAGAGGGTGCTCGACATCGTGGATCCGACGCCTCAGACGGTCGATGCCTTGATGAAGCTCGATCTCGCCGCGGGCGTGGACGTCGAGATCAAGCTGTGACCGGAACTGCGGGAACACGCCTTCGAGCCGAGACGTCTCGGCGCGAGGCCTGAAGGAAAGCAATCATGCGGTCGGGTGTCATCGCACAAAAGGTCGGCATGACCCGGGTCTTTACCGAGGCCGGGGAACATGTGCCGGTCACGGTCCTGAAGCTCGACGGCTGCCAGGTCGTCGCGCACAGGACCAAGGAGCAGAACGGCTATACCGCGCTGCAGCTCGGGATCGGGCGTGCCAAGGTGAAGAACGTGTCCAAGGCCGAGCGCGGCCGTTTCGCGGTCGCGAAGGTCGAGCCGAAGCTGAAGCTCGCGGAGTTCCGGGTCGGCGAGGATGCGCTCCTGCCGGTCGGCGCCGAGATCACCGCGGATCATTTCGTCGTCGGGCAATTCGTGGATGTCACCGGGACGAGCACCGGCAAGGGCTTCGCCGGCGGCATGAAGCGGTGGAACTTCGGCGGCCTTCGGGCGACCCACGGCGTCTCGATCTCGCATCGCTCGCACGGCTCGACCGGCGGTCGTCAGGATCCCGGCAAGACGTTCAAGAACAAGAAGATGGCGGGGCACCTCGGGTGCGAGCGGGTAACCACGCTCAACCTGCGCGTGGTCACCGTCGATCCGGAGCGCGGCCTCCTTCTCGTCGAGGGCGCCGTGCCCGGCACGGCCGGGGGCTGGATCTATGTTCGTGACGCGGTGAAGAAGGCGCTTCCCGAAGCGGCGCCGAAGCCCGGCAAGTATCGCTTGGCGGCCGAGGCCTCCGAGACGACGCAGAGCGTGGAGGGCTGAGGCATGCAGATCGAGATCATCTCTCTCGACGGCGAGGCCGCCGGCTCGATCGAGCTCGACGACGCGATCTTCGGGCTCGAGCCGCGTGCCGATCTGATCCAGCGGATGGTGCGCTATCAGCTCGCCAAGCGTCGGGCCGGAACCCACGCGTCACAGACCCGCGCAGATGTCTGGCGCACCGGCAAGAAGCTCTACAAGCAGAAGGGGACCGGCGGGGCCCGTCACGGGTCGCGGCGCGCGCCGCAGTTTCGTGGCGGCGGCAAGGCCTTCGGGCCGGTCGTGCGCTCGCACGAGCACGACCTGCCGAAGAAGGTCCGCGCGCTCGCCTTGAAGCATGCGCTCTCGGCCAAGGCGCAGGACGGTGGGATCATCGTCTGGTCGGAGGCCAAGGTCGACGAGCCCAAGACCAAGGGCCTCAAGGCGAGCTTCGCCAAGCTCGGCCTGACCAATGCCTTGATCATCGACGGGGCCGAGCTCGAGCCGAACTTCCGCCTCGCGGCCCGCAACATCCCGCAAATCGACGTGCTGCCGGTGCAGGGGATCAATGTCTATGACATCTTGCGCCGCGAGAAGCTCGTCCTGACCCGTGCGGCGATCGCCGCCTTGGAGGAACGTTTCAGATGAGCGCGGCCAAGCTCGGCGTCGAGGCGCGCCATTACGACGTGATCGTCGCCCCGGTGATCACCGAGAAGGCGACGATGGCCTCGGAATCGAACCAGGTGGTCTTCAAGGTCAGGAAAGAGGCGACGAAGCCGCAGATCAAGGAGGCGGTAGAGCGCCTCTTCGAGGTCAAGGTCGAGGCCGTCAACACGCTGATCCGCAAGGGGAAGCGCAAGGTGTTCAAGGGAAGGCGGGGCGTCCAGTCCGACGTCAAGAAAGCCGTGGTGACCCTCGCCGAGGGGCAGCGGATCGACGTCACGACGGGGCTCTAGAGGTTAGTTCGGGATCACGCAGATGGCACTCAAGACATTCAAGCCGGTCACGCCGGGCCTTCGCCAGCTCGTGATCGTGGATCGGCGCGGCCTGCACAAGGGCAAGCCGGTCAAGCAGCTGACCGAGGGCAAGCCCTCGTCCGGCGGACGCAACAACAATGGACGCGTCACCGTGCGGTTTCGTGGCGGCGGCCACAAGCGGTCCTACCGCATCGTCGATTTCAAGCGGCGCAAGGTGGATATCCCGGCCAAGGTCGAGCGTATCGAATACGACCCGAACCGCACCGCGTTCATCGCGCTGATCCGCTATGCCGACGGCGAGCTCTCCTACATCATCGCGCCGCAACGCCTGGCGGTCGGTGACGAGGTGATCTCGGGCCAGCAGGTGGACGTGAAGCCCGGCAATGCGATGGCGCTTTCCAGCATGCCGATCGGCACGATCGTGCACAATATCGAGATGAAGATCGGCAAGGGCGCCGCCATGGTGCGCTCCGCCGGTACCTATGCGCAGGTGGTCGGGCGAGACCAGGGCTATGTCATCATCCGCTTGAACTCGGGCGAGCAGAGGCTGATCCACGGCCAATGCTTCGCGACGGTCGGGGCCGTCTCGAACCCGGACCACATGAATGCCTCGATCGGCAAGGCCGGCCGTAGCCGCTGGCTCGGGCGCAGGCCGCACAATCGCGGCGTCACCATGAACCCGGTCGATCATCCGCACGGCGGCGGCGAGGGACGCACCTCGGGCGGACGCCATCCGGTCACGCCCTGGGGCAAGCCGACCAAGGGCAAGAGGACGCGGACAAACAAGTCCACGACGCGGTTCATCGTGACCTCGCGTCACAAGAGCAAGAAGAAAGGCTGACCATGGCCCGCTCGATCTGGAAGGGTCCTTTCGTCGACGGCTACCTTCTCAAGAAGGCGGAAGCCTCGCGTATGTCAGGACGTTCCGAGGTCATCAAGATCTGGAGCCGGCGCTCCACGATCCTGCCGCAGTTCGTCGGCCTTACCTTCGGGGTCTACAACGGCAAGAAGCATGTGCCGGTCTCGGTGACGGAAGACATGATCGGCCACAAGTTCGGCGAGTTCTCGCCGACGCGGACCTTCCACGGCCACGCCGCTGACAAGAAGGCCAGGAGAGGCTGAGCCATGTCGAAGGAGAAGACCCCGCGCGCGCTCGCGGACAACGAGGCTAAGGCGGTCACCCGCATGATCCGGGTGAGCCCGCAGAAGCTGAACCTGCTCGCGCAATTGATCCGCGGCAAGAAGGTCGAGACGGCGCTCGCCGATCTCGAGTTCTCGCGCAAGCG
Source organism: Beijerinckiaceae bacterium (assembly GCA_024304885.1). Classification (GTDB taxonomy): domain Bacteria; phylum Pseudomonadota; class Alphaproteobacteria; order Rhizobiales; family Beijerinckiaceae; genus Methylocapsa. Next base: position 344,783 of record JALJOM010000003.1, read on the forward strand.
CATCGCCTTCGACGTGAAGAAGACGCTCGAGAGTGCGATCGCCAATGCCGAGAACAACCACAGCCTCGACGTCGACGATCTCGTGGTGGCTGAGGCCTATGTCGGCAGGGGAATGGTGATGAGACGGTTCAGCGCAAGGGCGCGGGGGCGGTCGGGACGGATCGAGAAGCCGTTCTCGCACCTGACCATCATCTTGCGCGAAGTCGCGGCCTGAGGAGCACAGGATGGGACAGAAGGTCAATCCGATCGGGCTCAGGCTCGGCATCAACCGCACCTGGGATTCGCGCTGGTTCGCGGACAAGGCCGAGTACGGCAAGCTCCTGCACGAGGACATGAGCATCCGCGCGCAGCTCATGAAGACGCTGAAGCAGGCGGCCGTGTCGAAGATCATCATCGAGCGGCCGCACAAGAAATGCCGGGTCACGATCCATTCGGCCCGCCCCGGCGTGGTGATCGGCAAGAAGGGCGCCGACATCGACAAGATCCGCAAGCTCGTCGCGAAGATGACGGACTCAGAGGTGGTCATCAATATCGTCGAGGTGCGCAAGCCCGAGATCGATGCGTCGCTTGTCGCCGATTCGATCGCCCAGCAGCTCGAGCGGCGCGTCGCCTTCCGTCGCGCGATGAAGCGCGCAGTCCAGTCGGCGATGCGGCTCGGCGCTGAAGGGATCAGGATCAACTGCTCGGGCCGCCTCGGGGGCGCCGAGATCGCCCGGCTCGAATGGTATCGCGAGGGCCGGGTGCCTCTGCACACCCTGCGCGCCGACGTGGACTACGGCACCGCCACGGCCCATACGGCCTACGGCACCTGCGGGATCAAGGTCTGGATCTTCAAGGGCGAGATCCTGGAGCACGATCCTATGGCGCAGGACAAGAGGCTCGCCGAGCAGGAGCATTCGGGCGGGGGCGGCGGGGAGAAGCGCCGCCGCGATCGCGACCGCGACGCCGCCTGACGCCTGACCCGAGAGTGAACCGAAAGCATCGCGACCATGCTGCAACCGAAGCGCACCAGATTTCGCAAGGCCTTCAAGGGCCGCATCCATGGCGCCGCGAAAGGCGGCTTCGAGCTGAACTTCGGCCAGTTCGGCCTGAAGGCGATGGAGCCGGAGCGCATCACCGCACGCCAGATCGAGGCGGCGCGGCGGGCGATGACCCGTCACATGCGCCGCGCCGGGAGAGTCTGGATCCGGATCTTCCCCGATTTGCCCGTGTCCAAGAAGCCGACGGAGGTCCGCATGGGCAAGGGCAAGGGGGCGCCGGAATTCTGGTGCTGCCGGGTGGCGCCGGGCCGGATCATGTTCGAGCTCGACGGCGTGCCGGCCGAGCTCGCCCGCGAGGCCTTGCGGCTCGCCGCCGCGAAGCTTCCGATCAAGACGCGCTTCGTCCAGCGCATCGTCGAGTAGGGGGCAGGGCCGTGAAGACGAAGCAGAGGTTCTCGGATCTCAAGGTCATGTCGCAGGATCAGCTCGAGCAGGAGCTCCTGAGCCTGAAGAAGGAGCAGTTCAACCTGCGCTTCCAGCGGGCGACGGGCCAGCTCCAGAATACCGCGCGGGTCAGGGTGGTGCGCCGCGACATCGCGCGGATCAAGACGCTCGCCGCGCAAGCGCGGCACGCAGCGACGGGCCAGAAATAAGCGGTCGGGTGGGACGAGAGGTTTCGAGGACAAGATGCCGAAGCGAATTCTCCAGGGGATCGTCGTCAGCGACAAGCAGGCAAAGACCGTCGTCGTGAAGGTCGAGCGGCGGTTCACCCATCCGCTCCTGAAGAAGACCGTGCGGCGGTCGAAGAACTACCACGCGCACGACGAGACCGAGGCCTTCAAGGTCGGGGACACGGTCTCGATCGAGGAGACGCGGCCGATCTCGCGGCTGAAGCGCTGGGTGGTGGTCCCGGCGCCGAGCAAGGCCTGAGGCGGGCGAGCGAGCGGAAAACTGGAGGCCCGAGCCTCCGTCAGACGAAGTCCGGCGGGTCCCGGTCGGGGCCGGAAACCGATCTGAATCGAAAGGTCGACAACGATGATCCAGATGCAGACCAACCTCGACGTCGCCGACAACTCGGGCGCGCGCCGCGTCATGTGCATCAAGGTGCTCGGAGGGTCGAAGCGCAAGTATGCCGGCATCGGCGACATCATCGTCGTCTCGATCAAGGAGGCGATCCCGCGCGGGCGCGTGAAGAAGGGTGACGTGATGAAGGCGGTCGTGGTGCGCACGGCCAAGGACATCAAGCGGCCCGACGGTTCAGTGATCCGGTTCGATTCCAACGCCGCCGTCCTGATCAACAACCAGTCGGAGCCGATCGGCACCCGCATCTTCGGGCCGGTCCCGCGCGAGCTCAGGGCGCGCAACCAGATGAAGATCATCTCGCTTGCGCCGGAGGTTCTGTAATGGCGGCGAAGATCAAGAAGGGCGACCGGGTCGTCGTCCTCGCCGGACGGGACAAGGGACGCTCCGGCGACGTGATCCAGGTCCAGCCGAAGGAAGGCCGGGCGCTCGTGCGCGGCATCAACACGGTGAAGCGGCACCAGAAGCAGACCGGCAAGCACGAAGCGGGGATCGTCACCAAGGAGGCGACGATCGACCTCTCCAACCTCGCGATCGCCGATCCCAAGGACGGTAAGGCGACGCGGGTCGGGTTCAAGATTCTCGACGACGGCCGCAAGGTCCGCTTCGCCAAGCGCTCGGGAGATTTGATCGATGGCTGACGCGAAGAAAGGTGGCGGCAAGGGCGGGGCGAAGGCGCCCGCCAAGGGTGGCAAGCCTGCCGCCAAGGGCGGGGCGAAGGCCCCCGCGGCAGCGGCGGCCGGCAAGGGCAAGAAGCCCGGCACCGAGACCGCGCATCGCGAGCCGGCCGTTTTCGCGACGGCCTCAGCCGAGTCGCTCGTCGCGCCGAAGGACTATGCGCCGCGCCTCAAGAGATACTACGAGGAGGTCGTGCGGCCGAAGCTCATCGAGGAATTCGGCTACAAGAACCCCTTCGAGGTGCCGACGATCGAGAAGATCGTCCTGAACATGGGCGTCGGCGAGGCGGTGAACGACACGAAGAAGGCGACGCTCGCCGCGGCGGACCTCGGCCTGATCGCCGGCCAGAAGCCGGTGATCACGCGGGCGCGGCATGCGATCTCGACCTTCAAGGTGCGCGAGAACATGCCGATCGGGGCCAAGGTAACCCTGCGCAAGACCCGCATGTACGAGTTCCTCGATCGGCTCGTCACGATCGCCTTGCCGCGGGTGCGCGACTTCCGGGGCCTCAATCCGAAGAGCTTCGACGGCCGCGGCAATTTCGCGATGGGCATCAAGGAGCACATCGTCTTTCCGGAGATCGACTACGACAAGGCGGAAAGCATCCTCGGCATGGACATCATCGTCTGCACGACGGCAAGATCCGACAACGAGGCGCGCGCCTTGCTGCGCGCTTTCAACTTCCCGTTCCGGCAGTGAGGCACTCGGCTTCAGACGCGGACCCAGAGGTGAGCAGGTATGGCGAAAAAGAGCTCGGTCGAGAAGAACAAGCATCGCTTGAAGCTGGTCAAGCAATTCGCCGGTCGCCGGCAGCGCTTGAAGGCGATCGCCGATGACGCGACCTTGACCATGGAAGAGCGCTTCTCCGCCCGCCTCAAGCTCGCGGAACTGCCGCGCAATTCCTCCGCCGTCCGGCTCCGTAACCGCTGCGAGGTCAGCGGACGCCCGCGGGCCTTCACGAGCAAGATGAAGATGTCGCGTATCGCGGTCCGCGAGCTCGGCTCGAAGGGCTTGATCCCCGGCCTCGTCAAGTCGAGCTGGTAGGGAGAGCGCGCCATGGCGATGAACGATCCTTTGGGCGACATGCTCACCCGCATCCGCAACGCGCAGATGCGCCGCAAGGGCAAGGTGCAGACTCCGGGCTCGAAGCTGCGCGCCCATGTCCTCGACGTGCTGCAGTCCGAGGGCTATATCCGCGGCTACTCGACGACCGAGTACGGCAACGGCCGCACCGAGTTCGAGATCGAGCTCAAGTACTACGACGGCCATCCGGTCATTCGCGAGATCCAGCGCGTCTCCAAGCCCGGCCGCCGGGTCTATACCGCGGTCGACGCCATGCCGCGGGTGGCGAACGGCCTCGGCATCACGATCATCTCGACCCCGAAAGGGGTCATGGCCGATCATGCCGCGCGGGAAGCCAATGTCGGCGGCGAGGTCCTGTGCAAGGTGTTTTGAGCGGCCGAAGCGATTTCCGGCGTGCCGCACCGCGGCTCGCGTCGCGAGACTGCGGCCAGGCTATCATGTAGGGTGCAATTCTATGTCGCGCATCGGAAAGAAGCCGGTGGTCATCCCGGCCGGTGTCTCGGCCAAGGTCGAGGGCCAGCACGTTGCCGTGAAAGGCGCCAAGGGCGAGCTCGGCTTCACCGCGCCGGAGGAGGTGAGCCTCGCCTTCGCCGGCAACGAGATCGCAGTTGCGCCGCGTAACGAGACGAAGCGGGCGCGGGCGATGTGGGGCATGACACGTTCGATGGTCAACAACCTCGTGATCGGCGTCTCGAAGGGCTTCGAGCGGAAGCTCGAGATCACGGGGGTGGGCTACAAGGCCGCTGTTGCGGGCAAGAACCTGCAGCTCTCGCTCGGCTACAGCCACGACGTCAACTTTCCGATTCCCGACGGGATCGCGATCGCGACGCCGAAGCCGACCGAGGTCACGATCAGCGGGATCGACAAGCGCAAGGTCGGGCAGATCGCGTCGGAAATTCGCGCGCTCAGGCCGCCCGAGCCCTACAAGGGCAAGGGCGTGAAATATGCCGGCGAGTTCATCTTCCGCAAGGAAGGCAAGGGCACCAAGAAGTAGCGCCTCGCCGATAGGTGCGACGGTTCGAGGGATCGAGGAGCCAGGTCATGGCGAAGGACAACGAGGCGGCCGAGCGCCGCCGGGCGAGGGTGAGGCGCCAGCTGAGCAAGCATGCCTATGGCAAGCCGCGGCTGTCGGTGTTCCGCTCGTCGAAGCAGATCTATTGCCAGGTCATCGACGACAGCTCGGGTCGTACCGTTGCGGCGGCGTCCTCGCTCGAGAAGGCCAACCGGGAAGCTCTCGCGACGGGGGCGACGGTCGAGGCCGCGAAGGTGATCGGCAAGCTGATCGCCGAGCGTGCGGTTCAGGCGGGCGTCACCGAGGTCGTGTTCGACCGCGGCGCCTACATGTATCACGGACGCGTCAAGGCTCTGGCGGAAGGCGCGCGCGAGGGCGGGCTTCGCTTCTGACGGAAAGCCGGCGGCGAGACTGGACGAGGACACATTCGAGATGGACATGACCCATGGCGCGTGACGGAGAAGGCGGGCGCGGTCGCGACCGCGATCGGGAAGAGCGCGACAGCGAGTTCACGGATCGTCTGGTCCACATCAATCGCGTCGCCAAGGTGGTGAAGGGCGGCCGCAGGTTCGGCTTCGCCGCGCTCGTCGTGGTCGGCGATACCAAGGGCCGGGTCGGCTACGGCCACGGCAAGGCCCGCGAGGTGCCCGAGGCGATCCGCAAGGCGACCGAAAGCGCCAAGCGCGCCCTGATCCGGGTTCCCCTGCGCGAGGGACGGACACTGCATCACGACGTCACCGGTCGCCATGGCGCGGGACGCGTGGTGCTCCGGGCGGCGCCCGCCGGCACCGGCATCATCGCCGGCGGACCGATGCGCGCCGTTTTCGAGACGCTCGGCATGCACGACGTGGTCGCCAAGTCGCAAGGCTCGTCGAACCCCTACAACATGATCCGTGCTACGTTCGACGCGCTCATGAAGGAGGATTCGCCGCGTTCCGTCGCGGCACGGCGTAATCTGAAGGTCTCGACCCTCCAAGCCCGCAGGCAGGGCGGCGAGGCCGAGCAGGCCGCCGAGGCGTGAGGACCAAACGATGACGAGCACGGAACAGGCCCGCGTCACGATCGAGCAGACGAGAAGCCCGATCGGCCGGCCGGCCTATCAGCGCGCGACCCTGATCGGGCTCGGGCTGAACAAGATCGGCCGCCGCTCTTCCCTTGTCGATACGCCCGCGGTCCGCGGCATGATCGCGAAGGTCGCGCATCTCGTCCGCATCGTCGAGGCCGACTGAGCCGCGATCGCGGCTCGAGATCGCGTGGACTCGCCGGAATGTCCCGGCAACGGAAAGCATGACGATGAAGCTCAACGAGATTTCCGACAATGACGGCGCCACGAAGCCGCGCATGAGGGTCGGCCGCGGGATCGGTTCCGGCAAGGGCAAGACCTGCGGGCGCGGGGTCAAGGGGCAAAAGGCGCGAACCGGGGTCTCGATCAAGGGCTTCGAGGGTGGCCAGATGCCCTTGCATCGGCGGCTGCCGAAGCGCGGCTTCAAGCCGCCGTTCCCGACCGACTACAACGAGGTGAATCTCGGCCGGCTCCAGGCCGCCGTCGAGTCGGGCAAACTCGACCCGGCGAACCCGGTGACGATCGACGTGCTGGTCGCGGCCGGCCTTTGCGCGAAGCCGCGGGACGGCGTCAAGATTCTCGGCAGAGGCGAGCTCTCGACGAAGCTCGTGCTCGAGGTCGCTGCCGCCTCGAAAAGCGCGATCGCCGCCATCGAGAGCGCCGGCGGCTCGATCAGGCTCCTCGCCGCCGCTCCGGAAGCCGCCGCGGCGGGAGCCGGCTGATCCTGCCGCCGATCGGTCGCGGAGGCCGGCCGGCGGGGAAGGTGCGCCTCTGCCGCACCAGGGCAAGGCTCCGTCGCAAGGAACTATATTGAGCTCGAACGTCGAAACGACATAAGATCGGAGCCGGTGCGGGGGAGCGCGTCGGTTCGGAGGTCGCGGTCGAAATGGGACGGCTCGTCCTCTTCCGGGCTCCGGAGGTTCGGGCGGGGCGCCGCCTGGTCCGGCGCGGCTAGCGCAATTTCCGCCGAACCGGATCGAGGTTCGCGTCGCGAAGTTGCGGCAGAACAGGACACAAGAGTCGCCATCGGGTTCTGCCCGATCGGCCGGCTCTCCGGGACGAGGTCCTCCGGCCGCGTGGCAATTGTCGAGCCGAAGCGATCACGGTCACGCCTTCGCGGCCGCGGCGTGTTTCGAGAACAAGGCAAAAGGTACGCGAGTACCACGGGAGCGATAGATGGTTTCGGCGGCGGAGCAGCTTGCAGCTAACGTGAACTGGGCCGCGTTCGGCAAGGCCGAGGAACTCAAGAAGCGCATCTGGTTCACCCTCGGAGCGCTGATCATCTATCGTCTCGGGACCTATATCCCGTTGCCGGGAATCGACCCGGCAGCGTTCGAGGAGAATTTCGTCAACAACCGCCAGGGCGTGCTCGAGCTGTTCAACATGTTCGCGGGAGGGGCCGTGCAGCGCATGGCGATCTTCGCGCTGAACATCATGCCCTATATCTCGGCCTCGATCATCATCCAGCTCCTGACCTCGGTGTTCCCGACGCTCGAGGCCCTCAAGAAGGAGGGCGAGGCCGGGCGCAAGGTCATCAACCAATATACCCGCTACCTGACCGTCGTGCTCGCGGCCTTCCAGGCCTATGGGATCGCGCTCGGGCTCGAGGGCCAGGCCGGAGTCGTCACCGAGCCGGGGTTCTTCTTCCGTCTCTCGACCGTGCTCACCCTCACCGGCGGCACGATGTTCCTGATGTGGCTCGGCGAGCAGATCACCTCGCGCGGCATCGGCAACGGGTCCTCGCTCATCATCTATGCGGGCATCGTCGCCGCCTTCCCCTCGGCGATCGTCAATACGCTCGAACTCGGTCGCCAAGGCGCGATCTCGACCGGGCTCATCCTCGTCGTCATCGCCATGTCGATCGCGGTCGTGGCCTTCATCGTGTACATGGAGCGCGCCCAGCGCCGCCTCCTGATCACTTATCCGAAGCGTCAGCACGGCAACAAGGTCTACGAGGGCCAGACGTCCTTTCTGCCGCTCAAGCTCAACACGTCGGGTGTCATCCCGCCGATCTTCGCGTCCTCTCTGCTCCTCCTGCCGGCGACCGTCGCCAACTTCTCGCAGAGCCAGAGCGGGACCGGTATCCTCGCGACCCTCAATACCTTCCTCGGGCACGGCCGCCCTCTCTACATGGTCGCCTATGTGGGGCTGATCGTCTTCTTCGCGTTCTTCTACACGGCGATCGTGTTCAATCCGGTCGAGACCGCGGACAATCTCAAGAAGCACGGCGGTTTCATCCCGGGCATTCGGCCAGGCGAGCGCACGGCGCAATTCATCGATACGATCCTGACCCGCATCACCGTGCTCGGCGCCGCGTATCTGGCCTTGATCTGTCTCCTGCCCGAGATCCTGATCTCGTATGCCGCCTTGCCGTTCTACTTCGGCGGGACCTCGCTCCTGATCGTCGTCAGCGTGACCATGGATACCGTGGCTCAGGTCATGGGCCACTTGCAGGCGCATCAATACGAAGGCCTCATCAAGAAGGCCAAGCTCAGAGGAAGACGCCGATGAGGCTCGTCCTGCTCGGGCCTCCCGGTGCCGGCAAAGGCACACAGTCGGCGCGGCTTCAGGAAAAATACAAGATACCGCAGCTCTCGACCGGGGACATGCTGCGCGCGGCGGTCAAGGCGGCGACTCCGATCGGCCTCCAGGCCAAGGCGATCATGGCGGCGGGCAGCCTCGTCCCCGACGAGATCGTCATCGGCATCGTCGCCGAGCGCATCGAGGAGCCCGACGCGAAGCAGGGCTTCATCCTCGACGGATTTCCCCGCACGGTGAATCAGGCCGAAGCCTTGGCCGAGATGCTGAAGGCCAAGAACATGAGCCTCGATGCCGTGATCGAGCTCAAGGTCGACGAGGCGGCGCTCCTGGCGCGCATCGAGAAGCGCGCCAGGGAGACCATGGCCGGAGGCGGCGTGGTTCGCCATGACGACAGCCCGGAGGTGGTGCGAGCCCGGCTCGACGCCTATCGGACGCAGACGGCGCCGGTCGTCGCCTACTACGCGGCGAAGAAGGCCCTGACGACGGTCGACGGCATGGCGCCGATCGCGGCCGTATCGACGGCGATCGACAAGGTGCTCGGCGGCTGACCTCGTGCCGGGACGGCGAGCGGGGGGATTACGTGATCCCCCTCGATCGTCACGCGACCCGGGGGCTTCCAGAATCGGCGAGAGCGCGCATCTCTGCGAGGGAGCGCCTGTCGAGGACGTCGGCAATGGCATTGCGCGCCTCCAACATGATGAGGCGGACGCTGCAATGCTTCTCGTCGGGGCAATCCTCGCAGCGTCGATAGGATGTCACGCTGGCACATTGGATCGGCGCCAGAGGTCCGTCGAGGACCCTCACGATATGGCCGACCTTGATCTCGTGGGCCGGCTTGGCCAGGGTATAGCCGCCGCCTTTTCCCTTCTTCGAGTTGACCAGTCCTGCGTTGCGCAGCTCGCCGAGGATCGTGTCGAGAAACTTCTTCGGAATCTCGTTCGACACGGCAATGTCGGTCACGAGCGTGGCCTCGCCCGGCGGACGACCCGCGAGGTGGACCAGAGCTTTCAAGCCGTACTTGCCTTTCTTCGTGAGCATGGGGTCTCGCTCGCATGATGCTTGGCGCATTTTCCAGCGGACCGGCGTCCGGTTCGCGTCGCGAAAATGCGATAAAACAAGTATTTAGAGCGACTTTCCGATTCGACTGGATCGGATAGTCGCTCGAGGATCCGGAACCATCGATTCCCGGTACTTCCGTTGGATCGCCGCATCCGCTTCTTCGCCTTTGCCGTGCGACTCGCGCTGCAAAGGCGGCGGATACCGGAGGCGCTCGGGGGCAACATTGCTGCACCCTGACATCGACCATGGACAAGAAATATTGAGGCCGCGCTAGACTGTCCACAAGTTTTATAGGCTTTGCGAGAGCAATTCTTCTCGAACGACGTCGGACCGGGAATTTTATCCCGCTTTCGGGGAGCGCGGCAGCATGGCGCTTCCGAGCCTTGGTGCATCACGAATCGTCGTCGCTGACCGATGAAGCGTAGGTCGGCGTCCGCGCGATCTGCCGCGTGCGCTTCCTCACCCCTCGTTCATCCGAATTCCGGCAGTGTCCTTTGCGAAACAGAGGTCGGAGACTCGACTTAAGCCTCGCGCAACCTCCGTCTGCTAGAAATCGAGCGAGTTTCGGAGCAAGACCATGTACATCAGCGCGACCAACGCCATCGCCGGTCGGCGTGTTCTGCACAGGATCGGCAAGATCGAGGCAGCTTCCTCGTGGCATGCCGCGAACGGCGGCCAGCTTCAGGCCAATTGGCGCGAATTGATCCTGCGGGATCTCGTTCGCAAGGCCGAGGAGTTCGACGCCGATGCGATCATCGAGGTCGATTACGCGACCGACGGAGCCATTCCGGTGGACGAGAGCGGAGTGAAGCTCACTCGAGTCCTGGCGACCGGCTATGCGGTGAAGCTTTCCTGCGCGGCCTGAGCCGGCTCGACCGTGGCCCGAAGTCGTCGCTCGGCCATTTGCGCGTGGACCGCAACTGACCGACGGCGCGATCTCTGGCGCACATGGTCGCCACACGATGCCGCGGGAACGGCATCGAGCATCGTCTGACCGCGCCAAATCATCCTTTGGCAGATGGCCAGGTCGAGCAAACGAACCGGACCCTGACAGACATCAGGTCGAGCGCGACCCCTACAAGAGCCACGACCAGCTCCGCCAGAGCAATTTCCAGCGAAGTGCATGCCGCTTCGCGTCGCGAAATTACGCCAATACAAGGGCGTAGAGCTGGTTGCCGATTCGACTGGATCGGAAGCCGATCTAGCCCTTGCGGCCTTCGTGGCAGCCCAGACCTTCGCCGAGCGACTGCGGACGAAGAGGGACGGATCACGGGCCGAGAGGCGGCACCTTTCCGCGCCCCACGCAGGAATAGTCGAACTCCTTCCGGTCGAGCTCGTCGGGATCGTAGATATTGCGCAGATCGACGAGGATCGGCGTCACGAGGAGCGACTTGATCCGGTCGAAGTCGAGCGCGCGGAACGCGTCCCATTCGGTGATGATGACGAGGGCGTGCGCCTTTTCGCAGCAGGAATAGGGATCGTAGAAGAAGGTGAGGTCGTCGATGACCTGCCGCGCCTGGTCCATGCCCTCCGGATCATAGGCGTTGATTCGAGCTCCGCAGTCTTGCAGCGCGGTGATGATCGAGATCGCCGGCGATTCGCGCATGTCGTCGGTATTGGGCTTGAAGGTGAGGCCGAGCACCGCGATCGTCTTGCCGCGCACCGAGCCGCCGCAGGCCGTGAGCACCTTGCGCGCCATCGCTCGCTTGCGCTGATCGTTCACCGCCGCGACCACCTCGACGATTCGGACCGGCGCGCCGTGGTCCTGCGCGGTCTTGATCAGGGCCTGCGTGTCCTTCGGGAAGCAGGACCCGCCATAGCCCGGGCCGGCATGGAGGAACTTCGAGCCGATGCGCTTGTCGAGGCCGATGCCGCGCGCGACATCCTGCACGTCGGCGCCGACTTGCTCGCAGAGATCGGCGATCTCGTTGATGAAAGTGATCTTCGTGGCGAGGAAGGCGTTCGCGGCGTATTTCGTGAGCTCGGACGTCCGCCGGCTCGTGAACACGAACGGGGCCTTGTTGAGATAGAGCGGACGGTAGATTTCCGTCATCACCGCCTTCGCCCTCTTGTCGTCGACGCCGATGACGATGCGGTCGGGGCGCTTGAAGTCGTCGATCGCCGCGCCCTCGCGGAGGAACTCGGGATTGGAGACCACGGCGAAATCGGCGTCGGGGCGCGTCTCGCGAATGATTCGCTCGACCTCGTCCCCTGTGCCCACGGGGACCGTCGATTTCGTGACGACAACGGTAAACCCGTCGAGGCCCGCGGCGATCGCGCGCGCTGCCTGGTAGACGAAGGAGAGATCGGCATGGCCGTCGCCGCGCCGCGACGGCGTTCCGACCGCGATGAAGACCGCTTGCGCGTCCCGGACGGCGCCGACGAGATCGGTCGAGAAGGACAGGCGCCGCGCGCGAACGTTGTTGGCCACGAGCTCGGCGAGGCCCGGCTCGAAGATCGGCATCTTGCCCGCCTTCAGGGCCTCGATCTTGGCCGCATCGGCGTCGATGCAGCTGACTTCATGGCCGAAATCGGCAAGGCACGATCCCGAGACGAGTCCCACATAGCCCGCACCGACCATCGCAATATGCATCGCTCGCCTCTAGCTTGGGGGGGATTTCGCGGAAACCGAACGGCAAAGCTCGACCGCACGAGAGAAGCCGCACGCGGCGGACGGATTGAAGCACGCCCGGATCGAAAAAGTCGAACGCCGTCTCGAGACCGCGCCAAGCTTTTTCGCCAATAGCGCCATATCACTGCCTCGAGGACCGTAGAAGCGGCAATCGGCAGATCGAAGCGATACTGCGGCTCGCGCCCGGATGCCTTCGCTCTCGGATCCCTAGACTTGGTCCCGCGCAAGCAAATCGTCATGCAGCGGTCATGGAATTTTCATATCCGGCAAGAAAATCGCTCGGACCGTGCGGCAACGACGCAAGCTTTGCCCTCGGGCCGTACGCCGGCGGCGCGAGAATGTTCCGCCCCTGGCGGCAGGCCAAAGGCGCAAGCCTCGGCCGAATGAACGATGCGCGCCGGTCCTCTATGAGACATCGTCCGACCATATCCTGTGCGGCGACTAGGGAACAGGCTGGAGCGGGACGAGGAAGAGTGGACACCGGCCTTCCGGCGCAATCGAGTTCATGCGGATTGCGCAAGCTCAATTGCCTATTTCGCTCCAGAGCGGCTTCCGATCCCGCGGAAGCGGATACCGGCTCTACATTCTTGTTTTGTCGTAATTTCGCATCGGTGTCGATCGATCGAACCATCGAGATCGAAATGCGAACCGGTCTCGGCTTCTGTGGAAGTTGGTCGAGCGCTCTCGGTATCGATCACGATGACCTCGAATCGATTCGATCCGCGGTCATCGTGATCTAGCGCCGGGGCGGGGCCCTCGCTCGCCGGGCTCCGTGTCGATGTGCCGAAAGATCGGTTGGGTCGAAGCAATCGCACTCGAGTGTGCGCAAACGCACATCGTCGGAGCGTGACCTGTACCAAATGATTGCTTGGACGCCACTCGGCGCAATGTCCCCCGGCGGCCTCGTCGCCGCGCGGCGATGTGGGGAGGCGGATCGCAAGAGAAAGATTTCGCGGTCGATGTTTCGAATCGAAGGTAGCCGACCGGTGGATCGTCACTTTCGGCCCAATCGCCCGCTGCAGGCCGAGACGACGCTGCGCCGCTGCGCCGCGTCGCGCCACGCTTGCCGGAGACGAGACCGAGGAGCGCCGAGCCGTCAACATCTTGCCGCAGGGGAGTTGATCCCGCGCCTTGGGCTTTCCATATCGTGCGACGGGTCGTGGGCGGGCCCGCGGTGCCGACGAGGTCGTGGGTCGCGCACGACCCGCTGCACCATCGGCCGACACATGATGTCGCAAGGCGCCGGCATGTCGCGAGCCGCCGGTCGGCGGCGAGGGTCGGGGACGAGCGGCATGACTTACGGATCCGTGAACGTGCCAGATAGAGGGATGGCATGAGCGATCTCGTGATGCCTCCGGGCGGCGGGCTCGCCGCATTGCGTGACGTCATCGCCGGACGACGACGGCGGCCGATGAGCTTCGGCCTGGCGGCTCGCGTGCTCGTCCTGGTCACGAGCTTCGTCATGCTCTCCTCGACGATGATCTATATTCCGGCCATGGCGAACTTTCGTGACCATTGGCTGCACAATCGCCTGAGCGCCGCCTATACGGCTGCCCTCGTGCTTCAAGCCGCTCCGCGAGCCATGGTTCCCGAAACCTTGTCTCGGCAATTGCTGGACAGCGTCGGCGCGAGAATCATCGTCCTCGGCACCCAGGGCACGAAGCGGATCCTCGCCGCAGCCGAGCTGCCGCATCATGTCGACGAGGTCTACGACCTCCGCGAGCCGTCCCTCGTCGACTCGCTCGGGGGCGCCATCCGTGCGCTCGCCGCTCCTCCCGGCCGCGTCCTGACCGCGGTCGGAGAAGCCCCCATGGGCGGCGAGACCATCGCGATCACGCTCGACGAGGCACCGCTCAAGAATGGCATGCAGGCCTATTCGAAACGGATCCTGCTCTATACCTCGATCATGTCGGCGGTCGTCGCGGGCCTCGCCGTCATCGCGTTCAACCTGATGGTGCTGCGCCCGGTGCGGCGATTGACCAGGAGCCTCATCCGCTTCGGCGCGGATCCCGCCAATGTGCAGAAGATCATCGTGCCGTCCGGTCAGCTCCACGAGATCGGCCAGGCCGAGGCTGCGCTCGCCGCGATGCAAGGCGCGCTCGCGCGCGAGCTGAACCAGAAGAGCCATCTCGCCGCGCTCGGCCTCGCGGTCGCGAAAATCAATCACGACATGCGCAATATGCTGGCCGCGGCGCAGCTTCTGTCGGACCGGCTCGGCAACCTGACCGACCCCTTGGCTCAGAGGCTCGCTCCGAAGCTCGTCGCCACGCTCGATCGTGCCATAAGGTTCTGCCAGGCGACCCTGACCTATGGGCGTGCGGTGGACGAGCCGCCGAGCGTGCAGCGCTTCGCGCTGCGGCCCGTGGTCGACGACGTCGTCGAGACCGTCGTGCTCGGCGGCAGCGGCGCTGTCGAGATCGTGAACGACGTGGCTCCGGATCTCGAGATCGACGCCGATCCCGAGCAGATCTTCCGGGTTCTCATGAATCTCGTGCGCAACGGCGTCGAAGCTCTGGAGCAGGCCGGCGCGTCCTCGGCCGAGCCGCCTCGGGTCGTGGTGTCTGCTCGAGCGCAGGACGAGTCCTGCATTCTGGATGTCCGCGACAACGGCCCCGGTGTGCCCGCGGGTGCCCGCGAGAAGCTGTTCACTGCTTTCTTCAGCACGAGTCGAGCCGGCGGCTCGGGCTTGGGGCTCGTGATCGCTGCCGATCTCGTGCGCGCCCATGGCGGAACCATCGCTCTCCTGTCTCAGGAGGATACGGGCGGGGCGCATTTCCGAGTGACCCTGCCGCAGGCCTAGGCACTCGACGACCTCGAATGCGCCGGGGACGGCCTGCTCTCCCGAGATCGAAGGCCGTGGGCCCCGCGTCGATCCGGACATTGACTCGGGACAATCGGCCCCTTACCCCTTTAGGGTTCACCTTCAGAAGCTGAAGTGACAAATTGCCTCGAGCCCCAAATCTCGAGGACCCAATGTGGAGAATAGGCGATGACCTTCCGCGTCTCTGGCAAGAACTTGGACATCGGCGAGTCGCTCCGTTCCTATATCGAGACACGGATCAAGGCGATGCTAAGCAAGTATCGTGCTGGAAAGCCCGTCGGGCACGTGACGGTCGAGCGCGAGGGGTCCGGTTTCCGGTCGGACTGCACCCTGCACCTGAAGTCCGGCATGACGATTCAGGCCGATGCCGAGGCGCAGGACCCTTATGCGAGCTTCAATGTCGCCGCCGAAAGGATCGAAAGGCGGGTGCACCGCTTCCGCGACCGTCTGACCGGGCGCCGTTCCTCCGGCTCGAGCGAAGCGCTCGAGGCTCGGCCCGATCTTGTCGCAGAGACGACACGAGCGGCCATTGCCGAACTTGCCCGCCCCGAGCCGGACCGCGATGCCTTGATCGCGGAGAGCGGCGCCGCGGTCATCGCCGAGCCCTCGTCGCAGTTCAAGGAAATGTCGGTGTCGAGCGCGGTCCGCGAGCTCGATGTGACCAATGTGCCGGTCGTGGTCTTCCGTCATGCTTGCGATGGGCGTACCAATGTGGTCTATCGCCGTCCCGATGGGAATATCGGCTGGATCGATCCCACCCGGAACTGATGGCTTTGCCGAGCGATCTTGCCCGGCCACGGCGCCGCTCGCCCCCGGCCTTTTGTTACGTTCCGGCTCCCCCGGCCGGTCCGGTTCAGAGTGCTTCGACGCAATGCTGCTGGCAAACTTGATCACGCCCGAGGCGATCATCCCGTCGCTCAAGGTGAATACGAAGAAGCACGCCTTGCTGGAGCTGAGCGATCGGGCGGCCGCCGTTTCCGGGCTCGAGTCGCGAGAAGTCTACGACGCGCTCCTCCAGCGCGAACGGCTCGGCTCCACCGGGATCGGGCACGGGATCGCCATTCCCCACGGCAAGCTCGCCAAGGCCAAGTCGATCTTCGGAATTTGTGCAAGGCTCGTGCGCCCGATCGACTTCGAGTCGCTCGACGGCGCACCGGTCGACCTCATTTGCGTCCTGATCGCTCCGGAATCGGCCGGCGCGGACCATCTCAAGGCTCTCGCACGCTTGGCTCGCATCCTTCGGGATCCGAGCATAGGGGTGAAGCTTCGGGCCGCGCGCGACGTCAGCGCACTTTACGCCGTCTTGACCGAGGAAGCGGCCCCCCACGCCGCGTAGATCACGATGCATTTGGATCGAACCGATCCAAATTCATGAATGTGATCGATGCTAAAGACTTAGCGCGGGATAAGCAGACGAGTTTACGCAATCTGCGTAAACTCGATGGCGCCGGAAAACCGGTATCCACTTTTCCTCCTCCCGCGCTAGGATCCGCCGCCTTCGAAGCCCGAGCAGATGTTGAAGCACGCTTCGTAGGCGAAGAAGCGGAAAGGGCGAATACAACCGACGTGCCGGGACTCGTCGATTCCCGGTCCGAGCGCGATTTCGAGCGAAGTGGCTACCACTTCGCGTCGCGAAAATGCGATGATGCAAGAATGTTGAGCCGGTTTCCGATTCCGCCGGATCGGAAGCCGCTCGAGAGCAAGCGCCAGCGAAGCAGACTACCGCGTCGGTAAGCTTCGCGGCAGGCTCCCTCCTCTCTTTCGGATCACCGCCCGTGGCCGAGCCGAACGGCGCTTCCCCGGTTGCAGCCTCGAACCGCGACGCCTTTGCCGAGACCTTCGCGGAGATCGCGCTCGAGGCTGCCGTGCCGGTCATGGCGGTCTATGCCGCCACGACTATCGAGGTCCACCGCAAGCCGGACCTGAGCCCCGTCACCGAGGCCGACGAGGCCGCCGAGGCCGTCATCCTGAAGTGCCTCGCTGCGAAGCTTCCGGGTGTGCCGGTCCTTTCCGAGGAAGCCGCAGCCCGCGGTGAGCGCGTCACCATCGGTTCGACCTTCGTCCTCGTCGATCCGATCGACGGCACCAGGGAGTTCCTGAGCCGCAACGGCGAGTTCACGATCAATATCGGCCTCGTCGTGGACGGCGAGCCTCGAGCCGGCGTCGTCTATGCGCCGGCGCTCCAGAAGCTCTGGATCGGCGGCGCGAGCGCCGCGCTGTGTACGGTCGCCCCCGGCGGGCGGCTCCCGCCGGCCCACGAGCGCAAGCCGGTCCACATCCGCAAGGCGCCGTCGCAAGGATTGACGGCAGTCGCGAGCCGGTCGCATTCCGACCCCGAGACCGAGACCTTCCTCGCCGGCCTCCCGATCGCCGAGCGGCACTCGGCCGGATCGTCGCTGAAGTTCTGCGCCGTTGCCGAAGGGAGCGCGGATGTCTACCCCCGCTTCGGGGTCACCATGGAATGGGATACGGCAGCCGGCGATGCGGTCTTGCGGGCAGCAGGCGGGACCGTGCGCGTCGCGGACGGCTCCCCGCTCCGCTACGGCAAGGCCGAGGCGCAATTCAGGAACGGCGCCTTCGTCGCCTGGGGCGACGCTTCGGCCATTCGCGGGATATCGTCAATCCTTCGTTAACCTCGATCCTGCAAAGCTCGCAGCGATGACTTTGGATCACGATGAGCTCGGATCGAATCGAGCCGAATTCATGAACGTGATCGATTCCCGAAGTTTAGAGCGGGACGCGGGCGGAAAACCGATGTCCATTTTTCTCGCCCCCCTCTGGCCCGCGTTTCGGAGGACGTGACATGCGATCACGCAGGAAAGTGACGCGGCAGATTCTCTCGCTCGCGGCCGGCGTGTCCGCCTTGGCCGCCTGCGCCCTTTTCGCCCCGGCGCGCGCGGAGCGGCCGGAGGAATTCCGATCCGAGGAGGTCCTCGACAACGGGCATCGATTCTTCGGCTCGATCTCGCGCGGCCTCGCCGAGGCGATCGAGAAGGCGACGCAGCAATGGGGCCGGCCGAACGGCTACATCCTCGGCCAGGAGGCGAGCGGGGCTTTCCTCGGCGGGCTGCGCTACGGGGAAGGCACGATGTACACCCGCAATGCCGGCGACCAGAAGGTCTTCTGGCAAGGCCCTTCGCTCGGGATCGATGCGGGAGCCGACGGCGCCCGGACCATGATGCTCGTCTACAACCTGCCCGCGACGGCGGCGATCTACCAGCGCTTCGGCGGAGTCAACGGCTCGGCCTATTTGATCGGCGGTTTCGGGGTGACGGCACTGGCGCGGGACGAGATCGTCGTCGTGCCGATCCGATCCGGCATCGGTGCGAGGCTCGGCATCAATGTCGGCTATCTGAAGTTCACCCCGGAATCGACCTGGAACCCGTTCTGAGACCGCCCATCCGCCCTGGCAGCTCCGGCGATCGACCCACCCCCTAGGCTTCCGCGCCGTTCCTCCCGTTTCGTAGGCTCGGGAGGTCGGGTCCGCGCGGAGCCGTCATGGTCGTGCGCCATCCCCGGCTGTCCTGCTCGCATGGCAGGACGCGGCGGCAGGTGGGCGCGCGGGCATTTTTCCACGAACCGACAGGCGGTTCGATTCGCTGGAAATTGCTCTAGGAACGTCTATCCGAACCCGATCGCGCTCGCCCATGGCCTCGAGGGTAGACTCGTTTTCGTCGATTCGCACCCGCCTCGCGGCCATGCCGGCGGCCGCGGCGGACTGCGTCGGCGCGGTCCGAGCGCGCCAGTCCTGCCTCACCAAGCCCGCGGGCTCGCTCGGCCGGCTCGAGGAGATCGTCGAGTTCCTGGCGGCTTGGCAGGAAAAGCCCTCACCGACGATCGAGCGCCCGCTCGTCCTCGTCTGCGCCGGGGCTCATGGGGTCGTGGCGCGCGGCGTCTCGGCGTTTCCCGCCTCGGTCACGCGCGAGATGGTCGCGAACTTCTCCGCCGGCGGCGCGGCGATCAACCAGATTTGCGCGACCTTCGGGATCGGCCTCGAGGTATTAGGGTTGGGGCTCGACACGCCCACGGCCGACATTACCGAGGCGCCCGCCATGGACGAGACGACCGCCGCGGCCAGCTTCTCCCGAGGGATGCAGGCGATCCCGGAGGGGATCGACCTCCTGTGCCTCGGCGAGATGGGAATCGGCAATACGACGATCGCGGCGGCGATCTATCATGGCCTCTATGGCGGGAAGGCCGCCGAGTGGGTCGGACGCGGCACCGGGCTCGACGCGGCGGGCCTCGCCCGCAAGATCGCCGCGGTCGAAGCCGCCGTGCGGCGCCATCGAGAGCGGCTCGCCGATCCGCTCGCGCTCATGGCCTGCCTCGGCGGCAGGGAGATCGCGGCCATGGCCGGCGCGATCCTTTCCGCGCGGCTGAAGCGCGTTCCGGTGATCCTCGACGGCTACGTCGTCTGCGCGGCCGCGGCGATCCTTCATGCGCTCGATCGTTCCGCGCTCCATCATTGCCTCGCAGCCCATGTTTCCGCGGAAGGCGCCCACGAGGAGGTTTTGCGGCGGCTCGGCAAGGCACCGCTGCTCGACCTCGGCCTTCGCCTCGGCGAGGGAACCGGCGCCGCTCTCGCCGTGGGGCTCGTGAAGGCAGCGGTTGCCTGCCACAAAGGCATGGCGACCTTCGCAGAGGCCCGGGTCGCAGGCAGGCTCGAGGGGGACACCAATGGCTGAAGGAATAGGCCGAGGCGCGGCGCGAGCGCGTGCGGAAAAATTCTGCGCGGCCTATGGGCTCGAGATCCCGATCCTGCTCGCGCCGATGGCGGGCGCGTCCCCACCCGCGCTTTCGATCGCGATCGCCGCTGCGGGCGGGATGGGGGCGCTCGGCGCGCTGCTCACCGACCCCATCGGGATCGCCGCCTGGGCGAACACCTTCCGGGCCGGGAGCCCTGGGCCGTTCCAGCTCAATCTCTGGGTTCCCGGCGCGGCCCCGGCGCGCGACCCCGCCGCCGAGGAAAAGCTGCGGAGCTTCCTCGGGCACTGGGGCCCCGCTGTTCCACCGGAGGCGGGCGATGCCCGACCGCTCGATTTCGACGCCCAATGTGCCGCCTTCCTCGAGGCTCGACCGACGGCGGTCTCCTCGATCATGGGTCTCTTCCCGCCCGCCTATGTCGCAGAGCTGAAGGCGCGCGGCATCGCCTGGTTCGCATGCGCGACGACGGTCCGGGACGCCTTGCGCGCCGAGGAGGCCGGCGCCGATGCCGTCGTCGCCCAGGGCATGGAGGCGGGCGGCCATCGCGGCGCCTTCGATCCGCAAAGTGCCGAGCGGGAAACAGTCGGGCTCTTCGCGCTTCTGCCGAGGCTCGCCGACAGGCTCGGCGTCCCGATCATCGCGGCAGGCGGGATCGGGGACGGACGCGGGATCGCGGCAGCCTTGACGCTCGGTGCCTCGGCCGTCCAGATCGGCACCGCCTTCCTGCGGTGCCCGGAGGCTGGCATAAATCCGGCTTGGGCCAATGCCTTGGCCGGGCTCGAGCCGGAGGGGACCGTCTTGACCCGCGCCTACAGCGGCCGGACTGGACGCGCCGTCAGGACCGCCTATGTGCAAGCCGCAGGCGCTTCCGACTCGCCGCCCCCGGCCCCTTACCCCGTGCAAAGCGGTCTCACCCGCGCCATGCGCGAGGCGGCTCTGCGAGCAGGTGACATCGACCGAATGCAGGCCTGGGCCGGACAATCCGCCGCGCTCGCCCGCGCCGAGCCGGCCGAGGATCTCGCACGGCGCATCTGGGAGGAAGCCTCCGCGCTGCTTCCGTGATATCGCGCTCGCACGCGAGGAATTCCGGAGAACTGCCATGCCGCATTCCGTGACCGAAGCCATCGAGGCCATCGCGCGGGGCGAGATCGTCGTCGTGACCGACGACGACGACCGCGAGAACGAGGGCGACCTCGTCTGCGCGGCCGCACTCTGCACTCCCGAGAAGATGGCCTTCATCATCCGCAATTGCTGCGGGATCGTCTGCGCGCCGATCACGAGCGACGGCGCGAAGCGGCTCAACCTGCCGCTCATGGTCGCGACCAACGACGCCCCGCACGGCACCGCCTTCACGATCTCGGTCGACGTGCGGCACGGTCTCACGACCGGCATCTCAGCGGAGCAGCGCGCCAACACGGTTCGGGCACTCGCGAACGGCAACATGGGGCCGGACGACTTCGTCAGGCCGGGCCATGTCTTTCCCTTGATCGCGCGCGAGGGCGGAGTCCTCATGCGCTCGGGCCATACCGAGGCCGCGGTCGATCTCTGCAGGCTCGCGGGCCTGCCGCCGGTCGGCGTCATCTGCGAGCTCGCCAACGACGACGGGACGGTGATGGCCGGGCCGCAGATCGAGGCTTTCGCCGAGAAGAACGGGCTGAAGCGGATTTCGGTCGCCGACCTCATCGCCCACAGGCAGGCGCGCGAGAAGATCGTCGAGCGGGTCGGGTCCTTCGCCGTCGCCGGCCCGAGCGGCCCGCTCATGGGCTATGCCTATGTCACGCCCTACGACCCGGTTCAGCATTTCGCCTTCGTGCAAGGCGAGATCGGCGACGGGCGCGACATGCCGACGAGGCTGCATCGCGTCGATATCATCGCCGACGTCATCGCCGGCGGCGAGAACATCAAGAGGACCTTCGCCCGCTTCAAGACCGCCGGGCGCGGCGTGTTCATTTTCCTGCGCGACGGCACCGCCGGCGTTCCCGTCAATCCCGCGGGCGCGGCCAAGCCCGATTCGGAGGCGCAGCGCACCAAGGAATGGCGCGAGATCGGGCTCGGCGCGCAGATATTGCGCGACCTCGGGGTCTCGTCGATCAAGCTGCACTCGTCGCGGCCGATGACCTATGTCGGCCTGTCGGGGTTCGGGATCGAGATCAGCGACCGCGAGGGGGTGGAGTGATTGCGGCGCCTTGCGCCGGGGCTGATGTGCGATACGTCACAGCCCGGGTCGCTGCAGATCCGGATGGTCGCCGCGCAGGGCATGCGCCGCTCTGCCTCGGTCCAGGAAAGGGTACATGATGGCTTACTCCGGTCCCGCCGCGCATGCGCGGCCGTGGCGCAGCCTCACTCGCGCGGAAACCGCGTGGGCCTACGCATTCGCCGTCGGCCTCGCGCTGGTAGGGGGGCCGTCGTTCGCCGAGCCGAAAACGGAGGTCGGTCCCTACAGCCATGCCTGCAGCGCCCCCCTGATCCCCGCGGGTGAATTGCAGGGCCGTCCGCCGCTCTTCGACGACCTCGGCTCGCTCACCTATCCCGTCACCACGAAAAACGTCGAGGCGCAGCAGTTCTTCGATCAGGGCCTGCGGCTCGCCTATGCCTTCAACCATGCCGAGGCGCGGCGCGCCTTCCAGGAGGCGCAACGGCGCGATCCCACATGCGCGATGTGCTTCTGGGGCGAGGCCCTGGTGCTCGGCCCCAACATCAACGCGCCGATGGAGGCATCCGCCAATGCGCCTGCGCTCGCCGCGCTCGCATCGGCACGGGCCGTCTCCGGCGCCAAAGAAAAGGAGCGCGACCTGATCGCGGCTCTGAGCGCGAGATATTCCGATGCGCCGGGAGCCGAGCGGGCGGCCCTCGACAAGGCCTATGCCGATGCCATGGGCGCGCTCGTGGAGAAATATCCGCAGGATCTCGAGATCGCCGTGCTCTACGCGGAAGCCCTCATGGATCTCTCGCCCTGGGATTATTGGGAGGCCGGCGGCGCGCGGCCGAAGGGCAGGACCGCCGAGATCGTCGCGACCCTCGAGCGGGTCCTGAAGGGCTACCCCGACCACCCGGGCGCCATCCATCTCTATATCCACACGGTCGAGGCCTCGACCACGCCGAAACGCGCCGAGCACCATGCCGATCGTCTCGCGGCCTTGATGCCGGGCGCCGGCCATCTCGTGCATATGCCGAGCCACATCACCTACCGCATCGGCCGCTACAAGGACGCGCTCGCCTCCAACAAGGACGCGGTGGCCGCGGACGAGCGCTACATCGATCGCGTGAAGGGGAGAAGCCTCTACACCGCGATGTACTATCCCCACAATGTCCATTTCCTCATGGCGGCGGCGCAAATGTCGGGCGACGGCACGACCGCCCTCGCAGCCGCGGAGAAGCTCGCGGCTCTCGTGCCCGACGAGGCGGCCCGCACCATTCCCTTGGCGCAGCCGATCAAGGCGGCGCCTTATTTCGCCCATGTGATGTTCGGGACCGAGGAGAGCACGCTCGCCCTCGCCAAGCCCGAGGGCATCCCCTATGTAGAGGCCATGTGGCACTACGCCCGTGGTGTCGCCTTCACGCGGAAGGGCGATCCGGCGACGGCGCGGGCGGAAGCGGACCGCATAGCGGAGCTTTCGCGCACCGCCGACTTCTCGGCTCTCGAGGCCGTGGCGATCCCGAGCGTTCAGGTGCTCGATCTCGCCCGCGAGGTCCTGCTCGGCCGCATCGCGCAGGTGACGCACAACCTCGGCGAAGCGATCGACCATTTCTCGCGCGCGGCCCTGCTGCAGGACGGGCTCGCCTATATGGAGCCGCCCTATTGGTACTATCCCGTGCGGCAGAGCCTCGGTGCGGTTCTGCTCCAGGCCGGTCGCCCGGAAGAGGCCGAGGCCGCCTTCCGCGCGGTCCTGACGCAATCGCCGAGCAACGGCTGGGCGCTCTTCGGCATCGCAGCCGCGCACCGCGCGCGGGGGGACGAAAAGGCTGCCGCCGAGGCCGAGGCGAGCTTCGCGAAGGCTTGGGTCGGCGACCCTGCGCAGCTCGACCTCGCGAAGTTGTAGGAGGCCGTCGCAAACGGCGATCCGCGAGCGAGGAGCAAGACCTTCGAGGACGACAGCCGCGACGGCGAGGAAGCTTTGCCGACAGTTTCATCAGCGACGGCGACGCCGCCTCGCGCCACGTGTAGATCATCGTGACGCTGAACCCATAGGAAACTACGACGATGTAGACTTGCTTCGCGGCGCCCGACGAACATCGTGACGGGCTCGGTTCGCCCCGGCGCCGTCGCTCTTCGCGAAAATGTTACAGATGCAGTGCTAGCTCGGCTAGGATAGAGGTGCTCGACGGGAAACCGATCGAGGCGTTTCCGCCGTGATCCGAGATGCCCACCGAACCTCTTGGAGGCCTGCAGCATGACGCAAGAAAGCCTGTCCCTCGCTCCGGCGCGCACGGGCCTCGCCCGCCTGCTCATCCTCTGCCTCGTCGGAATCGGCCTGTCCGGTTGCGGCTACAACATCATCCCGACCCTCGAGGAGAAGGCCCAGGCGAAATGGGCCGACGTGCAGAACCAATATCAGCGCCGCGCCGACCTCATCCCGAACCTCGTCGCGACGGTGCAGGGCTATGCCAAACAGGAGAAGGAGGTCCTGACCTCGGTGATCGAGGCCCGCGCCAAGGCGACCGCCGTCCGCGTCGATGCCTCGCAGCTCTCCGACCCCGAGAAGCTGAAGCAGTTCCAGGAGGCGCAGAACCAGCTCTCTGGCGCACTCGGACGGCTCCTCGCCGTCAGCGAGAACTATCCCGACCTCAAGTCGAACCAGAACTTCCTCGCCCTGCAATCCCAGCTCGAGGGCACCGAGAACCGCATCGCGGTGGCGCGGCGCGACTATATCGAGGCGGCGCGACTCTACAACACCGAGATCCGGACCTTCCCGAGCATGATCTGGGCGACCGTCCTGCGATTCAAGCCCATGGCCGATTTCACCGCGACCGAGGCCGCGCAGACCCCGCCCCAAGTGAAATTCTGAAACCGCGCGGTCTTCCGCCGTGGCGCCGACCCGTCTCGCCTTTCGGTCGATCGCTTGCGCGCTCGCCGCCCTCGTCCTCGCGATCTTCGCCACGGCGGCGCTCGCGCTCGCCTTCCCGACGCTCACGGGCCGGGTCGTCGACGAGGCCGGGATCATTCCCGAGCCCCTCCGCGCCGCGCTCGAAGACAAGCTGAAGACGCTCGAGGACAAGTCGGGCATCCAGCTCGTCGTGGCGACGGTGAATTCGCTCCAGGGCGACGAGATCGAGCCTTTTGCCAACGCGCTCTTCCGGCATTGGCAGCTCGGCGAGAAGGAGAAGAACAACGGCGTGCTGCTGCTCGTCGCGCCGAAGCAGCGCAGGGTCCGCATCGAGGTCGGCTACGGGCTCGAGGGGACGCTGACCGACGCGCTCTCGAAGATCATCATCACCAATGCCATGACGCCGCGGTTCAAGGCCGGCAACTTCGGCGGCGGGATCGAGCGCGGCGTCGACGATATCATCACGGTGCTCACGACGGATGCGTCGGAATGGCAGAAGCGCCCCGAGCTTCGCATCGATCGGCACGACACGGCCACGGATGATTGGGCGCCGTGGATCGCCTTTGCGCTTTTCCTGCTCGTCGTGTTCCTCTTGATCCGAGCGCCGCGCTATTCCGCGCGCGCCCCCGTGAGCCGCGGAGGCATGGGCCCCTATGGCCGCTGGGGTCCCGGGCCGCTCGGCGGCGGTTCGCATTGGGATCGGGATCCCTATTATGATCGCCGCACCGGGCGCTCGGACGCCGGCGACTTCCTGGCCTATTTGCTCTGGGTCCTCTCGCAGCGCCGCGACGGCGGCGGCGGAGGCTGGAGCAGCGGGTCGGGAGGCTTCGGCGATTCGGGCGGGGGATTTTCCGGCGGTGGTGGGTCGTCCGGCGGCGGCGGCGCCTCGGGGAGCTGGTGAGATGGTTCTTTCCGTTGACGAGCAGCATCGTATCGGCGCGGCGATCAATACCGTCGAGGAGCGCACCTCCGGCGAGATCGTCTGCGTGCTCGCGCGTGCCTCCTCCGACTACCTCAGCTATGCGACCGCTTGGTCGGCGCTCCTCGCCTTGATGGTCCCCTGGCTGCTCGTCGGCCTCAGCGATCTTTCGGTGCGGCAGATCCTGCTGGCTCAGATCATCCTCTTCACGCTGCTCTTCGTGATCACGTCGGCCACGCGACTGCGCTTCTGGCTGGTGCCGCGCCGGATCCGCCGCGCGCAGGCCCATCGCGCCGCGATGGAGCAGTTCATGATCCGCGGCATGGCGAGGAAGCACAATCGGGCGGGCATCTTGATCTTCGTCTCGCTCGCCGAGCACTACGCCCGGATCGTCGCCGACGACGGCATTGCGGAAAAGGTCGAGCAAGAGGTCTGGCAGGGGGCGATCGACGCGCTTCTTTCCGAGGTCAAGGAGGGCCGGATCGCCGACGGGTTCATCGTCGCGGTCGAGACCTGCGGCGCGGTGCTGGCCGAGCATTTCCCGCCGGGCGGCCCCAAGGACGACCTCCCCGACCGGATCTATGTGATCTGAGCCTTCGCGCGAACCGAGAGCGCTCGCGTTCGACGGCGATGGCGCGGCGGCTCCTGGGACTACGGTCGACACTATCTCCCTGCGGCCAGCCGCTACGGGAGTACCTCCGACAACCAGGTCACCAATTTGGGTTTCCGGGTGGCGACGACGCTCACCCCTCGAGTCTTTGGCTTTTTGCTTCTCGGGTCCAGGGCGAAGCCCTGACGAATTTTTTTTCGAGGCAAGACGAACCTTATCGGTTTGCGACCGCCCATCAACCCCGTCCATGCCCGGCCTCGAGCCGGCCACGACGGGGCGCGTTGGTGACGACGAGACTTGGTTCAGCCGGCTCTCGGCGGCCCGATGCCTTCACCCCTCGAGCCCGAGTGCCGCGCGCACCCGCCGCGAATAGCCGTAGAGGTCCTCGCGGGTCCGGAGCTCGCCGGCACCGTCCACATAGGCGGTGAAATATTGAATATGGACCGGGAGCGCCTTCGGCAGGGTCACGTAGCGTTCCTTGCCGCCGATGAGCTTCTCGAGGCGTGCCTTGCTCCAGCCCTTGCCGAGCACGGTCTCGGCGAAGCGGAACGGCTCGTCCACCCGCACGCAGCCGTGGCTGTAGGCGCGCCGCTCCTGCCCGAACAGCGCACGCGAGGGCGTGTCGTGCATATAGACCGCGTAGTCGTTGGGGAACATGAACTTTATGCGTCCGAGCGCATTCTTCTCGCCGGGCGCCTGGCGCGCGGCGAGCCGGCCCTCGCGCGAGAAGACCTCGTAGCCGTGGCTGCGCAAGCGCCCGGGATCCGACCCGTACTCGTTGCGGATGATGGACGGCGGGATGTTCCAATACGGATTGACGATGAGGTAGCGCATAGACTCCGAGAAGATCGGGGTCGGCGTCTTCTCCTTGCCCACGACGACCCTGTGGCGTTGGATGATCGTGCCTTGCTCCACGACCACGGCCTCGAAATCCGGGATGTTCACCTCGATGCGGGTCTCGCCGAGCTCGCGAGGCATCCAACGCCAGCGCTCCATGTTGGCGATGACCTCGGCCTCGATCCGCGACGGGCGAGCGCCCGAGAGCATGGCGACCGTCTGCGTGTTCAAGAGCCCGGACCCCTCGAGACCATTGGCCTTCTGGAACCGTGCGACGGCGGCCGCGACCTTGGCATCGTAGAGGCTGTTCGCGGCGGCGTCGCCGGTAGCGGCGAGGCTCAGGCGGCCGCGAACCAGAGTGACACGGGGATCGCGCATGCCGACCCGTAAGACCGGACCCTCGGGAATGCGCGCGGCCCGAGCCGCCGCCTTGCGATCGCGGCGCAGCTCCTCGAGCCGGTCACGCAGCGCTGCATAGGGAGCATGCGGCGGGTTGAAGCGCCGCAATGCCTCGCCGGCGTCGTCGCCGGCAGTCGAGACGAGGGCGAGCACGACGGCTGCATCCGCGACCTCCGGCCGTGCACCGATCAGGCGGGAGATCCGGCCGGGATCGACCCGGCTGCCGCTGGCTTGGCGCCCATAGGCGACAACCGCGTCCGTCAAGGCGATGTCCGCCTCGGCGATGGCCTCGGCGGTCGTGACCTCCGTCGAAGGCAGCGGAAAGGCCGCGAGGTCGAGGGCGTCCTCAGAGGCGCGCTGGAGCCGCGCGATGACCGGTGCGACCGCGGCAACGGGCCTGCCTTCCGAGAACCAGAGCGGCGCGAAGTCGCGACCGGTGTAGAAGGCCGCGATCGCCTCTTGCTCCTGACGCGACGGCCCCGCGAGCGTGCCGCGGCTGCTCGGCTCCGCTCGCGCCTCGAGGCGCGCTCGAATGGTCCCCGCGATCTCGGAGGGGGCCACGGGCTCCACCGGCGAAGCCGTCGCGGTATCGTTTGCCGTCCCGGACTCGGTCCCCTCCGCTTCGGCGGTCGGAGGGATATCCGCGTCGCGCGGGCCTCGCGGTACGTCCGCGGCCGGATCGCCCTCGGGCGGGGGCAGCCCCTGGGGCAGGGCCCCGGCGACCGAGGTGCCGGGCAGCTCGGCTGGCGCTTCTTCGGAAAGGATCTCGCCCGTCGCGGCGCAGGCAACGTCGCCGGCATGCAGAGCCAGGGCAATGATGGTCGTGCCGAGGATCCTGCCGCCCGCCGTCCACATCTTCGCTACCTTCGTCCAGTGACATTAGAGCGGTTTCCGATCCGGCCGGACTGAAAACCAGCTCTACATTGTTGTTTCGCATCGATGCCGATCTATCGAAACATCGAGATCGAGACGCGAAGTGGTATCCACTTCGCTGGAAAATGCTCTCGCCGCGACGCTCGCTGCGCGAGCGCTCGACGACTGAGAAATCCTTTCGGCTCTCGCGCGTTCCCGGACCGAGAGGAGTTCGCGGCCCGTCGATCGCCATCCGGGTTGCTCGTGGCGACCCGAGCGCCGAGGCACGGCTCGCCTCGAGCTTCCCGGATAGCCGAACCTTAGTAGAAAATAAGAAGAAGGATCCGCCCTGCGCGAGGCTGATCTTCTGTCTGCACCGAATTTTTCCGCCCGTGGCCCTGCAGCAACAGAGGCTCATGCCGCGGCGTCGCCGAGGTCCGACCCCTCGGCTGCGTCAGTTCCTGTCGCCGCGCCGGCATCCGGGTCGAGCCCGTATTCCCTCATCTTGCGATAGAGCGTCGAGCGTCCGATGCCGAGGCCGCGCGCCATCGCCGAGATATGGCCCCGGTAATGGCCGAGCGCGAAACGGATCGCCTCGGCCTCGAGCCGGTCGAGCCGGCGCATGCGTCCCGCCTCGTCGAGGAGGGCGAGGACGTTCGGATCGCGCACCTCGACCGTCACGAATTCTTTCTGCGGCTCGGGCGAGGCCGCGACCGGCTGCGGCGCCGGAGGGATCCGGACGGCGAAAGTTCCCGCCCGCGCCGCGATCTGCGGAAACTCCGCCACGGTCAGCTCGTCGGCCTCGGCGAGAACGGTGGCGCGGTAGACGGCATTCTCGAGCTGGCGGACATTGCCCGGCCAATCATAGCTCTCGAGCAAGGCGAGGGCCTCTGCGCCGATCCCTCGTCTTCCCTTGCCGAGCTCGGCGCAAAAGCGGGCAGAGAAGCGGCGCGCGAGCGCACCGATGTCCTCGCGGCGGGCACGCAAGGGCGGAACTGCGATCGGGAACAGGCTCAGCCGGTAGAACAGGTCCTCGCGGAACGCCCCGCGTGTCACCAGCTCGATGAGGTTCTGCGTCGTCGCGACGATGAACCGTACGTCCACCTCGAGCGGCCGCCTGGCACCGACCGGGGTGATCTCCCCGGCCTGGAGCGCGCGCAGAAGCGCGATCTGGACATCGCTCGGCAGAGCCCCGACCTCGTCGAGGAAGAGGGTGCCGCCCTGCGCCGCGAGAACCTTGCCGGCTTTTTTCTCCTCGGCGCCGCCGAGCCCGCCTTTCTCGTGGCCGAACAGAGTCGAGAAGGCACTCTCGGCAGGCAACGTCCGGCACTCGACGGTGACGAAGGGACGGCCGCGTCGGTCGGACGCACCATGGATCGCCCGGGCGACGGCCTCCTTCCCGGTTCCGGCCTCGCCTTCGAGGAGGACCGTGATCGTCGTCCGCGCAGCCTTCTCCCCGAGCCTCGCGACGCGCTCCATGGCTTCGCTCGTCCCGACGAGCTCGGCGAAGGACGAGCACAGGCTCGCCTGGAGCCCGAGCCGGCGCACCTCGTCCTCGAGCGCCGCGAGATGGAGCGCGTTCTCGAGCGAGACCTTGAGCCGCTCCGCTCCGACCGGCTTGACGATGAAATCGACGGCGCCCGCGCGGATCGACGGGAGGACGAGCTCGATCGCCCCCGGGGAGGCTTGAACGATCGTCGGGACGGTGCGGGACTCTCGCGCGAGAGCCGCGAGCAAGGCGGTCGCGTCGGAGCCGGTCGAGGCGAGATCGAGGATCAGAAGATCGATCGCGGGTGCGCGCGTCCTGCCGGCCCCGAGAAGGCGCTCGCGCAGAGCGAGCCCCGTCTCGGCGGTCTCCGCGGCGTAGCCGAACCGGTTCACGGCCGCCTCGAGATGGCGGCGCTGCACCGGATCGGCGTCGGCGATGAGAATGCGCGCGGACATCTGGCCTTCCTCGGAGCCTCGATGCCCCATGGCCGGATCCTGCCGCGCCGAGGTAAATGCGGTGTTAATCGTATCGAATTGTACCGAGAGCGCTGACCACGGCGATTCACGGCTCGCGCAATCGAGAGACGCATGTCGCCGTCGGACGCAGCGAATCCTCGCAGCGACAGTCTCGCCTCACGCCGCCGCGCGCATGCGGGTGAAAATCTCGTTCGCGAAGAGATCGAGATCCGTCATCCGCTTGGCGAGATCGGGCGCGATCGGCTTCAAGACCAATGTTCCCGGAGCGAGATCCTTCTCGAGCCGGCTCACCTCGACCGCGATATCCTCGGGCGTGCCGACGAGCGAGTCGGCAATGAGCCGCTCTGCCTCGAACCACGGCGTCCACGCGGGCTGAAGCACCGACGTCGTCGCCTGCATGCGCTCGACGAAAGGGCCGAGCAGGCTTTTCGCCTCGGCGATCGCGGCGGCTCTCGTCTTCCCTACATGATAGAAGCGGACGAGAACGAGGTTCGGGTCCCCGGCCGCTTCCGTCTCGCGGTACTGCCGGGTCATGGCGGCGACATGGGCGAGCGGGAAGGGTGGCCCCGCCATGAGGCCGTAGCCGCGCCGTGCCGCCCAGTGGATCGTCGAGGGCGTCGAGGTGGCGACATAGGTCGGGACCGGCCTCTGCAGCGGCTTCGGGACGAGCGAGACATTTTCCGCCGTGAAGAAGCGGCCCCGGAACCGTACTGGGTCGTCGCGCAGGAGCTGCGTCACGAGCTCGAGGGCCTCCTGCATCCTCGGCCCGAGATCCTCGTGCCGCCGGCCGAGGTGCTTGGTCTGGGTCGGAAAAGGGCCGCCTTTCGCGATGCCGAGATCGAGCCGGCCGTCCGAAAGGACATCGAGCGTGGCGATGTCCTCGGCGGTCAAGATCGGATCGCGGAAGGCCAGAAGAACGGCGGCCGAGCCGAGGCGGATGCGGGAGGTCTTGGCCGCGAGATGAGACAGAAGCGACAGGCAGGAGGGGCTCGCCGCGTCCGGGTTGAAATGATGCTCGGCGAGAAAGACGCTGTCGAAGCCGAGCGCCTCGACCTTTTGCACGAGGCTCGTCTGGTCCGCGATGGCGGCGCGGAAATCCTTGCGCGGATTCTCGTAGGTGCAGAAGAGCCCGTATTTCATCGTGCCGCTCTCGGTAGGTTGCCGTCGCGATCGGACGCCACGACGCCGTGACGGAGCGGTCGTTATGTGCAACAAATATATAACATGCTTCGTAAGCAATATCCGCGCCACACGGGCGGGCACGGCAGCGATCTCCGGTCCGCCGCGCCGGCTGAATGATCCCCCTCGAAGATTTGGTGCCCGTGCGGCGCTCTAGAGCAATTTCCAGCGAAGTGGTATCCACTTCGCGTCGTGAAATTGCGATAAAACAAGGATGTAGAGCGGCCTACCGATTCCGCGCGATCGGAAATCGCTCTAGATCACGATGACCTTGGATCGAAACGATCCAAGGTCATGAAACGTGATCGATTTTAAGAGTTTAGAGCGGGATAGGCAGATGAGTTTACGCAATCTGCGTAAACGCGATTGCGCCGGAAAACCGGTGTCCGCTTTTCCTCATCCCGCTCTAGGCCGAGACGGCGGAAAGATGCGGCTCGTGCTCGTCGTCGATCCGCCCGGATCGGAGCCGAATGCGCCGCTCGCAGCGTGCCGCCAGCGCGAGATCGTGGGTCACGAGAATGAGGGTCGCGCCGCGATCGCGCTTCAGCGCGAGCATGAGATCCACGATGGTCTTGCCGGTCGCCTCGTCGAGGTTGCCGGTCGGCTCGTCGGCGACGAGGATCGACGGGCGCGGCACGAGCGCGCGGGCGAGGGCGACGCGCTGCTGCTCGCCGCCGGAGAGCTGGGACGGATAATGCGCGCGGCGATCCGCGAGCCCGACGGCGTCGAGCTCGCGCTCGGCGCGCGCGAACGCGTCCCGCTCGCCCCCGAGCTCGAGCGGGATCGCGACATTCTCGAGCGCGGTCATGGTCGGGATGAGATGGAAGGACTGGAACACGATGCCGATCCGCGCGCCGCGAAATCGCGCGAGCTCGTCCTCGTCGAGCCGATCGAGCGCGGTGCCGTCGACCTTGACTGTCCCGGCGTCGGGGCGCTCGAGCCCGGCGATGATCATGAGGAGGGTGGATTTGCCGGACCCCGACGGGCCGACCAGGCCGACGGTCTCACCGCGCTCTATATTGAAGGTCACGCCCTTCAGGACATGAACGAGCGCGGCGCCGCGCCCCAGGCTGAGGTGCACATTGTCTAGCTCGACCACGGAGGAGTTCATCTATGCGTTCCGGGGCTTCGATTCCTGGCGGGCACATCGATCCGCAGACGCCGGCCCCTGACCGCCGCGGATCGACAGCATATAGGTCGCGGCGCCGCTGGCTCCAAGCTTTGGCGTTGCTCGCGGCTTGCCCGCTTCTCGGATCGCGTCGGGGGCAAGCGCTCGGCCAGGACGGGACCTCGCGGCTCGTCGCCTTCGGCGACAGCCTCACCGCAGGGTTCGGCCTGCCGGCGCTCGCGGCGTTTCCGGCGGTCCTCGAGCGCGTGCTCAGGGCCGAGGGCTATGCCGTGGCGATCACGAATGCGGGGGTCTCCGGCGACACGGCCTCGGGCGGTCTCGCGCGGCTCGATTGGTCGGTCGGCGACGGGACCGACGGGGTGATCCTGGCGCTCGGCGCCAACGACATGCTGCGAGGCATCGACCCGGCCGTGACGAAAGCCGCGCTCGACGCGATCCTCGTGAGGCTGTCGGAACGCAGGATCGCGGTCCTGATCGTCGGCATGAAGGCGAGCCCGAGCCTCGGCAAGGCCTACAAGGCGCGGTTCGATGCGATCTATCCGGCGCTCGCCGAGAAATTCGGGGCGCCGCTCTATCCCTTCCTGCTCGAGGGAATCGCGGACGAGCCGGGCCTGAAGCTTTCCGACGGACTGCACCCGAACGAGGCCGGAATTGCGCGAATTGTCGCGGGAATTCTCCCGGTCATGCGCAGCTTCCTGCAGCGTCTCGGCGCGAAAGCGGCCGATTCGAGCCCGGGCGATCGGAGGTGAGGCGGCCCTCCTGCGCGCTCGAGGATGAAGCAAATCCTGCGAAGCGCATCGCCCGAAGCAGGATGGTGGGCCGGGAGGGACTCGAACCCCCAACCAGACCGTTATGAGCGGCCGGCTCTAACCATTGAGCTACCGGCCCCGGCCTCGGCCGAGGACAAGCGCATTAGACTCCTCGCGGGGCGCGACGCAATGCCCAAAAGGAGCGTGCCGCCGAGCCGGTTCGGGCTTTCGCACGTCTCCTGCAAGTGATCGGCTGCATCCGTTTGCGCCTTGATCCCGGCCGGGCGCTGGCCTTAATCGCAGGACTCATGTTCCACCGCCTCGAAGAGATCCTACAGCCGACGCGCCCCCCGCCGGACACGCCGCCGCCCGGCGGCCTCGTCGCCTTCTACCGCCATTTCGCCTGGCAGGCCCGCTATTGCCTCGCCGCGCTCTTCGGCATCGGGCTCCTCGTCGCGCTCACCGACGTCTCGATCCCTTTCTTCATGGGCTATGTCGTGACGCTCGTCACGCGCTCGGCGCCCGGAGCCCTCGTCCGGGACCATTGGCCTGCGCTCGCCGGGATGGCCGTCGTGCTCGTCGTGCTCCGGCCCGCGCTCTACCTCGCGCAAAATCTCGTGAGGCATCAGATTCTCTCGCCGGGCCTCACCAACCTCACCCGCTGGCAGAGCCATTGGCACGTGGTTCGGCAGAGCTGGTCCTTCTTCCAGAACGATTTCGCCGGCCGCGTCGCGGGCCGCGTGGTCCAGACCGGCGCCTCGCTCTCGGAGTCGGTCGTCTCGCTCACGACCTCGATCTGGCACATCGCCGTCTACGGCTTGAGCACGATCCTCGTCCTCGCCACGATCGATGCCGCCCTCGCGCTGCCCATCCTCGTCTGGTTCCTGTGCTTCGGCCTGCTCCTCGTCGGCTTCGTGCCGCGCATGCGGGACCGCTCGCGCAAAAGCTCGGACGCGCGCTCGGCGCTGAACGGGCGCATCGTCGATTGCTATACGAATATCCTGACCGTGAAGCTCTTCGCCCGCGCCGTGGACGAGGACGATTTCGTCCGCGAGGCGGTCGATGCCCACACCGACGCTTTCCATGCGCAGCAGCGCCTGAACACGCTCTTCGCGCTCGGCCTGTCGCTCTTGAATGCGTTCCTGATCACGGGAACCGCCGCGGTCGCGATCCTCCTCTGGGACCGCGGCGCGATCGGCGTCGGCATGGTCGCGATGAGCCTACCGCTCTCGCTGCAGCTCAACGGGTTCTCCTGGTTCGTCGCGATGAGCGTCACCTCGATTTTCGAGGCGATCGGCACGGTCCAGGAAGGCATGCGATCGATTGCCGTGCCGAGGCAGATGCCGGACCCGCCGGACGCCGTCCCGCTCCAGGTGTCACGCGGGGACGTCCTGTTCGACAAGGTTCATTTCGGCTATGTGACCGGACGGCCGGTCCTGCAGGATTTCAGCCTTCGCATCCGCGGCGGCGAGCGCGTCGGCCTCGTCGGCCGTTCCGGGGCGGGGAAATCGACCCTCGTCAACCTGCTCTTGCATTTCTTCGATGTGGACTCCGGCAAGATCGCGATCGACGGCCAGGACGTCGCCCGCGTGACGCAGGAGAGCCTGCGCGGCCATATCGCCATGGTCACGCAGGATACCTCGCTCCTGCACCGCTCGATCCGCGACAATATCCGTTACGGCTGCCCGTACGCGTCCGAGGAGGCTATTCGCGCGGCCGCGGAACAGGCCCATGCGCTCGAGTTCATCGAAAGCCTCGAGGATGCGCATGGCCAGAAGGGCTTCGATGCGCTCGTCGGGGAGCGCGGGGTCAAGCTCTCGGGCGGGCAGAGGCAGCGCATCGCGATCGCCCGGGTGATCTTGAAGGACGCGCCCATTCTCGTGCTCGACGAGGCGACCTCGGCGCTCGATTCGGAGGTCGAGGCGGCGATCCAGGAGCAGCTCGACACCTTGATGGAAGGGCGCACGGTGATCGCGATCGCGCATCGCCTCTCGACCATCGCGCGAATGGACCGGCTCGTCGTGCTCGACCACGGCCGGGTGATCGAGGAGGGAACCCATGCCGCGCTGCTCGCCCTGGGCGGCGCCTATGCGCGGGCTTGGAACCGCCAGTCGGGCGGCTTTCTCGCACACGACAAGGCGGCACCCGCGAGTGCGCGGGCCGCGTCGATCTGCTTCGACGGGTGAGATCAGCGCGGCGCGCGCTTGGCCAGGATGCGTTGCAGCGTGCGGCGGTGCATGTTGAGCCGGCGCGCGGTCTCCGAGACGTTGCGGCCGCACAGCTCGTAGATCCTCTGGATATGCTCCCAGCGGACGCGGTCGGCGGACATCGGATTCTCCGGCACCTCGGCCTTGTCGTGGCCGGTCGCCATCAGGGCATTGTAGATCTCGTCGGCGTCGGCGGGCTTGGCGAGATAGTCGAAGGCGCCGAGCTTCACCGCGGTGACGGCGGTGACGATATTGCCGTAGCCGGTCAGGACGATCCCGCGGGCGTCGGGCCGCTTGGCCTTGAGCTCGCCGATGACATCGAGCCCGTTGCCGTCAGAGAGCCGCATATCCACCACGGCGAAGGCGGGCGCCGCGCGGCCGATCTCCGCGAGGCCCTCGGCGACGGTCTGGACGGCAGTCACGGTGAAGCCGCGCGTCTCCATGCTCCGCGCGAGCCGCGTGAGGAACGGCTTGTCGTCATCGACGATGAGGAGCGACCGATCGGCGGTGCTCGCGAGCGGCAGGGCTATGGCCTCGTGCTCGAGGCCCGCCTGGCTTGAATGCTCCTGATCCTTCTTCATGGCTGCCGGCTCGCTCGAAGGAGGTCTCGGGCACGGCGATTCGGCCTCCGAGATCCTCTACGAGAAAAAAACTCGACCGAAATTCGCCAGTGGAACTCGGTTACTCTACGCTCGCCGGCCCGGCTTGGCATCAAGTTTTCGGTCGTGCCGACCGGACTCCGGGTCGTGAGCTCGCGGGTCGCGGCGGTCGCGGCCGGCCTCCCGAGCCGATCGAACCGGTATTGGTGAGCCGGTCGCAGGGTGTGTCCTTGCGCTGGATCAAGCTCTCGACTCCCGACGTTCATCCCATGCCGCTCCGTGCTTGCTCGAAGACAGCGCGCGGCCAGGAGATCGTGATCACGGCCCCGTGGTGCGGCGGTACCTTGTTCGCCGTCCTGACCGTCGCTCCCGAGCGCTCGAGCAGCGTCTTCGCAATGAACAAGCCGAGGCCGAGGCCAGATCCTTCCTCGGTCTTGGTCCGGCGATCCTTGCGCGTCGTGACATAAGGGTCGCCGACCCGCTCGATGACGTCGGAGGGAAATCCCGGGCCGTCGTCCTCGATGGTCACGACGACCTCGTCGTCGGTCCATCGAGCGAGGATCTCGACCTTGGAGCCGGCGAAATCGGTCGCATTCTCGATCAGGTTGCCGAGGCCATAGGACAGCGCGGGATTGCGGCGGCAGACCGGCTCGCGGCCCGTCCCCTCTTTCGCGATCCCGATCGAGACCCCGAAATCACGGTGCGGCCCGACCGCTTCCTCGAGCAAATGGCCGAGGGTCAGCTCGTCCAGGATGCCGCCGGTCTCGCCGCCGAGCGAGGCGAGCGTCCCGAGGATGGCGCGGCAGCGCTCGACCTCCTGCGAGAGCAGGGCAAGGTCCTCCTCGTGAGGGCCGCCGCCGATCTGCTTCTCGAGGTCCCGCACGACGAGCGTGATCGTGGCGAGCGGGGTGCCGAGCTCGTGCGCCGCGGCGGCCGCGAGCCCGTCGAGCTGGTTCAAATGCTGCTCCCGCGCTGTCACGAGCTCCGTCGCCGCGAGCGCGTCGGCGAGCCTGCGCGCCTCGAGCGCGACGCGAGAGGCATAGATCGCGACGAAGATCGCGCTGATCGCGACGGCGAGCGAAATTCCGACGCTGTAGAGGAAGGGCAGGACGAGCCGCTCCCCGGGACTCCAGGGAACCGGGTAGTGCCGGAAGGTCAGCACCGTCACGCAGCCGATCACGAGCGCGGTCAGGCCCATGGTAATGCCATTGGAGAGCGAGACCGCCGAGATCATGATCGGGGCGAGGTAGAGCATCGAGAACGGATTCTCGATCCCGCCGGTGAGATAGAGGAGCGCGGTGAGCTGCAAGATGTCGAAGCCGAGCATCATGGATGCCGGCCCGTCCTCCAGCCGGTCGATGCGCCGGAAGCGAATGCGCAAGCCGATGTTCAGGGCGGCGGAAGCCGCGATCACGACGAGGCTCGGGGCAAGGGGAACCGAGAATCGCAGCACGAAATGGGTCACGATCAAGGCGATCGACTGCCCGAGCAACGCGATCCAGCGCAGCTTGACGAGCGTGTCCACCCGCAAGCGGCGCGACCTTCGGCCGAGATCGAGGTTCAGGAAATCAGCCATAGGAGCATTTTCCTGCGAGGCGGGTACCGGTTCGCGGATTGCGGGCGAGGCTTCCCCGCCCTCTTGGGCTTCGTAGCGGTCGTTCCCCAGGTAGGGAAGGACCGGTCCTCGCGGTGGCGGGGAACGCCCGCGCGACAGCGGCGTCGATGCAACGGCGCGAGATCGCAGGGAGCTGGACCCGCTGTCCGGCCTCGAGTGCATTTTCCAGTGAACCGGACCCCGGTTCACGTCCGGAAAATGCGACAAAACAAGGGGGTAGAGCTGCTTTCCGAGTCCGTCGGATCAAAAAGCACTCGAGCGCCATGGAATGCGCCGGGAGGCCGTGCGCCCTGCAGGCGTAGGCCGCAGCGGGGCCGGTTCGGCCGAGGACGTGACGACGACAGGGGAAAATGAAGCCGGGTCCAAAGTTTTTCTCGTCCGGCTGCTGCGACAGGTCTATCATCCGGAGACGATCCGCCTGCAGGAGCCACCGCGGTAATAGTTTCCAGGCGATGCATGGTATTCGGCTCGCGTCGTATAGACTTGTGACCGAACAGCCGAGCAGGTTGTTCGGGTCCATGTGCCCATCTCGCACGATCCCGCCGAGCTCGGCGAGCTTCTTCGTTCCGGGACGACAACGGCCTCGGGCGTCGACCTGCGCGATGCTTCGAAACGGCGCCACCGCTTGCATCAATGTGACTCCGTTACCATATGGGCCATTGATTCGAGCTTCGAATTGTATCAGGGTCGGGGAAGTAGCCTCGACCTCGGCGAGGAGACCGCTTCACGAGTGGTGCGGTCGGCTTGCCGCGAGAAAGGCGGGGTAGGCTTCGTGGTCGTCCCGGATCCATGTCCCGAGGTTCGGCCGGTGCCGCCTCGACGCCGACGACCACACGAAGCTCGGTGCGTGAACCGAGCTCGGAGGCTTGTTGATGGCTCCGTTTACCTATGAGATGCACGAGATCGCCTATCTCGCCATTGCCCCGGCGCGGGCCCTCTCCGATGTCGCGCGGCATTGGTTCCTGAGCGCCGGGAACCCCTTGTCCTATACCCATGTCGGGCGCAACCTGATCGCCTCGGTGGAATTGTTCGAGCGCCTGACCCGACGCTACGGCAAGCCCGATTTCGGCTTCCGCTCGACCGTGGTGGACGGGGTGCGGGTCCCGATCGTCGAGCGTGTCGCCTGGCAGAGCCCGTTCTGCAATCTGGTTCGGTTCGAGCGGCAATTCGACCGAGCCCCGGCGGAGCCCGAGCAGAAGCTCCTCATCGTCGCCCCGATGTCCGGGCATCATGCGACCTTGCTGCGCGGCACCGTCGAGGCTTTCCTGCCGTTCTACGACGTCTACATCACGGATTGGGTGGATGCCCGCACGATTCCCGTCTCTGCCGGGAAATTCGACCTCGACGACTACATAGATCACGTCGTCATGATCTGCGAGCACCTGGGCGACCAACAAGACGGCGGCGCCTTGCATGCGCTCGGCGTTTGCCAGCCGGCAGTGCCGCTGATCGCCGCCGTCGCTCTCATGGAGGCGGACAGCAATCCTCGTGTGCCGGCCTCCATGACCTTGATGGGCGGCCCGATCGACACGCGGGAGAGCCCGACCAAGGTCAACCTTCTGGCCCAGGAGCGCGGCAGCTCCTGGTTCCGCCGGCATTGCATCAGCACGGTTCCCTTCGGCTATCCGGGAGCCGGCCGCGAGGTCTATCCGGGCTTTCTCCAGCTCGCCGGCTTCATGGCGATGAACATCGATCGCCACGTCACGGCGCATTTCGACCTGTTCAGCCATCTCGTCGAGGGCGACGGCGATTCGGCCGAGAAGCATCGGGATTTCTACGACGAGTACCTCGCGGTGATGGACCTCACCGCCGAGTTCTACCTCCAGACCGTCGATACCGTCTTCGTCAGGCACGCGCTGCCGAAAGGCGAGATGATGCATCGCGGTGTCCCGGTGGACCTCGCCGCGATCGAGAACGTCGCGCTCCTGACCGTCGAGGGCGAGAACGACGACATTTCCGGGCTCGGCCAGACCTATGCCGCCCATGCGCTGTGCCCGAACCTGCCCGATCACCTGAAGCAGCATCACACCCAGGAAAAGGTGGGCCATTACGGCGTGTTCAACGGTTCGCGGTTCCGCAACCACGTGGTTCCGCGCATTCGTGACTTCCACGCCACGGTCACGAAAGGTCCGGATCTCCATTTCGTCCCCGCAGAGGCCTCGGCTGCCCTCCTTGCGGAGTAAGAATGCCGGGAGCCGCCGAGTCCTGGCGGCGTGGAGAGGCTGGCGACTCGCTCGCGACTTCGCTACGCTCGCGCCATGTTGCGCAGGGTCAATCCCGGTCTCCCTCGGGGCGGGGAGGTCGCCTTCTTCGAGGTCTCGCATAGCGGGGAGACCTTCAAGGTCAACCTGAGGCGGACCAATGCGGCCCGTCGGTTCACCTTGCGCGTGCGGGCGCCGTCCGGCGACGTCGTGCTCACCATGCCCGCGCGGGCGAGCCTCTGCGACGCGAGATCCTTCGCCGAGCGACACGCCGCCTGGATCGGCATGAGGCTTCGGCGCCTGCCCCGTCGCGCGAGCTTCGAGCCGGGCGAGCTGGTACCTCTGCGCGGGGTCTTGCATCGGGTGACCTCGCGTCGCGCGCTCCGCGGATCCGTCTGGACCGAGGCACCCTGCGCGACCGAGACCGGTGAACCTCTGCCGCTGCTCTGCGTCAATGCCGAGCCCTGCTTCGTGGCGCGCCGCGTGCGCGACTTTCTCGTTGCCGAGGCCCGCCGCGACCTCGAAGCCGCGGTCGAGCGCTATGCCCGCGCGCTCGGGGTCCGCCCGCGCAAGGTCACCTTGCGCGATACTCGAAGCCGCTGGGGATCCTGCTCCTCGGCAGGCGCGCTGAGCTTCTGCTGGCGCCTCGTGATGGCGCCGTCCTTCGTGCTCGACTATCTCGCCGCGCACGAGGTCGCGCATCTCTTGCACATGAATCATTCGGCGGCGTTCTGGGCCGCGGTCTCCGCCACCTGCCGCGACAGCGCCCGCGCGGAAGCTTGGCTCCAGGCACACGGCGCGAGCCTGCACCGATTCGCCCTCGAAAGCCGCGGGGAAGACGGGCGGGGGAGCCCGGGTCAGGCGGCGGGCGTCGGCGCTGCGGAGGCTGCGGCAACCTCGTCGAGGCGCTTGCGATAGAGTGCGGCGAAGTCGATCGGATCGATGTAGAGCGGCGGAAAGCCGCCGCCGCGAACCGCATCCGCGATGATCTGGCGGGCGAAAGGAAACAGAAGCCTCGGGCATTCGATCATGACGATCGGATGCATGTCGTCGGGCCGGATGTTGATCAGCCGGAACAGGCCGGCGTAGTCGAGCTCGAACTTGAACAGGAGGTCCTGGTCCGCTCCAGCCGAGCCTTCGAGCAGGATATCGACCTCGAAGTCCGACTCGGCCACCTGTCGCGCGTTGACATTGACCTGGATCGCGATATTCGGCGCCTTCTCTTGCGGCCCGAGCGAGCGCGGCGCATTGGGATTCTCGAAGGAGAAATCCTTCGTGTACTGCACCATCGCATTGATCGCGGGCGCGCCGTCGCCCAGGGCTCCGTTTCCGTCTGTCATCTCGTGTCTCCTGCGGCTGCGGGTAGCATGGAAGCAGAGCGAGGACAAGCCGACCTCCCGAAAGGCTCGCGCCTCGCCCTCGCGACCCGTTCGGGGGCTACGGAACCCGCGCGCCGGTGCTATATGAATAGTTCGACGCACCTTTCGGTGGCCACCGCGTCGCGCGAGGGATACAGCGTGCCGCGGCGTCACGACGACGCGCGAAAGGAGCCCTGCGAAGAATGGATCACGTCGAGCCGCGCCTCTATCTGATCACGCCCCTCGTTTCCGACGCCGCCGCGTTCCGGCCCGTGCTCGAGGCCGCGCTCGGCGCCGGCGACGTGGCCTGTGTCCTCGTCCGCACGGCGACCATGGACGCGCCGGCTCGGCGACAGGCCGTCGGGCTCCTGGCCGGGGTGACGCAGGGACAGGGGGCCGCCTGCCTCGTCGAGAACGATGCCGCGCTCGCGCTCGCCGCGGGCGCGGACGGGGTTCACCTCGAGGCCACCGACGCGGTGCTCGCGCCGGCTCTCGACTCCTTGCAGCCCGGGCATATCGTCGGGGCAGGGGGGCTCACGACTCGCGATGCGGCCATGACCGCGGGGGAGGCGGGCGTCGACTACCTCATGTTCGGGGGGCCTGCGTCGACCGAGCCTCATGCGGCCGTCGTCGAGCGGGTCGCCTGGTGGGCCGAGATTTTCAATGTTCCCTGCGTCGGCTACGCCGCGACCCTCGCCGGCATTGCCGACCTCGTGCGTGCGGGAGCCGATTTCGTCGCCCTCTGCGATGCCGTCTTCGCCGATCCGCGCGGGGCCGCCGCAGCTTTGCGCGAGGCCTCGGCGATCCTGTCCGACCTGCACACTGCGGCGTGACGCCGATGCGGGCCGCGCTGCGCCGGATTCTCGCTGCCGCGCTCGGCGCCGCGCTCGGCTTGCCGGCGGGCGCGCAGCCTCTCCCGCCGGCCCGCCCCGCCGCCGGCCCGCCGCCCGTCACGGCGTCCCCCTCGCCTCGCGGCGACGAGGGGCGCGATCTGGCCTTCGGCGCCTTCCAGCGCGGCTATTACTCGACGGCCTTGCTCGAGGCCATGAAGCGGATCGAGGCCGACCCCTCCGACGCCGCGGCGATGACCCTCGTCGGTGAGCTCTATGCGCAAGGGCTCTCCGTCCGGCGTGACCCTGCGGAAGCCGCGCGATGGTACCGCCTCGCGGCCGACCGCGGCGATCGGCAGGCGACCTTCGTGCTCGCGGTCGCCTTGCTGAAAGGGGACGGCATCCCGAAGGACAAGGCCGCCGCGGCTGCACTCTTCGAGAAGGCCGCCGCGCAGGGCCATCCAGGCGCGCTCTACAATCTCGGGGTCCTCGCGCTCGAAGGCAACGGCGTCGTCCCCGACTATCCCAAGGCTGCGACCTTGTTCCGGCGAGCCGCCGATCAGGGCGACGCCGATGCCGCCTATGCGCTCGGCATCCTCTATCGCAACGGCAACGGGGTCGAGAAGAGCGAAGCGCGCGCCGCCGAATGGATCGCGCGCGCTGCGGCCGAGCGCAACGTCGCGGCCGAGGTCGAATATGCCATCATGCTCTTCAACGGCATCGGCATCGAGAAGGACGAGACGGCGGCCGCGAAACTGTTCCTGAAGGCGGCGGCGAAGGACAATCCCGTTGCACAAAATCGGATCGCGCGCCTTTTCGCCTCCGGCCGCGGCGTCGAGAGAAACCCCGTCGAGGCGATGAAATGGCACATTCTCGCGCGCAGCGCGGGCGTGACCGACAGCTGGCTCGACGGCGAGCTCGCGAAGCTCTCCGCCGAAAATCGCGAAGCGGTCGATGCGGCTGTGCGCAAATATATTGGGCGCTAGACGATTAAGCGCAGGATCGGAAGCGGCCTATCACGCTCGATCGTGTGGCGTCGTCATTGCGACCGCGAGCCGTAGGCGAGACTGGAAGCAATCCAGTAGCGTAGACTACGAACTGGATTGCTTCGCTCCGCTCGCAATGACGGAACCTACCGGATTCCTCTCATTGTAGCTTCGTGCGTTCGACTCGAGCCCGTGCACGGCCTTGCCCGTGACCGCGGCCGCTCCTGCCTTCCCCCGATAGCGTGGCATTAATCTTCTCGAGAAAATCCTTGCGGCCTTCGAACAGACCTTCGAGTGACGCGAAGGGGAGATTTCTCGGCATCCGTCCCGGCTTCTCGGCTCGCGCTTTCGCGGGCAGATCTACGATCCCGGTCGATTTCAGCGAATTGGCGAGATCTATGACGTTCGAGAACGTGAAGCTCTAGAGCGGGATGCGGGCGGGAAACCGCTGTACACTTTTGGAATCGATCCATGACTTTGGATCGAGTCGATCCAAAGTCATCGTGATCTAGTGGCGATTGATCCTCTTCAGCCGCTCGAGACGGCCCTGCTGTGCCGCTTTGGAGGCGTCCGCCGGTTCGTATCTCGTTCTGCGCTCGGCACTATTCGAGGCGAGGGCAATGTAGAGCTCCTTCCTGTGATGGAGCGCGAGCCAAGCCTCCCAGTGCGTGTAGGAAATGCCTTTGCCATCGCCGAGCGGCGGCAAAGTGGTGGCCAGACTCGGATCCTTGGCCAGAAGTGCGCGTGCATCCCGTTGGACGGGTGCCGCTCCGGCCATGTCGCCGACGAAATGAACGGCGCCGTTACAATGGCTTATGTAGCTATCGAGCTCGTCGAGGATTCTACGTCCGAGGTCCTTCGAATCCTCCTGGATTTTGACCTCGACATTATACCGCGTGAGGTCGTGACGGAGAGCTTCGTGTTAGGAGCCGAATTCGGCGGACACCGCCGACACGGAGATCCGAACTGTTTTCGGCTCCGGCATGAGCGGCCCAAAAAATCAAAAGCGCGGTTCGTCCGGCCTGTGCAACTCGCCTGAGTAGGATGAAGGTCGGGATCCAACCTCGGTCGCTCTGTTCCAAATGCAAGCGCGCCGCGAACCCGCGAAGTGGTCCGCTTCGCTGGAAATGGTCTCGACGTAATTTTCGAATAATGGCGCGCGCTCCAGAGAAGAGCGCGCCAAGACGAGGCAAGCTCTAGCGAAGCAGGTTCGGATCCTCGCGGACCAATTCGTAGGTCGGCCCGGTCTCACATTGATTGCAGGGCGGGAACTTGTGCCCCTTGACCATTTTCACTTCATGCGGCTGCTTGTGTTCTTTATCATGGATGGCCTTCCAAATTCCCGTTGTCGGACAAGATTCGCCCTTTTTCGGCATCGTTGCTCT
Organism: Beijerinckiaceae bacterium; assembly: GCA_024304885.1. GTDB lineage: Bacteria > Pseudomonadota > Alphaproteobacteria > Rhizobiales > Beijerinckiaceae > Methylocapsa. The sequence goes on from JALJOM010000003.1 coordinate 389,301, forward strand.
CCTCGATCGAAAAGGTTGCTGTCGTCTTCGTATCGTCGTCTGTCATGGCTCGTGGCGGGCCGCCTCGAGACCCTGCAGGACGCGTTCGGCTTGTCGCTATCCTGCCGAAGCCGAGGGGATCGGCGCAGGCCGCGACGAAACGAGCGAAGCTCGGACCGCGCCTCTCGCGGTCGATCCGGTCACGTCCGGTCCCGCACTGAAGCACGCCGAGCCTCGTGTAGCGACGAATATGGCGCGACCGCGGCGGGATCAAGACAGTAATACGTCGCAGCGACGGACAAGGCGGGCGCCGCGCCCCCACCGGCTCCTGCGGCGCCATATAGGTATTGCCAAATCCGGAGGGCCCCGCCAAACCAGGGCCCCGACCCGCGCCGCCCTGGTATCCGCCGCCTTTGAAACCCGAGTCGGAAACCGAGCCGGCTTCAAACGCGAAGAAGCGGATACGCCGAAAACAACCGAAGTACCGGAAATCGTCGATTCCCGGTACGAGCATCCCCCGGAGAGTCATGACCGACGAGACCCATTTCGGCTTTTCCCGCGTTCCGCTCGGCGAGAAGCAGAAACACGTCGATGCCGTGTTCCAGCACGTCGCGTCGCGCTACGACCTCATGAACGATCTGATGTCTGGCGGGCTTCACCGCGTCTGGAAGGATGCTTTCGCGGCCAAGGTACGGCCGCCACGGTCTCGCGTCTTTCGCCATCTCGACGTGGCCGGCGGCACGGGGGACATCGCGTTCCGCATCGCAAAGGCGGGCTCGGCGAAGACCGAGGTCACGATCCTCGACATCAACCCCGACATGCTGGAGGTCGGCCGCGCGCGGGCGAGGAAGGTCCGCTGCGACGCGCGGCTCGAGTTCGTCGAGGCCAATGCCGAGGCGCTTCCCTTCGCCGACGATTTCTTCGACGCCTATACGATCGCCTTCGGGATTCGCAACGTGCCGCGGATCGAGACGGCGCTCGCCGAGGCGCACCGTGTCCTGAAACGGGGCGGTCGTTTCCTCTGCCTCGAGTTCTCGAACGTGGACGTGCCGCTCCTCGACCGGCTCTACGAAGCCTATTCCTTCCGCGTCATTCCCGTGCTTGGACGGCTCGTGACGGGCGACGGCGATGCCTATCGCTACCTCGTCGAATCGATCGCGCGCTTTCCGGACGCGGACAGGTTCCGCGCGATGGTGGCCGACGCCGGCTTCGGCCGGGCGGACTTCACGAGGCTCACCGGGGGGATCGTCGCGATCCATTCCGGCTGGAAGCTCTAGAGCAATTTCCAGCGAAGCGGACACCGGTTCGCATATCGATCTCGATGTTTCGATAGATCGACATCGATGCGAAATTGCGAAAAACAAGAATGTAGAGCCGGTTTCCGATTCGACCGGATCGGAAACCGCTCTAGCTGATCAGGCAAAGCGCCCGTGGCCTTTTCTCCCGGCTCCTTCCTGCGCCTCCTGCGCGCAGGGCTCGTGATGGCGCGCTCCGGCGTCTTGAGCGACATCGATCCCACGCTCGTGCCGCCCTCGGCCCGCGTGCCTCTGGCCCTCGCCAAGCTCATCGCCAAAAGGACGGCGAAGCCCGGCATCGCCAATCTCCCCGCGGCGATCAGCAAGCTCGGGCCCTCCTATGTGAAGCTCGGCCAGTTCCTCGCGACGCGTCCGGATGTCGTCGGCCCGTCTGCCGCAAGCCATCTCGAGCGCTTGCAGGACCGGATGGAGCCGTTCCCGCGCGAGGTGGCGATCGCGACGGTCGAGGCGGCCTTCGGGCGCCCGCTCGACGAGCTGTTTTTGAAGTTCAGCGAGCCCGTGGCCGCCGCCTCGATCGCACAGGTTCACCGCGCCCGCGTGCGCGACGCCGACGGGGACCGCGAGGTCGCGGTGAAGATCTTGCGCCCCGGCGTCGAGCGGCGCTTCCGGCGCGACCTCGGCGATATGTTCGCCGCTGCGCGCCTCGCCGAGCGCTGGTCCGACGAGGCGCGGCGGCTGAAGCTGATCGAGGTGGTCGAGACCCTCGCCCGCTCGGTCAAGATGGAGATGGATTTCCGGCTCGAGGCCGCGGCGGCCTCGGAATTCGCCGAGAATGTCGCAAAGGATCCCGATTTCCACGTGCCGCGTGTCGATTGGGATCGCACCGAGCGGGAGGTCTTGACCCTCGAATGGGTGGAGGGCACGCCTCTCGGCGATCTCGACGCCTTGGCCGCCAAGGGTCACGACCTGCCGAGCCTCGGGCGCATCGTCCTCCAATCCTTCCTGCGCCATGCGATGCGGGACGGGTTCTTCCACGCCGACATGCATCAGGGCAATCTCTTCGTCGATGCACAAGGCCGGCTCGTGGCGGTCGATTTCGGCATCATGGGGAGGCTCGGCTACAAGGAGCAACGCTTCCTCGCCGAGATCCTATACGGCTTCATCACCCGCGACTACCGCCGCGCCGCCGAGATCCATTTCGAGGCCGGCTACGTCCCGAGCATCCACAAGGTCGAGGATTTCGCCCAGGCGATCCGTGCGATCGGCGAGCCGATCCATTCGAGGACCGCGGACCAGATCTCGATGGCGAGGCTCCTGACCCTGCTCTTCGAGGTGACCGCGCTCTTCGACATGCGCACCCGTATCGAGCTCGTGCTCATGCAAAAGACCATGGTCGTGGTCGAAGGCGTCGCCCGCATGCTCGATCCGCGGCTCGATATGTGGGCGACGGCCGAGCCCGTGGTGCGCAGCTGGATCGAGCAGAACCTCGGCCCGGCCGGCAAGCTTCAGGATGCCGGGCGCGCGGCCTCGACGCTCGCGCACTTCGCCGCTAACTTGCCGGCGGCGCTGGTACGTGCGGAAAATCTCGTCGTGAAGCTCGAGGGGATGGCCGAGGACGGCTTCGAGGTGTCGGAACGTGCCGTCCGGCGAATCGGCGAGGCCGAGGCACGAAAAGCGCGGCTCGGGCATCTCGCGCTGTGGGCGATCGCTCTGGTGGGGTTGTTGTTGCTATTACGATGATCAGCCGCCGACGTGGTTTCTCTCGACCATGGCAACTCATGGCTCGTAGTCCGGAAGCACGATATCGTCCCGGAGGCTCGACCCGATCAACAGCTCGGCCAAGGGAGAGAACGCCAACAGCCTCGAGGTGATGTTGCGGACGAGGAGCCCCACCTCGGTGCGTGGCGCAAACCAGGAGGCGAAGCGCTCGGCGGATATCTGCTTCGCTCCTATGAAGTCCCGCAGGCATTGCTCGTATCGGGCGAACGCCGTGCCATGATCGCCCGCCGCACGATCTAGCTCGCCCGCGAGCACATAGGCGGCCGCCATGGCGAGGCCGGTGCCTTCGCCGGCGAGGAGCGAGACGCAGAAGGCGGCATCGCCCACGAGCGCGACGCGCCCTTTTGTCCATCGGGGCATCCGGATCTGGCTCACGCGGTCGAAGTAGAGGGTGTCGCACCTGTCCATGGCCGCCAGGATTTGCGGGCATTCCCAACCGACATCGCCGAAGGCACGATGGAGCGCTGCGCGTTGGCCGCGCTCGTCACTTCCCCGAAAATCGTCGCGAAACATGAAGAAGAACACGGTTCGGTCGTCGCGCAACGCGAAACGGGCCACCTGCCGGCCGGGCACCGTGTGGCCGACATAGACGAGCTCGTCGTGCGGCTCGTAGCCCTTGGTCTCGAAGGCCGCGACGCTATAGCCCAAATGCTTCTCGAACATACCGTCGGGACCGAAGGCGATACGGCGCACTACGGAATGCAATCCGTCGGCGCCGATCACGAGGTCGAAATCGCGGGGCTTCTCGCGCGCGAACCGGACCCGGACCCCGCCCTCGCGCGGCTCGAAGCCCGCGATCGTGTCGGAGAACAAGGTCTCGACCTTGCCCGCGATCGTCTCGTAGAGAATCCTCGAGAGTTCGCCGCGCGGCAGGCTCGTGAATCGTCCGCCGGCGAGACGACGGATCACCTCGGCGGGAAATCCGCCTGCCTTCGCGCCCTGTGCATCGACGAAACGGACCTCGCGAACGCGGTAGCCGCGGTCGAGCACTTGCCCCAGACTCCCCATGCGCTCGGCGATGTCGTAGCCCAACCCCCAGAAATCGACGATATAGCCGGTGTCGCGAATGCCGGGCGCCTGTTCCACGAGAACCGGCTCGAACCCATAGCGCAAGAGCCAATAGGCGAGGGTCGGCCCCGCGATCCCGGCGCCGCTGACGAGTATCTTCATGCAGGGTGCTCCTCGAGACCTTACCCGGAGAAGGATTTTTCGCAGCTCGGGCTGTCCGGCGCCGTCACGGCGCCTACATCAATGAGCGGGAGCTTCGTCCGTTCCGCGTGTACGCCCGCAGCCGTGACGAGGCTCCTCGAGGAGCCGAGCCATGGCAAAGAGTCAGTTGCGCAGTGGCCGCGAGGCCAAGAAGCCGAAAAAGGTCAAGCCGAAGATCGTGGCGAGCGCGCCGTCGTCCGTCATGACGGTCGCGGATATCGCCAAGAAGAAATAGCGAGCGCAATCTTCGCGCTGTCACCGCACGGCCGGGGGAGGCTTCGGCCGCTCCCCGACCTGCGCGCGATGGCACAGGAAGTGGTCGGCGAGCACGCAGGCGACCATGGCCTCCCCGACCGGCACCGCGCGAATGCCGACGCAAGGATCGTGGCGCCCCTTGGTCACGATGTCGGTCTCCTGGCCCGCGCGGTCGAGCGTTTGCCGCGGCGCGAGGATCGAGGAGGTAGGCTTCACCGCGAAACGCGCAATGATCGGCTGGCCCGTCGAGATGCCGCCGAGGACGCCGCCGGCATGGTTCGAAAGGAAGATCGGCCTGCCGTCCGGCCCGAGCCGCATCTCGTCGGCATTGGCTTCGCCCGATAGCGCCGCCGCAGCGAAGCCGTCGCCGATCTCGACCCCTTTGACCGCGTTGATCGACATCAGCGCCGCGGCGAGATCGGAATCGAGCTTGCCGTAGATCGGCGCGCCCCATCCGGCCGGCACATCCTCCGCGACGATCTCGATCACGGCACCGATGGAGGAGCCTGCCTTGCGGATCTCGTCGAGATAGGTCTCGAAGAAGGCGGCGGCCTTGGCGTCCGGGCAGAAGAACGGATTGCGCGAAACCTCCTCCCAGTCCCACCTTTCGCGGTCGATCGCATGGGGACCGAGACGGACCAAGGCTCCGCGGATGCTCGCCGGCGCGACGATCTTGCGCGCGATCGCCCCGGCCGCGACGCGCGTGGCGGTCTCCCGCGCGGAGGACCGTCCGCCGCCGCGGTGATCGCGGATTCCGTATTTCACGTCATAGGTGAAATCGGCATGGCCCGGCCGATACTTGTCCTTGATCTCGTCGTAGTCCTTCGAGCGTTGGTCGGTGTTCTCGATCTGGAGCGCGATCGGGGTGCCCGTCGTCACCTGCCGCCCGGTCTTCTCGTCGAGAAAGACGCCCGAGAGGATCTTCACTCGGTCCGCCTCCTGGCGCTGCGTCGTGAAGCGCGAGGTCCCGGGCCGGCGCAGATCCAGGAAGGCCTGGATATCCGCCTCGTCCAGCGGGATCAGCGGGGGGCAGCCGTCCACGACGCAGCCGATCGCCGGCCCGTGGCTTTCGCCGAAGGTCGTGACCCGAAAGAGATGACCGAAGGTGTTGTGGGACATGGTTCTCCGCGCAGAGCATGGCACCTCCCCTGACCGAGGAGTCGAGCGGAGACAAATCGCTAAAGGCAGGGAGCGGTCAAGCGTTTGCGTAACAGGGGGTCATATCAGGCCGACTCTAGCGGCGCTGTTGGGCTCAGAATGGAGCATCAGGCTCTGGCTCGCTGTAAGGAGCTGGGCCATTGTGATTCAAGGTCTCCCGATGACCTTCATGACGCGCAGCATTTCGGCCCATCAACGATCAGCACAGTCGGCTCGAAACACCGTTGCCGAGGGATGCGTGAGGTGAGCCACGTCTCGAAGCTCGGCGGGTGATCCGGCCTCGCTTCATGCACTCAAATACAGCGGATACTGGATCGATGCGTGGGCCGTCGTACGCTGGCACAAGATACTCATGGAATACCCATCGCCTCTACAAAGTCCTTCGCCTCTTTCAACCCGGCGCGCGTGATAGCACGGTGAATTTTGATCGCTTCGATTTTCTGCGCGCTCATTAAAGCTTCGATGAAATCCTTCGCCTGTTCGAGGCTCGCACCTGTAACCTCTCGATAAATCTTAATGGCATCAATCTTATTGGCGTTGCCGATGCGTTCTGCCAATTGTTGGTATGCATCCTTTTGGGGAACCACCGTTATTGCGTTTTCGATTGCAACCATACGCTCCTGAATTTCAGCAATGACTCTATCACGTGGGTCCGAGCTCTGCCGCATTTGAAAGCTCGCATTAGCCTGCGTGATAGGGTTGCTCACTTTGTAGTTAGGATTTTTAATTGCTCTGGCAGAACCTATTACACGCTCTCTAGCTTGTTAAATGCTTTGCCAATCCGTCAGGTCAACAAAAATAGTACGATGAGCTACAGTATCAAAAGGCAGCGCTGTGCCTGCCCTTGCGATATGAATCGTGGGCTTCTGGGTTGAGTGTCGGATTCCCAATTCATAAAATGCATTTGGATTCAGGTCGGTAAGGTCGGCAACGACCAGCTCAGCATTGATGATATCGCTAATAACCCTATCGCCGATCATGCCAGGGTCCGCGTCCTCGTCCGCGCGCCTCACGACATAGTTAAACTCCTCGTTCTGCAGGACGTGCTTTATTATGGCGTTGAGGAGCATGTCAGAATGCTTTCGCTCCACGCTTCCGTCTTTGCCGATCGGTCCGACAACGAAGCAAAGTGGGCCGTCGCCTTCGGTCAATTTCTTTATGTTAGCCATTTTTATCTTCGATCGTCGGGGCTGCGCACGGTCCATGTAACCCGGGGCGCGTGGATGAAGCCTAGCTTGCGATACTTTAGTCCAAATGCAATCAAGTTTACATCACTGTAAAGATGGGCGAACACCGTACGAAATTGCAGGTTGTTGACGGTCTCTTCGAGCGGCCTCCCAACCTGGCGACTTACCCCACTCCAGCGCGGATTCTGGGCGAGGTCCAGACGCGGCATGCCGCTCTATCGGCTCGAGACGTGGGCCGGAGTGGACGGAGTCGGGTCACGTGCCTGCCGCTCGAACGCGATGCGCAGCCTGGTTCCGGTCGCCTCGGCGAAGCGCTCGAGAGTCCTTGTCGAGGGTTTTACTCGCCCGCTCTCGAGGCGAGCGACGACGGCCTGCGTCGTTCCCATCGCTTCCGCGACTTGCTCCTGTGTCATCTCGGCATCGGCACGGGCCTTGATCATGGCGGCAGCGAGCGCGAACTCGTCCTCCAAGGCGTCATAAGCGGCCTTGAACTCAGGGTCCTTCATCCTTTCTTCGGCCCATTCATCGACGGGAATGTGTCGTCGGGTCATTCGACCTCCTTTGCCCTGCTCAGGGCGATCTCGATCTCGTGGCGGGGAGTCTTCCGGGTCTTCTTCGCGAAGACATGCACCACGACAACCCGCCGACCTGTGGCCGTGACATAGGCGGCTCGGGCAATACCGTCCTTGCCCTTCATGCGCATTTCCCAGATCGGGCCTTCGAGATGCTTCACATAGGGCTCCCGCATACGTTCGAGCCCCAAGGTCTGGATCAATTGTGCGATCCGCAAGAAGGCCGCTCCGATGTCGCTCGGCAGCGCGTCGAGCTCTGCTCTGACGTCATCGTTCAAGAACTCCACGCTCCAACTCATTTCGATTCATATATCAATTTTGCAATAATCCCGCCAGCGCGCGCTACAGTGCCGCGGCGACCGGTTTCGCTGCCCCTCGGGGAGCAGGGTTGGTCACCTCACGAAAATTCGGACGAGCGTGAACGAAGCGCCGACGATCACGACGGTCTGGAAACCGATCGTGCCGACGATCCGTTTCAGGATGTCCGCCTTCACCTCGACCAGCTCGGCCTTCGTCGCGAGACCGTCCATCTTGATTTCGAGCCTGGCCTCGAGTGCCTCTACGTCCGCCTTCAGCGCAGCAACGTCCGCCTTTGTCGCGAGGTCGCCGTGCTGGGCCTCGCCTAAGGCCTCGGCGAGAGTCTCCACCTGCTCCGGCGTGAAGCCGCCCTTGTCTCGCAAGGTCCGGGAGAGCCGAAGCGTGTCGAAGAGGATGGCATTCATGCGGCAATTATGGGCGCGGACCCGCCGGAAGTCCAACCGCCCGCCTCGGGCGCCCTTGCGCGAAAGGGCGCCGTCCCTATAGTCGCGGCCTTCGCCTTCCCCATGAGCATCCCATGTCCGCCGAGCCCAAAGACATCAAGAAAGTGATCCTCGCCTATTCGGGCGGCCTCGATACCTCGATCATCCTCAAATGGCTGCAGACCACCTATGGCTGCGAGGTCGTGACCTTCACCGCCGATCTCGGCCAAGGCGAGGAGCTTTCGCCCGCCCGCGAGAAGGCGATCTTGCTCGGGATCAAGCCGGAAAACATCTTCATCGAGGATCTGCGCGAGGAATTCGTCCGCGACTACGTCTTCCCGATGTTTCGCGCCAATGCCCAATACGAGGGGCTCTATCTTCTCGGCACCTCGATCGCGCGCCCGCTCATCGCGAAAAAGCAGATCGAGATCGCCCGCAAGACCGGGGCGGACGCCGTTGCCCATGGCGCGACCGGCAAGGGCAACGACCAGGTTCGCTTCGAGCTCTCCTATTATGCCCTGGAGCCGGACATCAAGGTGATCGCCCCCTGGCGCGAATGGGATCTCGCGTCACGCACCGCGCTCCTCGAGTTCGCCGAGAAGCACCAGATCCCGATCGCCAAGGACAAGCGCGGCGAGGCGCCCTTCTCGGTCGATGCCAACCTCCTGCATTGCTCCTCCGAGGGCAAGGTGCTGGAGGACCCGGCCCAGGAGGTGCCGGACTATGTCTACTCGCGCACCCTCGATCCCGAGAAGGCGCCGGATGCGCCGACCTATATCGAGGTGGATTTCGAGAAGGGCGACGCGGTCGGAATCGATGGCGAGCCGCTTTCCCCCGCGACATTGCTGGCCAAGCTCAACGAGCTCGGCCGCGCCAACGGAATCGGAAGGCTCGATCTCGTCGAGAATCGCTTCGTCGGGATGAAGTCGCGCGGCATGTACGAGACGCCGGGCGGCACGATCCTTCTCGTCGCGCATCGCGGCATCGAGCAGATCACGCTCGATCGCGGCGCGGCGCATCTGAAGGACGAGCTGATGCCGAAATATGCCGAGCTCATCTACAACGGGTTCTGGTTCTCGCCCGAGCGCGAGATGCTGCAGGCCGCAATCGATCATAGCCAAGCCTATGTGACCGGCCGCGTGCGGTTGAAGCTCTACAAGGGATCGGTCGGCGTGGTCGGGCGGTCGAGCCCCTATTCCCTCTATGACCAGGATCTCGTGACCTTCGAGGAAGGCGCGGTCGCCTACGACCATCGCGACGCGGCGGGTTTCATCAAGCTCAATGCGCTCAGGCTGCGCACGCTCGGCAAGCGCGCACGCAAGGTGGCCGGGTAGGATCGCCCGATCTGTAGAATTCTAGCGAGTGAGGCACCGGTCGCTCGAGCTTTTTCCTCCACATTGTGCCTGTCTTTGCGATCGATCGGGCGGGAATGGTTCCATGTGGAAGAGAAGCATCATCCGGGTCGCGCTTTCCGTGGTGATCTCGAGCGTCGCGCACGTCGGGCAGATGTCGTTCGGGCATGCTCAGGTCCAAGGCCTCGACACACCGAATCGCGCCGATTGCCCCGGCGGCTTTGTCGAGGGCCTCGGCTGTAGCCGCCCCCGTCCGGTCGGGCCCGGCATCCAGGACAGCGACCAGGGCTGGCAACGCGATTGGCGCGATTTCGGAGCGGGGGATCCGGGCTTGTCGATCATCTACGGCGACGAGGGCGGGCCGCGTCGGTTCCGTCCGCGGTTCCGCGACTAGAGCGCGTTCCAGCGAAGCGACCATGCGCCACGCCGCGCAGATGTGTTGGATTTTAACGATGCGTGCGCGGCTCGGTTGAGCCTTTTTCGCCAGGATCGACGCTTTCTCGCGAATCGATCGGGGGGCGCAAATCCATGTGGGGACAAAGCATCGTGGGGCTCGTGCTCGGTGCCGCGATCGGCGGCATCGCTCTCGTCGGTCCGGTCTCGTGCCGGGACGCCGTCGCCCAAGGCTTCGTCCAAGGCCTCGACGATCTCGGTCGATCGTGGCAAGACCGCGGTCGCGATCATCGGGACGCTTCGAGAGACTGGAGCGACCGGGACGGATGCCGTGGGGGCGCCGGCCTCGACTGCGACGGAAGACGCCATCGCCGAGACCACCGCGATGCCGACCACGGCGATCGCTGGCGGCACGAGTGGCGCGATTTCGACTCCCGTCATTCGCGCGGCTGGGGTCCAGGCGATGGGGGCGGAAGCGATGCGCGGGGTCGGTGGCATCGCGGACCCGGCGGCTTCGAGCCTCCCCTTCGCGACTACGGCGGGGGCGATTTCGACGGCGCGCCGCGCGGCATGGGCCTGCCCTACTGGGCTCCCGATTGAGCAAGCGCCGAGCGTCCTCAGCTCCTGTTCATCTTCGTGCCTGTAACACCGCGCCCGAGCGACAGGAGCAAGACATGAAGATCGCAGCGAGTGCCGTCATCGGGCTCTCGATCCTATTGGGCGTGGGCGGCGCGGATACCGCTCGCGCGATGGCGGCGAGCCGAGGATCCGGCGCGACCATGGCCGAAGTGCCTCTGCCGCTCGAGCCGGCCCAATATGATTGGGGCGGGCAGCCCTATTGCTGGTATTTCGAGGGCTGGCGGGGACCCGGCTGGTATCGCTGCGGCAATCCTTGGCGGCGCGGCTATGGCTGGGGCGGCGGCCACGGCTGGCGCGGCTGGGACGTGCCGGGCTGGCGCGGCGAGCACCATGGCCGCCGCCGCGACTGGGACGACCGCGGACGCCGGCACGATTGGGACGACAGGGGCCGTGGACGACGCGACTGGGGCGACGACGGGCACGGTCGGCGCGGGGGATGGGGCGGCGGCGACGACGGCGATCGGCGGGGCAGAGGCAGAGGCCGCGACGAGGACGGCTAAGAGGCCCGACGGCAAAGCGAAGGCCCCGATGCACAGGGCATGCGGGGCCGGGTTTTCGCTATCTTGCGAAATGCTGGTTGTGGACGACCAGCCATGTTTCGAAGCCGAACGCGCGTGGCCTTTGCTTGTTCGTGCTTCCGTCTGACTTCCCGAGCTATCGGCGGCGCGTCTCGAAAATCAGCGCTCAATTCTTCCGACGCACCGTGACCCTGCAGCACGCACGGGTCGATCGTTTTGCCCCGGTGGCGTCATGCTCCTCTCGATTCTGTTCCAAACAGCTGGCCACTGAGAGAGCCGGCCAGCAGCTCTCGTCGCCCTCTATCGAGGTCCCGCTCGAGGGGCTCGCCGTGAACATGGACCGCGCCATGGTTTCACGGCTTCCGAGACCATAAAGGTGGACCCGCACCCCTTGTTGGTCAAGTGAAAAAACCAGCCTGCGACATTCTCGACCGGTTCAGAAACGTGTCCGTTCGTGCGCTTTTTCCATCGCGCCGTACTTGCGCTTCCAATCCGCTGGGTTCAGCGCCTGGCGCGGCTCGGTCCAGATCTCGGCACGCCGATAGCCTTGCACGAAAAGGAGCGCGGTGAGATCGGCGCGATCGATCCGCGCCTGCGCCGCGGCGGCGACGATGGGCTTCGCATGATAGGCGATGCCGAGACCGGCCTCCTGCAGCATGGCGAGATCATTGGCGCCGTCGCCGACCGCGAGCGTCTCCGCGGCGGCGAGCGCCAGCCGCTCACGGGTCTCGATCAAGGCGTCGAGCTTCGCGGCCTTGCCGAGGATCGGCTCCGCCACGCGGCCTTCGAGCTTGTCGTTTGCGCCGACGAGGAGCCTGTTCGCGCGATGCTCGTGGAAGCCGAGCTTCTCGGCGACGGCTCCGGTGAAGAGCGTGAAGCCGCCGGAGACGAGCACGCAATGCGCGCCGTCGCGCCGCATGGTCTGGACGAGGGCGCGGCCTCCCGGCGTGAGCGTGATCTTTCGCGCGAGGACCCGCGAGACGACCGCGACGGGCAAGCCTTCCAGCACGGCGACGCGCTCGCGGAGCGCCGGCTCGAACTCGATCTCGCCGCGCATGGCGCGTTCGGTGATCGCCGCGACGAGATCCTTCTTGCCGATCTCGGCGGCGAGCTCGTCGATACATTCCTGGCCGATCATGGTCGAATCCATGTCGGCGAGCAGCAGCTTCTTGCGCCGTCCCTCCGCGCCCTGGACGACGACATCGATCGCCGCCGATCCGAGCCTGCCGCGCAGCCGGTCGGCGATCGCACGGGCGTCGGCGCCGGGCTCTGGCGTGAACGGCAGATCGACCGCTATGCCCATGTCGAGCCACGAGGGCTCGGAGGCCTGCGGCAATGCCTGATGCGCCAGCCGGACCACGTCCTGCGTGATCAGCGGAAAGCTCGGGTTGCAGACGAGGGTCGCGACATGGGTCATGAGTTGTCTCGCGGAGGGCGGCTCGGTTTCACCCATGCGGCCGGATTCGCCGGGCCATCTTCGCCTCGAGGGGAACGATGCCGCCCCGCGGTACGCGCCTAAATTTCGACCTTCTCGCCGGCCTTGGACCAGCCGTCGAAGCCGCCGGGATAATGCGCCGTCACGTCGGTGCGGCCGGCCGCCTGCGCGAGCTCCAGCGCCTTGAGCGAGCGGTTGCCGGCCCGGCAGGAAAACACCACGCGCTTGCCGGGCTCGGAGGGGATCGCCTTCGGGTCGAACTTCTGCAGGGGGTTGAGGATCGCTCCGGGAATGTGCCCGGCATTGAACTCGTTGGGCTCGCGCACGTCGACGAGGATGACCGTGCCGTCGGCGAGCCCCTGCTTCAGATCCTCGATGGAGACATTTTCGACTTTTGCCATGATCCTCGCCCTCGATGAGCCGACGCCGAGCTGCGGCGATGCGGCCGCTCCCTATAGCAAACGTGACGCCTGCGCCGCCAGCGCCTCCGCGGCGAGGAGATCTTCCGGCTCGTTTGCATTGAAGAACGGGTCATAGGGCTCGATCGGCCATTCCACCTGCGCGGACGCATACCGTTCCGTGAATGCGCCCATCTTGCGTAAGCCCTCCTCGACCAGAGCCCGGCGCAAAGCGTGCCGCATCTCGACCGGCCAGAGCGTGACGACCGGATGATCGCGTCCGCCCGAGCAAGCGAAAGCGATCCCGGCCCCTTGCTCGGCACGCGCGGCGTCGAGGCGCGACACGAGATCCGACGGCAGGAAGGGCGTATCCGTCGGCACGCTGACCGCACGCGCCACCTCGGGATGATGAGCGGCGATCCAATCGAGGCCGGCGAGGATGCCGGCGAGCGGGCCTTGGAACCCCGGCAGATCATCGGCGACCACGGGAAGGCCGAGATCGGCGAAGCGGGAGGGATCGCCGTTGGCGTTCAGCACGAGGCCGACGCATTGCGCCTGCATCACCGCGACGACGCGGGAGAGGATCGAGGCGCCCCCCACCGGCCGCAGGCCCTTGTCCCCGCCCCCCATCCGGCGGGCGAGGCCTCCCGCGAGCAGGATTCCATAGCAGGCTCCAGGCATCGATCTCGCCGGCATCGGCCCGAGCGTCGGCTCGGGCCACGCACCTTATTCCGCCGCCTCGCGCGCCTCGGCCCGCGTGACGCGCACCGCGCAGAACTTGAACTCGGGAATCTTGCCGAACGGGTCGAGCGCGGGGTTGGTGAGGAGGTTCGCCGCGGCCTCGGCGTAGCAGAAGGGCATGAAGACCATGTTCTCCGGCACGTCTCGGTCGGCACGGACCTTCACCTCGACCGCGCCGCGCCGCGTGTCGAGCCGGACGAAGTCCCCCGCCCAGAGATTGAGGCGGCGCAGATCCTTCGGCGAGAAGAAGGCGACGGCCTCGGGCTCCAGCGTGTCCAGCACGTTGGCGCGCCGTGTCATCGAGCCCGTGTGCCAATGCTCGAGCAGGCGGCCGGTCGTCAGCACCATGGGGAAGTCGGCATCCGGCAGCTCGTCGGGTGCAACCACCTGCGCGGGGACGATCTTGCCGCGGCCGGACTCGGTCGGGTAGCCGGTCGTGAAGATGATCTCGTTGCCGGGCCCGTCGGTCGTATCGACCGGATAGGTGACCGCACCCTCGCGCTCGAGCCGCTCCCAGCTGATGTTGGCGAGCGAGGGCATGGTGCTCGCCATCTCGGTATAGACCTCGGCCGGACCGGAATAGTTCCAGTCGAGGCCCATGCGCTTCGCGATCTCCTGGATGATCCAGAGATCCTGGCGGGCGTCGCCGGGCGGGGGGACCACCTGGCGCGCCAGCTGGACGCGCCGGTCGGTGTTGGTGAAGGTGCCGGATTTCTCGGCGAAGGCCGAGGCCGGCAAGATGACATCCGCGTGGTAGGCAGTCTCGGTCACGAAGAGATCCTGCACCACGAGATGCTCGAGCTTGGCGAGCGCCTGGCGGGCATGCTGGAGATCCGGATCCGACATGGCCGGATTCTCGCCCTCCACATAGAGGCCGGTGATCGTGCTCTCGTGGATCGCATCCATGATCTCGACCACGGTGAGCCCGCGGACCGGATCGAGCTTCGCGTTCCACAACTTCTCGATGGGCTCGCGCAGATCGGTGCGCCCGACCGGCTGGTAGTCGGGCAGGAACATCGGGATGAGGCCCGCGTCCGAGGCACCTTGTACGTTGTTTTGCCCACGCAGGGGATGCAAGCCCGTGCCCGGCCGGCCGATCTGGCCGGTGATGAGGGCGAGCGCGATCAGGCAGCGCGAGTTGTCCGTCCCGTGGATATGCTGGCTGATCCCCATCCCCCAGAAAATAATGGAGGATTTCGCCGTCGCGTAGAGCCGCGCGACCTCGCGCAGCGTCTCCGCCGGGATGCCGCAGATCGGCGCCATCCTCTCCGGCGGGAACTCCTGGATTTTCGCCTTCAGCTCCTCGAAGCCTTCCGTGTAGCCGGCGATATATTGCTCGTCGGTCAACCCCTCGACAATGATCGTGTGGATCATCGCATTGAGCATGGCGACGTCGCTGCCGGGCTTGAAGGCGAGATGACGATAGGCGTGGCGCGACAAGGTTTGCCCACGCGGATCCATGACGATGAGCTTTGCGCCCTTTTTCGCGGCGTTCTTGAAGAAGGTCGCGGCGACCGGATGGTTGACCGTCGGGTTGGCGCCGATGACGATGATGACCTCGGCCTCGAGCGCCGCCGAGAACGGGGCCGAGACCGCGCCCGAGTTCAGGCCCTCGACGAGCGCGGCGACCGAGGAGGCGTGGCAGAGCCTGGTGCAATGATCGACATTGTTGGAGCCGAAGCCGGTGCGCACGAGCTTCTGGAAGAGATAGGCCTCCTCGTTCGAGCCCTTCGCCGAGCCGAACCCCGCGAGCGCCTTCGGTCCTTTCTCGTCGCGAATCTTCACGAGGCCGCGCGCGGCGACGTCGAGTGCTTCCTCCCATGTGGCTTCGCGGAAATGGGTGAAGGGATTGGCCGGATCGACCTGGTCGTTCGCGTCCTTCCGGGCGTTGGCCAAGCGGATCAGCGGCTTCGTGAGCCGATGCGGGTGGTGGATATAGTCGAAGCCGAACCGACCCTTGACGCAGAGGCGGTTGTGGTTGGCGGGGCCGTCGCGTCCTTCGGCGTAGATGATCTGCTCGTCCTTGACCTGGTAGCTCACCTGGCAGCCGACACCACAGAAGGGGCAGAGCGAATCCACCGTGCGGTCGGCATAGACGACCCGCGCCTGGTGCTCGTCGAGGAGCGCGGCCGGCATCAGGGCGCCGGTCGGGCAGGCCTGGACACATTCGCCGCAGGCGACGCAGGTGGATTCTCCCATGGGGTCGTCGAAATCGAAGACGATCTTGGCGTCGGCGTTGCGATAGGCCATGCCGATGACGTCGTTGACCTGGACCTCGCGACAGGCGCGCACGCAGAGCCCACATTGGATGCAGGCATCGAGGTTGACGCGCATCGCGGTGTGGCTCGCGTCGCCGATCCAGCGCGCCGAGGCCGGGAAGCGGCTCGTATGGACCTCGACCTTGTTGGCCCAATGCCAGAACTTCGAATCGGGGTCGTGGGCGGTCTCGCGCGCCGGCTGATCGGCGACGAGGAGCTCCATCACCATCTTGCGGGCCTGCGTCGCGCGCGGGCTCGCGACCTTCACCTTCATGCCCATGGCGGGGGTGCGCTTGCAGGAGGCGGCGAGGACCCGCTCCCCCTCGATCTCGACCATGCAGGCGCGGCAATTGCCGTCGGGCCTGTAATCGGGTTGCGGCGAGTAGCAAAGATGCGGGATGTCGGTGCCCACGCGCTTGGCGACCTGCCAGATCGTCTCGCCTGGGCTCGCCTCGACTTGCTGTCCGTCGAGCTCGAACAGGATCTTGTCGCTCATTCGGCGGCTCCCTTGGCTCCGAATTCTTCCGGAAAATACTTGATGACGGTGGTCACCGGATTGGACGCGGCTTGGCCGAGCCCGCAGATCGAGGCGTCTCTCATGCACTGGGCGAGCTCCTCGAGCAGGCCCTGGTCCCATTCCGGCCGGTCCATCAAGGCGACGGCCTTCTGCGTCCCGACCCGGCAGGGCGTGCACTGGCCGCAGCTCTCGTCCTCGAAGAACCGCATCAGGTTCAAGGCGGCGCCCTTGATATCGTCCTTGTCCGACAAGACGACGATCGCGGCCGAGCCGATGAAGCAGCCGTATTTTTCGAGCGTGCCGAAGTCGAGCGGGATATCGTCCATGGCGGCCGGCAGGATGCCGCCCGAGGCGCCTCCCGGCAGATAGGCGCGGAAAGTGTGGCCCTCGGCCATGCCGCCGCAGAATTCCTCGATCAGCTCGCGGATGGTCACGCCCGCCGGCGCGAGCTTGACCCCCGGGCTCGCGACCCGGCCCGAGACTGAGTAGCTGCGCAGCCCGTGGCGGTCGTTGCGGCCCTGGCTCGTCCACCACTCGGCGCCCTTCTCCACGATGTCGCGCACCCAATAGACGGTCTCGACATTGTTGATGAGGGTAGGGCGGCCGAACAGCCCGACCTGGAACGGGAAGGGCGGCTTATGCCGCGGCAGGCCGCGCTTGCCCTCGAGGCTCTCGAGCATCGAGGATTCCTCGCCGCAGATATAGGCGCCCGCGCCGCGGCGCAGATGGATCACGGGACCGCCCGCCGGCAGCTTCGCGATCTCGCGCAGGAGGATCTCCCGGGCGGCGGGATATTCGTCGCGGAGATAGATATAGACCTCCGGCGCCTCGACGACATGGGCGCCGATCAGCGTGCCTTCGAGGAAGCGGTGGGGATCGGTCTCGAGATAGAACCGGTCCTTGAACGTGCCGGGCTCGCCCTCGTCGCCGTTGATCGCCATGAGCCGCGGCCCGGGCTCGCCGAGGACCGAGCGCCATTTGCGCGCGGTCGGGAAGCCCGCTCCGCCGAGCCCCCGCAGGCTCGCGCCGTCGAGCGCCTGGAGCAGCGCCTCCGTCGTGATCGCGCCGGACCGAACCCGCTCGAGCAGCTTGTAGCCGCCCTTCGCGACATAATCCTCGTAACCGATGTAGTCGGGAATAGAGGGATGCGTATTGCCCTTGTCGGCGGCCTCGAGCACGGTCTCCTTCGTCGCGTGATCGACGAAGTAATGGCCGACCTCGGCCACGGGAGCCGTATCGCAGCGGCCCACGCAAGGGGCGCGCACGACGCGCACATGAGGCCCCGCGCCGCCGCGCACGGCATGCAGGAGCTTCTCCGCACCGAAGAGGGCGCAGGTCAAGGAATCGCAGACCCTGATCGTGAGCGGCGGGACGGGGGGATCGTTCTCCTTCACCACGTCGAAATGGGCGTAGAAGGTCGCGGTCTCGAAGACCTCCGCGAAGGAGAGCTTCATCAGGTCGGCGAGAGCGGCGAGATGCGCCGCCGAGATCTGGTGATAGGTATCCTGGATCAGATGCAGATGCTCGATGAGGAGATCGCGCCGGCGCGGCCGGTCGCCGAGGAGGGCGGCGATTTGCTCGACGGCGTGCGGATCGATCTGACGCCCCTTCGGGACGGATTTCGCTCGCCGGATACCTTCGCCGGGATGGTCGAACTGCCGGACGATCTGTGCTTGGTCACCATGCATGCTCGGTCGTTTCCTCGCGCCCAGGAGCAGGACCGCTAAGCCGCAGACGATCGCCTTCGCGCATGAACATCTCGCGAAAGAAATGCCGTGCTCCGCGACCGGACCCGTGCCAAGGTCGAGGTCCGGCTTCGCTCCATCGTCTTTATATAAGCTTCAAAATCGCCTGTCCCAAGCAAACGAGAGACCATGGTCGCAAAACCGACAGGGGCTGCCGGGCGTCGCGCGCAGGACTGAAATCGGGGCGAGATCATAGGGTTGTGGCCGCGGCCCGCCGGCGCTCGCGAGTGGCCCGACGGTAGGCTCAGAACCGGTACCAGAGGCTGGCGAAGGGACCGCGCTCGAGGCCGGCATTGACGCCTGCGACCGTGAGGAAGCCCCCGGCTTGGATCGCCCATTGCGGATGCAGATCGACGACGATGCTGGAGGCCACCTTGTGCCAGGAATATCTGACGAAGCCGCCCCCGCCGGCGTTGGAATAGACGCTGAACGTCTGGACGAGCCAGAGGAGCTTCGGGATCGGCCGAAGGCCGAGGGTCACGTCGAGCCGCCACTCCCCCGGCTGGTTCTGCGTGTAGTAGCGGTAGCCGCCTTGTACATCGACGAAGGCCGGCAGGGTCGCGACCTCGAAGCTGCGCCCCACGAGACCGCGAAGCTCGACGCCGAGGCTGCGGCGCGGATTGAAGGGACCGGTCGAGTTCGCGATCGAGGGCCCAGGCGTCAGGACGCCGGCCTGGACCGCGACGATCGTCGAGTCGTCGCGGTAGATCCCGAATTTCCCGCCGAACAAGCTTTCGCCGAGGCCGTTGTAGGTCTGGCTCGGGTCTGCGGCCTTGACGCGGTCGTAGGACGGCGCCGCGACGACCGTGAGCCGCTTGGACAGGCCGTATTCGATGAAGGTTCCGAGCTCGAACTTGTTGTAGTAGGGCACGGGAATGACGCGGCCGCGGGCATCGAAGGCGCGCGTCGTTCCCGAGAAGATCGGCCCGCCGATGAGCTGGCCCTTTCCCTCCGCCATGAGCCAAGCTCCCGCGCAGGCGATCTGCGGAAGCGCGCCGGCGACGAGCACGGCAAGGCCCCCGCGCGCCAGGCGGGCGGCAACTCCTCGTGCAACGCGGAGATTCCCCAAGGCATGCACCGGCGCGGCACTCCGAGCGACGCTGCGAGGTGAACCACTCGGGCCGGGACGGCTCGGTTCCATTCCGGCAGGGCATCCTATATTGTTTTATGATTGTGAAAATACGTCATTCGAATAATCATTTTCATCTTGCAACGACTGTGGCCCCCGCGCATCGATTGCGCCGCCCATGCCTTGACAGGCGCTCTTATCGAGCCTAGAGCGGGATAAGGAAAAGCGTACAGCGGCGTTCCGCCCGTATCCCGCTCTAAACTTTTGGAATCGATCACGTTTCATGATATTGGATCGTTTCGATCCGAAGTCGTCGTAATCTAGAGCCGATCTCCGATCCCCCTGGCTCGGAAACCGGCTCTACATTCTTGTTTGTCGCAATTTCACGACGCGAACCGGTGTCCGGTCCGCTGGAAATTGCTCTCGCTCCGCGCGGAGCCTGCCCTTCTCCGGCCCGACCCTCGGAGGTCTCGTATGCACGGCGGGGCTCGCGGGCAAATCCTCGAAGGATTCACACGGACAGTGCCTCGTCTCGTCCATGGCTTGGCCGAGCTCGCCGACGCCTACGATCTTCTTCTCTGCGACGTCTGGGGCGTGCTTCACGACGGGCTCGCGGCCTATCCCGCCGCGGTCGAGGCGCTGCGCCGGTTCCGGGCGCAGGGCGGCCGCGTCGTCCTCGTCACCAACTCGCCGAGCCCAAGCCGGATCGTGGCGGCGCAGCTCGTCACGATCGGGGTCCCGCGCGAAGCCTACGATTCGATCGTCTCCTCGGGCGACGTCACCGCCGCCCTGCTGCTTGCCCGCGAGAACGCGACGCTCTACCCGCTCGGCGCCTTCGAAGGAACGGATCTCCACGACGAGATCTGCCGGCTGCGCGGCGGCCCGCCGCGCCTCGGTCCGATCGAGACCGCCGATCTCGTGCTCTGCACGGTCTATATCGATCCCGAACGGGAAAGCCTCGCCGACTACGACGAGCCCCTGAGGCGATGCCTCGCCCGTGGTCTCGACCTCGTCTGTGCCAATCCCGACATCGTCGTGCAGCACGGTGACAAGCTCTATTATTGCGCCGGCGCGATCGCCGAGCGTTATGCGGCCGCGGGCGGAAAGGTCCTCATGGCCGGCAAGCCCTTTGCGCCGATCTACGAGGCAGCGCTCGACCGCGTCCGGACATCGATCGGCGAGGCGATCGAGCGCTCCCGCGTGCTCGTGATCGGCGATGCGATGCGCACCGACATCAAAGGGGCGAAGACCCAAGGCTTCGCGAGCCTCTTCGTCACCTCGGGCATTCATCGCGACGAGCTGCACGGGGAAGGTCGGAACGGCGAGCTCGACGCCGCCGCCTATCGGCAATTCCTGGCAGGCGCCGACTTCGCGCCGACGGCCGCGATCGCCGAGCTCATGTGGTAGGTCCGAAGCGCTCGGGCGTGACGCCGTGCGCGATGCTTGACGAAACGGGACGGGCGCGCAAGGGTCGCGCCGCCGCCGGCAGACCCATCTCGAGCCGTAGAGCCTTGGCAGATCCCGCAGCTTCGAAACCCTTCGTCGTCGTGATCGATCCGGCCTCGCCGCCCGAGGGTCTCGACGGCGCGGTGGTCGCGATCGGCAATTTCGACGGCATCCACCGCGGCCATGTCGCCGTGATCCGCCGCGCCGAGGCGCTGGCGGAAAAGCTCGGACGCCCCTGCGCCGTCCTCACCTTCGAGCCGCATCCGTCGGATTACTTTCGCGGGCCGAGCTCGATCTTTCGCCTGACGCCCCGCGCGGCCAAGGCCCGAGCGCTCGAGCGCCTCGGCATCGACGGAATGATCGTCGTCACCTTCGACGCGGCGCTGGCGGCGCTAGAGCCGCAGGACTTCGTCGCCGAGATTCTGGTGCGGCGGCTGCGGGTCCGCGCGGTCGTCGTCGGCTATGACTTTCATTTCGGCTCGGGGCGCAGGGGAACACCGGACTTCCTGCGCCGGGAAGGCGAAAGGCTCGGATTCGCCGTGGAGATCGTGGAGCGCGTGCCGGCTGGAGCCGAGAGCGACGACGAGGCCGCATCCTCGACGGCGACTCGGGCCGCCCTCGAGGCGGGGGACGTCGAGCGGGCCGCCGAATGGCTCGGCCATCCCTTCGTGATCATGGGCGAGGTCGTGGCGGGCAACAAGCTCGGCCGCACGCTCGGATTCCCGACCGCAAATCTCGTCCCGGACCCGAGCTGCCGGCTCCGCCATGGAATCTACGCGGTCCGCGTCGCGGTCGAAGGGCGAACCTATGATGCCGTCGCGAGCTTCGGGCGCCGCCCGACCATCGACAACGGCCCGGCCCTCCTCGAAGTCTATGTCTTCGATTTTTCGGGCGACCTCTACGGCAAGGTGATCGAGGTCTCCTTCGTGGCCTGGATCCGGGCGGAGGAGAAATTCCCCTCGCTCGAGGCTCTGAAGGCGCAGATCGCCGAGGATTGCGCCCGGGCGAAGGCGAGCCTCGGGTCGCCGCAAGCGCGCCGATAGCTCAGTGCATCGGGGTGAATCCGGTCGGCCCGATCCCGGCCACCTGCACGATGACGTCGCCCTCCTTCGCCCAGACGAAATGCGGCGTGGTCGGCAGCTCGGTGAAGAAGGTTCCCGGCGGGAAGGGCTCGGCCTTGGCCTCGTCGAAGGTCTCGCCGAAGCCGAAATAGAGCGTCCCCGACAGGACGGTGAGCGTGCGGACCCCTTCCGGATGGGTGTGCGGCACGACCTTGAAGCCGGCGGGAAATTTCATGCGCAGGACGAAGAACTCGGTCTTCGACGGGTCGCCGTAGAGGACCGCGATCTGCGGCTTTCCGCCGACCGCCTCGCCGAAGCTGATCTCACCCGGCATCTTAACGATGACCTTCTCCTCGGCGCATGCCGGCGCCTCGACGAGAAGCAGACCAAATCCCACGATCACGGTTGCGAGAAAGGAAGCGCGCACGAGTCTTTCCATTGGATCACTCCCGACAGGCCTCGGCCCGAGACGATCGAAATTTCGTCCCGCACCGGGCAGGGCGCCGATAGGCTCGGCCGAAGATAGGGCATGCAGGCCCTCGGGACGAGCGGGCGCCGGCACTTTTCGGCGCCTGCGTGGCTCAGAGCAGCGCT
Source organism: Beijerinckiaceae bacterium (assembly GCA_024304885.1). Taxonomy (GTDB): domain Bacteria; phylum Pseudomonadota; class Alphaproteobacteria; order Rhizobiales; family Beijerinckiaceae; genus Methylocapsa. The sequence continues at coordinate 411,602 of JALJOM010000003.1, forward strand.
CTCGTGTCACCGCGCCCCGGCGAGGCGCCTGCGCCTGAAATCGCGCAGAATCTCGCGTGCCGCATTGTGGCCCGGCGCACCCGTGACACCCCCGCCCGGATGGCCTCCCGCGCCACAGAGATAAAGTCCTGCGATCGGACCGCGATAATCCGCATGACCCAGCATCGGACGCGCCGAGAAGATTTGCCGCGGATCGAGCGCTCCGTGAAAGATATCGTCGCCGACGAGGCCGAACGTCCTCTCGAGGTCGTAGGGAGAGAAGATTTGACGCGCCAGCACCGAGCGCCCGAAGTTCGGCGCATAGGACTCGACCGTCGCGATCACGAGATCGGCGACCGCGTCGCGATGATCGTCCCATGACGAGCCGTCCGGCAGGCAGGGCGCGACATGCTGGCAGAACAGGCTCGCGACGTGCTGCCCACGCGGCGCGAGCGTGTCGTCGAGGGTCGAGGGAATGACCAATTCCACGATGGGCCGACGGGACCATCCGAGGCACCGCGCGTCGAAAAAGGCGCCCTCCATGTAGGCGAGGCTCGGGCCGATGACGATGCCCGAAGCATGGTGCTCGGCCGGAGCGGAGCCGGGCAAGGCAGAAAAGTCCGGCAATTCGGACAGCGCGACATTCATTCGAAACGTGCCCGAGCCACAGCGCCAGCGCTCCATGCGCCGGCGAAATCCCTCGGGCAAGGCGAATGGATCGACGAGGTGGAGGTAGAGAAGCTTGGGATTGATCCCCGCCGCGACCGCCGTGGCGCGAATGGTCTCTCCCTTGTCCGTCTCGACGCCGACGGCGCGTCCGTTCTCGACGAGGACACGGCGCACATGTGTCGAAAGCCTGACCTCCACGCCGTGGGTGGCCGCGGCTCTGGCCATCGCCTTCGTGATGGATCCCATCCCGCCGATCGCGTGGCCCCACAGGCCTTTCTTGCCGTTCACCTCGCCGAAGCAATGATGCAGCAGGACATAGGCCGAGCCGGGCGCGTAGGGGCTCGTGTAGGTGCCGACGATGCTGTCGAAGCCGAGGACGGCCTTGATCGGGGCGCTTTCGAACCAGCCGTCGAGAAAGTCGCCCGCGGATGACGCGAAGAGATCGAGGAGGTCACGCTGCAGACCGAGCCCGAGGCCGCGAATTCTATTGCCGATCCGACCGGCCTTCAGCAATTCGCCGATGGCGGCGAGCGGCCTCCCCTCGACCACATTCGGTGGCGTCTCCAGAACGGTCGCGCGCAAGACATCGGCGATCGCCTCCAGCCGAGCTCGATAGTCTTCCAGGCGATCGGCATCGCGCGCCGAGAATTTCGCGACTTCGGCCTTGGTTCGGCCGCCGCCGACCTTCAAGAAGCGTCCGTCGTCCAACGGCAGGAAGTTGGAAATCGGGCGCTCGACGATGCGCAGGCCATAGGCGGCGAGCTCGAGGTCGGCGATGATCCTCGGGTGCAGCAGGGAAACGGCGTAGGATGCGACCGAATTGAAGAAGCCTGGGCTGAATTCTTCCGTGACGGCGGCACCGCCGACGACGGAACGCTGCTCGAGCACGACCACCTTCAGGCCGGCCATCGCCAGATAGGCCGAGCACACGAGGCCGTTGTGCCCACCGCCGATGATGACGACGTCGTGCATCACTCCCGCTCGCCGCGGCGCCGAGCTGTAAGGACGGGAGCAGGCATCGCACAAGTTCCCCGAGGTCGTGCACCGCCCTCGTATACGAAATGGAGGGAGGCTACGCGAGCTTTCGCGTAGCCTCCCTCGCTCGATCCGGCAGCCGGAAGTCCGGCTCGTCAAAAGAAGAAGCGCGTTCCGAGCAGCCAGCTCTGGCTGTAGACCGGTGTCAGCGGGTTCAGGACGGCCGGGCTCGGCGTGAGCGCCCTCTGGTAGCCGACGACGATCGCGGGCTTGATACGGGTGTCCGGGATCGGAAACGGGCCGATGATGGCGTCGAAGGTGATGAAGAGCTGGTCGAGCCCGTTGCGTGGTCCATTGAACCAGGTCGTGTAGTTGAGCTCGATCTCGGGCCAGAAGTACTTGAAGAGATGCCATTGGAAGGCAACATTGGCGGCGAACTGCGTCCCGAGCGCATTGTAGTTGCTCGTCGGCCACGGAAGCTGGACATTGGCCTGGATGTTGAAGTCCCCGAAGCCTTTACCGACCGCCAACGTGGGTGTAATCACATAGGCGTTGTTCGTGAACGGTCGGTCCCCGATCGGGGCCTGACCGGAGATGAACGCGGTCACGACATAGTCGCCGTTCTCCGCATTGGCGGAGGCGATGCGGTGCTTGACGAGAAAGAACGGCCAGTCGCTCAGCCCATCCACCGGTACCCTGCCGGTCCGCTCGTTATGGGACGGAGTACCGATGTAGATCTCGTTGTAGCGGGTCGGGATCAGATGAAGCCCCACGGCCGGCATGCCGCCGCTGTAGACCGTGTTCCTGGCGCCGTTCGGAAGCGTCTGGAAGGCCTGGCCATACATGACGAATTCCTTGAGCAGCGGCGTGATCGTGGTCAACGGCGCGGCCCAGTTCGGCTGCTCGGCGGATGTCGCATCGACGCGCTCGAACCATTTGGAGAAATACTCTCCTACAGGGTTCGGCTGATCGACGGCCTCGGTGCTGCGCGGCATCGGCAGCGGCTCGGCCGCCCATGCGACATATCCCGGCACCAGGCAAGCTCCGATCGCGGCAGCGATGCCGCGCCGGCACCATTCACCCAATCGCGACAGGTATTTCTTGCCGGTGGCGCGCCTCCGCTCCGCCGCGCGCCGTGAAATCTCGTCCCCCATTTTCCCCTCCTACTGTGACGCTGGTCGCGCCGTGCCCGCCTCGAGTCGACGTGCTCGCGGCATTTGCTCGCCTGCGGCTGCATGTGCCGCGATCATCCGGTTCAGCTCCGGCACGCAGGTTCCGCAGTTCGTGCCTGCCTTCAACCGGTCCCCGATCATGTCCGGCGTGCAGGCGCCCTCGGCGATCACCGACCGGATCGCGCGGGACGTGACGCCGAAGCACGCGCAGATCGTGGGGCTCACATCGACATCGCCCCCGACGGCTCGGCCGGCGAGGAGAAACCGCCGCGCGGCCCTGTCCAGCTGCGTCGAACCCCACGCCGAAGCAAGAGTCTCCCACGACGGCACGTTCGCGTGCCTGCCGAGATACAACACGGCATCGACACGTCCTTGCGAGATCATGGCCGCGCGGTAGGTCTCGTGCGAGCGATCGAGGTATGTCACCGCCTCGGCAGATGGCGAAGCCGCGCTCATGGCGTCGAGCAATCGTGTGAACGCTTCGTTGGTTGCGACCTGCGCAACATAGCCGCCCTCGATCGCGCGCCAGGCCCATATGGTGTCGCCGGGCAGCTTCGATCGCCTGCGGGCGAGAACGAATCCCTGCGCGCGATAGGACATCGGCTCGAGCGAAGCCGGGACGGTCTTGGAATCCGGCTGCTTCGACATCGGGTCGACGACCGCATGGACCAATGCGCCGACTCGCGCGCTCCCTGCGGTCTCGTCGTTCCAATGTATGGGCGCGAAGAGCCGCCCCTTCGGCTCTGCAGCGGTCACGACGACACGAAGCACCACGCTCCCCTGCGCGGTCGTGACCCGCGCATACCCTCCGTTGGTCGCGCCCGAGCGAGCGGCATCCTCGGGGTTGACCGCGACGAAGGGCTCGACGGTGTGGCTGCCCAGCCGGGGCGAGAGGCCCGTTCTGGTCATCGTATGCCATTGATCGCGCGTGCGCCCCGTGTTGAGGACGAGCGGAAACCGGGGGCTCGGCGCCACGGCGAGCGCCGGCTCGGCGATCCTTCCGAATCGGGCGCGGCCCGAGGACGTGAAGAAGTGCCCATCGCCGAAAAGTCGTTTCTGACCTTGTGGTGTATCGCCGCGCACGGGCCATTGGATCGGTTCGAGCGCGTCGTAGTCGGCATCGCTCGTATCGGCGAGACCCGAGAGGTCGAAATCCCGTGTGCCGTCGTTCTCGAAGGCGGAAAGCGCGGCATGCTCCCGGAAGATCGCGGCAGGGCCCGAGTAGTCGAAGCACGCGCCGAAGCCCATCCGGCGCGCGACCTCGGACAAGGCCCACCAATCGGGCATGACCTCGCCCGGCCGTGGCATGAACGCCCGTTGACGCGAGATCCGCCGTTCCGAGTTGGTGACCGTGCCGTCCTTCTCGCTCCATGCCGCCGCGGGGAGCAACACATGCGCGCCGGACGAGATCGTATCGGTCGTAGCGACATTGTCGGAGACGACGAGAAGCTCGAGGCGGGAAAGTGCCCTACGCACGTCATCGGCGCGCGGAAGGCTGACCGCCGGGTTGGTGCCCATTACCCACAATGCCTTGACGTCGCCTCGCGCGATGGCATCGAATAGCGCGACTGCCGTGAGCCCCTCGCGCTCGGCGATGCGTGGCGATCCCCAGAATCGCGCGACACGGTCCCGCTCCTCCTCGGAAAATCCCATGTGCGCCGCGAGCTGGTTTGCGAGCCCGCCGACCTCGCGTCCCCCCATGGCATTCGGCTGCCCGGTCAGCGAGAAAGGCCCCGCACCGACCGGCCCGATGCGTCCCGTCGCAAGATGGCACGCGATGATCGAGGCGACCTTGTCGGTGCCTTGCCAGGATTGGTTGACGCCCTGGCTGTAGCAGGTCACGACGCGTGTCGTCTCGCGCCAGAGCTCGAAGAAAGCGCCGACCTCCGCCGCGCTCACCCCGCATTTTTCCGCGACGGTACAAAGGCTCGGCGCGATGCGCCGGGCTTGCTCGAGCGCCGCGTCGAAGCCCTCTGTATGAGCCGCCACATAGTCGCGATCGACGGCACCGGCCTCGGCGATATGCACGAGAAGGCCGCAGAACAAGACCGCATCCATGCCCGGTCGAATGGTCAAGGCGAGATCCGCGCCTTCGGTCGTGGCCGTGCCGCGCACGTCGATCGTGACGATTCGTGCCCCTCGCTCCTGGCGTGCTCGGAGCATGCGTCGGTAGAGCACCGGGTGGCACCATGCCGCGTTGGATCCGACGAGCACCAGGAGATCGGCCTCGTCCAGGTCCTCGTAGCAACAAGGCACGGTGTCCGACCCGAATGCGAGCCGGTGCCCGGCGACCGACGAAGCCATGCAGAGGCGTGAGTTGGTGTCGACATTGGCGGAGCCGATGAAGCCCTTCATCAGCTTGTTGGCGACATAGTAGTCCTCGGTCAGTAGCTGCCCGGAGAGATAGAATGCGACGGCATCGGGCCCATGCTGCTCGATGATGCGCGCCAGCCCCGAGGCGACATGGTCCAAGGCGGCGTCCCACGTCGTCCGCGCACCGAAGGCAAAAGGGTAGAGAAGCCGCGTCTCGAGGCCGAGCGTCTCGCCGAGCGCGGACCCTTTCGAGCACAGTCCGCCGAAATTCGCCGGATGCGTCGGATCACCCGCAATCGTCGCTCCGCCATGCCCGTCCGGCCGGGCTTCGACACCACAGCCGACGCCGCAATACGGACACGTCGTACGCACGATCGGGGGCGAGGCGAGCGCATTCATCAGTACACATCCGTCTGAAACCGGCCCCGGCCGCGCAAATCCTTCAAGAACAGCTTGGCGCTTGTGGAGTCCATTCCGCCGTGTTGCTCGCAGACGGTCGCGAGGGCCGTCTCGACATCGACGGCCATTCGGGTGGCATCGCCACAAATGTAGATATGCGCGCCCTGGGAGATCCAGGACCAGAGTAATTCCGCCTCGTCCCGCATCCTGTCCTGGACATAGATCTTGCGATCGGTATCGCGGGACCAGGCGAGCGACAGCTTCGCGAGGGTGCCGGACGCGAGGAAATCGTGGAGCTCGTCCTCGTAGAAGAAATCGGCGGCGCGGCGTTGGTGCCCGAAGAAGAGCCACGCCGGTCCTTCGGCCGCGGTGGCCTGGCGTTCCTGCAGGAAAGCGCGAAACGGCGCGATGCCGGTCCCCGGACCCACCATGATGATCGGCGTCGCGCCGTCGGCCGGGAGGGCAAAGCCGTGGGATCGCTGGACATAGGCTCGGACCGTGTCGCCAGGCTGGAGCGCGCGGGCGAGGAAGGTCGAGGCGACACCGAGCCGTTCGCGCTCGCCGACGCGATAATGCACGTGATCGACCGTCAGCGCTACGCGCCCGGGATTGGCTTTGTGGGACGACGAGATCGAGTAGAGGCGAGGCTGCAAGGGCTCCAATGCCTCGACGAAGGCTTCCGGATCCGGCGGACGTCCGACGAGCTTCTCGAGCGCGGCGAGAACGTCGAGGGTTGCCGCGTCACCGTCCGGATCCTCGCCCCGCGCCAAGGCTTTCGCCTTGGCCCGGCGCGCGCCGCCGGTGACATAGGAGAGAAGCTCGAACAGCATGTCCGGCGCGAGACCGAGCGACAGGTCGTCCTCGAGGACTTGCCGAAGCGTCGTGTCGCCGATGGGGAACCCGGCGGGCGCATGAAGCGCCGCCAGCACCCGATCGACGAGCTCCGGGTCGTTGCGAGGGAAAATTCCCAAGCTGTCGCCGACCTCGTATTCGAGTCCCGATGCGGAGATATCGAGCTCGAGGTGGTAGGTCGCCTTCTCGGACCCTTCGCCGTTGAGCTTCCTGCGGCCGAGGAACACGGCTTCGACGGGCGCTTCCCTCGCATAGCCGGGCCGCTTGCCGGCGGTCGGCGCCGGCGCGTGCTGCACCGGCGCCGCGCCCGCCCCCGGCTCGGCCCCCTCCCGATCGCTCGCTCCGCCGCCGAGCTCCTCGACGAGGCTCCTCAGCATGCGTGCGGTATCCTTGCCGCCCGGCGCGCAGAGGTTCAGCCGCTCCTCGGCTCGCGTGGCGATGGCCTTCGCATAGTCCGCGCAACTGGACCCGCATTGCCCGCAATCCTGCTGAGCCATCGCCGCCATCATCCGCCGATGCAACGGGCGATCCGCCGCGAGCTTCATGCGCTCCGGCAGCGGCAAGGACGGGTCGTGCCACGGGGTGTCGTCCTCCTCGTCGGCCGCGTCGCGCGAAGCGTCGGGGTCGATCGAGCCGCCCGGCAGGATGCTCTCGTGCGCATAGGATACGACAGTAGGATCCGTGCCGTAGGAGAAAACGGCGGCGAAGAATCCGTTCAACCAGGCGCGTTGCTCGGTGGTGAACGGCGCGGTCGGGGGAAGGACCGGTGCCGGTGTCAACGTTCGGGTCGGGGCGTTCATGCGTCGAGCTCCTGAGCAATGGCTTCGAGCGCTGCGAGATCGTGCCGTGCGGTGAATTCGTGGAAGCTTTCGGTGGGGCTGGATCGACCCGCGAGATAGGCAGCGAGCATGTGCTCGATCGTGCGCGGCACGTCCTCGGCCTTCACGTCGCGCTTGAGCTCGCGGCCGATCCCCGCCGCGGTCCCGAAGCCGCCGCCGACGAAGATGTGGTATCCGTCCACCGTGTCGCCGTCCTGACCGACGGGAACCCGAGCGCCCACCAGGCCGATGTCGCCGATGTAGTGCTGCGCGCAGGAATTGTGGCAGCCGGTGAGGTGGATGTTGATCGGCTGGTCGAGCACGATTCGCGGCTCGCACCATTCCGCGATCGCCTCGGCATGAGCCTTCGTGTCTGCCGCGGCGAACTTGCAGCCGCGGGAGCCGGTGCAGGCGACGAGGCCGGCACGGATCGCGGAGGCCCGCCAGTCGAGCCCGATCGCCTCGATCCTAGCCTCGGCGTCGTCCAGGCGCGCGGTGGGAATGCCGGAGATCAAGAGGTTCTGCCATACGGTGAGGCGAAGATCGCCGTCTCCGCAGTCGCGCGCGATCGCACTCAACCCACGCATCTGGGCGCAGGTCATCTTCCCCACCGGAAGGACGATGCCGAGATAGGCGAGTCCCTCTTGTTTCTGCGGATGCACACCGATGTGGGCCTGCCGGTCTCGCGGGGGGCGCGGCAGGATATGCCTCGCGTCGACACGCGTGAGCTTGCGTCCGAGCCGCGCCTCGACCCGTGCCAGGAATCCGTCGAGGCCCTGTCCCTCGGCCACATAGCGATCCAGCACGTATTTCAACCGGGCTTTCGCACGGTTCGTGCGATCGCCTTCGTCGATGAAGACGCGCACGATCGCATCCGCGACCGCGGTGGTCTCGCGCAGCGCGACGACGACGCCGGTCTCCCGGGCGAGATCCTTGTGGCCGGTGATGCCGCCGAGAACGAGCCGGAACCACACACCGGGCGCGATGCCCGGCGCCTCCGCGATCTCGACCGCCTGGAAGCCGATATCGTTGGTGTCCTCGAGCGTGGGTATGGCACCGCCGCCGTCGAAGGCGACATTGAACTTGCGCGGCAAGCCGGTGAGCGTGCGCTGGTTCAGGACATGGTAATGCCACTCACGTGCGTAAGGACGGGTGTCGATCAGCTCCTGGGAGCTTATCCCCGCGGTGGCGTCGCCTGTAACGTTGCGGATATTGTCGGCTCCCGCGCCGCGCGAGCAGAGGCCGAGCTCCTGCACGCCCTCGACGACATGGAGCGCATCGCGTGGCGCGATCTCCCGAATCTGGAGGTTGGCTCTGGTCGTGACATGCGCATAGCCGCCGCCGTAGCGCTCGGCGAGATCGGCGACGCCCGCGAGCTGCCAGTGCGACAGGATCCCGTTGGGGATGCGCAGGCGGCACATGTAGCTCTGCTGCGCGGGCGCAACGTAGAACAGGCCGTAGTATCGCCAGCGGAAGTTGTCCGCGGGTTTCGGTGCCTCGTTTCGATCGGCCTGATCGCGCAGCCTCGGATAGGCGTCGAAAGGATGCTCCTCCCGCTTCCATTTCTCCGCGTCGACGAGCTTTTGGCCGGATGCCAGCACGGCATCCTGCGCGAGGAGATGTGGCGCGTCCGGGCCGGTCGGCTTCGGCTCGTTCTCTCGACCGCTCGGCGACGTGGAGCAGAGCGGCAGCCGTGCGTCCTTCGCCCGCGCAACTTCCATGCCGGACACGAAGCCTTCGAGATAGCGCTTCTGCTCGGGGGTGAATTCGCCGCTCATCGCTTCCTCATGCGGCCTGTGCGAGCGCGGGCCCGAAGGCGAGAACGTCGCGTAGACGGGAAATGTCGGCTCCGGAGCGAATGAGGTCGAGGTACCAAGACGCGTCCGCGGTGTCGCCGAAAAGGACGGCACCCGTGAGCTTGCTGTCCCGCATCACCAGCTTCCTGTAGATGCGCTCGCCTTCGTCCTCGAGGGTCAGGATGTCCGCTGTGGGTGATTCCAGGAATTCACCGGCGGAGAACACGTCGACACCGGAAACCTTCAAGTTGGTCGCAACCGCCGAGCCCATGTAACGCGCGGTGTGGTCTCCGGCGAGACGCTGCGCCAAAACCTTCGCCTGCTCGTAGGCGGGCTGGACCAGTCCGTAGACGATACCACGATGCTCGGCGCATTCACCGATCCCGTAGATGTTCGGATCGCTCGTGGCGAGACCGTCATCGACGACGATCCCACGGCCGACCTCGAGCCCGGCGTCACGGGCGAGTCGTGCCTGTGGTCTGATGCCGACCGCGCAGACCACGAAATCGGCTTGGAGGACGCGCCCGTCGGTCAGCTCCAGCCCCGTCGCCTTCTCGTCACCGACGATTCGGGCCGTATCGGCCTCGAGCAATACCTCGATCCCCTTGCGCTCGATCGCGCTCTTCAGCAACGCGGCAGCGCGAGCGTCGAGCTGGCGCTCCATCAAGCGGTCCACGAGATGGACGAGCGTCACGCCGACACCCGATTTGGCGAGCCCGTAGGCCGCCTCGATGCCGAGCAGGCCACCGCCGATGACGATCGCGCGGGCGCCGGGCCGCATCGCGTCCTGCATCGCCTCGACATCGGCCATGTCCCGGAATGTAAGCACACCGGGTAGGCTCATGCCGGGCTTCGGCAGACGGATCGGGAGCGAGCCCGTTGCCAGCACGAGCTTGGAATAGGGGAGCCGGATTCCGTCGGCGAGCGTCAGCACACGGTCGCATCGATCGATCGACACCACGGCCCGCCCACAGCGTGTCTCGATGCGGCGCTCGCTCCACCATGCCGGCGGCTTCAGCTCGAGCGCCTCGGGATCGATCTCTTGCGCGAGCAACGACGAGAGAAGGACCCTGTTGTAGGCCACGCGCGGCTCGTTGCCGATCACGGTCACGTCGTAGCGGCTCGGCGCCGCGCGCGTGAGCTCGTCGACGAGACGTGTCGCGGCCATGCCATTGCCGACGACGACGAGAGGTTCATTCATGAATCGGCCTCGATCTGGATCCAGCGCCGCGAGGAGGGCCTCGCATCTCTGTTGGCGAGCTACGCCGCTTCGACGAAATGATGCCGCTCGTAGAGGAACCGGAGCACCTCCTCGCGGGCGTGGACATAGACCGGATCGGCGGCGAGCTCGAGCCGCTCTCGCGGCCGGGGCAGGGACACATCGAGCACCTCGCCGATTCGCGCGGCGGGACCATTGGTCATCATCACGATTCGGTCCGAGAGCAACACAGCCTCGTCGACATCGTGGGTGATCATGATGACGGTGTTGCCGAGGCTCGCATGGATGCGCATGACGCTGTCTTGGAGATGCGCCCGCGTCAGGGCGTCGAGCGCACCGAAGGGCTCGTCGAGCAGCAGCACCTTGGGTTCCATGGCGAGCGCCCGGGCGAGGCCGACGCGCTGCTTCATGCCGCCGGAAATCTCGGCGGGACGCTTGTCCTTGGCATGGGCCATCTGCACGAGCTCGAGATTGTGCATCGTCCAGCGGTGCCGCTCGCGTCGTGACTTCTTCTTGCCGTGCACCTTGTCGACGGCGAGCCTCACGTTCGCGTAGACCGTGAGCCAGGGCAGGAGGCTGTGGTTCTGGAACACGATCGCGCGGTCAGGACCTGGGCTCGCGACCTCGCGCTCCTCGAGCAGGATGCCGCCCGTCGTCACCGGCGTAAGCCCGGCGACGAGATTGAGGAGAGTGGACTTGCCGCAGCCGGAATGGCCGATGATGGCGACGAACTCGCCTCGTGCGATGGAGAGCTGGATGTCGGACAGGACTTCTGTCGTCTTGCCGCCGCGCGAGAAGCTCTTGCTGACGTGATCGACCTTGAGATAGGGGCGTTGCATGTGAGCGACCTTCAGCTCGCGGTGGTTCCGTGGGTGACGATCGAGCCGATCATCCCGACGAGACGGTCGAGCACGAAGCCGGTCAGCCCGATGTAGGCGAGTGCGACGATGATGTCGGGCAGCCGGGAGGAGTTCCAGGCGTCCCAGATGAAGAACCCGATGCCGACTCCACCGGTCAGCATCTCCGCCGCGACGATCGCGAGCCAGGCGAGGCCGATGCCGATGCGGAGCCCCGTGAAGATGTAGGGGGCCGCGGCGGGAACCATGATGCGGACGAAGAACTCGAGCGGGTTCAGCCGCAGCACCGACGCCACGTTGCGGTAGTCCTGAGGTATGTTGCGGATGCCGGCCGCGGTGTTGATGATGATCGGCCAGATGCTGGTGATGAAGATGACGAAGATCGCCGACGGGTTCGAGTCCCGGAACGCAGCGAGGGCGAGCGGCAGCCAGGCGAGCGGCGGTACCGTGCGCAGGACCTGGAAGATCGGATCGAGGCCCCGCATCGCATAGACCGATTGCCCGACGAGCGCCCCGAGCAGGATGCCGACGATCGATGCGAGCCCGAAGCCGTAGAGCACCCGCTCGATCGAGACGAGCACGCGCCAGCCGAGCCCGATGTCTTGCGGCCCGTTGTCGAAGAACGGCTGCATGACGAGGTCGCCCGCCTCCGCCCAGACGACGGACGGTGCCGGCAAGGTCGCGCCCGGCCGGCCACACAAGATTTGCCAGACGAAGAGGATCAGAGCGAGCATGACGAGCGGCGGCACGACCGTCTCGAGGAAACGCCGTGTCAGGGTCGTGATCGTCGACCAAGCCGCGGACACGGTTCCTCTCCACATCGGCCTCCTCGCAGACGACCTGCGCTTCGGCTCCGGGACGCGCTCGGCACGCGCCAGCTCGCCGCGTCGTTTCGGGTGCAGGGCTGTCAGGGTCATGTGGAGGTCCGTTGGTGTGGGGTAAGGGAACGAGGCAGCGCGTCAGGCGACGCGCTTGATGGCGAGGCTCTTCAGGTAGGCGGAGGGGTCCTTCGGATCGAAGACCTTTCCGTCGAAGAAGGTCTCCTTGCCGCGGGACGTGGATTTCGGAATGTCGGCTTCCGCTACGCCGAGGGATTTCGCGGCCTCGCGCCAGAGGTCCTCGCGATTCACCTTGTCGACGAGCCGGTCGATGTCGGTCGTGGGCTCGAACTTGCCCCAGCGTATGTCCTCGGCGACGAACCAGGCGTCGTGGCTCTTGTAGGGATAGGAGACGCCGCCGGCCCAGAACTTCATCCCGAGGCCGGTGCCCTTGGCAACCCGCCCGTTGCCGTAGTTGATGTCCCCCTCGAGGCGCCCGAGGACATCGGCGACCGGCACGTTGAACCATTGCCGCTTGCCGAGGATCGTCGCGAGCTCCTTCTTGTTCTCGCGCTTGTCGCACCATTGCTGCGCCTGCATCACGGCCATCAGCAGCGCCTTCGTGGCTTTCGGGTACTTGTCGACGAAAGCGGCGCGAACGCCGAGTACCTTCTCAGGGTGGCGCGCCCAGATTTCCCCCGTGGTGCAGGCGGTGAAGCCGATGCCCTGGTTGACGAGCTGCTCGTTCCACGGGTCACCCACGCAGAAGGCGTCCATGTTGCCGACCTTCATGTTCGCCACCATCTGCGGCGGCGGCACGACGATGGTCGAGACGTCCTTGTCGGGATCGATGCCGCCTGCGGCGAGCCAATAACGAAGCCAGAGATCGTGGGTCCCGCCGGGGAAGGTCATCGCGACCTTCACCTCCTTGCCTGCAGCCTGCTTCTTCGCGAAGGCTTCCTTCAGCGGCGAGGAGTCGAGGCCCGCCCCCGTGTCCTTGTACTCGTTCGAGACCGAGATGCCCTGGCTGTCGTAGTTCAGGCGCGAGAGAATGTAGATCGGCGCCGGCACGTTGTTCTGGGTGACCTTGCCGGTGGAGATGAGGTAGGGCATGGGCGTCAGGATATGCGCGCCGTCGATCCCGTTCGCCTCGCTGCCGAGCACGATGTTGTCGCGTGTCGCGCCCCACGAAGCCTGCTTGGTGACCACCGCCTCGCCGAGCCCGACCTTGTCGAAGAACCCCTTTTCCTTGGCGACGATGAGCGGGGCCGCGTCGGTCAGCGCGATATAGCCGAGCACGACCTTCGAGATCTCCGGGCTGGCGGCCTGTGCAAAGGCCCCGCCTGGAAAGGCAGCCTGCGTGGCGGCGACCAGCGCCGTTGTTCCCGCGAGGCCGACGCCCGAGGTGAGAAGGTCGCGGCGCGTCAGTCGCCGGGCGCCGGTCGAAGGGGGGCCACTCATTCATCAGCTCCAAAAACGCAAACGCCGCTGGCGGCTCACCACGAGTGTGATGATCCGGCAGCGGCGTTGCTGATCGAGGCCCGTCGTTGGACCTGGTATTCGTCGAAGGAGCAAATGCTATGCCAGAACCACATCCGCGAGATCATCGAGGAGAATCACGTTTGTAGCGAAAGGCGGGAGCTGGGACGGCCGAAGCGGGAATGGAGCACAATGCACGATATATATGCATGTCGAACTGATGTTATGCAGGCGTGCAGCATCCTCAGCTCTCCACGCGCGGCCGGGCTCTATAGCAAGCGATGCGCTCACCAGGACGGCTCGTGGCGACCAGCCGACACGAGCTTGCCGAGGTAGGTCGAGATGTCGTCCGGCGAGAAGAGAATGCTGTCGAAGGTTTCCGGCACATCGGCGGGACTGCCGCCGGGCGGGCCGAGATCGGGCCGATAGACGGCGACCGCGGCATCGGCGAGGCCCGGATCGAAGGAGGCTTGGCCCGCTGCCACCATGTGGGCGTAGAGCCAGAGCGCGTGCGACCCATCGGCTACGATCGCCTTGGGGTCGAGCCGCAGGCCCATCGTCGCCACGGGCGAGCCGGTTCGCTGCACGTCCGCGCTCAGGATGTGGGCGATCGTGTCCGTGGTGACACCATAGTCCGCGACCGCCGCGAGCAGGCTCACCAATTCCGGCTTGCTCGCGGCGTCTGCGGCCCAGAGCGACGCGTCGTGGATCGCCGTGGCCAAGGCATGGACCTCCTCGGCACGGGTCTCGGCGAAGTCGGCCCGAAACGCCAGCACCTTCTCGGGGCAGTTGCGTACGAGATCGACGCCGGTGTGGACGATGACGCCCACGCCCGCCGCGACCGCCAGCGAGCTCCACGGCGCCCCCACGCAGAACCCGTCCACCTGGCCCTTGCGAAGGGTCTCGATCATGAACGGCGGCGGGACGACGATGAGCCGAATATCCTCGTCGGCCGCAATCCCGCCCGCCCGCAGCCAGAGCCGCAGCTGGTAATGATGGGTGGAAAACGGGAACACATGTCCGAAGGTTAGCGGGTCCTGGCCCGTGGCGCGTCGTTTCGCCACGACGCGAGCGAGGGCCGTGGCGGTGATGCGGGGGTCGGCGAGATCGCCCAGGGCCTCCTTTCGCAGAGCCTCGTAGAGGGGAAGCGAGACCGTGACGGCATTGCCGTTCAAGCCGAGCGCCAAGGGCGCGACGAAAGGCACGTCCATGTGCCCGATCCCGATCGCCGAGGCGATGGCGGCGGGCGCCAGCAGATGCGCCGCATCGAAATGGCCGATCGCGAGCTTGTCGCGGACATTGGCCCAGGAGGTCTCGCGAACGAGGTCGAGCTCGAGGCCCTGCGCGGCGGCGAAGCCGCGTGCCGCGGCGACATGGAGCAGCGCCGCGTCGGTCAGGGGCATGTAGCCGATGCGAAGCCGTTTCGTCATCGCAGGAGCTCCGCGGCAGTGATGATCGATCGCGCGATATCGACGATCTTCTTGTTCTCGTTCATCGCGGCCTTTCGCATCAGCGCATAGGCCTCGTCCTCCGAGACCGACCGCGCCCGCATGACGAGCGCCTTCGCCCGATCGATGATCTTGCGGTCCTCGAGCTGGGATTTCGTCCGCGCGAGCTCGTCCTTGAGCTTCGCGAAGGCATTGAAGCGGCTGATCGTCGTGTCGAGGATCGCCTTGATGCGCTCCTTGCGCAACCCGTCGACGATATAGGCGGAGACCCCGGCGTCGATCGCCGCCTCGATCATCGCCGTGTCCGAGTGATCGACGAACATGGCGATCGGGCGTGCGACCGTGCGGCTCACCTCGAACATCTGCTCGAGCACGTCGCGGCTCGGGCTCTCGAGATCGATGAGGATGACGTCGGGATCGAGCTCGCGCAGGCGATCGAGCAGGCCCGCCGTGTCGTCTATCCGCACCACGCTCACGTGGCGGGCCTCGCGGAGGCCGTCCTCGAGGACAGCGGCGCGCAAGGGATTCTTGTCGATCACGGCGATGCGCAGCTCTCGCTCGACGGAGCCTTTTCCGCTCATGAACTCGCTCGATAGGCCTCGCGCCGGATCCGGGTCCTTTTGCGTTCGCCTAGGTCAGGACGCGCTTTCGCGCAAGCCGGGAGATGATCGGGCAAGGCCCCGCCGCATCCTGCCATTATCGGGCTGCGCCTTTCATCTTTCGGGCGGAGCATTATGGGCGATGCGGATTCGACCCTGTCAAGGACGCCAGCGGAGCTGGCGCCGCCGCAGGCGGTGAATCCTTGACAGGGTCGATCCGCTAACCTCACTGCGCAAGCCGCCCATGCTCGTGGCCCGTCGGTCCCCGAGCATGGGTCCCGCAGCTTGCTTGCTCGCCACACTCGCCGCCTCGCAGCGCTCGCGACCCGGGTTCATAGCCCGTTGGTCTCCGAACCCGGGTCCCACCGCTTGCTTGCTCGCCGTTGGATGAATGGCAAGGTGTGACTGCAGCCGGCGACTGCACGGAAGCGTAGGCGCGACGAAGAAATCATCCCCGCTCGACGAGAGCGATTTCCTCGGCTGTCAGGCCGTAGAGGGCATAGACTGCTGCATTCATTTCGTGCTCTTGGCGTGCGATGTCGGCGTCGAGAGCCGAGAGCTCCTCTTGCAGCGCCATGATCTGTGTCACGACTGGGGAGCCGTCGTTCGCGGCGAGCTTACGCAGCGCGTCGCAGAGTTTCTTACCGGTCGTCTTCTCGGTGATCGAGAACGTGGTTGCCAGAACCTTCCATTGGGCGAGAATGAAAGGTCCATTCGCGTCATTCTCGAAGATGCGATCGATGACGGGGACACCGTCGATAGAGAACGAAAGCTCGCCACTCACAAAGGACGCGTCGAGAGCCGCGGTCGGATCGAGGCGGTCCCCTACGGCTTGATACTTGGCCTCGACGGCGTCGTCGTAGCGCTTCGCCGCCCATTCGCGGCGCGCCTCGGCGTCGAGCGTTCCCGGCGCTTCGGCTTCGAGCTCTCGTTTCGACGTGAGATCGGGAAACAGCCAAGTCTCGGGCTTGGACCGCCGCCGAATGGTTTCCATGCGCCTGGCGAGCTGCTCGAGCTTGTCGCGTCGTGTGGTGTGAACGGTTTGCAGGTCACGCGCGCGACTTGCGATATCGGCGGCGTCCTCTTCTGTCGCATTCGGGATGGGTAAGGGCGCGATGAACTGCTTGTCGGCCTCGAAGAAACCGCCCTCTTTGACCTTGCCGATGCGTCGAAACACGAAGTCTGGCACCTGGGCATTCAACAAGCCCACGATGTACCACGGATCCGTCACTTCCGCTACAAGACTGCCATTGACACGCACGTTATTGAGGTAGAGTCGCCTCGTTCGTCGAAGCACACCCTCATTTTCGGGACGGTTTGGGCAACAATGATTTTCGGAATCTCTTGCTTGTCGATTTTCTGATGACTGAGAAGCGATTCGCCTGACCGGAAGAATTGATTAAATTCGTCATTTCGACAAGTCTCGATCTCAGCGCGCCGCCGCTCCCAAGCCACCTGTCAATCTGCGCTCGGAAGGCGATGATTGCCGTTTTCCCTGCTGTGCCGGGCGGCGTAGGCCGAGGCGCGGCTATCGCCCAAGACCGTGAGCCGCGCGACGCCCGCCTCACCTGCCGGACGGGTCGTAGATCTCGTTGGCCGCCGAGACACTGGCGCCGGGCCTCGGCCCGCCGGACACGACATGGAGCTTGCCCGAGACGACGGCCGCACCGAGCCCGTGGCGTGGTGTCGGCAGAGGCGGCGCGGTAGTCCAGCTGTCGGTGGCCGGGTCGTAGGCCTCGACCTCGGAGAAGGTGCCGCTTCGGGCCTCGCCTCCGACGACGAAGATCGCGCCGTCGAGCACGGCCGCGGCGATGCCGCTGCGCGCCGTCGGCATCGGTGCCTTCGACGCCCAGCGGTCGGTCGCGGGATCATAGGCCTCGTTGACGTCGAGGTTTCGCGTGTAGGTGCCGAGCCGCCCGCCGAGCGCATAGATCGTTCCGCCCCGCGTCGCGGCGGCGAGATGGTCTCGCGCGGTCGGCATCGGCGCGAGCGAGGTCCAGAGGTTCGTCGCGGGGTCGTAGGCTTCGTGCGCACCCGTGTCGGACCCGCGTCCCACGGTGCCGCCCATCGCATGGATACGGGCGCCGAGGACCGTCGCCGCGAGCGCGCCGCGTGCTGTAGGCATGGGCGCGAGGAGCCGCCAGCGGTCGCTCGCCGGATCGTATTCATAGGCCGCGTCGGTCGGGGTCCAGCCGCCGTCCACGAAACCCCCGATCACATAGAGCTTGCCGGCGAGCCCGACGGCGGCCGCATGATGGATCTCGCGAGGGAAGGGGGCGCCTCGGCTCCATCGACCCGTCGCGGGGTCGAAGATCTCGAGCTCGCGCTCGCCCATGAATCCGCCGACGACGTAGATCTTGCCGGCGACCTCGGCGACCCCGACCTCCGTGCGCTCCGACGGCATGGCAGGGCCGGTGGACCAGCGACCCTTTTCCCGGGCTTGCGCGACGGCGGCGGACACGAGGAGCAGGCAAAGAAGCGCGATCCGGCAAGCCGAGGCGAGCCCACGTCGATCGCTCGGGGCGCGGCTGTCGGACGCCTCCTGTCGTGGGCTCACGGTGCGGCAACCGATCTCGGGCATCGAGGCCCCCTCTGGTTCAGCGCTCGGACAACCAGGAATTTCTCTCACCGATGTAGCGCGGCGGCACCGTTGCTACTTCGAGAAGATTCGGACGAGCGCGATGACGTTCCGAGCGTCGCGACGGTCTGGAACCCGATCGCCCCAACGACCCATTTCAGGATCTCGGCCTTGATCGCGCCGATGTCCGCCTTCAGCGCGGCGATCTCGCCTTTGACCTCGGCGATATCGGTCTTGAGCTCGGTTCGCACCGCGACGATCTCGGCCTTACAGCTCCACCTTCGACGTGATCTCCGATTTCAGGTCCGCCTTGGCCGTGAGGTCCGCGTGGGTCGCGGCGCCCAAGCCCTGGGCAAGGTCGTCCGTCTGCTCGGGCGTGAAACGGCCCTTGTCACGCAAGCTGCGCGAGAACAGGCATCGGAGCGAAAAGAACGGCGTTCATGCGCCGATTATGTAGAGAGCCGTCGGCTTGAAGTCCATCGCGGCACGTGCCGCCCCGCAGGGACACCGTCAATCCGCGCTCGGCAGGCGTCGCATCGTGAACTCGATGCGGCCGTCGCCGAGCTCACGCCAGGACTCGACCTCGGTCATATAGGCCGCCTTCGGATATCGGGTGAACCATTCCCGCGCCTTCATGCGCGCCTCGTCGCGCGGAAGGGTAAAGGTCTCGCGGCGCCAGGTGAGGCTCCCCGCTCGGCGGTGCGAGCGCTCGCCGAGACGGCGTGCCAGGTCGGACGGGGTCTTGTCTCGCGTGGTCATCCGCGGCTCCCGCGCATCCCGAGTATAGACCAATTTCCGGCGAAGTGGATTCCGCTCGAGCGCGCTGGCCCATGGTCGGAAACACCGCTCTCCGCCAGGGCGCGGCGCACGGGCAATCCCCTACTCGTGGCGCATGAATTGCTTGAAACCCGGCACCAAACACATTCGCGCGCGCCCACGGCGCGGGACCTCGGGCGACAACTGGGAGCTTGTTCATGGCGTTCGAAAAGGCCTGCGATCTTTCCGAGCTGATCGAAGGAAAAACCGATGTCGCGGTCGTGAACCGCACATTGTGCATGATCATCTGGCCGGACGGCGGAGAGATCCGCGCCTTCCAAGGCTTGTGCCCCCATGCCAAGGAACCGTTGATGGATGCGAGGTTCGACGGCAAGAGCCTCGAGTGCCGCCATCACGAATGGGTCTTCGACGGCGCCAGCGGAAAATGCATCAAGGGCAAGCCCTGCGCGCTCGCCGAATATCCGGTCAAGATCGAGGACGGCGCCGTCATGATCGACATCGAAGGCATCGAGCCGAACTACCTCGACGGGCCGCCGAAGCAGCCGGGCATCATGCGGTAATCGCCGCTATTCGTCACCTTTCCCGGGCCGAGCCGCTCGACGGCCGGCCCTCGTCCGAGATCGTCTCTGCGAGAATCCGGAGAGCGAGGTCGCGATCGTCGGGAAACCCGGCCTCGGCCCAGCATGCCTCCACTCGCCTCAGGACGAGGCCGACGGCGGGCCCGCTCGCGACACCACATGCCAATATATCCGCGCCCGTGACGGCCAGGCGCGGGATCGGCGTCTCCTCGGCGAAGGCGCGGGCCTCGTTCCAAGCCTCGGCGCAAGGATCGAGCACATCCGCTTCCGCCAGCACGAGCGCGTCGCAGGTGGCTTGCCGACCATAGCGGTAAAGGAGTCTGCGCAAGCCGAGACGATCCGGCGGCGCCTTTGTCCCATGCAGCGCGATCGAGGCCGCCGCGGCGCCTTCGAGCCGGCGGTGCTCGGCATTCGAGAGCCGAAGCCGCTCGCGAAGCCGGTCCGCGTCCTCGCCGACGAGCACGCAGAGGGCCGCGAGCCGCAGCAGCGGGTCCGGCGGTTGCGCGGCTTCGATCTCGGTGACACGACGGAGGCGGGCCGGGTTCGGCACGGACCCGAGTAGCGGGCCGAGCAGCCCCGCTTCGCTCATGACCTCGACGACGTCCACGGTGCGCCGCGCGACGAGGAGCTTGCGCAGCTCGGCATGGATGCGCTCGGGCGAGAGGCGGGCGAGGCCGCCCTGCTCGCGCAGCGCGGCGAGGAGCCCGGCGGGGTCGAGCGTGCCTTCCCCATAGGCTGCGGAGAACCGGAAGAAGCGCAGGATCCTGAGATAGTCCTCGCGGATGCGCTGCGACGGCTCGCCGATGAAGCGCACGCGCCGATCGGCGAGGTCCGCGAGGCCGCCGACATAGTCGTGGAGCGCCCCGTCGTGGCCGAGATAGAGCGCGTTGATCGTGAAATCGCGCCGCGCGGCGTCCGCCGCGAAATCGCGGCCGAACCGCACCGTGGCATGGCGGCCGTCGGTGTCGATGTCCTCGCGGAGCGTCGTGACCTCGAAGCCCCGCCCGCCCACGACGAGCGTCACCGTCCCGTGCGCGAAGCCGGTCGGGACCGCCCGAAGCCCGGCGGCCTCCGCCCGCGCGACGACAGTCTCGGGCGGAAGCGTCGTCGCGAGGTCGATCTCGTGGACCGGCCGGCCGAGCAGGGCGTCGCGCACGGCGCCGCCGACGATCCTCGTCTCGTCCGTGCCGTCGTCGAGCGCCGCGAAAATCCGAGCGAGGCCCTCGTCACGCAGGAGGGCCGCGACCGCGGGAGGCGCGACGACGGGAGGCGGCAGTGCATGCGCCACCGCCGGGGCGCTCACTGCATGCGCCCGGGAACGAGCTTGCCGTTCTCGATATGGGCCGGCACATAGCCGCCGGAATGGCGCTCGGCAAAGACGCCGAGGAGAAGCATCCCGACCGCGGCGATCACGAGGCCGATCAGCCCGAGCGTGGAGAGCGCCCCGCGCGACCAATGGTCCGCCGCGAGGGGATAGCGCCGACGC
Organism: Beijerinckiaceae bacterium; assembly: GCA_024304885.1. Classification (GTDB taxonomy): domain Bacteria; phylum Pseudomonadota; class Alphaproteobacteria; order Rhizobiales; family Beijerinckiaceae; genus Methylocapsa. Next base: position 432,414 of record JALJOM010000003.1, read on the forward strand.
AGGCCGAGATAGAGCCCGTAGGCCAGGAAGGGCGAGAGAAAGAACGCCAAAGGCTCGAGGACAGCGCGCCACATGGGAGCATTTTCCAGCGAAGTGGACATCGGTTCGCATTTCGATGTCGCTGTTGCGAAACATCGCCAGCGAGCTGCGAAAATGCGACAGGACGAGAAGATCGACGGGCTTCCGTTGCGGGAGATACCTGCCTAGCCATAGAGCCTTTCGTACAGGTTGCGCAGGATTCCCGCCGTCACGCCCCAAATATAGCGCTCGCCATAGGGCATCGCATAGAAGGCGCGCATCTCGCCGTCCATCTCGCGCTCGACGAGCGTGTGGTTCTCGGCATTCATGAGGAAGGCGAAGGGGACCTCGAACGCGTCCTCGACCTCGTGAGGATCGAGCGCGAGCGCGAAAGGGGGGGCGACCTTCGCGACGACGGGGACGATCCGGAACCCCGTGCCGGTCACATAGGCGCCGAGGACGCCGAGCGGCTCGATATGACCGGGGTCGAGCCCGATCTCCTCGCGCGCCTCGCGCAGCGCCGCGGCGATCGCATTCTCGTCCGTTCCCTCGATGCGTCCGCCCGGAAAGGCGATCTGGCCGGAATGGACTCGGAGCGCGGACGAGCGGCGGGTGAGCAGGACCCTCACCTCGCCTGGATGGGCGACGAGCCCGACGAGGACCGCCGCCGGCCGAGGCGGGGCACCGAGCCGCGCCGGATCGAAGCCCTCGGCGATCTCGGCGGCCGTTGCGCAGGATAGCCGCGCCCGAACCGCAGCGAAGACCCGAGCCGGGGCGAACGGCTCGTCGGCGAGATCAGGGACCGGCATCGGCGGTCTCCGCTGTGGCCGCAGCGATGGGGAAGAAGGTGCCCGCGGAGACGATTCCGAGCCAGGACCCGCCCTCGTGCTCGTGCAGGGTAGCCCGCGCCACGAGATCGAACGTAAGCGCGCGGGTGACGCGGGCGAGGAGGTTTCCGCGCACGAGGACATAGGGCACGAGGCCGCCGGCGTCGCCTGTCTCGAAGCTCAAGGGATGCTCCGCATCGATCCTCACGCTGTCCCCGACATTGGTGCGAAACCAGAGGCTCGGCGCCGTGGGCTCGCCCGTGACCGCCATCTCGACGGCGAGGAACGGCACGTCCTCGACGACGATGCCCACGCGCTCGACGGGCGTGACGAGCTCGTAGCGCGCGCCGGCCTTGCGCAGGATGGTCGAGAAGAGCCGTACCAGCGCGGGCCGCTGGATCGCGCTCCCCTTGTAGTACCATGTCCCGTCGCGGGCGATCCTCATGTCGATGGCGCCGCAATCGGGCGGGTTCCAGCTGTCGACCGGCGGCAGCGGCCGTTCGACGCCGTCCGCCCCGAAAGGATCCGCGACGGCTCCGGCGAGGCTTTCGAGGGAAGGGCGCGCACCGATCATGCCTGCTCGCTGTCTTCTGTCCGGAACATAGCTCGAGATCGGTTGGGGTCCACAGCTCGCGCGACGGGACCTCGCGGACTTGTGTCTCGCTGTCGGGGAAGTGCGGTGCCCTACTGCCGCTGCAGCCGCTTCAGCTCGGCGTCGATGAGCATATTCGCAATCGACATGCGCCGCGCGGCGCGAGGGCGTTTCGCCGGCGGGCAGCGATCCGGGTGGTTCTTCCGCGCGAACTCGCGCCGGAGCTCGAGAAGCTCGGCCTTGCCGAGGGCGCGGCCGAGTCCCAGCTCTTCTGCGATCACCTCGTTCTCGGATTTCGGCAGGCTCCGTGGAAGCGGCTGCGGTGCGACGGGTGGCGGCTCGTCGGGCAATGGCCGCTCGGCTGCCTCCTGGGCATAGGCCGCAGCGGCATGCGCGTCCGGAACTTCGCTGGCCCGCAGCCTTCGCCAAGGGAAGCCGGGCAGGAGGCGTGCGAGGCGGGTCCCCGACCGTGCAGGGGAGCTTACGGGACTTGGGGCAGTCTCGGCAGCGCCGGCCGACGGCCGGTCGTCTGCGGGGTCCGGGTGGCCCCGCGTGGACGGTTCAGGCGCCTGCGCGCGCTCGAGCTCTGCCAAGACCTCGGCAAAGTCCGCAGGCTTTCTCCGAGTCCAGAGTATCATGGCGGCAATCGGCGTGCGACAAGACGGCCGGAAGGCTAGCACCACGCCCTTGAATCGGCGTTAATCCGATCAGCACATCTCGACCGGTCCGAGGACCTCGAACACCATGCCCGAGTCGCCGACCTCGCCGGGCGCGCCCTTCTCGTGGCGCGAGCTCTCGACGCGCCACGACGGCGTGACGCTGCGGCTCCTCGACGTAGCGGCGGAGGCGCCCGGCGCATCCGAGGTCCTCGCGGCCCTCTCGGTCGAGGAGCAGGCGCGGGCGGCGCGGTTCCGGAGCGAAGCGGACCGGTTGCGCTTCGCGCTGACGCGCGCCGCCCTACGCTCCTTGCTCGGCGCGGCGACGGGCCGCGCGCCCGAAGCTCTCGTCCTCACGATGGGGCCGCACGGTAAGCCCTGCCTCGCGAACGCGGACGGGCCCTTCTTCAATGTCTCGCATTCCGGGTCGCTCGGGCTGATCGGGATCTCGCGCCAGCGCCCGATCGGCGTCGATATCGAATGGACCCGCGACATCTCCGACATGCACGGGATCGCCGAGGCCTATTTCAGCGCCCGCGAGCATCGTGCGCTCGTCGCGCTGGCGCCGGGCGAGCAGAAGCGCGCCTTCTTTGCGATCTGGACCGGGAAGGAAGCGCTTCTGAAAGCCCTGGGGACGGGCATCGGCGAAGGCTTGCAGGAATTTTCCGTCGCACCGAAGGCAGAGGCCTATTCCGTCCTGCCGGAGACGCAAAGCTTCGCAAGGCGCCTCGCCGGAGCTTCGCTCGAAAGGCTCGAGGTCCCCGAAAATTATGCCGCGGCCTTCGCCCTCGTGTGAACCAAAGGCGCAGCACCCTCAGTCGTCATCGTCATCGTCGTCGTCATCATCGTCATCGTCGAGATCGTCGTCCGAGAGCTCGAGGCAGATCGCGGGAACGACAGCGGTCTTCACCTCGTCCGCCATGTCGGCATACCACAGGCAGTGCACGCCGTCGCTCTTCACCGCGACGACCGTCATGGAAGGCCCTCCGGATTTCAGCTTCACGACGTCGCCCGGCTCGAAGGGAAAGGGGGCTGAAGCGTCTTCGGTCATGGATCTACCTTCCTCGAGGGGGGAATCGCTCCCGTTCGACCGGGCAGCATTAGACACGGCCCGTGACAGATATGTTTCATAACCTCGGGTGCACAGAAGTCACGGCCATTTCACGACGGGCGGGAGCGACGATAGGATCGCCTCGACATTGCCGCCGGTCTTCAGCCCGAAGATCGTGCCGCGATCATAGAGCAGGTTGAACTCGACGTAGCGGCCGCGCCGCACGAGTTGCTCGTCGCGGTCGGCCTCCGTCCAGGGCGAGCCGAAGTTGCGGCGGACGAGCTCCGGATAGATCGACAGGAAGGCCTCGCCCACGGCGCGGGTGAAGGCGAAGAGCGCAAAGAACCGCGCCTCGTCCTCGGCCGGGCAGTCGAGATAATCGTAGAAGATTCCCCCGATGCCGCGCGGCTCGCCCCGGTGCTTCAGGAAGAAATATTCGTCGCACCAGGCCTTGAAGCGGGCATAGTCGGCGACGCCCGCATGCGGAGTGCAGGCGCGCTCCATCGCGGCATGGAAGTCTTTGGCGTCGGGGTCGGTCTGCACCCTGCGCCGGTCGAGAAGGGGCGTGAGATCGGCGCCGCCGCCGAACCAGGCCTTCGTCGTCTCGACGAAGCGCGTGTTCATGTGGACGGTCGGCACATTCGGGTTCCAGGGGTGGGCGATGAGCGAGATCCCCGAGGCCCAGAACCTCGGATCGGCCTCGGCGCCGGGAATTTGGCCCGCGAACTCGGCCGGGAAGGTCCCGAACACGGTCGAGGTATGGACGGCCATCTTCTCGAAGACGCGGCCGGAGAGAACCGCCATGCGGCCCCCGCCGCCCTCCGTCCGCTGCCATGGGGTCACGGTGAAGCGGCCGGCTGCGGCGGAGGCGTCCGCGAAAGGACCCTGGCTTTCGGTCTCGAGCGCCTCGCAAGCGGCGACGATCCGCTCTTGCAGCGCCTCGAACCAGGCGCGGGTCTTGGTCTTTCGGGGGTCGGAAGCGTGATCGTCGGGCATGGTGGTGTTCCGGAGCGGGCGTCGCACCCTCGTTACCCCAGGAACACGGATTCGGCTTGCGCCAAATCAAGGCGCTCCGGCCGAGGCTTTCGTGGCGTATCCCTCGCGACCTTTTTCGAGGCGACCTAACGTTCGCTGGGGCGCGGGGTTGAAAACTCGGCGCCGTATGCTATTGTCATACGCATGTCGAACCCATCGAGTACGACCTCGATCCTGAGCGTTCGGGTCAGCCCCGACGAACGCAGCCTCCTCGAAGCGGCGGCAGAGCAGGCGCACACCAATCTCAGCGACTTCGTGCGCCGAAAGGCCCTCGAAGCCGCCGAGATCGAGGTGCTGGGCCGTACCGTCGTCACCATTCCGGCCGAGGATTGGGAAGCCTTCGAGGGTTGGATCAACCGCCCGGCCGAGGTGATCCCTGGCCTCGCCGATCTCGCGCATCGCACTCCCTCCTGGGAAAAGTGACTTGTGGCGGTCATGCCGCCGCGTCCTCTCGCCGAGAGCGACGATCGCATTCTCTTCGATTGCGGGCGGGAGTCCCTCAATCTCTGGTTCCGCCGTCACGCCTGGGCCAATCATGTGAGCGGAGCTTCACGGGTCTCCGTCCTCACCGATGCTGCATCGGGAAAAATAGTCGGATACGTCACGTTGAGCGCCGCGCAGATCGAGCGCGCCTTTCTTCCGCAACCACAGCAACGCAACCGCCCCGATCCGCTGCCCGTGACGCTGCTCGGCCAGCTCGCGGTGGACAAGGAGTATCAGGGACAAGGGCACGCCACGTCCTTGCTGATGTTTGCACTGAGGACGGCGCTACGCGCTGCAAAGAGCGTCGGCAGCATCGGGGTCGTCATGCATCCGCTCTACGACAATGTGCGTGGCTTCTACGCACGATGGGGTTTTCGCGACCTGCCCTTCGATCCGCGCCGGGCCATGCTGGTTCGCACGATCGATCTCGAGCGGGTTTTCGGAAGCGAGATCGAGACTCGCGCGTAGCCGACGGCAAAGCCGTCGAGGTCTCCTGTCGCGCTTGGTCGATGTCGGCAAGGCGATCCTGCGCGACTACATCAATACGACCAAGGGCTCGGGAAGCTCATTGAGGTGACCGGCACCGAGACGAAGAGCCTGAAGCGGATGCTCGGCCCGCGCGGCTCTTATGAGGTTATTCCGTAAAACATCGTTGGATTCTTGGCCGTCAACCCGGATCGGGCGTTGCATCTGAGGGCGGCGCATCCGCTGGCGGCCTGAAAAAAAAGACGGCTCGCGCAGGATCATGCGCGAGCCGTCTTTTCCGTTTTACTTTGCCGATTCGACGGGCCTGCTTGCTCTCGTGCCCCCACGCACGGTCGATGGGGTATTGCCCGCTTCGTGCTCCTCAGCTCGACTGGCGGCGCAGGAACGCCGGGATCTCGAGCTGGTCCTCCTCGATGGTCCGCACCGGATAGGCCGCCGGCCGGGCGTGGGTCTCCGTCGCCCGGGCGGGCTGCGGCGCGGCCGGATAGGACCGCGGCTTGCCGGCATATTCGACATGAACCGGGCCCGGCGCCTGCGGCCGCTGCGGTGCGGGGGCGAATCTCTCGCGTCCATCCGGATGCGGGCCGGGTTCCTCGTGACGGCTCGCCCCGAAGGAGGCGAGGCGCTCGAGCAGCGAGCGGCGCTGCTTGGCCTCGGGGTGCTGCTGCGGGGCCTCGCCGCGACGGGCGCGGAGCTGGTTCTGGCCGGGCAGCGGCAAATCGTCGATCTGCGGCATGCGCTGGCGCCGGATCGGCTGCTCGGGCGGCCCCGGAATGAAGGGACCCTGCTCGTAATAGTCGCCGTGCTGAGGCTCGCGCGGCGCGCCCTCGGCATAGGAGTGGTGGGTGTCCGCAAAGCTTTCCTGCGCGACGGCGCCTTGCTCGCTCCGCCCGCCCTGGACCGCATAGGGCTGCGCCGGGGCCTGCGGCACCCGCTTGTCGTGGCGCGCCTCCCGGCGCGCATCGAGCTGCTCCACGCCGAAGCCGTCGCCGCCGGCGAGGTAGGCGGCTTGGGCGGTGTCGATCGGCCGCGTCGCGGTCTGGGCCCTGAGCCGGTTCGCGACCTCGGTGATCCGCGATTCGGCCGCGGTGAGCTCCTGGATGTTCGGCGGCTGGTCGATGCCCGTCGCCACCACGGAGACCCGCACGATTCCGTCGAGGCTCGCATCGAAGGTCGCGCCGAGGATGATATTGGCGTCCTCGTCGACCTCCTGGCGGATCCGGCCGGCCGCCTCGTCCACCTCGTAGAGGGTGAGGTCGTTGCCGCCCGTGATCGAGATGAGGAGCCCCCGCGCACCCTTCATCGACACCTCGTCGAGCAGCGGGTTGGCGATCGCGGCCTCGGCGGCCATCATCGCGCGCTTGTCGCCCGAGGCCTCGCCCGTCCCCATCATCGCCTTGCCCATCTCGCGCATGATCGCGCGCACGTCGGCGAAGTCGAGGTTGATGAGGCCTTCCTTCACCATGAGATCGGTGATGCAGGCGACGCCCGAGTAGAGCACCTGGTCGGCCATGGCGAAGGCGTCCGCGAAGGTCGTCTTCTCGTTGGCGATGCGGAACAGGTTCTGGTTCGGGATGATGATCAGCGTATCGACCGCCTTCTGCAGCTCGGTGATGCCCATCTCGGCGACGCGCATGCGGCGGGCACCCTCGAACTGGAAGGGCTTCGTCACCACGCCGACGGTGAGGATCCCCATGTCGCGCGCGGCCCGCGCGATGACCGGCGCCGCGCCGGTGCCGGTGCCGCCGCCCATGCCGGCGGTGACGAAGACCATGTGGGCGCCGGAGAGATGATCCCTAATCTCCTCGATCGCTTCCTCCGCCGCCGCGCGGCCGACCTCGGGCTGCGATCCGGCGCCGAGCCCCTCGGTCACCTGGAGGCCCATCTGGATGATCCGCTCGGCCTTCGACGAGGTCAGAGCCTGCGCATCGGTATTGGCGACGATGAACTCGACGCCGATCAGGCCCGAGACGATCATGTTGTTGACCGCATTGCCGCCGGCGCCGCCGACCCCGCATACCATGATGTGCGGCTTGAGTTCCCTGAGCTCTGGTGCCTTGAGATTGATCGTCATCGTCTGGCCTCTCGACGTCGGAGCGCCGTCGAGGGGCGCTCGTTGCTTCCTGCTACGTTTTGCTCCTTGCACCGCACGAGGCCGCCGCGCCTCGTCTCGATGCACGAACCCTCAAAAGCTGCTCTTGAGCCACCGCCCGACCCGGCCGAGGTACCCCTCCGCCGTGGAGCGCTCCGGCTCGGGCCGGCGCTGTGGCCGGAAATGCTCGTTGCCGCTCACCTGCGGATAGACGAGCAGGCCGACGGAGGCCGCGAAGGCGGGGCTCTTCGCCGCCTCGGGCAGCCCGTGGATCCCGAGCGGCCGGCCGATCCGGACCCGCCCGCCGAGGATCCGCTTCGCGGCTTCCTGCATCCCGGTCAGCTGGCTCGCGCCGCCGGTGAGCACGAGACGGCGCCCGGCATGGGCCGGGAGCCCCGAGCTCTTCAGGCGGTCCCGCACGAGCTCGAGGATCTCCTCGACGCGGGGCCTGATGATCGCGATGAGCTGCGCCTTGGGGAGATGTGTGGGCCGCTCCGCATCGTCGCCGGTCGATACCGCCGCGATGGTCTCGCGCTCGTCCGAGACCGACGAGAGGCAGGCTCCGTAGAGCGTCTTCAGCCGCTCGGCATCGGCGAGCCTGATCCCGAGGCCGCGCGCGATGTCGGTCGTGACATGGTTGCCGCCGACCGCGAAGGCATCGACGAAGGTGAGGGCCGCGCCGGAGAAGACGCTGACCGAGGTCGTGCCCGCGCCGAGATCGACCAAGGCCGTGCCGAGCTCGGCCTCGTCGTCGGCGAGCACGGAGAGCCCGGCGGCATAGGGCGTCGCAACCATGCCTTCCACGCCGAGATGGCAGCGCTCGACCGCGAGCATCAGGTTGCGGACGGCGGCCGCGTCGGCGCTGAGCACGTGCATCTGCGCCGCGAGCTCGTCGGCGATCATGCCGCGCGGATCCTGGATATGCCGCGTCTCGCCGACCGAGAAGCCGATCGGCAGGGCATGGACCACGGCGCGGCCGTCGCGACCTCCGAGAGAGGTGCAGGCCTCGAGCACGCGGTGCACGTCGGCCTCGGTGACGGTGTTGCCGACGATCGGAATGCTCGATTCGAAACGCTGGGAGCCGAGCCGTCCGCCCGTCGCGTTCAGGATCACGCTCTCGACCTCGACCCCGGCCATGCGCTCTGCGGCATCGACGGCTAGGCGAATCGCGGTCTCGACGGCATCGAGATCGACGACGGCGCCGCCCTTGATCCCGCGCGAGCATTGATGCCCGATACCGAGGATGCGGCAGCGATGGGTGCGTCCGCGCAGCGTCGTCGAGGTCTCGCTCGGATCGAGCCGCGCGATGAGGCAGACGATCTTCGAGGTCCCGACGTCGAGCGCCGAGAGGATCGCGCTGCGCTTGCCCGCCAAGGGGCGCAACCTCGGAGGAAGGCTCGGCCGGCTCACGTCTGCCCGCCTTTCCCCTTGCCTTTATGTGCGACGGCTTCCGCACGCGCCGTCGAGGCCGCCTCGCTGAGCTTCGCCACGACCCGGCCGGGCTGGCGCAGGTCGAGCGACAGGACATCCTTGTCGAGGAGGCCGGACGACCGCTGCAGCTCGGCGAGCGATTCGACCGCGGCGTGGGGGTTCGTCTCCGGCAGATGAATGTCGAGGCCGTTGGTCGCCTTCAAGACCCAGCGCCGGTGCGACACCAGGATGCCGGCACGGATCCTCTCGCGCAGCTCTCCCGCGGCCTCGAGGATCGCGGCATATTCCGCAACCCTCTCGTTGGCGCCGGGCCCGACGACATGGGGCAGATGCGCGAACCGTGGCCCTCGCATCTCGTCGAGCGGCGTGCCGTCGGCGGCGACGACGCGGACCTCGCCGTCCTTCTGCCACAGCGCATAGGGCCGGCGTTCCTCGACCGTGATCAGGAGCCGGTCCGGATAGAGCTTGGCGACCGCTGCCTCCTTGACGAGGGGGATGGACGCCAGCCGCTCGCGGACCTGGCCGGCGTCGAGGAACGCGAGCGAGCTGCGCGGAGAAATTTCCGCCGTGGCGAGGACGCTCGCCTCGTCGAGCTCCTCGAGCCCTGTAATCATGATCGTCTCGATGCCGAAGCCGAGCACCCTGGCGAGCACATCCCCTGGGGTTCCTTCCGCCGCGATGAAGCGATCGTAATGGCCGCCGCGGACGGCGCCGTAGATGCCGGTTGCGCCGAGCACAGCAATCGCCAGGGCGGCGCCGGTGCCGGGACCCGCCAAGCGATCGAGGAGGCGGTGCAGCAAGGTCTGCCGCTTGCGGGAGGGCCCCCGCGGCGCCTTGCTGCGGCGCCCGCCGCGGATCGTCGGCGCAAAGGCCGGCGCCGGCGCGAATCGCGTCTCGAGCGTCGTCACCGATCGCAGGAAGCGTCCTCGACCATCCATTCGACAAGCTCACCGAATCCGATGCCGGCGTGGGCGGCGATCTCGGGCACGAGGGAGGTCTCGGTCATCCCGGGCTGGGTATTGACCTCGAGCACGACGAGGTCCCCCGTCCCCGAGGGCCGATCGTCGTAGCGGAAGTCGGTCCGGCTCACCCCGCGACAGCCGAGTGCCTCGTGCGCCACTACGGCCAAGTCTCGAATGGTTTGGTAAATATTTCCTTTAAGATTTGCCGGAAGCACGTGGATCGAGCCGCCCGGCGCATATTTCGCCTCGTAATCGTACCAGCCCCCGTCCGCGGCCTTGATCTCGATGACGTCATAGGCCTTGCCGCCGATGACGGCGCAGGTGAGCTCGCGGCCTCCGACATATTTCTCGACGAGGACCTCGTCGCCGAAGGCCCAGTCGTCACGGGTCAATTCCTGCGGCGGATGGGCCTGATCCTCCCGAACGATCATCACGCCGAATGACGAGCCTTCGCTGAGCGGCTTCACGACATAGGGCGGCGGCAGCACATGGGCCTTGCCGGCGGTCAGGCGATCGGTCGTCACCCCTTCGGCCACGGGCACGCCGGCGGCGCGAAAGATTGCGCGGGCGCGGTCCTTGCGCATCGCGAGCGCGGAGGCGAGCACGCCAGAATGGGTATAGGGAATGCGCAGCATCTCGAGGATGCCCTGCATGATCCCGTCCTCGCCGAATCGTCCGTGCAGCGCGTTGAACGCGACATCCGGGGCGAGCGTCGCGAGGACCTCCGCGACATGCCGATCGACGTCGAGGCGGGTCACTCGAAAGCCTCGCGCTTCGAGGGCCTCGGCGACGGCCTCGCCGGAGCGCAGCGAGACCTCACGCTCGGCCGAGAGGCCTCCCATCAGCACGGCGACGTGTTTTTGCATGGGCTTTCGTTCCGGGAGGGCGGGGAATCGCGAATCGTCTCGAGGAGACGGCAGCCGACTCCGCGATCGTGGCGGGAGTGAGGTTGTGCAGGACTCGCCGACCACGAGGCGCCTGCCTTGGCGACCGTCCTCGCATGTACTATTTATGGTGCGGCCTGCCCTATAGACGAGGCCTAATGTCCGGACAACCGCCCAAGATCCCGGTTGTCTTTTTGTCGGACGGCCGCCGGGACGGAAGTGGTGCGGGCCTGGCTGAAAAACCTCGACCGCGACGACCGCGACGCTATCGGTCGAGACCTCATGCGAGTGCAATTCCGCTGGCCCGTCGGCATGCTGTTCCGCCGATCGCTCGGGCAAGGCCTCTGGGAAGTGCGAAGTGATTTGGACGGCAATCGTATCGCGCGGGTGTTGTACTGCTGCACGGACGATCGGATCGTGGCTCTGCAAGCATTCATCAAGGGGACGCAAAAGACGCCAGCGGCTGAAATTGCGCTGGCACTGAAACGCAAGCGGGAATTCGAGCGCGACGACGAATGACGATGCACAGCAACGTCCCACGCAATGCCGCCGATCTTTCGACACTCGACGATCTGCTCGCCGAGGACGGAGTCCTCGAGGAATTTCAGGCGACCGCCATCAAGGAAGTGCTCGCCTGGCAGATCGAGAAAGCGATGAAAGATCAGGGGATATCCCGCACGCAGCTCGCCGAGCGGATGGGAACGAGCCGCAGCCAGGTCGGGAGGCTGCTCGATCCCAAGAACGGCAACGTGACACTCTCCACATTGCAGCGCGCCGCAGAGATCGTCGGGCGCAAGGTGCGTCTGGAATTAGTGTAATGCCGAGCCGCTCCAAGTCCGCGACATTCGCTCGCCCGGAAAGCTATCCGACGCGTTCTGGCCGCCCTCGACCGACACGATGACCTTCTCGGTCTTCCGCCCGTGGTCCTCACTCCAGACGCTTCACAGGCGGCGGCGCCCAGGCGCCGCCGAGCACCTCGGCCTTCGGCCAGTAGAGCCGCAGGTTCATCGTGAACGCCCCGCTCGCAGGCGTCGGCAGCCAGTTCGATTCCTTGTCCTTGCCCGGCGACTCGCGCTGGATGTAGAGCTCGAGCGAGCCGTCGGGATTGAACGAAAGCTTGTCGCGATCGCCGATCGCATATCGGCCGATCGGATTCGCGGCGAAGAGCTGTCGCTCGTCGTACATCGTGAGCGACCAGAAGGCGCGGACCGGTGGAATCTGGTCCTGGCCGAAGTGCAGGACATAGCGCTTGGCGCTGTCGAACGGCTTGCCGTCGGCGTCGGCGAAGGCCGTCGGATAGACCGCATCCTCGATAACATTCGCACCTAGCCCCGCATAGGCGACGCCGGCCCGGTGCAGATAGTCCGCGCCGTAGGTGCCGATGGCGGTCAGATTGGTGCGCCAGCCGTTCTGCAGGACGCCCGACGTCGTCCATGCGGTCTTGATCTGCTGCAGCGCTGTCGCGGGCGCAGCCGTCAGCGCATCTCGGATCTCCTTCGGCTGGTCGGCGAGGGAGAAGCTCTTGCCCGGCACGATGCCGATCCGCCTCATACGGTCGAGGATCGGATAGTCGTTGGCGTGGGGCGGGTTCGCCTTCATCAGCTCCGCGAACATGGCGTAGAAGGCCGCGGCATCCATCTTGTCCACCTGGTCCGGCGGCGCGCTCGTGTCCTGGCCGGCCCTGACCGTGCCCTTGGGCGGCGTGTAGGGCTTGCCGTAGGCACCGAGGGGGACGGCCTTCATGCCGTCCTGGAACTTGTGGACTGCGGCATAGTCCGCCTTGCCGTTGGTCTGGGTGCGGCCGATCAAGAGCCCCGAGGCCGTCGGGCTGTCGTAGCGCTCGACGCCTTTCGGCAGGCTTCCCTGCCAGTGCGGTCCGACGATGGCGAAGGTCTGCGCTCCCGTTCCCGTGGTGCGCTTGCCGGGCACGGTGAATACGTCCGTCCAATAGTCCAGGAACGGCATCAGGTAGTAGCGCCCGCCGGAATCGGGAACGGTGACGACCAGAGGCTCCGCGGACACATCGAAGGTGAGAGCCGAATAAAGCGTGTCGGCATTCGGTCGCACGACGATCGTGAACGTGGGATCCGGGAACTCGCGCGCGTGGGCGAGTTGGTTGATCGGCGCATCGAGCCCCCGGGGCTCCGCGACATTGGTGCTCGTCCTTCGCGTGACCTCCATCAGCACAATAGGATAAGCGAAGATGTAGGCCTCGCGCGCGATCTCGCGGGCCTCGTCCGCCGAAACGCCGGGCTCGCCGTGCGCAGCCGGCATGCAGGCCAAGACACTGGCGCATGCGGCGGCTAGAATGCTGCGTCTCATGTTGTGCTCCTCCCGGTCGGACCTCGGATGATCATCTTCACTCGACCTTCACGAGGGGCGGCGGCTCCCAGGTTCCGTCGAGCACCTCGGGCCGCGGCGAGTAGAGCCGCATGGTGGGTTGAAAGGCGCCCTTCGGTGCAGGCAGCCAGTTGGGCTCCTTGTCCTTGCCCGGCGAATCGGCTTGCACATAGAGGTCGAGCGAGCCGTCGGCGTTGAATTTCAGCTTGTCGTGGCTGCCGATGGCGTAGCGATCGATCGGGTTTATTATCTGGAAGCCGTCCTTGTCGTACATGGTGATCGACCAGAAGGCGTTGGCCGGCGGCGTCTTGCCCTTCTCGAAATGCAGCACGTACTTGCCGGCGCCGCTCAAGGGCTCGCCGTTGCCGTCCACGAAGGCCGTGGGATAGATGGCATCCTCGACGAGATTGGCCCCGAGCCCGCCGAGAGCGATGACCGCGCGCCGCAAGTACCATGTGCCATAGGTGCCCATGGTGTCGCGCCCGATGTTCCAGCCGTTGACCTTGTCGCCCATCTTGGTCATCTGGGCGGCCATGTCCGCGAGCGTCTCCTTCGCAGCTTTGTCGATGATGGCGATCGTCTCGGGAGAGAGCTTCGACGCGTCGAAGGGCTTGCCAGGCTCTATGCCGAGCGCACGCAGACGGAACAGGATGGGATAGTCATTCGTATGGGGCGGATGCTTCGCCGTCAGCTCCGCGAGGCGCGAGAGCATCGCGACCCCGTCGAGCTTGTTGACCTGGATCAATGGTGGAGTCTTGTCGTCGATCGATGGATCGGTGGGCTGCTTCGTCGGCGGCGTATGAGCCTTGCCCCAGTGCGACAAGGGGGTGAGCTTGTAGCCGTCTTGCACCTTGTGGACATTGGCGTAGTCGGCGGGTCCATCGGTCTTGGTCCGGCCGAGGATCCAGACCATCGGCGTCGGCGCGACGATCTTCACGACGCCCTCCGGCAAGGTCCCGCTCCAGCCCGGTGGGACGAGCGCATAGGTCCCGGCCTTGGTGCCCGTCGTGCGGCTGCCTACGACGGCGAAGACGTCCGTCCACATATCGAGCATCGGCAGGAGGTAGTAGCGACCCTGGGTATCGGGCACCGACAGGATGATCGGCTCGGACGAGAGGTCGAGCCAGGCCATGGAGTAGAGCGTGTCGAAATTGTAGCGCACCACGTCCTTCTCGTCGGCCTTCGGATAGGCGCGGGCGTGGGCGAGCTGGTTGATCGGCGCACGCAGGTTGACCGTGGTCGCGTCCGGCACATTGGTCGCCTGGCGCATGGTGATGTCCATGCTGACGATCGGATAGGCGTAGATGTAGGCGTCCCGTGCGAGAGTATAAGTCTCCTCGGGAGACAAGCCGGGCTTCGCGGGCTCGGCCGCCGGCGCCGAGACGAGGGCCGTGAGCATCGAGCCGGCGAGACATCCAGCGACAAATCGATTCCGGGCGAGACCCATCGCGCGTTCGCCTCCCATATTTGATTCTTGTACGCAGCAGACCGGACCGCGAAGTTAGAGCCCGGTGCGTCGACCTATAGCTGCAGAGTTGACGGTGCCATAAACATTTTGCCGTGAAGAGTGTCGTCGCCTCTGAGCGAGAGGGGCAAGAGGCCAATTGGAGGAGCCGCGCTCCGAGACGCGCGAAGCCGCTATCGGCGAAGGTCCCGCCCCGGCCCTAGGGGCGCATCGGCCCGTGGCTCAATGCCATATGGCTTTCGAAATGCCATTGGCGCTCCCTAGGGGACTCGAACCCCTGTTTTCGCCGTGAGAGGGCGACGTCCTAGACCGCTAGACGAAGGGAGCCTGACGCGGCGACGATCGCGTTCTATAACGCGCTGTCGCCGGCTGCAAGCAGTCCGGCATCCAGAGCTCGGGGAGGCAGGGCATGACCCATGGCGAGACCGCGGTCCGAGTCAGGTGGCGCCCGCCGGCCCCCGTGCCGCGCGATGCGCCGCTCGGCCTTCTCGCGAGCATCGTCGCGCTGCACGACAATCCGATCACGACCTGGACGAAAGCGCATTTCGAGGAGCCGATCGTGATCGCGCCCTCGGTTCTCGGCACGGTCGCCGTCCTCGCCGATCCCGCCGCCATCCGCCGCGTCTTCGTCGAAAATACCGCGAACTACCGCAAGGACGATTTGCAGAAGCGGATCATCGGACCCGCGCTTCTCGACGGTCTCGTCGAGGCCGAGGCCGAGCAATGGAAGACGCAGCGCCGCCTCATGGCGCCGCTCTTCACCCCGCGGACGGTCGCTTCCTTCGCGCCCGCGATGGCGGTCGCCGCCGAGGACCTCGTCACCCGATGGCTGCGCCTGCGCGAGGGGCGGCTGATCGATGCCCAGAAGGACATGGCCGGCGTCGCGCTCGAGGTGCTCGGGCGCACCTTGTTCTCCGACGGGCTCGGTCGCGGGACCGAGGACTTCACCGCTGCCATCTCGCGCAACTTCGAGACGGCATGGCGGGTCGATCCGCTCGACATCCTCGACCTTCCGGCGTGGCTGCCGCGTCTCGGCAAGCTGCGCGCACGATCCTCGCAAAAGTTCATGGCACAGGCCGTCGAGGACCTCGTCGCTCGGCGCAAGCGGTTGATCTCGCGAGGGGAAGCTCCGCACGACCTGCTCACACTCCTGCTCGAGGCGCGCGATCCCGAGACCGGCGAAGGCCTCTCGAACGAGGAGGTGAGCGCCAATGTCGTGACCTTCATCGGTGCCGGCCACGAGACGACCGCGAATGCCCTGACCTGGGCCTTGTTTCTCGTCTCCCAATCGCCCGAATGGGACGAGAGGCTCGCCGAGGAGGCGGCGCGCGTGCTCGCTCTCCCCGTCGAGGTCCAGGCCGAGCAGCTCGTCGAGACCCGGGCTGTCCTCGAGGAGGCGATGCGGCTCTATCCGCCGGTCGCGAGCATGAGCCGGCAGGCAGAGGGTCCGGACGACCTCTGCGGGCGCCGAATCCGCAAGGATACGCTGGTCATCGTCCCTCAATGGGTGCTGCATCGCCACCGTCGGCTCTGGACCGAGCCCGACGTGTTCGATCCGAGCCGTTTCCTTCCGGGCGCGCGGGAAAGAATCGACCGCTTCGCCTATCTGCCCTTCGGGGTCGGCCCGCGGATTTGCATCGGCGCCGCCTTCGCGCTGCAGGAGGCGGCGATCGTTCTCGCTAATATCCTGCTCCGGTTCCGCCTGGAGCTGAAGCCCGGCCACGAGGTGCGCCCGGTGCAGCACCTCACCCTTCGGCCGAAAGGCGGCTTGCCGATGATCTTGCGGCGCCGCTCCCGCGTGGTCCGCGCGCGGCCCGTGGAAGAGCTTCAGCCGAGCGGATAGGCGGCCTCGACCACATAGGGGCCGCCGCCCGTCGAGGCCCGCGACGAGAACAGGACGAAACGCTCGGCCTCGAAGCGCCTGGAGAGGAAGCCCCGGGCCGAGAGATAGTCGGCGACGGCGGCATTCGAGGCCGCGCGGAGCCGCGCCAGCGTGATATGCGGCGTGAACTTGCGCGGCTCGGGCGCGATGCCGAGGCGCCGCAGCAGCCTCTCGTGCTGCGCCTGGAGCTCGACGAGCGCCTCGCCGGGCTTGGCCCTGGCCACGATGGCGCGCGGCTTGGCGCCGCCGAAGGAGCCGAGCCCCTCGAGTGTCACGGTGAAGCGCGGCCGCTTGATCTGCTCGAGCGTCGCATGAATGTCGCGCGCCGTGGAATCGTCGATGTCGCCGATGAAGCGAAGCGTGAGATGATAGTTCTCGACATCGATCCAGCGCGCTCCGAAGAGGCCGCCGCGCATGAGGGCGAGCTCGGTCGCGATATCCTCGGGGATCTCGAGGCCCGTGAAAAGACGGGGCATGGCCCTCTCCTTTGTACTGGAAGGGGCGACACGGCTCGCGCGGGAGGCGACGATCCTGATCGGAGTCTAGCCTGATTCGGGCTCGCGGAAAACACGCCGCCGGCAAAGACGACGCGCAGCATGTGATTTTCAATCGTGACCAAGGCGCATCAGGTCCTCGCGGAACGCAAGGCGCAACTTCAGTGCCTCGACCTCCGGGAGCCAATTCGCCACTGGAGCGGGACGAGGAAAAGTGGACACCGGTTTTCTTGCGCAATCGAGCTTACGCAGATTGCGTAAACTTATCTGCTTATCCCGCTCTGAACTTTTGGAATCGATCACGTTTCATGACGTTGGATCGATTCGCTCCAAAGTCATGAAACGTGATCTAGCGGCAAAGTGATTCGAGACTTCCGTGTGTCGCCTTCGCTCCACGCCGCCCCGGTCTCGGCGGCTCTCGCCTCCGTAAGGAGCTCGTGAAGCCGGCGACGAATCTCGTCTTCCACATGCGCCGCTTCGTCTGTCTCGAAAGGATGGCGACCGCGACCAGGCGAGCCGGCACGAGCAGTCATAAGGTCGCGAGCTGACGGAACCCGCTTCCGAGCCCGTCGAGCGCGCTCGCATCCACGTCCTCGATCTCGACGGACTCGACGTCCGCCAGCCGCGGCCCCTTTCGGCAGGCCGCGCAGAGAGCCTCGACCGCCTCGTCCGGCCCGGCAAAGACCGCCTCGACAGTGCCGTTCAGGCGGTTGCGGACGAAGCCTCGGATCCCGCGCCGTTCCGCCTCGATCTGAGTCCAGGCCCGGAAGCCCACGCCTTGGACAAGGCCCCGGATCGTGACCCGAACGATGCGTTCCTCGTTTGGCATCGGCGCCGCCTCGCTTCACACAGGAAGATTGTCGATGAGCCGCGTGCGGCCGAGCCGCGCGGCCACGAGCAGGCGCATCGGCCCGTCCGCCGCGGAATCGATCGCGGCGAGGGTCTCGGCATGGCGGGCCTCGAGGTAGTCCGTCACGAACCCCGCCGTTCCCACGAAGGCTTTGGCGCTTTTCAGCGCGGCGACCACCGCTCGGCCCTTGCGGATCTCCTCGGCGCAGCGGGCGAGCGCGGCGTGGAGCCGCGGCGCACGCGCGCGCTCGTCGGCCGAGAGATAGACGTTGCGAGACGAAAGCGCGAGGCCGTCGGGCTCGCGGACGATCGGAGCCGCGACGATCCGTGTCTCGAAATCGAGGTCGCGCACGAGCCGCTCGACCACCATCAGCTGCTGATAGTCCTTCTCGCCGAAGACCGCGGCGTCGGGCCGGCACTGAACGAGGAGCTTGGCGACGATCGTCGCGACGCCGGCGAAATGGGTCGGCCGGAACTTGTCCTCGAGCCCGGCCTCGGCGGGGCCGCCGGGCGCGAGCATGGTGGCGAAGCCTTCGGGATACATCGTCTCGGTCGCCGGAGCGAAGACGAGGTCGCCGCCGGCAGAAGCGAATTTCTCGGCGTCCGCCTCCAGCGAGCGAGGGTAGGCGGCGAAATCTTCCGTCGGGGCGAATTGTGTCGGGTTGACGAAGATCGACATGACGATCTTGTCGGCGTTCTCGCGAGCCGCGGTGACGAGGGACATATGACCCGCATGAAGTGCGCCCATGGTCGGGACGAGCGCGATCCTCGCCCCGCCCAGCCGCCACGCGGCGAGCCGCGCCCGAAGGTCCTCGACATTACGGACGATCTGGACGGCCCCGGCATCGGGCGTCTCGAGAGCGGGGTCTCGCATCACGGCGCGGTCTTCGGCCTCATGTGACGAGCATCGCGACGTCGATCTCGATGTCGGGGACGAGGAGCGGCGCACGAGGGCTACCGATCGCGGGCATGTCGATGATTTCCCCGTCGATCAGCTCGACGCGCACGCTGTGCGCGAGGATGCCGGCCTCGGCCATCTTGTAATAGGCATCGACGTCGAGGCGATGCCGCGTCGGCGCCGGAGGCCGCTCGAGTATCTCGCCCATGGTCCTTCTCCGAGGCCATGACCTATCATGGCCGGCTCCAAGACGGCAATCTTCGCGCGATAGACGATCGGTCTCGCGCGAGGTCGCGTCTCGCCGATGGACTTCGGCGGCGCACCCGCCTAACAACACGAGCGGCTCCAACTCCCACCAAGGCAGATTCATGGCCTCGGTCCCGCCGGACCTCGCGGCGAGCGCGCTCGCCTATCACCGTGTGCCGCGGCCGGGAAAGCTCGAGATCCAGGCGACGAAGCCGCTCGGCACCCAGCACGACCTTTCGCTCGCCTATTCGCCGGGCGTCGCCGCCGCCTGCCTCGAGATCGCGGCCGATCCTTCCGCCGCGGCGAGCCTTACGGTGCGGCAAAATCTCGTCGCCGTCGTGACCAACGGGACGGCCGTGCTCGGCCTCGGCAATATCGGGCCGCTCGCCGGCAAGCCCGTCATGGAAGGCAAGGCCGTCCTCTTCAAGAAATTCGCCGGCATCGATGTCTTCGACCTCGAGATCGCGGAAAGCGATATCGACAAGCTCGTCGAGATCATCGCGGCGCTCGAGCCGACCTTCGGCGGCATCAATCTCGAGGACATCAAGGCGCCCGAGTGCTTCGAGGTCGAGCGCCGCTTGCGCGAGCGCATGGCGATCCCGGTCTTTCACGACGACCAGCACGGCACGGCCATCATCGTCGCCGCGGCGATCCTCAATGCGATGGAGCTGTCCGGCAAGACGCTGCCGCAGGCGCGGATCGTGACCTCGGGGGCGGGCGCGGCGGCGCTCGCTTGCCTCGACTTCCTGGTCGAACTCGGAGCAAGGCGCGAGAACATCTTCGTCACCGACATCGAAGGAGTCGTCTACACGGGGCGCAAGGCCCTGATGAACCCCCGCATGGAGGTCTATGCCCGCGACACCAATGCGCGCACGCTGCGGGACGTGATCGGCGGCGCGGACATCTTTCTCGGCCTCTCGGCCGGCGGCGTGCTCGAGCCCGAGATGGTGAAGGACATGGCCGAGTGCCCGCTCGTCATGGCGCTCGCCAACCCGGTTCCGGAGATCGAGCCCGAGGTTGCCCGCGCGGCACGGCCCGACGCGATGATCTGCACCGGGCGATCGGACCATCCGAACCAGGTGAACAATGTTCTCTGCTTTCCCTACATCTTTCGCGGCGCGCTCGATGTCGCCGCCTCGACGATCAACGAAGAGATGAAGCGCGCGGCGGTCGAGGCGATCGCCGCGCTCGCGCACGAGCCGCCGTCCGACGTCGTCGCACGGGCCTATGGCGGCGAGGCGCGCCAGTACGGGAAGGACAATCTCATCCCGTCGCCCTTCGATCCGCGGCTCATCTTGCACATCGCGCCGGCGGTCGCGCGCGCGGCGATGGCGAGCGGCGTCGCGAGGGCCCCGATCGAGGATTTCCCGGCCTACGAGGAAAGGCTATCGCGGTTCGTGTTCCGCTCCGGCTTCATCATGAAGCCCTTGATGCAAGCAGCGAAACGCGATCCGAGACGGGTCGTCTACGCGGACGGCGAGGACGAGCGCGTGCTGCGCGCGGTGCAGACGATCGTCGCCGAGGGCCTCGCGAAGCCCATTCTCGTCGGTCGCCCCGCGGTTGTCGCGGCGCGGCTCGAGCGCTACGGCCTGTCGGTGCGCCCGGGCACGGATTTCGAGATCGTCAATCCGCAGGACGACCCCCGCTATCGTGACTATGTGGCGACGCTCCTCGAGGTCGCGGGACGACGCGGAATCACGCCGGACGCGGCGCGGACCCTGGTGCGGACGAACGCGACGGTGATCGCGGCGATCGCCGTCGTGCGGGGCGATGCCGACGCGATGCTCTGCGGGCTCGAGGGGCGGTTCTCCTCGGCCTTGCGCGATATCCGCAACATCATCGGCCTCGTGCCGGGCGCGACGGATTTCTCCGCGATGACCTTGATGATCACCCGCAAGGGCGTCCTGTTCCTGACCGACACGCATGTGAGGCAGGATCCGGCGCCCTTCGAGATCGCGGAGATGGCGCTGATGTGTGCCTGCCACGTGCGCCGGTTCGGGCTCGAGCCGAAGATCGCGCTCGTCTCGCATTCGGATTTCGGCGCCGAGGATTCGCCCTCCGCCCTCAAGATGCGTGACGCCTTGGACATCTTGCGCCGACGCGCGCCGGAACTCGAGGTCGATGGTGAGATGCAGGCGGGGACCGCGCTGTCGCAGGCGATCCGCGACCGCATCTTCCCCGGGTCGAGGCTCTCCGGCGAGGCGAATCTCCTCGTCCTGCCGAATATCGACGCGGCGAATACGGCCTACGCCGTGACGGAGATCATGGCCGATGGCCTGCCCGTCGGGCCGATCCTGATCGGCGCGGCCCGGCCCGCCCATGTCCTCACTCCTTCGATTACGACGCGCGGGATCGTCAACATGACGGCGGTCGCCGTCGCCGAGGCGCAAGGGGCGGTCGCCGCCGTATCCGCCCGCCGCTCGTGAGGGATCTGGTCAATCGACAGAGGGTCTGCTATTGCGATGCAACAGCTCGGGGGCGGCTGTCCGAGAGCATGGTCCGGCGAAGCGGATCGAGCGTCGCGTCGAGACTGCGTGACGCGACGTGAGATCTCGCCGGCCTTGGGATGCCGTCGGCTCGGCAGGCCGGGCAGTGCCGTGCTGCGAGCATAGGTCACGTCCGGCGCGTGCGCCGGTCCCGACGAGAGGATCGTCGCGCGAGCGGATGTACCGGGACTCGCCGATGCCCGCTCCGAGCACTTCCGGCAGCGCGAAAGGGTCGAGTTCCGAATGTCTTCGAGAAAAGTTGCCTTGATCACGGGTGCGACCGGGCAGGATGGCGCTCTCCTCGCCGAGCTGCTCCTGGGCAAGGGCTACATCGTGCACGGCATGAAGCGGCGTGCCTCGCTGATCAATACCGATCGTGTCGACCACCTCTACCACGACCCGCACGAGTCGCATGTCAGCTTCTTCCTCCATTACGGCGACCTGACCGATGCGACGAACCTGATTCGGATCGTGCAAGAGGTCCAGCCCGACGAGATCTACAACCTCGCGGCGCAAAGCCACGTCCAGGTCAGCTTCGAGACCCCGGAATATACCGCGAACTCGGATGCGCTCGGCACCTTGCGCCTGCTCGAGGCGATCCGGATTCTCGGCCTCGTCGAGAAGACGAAATTCTACCAGGCCTCCACGTCGGAGCTCTACGGCAAGGTCCAGGCCGTCCCGCAGAGCGAGACGACCCCTTTCTACCCGCGCTCTCCCTATGCTGCGGCCAAGCTCTACGCCTATTGGATCACGGTCAACTACCGTGAGGCCTACAAGATGCACGCCTCGAACGGCATCTTGTTCAACCACGAAGGCCCGACCCGGGCGGAGACCTTCGTCACCCGCAAGATCACGAGGGCCGTCGCGGCGATCCATCTCGGCCTGCAAGAGAAGCTCTTTCTCGGCAACCTCGACGCCAAGCGCGATTGGGGCCATGCGCGCGACTATGTCGAGGGCATGTGGCTCATCGTGCAACAAAAGGACCCCGACGACTACGTGCTGGCGACCGGCGAGACCCACACGGTTCGCGAGCTCGTCGAGCGTGCCTTCGCCGAGATCGGCATCACGATCGGCTGGAAGGGGCAGGGCATCGACGAGCGCGGCCTGGATACGAAGACGGGCAAATGCCTCGTCGAGATCGATCCCCGCTATTTCCGCCCCACCGAGGTCGATCTGCTCCTCGGAGATCCGACCAAGGCACGCGAGCGTCTCGGTTGGCGGCACAAGACAACGTTCCCGGAGCTCGTTTCGGAGATGGTGGCGAGCGATCTCGTCGTGATGAGGAAACGAGGCCGGATCTAGCGCAATTTTCGCCGAGCCGAACACCGGTTCGTGTCGCGAAATTGCGATAAAGCAGGAAGGTAGAGCAGGTTTCCGATTCGATCGGATCGGATTGGGCTCGACGACACGGGCCCATCGCACGGGAGGCACCATGGCAAGGCGGCGTATCTGGGTCGCTGGACATCGCGGCATGGTCGGATCGGCAATCGTTCGCCGGCTCGCCACGGAGGACGCGGAGGTGCTCACGATCGGCCGGGACAGGCTCGATCTGCGCGTGCAGCCCGAGGTCGAGGCCTTTGTCGCCAAGGAGCGCCCGGACGCGATCGTCCTCGCGGCCGCGAAGGTCGGCGGCATCGTCGCCAACGATTCCTATCCCGCGGATTTCCTCTACGACAATCTCGTGATCGAGACGAATATCGTCCACGCGGCCCACAAGGCGGACGTCGATCGGTTGGTGTTCCTCGGCTCTTCCTGCATCTACCCGAAGTTCGCGCCGCAGCCGATCCCCGAGGAAGCCCTCCTGACCGGGCCGCTCGAGCCGACCAACGAATGGTATGCGATCGCCAAGATCGCCGGGATCAAGCTCTGCCAAGCCTATCGCAAGCAATACGGGAGACGCTACATCTCGGTCATGCCCTGCAATCTCTATGGCCGATACGACAACTTCGACCTCACGACGAGCCATGTCCTGCCGGCGCTGCTCCGCAAGTTCCACGAGGCGAAGCTGGACGGAGCGCGGGAGGCCGTCGTGTGGGGGACGGGCACCCCACGTCGCGAGTTCCTCTATGTGGACGATCTCGCCGATGCGGTGGTCTTCCTGCTCGATCGCTACGATGGCGCCGAGCCGATCAATTGCGGCGCGGGGGCAGATGTCACGATAGCCGAGCTCGCTGAGACGATCTGCCGCGTCGTCGGCTTTGCCGGAGCGCTCGTGTTCGACCCGACGAAGCCCGACGGCACGCCGCGAAAGCTCATGGATTCGAGCCGTATGGCCGGGCTCGGATGGAAGCCGAAGACGAGCCTCGAGCAAGGGATCGCCGCGGTCTACCGGTGGTACCTCGAGGAGAGGCCCGGCACGCTCGCCGTGGCGTGACGGCTGCGGGCTGCCCGCCTCGATGGACGACGGCCCGCCTCGTGGCCGGACCGAACAGCGTCACGAATGGTCCTCTCGATTCCGCTCGAGCTTCGACATGTTCATCGCCTTCGCCATCGTTCTCGTCCTCGTCGCCATCTGCCCCTTCGTCGCGACGCTCGACGCGAGGGTGCTGGCGAACCTCGTTCCGATCCTGGTCGCCTCCGGCCTGGTCGTGGTGTCCCTGCGGATCGACCCCGCCGACTACCGCCGCATCAGGGGGCTCGGCTGGCCGCTCGTCGTCGGAGCGCTCGTCCTCTGTGGGTGGATCCTCGTCCAGACGCTGCCCCTGCCGATCTCGAAAGCTCCTCCTCTGGCCTGGCTTTCCGAGCTCGTTCACCCCGTTTGGCTGAGCGCCGCGGAAGCCCTCCAGCATCCGATCGCCGGCAGGATCACGGTCGATGTAGGAGCGACGACGGTCGTGCTGGTCCAGGTCGTGGCGCTCGTCGGAGCCGCCCTCCTCGCGGCGGCCGTGACGATCGATCGCGAGCGCGCGGAAAGCGTCCTCGTCTGCTCGACGATCGCGACCGCCCTGCTCGCCGCCGTCGTGACCTACGTGCTTCTCCTCCGTGTCGGCGAATTCGCCGCGCGAGACGAAGCCCTCGATGCGGCTTGCCTCGGGCTCGTTCTTTCCGCGGCATGCGGCACCCTCGCCTACGAGCGCGACAAGCGACGACGGCGCGGCCGCGACCGATCCCGCCTCGGCGTCACGGCGATCGTCGCGGTCGTCGCCTTTTTCGTTTCTCTCGTCGCGCTCCTCCTCGCCCGCTCGGGCGCGCTCCTCCTCGCCGCCGCGGGCGGTCTCGTGCCTTTCGCCGCGATCGTCGTCGTCAGACGGCTCGACCTCGGTCGCTGGGGGGCGGTCGCGATCGGCGCGACCGGTATCGTGATCTTCGTTGCGCTCGGAGTCGGTGCCGCCGGAACGAGCTCGGACCCTCGGCTCGCCTTCGCCGAAGCGAGCTCGCTGTCCCTCGATCTGTCTCGACGCATCCTGGCCGATGCGCCTTGGCCCGGAACCGGGGCCGGTACCTTCGCGTCCTTGGTTCCCATCTATCGGCCGAGCGACACGGGAGCGGCTTCGCTCGATGCCGCGACGGCGGCCGCGAAGGTTTCGATCGAGCTCGGCCGCCCGGCGCTCTGGCTCGTCGTCGCCGCTGCGGTGATCACAATGCTCTGGTTGTTGCGCGGGGCGCTGCGCCGCGGCCGAGATTACGCCTACCCGGCGGCTGGCGCCGCGAGCCTCGCCACGATGACGATCCTCGGCTTCGCGAATGTCGGGGTGCTCGGCTCGGCGATCTCGCTCCTGGCCGCCATCGTTCTCGGGCTCGCCATCGCTCAATCCAAGGGCAGCTCCGCCACGGACTGACGCGCTCCGGTCGCGAGAGTGCAGTCCGAGTCCGTCGCGCTGCCTCGCCGCCGACCATACTTGCGTTGGCGCGCCAGCCCGATGCGAGCGGCTTTCCGGCCCGCTCGAAATATTCCAGGCGCCGAACCGGAGATATTCCGGGGTCGATCATCGAACATTGACAGAATTTTTATGATTCGACCAAACTCTTCCAATCGCATGCCGGTGCCGTCCTCCGATCGAATCCTGTGGGAGCGACGCCCGATCGACGAGCCGGTGCTCGATCTCGATGGATGGGCGATGACCGATCAACCCGGCTTTGCGACGATCGAAAGGACGGCCGAGGGCAAC
The DNA here is from genome assembly GCA_024304885.1 of Beijerinckiaceae bacterium. Taxonomy (GTDB): domain Bacteria; phylum Pseudomonadota; class Alphaproteobacteria; order Rhizobiales; family Beijerinckiaceae; genus Methylocapsa. The sequence continues at coordinate 457,700 of JALJOM010000003.1, forward strand.
GGCTCGATTCTCGTCGTGGCCGTCGCGGCAGTCCTCGCGGCGCTGCTCGCGGCCTGGTCGCTCGTGCCGCCGGAAGCCGCAACGCATCTTTCGGCCGGCCTCGTCGGGCTTCTGGCCGTCGTCGGCGCCTTTGCCGTGCTCGCTGCCGCCGCCGGGATCCTGCAGGTCGCCGGAAAGGAAGCGAGACCCGGTGTCTCGAAGCAGATTTGCGACGAGACCCCGGATGGCATGATCGTGACCGACGTGGATGGTCGCATCCTCTACGTGAACGCTGCCTACCGACGGATGGCGAGCGCCCGGGATCCGTCGGAGCTGCGCACGGTCGACCGGCTTTTTCACGGCATTCCCGATGTGGCCGAACCGATCTATCGGCTCGCTCGAGCCGCGCGCGAAGGGAGAAGCCGAGCCGAGGAGCTGCGCCTCTGCCCTCCGCTCTCGGGCGAAGGCGCGGTGGGGTGGTACCGCATCAAGGTGAGACCTCTCGCCCGGACCGGCGCACGCGGCGCGAGCCTCTGGATCATCGCCGATGTCACCCGCGAGCGAGACCGGCAGGAGACCGCATTCCAGGAATTGCAGCATGCGATCGAGTTTCTCGATCACGCGCCTGCGGGATTCCTGGCGAGCGACCGCGACGGTGACGTCTCCTACATGAATGCGACGCTCGCCTCTTGGCTCGACCATGACCTCGTCGATGTCGGCGCCGGGAGCACCAAGCTCGCCGATCTCGTGGCCGGCGGTGATGCTCTGCTGCTCGCGTCGATCACGGGGGCCCCGGGCGAGGTGCGCACGGAGCAGCTCGACATCGGCCTGAGACGTCGCGGCGGCCAGATCTTGCCGGTGCGGCTGCTCCATCGCGTGACCTTCGGCGCCGACAGCAGGCCCGCAACCTCTCGCACCCTCGTCCTCGACCGCACAGCGGGGGAGGAACCCGGCGAGGACCTCCGCGCGGCGCAGGTCCGTTTCGCGCGGGTCTTCAACGCCATGCCTGTCGCGATCGCGATGCTCGACAAGGATCTTCGCGTCACCCGATCCAATGGGGCGTTCGCGCGCCTGGCTCCCGAGGCACACCGCGGTGGCGGCGCCGGAGGCTCGATCGAGGCCGCGATCGTCGAGCGGGATCGACCGGCGCTGGCAACGGCGCTTGCCGCCGCGGTCGAAGGCCGGTCCGACATTCCTCCCGTCGAGGTCGGTCTCCTCGGCGAGGGGGAGCGCTCGGCTCTCCTCTTCGTCTCGGCCTCGGACGACGGCGAGAATTCCAAAGCCACGATCTATGCTCTCGATACCACGGAGCAGCGCGCGCTCCAGCGCAATCTCGCCCAAGCCGCCAAGATGAACGCGATCGGCCAGCTCGCCGGCGGGGTCGCGCACGACTTCAACAACCTCCTGACGGTGATCATCGGCCATTCCGACCTCTTGCTCGCGAACCACAGGGCGACCGACCCGTCCTTCCACGACATCATGCAGATCAAGCAGAACGCCAACCGCGCCGCCGGCCTCGTGCGGCAGCTCCTGGCTTTCTCGCGCCGCCAGACCTTGCGGCCCCAGGTGCTCCAGCTCGGCGACGTGCTCTCCGATCTGCAGATGCTGATGCGCCGGCTCGTCGGCGAGACGATCGACCTCGACCTCCGGCACGGCCGCGATCTCTGGCGCGTCAAGGCCGACCTCAATCAGTTCGAGCAAGTGATGATCAATCTCATCGTCAATGCTCGCGATGCCATGCCGCAAGGCGGGAAGATTCTCGTCCGGACCCGCAACATCACCGCCGCGGAATGTGCCGGGCTCGGCGAGGCCACTCTCGTGCCGGCGGACTATGTCGCGATCGAGGTCGATGATGCCGGGCACGGCATGGCGCCCGAGGTGAAGGAGAAGATCTTCGAGCCTTTCTTCACCACCAAGGCGGTCGGCGAAGGGACCGGCCTCGGCCTCGCCACCGTCTACGGCATCGTGAAGCAGACCGGTGGCTATGTCTTCTGCACGAGCTTGGTCGGCAGGGGAACGACGTTCACGATCCTCCTGCCGCGTCTTTCGGCGGAGGAGGCCGCGGCCCTCGTGCAAAGGGAAGCAGTGAAGGTGCAGCCGACCGACCTCACCGGCCACGGCACCATCCTCCTCGTCGAGGACGAGGAGGGGCTGCGCGCGCTCGGGGCCCGCGAGCTCGGCTCGCGCGGCTACACGGTCCTTCAGGCCTGCAGCGGCCAGGAGGCGCTCGAGATCGCCGATGCGCACCAAGGCGCGATCGATCTCGTCGTCTCCGATGTCGTCATGCCGGAGATGGACGGCCCGACCATGTTCGGCGAGCTTCGCAAGCGCGGCGTCAAGGCCAAGGTCATCTTCGTCTCCGGCTATGCCGAGGACGCCTTCGACAAGAATCTCCCGGAAGGCGAGGATTTCAGCTTCCTCGCCAAGCCGTTCTCGCTGAAGCAGCTCGTGGAGGCGGTGAAGGGTCGAACCACCACCGCCTGAGGGCGCTACTCGATCCCCGCCTCGTGGTTGCGGATGTTCCAGGCCTTGCGGAAGCGCTCGGTGATCTCGATCCGGTCGGTCATCGCCGGCTTGGCGGCGTTGAGCGCGCCGCGGACGACGGAGGCTTCCTCGGCGGTCAGCGCGACCGGCCCGGCCATGTAGGCCGCATTGGGCAGCACGAAGAGGATCGCCTCCTTGTTGGGATGAGTTTTCACGTCGACGAGCGAATCGGCGACCGGCTTGCCGTCGACACAGACATTAGGGCCGATGACCTCGATCTTGCGCCCGTCATTGGTCATCCTAACGAATGTGGTCGTCATTCTTGCACCTCACTCCTGGGTCACCACGAAACGAAAGGCAGCTCCTCCCTCGTGCGAGGGAGGGATCGGGGTCGGACCTATCCGACCCCTGCCGCCAGGGCGGCGATCACCGTGCCGCCGACGGTCTCCATCGCACCGAGCTCGGCGAGTTTGTCGAGGCAGTGTCGCGCGGCCGCGTTCTCGTCCCGGCGCAGATGGATGAAGGCCATGGCCTTCAAGGTATAGAGCGCGAAATGATGCGGGCTGTCGACGTCGTCGGAAATGTCGCCCGGCTTCCATCTCGTCCAATCCGGGTCGATACCGGCCTGGCGGCAGGCCTCGGCGAGGCCGGCACGCGCAATCGCGATCGCCTCGTCGAGATTACCCTGATAGGTGTGAATCTTGTAGAGGCAGAGATAGGTCGGCAGTGCCTCCGGGCGCAGCGCGAGCGCCTCGCGGAAGGCGAGATCGGCGTTCTGCCGGTCGTGCCGATAGAGCGCGACGCCGCGCTGGAGAATCTCGTTCACCTCGGGGGGGACCTCGCCGAAATCGACGAGGTTTTCGTCGAGCGTGCGAATCTTGAACGGCTCGGACATATCGATCGACTCGCATTCTCACCGGGGACGCCCCATCCCCGAGCGGGGTCGCGGAATCGCAAGCAAGTCTTGCGCCAAGGTGCTCGCGCTCCGTCAGAGGGAAATCGCCCCTCGTCCCGGGCGCGAGGGCTCACGGCTTCCACGACAGACGCTTCGAGTTCGCCGCGACATGCTTGCGGTAGAGGGCGAGCACGCGCTCCGGCGCGCGATGAGCCTCGCCCGAGACGATGCTCCGCGACGCGATCGCGCTCGCGTCGAACGCGGCCTTCAGCTTCTCCTCGACCATTCGCACGCTCTCGCGCCGGGCCGCGGCTCCGCCTCTTCCGAGCTTCGCGAGTCGCAGTCCCACGACGGTGCCGGCGTCGAGGCCGAGCGCGAAAGCTCCGCCCATCAGTTTCGCCCAACCGATCCTTCGCGTCCTCATCGCCTCGACCCTCGGCAGTGAAACCGTCGGCACGCAATGTCGGGCGGCCAAAAGCACGCCGTCCCTCGCCCCGATATCGTTGCGTCATTCGATCGTGGGCGCAGCCGCGTGCTGAACTCACATGCGAATTGTGCGTCGGTGATATGACACAATGTGTTGTTGTAGCGCTAGATCATTTAAAATTGATCTGTTCCTCGTGGCGGCTGGCGGCAACCAGCCGGTTTCTGTGCGAATTCGCACAGCCCGAGCCTGCATCGTTGTTGGATATCGAGCCCGTGCCACAGGGCACGCCCCACGGCCGATTTTTCGACTAATGGCCTTCTGTCGATCCAGACCAACGAGGTATGCTCATGGCTATTACCGCCTTTTTTTCTCCCGCAGCGGGTGTCTTGTCGGTTTTCGACGACGCCAACAGCAACACGGTCACCCTCAGCCGCAATGCCGCAGGTAACATCCTCGTCAACGGCGGCGCCGTGACGATTCGCGGCGGGACGGCGACTGTCGCAAATACATCGTTGATCCAGATTTTCGGCCAGGCGGGTAACGATACGCTCGTTCTCGACGAGTCGAACGGCGCCTTGCCGAAGGTCAACATGTTCGGCGGCATCGGCAACGACACCCTGAGCAGCGGCTCGGGCAACGACCTGCTGTTCGGCCAAACCGGCAACGACACCCTGATCGGCAAGGGCGGCTCCGACTTCCTCTTCGGCGGCGTCGGCAACGATGTGCTGATCGGCGGTGACGGAAACGACCAGATGTTCGGCGAGGCCGGTGACGATCGCATGATCTGGAACCCCGGCGACGACAGCGACCTGATGGAAGGTGGTGCCGGCATCGACACCGCCGAGGTCAACGGCGGTGGCGGGGCCGAGGTCTTCACGATCACGGCGAACGGCGCTCGGGTGCGCTTCGATCGTCTCGATCCGGCTCCGTTCAGCATCGACATCGGCACGACGGAGAACCTCGTGCTCAATGCCGGTGGCGGCAACGACACCATTTCCGCCACGGGCAATCTCGCGGAATTGATCAAGATCACGGTCGATGGCGGTGCCGGCGACGACACGATTCTCGGCAGCAACGGCAACGACCTTCTCATCGGCGGCGACGGCAACGACTTCATCGACGGCCAGCAAGGCGCCGACACGGCCTTCCTCGGCGCGGGCGACGACACCTTCCAATGGGATCCGGGCGACGGTAGCGACGTGGTCGAGGGCCAGGACGGCACCGACACACTGCTCTTCAACGGCAGCGCCGGCGCCGAGCTCTTCACCGTGTCCGCGAACGGAAACCGCGCGCTGTTCACCCGAAACCTCGGCAACATCGTGATGGATCTGAACGACGTCGAGACGATCCGGCTGAACGCCCTCGGCAATACCGATAACGTGGTCGTGAACGATCTCTCCGGGACCGACGTCACCAAGGTCGACATCGATCTCGCCGGAACGATCGGCGGCACGACCGGCGACGCGGCGATCGACAATGTGGCCGTCAACGGCACGAACGGCAAGGATATCATCGATATCGTCGGCGCGGGGACGAGCCTTTCCGTGCTCGGGTTGGCTGCCCGCGTCGATGTCAGAAACTCGGAAGCGCAGGATCGATTGGTCGTCAACGGCGGCGCCGGCGATGACGGGATCACGGCCACGACCCTCCCTGCCGGAGTCATGGCGCTCACGCTCGACGGCGGCGCCGGTGACGATACGATCCTCGGCAGCCAGGGAGCGGACATTCTCATCGGCGGGGACGGCAATGATTTCGTCTTCGGCGACAACGGCAACGACACGGCCTTCCTCGGTGCCGGCGACGATGTGTTCCAATGGGATCCGGGCGACGGCAACGACACGATCGAGGGCGGTGACGGCACCGACACCATGCTCTTCAACGGCGCGAACATCGCCGAGAACATCGATATCTTGGCGAACGGTGGTCGTGCATTGTTCGTTCGCAACATCGCCAACATCACGATGGATCTGAACGACGTCGAGAGGATCGACTTCAACGCTCTCGGCGGTGCCGACAACATCGTCGTCGGCGACCTGTCGGGAACCGACGTGACCAATGTCGAGATCGATCTGACCGGACCGAACGGCGGCGGTGATGGAGCAGCCGATACGATCACCGTCAACGCGACCAACGGCGCCGATGTTTTCGGCGCCGTCCAGGACGGCACCGGCGTCCGAGTGTTCGGCCTCCAGGCGACGGTCGATATCTTTCAGTTCGAGCAGGCCAACGACAGGCTCGTCTTGAACGGGCTGGGCGGCGCCGACTTGATCGACGCGTCGGGTCTCGACACCATCGGAGCCACGATGAACGGCGGCCTCGGCGCCGACGTCTTCCTCGGCGGCGACGGGGACGACTTCATCAACGGTGGCGACGGCAACGATGTCGCCTTCATGGGCGGCGGTGACGATACATTCGTGTGGAACCCGGGCGACGACAACGACACGCTCGAGGGTCAAGACGGCTTCGACACGATGCTGTTCAACGGCGCCAACGTCGCCGAAAGCATCACAATCTCGGCCAACGGCGGGCGGGCGACCTTCTTCCGCGATGTCGCCAGCGTCACGATGGATCTGAACGACGTCGAGAAGATCGACTTTCGTGCACTCGGCGGCGCCGATACGATCGTCGTGAACGACCTCTCCGGAACGGACGTGTCGGAGATCGCGATCGACTTGGCCGGCACGCTCGGCGGGACGACGGGCGACAACGCTGCCGATACGATCGTCATCAACGCGACCGAAGGCGACGATGTGATCCAGATCATCGGCGATGCGAACGGCATCTCGATCCTGGGTCTCGGGGAACAGATCAATATTTCGAATTTCGATGCGCTCGATCGCCTGGTCATCAACGGCCTCGGCGGCGACGATGTCATCGAGGCGAGCGGGCTCCTCGCCTCGGGGATCTTGCTCACCGCTGACGGCGGCGCCGGCAACGACGTGCTGATCGGCGGCGAAGGCAACGACACCCTGCTCGGTGGTGACGGCGACGACGTCCTCATCGGCGGCCTCGGCATCGATATCCTCGACGGCGGCCTCGGCGACAACGTTCTCATCGTCTGACATCTGCGGCCCGGGCCAGCGCAGGCCCGAGCAGCCTCGCGCAACATGTGGCCACCGCATGTTGCGCGGATACAGAGCTTTCGTCTCGTCACGGTGCCGGCTTCGGCCGTCACCGTGACGCTGGCCGCATTGGTCGCGGCCGGTTGCTCGCGGTGCGTGCAGGAGCGTGACTTATTGTCGTTATATATGATCATTAAAATTTGAGCTGTCGATCGGATCGGGCAATGGTATCTGGTGCTTGGCCGTGCGGAAGAGCGCGGGGGGAGCCTGGATCCACTGGCGTGCCCCACAGTGCGACCGAGCAGGGCTTCGTGGCCGAGGCCGCGGCTCACGGCCCCTCGCTGGATCCTGAACCGATGAGGACGAGCTCATGGTGTCCGCCATTTTTTTCCCAGGACCGGGTGTCCTGTCGATTTTCGACGATGCCGACGACGATATTATCACGCTCGGCCGCAACGCCGCGGGAAGCATCCTCGTCAACGCCGGCGCCGTGGCGATTTCCGGCGGCACGCCGACCGTCGCAAATACGTCGCAGATCCAGGTGTTCGGTTCGGGGGGCAACGACACGATCGTTCTCGACGAATCGAACGGCGCTTTGCCGAAGGTCAACCTGTTCGGCGGCGCCGGTAACGACTCCCTCGCAGGCGGCGCGGGGGCCGACTTCTTGTTCGGGCAGGGGGGCGACGACACCCTAGACGGCAGGGGCGGCGACGACTTCCTCTTCGGCGGTGCCGGCGACGACCGGATGATCTGGAACCCGGGCGGCGGCAGCGACCTCGTGGAGGGAGGCGCCGGCAACGACACGGCCGAGGTCGACGGCGGCAACGGCAGCGAGGTTTTCACAATCGCCGCGAACGGCGCGCGCGTGCGCTTCGATCGCGTGAGCCCGGCGCCTTTCAGCCTCGATATCGGCACGACCGAGAACCTAGTGCTCGATGCCGGTGGGGGCGATGACACGATCTCGGCCACCGGCAATCTCGCGGCCCTGATCGAGCTCACGCTCGACGGTGGCGCCGGCAACGACACGATCAATGGCAGCAATGGTGACGACGTGCTCATCGGTGGCGACGGCGACGATTTCATCGACGGCAACCAAGGTGCCGATGTGGCTTTCCTCGGCGCGGGCGACGACGTGTTCCAGTGGGATCCGGGCGACGGCAGCGACATCGTCGAGGGCGGCGACGGCACCGACACATTGCTCTTCAACGGCAGCGCCGGCGCCGAGATCTTCGCGGCCTCGCCCGACGGCGGGCGCGTGAGGTTTACTCGCGACCTCGGCGCCATCGTGATGGATCTGGACGGTGTCGAGACGATCGAGCTGAACGCGCTCGGCGGCGCTGATCGCGTGACCGTGAACGACCTCGTCGGCACGGACGTGACCGAGGTGGCCATCGATCTCGCCGGAACTCTCGGTGGAACGACGGGTGATGGTGACGCCGACGAAGTGATCGTCAATGGCACGAACGGTAGCCACACGATCAAGATCCAAGGCTCCGGAACCACTGCTTTCGTGACCGGTCTCGTGGCCGCGGTCACCATCGAGAACCTGGAGACCCACGATCGGCTGAGGGTCAATGCCCTCGCCAGCAATGACTTCATCGATGCGGCGGCCCTGGATGCCGGTGTCGTGACCGTCGAGCTCGACGGCGGCGACGGGGACGATCTGATCCTCGGCAGCAAGGGCGCCGACCTGCTGCTCGGCGGGCACGGAAACGATATCGTCTTCGGCAACCAGGGCGCCGATAACGCCTTCCTCGGCGCCGGCGCCGACATGTTCATCTGGAATCCGGGTGACGGCAGCGACGTCGTGGACGGCGGCGGCGATACCGACACGCTCTTCTTCCACGGCGCGAGCATCGGCGAGAACTTCGAGATCGTGGCCGATCTCGGCCACGCGCTCTTGCTTCGAGATGTCGGCACCATCACGATGGACCTCGACTCCATCGAGACGGTTCACATCGATGCGCTCGGCGGCGCCGACAGCATCGTGGTGGGTGACCTCGGCGACACCGATGTCTCGTTGGTGGAGATCTTCCTCAACGGCACGTTTCGCGGGCCGACCGCGGACGGTGCGATCGACAATGTCACGGTCACTGGAACGGACGGCGACGACGATATCGTGGCCTTCGGCGACGCCGACGGCATCGTCGTCACCGGGCTTTCGGCCGATGTCGAGATCGCCAAGGCCGGCCCGAACGACCGCCTCGTCATCAACGCGGGCGCCGGGGACGACCTCATCGATGCCGAATGGCTCGAAGGCATCGCGCTCACGGTCGATGCCGGGCAGGGCGACGACCTGATCCTCGGCAGCAGCGGCGATGATCTCGTCCTCGGCGGCCGGGGAGACGACGTCGCCTTGCTCAGCCACGGCGACGACACCTTCGTGTGGAATCCGGGCGACGGCAGCGACGTGGTCGAGGGCGAGGCCGGCTTCGACACGTTGGTCTTCAACGGTGCCGGCGTCGGCGAGACGATCGCGATCGCGGCCAACGGCGAGCGCATCGATCTCAACCGCGACGTGGGCAATATCGCGATGGATCTCGCCGGCATCGAGGCGATCGAGCTCGCCGCGCTCGGCGGAGAGGACACGATCACGATCGGTGACCTGACCGGCACCGATGTCGTCGTGGTCGATATCGATCTTTCAGGAACGCCCGGCGCCGGTACCGGCGATGGAGCGTCCGACGGCGTGGTGGTCCACGGCACGGATTCGGACGATACGATCGACATCCAGGGCGACGGGACGAGCGTCGCGGTCCTCGGGCTCCATGCCGCGGTGAGCATCACGAGCTCGGAAGGTGCCGAGGATCGGCTCGAGGTCTTCGGCTTCGACGGCGGCGACAGGATCAGCGCCGCGACGCTCGCCGCCGGCATTACGGCGCTCACGATCGACGGCGGGGCGGGTGCCGACGAGATATTCGGCAGCAGGGGTGCGGATTTCCTCCTCGGCGGCGACGGCGATGATTTTATTGACGGCAATCAGGGCGCCGATAACGCCTTCCTCGGTGCCGGCGACGACGTGTTCCAATGGGATCCGGGCGACGGAAGCGATACAGTCGACGGCGAGGAAGGATACGACACGCTCGACTTCAACGGCGCCAACATCGCAGAGACGATCACGGTTTCCGCGAACAATGATCACGCGACGTTGTTCCGCGATGTGGGCAACATCACGATCGATCTCGATAACGTCGAAGCGATTCGCTTCAATGCCCTCCGCGGAGCCGACGCCATCGTCTTGGGCGACCTCGAGGGCACCGACGTCACTGTGGTCCAGATCGACCTCGCCGATACGCTCGGCGGTGCTGTACCCGACGCGGACGTAGATGTGGTCACGGTCACCGGAACGGACGGCGACGACGATATCGTGGCCTTCGGCGACGCCGACGGCATCGTCGTCACCGGGCTTTCGGCCGATGTCGAGATCGCCAAGGCCGGCCCGAACGACCGCCTCGTCATCAACGCGGGCGCCGGGGACGACCTCATCGATGCCGAATGGCTCGAAGGCATCGCGCTCACGGTCGATGCCGGGCAGGGCGACGACCTGATCCTCGGCAGCAGCGGCGATGATCTCGTCCTCGGCGGCCGGGGAGACGACGTCGCCTTGCTCAGCCACGGCGACGACACCTTCGTGTGGAATCCGGGCGACGGCAGCGACGTGGTCGAGGGCGAGGCCGGCTTCGACACGTTGGTCTTCAACGGTGCCGGCGTCGGCGAGACGATCGCGATCGCGGCCAACGGCGAGCGCATCGATCTCAACCGCGACGTGGGCAATATCGCGATGGATCTCGCCGGCATCGAGGCGATCGAGCTCGCCGCGCTCGGCGGTGAGGACACGATCACGATCGGCGACCTGACCGGCACCGATGTCACCAATGTCTCGCTCGATCTCGCCGGTGCGCTCGGCGGGACGACGGGCGACGGCTTCGAGGACGCGATCACCATCGATGCGACCGACGGCGACGACGTCATCTCCGTCGTCGGCGACGCGAGCGGGATCAAAATCCTCGGCCTCGCCGCGGAGATCGAACTCTTCAACTTCGATGCCTTCGATCGCCTCGTCATCAACGGCCTCGGCGGCAACGACGTGATCGACGCGTCGGGCCTCGACGGGATCCTCTTCTTCGCGAACGGCGGAGACGGCGACGATATTCTCCTTGCCAGCGCCGGAGCCGATAGCTTGACCGGTGGCCCTGGGGACGACCTTCTCGTCGGCAGCGCAACGGACGTGCTCGACGCCGCCCCCGGCGCCGACATCGTCCTCGTCGTTTGACACGTGCGGCCCGGGCTCGACCCCAACCACTTATCGCGGGCGATGCGCGTGCGACGCCTCGCCCGCCACCTCATGGTGTTTCGCGCCGATCCCTTTTCGGTATAGGTTCGCCCGACGACGCGCACCTTCTCGAACGCGCGGAGACCCTATGCCATGACCAACGAGACCAATCCCGCGACGAGCTCCATCCGCAAGCACATGATGCTCGGGGCCGCCCTTGCAGCCGTCGTCGTCTTCGGCGTCGGTGGCTGGGCCTATGCCACGAAGCTCGGCGGCGCCGTGATCGGCAGCGGCCAGCTCGTCGTCGAATCGAATGTCAAGAAGGTCCAGCATCCGACCGGCGGGGTCGTCGGCGAGCTCTTCGTGCGTAACGGCGACCATGTCGAGGCGGGCCAGGTCGTCCTGCGGCTCGACGAGACCCTGACGCGGGCGAACCTCGCGGTCATCGCGAGCCAGATCGACGAGCTCCTCGCCCGTCGCGCCCGCGCCGAGGCCGAGCGCGACAGCGCCGCGACCATCACCTTTCCGGAGGAGCTCCTCGCGCGCCGCGACGACCCGACGATCATGCATCTCATCGGCGGCGAGGAGAAGTTCTTCGCCTTCCGCGTCGCCTCCGCCGCCGGCAAGAAGGCTCGGCTGCGCGAGCGCATCGGCCAGCTCGAGACCGAGACGAGAGGGCTCGAGGCTCAGGAGGTCGCCAAGGGCAAGGAGCTGCAATGGATCGCAAAGGAGCTCGAAGGGGTTCACGAGCTCTGGAAGAAGCAGATGGTCCAGTTCTCCCGCGTCACAGCGCTCGAGCGCGACAGGGCGCGGCTCGAGGGCGAGCGCGGCCGCCTCGTCGCCGCAATCGCCGAGGCGCGCGGCAAGATCACCGAGACCGAGCTCGAGATTCTCCAGGTGGATCAGGATATCCGCAGCGAGGTCGGCAAGGAGCTCGCCGATATCCGCGGCAAGCTCTCCGAGCTTTCGGAGCGCCGGGTCGCCGCCGAGGATCAGTTGCGGCGGGTCGATCTCCGCGCGCCGCAAAGCGGGACGGTGCATCAGCTCGAGGTCCATACCGTCGGCGGCGTGATCACGCAGGGCCAGCCCGTCATGCTCGTCGTCCCGGACGACGATACGCTGAGGGTCGAGGCCAAGATTTCCCCGACCGATATCGACCAAGTGCATCTCGGCCAGGCCGCTCACCTGCGCTTCGTCGCCTTCAACCAGGAGACCACCCCGGAGCTCGACGGCAAGGTCGCGGTCATCGGCGCCGACGCGGTCCATGACGACAAGACCAACGCGACATATTTCGTGGTCCGGATCGCGATCGACGACGGCGAGCTCGCACGCCTGCGCGGGCTCAAGCTCGTGCCCGGCATGCCCGTCGAGTGCTTCATCGAGACCGAGCCGCGCACCGTTCTCTCCTATCTGCTCCGGCCCATCGAGAACCAGATCCGCCGCGCCTTCCGGGAGAGCTGAGCGCGAGCCCGCGTCTTTCTGTCCCGGCGCTCTCGAAGGTCGCTCACGAAACGCTTGCGGCTGTGTGAGCGCGCGCGCTAAGCCTGAGCAAGACCGCTCGTTCACGAACGAGCGCGCCAACGGGGGCCTCGCATGGAGGAAGTCGGCGCGACCAACCTGATCTATGTCGGCGTCGCGATCGCGATCGCCGCCGCGATCCCCGCGGTGCTGCCGCGCCTGCTGCTTCCCGGCGCCGTGCTCGAGATCGTCCTCGGCATTCTCATCGGGCCTCAGGTCCTCGGCCTCGCCAGGCCGGATTTCGTCCTGCACTTCCTCTCGGATTTCGGCCTCGGCGTTCTCTTCCTCATGGCCGGGTTCGAGATGAGCCCTGTCGAGCTGCGCGGCCGGCCGATCCGCAACGCGATGCTCGGCTGGATGATCTCGGTGGCCATCGCGGCCTGCGCCGTCTTCGTCCTCGCTGTCGGCGGGCTCGCCGCGGCACCGGCACTCACCGCGCTCGCCCTGTGCACGACCTCGATCGGCTTGCTGCTCCCTGTGCTCCGCGATGCCGGCCTCATGGGGCCACCTTACGGGCCCAACGTGCTCGCCGCCGGAGCCTTGGGGGAAGGAGCGCCCTTGTTCGTCCTGCCGATCCTGCTCGCCCATCAGGGGGGCGCGGGCGCGCAGGCCCTGGTCATGGTGGCTTTCGCGGCCTGCGCGGTCGTCGCCGTCGCGCTCGCCTCGCGAGCGAGCCACGGCGCCTTCGCCGCAGTCCTGGAGCGGACGATGGGAACCTCGGGGCAGCTGCCGATGCGCCTCGCGCTTTGCCTGCTCATTCTCCTGATCATGGTCTCGGAGCGCTTCGAGATCGATTTCGTGCTCGGGGCCTTCGTCGCGGGCGCCGTCGTCCGGGCGGCGGTGCCCGATGACGAGCACGAGGCCATGGCGGTCCGCCTCGACGGGATCGGCTCAGCGTTCCTGGTACCGGTGTTCTTCGTGATCTCCGGCATGAGCCTCGATATCAGCGCGCTGCTGGGCGACAGGGGAGCGCTCGCTATGGTCGCGGTCTATGCCCTGCTCATGCTCGTCGTCCGCGGGGCGCCGGCGCTGCTTCTCTACGGACGCGACCTGCGCGCCGAGCAGGCCGCAGCCTTGGCGCTCCATTCGGGAACCCAACTGGCGCTCGTCGTCGCCATCTCCGGCCTCGCCGTCGGGCGCGAGCTCATGCCGAGCGTGCAAGCCGCCTCGCTCGTCGCCGCCGCGACCGTGACCGTGCTCCTCTACCCGGCGCTCGCCGCGCGGGCGCTGCGGTCCGTCCCAGCGGCTTCGCCGGCAAAGGAGCGCCCCGCGCTCGACATGTCGCTCCTCGCCACGAAGCCCCGCGAAGCCGAATGAGCCGTGGACTCGCGCCGCCGCCGCGGCATTTTTCGGGTGCAGGCGCCCGCGCTCGTGCTAGAAGCGCAGACAAGTCCACGACGAGCGGAGGTCCGAGACAAGTGAAGGTCGTGATCCTGGCAGGCGGACGGGGGATGCGCGCGTCGCCCTTCACCGAATATATGCCGAAGCCGATGATGCCTGTCTGCGGCAAGCCCATCGTGCTGCACGTGATGGAAATCTTCGCGCGGCAGGGCCTGACCGACTTCGTCCTCTCGGTCGGCTACCGCAAGGAGAACATCATCGATTATTTCGGGACCCGCCGGCCGGACTGGAACGTGACGATCGTCGATACCGGCGAGGAGACCGATACCGCGGGGCGCGTCGAGCGCTGCAAGCATCTTCTCGACGACACCTTCATGGTCACCTACTCGGACGGGCTCTGCGACGTCGGCCTTGCCGATCTCCTCGCGTTCCACGCTGCGCATGACGGGCTCGTCACGGTGACGAGCGTGCCGCTCGAATCGCAATACGGGACGATCGAGGCCGACGCTTCCGGAAAGGTGCTGGCGTTCCGCGAGAAGCCGATTCTCGCCGGCCATTGGATCAATGCGGGATTCATGGTGCTCGACCCGCGCGTCTTCGAGAGCTGGCAGGGCGAGAACCTCGAGCGCGAGGTCCTGCCCGCCCTGCAGGCGCAGGGCGCGCTCTATGCCTACCGCCACAACGGATTTTTCAAGTCGATGGATACTCACAAGGATCAGCAGGAGCTGGAGCGCATCTACGACGAGGGGCGGATTCCCTGGCTGCAGCCCGCCGCCGCGTGAACTTTCCGGGGCTATGCGCAACATGCGAGCCGATGCATGACCATGGCTGACACGGGCGGGTTCTGGCGCGGCCGCAACGTCCTCGTGACCGGATCGAGCGGCTTTCTCGGGTCCTGGACCGTGAAGGAGCTTTCCGCACGAGGCGCCTTCGTCGTGGGACTCCTGCGCGACCGGCCCGGCCGCGCCATCACCGCGATGCATCTCGATGCCGAGCCCGACTTCGTGGTCCACGGGCGGCTCGAGGACTACGAGTGCCTGCTGCGGGCCGTCAACGAGTACGAGATCGATTGCGTGCTGCATCTCGCCGCGCAACCGATCGTCGGCACCGCCTACCGTGACCCGCGCGCGACCTTCGAGGCCAATATTCGCGGCACCTGGAACTTGCTCGAGGCCTGCCGCCAGGTCTCGACCGTGAAGCGGATCGTCGTCGCCTCGAGCGACAAGGCCTATGGCACGGCCGAGCGGCTGCCCTACGACGAGTCCATGCCGCTCCTCGGCCGCCACCCCTACGACGTGTCGAAGAGCTGCGCCGACATGATCGCGCAGGCCTATCATGCGACCTATCGCCTGCCGATCGCGATCACCCGCGCGGCGAATTTCTACGGCGGCGGCGATCTCAACTTCAACCGCATCGTCCCGGGCACGATCCGCGCGGTGCTCTCCGGCAAGTCGCCGCTCTTGCGCAGCGACGGAACGATGGTGCGCGACTACATCTACGTGCGCGATGTCGTCGACGCCTACCTGCAGCTCGCCGAGGCGATGGACGACGAGAGGTTCTGGGGCGAGGCCTACAACTTCAGCGTCGAGAAGCCGCTGACCGTGCTCCAGATCACGCGGAAGGTGCTCGAGGCGATGGGCCGGACCGACGTCGAGCCCGTCATCCTCGACGAGGTCAAGGGCGAGATCCCGGCGCAGCATCTTTCCGCCGCGAAGGCGCGCCGCGAGCTCGGCTGGACCCCACGCTACACGATGGAGGAGAGCCTGCGCGAGACCGTCGCGTGGTACGAGGCCTATCTCGGGACTGCGGGCACGCGGTAGAGCGGAGCGCATCCCCCGAAATCGGGGGAGGGATCGCGCACCTCGAGAGCAGTTCCAAAGTCTTGTCGATTCCGCTAGGCTCTGATCTGGGCGCAGGCCTCGCGCCGCGAGGCGAGGTTCTTGCATAGTTCCTGGGCAGCGTGGACAGGCAAGGTGGAGAAATGGCCGCAGACTTGGCCCCGGACTCGGCCGAGGAGACGAAGCGCGCGGCCCGGATCGGCGTCGTGACCATCTCCGACCGCGCCAGCGCCGGGCTCTACGAGGACCAGAGCGGTCCGGCCATCATCGCCTATCTGGAGAAGGTGCTCACGAGCCCGTTCCAGGTCGTGCGCAAGATCATTCCCGACGGGTTCGAGTCGGTGCGCGACTGCATCATCGACCTGGCCGATGCCGAGCATTGCGATCTCGTGCTCACGACGGGCGGCACCGGCCCCGCCCCGCGCGACCTGACCCCCGAGGCGACCGAGGCCGCCGCGCCGCGGGTCCTGCCGGGCTTCGGCGAGCTGATGCGCAAGGTGAGCCTCGAGCAGGTTCCGACGGCGATCCTCTCGCGCCAGATCGCCGCGCACAGGGGGCCTTGCCTCGTGATCAACCTGCCCGGCAAGCCGGCCTCGATCGAGCTGTGCCTCGATGCCGTCTTCCCGGCAGTTCCCTATTGCCTCGATCTCATCGGTGCAGCCACTCTCGAGACCGACGCAACCGTCCTGAAATCGTTCCGGCCGAAGGCTTAGATGACGGTCTCGAGCGCCAGTCCCGCCAAGAAGAGCCTCGACGCCGGCCAAAGGCTCGCCTCGCTCGTCGCGGGCTACGAGCCGCTTCCCGGAATTCCCGACGAGTTCATCGGCCCGGACGGGCGACCGCGCGCGCATTGGGTCCGCTTCCTCGAATCGCTCACCGATCTCGGCAGCGCCGACATGGGACGCCGCTTCGCCAATGCCGACAAGCATATTCGCGATTCGGGCGTGTCCTATCGCGTCTATGGCGACACCAGCGAGCGGGCCTGGCCGCTCTCGCACGTTCCCCTTCTGCTCGAGCCAGGCGAGTGGAAGGAGATCGCCCAAGGCGTCGCGCAGCGCGCGCAGCTTCTCGAGATGATCGTCGCCGACATCTACGGGGCCGGCAAGCTCATGGCCGCCGGCGACATTCCCGCCGCGGCGGTGACCGGCAGCCCGGATTTTCTCCACCCGCTCCACGGCGTGAAGCCTGCGGGCGGCAGGTACCTGCACCTCTATGCGGCCGACCTCGGGCGCGGCCCAGACGGGCGCTGGTGGGTGCTCGGCGACCGCACCCAGGCGCCGTCGGGCGCCGGCTATGCCCTCGCCAACCGGCTCGTGCTCTCGCGTGCCTTTCCCGCGCTCTACCGCGACATGAACGTCGAGCGGCTGGCTCCCTTCTTCCAGGCTTTCCGCTCGGGCCTCGGCGCGATGGCGCAGCAGTCCGACCCGCGCATCTGCCTCCTGACCCCCGGGCCCTACAACGAGACCTATTTCGAGCACGCCTATCTCGCCCGCTATCTCGGCTTCCTCCTCGTCGAGGGCGGCGACCTCACGATGCGCGACGGCAAGGTCCATGTGCGCACCATCGCCGGGCTGAAGCGCGCCGACGTGATCTGGCGGCGGATCGACAGCGATTTCGCCGACCCGCTCGAGCTCAATGCCAAGTCGCGGCTCGGCGTGCCGGGGCTCGTCGAGGCGCTGCGGGCAGGCGGAATCGTCATCGCCAATGCGCTCGGCGCCGGCGTGCTCGAGGCCCCGGCACTGATGAGCTTCATCCCCAAGCTCAGCCTCAAGCTTCTCGGCGAGCAGCTGCTCCTGCCCAATATCGCGACCTGGTGGTGCGGCCAGGGTCACGCGCGCGACGACGTCGTTTCCGACCTCTCCGAGCTCGCGATCTCCGGTGCCTTCGGCAATGCGGTGCTCGACTTCCCCCGCAACCAGCCGGTCGTCGGCGCGACTCTCGCCGACGCCGATCGGGCGCGGCTCGCGGCGGCGATCGCCGAGCGCGGGGTCGATTTCGTCGGCCAGGAGGTCGTGAAGCTCTCGACCACGCCGGTCTGGAACGACGGCAAGCTCGTCCCGCGGCCCTTCGTCCTGCGGGTCTACGCGGCGCGGACGCCGGACGGCTGGCAGGTCATGCCGGGCGGTTTTTGCCGAATTTCCGGACGCACCGACGCCCGCGCCGTCTCCATGGGGGAAGGGGTGCAATCCGCGGACGTCTGGGTCCTCGCCGAGCGGCCGGTCGAGATGGTCACCCTTCTGCCGACCGAGGAGACCGCGCGCATCCGCCGCGTGATGGGGGTGCTGCCGAGCCGCGCCGCCGACAATCTCTTCTGGCTCGGGCGCTATCTCGAGCGCGCGGAGGCGACGCTGCGCCTCATCCGCTGCCTCGCCGGCCGGGTGATCGACACGGATGCGAGGACCGCGCTCGGCGGCTGGTCGGTCGGCAAGCTCGCCAATCTCCTCGTCTCCTGGCATGCCGCGCCGCTCGCCGCCACCGCCGATCGCATGGAGCTCGCCGCGAGCGCTCTGCACGGCGAGCAGAACTACGGCTCGGCGCTGTCGCTCGTGCGCGACGCGCGCCGCGCCGCCTCCTTCATTCGCGAGCGTCTTTCCGCCGACACCTGGCGGCTCCTCGGCGATCTCGACCAGGCCCTCGACCTCGACGCCAAGACCTTGCCGACCGAGGCCGAGGCCTTCGAGCGCGCCGACGCGGCGCTGCGCACGATCTCGGCGATCTCCGGCCTCGCCCAAGAGAACATGAACCGCGGCGCCGGCTGGCGCATGCTGGAAACCGGTCGTCGCATCGAGCGCGGCATCAACACCTGCCGCTTCGCGCGCTATTTCGCGAGCAAGGAGGCGCCGGCCGACGATCTCGACATCCTGCTCGACCTCGTCGATTCCCAGATCACCTACAGGTCGCGCTACCTGATGGGCCTCGCGCTCAACACCGTGCGCGACATGGTCTTGCTCGACCCGTTCAACCCGCGCTCCGTCGCCTTCCAGATCGAGCGGCTCGACGAGCATCTCGAAAACCTGCCGCTGCTTTCCGACGACGGCATGCTCGAGGCGCCGCGCCGGCTGATCCTGAAGCTCGCGGCGGACGTCGCGACCGCCGTGGCGGCGACCCTCGACGACGCCAAGATTTTCGGCCTCGAGCAAAATCTCCTCGGTCTCGCCGACGCCGTAGCCGAGCGCTATTTCCTGCAGGGTCCCCATGTCGCCTGGGCGGACCAATCGAGCGGGCTCGCGTGATCTACGACATCCGTCATGTGACGGCCTACGAGTACGGCTCGACGGTGACGTTTGCGCATTGCGCGCTGCGCTTGCTGCCGATCGACGGGCCCGGCCAGAAGGTCGAGGCCGTCTCGCTCACGATCGATCCGAAGCCGGCCCAGATCGTCGAGCGGACCTGCTTCTTCGGCAATCGCGTCACCGCCGTCACGATCGAGACGGCGCATCGCGAGCTCGAGGTCGAGGTGCAGACCGCGATCGCGATCGACCGGCCGGCTCCGCCCCCCGCGGCGGACACACCTGCCTTCGAGGCTGTCCGCGCAGCGGCATACGCGAGCCGCTCGCTCGACAAGGACTCGCCCGTCCATTTCCTGCATCCGAGCCGCTTCGTGCCGAGCTTCGAGCCCGCGACCGACTATGCGCGGAGGAGCTTCCCCGCGGGGCGGCCCATCCTCGAGGGCGCGGCCGAGCTGATGCGCCGCATGAAGGCCGACTTCAAGTACGACACCAAGGCGACCGCGGTCTCGACGCCGGTGTCGGAAGCCTTCGAGAAGCGCCACGGCGTCTGCCAGGACTTCGTGCATATCATGATCGCGGGCCTGCGCGGCCTCGGCCTGCCGGCGGCCTATATCAGCGGCTATATCCGCACGATCCCGCCGCCGGGCAAGAAGCGGCTCGAGGGGGCCGACGCCATGCATGCCTGGGCCTCGGTCTGGTGCGGCGAGGACTTCGGCTGGGTCGGGCTCGACCCGACCAACGCGATGATGATCGGCAACGACCATATCGTGCTCGCCAAGGGCCGCGACTATGCGGATATTTCCCCTGTCTCCGGGCTCATCCTCGGCTCGCGCGAGCAGGATGTCGAGGTGAAGGTCGATGTCGTGCCGCGAGAGTGAGACAAGGCCCTTGCGGCCGTGTCGGACCATCCTGTTAATTGCCGAATGACAGGTTTCATCAAGCAGAGAAAGCCTTGTCATGCTCGGCAGTACGCTGATCGATGTCGCTATCGGGCTGATCATTTCCTTTCTCGGCGTAAGTCTCGCGGCGAGCGCCATCACCGAGGCGATCAGCTCCGCCCTGTCGTGGCGTGAGCGGAACTTGCTCCAGGGCATCCAGTCCCTGCTCAACGACAGGGCCTTCGCAGGCCTCGCCCTCGACCTCTACAATCATGCGCTGGTCAACCCGCTGACCTCGGGAACCGCGAAGAAATTGCAGGACCTCGAGCACACGCCTGCCTATATCGATTCTCGGCAGTTCGCGCTCGCCTTCTACGAGACGCTGGTTTCCAAGGCCGAGAAGAGGTCTCGAGCCGACGAGGCGACCAAGGGACCCGGCGACGTGATCGCCGGGATCGAGGACAAGCAACTCAAGGCCGCCATGGAGTGCCTTTGGGCGGCGTCCTCCGGGACTGTCGAGGACTTCAAGAAGAACATTGCGGTGTGGTTCGACAATTCGATGGATCGAGTGAGTGGGTGTTACAAAAAGAAGACGCAGGTGGTCACCTTTGCGGTCGCGTTTGCGATCGCCGCGCTCGCGAACGTGAACGTGCTCTACCAAAGCGCCGAGATTTGGAGCCGGCCGAGCGTCATTGCGGCCATCGAGACGAGCAAGCTCTCGAAGCCACTCGAAAGGTCGGACGAAACGCAGCAATCGGCCGTCGCAGAGCCGTCGCGGATCGCGACGAGCCCGTCGGGTGTGGACGCGGCACAAGTGCTGCAAGCGCTCGAGCAGGCCGCTCTCATCGGCTGGACCGACGGGCCGAGGCCCCGCGACCTGGAATCTTGGTGGACAGCGCTGATGAGCTGGCTGCTGGTCGCCGTGGCCTCCCTGTTCGGCTCGGCGTTCTGGTTCGATATCCTGCAAAATGTCACACGTCTCAAGAGCACTGGCAATGCCCCTGCCAAGGTCGAGACGCAAAAAACCGCTTCGTGATTTACCCTCGTTGATCGGCGCATCGGAAAGGCGCGCTCAGACGTAGCTCGGTCTTGAATCAATAGAGCCGGCGAAGCTTGCACGTCGCTCGGCTCGTACCGGCCGGCGATTTACACATAATGATAATGTATTTATTATAAAAAGGCTCGCCATGTCCTGTTGAATGTCCTATATACGGGTCACGGCTCTCGCGGCCGCGCAACGGAACGCCATGCCCAAGATCGTCTCTGCCAATCGCCTCTCCGACGGGATCGTCGTCTATCTCGGTGCCGACGGCGCTTGGCTTTCGGCCTTGGACAAGGCCCGCCTTTTTGGCGACGATTCCGCGGCGAATGCCGGGCTGGCCGCGGCGCGCGAGGATGCGCGGAAGAACCTCGTCGTCGATCCCTTCGTCGTCGAGGTCGAGCACGGCGGGGAGGGCCTGCGCGCGATCACCTTGCGCAACGCGATCCGGTCGCGCGGGCCGACCGTCGATTATGCCCCGAAGCCGCTGCCGGGGACGGCGCGAGAGGATCGGAGCCCCCATGTATCGCTATGACGAGTTCGACAGGGAGTTCGTGGCGGGCCGGGTGGAGCAGTTCCGCGACCAGGTCGCGCGCCGACTTTCCGGGGAATTGGACGAGGAGCAGTTCAAGCCGCTGCGTCTCATGAACGGCGTCTATCTTCAATTGCACGCCTATATGCTGCGGATCGCGATTCCCTACGGCACCTTGTCTTCGCGCCAGCTGCGCAAGCTCGCCCATATCGCGCGGCGCTACGACAGAGGCTACGGCCATTTCACGACGCGCCAGAATATCCAGTTCAACTGGCCGGCGCTCGCGGATTGCCCTGCGATCCTCGCCGAGCTCGCCGAGGTCGAGATGCACGCGATCCAGACCTCGGGCAATTGCATCCGCAATGTCACCGCGGACCAGTTCGCGGGCGCGGCAGCCGACGAGATCGAGGACCCGCGCCCCTATGCCGAGATCCTGCGGCAATGGTCCTCGCTCCATCCGGAATTCTCGTTCCTGCCGCGCAAGTTCAAGATCGCCGTCAACGGCGCCGCGAAGGATCGTGCGGCGATCCAGGTCCACGACATCGGCTACCAGATCGTGAGGAACGAGGCGGGCGAGATCGGCTTTGCCGTCTATGTGGGCGGCGGCATGGGACGGACGCCCTTGGTCGCCCACAAGATCCGCGACTTCCTGCCGAAGCCGGATCTGCTCGCCTATACCCACGCGATCTTGCGAATCTACAATCTCGAAGGGCGACGCGACAACAAGTTCAAGGCACGGATCAAGATCCTCGTCGCCGAGAAGGGCGCCGCCGAGATCCGCGCGGCCGTCGAGGAGGAATTCGCCCGGCATCGGGAGGAGGCCTTGACCCTGCCGGCGGCGGAGATCGAACGCATAAGGGATTATTTCGCGCCGCCGCCGCTCGCCGCGCGCGCTGGCCGCTCGGAACCTTTCGAGCGGCGCAAGGCTGCCGATGAAGGATTTCGCCGCTTCGCGGAGCAAAACGTCGCGCGCCACAAGAAGCCGGGCTATGGGATCGTCACCATCTCGCTGAAGCCGATCGGTGGAATCCCGGGCGATGCCAGCGCCGACCAGATGGACGGCGTCGCCGACCTGGCCGAACGCTACTCGCACGACGAGATCAGGGTCGCGCACGAGCAGAACCTCGTGTTGCCTCATGTCGCGCAAGACGACCTGCCCGAGGTCTACGACCGCCTCGCGAGCCTCGGCCTCGCCACCGCCAATACGGGGCTCGTGACCGACATCATCGCATGCCCCGGCCTCGATTATTGCGCGCTCGCCACCGCCCGCTCGATCCCGATCGCCCAGCGCATCTCGGAGCGGTTCGGCGCGGGAGATCGCGCAACCGACATCGGCGAGCTCAAGATCAACATCTCGGGGTGCATCAACGCCTGCGGCCATCATCATGTCGGCCACATCGGAATCTTGGGGCTCGAGAAGGCCGGAGCCGAAGCCTACCAGATCACCCTCGGCGGTTCGGCCGACGAGACCTGCAGCCTCGGCGACATCACAGGACACGCATTCTCGTCCGAGGAGGTCGTCGACGCGATCGAGACGATCGTCGAGACCTATCGCAGGCTCAGGGTCGATGCGTCGGAGGATTTCCTCACCGCGTTTCGGCGGGTCGGCATGGAACCGTTCAAGGACGCGCTCTATGGCCCATGACCGCGCGGCTCTGTTCGGCGACGCCGATGTCGCGGCACGTGTCGCGACGAAGCTCGCCGCGCTCGAGACGACGAGATTCCTGAGGCTCGTCGTCGAGGATATTTTCCCGGGCCGGATCGCGCTCGTCTCGAGCTTCGGCGCGGATTCGGCCGTGATGCTGCACATGATCGCCGGGATCGACAAGGCCTTGCCCGTCCTCTTCATCGACACGGGCGTGCTGTTTCCCGAGACGCTCGCCTATCGCGACACCTTAGTCTCCGGTCTCGGGCTTTCGAACGTGATCACGCTCGGCCCGAACCGGGATCGGCTGGCGGAGGAAGACCCGGAAAGCTTCCTCTGGGCCAGCGATCCCGACCGTTGCTGCCACATCCGCAAGGTTCTGCCGCTGGCCGAGGCACTCGAGGGCTTCGATGCCTGGATCACCGGCCGCAAGCGGTTTCAGTCGGGAACTCGCGCGAGCCTTCCTCTGCTCGAGACCGACGGGGACCGGATCAAGGTCAACCCGCTCGCCGATTGGACCATGCAGGAGATCGATGCCTATCTCGCGACGCATGGGATTCCCCGCCATCCGCTCGTCGCGAAGAACTACCTGTCGATCGGCTGCATTCCCTGCACCACACCGGTGAGGCCCGGCGAGGACCCACGGTCGGGACGCTGGCGCGACAAGGGGAAGGTCGAATGTGGGCTCCACACGCAGGCCCTCGACGGCGTGCCGCTCGAGACGAGCTGATCTTAGTCGAGGATCCGATGGCTTTGTTCAAGGACGATCGCTTCGTACCGGACGAGTGGCAGCGCCTGCCTCGGGGCGCAGCCCTGCCCGCCGACGGCAAGTACATCCTCACGCTGTCGCAGTGTCAGGACCACCGCGAGCAGCTCGCCACGACCAACCTACCGCTGGGCCTCTTGCTTGAGCCGGCGAGCAACCCGCGTGACCTCGGTCCCGAGATCACGCGCTTCTCGCTGATCGCTGTGGACTTCCCCAAGTTCAGCGATGGTCGTGGCTATTCGCAGGCGCGGAGGCTCCGCGACGAGCTCGGCTTTTCCGGCGAGCTCCGCGCGGTCGGCGATATTCTCTACGATCAGCTGCAGCTCCTCGCCCGATGCGGGTTCGACGCCTTCGAGATTACCAACGGGGCGACACTCGTGCTGCTCGAATCGGGTCGCCGGCCGGGCCTCGGTCTCTTCTACCAACCATCTGCTGCCTCCGAGGGTCCCGAGCCGACACGCTCCTGGGCGCGGCGCGCGGCCCTGCGAGCAGGTTGAGCAGAGGTCACGCGGGAGCGACACAGCTCCACAGCGGACACTCGATGTCGACCGCTCGGATCGGCGATGCCACTTTATGGCTCGGATGCTTGCGCCGTATTGGATGGCAGGTTGGGTGCCTCACGCATCTGCCGGTATTCGTGATAGGGTCCGACCGGTACCTTGCTACGCCCGATGGGGCGGACAATCCTCTCCCAGGTCCGAGAAACGAGTGAGCCGCGGGACAGGAAGGCGCAGAGCCGAATGGTCCGGGTCGACCAGCGGATGGGCAGGAACGGTAGCACGGCATCGAGGAGCACCACCAATACAGGCAACGGGATGCAGTGCCCGCGACGCAGGGCTCGATGGTCTTTGCATGCTTTCCTCATCGCAGGTGTCGAATGTGGCCGCAATCCCACAGAAAAAGCACGCTTTACCGTCACCTCGAGGATGTCTTGGTAATCGCGGGACCATTGCGGCACGAACAAGGACCAAATTTCATGAATCGCCGGCGGCGTGCGGATCGGCGCTAGTGCCGTCAGGATGCCGTGCGTTCGGGGCAGGGACTTTACAGCCGATTCGAGATGCGCTTTCCAGCCTGCACCGCAATGATGTCGCATGATCGAGTCGCGCACCTTGCTGCCGAGGGCCACACGCTTGTCTACGCTCAGGCAGAAGTCCCTTATCGTCGCTTGATATTCCCGTATGGTGCTCGGCCGTTGCAAGACATCGTCGAGCGCAATGCCATCGGTTGCATAGGGGGGTGGGGATTGGGCCGGCGCGAGCGCGACCGGGAGGCCCTTGAGGCCTGCTTCCAGCAATGACGTCGTCGTGCCGAACGGAAACGCTTCGACATAGAGGTCGGCTGCGTCCATCACCTCGAGCAACTGCGAATGTGGCATGGCGCCGAGGGTTCGCATCCGGTTGCCGACTTGTGCGGAAGCATCCTTCCAACGCTGGTCGCCGTGAAAGCCGATCGCGAGCAGCACTGCTGTTGGTACCGCTTCGAGGATCTCTTTCCAGACCTCGGTGAAGTCCAAGCCGGCGATGGGAAGGTACTTGAACCGCGAACCCACCGTCAGGATCACGACCGCGTCGGACGCGATGCCGAGCGCTTGCCGGGCTCGGATCTTGCCGTCGACGGTCGCCGTTCCCTTCCCTTCCCGAGAAGGTGGAACCTCCAATGGTATCGGAACGATCGTGCACCTTTCCGAGCCGACCCCGCGGTAGGTCGCCGACCAGAAGACCTCGAGCTCCGATCCGCGGCAGTTCACCACCTGATCGGTCGTCGATGCGCCGTTCCAATATACGTGCGCTTCGTGGTTGATGAGCATAACCGGCGGGCCGCCGGCAATTCCGAAGGCCACTCCGCATGTCACGTCGTCGCACGAGAGGTGCAGAATGACAAAATTGGCCTCCTCGACGGCGAGCTGGCGCAGCCACGCTGCTTGTTGCACCGCAGAGGATGCAGGGTCGGCTCTATAAATCTGGCCGCCGGAGCTTTCGACCGCCTGACGCAGCGAGGTGGGAACGGGCACTTCCTGTGCCAGCAAGACCAAGCTATGGACTCGCTCTCTGTCGAGCCTCATCCACCGCGTCACCATCGCCGTGAGTCCACCGGCAGGCAACGCTTCGTTGACGACGTGCAAGCATTGCTGTGGTGATTTGGTCCTCAGTGGTGGGCTTCGATGAAGCACCCCTCGTTCCGCGAGCCGGTCGGCTATGAGACGAAGGTTCGCCTCCACTCGTACCGAAACCAGGTCACGATTCTGAAATTGAAGCGCGTAGCTGGCAATGCGATTGTATTCGAGAGCCTCTTCGAGGTTGCCTCGACGAATTTGTTCGTCACCCAGATCCAGGAACCAATCCGCGACGGCTTGGACGTAGTCGAGCTTGCACTGGATATCAGCCATGTGTTTTCAGCCTGGAACCGAGTGGTTGATGGGCACGTCGCATCGTATTTCGAAAGCCGATAAGCGAATTGAAATTGTACCGCGAGCTCTTTACCGGAGTGCGCCCTCTCGACGCCCGACCGGATCATGAGCCGGTGCCGGCCGTTCCGGTCGCCGCGCATTCGCCGGCACTGCGACCTCGATCAATCCCGCGCGCGGCGTTCGTCGGCATTCCTAATGGAGGCCGAAGCGCCGGAATGCCGCCCCTTCAGGTTGATGAGAGGCCTCGTCATTCCATAGCGCCCCTGCAGCATGCCACGAATACGTCAACTGAAATCATTTCGATTCCCTCCGAAGATGGACCGTCGTGCTTGTGGCGCTAGTCATTCTTCATCAAAGGTGGGAGTCGTGGAGGAGCCCGGGAGCAGTTCAGAGAAAACGCGACTAGGTTTTTCGGGGACCATCGTCACGATGGCACTTGCCGTGGAGGATCCGAGTGCCGACAACCCTGATCGATCCAAGCCTTTTCGATAGGTTCACTCGGCGTCGCAAGGTGGTTGCCTGTGCAACGAAGAATTGTAGCACAATTCTTGACGATTTCCGAACTTCCCCCGAAATAGGGGCGATCGACGAGTCGACTGCAAAGCATCTCTTCGACAAATGCCACAAAAAGACATAGGCATCGCTCGGGTGACAAGCCCACTCGATGGACTGTCCGCCTCGCCTAGATCACGATGACTTTGGATCGAATCGATTCAAAGTCATGAAACGTGATCGATTCCAAAAAGTTTAGAGCGCGATGCGGGTGGCAAGCCGCTGTACACTTTTCCTCATCCCGCTCTAGGCTTTCGAGCTTCGCCTCCTAATGCCGCCTCAATCCCCGGTCAAGGCGAATCTTCGAGACAATCTCGCCTAACCCTCGTCTATGTCGCGAGGTCCAAGATGCGGGGCCGTAGCCCCGCAGGCCGACCAAGCTTCCCACGCGAAGATCCTGGAAAAAAGAGTCCAGACCTTTGGCGGCAGGAGACAATCGTCCCGCGCACGAGGAGAGCACGGGCACGCTCGGAGCCGGCCAAGGCAGCATGGCATTCCTCGCGACACGATAAGGTGTCGACCTTCCTCCGCGTTCGCGAGGCTGTACGCGACTGGGCCTCTAGACGTTCGTGACTTCTATCGACGACGAGAAAAGTCGTTCTGGGACCGTAACGGCGACTCCGGTGCTCATGCCGGGGGCCCGGCATTCACGGGCGAGGGCGAGCGGATGGCGTCATGTGCGCGATGGAGCGGCGGCGGACTAGCGCCATTTCGCGATGCGAACCGGTGCCCACCTCGCTGGAAATTGCGACAAAACAAGAATGTAGAGCGGGTTTCCGATTCCACCGGATCGGAAACTGCTCTAGCTCGATCACGGAGCTCGTGTCGGTGTAGTGGGCGGCGCCCGATTCCGGTTCGAGCTCATGGGTGATCTTGCAAAGGACCGGCGGCCATGCAGCGACGGCTTCCCCGACGAACCTTTATTCACGTCGCAGGAAGCTATAGGCCGGACTTCGGCAAGAAACCTGCTTTCCACGCCGGACGCCGGCCGGCTCGCCTCGCCGATCGAGGCCCGGGCGTCGAGGCCGGCCTCGGAAGACCGAGAGCGTCGCGAGGATGCAGCGTCGCCTGCCGGCCGGGGGAGCGCATCACCAGGGGCGGTCATGCGGCAGCTGAAGAAGCAGTTCTCTTGCTACGACGATCTGCCGGCGACGCTCCGGGCCGTCCTCGCCGATGCCGCGTTCGACTGGGATGCGACGCTCGTCGCGGAGGCGCTCGGCCTCGGCGCTGCCGCGGAGGGGATCGCAGCCCGCATCCTCGAGGACGAGCGGCGCCGCCTCCCGATCGACAATTACGTCATGTACGGACCCGACCATCCGGGGGCCGCGCGCAATGTCCAGGCGGTGTGGCTCCGGCATTACCATTATCCGGTCAAGACGGGCTATTGGTGGGGCCGTTGACTGCCTGGACTCTGCGGGTCGAAGCGGCACTGATCTTGCTGAGGCACGTGGGAGAGATCGACGCGGCAAACGACGCCGAAGCGACAGGAACGCCGAGACCACGGACCTCCGAAAGCGATCAAACGGGAAGCACGATATGTTCGAAGGCTGGCTGATTCAGGTGACGACGGGCAACCCCGCCGAGGGCGAGCAAGAGGTGCAGCTCTACGCGTCCTGGCTGCCCAAGGAGGACGACGCGGTCATGAACGTCATCAAGACGTTCAATCTCGGCGAAGATCACATCGTCTCGATGGTGATCGACCTGCCGAAGGAGACCTTCGAGAAGCTCGGCCTCAAGCCGGGCGAGGCCGGACCCTATGTCGAGCCCGACTGAGCCGAAAGGGGGCGCTCCGGCCGGACGAGCCCGCGGCGGTGCCTTGCGCCGCGGCGAGCCGGCGTTCCGATCGGAGCGGACCAGGAGGGCAGAGCGCGCGATGTCACGAGTGACCGCGCGACTCGCCCACGAGACGATGGCTCTCACCCGTTGACGGTCTTGAACTCCGACACGGCGAAATCGAAGAATTTCGTGATATCGTATTTGTGACCCTTGTCTTTGAACTTCATGTTCTGAACGGTATAGCTCGCGAGGTTTTTCTGCGTCGCCTTGTCGATGAACATCACCTCGTAGCTGCCGTTGCTGAGATCGTCGAGCGTGAAGGCCTCGATGTCCAGGCCGCCGCACTGAAATTCTACACGCGGTAAGATCACGTATCGTCTCCAGACATGGGATGAGGTTGGGGGAGATTGCACGGTACGACCGGCGGCGAGCCGATCGCGACGGGTGCCGGCTCGGGTCCGACGAAGATGCGCTGCGCGCGACACGTTGCAGAGCCGTGTCGAGAACGCGACGCGGCGTCCGCGGTCACGGACGCCATTTCACGAGCGGGCGGGAAGATCCGGCCCGATCAGACCGAGAAGCTCGAGCCGCAGCCGCACGACGCCGTCGCCGCGGGATTGGTGATCTTGAACATCCGGCCCATCAGGTCGTCGATGAAGTCGATCCGGCAGCCGCGCAGAAATTCGAGGGAAACCTGGTCCACGAGCACGGTGGCACCGTCACGCTCGAGCACGACATCGTCGTCCGCGCGCTCGGTCGTGACATTGTAGGTATAGGTGAAGCCCGAGCAGCCCCCACCGTCGACCCCGACGCGCAGGCAGGACCCGGGGGGCTCGGTCTTCATGATCTCCGCCACGCGCCGCGCCGCTGCCTCGGTGAGCTCCACCGGCGCCTCTGTGGAAACTTCGCTCATTGTCGACATCCTCGAACATGGAGACATCACTCGGCGTGGCCGAAGCAATTAATATGCCTCTTGTAGTGTCGCGAACCGAACGTCGGGCCGGGTCCATAGCTTGCCTCGGCGCCGAATAAGGAAGATAGGTCGCGCGATGCTCCGCCGCAAAGGGCCGGGCGACGGAACCGACAGCTCATGCAGTCCTTTACATTCGCGCCCGCCCGCGCGCCCTATGCGGCCGATGCGGCGCGGAGCCGCGGCCGGTTGATCGACGAGCCCAAATCCGCCTCCCGGTCGGAGTTCCAGCGCGATCGCGACCGTATCATCCATTCCGCGGCGTTTCGGCGGCTCGCCCACAAGACCCAGGTCTTCGTGCCGCACGAGGGCGATCACTTTCGCACGAGGCTCACGCATTCGCTCGAGGTCGGCCAGATCGCACGCTCGCTCGCCCGTGCCCTCGGCCTCGACGACGATCTCGCCGAGGCCTTGGCGCTCGCCCATGATCTCGGCCACACGCCCTTCGGCCATATCGGCGAGGATGTCCTCGACGAGCTGATGCTGCCCTACGGCGGCTTCGACCACAATGCGCAGGCGCTGCGGATCGTGACGAAGCTCGAGCGCCGCTATGCCGCTTTCGACGGGCTGAACCTCACCTACGAGGCGCTCGAGGGGCTCGTGAAACACAATGGGCCGCTGCTCGAGGCGGACGGCTCGCCGGTGCCGCGCTATGCGAAGCGCGGCCTTCCGGCCGTGCTCGTCGCGTTCGGTGCCCACCAGGACCTCGCGCTCGCGAGCTATGCCAGCGCCGAGGCCCAGGCGGCGGCGCTCGCCGATGACATCGCCTATATCGGCCACGACATCGACGACGGGCTCCGCGCAGGGATCCTCGATTTCTCGCAAGTGGGAGAGGTGGATTTCCTACGCGACATCGGCAGCGAGATCGAGTCGCTCCACCCGGGGCTCGAGCCGGCGCGCATGATCCACGAGCTGGTTCGCTGCCTCCTCACCCATTTTATCGAGGACGCGATCGCCGAGAGCCGGCGCCGGATCGTCGTGGCCAAGGTCGAGAGCCTCGACGACGTCCGCGCGCAGCCGCACGCGCTCGTCGGCTTCTCGGAGGCGACGACGAGCGCGGAACGGATGATCAAGAGCTTCCTGTTCCAGCACATGTACCGGCATCAGCGCCTGACCCGTGTGCGCGACCAGGCCGGGGAGGTGATCGGGAACCTGTTCCCGCGCTTCTTCGAAGCGCCGGACCTCATGCCGCAGGAATGGGCCGCGGCCGCGAGAAAGATCGGCGCGGACGAGGCCCGCCGCGCGCGGCTCGTCTGCGACTATATCGCCGGCATGACCGACCGCTATGCGATCGCCGAGCACAGGCGGCTTTTCGACAAGGCGCCCGATCTCGGCTGATCCCTCCGCGGACCGCCGGATTTCACGCACAGTGGAGTAAAATGAACATATTCGCCGAGTTCCACGGACGCATCGCGAAGATCCTCGCCAAGATCGCCGCGAGCGGCCGCTTGCCCGAAGACCTCGACCTCGGACGCTTCGTCGTCGAGCCGCCGCGCGATGTATCCCACGGCGACCTCGCCTCGAACGCGGCCATGGTCCTCGCCAAGGAAGCCAAGCCCTCCTTCGCCAGCCCGCGCGCGCTCGCGGTCGAGATCGCGGCCGCGCTCGCCGAGGACGAGGACGTCGAGACGGCCGAGGTCGCTGGACCCGGATTCATCAATATCCGGCTCCGGCCTTCGGTCTTCGCGCGCGTGCTTCGCGCGGCCCTGGCGCAGGGCAGGGACTTCGGGCGGCCGGCGCCGGGCCGGATCGTGCCGCGCAAGATCGATGTCGAGTTCGTCTCGGCCAATCCGACCGGGCCGATGCATGTCGGCCACGGCCGCGGCGCCGTGTTCGGCGATGCGCTCGCCAATCTCCTGGCCTTCGCCGGCCACGAGGTCACCCGCGAATATTACATCAACGATGCCGGCGCCCAGGTCGATGTCCTCGCCCGCTCCGCCTATCTACGCTACCTCGAAGCGCTCGGCGAGCCGATCGGCGAGATTCCCGAGGGGCTCTATCCCGGAGCCTATCTGCAGGGCGTCGGGGTCGGGCTCGTCGATACCCATGGTGAGAAGTTCGCCGGGCGGCCCGAGGCCGAATGGCTGGCGCCCGTCCGCGCCTTCGCGATCGACGCGATGATGGCGATGATCCGCGCCGATCTCGCCGCCCTGCGCATCACCCACGACGTCTTCTTCTCCGAGCAATTCCTCACCAGGGGCGGGGAGGGCGATCTCGTCGCCGCGGCGATCGCCGAGCTCGAGCGCCGCGGCCTCGTCCATCGCGGCCGCCTGCCGCCACCCAAGGGCCAGCCGATCGAGGATTGGGAGGATCGCGAGCAGCTTCTCTTCCGCTCGACCGATTTCGGCGACGACGTCGATCGGCCATTGATGAAGTCGGACGGATCCTACACCTATTTCGCCGCCGACATCGCCTATCACAAGACCAAGATCGACCGCGGCTACGGCGTCTTGATCGATGTCTGGGGCGCCGATCACGGCGGCTACGTGAAGCGCATGCGTGCCGCCGTCGAGGCCTTGTCGGATGCGCGGACCGAGCTCGACGTCAAGCTCTGCCAGCTCGTGAAGCTGATGCGGGGCGGCGAGCCGGTCAAGATGTCGAAGCGGGCCGGCGAGTTCGTCACCTTGCGCGACGTGGTCGACGAGGTCGGGGTCGATGCCGTCCGCTTCATCATGCTGTTTCGCAAGAACGATGCGACGCTCGAGTTCGATCTCGGCAAGGTCATCGAGCAGTCGAAGGACAACCCGGTCTTCTACGTCCAATATGCCTACGCCCGGACGCAATCGGTGCTGCGCCAGGCCGCGCTGGCGTTCCCCGATATGGATCTCTCGGCCGACGCGTTCGCACGCGCCGATCTCGGCCTGCTCGAGGACGAAGGAGAGGCCGAGCTCATCAAGATCGTCGCGCAGTTTCCGCGAGTCGTCGAAGCCGCAGCAGAGGCGCACGAGCCGCACAGGATCGCATTCTACTTGCACGACCTGGCGTCGAGCTTCCATGCCCATTGGAATCGGGGCAAAGATCGGCCACAATTACGGTTTGTTAATGAAGAACGCGCAAGTTTCACCATCGCGAGACTTGCCTTGGTGACGGCGCTCGCGACGGTGCTCGGTGCGGGGCTCGCGATCTTGGGGGTCGAGGCGCCCGACGAGATGCGGTGAGCCGCCCGGTCGGGCAACGACGGAATATGCGGGGCCTCGTCGGTGCGACGCGGGCCTTCGATCACGATGAAGCTGGATCGAATCGATCCGGCTTCATCGTGATCGATACTAGAAGTTCAGAGCGGGATGTGGGCGGAAAACCGGCGTCCACTTTTCCTCATCCCGCTCTAGGGTCCGGCACAGCTTGCTCGGGTCGCTCATGGCGCAGTAGATCGCATTGAATTCGGACCGGTTCGATCCGAATTCATGAATGCGATCGAAGAAAATGTTCAGAGCGGGGTGCGGGCGGAAAGCCGGTGTGCACCTTACCTCGTCTCTCTCCAGGGTGCCGGTCGAAAACGTGAAAACGTGAATGACGCCATCGACTTCGGGCGTTGCCGCTGCCTCGGGGACCGGGGACGGGGCGTGGGTCGGCGAGTTCCGGCAAGAAGTTTCTCATCGCAGTGACGCGGGCGGGACCAGCCGACCTGCGTGAACCCGGAAAGGGGTGGGGCATGAGCGAGCCTATTGCGAAGCGGCGCCCGATGATCGATCTCGACGAGTTCGAGCGGCGCTTGCGTCATCCGGCAGCCGCGAGCAAGTCGGTGGAGGACGATCCGCTCGCCGAGCTCGCGCGGCTCGTGGGCGGCCAGGACGATCCCTACAAGGCGATGTTCGGGGCGGAGCGGCAAGGTCAGCCCGCCGCACGCGCGCCGGACTCCGGCATGGAGCTCGACGACGCGGCTCGGACGCCGCGCGAGCCCGTCGCGCCGATCGGGGATCCCTCTCCCATGATCTTCGATGCCGTGGCGCCTCGGGACCGCCGCAGCGCCGAGATCGGCGTCACGCCCGCCGATTGGCCCGCGGAGGACTACGGCGACGCCGCCTATGCGTCCGATTTCGCGGACGAGGAGCCTCGCTCGCGCCGTCCGCTCTATCTCATGGCGGCCATCATCGTCGTCGGCATGGCAGGGATTGGCGCGAGCTTCGTGATGAAAGGCGCGCGCACCGGCACGGACGAGATCGCGACGATCAAGGCTCCCGAGGGTCCGGCGAAGGTCGCGGTCGAGTCTCCCGCCGCCTCGAGCACGACCGGTGGCGAGGTGAGCGTCCTCGAGCGAGGACAGCAGGCGCAGCGCGTCGGCCTCGTCGATACGCGGGAGCAGCCGGTCGACTTGTCGCATGTCCAGGACCGTGCGCCGCGGGTGATCGCGATCGACGGCTCCAGAGCCGATTCCGGCAAGTTCGCGAGCGGTGCCGCGCACGTGCCCGTGCCTGCTCCGCCCTCCCAGGTCCACGCGCCTCGACCTCAGGATCCATCGGCCGGCAGCGTCGTGCCGATCGAGCCGCGGAAGGTCAAGACCGTGTCGGTGCGCCCGGACGGCACGCTCGTGGCGAATCCGTCGCCGCCCAAGCCGGCCGTGGACGTGCCGACTCCGGCACGCCGTCCCGTGGCCTCGGCCGCTCCGGCTGCTCCGGCCGCGAAGCCCACGACCCCGAAGATCGCCGAGCGCGCAGCGACGACCCCGAAGCCGGTCGCGCCTGCGCCTTCCGCCGTCGGGCCTCAAGTGGCGACGCTCGCCCCCGAGGGGATCGCTGCCGCGCCCGTTGCCGCTGCGGCGAAGGGAACCTATGCCGTGCAGCTCGCGGCGCCCCAGTCCGAGGAGGAAGCACGCGCGATCCAGGTGAAGATGATGAAGAAGCACGGCAGCGACCTGACCGGCTTCCATACCTCGATCCGCAAGGCCGTCGTCGGCGACAAGACCGTCTACCGTGTCCGGGTCGGCGACCTGTCGCGCGAGCAAGCCGCCGCCTTGTGCCAAAGGATTCAGAGCAGCGGCACGGCGTGCTTCGTCGCCAAGAACTGACGGGCGAGGTGGGGCGCGGAGACCGACTAGGGAAGGCCCCTGCGGCCTCGGCGCGGTGCGCACCTGTGCTATCATAGGTGCGAATCGCGTGGGGGGCCTTGCCCGGGACCGGCCCGCGCGCGGCGGTGCGAAGGGAGCACGAGTCGTTGCAATCCGAGGAGGAGGTCTCAGCGCTCGAGGAAAGCGGTTCTGCCTTCGTGGTCGATGTCGACGGCTTCGAGGGGCCGCTCGACCTGCTTCTCGATCTGGCGCGCCGGCAGAAGGTGGATCTCGCGAGGATTTCCGTCCTCGCGCTCGCCGAGCAATATCTCGCTTTCATCGAGGCGGCGCGCAACCTGCGGCTCGAGCTCGCCGGCGACTATCTCGTCATGGCGGCGTGGCTCGCCTTCCTGAAATCTCGGCTGCTTCTGCCGCGCGCCGAGCCCGACGAGGTTCCGCCTGCGGCCGAGCTCGCCGAAGCCTTGCAGGCGCGGTTGCGCCGCTTGGAGGCCATTCGCGCTGCCGCCGAGGCGCTGGAGGCACGGCCGCGCCTCGGACGGGAGCTTTTCGCCCGCGGCCGGGCGGAGGCGGTCCCGGTGGAGGGCACGCCGCAATGGCACGCGAGCCTCTACGAGCTTCTTTCCGCCTACACGGCGCGCCGCCAGAAGCAGTCGCGGACCCATGTCACCGTGAAGCCGCGCTCGGTCTGGTCGCTCGCGCGCGCGCGCCACGAGCTCGAACGGCTCGCCGGCCAAGCGATGGATTGGACGCTGCTCGATCCCTACCTCGTCGCCTTCTGCACGAGCCCCGACCTGGCGCGGACGGTTCGCGCCTCGACGCTTTCGGCATCGCTCGAGATGGTGCGGGAGGGCGTGATCACGCTGCGCCAGGACGAGCACTTCGGACCCCTGTCGATCAAGCGCAGGCCTCAGCCGCGCCTCGTCGTCGGGTGACGCAGAGCAGGATGTGGAAAAGTGGACCGCTGCGCGGGGTGTCCGGCGCAACCGAGCTTGCACTGCTCGCGTACACCTATCTGCTGTACCCGCTCTGTATTTTGAAATCGATCACGCTTCTGACCTCGATGGCTGTCTTTCGAAGCATCGAGGCCGAACGGATCCCGTCGATCCAAGGTGATCGTGATCTAGAGCGAGACCCCACATTGGCCGATATCGCCGAGCTCTTTCCCGAATTCGATCCGCAGGCCGGCGGACCCAGTCCGACGTCCGCGGGCGATGCCCTGACGGCCGAGGCGATCCGCATCGCGGAAGCGCTGCTCTTCGCGGCGACCGAGCCGCTTTCCGAGGCCGAGATCGAGAAGCGGCTTCCCCGCGGGCTCGTCGTCGCCGAGGTTCTGGAAAGCCTGTCGGACCATTATGCCACGAGAGGCGTCAATCTCGTGCGCGTCGCGGGAAAATGGATGTTCCGGACCGCGCCGGACCTCGCTTGGGCCTTCGGTGACGGCAGCGTCGAGCCGAAGCGACTGTCCCGGGCCGCGCTCGAGACGCTCGCGATCGTCGCCTATCACCAGCCGGTCACGCGCGCCGAGATCGAGGACATTCGCGGGGTCGCCATCTCGAAAGGGACGCTCGACATCCTGCTCGAGACCGGATGGATCCGGCTGCGCGGCCGCAGGCGGGCGCCGGGTCGCCCGGTGACCTACGGCACGACCGAGGCCTTCCTCGTTCAGTTCGGGCTCGACGCGATCGGGGATCTGCCCGGGTTCGAGGAGCTGAGGGGCGCCGGGCTGTTCGACGGGGGCTTGCCGCAAGGCTTCGCGGTCCCGCGGCCGACCGACGATCCCGCGCTCGGTCCCGACGAGGATCCTTTCGACGAGCCGTCGGGCGACGGCGAGACGGTCGAATGCGAAGCAGGCACGCCAGCCGACGCCGGCGAGACCGCGCCGCGCAGCGATGTCGATCTACCCTCGGCCTCGTAGGCTTCCGCGCCCGTCCTTCCGTTCCGAAAGCACGGAGGGACGAGTCCTTGCGGAGCCATATTCGCGCTTTTCTTTCTCCCCTTCGGGCGAAAAGCGCTCGGAGAAGGGTCTCGCGCAACATCGAGATCGATATGCGGACCGGTGCCCGGTTCGCTGGAAAATGCACTAGCTCTTCTTTTTGGCGGTCACTTCCTGCTGCGAGAAATTGCACGTGTGACCTTCCGCCGCGGCGGCGCGGCGCCAGGATTTCGCAATCGCGGGATACTTGATCTCGACACAGATTTTCGCGACCTGCTGCTGCAGCTTCTCGCTGCCGCACGCCGGGCAGGCAGGCACGTCGGAGGCCCGCACGAGCTGCTCGAAATCAGCGTTGCAGTCCAGGCAATGATAGGCATAGAGCGGCATCGATTCCTCGCCTCCAAGGTCGTTCCGGCCCTGCGGCGAAGGGCCGGCGCCGACCTGCCTAGCAGAATCCGCGCCGGATTTGGAAGTTCCGGTTTAGCTCGGGTCGGTCGGGCACCGCGGCCGGCGCCGCGAAAAGGCGCGCGGACCGAGCAAACGCACGCTGCCTCCTTGTTTTCGAGGCCCGCGGATCATAGTTTGCGGATGCTTCGCGATTTCGGCACCGTCACGCATTCGGCAAAGGACCAAGCGGCATGGGCAGCTTCTCGATCTGGCATTGGCTCATCGTCGGTGCGGTGGCCTTGCTCCTGTTCGGCGGCAAGGGGAAGATTTCAGAGATTATGGGCGACGTCGCCAAGGGTATCAAATCCTTCAAAAAAGGCATGGCCGAGGAAGAGGACAAGCCCGAGTCGCCGCCCCCGGCCGAGCCATTGCGCAAGCTCGACCATCAGCCCCTGAAGGATTCGGCCAAGGTCTCAGATCCGCAAAAGTTCGGCTGAGCCGATCCGCGTCCACGCTCGGGCGCAGTCGCTACGGTGCTCTCTAGTTCACGACGACGTTGGATCGAATCGATCCAAAGTCATGAAACATGATCGATTCCAAAACTTCGAGAGTGGGATGCGGACGGAAAACCGCTGTACACATTTCCTCATCCCGCTCTAGAGCGATTTCCAGCGAAGTGGAGACCGCTTCGCCTCGCGAAAGTGCGATAAGGCAAGAAGTAGAGCCGGTTTCCGATTCCATCGGAACGGAAAGCGCTCCAGCGCCGGCTGAAAGGTGTCCATGTTCGAGTTCGACGCTGGAAAGCTCGTCATCATCGGGATCGTGGCTCTGATCGTTATCGGCCCGAAGGAGCTGCCGCGCGTGCTGCGGCAAGTGGGACAGGCATTGGCGAAGCTGCGCCATATGGCGGCGGAATTCCAGAGCCAGTTCATGGACGCGATGCGCGAGGCCGAGCTCGCCGACATCAAGAACGAGGCCGAGAAGCTCGCGGCGAGCGCCAGGATCGACATGGGGCTGGACCCGATCGCCGAGCTGAAAGGCGAGCTGACCCGGGCCATCGACGGAACCGGCCCGGCAGGGGCAGCATTGCCCGCGGGCGAGGGCGGGGCGGCGCTCCCGCCTCCGGCACAGGAAGCGGGAGATTCGATCCTCGCACCCGACGGAGTGGACGCGGCCGGCGTCGCGGCGGCGCCACTCGGGCCGGACCCGCTGCATGCCGAGGCGCAGCCGGTCAGCCGAACTTGAGCAGGTTCAGGAGCATGCCTTTGAGCATGTTCGACTCGGCACCCGCGGTCGGGGTCGTCCGCGACACGAAGTCGAAGACCTTGCCATCCTCGAGACCGTAATTGGCGACGCGTTCCACCTTCTTCGCCTTGTCGAAATAGATCGCGAAGACCTTTTGATCGACAACCTTGGGAGGCATGAACTTGACCGGACGACTGGTGGTCTGGCTGATATAGTACCAGGCATCGCCCCCGACCGTGGACGTCGTCGTCGGAGTCCCCATGAGCACGAGGATCTGCTCCGCCGAGGAGCCGATCTTGACTTGCTCGACGGTCTTCGAATTCAGCTGATACCCGTGCACGATCTGATCCTGGGTGCCCAGGCAACCGCCGAGGCCGACCATCGCGACGATTGCGGCAAGGACCATGTGCTTGCGGGCAGCACGCCGGCGGGGCCACATCGGTTCACCGACGTTTCCGACTTCGAACCTCATTCCTCGAGCCTCCTGACTCGGCTATTGCTACGACGACCGGCCGCCAGCCGATACGTGGTCGCGCGCAGCTCGGCGCATGTTCGGCGATCCGGACAAGGGCTCGCGCGGCGAGAATGTGGCCGGAGACCATCGATCGGAGCGTCGTACCCGTCCGGCCAGACCGGAATGCGCTCCAGCGGGAACCGAACCCTCATGCTCTCCTGGCTGCTCGGTCGTGCCCCGAACAGGACCATCATAGAGCGGCTTCACGCCGAGATCGTGGCAGCCGCACGTGATCCTGCCTTTTTCACGACCTACGGAATCGCCGATTCTTTCGAGGGCCGCTTCGAGGTCGTCACGCTTCATGCGTGGCTTGCCTTGCGCCGACTTTCCGCCTTGCCGCCGCCCGCGCCCGAGATCGCGCAGGACCTGACCGATCTCTTGTTTCGGCACTTCGACCTCGCCCTGCGCGAGCTGGGCGTCGGGGACACGAGCGTGCCGAAGCATATGCGCCGCCTCGCCGAGGCTTTCCTCGGGCGCTGTGCGGCCTATGATGCGGCGCTGAAGGCGGGCCGCACGACCCTGGATCACGATGACCCCGGATCGAACCCATCCAAGGTCATGAACGTGATCTATCCCTCGAG
The DNA here is from genome assembly GCA_024304885.1 of Beijerinckiaceae bacterium. Lineage (GTDB taxonomy): Bacteria > Pseudomonadota > Alphaproteobacteria > Rhizobiales > Beijerinckiaceae > Methylocapsa. The sequence continues at coordinate 496,980 of JALJOM010000003.1, forward strand.
TCCAGAGCGGGATGCGGGAGGAAAGCCGGTGCCCGCTTTTCTTCGTCCCGCTCTAGCGGCGGCCCTGGCGCGCAATGTCTATGTCGGGGCGGGCGATCCCGGACTCCTCGCCGCTTTCGTCGAGGCGGCCGATGCGGCCCTGGCTCGCACGCCGCTCGAGGCTTTCGTGATCGGGCCGCTGCGGTTTCCCGATCCCGCGAGTATCGAGGAACCACGCGACGTGGACGTCGCTGGGCGAGCGAAGCTTTCCTGAACGGAGGCGCCGGCAATGAAACCCGAGACGACCACGAAGCCCAAAGGCCACGGCGACCAGCCGGTGCGGACGCGCCGTGAAGCTGCTGAATTCTCGCGCCTGGTCGAGGTCGCCGAGCTCCCCGCCAAAGGGGTCGAATTGTCGATTCGCGCGGAGCCCACGGAATGCGCGGCGTTGGCACGCCGGGGCGGCCTCGTCGCGGTCGAAAGCCTCGCCGCGGATTTCCGCCTGAGGAAGGCCGAGGCGTCCAAGGTCGAGGTCAAAGGGACGCTTCGTGCCCGGGTCGTGCAGACCTGCGTCATCAGCCTCGAGCCTTTCGAGAGCGACATCGAAAGCGAGATCGAGGCCGAGTTCGCGGGTGACCTCGCCCCGGACCTCGTGCCGGCGCGGTTCCGGAACGAGCGCGCCGGCTCGTCCCCGATGCGGAACGCGGAACTCGAAGCTCCCGATCCGATCATCGACGGGCGCATCGACCTCGGCGCCTTGGCCGCCGAATTCCTGATGCTCGCCCTCGATCCCTACCCGAGGAAGCCCGGGGTCTCGTTCGATGCGACCGGATGTCGTGCGTCCGAGGCCGAGACCGTCTCCCCCTTCGCCGCGCTGCGGACGCCGCGGGGACCGGCACGCGAAAACGACTGAACCTTCGGCGCATGCCGGCCGCGCGGATTCACGGCATCGAAAAGGAGAGCCTCGCGTAGAGGTAGGCGAGCATCTCGCCGATGACCGTCCTGACGCCGGCGCTGGAGCGCCACCACAGCTTTGCATCGAAACGCCGGTCGACGATGGCAATGACACCGACCTCGAAATCCTCGCCGAGCGCCTTCTCGTAGAGGAGACGCGATCGCCGCGCATGTGGACCGAGGCTGACGAGGTCGATCGCCGCATTTCGTATCCCTCGGTCTTGAAGCCAGCGCCTGACCGCGATCGCGCCGTGCAGGGTCCGATCTCTCTCGACCCTGTCCAGCGACGGCATTGCAATGGAATGACCGGGCACACCGGATTCTGTCAAGATTCGCCTGCCGAAATGCTCGCGGACCCCGCAGGTCGATTCCCATTCGTCCGCGTCGACGGTCGCGGCGACAATCATCCGATAATGACCTTCGACGAAAATCGACGCGGCTTCACGATAGGCATATGCGGGCATCCATCCTTCGACGACGAGGACTTCTCCCCCTACCGGGCTGCTCACTGCGAGAAAGGTACACAGGTCGCGCCCGACAGCGATCGTCAACGTCGTGGCACAGGCCAACAAGATCAGCCAACTGGTCCAGGTCAAAGTCCAGCGCTCGCGGCGCACCAGAAGCGCGGGCACCCAGCCGATCCTCCGCTCGGACGACTTCATAGTATCGATGATCGCAGTTGCGGAGCTGTAAATCAAAGGGATTCATCGACCCGCAAAACGGAAACCCGCCGCGTGTCGGGCCGGAGATCGCCGCAAGCCCCGGCTCACGCATGATCGCGCTCGGGGCCTGCCGTCGCAACGACGTATTGCACCATGCCAATCGACCTCACCTCGCGTTCCCTCGCTACCATCGGCCGATCAAGAGACGAAACAGATGCGACGTCATCGGCCAGCCGCCTATATGTCGGCCGGCCGATGACGCCAGGGCACCCCACGTCGGACCTCGTCCCTATCGGGACCTCCTCGACCATCGTTGCCTCGCCTGCACCAGGCTCGCCGCAATGGCTTGGAGAGCCATGATCGATACAACCCGGGATCGGGTCGATCGATCATGATCCTCTGGGCGCGGTGCTGAAAGTCACTCCGAGAACAAGACGTCTACCCAGTAGTTCGACCCATTGTAGCTCTTGGATGGGAACAGCGCGCCCGTGCCGTAGGTATAGACGCCCGCGTTTGATTGAGTGGCCAAGGGCGGCTTAGAGTAGGGTTGGCTGAAGAAGCCTTCCGTCACGGAGTAATAGCCGGCAGCAGTGCGATAGGAGGCCACGTAAATCTTGTTGGCCTCGATCGGTACCGGCGTATTGAAGGTGGCTGTCTGCCATCCGCTCGCAGTCTCGTTGACGAAGGTCGCCCCGGCAAGAAACGCTCCGGACCCGGTCCAGAGATGCGCTCCATGAGTGCCGGTGTTCTTCGGCCCTTTGTAGAAGCGAATCCCCCTTACCTTCCCCGGCTTGGCACTGTAGAACCTGACGCCGAGCTCCACGGAGCTAGGGTCCGGTTCCGTCAGGACAGCCGGTGTGTTGCTCGTCGAGAAGAGGCTGGAACCGGAGGTCTTGGCACTGATCGTGATGACCAGCGTGGCGGAGCCAGTTCCGCTGCCATTGGACGCCCTGATCGTGGCATTGAAGGAACCGAGCGTGGTCGGCGTTCCGGAGATCACGCCAGTTGCGGTATTGACCGACAGCCCCGGGGGCAATCCCGTCGCGCTGAAGCTCGTCGGGCTATAGGTCGCGGTAATCATGTAGGTGAAGGCGCTCCCGACGACCCCCGAGGCGCTAGTCGCGCTTGTGATCGAAGGGGCGGGGAGAGGTTGCGGAGCAGGAGCTGGCACAGGAGCGGTGGTCCCTCCAGCCGTCTGCAAGGGATGTGGATATGTATAAGGGGTATAGCCGGGCTTCGGTGTCGAACCATTCAGCACATAGTCCACCTCGCCATTGGGATGCGGCGTAGCTTTGACATAGGGTGGATTGTCCTGGACCCCGAAGCTGTTGACGCAAGACCCGCCAGTCGAGCATCCGACTTGAGTCCCGTTGTTCCATAGATAGATAGGTGCCGAGACTTGCTTGCTCCCGGACCTGATCTGCGAAATCGATTTGCCGGGGGCGCGCCCGATCTGTCCCAGACATGGCCAACCCGGAGCCGTAGAATCCCCGGCATTGCCGTCCCAGGATTTGCTTCCGTCGCAAGAGCCGAGGGTGCCGCTCGCTTCTCCATAGCCACTCTTGGCCCCACGGCGCTCGTCGAACCACGCAAAGTTGCTTGCCATTTGCATCGTATTGTTGAAAATAACTCCCGTCCCGGCCTCCAGCCTTATCGGCCATTGATTGTAGGCGGAGTTTCCGATGAATTGGTTGTTGTATATCTCGTGCAAGATCCCTCCGATTTCCCCGTTCCTCGTCCAGTGGCTATAGTACATGCAGCCCGTCAAAACATTGTGGCGGAATACGACTCGTCCGCCTCCGTTCGATGTATCGTATGCCGCGCAGCCATTGGGTGCCGTCGACGTAAACTTGTTGTCTTCGACATAAAGGGCGTTTGCAGTACCCAGATCCAAAGGTTGAGCGGCGAGGTACGCGCCCTGCAGATTGTCGATAGTTGGAGGGGACTCGTTGGACATCTGCGCGGACACGAGGATGGCCATGCCGTTGCCCCAATTGAAATCGTTGTGATCGATCAGCCCATACGTTGCGCCGCCGACGAAAATGCCATAGCCGCCCCCGGAGCCGGGCTTGTCGAACTTCACATGATCGATGCGCCAACCGGTATGAGCGGAGCCGTTGTTGTCCCAAATCTGGAAGGTAACACCTGACGGGGCAGAGGCCTTCAGCGACAAGCCAGAAACGCGCCATTGCGAATAGGCGCTGGTTGTCGCAGTGGATTCGACGCTGAAGCAAAGGCCGCAGGAGATGTTCGTCACATCCTTTCCCGCCCCGATGATCTTGACGTTCTTGTTCCTCCACGCGACGGGACTCGACCAGGAACAATTGCCCGCCGGGATCGATATGGTGTCGTTGACGCCAGCCGAATTGACCGCGGCCTGAACGGCCGATTGGGAACAGCTGGAGGATTGAATTGTCGCCGCTTTCGCGATAGAGCCAGTGCTGAAGAGCGCGAAGATGCAAACTGCGGCAGCCACCGCGGCAGCTTTGGACTTTTTCATTAGGGCGACTCCTTCGGTGTCGCTGCGGTATTCCGGCGTCGTATGCAAAATCCGGTATCCTCTCTTGGTCATGGTTGCACTGGCATCTCCCGCAGCCGAAGCCGCAGCACCTTGTTGCAAGCAATGGGATTGCTCCGTATCGGAGCAGCAAGGCCGCACGCCGGGGTGTGGGAGACGTGGGTAGAAGGGTTCCGTGAGCGTGATAGGAGTGCCTGGCCCCAGGCATTGCCTATGCAGGCCTCAACGGCCATCATACGATCCTGATTAACCTTAATAGTTTGGCTTTAGTTGGTTCCGAATATGGCATCGACGGGGTATTTCGTGGGTCGACACTCCTCGTTGCGGGCACAGCATACCGCTACCATCGCCCGGCTAACGTAGGATGATGGGCCCTGAAGTAATTTGACAGTTGGCGTTGTTGGGCGCCTTGGAGAAATGGGACCCCCGAATTGTCCGATTTCTGTTCTGCTCGACATCGGTCGAGCCCGGCGACATCCGTCGTCTCGACGAACGAACGGACGATCTGTGGTGTTCTTTTGATCGAGACGAGCCGGGCAGATCCCTCGGCCCGTATCATGGATACCGGGGCGAGCGGCATTGTGGCTTGCCCGCTCGGTGGGTGACATATCCAAGTGCAAGACGAAGCTGGCACTCATGTTCGCAACTCGAAAGGCTTGCGAGAGTCAACCCGATGGCACGTAGCGTTCCGACCGGACTTCAGAGCGAGGCCTAAATAGATATTGAATGATACACGACGTATGAACATATAGCAAATAATTTAGTTCAATGGCAGCAACAATAATAGGTTGTAGAATTTAAGTACGTGTATCTGGAGTTTTATTCCGGGCCTCGTCGTCCGCGTCGACTTTTTTTCATGATTGAGGACGCAGGCTGCAAGCAGGTTCGAAGAGGAGGTCCGCGCTGGCCCACGCTATGCTAATTCGACCAAGGGCCTGTTCGATCGAGATGATCGAGCGATTGCTCTCCGCCCTGTTTCGCGGGAGCGCAATCGTGAGAGAGCTCGAACGAGGTTGGCTCATCGTGGCGAGGGCGGACACGAGATGGAGCGGCGGTTTGCGCCGCGAGGTCTTATCCCGAGCCTCGGCAAGGCTCATGGGGCGGCTCCCGAATCGATCCCCAGCCGCCAAAGCGAATCGCACTTCCGAGTGCCTCGCCCTGAGGTGTTTAGGCACCTCAGTTTGTAGGCGCCTCAGCTTGACCTCCCTCCGGGAGAATAGTAATTTTTCGGGTACATTCAGCTCACGTAATCCAGGAAATACCGAGAATGAAGATCGCCTATCTCGTATTAGCTCACAGAAACCCACGACTTCTTGTAAAAATGATTGAGCGTCTTGCTTGCGAAAAGTCTGCATTTTTCATACATCTTGACAAGAAAAGTAACATTGAAAATTTTCGATTAGCTAAAGGCGGGAATGTATTCTTTAGTGAGGAGCGAATTCCAGTCTATTGGGCCGAATACTCAATGGTAGAGGCGATTTTAATATTGATAAAGCAAGCGCTGAATGACGTCAATAATTATGAATACTTTGTTTTGCTGAGCGGAAGCGATTATCCTCTAAGAGGTAAGGAGTACATCAGCAACTTCCTGGATGAGCGGAAAGGTGCCGAGTTCATAGCTCTAGCGAAAGTGCCCAGCGTCGAAGCCGGTGTGCCGCTATCGAAAATAAGCACCTTCAGCATCCCGTCCGACAGGCCGATTTTGCAGTTTATCGGTAAGGCTTGTGCCAAGATAGGGTTTACGAGAAGAGACTACAGAAAATTCTTGGGTGATCTACAGCCATATGCAGGTAGCACGTGGTGGGCACTCTCGAGGGACGCTTGCCAATATATACTGAATTTTGTACAAGAAAATGATAAAGTATGCAAATTTTTTTCTAAGACAATTACTTCAGATGAAATGCTATTTCATACTATAATAGGAAATTCACCGTTTAAGCAAAATATTCGAAGGAATATAATGTTTGAAAAATGGTCTCAAGATCATGTGCATCCAGAGATGATAAACGAAAATCACATTTTCGAGTTTGAATCTCAGAAAGAAGTAAATCTCAAAGATCCTTTCGGGCCCGGTGAAGCGCTATTTGCGCGAAAGTTTTCTGATAAGACGCTGGACCTGACGAAAAGAATCGATAAAATGATAATAGATAAAGAACGTGCGTCGAGTAAACATTAGAGCACTTTCTAGCGAAGTGGGCGCCGGTTCGCGTCGTGAAATCGCGACAAAACAAGAATGCAGAGCTGGTTTCCGATTCCGCCAGATCGGAAACCGCTCTAAGTCATAATCAATTCATATGGCCTATATACGTTTGCTATAGTTATGTCGAGTAATTGCTCGGGTCCTCTTTGGACCCCTCGTGTCAATTGATGAGCCCTTCTCCCAATGGGAGAAGGAAATGCACGCATCAGCAACGTCCTTCGCCCTGCTTCCACGCTTCCTTGGTCTCGACGCGGAAATCCGCGAAACGGCCCGCCGCGATCGCACTGCGAATCCCCTCCATCAGATCCTGGTAATAGGCGAGGTTGATCTCGGTCAGGAGCATCATGCCGAGGATCTCCTTGCATTTCACGAGATGATGCAGATAAGCGCGGGAGTAGGTCCGCGCGGCGGCGCACGACGAGTCCACATCCACGGGCGCGGCATCGGCGGCGTGGCACGCGTTGCGCAAGTTGAGCTTGCCGAGCCGCGTATAAGCGAGGCCGTGGCGACCGGCCCGGGTGGGCATCACGCAATCGAACATGTCGATCCCACGCCGCACGCTCTCGAGCAGATCATCGGGCGTACCCACCCCCATGAGGTAGCGCGGCTTGTCCGCCGGCAGCCGCGGCACGGTGCAGTCCAGCATGGCGAGCATGACGTCTTGCGGCTCCCCGACCGCGAGGCCACCGACCGCATAGCCGTCGAAGCCGGTCGCCACGACTTGCTTCGCGCTTTCGATCCTGAGCGCCTCGTCGGCGCCGCCCTGGACGATCCCGAAGATCGCCCGCCCCGGGCGTGCCGCAAAGGCCGCCTTCGAGCGCTCGCCCCAGCGCAGCGACAAGAGCATGGCGCGCCGCGCTTCTTCCTCCGAGCACGGCAGCCTCACGCATTCGTCGAGCTGCATCTCTATATCCGAGCCGAGAAGGGCCTGGATTTCCATCGAGCGCTCGGGCGTCAGCACGTGGCGCGACCCGTCGATATGGGATTGGAAGGTCACACCTTTCTCGTCGAGCTTGCGGAGCTTCGCGAGCGACATGACCTGGAACCCTCCGGAATCGGTCAGGATCGGCCAGGGCCAATTCATGAACTCGTGCAGCCCGCCGAGCTCGGCGATCCGCTCCGCTCCCGGGCGCAGCATCAGATGATAGGTATTGGCGAGCACGATATCGGCGCCGAGTGCCTTCACGGCCTCGGGATGCATGGCCTTGACGGTCCCCGCGGTTCCGACCGGCATGAAGGCCGGAGTCCGGATCCTTCCGTGCGCGGACGATACAATCCCGGTCCGCGCCTCTCCGCTGGTCGCGGTCACGCGGAACGAGAAAGCCTCGGCTCGATCCGCCCGCTCCGTCCCTGCGTCGCTCGGTGCCGAGATCAAGGCCAGCGCTGCAATCTCCGAGGCGGCGTCTTCTCCAAGGCCGCCGCGAGCTTCTTCTCCTCCCGATGGACCATATAGGCGAAGCCGATCACGCCACCGACGATGCCGACGAGCGCCAATATGCCGATCGGGCCGCTGACTCGATGCAGCGCTTCCCCGAAAAGATAGGACCCGACGCCCATGACGGTCGCCCAGACGATCCCGCCTGCGGCATTATAGAAGAGGAACGGCCCCCAACGGTACTTGTTGACGCCCGCCAGGACCGCCGCGAGGACCCGCAGGAAAGCGACGAACCGGCCGAAGAAGACGATCTTGGCGCCGTGCCTCTCGAAGAGATATTGGCCGAGCCGGATGCGGCCTTCGTCCATCAGGACGAATTTCCCGTGCCGCCGCAACAGCTCGGCCCCCCATTTGCGGCCGATCCAGAACCCGATGTTGTCGCCGACGATCGCACCCGCCGCCGCGGAGGCGATGACGAGCGGTAGATCGAGCTCGCCCGTGGCCCCGGCATAGCCCGCCGCGAGAAGGAGGGCCGTCTCGCCCGGAAGCGGCAGGCCGGCGCTCTCGAGCATCACGATGAGGAAGACCGCCGCACAGCCGTACTGGGCGATCAGCGGCTGGATTTCGGTGAGGAACACGAGGACCCCGGGGCTAGAGCGCGATGTCCGACGAGGTACGGGAACCGCGGATAAGATCACTCATTGTGCCGAAGTCAAGGCGAGCCGATGGGTGGCTCGATGGAGCGCGGTCCCTTGCGCGCGTCGAACCGACCCGTCGCCCAGACGACCTCGTAGGTGGTCCAGGCGCGCAGCCAGGCGGCGAGGGCGAGGATTTCGCGGCCGAGGAAAGCGACGGGCGCGAAAGGCGAGACCTCCCAGCCTTTCACCGCGGCGAATCCGGCCTCGGCGCAGAACCAGACGAGAAGCGTGCCGGCGAAGCCGATCCATGCCGGCAGATCGGCGAGCGGCGCGGCGCCGAGGGCGGCGAGAGCCGCGGGAAGCGGGCTCGCGAGCGGCTCCAGCGGAAACGAGAATTTCTCGTTGGCCCGACGGATCACGGCCCAGCGGACCTGCCGCTCGTAGATGTCGCGAAAGCTGCGGACGCCGATCTCCTGCGCGACCGTCTCGTGCGAGAAGACGGTGGCGAGCGCATGCCGGGCGAGCGTGCGCGAGAGCGCCGTATCCTCGGCGAGGGTGCAGCCGAGCGCCCCAATGCCCCCGATAGACGCGAGGTCGCTCCGCTTGAAGAGCATCACCTTGCCCACGCCGAACCCGATTCCCGCGGCCGAGGCCGAGAGCAGGAGGCGGGCATGGCCGTTGAGGAGCCATGCCTCGATCCGCCCCGCGAGGCTTTCCGGCCGCACGGCGACCGGCACGGCGACGACGAGCCCGACCCCTTCGGAAAGGCACTCCATCATGGCGGCCAGCGAGCCGCGGTCGAGCGTGATGTTCGAATCCTTGGTGAGCACGAAATCATGCTCGGCGGCAGCGAGTGGAGCTGCCAGGACGTCGAGCTTCGGGCTCACCGCCCCGAATCCAGGCGAATGGAGGATCCGGCTCGCCCGCTCGGGATGGCGGCGAGCCAGATCCCGCGCTGCGGCGAGCGCAGGTGACTCCTTCTCCGTGGCGCTGAAGAGGACCTCGTAGTCCGGGTAGGCTTGCGAGAAGATCGACTCCTCCGCGCGCAGGAAGCCCTGGTCCAGCGACTTCACCGGAAGAATCGCGGAAACAGGCGGCTGATGGCGTCGCGTCGCGCGGCGCCGCTGCACCGCGGGCTGCATCAACCCACCGAGCAGGCTCAGGCCGAGAAGCGCCATGGCGGCGCCCCACCAGATCAGGCAGGCGAGGGTAAGAAGGGACGACATGGGCTCCGTCAAGGTGACAACTCGGGAGTATCCTCCCTCGTCACCAGGAGCTTGTCGATTCGATGGCCGTCCATATCGACGATCTCGAACCGCCAGCCCTCCCAGCTGAAGGTCTCGCCGACATCGGGCAGATGGCCGAGCTGCGACAAGACGAAGCCGGCGGCGGTGTGAAAGTCGCCCGTGACCTTGCGATCGCGGATGCCGAGCCGATCGAACGCCTCGGGCGCCGCCATCATGCCGTCGATGAGGAGCGACCCGTCCTCCCGTACCACGACGTCGGGCTCCTCGTCGGCGGACGCCGGCAGGTTGCCGGCGATCGCTTCCAAGAGATCGGTCTGGGTCACGATCCCTTCGAGAATGCCGTATTCGTCGACGATGATCGCCAAGCGGACCGGCGAGCGCTTGAACTGGTCGAGGACCTTGAAGATCGTCGTGGATTCGTGAACGACGAGCGGCTGCCGGATCGCGGCGACGGGGTCCGGCGCTTTCCCGTCGAGGACCTGATCGAAGAGATCTTGCTTGACCACCATGCCGAGCGGCTCGTCGATGCTGCCGCGCCCGGCCAGCAATTGCTCGTGCCGGCAAGCCCGGATGGTGCCGAGGACCTCCTCGGGCGGGTCGTCGACGTCGAACCATTCGACCTCGGGTCGCGGCGTCATGATGTCGCTGATGCGGCGCTCGGCGATGTCGAACACCCGCTCGACGACTTCCTGCTGGACCTGATGCAGGAGGCCCGCTTCCTGGCTCGCGGCGACGAGCATCTTCAGCTCCTCGGGCGAGTGGAGGGCCCCTTCACCGCCCCCGCCGGGCAGCCCGAACAACCGGAGCACGAGGTTGCCGAGCGCGTTGAGGAACAGGATCGCCGGCTGGAAGACGAACCAGAACAGCTGGAGCGGTCGGACCACGAACAGTGCCGTCGTCTCGCTGCGTTGCAGGGCCAGGCTCTTCGGCGCGAGCTCGCCGAGGACGATATGGAGGGCGGTGATGAGCACGAAGGCGATCGCGACCGCGATCGCGTGCGATCCCGCCGCGGCGATCCCGCCTGGCAAGCCTGCGAGCAGAGGCTCGATCAGATGGGCGAGAGCAGGCTCGCCGATCCAGCCCAGGGCGAGAGAGGAGATCGTGATCCCGAGCTGGGTCGCGGCGAGATAGGAGTCCAGGCGCTCGACGGCGCGCTGCAAAGCTTTGGCGTTGGCGCGTCCGGCGGCCACCAGCTCGGCAACCCGGCTGCGACGGACCGCGACGAGGGAAAATTCGGCGGCGACGAAAAAGCCGTTAGCGAAAACCAAGGCAAATACCGCGAGAAACTTGGCAACGGCGATCATACTGCCGTCTTCGCTAGGCATGGTCTCCTCGTGAGCTGGGCCGGCACAGTGCGGCAAGACCCGGTCCTGTCGCCTGCCGATCGATGCGGCCACGCGAACGGAACGCCTCTGTCCGTCGATGATCTATGCTAGCCGATTTTCGAATGGCTTTGGTCCTCGTGGCACGGACTCGAGCGTCGATCGGCCGACATTCCGTGCGCGCGGCCCTCTGGCCTGCGGGTCGCCTCGCCCGCGCTAGAGCGGGACGAGGAAAAGTGGACACCGGTTTTCCGCCCGCATCTCGCTCTAAACTTTTGGAATCGATCATGTTTCATGACTTTGGATCGATTCGATCCAAAGTCATCGTGATCTAGCCGGGGGACCGAGGCAGGTTCTCGTAGCGCCGCCGCCGAAAAATCGCAAAGGAAACGATCCAAGCCATGGTGAGGATCGCCACGAAAGCCATGGCCATGTTCCCGAGCGCGCCCGCGGGCGTCGTGACGAAGGTCCAGACCGGTCCGACGATGTCGAGCCGGTCCCGGACGAGGTGGACGACCTCGACCGCTCCGATCGTGACGGCCATCGCGACCGACACCGCCGTGATCGCGAGATTGTACCAGAGCTTGCGCTCGGGATGAACGAAGGCGAAGCCGTAGGTTCCGGTCATGAGCACGCTGTCGAGCGTGTCCATGAGCGTCATGCCGGCCGTGAACAGGACCGGAAACATCATGATCTGCCAGACCGAGAGGGTCTGGCACGCCTGCGCTGCGGAAATCCCCAGAAGCCCGATCTCGGTGGCGGTATCGAAGCCGAGCCCGAACAGGAACCCGATCGGGTAGAGGTGCCACGACCGCGATACCACGCGAAGCAATGGACCGAGGAGCCGCGCCGCGAACCCTCTCTTGTCGGGAGCTCCGTCGAAGGCCGCGGGATCCGGCGCGCGCGGGCGACCCAGCGAGCGCCAAAGGTCGCGGAGCACGATCAGGTTGACGATACCGATCACCAAGAGGAAGGACGCCGAAACGATCGTGCCGATCGGACCCGAGACGGACCGCAAGAGCGCGAGCTCGCCCGGCATGGCCGCCGCCGTCGCGGCGAAGCCGAGCGTCGCGAGCACGACGACCGTGGCATGCCCGAGCGCGAAGAAGAATCCCGTGGCGAGCGGCCGCTTGCCGTCCTGGACGAGCTTGCGGACGACGTTGTCGATGGCCGCGATATGGTCCACGTCGAAGGCATGCCGCAGCCCCAGGACATAGGCGAGCACGGCCGTGCCGAGAAGGATCGAGCTCTCCGCGAAGGTCGCCACGGCGACGCTCCATGCCGCCGCATTGGCGAGGAGAAGCGAGGCGAGAAGCGTGACGGTCTTGGCCTCGCGCGCCTCGGCGCAGTCGTCGAACGGGTTCGAAAGACGCAAGAAAGTCACCCGTACGCTGGTCCGTGCGCTCGACCTCGGCAATTCCCGGCGCCGCGGAGCCCGCTTCGCATTTCGATCTCGATGTTTCGATAGATCGACATCGATGGAAATTGCGACGAAACAAGTGCGGAGAGCGGTTTCCGATGCGGGATAAAAAACCGCTCCGAGGTCGAGCATGGCATAGCTTCCGGCCGGCGTGAAGCGACATTTCTCGCGGGGTCGCTTCCCGCGCCGATCCGAGTCCTCGCGCAGTTTCGGGCGAACCGGTGCCCGGTTCGTGTCGCGAAAACGCGACAAGACGAGCTCGAAGTGTTGATTTCCGATTCGAATGGATCGCGAGTCGCGCTACGCGCTGGGAAATCCGGCCTCACCGTCACCCGAGAGATCCATGCCCCGGATCCCGGCCGCGCGGGATGCTCGAGCCGATCTCGGCCCGCGCTCGACCGCCTCGGCTGGCGGGCTTATAGTGTTCTCAACGGCGTGAGCACTCGTTGCCTCTTCCCGCGCCGGCCCCGATCTCGGCCCTCCCCCATGCCCGCGCGTTTCCCCGGCTTCCTCGTTCATTGCCTGACGGCCAGCGGCGCCGGGGTCGGGATTGCGGCGCTTCTCGCCGCCGCGGACGGGCGCTTCGCCGAGGCATTCGCCTGGCTCGGCGTGGCGCTCGTGATCGACGCCGTCGACGGCCCCTTGGCCAGGCGCTTGGAGATCGCGCGAACCGTGCCGCATATCGATGGCGTCGCTCTCGACCTCGTCGTCGATTTTCTCACCTATGTCGTCGTTCCGCTCGTCGCTTTGTGGCGCTCGGGCCTGCTCCTGCCCCCGTTTTCCGTTTTCCTTCCCTGCCTCGTCGGCGCCGCCTCCGCCCTTTATTTCGCCGACCGGCGCATGAAGACCGCGGATTATTGGTTTCGCGGCTTTCCCGCGGTCTGGAACGTTCCCGTCTTCTATCTGCTCGTCCTGCGGCCGGATCCGCTCGTCTGCGCGCTCGTCGTCATCCTGGCGACCTGCCTGATGTTCACGCCCTTGGTGTTCGTGCATCCGCTGCGGGTCCAACGGCTGCGACCGGTCACGCTGGCAGCGACAGCAGTCTGGAGCGCCGCCGCGATCGCCGCGGTATATCAGGGGCTTTCACAGGTAGATGTCATGACCAAAGGCGTGCTCGTTGCGATCGGCGGCTACTTCCTGCTCTTGCCCCTGTTTCGTAGAAGTCCGTAAAGCGGATTGCGGTCGGGTCGGGCCCCCGCGCGGCGCGGTCGTTGCTCTCGCTCGACCGGACCATTCGAGCACGGGCTGAAAGGATTGCGCGGTGCCGGAGCTCCCCGAAGTCGAGACGGTGCGACGCGGCCTCGAGCCCGCCCTTGTCGGCGCGCGTCTCGTCGATATCGATCAGCGGCGCCCCGACCTGCGCTTTCCGTTCCCCGAGAATTTCTCCGCACGGCTGCAAGGACGGCGTGTGGAAGCGCTCGGGCGGCGCGCGAAATATCTCCTCGCCGATCTCGACGACTCGAACGTGCTCGTCATGCACCTCGGGATGTCCGGGTCGTTTCGGATCGAGGATCCCGCGCGGGAGCCGAACGGCGCCGCTGCGCCCGGCTTCCCCGTAAAAGACTCGGCCCACGACCATGTCTCTTTCGCGCTCTCGACCGGCACGAAGATCACCTACAACGATCCGCGCCGCTTCGGCTTCATGCTGCTGATTCCGAGGCACGACCTCGCCGATCACGCGCTATTCCGCAAGGTCGGCGTCGAGCCGCTCGGCAACGAGCTCGACGGCGCTCGGCTCGCGGCGCTCCTCGCCGGCAAGACGACGTCGCTCAAGGCTGCGCTGCTCGACCAGACGCTCGTCGCGGGCCTCGGCAATATCTATGTCTGCGAGGCCCTGCATCGGGCCGGCCTGTCGCCGCGCCGCGCCGCTGGTAGCCTCGCGCGCAAGGACGGCGGCCCGACGCAGCGCGCGGATCGGCTCGCCGGGGCGATCCGCGAGGTCTTGCTCGAAGCGATCGCGGCCGGTGGATCGTCGCTGCGCGATCATCGCCAGGCCGATGGCGCGCTCGGCTATTTCCAGCACAGCTTTCGCGTCTACGATCGCGAGGATTTTCCCTGCCCGCGGCCGGGCTGCGGCGGGACGGTCGAGCGGATCGCGCAGAACGGCCGCGCCTCGTTCTTCTGCAACACCTGCCAAAGGTAGGTTGGCAGGCGGGCTGATCGTCGCAAAATCCGCGGGAGACCGAGGTCTCGGCACCCGGAGCCGGAAGCGGGCGATGACCCCATCTTGCGCCGATCAGGCCGTCCTTGCGCGCCACAAGATCGATGTCGGCGTCTATTACCGCATGGCCGAGGCCGGCATCCTCGGGCCTCGCGATCGTGTCGAGTTGATCGACGGAGAGATCATCGACATGGTCCCGATCGGGAGCATGCACGCCGGAAAAACCATGCGGCTGACGTCGCTCTTTGCGCGCGCGGTCGCCGACGTGCTCCTCCTGGTCGAGGTCCCAGACAGCTCGCTCGACTATGATCGCACCGTGAAGGTCCCGCTCTTTGCCCGCTTCGGTATTCCCGAGCTGTGGATCGTGAACCTCGCCGACAGGGCCGTGGAGGTCTTCGCCGACCCGAGCGGCGGCGCGTACGCCGTCCAACTACGATAAACGAGCGGGGCTCTGACGCCACGGCTCGTTCCCGCCGTCACGGATCGATGTGGCTGCACTTCTGGCGTAGGCCCCGCACCTACGCCGCGGCAGGCCCGCGCGCTGCCTATATCCCCGCGACCTTGGCCGGCCTCGGGCTGGCTGTGCCGAGCACGACGACCTTCGTGCCGACCGGAGCCTTGGCATAGAGGTCGATCGCGTCCTGGTTGATCATGCGGATGCAGCCCGACGACATGCTTTTGCCGATGGTCCATGGCTCGTTGGTGCCGTGGATGCGGAAATAAGTGTCCTGGTTGCCCTGCCAGAGATACATGCCGCGCGCGCCGATCGGGTTCGACGGCCCACCGGCCATGCCGATCCCGCTCTGCAGCTGCTTCAGTTGCGGCTTGAGGTCGGGCCGGCGCGCCAGCATCTCCTTCGGCGGATACCAATCCGGCCATTCCTGCTTGCTGTGGATCGTGGCCTTGCCCGACCAGACGAAACCCTCGCGTCCGACGCCGACGCCGTAGCGGGTGGCCCTGCCTCCAGCCTGGACGTAGTAGAGGTAATGCTCCGCGGGATCGATGACGATCGTGCCTGCTGGCTCCTCGGTGACGTAGTCCACCTCCTTGCGCAGGAACTGCGGCTCGATCTGCGAGAGGTTGACGGCAGCAACCGGGAACTTCTCCGTCGTCACGGGACCATAGATTTCATGGTAGCTCGGCTCGGCGACGCCTGAAACTTTCGTCGGCTTGGGTTCCGACGGCGGCACCCCGTAGGATTGCGCGACGGGGGCAGGGGTCGTCGTGGTGCATCCCGCAAGGCCGCAAGCCGCGGCGGCGGCTGTAGCAGTGATCAGGGACCTTCTGTCGAGCTTGGTCATGGCCGAATCGTTCGCTCTGGTGGAAACCCGACGACCATAGCGAAGGAAACGCCCCGCCGATATTGCAGGAATGCCACACTGCGTGTCATTATGCGGCGAAACCTGGGCAGGATCGGGTTTCCACGCAACGGCACGTCAGGCGCTCTCCTTGGCCCGCACCGCCCGTTTCCGCTCGTTCGGGTCTAGCAACGCCTTGCGCAGCCGGATCGACTTCGGCGTCACCTCGACGAGCTCGTCGTCCTCGATATAGGCGAGCGCTTTTTCCAGCGTCATCTTGATCGGCGGGGTGAGGCGGACCGCCTCGTCCTTGCCGGCGGCGCGGATATTGGTCAGCTGCTTGCCCTTCAGGACATTGATCTCGAGGTCGTTCTCGCGGGTATGCTCGCCCACGATCATGCCGCGATAGACCTTCCAGCCGGGCTCGATCATCATCGGCCCGCGATCCTCGAGCTTCCACATCGCATAGGCGACGGATTCGCCGTCGTCGTTCGAGATCAGAACGCCGTTGCGCCGGCCCGCGACCTCGCCCTTCCACGGCGCATAGGCGTGGAACAGCCGGTTCATGATCGCAGTGCCGCGCGTGTCCGTCAGCAGCTCGCCCTGATAGCCGATGAGGCCGCGGGTCGGGGCATGGAACACGAGGCGCAGCCGATTGCCGCCGGAGGGGCGCATCTCGATCATCTCGGCCTTGCGCTCGGCCATCTTCTGCACGACGACGCCGGAATAGTCCTCGTCGACGTCGATCACGACCTCCTCGATCGGCTCGAGTAGCTGACCCGTCGTCTCGTCCTTCTGGTACACGACCTTCGGCCGCGACACGCCGAGCTCGAAGCCTTCGCGCCGCATGGTCTCGATCAGGATCGCGAGCTGAAGCTCGCCGCGGCCCGACACGATGAAGGAATCCGAGCCCGGCGAATCCTCGACCCGGAGCGCGACATTGCCTTCCGCCTCCTTGTAGAGCCGGGCGCGAATGACGCGGCTCGTGACCTTGTCGCCCTCGGTGCCGGCAAGCGGCGAATCGTTGACGAGGAAGGTCATGGAGAGCGTCGGCGGATCGATCGGCTGCGCCTGCAAGGGTTCGGTCACATCGGGCGCGCAGAGCGTATCGGCGACGTTGAACTTCTCGAGGCCCGCGATCGCGACGATGTCGCCGGCCTCGGCCTCCTCGATCGGCGCCCGCTCGATCCCGCGAAAGGCGAGGATCTTCGAGACCCGGCCCTGCTCGACGACATTGCCGTTGCGATCGAGCACCTTCACCGCCTGGTTGGGCTTGACCGACCCCGAGAAGACGCGGCCGGTGATCAAGCGGCCGAGATAGGGATTGGCCTCGAGCAGCGTGCCGAGCATGCGAAACCCGCCCTCGCCCGTCTGCGGCGCCGGCACGTGCTCCAGGACGAGATCGAACAGAGGCGCCATGCCGTCCTTCGGGCCGTCGGGGCTATCGGCCATCCAACCCTGCTTCGCCGATCCGTAGAGGATCGGGAAGTCGAGCTGCTCGTCGGTCGCGTCGAGCGCGGCGAAGAGATCGAACACCTCGTTGACGACCTCGGTGACCCGCGCATCGGGCTTGTCGACCTTGTTGATCGCGACGATCGGCCGAAGCCCGATCTTCAAGGCCTTGCCGACCACGAACTTCGTCTGCGGCATCGGCCCTTCCGAGGCATCGACGAGCACGATCGCGCCATCGACCATGGAGAGGATTCGCTCCACCTCGCCGCCGAAATCGGCGTGGCCGGGCGTATCGACGATGTTGATCCGGGAGTCCTTCCAGGCGATCGAGGTCGCCTTGGCCATGATCGTGATCCCGCGCTCCTTCTCGAGATCGTTGGAATCCATGACGCGCTCGGCGACGCGCTGATTCTCGCGAAAGGCGCCGGATTGCTGGAGCAGACGATCGACGAGCGTGGTCTTGCCGTGATCGACATGGGCGATGATCGCGATATTGCGCAGCTTCATTATCTCGGCCCGAGTTCGTGGAAATCGTCAGGGGACGCCCGGGCTCCCGGGTTCCCGGACAATTCCGGGCCTCGGGCTCGCAAGACGCGTGTGCCGGCGCCGGCGCGGCTTTCATAGCTTTGCCAGGCTACGGTTTCAGGACGATTCTTCGCAGTTGCAGCACGACATATAGGAAGCGAATCGATTTGGGAACCGTTTCGATCGGAGACGAAATCTTTCGGGGCTCGCTTTCGTACAGGGTCACGTAAGTGCGAAGCCGAGCCTTGGATCATCGCGCGGGCTCGGAAAGGACGGACCTCCGATACCCCCGCCCGGCCGGTCCGGCGGGACGAGCCGCCTCGCACGCCGATGCGGAAAAGGCGACGGTCGGTGTTCGAGGGAACGTCGGATCGGGAAGCGATTTCATCCACGGCCTGCAACGACGAGGGAAGGGCCTCGTAAGGCGCCTCGCCGCGGACGCGGGAGTGATGGGCCGTGCGCGGGGAGCAGGTCACCCGCACCGGAGGTTTCGGCGCTTCGCACGATGTCTCGAGGTGCAGTCGGCCGTCTGCAATGGCCATGACCGAAAATTCGGCTCCCGCCGTCGAGCCCGGACGGCATTCGATGCCTATATCTCTGTCGAGGATGCGAAAATCGGCGGCGTGCCTCGCCTCCCCGAGACCACGCCGAAAGGCAATGCCCACATCCTCGGCCTGGAGCACTTTCCGACGCGAGCCGGCGGCCACTGCGCTGGAAATTGCGACAAAACTACAGTGCAGAGCACAAGGATTTTCGTCATGTCCAGCTCGAGCTTCGCACCGGCCTTTACCCAGGCTTCGGACGGCTCCGTCACCTTGGCGCTCGCCTCGACCCGATCAATCGAGCTCGCCCGCATCGCGACGCGGACCGAGCACGACCTCCTCGGCGAGGCGGAAATCCCCGTCGATGCCTATTGGGGCGTGCACACGTTTCGAGCGATCGAGAACTTTCCCATTACGGGTGTCCCGATCGGGCATTTTCCCGAGCTGGTGCGCGCCCTGGCTCTGGTGAAGCAAGCGGCAGCGCGCGCAAACAAGCGTCTCGGCCAGCTGGCCCCCGAGAAAGCCGACGCCATCGATCGCGCCTGTCACCTCATCGCCCATGATCGGACGTTCCTCGATCAATTCGTCGTGGACGTCGTGCAAGGGGGCGCCGGCACCTCGACCAACATGAACGCGAACGAGGTCGTCGCCAATGTCGCGCTCGAGCTGATGGGCAAGACCCGCGGTGACTATGCCGCGATTCACCCGAACGACGACGTGAACATGGCGCAGTCCACCAACGACGCCTATCCGACTGCGTTGCGGCTGTCCGTAATCTTCGCCACTTCTCCCCTCGTTGCTGCGCTCCAAGAGCTCGCCTTCGCCTTCAAGGCCAAGGCCGTCGAGTTCGCGGACGTTCTGAAGATCGGTCGCACCCAGATGCAGGACGCCGTGCCGATGACGCTCGGCCAGGAGTTCGACGCCTTCTATACGACGGTCAAGGAGGACATCGCCCGGCTCGAGGAGGCCTCGGCCTTGTTCCGCGAGGTGAACCTCGGCGCGACCGCGATCGGGACCGGGATCAACGCGGACCCGCGCTATGCCTCGCTCGCCGTCGAGGAGCTGGCCCGCCTCTCCGACGAGCCGCTCGAGCTCGCCGCAAACCTCATCGAGGCGACCTCCGACATGGGCGCCTTCGTGTTGTTCTCCGGCGTCCTCAAGCGGGTCGCCGTGAAGCTGTCGAAGATTTGCAACGACCTGCGCCTGCTCTCCTCCGGGCCGCGCGCCGGCTTCGGCGAGATCAGGCTGCCAGCCGTCCAAGCCGGCTCCTCGATCATGCCCGGGAAGGTCAACCCCGTCATTCCGGAAGTCGTGAGCCAGGTCGCCTATCTCGTGATCGGCCACGACCTCACGGTGACCATGTGCGCCGAAGGGGGCCAGCTACAGCTCAATGCCTTCGAGCCGACGATCGGCTATTGCATCCTGACCTCGCTCAGGACGCTGACCGCGGCGATCGACACGTTGACGAAACGCTGCATCACCGGAATCGAGGCCGATCGTGAGCGGTGCCGCGGCCTGGTCGAGAACAGCATCGGCCTCGTGACCGCGCTCGGCCCGGTGCTCGGATACGAGACCTGCTCGCGAATCGCGCGCCGCGCTCTCGACGAAGGGCGCCAAGTCGCCGAGATCATTCGTGAGGAACGTCTCCTGACCGACGCCCAGCTCGCGCAGCTCCTCGCGGCCGAGACCATGACTCGTCCGACGCGGATCATGCGCGCAGCCGGGAAGGCGACAGGCTAATCCTGCGCGATGGCGATCCTGAGAAGCCGCTCCTTGACGCAATCGAGCCCGCCGATCATGCCGTAGCTCGCGACCGCACCGGCGTAGGAATAGGTCACGACCTTGTCCTTGTGGACATAGGTGCCCGCGAGGCCGACGATATCTCCCGCCTTCGCAGCCAGGAGGAGACGCTCGAGCTCCTCGACGACGGTGCGGTTCGGCTGCGCGGGCGGCGTCGCGGCGTTGCCTCGCAGGCTGATGACATTATCGGTCATGGTCAGGCTTGCCCTCGATTTCACGCCTGTTGCGCGATCGTCGTTCCGGCGTAAAGCACGCTTTGTGCCATCGCGCGTCCGACGGGCCGATTCTCGCCATCCGGATCGACCCGGTCCTACATCGTGAAGCTCCCGCGGGCCCAGCTGCCTCGCCGGCGTGTTTTTCCGTTCGCCTCCCGTGATTCTTTCGCAACACAAAGCACGATTCGCATGAGCCATCGCTGTTCGAGCTTGCGGCACCAGCCGTTCGCGGGCTCTATAGGTACAGGTTCGATTCAACGATGGTGGTGGCAATTGTCTCTCTTCGATCACCTTTGGCTGCCCGGAGCCGCAGGCCGGACCACCCACGAGAGGCGCGCCTCGTCCCTTTGTGGAATCTCACGAATCTCCGCGGTAGCCGTCACCCTCGCCGCCGCGACAGGATTTGCCCACGCCGCGGACCTTCCGAGCGCGGCGGTCGCGCCTCCACCCGTCCCGGTCAGCCCGCCTGTGCAACCCGCGGCATTCGACTGGACAGGGTTCTACATCGGAGCGCATGGCGGCGTCGGATACGACCATTACGCCTTCAAATATGCCATCGATGTCCCCGGGGCGTCCTTCACGGGCACGGACGGGATCGACGGATTCGGGCCGCTCCTCGGGTTGCAGGTCGGCTACAACTACCAAATTCCCCTGAGCGCCCTGCCGGTCGTCAACAAGCTTCCGGGCGGCCTCGTTCTCGGCGTCGAGGTCGACAACAGCTGGACCGGCATCTACGGCGACACGACCGGCAGCGGAATTCCTGCCACGACCCAGGGTCTCGTGACCTTCGGCGGTCGCTTCGTCAATGTGGGAACCGCACGGCTTCGAATCGGCTATGCGCTCGACCGTTTTCTCTTCTACGTGACCGGCGGCTTCGCCTATGGGGTCACGAAGACCTATTACCGCCTCCAAACGGCGACCGGCTTCCAGGCTTCCGGCGTCAGCACCGACGTGCGTTCAGGCGTCGTTCCCCACGTCGGGTCCCTCGGCTTCGGCGTGGAATACGCGATCGATCGGAACTGGACCGTGCGCGGCGAGTATATGTACGACGGTATCAATGCCCATTACGAAGTGTTCAACCCCGTGGCCGGGGCGAACGTCGGCTTCGGGACGCGGACGATGTATCATCTCGCCCGCCTCGGCGTGAACTACAAGTTCGACTGGGTGCAGCCCGCGGCCGTGTTCAAGTGACGGCGCGGCGCGCTCACCACACAGGCGCGCCTCGAAGGTTGCGGATGTGGGCTCGGGGGCGCGCGCGAAGGGTAGGGGCTCCCGGTCCTCTTCGCGTCGGCATGGCTCTCCTTCCGCCCGAGGAGATGTGCAGCCCGCTGCAGATGATGGATCCGACGCCGGCCTCGGCGAGTGCGTGCCCATTGCGCAACAGCGAGCGCGAATCGCGCAGATGGCCATAGCACCCGCTCGAACAATTCACCCGGCAAAGCTCTAGAGCGGGACGAGGAAAAGCGTACCGCGGTTTTCCGCCCAGAGCCCGCTCTAAACTATTGGAATCGAACACGCTTCATGACCTTGGATCGATTCGATCCAAGGTCCTCGTGATCTAGTACCTTCGAGACCCTCCGGACGAAGGATCGCCGGCTTTGACAGCATCCCCCTTGCTTCATTGTTGCAGAACCTCCCTCGCCGGCAGGGTGGCCTCTTTCTTCGTCGCGCTCTTCTCCTGCCTCGGAGCCGCTCGCGGCGCGGATGTGCCCGAGCCCATGCTGCGCTCGGCGCCAGCCGAGGCGACGCTCGACAATTTCAATTGGACCGGCGTCCATGTCGGGATCCACGGTGGTTTCGGGGTCGATCATTTCGGCTTCAAATACGGCGTGGTCTCGCCCGCCACGGCATTCTCGGGAACCGACGGGATCACCGGTGTCGGGCCGATCGGCGGCATCCAAGCCGGGTTCACCTATCAGTTTCCCTTCAAGCTCCTCGTCCCTTACGATTTCGTCGCCGGTCTCGAGTTCGATGCGAGCTGGTCCGGCATTGCGGGCGAGACCACCGCCGTCAGCGCCGCGCCCGCGGGTCAAGGTACCGCCACATTCGGCAGCAAGTTCGCGAGCTTCGGAACGGGGCGGATACGTCTCGGCTGTGCGCTCGGCCGGTTCTTTCCCTATATCACCGGTGGATTCACCTACGGCATCGTCGAGAGCCACGGAAGCGCCGCCACGAACGGTGGATTTTTCGTCTCCGGATCGACCACGGCTCTGCGCTCCGGGGTCTTGCCCCATGTCGGGAACGTCGGCATCGGTGTCGAATATGCCATGACAACCAATTGGACCGTGAAGGCTGAATATCTCTACGAGTTCATCAACGCTCGCCGCGTGGAGTTCCAGTCTCCCGACGGCACCAGCCTCGGCTTCGGCACACGAACCATGTATCATATCGGTCGCGTCGGCCTGAACTACAGGTTCGATTGGCTATAGAGCATTTTCCGGCGAAGCGGGCACCGCTTCGCGTCGAGAAAATGCGACAGGGCAAGAATGGAGATTTACGTTCCGATTCGATTTCGACGGTCTGCCGCCTCTTAGCCGCGCCGTAGCGACGGCGCGCCGTCACGACGCTCGGTCTCACGCGACCTGCTTCTCCCTTGTCGCAAATCGTCCGTAGAACGTGTCGCCCGTCCTCGCGAGCTCGCCGAGGAGACGCGGCGGCGTGAAGCGAGCGCCATGCGTCTGCGCCAAGTCATTGCACAGTGACACGAAATTTCCCACACCGATCCCGTCGATATAGCTCAGTGTCCCGCCGGTGAAAGGCGCGAAGCCGAAGCCGATGATCGAGCCGACGTCGGCCTCCCGCGGATCCGTCACGACGCCCTCCTCGAAAGTGCGCGCCGCCTCGAGCGCCTGCACCGCGAGCAAACGCTGCTTCAGGGTGTGAACGTCGATCGTTTCCGCATCGAGGCGCGCGGGACGAAGCTCGTCGAGGCCCTGCCACAGCGCCTTCGCGCCGATCGCGGGATAGTCGTAGAACCCCTTGCCGTTCTTGCGGCCCTGACGTCCGTGCGCGACCACCATGGATTCCAGCAAGCGGAGCTGCGCCGGATCGATGCTCGCTTCGCCCTCGTCCTGTCGTGTCGTCTGCAGGATCTTCAAGACGAGATCGAGCGCGACCTCGTCGTTGAGCGCGAGCGGGCCGACCGGCATTCCGGCCATCCGCGCCGCGTTCTCGATCAGCGCCGGCGGCACCCCCTCGATCAGCATGAGGTGACCTTCGCGTATGTAGCTGCCGACACAACGATTGGCGTAGAAGCCGCGCGAATCGTTGACGACGATCGGTGTCTTCTTGATCGCCCGGACATAGTCCATGGCCGTCGCGAGGGCGCGCTCCCCGGACTTGGCGCCGAGAATCACCTCGACGAGCAGCATCTTCTCGACCGGCGAGAAGAAATGAATGCCGATGAAGCTTTCCGGCTTGGTATGGGCATGTGCGAGCGAGCCGATCGGCAGGGTCGAGGTGTTGGAGGCGAAGATCACGTCGGGACCGAGCACGGCCTCGGCCTTGCGCGTCGCCTCCGCCTTCACCTCGCGGTCCTCGAAGACCGCCTCGATCACGAGGTCCGAGCCTGCGAGATCGGCATAATCCGCCGTGGCGGTGATGTGGGCAAGAAGCGCCTCCTTGTCGGTGCCCTTGGCACGACCTTTGAGGACCTGCGACGAGATCATCTTGTCGCAGGTGCCCTTGCCCCTGTCGGCAGCGGCCTGGTCGCGGTCGATCAACACCACATCCATGCCCGCCCCGGCCGTCACATAGGCGATGCCGGCACCCATGAATCCCGCGCCGAGAACGCCGACCTTCCTGATCGTGGTGCGAGGGATCTGCGCCGGCCGCCGTGCGCCCTTGTTGAGCTCGCCCATGGAGAGGAACAGGGTCCTGATCATCGCCGCCGCCTCGGGCGAGCGCAGGATCTTGGCGAACCAGCGCGACTCCACACGCAGCGCGAGATCCATCGGCAGCTGCAATCCCTCGTAGACCGCGTGCAGGATCGCTTTCGCTGCGGGGTAGTTGTCATAGGTCTCGCGGCGGTAGATCGCGTTGGCGGCAGGCCAGACCATCATGCCCTGCGGCGAGTAGACGCGTCCGGACTGCGGCTTGAAGCCCGGCTCGTCCCAGGGCGCGACGGCCTTGCCGCCGCCCGCGATCCAGGCCTTGGCTCTCGCGCCGATCTCGTCCGCCGGAGCCAGATCGTGCACGAGGTTCATGGATTTCGCGGCCTTGGCGCGGATTTGCTCGCCCTTGAAGAGCATCTGCAGGGCGTCGGCCGTCTGCATCAGGCGGGCTACCCTCTGCGTCCCGCCGGCTCCCGGAAACAGGCCGACCTTGATCTCGGGGAGACCCACACGTGTGGTGTCGTCGTCCGCGGCCACGCGGTAGTGGCAGGCGAGCGCGAGCTCGAAGGCGCCGCCGAGGCAGGTCCCCTTGATCGCGATGGCGAAAGGCTTGCCGCAGATCTCGAGCTTGCGGTAGACGATGGACAGCCGCCGCGCCCCTTCGAAGAAGAGCTCGATCGCCGCCTCCTCGCCCTTCTCGCGGCGCGCCGTCTCGTAGTCGGCGGAAGCCGCCTGCAGCATGGTGAGATCGGCGCCGCCGGAAAATGTCTCCTTGCCGGAGGCGATCACGCAGCCCTTGATCGCTGCCTGGCCCGCGACATGATCGACCACGCGCTCGAGCTCGTCGATGACCTCGGGCGTGATGATGTTCATCGAGCGGTCCGGCATGTCCCACGTCAAGAGCGCGATGCCGTCGGCGTCGGTCTCGAAGCGAAAGCTCGTAAGTTCCATTGGTCGGTCCTCGCGTCTCAGACCCGCTCGATGATCGTGGCGGTGCCCATGCCGGCCCCGATGCACAAGGTGACGAGCGCAATTGCCTTGCCCGTGCGCTCGAGCTCGTCGAGAGCGGTGCCGAGCAGCATGGCGCCGGTCGCGCCGAGCGGGTGGCCCATGGCGATCGCCCCTCCATTGACGTTGAGCTTGTCGGGGTCGACGTCGAGCGCCTGCAGGTAGCGCAGCACCACGGCCGCGAAAGCCTCGTTGACCTCGAAAAGATCGATGTCGGCGAGCGTCATCCTCGCCCGCGCGAGGACCTTCCTCGTGACGTCGATCGGCCCGGTGAGCATGAGCGCCGGCTCCGATCCTATGTTGGCGAAGGCGCGAATCTTCGCCCTGGGCATCAGGCCCGCCTTCACGCCGGCCTCGGCCGAGCCGACGAGGACCGCGGCGGCGCCGTCCACGATGCCCGACGAGTTGCCGGCATGGTGGACGTGAAGGACGCGCTCGACCTCCGGATGCGCCTGGACGGCGACCGCATCGAACCCGCCCTGCTCGCCCATCATGACGAAGGAAGGCTTCAGCGCCGCGAGCGACTGCATGTCGGTCGAAGGCCGCATATGCTCGTCGCGATGGAGCAGGGTGATGCCGTTGATGTCGCGCACCGGAACGACGGATCTCGCGAAACGTCCCTCGTCCCAGGCCGCGGCAGCCCGCTTCTGGGAGGAAATCGCGTAGGCATCCACATCGTCGCGCGAGAATCCATATTTCGTCGCGATGAGATCGGCCGAGATGCCTTGCGGCATGAAATAGGACTTGATTGCGATCGCTGGGTCTACCGGCCAGGCCCCACCGGAGGCGCCAATTCCCACACGGCTCATCGATTCGACACCGCCGCCGATCGCGAGATCCTGCTGGCCGGCCATGACCTGCGCCGCGGCGAAGTTCACCGCATCGAGGCCCGAGGCGCAGAAGCGGTTGATCTGGACTCCCGGCACATGGTCGCCGTAGTCGGCGGTGAGCGCGGCCGCACGGGCGATATCGCCGCCGGCCTCACCCACGGGATCCACGCAGCCGAGCACCACATCATCGACGAGATGCGTGTCGAGCTTGTTGCGCTCCTTGATCGCGGCGAGCGCGGTCGTCGCCAGCGCGAGGCTCGACACCTCGTGGAGCGCCCCGTCGGGCTTGCCGCGCCCGCGCGGGGTGCGGACATGATCGTAGATGTAGGCGTCGGGCACGCTCGCTCTCCCGTTTCGGCTCAGGCCGCGTGACTCAGAAAAGCTCGGCGGGCAAGGCCATCATCGTATCGGCACCGGCCGTGATCCGGGCGAGGCGCAAGCCTGTCTCCGGCAGCACGTGGTCGAGAAAGAATCGCCCGGTCAGGAGCCTCGCCTTCGCGGCCGGCTCCCCTGTCCCTCGCGCAACTGTCGCCTCCGCCATCCTCGCCCACATATAGGCGAGCGCGACGAGGCCGAGAAGGTGCATGTAGTCATAGGACCCGGCGCCCGCGTTGTCGGGCTTCGCCATGGCGTTCTGCATGAACCACATCGTGGCTTGCTCGAGGTGGCTCGTCGCCTGCTTCAGCCCGGCGATGTAGGGGGTGATGTCCGCATCGGCTTCGTGCGCCGCGACGTAGGATTTCAGCTCGGCGAAGAGCGCCATGATCGCTCGCCCGCCGTCCTTGGCGAGCTTGCGGCCGACGAGGTCGAGTGCCTGGATGCCGTTCGCGCCCTCGTAGATCATGGCGATCCGCGCGTCGCGCACGAATTGCTCCATCCCCCATTCCTCGATATAGCCGTGGCCGCCGAAGACCTGCTGCGCCTTGACGGTATTCTCGAAGCCGCGATCGGTGAGCACGCCCTTGAGGACCGGAGTCAGGAGCCCGAGGAGATCGGCGGCGGCCTCTGCCTCTGCCTTGTCGGGCGAGCGATGCGCGATGTCGCTCTGCAAGGCCGCCCAGACGACGAAAGCGCGCGCAGCACTGTCGAAGGCGCGGATTTCGAGCAGGTTCCGCCGCACGTCGGGATGCACGATGATCGGATCGGCAGGCTTCTCGGGGCTCGCAGGACCGGAGAGCGCGCGCCCCTGCAGCCGCTCCTTGGCGTAGGCCGCGGCATTCTGATAGGCGACCTCGGACTGCGCGAGCCCCTGGATCGCGACGCCGAGCCTCGCCTCGTTCATCATCACGAACATGGCGGCGAGGCCGCGATGGGGCTCACCCACGAGCCAGCCCTTGGCGCCGTCGTAGTTCATGACGCAGGTGGCATTGGCGTGAATGCCCATCTTGCGCTCGATCGCCCCGCACGAGACCTTGTTGCGCGCGCCGAGCGTGCCGTCGGGCTCTATCAGGATTTTCGGCACCACGAAGAGCGAGATGCCCCTGACGCCGGCCGGCGCGCCCTCGATCCGGGCGAGCACGAGATGGATGATGTTCTCGGCGAGGTCGTGCTCGCCGGCGGAGATGAAAATCTTCTCGCCCGTGATCGCGTAGGATCCGTCCGGCTGCGGGACGGCCTTGGTCTTCAAAAGCCCGAGATCGGTCCCTGCATGGGACTCGGTCAGGTTCATCGTGCCCGACCATTCGCCGCTGATCAGCTTCGGCGCGTAGGTTTTTTTCTGCTCTTCGCTCCCGTGCACGACGAGTGCGGCCAAGGCGCCTTGGCTGAGGCCCGGATACATCGCGAAGGCCATGTTTGCCGACGACGCGAACTCGTTGACGATCGCCGCCAATGTATAGGGCAGCCCCTGGCCGCCGAGGTCGGGGTCCGCGGCGAGCCCGTTCCAGCCGCCGGACACGAAGGTGCGATAGGCTTGCTTGAAGCCTGGCGGTGTCTCGACCGTGCCGTCCTCGCTGCGCGTGCAGCCCGCGCGATCTCCGGCGAGGTTCAAGGGAGCCAGGACCTCCTCGCAGAACTTGCCGGCTTCCGTCAGGATCGCTTCCACGAGGTCCGGCGTCGCGTCGGCAAAGCCCGGAAGATGCTGGAACTTCTCGACGTGAAAGACATCGTTCAGGAGAAACAGAGCCTCGTCCACCGGCGCCTTGTAGGTCGGCATCCTGGTCCTCCCTCTCGTGATCGCCGCGACGGCCCCCGCGCGCCGGCGGGCGCGCGGAAGGGCTCGAAAGCAGTGCCCGAGCGATAGATAGGACCTCGGCCGGGAAAACCAAGCGTCGGGGCGCGGGCAGCTCGGCTTTCGCTTCGCGGAAACCACAGGTTCTTCGGCTCGGCGAGAGGTCTGTCGGGTATTGGGCGCTACTCCTGCGCGAGTGAGAGCGGATTTCGCCTTGCTGGGGAAAATCCTTCCCCTTCGGGGGGAACATCCCTCCCCGGCTCGGGGAGGGTGGCTCGCCATAGGGCGTCCGCAAGGACGCCCGTCGCAAGCGACAGGCTATGGCGAGACGGGCGGGGTAGCATGGAGCCGTCCCGCCCCCACCCGTCGCCTTCGCCGACACCCTCCCCCGTGCCAGTGGCGCGGGGGAGGGATCGCGCGCGCCTTGCGGAATCAGGCCGAGAGTGCGAGCGTAGCGGTACAGGCAAAGGCGGGAGGCACCGCTGGTCGATTTTCAGAACCGAGACGATTTCGAGAAATGGCTCGTGAGCAAGCCGCGGGAGGTGGCTATCACGCTTGCGGCGAGAGCGGCCCTCCGAGTTTTGCCTATCCTATGGTTCGCACGGCAAGAGAAGCCTGAAAGCGATCTCCTTTCCCACGTAGTCTTGCCAGTCTACCGTGCTGCAAGCGTCGTCTGGTCTGCCGCCAAATGTCCAGTCCAGGTAACGGGGCTTATTACCGCCGCCCGGTCCGCCGCCCGAGCCGCCGACACTAGAGCCGCCGCCGTACCCGCCGGCGCATCCCTAGCCGCTGACGCCGCCCGGTCCGCCGTCATGGCCGCCACCCGAGCTGCCACCCGAGCCGCCGCCCCAGCCGCCGCCCTTGCCGCCGGCGCCGGCCTAGCTGTCGACATCATCGCCGCCACCCAACGGGCCGGCGCCAGAGCCGTCGCCGTTTGCTGGTCGGCACTTTCCGCCGATGCGACACGCATCGACCAAGAACGAGCAAAGCCTTTTGAGATCGCCGGTGCACCTCTTTGGTCGGTGAGCCAGCCTTCTGAGATCGCGGAGCTGTGCCAGGAGATGAAGCGCGACCTCCTCGCCACAGGCGAGGACTGGGAGGTTTGGACGGAGTGGTACGAAGCGCGGCTTCGGGGTGATCCGGCGATCGAGGAGCTCGAGATCGCCCGCGCCACGATCCCAGACGAGATCTGGAAGCAGGGTCCGGCGGTCGTCAATGCCGAGATCAAGCGTCTCATCGCGCAATATACTTATGTCGGATCTCAACCCGATCCAACACCACGACAGAAGCAATTCGTCGGTTTCTTTTCCTACGCTCATAGCGATGCGAGGGTCGATCCGAGCCTCGTCGTGGCCTTCTCGTCGGAGCTGGAGAAGCGTGTCGATGCAAAGATCGTCAACGCGACCTTCGAGATGTGGCGGGACAACAAAAAGCTACGAAGCGGGGACTATTGGGACGACACCATTGAGAGAGCAATCCGCTTGGCAGATATCATGGTCGTGTTGCTGACGCCGAAGTGGATCTCGTCCGAGTATTGTCGCAAGGAGTTCAACTCGTTCAGGTAGCTGGAAGCCGGTCGCGGCGATGGAAGCTTCGTCATCCCGATCTACGCCAGGATCATCGACCGCCAAGTACATGACCTCACCCCCGACCAAAAGGCGATCTATGACGACCTCATGCGCCGGCAGCACAAGAGGATCAGCCCCACGGAGTTCGGGCTCCTTTCCGACGGCCAAAGGACGGCTCTGATCGAAGGTATCGCCGACGACATCGCCCTGCTCCTGACCCGGCCCAGCGCAGGGGAGCCGGCGTGGCCGAGGCCGGTGCCAGGCGTCGTGTCCCCGACCTCGTTCGACTGGACGCCGAAGGACACGATCTCGGTCGGCGCGGGACCTGCGAATTGGCCCACGTTCCCGTTTCCCAACAGCGACGAAGACCACGCAAATCGGCTCGAGGCGAGCCGGGTGAAAGCAAACGACATTATCAAGGTACTGAAAAAACAACGCTGGAACGCACGGCCGGACTATCTCGAGACACTCGAAAATTACGTCGAACGCCTGCCTGCCGAGCCGCGGAAAGGCAATTTCCTCCTTGCGGAGAACGAGTATCAGGTCATTTTCGCGCTGCTTACGTCTGAAGTGGGATTTCTGCAGGAGGGATTGGCTGCCCAGCTCGGCATGTTCGTGACCAACCACAGAGCGTTGCGCCCGTATTATCCCGATGCAGCCGAATTCATCGAGTCTGCGCAGCGCGGCAGCTTGGAGCCGACGCTCCCCCTCGAAGCTTTCGCGGGTCTTGCCAAGGTCCTGCAGAAGCACACGCCGACGAGGTTCGAGCCCGAGGTCGGCGAGAGCTTGGGCGCCACGGTGCAGCCCGTTCCTGTGATCGCACGGCCTCGAGCTGACGGCCGCAGCTCCGAGCCCGGTCCTCTCGTGCCGCCGCCCGATCCCATCGGCGAGACCGATCCCGAGAAGTCGCACCGCCTCACGATGGCGAGCTGGGTCAACGAGCTCGTCAAGGTCGTGGAATCCGGCGACAACGTGAAGAAGGGTGCCGAAGGCTGGCGCGGCCCCGATCATCCAGTTCTTGCGACATCTCCGCGGAGGCTGACAGGACGTGACACCGCATTGCCGCGACCCGGGCCGCAATCACGTGCGACGCGGCGATCATGCACCTCGCGCAGGACTTGGATCGCGTCGTCGAGAGCCTTGCGCTGGCGCTCGAGATGGGCGATCTGCGCGGCGATCTGCTCGGGCCGCAAGGCCATGGCCCAATCCGCCGTCATGGCATCGAAATCCTCGTGCTGCTCGGCAGCCGCGCCGAGGTCCGTCCCCACGAGATCGGAGGCCGTGACAGCCCGCGCGTCGTCCTCCGCGTCCTTGGCGGCGAGGATGTCGCGGATTTCTGACAAGGTGAACCCCAGCGCCTTCCCCTTGAGGATCATCTTCAGATGGAGCCGCTCTCTCGGGCCGTAGGCGCAAGAGCTCGCGCCCGGCAGCGGCCGCAGCAGGCCATTGTCCTCATAGACCTTGATCTCTTGTATGGTGACCCCGAACTCCCGGGCCATGCTTGCGATGGTATAACCGGCCGCGGCTCCATCACTCGGCTCGGCACGCCCGAGAGGCGCGTCCTCGCGGAGCGCGCGAGTATCCCAGGCGCGACCGTTCAGGCTGGACAGCTCGGGTCGCGCTGCTGCTATGCCATGCGCAAGCTTCGAATCCATTGCATTAACCTTGTGACGTCATGTCTCCAATCAAAGCATACATAATCGAAGATTGACGATCTTGCAACTAACAAGCGCTTATTATCGACATGCAACTATGTTGCGAGCTCTGCCGTCCGCAACGCCCAGGAATTAACATTTTTTTTACCTCCGGCCCGGAGAGTTGCGGCACCGGCTTCCCAGCGGCCCGCAAGGGCGCGGGCCGCATGCCGGCGGCTCGAGCACCTCGAGTGCGCGCACCGCGAGCACGGCAGGCCGCCGGAGCTGCGCGAGGTCTCCGGCATGCCGCCTGGCCGGAGCCTGTGGATACATGCCGCGATATCTTGCCGGGGTCTCCGGCCTCGGAGCAATTTCCGGCGAAGTGGACTCCAGCCGCGTCGATAAATTGCGATAAAACAATAATGTAGAGCTCGTTTCCGATTCAGTCGGATCGGAAACCGCTCTAGAACGCGCAGCGCCTAGATCACGATGACTTTGGATCGAATCGATCCAAAGTCATCGTGATCGATTCCATAAAGCTTAGAGCGGGATGCGGGCGGAAAATCGCTGTACGCTTTTCCTCGTCGCGCTCTAGGGCTGCGGTGATCCCCTCCAAGGTGCAGTCGGCATGCTCGAGATTCTGCACGGGCCGGGACCGAGACCAGCGCAAGGCAAGGATCCCGCGCTAAAGCTATTCTCCCGAAGATAATCAGGAGGCCGGGCGGATCGGGTGCCTCGAACATTCGCGTTGCCACAGCATTGGGCCGGAGACAGCGCGCGCACCGGATGCATCGCCCTCGACGCGGCCTGTCGCGAGGATCACGGCACGACGAGCATGACGGCGCGCTCTTCCGACACCGACACCGAAGCGGCCGCGGCGCCTCGCGGAAGCTCGAGCTATTCCGGCGCGCCGAGCTCTCTCGGCGCCCAGGGCGGCGCAGCTCGGGCGTTCCAGGGCATGGCGCCGGAGACGCTGGAATCGAGTTCGGACGCGCCGGGGCATCTTGCCGCGGACGCGCTGAGTACCCTCGCCGAACTGGTCTCCGCCAGCACCGACGCGGCGGCGGGGAAAGGGCAGGGTTTCACCGGGCTCGCGCGCCAGCTCGAGCAGCTCGAGGCGCAGCTGCACAGCCTCGGCAGGACCGGCGATGCTGTCGCGGTGAAGCGAGCCATGGGTCGAATTGTGGCGCAGCTCGACGATTCGGCCGCGGTCCACGCCGGTCGAGAGGGACCCACGGCCGAGTCGAGCGAGGGCGGTCCGGAGCGTGTCCGCGATCCGGCCGGGAGCGGCAGGGCGTGCGGCGCCGAGGATGCATCGGCTCCGCGATCGTCGGTCGAGCAGACCGGGGAAGGAGGCGCGGCCCGTGAGCAGAGCGGTGCAGCCGGCGAATCGGTGCGCGGGATCGGTGGAGAGCCCCTCGAAACGGATCCGTCGCCGCCTCACGACAACGATGCCCGGATTCGGGACTTGACGATTCGCATGGCCGCCGTCCACAGGGACGCGCTGCGCCGCTGCGCCTCGGAGGCCGGTGGGGACCGGATAAGGCGCGCAGACGCGAGCCTCGCCGAACCTTCGGCGCGCAAATGGCCGGTGCCGACGCTCGGCCCGGGCGCCGAGGGTCTCGGCAAGCCGACCGCGCCTTCGACGGAGCCGCCATATGCGACGCGGTCCGGCTCGAGGGGCTTGTTGCGCCGGCTCGAAGCGAAGCTCGAAACCTTGGTGCGCAAGGCCGAAGCGGAAACGTCATCGGGCGCCGAGCGGCACCAGATCGAGCTTCTCGCACGCCGGATCGAATCGGCCGAGCTGCAGCTCACCAAACGGCTCGACGCCGGCTTCGCAGCAGCAGCGGTCGAGACGCGAGCCGTCGAGGACATGCTGCGTGCCTCTCTCGCGCGATGGGAAGCCCAGGGCGACCTCGGCGGAGCCCTCGCGAGGCTCGAGCGATCGGTCGATTCGGTCCGCGAGCGTTTGGATCGGCTCGAGCAGCATGTCGTATCGAGGCCGCGCGCCGAGAACGCGAGCCATCCCGGCGACGCCCGCGGTACCGCCGCGCTCGCTGTCACGAGCGTGGCAGAGGACGGGGTGCCGGGGACCGGTCCTCGGTCGGCGCGAGCCCTGGATGTCATCGCCGACCCTCGGCCCGCGATTCGAGAGCCGGCGAGCCCATGTTCGGCTCAGGGCGAGACCGGCCGGAAAGCGGCCGCCGATCCCACGCGGGATGCCCTCGCGCGGATTGCCGAGCGCTTGCGGACCATCGAAGCTCACCTCTCGAATACGTGCGCCGGGTTTGCTGGCGCACCTGCGGCGGCGCGCACGGGCTCGCCTGTCCTGCCTTGGTTCGGCGGGCGGACGAAGTACGGGCACGACACGGCAAAAGGGCGCGCTGCCTGCCCCGAGGCGGCTTTCGCCCGGGATGACGACAAGACCCGCCGCGCCGACCCCGATCCCGGGGCCGGAGCGGACGTCCTGATCGAGCCAGGGAGCGGGTTCACGCCGCCCCTCGACGCGCATGCCGTGCAAAGGGGTCTCGACGGCGACGAAGGCGGCAGCGACCGTACCGACTTCATCGAGGCCGCACGCCGCGCCTCGCGTGCCGCTCAGGGACCAATCGAGCCTCGGCCGAACGAGGACGCTCACATGCCGCGAAGAGCGCGGGACATCCTGGGCGCCAAGGCGCGACGTTTCGTGCAGATCGTCGAGGACGCGATTCGGCGCGGCTGAGGCTGCCGGTTCAAAATGCCGGGTTCGATGCCGCGCCTCGACCCGTCCCTCGTTGCCGAAAGGGTGCCGTTTCGCACGTCGGCATGCGACACGAGCGGCTAATCGACATAAGATCGGTCGACGAGCCTCGCGTGAGCGGGCTCACGGGCGCTTCTTCGCGAGGCCGGAGGAAGCCACGTTTCCGGCTCGGAGGGACAGGAGAATTTCATGGGACGGCCCGCGGCGAGAATTACGGATCCGGTCGTTCACCCGTTGCCTCCGGTGCTTACCCCGGGCCCCGGCAGCGCCAACGTGCTCATCGGTTCCCTGCCGGCATGGCGAGGCGTGGGGGGCGCCGCGGCGGCAGCGATCCAGGGCGCCAAGAAAGTTTCCGACGCGGCGATCCGGGCCGCCGAGATGGCGACGGTCGCGGCAGCCGGCACGCCGGGTGCCCCCGCCGCGAAGGCCGCCGAGGAAGCGACCAAGTCTGCCGCCGCCGCGTCCATGGGCTCGATGATCACCAGCGCCGCGGGTGGCGCCGACATCCATCAATGCGCGACGCCGCTCCCGATCCCGCCGCATGGGCCGGGCGTGATCGTCGACGGTTCCGCAACCGTGCTCATCAACAACCTACCGGCCTGCCGCCAAGGCGATACGATCGTCGAGGCGGTGGGTCCGCCCAACAAGGTCGCGATGGGCCTGCCGACGGTGCTCATCGGGGGATAGGGCATGTCCCGGCGGAAGCGGTCCGCATGGAGTCGAGCAGGCTCACGTTCCTCCGGGTGCGACCGTGACGACAACGAGGCCGGGCACGTCCACGCCGGCCTCCCGTCGCTTTGCCGCCTGCTCGAGCATTGCGATCTCGAGGCCCTCCGCCAGCGCGACCGCCCGCACATAGGCCTCCCCGTGGGCATAGCGGAGGTCGGTTCCGACACGATAGGTCCCCGCCTCGGCGAGTTGAAGCGTGAATGCGAAACGTCCGCCCGGCGCGAGCGTTTGCCGGACCGCTGACAGGATCGGCGCGAGATCGCCGGTGTAGACGAGGACATCCGCGGCGAGGACGAGGCTCACGCTGCCTGCGGGCTCGGCGCGGAGAAAGTCCTCGTTCGATCCGACCGCGAGCCGGTCGTAGACGGCCTTGCCTCGCGCCGCCTCGATCATCCTCGGCGAGAGATCGACTCCCGTGAGGTGCATGCTCTCGGCACGGAATTCTGCACCGCAGAGGCCGGTGCCGCAGCCGAGATCGACGACGGTCGCGAAATGTGTCGCCCCGAGACGTTCCAGGGCGCACCGGAGGAGTTGCGGGCCGCGATAGGAGAGAGGCCCGGCGAGATGCGTCTCGAAGCGGTCGGCATAGTCGTCGAACAAGGCCCGGACATAGGGCTCGGGCGCCGTCTCCGGTGTCGGCCGCTTTCCGATCCGGGCGAGATGCATCGCCACGCCGAGGGCTCCGCTCGGGTCGAGGGCCGCGGCGCGCTCGTAGGCGAAGGCGGCGTCCTCCGATCGGCCGAGCCGCTCGCGGCTCTCGGCGAGGGCGAGCCACAGAGGTGCCCAGCCTGGCGCGTGGTCGAGCGTCTGCTCGAGAAGCTCTGCCGCGGCCGCATGGTCCCCGTCCGCCGCGGCAGCTCGAGCGTAGCGGAAGCGCCGATCGGCCACGAGATTCCCGGAAGAGCGAAGCTGTGTCGAGGGGTCCGCCATCTTTCGGTCGTCGCGATCGGTCTCGGGGCGAGGGTCGGGCGCGACGCTCATCCGCGGCGCGATCCGTTCATTCGGCATTCAGCCCGCATCTCGCAAGATCCGGGTACAGCGCCGACGTGACACCGCGCCGAACGGCGTCTGCCTTGTCGAGGAGACCGAGATGAATGCAATGTCGAGGAAGATCGCGCTCGGCATGATCGCCGCCGTGGCGCTCGCGGCCATGGCTCCCGGCGAGGCGCAGGCGCAATGGCGTGGCGGCGGCTGGCGTGGAGGTGGTTGGCATGGCGGCGGCTGGCACGGGGGCGGGTATAGCGGCGGCTGGCACGGGGGCGGCTGGCGCGGCCACAGGGGACACGGCGCCAATTGGGTCGGCCCGGCCGTGGCCGGCGTCATCGGCGGCCTCGCGCTCGGGGCGCTCGCGAGCTCGGCCTATCCCGCTTACGGCTATGGCTATGGTCAGCCCTATTATGGCTACGGCCCGACATATTATGGCGGATGCACGTGGCGAAGGCAGCCGACCTATGATCCCTGGGGTCGGTTCATCGGCTACGGTTCGGTGCAAGTCTGCTATTGAGGCGTGCAATTCTTACGAACCGTTCGGCCCGGCCGATTCGGCCGGGCTTTCGGTTTTCGGAGCCGTAGCCTTCCCTTCGGTGGTCGCGGAGGATGATTTGGCGGAGGGAGCGTCCGACGAATTAGGGTCCGCGACTGGTCGGGAATGTCCGAGCAATCGTCTAAAAATCCGTGACTTAGGAAAAAATCTGTTCGCATTTGTTCGCCTGCGATGCTATAAATCCGCGTCAGATTGTGGGGCGGATTGTGGGGTAAAGCATGGGGCGGCGATCGAACAAGCTCTCGGCTCGCACCGTCGCGACACTCACGAAGCCCGGCCGGCACGCGGACGGGAACGGGCTTTATCTCGTCATCGACCCGAGCGGCGCGAGGCGTTGGGCTTTCCTCTTCACGCATGACGGCAAGCGCCGCGAGATGGGCCTCGGCTCGGCGGGCGCGGTCACTCTCGCCGCCGCGCGCGATCTCGCCTTCGAAGCAAGAAAGCGCGTCGCGGCCGGCATCGATCCCCTGGAAGCGAGGCGCGAGGCTGCAAAGGCGATCGTCGGCAAGCCGACCTTCGGACCATGCGCCCTCGGCTACATCGCGGCGCACGAGGCGAGCTGGCGCAATGCCAAGCATCGCCAGCAATGGCGCTCGACGCTCGAAACCTACTGCACGGCGATTTGGGACAAGCCCGTCGACGAGATCGACACGGAAGCCGTGCTCGGGGTGCTTCAACCCTTGTGGCAGTCCGTGCCCGAGACCGCTTCGCGGCTTCGCGGGCGCATCGAAGCCGTTCTGGACGCGGCTCGGGCGCAAGGGCACCGCACCGGGGAGAACCCGGCACGTTGGCGCGGGCATCTCGACCACCTTCTCGCCAAGCCGCAAAAGCTCTCTCGCGGGCATCACGCGGCAATGCCCTATTCCGAGGTCCCGGCCTTCGTGGCGAGCCTGAGGGAGCGGGAAGCCTTGGCGGCTCTCGCCTTGGAGTTCGTCATCCTGACGGCGGCGCGATCCGGCGAGGTCCTCGGCGCGCGATGGTCGGAATTCGATCTCGCGGCGAAGGTCTGGACCATCCCCGCGGCTCGCATGAAGGCCGGGCGCGAGCATCGTGTGCCGCTCTCGGGCCGCGCGATGGCCATTCTTGCAAAGCTCGCCGAGGGCCGGACCGGGGACTTCGTCTTTCCAGGGCAGCGACCCGGCAAGCCACTCTCGGGCATGGCAATGGAGATGGTGCTTCGCCGGCTGAAGGCAGAGGTCACGGTGCACGGGTTTCGGTCGAGCTTCCGGGATTGGTGCGGCGAGGAGACCCATTTCCCGCGTGAGGTCGCGGAAGCGGCCCTTGCGCATGTCGCCGGCGACGCGACGGAACGGGCCTATCGGCGCGGCGATGCCCTCGAGAAGAGGCGCGGGCTTATGGAAGCCTGGGCCGCATTCTGTGAGCCTAGAGCAAGTGACAACGTGGTGCGGATCCACAAAGCCGCGAGCTGATAGAACTCAGTGCCCCCCGGTACGCGGAATCTCACTCACGGATTGCTCGCGGACGATGAGATGCAAACGTCCAGGAGCCACATAATTGAGACGATATAAACGGCAGTCAAGTTCTCAGAACTCGGCGATCGTCTGTTGAACGATAAACCGAATATTCTTGTAGCCGTTTATTTTTGGATACCGAGTCAAAGAGTTAGGCACATATTCAGAGAACGCGCGTTTTTGCGTAGCCGGCACAGATAGGTGTATGCTCACCGTATCTTCAGCGACAGTTATACATCTGGGTAGGTTACGATGCAGATCATCGATAAGGTCATCAAACATGCCCGGGCAATCCGATACGATGATTCGAACTCTCAGTTCTGCTAAGGGATATGCTGATTTGTTCAGAACAGTGCCGGTGAATTTTGGACTATATGAGTCGAAAGATAAAGTTGTGTCGGTCAGGTCTATTTGATCAACTGAGATTAACAAACTAGCCGACTGCCGCTTGGCGGCAGATTGCCGATTATCATACCAAAAGTAGGCTGCGCCAATAGCTACCAAGGCGGCTAGGGCCCCCGCAGTATAGGCTAAAAAACGTCTGAACCCTGAATACTGAATCGCGAAATAAATAATGCCTAGCAGTATGATGCTGAGCGCGAGCCATTCCATCGTATCGCACTTTCGAGAGCGATGTCAGAAACGAATATCTCATGTTGGGCCTGACTGTGGTTTCAGGGCCTCGGTCAGGGTGCCGCGGATCGCTTCTGAACGTGATGTCTTTGAATCGAGTAAGGCACAAAATCGGCCAGCTGAGCAATAGGCGGCGTCTTCCGGCCCGGCCCTAACCCAGGCCGCGTTGATCTATACGCTCACCGAGCCGGGGCGGAACCTCGGTTCTTTCGAGATAAGGGCTAACCGAGACGTGGCACGAAAAGATCGGCTCGGCGCTCGAATTCTCAGACAGTGGCGCATGAGCGCCGATCTCTGCCCTTGGCCCCGTTCGCCCGTCCGTGTTCGTTCCTATATGACGTTGCACGGGGATAGGCCGGCCAGCCGACAAGCGAGTCGAACCCAATTGCTTCCCCGCGTTCCTTCGAAGCTCGCGGAATGCATGCGATGACAGACTTTTTCAAAGCACGCGGGATTGATCGCTTCGTCCCAATCCATGACTTGATCGATTGGCTTGCCAGCGAGGACAGGACGAAGTTCGATCCGGATCGCGAAGTCGCTGCCGAGAGGCCCGTCAAATCTTGGTCCGATCCGCCTGGGCGGAAACCGCTGTCGCAGCGAGGGCAAGAATTGGCAAGAATGTATCGCGCGGCCGAAGCCGAGTTTGCATGCCGTGCGTTCAATCGGGACATTATCGTCCGAGGATTCCTCTCGGGGGATCCTAGCCGTGCCAGAGTGCAAGTCCCCAATGATCTCTTCGAAGGCATCCGGACAGCCGGCGCGGAATTCCCCGACGAGCGTTTGCTCTGGCTGTGCGTGACCGATGATGACGTGCATTACCTCGAGTATACCGTCGTAGACGACGGGCGCGGCGGATCGAGGCGCGACGACCGAATTATGAAAGCCGGCAAGGTACTCTTTTCCGGGCTTGTTGTCGAAATCGGTGACGTGTTGCAAACGTGGGGCTTGGGATTCGAGAAGGAGGTCGATCTCGGTACGGCCTCAGTGACAGCAGACGACGCCGATTGGTTCGCGAAGCAATGGAGACGCGAATACGTGCCTTTGTCGGCTGCTTTGCTATGGATCGCGAGTGGGGGGCGCATCGAGCGCGGCAGTTGCAACATCGCCTATGACGAACTGGATAAGATGCAAACTGAGCTGATCTCGGCCCTACAACTCGGCAAGCTGAAAGCAATCGGCCGTCGCGGCTGCGATCCAACGCATCCCGAAGAAGTTCCTGCGGTCGAATTCAATTGTCGAGTCAGCCCTTTCCGTCGTCCAACGCCGATCGAATGGATTTTTGGCGAGCAATATGAACCCGTGTTGAATTGGTACTCTCTGGCCGATGCCGGCCCGGATTCCGGACCCGGCGATAAAATCTGGAATCGCACGGGCACTGTATGGTGTCGCCTTGCAGTTATGCGGTGTGAGGTAGAACGCTGGTCGGCGCCCAATGCCACAGGCCATGGCGCTGCGCAAGGAATCAACGAACAGAAAAGGCTTGCTGTCGATCTTGCCATTCAAGCCATCGGGCTCGACCAGTTGAATGGCATGAAACAGAAAGAGCGCGAGGCACATATTCTCGACCATTGCAAGAGCGTGTCTGGCGTCGAAGTTACCGACCGTTATGTCAGGATTAGACTGAAGACAGCCAAGGGGGAACGAAGTTAGGAACGTTCCTAAAAATTGTTCCCAACGTTCCTTTCGACAAGCGCGAAACGGTGCATATAGTGGGGAGCTATCTCGAACAACCGCAGCACGAGGTAGCTGAATGCCCAGAATTGTTCCCAATATCAGTCCCGCCGAGAAGCTCGCCCTTCGCGTCAATGAAGCAGTGGCGACGGCGGGAATCTCCCGCAGCACGATCTACAAGCTCATGGCCCTCGGGCAACTTCGCACGACGAAGGTCGGCGGGCGGCGCTTGATCCTTCGCGAGGACCTGGAAGCTCTCTTGCAGCGGGGCGCGCAGTGAGCACCCCCGACAAGCGAAGCCCGGCCCCGCTTGGCGCAGCGGAAACCGGGCTCGGAGATGTCGATAGGCGGACGGCCGATGACATTTCCACCCTACCGAATTCGGGCCTTCCCGGCAAGGGCGCATCGATACGAGCCGAGCTTCGGCGCAAGCGGGACGTGGACGCGCTTTGGCGCCTCGGGCCGGCGCCGCTGTGGCATTTCATCTGCGAGGTCGAGAAGGGTGCGGACCTCGACGTGACGCTGGCGCGCTACGCGGCTTTGCCTGCGGATTTCATCAAGGCCCTTGGCGGCGACCGCTTCGCGCCTTGCCTCTTCGTCATCGACGGGGGGGCGCGAATGAAAGGGCGTGTAGATTTCCGGACGGTCGCTGCCGCGGCGGTCCCGGCACTGCCGGCGATCCTCGCGCGATTGCTTCCCGGCGGCGTGACCGAGGGCGGCGAATATTCCGCGCTGAACCCGTGCCGGGCCGATCGGCGGCTCGGCTCGTTCAAGGTCAACCTGCGCTCCGGCAAGTGGGCCGACTTCGCGACCGGCGACAAGGGCGGCGATGTCGTTTCACTCGTCGCCTATATCGAGCATATCGGGCAGGCCGAGGCCGCGCGGCGGCTCGCCCATATGCTCGGCCTGGACACGAGGGGGCGCCGATGAACGTGCACCCTCTCGACAAGTTCGCGCCGCTGGCTCCGCACGAGCTGGCGAGCGGGCCGGCGCCGCAACGCGAGGACGATCCCGGCGAATGCGTCTTGCCCGTGCCGGACGCTGCACCGCCCTGCCCGTCATCGCATCATCGGCTCGGCTCGCCGTCATGCAGATGGACCTATCGCGATGCGGCCGGCGCCACGTTGTTTTATGTCTGCCGTTTCGATCCTTCGGCAAGCTCGGGAGCGGACGGCAAGGAATTCCGTCCGCTGTCGTTGTGGCGCGCGCCGAATGATAGGCTCGAATGGCGATGGAAATCGGTTCCCGAGCCGCGGCCGATCTACAATCTCGACAAGGTCGCGGCCGACACGCAAGCGCCACTTGTGGTTTGCGAGGGCGAGAAAGCAACCGATGCTGCCGCGCGTGTCTTTTCGAAAAGCATCGCGACGACATCGCCCGGCGGATCGCAAGCGGCATCGAAAGCCGATTGGTCGCCGCTCGCCGGACGCAAGGTGTTGCTCTGGCCCGACAATGACGAGCCGGGCTCGAAATTTGCGCACAAGGTGGCGTCGGTTCTCGCCGGGCTCGGGTGCGACGTATCGATCATCGATGCGCAAGCGCTGGCGAGCATCGATCCGCAAGGTGGCTCGCGCGAGCCTTTACATGGTTGGGACGCGGCCGATGCTGTCGCCGAGTGGCAGGACCTCGGCGCGTTGCGCAAATCCGCGGTAGGCTTCGTCGAGCCCTACCATCAAGCGCCGCAATTCGTCGATTGGGGCGACTTCACCATGGATGCGCGGGGCCTGACACAAGAGGTCACGAAAGGCCGCGGCGAGAATGCCACGACGGAGAACGTGTGGATCGCCGCGCCATTCGAAATCCTCGGCGCGTGCCGTGATCCTCATGGCCGTGCGTGGGGAAAGTTCCTGCGGTGGCGCGATGCCGATGGCCGAGAGCATGTGCGGCATGTCGCCGATGCAGCGCTGCAAGGCGAGCCCGCTGCGCTTTGTGCCGACCTCGCATCGGATGGCTTGGGGATCAATCGATCGCAGCAAAGGGCGCTCGCGAACTACCTGAGCGGCGCAACGGTCACGGGTCGCGTGACCGTGGTCAACCGGACCGGCTGGCACGACATCGGCGGTCAATCCGTCTTCATGCTGGCCGAGCAAATCAGTGCCCCACGTGGCACCGAGACGGTCATCCTCGATGCTGCGGCGATCGGACCCTACGAGGCGTGCGGATCGCTGAAGGACTGGCAGGAGGGCATCGGTCGGCTTTCGAGAGGCCACGCCTTGCCGGTGCTCGCGATCTCTGCCGCGCTTGCCGGTCCGTTGCTTCATCTCGCCGGGCAAGAGGGCGGCGGCGTCCATGTCTTCGGCGGATCGTCCAAGGGCAAGACGACCTTGCTCCAAATGGCGGCGTCGGTTTGGGGCCGCGGTGCGACGCCCGGCTATGTGCGGGCTTGGCGCGCCACGGCGAACGGGCTCGAGGGCGCGGCGGCTTCGGCATCGGACACGTTGCTCGTGCTCGACGAGCTCGGCGTCGTGGATGCGCGGGACGCGGCGGCGGCGATCTATGGTCTTGCCAATGGCGCGGGGAAGCAGCGCGCGGCGCGTGACGGCTCCTTGCGCGAACCGAAGTCGTGGCGGGTGCTCGTGCTCTCGACCGGCGAGGTCCCGACCGAAGCCAAGCTCGCCGAGGACACGGGCCGCAAGGCGCGCGCCGGCCAATTGGTGCGGCTTCTCGACATTCCCGCAGATCGGGGGGCGGGCTTCGGCGTCTTCGACCACGGCGGGCGCGACGGCAACCCTGGCACCCTCGCCGAGGACTGCAAGCACGCGGCGATTTCGGCTTATGGCACGGCGGGGCCTGATTTCGTGCGGCGGATCATCCGGGAAGGTGCGGACGACATCGGCGGCAAGGTGCGCGACATCGTTTCAGGATTCGTCGCGCGCGAGGTCGAGACGGGCGCCGATGGTCAGATCATGCGCGCCGCGCAACGGCTCGGATTGATCGCGGCGGCGGGCGAGCTGGCGACGGCTTTGGGCATCGTTCGTTGGCAGCAAGGCGAGGCCGACGCGGCGGCGGCATGGGCTCTTGCCCGTTGGGTCGAGAGGCGCGGCGGGACCGAGCCCGCGGAAGTCCGGCAAGCCATCGAGCAAGTTCGGCTCGTCATCGAGCAGCATGGCGAGGCCCGGTTCGATGCCTTGGAGGATCGCGACGCCAAGCCGGCGAGCAACCGGCTCGGCTGGCGCAAGGGCAGCGGTGCCGCACGGGAATGGTGGATTCCACCGGAAGTCTGGAAGGCCGAGATTTGCGCGGGGCTCGATTCGACCATGGTTGCCCGGACCCTCGCCGAGCGGGGGATGCTGCGCACCCAAGGGGGACGCGGCTTTCAGT
Source organism: Beijerinckiaceae bacterium (assembly GCA_024304885.1). GTDB lineage: Bacteria > Pseudomonadota > Alphaproteobacteria > Rhizobiales > Beijerinckiaceae > Methylocapsa. The sequence continues at coordinate 540,440 of JALJOM010000003.1, forward strand.
GCAAGGTCAACCTCGGAGGTGAGCGGCGAGCGCAAGCTTATGTCCTGACCGCGGCCATCATCGACGGGGGCTCCGATGCGTCCTGAGCTTGCAGCGAAGCTCGATCGGATTGCACGCGGGGACTTTGGTCAAGAATCCGTTCGAACCGATGGAACGTTGGAACGTACTGACAAAGTTCCAACAAGTGGCCCGAACAAAGATCTGCAATTTCAACGGCGTTCCAACAGTTCCAAGCGTTCCAACACGAAAACAGCAAGTTTGGAGAAGGCGCATTTTAGCGTCGGAACTTGCGTTGGAACAGGATCCGAACCGCGGCCTGTAGGCTATTCCGAGCCCGATCCTGCCGACCTTGAGGAGCGTGCGGCAATGGCCATGGGCGACGTGCCCGAGCCCTATCTCGATGCTTGGGCGCGGCTGCAAATGCAAAAGCCCTTACGAGTTTCGGATGATGCATGGCGCCGAGCGATCGACGACGCGGGCCGCTTTCTCGACCAATGGGCCAGCCTTGCCCTCGAATACGGATGGACGGCGGGCGATCTTTTCGACGTGCCGCGCGATGGTCGCTCGGGTCTTGCCTGGTTCCTGCGCGGCGCCGAGGTGCGGGCGCTCGGACCGCAGCATGCGGCGCTAGTGGATGGTCGCGACTATGACAGAGTGACCCGAGGCGAGCCCCTCATTCCACCGGCGAAGCGCGGGGGGTGATGATGACAGCCGGCAATAGCGAGTTGACGCCCGAGCAGCTTCGCGGCGCGCGGGCGATGCTCGGATGGTCGCCGCAGCGCCTTGCCGAACGTTCCGGCACGCATCGGCGCACGATACGGAAGATCGAGCAGGGACGGATCGCCAAGCCGCAACGGAAGACCACGGCCCGCATCGTCGGAGCGCTCCAAGCTGGCGGGGTCGAATTCTTGGAGCGGGGCGCAATCCGGTTGAAAGGTTCCTGATCGGAATTTTCCGGTGCGGTAAAACGCGCGCGCGTGCGCGAGGCTACGGCAAGGACACGATTGCGCGCCTACGTACCGGCTCGGAATTCCCGGGCACTATATAACCCGCGCGCGAGGCCGGCGGGCAGGCAAGCCGACGCGATAAGGGGCGCATGTGATGGAACCCGAGCCGACCAGGGACGATATGCCATGCGAGCGGGCCATACGGGAGTTCCGTTCGATCGCGTCGAGAATCGACCGGCTCCGGCTCGACTTAGAGCGTATCGAACGGAGCCTCGTCGAGGTCCTGCGCAAGATGCCGAAGAAGCAGGGAGCCGCAGCGGAGCCCGAGGAATACCCTTCTTGACCACGCCCGGCGGTGAAGCGCTGAATTTTCCCGCCTATAAAAGCCGCGAGCGCTGTCGCGTTGTCAGACCTTCGCGGTGCATCGTCGAATTCAATCGTAGGAGATCAAGCGATGCCACGCGGTGGTAGGCGCGAGGGAGCGGGGCGGAAGCCCGGCACGGCGAATGTCAGGACCCGCGCGATTGCCGAAAGGGCGCTGGCAGCGGGATTGTCACCGCTCGAATATCTCTTGTCGCTCGTGCGAGACGAAGTGCAACCGCAAGCCGTCCGGCTCGATGCGGCGAAGGCCGCAGCGCCTTACGTGCATCCGAGGCTCTCGTCGGTCGATTTGCGGGCGCAGGTCCAAAATGTCGAGGACTTACCCGATCACGAGCTTGCGGCAATTGCGCTCGGAAAGGGCGCCGAGGCGGTGGATTGATGGCTATTCGTTTTGCGCTCGGCGTCGATCCGTGTCCGCGTTTCGCCCTGAGAGAATTAGTCTCGGATCGGGTCGCGCGGTTATCGCTGGCGTGAAACGGGACGAGAGCCGGCAGACCGAACCTCGCGCAAATGCTGTTGCTTCAACGCCTGAATTTGCATTCCTGTCTCGATCATGCCGGCTTCGTAAGCGGCTTTGGCAGCTCCGTCGTAATCGCCGGCTGCGAGAAGCCTGCCGATGTTCTCGCGCTGCATCCGTTCGAAGCCGCGGCGAATGTTCCTGCCGAGGTCTTCCATCCCCGAGAAATCGACGCTCGGATATGGGTTCGGGCGCACGATGTAGATATCGCCGGCAAAAGCGGGCAATGTCGAGGCGGCAAGCATCGCCGCGGCGCAAATCGCTTTCATGGGTCATTCCTTTGGATTCACGGAGAAGGGCTCGTCGGCAAATGAGCCGATCGAGAGAGACTTACAAACGATCTCACAAGTCAGGATTATCCTCAATGAGGATCCACGAGTTGACGGATTCGCGGGCTGCGGGTCCGCGCGGGCTGGCGTCGAATCCGGCTCGCACACGCACGCGACTTGCGATTGCACCTTTAGTCACGATCCCGAGCGCCGCTCCGAAATGGGGTAAATTGTGGGGCGAGCGCCACAGCTTGCCGGCTAACCTAAGTTATTTCAATTGATTAGGCGTATCGAATGGCGGAGGGAGCGGGATTCGAACCCGCGATACGGTTTCCCGTATACACACTTTCCAGGCGTGCGCCTTCAACCACTCGGCCACCCCTCCAAGAACTCGCTCGAGCCTTTGCCGGCAGACCGGAAAAAGGTCCGCATCGCGAAAATACGGCACTGAAAATAGCGCGACGGCCCTCGTGAACCGTGCCGATCGGAAAGTGCTCTCGAACGAACCGAGCCGTCGGTTTCGTGCTCGGGCGCACGGGATCCGGCCGTGCCCCGGCACCGCGGGCGCGTCTGAATTGGCGCGCACTATAGTGCCGGGATGCGCGAGCGCAAGCCGACAAAAGCGCGGTCGGTCCGCGCTCCGGCGGCGCGGCAGCTCGAGCCTCAGCCGCCCATTCCGAAGGAGATATCGACCGCGAAGGTGCGGCGCGCGCCCGGCGGCGGCTTCGGAAACGGCGCCGCACGGTGAATCACGGCCAAGCTTTCGCCGTCGAGATCCCGGTCTCCGCTCGACCGTAGGAGGGCCGCCACCAGGACCCGACCGGCGTCGTCGAGCGCAAAGCCGACCACCGCCGTCCCGCGCGCGCGCCGCTGCGAGGCTCGCCTCGGGAATTGCTTGGCACGTTCGAGGTTTCCGACGACGGCGACGTCGTAGCGCATGGTCTCGTCGCCGTGCTCGGTCGGCATCGGGACCGGTACCGCTCGGATAAGCTCTTGCGCTAGAGCGGTTGCCGATCCGGCCGAATCGGTAGCCCGCTCTGCATGCTTGTCTGGTCGCATCTTTTCGACGCGAACCGGTGCCCCTTTCGCTGGAAACTGGTTTAGGCCGAGAGTGGACGACGGATCCGGGCGCGGTCGTTGCTCGGGCTGCGCCGCGGGCGGCTCGATCACGCCGGACGAAGCCGTCTCGATCGAGGGCGTGAGCTGTTCCACCTTGCGTGCCGGCTCCGCCGGCCGCTCCCGCGAAGGTTCGGCCGGCGTCTGCAGGCCCGGCGCGATCACGACCTCGACGTCGATTGCGCGCGAAGCCGCGACAGGCTCGAAGGGTCGCTCGAGAAGCGCGAGCCCGAGCACCCCCAAGCTCTGCAAGAACAGCGAGGCGAGGGCACCTCCGGCGAGCGAGCGACGACCCGACGAGACCGACCGGGTCGCGCTCGATCCGGGAAGGAAGCGGTCGGCCGGGACGGCGACGAGGGCTTGCGCCATGCAATATGCACTCGATGCGATACAATCCGGGCCGGATCCGGCTCGGACTCCACCCTGTCACATAGGACGACCAGGTTGCGCGGAGCTGGAGATGCGAGCCGCGGACATGATGAACGAAATGCGCCGGGACCAGCGTAGCGGAACCCGGCCATAGCCTGTCGAGCGACACCGCACATGATCGACGCCGACCTCGAAGCACGCCTGCTCTACCGCGACGCCTTGATGCTCGTCCTCGACAAGCCCGCGGGGATTGCTGTTCACAGAGGCCCGAAAGGTGGCGAGAACCTCGAGGCCGCGTTCCACACCTTGCGGTTCGGCCTGCCGAGAAACCCCGCCCTGGCACATCGGCTCGATCGCGACACCTCGGGCTGCCTCGTCCTCGGGCGACATCGCAAGGCGCTCGAGAAGCTCGGGCTCTTGTTCAAGCAAGGCAAGATCGAGAAGCGCTATTGGGCGATCGTCCTGGGCGGGCCGGCCGAGGACCGGGGCCTGATCGATCTGCCGCTCGACAGGCTCGATCGCAGCCGCGGCTGGTGGATGAAGGTCGATCCCCTGGGGCTGCCCGCGCGGACGGAATGGACGGTGCTCGGGCGTGGCGACCGTCTCGCCCTGCTCGAGCTCAGACCTTTGACCGGTCGCACCCACCAATTGCGCGTGCATTGCGCCGCGCTGGGCTTTGCGATCCTCGGCGACCCGATCTACGGGCAGGGGGGCGCAACCGGCTTGCAGCTTCACGCCCGCAGCGTCACGATCCCGCTCTACAAGGCCAAGCCGCCGATCGAGGTCGAGGCTCCGATCCCCGAGCCCATGCGTGCTATCCTCGACGCTCGAGGGCTCGGGCCGCGAGACGACATCGCGCCCACCCGCGACCGCGAAGCCGAGAGCTCCACATAGGTCGTGGGCCGAGCGCCACGAGGCTGCGAGGCCGAGCAAATACGGCACGGTGGAGCCGCAGCTCGATCGACGAGGGAGGGTGACACATGTGGACATCGACAACACGACGCGGTTTCCTGCACGGTATAGTCGCGACGGGACTCTCGGCGACATCCGGGACATGCCTCGCCGGCGGCGGAGTCGGCACGCCGGTTCGGATCCGCAGAGAAATCTACGGCCTCGCCGCCGATGGTCCCGAGATCGCCGCGTTGAAGCGCGGAATCGCCGCGATGCAGGCGCGCCCGGCGGAGGATCCCACGAGCTGGCTGTTCCAGGCCGATATCCACGGCACCGACGATCCCTTGCCGTCCGGGAGCGGGCCGTGGAGCGACACCTGGAACACGTGCCAGCACGGCAGCTTCTTCTTCCTGTCGTGGCACCGGATGTATCTTTACTTTTTCGAGCGGATCCTTCGCGCGGCGAGCGGGGACTCCACCCTCACGCTTCCCTATTGGGACTATGACGCGCCGGAGCGGCGTGCCCTTCCCGAGGCCTTCCGCCGGCCCGCCGATGCGACGAACCCGCTTTTCGTCGCGGCACGGCGACCGAGCATCAGAGCCGGCCAGCCCCTGCCCACGAGCGCGACCGGCGCCGCGCGAGCCCTCGCCACGGTGAATTTCGCCTCCGCCACCGGCTCGGGCGAGAGCTTCGGGGGGCAGGCGCTTTCCACGCCATCTCACTTCGACGGCCCGCCCGGTCGGCTGGAGTCGCAGCCCCACAACGTGATCCATGTGGCGCTCGGCGGCAACGACGGCTGGATGTCGGACCCCAACCTCGCGGCGCGCGACCCGATCTTCTGGCTCCATCACGCCAATATCGACCGGTTGTGGAAACGATGGCTGGCGCAGGGCGGTGGACGCCGAAATCCGACATCCGGTCCGTGGGCCACCACGGTCTTCAGCTTCGTCGACGAGACCGGCGCGATCGTCCGCTTGACTGGTGCGGATGTCGTCGACAGCGCGGGCCAGCTCGGCTACCGATACGATGACGAGCCCGGCGCTGTCGTCGCCGCGGGCGGAGCGGAATCCGAATCCATGGTTCCACCGGCACCGAGCCGTGTCCTCGCAGCCACACCTGCAGCCGAGGCGAGACTGCGCCTCGGCGGGCGCGATACGACCCTCGTGCTCACCCCACGCGTCGAAGGGGGGCCGGAGTCGGCCCTCGCGCCCGGCCGCCCCGCCGTCTTGTCCTTCGACGACATCGCCTACCGGCGTCCCGTCGGCGTCTACTACGAGGTCTATCTCAATCGCCCGACGAGCGCGCCGGCCGATCCGGAGGGTCCCTACTATGCCGGCAATCTCGCCTTCTTCGCGCTCGGGCACAAAGGCCCGGAAGGCGTGAGCGGAGCGCGCCTGACGCTCGACGCCCGTGTGGTTCTCGCCGACCAGATGCGGCTCGGGCTCTGGCGCGGCGGGGAGGTGAAGGTCGATCTCCACCCGGTCGGGGTCGAAACCACCGAGGCCGAAAGCGTCGTACCGACTGTCACGATCGGGCAGATCCGATTGCTCGGCAATTGAGGCCGGCCACGGCGCGAGACCGTCTTCGATCACGACCGGCGCGGCGCCGCAGGCAATGCGGCTCGTCCTGCGAGCCGCGCACATGGAACGATCAGCGCGCGTTTCCTGTTGACCTGCGGTCCTTGCAAAGGCGCGGCGGAGTGCTCATGGCGCCTCGAGCCAATTGGAGAGGCTACCTCGGGATCGCGGCGCTGACTTGCCCCGTCGCGCTCTATACGGCTGCCTCGACGTCGCAGTGCATCGCCTTCCAAACCGTCAACCGGGAGACCGGCCATCGCGTCAAGCGGCAATATGTGGACAGCGAGACCGAGGAGCCCGTAGAGGCCGAGAACCAGGTGAAAGGCTACGAGGTCGGCAAGGACGAATATGTCGTGCTCGAGCCCGACGAGATCGCGGCCGCCGTCCCCGAAAGCGACAAGGTGCTCGCGGTGGAGACCTTCGTCCGCGACGACGACATCGACGATGCCTATCTCGATCGGCCCTATTATCTCGCCCCGGCCAATCCCGCCGCGGCCGAGGTCTTCGCGCTCTTCCGCGAGGGGGTGAAGCAAGCTCGCGTCGCAGCGATCGCGCGCGCGGTCTTGTTTCGACGGGTCCGCAAGCTCCTCGTCCGACCCTACGGCAAGGGCCTCGTCGCCACGACCCTCGCATTCGACTACGAGGTTCGCTCGGCATCCGAGGCCTTCGACGAGATCCCCGCGATCGAGATCGCCGGCGAGATGCTCGATCTCGCGAAGCACATCATCGCGACGAAGACCGGAACCTTCGATCCGAGTGCCTTCTCCGATCGCTACGAGGCCGCGCTCGCCGAGGTCGTCCGGGCGAAGCTCGAGGGCAAGCCCCTTCCCGAGACGAAGGCTCCCGCCGCGGCGAAGGTCATCGACCTCATGGAGGCACTCCGGAAGAGCGCGGCGGCTGCGGAGAAGCCAGGCGGCTCGGGCAAGACTGCGCCGCGCAAGCGTAAGCAGACATCCGACGCCCCGAAGCGAAAGCCTGCGGCGAAACCGGCGACGCGGCGCAAGGCGGGATGATCCATGTCGCTCGCGACCTACCGCAGCAAGCGGCGCTTCGGCAAGACGCCCGAGCCGAAGGGGCGCAAGGCAAAGGCCCAAGGCCGCGGCTTCGTCGTGCAGAAGCACGCGGCGCGGCGTCTCCACTACGATCTGCGGCTCGAGCTCGACGGGGTCCTGAAGAGCTGGGCGGTCACGCGAGGGCCCAGCCTCGTCCCCGGCGAGAAGCGCCTCGCTGTCGCCGTCGAGGACCACCCGATCGAATATGGCGCGTTCGAAGGCACGATCCCCAAGGGTGAATATGGCGGGGGAACCGTCATCGTCTGGGACCGCGGACTCTGGGATCCGCTGGGCGACCCGCACAAGGGGCTCGCCAAGGGCCACCTCGACTTCGAGCTCGACGGCGAGAAGCTTCGCGGAAAATGGCACCTCGTGCGCATGGCCAAGAAGCCGCGCGACAAGCACGACAATTGGCTCTTGATCAAGAGCGACGACGAAGCTGCACGAGACGCGAGGGCGCCAGACATTCTCGAAGAGCGTCCGGAATCGGTCGAGACCCGCCGCGAGATCGAGGATGTGGAAGGGGAAGCCGCCGGCTGGTCGTCGAAGAGCGGGAGAATTGTCGCGTCGAAGCGGGAAAGCTCCGCCACGCCGGCTCAGTTGCAAGGGGCGAGAAGGGCTCCGATGCCCGCCTTCGTTCCGCCCGCGCTCGCTTCTCCGGCACGCAAAGCGCCTTCGGGCAAGGGGTGGATCCACGAGATCAAGTTCGACGGCTATCGGCTCCAGGCGCGCATCGAAAGCGGAGAAGCCAAGCTTCTCACCCGCAGCGGGCTCGAGTGGACCGACAAGTTCGGCAGGGAGATCGTCCACGCATTCAAAGCCCTGCCGGTCGAGACCGCGTTGGTCGACGGCGAGCTCGTCGTCGAGACCGACACCGGCGTCTCCGATTTCTCGGCTCTTCAGGCGGACCTGAGCGAGGGGCGGACCGACCGCTTCGTCTTCTATGCCTTCGATCTCCTCTATCTCGACGGACGCGATCTGCGCCGCGTCCCGCTCGAAGCCCGCAAGTCGGCCTTGGCGAATCTTCTCGCCGAGCACCCGGGCGCCCTGCGTCGGAGCGAGCATTTCGAGGACGACGGCGAGCGCGTCCGCCGCCATGCCTGCCGTCTCGGCCTCGAAGGCATCGTCTCGAAGCGGCGCGATAGGCCGTACCGCTCCGGCCGCACCCCGGATTGGCTCAAGGCCAAATGCGTCCTCAGGCAGGAATTCGTCATCGGCGGCTTCATGGCCTCGACAGTCTCGCGCAGAGCCGTCGGATCGCTCGCACTCGGCCTTTACGAGGGGAAGAAGCTCGTTCCTGTCGGACGGGTCGGCACGGGCTTCACCGCCTCCGTCGCCGAGGCCTTGTTGCGGCGGCTCGAGCCGCTTCGCGTGACGAAGAGTCCGTTCTCGCGCCCGCTCGACGCCGCGGCTGCGCGTCACCTTCGATATGTCGAGCCCGAGCTCGTCGCCGAGGTGGAGTTCCGCGGCTTCACGGCCGAGGGCAATCTGCGCCAAGCCTCCTTCAAGGGTCTGCGCGAGGACAAGCCGGCGCGCGAGGTGGCTCGCGAGGAAGAGGGCGAGACCATGCCCGACCAGCACCGTTCACAGGTGAAGCTCACGCATCCCGACCGAGTCTATTGGCCGGACGCAGGCGTTACGAAGGAAGGGCTCGCCGACTACTACATGGAGGTTTGGCCGAGGATCGCTCCCTTCGTCACGCGGCGTCCGCTGGCCCTTCTACGCTGTCCCGATGGCCTGGCGGGCGACTGCTTCTTCCAGAAACATGCCTGGAAGGGCCTCGACCGCAGCATTCGGCGTCTCGCGGATCCGAAGGACAAGGACGAGGATCCTGTTCTCGTGATCGAGGACCTCGACGGTCTCGTCGCCCTCGTCCAAGCAGGAGTCCTCGAGATTCATCCTTGGGGCTCGACGACCGCGCATCTGGAGCGTCCCGACATCCTAGTCTTCGATCTCGATCCCGGCGAGGGCGTGGCTTGGCAGGACGTGATCGAGGCTGCTTTCGAGGTTCGGAGCCGCCTCGCCGAGCTGGGGATGACAGGGTTCGTGAAGACCTCCGGAGGCAAGGGGCTCCATGTCGTCGTGCCGCTCGAGCCCAAGGCGACCTGGCCCGCGGCCAAGAGCTTCGCCAAGTCGATCGCGGACGAGATGAGCGCCGACGCGCCGGATCGGTTCGTCGCGACGATCACTAAAGCGAAGCGGCGCGGCAAAATTCTCGTCGACTATCTGCGCAACGGGCGCGGCGCCACGGCGGTCGCGCCCTACTCGACGCGGGCTCGGCCCGGAGCCTGCGTCTCCCTGCCGATCGACTGGACCGAGCTCGGCTCGATTACGGGAGCGGCCTATTTCACCCTGGCCAATGCGCCGGCGCGCCTCGTCGACCTGTCCGCCGATCCTTGGGAGGGCTTCCGCGAGGCCGCGGTTCCAATCCCGGCTCCACGGCTCCGTCGGGGGGCCTGACTATTTCTTCGGCCGCTTTTCCTCCGAGGCGATGCTCCTTCGAAGGGCGTCCATGATGCTGACGACGTTGCGCGGGGGCGGTTCAGCCGCGTGTTTTTTCGGCGCCGCGCGCTTGCCCTTCGTCTTGGCAGCGATGATCTCGAGCAATTTCTCCTGGACCGGATCGGCGGCGAGCTTCGGGTCCCACGGCTTCGTTCGCTCCTCGATGAGCCTCTCGAGAAGCGCGAGGGGCTCGGGATCGGCAGCGGCGTCCGCGAGACCCTCGAAATAGGGCGCCGGGTCGCGCAGCTCCTCGCCATAGCGCAGCGTCCAGAGCACGATGCCGCGATCGCGCGGCCGCAGCAGGACCGCGCGTTCCCGTCGATAAAGGACGAGGCGCGAGATTCCGGCGGTCCCGGTCGCCTCCATCGCGGCACGTATGACCGAGAACGCTTCCTCGCCAACCGGATCGTCGGGCACGAGGTAATGAGGCTTGTCGTACCAAATCCGGTCGATCGACTCCTTCGTGACGAAGGTCTCGATATCGATCGTATGCGTGCTCTCGAGCGCGACGCTCTCGATCTCCTCGTCCTCGAGAACGATGTAGCGATCCTCTGCGGAGGCGTAGCCCTTCCCCGCATTCTCCGGATCGACCGGATCGCCGGTTTCGGCGTCGACGTAGCGGCTGACGACACGGTTCCCGGTCACTCGGTTCAATGTATGGAAGCGGACCTTCTCGGTCTCTGTCGTCGCCGACATCATCGCGACGGGGCAGGTCACGAGCGAGAGCTTGAGATAGCCTTTCCAGAATGATCGAGGCGCCATGGGTCGCACGCACGCTGTGAGAGCCGCCTCGCAGGAATGCCATCGAGCCGAATAGGGTTCCCGGGCCGTGCGACGAAACCGCCACGTCACAAATAGCTCAACCACCAATCGCGCCGGCGTTGCTTGACGCCGGCATACCAACGGCAGGCAGGGTAGAGCGCCGCGACGATTACGAGCCAGGCCATGTAGGTGCCGGCGAGGCTCAGGCCGAGCCCCGCGGGGAGCTCGGCTCCCTTCCCGAGGCTTCGCAACTGGTCGAGGGTGAAGCCTTCGGCGAGCCAAAGCCCGACCGATGCGAGGATCGCAACATAGAGATGCAGCACGTAGAAGAACAAGGGCACCCGCCCGAAGGTCGCGAGCACCTCGCCGACGATGCCTCCCAGGCGGTCCATGACCGGCATCAGAACGAGCATCGGCCCCAGCGTAACCGAGGCATAGAGGAGGGAAGGCGGGTATTTCGTGACATCGAGCAGGGCGAGCATGGTCGTCACGTTGTCGATCTGTGGGCTCCAAGGGCGTGGATCGCCATAGGAATTCGTGGCGCGCAACACCAGGAAAACCACGATCGCGGCGAGGCCGATCAGGACGAGCTTTCGATCGCGCTTCGCTGCGGGTTCCTGGAAGAGGCTCCCGAGCCCGTAGCCGAGGGCCATGATGGCGATCCACGGCAGCACGGGGTAGACGAGCCGACCGCGCAAGCCGAAAGGCAGAGCGCCCGGCTCGTGCAGCATCGACCACAAGGGTGCCCAGCCGCCGAACGCCGGCGCATGGATGTGATCGAGCATGTTGTGGCCGATCAGGACGATCGCGCCGACGAGCAGCACGACTCGTGCCTGCAGAAAGACGAGGCCCGAAAGCGCTATCATGGCGATGCCGATCGCCCAGAGCGTTCCGAGATAGATCGGTCCGAAATCGAGGCGCCAAACCGGGCTGATGACGAAAATGTCGAGAAGGACGAGCCCGGCTCCACGGCTCGAAAGGAACCAGGCGAGCTGCCCGCGCGTCGCGAGCTTTTCTCCGTGCAGGAAGGCCGACACGCCGGCGAGAAAGACGAAGGTCGGAGCGCAGAAATGCGTGATGAACCGCGTCAGGAAGAGCGTCGGGGTGGTCCGCGTCAGATCCAAGGGGTCGAAGAGGAAGGCATCCGTGTTGAAGAAGTCGCGCACGTGGTCGAGCGCCATGAGGATGATCACGAGCCCGCGCATCCGGTCGATCGAGGGCAGGCGGCTGCCCGCCTGCGCCGAAACGGGCGAAGCTCCTTCGGACGGCCGGGTCTCGGCACGGGCGATGGCTTCGGTCATCGTATTCCCTCTCTCGGCCGACGGTGCCCTGTCCTCACGACGCTGAAACCGGCCGACCGGCGCCGATTCTCGTCGTCATTGACAATATAGCCGCCCCTTGCCACCTAGCCCTCGCATGACAGCCCCCGATCCCGTCGCGCGGCGGCGCACCTTCGCTATCATCTCCCACCCCGACGCGGGCAAGACCACGCTCACCGAGAAGCTCCTGCTCTTCGGCGGCGCGATCCAGCTCGCCGGCGAGGTGCGCGCCAAGGCCAACCGCCGTCAGACCCGGTCCGACTGGATGGGCATCGAGCGCGAGCGCGGCATCTCGGTCGTGACCTCCGTGATGACGTTCGAATATGGCGACTGCGTCTATAATCTCCTCGATACGCCGGGCCACGAGGACTTTTCCGAGGACACCTATCGCACGCTCACGGCCGTCGATTCCGCGATCATGGTGATCGATGCCGCGAAGGGCATCGAGGCGCGCACCAAGAAGCTCTTCGAGGTCTGCCGGCTCCGCGACATCCCGATCCTGACCTTCATCAACAAGCTCGACCGCGAGACCCGCGATCCCTTCGAGCTCCTCGACGAGATCGAGACGACGCTCGCCCTCGATGTCGCGCCGATCACCTGGCCGCTCGGGAGCGGGCGCTCCTTCGCAGGCACCTATGATCTCGCGCAGAACCTCGTGCGGCGCCTCGATCGCGACGCAGAACCTATCGCCGTAGAGGGACCCGACGATCCCGTGATCGCGTCACTCCTCCCGGCGGGCGAGATCGGCCCGACCCGCGAGCAGATCGAGCTCGCGCGCGAGGCTTTGAAGCCTTTCGACACGCAATCCTTCCTCGAGGGCCACCTCACCCCGGTCTTCTTCGGCAGCGCCTTGCGCAACTTCGGGGTCCGCGACCTCATCGACGCGCTCGCCGCCTTCGCGCCCGCGCCACGAGGCCTCGAGGCCGCCTCGCGCCACGTCGATGCCCGCGAGACCAAGATGTCGGGCTTCGTGTTCAAGATCCAGGCGAACATGGATCCGAATCATCGCGACCGGATCGCCTTCATGCGCGTCTGCTCGGGCAAGCTCCAGCGCGGCATGAAGGCGAAGCTCGTGCGCACCGGCAAGACCATGGCGCTCAACGCGCCGCAATTCTTCTTCGCGAAGGACCGCCAGCTCGCCGAGGAGGCTTTTCCCGGCGATGTCGTCGGCATCCCGAACCACGGCACGCTCAGGATCGGCGATACGTTGACCGAGGGCGAGGACCTGGTCTTTCGCGGCGTGCCGAGCTTCGCCCCCGAGATCCTGCGCCGGGTCAAGATCGGCGACGCGATGAAGGCGAAGAAGCTCCGTGAGGCGCTCGGCCAGATGGCCGAGGAGGGCGTCGTGCAGCTCTTCGTGCCCCATGACGGATCGGGCGCGATCGTCGGCGTCGTCGGCGCGCTCCAGCTCGACGTTCTCGGCGAGCGGCTTACCGCGGAATATGGCCTCGACGCAGGGTTCGAATCCAGTCGCTTCGAGACGTGCCGTTGGATCACGGCGAAGGACCCCGCCGAGCTCGACAAGTTCATCCGCGCGCATCCCTCGTCCATGGCGGTCGATCTCGACGGCGCGCCGGTCTTCATGGGGACCTCGGCCTGGGACCTGCGCTACGAGCAGGACAAATGGCCGCAAGTGGCCTTCTCCGACGTGAAGGATTACCAGAAGGCTGGCGCGTAGCGAGGTCGGCCGCGACGTGGCGCGTTGAGTTCGTAGCTGCCGCGATCGTCATATCCGGTTCACTCGACGATCCTATTGGTTCCCGCTCGGTGGATTGTGACTTGCCAAGAGAGCCGCGGACCGGCACCTTGGTCGGGGCCGCAATCGGCGCCCGATCGAACGAGCGGGGCGAGTATCGTGAGTTCGCAGGATCGAATGAAGCGATCACGGTTGCGGATCCGGCACTACGCGCAGACGTGCCGATCGTTTGCGAGGCAGGGAATTTCGAAGAGCCTGCACGAGGCGTTCTTGCGCATCGCGTGCCGCCTGAGCCCCCTCGCGCTGCTTGTCTTGACGGCATGTGAACCGGCCGTGCTCGACCCGCTAGGGCCTGTCGGGGGCGCCGAAAAGTCGATCCTGATCGACTCGCTCGCCATCATGCTCGCCATCGTGCTTCCGACGATCGCCGCGACCCTTGCCTTCGCCTGGTGGTTTCGCGCCTCCAACAGACGGGCCGCCTACTTGCCCGATTGGGCCTTTTCGGGACGTATCGAGCTCGTCGTTTGGAGCATACCTACGCTGGTCGTCATGCTGCTCGGTGGCGTGGCCTGGATCGGTTCGCACGAGCTCGACCCGCCAAGACCTCTGGCGTCGCCGGCCCCAACGTTCGAGGTGCAGGTCGTCTCGTTGGATTGGAAATGGCTCTTCATCTATCCGAGCCAGGGCGTGGCGAGCGTCAACCGGCTCGTGATTCCCGCCGGAGCGCCGATTCGATTCACGCTGACGTCGGCGAGCGTGATGAATGCCTTCTTCATCCCGCAGCTCGGCAGCATGATCTACACCATGAACGGCATGCAGACGCAGCTCTATCTGCAATCCGACACGCCCGGTACGTTCCGGGGTCTGTCGAGCCACTTCAGCGGTGACGGATTCGCGGACATGCATTTCGACGTTCGCGCCGTGCCGGCAGAGCGCTTCGACTCCTGGGTCGACGCGGCGCGCGACAAGGGCCCGACCCTCGACGTCGAGACCTACACTGCCCTGGCACGGCAGAGCACGAATGTCGCTCCATACACCTTCCGTGCGACGGAACCGGGCTTGTTTCAGCAAATCGTCATGCAGAAACTGCCGCCGGGGCCGGGCCCCGAGAAGGGGCGTCCGACTCCGGATGTATCGCCGCGCACGGGGACCTGAACATGTGGGGTAAGCTCAGCTGGGCGGCAATTCCCTTGGACCAGCCGATTCCGCTGGTCGCTTCGGGCGTCGTGATCGCGGTCGTCGTCAGCGTCCTCGCCCTCGTCGTCCTGAAAGGATGGTTTCCTTATCTCTGGCGAGAATGGATCACGAGCGTCGACCACAAGCGCATCGGGATCATGTACATCGTCCTCGCGATGGTCATGCTGCTGCGCGGCTTCTCCGACGCGATCATGATGCGCTCGCAACAGGCTCTCGCGTTCCAGTCCGAAGGCTATCTGCCGCCCGAGCACTACGACCAGATCTTCTCGGCGCATGGAACGCTGATGATCTTCTTCGTCGCGATGCCCTTCGTCATCGGATTGATGAACTTCGTCGTGCCGCTGCAGCTCGGGGTCCGGGATGTCGCCTTCCCGACGCTCAACTCGGTCGGCTTCTGGCTCACCGCGACCGGGGCCTTGCTCGTCAATATCTCGTTGCTCGTGGGGGAATTCGCGCGGACCGGCTGGCTGCCGTTTCCGCCGCTCTCGGAGCTGACCTACTCGCCCGGGGTCGGGGTCGACTACTACCTTTGGGCGTTGGAGATATCGGGCATCGGCACGCTCGTCGCGGCGATCAATCTCGTGACGACGGTGTTGAAGCTTCACGCTCCCGGCATGACCTATATGCGCATGCCGATGTTCTGCTGGACGACGCTCGCCTCGAACCTGCTCATCGTCGCGGCGTTCCCGATCCTCACCGCGACCCTGACCATGCTCGTGCTGGATCGCTACCTCGGCTTTCATTTCTTCACCAATGAAGCCGGCGGCAACATGATGATGTTCGTCAACCTGATCTGGGCGTGGGGGCATCCCGAGGTCTATATTCTCGTCCTCCCGGCGTTCGGCGTATTTTCCGAGGTGGTCTCGACGTTCTCCGGCAAGCCGCTTTTCGGCTATCGCTCGATGGTGGCCGCGACGATGGTCATTTGCATCCTGTCGTTCACGGTCTGGCTGCACCACTTCTTCACGATGGGTGCCGGCGCCGACGTCAACGCGATCTTCGGAATCCTGTCGATGATCATCGCGGTGCCGACCGGCGTCAAGGTCTTCAACTGGCTCTTCACGATGTACGGCGGCCGGATCGTCTACGCGACGCCGATGCTGTGGTCGATCGGCTTCATGGTGACCTTCGTGATCGGCGGGATGACCGGGGTCCTGCTCGCGGTCCCCCCTGTGGATTTCGTCCTGCACAACAGCCTTTTCCTGGTTGCCCATTTTCACAACGTCATCATCGGAGGCGTCCTCTTCGGCGCATTCGCCGGCTACACCTATTGGTTTCCCAAGGCCTTCGGCTTCCGCTTGCACGAAGGGCTCGGCAAGGCCTCCTTCTGGTGCTGGATCACGGGCTTCTACGTCGCTTTCATGCCTCTCTACGTCCTCGGGCTCATGGGCATGACCCGCCGGATGCAGCACTACGACGTCGCGGCCTGGCATCCCTGGCTGGTGATCGCCGCCGGCGGCGCGGCGATCATCCTGCTCGGCATCGGCCTGCAGATCGCGCAGCTCGTCGTCAGCATTCGCCGCCGCCACGAGCTGCGCGACGAGACCGGCGATCCGTGGAACGGACGCTCGCTCGAATGGGCGACCTCCTCGCCTCCGCCGGTCTTCAACTTCGCGGTGCTGCCTCGCATCGAGGGCGAGGAGGCCTATTGGGGCATGAAGGAGCGTGCATCCAAGGATGTGATCCTCGGCCCGGAGCCCTCCTATCGGGATATCGAGATGCCGAGAAACAGCGCGACCGGATTCGTCTGCGCCTTCTTTGCGACAATCATGGGATTCTCGCTGATCTGGCATATTTGGTGGCTGGTCGGCGTCGCGATTGTGGGCGCCTACGCGACCTTCGTCGTCTTCGCGTGGCGGGACAGGGACGAGTACGTCATTTTGGCGGAATCCGTGGCGCGCATCGATCGAGCCAATCGACGCGCTCGGCGTGTGATGCTCGGCGAGCGTGAGCTGGTGTCATGACCGCATTCGACGCAGCCTCCGGCCAGGCCGATCCCTATCGCCTCGGGCACGTCCCGGTAGGGTCGAGACCGCACCACACGCTCGGCCATGCAGACCGTGGGTTGGCCTCGAAGCGGGTCACGACAGCCTACGGCTTCTGGATTTTCCTGCTCAGCGATATGGTCATGTTCTCCGCCTTCTTTGCCACCTATGCGGTGCTGGTCGGCAATACGGCGGACGGACCGAGCGGACGCGACTTGTTCGACCTGAGCAGCGTCGCGTTGGAAACGGCGTTCCTTCTCACATCGAGCTTCGCGGTCGGGCTCGCGAGCATCGGCGCCCGAGCCCGTAGTGGCACTTGGTTCTACGGGGCGATGGTCGCGACCTTCGTCCTCGGCGCCGCGTTTCTCGCTCTCGAGCTGCGCGAGTTCGCGAGCATGATCGCGCGCGATGCCGGCCCGACGCGAAGCGCGTTTCTCTCGGCCTTCTTCACATTGGTCGGCTGCCACGGTCTCCACATCACCGTCGGGCTCTTGTGGCTCCTGACGATGATGGCCCAGGTCTTCGCGAAGGGCTATCGCGCCGACATTCTCCGCCGCATGCTCTGCTTCAGCTTGTTCTGGCATGCGCTGGATATTGTCTGGGTCGCGATCTTCACCGAGGTCTATCTGATGGGGTTGGTGCTATGAGCTTTTCCGATCCGACGAGTGAGCGCCATCCCACAGACTTCGCGCCGGGGATCGAGGACGTCGCCGAAGGCGATCTCGCTCGGGGCATCAAGAGCTATCTCGTCGGGCTCGGCCTCGCGACGTTGCTCACCGTCACCTCGTTCTTCATTTCCGGCACCACGCTCGTCTGGGGCCCGAGCATTCCCGTCGCCTTGGCCGTTCTCGCGATCGCCCAAATGGGCGTTCATCTCGTGTTCTTTCTCCACATCGGGACCGGCCCGGAAAATGTCAACAATGTCATGGCGCTCGCTTTCGGCGTGCTGATCGTCCTGTTGCTTCTCGTCGGCTCGCTGTGGATCATGAGCAACATGAACCGCAATATGGCGCCGGCGGCCGAGATGGAAGCCGAAGCTGCGCCGCCGCCCTACGTCGTCGGTACGCTCCGGCTCGACGGTCTCGGCGCGCGGCTTCCCGCGGAATAGGGCTCGAGGCCGGCCAATTCGAGCCATGCCGCCGGGCCCCGGCGAAGGATCCGGCCGAGCACGAGAAATTCATCCGCGCGTATCCCTCGTCCATCGCGGTCGTTCTCGCCGGCGCGCCGGTCTCCACGGGCGCCTCCGCCTCCAACCTGCGCGACGCGCAGGACAGGTAGCTGGAGGCGGCCTTCTTCGACATGAAGGATTACCGGAAATCGGCCCGCCGAGCCGCGAGCCATCGAGAACACGTGATCGGCGGCGCGCAGCCGGGCGGTGGAAGAAACCGGTCCGGGCGGTAGTTCTCGGTCGAAGCTCCACGTCGCGACGAGGTCGCCCCTTGATCAAGTCTCGCAGCCCGTCCCGCGGAACGGGACGCGCTCCGGAGCCGGCCGTCCGCAAGCCGGATTGGCATGGGCTCGACAGCGAGGACGTGCTGCAGCGTCTGCGGACGTCGCCGCGCGGATTGAGCCAGGACGAGGCGGCACGGCGGCTCGCACGTATCGGTCCGAACCGGCTGCCGGCGGGCAAGAAGAAGAGCGCCCTGACCCGGTTCCTTCTGCAATTCCACAACCTCTTGATCTACATCCTGCTGGCGGCAGCGGTCCTGTCGTATTTGTTCGAGCACGCGGTCGATGCCGTGGTCATTCTCGGGGTCGTCGTCCTCAATGCGATCGTCGGCTTCGTCCAGGAGGGCCGCGCCGAGGAGGCGCTCGAAGCCATTCGGGGGATGATCGACCCCAATGCCTCGGTCATGCGCGAGGGCCGACGCCTCACGATCCCGGCCGACGAGGTGGTTCCGGGCGACATCGTCCTCGTCGAGGCGGGTGACCGGGTTCCGGCCGATATAAGGCTCTTGCGCGCCCGAAGCCTCAAGATCGACGAGGCGGCCCTGACCGGCGAATCCGTGGCCGCCGACAAGGCGACGAGCCCGGTCGAGCGGGAGGCGGGGCTCGGCGATCGCACCTCGATGGCCTTTTCCGGCACTTTCGTCGTCGCCGGCCAGGGGACCGGGATCGTCGTCGAGACCGGGCCGCGGACCGAGCTCGGACGCGTCAGCACCCTGATCGGGACCGTCGAGACGCTCGAGACGCCGCTGATCCGCCAGATGAACGGCTTCGCCCGGCAGCTGACCTTGGTCATCCTCGCGGTCTCGCTCGGGACACTGGTTTTCGCCCATTTTTTCCGCGGCTACGCGTTTGCCGATGCCTTCATGATCGTCATCGGCCTCGCCGTGTCGGCGATCCCCGAGGGACTGCCGGCCGTCATGACGATCACGCTCGCGATCGGGGTTCAGCGCATGGCGGCGCGCCACGCCATCGTTCGCAGGCTGCCCGCTGTCGAGACCTTGGGCTCGGTGTCGGTCATCTGCTCGGACAAGACCGGCACGCTGACTCGAAACGAGATGACGGCACGAAGCGTCGTCACCTCCGAAGGCGAGTGTCGGGTGACCGGCACGGGCTACGAGCCGATCGGCCGTTTTGAGGCCGAGGGCGTGGCGTTCGATCCGACCGCGGATCACGTCTTGATGCTCCTCGTCGGGATCGCGCTTCTTTGCAACGACGCCGAGGTCCGGGAGACCGAGGCCGGTTGGGTGGTCGACGGCGATCCCATGGAGGGGGCGCTGGTCACGCTCGCGATGAAGGCCGGGATCCCCCCCGAGCGCGTGCGCCTGCCCTTGCCACGAAGCGACGAGATTCCGTTCGATTCCCAGCACAAGTTCATGGCGACTCTGCATACGAGCCTCGGCAAGGGTGCGATCCTCCTGAAAGGTGCGCCCGAGCGGCTGCTCGACATGTGCGACCTCGAGCGCCACCGCGACGGGAACGAGCCGATCGACCGTGAGGCTTGGCAGCGGGCCGCAGATGCGCTCGCCGCCCAAGGTCAGCGCGTCCTCGGCTTCGCCGGGAAGGCCGCCGAGGTCGGCAAGAGCGGAGTGGCCTTCGCCGACCTCGACAAGGATGTCGTGCTCGTCGGGTTCATCGGCTTTCTCGATCCGCCGCGCGAGGAGGCGATCGACGCCGTCGCCGACTGCGAGTCGGCGGGGATCCGCATCGTGATGATCACGGGCGACCATGCCGAGACCGCGCGCGAGATCGCGCGCCAGCTCGGGATTTCCGACGATCCCCAGGTGATGACCGGCCGCGATATCGACCGATCCGATGCGGAAACCTTGCGGCGCAAGGTGCTCGACACCGACGTGTTCGCCCGGACGACCCCGGAGCACAAGCTTCGCCTCGTTCAGGCGCTTCAGGAAAACGGGCTCACCGTCGCCATGACCGGGGACGGCGTCAACGATGCGCCGGCCTTGAAACGGGCCGACGTCGGCGTGGCCATGGGACGGCGCGGAACCGAGGCTGCCAAGGAGGCCGCCGAGATGGTGCTCGCGGACGACAATTTCGCCTCGATCGCTGCCGCGGTCCAGGAAGGTCGAACCGTCTACGACAACATCACCAAGGTGATCGCCTGGACCTTGCCGACCAACGGCGGTGAGGGCCTGACGATTCTAGCGGCGCTGGCGCTCGGGCTCAGCCTGCCCGTGACCCCTGTGCAGATCCTCTGGATCAACATGGTCACCGCCGTGGCGCTCGGCCTCACCCTCGCCTTCGAGCCGATGGAGCCGGGCACCATGCGCAGGCCGCCCCGCGACCCGCATCAGGCGCTGCTCAGGGCCGAGCTCGTCTGGCAAGTCTGCTTCGTCTCGGTGATCTTCGTTTGCGGCGCCTTCGGCATCTTCTTCCTCGCGGAGCAACGGGGGCTGCCGATCGAGGAGGCGAGAACGCTCGTCGTCAACACCATCGTCGTGATGGAGATTTTCTACCTCTTCAGCGTTCGCTATGTTCCGGGCGCCGCGGTGACCTGGCAAGGGATCATCGGCACGCCCGCCATTCTGATCGGGGTCGCCATCACCCTCCTCGCTCAAGTGGCGTTCACCTACATGCCCGGCATGGAAATTTTCTTCCAGACGCGGCCTATCAGTCTCGTCGATGGTCTCGCTGTGCTCGGGGTCGGCATGGTCATGCTCGTCGCCGTCGAGATCGAGAAGCGGATAAGGCTCGCGATCGGCCGCGCCCGCAGCCGTGCCGTATAGAGCACCAATGAGCGAGGGGAAGACAGCCCCGCAGGAGAGTGACGAAGGGCGCTCAGCTCGCCTCGGCGAGAAGGGAGAGCTGGGCTTTCGTCTCGCAGCTCACGTCGGTGAGGCGGGTCGGGTAGTCGCCGGTGAAGCAATGGTCGGTGAACTGCGGATTGGCGGAGTCGCGTGCCTTTTCCCCCATCGCTCGGTAGATTCCCTCGACCGACAGGAAGGCGAGCGAATCGCACCCGATATAGGCGCGCATCTCGTCGAGGGAATGGGTCGCGGCGAGGAGCTTGTCGCGCTCCGGCGTGTCTATCCCGTAGTAGTCCGGGTAAGTGATCGGCGGCGAGGAGATGCGGAAATGGACCTCGCGCGCGCCGGCGTCGCGCATCATCTGCACGATCTTCACCGAGGTCGTGCCGTGGACGATCGAATCGTCGACGAGAACGATGCGCTTGCCGGCGACGACCGCACGATTGACGCTGTGCTTCAGCCGGACCCCGAACTCGCGCAACGACTGGGTCGGCTGGATGAAGGTGCGCCCGACATAATGGTTGCGGATGATGCCGAGCTCGAAGGGGATGCCGGCGACCTGCGCATAGCCGAGCGCGGCGGGCACGGCGGAATCCGGTACCGGCACGACGACGTCGGCCGCAGTCGGCTGCTCTCTCGCGAGCTCCGCGCCCATGGCCTTGCGGACGTCGTAGACCGAGCGGCCGTGCACGATCGAATCGGGGCGCGCGAAATAGATGTATTCGAAGATGCAGGGACGCATGGCGCGCGGCGGAAACGGATGCAGGCTCTCGAGCCCGTCCTCGGAGATGACGACGATCTCGCCGTTCTCGATGTCGCGGACGAAGCGCGCGCCGATGATGTCGAGGGCGCAGGTCTCGGACGCCAGGATGTAGCGGCCGTCGAGCTCGCCCAGCACGAGCGGCCGGATTCCGAGCGGATCGCGCGCGCCGATCAGCTTCTTGTTGGACAGGCACACCAGCGCATAGGCCCCTTCGATCGCACGCAGCGCCTCGATAAAGCGCTCGACGAGGCGCGGCTTGCGGCTGCGCGCGACGAGATGGAGGATGACCTCGGTGTCGGACGTCGATTGGTAGATGGCGCCGTCGCGCACGAGCTCGCGGCGCAGCAGGCGGGCGTTGGTGAGGTTGCCGTTGTGGGCGACCGCAAATCCGCCGGACGCGAGCTCCGAGAACAGAGGCTGCACGTTGCGCAGGATCGTCTCGCCGGTCGTCGAGTAGCGGACATGGCCGATCGCGGATTCGCCGGGCAGCCGCTCGATGGTCGAGGCCTTGGAGAAATGATCCGCGACGAGGCCGAGCCGGCGCTCGGAATTGTAGCGCTGGCCGTCGAAGGCGACAATTCCGGCCGCTTCCTGCCCGCGGTGCTGCAAGGCGTGCAGGCCTAGCGCGGTGATCGCGGCCGCCTCGGGATGGCCGAAGATCCCGAAGATGCCGCATTCCTCCCTGAGCCGGTCGGCGTCGAGATCTATCTCGGTCCCGGCCGAGCCGGATCCGGCTTCAACGGAACCCGTACCAACAAGATGGCCGGGTGTGCCTCCCGCCGCGGCAGACGAAACCATAGTGCCCCCGAAGCTGCACGACGCCAGCGGTTCCGGCCAGCACGGAATCCCGCTCTCCATTTGCGGACTATCGCAATTTCGCGACGCGAGGCCGCGCAGCGGTCCACGTCGCCGGCCATTGCTCTGATCCGCCCGGCCGAGGCGAGACTGTCGTCGCGGCACGACCCCGAAGCCGGCCGCATCGGGCTTCGCCTGGGCAAGATGTCGGCCTCGGGCCAAAGCAATTGCTACGCCGACGTAATCCCGGCAAGCCTTACATAGGCGATTGTACGCGAGATGTCAGCAAGGCATTCCGCACCGTGCACAGTCGAGCGGAGGAATTTCTCGCCCGGCGGCGGATCCTAAGTCAGGACCTCTTTCCGTCCCCCGCACCTTCGGGTTTCGCAGGCGGCAGCTTCGGGTCGGTGTCGGACTCCGCCGGCGCCTCCTCGCCGAGGCCGGCGCCGAGCGGCTTCTTGAGCTTGCCGAGGAGCTTTTCCGGGTCGTCGGGGAGCATGGCCAGCAAGTGCTCCTCGGACGCGAGAAGGAACGGCCGCATGCGCGCGGACTTGACCCATTCCGGCTGGGTCTGCGCCGGCACGAGCCAATCGAAGAAGGCGAAAGCGATGATGCAGAGGAGCACGCCTCGGGCCGCGCCGAACAGGAACCCGAGCGATCGGTCGAGGGCCCCGACCTTGGACTCGAGGATCGCATCCGAGATGCGCAAGGTGATCACCGAGACGAGGATCAAGGCCACGACGAAGATCGCGGCGATGGAGGCGGCGATGGCCAAGGCTTCCTTGGACAGGTAGGGCCTCACGTAGGGAAGCAGGAAGGGGTAGAGATAATAGCCGGCGACGGCGGCGGCGGCCCAGGACGCGATGGCGAGAACCTCGCGGGTGAAGCCGCGCAGCATCGCCAGGAAGGCCGAGATCAGGACGACGACGATCAATCCGAGATCGAGATAGGATGGCATGGTTTACGCGCCCTCGCGCTGCGTGTGAGGATCCGCCACGAGCCTGCGGAAGGCGTCGATCCGCCCCCCGGCCGTCGGGTCCGCCGAGCGTGCGCGGGCGTGCCCGGACGGCCAAGCCGGGTTAGAGCAGGTCCGGAAAATCCCTGTCAACTTTCCCGCGCGGGAGCGCGCGCGCCGCGGGCAGGAGGTCACGCGACGCCGGGAGGGTCCGTCCGCGGCTTCGGGAAAAGACCGCCGAGCCACTTCAGGCCGAGCTTCGTCAGCGTTATTCCCACGATCGTCAGAGCACGATCGAGGCGGGTCGGCGCCCTGCTCGCGAGCGTGTAGAGGCTGTGGCCGTTCCGGTCCGTCCAGGGCGCTTTCCAAGCCTTGTAAGGCTTGCCGTCCGAGTGCGCATCGAGAAGGCGCGCCAGCACCGCCTCGACAGCGGGCTCCGGCACATGGGTGGCGCGGGCGATGCCCGCACTCGTGCGCTGGTCGTAGGTCGGATCGATCAGCGCCGCCGTGATCGCTCGCGACGCTTCCTCCGGGACCGTCGTGTCGGACAGGTCCCAGCCCTCGATCTGGTCGCGGAGAACGAGATCGGCGAGGATCGTGAGCCTGACAAAGGCGAGAACCCGCTTGCGGATGAGCCCGATTCCCGGAGGAAGCGGGAAGAGCCGCAGCGGGCGCGCCGCGAAGCCGAGGAGAACACGCAGCACGCCGGTGACGTTCTCGGCGAGCAGCGCCGGTGCGAGGGCGTCGAACCTCTGCGCGATCCTCGTCTGGAGAACCTCGAAACGCGCTTGCGAGAGTCGCGGCCATTCGGGGAGAAGCACCTCGTCCCTCGCGCTGCCGACGAGCGGGACGATCACGTGCGCCTCCTTGCCGCCGGGCGTCTTCTCGCTCGTCTTGAAGCGATCATCGCGCTTCGCGGGCTCCGGCCAATGCGCAACGATGTCGTTGTCGTAGGGGAGGGCGAAGGCCTCTCGGAGAAACTTCTGGCAATTGCGGCGGCCGAGCTGGAAATCGTGATCGCGATAGGCGCGTGCGACGAAGCCTCCGAAGCCGCCGAGGAGACCGCTCGCAATGCCGTAGATCTGCTCCTTGCCGTCGGGGGTGACCCGGCTCGGCCCGATCAAGTAGCGGCTGGCATGGGCCGGATCGGCCGCGAGGACGAGCTCGCTCGGCTTGAAGCGGGCCTGATCGATCAAGGACGGCAGAAGGGCGCGGTAGATGCTCACGAGATCGGCGGCAGGCTTGGCCTCCGGGGCGATCGGCCGCCGTTCCGGGAACGGCGAAATCATGATCACGGCGCGGTCCGCCTTCTCGAGCGTCGGCTCGATCCGCACGCCGAGCTCGGTCTTCAACGAGAAGCGGGCATATTCGAAAGGGTCGTTGTCGATGATGCCGCCATCGGCCGTCCTGAAGCCGAAGACCGGCTCGGCTCGGGTTGCAGCCTCCCAATCGGGAACGATCGAGGTCTCGTCGGCCGATCGGCCGGCGAGGTTCTCGATCGGAAAGCGGCGAAAGCAGGCGCCGCCGTCCGGACGGCCGTCGTATTCCTCGATCTCCGTGGCGATCTCGCGCGGCGCGAGCCCGAGCGGGAAGGCCGCGGAGGCGAGGGCGCAGATCGAGAAATTCTTCCATTGCGGCTTGTGCTCGTGCCCGTTCACGAGCCAGGCCGTGTCGATGTCGCGCTTGCGGTCGGTGCCGGCGAACAGGCTCGGGCTGTCCCAGGACCCGACCCCGGTCACCGCGTAATGGACTCGGTCGCCGTGCGTGATCATGTGATAGTCGCCGCCCTCGAATGGAACCTTGTAGGGGATGCCGCGCAAGTTCGAGAGGGTGAGGTAGATATGAAGCGGGTTCGCGAGGTAGGGGCGCGGCGGCGCCGCGGCCTCGACGTCGATCGCCGCTTTCGCGATGGCATCGAGAAGACGCGAGTTGAGGACCGAGACGACCTTCGGTGTTCCGTTCGAAGGCGCGGGCTCGGTGCTCGTCGTGACGCTGCTGCGCGAGAAATCGTCGTCCGGCGCCGGGAAAGACTCGAGGTCGGTCGTCTGCAGGAAATCGAGCGGCTGGCCCTCCTCGGCGACGAGACCGGGCTTCGCGACCCAGCTCTCGTAGAGCTTCGGGAGCCAGCACTTGATCGACTGGGTCTTGCCGTCTCGCGTGTCGAACGGGACGGGCGCCTGCTTCGCGTCGGCGAGGGCGACGGTTCCGATCGCGGCCGTGATCGCGCCGGCCGAGGCGCCCGACATGACCTTGATCCCGACGCGATGGTTCGGGATGCCGGCGGCGTCGGGACCGTTGCGGGCCTTCTCCCATTCGTCGAGGGCTTGCACGAGAAAATCGACGACTCCCGCGGTATAGGCCCCGGCGGAAACCGCCCCGGACATGGTCAGCCCGATCTGGAATTCCTTGCCCGACAGAACTTGCATCGCACCGCCCCCCGTCTCCGCGCTTCGCTCCGACTGACGCTTTTTGTCATCTCGTCTCTCGTCTTCTACAAGCTCGTGGCCGCCTCGGCACGGACGAAATCGAGCAGATGGCGCCCTGTCCATCGGGCACGAGGGCCGGCCGTCGTGCTATGCTCTACCGGATGAAGCGATGGAGGAGCCGCACATGAAAATGCGTTCTGTGCTTGTTACAGCGGTCGCGAGCATCGGCTTTTCGGCTTCCGCCTCGGCCGCTGGCGACAAGGTGCCGAAGCTCGATGTCGCGGAATCCTGCCGCGAGGCCCAGGCGATCGCCGGAGAGGACAAGAATCTCACCTACAAAGGCTGCATGCACGACGAGCGGAATGCCGAGGCGCAGCTCGTCCAGCGGTGGACGAAGTTCAAGGCCGTCGATCGGCAGAATTGCCTGGCGCAGGGCATCGCGCCTCTGCCGAGCTATGTGGAGATCCTGACCTGCCTCGAGATGTATGACGAGGCGAGCGTGCTCTATCGCGCCGGCAACGCCGGAGGGGTCGCGCCGATCGAGGCGCCGATGCCTCCGGCTCCCGCGATCGAAAGTTTGCCGCGCCCGGGCACTCCGGGCGCCGCTCCGCGGTGAGACGAACGGGCGACGGGGCGCGCCGTGCAGGTCGGCCGAGCCCCGAAAGCCGGGGCTTCGGAGGCCCCGGTGCTGCTGCCGAGCACGAGCCGACACGCACGACGAGGGGAAAAGCCTGCTGCCGGCAACAATGAAGCAAGGGCAGGGAACGCTCAGCGATCCCCGCCCTTGTAGGCGTTGTCCAAACACCTATACTCGAACCCTGTCTTCGTTTTCGAAGATCAATTGAGAGATGTGGAACGGGTTACGAGAATAGGGTCCCTCCCAAGACTTGGACGACAGCGTAGATTGCATGGACGGGCACGCATTCGAGGGCGTGCGCTTTCTCTCTAGCTCACATCTCGCGCATTGTCACGCGGGAATGAGGCAGATTGCCTAGATAAAAGCGCGGCAGACGTGAATTTTTCTCTTGCATCGGCCCGCGAGATTTGGACGCCGCTCGGCGCCCGAGCATTCTCCTGCCAGCCGGCCTTCGGCTCGCGTCACGAAAATGCGACGAGGCGAGTGTTGTCGAGGCTCTCCGCCTCCGACGGATCTGACGGCGTCGTGCTTCCGCGGCGCCGACGGCACGACGCCGGAGGGGGCGGGCTCGCGCGGAGCGGGCGAATCGCGCGGTGAGTCCCCTCGTGCATTTTTCCCTCGTATGGCGTATCGATGACAGATTCGGGACGGGTGTACCGAGATTCGCACGCAGAGGCCGTGGCCCGGACCCTCGAGGCTCCGGCCTCCCGGCGGACGGCCGCGCGGAGTGGCAACGGATGACAGGAGTTCCTCTGGAGACGCTGGCGCGAGCTCCCGGCAGCGTCGCGGCCGAGACTGCGCGTGGGTCGGGCCTCGGCGGGCGCATCCGCAACTGGTTCCTGACCGGGGTGATCGTCGCCGGCCCCCTCGCCATTACCGTCTACATCGTTTGGTGGTTCGTCGACACGATCGACAATTGGGTCAAGCGCATCGTGCCGGTCGAGTTCTGGCCGGACGCCTATCTCCCGTTCGATCTCCCCGGCTTCGGGGTCGTCGTCGCCTTCCTCGGCCTCACGCTCCTCGGCTTTCTCGCCGCCAATCTGCTCGGCCGCAGCCTGATCAGGCTGGGCGAGGCGATTCTCGCACGGATGCCGATCGTCCGGTCGATCTACACGAGCATCAAGCAAATCTTCGAGACGGTTCTGTCCCAATCGGGCACCAGCTTCCGCAGGGTCGGCCTCATCGAGTTCCCGGGCCAGGGCATGTGGACCCTCGTCTTCATCGCGGCCCCTCCCTCCGAGGCCGTCGGCGCACATCTCCCGGAAGGGGAGGAGCACGTCTCGGTCTTCCTGCCGTGCACGCCGAACCCGACCACCGGATTCTACATCTTCCTGCCGGCGAGCGCCGTCATAGAGGTACCGCTGAGCCCGGACACTGCCGCGAAGGTCATCATGTCCTGTGGGGCGATTCGACCCGACCACAAGCCGCCGCCCGTCGTGGCCGCGAGCCGCGAGCCCGCCTCGGGCCCGACGGCAGGCTCGTGATCGCACCCGGTTGCGGATTTCCTGTGATCGTGCTCTGAAGCCGTCCACCGGTGCACTTTCCGACCCGATGGGCCCGGAAAGCGCGCAGAACCTTGTCTTGTCGCACTCGCATTTCGCCGGCGATGTTTCGCAACAGTGACATCGCACTGCGAACCGGTGCCCGGTTCGCTGGAAAATGCTCGAGATCGGAGGGAACCCGGCGCGCCGCCCAGGCGCGTGGGAGCGCGTCATGGCCGTCTATACCGAAGTCACCGACGCGGACCTCGCCGCCTTTCTCGCGGACTACGATCTCGGCCCGGTGCTCGCGCTCAAAGGCATCGCCGAGGGTGTCGAGAACTCCAACTATTTGCTCCACACCGAGGTCGGCTACTTCATCCTCACGCTCTACGAGAAGCGTGTGGAGGAGAAGAATCTTCCCTTCTTCCTTGGACTCATGGAGCATCTTTCCGCGCGGGGGATCGTTTGCCCGCAACCGGTGAGGATGCGCTCGGGTGGGGCTTTGGGCCGCATCAACGGGCGCCCCGCCGCGATCGTGACCTTTCTCGAGGGAGTCTCCCGCAGCCACCCCGACACGAAGAGCTGCGCTTCGGTCGGCGAGGCGCTCGGCCGGCTGCATCTCGCCGGTGCCGATTTCGCATCGTCGCGCGCGAATGCTCTTTCCGTCGACGCTTGGCCGCATCTCTTCGCCGAGGTTTTTGCTCGCGCCGACACGGTGAAGCCGGGAACGAAAGCCCTGATCGCCGACGAGCTCGAGGCGCTGGCGCGGGCCTGGCCGAGATCCCTGCCGCGGGGGATCATCCATGCCGACCTCTTTCCGGACAATGTGCTCTTCCTCGGCGATCGCGTGTCCGGGCTCATCGATTTCTATTTCGCCTGCACCGACGATCTCGCCTACGATCTCGCGATCTGCCTCAATGCCTGGTGCTTCGAGCCCGATCTCGCCTTCGCCGCGGACAAGGCGCGCGCGCTGCTCTCGTCTTATGGACGAGCGCGCGCCTTGCGGCCGGAAGAGGTCGCCGCCCTTCCGATCCTCGCGCGCGGCGCGGCGATGCGCTTCGCGCTGACGCGGCTCGTCGATTGGCTGAACGTGCCGCCGGGCGCCTTGGTCCATCCGAAGGATCCCTGCGAATACCTCGAGCGGCTCCGCTTCCTTCGTAATGTACGCGACGCGCGCGAGCTCGGCTTCGAGCCGTGAGCGCTCCGGTCTCGATCTGGACGGACGGGGCCTGCTCGGGCAATCCCGGTCCCGGCGGCTGGGGTGCCGTTCTCGCTTGGGGCGAGCACGAGAAGGAGCTCTGCGGCGGCGAGCCGGAGACCACCAACAATCGCATGGAGCTGATGGGCGCGATCATGGCGCTCGAGGCCTTGACGCGACCCTGCGAGGTCCGGCTCCATACAGATTCGAGCTATCTGAAGGGCGGCATCACGGGCTGGATCTCGTCGTGGAAGCGCAACGGCTGGCGCACAGCCGACAAGAAGCCGGTCAAGAACGTCGAGCTGTGGCAGCGCCTCGAGAGCGCTGCCGGAGCCCATAAGGTCGAGTGGCATTGGGTGCGCGGTCACGCCGGAGATGCGATGAACGAGCGCGCCGATGCCTTGGCGCGCAAGGGCATGGCGCCGTTCCTCGCCGCGCGGCGCGTGCGAGGTGGCACCTGACCGGCATTGGCGCAATCCTTCCCCGGGACGGGCGGAGCAATCGCGGTAAGCGATTGCGGAGGGAAGGTGGCAGCGGCGCGTAGCGCCGTTGCCGGATCGGGGGCGGCGAGCTCCCGCTACCACCGGCCGTAGGGATCGTCCCAATAGATCGGCGGCGCGCCCGCCGAGGAGCGCCGCGAGGGGCGATCGTAAGTCTGGTCGTCGCGATTGCGCGCTTGTCGCGCAGGGCGGCGCTTCTTGATTGCTCCCTGCGGCTCTCCGCTCAGGAGGACCACGAAGTCGGTCTCCTTCCCGGTCTCGGCGCTCATGGCTTCGTCCGAGACGATCAGCGAGGATCCGGGTGCGATCATCTCCCCGAGGCGCTCGGCGATGTCCTGGGGAATCTCGATGCGGTCGAGCGCCGCGCCCGCAGGGTTCGTCTCGAGGACGATGCGCGCATGGGCATCATCGGCCGGACGGCGAGCCTGATACCCGTCGGATGCCGTGCGCAGGGAAACCACATTCCACCGCAGCGCCGCGGCGCCGTCGATCGTGCCGATCGCGGTGTAGATGTGGGTTCCGATCGGCTCGGCCGCATCCTTGATCGTGACGGGGCTTTCCAGGATTTCTCGAAACGCCTGCCGAACATAGAGGCGCTCGGCCTTCCGGCTGATGAATACGGAGACCGGCGCCATTCTGCGGGTCGCCTCGGCGGAGGCGTCCAAGGCAGCGCGCTTCTCGGCCTCGGCCGCGCTCGCCCTCTCGCGGGCACGCGCCGCCGCTTCCGCCTTCAACGGTGCTTCCATCTCGGCGGCGACGCGCCGCCCCTCGGCTTCCGCGAGCCTCGTGTGCGCTTTCGCCAGCGCCTCCTCGGCCTGCCGGAGCGCAGAGGGCGACCGCGCAGCCTCGAGCGCAGCCTCGGCCGATGCGAGCTGTAGCTCGGCACGGCGCTTCGCACTTTCCGCGGTGGGCACGAGCCGTGCGGCCTCGCCGGCGAGTCGCGCCGCAGCGAGCCGTGCCTCGTTCGCCGTCCGCGCGGCCGCCTCGGCCTCCGCCATCTTCGCGGCGGCGACCGCCTTCGGCGCCGGACGCGGCCCAGCCGGCTTGAAGAGAGCCGGGTGGTCGATCACGACGGGGCGGACGTCGCCACGCGCGACGATCACCCGTGTGCCGATCATCGTCAGGTCGTAGAGCTGCTCGGCGAACTCGTAGGGCATGCGGATGCAGCCGTGAGAGGCAGGATGTCCCGGCAGCTCGCCGGCATGGAGGGCGATGCCCGACCAGGTGAGGCGCTGCATGAAGGGCATCTCGGCGTCGTCGTAGAGGTTGGAGGTGTGGAATTGCTCCTTCTGCAGGACGCTGTAGATCCCGGCCGGGGTCTCGTAGCCCGGGCGTCCGCTCGAGACCCGCGCCTGCAGGATCGAGCCGTCGGCGTCATAGATCGTCACCCGCTGCTTCCCGAGCGAGACGATTGCCATGAGCGGCTCGCGTGCGGGGCGAGGCACGACGATGTCGACCTCGGCGGTCTCGCGGCGGCGGACGGCGTTTGCGGACTCGAGAAGGCCTGTCGCGAGCAGCAGGGCGAGCCCGCCGAGGGTGCTGCCGAGGACCCGTTGGAACTTCGTTCGCCTCATTCGAGCCCCCGAAAGGCCATGACACGCTTTCCCCGAGGCCGGGAGAAGCGGTTCGAGAGGAAGCAATGGGCGCATCGGGCTCGTTCCCGAGCGTGAGCTTCGACGAACGATGGAACGGCGAAGAGGGGCTCGGAGTTCCTGACCGGCGTTGCTCGCGGCGCGCCGGGTCGGAGGTCAACGCCATGGGTCGGGTCTGGACGGTCGGTTGTCTCGCGCTCGCTGTGGCTCTCGGCTGGCAGCCGGCCGTCGCGGCAAAAGCATCTGCGCCGACAAAGCGGACGGCCGTCGCCGCAAAGGCCTCCGTCGCCCACGACAGGGGCTCGGTCTCCGCGTCCCGGCAGGTGCGCGCGCGCGTCGCTTCCGCGCCGCGAGCCTATGTCGCCCACGCGCCGCGAGCCTATGTCACCCACGCGCCGCGGGCCTATGGCATCACGCGCGGGCGACGAACCGGCTTCGCCGACCTCGTCGGGGACCCCGACAGCGGCTATGGCTTCTACCTGCTGCCGCCCGAGATCCGGATGGGCGCCGCGCGCTATCGTTTTGTCCACCGGCGCTTCTGGTGGCAAAACCCGGTCCTCGCGGCCATGGCGGCGGACGCCCTACGCAACCCCTGCTGGATCCCGGCCGGGCAATATTATCGCTGCGGGGTCTTCAACCCGATCGACGGCGTCGGAACGCCGTTCTTCGCCGGATATTATCGATGACGGCCTGAAGCGGGTTTCCAAATCGACGCGACGAGCCCTGCCGCCTTCGGGTCGCGCGTCAGGCGCGCTTGCGCCGCAGGCCGCGAATCCACCACACGAGCCAGGCGATCCCGCCGATCAGCACCGTGAAGAAGGCAACGTTGAACCACGGGAAGACCGAGGTGCCGGGTTTCGCGCGGGTGATGTCGACCACGTTCGGCATCAACGAGAAAATCTGGATTCGCCAGCCGTAATAGGTGAAGAGCGCGGTTCCACGCTCCCCCGCGATCGATTGCGCCGTGGCCTGGACATCGGCGGAGTCGAACTTGAAATACCACGGGAATCCCCACCCGGTATCCTCGTTGCGGAAGACTCGCGGCTTTTGCGTCTCGATGTCCTCGGCATAGACATAGTAGACGTCGCGCGTTTGCCCTTGCGGCTTGCCTTTCGATGCCGGTTGGTCGACGCCGACGCGCTTGATCTCGGTTCCGACGATGCGCAGCACCGCATGGTGGGGCAGGAAATAATCCAGGAGCGCCAAAGGGCCGGATGCGACCACGACGACGGCGACCGCAATGAAGAACAAGCGCCAAGGGTTCTTGATCATGGGTGAGCTTTCCTCGCATCGACGTGCCGCACCTGGCCGCATCGCTTCCCGCGCAGCCGCTATGCCGTGACGACCATCATAGCACGTGTTGCGAGCCGATCGACGCGGCCGACGGCCCTACCGATCACGACGAGGTCATCCGACGCGCTTCCGCCCCGCCTCATTCCATCGCCGCGGCCTTCAGGATGCAAACCATGATCGCCGTGGCCGGAGCTTGCGACACGTTGCGGATCGTATGCGGGCGGTCGCAGCGATAGCGCAAGGTCTCGCCGGCCTTGGCCCGATCGATCACCCCGCCGACCTCGACCTCGAGCTCGCCGGACGAGACCGAGAGGCTCTCGACCGAGCCGCGCTGATGCGCCTCCGACTCCAGCACGCCGCCCGGGTCGGCGGAAAGCTCGTACCATTGAAGCCAGTCGACGGTCTTGATCCAGCCGATGACCGCGAGCCGGCACTTGCCGTCGTCCGACACCAGGATCGGCGTATCTCCGTGCGTGGCCTTCTCCAGGAACGGCTCGTCCTCGGTGGTCTGCAGGACGCGCTCGATCGACACGTCGAGGGCTTGAGCGAGGCGCCAGATGGTCGCGAGCGTCGGATTGGTCTCGTTGCGCTCGATCTGGCTGATGATCGACTTCGCGACGCCCGATTGCTCGGAGAGCTCCGAGAGCGACAGGTTGTAGGCCTTGCGGAGCCGCTGCACGGTCTTGCCGAGGCGCCCCGACAGGGCGAGCGCGCCGGCTTCCAAGACCTTCACTTTCTCGCGGCCCTCGACTCCCATGGGTCAGGCTTGTCCTCACGTGATCGCGTTTGAGAAATTATCTGATTTCGTTTGAAATATCGAACGATTCTTTGCGGCCTCTCGAGGGGCGCGCATTTGCCTCGGCCTGCCTGACGTGGTAGCCTGGAACGAGTCGAACACTGCCGCTCTGGAACACTGCAGCACCGGACGGCGCGAGCCGTAGGCGCAGCGATGGCCGAGCGCGGTACCTCGCAGGGGCTCTGTCACGCAAACGCCACGAGAATCTGTTTCTGCTCGAAAGTCGCACCTTTTTTCGAGACCGAGCACGGGCTGCACCAGTGAGCCACGAACCCCAACCGACCCGCTACCGAACCTTGTTCCTGTCCGACATCCATCTCGGGACGCGCGGATGCCAGGCGGAGCTTCTCCTCGAGTTCCTGAAGCACAACGAGGCCGAGACGATCTATCTCGTCGGCGACATCATCGACGGCTGGAAGCTGAAGAAGGGCTGGTACTGGCCGCAAGCGCACAACGACGTCGTGCAGAAGCTCCTGCGCCAGGTCCGCAAGGGCACCCGCATGTACTACCTGCCGGGCAACCACGACGACTTCGCCCGCGAGTTCGTCGGCATGGTCTTCGGCGGGGTCGAGGTCGTCGAGCAAGCCTACCATGTCACGAATGACGGCAGGAAGCTGCTCGTCCTCCATGGTGACCTGTTCGACATCGTGGTGCAGAACGCGGAATGGCTGGCCCATCTCGGCGACTGGGCCTACGAGATGGCGATGAAGCTCAATGTCGTGCTCAACAAGGTCCGGCGGATGTTCGGCTTTCCCTATTGGTCGCTGTCCGCCTGGGCGAAGAACAAGGTGAAGAACAAGGTGAGCTCGTTCGGTGCCTACGAGGAGGCCTTGACCGACGCCGCGCGGCGCCACCATGCCGACGGCGTCGTCTGCGGCCACATTCATCGCGCCGACATTCGCGACATCGGCGGGCTCCTCTATGTGAATACCGGGGATTTCGTCGAATCCTGCACGGCGGTCGCCGAGCACGAGGACGGGAGGCTCGAGATCCTGCATTGGCGCGCCGCCTCCGAGGCGCTCCAGCAAACCGCCGCGAACGACAGGCTGCGCGCGGCCACGAAAGCGGCGGCCTGATGCGGATCTTGGTTGCGACCGACGCCTGGCGCCCGCAAGTCAACGGCGTCGTCCGCTCGCTCGAATCGGTCGCGAAGGCGCTCCTCGACCTCGGCGCCGAGATCGAGTTCCTCACGCCCCAGGGCTTCGCCTCGATCCCGCTTCCGACCTACGGCGAGATCAGGCTCGCGCTCGCGACCACGAGAGCCGTGTCGAAGCGGCTCGAAGGCCCCGTGATCGACCATATTCATATCGCGACCGAAGGCCCGGTCGGCTTCGCCGCCCGCCATTATTGCCTGCGCGCGAAACGCTCCTTCACGACGAGCTACCATACCCGCTTTCCGGAATATATCGCCGCCCGCACGCGCATCCCGGAATCGATCACCTATGCGGTGCTGCGCCATTTCCACAATGCCGGGGCCGGCACCATGGTCTCGACGGCCTCGATCGCGAACGACCTGCAGAGGCGCGGCTTCAAGCGGCTGATGCATTGGTCGCGCGGTGTCGATCACGCCCAGTTCAGCCCGGCGAAGAAAGTGGTGATGGACCTGCCGCGGCCGATCTTCCTCTATGCCGGGCGCCTGGCCACCGAGAAGAATCTCGAGGCTTTCCTTTCGCTCGACCTGCCCGGATCGAAGGTCGTCGCCGGCGACGGCCCATCGCGCAAGGCCCTGCAGGCCGCCTTTCCCGATGCGCATTACCTCGGCGCGCAATCGAGCGATGCGCTCGCCGTCCTCTATGCCTCGGCCGATGTCTTCGTGTTTCCGAGCCGGACCGACACGTTCGGGATGGTGCTGCTGGAGGCGCTGTCTTGCGGGCTGCCGGTCGCGGCGCTTCCGGTCCCCGGCCCGCTCGACGTCGTCGGGTCGAGCGGCGCCGGCGTCCTCGACAACGATCTTCGGGCCGCCTGCCTCGCCGCCCTCGACATCCCGCGCGAGAAGGCTCGGGCGCACGCCTTGACCTATACTTGGGCGAACAGCGCAAGGCAGTTCCTCGACAACGTCATTCTCGCGAAGTCGGGCGGCCAGCGCCGCCTTATTGCGGCACCCTCGGGCTTCCCGGCCTGAGCCGGCTTCCAGCATTTTCGAGCGAGGTGGATATCGCTTCGCGTCGCGAAAATGCTGCGATATGCAAGCCCGAGGACCCTCTAAGTTCGAATTTCCGCTTTGCGCCAGAGGCGGCTCTCGAGAGCAGGGTCACAAACCAAGCTTTGCGAGATCCCGTCTGTGTTGCATATCGGGGCTCATGCGACCGGGCGTCGCTCACCCCCGCAGGATGAGCGACGTTTGCTTTCAAGTAGAGTTGAGGACATCCCCATTCAGCCGCGCTCCTAATAGCAAGTCACGCCGGCGGCGCACCTGCGGACGGCGCCGCGGGCGACGGGATGGCGGGCAACTCCGACGCCAGGAGCGCCAACCCCAACTCCACGAACGCCAGGACGGCCAACCCCGACGCTGCGACCGCCCGCCCCAACGCCAGGACCGCCAACCCCAGCGCCACGACCGCCGCGAGCGGCAGCCTCGTCGGCTACGGTGAAGGCCAGCAGCAATGCAGCCGCAACGATAACCAACAACCGTTTCATGTGTACCTCCCCTGGGCGATTGCAGCGAACAGCATCAGCTTATGGTGCATGCGCCGAATTAGAACTCGAGCACGTCAATGTGCATGGGCGCATGCAAGCAAGAACGAAATGATCTAGCTCAACGCGGGCGGAGTTTTTTCTGCTTGGGGGTGGAGCGCTTGAGCCGTTCCGTTTTGTACTTGATCCGCTCTTCCTTGGTCGAGCGGCAACCCAGTTTTTCGAGCGGTGCGGAAGTCGAGAATTTTGCACGAATCCCGGGACATCGGGATCACAGGAAAATTTCTGCTCGAAATTCAGGTGCGAAACCGAACTCCGCCTCGTGACGTGCTCCCGGCTCATCGAAGGACAGCAATGCGTCAAAAGCGGAAACGAAAACCGAGGGCGCGACCAAAACCGGAAGCTGCTCTCCGACTCGATCCGGAAGCGCTCACGCACTCAATAGGACAGGAGCAGCGGCACCTCGGACTCCGACAGCATGTGCCGGGTCACGCCGCCCATCACCATCTCCAGCACGCGCGGATGCGCATAGGCGCCCATCACCAAGAGGTCCGCCTTGGCCATCTCGATATGGGTGCGCAGCGTGCGCGCGATGTCGCCGTGCTGCAGCGGCAGATCGGTGAGCGTGACCTTCTTGCAATGGCGCGCGAGGTGCGACGCGAGATCGGCCCCCGCGATGCTCTTCGTGGTGTCCGGCGTCACGCACAAGATCTCGACCTCCGCCGCGTCCGCCAGCAAGCCGAGGGCATCGCCGACCGCGCGGGCCGCCCGCGCTCCGCCGTCCCAGGCGACCATGATCTTGTCGAAGCGCAGGCCCGGCTGCCACTGCGGCGGCACCGCGATGATCGGCCGGCCCGACTTGAAGAGCAGCGTGTCGATCATGTCCCGGTCGAGCGTGGCATCCGCATTGCCGCGCGCGACCACGATGAC
Source organism: Beijerinckiaceae bacterium (assembly GCA_024304885.1). Taxonomy (GTDB): domain Bacteria; phylum Pseudomonadota; class Alphaproteobacteria; order Rhizobiales; family Beijerinckiaceae; genus Methylocapsa. The sequence goes on from JALJOM010000003.1 coordinate 577,231, forward strand.
ATCGCTCGGCCTCACATGAGAGAGAAGGGACTCGCTCAGGCCGGGATAGGAATTCTGCAGGATGTGGAATTTCGCGGTGACCCCGGCGATCGTCGCCACATTGGCGATGCGACGCTCGGCCGTTTCGGCTCGCATGTGCCGGTCGGCATTGACCTCCTCGACGAGGGAGCGGACCACCCCGAGCAGCGCCGCGCTGGGGACGCTGAAATAGGGGGCCGCGAGGCAAACGGTCAGATGCGCGCCCGTCTTGACGCAAAGCTCGACGGCATAGGTCTCCGCGATCGTGCTCTCGGCCGCGTCGGACGGGGTGACCTGCTCGAAGCCCAAGCACAGGGTGACGCTCTTGATGGACATGCAAGCCTCCGCTTCGACCGATCGCTATCAGATGAACCGCTCCGGCGGGCCGCGCGCTGCGGCAGATCAATCGGCCGGATCCGCGCGGCCGCGGCCGAAGTCCGGCGCGGCCGTCTCCTGGCCCTGCTCGATGATGCCGCGGCGGATCCGCCGCGTCCGCGTGAAGAGATCGAACAACCCGTCGCCTTCGCCGCGCCGGATCATGCGCTGCAAGGCGGTGAGATCCTCGGTGAAGCGGCCGAGCATCTCGAGCACGGCCTCCTTGTTGGCGAGGAAGATGTCGCGCCACATGGTCGGGTCGGAGGCCGCGATCCTCGTGAAATCGCGAAAGCCGCCGGCCGAGAACTTGATGACCTCGGACTGGGTGACCTCCTCGAGGTCGGCCGCCGTGCCCACGATGTTGTAGGCGATGAGATGGGGAACATGGCTCGTGATGGCAAGCACCAGGTCGTGATGCGCCGGAGCCATCACCTCGACATGGCTGCCGGCCGCAGCCCAGAAATCCACGACGGTCGAAACGGCGGCGGGGTCGGTTCCCGGTGGCGGCGTCAGGATCGCCCAACGATCGAGGAAGAGCGACGCGAAGCCGGCGTCGGGTCCGGACATCTCGGTTCCAGCCACGGGGTGGGCCGGGACGAAGCGGACATGCTCGGGCAGGTGCGGCGCGACGGCAGCGATGATCGCCGATTTCACCGAGCCGACGTCGGAAAGGATCGCGCCCGCGCGCAGATGCGGTCCCACCTTGCGTGCGATCGCCTCCATCGCGCCGACGGGCGCGCAGAGGATGACGAGGTCCGCTTGCGCGACAGCGGCCGGCGCCGACTCCGCGACCTCGTCGGCGAGGCCGAGCTCGCGCACGCGCGCGCAGACCTCCGGCGAGAGATCGGCCGCGATGATCTTGCGCGCGATCCCCTTGCGCCGGCAGACGCGCGCGAGGGAGGAGCCGATCAGCCCCATGCCGACGAGGGCGAGGCGGTCGACGAGCGGCGTGCGAAGGGCGGGCCCGAGACCGTCAGGCACGTGCGCGGCTCTCCCGCGAGCGAAATTCCGCGAGGCTCGCGACGACGAGACGGTTGGCCTCCTCGGTTCCGACGGTGAGCCGCAGGCATTGCGGCAGGCCATAGGCGCCGACCGCGCGCAGGACGAGGCCGCGCCACGTCAGGAACTCGTCGGCCGCCCGAGCCTCGGTCGCATTCGCGAAATGCAGGAGCAGGAAATTCGCGACGCTCGGCGTGACAGGGATGCCGAGCGCGGCGATCTCGGCCGCGAGCCAGGCCCGCCAGCGCTCGTTGTGCGCGACCGCCGCCTCGAGGTGAGCAATGTCGGCCAAGGCCGCGACGCCGGCGGCACATGCCGCGCCATTGGTGTTGAACGGTGCTCGGATCCGGTTCAGCGCGTCGCACACGGCCGCCGGCGCGTAGCACCAGCCGAGCCGGAGCCCCGCGAGGCCGAAGATCTTCGAGAAGGTCCGCGTCATCACCACGTTCTCGCGGGCGGCGACGAGCTCGGAGCCGCAGGCATAGTCGCTAGCGCCGACATATTCGGCATAGGCCCCGTCGATGACGAGGAGAACATCGGGCGGCAGGCTCGCGGCCAGGCGCTCGAGCTCCGCGGCCGGCAGGTAGGTACCGGTCGGATTGTTCGGATTGGCGAGGAACACCATCTTCGTGCGCGGCCCGACCGCGGCGAGGATCCGATCGACGTCCGCGGTGAGATCGGCCTCCGGGACGACGACGGGCGTTCCGCCCGCGGCGAGGATGGCGATCTTGTAGACGAGGAAGCCGTGCTCGGTGAAGATGCCTTCGTCGCCCGGCCCGAGATAGGCCGAGGCGAGAAGATGCAGAATCTCGTCCGAGCCCGAGCCGCAGACGATCCGTGCCGGATCGAGGCCGTATCTCGCGCCGAGCGCCTCCCGCAGGACTTTGGCGGTGCCTTCGGGATAGGCCTCGAGCTTGTCGGCAAAGGCGCGAAACGCGTCCCTCGCGAGCGGCGACGGACCGAGGGGCGTCTCGTTCGACGAGAGCTTGAAGAGCCGCGCGGTTCCGGGCGCCGAGGACTTGCCCGGAACATAGGGGTCGATCTCGAAAATCTCGGCGCGCGCGCGGGGGCCGGCAGGTCGGGTGGGAGCAGTCATGGCAGCCTCAGTCATGCCGAAATCCGCCCGGAAAGGAAACCGCGAAATCGACTCGTGCTCGGGTCGACGGGGCCGTCCCGCCCGCTTCTTCTCTCGACGCATGATCTCGTCCGAAAAGTCTGCAACTTTTCGGGATCATACTATTGCGCCGCCTCGCTGGGCGCCATGTCGGCTCGGGTCGCGGCCGACAAATCGAACCGCGCGGCATGGCTGCCGATCTCGTCGATTCGCGCTTGCGCCGATCCGGTCGCGGCGAGGACCTCGAGAAATCCCTCGCAACCGCGTTCCCCGGAGATGGCGACGAGGAGATCGACTCCGGGCCCCTCCGTGGCGAGTCCGAGAATCTCGGTCTCGACAGCGTCGAGGTCGCTCGGCAGCAGGTCCGGCCATTGATCGAGCACGACGGAATAGAGGACGACGTCGCGCGCCGCGGCCTCGGACAAGGGCTGCGCGACGACGAAGAGTGGCAGGCCCGCGGGATGGTCCGGCCTCTCGACGAAAGGCAGCCGCGCGATGATCTTCGGAGCCGCCGGCCCGACGAGGCCCTGCCACCATGGCCCGGCCGCAGGTCCGGCCTCGACCGGGACGAGGCCGAGATCCCCGCTCGAGTGGGCAACGGCCTCGATGACCGCGGCGGAGCTCTCCTGCGGCTCGAACGGCACGGTGAAGCCGAAATGGAACCGGCAGCAGTCGCGCATCGGCGCGTCGCCCCCGGAAACATCGCCGTGGACCGAGTAGCTCGACTGGACATAGGTGAAGGTCGAGATGATGATTCGCCAGATGCTCTCCACCGTGTCGAGGGGGAGGATTCCCTTGTGGCGGGAGACGAGGCCGCGCATCATGTCGGCCTCGCGGTCGGGCCGGAACGCGGACCCGCCGCCTTGCCGGGCCTTGGCCGCGATCAGCCGGTCGATGATCTCGCCGCGCTCGATCAAGAGCCGGTGCAGCTCGGCATCGATGCAATCGATTTCCTCGCGTAGCGCTGCCAAGCTTTCGCGGGACGGCTGATCGGACATGTGGCGAAGGGCTCCGCGAGCGACAGCCGTTTCGTGTAAAGTATTTTTCACATAGCGGCAAAAGGGGGGCAGGGCGGAGCACGACGCGGCGGCCCCTTCTCGCGATCCCCGGAAAGAGCTATATCGCGACACTGCGAGCCGCCTCGCCGGGCTTCATCATGGATGGTCGGATGACGCAAGATGTCTCGATCCCGCCTGCCGCGGTCGCCCCTGGCTGTTCCGACCCCCCTCCCAAGGCCGCCTTTCGCGCCATGGCTCTCGGCTGTGTCGGCGTGGTCTACGGCGACATCGGCACGAGCCCCCTTTACGCGTTGCGGGAGTCGCTCGCGCACGCAAAGGCGACGGGACTGCCCGAGACGGCCGTGATCGGGACGGTCTCGCTCCTGATCTGGGCGCTGATCTTCATCGTGACCATCAAGTACGTCGTCTTCCTGCTGCAGGCGGACAACAAGGGCGAAGGCGGCATCCTGTCCTTGATGGCGCTCGCGCAATCGGCCCTCGGGCACCATGGGGGACCGGTCTTCCTGCTCGGGATCGCCGGCGCGGCCTTGTTCTCGGGCGACGCGATCATCACGCCCGCCATCTCGGTCTTGTCGGCCGTCGAGGGCCTCGAGCTCGTGACTCCGATCTTCTCGCCCTACATCCTGCCGATCACGGTTGCGATCCTCGTCACCTTGTTCTGGGTCCAGAGCCACGGGACCGCTCGGGTCGCGACCTTCTTCGGCCCGGTGATGGTCGTCTTCTTCCTGACGATGGCCGGGCTCGGCATCGCCCATATCGGCGATTCGCCGGTGATCTTGAATGCGTTCAACCCGATCCACGGGCTGAATTTCCTGCTCGGGCACGGGCTCCTCGGCATCGTCGTCCTCGGCTCGGTCTTCCTCGCCGTGACCGGATCGGAGGCACTCTACGCCGACATGGGTCATTTCGGTCGCGGGCCGATCAGAATTGCCTGGCTCGTCTTCGTGCTCCCGGCGCTGGCGCTCAACTATCTCGGCCAAGGCGCGCTCGTGCTCAGCAATCCGGCCGCAGTCGAAAATCCCTTCTTCCTTCTCGCCCCGCAATGGGCGCTTCTGCCGCTCGTCATCCTCGCGACCATGGCGACCATCATCGCGAGCCAGGCCGTCATCACCGGAGCCTTCTCGGTGGTGCGCCAAGCGATCCAGCTGGGGCTGCTCCCCCGCATGCTGATCCTCCACACGTCGGAGATGCAGGAAGGCCAAATCTTCGTGCCGCGCGTCAATTTCATGTTGCTCGTCGGGGTTCTCGCCCTCGTTTTCCTGTTCAAGAGCTCGAGCGGCCTCGCCTCGGCCTATGGCATCGCGGTGGCCGGCTCGATGGTCGTCGATACGTCGCTCGCCTTTTTCGTGGTCTGGAAGCTGTGGCATTGGCCGCTTCCGGTGGCGGTGCTTTTCGCCGCGGGCTTCCTCGTCGTCGACGTCGCCTTCTTCAGCGCGAATCTCTTGAAGATCGTCGACGGAGGCTACGTGCCCGTGATGCTCGCCGCGGGCGCCATGGTCGTGATGTGGACCTGGGTGCGCGGAACCGCGATCCTGGCCGAGAAGTCGAAGCGCGACTCGATCTCGACCGAGGATCTCATCCGCCTGCTGCAGAAATCGAAGCCGATGCGGGTCGCCGGCACCGCCGTGTTCATGACCAATCACCCCGAGGTCGCGCCGGCGGCCCTGATGCACAATCTCAAGCACAACAAGGTCCTGCACGAACGGGTCCTGATCGTCTACGTCAAGACCGAGGACACGCCGCGCGTCCCCGCCGCCCGGCGCTTCGAGGTCGTCAAGCTCTCGGACGACTTCACCCGGGTGATCCTGCATTTCGGCTATATGGAAAGCCCGCGCGTGCCCGTGGCCCTCGCGTCATTGCGCAAGGTGGGTCTCAAGTTCGACATCATGTCGACGTCGTTCTTCGTCGGCCGCCGAACCATCAAGCCGGCGGCCCATTCCGGCATGCCCCTGTGGCAGGACAAGCTCTACATCGCCTTGGCGCGGCAGGCCGCCAACGCGACGGACTTTTTCTCGATCCCGTCGGATCGGGTCGTCGAGCTCGGTGCCCAGGTGACCGTCTGAGGCTGGCGCCCGGCGCTCGCCTCAAGAGGCATCCTCCGGGCGCCGGCTCAGAATCTTGCGGCCGGTAAACATGGCCGAGGTGATGCTGCCCCCCTCGTGCAGCTCGGTGATCACTACAGCGGCGACATGGAGGACGACGAGGATCACGAGGATCCAGAACGTGAAATCGTGAACCTCGACGATCGGTGCGCGGAAGGCCCGCATCGCCGCATAAGCGGCCTCGTCGATCCCGTCCGAGACCCCCGGTTGCACGACGGCCGGGTCGACGCCCGGGGCGGCGACCCATTGCGCGAACCAGTGACCGAATGGGGGCCAATAGAGATCGGTCCCGGCGATGACGAGGCCGGTCACCAGCTGGACCGACACAAGCAGGAAGAGCAGCGAGATCCCGATCCTCGCCAGTGGATTGTGTCCGACGAACTGCTGCGGCTCACCCGAGAGAAACGAATCGGCATAGGCGCGCAAGGAGGCGAGATAGCCAGGACCGCCGGGCAACAAAGCTTTCCATCGCGCGTAACGATTGCCGATGAATGCCCAGACGAACCGCCAAGCGAGATTGACCGCCATCACATAGCCGAACGACACGTGAACTGTCTTCAACAGGATCTTGCCACCGGTCGAGAGACCGAGCGCTTCGTCGTTCAGGACAGCAAGACCGGTCGCGACGAGCCCGAGCACGGCCAGAAGATTGATCCAATGAAACAAGCGCGTGGGGACATCCCAGGCGAGATGGACCCGGTATTCCGGGGATTGGTCGGACCGCTCTCGACGTCGCATCTGCCGATTCTCCCGCTCTCGTTCCCGCTGTCGAGCGTGTCGCCACCGACCCTATCTTGTTGCGCGGCAACGGCGTTGATGTCGCGCAATGAAGTCGCAGACTCCTGCCCGCCGAGCCCGAGCTCGCTCCCGCCCGTCGCGGCCTCGGTTCGCGAGATGGTTTCCTGAAGGCCCCGATCCGGGCATAGGTTTCGATCATGTCCAATCGTGCCGGGGACCCTTCCGAATCGAACCGACGCGCCGCTTCGGGCTCCCTTGCCGATGCGCAAGGCGCGGCCAAGCCCTCCCCGATGATGGCGCAATACAGCGCGATCAAGGCGGCGAATCCGGGCTCCCTCCTGTTCTACCGGATGGGGGATTTCTACGAGCTTTTCTTCGAGGATGCCGAGATCGCGGCCAAGGCGCTCGGCATCGTGCTCACCAAGCGCGGCAAGCACGAGGGCCGCGATATCCCCATGTGCGGCGTGCCGATCGAGCGCGCGGAGGATTATCTCGTCCGTCTGATCGCGCAGGGCCACAGGGTTGCGATCTGCGAGCAGATCGAGGATCCGGCCGAGGCTCGACGTCGCGGCAGCAAGTCCGTGGTCCGACGCGAGGTCGTGCGCCTCGTGACGCCGGGGACGATCAGCGAGGATCGGCTGCTCGACCCGTCGCGGCCGAATATATTGCTCGCGATCGCCCGGGTCGGTGGCGCCGAGCAGCACGACTTCTACGGGCTCGCGGCCGCCGAGATCTCGACCGGTGCCTTCTGCGTGATGGAGGTCGCGGAAGATCGGTTGGACACGGAGATCGCCCGCATCGATCCCGCCGAGATCGTCCTGCCCGAATCGCTCCTCTGCCTGCCCGCGATCGCGCGGCTCTGCGGCGAGACGAGCCGGCAGGTGACGCCGCTCGGCCGCGACACGGGGGGACACCGCGGCGCCGAGCAGCGCCTCGCGGAATTCTTCGGCGTCGCGACGCTCGACGGGCTCGGACCTTTGTCGGGGGCGGAAACCGCCGCGGCGGCGCTCGCGATCTTCTATATCGAGCGCACCCAGCGCGGTGCCAAGCCGGCGCTGAATCCGCCGTCCCGCGTGTCGCGCGACACGCATATGGAGATCGATGCCGCGACGCGGGCGAATCTCGAGCTCGCGCGCACCACGGCCGGCGCGCGCGAGGGATCGCTCGTCGCGACGATCGATGCGACCGTGACGCCGTCAGGGGGGCGCCTGCTGCTCGAGCGCCTCTCCGCCCCGCTGACCGACGTCGCGGCAATCGCGCGGCGCCTCGACGCGGTCGGCTTCCTCCTCGACGACACGGGCTTGCGCGCCGAGCTGCGAGCCTTGCTCCGGAGCGTCCCCGATCTCGCGCGCGCCTTGTCGCGCCTCGCGCTCGGGCGTGGCGGTCCGCGCGATCTCGCGAGCCTTCGCGACGGGCTCGCCGCGGCCGGCCGGGTCGCGGCGGCGCTGAGCCGACAGGGCGATCTGCCGCACGACATCGCAGCTGCAGCAAAGAATGCCGGCGGCGTGGATCCCGCGCTGGCGGAGACCTTGGCCGCGGCCTTGGCCGAGAGCCTACCGCCGAACCGGCGCGACGGCGGCTTCCTGCGGCGAGGCTTCGACCAGCCGCTCGACGAGCTCTGCGCCTTGCGCGACGAGAGCCGCCAGGTGATCGCGGCGCTCCAGGCGCGCTATTGCGAGGTCGCCGAGACCCGCCAGCTCCGGCTCAAGCACAACAATTTTCTCGGCTATTTCCTCGAGGTTCCCCAGGCTCACGGCGAAAGGCTCCTGAAGCCGCCGCACGCCGAGCTCTTCGTCCATCGCCAGACCATGGCGGGCGCGATGCGCTTCTCCACCATGGAGCTTTCCGACCTCGAGACGAAAATCTCCTCGGCCGCGGACGAGGCGCTCGTCCGTGAGCTTTCGATCTTCGACAGGCTTGCGGCGCGTGCGCTCGAGCAGGGCGCGGCGATCAAGCGCGCGGCCGATGCCCTCGCCGCGATCGACGTGGCCGCGGCGCTGGCCGAGACAGCCGCGGCATGCGACTGGATCCGGCCGGAGGTCGATCATTCGCTCGCCTTCGAGATCGAGGGGGGACGCCACCCGGTCGTCGAGGCCGCATTGCGGCGCTCGGGGCAAGCTTTCGTCGCCAACGACTGCAACCTTTCCGGTCTCGCCGGGCTCGGCGGTCGCATCGCGGTCGTGACTGGCCCGAACATGGCCGGCAAGTCCACCTATCTGCGCCAGAATGCGGTGATCGCCGTGCTGGCGCAGGCCGGATCCTATGTGCCCGCGCGCCGCGCGCGGATCGGCTGCATCGACCGGCTCTCGTCGCGCGTCGGTGCGGCCGACGACCTTGCCCGTGGCCGCTCGACCTTCATGGTCGAGATGGTCGAGACGGCCGCGATCCTCAACCAGGCGAGCGAGCGCTCCCTCGTCATCCTCGACGAGATCGGGCGCGGCACGGCGACCTTCGACGGGCTCTCCATCGCCTGGGCCGTGATGGAGCATCTTCACGACAAGGTCCGCGCCCGCGTCCTCTTCGCGACCCATTTCCACGAGCTGACCGAGCTCGCGCGCCGCCACGACCGGATTGACAACCTCACGGTCCGGGTGACGGATTGGAACGGCGATATCGTCTTCCTGCACGAGATTGTTCCGGGCGCGGCGGATCGGTCCTATGGCATCCAGGTGGCAAAGCTCGCGGGCTTGCCCCGCAGCGTCGTCGCGCGGGCGCGGCAGCTCCTCGCCGAGCTCGAGGCGGCCGACCGGCTCGCCCATGCCGAGCGGCTCGCCGCGGGCCTGCCCTTGTTCGCGACGCCCGCGCCCTCTGCCCCTGTCGAGCCCGACCTGGTCGCGAAGGCGCTCGACGCCCTCGATCCCGATACGCTCAGCCCCCGCGAGGCGCTCGACGCGCTCTATCGGCTGAAGGCGCTGCGGCGCGAGTCGCATTGAGCCCCATGCGGTTGTGGACAAGGGGAAGCGGCCGCTTGCTTTCGGAAAGCCGGAAGTATCGAATTCGATATTGTAAGATCGATCGGAACTATCGTGATGTCCGAAGCCGGCGCGATGCCGAAGCTCGACAGCCAGGTCTGCTTCGCCGTCTATTCGACGCTGCATGCGATCAACCGGGCCTATGCGCCGCTGCTCGACGGGCTCGGCCTCACCTACCCGCAATATCTCGTGATGCTCGTGCTCTGGGAGAGCGACGACGTGACGGTGAAGATGCTCGGCGAGCGACTCTTTCTCGACTCCGGCACCCTGACGCCGCTCCTGAAACGTCTCGAGGCTCTGGGCCGCATCAAGCGCGCGCGAGACCCGAAGGACGAGCGCCACGTGCGCGTCAGCCTGACCGAAGCGGGGCGCGAGCTGCGTTCGCGCGCGACAGAGGTTCCGGGCGCGATCGCACGCGCCATGGGACGCCCCGCCGACGACCTCAAGGCTCTGCGCAAGGAGCTGCGCCGCGTCCGCGCGGCCATGCTCGAAGGCCGAGGGCCTGCCGACGCCGACAAGGAGCGGCCCAAGAAAGCCAACGCAAAGTAAGCGGCGACCTCGCGTACGCCCGGGCTGTCACGACGGTGCCAGCACCAGGGGCTGGACGTCAGCGCCCCTGCAGCAGCCGGCCGACGACCTTCGACGTGTAGTCGACCATCGGCACGATTCGCGCGTAGTTCAGCCGGGTCGGGCCGATGACCCCGAGCACGCCGACGATCCGGCTCTGGCTGTCGTGGAACGGCGCCGCGATCATTGCTGAGCCCGAGAGCGAGAACAGGCGGTTCTCCGAGCCGATGAAGATGCGCACGCCCTCGCCACCTTCGGCGCGGCCGAGGAGGTCGATGACCTCCTTCTTGGTCTCGAGGTCGTTGAAGAGGAGCCTTATCCGCTCGAGATCCTCGAGCGCGGTGAGATCCTGCAGGAGGTTGGCCTGGCCTCTGACGATGAGCTGCGGGCCCTGACCCGTTCCGTGCGCCCAGCTTGCGAGCCCCGCATCGACGAGGCGAGCGGTCAAGACGCCGAGCTCGACCTCTGCCGCCGCGTGCGAGGCCTCGATCTCGCGCCTGAGGTCGGGCAGGGTCCGGCCTCGGATTCGCGCGTTCAGATAGTTGCCCGCCTCGACGAGCGCCGAGGCCGGCAGCCCCGGTGGAATCGGGAAGACGCGATTTTCCACCGTGCCGTCCTCGGCCACGAGCACGGCCAGGGCACGCTCGGGCTCGATACGGACGAACTCGATATGCTTCAGCCGCGCGTCTTCCTTCGTCGCCACGACCAGGCCCGCGCCCCGCGTGAGGCCCGACAGCATGATCATCGCATCGCCAAGCAGGCCTTCGAGGCTCTGCTCCTGCGCCGCGGCCTTCACTTGCGCCTCGATCTGCTCGCGCTCCTCTTGCCCGATGTCACCGAGCTCGAGCATCGCGTCGACGAAGAATCGCAAGCCGAGCTCGGTCGGCAAGCGGCCGGCGCTCGTATGCGGGGCATAGATGAGGCCGAGCTCCTCCAGATCCTGCATCACGTTGCGCACCGAGGCCGGCGACAAGGGCATCGGCAGGAGCCGAGCGACATGGCGCGAGCCGACGGCCTCCCCGCTCGCGAGGTAGGACTCGACGACGTGGCGAAATATTTCGCGCGAGCGTTCGTTGAGGGTCGCGAGGCTCGGTCGTCCGGGCTGCATCGCGTCACGCGAGGGATCGAGGGGCCTTGCCATTCCAAGAGGATGGACGCGGTTCCTTCCCGTTGCAAGTCCCGGGACGCCGATGCGCTGTCCGTTCAGGCCCGGTCAGGAAGCAGGGTCTCGTTCTCGTCTCGGCGCGCTATCCGTCGATGTCGATCTCTTGCGATCGCCCTGATGCGCGCGCCCGCTCTCCGAGCGGCTCTCGCCCGAAAGGGCGTAGGAGCGTGGCGAGGGCCGCGAGGACGGCACCTCGAGACCCGGTTCCTTCGCGGCTGGAATGGCTTCCGATCCGATCGAATCGGAAACCGGGTCTACAATTTTGCCCTGTCGCGGTTTCGCGACGCGAGCCTGCATCCGGTTTGCCGGAAAATGCTCTAGATCACGATGACTTTGGATCGAATCGATCGAAAGTCACGACACGTGATCGATTCCAAGAGTTCAGAGCGGGATGCGGGCGGAAGACCGCTGTACGCATTTCCTCATCCCGCTCTAGGAACAGTAAGCCGGGCGCGGCACCGACGAGGCGCATGTAGATCGCCGGTGACATGCGCAACGGTGTCCACCTCGACGGAGGATGCTACAGCCCTATTCGACCATGACGGGTATCCCGGATATGTAAATCTGGTTGCCGGAGATCGTGCCCCGGGTACCATAGGCGTCTTGGGTCTTGGTATATCTGGCGTCGACCGTGATCTTCTGCCACCATCCTTTGATATGCCACGCTATGGCTCGCGACGAGCCGAGCGCGCACCAATAGATATCTCCATACAGGGTGCAGCTCACGGTGCGTCCGGTCAGCCAGTCGCGGACGACCTGGTAGACCTTGCCCGCAGTCCGAGTCTTCCACGTTGCGCGGTTCCACAGGCCGGCCAGCGTCTCGGTCTCCTCCCACATGAACCAATAGGACCGCTCGATCCCGAGCGACGCCTCCAGGATGGTGTGGCGCGCGAGCCATTTCGACTGGTCCTCGTCGGTCACTCCATATCCCGGGGTCCAGCCCTTGACCCAGAAGCTGCGCTCCGTGTCCCAGAGCGGCTTGCTCGATTGACCATAGGCCGCCATGACGGCGCGGGTATCCTGGATGCGGGGGACGATTTTTTCAGGAGTACCGAACGTGTAGCCGTGAATGGCGACCACATCGACATAGGCGCCCCCTCCGAGAGAGAAAAAGTCCCGGAGCCAGGCAGAGCTGCCTTGAGGGCCGGGAGAGACGACGATGCCTCCCGCATTCTTGATGATCGGATAGGCGACCTTCGCCATGGCGACCATGTCCGCCGCGGTTCCCGTCCAGGAGTTCGGGGAGTTCGGCTCGTTCCACAGCTCCCAGTACTTGATGACGTTGCAATACCGTGCGACGATCGCCTTGACGAAGTTGGTCCACGGGCCCAAGTTCGATGTGGAGGGATAGCCAGTCCACCACAACGGTGGATTGATGAACGTGTAGAGGATCTCCTTGCCTTCGCTCGCGATCTTGCTCACATAGGCGTCCAGGGCGCTCCAGTCGTAGTAGCCGTTCCACACGTTGATATCGCCCCACGACACGCCTGGCCAGGTCGCCACGGTCCGCGCCGACGCGAACGAGACGGCTGGCCAGGGTAGGTAGTTGGGCGCCGCGAGATGCAAGCCCCAGAAGCTCGCTTCTACCGTCGGTGTCCGCGAGATTGTCGGGGCCGGCGTGCAGGCGCCGAAAGCCAGCCCGGCATCGCCCATCAGGAAGCAGGCCAATGCCGTCGCCCTCGAGAGCTGCTTTTTCCTGTGCCTCCTCGGCATGCCCCGCGTCGGCTGTGGGCAATAGCGCTTGGTCATTCTCGTCCCTTTCCTTTGCACGTGGATTGGGACGGATTATCGTGGAGCATACGGCCGAGCTCGGGCTTGGCCGTGACTAATCCAGGCCTTTTTCGAGGTCATCTCATGAAAGCTGCTCGACGGCGGCGTGAATATTTCCGCTACGCAATGCTTGACAATATAGATTCGCAGCACCCGCAACGGACTGCGATGAATTATAAATCTCACAATTTATTATAGCCTATACTCGTAATATATATAGACAAAGATTTGCCTTGTTCAAGGCGGGGCTCGCGCCGGGCGACCATCTCGGTGCGACGACGTATCTTGCCGGGCGTCGTGCTATGCACGGACGAGTAGCGGAGCGATCGCCGGCACCAGCGGGTTATCAGTGCATGCAGCGTTGCGGTGACGGGGCGCTGCATGATCGAGCGGGGGGAAGGAGTACGATCATGCCGTCGGTGAAGCGTTTCGCATGCATGGTCTTGTCGCTGGCACTCTGCATCGCATCCGGGGCCGAGGCCACGGCCGATCCGCTGCCCTCGTGGAACGAGGGCCCGGCCAAGCAGGCCATCATCGCGTTCGTGGCGGAGACGACGAGCCCCGCGAGCCCGAAATTCGTGCCGCCCGAGGCCCGCATCGCCACGTTCGACCAGGACGGCACGACCTGGGTGTCTCACCCGATGTATACGCAGGTCGTCTACTGCCTGGAGCGGGTGCCTGCGGTCGTGGCCAGGAAGCCCGAGCTCAGAAAGGTCGAGCCGTTCAAGACCGTGCTTTCCGGCAGCCGGGAGGCGATCGCGAAGCTCTCGACGAAGGATTTGCTGAAGATCCTCGCCGTCACGCTCTCCGGAACGACCGTGGAGGAATTCGAGGCCGAGGTCGAAAAATGGCTCTCGACCGCCAAGCACCCGCGATGGGACCGTCCCTACACCGAGCTGACCTATCAACCGATGCTCGAGGTGATGAGCTACCTGCGCGCCAACGGCTACAAGACCTATATCGTCACCGGCGGCGGCCAGGATTTCGTGCGCGCCTACGCCGAGCGTGTCTATGGGATTCCACCCGAGCAGGTGGTCGGCTCGGCCGGCGCGACGAAATACGGCACCGACAAGCGCGGCAAGCCGATCCTGACCAAGGAGCCGAAGCTCCTCTTGAACGACAACGATGCGGGCAAGCCGGAAGGCATCCACCTCGTGATCGGGCGCCGGCCGGTCATCGCCTTCGGCAATTCCACCGGCGATCGCGAGATGTTGGAATATACGACTGCCGGCGCCGGCGCGCGGCTCGGGCTCCTCGTTCTCCACGACGACGCGACACGTGAATATGCCTATGGCCCGGCGGCAGGGCTTCCGGACACGAAGGTCGGCGCCTTCACGCGAGACCTCTACGACGAGGCGAAAAGGAACGGCTGGGTCATCATCAGCATGAAGAACGCCTGGAGGCGCATCTTCGCCTTCGAGTAGCACGGCTCGTCCCGCAAGACCGTCATGGTATTCGCGCGCCTTGGTGAATGTCGCCGGGGCTTCTAGTCTTCCGGCACAGCGAGCGATTCGAGACCACGTCACGAACGGCGGCGCGACGCTCGCGTGATCCGATCGCGGGACGGAAGATGCGCTTCATTCATGCGGCCGACCTTCACCTCGACAGCCCGATGGCCGGGCTCAGGTCCCGCCATGGGGCGCGCGCGGAAGATGTCTCTTGCGCGACCCGCACCGCGTTTCGCCGCATGATCGACGTCGCGATCCGCGAGAAGGTCGATCTCGTCCTGATCGCGGGCGACGTGTTCGACCGCGACTGGACGGACTATTCGACCGGGCTCTTCTTCACGAAAGGGCTTTCCGATCTCGGCAAGGCCGGCATCCGCGTCGCGCTCGTCCGCGGCAACCACGATGCGGAAGGCCGCATCAGCCGCAACCTGGCCTGGCCGGCGAACGTCCACGAGTTCGGGAGCCGGGCGGCTTCGACCCGGCTTCTCGAGGATCTCGGCGTCGCGATCCACGGCCAGAGCTTTCCCGATCGCGCGGTCGCGGAAAACCTCGCCGCCGCCTATCCGCGTCCGAGGGCCGGACTTTTCAACATCGGCCTGTTGCATACGTCCTGCGATGGCAGGTACGGGCACGATCCCTATGCCCCCTGCGGCCTCGAGGACCTCGTCGGAAAAGGCTACGATTATTGGGCGCTCGGCCATGTCCATCGGCGCCTCGTGCTCGCCGAGGACCCGTGGGTGGTTTTTCCGGGAAACCTTCAAGGCCGCCATGTCAACGAGCAAGGCGAGAAGGGCTTCACGATGGTGACGGTCGAGGCCGGCCGGGTGCGGGAGGTGACGCATTGCCCGGCCGACGACCTGCGCTGGGTCGATCTTCGCATCGACGTTTCCCGAGCGGCGACGCTCGACGAGGCCTTGCCTTGCATCGCCGAGGCCTACGCGGCAGCAGTCGCCGGCGACCGGGCCATCGCCGCGCGGGTCCGCTTCGTCGGAGCGAGCGCGGCCCACGGCGCGCTCATCGCCGAGCGCGAGCGGCTCGAGGCGGAATGCGACAGCCTCGCCGCGCAAGCCCCCGGAACCTTCTCGATCGAGAAAATCCTGATCGAGACACGCCCGGCCGGCCATCCGGACGTGGCCGGGCTCGCGCGTGTCGATCTCGCGCCGCTCCTTCGCGCACTCTCGGAGGACGTGCACGAAGCCGCCGATCTCCGCCTCGGCCTCGAGGAGGCGCTGCGGCGCTTGCCGCCCCATCTCCGCGAGGAGGTCGGCCTGACCCATATCGGGGACGAGCGCTTCGCCTCGCTCCTCGCCGATGCGCAGGCGCTCCTCGCCTATCGGCTCGCCGGTGGGGATCGACGCCATTGAGGTTCGCGGAGCTTCATCTCGAGCGCTACGGCCACTTCACCGGGAAGCGCCTCGACCTTTCCGGCGACGCGGTCCTCCTCCACGTCGTCTTCGGCCGCAACGAGGCCGGCAAGTCGACGATCTTGTCCGCCATCGCCGATCTCCTGTTCGGCGTCCCGGCGCGGACGACATTCGGCTTCCTGCACGATTACGACAGCCTGAGGATCGGGGCCACGATCGTCTCGCGCCGTGGCGAGCGGCTCGCCTTCAAGCGGCGCAAGGGCAATGCCCGGACCCTACGCACAGACGCCGATCAGGTGCTCCCCGACGGCGTGCTCGTACCCTTCCTGGGTGATGCGGATCGCGCCCTGTTCGAAGGCATGTTCGGGCTCGACCACGCCCGGCTTCGCGCGGCCGGCGAGCGCATGCTGGAAAGCGACGGCGACCTCGGGCGCAGCCTGTTCGAGGCCGGCAGCGGGCTCGACCGCGTGGACCTCGTCCGCAAGTCCCTCGAAGCCGAGATCGATGCGCTCGGCACGCCGGAGCGAAAGGCCTCCAGGAAGCCCCTTTGGCAGGCCGCGGAAAGCTTTGCCGAGGCCCAGAAAGCCAAGCGCGAGCTCGCCTTGCGTCACGAGGAATTTCGCGCCGCCGAGAAAGCGCTCGACGAGGCGATCGCGGCCAAGGCCGGGATCAACGAGGCGCTTGCCTCGATCCGGGAAAGACGGAGCGGGCAGGAGCGGATCCGTCGCGCGGGGCCGATCCTGATCGACATCGATCGCCTCGCCCGAGAGCTCGACGCCTTCGCGGACGTGCCGGATCTTCCCGCGGGCTTCGAGGCAGAGAGGCTCCGCTGCGTGGAGCGCTTCCTCGCGGCAGAGACCGCCGTCGAGACGGCGCGACGGTCGAACGCGGCGCTCGAGCGCGACCTCGAGGCGATCCCGGCCGGTGACACGCTGACGCGATTTGCGGCCGAGATCGGTGCCTTGCAGACCCGGCTCGGCGAATATCTGAAGGGCATCGCGGACGAACCGAAGCTCGCCCGCGATATCGCGCGGTTCGACGACGAGATCGGCCGCCTCGTCGGCTCGCTCGGGATCGCGCTCGGGCCGGCCGAGGCCGAGGACAGGATTCCGAAAAAGCCGCTGGTCGCGAGGATCCGCTCGGCGATCCGCGAGGGCGACAAGCTGCGCACGAAGCTCGAAGCCGCCAAGGATGAATATGCGCATGCGCAGAGCGCTCTCGCCGAGGCGGAGGACGAGCTGGCTCGCCTCGACGGCCTCCCGGACCCCGCGTTCGCGCAGTCGATTCTCGAGGCTCTGGCGCGAGAGGGAGACGTCGGCGCGCGCCTCGCCCAGCGCCGCCTCGAGGCCTCCGAGGCCGCCCGCGAGCTCGACGATGCGGTCCGCCGTCTCACCGGATGGGCGGCGGGGATCGAAGCCCTCGCGGCGACGCCCTTTCCGACGGACGAGACGATCCGCGACCAAGAGCAAAGGCGCCAGAAGCTCGAGATCGAGCGGGATGCGGCGGCACGCAGGCGGGACGAGGCCGCAGGCGACATGCGTCAGATCGAGGCCGACATCGAGACGCTCCGAGCCGAGGGTGAAATCCCGACGACGCAAGCAGTTGCCGCCGCGCGCGACCGGCGCAACGCACTTTGGGCTCAGATGCGACAGCGCAAGATCGAAGCGCCCCACGGCAGCGCGGGTCCGCTCGAACCGACGGTCGAAGACGATCTCGTCGGCCGCTACGAGACGAGCGTGCGGCAGGCGGACGCACTCGCCGATCGCAGGGCTTCGGAAGCGCAGCGCATCGCGCGATTCGCCGAGCTGACCGGACGACGGGAACGTGTGTCGCGGCAGGCCGAGGACGACCGCGCGACGGTCGAAAGGCTCGAGCGCGCGCTCGCCGGCCTCGCTGCCGAGTGGACCGCGGCTTGGGCCGCGATCGGAATGGACGCCGCCGCGCCTGCCGCCATGCGCGCCTTTCTCGGCGCGAAGGACGAGGCGCTGCGCCGTCTCGCCGACAAGCGCCGGGCCGACGCGGAGCTCGCGCTCGCGACAGAGACCGAGGCACGCGCGCGCACGCTCCTCGCCTCCGCGGCACAGGCGCTCGGGCTCGCGGCCGGTCCCGACGAAGGCTTCGTGGACCTCGATCATCGCGTCAGAGCCGCCGCCAAGGCCAAGGAGTCCGATTGGAAAAGGCGGCAAGCCGCGGAGGACTCGGCGCGGCGGGCCCGGCGCGCGCTCGAGCAGAAGCGCCAGGAGGCAGCGGCGCGTTCCGAGGCGCTCGAGGCCTGGACCGATGCCTGGTCGGGTCTCGTCCAGGAGATGTCCTGTCCCGCCGATGCCGGCCCCGACGAGGCTGCGACTGTGCTCGAGATCTGGGATCAGATGCGGGACCCCGTGACGAAGCGCACCGAAACGGCACGGCGGCTCGAGGGCTTGCGCGCGGACAATACGCGGTTCCGCGACGACCTCCGTCGCCTCGTCGGCGCCATCGAGACACTCGCCGGAGAGCGCGGGGAGACCTTCGGGCTCGACGAGGACGCCGACCCGAAAGCCGTTCTCCAAGCGCTGGGACCGAGGCTCGAGGAGGAGAAGATCCGTCTCGTGAAACGAGCCGATGTCGCGACGAGGCTGGCCGCGGCCGCATGCGCGCTCGCGAAGGCGGACGCCGATCTCGCAGCCGCACGGACCGCCCTCGAGGATCTGCGCCGTCTCCATGGCCTCGAGGAGACCGCGGATCTCGCGAGCCACGGCCGACGTTCCGCCGAGAAGCGTGCGCTCGTCGAAGCCCTGAAGGAGCAGCGCGAGAAGCTCGCTCGGGCGGGCGACGGCTTCGACGAGGCCGCCCTTCGGGAGCAATGCCGTTCCTGCTCGCCCGATGCGGCAGAGGCCGAGGTCGCGGCTCTCGTCGAGCGCGAGTCCGAGCTCGTGCCGCAAGGGCAGGCCGCCGCCCAAGCCGAAACACGTGCGAGGCAGGCCCTCGACCTGCTGCACGCGAGGGCAGGGGCCGCGGAAGCGGACGCGAAGGGACGCGATGCCGCGCTCGCCTTCGCCGGTCGCGCCGAGCGCTGGCTCCTGCTCGACACCGCACGCCAGCTCGTGATCCGCGCCGTCGAACGCTATCGCGCCCTGAACGAGGATCCCTTGGTCTCCCGCGCGAGCGAGCTTCTGGCGCGGATCGCGGCCGGCGCCGAGAACCCGATCTCCCGCCTCGTCACCGATTATCGCGACGGGCGCGCTCCGGTGCTCGTCGCGCAACGCGCCGACGGGCGCTCCTGTGGCGTCGGAGAGCTGAGCGAAGGCACCCGCGACCAGCTCTTCCTCTGCCTGCGGATCGCCGCGATCGAGCTCCATGCGAAGCAGCGCGAGCCTTTGCCCTTCATCGCCGACGATCTTTTCGTCACGTCGGACGACGAACGTGTCGCGCCCGGCCTCGCCGCCCTCGCCGAGCTCGGGCGCACGACCCAGGTTCTCGTATTCACCCATCATCGCCACGTGGTCGAGGCCGCCCTGACGCTTCCGCCGGGCACGGTCAGGGTGCATGAGCTCTCCGGGCTGCAGGATCGCGCGCCGGTCTCGTCCTGAGCGAGCCGTCAAAAGATAGTTAAGAAAGAATTAACCCAGGCGTGAAAAGGTTGACACGAGGACCGCGAGCAGGCCCCCTGACGTGGCCTTGGTGATCCTGCGAATCGGCGGCTCGGTCGCCGCGGCACGAACGCGCTCTATTTCGCGGCAAGTTCGAAAGACTGCCGGCTGAACTGCTCGGCCGTGCTCTGCCGGCGGCCGCGAGCGGCGCAATCGTCGGATCTACTCGAGCCCTGCGGTGAGGTTCCTTGCCGCCCCGGCCGGAGCTACGCGCCTTGAAGTTCACCAAGCTGCACATCGCCGGGTTCAAGACCTTCGTCGAGCCGACCGAGTTCCCGATCGGGCCGGGCCTCACCGGAGTCATCGGGCCGAACGGCTGCGGCAAGTCGAACCTCGTCGAGGCCTTGCGCTGGGTGATGGGCGAGAGCTCGTCGAAGAGCATGCGTGCCTCGGGCATGGACGACGTGATCTTCTCGGGCGGCGGCAACCGGCCGGCGCGCAACATGGCGGAGGTGCTGCTCCGCCTCGACAACTCGGACCGCGCCGCGCCGGCGGCCTTCAACACCCACGACACGATCGAGGTGTCGCGGCGCATCGAGCGCGAGGCCGGCTCGCATTATCGAGTGAACGGCCGCGAGGCGCGCGCGCGCGACGTACAATTGCTCTTCGCCGATGCCGCGACGGGAGCGCGATCGTCTTCGATGGTGCGGCAGGGGCAGATCGGCGAGCTGATCTCGGCGAAGCCGCAGGACCGCCGGCGCATCCTCGAGGAGGCGGCCGGCGTCTCCGGCCTGCATTCGCGCCGCCACGAGGCCGAGCTCAAGCTCAAGGCCGCCGAGGAGAACCTCGCCCGCCTCGACGATATCCTGCGCCAGATCGAATCGCAGGAGAAAGGTCTCGAGCGCCAGGCTCGGCAGGCCTCGCGCTATCGCAATATCGCCGCCGAGATCAGGCGCAACGAGGCCCTGCTCGCGCTCGTCCATCATGCCGAGGCGACGCAGGCGCTCGCCGCCGCCGAGCGCAAGCTCGCGACCGACAAGGAATCGGTCGTCGAGCGGACGAGGCAGCAGGCCGAGGCCGCGCGGCTTCAGGCGGTCGCCGCTCACGAGCTTCAAGGCCTCCACGAAGCCGAGGTGACGGCCTCGGCAGAGCTGCAGAAGCTCGTGGCGGCGCGCGAGACGCTCGACGGCGAGGAGCGCCGCGTCAGAGGCCGCACGGCCGAGCTCGAGCGGCGGCTCGCGCAGCTCAGGGGCGATCTCGCCCGTGAGAGGGCCATGATCGCCGACGCCGCCGATGTCCTGGCAAGGCTCGAGACCGAGGCGGACACGCTTCGAGCCGCGGGCGCGGGCCAGGCCGATCTCGAGGCCGAGGCGCGAGCGAAGCTCGAGGGCGCCGAGGCCGCACTGGCAGACTCGGAAAGCACGCTCGCGGCCGTGCAGGAGAAACGCGCCGCGATGGTCGCGGCCCGCTCGTCCCTGGAACGCGCGATCGCGGAGGAGGGCCGACGGATCGCGCGCCTCGAGGTGGAGCTGGAGAAGATCCGTGCCGAGGAGGTGAAGCTCCGCGCCGACTTCGCGGCCGACGTCGACACGGACGCGCTCACGGCGGGCTTCGAAGCCGCGCGGGAGGCCGCCGCAACGCTCGAGACCGAGGTCGCGAGCGCAGAGGCGCGCCATCGCGAGCTGCGGGCCGCCGAGACCGCCATCCGCGCCCCGCTCGCCGAGGCCGAGCGCAAGGCGCAGAAGCTGGAGACGCAGGTCCAGACGCTGACGAAGCTTCTGACCGCGGGGACGGGCAAGTCGTGGCCGCCGGTCACCGAGGAGATCAGCGTCGCGAAAGGATACGAGGCCGCGCTCGGCGCGGCGCTCGGCGACGATCTCGACGCCTCGACCGACCCCATGGCACCGGCACATTGGGTCCATACCGACGCTTCCGCCGATCCGCCCCTGCCGGAAGGCGCGCAGCCTTTGTCGGATCTCGTCGAGGCCCCGCTCGCGCTGACCCGGCGCCTCGATCAGATCGGCGTCGTCGCGCGCGAGGACGGCCCGGTCCTCCGTAAGCGGCTGAAGCCCGGCCAGAGGCTCGTCTCGAAGGAGGGCGATCTCTGGCGCTGGGACGGATTCGCGCAAGCCGCCGAAGCGCCGACGCCCGCAGCGCGGCGTCTCGCGGAGAAGAACCGCCTCGGCGACCTGAAGCTCGAGGCGGAAGCTGCGCGCGAGGCGGTCGAGGAGATCAGGCGAGAGGCCGGGCAGCTCCACGCGGAGCTCGCCGCCGCGGCAACCGCGGAGCAAGAGGCGCGGCAGAGGTCGAAGGCGGCCCATCGCGAGGTCGAGCGCTTGCGCGACGAGAGCGCCGCCGCGCAACGCCGGCACGAGGCCGCGATGGCGCGCCTCGACGCGCTCGCGGAGGCCGGGCGGCGGATAACGCCCGATCTCGACGAGGCCAGGGACAGGCAGGGGCAATCCACCTCCTCCCTCGCTGCGCTCGAGGCGCCGACCGACATCGACGCGAGCCTCGAGTCTGCGCGTGCGGCCGCGGCCGCGGACCGCACCGCGACATCCGAGGCCCGCGCTGCGCTGCAGGCCTGCATCCGGGAAGCGGAGGCGCGCGGAAAGCGGCTCGCCGCGATCGAGGGAGAGCGCAAGTCCTGGGAAGCGCGAAGCTCCGGAGCCGACGGGCAGATCGCGGCCTTCGAGGCCCGGATCGCGGAAGCCGACAGCGAATATCGCAGCCTCGTCGACGCTCCCGATACGTTCTCCGAGGCGCGGCTTTCCTTACGCGATCGGATCGAGGCGGCGGAGGCCGCCTGCAAGGCCGCCGCCGACACGAGGGCCGCAACCGAGAGCCGCGTCAAGGAGGCCGACAAGGCCGCGCGTCTCGCCCTCGAGGCGATGGGCGCGGCGCGCGAGGAGATGGCGCGCAGCGAGGCCAGGCTCGAGGCAGCGCGCGCGCGTGCCGAGGAGGTTCTCCACGCGATCGCAGCCCAGGACGGCGAGTCGGGCAATCCGATCGGCCGGCTCGCCGAAGCCGCGGGCCTCGGGCCGACGGACACCTTGCCGGAGGCGGGGCCGATCGAGGCCAGGCTCGAGGTCCTGAAGGCCGACCGCGAGCGGCTCGGCGCGGTGAACCTTCGCGCCGAGGAGGAGCTGAACGAGATTACGGGCTCCAAGACCAAGCTCACGACCGAGCACGAGGATCTCACCGAGGCGATCCGACGCCTGCGCCAAGCCATCGCGAGCCTCAACAAGGAGGGCCGCGAACGTCTCGTCGGCGCCTTCGACACCGTCAACGCGCATTTCAAGGAGCTGTTCACGACCCTCTTCGGCGGCGGATCGGCCGAGCTGCAGCTCGTCGAGTCCGATGATCCGCTGGAAGCCGGGCTCGAGATCATGGCCCGCCCGCCCGGCAAGAAGCCCCAGGTCATGACGCTGCTCTCCGGCGGCGAGCAGGCGCTGACCGCGATGTCCCTCATCTTCGCGATCTTCCTCACCAACCCGTCGCCGATCTGCGTCCTCGACGAGGTCGATGCGCCGCTCGACGACGCGAACGTCGAGCGCTTCTGCGATCTCCTCGACGAGATGCGCAAGAAGACCGAGACGCGCTTCATCACGATCACCCACAACCCGATCACCATGGCTCGGATGAACCGGCTCTTCGGGGTCACGATGGCCGAGCGCGGGGTCAGCCAGCTGGTCAGCGTCGATCTCGAGGGTGCAGAGCGCTTCCTGGAGGCCGGGTGAGCGCACCAAGAGGGACGAATGACGTAGGAAATCAGAGCATTTGAAAAATATTGAAACACTATTGAAATCAGACAGGATTCCGGTCAACCTCTAGCCGTTTCAGCGAAGGGGTTGCAAATGGCCAGCAAAAATAGGCGTATTTCAGAATCAGATTTGTTGTTGCCGACTTTGCGGATTTTGGCAGCGCAGCCAAACGGATTAATGACGACAACCGATCTCATAGCGGCATTAAGCGGCGTTATGAATCCACAAGGCGAAGATGCGGAGATCCTTGAAAACAGGCAGGATACGCGCTTTTCTCAGATCGTCCGCAATATGGTCTCTCATAAGGGATCGCCAGGGAACATTATTGCGGAAGGGTTCGCCGTCCACTTGGGACGCCGTGAGGGATTGCAGATCACAGACGCTGGGCGCCTGCACCTTCAACACAACGCAGTTCAGGAATAGCGGGCTTTGTACCCAGGTTTGAACCATTTCAGTTCAGTTCCAGTGTTTGCCTCCTTATCCCAAACAAACCATGCATATGCGGTAGTTCCTGAGCCCTTTATCTCTACGTTAGCGGGGTAAAAGGTAATGCGCTCGCTAAACACCCAAACTCGACTCGGCGGAGTACGTGAAAAAATCGTGTTAGCGCGGTTCGCGCCTTCCAAAAAGGCAAGACGAAGTAACAAAGCAAATTTGCGTTGTGCCTTATGTGTTCCCGCTGCTACGAAACCCTCCGCGCTATTATATGGAGGGTTGGTGATAATGTTTGCAGCGTGTCGGTCAGTTTCTAAAAAATCAACGCCAGACTCCCCATAGCCGCGTCTATAAAGGTCAGTGCTCACAATCTTATTGCCAGTGAGTGCGAGCACTTCTGACATAGCGCCATTCCCGCAGGCGCATTCCCAAATGTCGCCTACAAAGCTTTCATTATCGACAAGTGCATACGTCGCCCATGCTGGAGTTGGGAAAAAATCAGGGCCGTTTAAGTCTGCAAACCGCTTTGCGGTCGGTTTGAAGCCGCCATTAAGTTGATATGTCGCATCCATGGAATCAATCCTCCGATGTTAGAAAGGATAACTGAATCAGGAGACTAAGAAACAGTTAAGGGTGAGTCATTTTGACTCACCCCTTGAGGTCAATACTCAAAGCCGGCGGATTGCGGCGAGGCGCCGCAGCCTCGGCGCGGCACCCGAGGCGGCGCAAGGGCAGGCGCGATCTTGACAGAAACCGCTTCCCTTCCTAGTGTGCGGCGCAACTAGAACAATTCAAGCTCGACCCGTCCCGCACGCCTTCTCCCCCCCGACGATCCCGAGCGCTCCCGTCGCATTTTTCGCGGCGGAAGCCTATAGATCGGCCTCGTGGTCTCCTTTGCGAGGCAAGAGGGCGTCATCTGGAGGGAATCGTGGCGGAACCCGACAGCGAGCGAGAGCGCGAGAAGGAGCTCGAGGACGCGCGGCTGAAGGCGCGGCTCGACGAGCTCTCCGAGGCACTCGACGCCCATGACGAGGCCGCGAGATCGGGTCAGCCGGTGGGCCGACTCGGCGACGGCTCGGTCGGCAGCGCGATGAGCCTCGGCTTCCGCGTCCTGACGGAATTCGTCGCCGCGGTCGTCGTCGGGGCCGTCATCGGGTGGCAGATCGATTCCTGGCTCGGTACCAAGGCGATCTTCCTGCTGCTCTTCCTCATGCTGGGAACCGCGGCGGGGTTCATGAACGTCTATCGGATCGCGACCAAGCCGACGGGCGGAAGCCAGGGGGCCGAGCGCCCCGAGGACAAGTAGAGGAGCGCGGGCGCCCGATCATTGGGCGTCCGTTCGGTCAGAACAGCGAAGCAGGGGCAGAAGGGCAGACGATGGACCCGATTCACCAGTTTCAAATCGCGCCGATCTATCCGCTGCATGTCCTCGGCATCGATGCCTCCTTCACCAATGCCGCGCTCTTCATGGTCATCGTCGTCCTCGCGGCGAGCGCGCTCATGATCCTCGGGACCTTTCCCAAGGCGCTCGTGCCCGGCCGCATCCAGTCGGCGGCCGAGATGACCTACGAGTTCATGGCCAACACGGTGCATCTCACCGGCGGCCACGACGGGATGAAGTTCTTCCCCTTCGTCTTCACGCTGTTCTTGTTCGTGCTGTTCTCGAACCTGATCGGCCTCATCCCCTATACGTTCACGGTAACGTCGCAGATCTTCGTCACCTTCTCGCTCGCGATCCTCGTCATCGGCCTCGTCATCTGCTACGGCCTCTACCGTCACGGGCTGCACTTCCTGAACCTCTTCGTGCCGTCGGGCGTGCACCCTGCGCTCCTGCCTTTCCTGGTGATGATCGAGGTCATCTCCTTCCTGTCCCGGCCGATCAGCCTCTCCGTGCGTCTCTTCGCCAACATGCTCGCCGGCCACATCACGCTGAAGGTGATGGGCGGGTTCGTGGCGAGCCTGCTCGGCGCCGGCATCTATTCGGTGATCGCTCCCCTGCCGCTCGCGATGACCGTGGCGCTCACCGCCTTCGAGCTCCTCGTCGCGCTCCTGCAGGCCTATGTGTTCGCCATCCTCACTTGCGTCTATCTGAACGACGCAATTCATCCGGGCCACTGAATAAAGATCGCAACAACAGATCGGTGCCCGACCCATCTCAGGAGCATTCAATGGATCCGGTTGCAGCCAAATATCTCGGCGCAGGTCTCACGGCTATCGGCATGGGTGCCGCGGCCATCGGCGTCGGCTTGATCTTCGGGAACTTCCTCTCCGGCGCCTTGCGCAATCCGACTGCATCGGATGCCCAGTTCGGCCGCGCGTTCATCGGTGCGGCGCTCGCGGAAGGCCTCGGGATCTTCTCCTTCCTCGTCGCCATTCTCCTGCTCTTCGTGATCTAGTAAGACTGCGTTTCTCGCGCGCCGGGCCGGGCTCGGCGCGCCTTTCGACCGGGCCGGAAGCCCGGGACAGCTTTCCTCGGGAACGGATAAATGGCTACGAGCACCGACCACGGATTGGTCGAAGGAACCGAGTCACACGGGGGCACCGGGCACGGCAAGGGACCCTTCCCGCCCTTCGACCCGGCGAACTTCTCGCCCCTGATCATCTGGCTCGCGCTGACCTTCGGCCTGTTCTACCTCCTCATGTCCAAGGTCGCCCTGCCCCAGGTCGCCGATATCCTGAAGACGCGGCGCGGCAAGATCAGCAAGGACATCCACGAGGCCCATGCCAAGCGCGCCGAGGCCCAGGACGCGGCCGCCACGCTCGAGAAGACGCTCGCCGACGCACGCGCCAAGGCTTTGACGCTGGCGCAGGAGACCCAGGCGAAGCTCGCGGCCGAGGCCGAGGCGAAGCGCCAGGGGCTCGAAGGCACGCTCAATGCCCAGCTCGCGGCCTCCGAGGCCAAGATCGCCGAGATGAAAGCCGGGGCCATGGCCAATGTCGATTCGATCGCCAAGGACGCCGCGTCCGCGATCGTCGCGCATCTCACCGGCAAGCCCGCCGACGACAAGGCCGTCGCGGCGGCCGTCGCTTCGACCAAGAGCTGAACGGAGACAGCACGATGAGCAGCCTCTTGTCGTTCTTCGACGCGGAATTCTTCGTCGCGCTCGGCTTCGTGATCTTCGTCGTCCTGCTCGGCTATCTCGGCGTGCACACGAAGATCACTGGCGCGCTGGACCACCGCGCGACACGGATCAAGGCCGAGCTCGCCGAGGCGGCGCGCTTGCGCGCCGAGGCGGAGGCCCTCCTCGCCTCCTTCGAGAAGCGCCGTGCCGAGGCCGATGCCGAGGCCGCCGCGGTCGTCGCCCAGGCCCATGCCGAGGCCGAGGCCCTCGCCAAGGAGGCGCACGAGCGCCTTGCGGAGTTCATCCAGCGCCGGACCAAGCAGGCCGAGGAAAAGATCGCCAATGCCGAGGCGCAGGCCATGGCCGATGTGCGCGCCGCCGCTGCCGACGCCGCGACCAAGGCCGCGGAGGTCGTCCTGCGCGCCGAGGCCAAGGGCGGTTTCGGCAGCGACCTCGTCGCCAAGGAGATCGCGGGCCTGAAATCCGCACTGCATTGAGGCGGGCTGACGCCATCACCCCGAACGCCGCCCGATCGTTTCGAAAAGCCCGGTTCGAGACCGGGCTTTTCTTGTTCGATCTTCCTCGGAATGGTCGGTGGCAGCGGGGTAATTCTCCAACCGCTTCATTCCACGAGCATCATGTTTCCGCCTGTGGTGATCGAAGCGGCAGCAGGGATCTTATCCGCGCGTCGCGCAGGTAGAGGCCGCCCCATGCAAGAACGGCGAGATATACGCCGAACAGCATGTGGGTGAAGAACGGATTGCCGACCCTGAGATGGGTGGCAACGGCGCCCCCCATATAGGCGGTGAGAAGAATAGCGCCGAGCATCGCCGTTCGAGGGAAAGCATAAAGCCCGGTGGAGACCAGAGCCACGATTCCGAGGCCCCGCGCCAATTCGGCCGACGGCGGATAGCCCAGATCAGTGGACGTCTCGACCACGATGTCCAGTGGGACGAGCTTCATCCCTCCGTCGAGTAGCATGAAGGCGACGACAAGGCCGCTCATTACAGAACCGGTCACTTGTCTCAGTTGGCTCGGTGATGGCATTTTTTATCCTGCTTGAAGCTTGGAGGGCGTTGTTCATCGACGCGGCTGCCGATACAGCGATGGTCGCCTACGCCGTCGGCGGCGTCGCGATCATCCAGTGCGTCCGATGTTGTGCATCGTCATCCCGAAGCGGGGTGCAAAGGATGGCGTCGTGGGCGGCACATCGATTGTTCCGTCCGCCGCGAGCGCGGCGAAGAGGCGCTCGGCCTCGGCACCGTCGGCCGCTAGATCACGATGACCGTGGATCGACTCGATCCAAGGTCATGAAACGTGATCGATTCCAGGAGAGTAGAGCGGGATGCGTTCCTCGTCCCGCTCGAGCGCAATCGCGCGACACGGATAGCGGGTCGCGTTCATTGCGTTCCCTCTTGCTGTTTCGCCCCCTTCAAAAGGGCGACGATCGCCATGGCGTGGCCATGACCGAGGCCGAATTCTTCCTTCAGCGCGGCAACGATGGCGCCCGCCTTCACTCCGGGCGCCAATCCCGTCCCGGTGGAAAAACCATTGGCCTTCCCCCATTGGCGGAACTGGTCCGGGTTCTTGCCGGTCTTGGCCTCGATATTGTCGAGGTATGCCTGAAAGCTCACGGTGGCACTCCTTCGGTTTTCGCTCTCACCACCAAGCGGGAGTGAGCCACGAATATCCGATCAGGACGCCGTTGCCTTGTACGAGAACGACAATTGCGGCCTCTCGCGCGCGAGCCGTGCCGGGGTCATGCCGATCAGTTGCTTGACCGAGCGGGTGAGGTGTGCCTGATCGAAATAGCCGGCGTCGAACGTCGCGCTGAGCACGGAACTCCCGCTCGCCAGCAGGGCTGCGGCGTGACGCGCCCGTTGAATCTGCCGGTAGCTGCTGAACGTCATTCCGGTAACGCGGCGAAAGTGGCGCTGAACCGAGCGCTGGCTCATCCAGTCGAAATCGCCTTCGACCGCCGCATCGGCGGCGTGGCTGCGCGCAATGACGCCGGCGCGCGCCAGCCGGGCGACGAAATCCTCCGCATTATCGTAGTTCGGAATTTCCCAAGCCAGGTCCGAAAACCAGAAACGGCCATCGGGCAGCACCGGCAGTTGTACATCCTGATGATCGATCAAGGACGCCGTCAAAATCCGTGGCAGGTAGGTTCCCAGTCGAAAACGAATGGAGAGCCATTCTCCGTTCGCCGGACACTCGACGAAAGACCCTCTGGATACCGGTCCACGAAGTGTCACCGCCAGAAAACCGGGTAGCCTGGTAAAGACGAGCTCGATATTGCTCTCGGCCATCGAGAGGAACGAGCCGCCATTCCGGCTCCGGGAGCGCCAAATGCGCTCGACATAGGGTGAGTCCGAACGACGATCGTCGAATTCTAGAAGCACGGGAGCATCCGCAAAGCGCACATGGCCATTCTTGCTCCTGGGTTGTGGACCTGATTGGTGCGCCGCGAGGGGCATCGCTCCGGAGCAATCCATGCCGTGGGTTCGGTGCCTACCCTGGATTGCTTCCCGCTTCGCAGGCTTGCCGTGGCATCGCCGGCGATCTACCCTCGCCCTCGTAGGCTTCCGCGCCCGTCCTTCCGTTCCAAAAGCACGGAAGGACGAGTCCTTGCGGAGCCGTCCTCGCCCCTTCGCGCTTTTCTTTCTCCCCTTCGGGCGAAAAGCGCTCGGAGAAGGGTCTCGCGCAACAGAGAGATCGCAATGACGAATACTGCACGACGCAATAGTCCAAACCCTAGAGCGGGATGAGGAACAGCATACAGTGGTTTTCCGGCGCAATCGCGTTTACGCAGATTGCGTAAACTTATCTGCCTGTCCCGCTCTGAACTTTTGGAATCGATCACGTTTCATGACTTTGGACCGATTCGATCCAAAATGTCGTCGTGATCTAGTCCTCGATTCCCGCGATCGCGCGGGCGAAGTCACGGGCCTCGAAGGATTCGAGATCCTCGGCCCCCTCGCCGACCCCGATGAAATGGATCGGGAGCTTGTACTTCTCGGCGATCGCCACCAAGATCCCGCCCCGCGCCGTGCCGTCGAGCTTGGTCATCACGAGTCCCGTCACGCCGGCAACTCGACCGAAAATCTCGACCTGATTCATCGCGTTCTGCCCGACCGTCGCGTCGAGCACGAGAAGCACCGCATGGGGTGCCTCGGGATCGACCTTCTTCATCACACGAATGATCTTCTCGAGCTCGGCCATCAGCTCCGTGCGGTTCTGCAACCGCCCGGCGGTATCCATGATCACGACGTCAGAGCCGCGCTCCTGCCCGGTCTTCACCGCGTCATAGGCGAGCGCCGAGGCGTCCGCTCCTTGCGGGCGGTGGATGATCGGGCACTCGAGCCGCTGGCCCCAGATGATCAGCTGCTCGATCGCCGCCGCGCGGAACGTGTCGCCCGCGGCGAGCAGGACCTTCTGCCCGCTCGCGGTGAGCTTCGCCGCGAGCTTGCCGATCGTCGTCGTCTTGCCGGAGCCGTTCACGCCCACGACGAGGATCACGAACGGCTTCTTCGTGTGGTCGATCACGAGCGGCCGCGCATAGGGCTCGAGGACCCGCTCGACCTCGGAGGCGAGCACGGCCTTGACCTCCTCGACATCGATCCCGCGGTCATAGCGACCCTTGCCGATCGTGCGGGCGATCTCGGCGGAGGTCGCCACCCCGAGATCGGCGCGGATCAGCACGTCCTCGAGATCGTCGAGCATGGACTCGTCGAGCTTGCCCTTGGTGAAGATCGCTGCGAGACCAGCGGCGATCGAATTCGCCGAGCGGGCGAGCCCGTCGCGCAGCCGCACCCACCAGCTGCGCTTTTGCGCCGGCTCTCCCGGCCGCGGCGCCCCGGCCTCGGATCGCGGCGCGTCCCTTTGGCCGAGCATCCGCCCGAACAGGCCCGGCTTCGGCTTCGTTGCACTTCCACCGGGATCGTTCTTGTCCGTCACTCTCTCGCCCTGTCCTGTGCGCGCTCGATGCGGCCCGATTGGAGCGGTTCCCGTTCCGGCTGGATAGGGAACCGCTCTACGCCTAGATCTTGTCGCAATTTCGCGACGCGAACCGGTGTCCACTTCGCTGGCAAATGCTCTACAGCCGCGGGACTATATAGGCACTCCGCTTCGACCGTGAGCACGAAAGCCGGCCGGCTCGACCATGCCCGGCGTCACCCGGAAGATTTGCGCGCGACCCTCGAGCAGCGCGAAGGTCGAGGCATCGGCGCCGGTCAGGAAAATCTGCGAGGGGAGCGCCTCGAGCAGAGCGTAGAGCGCCGCGCGGCGGTCGGGATCGAGATGGGCGGCGATCTCGTCGAGCAGGACGAGGGGGGCGATCCGGCTCATGTCGGCGACCAGCCGGGCATGGGCGAGAACGAGGCCCACGAGGAGTGCCTTCTGCTCGCCCGTCGAGGCGCGCGCCGCGGCGACGTCCTTCGGGCCGTGACGCACGAGAAGATCGCTCGTCTGCGGGCCGACGAGGCAGCGCCCCGCGGCCGCGTCGCGCGTCCGGCCCTGGCGCAGAAGCTCGCGAAACATCTCCTCCGCCTCGAGCGCGGGGCGCTCGGCGACGAGCGTCTCGACCTCGCCTTGCAGAGCGAGGTCGGCCCAGGGAAAGGGCGAGGTGTCGTCCCGCGTCGCCGCGATCAGCGCGCGCAGCCGTGCCACGGTCTCGGCGCGCGCCGCGGCGACGGCGACGGAAAGCTCCGCCTGCTCGCGCTCGATCGCGGCGAGCCAAGCGCCGTCCCAGCGCGACGGGGGCTCCTCGAGCAGGCGGTTGCGGCTGCGCAGCACGCGCTCGAGCGCGGTCACGCGGGCGCCGTGCTCGGGATCGACCGCGAGCACGAGCCGGTCGAGGAAGCGGCGCCGCTCGCCGGGCGCGCCGGCGAAGAGCCCGTCCATGGCGGGAGTCAACCAGACGACGCGCACATGATCGGCAAAGGCGCGGACCGAGGCGGCGGGCTCACCGTCGATACGGCACTTGCGCTGCGGCGCGCCGTCGGGCCGCGGCTCGAGCCCGGTGCCCAGCCGAATTCGGCCCTCGGGCGTCTCGAGGTCGACCGAGATCGCAAAACCGCCGGCTCCGCCGTCCCTCGCGCATTCGGCGAGCTCGACGCGGC
The DNA here is from genome assembly GCA_024304885.1 of Beijerinckiaceae bacterium. Taxonomy (GTDB): domain Bacteria; phylum Pseudomonadota; class Alphaproteobacteria; order Rhizobiales; family Beijerinckiaceae; genus Methylocapsa. The sequence continues at coordinate 608,832 of JALJOM010000003.1, forward strand.
GCAGGCCCCGTCCCGGCGAGAGGAGGGACAAGGCCTCGAGCAGATTGGTCTTGCCGACGCCATTGTCGCCGGGGAGCACGACCAGCCTCGCATCGAGGTCGAGATCGAGCGCCCGGTAGGACCGGAAATCCGCGAGCGCGAGCCGGCGCACGTTCATGACAGGCCTAGGGCGCAAGATGCCGAGCTTCGCAGGCTCCACCTCGACGGGGAGGGACATGACGCAAAATCCCGTGACGAACGAGGCGGTCGATGCCGCATTCCTCCGAGTGGGTCAAACGCACGAGCGGCGCCGAGCGACCGGCGGCGTGGAGCCGCACGGCTTTCGGGCTCACGACGCGACCCGATATCCGGCTCGCTGGAAATCGCTCTAGAGCGGTTTCCGATCCAGCTGAATGGGAAACCAGCTCTACATTCTTGTTTTATCGCGATTTCACGACGCGAAGTGGTATCCCTTTCGCTGGAAATCGCTCTATGTCACGATGACTTTGGATCGATTCGATCCAAGGTCATGAAACGTGATCGATTCCAAAAATTCAGAGCGGGATGCAGGGGGAAGACCTCTGTACATTTTTCCTCATCCCGCTCTAGGCGCGCGGCGGCAGGAGCGCCTCGAGCTTGCCGAGCTGAGCGTCGAGCGACTGCTCCTTCCAATCGCCTGCCGTGGCCCGATCCGCGCCCTCGGCCCGCAGACGTTCGCGCTCCTCGGAGACGACCTTCTCCTTCAGGGCTTCGGCCTCTTCCTTGCGGCCGAGACCGATCAAGGCTTCGACCTTCGTGGCGCCGATCCAGAACTTCTCGTCCGCCGGAAAACGTCCGGCCACGAGCGCTCCGTCGCAAATCTCGAGCACATGCCGACGCACGCGGCGGGCGAGCACGCGGTCGGCGACAGACTCTTCTCCTTCCGTCAATGACGCGCGGACGTCGAGCATGAAGGCGTAGTTGATGCCGTTGTAGTAGTCGTTCTTTAGATAGAAGCCGCGCTCGTAGGCTGCGATGCCGTGGTCGAGATCGGCGCGGTCGGAGCCGACATCCCACAATCGCTTGTGGATTGCACCCCACAACCCGACGGTTTCCGCATCTGCCGAGGTTGCCGGTGAAAGCTCGGACAATATGGTCTTTGCGTCATGAAGCGCCGCGAGCTTGTCGGGCAGCTCGGATTTGTAGGTAGCGAGCGCGAGCTGCTGCAAGACATAGGGGTCCTGAGGCTGCATCTTCCGGAGCGGTTCCAGGAACGCTATCGCCTTGATCCAATCGGACGGCCGCTTCGCGGACACGGATGCTTTCGCCTGCCGAAAGCTCTCCATCAATTCGGCGAAGCTTCGGTCGTCGGTCCGAGGTGCGGGCTCGGGGGCAGCTGCCGCAACCACGGCGATCTCCGCCGCAGCTGCTTCGGCACGAGTCAACGAGGGAAGAAAGACATAGACCGGGCTGTCTGTCTCCCCCTTGTCGCTGAGCTCGACGACCTTCTGCTTCAGCGCTTTCTTGACGCGAAGGACCTCGCCGTAGCCGATCTCCTTGCCGAGATGCTCGTACTTCAGGATGCTGAGGTGATTGAGGTCGAACGGGAAGCTGAAATTCTTCTCGGCGAGCACGATGGTGGTCGATGGTCGCAATGCGTGTCGCACCCCGAGCTCGTAGATCGCATTGGCGTTCGATGTGGAGAGGTCGGCGACCACGAGATCGGCGTTGAGGAGATATTCGTACATGGGCTTGTCGATCACCGTCGAGTGGACGATGCGATCGGCACGAATGCAGGCGAGCCCGGCCTCGGTCACGGCCGGCTCGATGATGTATTCATATGTCTTGTCGAGGTCGAGCACGCGCTGCGGGTTGGACTGGAAGTCCGTCTTCTCCCCGAATCCCATGATCACGAAGCAGGTTTTCCGATCGTTGGTCATGACGCCTCATTCCCTCACGCTATAGGTAAATCGAACGTCGAGAAAGCGGAAGCATCTCCGCTGTCCGCTTTCCATCGGGTCGGTTGGTCGTCACTTGGAGCGATTTCCAGCGAAGTGGATACCACTTCGCGTCGCGAAATCGCGACAAAACAAGAATGTAGAGCTGCATTCCGATTCGAATGGATCGGTAATCGCTCTAGAGCGATTTCCAGCGGAGTGGATACCGCTTCGCGTCGCGAAATCGCGACAAAACAAAAATGTAGAGCTGGTTTCCGATTCGAATGGATCGGAAAGCGCTGTAGTGTCGTCGTCCATACGACTTCTCCCGCGTCGCCCTCGTGCGTGTGCATCGCACTACAACGGTCAGGTGCCAATAGTCTCGAAGAGAGCCGGATCCTCTCCGGATGGGCGCCGAATGGCGCGAGCCGCTGAATTTTCACGACTTTCGCGCGACGACGCCGAAGGTGCTTTCATGCTCTGCTGGCCTTCTCCATCGCAGCGCGATTTGGCCTGGACCGCCATGACGAGAGCGGTCAGCTCGGGCGCGGCCGAGCCAGGACGCCGCCGCACAAAGGCCTCGCCACGCCTGTCGTCGTGGGGAAGGTCACGGGAAGGGTCTTCAGCGCGCGGACCGCGAGAAAGGCGAAGGCCTGGGCCTCCATCGCATCGACCGACCAGCCGAAGGCCTCGGCCGACACGACCTTGCAGGGCAGCCGAGCCGCCAGCTCGCGCATCAGCGTGAGGTTGCGGGCGCCGCCGCCGCAGACGATGGCGAGGGCCGGTTGCCCGGGCATCAGGTTCAGGGCCCGCGCGATCCCTTCCGCGGTGAAGGCGGTGAGCGTGGCCGCGGCATCCTCCGTGGCAAGCCGCGCGACGGGTTGCGCCGAGAAGCTGTTGCGGTCGAGCGATTTCGGCGGCGGCACCAGGAAGAACTCGTGGGCGAGGAGGTCGCGCAAGATCGCCTCGTCAACCCGGCCCTCGGCCGCGACCGCGCCGTCGCGATCGAGCGCGACGCCCGAGCGCGCCCACATCAGGTCGTCGATCAGGGCATTGCCGGGTCCGGCATCGCAGGCGATCGGGTCTCGGCCCGGCACGAGATAGCTGACATTGGCGACGCCGCCGATGTTGATCGCGGCGACGGGCTCGGCAAATCCGGCCGCCGCAGCGAGCGCCTGGTGGAAGATCGGCACGAGGGGCGCGCCCTGGCCGCCGGCGGCGCAGTCGGCCGCGCGAAAATCATAAGCCACGGTCAGGCCGAGCAGTGCCGCGAGCGCCGATCCGTCGCCGATCTGGACGGTCAAATGCCGCTCCGGCCGATGCAGGACCGTCTGGCCGTGAAACCCGACGATGTCGATGCTCGCGCGGTCGATCTCGCGCTCCGCGAGGAAGGCCTCGACTGCGTGGGCATGCTGCCTCGTGATCATGCGCTCTGCCTCGGCGAGTACGCCGGGCCGCGCAAGCCGATCGTCGAGGCCGCTCGCGTCCTTCAGCGCGAGGCGGAGCAGGTCCCGCTCCGCCTCTGTATAGGGATAGGCGCCGGTCGCGCCGAGCCGGATGGTCACGGCACCATCGGTCTCCACCAGCGCGACGTCGATCGCATCCATGGAGGTGCCGCTCATGAGGCCGATCGCACGCGTGAGATGCTCTGGCATGGGTCCCCCGGAGCGAAGAGTCTCGTACCAATTCCCCTGGACCTCGACCTATGCCCTAAATTCGGCGCGGAAGGGCAAGAATTCCGTGGCCTCACGAAGGGTTCCGGTCGCTCGAAGGCGCCGAGGCTTGCCTAAGGCCGGCCGTTCGCGCATGAATAGCGAGGGCTTCGGAATCGCGGAAGATGCCGATAGCGCGGCCGGTTTCGCCGCTGGTGCCGGCGAGGACGCGGCCGAAATGCACCGCGGGCCTCGGATCGCCAAGCAGGATAATGAGCAGGATTTCAGCACAAGGCTCCGGAGGTGCCCTTTCGGCTGGGCGCACGAGACGACGAGCCGTCGTCGTCCTTCGCGCCGGCAGTCTCGGCGCGGCGTTCTGCCTCGGCGCGCTCCCGGCCTCGGCCGACATCCTGCGCGCGCGCTATTCCGTCAGCCTCGTCGGGCTCCACATCGGCGACGCGGCCGCCACGAGCCTCCTCGATCGCGCGCGCTACAGGATCGACCTCGACGCGAAGCTGACCGGGCTCGCGGCGATGATCTCCAACCTCAAGCTCGCGCTCGCCTCGACCGGCGGCTGGCGCAGAGGGACCGTCGCGCCGCAGACCTATGCCACGACCTCGGCATCGTCGAAAGAGACGCGAACGGTGCGGATGTCGCTCGATGCCGGCACCGTCAGGGCGCTCCAGATCTCGCCCCCCTTTGACGACACGGTGGGACGCGTGCCCGTCACCGCGGCCAGCAAGCGCAACATTCTCGACCCTTCGAGCGCCTTGCTCATGGGGGTTCCGGCCGGCCAGCCGCTGGTCGGGCCGGCCGCCTGCAACCGAAGGCTTCCGATTTTCGACGGCTATATGCGATTCGATCTCGCTTTGAGCTTCGTCGGCGTTCGGCAGGTGGCGGTGAAGGGCTATTCCGGCCCGGTCTCGGTCTGCTCCGTCCGCTATATTCCGATCGCGGGGCACAAGCTCGATTCGCGATCGACGAGGTTCATGGCGGAAAACCGCGAGATCGAGGCCTGGCTCGCCCCGGTCGAGCGCGCGAGGGTCGTCGTGCCGTTTCGCGTTGCGCTGAAGACGCTCGCGGGCTCGGCGGTGATCGATGCGGTCGAGTTCTCGGTCGAGCCGCAGGGCCCCGCACCGTCGGTCACGAATTGAGTCGCGCGGCGGCCGCAAGACCCGAAGCAGGGGCAGCCCCATGATCACGATCTATACTTTCGGGCCGTACTTCGGCCTCCCCGACGCGAGTCCTTTCGTCATGAAGGCCATGATGCTGTTGAAGCTCGCCGGCCTCGAGTATCGGGAGGATCGCGGCGGCCTCCGGCGCGCGCCGAAGGGCAAGCTGCCCTATCTCGACGACGCCGGGACGATTGTCGCGGATTCGACCCTGATCCGCTTCCACCTCGAGGAGAAATACGGGACCGATCTCGACGCCGGTCTCGATCCGGCACAAAGGGCGACGGCCTGGGCCGTCGAGAAAATGTGCGAGGAGCATCTCTACTGGGCGGTGGTGGCCGCGCGCTGGCTCGACGATGCGAACTTCGCCAAGGGGCCGGCCGGTTTCTTCGAGGTTGTGCCTTGGCCGCTCCGGCCGATCGTCGAGCGCCTCGTCCGGCGCAAGGTGGCCGCCGCGGCATGGGCTCAGGGCCTCGCCCGGCACACGCCGGCGGACCGTGACAGGCTCGCGATCCGCGACATCGACGCGCTCGCGGCTCTCCTCGGCGAAAAGCCTTTCCTCACGGGTGAGCACCCCTGCGCGGCGGACGCGACGGTGTTCTCTTCCGTCGCCCATCTGCTCACGCCGACGTTCGACACGCCCTTGCTCGAGCCGACGAGGATGCATCCGAACCTCGTCGCCTACCGCGACCGGATGATGCGGACCTATTTTCCCGAGTTCGCCGAGAGCGAGGCTATGGTCGCAGGGTGAGCCGGAGCAATTTCCGGCGAAGGGAATACCACTTCGCGTCGAGAAATTGCGAAAAGCCAAAAATGGAGAGCCGGCTCGGGATTCGACCGGATCGGAAACCAGCACTACGCCCGCGCCACCAAGCCCTCGGGCAGGGGACGCGGCTTGCGGTTCTCGTCGATCGCGACGAAGACGAAGATCGCTTCCGTCACCTTCGTCGTCTCCTCGCTGTCGCGCGCGCGCCGCCAGGCCTCGACCTCGATCTTCATCGAGGTTCGCCCGCGGCTCTCCAATCGCGCGAAGAGGCTCACCTCGTCGCCGACGAAGACAGGGCTGAGGAACACCATGGCCTCCGCCCTGACCGTCGCGCAGCGCCCGCGCGAGAGCCGCGCGGCGAGATTCCCCGCCGCGAGGTCCATCTGCGACATCAGCCAGCCGCCGAAAATATCGCCGGCGGGGTTGGTGTCGGCCGGCATGGCGATCGTGCGGATGACCGGGGCCTCGGCCGGGATCCCGGCGGCCTTGTCGTGCATCGAAACAATCCTCGAGGAGCGGATGTCACCAGCCAGCATCGATCGTACCGCGACGCCTGCCTCGCCGAGTCCGCCGAAGGATCAAGGGGCGGCCGGCGGCTTCAGCGCCGCCCCGATCGTGCCCTCGAAGAGCGTCGTGCCGGACTTGACCTGGGTGAGCAGCAAGACATCGTCGTTCGACGCGCCGGCCTGGACCGCGCGGCGCGCGACATGTTTGAGCGCGGACCTCGCCTCCGCCTCGGTTTCCCAGTTGCGCTCCTCGCGATATTTTCTCGCGGGAATCTCGTAGAGATAGGCCGGCATGCCGTGCCTCCGTCACGCTGTGTCGCGTGCGGGCGTATCAACCCTGATTCGGCTTCTTCTTCTGCTTGCTCGTGACCATGGCACGGCAAGCCGGGGTAATGGCCTTCTTGTGGGCCAGGAGGCAGGACTTGATCTTCGCGCGATCGGGGACATGCTCGCTGCAGAGCCGCAGGGCGTCATCCTGGCAGGCCAGCTGATATTCCTCCTCGGATTGGGCGAGAGCCGGCATCGCGAAGGTTATCGAAAGGAAAGCCGCGCCCAGGGCGAGCCTCGTCGGTGCCAGCATGCCTCGTCTCCCGAGAGTGTGAAGTCGATCAGCATGCATAGAGCATTTTCCAGCGAAGTGGGAACCACCTCGCGTCACGAAAATGCGAAACTACAAGAATGTAGCGCGGTTTCCGATTCCGCCGGATCGCAGACTGCTCCAGCGACGTGTCGCAACAGCTGTATCGCAATGCGAAAATGAGAAAAGATAGAGATTCGGAGCCGCTTTCCGATCCACCGAATCGGAAAGCGCTCTAGATCACGACGACTTTGGGTCGAATCGATCCAAAGTCATGAAACGTGATCGTTTCCAAAAGTCTAGAGCGGGTTAGGCAGATAAGTTTACGCAATCTGCGTAAACGCGACTACGCCGGAAAACCGGGGTCCACTTTTCCTCATCCCGCTCTAGCCGCGTCTCGGCCGGGTGCAAACCATTCGCTGCGGGCCGGAGCAGCAACCCCGCCGGCTCGCGGAACCGGCCCGACGAGGCAAAGGATGCCATGACGCCATTGCCCACACCGCTGTTCGACCGGCGCGCGACCCGCCAACGCCTCGCCCGTGCCGCTGCCTCCGGAGCGGCCGATTTCCTTCTCGCCCACGCCGTGCGGGACCTCGTCGAGCGGCTCGGGCTGATCAAGCGGGAGTTTCCCCGAATCCTCGATCTCGGCACGCCGACGCCGCTGCTCGCGGAGCGCCTCGCGGCGTTGAGCCCCCGGCCGATCGTGGTCCGTCTCGCTCCGGTACCGGCGACCCTCGGCTCGGCCCTGCTCCTGTCCTTCGTCGGCGACGAGGAAGCTCTTCCGCTACGGGCCGGGCACCACGACCTCGCCGTCTCGGCGCTCGCGCTCCACCAGGTGAACGACCTCCCCGGCACGCTCGTGCAGCTGCGCCGTGCGCTGAAGCCCGACGGCCTCTTTCTCGGCTGCCTTCTCGGCGGCAGGACGCTCGAGGAGCTGCGCGGCGCGCTCGCGGTCGCGGAGAGCGAGCTGACCGGTGGAATCAGCCCTCGCGTCGCTCCTTTCGCCGACGTGCGCGACCTCGGCGCGCTGATGCAAAGGGCGGGTTTCGCCTTGCCTGTCGTCGACAGTGAGCCGGTCGTTGTCCGTTACCGCGATCTCTTCGCGCTGATGGCCGATCTCCGCGCCATGGGGGCGACGAACACGCTCGCGGCACGGTTGCGCAAGCCCACGCCGCGATGCCTCTTCCTGCGCGCGGCCGAGGTCTACGCCGAGCGCTTCTCGGACCCGGACGGGCGAGTCCGCGCGACCTTCGAACTCGTCTTCGTCTCCGGCTGGGTTCCCCACGAGAGCCAGCAGAAACCGCTCGCGCCAGGCTCCGCGCAGGTCCGCCTCGCCGACGTGCTCGGGCCGGGCTCCGGCAGCTCGCCCCGCGGTGAATGAGTGGGCATCTGCCTCGGCGGAAAAGGCCTCAGCGCCCGAAGCCTCCCCGAGGCATGGAGAACATGTCCCTTATGCCGCGGATCACCGATCGCACGAGCAGCATCAGGCCGATCGCGCCGATCGCGATGCTCGTCTTTCCGACGGTCCCTGCCGGAAGCGCGAGGTCGAGAACCTCGACCTTCAGCGATTCGGTCGAGCCGAGGTAGACGAGCCTGATGCCGATGAAGATGAACGCGAGTGATGCGGCGAAGACGAGGGCGCTGACGAGCCCCGACGGCGTCTCGAAGCTTTCACGCATGTATTTCCTCCCTGGTCATTCTCCTCGTGTCCCAGGATCGCGCCGGTTCCAATCGATGTCAAAGCTATAAGCTTGCACAGACTCCGTAAGGATTGCGCTGTAGGACGACTGCAAATGCCGCAGATGGAACCGGCTTCCGAGCCTTCGTCTCGTTGCGGTTTCCACTGCGAACCTTTGGTTCGCAGCGCGAAAACAGGCCCCTATCCGCCGAACAGCTGCTCGAAGACATTGCGCTCGCGCGGCGGCGGCGGGGCCGCGGGCCGCTGCCAGTCCCCCGCGTTCGGAATCGGCGCCGGTGGCACGAGGCCCGAGCTGCGGCGTTGCGGCTCGGTCGGGATCTGACCCGGCGGGCGCATCGCCTCGGCCGGCGGCGGGCGGCTTCCGGGCGTGGCGCCGACCTCGATCGGGGCGCGCGGTGGGGCGCCGAAATCCTGGCGCACCGCCGAACGGGACGGACGCTCGATCGCGCCGCCCCACTCCGGAGCGACCGGGACCGGCGCCTGCGGGGGCGCCTCGGGCAAGGCCGCGAGCCCGTCGAACAACCCAGTTCCTTGCCAGATGCCGCCCGGCAGCGGTTGAGGCGGCACGTTCTTGTGCGCGGCCTGCATGAAGCGCGACCAGACCTCGACGGGGAGACTGCCGCCGGTCGCCTTCTTCGTGGGGGAGCTGTCGTCGTTGCCCATCCACACGCCGGTGACGAGATGGCTCGTGTAGCCGATGAACCAGGCGTCGCGAAAATCCTGGCTCGTCCCGGTCTTGCCGGCGGCCTCCCAGCCCGGCACGCCCCCCTTGCGCGCGGTGCCGGTGACCAGCGTCTCCATCATCATCCGGTTCATCATCGAGAGAATGGCCGAATCGATCACCCGTCCGTTGCTTCCCCCCTTGCGCTGATAGAGGAGCTTTCCGCGCGCCGTCTTCACCCGTTGCACGATGCGCGGCTGGACGCCGATCCCGCCGTTGGCGAAAGCCACATAGGCGGTCGTGATCTCGAGCGGGGTGACCTCGGAGGTCCCGAGCGCGATCGAGGGATTGAGGTCGAGGTCCGAGGCTATGCCGAGCCGGTGGGCGACCTTCCCGATCGCCTTCGGGCCGACCTCGAGGCCGAGCCGGACGGCGACCGTGTTGAGCGACATCGACAGGGCCTTGGTGAGCGTCACCGGACCGTGATAGCCCCTGGCATAGTTCTCGGGCTTCCAGCCCCTCACGTTGATCGGGGCGTCCTCGCGGACCGAGTCCGGCGTGAGGCCGTTCTCGAGCGCGGCGAGATAGACGAAAGGCTTGAAGGCCGAGCCCGGCTGGCGGCGCGCCGCCACGGCACGGTTGAACTGGCTCGCCGCATAGTCGCGCCCGCCGACGAGCGCCTTCACCGCGCCGTTCGGGTCGAGCGCCACGATCGCGCCTTGCTCGACGCCGTATTTCGTGCCCCTGCGGTCGAGCTCCTCGGTCAAGGCGCGCTCGGCCGCGCCCTGCAGCGCGGCATCGAGCGTCGTCGTGACCACGATATCCTCGTCGATGGTGCCGATCGTATCGTCGAGCACGTCCATCACATAGTCGGCGGCATAGTTGACGGAGCCGGCACCGCGCTCCTGCATGGCCCCGGCGGGGCGCGCGAGCGCGAGCTTTCCCATGTCCTCCGAGACGAAGCCCTCCTCGACCATGGCGGCGACGACCTGGGCCGCGCGCTCCCTCGCCCCGGCCGGATTGCGGTTCGGGGCGAGCTTCGAGGGCGCCTTCATGAGGCCCGCGAGCATCGCGGCCTCGGGAAGGGTGAGGTTCCGCGCGCTATGGCCGAAATATTTGCGCGCCGCGGCCTCGACCCCATAGGCGCCCGCGCCGAAATAGACGCGGTTGAGGTAGAGCTCGAGAATCTGGTCCTTGGAATACTTGCGCTCGAGCCAGAGCGCGAGCAGCGCTTCCTGGATCTTGCGCGAGACGGTCCGCTCCTGGGTGAGAAAAAGGTTCTTGGCGAGCTGCTGGGTCAGCGTCGAGCCGCCCTCGACGGTCGCGCCCGCGCTCGCGTTGCGGGTCAGGGCCCGCAGCACCGCGACGGCATCGATGCCGAAATGGGAATAGAAGCGGCGATCCTCGATCGCGATGAAGGCCTTCGGCACGAAGCTCGGCAGATCTGCGAGCTTCACCGCGGCGCCACCGGTGTCGCCGCGATTGGCGAGAAGCGTTCCGTCCTCGGCGAGGATGGCGATATTGGGCGGTCGCTTCGGCACCGCGAGCTGGTCGATCGGCGGAAGCTGCGCCGCGTGATAGACGACCACCGCCCCGACCGCGATCGCGCCCCAGACCCCGAGGGTCGCGAGAAAGGACAAGAGCCCGAGGGCCAGCGAGCGCCGACGCCGCGCCGTGTGTCTCCGATCTCGAGTCTCGCGCGCCACGCGGATCGATCCCTTGTCGCAATTCGCCGTCATGCCCGGCCTCGAGCCGGGCATCCGGGCCCCGACTACAAAGCTCGGGCGCGGCTGGACGGTCCCCGGGGACCCGGCACCAGCCCGCTCGAAATCGGGCATGAATTCGGCGCTTTGAGGGCCGCGCGGAGCATGCCTATTCGGTTACCCTTTCCGAATGGTATCATTCTCCGCGGCTCGCGGACGTGGCGAAATCGGTAGACGCAAGGGACTTAAAATCCCTCGGCCTCGGCCATGCGGGTTCGACCCCCGCCGTCCGCACCAGCTACGCAGACTCGAGGCGAAGGGCCAGAAACGCCGCGGCGAGGAGCGCACCGCCAATGCCGAGGACCGTCGCAGGCCAGCCGAAGGCGTCGAAGATCGTGCCCAGAACCGCTGTCCCGACGATTCCGCCGCAAAAATAGCTCGAAAGATAAAGTCCGCTCGCCGCGGCCCGATCCGTCGTCGCCTCGTGCCCGACGTAGCCGGTTGCGACCGCTTGGGCGAGGAAGGTGCCGATCGCGACGAGCACCATCCCGACGACGATCGATCCGAGCGAGGGCAGCGCCACGAGCGGAAGGCCGAGCCCGGCCACCCCGAGCCCCGCCCACAACGCACGCCTCGTCCCGAGCCTCGCGACGGCATGGCCGGCGAGCGGCGTGGTGAGGATGGACGGCAGAAAGACGACATAGACCACACCGATGCCCATCATGCCGATCGCGATCGGTGGGCGCACCAGGACGAAGTTGACGTAGGTGAACACGCCGATGAAGGCGAAGAGGATGCAGAAGCCGATCGCGAACGCGGCGCGCAGGCCCGGATGGGCGAGGTGAGTCCCGAGCGCGGCGAAGGGAGAGCTGCGTCGGATGCTGCTAGACGGCTGCGTGCGGTCGATCGTGAGCAGGACGAGCACGGCGCCCGTGAGGTTGAGGCCCGCGAAAAGAGCGAAGTTGGCGGCGAGGCCGAAATGGTCCGTGAAAGCCGCGGCGACGAGGCGGCCCACGAGGTTCGAGGCCACATTGCCGGTGATATAGGCGGCGAACGCGCCCGCCTTGTCGCGTAGGCTGCAGCGCTCGCCGAGATGGGCGAGGGTCAACGCGAAGGCCGTCGCCATGCAGAGGCCTTGAGCGATCCTGAGACCCGCGAAAATGACGAGATTCGGCGCGACGGCGAGGAGCAATGTCGGGATCGCGAGAAGCGCGAGGGCGAGGACGATCCCAGAGCGCTTGTCGAGTTTGGGGCTCGCGAAGGCGACCGCGAGGCTCGCGATCGCCATGCCGACGGTCGTGGCATTGACGGCGAGCCCCATGGCCGCCGGCGTGACGCGATAATGCTCGGCGAGCATCGGCAGGATCGCCTGCGTCGCGAAGAGATCGACGAGGGTGAGGAAGGCGATGAGCCCGATGAGGGTCGCGCGCCACAGCGCCGTCACCGCGGTCCGCCATTGCACGATGGCCGTTGCAATCACGGCGGAGCCCGGAACCTCGACCATGGGAGTCTCCACATCAGGCAAGTCGAGCAGAGGGATCGGCTCTACGCACCTTGTCTTCGCTTGGCGAATTGTTCGTGACGCGAACCGGATACCGGTTCGCTGGAAAATGCTCCCGCGAGCGCCGAGGCGGGATTGGTAGAATCGCTCACATGTTGTGGTCGTGGAGGTCGTGCTGCACATCGGCGGAGAGCAGGACGGCCGGGCCACGCCCGGTGTTCTTCCACCAATGCGACACCTCGGCCGTCTCGCGTGCCACATCGCCCGCCTTGTGGACGATCGGCACCGCGCAATTGCTGGCATATTCGGTAATCTCGCCCTCGGTGATGTAGATGATCGCCGGGCGATCGGCGTGGCTGTGCCACGGCACGATTCCGTTGCGCTGGACGACGAGCTTACGCAGCCGGAGGTTACGCCCGTCGAGCTTGCCCGGCTCCGCGCCGAGGTCGATCATGCCGAGGACGGTGTCGGTCACGCCCTTGGCGGCCGTCGTGACGGGCTTCGTCGCGTCCTGCTTCATCTTGTCGGCGGGGCATTGGCCGGCGGTCGCGGTCCCCGCGAGCAGGGCCGAGGCGCCGGCGAAAGCTGCCGCGAGAACAAGGATTTTCTTCGTCGACATCGTCATGTCTCCTCGTTTGTCGATGGCCGCGGCGGTGCCGGGCTCGACGGGCAAGATCGGGCATGACGGGGGACAAGGGAAATATCGGAAGGCTTTGGAGTCGATAGCCGATCGCTATCTCGGTGCGTCGCGCGTCGCTCTTCTTCCACTCTCGTATTTTCGCGACGCGAGCTGGTATCCGCTTCGCTGGAAAATGCTCCTATGCCGTCTCCTCCTCGGCCTCCTGCTGGCGCGGGCCTTTTCGGAACGGGGCGAGGTCGGCATATTCGGCGAGCGACTCGTCCACCGCGATGCGCTCGCGCTGGAGATAATCGTCGATCGCGCTAGCGAAGCGCTGATCCGCGATGTCGTGGGCCGAGAAGGTCGCGACCGCCGAGTAGCCGCGGGCGAGCTTGTGCTCGCCCTGGGCGCCGGCCTCGACCCGCGAGAGCTTGTTTCGGATCGCGAACTCGATCGCCTGGTAGTAGCAGACCTCGAAATGGAGGAAAGGGTGCTCCTCGACGGCGCCCCAGTTGCGCCCGTAGAGCGCGTCCGCGCCGATGAAGTTGATGGCGCCTGCGATGTAGCGGTTGTTGCGCTTCGCCATCACGAGGAGAATGCGGTCGGCCATGGTGGCGCCGACGTTCGAGAAGAACTCCCGCGTGAGATAGGGCGTGCCCCATTTGCGCGCGCCCGTATCCATGTAGAAGAGATAGAACCTGTCCCAATGGCGCTCGGTGATCGCGGAGCCCGTCAGGAGCTCGATCTCGATGCCGGGCGCGAGTGCCTCCTTGCGCTCGCGGCGGATCATCTTGCGCTTGCGCGAGGCGAGATCGGCGAGGAAAGCCTCGAAGTCGGTATAGCCCTTGTTGATGAAGTGGAATTGCTGGCCGGTGCGCTGCAGGAATCCGGCGCCGCCGAGCGCCTCCCATTCGGCTCTCGTCGGGAAGGTGACGTGGATCGAGGAGGCGCCGAGCTTCTCGCGTAAGGCCCTGAGCCCCGCGATGAGCACCGGACGCGCTCCCTCGTGGCCTCGCGCGACGAGGAGGCGGCGCCCGGTCGCCGGGGTGAAGGGCACCGCGACTTGCAGCTTCGGGTAATATTTCAGGCCGGCCCGATGATAGGCATCGGCCCAACCATAGTCGAAGACGAACTCGCCCATCGAATGGGCCTTCGCATAGGTCGGCGCCGCCGCGACGAGCCGGCCTTCACAATCCCTGACGATGATATGGCAGCTCGTCCAGCCGTGCTTCGGGGCGACCGAGCCCGAGGTCTCGAGCGCGTTCAGGAAAGCATGGGTGACGAAGGGATTGTGCCGCTCGATCTCGAGCTTGGAGGTTTCCGCGGCGCCGTTGCCGGGATCAGTCACGTGGACCGACGCGGCTCCGGGGCCGAAGGGCATCTCGGGATTGGCGCAGAGGTCCCATTCCTCGGCGCTGATCTCGCTCATCGATTGCGCGACATAGACGCTGTAGGTCGAGGACATGGAAGCGCGATCCGGATCCGGGGCGACCTTAGCCCGCGGCTTTCGCGCCTGCAATAAAGGCACCAGAGCCGTCCGAGGTGCGGGGGCTTCTCGGACGTGTCTGGTGCAAGGCGTGCTTCCCGTCGAGCCGCGAGCGCGTTGCCGATCGTTCGACGGCGGTTCGGAAGAACCCTTCTGCGGTTTCACGCGACGCGGCGAAGGCCGTTCGGTCCGCACCAGCGCCCACCCCAAAAGATCGTTCGCCTCGGTCCGAGAAGGGTATGAAATCGCGCCTCATCCCCGCCTCGGGGATCAGCCTCGTGCTTCGTGTTTCGAGGACCTCGCGGAGATGCGACCGAGCCGGTTTCCGATCGTTCTAAGTCTTGTTCGGCAACGATTTCTCGAACACCGACGCTCGAGCTGATGCAAGGGGCGAGGCGGATCGCGCAAGCTGTAGTTCCGCCAAAGGAATTCCGGCTGCGATAAGCCGTCCGGCGCGGCGCACGGTCACCCGCGCGATGACATTCTCCACCGCATCGCCCCCGCTTTCAGAGGCGCCGCGCGGTCCTATGGCCGGCCGGCTTCTCCGGCGAGGAACAGCCGCTCGCGGTTCCGGCGACGATCGAGCCATCGCCGTATCCGGAATGCTCCTCGATGTGCGGACCCGCACTTCGGGAGCGACCAATGTCCCGTAGTTCCGCACAGAGATCTGAGTGCGCGGGGCGCCGGCTGGGTTCTATGCACCTTCAGCTCGGCATGAAGAGGCGTCGACGCGACCAGGTTTCACAAAGGGCCTCCGCGGAATTCAGGAAGATGTGCTCGAGTGCTCGCCCGATCGCGCGAGCGGCAGACAGTTTACGCAATCGACGAGGAGATGCACGATGGCTACCGCGAAGGAGCAGCTGAACAGCCATTATCATTGGAGGCTCGAGGATGCCTACAGCAATTGGCGCGCGAACAAGGTGATTCCTTTCTCGCGCGCCTATGCGGATGCGTTCAAGGCCTACGAGAAGACCCGCGGTGACGCGGAGAAGGAGCTCCAGGCACGCGCCGAACTCTACATTGCCGTCGCCATGATCGCAGGCTCCGCTTTTCTCGGCCTCGGTCCCATCGCAGGGATCATCGCGTCAGGCAAGCGCGCGGCGCGGATCGGCAATATCGCGATTGCCAATGCGGTCGGGCGCCTAGGGGTCGTGGACCGCGCCCAAGCCTGGGTCGTGATGAAGAAGTTCACCTTCGGCGGTCTGCCTCAGTTCACCTCCGCCGTCTGGGACAGCCACGGCAAGGAACTCGTCAAGAACAAGCTGACGACCTTCGCCATGGACGGTGTCGCACAGGTGACCTCACCCGCTGGCTCGGCGACGCAGGGCGTGCGCGAGTCCGGGACGCAGCTCCCGATCGAATATTATCTCATGCTCGAAGGGTTGCTGCTCAAGGCGCGGAACGCTGTCGCCAACACGGCGCAGTCCATGGTCGACGACACCAATGTCTCGGAAGCGCAGCTCGAAGAATACTGGAAACAGACGATCGGGGGCAACTTCATCAAGAAGGCTCCAAAGGTGCTGCCTAGCGACACTGACCTCGTCAGGCTCGCCAACGAGATGGAGCTGGCGCTCTGGGCGATGGCGGCGCTCGAGTGGAGGTGGCAACGTACGGTTCAGAGACGTTTCCCCGACGATCTTCCCGGTAGAGGGCCGACTTGGGTCGAGACGGTCACGGAATACTCGGCCTATCTCGAATCCGACAAGGTCCTCGAACGGGTCGACAAGCTGATGAAGGATCTCGGAGAACACCGCTACATCATGACCTACCAGGAATCGCGGAATGCCCAGGGGCAGCGTGTCTTGCGCTCCAATAGCGTTCGCACGCTCAACGAGAGCTGGGACGATCATTTCGGTGCTTGGCACTCGGACGGGGAGAAGAACACTTTCCTCGACTGGGCACATACCTATGTCGTCGAGCGCGCCAACAAGGTGATGGTGCCGACGGACTTCACTTGATTCGCGCTGTCGCGTGACCCTATCTCGAGGGCGACCCTCGACGCCTCGAAGGCCGGTCCGAGAAGCGTCGGCCTTCGATCTGGCGCTTGCCGCGAAACGTGCTCGACCTCCCGCGCGATCCGCACCTCGGGGCAGGAGCCCCAGTGCGCCGCGCGCGGCCTTCCCAGCGGTTGCCAGCGGCTCGCATCGCGAAGCCCCGGCTTTGCCAGCGAGGTTTGCCGGCCCGGATCGCCGCGGCCTGACCGGCAGCCGAGTTCCTGCCGGGAACTACGAAAGTAGCGTGGCGCGCGCGGTTGCTGCCGCTAGAGCATTTTCCGGCGAACCGGATACCGGCTCGCGTCGCGAAAATGCGACAAAACAAGAATGTAGAGCTGCTTTCCGATTCCGTCAGGTCGGAAAGCTCTCTAGCCGCGGCCGGCGTGCCTCTGATACACTCGAAGCAAGCGTCAGCAGAGCACGAGGCCGGGCATGAGAAGATTGTGGGTGCGCAAGTCGATGGTCCTGCTCATCGCGGAGGCGAGCGACGACCCGCATGCGCTCGGCGACCACGGGAAAATCCGGCTCCACCGGACCCTGTCGCGCACGAGCCTCGTCTCGCTCGGCATCGGCGCGATCATCGGTGCCGGCATCTTCGTGCTCACCGGCCATGCCGCCGCCGCCCATGCCGGCCCGGCGATCGCGCTCTCCTTCGTGCTCGCGGGCCTCGTCTGCGCCTTCGCCGGTCTCTGCTATGCCGAGATGGCCTCGACAGTGCCCGTCGCGGGCAGCGCCTATACCTATGCCTACGCGACCATGGGCGAGTTCGTCGCCTGGATCATCGGCTGGGATCTCATCCTCGAATATGCCTTCGGCGCGACGACGGTCGCGATCGGCTGGTCGGGCTACGTGACGAGCTTCCTGCGCGATATCGGGATCCACGTCCCTGCCGCCTTCGCGAGCGCGCCGCTCGCCTTCGACCCGGCGACCGGCGGCTGGCAGACGACGGGCGCCTACCTCAACGTGCCCGCGGTCGCGATCGTCTTGGCGCTCACCGCGCTCCTCGTCATCGGGATCCAGGAATCGGCGCGGTTCAACAATTGGATCGTGCTGATCAAGCTCGCGATCGTGGTCATGTTCATCGCGGTCGGCGCCTTCTTCTTCGACATGGCGAACTGGGTCACGAGCACCAATCCCGACGGGGCCTTCATCCCGCCGAGCGCCGGCCCGAGCACCTATGGCTGGCACGGCGTCGTCACCGGCGCGGCGGTGGTCTTCTTCGCCTATATCGGCTTCGATTCGGTCTCGACGGCGGCGCAGGAAGCGAAGAACCCCCAACGCGACATGCCGGTCGGTATCCTCGGCTCTCTCGCGGTCTGCACGATCCTCTATGTCCTCGTCGGCTTCGTGCTCACCGGCGTCGTCGCCTATGACAAGCTCGGCGTGCCCGATCCGATCGCCGTCGGCGTCGATGCGATGGGCCTCTCCTGGCTCTCGATCCCCGTCAAGATCGGCGCGATCTTGGGCCTAAGCTCCGTCATCCTCGTGCTTCTGCTCGGCCAGCCACGCATCTTCTACTCCATGGCGCACGACGGGCTGCTTCCCTCGGCCGCCGCCGCCGTCCACCCGAGGTTCCGCACGCCCTATGTCACGCAGATCCTCACGGGCGTCATTGTCGCGGTCTTGTCCGGTCTCCTGCCGATCGGCCTCGTCGGCGAGCTCGTCAGCATCGGCACCCTCTTCGCCTTCATGGTCGTCTGTGCCGGCGTTCTCGTGCTGCGCAGCACGCATCCCGAGATCGCGCGGCCGTTCAAGACGCCCTTCGTGTATGTCGTCGCTCCGCTCGGTGCAGTCTCGGCGTTCTATCTCATGCTGGGCCTGCCGGCCGACACGTGGCTGCGCCTCTTCATCTGGCTCGCGATCGGGCTCGCGATCTATTTCCTCTATGGCCGCAAGCACGGCCATGTCGGCCGCAGCCTCTAGGCGGCCGAGACGACGGGAGGAGGTCGCGGATCGTTTCGAGGACGTGGCGCGTTGAGGGCTCGAAACGCGAACGAGGCACGTACCATGACCACAGCAGCGCAGCAGGACATGAGCGACCTCGCCGGCGTGCTCGAGGTGCAGCGTGAAGCCTTCCTGCGGGACGGGCCTCCCTCTGCAGCGCAGAGACGCAGCGACCTGGAAAGCTTGCGAAGGGCGATCGTCGCCCATCGCGACGAGATTGCCGCCGCGATCGACCGCGACTTCGGCCATAGATCCCGCGAGGAAACTTTCGCGCTGGAGCTTGCCCCGCTCGTCGAGGGCATCCGCTACCTTCACCGCAACGTCGCGCGATTCATGCGGCCCGAGCGGCGCAGCGTCCCCCTGCATTTCCTCCCCGGGTCGGCGCGCGTGCACTACCAGCCGCTCGGCGTCATCGGGATCATCGCGCCCTGGAACTATCCGGTCGGCCTCGCGCTCATGCCGCTCGCGACGGCGCTCGCGGCGGGAAATCGCGCCATGGTCAAGCCCTCCGAGATCACGCCGGCGACGGCCGAGCTGATGGCGCACCTCCTCGGAGAAATTTTTCAAAATGACCAGGTCGCGGTGGTGACAGGCGACATGGAGGTCGGCAAGGCTTTCGCCGCCTTGCCGTTCGATCATCTGCTCTTCACGGGGAGCACGGGCGTCGGGCGCTCGGTCATGCGCGCGGCGAGCGACGGGCTCGTGCCTGTCACGCTCGAGCTCGGCGGCAAGTCGCCGGCCATCATCGAAGCCGGCTCACCCCTCGACATCGCCGCGCGGAGAATCGCCTTCGGCAAGCTCGGCAATGCCGGGCAGACCTGCATCGCCCCGGACTATGCGCTCGCCGCGGAATCCGAGGTCGAGGCTTTCGTTGCCGCCTACGGCCGAGAGGTCGAAAAGCTCTATCCCGAAATCGGGACGAACCCGGACTACACGACGATCGTCAATGATCATCATCACGCGCGCTTGCGCGATCTTCTGGAGGATGCACGGGCGAAAGGGGCGCGCATCGTCGAGATCGGCGCGAGCGGCGCCGCTCGCCGGACGCATCCTCGGACGATGCTTCCGACGCTAGTTCTCGGCGTCACCGACGAGATGAAGGTCATGCAGGAGGAGATCTTCGGCCCGGTCCTGCCGATCGTCGCCTATCGTTCGCTCGAGGAGGCCGTCACCTCTATCAACGCGAAGCCGCGGCCGCTCGCGCTCTACTATTTCGGCGCCGACGGGCCGGGCCGACGCCTCGTGCTCGAGCGCACGACATCCGGGGGCGTCACGATCAACGACACGTTGCTCCATTTCGGCCTGGACGACTTGCCCTTCGGTGGCGTCGGAGCGAGCGGGATCGGCGCCTATCACGGGCCGGAGGGGTTCAAGGCCATGAGCCACCCCAAGGCGATCTTCTCCCAGGCCCCGCTCAACGGGACGGATCTCGTCCGCCCGCCGTTCGGCAAGGCCTTCGACTACGTGGCGCGCTACTTCCTCAGGTGAGCCGGTGCGAACCTTCCCCACCGCAACCGCTTACCACGATTGCTCCGCTCGCTCGCGGGAAAAGGCTCCCGCGGGTCACACTCGCCGGGCGATGGACTTGAGGAAGCCCATGTAATCCTCCGTCAGCTCCTGATCGACGGCGGCCATGGAGGCGAGGAGCAAGGCCGCGATGAAGCTCTCGTCGTTGCGCGTCTCGGCGAGCGCCTCCTTGATCGGTGGCACGGTTTCTTCCGGCTTCACGAGCTGGCTCTTGAGCTGGGTGATGATGCTCGTCCATTGCGCCCGGTTCCAGGCCGCGAGCGGCTCGGTCAGCTCGACCTTGAAGTTCGACTTGCGCACCTTCTCGAGAAAGCGGACGCCCGCATTCCAGATATCCTTGGGCTCGACCTGGCCGTCCTCCATCAGGGTCCGGCCGATCATGCCGATATAGTCGTCGAGCGTCTCCGGCTTGGCGTCGGGCTCCTGCTTGAAATGCCAGAAGGCGAAGGAGCCCGGAAAGTTCTCGCCGTATTGCGCGGTAAGATCCCGCTCGACCTTGTCGAAGGCGGCCTTGTCGCCGTGCATCGCCGCGGCAATGCCGAAGGCGAAGATGGAATCGTCGGCGATGGTCTTGACGTTCGTCGTGTTGAGGTCCGACTTCGAGAGCGGCGGGACGGAGCCGTCCGCCGTGGGTTGGACCTTGCCGGCACGCTGAGCCATCACATAGGACGTGATCTCGAGCCAGCCCGTGAGGCTCGACGAGAACAGGCTCGGATCGACCTCGATGATCGACAGATTCATCGGGGCCTTGCGGCGTAGCACTTCATTCATGAAACGGTCCTCGGCAGCTCTGGCGAATGCGCGGCAGCACGCGGTCGGGATCGACCGGCAGGGTCAAGAGCTCGTGATCAGGCGTCTCGCCCGGCGTCCGTCGGTGAGCGTCGGCTGCGGCGCCGATCGACGGTCACCGGCACGAGTCGCGGTGCGGCCTTGGGGCGCGCCGGAAATCGGAGCGACAAGCCGCACAATAAGACAGCAATTGCCGCATAGAAGAGCGAATTCCAATCGAGCGCACTCATCTCAGCTGCCCCTTTTCTTCACTATGCCTAACTAGTAGGCATAGATGGCCTCTGCCTGGCTGGAGATCAAGCGCCGCTTCCGAAGGGTCGGAAGTCGGCGACCCGCCGGTTCAGCCGGTCGAGCGCCCCTTGCAGGATATAGGCCGCGGCGAGCTTATCGACGGTCTCGGCCCGTTTCGCCCGCGAGATATCCTGCTCGATCAGGCATCGAGTGACCGCGGCGGTGGACAATCTCTCGTCCCAGAACAGGCAGGGCAGGGGGGTCAATTTCGCGAGGTTCCTCACGAAGGCGCGGGTGGCTTGCGCGCGGGGGCCTTCGCTGCCGTCCATGTTGAGGGGAAGGCCGACCACGAGCGCGCCGACGCCCTGCTTTTCCGCGATCTCGATGAGCCGCGCGGCATCGGCCGTGAACTTGAGCCGGCGAACGACCTCGAGCGGCGTCGCGATCCGGCGCTCGACATCGGAAAGCGCGAGGCCGATCGTCTTGGTCCCGAGATCGAGGCCGAGCAGGCGCTGACCAGGGCCGAGCCTGGCCGCGAAGTCCTCGACATCCCTCTCTCCCGCCGTCATCACGCGTCCCTGCTATAAAGGAGCACAGCGACCCTTGGGCGCCTCCGCGCGACAGCCGTGCGAGGGCGCGCGGGCGCCTTCTCGGAGAAGCTCGACATGAACGTCATCTGGCTCGGCCATTCCGCCTTTCGTATCGAGACCGGCGACGCGGTCATCCTGATCGACCCTTTCCTCACCGGCAATCCCAAGTTCACGGGCGACAAGGACAAGGCGATCGCGGGCGCGACCCATGTCGTGCTGACCCATGGCCACGACGATCATATCGGCGACGCGCTCGAGATCGCGGTGAGGACCGGAGCCGAGGTCGTCTCGAACTACGAGATCTGCATGCACCTTCATGGGCAGGGGGCTCCGGCGATCAACCCGGGCAATACCGGCGGCACGATCGATTGCGGCGCGTTTCACCTGAGCTTCACCCAGGCCTTGCATTCGTCGGGCACCGTCTTCAACGGCCAATCCGTCTATCTCGGCAGCCCGAACGGAATCGTGATCAGCCCGAAGGACGGCCCGACCGTCTTTCATATGGGCGACACGGATATTTTTTCCGACATGGCTCTCGTCGCCGATATCTACGCGCCGAAGATCGGGCTTGTCCCGGTCGGGGACCGGTTCACGATGAGCGGCAAGACGGCGGCGCTCGCGGTCGCGCGATTTTTTCGCTTCGAGACTGTCGTGCCGTGCCATTACGGCACGTTCGACCTCCTGAGCGCCGACCCTTCGGAATTCGTCACCGCCATGGCGGGGCAGAACATGGCGGGGCAGAAGACGAGGATCGCGGCGCCGGCGATCGGGGAGGCGCTGGTTTTTTGAGCTTTCCCCATGCCCGGCACGGAGCGCTGGGACGGGCGCCGCCGGACCGACATGGTCGCAGGACAGCCGGCTTTCCTCGCCTGGGCTGCCGACCCATGTGAGGCCCAGGGCATTTTCCGGCCCACGGGCGCGGATCGGCGAGGAGGATGCGCCATGGAAGGCGATATGAATATCTACGGCAGTGACAGCGGAGGCGTGATCAGCTCCGTGATCGGCTATTTCGTCGGGCTCTTGGTCGTCATCGGCGGCTTCATCCTCTCCGCGCGTTTCCTGATCGGCAGGAGGATCGCGCGCTTCGAGCGGGACTGGCGGGCCTCGCACGGCGAGAGCGACGAGGACGACACGAGCCCGCCTCCCCCGGACGAGCCGAGGCCACCGTCGAGCTGGTAGCCGAGGCCGACAGGCTCGGCGCCTCGCCGAAAGCGGACCATCACGAGGACATGTGGACCAATGAGCAAGAACCGCGCGGCAGCATTCGCCAGGAAATCCGTCGCCGGCCTCGCTTGCCTGGTCATCGGGCTTGCTCCCCACCAGTCCTTCGCGATCGAGCCTCCTCCGCCCCCGGAGGCCGCAGCACCGGCGCCGGGCGAGGTCGCAGCTCCCGCTCGAAAATTCTCCGAGAGGGAGCTCGAAACCCTCCTGGCGCCGATCGCGCTCTATCCCGACGCCCTGCTCGCGCAGCTGCTGCCGGCCTCGGCCTATCCGCTTGAGATCGTCCAGGCGCAGCGCTGGCTCGACAAGAACGAGGCCGCCGCCGCCAAGGGGGATTTCTCGGGAGCCGACGCCAAGGATTGGGATCCGTCGGTGAAGGCCATGCTGCGCTTTCCGACCGTGCTCCGAAAGCTCAGCGACGATCTCGAGTGGACCAGCGATCTCGGCGACGCGATCGTCAACCAGCCGGAGGATGTCGCGAGGGTCATCCAGCTCTTGCGCAGGAAGGCCCGGCAAGCCGGGACTCTCGTCTCCACCGAGCAGCAGAAGGTCACGCTGCTCGCGCAGGACGGCCGCGAGGACGTTGTGATCGAACCCGTCGATCCCTCGCTCGTCTATGTTCCGTCCTACGACCCGGCGTTGGCCTATGATCCCGGCCTCGGCGCCGCGATCGCCGCCGGGGTCATCGGCTTCGGCGCCGCGGTCGCGATCGGGTCGATGTGGCGGAACAGCTATTGGAATTGGCGCACGGGGGCCTTCTACCGGCCGGTCTGGCCGGGCTATCCCGGATGGCGTCCGCCCTCTCCGGGCTGGCGCCCCGGAATGCCGGTCGGTGGTGGCGGCAACATCGGCGTCGGCGACAGGCCCTGGCGCCCGGACGGCGATCGCTACAGGCCCGGCGGACGTCCGGGACCCGGGGGCGGTATCGGCGGGCGGCCAGGACCAGGAGATGGAGTCGGCGGGCGTCCGGGCCTCGGCGGCGGGGTCGGCGGTCCTGCGGGACCGGGTGGCATCGGGGGGCGCCCTGGAGCCGGGATCGGCGGCGCCGGCAAGCCCATCGCGCGTCCGACGCCGGCGACGCGACCTGCGGCGCGGCCCGCGGCGCGCCCCGCCGCAAGGCCGGCGACACGTCCGGCCGCCCGACCCGTAGCGAAACCCGCGGCGAGCAGGCCCGCTGCTCGGCCGGCAGGCGGAGGCTACAGAAGCTTCCAGGGCGCCGGCGCGCGGTTCGGCGGCGGCGGGTACCACGGGGGCGGTGGATTCCGGGGTGGCGGTGGTGGCTTCCGCGGGGGCGGGCGCCGGTCCGATCTCCGGCTGAAGCACGACATCGTGCTCATCGGCCGCCTCGACAATGGTCTCGGCTTCTACCGCTTCACCTACAATGGCGAGGAACGCCCCTATGTCGGCGTGATCGCGCAGGAGGTCGAGAAAATCGCGCCGGACGCCGTTGCACGCGGAAAAGACGGCTATCTGAGGGTGTCCTATGAAAGGCTCGGCCTGACCTTCCAAACCTATGAGCAATGGGTCGCTTCGGGCGCACGGCTCCCGAGCGTGCTCTCGACCAGCCGATAGTCCTGACGAACTGCTGGTGCATCGAATCCTATGCTCGGGCGGTGGTGTTTGCTCGCGCTGCCGACCCACCTGGGGTCAGGACCCAATCGAGGCGCGGTGCGAACCCTCTTCCGAGGAGAGGATTCGCGCCACGCTCGGCGTTCGACAGATTCTTGCGCAGGTTCCAGAGCGACGTCGTCGGGGACGCCATCCGGGAGCCTTTGCATGGGGATTGCAGGAAAGACCAAGGCGCGAGGCGTCCCCGACAGCGGCCGCCTCTGCCGTAGTCGCGCCGCGGCGGCACCGCGGCCGGCCCTATGCTCCGCCTTGTCGTGCGCCGCGAAAAGATCCGGGCTTTGCCTCGCGCGCGTCGGCATGACCGAGGTAGCGGCGGAAGGCGTCGAGCGTCGCGTCGCTCACGTGATGCTCGATCCCTTCCGCGTCGGCTTCCGCGGAGTCCGCATCGACCCCGAGCGCGACGAGAAAGGCACGAACGATCCGGTGGCGCTCGCGCGCGCTCTCCGCGAGCTTGCGGCCCTCCTCGGTCAGGAAGATCGACCGATAGGGCTTCGACGTCACGAGCCCGTCGCGCTGGAGGCGGTGGATCGTGTTGTTGACCGTCGCATTTGTGACGCCGAGGCGTCCGGCGAGGTCGACGACCCGCGCCTCGCCATGCCCGTCGATCAAGTCGGCGATCAGCTCGACATAATCCTCCGCTTGCTCCCGCTGGTGCGCGTCGCGCACGCGTCCGAACCGCTCGGCAAGCCGGACGACGGCTTGCTTCTCGTTGTCGATCGCGTTCATCGCGGGCTCCTCGACGCTGGCGAATCGCGCCCGCAGACGCGCGGGTGCATTCTCGTGCGACGAAGAATAGCCGATCGCGCGCCCGATTCGAACACCCCCCTCGCGCCGGCCGGATCGCGTCACCAGGTTGACACATAAGTTAGTGAAGGCTAATTTTTATAGCCGAGCTGCGCTACCCGGACGAAACTCGGGCTCCTGCCGCGGCACGATCGTAAATGGCGCCGGCGGCCCTCGGACGGGAGCCGGTGCCGCGGGGACCGACACCGGGGACCGACACCATGGAAGCTTATTCTGACTTGTCTTCTCGGGCCGAGGACGTAACGTCGGTAGCTCCGACCGCGCTCCCCGCCGCCCTCGCGACGGGTGGGCGCCAGGGCCGCGCGCTGATGGAGCGCTACGGGCTTCGCGCGACGCGGCAACGGCTCGGCTTGGCCAAGCTCCTGTTCGGCGGAGGGCATCGGCATTTGACCGCGGATGCCTTGGCGGCCGAGGCGAAAGCCGCGAAAATGCCGGCCTCCCTCGCGACCATCTACAATGTTCTCAACCTTTTCGCCGATGTCGGCCTCGTCCGTGCGCTCCCGATCGAAGGGACCAAGACGATCTTCGACACCAATACGACCGACCACGCCCATTTCTTTTACGAGGAGACCGCAACGGTCGAAGATATCCCGGGGGCCTTCGCCGGACCGGGTACGGCGATCGAAGCGCCGGACGGCTACGAGGTCGTCCGGGTCGACGTGGTCGTTCGGCTGCGGCGCAAGGCCTAGGGCATTTTCCAGCGAACCGGATGCCGGTTCGCATCGCGAAAATGCGAGAAATCACCAATGTAGAGCGGTTTCCGATCCGGCGGAAACGCAAGCGGGTAGTCACGAGCGGTATCGGGTACGATCGCGGATCCGCCCGGGCGCTGGACCTGTCAACGAATCAGCCCTGCACGCATCGCCTTGGCGAGGGCGTGGGTGCAATCGGGCGCCTGCAGCTTGAAGCGCGCCGAATCGAGATGCGCCTTTGGTAGGTGTCACTCGGCTCTTTTCCATCCTGGATTTCATGTCGGGGCCGCGCCGGGGCATCGACCGGCGTCCCGGCCCAAGATTGGGTGCCGATTGACTCGCGCGGCGGTCCCGCTAGTGTCCGGCAGCGCGGCGGTCTCTCCGGAGAGGCGCACGGGCGAAGGCGCGCGCGTTTCGAGCCTCGTCGGGCATGCGCCGACGGTTTTTCCGACCCTCCGCAGAGTGCCCCGGACCGGCCTCGGCAATGGGCAATTCGGGAACGCGCACGGAGACGACCCGTCGCCCGGACAGGGTGCCTGCCGACAACCACCGGGAGGCGGGCCGCAACCTGCGGTGCCGGCGCGAGTGCGCGCTCGCGTCCGTGACCAATCGGATGCCGACGTGAACCCTTTCGCGAAAATCCCGGCGACCATCATCACGGGCTTTCTCGGCGCGGGAAAAACCACGCTGATCCGTCACGTTCTGCAAAACGCCAAAGGACGTCGCCTCGCGCTCGTCATCAACGAGTTCGGCGATGTCGGCATCGACGGCGAGATTCTGAAAAGCTGTGGTGCCCCGGCCTGCGGCGCCGACGAGATCATCGAGCTCGCCAACGGCTGTATCTGCTGCACGGTCGCCGATGATTTCCTGCCGGCGATCGAGAAGCTGCTCGCGCTCGATCCGCGTCCGGATCATATCGTGATCGAGACCTCCGGCCTCGCTTTGCCGAAGCCGCTCGTCAAGGCCTTCGACTGGCCGCAAATCCGCGCCCGCCTCACCGTCGATGGCGTCATCGCCGTGGTGGACGGGGCCGCCGTGGCCGCGGGACGGTTCGCCGAGGATCCGGAACGGCTCCAGCTCCAGCGTGGGGCCGATCCGTCGATCGCCCACGAGAACCCGCTCGAGGAGGTCTACGAGGATCAGCTGCTCTGCGCCGATCTCGTCCTCCTCAACAAGGCCGATCTCGTGAGCGTCGAGGCGCAGCGCGCGATCGCCGAGGAGATCGCCGCGCGCGTCCCGCGGGCCGTGAAGATCGTGCCGACACGCGAAGGCGAGATCGACGTCGAGATCCTGCTCGGCCTCGACGCCCGCGCCGAGGACGATCTCGCGTCCCGGCCTTCGCACCATGACGCCGAGACCGACCACGACCACGACGATTTTGCGACCTTCGTCGTCGAGATCGGCGCGATCGAGGCGCAAGGCCCGTTCCTGAAAGGTCTCGCGGAGATCGCGGCGCGCCACGACGTGCTGCGAATCAAGGGCTTCCTCGAGGTGCGGGCGAAGCCCATGCGCCTGCTCGTGCAGGGCGTCGGCACACGGTTCCAGGGCCAGTTCGACCAGGCATGGCGCGCGGACGTGCCGCGGCGCGGGCGCCTCGTGATCATCGGCGAGAAAGGCCTCGACATCGCCGCGATCGGAACCGAGATCGCGCGCCTCGCAGCGCCCGTGGACGCCTGACGTGCATCTTTTGCGCGCCGAGACGCGCTCGCTCGACGAGGCCGAAACGGCGAGGGACCTTTGCCAGACCCCGGCCGACATCGTCGTCCTGTCCTTCTCCGATGCGGACCTCGCAACGGTCGCGGCCGCCGCGAAGCTTCGTCCCCCGGGCGCGCCGAGCCTGCGCCTCGCCCATCTCGGTGAGCTGAAGCATCCCTATTCGGTCGATCTCTATCTCGAGACCGTCGCCGCGAAGGCGCGCTTCGTCCTCGTGCGCCTGCTCGGCGGGCTCGATTATTGGCGCTATGGTGTCGAGGAGCTGTCCGGCGCGGCACGGCGCGAGGGCTTCGCGCTCGCGGTAGTTCCCGGCGACGCCTCCGACGATACGCGGCTCGACGCGGCCTCGACCCTGCCGATCGCGGATTTGCGCGCGATCAGCGCCGCCTTCCGGGAGGGCGGCGTCGCTGGGATCGCGGAGTTCTTGGCCTGGATCGAAGGCAAGCTCGACCCTGCGGGATCCTACCGGGAGCCCGGCGTCCTGGCCGTTCCCGCCGCCGGGCGCTTCGAGGCCGGGTGCCGCGCCGCCGCGCTGAGCAAGGGCAGGGCTCTGATCCTCTTCTATCGCTCGCTCCTGCAGGCCGGCGACACGGCGCCGATCCTCGCGCTCGCCGACGCCTTGTCGGCGCGCGGTCTTTCGGTGGACGTGCTCACCGTCACGAGCCTCAAGGACGCCGATGCCATTGCCGTCGTGGGTACCGAGATCGCGCGGCAACGTCCTGATGTGGTTCTCAACACGACGGGGTTTTCCGCCCGCCTCGACGATGTGGGGAGCGTGCTCGATCTCGCCGACGCCCCGGTGCTCCAGGCCGTCCTCGCCGGCTCGACACAGGAGCGCTGGACATCCGATCCGCGCGGGCTCTCGGCCGCGGATCTCGCCATGAATATCGTCCTGCCCGAGATGGACGGGCGCCTCGTCACGCGGGCGATCTCCTGCAAGGCGCCGGCCGCGCGCGACGACGCGCTCGAATACACGCCCATGGTCCACGAGGCCTTGCCGTCGCGGGTCGCTTTCGTCGCGGATCTCGCCGCCGCCTGGGTGAGGCTGCGCAAGACGCCGCGCGCCGACCGACGGCTCGCCTGCATCCTCTCCGACTATCCGGCGAAAGGCGGGCGCGGGGGCTTCGCGGTCGGGCTCGACACGCCGAGAAGCGTCCATGCGATCGCCGATCTCTTGCGCGAGGAAAGCTACACCATCGGGTCGCTGCCCCCTGCCGACTCGCTGATGCGCCAGCTCGAGGACGGCGTCTCGACGGAGCGGCTGAGCCTCGTGGACTATGCGCGGGCGCTCGCCGCAATGCCGGCTGCTTTCGTGGAGTCCGTCACCACGCATTGGGGTCCGCCCGAGGCGGACCCACAGGTGGCGGCTGGCGGCTTCACCTTCTCCGTCCTCCACTCCGGCAACCTGCTCGTTGCGCTGCAGCCCTGCCGCGGCAAGGCCACGAGCCACAAGGCCGACTACCACGATGTCGCCCTGCCGCCGTGCCATGCCTATGTGGCATTCTACGTGTGGTTGCGCCGCTCGGCCGGGCTCCATGCCTTGATCCATTGCGGCACCCATGGCACGCTCGAATGGCTGCCCGGCAAGGCGGTGGCGTTGTCGGATGCCTGCGCGCCGGAGGTGGTGCTCGGGCCCTTGCCGGTGATCTATCCCTTCATCGTCAGCAATCCGGGAGAGGCGGCGCAGGCCAAGCGCCGTATCGCGGCGCTCGCCATCGGCCATCTCACGCCCCCGCTGACGAGGGCGGGATCCCACGGTGCGGCGCAGGAGATCGAGGCGCTCCTCGACGAATATGCCGCGGCCGAGACGCTCGATCCGAGACGCGCGAAGCTTCTCGTTCGCGCGATCCTGGATCGCGCCGAGGCGACCGGCCTGTTGCACGACAGCGGCGTCGCAGACGGCGCCGCACCCATGACGGCACTCTCCCGCCTCGATGCCTTTCTCTGCGACCTGAAGGACATGCGGATCGCCGACGGTCTCCATGTCTTCGGGCAATCGCCGAGAGGGACGCTCCGCGACGCGACGGCCGCCTGCTTCGCGCCCCTCGAAGCGCAGGACCGCGCTCTCGAGCTCATCGACTCGTGTGGTCCCGCCGAGCGCGAGGCCCTCGTCGCCGCCCTCGACGGGCGTTTCGTGCACCCAGGCCCGGGCGGCGCCCCCGCCCGCGGGCGTCTCGACGTGCTGCCTACCGGTCGCAACCTCTACGGGACCGATCCCCGCGCGGTTCCGACCCGCACGGCGTGCGAGATCGGACGGCGTGCCGCCCACGAGCTCGTGACGCGCTATGCCCAGGACCACGGCGAATGGCCGAGGTCCATCGTCCTCGATCTCTGGGCGAGCGCGACCATGCGGACCGGCGGCGACGATCTCGCCCAAGCGCTCGCGCTCCTCGGTGTTCGGCCGGCCTGGGACAATTCCTCGGCGCGGGTGAGCGGCTTCGAGATCCTTGCCGCCGCGCGGCTCGAGCACCCGAGGGTCGATGTCACGCTGCGGATCTCGGGCCTCTTCCGCGATCTTTTCCCGGCCCAGATCGCGCTGTTCGACCAGGCCGTGCAGGCCGTCGCGGTGCTCGACGAGGACGACGAGACGAATCCGCTCGCGGCCACGCGCCGCCGCGACGGCGAGACGCCGCTGCGCATCTTCGGCGCGGCGCCCGGCGCATATGGGCTCGGGCTCTCCCGCCTGCTCGATGTCGACATTACCGCGACGCGCGAGACGCTGGGTGAATCCTACCTCGCCGCGACGTCCCATGCCTATGGCCTTTGCTCCGCCGACGGGGTTGCGACCAAGGGTTTCCGCGAGCGCGTCGTCGCAGCGGATGCGCTCGTCCACGTGCAGGATCTCGACGGCGCGGATGTGCTCGATTCCGACGCGGTCGTCGATCATGTGGGTGGGTTCGCCGCGGCGGCGGAGCTCGTGGGCAGCATGGCCTCCGTCTATTGCCTCGACGCCACACGCAGCGACTCCATGAAGGTCCGCAGCCTCTCGGAGGAAGCGGCGCGCGTGGTCCGTGCGCGGGCGACGAACCCACGTTGGATCCGCGGCCTCCTGCGCCACGGCCATCGCGGCGCCGCCGAGATCGCCGAGGTCGTCGATCATCTCTTCGCCCTCGCGGTCCTGACGGATGCGGTGGAAAGCCGCCATTTCGAGCTCTTGTTCGAGGCGACCTGCGGCACGCCGGACGTTCAGGCATTCCTGGTCGAGACCAATCCGAAGGCGGCGAAAGCCATTGCCGACCGATTCGAGGCGGCCGCGGCGCGTGGCTTCTGGCGGAGCCTGCGCAACTCGACGGCGGACAGCCTCGCGGCCATGCGGGAGGGCATTGCGTGACTGCGCCACCCGGCTTACGCAAAGGCTGGTGCCCGGGGGCGCTCCGGCCCATGCCGGCGAAGGACGGGCTCCTCGTCCGCCTGCGGGTCACTGCCGGGCGGCTTTCGGCCGCCACATTGCGCGCCATCGCCGCAACCGGACGCGAGCACGGCAATGGGCTTTTCGACCTCACGTCGCGCGGCAATCTCCAGATGCGCGGTGTCTCGGAGGCGCGCCTGCCGCGGCTTCTCGAGACGCTTCGGCCGCTCGGGCTTCTCGACGAGACCGCCGCGGGCGAGGCCGTGCGCAATGTGCTGGTGAGCCCTCTTACCGGGCTCGAGCGACCCGACCTCCGTTCTGTCGCTCACGAGCTCGAGCAGGCCCTCGTCGCGGACGAAGGCCTGCACGCCCTGCCGGGGAAATTCTCGTTCGTGATCGACGACGCCAGCCTGCTGCCGCTCGCCGAGGTCCCCGCCGATATCCGCTTCGTGCAAGCGGCGCCGGAAACCTACGCGGTCGGGCTCGGCGGATGCGACAAAGATGCGGCCTTCGTCGGTGCCTGCACCGAGCAGGAGATCGTCCCGACGGCGCTGCGGCTCGCTCGCGCCTTCCTGCAGCGTTCCGCGAGCCTACCGGTGGAGGCACGACGCATGCGCGACCTTCTCCACAGCGTCGCGCCCGAGGCGATCGTGAATGCTGCCGGACTTCCATCCGTGCCGTGCAAAGGACCGTCGATGGCGGAGCCTTGCCCGATCGGGCTCTTGCGCCTCGCCAATGGCGCCGCCTGCTTCGGCGCCGGTGTGGCATTCGGCCGCCTGGAATCGCCCATGCTGGACAAGGCCGCGGAGGCGGCGGAAACATTCGGCACGGGCGAGATCCGCCTCACGCCGTGGCGCGCGCTGGTCCTTCCCGGCGTCGCCTCCGCCAACGAGGGCGCCCTGATCGCGTCTTGCTCGCAGAGCGGCTTCATCACGGACCGCAACGACCCGCGCCTCGGCCTCGCGGCCTGCGTCGGCATCTCGGGCTGCGACAGCGCCACGACCGAGACGCAGGCCGATGCCTCGGCGCTCGCCGGCTTCGTCCGCCGCCTTTCCCCGACCGACATCGCGGTCCATGTCTCCGGCTGCTCCAAAGGCTGCGCGCGGTCTCGGCGCACGCCCGTGGTTCTCATCGGGCGGGAAAGCCGCTACGACGTGGTCCTGGACGGGACCGCCGGCGGCAATCCGCTGGCCCGAGGGCTCACCATGATCGAGGCAAGCGCCATGCTGGAGACGATCGTACGGGAAAGGCACGTGAATCCTTGACGCGCGCCGATACGCCGGCCGCGTCGCGATTCGACTATATCCGCGACGGCGCCGAGATTTACCGCCGTTCCTTCGCGACGATCCGCGCCGAGGCCGATCTCTCCCGCTTCACGCCGGACGAAGAGCGCGTCGCGGTGCGGGTGATCCATGCCTGCGGCATGGTCGAGGTCGCGACCGATCTCTTGTTCTCGCCGGGCGCCGTCGCATCGGCACGACGGGCGCTGCGGGAGGGTGCGCCGATCCTCTGCGACTCGCGCATGGTGGCCCATGGCGTGATCTCGAGCCGGCTGGCTCGCGGTAACGAGGTCCTCTGCCGTCTCGACGATCCGGCCGTCGTGGATCTCGCCGCGAGGATCGGCAATACGAGAAGCGCGGCCGCGCTCGAGCTCTGGTGCGATCGGCTGGCAGGCGCCGTCGTCGCGATCGGCAATGCGCCGACCGCCTTGTTCCGTCTTCTCGAGATTCTTGACGAAACTCCGGCGCGACCGGCCTGCGTCATCGGTATGCCGGTCGGTTTCGTCGGCGCGGCCGAATCGAAAGAGGCTCTCGTCGCGGACGGGCGCGTGCCCTTCGTGACCATCAAAGGTCGAAAGGGCGGCAGCGCCATGACCGCCGCGGCCCTGAACGCAATCGCGAGCGAGGCCGAATGAGCGAGCCGTCGCGCCGGCAAGGTCGTCTCTTCGGCATCGGTGTGGGGCCGGGCGACCCCGAGCTTGTCACCGTCAAGGCGACCAAAATTCTCGCCGCATCCCCTGTGGTCGCCTTTTTCGCGAAGAAAGGGTCGCGCGGCGTCGCGCGCGGGATCGTCGATCGCTGGATCGGCGCGGGATGCCTCGAGCTTCCGCTCGCCTATCCGCTCACGACCGAGATCTCGTTTCGCGATCCGGGCTACGCCGAAGCCTTGCACGAATTCTATGTGCAGGCTGCAAAGACCGTTGCCGCCCATCTTCTCGAAGGCCGCGATGTCGCGCTCGTCTGCGAAGGCGATCCGCTCTTCTATGGATCCTTCATCCATCTTTATGCCGAGCTGAAGGGGCGTTTTGCGGTCGAGATCGTGCCGGGCATCACCGGAATGGCCGGATGCTGGAGCGCGGCACAGATCCCGATCGCCTGCGGCGACGATGTCTTCACCGTCCTGCCCGCGACGCTCCGGCCGGCCGAGCTCGTCCGCCATCTCGGGACGAGCGACGCGGTGGTCTTCATCAAGATCGGCGCCAACCTCGCCAAGGTGCGCATGGCCGTGAGCGCGGCCGGGCGCATGGCCGAGGCCGTCTATGTCGAGCACGGCACTTCGGCGGACCAGAAGATTTCGCGGCTCGCCGAGAAGATCGGGGACGACGCGCCCTATTTCGCGCTCATCGTCATTCCGGGCCGCGGCCGGCGCAGATGAGCGCATCCTGCGGATGCCTGCACATCGTCGGTCTCGGACCGGGAGCCGAATCCTGGATCACGCCCGAGGTCTCCGCGGCGATCGCTTCGGCGAGCGATCTCGTCGGCTACGGACCCTATCTCGACCGGCTGCCCATTCGCGACGGGCAAGCTCGCCATCCGAGCGGGAACCGGGTCGAGCTGGACCGGGCGCGTCATGCCTTGGCGCTGGCCTCGGCCGGACGCCGGGTGGCGCTGGTCTCGGGAGGCGATCCGGGCATCTTCGCCATGGCCGCGGCGGTCTTCGAGGCGATCGAACAGGGCGAGCCCTCCTGGCGCGCGATCGACATCGCGGTCTGCCCGGGGATTTCCGCGATGCAGGCGGCCGCCGCAAGGATGGGCGCACCGCTCGGCGCCGATTTCTGCGCGATCTCGCTCTCCGACAATCGTAAGCCCTGGTCGCTCGTCGCGCGCCGGCTCACCGCCGCCGCCGAGGGGGATTTCGTGCTCGCGCTCTACAACCCCGCCTCGGCGGCACGGCCCGACCAAATTCACGAGGCTTTCGCGCTGCTGCGCAGGCTGAGGGCCGGTGCCACGCCGGTCGTCTTCGCGCGCGCGATCGGGCGCGAGGACGAGCGAGTCGAGATCACGACGCTCGCCGACGCCGATCCCGGCCGCGCGGACATGGCGACGCTCGTCATCGTCGGATCGAGCGCGACCCGGGTGATCGCGCGCGACGGTGCGCCGCCTTTCGTCTATTCGCCGCGCGGGGCCGAGCCGTGGCAATGACGGAGAATGACGTGCAGGGCCTCGGCCGCATCGTGACAGGCGCCGTTGCCGGTGCGATGTGGTCTTTGAACCATCACGACGGGAAGGCCGAGCGCGCGCGCGGCGAGAATCTTCGCAATCGTCGCCTGCCCACCGCTGTTCTTGGTGACGAGGACATCGATCTTCGCGGCGCGCAGGAGCCTTTCCTCGTCCTCCTGCGTGAACGGCCCGAGCCCGGAGATCACTTGATAGGACGGGAAGTTCGGAGCGACCTCTGCGGTCTCGATGGTGCGGATGAGGTAGGAATGCTGTGGGGCGGCTTCGAAGGAGGCGAGCTGCAGGCGCCCGATCGTGAGAAAGACGCGCCTCGGCGCGACGCCGAGCGCCTCTGCCGCGCGAGCCATGTCGGCGACCTCGATCCATTGGTCGCCCGGCTCGCGGGACCAGGGCGGACGCTCGACGGCGACGAGCGGAATGCCGGCGCGCTTCGCCGCGGCCTCGGCATTTTGCGACATTTGCTCGGCAAAGGGGTGCGTGGCATCGACGAGGAGGTCGATCTCCTGCGTCGCAAGGAAGGCCACGAGCCCGTCGACGCCGCCGAATCCGCCGATCCGGAAGGGAACCGGCGGCGCGAGCGGCGTCTTGGTCCGCCCGGCGAAGGAGAGCAGGCAGTCGAGGTCAGGGCGTCCGGCGAGAAGGCGGGCGAGCTTGCTCGCCTCGGACGTTCCGCCGAGGAGAAGAACCCGCATTACTTCCAACCCTCCGCCCGCTGCACGAGCCATGACCGCTCTGTCCCGCGATGAGATCTGGCTCTTTCTGATCGGCATCGGCGAGGACGGGCTCGCGGGGCTTTCTCCTGCCGCACGGAGCCGCCTTGCGCAAGCGCGCTTCGTCGTCGGCGGGGCGCGGCATCTCGCCCTCGCCGGGCCGCTCGAGGCCGAATGCATGGCCTGGCCCTCGCCGCTCACAGGCGCCTTCCCTGCGATCCTCGCGCGCCGCGGCACGCCGGTCGCCGTCCTCGCCTCGGGGGATCCTTTCTTCTACGGGGTCGGCAGCCTGCTCGCAGCCGAGGTGGGGCGCGGCGAGATGCAGTGCTTCCCCGCGCCCTCGGCCTTCAGCCTCGCCGCCGCGCGGCTGCATTGGAGCCTCCAGGAGTGCCGCCTCGTCTCGCTGCACGGGCGCGAGCTTTCGCGGATCCTCCCGGAGCTGCAGCCGGGCGCGAAGATCCTCGCGCTTTCGTGGGACGAGACGACGCCGGCGCGGCTCGCCTCGCTCTTGTGCGAAAGGAGGCTCGGCCGGTCTGTCGTGACCGTGCTCGAGGCTATGGGCGGGCCGCGCGAGAGGATCACGGCCGCGACCGCGGCGACCTTCGCGCTGGACGCGATCGACCCTTTGAACCTCGTCGCGCTCGAGATCGTCGCCGATGCGGGGTCCATGATCCTGCCGGTGGGGTGCGGCCTCGCCGATTCCTGGTTCGAGACGGACGGGCAGCTCACCAAGCGGGAGATTCGCGCGGTGACCTTGTCCGCCTTGGCGCCGCGGCGCGGCGAGCTCCTGTGGGACGTGGGCTCGGGCTCGGGCTCGATCGCGATCGAATGGCTCTTGTGCGATCCCCTCATGCGGGCGATCGCGATCGAGGTCCGCGCCGATCGCGCGGCGCGCATCGGGCGCAATGCTCTGGCGCTCGGAGTTCCGAGGCTCGAGATCGTGACGGGACGGGCGTCCGAGGCCTTCGAAGGCCTGCCGCAGCCCGACGCGATCTTCATCGGCGGGGGGGCCGGCGACGATCGCCTGCTCGATTGCGCTCTCGCGGCGCTCCCGTCCGGCGGGCGCCTCGTCGTCAACGCCGTGACGCTCGAGACCGAGGCGGAGCTTTCCGCGCGCTGCCGGAAGCACGGCGGGGAGCTCGTGCGGCTCGAGGTTTCCCACGCCGCGCCGCTCGGTGGCTTTCACGCCTTTCGCCCCGCGCTGCCGGTGACGCAATGGTCGGTGCGAAAGCCGTGATAGAGAGCATTTTCCAGCGAAGTGGACACAGGTTCGCGTCGCGAAAATGCGACAAACGAAAAATGGGGCGCAAGTCATGACCGTGCATTTCATCGGCGCGGGGCCGGGCGCCCCCGACCTGATCACACTGCGCGGGCGCGATTTGATCGCCGCCTCGCCGGTCTGCCTCTATGCCGGCTCGCTCGTGCCCCGCACGCTTCTCGACCATTGCCCCGAGGGCGCACGGATTCTCGATACGGCCGCGATGAGCCTCGACGAGATCGTCGCCGAATTTCTCCGCGCCCACGCCGCTGGGCAAGACGTGGCGCGGCTGCATTCGGGCGATCTCTCGATCTGGAGCGCGCTCGGCGAGCAGCTGCGCCGGCTCGATGCGCAGGGCATTCCCTATACGGTCACGCCGGGCGTGCCGTCCTTCGCCGCGGCGGCAGCGGCGCTCGGCCAAGAGCTCACCCTTCCCGAGATCGCGCAATCGCTCGTGCTGACCCGCACAGGGGGCCGCGCCTCCTCCATGCCGCCCTCCGAGACGCTCGAGAATTTCGCGCGCACGGGGGCGACGCTCGCCGTGCACCTCTCGATTCATGCGATCGAGCGTGTGGTTTCGGAGCTGACCCCGCATTACGGCGCCGATTGCCCGGTCGCCATCCTCTATCGGGCGAGCTGGCCGGACGAGCGGATCCTGCGCGGGACGCTCGCGACGATCGCGGCGCAAGTCGCGGCGGAGCCGATCGAGCGGACGGCGCTGATTCTCGTCGGGCAGGTGCTGGGACGAAGGGATTTTCGGGAGAGCGCGCTCTATGACGCGGACTACCAGCGCAGGTTCCGGCCCTCGCGACCGACTCTCGACGAGATGAGCGCGCGGTTGCAGGCTTGTGAGACAGCGACCCTTTCGGAAACGCCGGCCGAGGTGGTTCGCGCCGAGCGCGACAATCTGTAAGCCGAACCTCGGGATCTTGGCTTCCGGCGCGGCCCGTGTTAGCTTCGAGGCACCGCGCGCGGGCGTAGTTCAATGGTAGAACGGCAGCTTCCCAAGCTGCATACGAGGGTTCGATTCCCTTCGCCCGCTCCAATGCTCGGCCGGCTCCGGTCCAAGATGATGTATGGCGAGCGCGCGCTGCCGACCCGGTCGGGAACCGATTTCTCTTCGATTTCCCTTCTCGGAACATAGGGACGCTATGGCCGGCATTGCGAGCATGATTTCCGCGCTGCTGGCGAACCCGCTGGTCTTGCTTGGGTCGATCCTCGTCCTCGGAGCGGCGCTCGGGGATGTCGCGGAGCGCGCGAAAATACCCTGGATCACCGGCTGCATCGTCGCAGGCGTGGCGCTCGGTCCCTCTGCGACCGGAGTGCTGGACGTATCGACTCTGACGACGCTCGGCGGCTTCCTGCAAGCCTCGCTGGCGCTGATCGCCTTCAACATCGGCAGCCAATTGGTTTTCACGCGATTGAAGGCGATCGGGTGGAGCATCGCCTTGCTCGCGCTCGCCCAGCTCCTGGCCCCCTTCGTGTTGGTCTTGGTCGGCGAGGCCATGGCCGGCGCGACGCTCGTCACCACCTTGATCGTCTCGGCCGTGGCGACGGCGACGGCGCCGACGACGACCTATGCCGTCATCAACCGCTTGAATGCGTCGGGTCCCTTCGTGGACCGCGTGCTCGGCGTCCTGGCCATCAACGACGCAACGACAATCCTGATTTTCAGCGTCACGGCGGCGGCCGTCCTCGCCCTTCTCGCCGCCCCGGGCTCCACATCGACCATCGGTGCCTCCTTCCTCGGTGCCGTCGCCAAGGAAGGCTTCTCCGTCGGTGTGGGCGCCGCCCTCGGTCTTCTCTACCTCGGTGTTCGACGCACCATAGAGGACGGCACGCCCGGATGGGAGTCGCGGCTGACGGCGATGCTCCTCGGCCTCATCGTCGTCGGCATCGGTGGCGCGATCGCGCTCGGATTGTCCGACCTCCTCGTGCCGCTGACCCTCGGCATCGTGGTCGCGAACGGTGTCGATGGCGCCGAGCGCGACCATCTGCATCGCTTGATCAAGGCGTTCGAGGAGCCTTTGTTCATCGTCTTCTTCGTGCTCGCCGGCGCGCATCTGCCGCTCTCGGCCGTCGAGCACATCGCCCTCGTGGGGGCGGCGCTGATCTACATCGTCGGCCGCTTCGCCGGCAAGTACGGGGGCATATTCCTGACGGCCTCCGCGCTTCGCCTCGATCGTCCGACACGGCACTATCTCGGCCTCTGCTTTCCGTCGCAAGGCGGGCTCGCGATGGGTCTCATCCTCGCGTTTCGCAGCTCGCCGGCCGTCCGCGACCTGCCGCCGGCTGGCCATCAATCGATCGACATGGCGGTCTCGATCATTCTCCTTGCCGTGCTCGTATCGCAATTGGTGGGGCCGCTCGTGATCGATTTCGCGGTGCGTCGCGGAACGAGTGGAGGCTTGGAGCCGACTGCGAAACCTCGTCGGTAAGCAGCCGACCACCACCTGGCAACGTCTCCGAAATACCTCGAGCGACTGCGCGGCCGCGAGGTGATCAGCGGACCTGTATCGACCACGAAAATTTTCAGATCGTGCCACATGCTGTGCAGGCGATCTCAGGGCGGGTCGAGGGCGCGGGTGGCGAGCGCGACGACGCGAGGAACAGGCTTCTTGCCTTCGACGCGGAAGTACGGAGGCCGGTGCTCATCGGCATCATGCGCAGGGTGATGGCGCCGAAGCGTTGCAATGTCGGCACGCACGCCACTCACCCATCAAGTGCAACTATTGCACTCGCGGGAACGAACATCGACAATTAGGCCTTGCCGTGATGCACGTCCTCGGCATTGGCGTCGAGCGGCCAGCGGGCGCGGGCCGCAAAGCTCATGTCGTCCACCAGCCCGAGCGAGAGCCGCTCGATCCCGGCCCAGGCGATCATCGCGGCATTGTCGGTGCAAAGCTGCGGCGGGGGCAGCACGAGCCGGACCCCGGTCTCGCCGCCGAGGCGCATCAAGGCCCGGCGGATCGCCGAGTTCGCCGCGACTCCGCCGGCGACAACCATGGCATTGGCTTGGCCGAGCCTCTCGCGGAAGAGACGCAGGCCGGCACGGGTGCGATCGATGATCGTATCGACCGCCGCGGCCTGGAACGAGGCACAGAGATCCGCGACATCGTCGGGGCTTCTCGCCCCGACCCGCTCGAGCTCGAGCCGCACCGCGGTCTTGAGCCCCGAGAAGGAGAAATCCGGCTTCGCCCTCCCGAGCATGGGTCGCGGCAGAACGAAGCGCTCGGGATCGCCCTCTTGCGCCAGTCTCTCCACCTCGGGGCCGCCGGGGTAGGGGAGATCCAGCATCTTCGCGACCTTGTCGAAGGCCTCGCCGACCGCATCGTCGACCGTCGAGCCGAGCCGGAGGTAGTCGCCGACGCCTTTCACCGCGACGAGCTGGGTATGGCCGCCCGAGACGAGCAGCAGCAGATAGGGAAAGGCGAGCTCGTCGGTGAGCCGCGCGGTGAGCGCATGAGCCTCGAGGTGGTTCACCGCGATGAAGGGCTTGCCGCTCGCGAGCGCGAGGGCCTTGCCGGTCGTCAGGCCGACGATGATTCCGCCGATGAGGCCCGGCCCCGCCGCCGCGGCGATCGCGTCGAGATCGGTAAGCCGCGTGCCCGCACGCTCGAGCGCCCGCTCGACGAGCCGATCGATCACCTCGATATGAGCGCGCGCGGCGATCTCCGGCACGACGCCGCCATAGGCCGCATGCTCGGCGATCTGGCTCAAGACCTCGTTCGACAGGATCTCGCCCGCGCCGCCCGGCGGCAGCCGCACGACCGCGGCCGCGCTCTCGTCGCAGGTCGTCTCAATTCCGAGAACGCGCATCAGCAGGCTTCCGGGCGGGTCGATTCGCGGCGTGACAGCATGACAGGAACCGCAGGGATCGTCGAACGGGACCCCGCGCGCGTGTCGGGACGCCGTCGCCGCGTTTGAAGTCCCGCGCATCCTGCAATAGGATCTAGCCGATAAACCGGCACCTTACATAGGAAATCCTCCGATCCCTCGCCCCGATTCCCCGACGCAGACCCTCGCGCCTAGGCTCGGCACGCGGGGCAGCCCTCTTGCGCTCGCCCAGGCGGCCGAGGTCGCGTCCCGGCTCGCCGCCGCGCATGGCCCGGCGTGCGGAGCGATCGAGACCGTCGTGGTCAAGACGACCGGGGACCTGATCACGGACCGGCCGCTCGGCGAGGCCGGCGGCAAGGGGCTCTTCACCAAGGAGCTCGACATCGCTCTCGCCGCGGGAGAGATCGACCTCGCCGTGCATTCGGCCAAGGACCTCCCGACGCTCCTGCCGGCCGAGATCACGATCCTCGGCTATCTTCCCCGCGAGGACGTGCGCGACGCCTGGATCTCGCCGCGCGCCGCGCACCCGCGCGAGCTGCCGCCGGGCAGCATCGTCGGCACGGCCTCGCTCCGCCGTGCGGCCATGGTCAAGCGGCTGCGCCCCGATCTCGCCGTCACGCTGCTCCGCGGCAATGTCGCGACGCGGCTCGGCAAGGTCGCCTCCGGCGAGGTCCATGCCACGCTGCTCGCCCTCGCGGGGCTCCGGCGGCTCGGCCTCGCGGACAAGGCGACCGCCGTGCTCGGCACGGATGATTTCGTCCCGGCCGCCGGCCAAGGCGCGATCGCGATCACCGCGCGCGCCGACGATATCGTCACGGCGAATCTCGTCGCGCCGATCCTCGATCCCGCGACCGGCGCGGCGCTCGCCGCGGAGCGTGCGTTCTTGCGGCTCCTCGACGGCTCGTGCAAGACGCCGATCGGCGCCTATGCCGAGATCGACGGCGACGAGCTGCGCCTGCACGCGATCGTGCTCGCGCCCGACGGCTCGCGGTGGGTCGAGGGGCGCATCGCCGGGCCGTGCACGGAGGCGCCGAGGCTCGGCGAGGCGGTCGGGCGGGACCTCCTCGCACGGATTCCGCCGGGACTTTTCGAAGGCTAGCTCGATGCAGGTACTTCTCACGCGCGCCGCGGACGAAGCCATGCGGTCGGCCAGGAAGCTCGAGGCCTCCGGCCATTCGGTGCTGTCGTCTCCCGTGCTCGAGATGGTGCCGACCGGAGCGCAATGGCCCGCCGGCGTGATCGACGCGGTTGTCGCGACGAGCGCGCGCGCTTTCGACCTGTTCTCGGATATGCCTGACTGGCCGCAGCCCGAGGCCCGGCGGCTGATGCCTCTGTATCTCGTCGGCGAGCGCACCCACGAGGCCGCCCGCGAGCGCGGCTTCGAAGGCCCGGCCTCGATCGCGCCCGACGCCAAGGAGCTCGCCACGAAAGCTGCTACGACGCTCCCGGCTCCCGCGCGGCTCGTCTATCTCGCCGGGCGGGATCGCAAGCCCGATCTCGAACGGACCGTCGCGAATGCCGGCCACGAGGTCGATGTGGTCGAGGTCTATGCGGCCCAAGCCGCCGAAGGGCTGAGCGAAGGCGCGATCGCCGCGCTCCAGGCCGGCGAGATCGGGGCGATCTTGCATTATTCGCGGCGCAGCACGGAAATCTTTCTCGAGCTTGCGCTTTCCGCCGGTCTCGACGTGCGAAGCCTCACCCACGTCGCCATCTCGCAGGATGCCGCGATCCCGCTCTGGGACGCTCGCTGCACGGAGGTCCATGTCGCGGAAAAGCCCAACGAGCAAGCGATGGTCGCGGCGGTGAGCGCCCTCGCCGGTCTCGCGAGGAGCCTGTTCGTCCACAGGGGCCCGATGACGTGACCGGCTGGTTCCCTACGATGTGGCTGCAGGGGTTTTGCGTTGCCGGATTTCTCGCCGCCGCGACGGCATCGGTCGCCGAGACCCTGCAGATCGACACCGCGCTGATCCGCGCCCAACGCTCGCGGGAAACCGTCTCGATCCTCGATCGTCCGGCCGAGGACGACGCCATCGCCGGAGCGCGCCTCGCCGCCCTCGACAACAACACGACCGGACGCTTCATCGACCAGGCCTTCACGATCGAGGACCACCTCCTCGCGCCGGGCGAGGATGCAGCCTCCATCGTCGCCGCGCTCGCCGCACGAAAGATTTTCCTCGTCCTCGTCGATCTGCCGGCCGCCGGCCTCGTCGGGCTCGCCGATGCGGCTCGGAAAGCGGGGGTCACGCTTTTCAACATCGGTGCGCCCGACGACGAGCTGCGCGAGGAGCAGTGCCGCGCCGATGTCGTCCATGTCGCGCCCTCGCGCGCCATGTTCGCCGATGCGCTCGCCCAATATCTCGTCTGGAAGCAATGGAAGCGCTGGTTCTTGATCAAAGGCTCGCACGAGGCGGACGAGAAGCTCGCCGAGGCCTATCGTCGGGCCGCGCGGAAGTTCGGCGCGAAGATCGTCGAGGAGCGAACCTACGAGGATCTCGGCGGCGGCCGGCGCTCCGACTCCGGCAGCGTCCAGACCCAGAGGCTCGTCCCCACGCTGACGCAGAACGCGCCCGCCTACGATGTCCTCCTCGCCGCCGACGAGTCCGAGGTCTTCGCGAACTACCTCCCCTTTCGCACCTATGACGCCCGCCCGGTCGCGGGCTCCGCAGGGCTCGAGCCCAAGAGCTGGGACGGGAGCCACGAGCAGTGGGGGGCCGTCCAGCTGCAGAACCGGTTTTTCGCTCTCGTCCGGCGGCCGATGAGCGAGCGCGACTACAACGCATGGGTCGCGCTGCGCATGATCGGTGAGGCGGCGACGCGCACGCGCTCGAACGATCCGAAGACCATTGTCGCTTATATGAAGGCGCCGGATTTCTCCGTCGCGGCCTTCAAGGGGCAAAAGCTGACGCTGCGGCCTTGGAACCTGCAGCTTCGCCAGCCGATCCTGCTCGGCGACGGACGCATGATCGTCTCCGTCTCGCCTCAGGA
This sequence comes from Beijerinckiaceae bacterium, assembly GCA_024304885.1. Lineage (GTDB taxonomy): Bacteria > Pseudomonadota > Alphaproteobacteria > Rhizobiales > Beijerinckiaceae > Methylocapsa. Next base: position 651,800 of record JALJOM010000003.1, read on the forward strand.
AGGCTTTTTGCACCAAACCTCCGCGCTCGACACGCTCGGGCTCGATCGTCCGGAGACGCGATGCAAGCTCGATTGATCGTTTCCCTCGCCGCGGCTCTCGCGCTGTGGGGCCTCGCCGCGCCGCTGCCCGCGGCAGCCTTCACCGCCTATGTGTCGAACGAGAAGGGCAATTCCGTCTCGGTCATCGATACCGAGACGATGGCGGTGACGAAGACCGTACCGGTCGGCGCGCGCCCACGGGGCATCGTGCTCGACCGCGACGGCGATCGCCTCTTCGTCTGTGCGGGCGACGACAATCGGGTCGAGATCCTCGATACGAAGACGCTCGAGGTCACGGGCACTCTGCCGTCCGGCCCCGACCCGGAGCTTCTGGTGCTCGGGCCCGACGGCCGAACCCTCTATGTCGCCAACGAGAACGACAACATGGTGACGGCGATCGACATAGATACGAAAAAGATCATCGGGGAAATCCCGGTCGGTGTCGAGCCCGAGGGCATGACGCTGAGCCCCGACGGCAAGGTTCTCGTGAACACGTCCGAGACCACCAACATGGCGCATCTGATCGATACCGCTACGCGCAAGATCGTCGCCAACATCCTCGTCGATGCGCGCCCGCGCGCGGCGCAACATCTGCCGGACGGGTCGAAGCTCTGGGTCACGGCGGAGGTCGGCGGCACGGTGAGCGTCATCGACACCGCGACCAACACGGTCGAGGACAAGATCGGCTTCTCGGTCCCGGGCCTCGCCGCGGAAGCGATCCAGCCGGTCGGCTTGCGGTTCACGGCCGACGGCAAAAGGGCTTTCGTCGCGCTCGGGCCGGCCAATCGGGTCGCCGTGATCGACACCGCAACGAAAAGGATCGAGAAATATCTCCTCGTCGGGCAGCGCGTCTGGCAATTGGCCTTCACGCCCGACGGCAAATATCTCTACACGACGAACGGCGTCTCCAACGACGTCTCGGTGATCGATGTCGCACGGCTCAAGGTGGTGAAATCCATCCCCGTCGGATTCTTTCCCTGGGGCATTGCGATCGCGCCGCGATGAAGGCTCTCGCACCGAACGCCGCGCCTTTCCCCGCTCTCGAGGTGGCGGGCGTGAGCCACAGCTACGGCAAGCGTGTCGCGCTCGAGTCCGTCTCCTTTTGCGTTGCGCAATCGAGCTTCACCGCACTCCTCGGGTTGAACGGCGCGGGAAAAACCACGTTGTTCTCGCTCGTCACTCGCCTGTTCGCGGCGCGAAGCGGCCACATCGACGTGCTCGGCTTCGACCTCGCGCGCGCCCCGTCGCAAGCCCTGCGCAGGATGGGCGTGGTCTTCCAGGCCCGAACCCTCGACCTCGATCTCTCGATTGCGCAAAATCTCGCCTACCATGCTGCGCTCCACGGGCTTTTTCCCCGTGACGCGAGGGCGCGATCGGAGGCGCTGCTCGCGAGGTTCGGGCTCGCGCATCGGATGAAAGACAAGGTGCGCGATCTTTCGGGCGGCGAGATGCGCCGCGTCGAGATCGCCCGCGCTCTGCTCCATCGGCCGCGGCTTCTCCTCCTCGACGAGCCGACGGTCGGGCTCGACATCGCGGCGCGCGCCGATCTCCTCGCCCATGTGCGCGGCCTCGTCAGGGGGGAAGCGGTGGGCGTGCTCTGGGCGACCCATCTCATCGACGAGATCGACCAAGGTGACGATGTCGTCGTGCTCCACGTGGGCCGCGTCCTCGACCGGGGCAAGGTCGGGGATGTGGTGAATCGCGCGGGGGCGCGCACCATCGGCGAGGCCTTCCGCAAGCTGACCGGCATCGCCGAGCCGGAAGGCGCCTCATCATGACGGATGCGGCCGCACCGCCCTCGCTTCGCGGCAGCCTCGGCGTCATCGGCTATGCGATCTGCCTGAAGGGAATCGTCTGGCGCGAGGCGCTGCGCTTCCTGCATCAGCGCGAACGCTTCGTCGCGGCCCTGGTACGCCCGCTCGTCTGGCTCTTCATCTTCGCGATGGGCTTTCGGTCGGTGCTCGGCGTCTCGATCATCCCGCCCTACGAGACCTATGTGCTCTACGAGGTCTACATCACACCTGGCCTCGTCGCGATGATCCAGCTCTTCAATGGCATGCAGACCTCGCTCGCGCTCGTCTACGACCGCGAGACGGGAAACATGCGCACGCTCCTGGTGAGCCCTTTCCCCCGCTGGTTCCTCCTGACCTCGAAGCTCGTCGCGGGCGTTGCCGTCTCGCTCCTCCAGGTCGCGGCCTTCCTCGCCGTCGCCTCCTTCTGGGAGATCGAGCCGCCGACCGCTTGGGGCTATCTGACAATCCTGCCGGCGCTCGTCCTCACGGGCCTCATGCTCGGCGCGCTCGGCATGGTCCTGTCGTCGGTGATCAAGCAGCTCGAGAATTTCGCCGGCGTCATGAACTTCGTGATCTTCCCGATGTTCTTCGCCTCGTCCGCGCTCTATCCGCTCTGGCGGGTGCGGGAGGGAAGCCCGGTGCTGGCCATGATCTGCGAGCTGAACCCGTTCACCTCTGCGGTCGAGCTGATCCGCTTCGCCTTCTATCAGCAGATCGACTGGACCTCGCTCGCGGTCGTCGCGGGCTCGACGGCGGCTTTCCTCGCCGCCGCGATCCTCGCCTATGACCCCGCGCGCGGCATGCTCGTGCGGCGCGAGGGCTAAAGCATTTTCCAGCAAACCGGACTTCGGTTCGCGTCGCGAAAGTGCGACAAAACAAAGATGTAGAGCTGGTTTTCGATCCGGCTGGATCGGAAAGTGCTCTAGTTGGCGATCTTCACGCTCTGCAACTTGGCGCCAGCGCCGCCTTCCGGGACGATCTCGAAGGCGATTTCCGCGCCGAGGCCGTCCGTCCGGAAGTTGAACGTGCGGTCCGCGCGGCCCTTCGCATCCGTCTTGAGGGTGCCGAGCCTTTCGCCGCACTTGATGAACACGGCATAATTCGTGTCGGGGCTCGTCGCGGCGACGAGATGCACGTTGACGCCCTTGGAGCGGCTCGACGCGCGATAGACCGTGACCGAGCCGCCGAGCACGGCAGGTTCCGCCGAGCTGACGTCGTCGTTCGTGCAGCTCGTCGACTCCTGCCGCACGATCGCGCCGGTCGTCGCGAGCTTGGTCCCGAGCGGGACCTGGTTTGGACAGGCCGTTTCTTCGCGCGCCGACACGACGTAGGAATAGGCCTTGTCGCCGGAACGTCCCGTGCTCGCGACCTCGCCGACCTTGCTGCTCGAAGGTGCCTTCTCCACCGAGGTGTAGTCGGCGGCAGTGTCGTAGTAGCAGACGAAGGCTTGGTCCTGGGCGAACGCAGCCTGGGCATTCGCGACGATCATGACCCCGAGCAACAGATTGCGCATGGCGTTCCTATCTCGTTTCGGCGATTTCCGTTCGAAATCGGGAGCCTGACTATCACGCCGACATTTTCAAGACTATCCGCCCGAGGGGGCCGGGACCGCGACCTATCGCCCGGCGAGACGCCTTTGCTCCCCGCCGTGGCAGGCCGGCGGCATCCAGTCCTGCGTCTTGTCACCACGCCGGCTGGATCCTACAGCACCTCGAGCGAGCCGCAGCCCGGTGCGCCGGAGCTCGCCGTAATGGATCGCAGCATGGCAATGTCCTCACCCGACCTCGTGTTCCCGCACCGGCATCTGCTCGGGATCGAAGGGCTCTCGCCGCAGGACATCGCGGTCCTTCTCGATCTCGCCGAGACGGCGATCGAGGTGTCGCGCCAGGTCGAGAAGAAGCGCTCGACCCTGCGCGGCCGCACCTTGATCAACCTCTTCTTCGAAGCCTCGACGCGTACGCAATCGTCCTTCGAGCTTGCGGGCAAACGCCTCGGCGCCGATGTCATGAACATGTCGATCGCGACCTCGAGCGTGAAGAAGGGCGAGACGCTGATCGACACTGCGATGACCTTGAACGCCATGCGACCGGATATCATCGTCGTGCGCCATGCCCAAGCCGGCGCCGTCCATCTGCTCGCCAAGAAGGTCGATTGCTCGGTCGTCAATGCCGGCGACGGCGCACACGAGCATCCGACCCAGGCCCTTCTCGACGCGCTCACGATCCGCCGCAACAAGGGCCGCGTCGCCGGGCTCACGGTGACCATTTGCGGCGACATCCTCCACTCGCGCGTCGCCCGCTCGAATATTCTCCTCCTCGGCGCCCTCGGCGCGAGGGTGCGCGCGGTCGGGCCGACCACGCTTCTCCCGGCGGGGCTCGAGCGCATGGGCGTCGAGGTCCATCACGACATGCGTGCCGGCCTGAAGGATGCCGATATCGTGATGATGCTGCGTCTCCAGCGCGAGCGCATGCAAGGGGGGTTCATCCCCTCCGCCAAGGAATATTTCCGCTTCTATGGTCTCGACGAGGAGAAGCTCCGCCATGCGAGACCCGACGCGCTGGTGATGCATCCGGGACCGATGAACCGCGGCGTCGAGATCGATTCGAGCGTGGCCGACGGGCCGCGGAGCCTCGTGCGAGAGCAGGTCGAGATGGGCGTCGCCGTGCGCATGGCCGTGCTCGAGGCGCTGGCGCGCCACTTGCCGAACAGCTGAGACCGAGGAGCGCCGACCGCCTTATGGGCTCAGTGGAAGATTTGGTCGAGGATGAACCAGGCTCCGGCGCCGAACACGAACAGAAGCGACAAGCCCGCGAGCCCCATGAGGATCCGGATCCCGATCCTTTGGAGCGGCGGATAGGACGACAGCGGCCTCCCGGCTCGCGTCGGCGCGGATAGCGCCGGTTCGGGTGGCGCCAGCCACAAGCACACGGCGACCGCGGTCGTCTCGTTCCGATCCACCGAGATGACGCATTCGGGCTGCGACGGGTTTCCCGCCGAGTCGATGGCGATCTCGATCGCCGCGAGAGTCTCCGAGGTCCCCGGAGCGGCCCCGGCTTTCACGACAGCGCGCTTCACCGCCGCGAGCGCGCAGAAGTTCTCTCTCGGCGATGCGCTGGCGCTGCAAGCGGCGAGCTCGGCCGGCGTGAAACGGGCCTGGTAGAACTCGTGCGCCGGATAATTCTCGGCCTCGGGGAAGCTCGCGACATTCTCGATGCCTAGGCCGATGCCGCGAATCGGCCCGGCCGTGACCGAACCCTCGCCCGGCGCGGTTGCCGGGGCGATCTCGCCGGATCCGGGACTTCCGTCGGAACCGCTCGTGATCGGGGGGCGATCTTCTGGCATCGGACGAGCCTCCAGCCGCATGTGCCGTGTCAATGGCACAGTACGGCGAAAGCGTGGCTTCGTCCACGGACCTGCCGACGCCGTCCGGCTCCTGCACGTCACCTCGCGTCAGAAGGTGACCCTGATCCCACCATAGAGCGAAAGGGGTTGCAGGGGGGTGATCGTCCTCGGGTTTCCGGCGAATGCGATCGGTGTCGCGAGCTGCGCGCTGGTCTGGCGTTCGAAGAACGTCCCGAAGCTCGCGTTGCGATTGTCGAAAAGGTTGTTGACGAGCCCGAAGAACTGGACGTTGTCGTTGACCTGATAGGACGCGTGGAGATTGACGGTCCAATAGGCCGGGAGCTTCGGGTTGAGGTTCGAATCGTCGCCGATGAAATATTGCGTGCCGACGATCAGGATATCGGCGCCCGCAGAGAACTGCGGCGTGAAGGCATAGTCGCCGCCGAATTTCACGAGGTTGCGGGGGATCCCGGGAATGTGGTTGCCCGGCCGAACGAGGATCGTCCCATCCTCGTCGGCGAATGGGTTGTTGGGCGAGGCGAGCACGCCGGTGAACTGATAGGTCGCATCGATGAAGGCGTAGTTGGCATAGGCCGCGAGATTGCCCCACCGAACGAGCGCGCCGGCTTCGAGGCCCTGCCGCAAGTTAGCCGGCACATTGGCGAAATAGCCGCGCCCGGTGAGCGTGCTCGCGAGCGAGACGATGTCGTTCGAGCTCTCGGTGCGAAAATATCCGGCCTTCCAGGCGAGGCTCGCGTCGGCGGCGAGAATGGATGTCCCACGAAGCCCCGCCTCGACCGTCCGCGCGACGACCTGGCTCAGCGGCGGGTCGGCGACGAGCGAGTTCTCGAGCAGGCACGGGCGCGCGGGATCGGCGCAATTGAGCTCGAGCGGGGTGGGCGCACGATTGGCTTCCGAATAGCCCGCATAGGCCGTCAGCGCGGGCGTCAGCGCGTAGGTCGCCCCGACGATCGGATTGATTCGGCGGTACGACGCATTGATGTTCAGCTCGGGTGCGAGCCCGGTCATGTCCTGCGTCGAGATATTCGCTATGTTGAGGCGCGCTCCGCCGCTGATCGCGAGCTCGGGCGTGATATTGAACGTGTCGAGGACATAGACGCCATAATAGGTGGTGTTCCCGTTCAACGTGACCGGGACATAGCCGATGCGTCCGAGCGTCGCGATCTGTGCGCCGGAGCCCGGGAAGGACCCGTCGGTTCCGACGACGAGACGAGGATCGATCGCGCCGAGCGTGCTCGTGGAGCCGAAGCTCAGACCGCTGCGATCCACGCTCCCGCCGAAGGTGAGGAAATTGTCGTGATCTAGGATCTTGTCGCGGTTGGTCGCTTGCAAGCCGAGGCCCGCGGTCAGCGCCCGAGTCCGGGTGCGGTCGATCGTCCCGTAGGGGAAGCCTTCGCCCGCGAAGGGGATCGATCGGCCGGATCGATCGAGAATCACCAGCTGTCGCTCCGACGTGATCACCGAGGCGAAATCGTCCTCGTCGGCGCAGAGCTGGCCCTCGAACCCGGTGTCGTCGTCGCACTCCTCGAATTCCGCGTCGTTGCCGTCGGTGTGCCTCTGGTTGAAAGAGCGAAGATAGAAGTTGCTCTGGATCGACCAGGTCTTGCTGACGTCGAACTTGCCGGTGAAAGCCAGCGATCCGACCTCGTTGAGCGTCGTTTGCGGCGAGGTGAACACGGCGCGCTGATCATGCGCGAGAAGATCGACCGGAGTCGGTCCGACGACGCCGAGATAGGTCCGGGCACCGGTCGCGACGAGGTGGACCTCGGAGTCCGATGAGCGATAGCCGAGGTCGCCGTAGAGGCGGCCGACCCAGGAGGGCGAGAAATAGCGCCAGCCGCCGTCCCGTGCCGCGTCGCCGGTCACGTAGAGGCTGTAGTCACCGACCTGCTTGCCGTACTCGAAGAAGCCGCTGACCCGGCCGAACGAGCCGCCGAGGGCCTGGGCCTCGGCGCCTTGCCAGGTGAATCCATTCTTCATCTGGATGCTCAAGGCGCCGCCGAGCGCATTCAGGCCGAAGACCGGGTTGTTGGTGAAGAGCTCCGTGCGTGCGATCGCCTGCGGCGGGATGAGATCGAAATTGACCGTGTCGCCGAAGGCCTCGTTGACCCTGATTCCGTTCTGGTACACCGCGAGGCCTTGTGGCGTCCCCTGGAGCGCCGATGCGATGAAGCCGCGATAGCGTAGGTCCTGAGCGAAGGGATTTCCGTTGGTGTCGATCGAGACCGCGCCCGGGATCTGCTGCTGCAAGGCGTCGAGCACGTTGGGAGAGCGCGTCCGCGCGAAGTCCGGCGCGCGGACGGTGCTCACTTGCGCCGGCACCTTCTCGAGAGGTTCCCCGCCGCCCAAGGGCGTCGTCGAGACCACCTCGATCGGCGGCAGCACGACCGTAGCGGCTCCGCGTTCCTGCGCCACCGCTTGCCCCAGCCCCGTCGGCACGAGGGCGGCCACAAGACCAATTGTTTTCTTCAGCTCACCGATTGCCGACATCATCCACCCCGTCATTGCGAGCTCGATCGCTCCGAGCATGGTCCGGGATTAGTGCAGTCGAGACGCACGACACAAGATTTGCGCTCGGAGCGGTAAGCAATAATATTGGACTGTTGCACATTTGCATTCACATAGTTCCGGAAATACTAGGGAGAGTTCCCGCGAAGAATTGGAAAAAGTTCCCGGGTCTTCGGCGCAGCCGGGGGTGCAGGCAATTCGGGGGCAGCGTGCCGTGCCGATCATCCCCGGCATTCCCGTGCAGGAATATCATGCACTGCGGGCCGGGAAGATTTGGCGAGCCGCACCAGGGAACAGCTCGGGAGTCCCGACATATCTATTGCGCGCTCCCGAGGACTTGTTGCATCCCGATCAGGAAGGCGAGCTCCGGGCTCGTCGCGTCGTCAGAGCGCTTTCCGGCGAGCCGCATATCGGTTCATTGGAAATTGCTCTAGAGCAATTTCCAGCGAAGCGGACACCGGTTTGCGTCACGAAATTGCGACAAAACAAGAATGTAGAGCCGGTTTCCGATTCAACCGGATCGGAAACCGCTCTAGACCCGCGACATCGACGCTCCGCCGCGGGACAGCAGGGGCGTGTCATGAGCACGGTTCTCGTCATCGACGATCACGCCATCGTCCTCCAAGGGTGCCGGTCCCTTCTCGAGGACCTCGGGCAGTGCGAGGTCCTGGAAGCGAGCGGCATCGTGCCGGGCTACAGGCTGTTCTTGCGCCGACGCCCCGATGTCGTCATCCTGGACCTCGCCTTGGACGGCAAGGGGCTTGCCGGGCTCGCCCTGGTTCGTCGGATAAGAGCCCGAGATCCGCGCACGCCGATCCTCGTCTTCAGCATGCACGCGGACCCGCTCATCGCCAGCCGGGCGCTCGAGGCGGGGGCCACCGGATACGTATCGAAGGACACCTCGGCAGCGGACCTCTTGGAGGCGTTCGACAAGGTTCGTCGCGGATTTCCCTACATCAGCCAGAGTCTCGCGACACGGGTTGCGCTGCTCGGCGCGCGCGGCGCGCCCGGGAGCGTCGCGGAGCTGACGCCGCGCGAGCTGCAGACCGTCTCCCTCCTCGCCGAAGGCAAGGCCTATGGCCAGATCGCCGAGGAGCTCGGCGTCAGCTACAAGACCGTCGCCAATACCTGCTCGCAACTGAAGGTGAAGCTCGGGGCGACGAGCTTGGCGGAGCTCATCCACCGCGCGATCCGCTATGTCGCGACGTCGGCCGGCCCTGCCGAGGCGGCAGGCCCGCGATAGGTCCCATGGCCTCTGCTTCGAGTGCGCGGATCTCGTGGGACCTCGAGACCGACCGCAGGACGGGCTCACGGAGCTCGGACGATTCTAAAATGGTTGCATCTCAAGATGTCAGTTTGCTGCGCCCGGAACAAGCTCGTCGATCAACCCTGGAGGATCATGTCCATCGAACACGCGACTGGCCACCAGGTCATGCTCAGCGAGAATTGGTATTATTCGCGCCGTAGGGCCTCGATCGGATCGAGGGCTGCTGCCCGGTGAGCCGGAAGATAGCCGAAAGCGACCCCGACGCCGACCGAGGCGGCGAGGGCAAGGGCGACGCTTTGCGGCGTGATGATCAACGGCCAGCCAGATGCCCGCGCGATGACGGCGCCCCCGGCGATGCCGAGCGCCGAACCGATCAGGCCCGCGGCGGCGCAGAGCATGATTGCCTCGGTCAGGAATTGCGCGAGGATGTCGCGCTCGCGAGCCCCGATCGCCTTGCGCAGGCCGATCTCGTGCGTGCGCTCGGTGACCGAGACCAGCATGATGTTCATGATTCCGACCCCACCGACAACGAGCGAAATCATTGTTGCCGCGGTGAGAAGCCAGCTCAGGCTCGCATGAGTCGTATTCATGAGCTCGACATATTGCGTCGGATCGCGCACTTCGAGCTTGTCCTCGTAGGTGTCGAGAATGTGCTTGCGCTCGCACAGGAGCGCTAAAATGGCTTCCTTGACAGCCTTACGGTCCGCGCCGGGATGGACCTTCGTGTCGATAAAGTCGAGCGCACGAGGGTCGGCAGCCTGAGCCTTCGGCAACCTCGAGCGCGCAGTGGTGATGGGAACGATGACGTGGTTGTCGCGGTCTTGTCCGCCGACGAAGCCGCGTCGGGCGCGCACGCCGATGACACGCATCGGGACGGTCCCCATACGCACGGTCGCCCCGACGGCCGGCTCGTCGCCGAAAAGCTTCTCCGCTGTGGTTGCACCGAGCACCAAGACCCGCGCGCCTTCACGGACCTCGCTTTCGTCGAAGAAGCGGCCGTCCGAGATCTTCACGTCGTAGACGTCGGCATAGGACGCATCGACGCCCCAATATTGCGTCGTCCAGCTCGCATTTCCGGCGACAAGCGTAACATTGCTGTCGACCTCCCGCGAGACGGATCGGATGTCGGGCACCTTGTCTGCGATCGCCTTCGCGTCGTCGTCGGTGAGCAAGACGACTACACGGCGCTCGCCCGCATTGGCGACCTTGACCGCGGCGACGACGAGCGCGTCCGCTCCCGAGGCCTTGATCAGCTGCTGAATTCTCGCATTCGCGCCGCTGCCCGCGGCACCGAGCACGATAACGCCGGCAACCCCGATCATGATGCCGATCGAGGTCAGGGCGCTTCGAACCGCGTTGAGCCGCAGCGTCGTGATCGCCTCGGAGAGCAGGGTACACGGGGTCACAACCGGTCTCCTTCAATCGTGGCGCAAGGCGACGATCGGATCGAGCGTGGCGGCCCTGTGCGCGGGAAGATAGCCGAAGATCACGCCGACCCCGGCCGAGGCCGCGAGTGCGACAGCCATGCTCTGCGGTGTGACGATCAAGGGCCAGTCGGAAGCGAGGGCAACGAGAATGGCCCCTCCTATGCCGAGCGCGAGGCCGACCGTGCCGGCGAGCAGGCAAAGCGCGATGGCTTCGGTGAGGAATTGCGCGAGGATGTCGCGCTCCCGCGCACCGATCGCCATCCGGAGGCCGATCTCACGGGTCCGTTCCGCGACCGATACGAGCATGATGTTCATGATCCCGACCCCACCGACGACGAGCGAGATCACGGTAGTCGCGACGAGCAGCCAGCTGAGCGTCGCATGTGTTGCATTCATCAGCTCCACCCTTTCCGTCGAATCGTGGACCCCGAACATGTCCTCGCGCCCGCCGACGCGATGCTTGCGCTCGCGAAGGAGTGACAGGATTTTTTCCCTGGCCGCCTTGCGGTCCGCGCCCGGATGAACCTTGAGGTCGATGAGGCTGAGCTGGTAGGGGCTGGTTCTGTCCTCGAGCGGCAAGCGCGACCGCGCCGTCGTGATCGGCACGATGATGAAATTGTCGTAGTCGTATCCGCCGACGAAACCGAGCTTCGAGCGCACGCCGATGACGCGGACCGGAACCGGCCCCATGCGCAAGGTCCGCCCGACCGCCGGCTCGTCGCCGAAGAGCTTTCTCGCCACCGTCGCGCCGAGCACGATGACCCGCGCGCCCGCGCGAACCTCGCTCTCGTCGAAGAACCGGCCTTCCGTCGTCTTTATATCGTAGACGTCGGCATAGGTTGCATCGACGCCCCAGTATTCCGTCGTCCAGCTCGCATTCCCCGCGACGAGTGTGACATTACTGTAGACCTCCCGCGAAAGATGCAGAACCTCGGGGATGAGCTCCTTGATCGCGCTCGCATCTGCGTCGTTCAACACGACGATCGGCCCGCGATGCGCCGCGTTCTCTACCGTGACGGCCCAGATATTGAGCGTGTCGTGGCCCATGGCCTCGAGCTGCGCCTCGATCCGCGTGTCGGCGCCTTTCGCCGCCGCGCCGATCACGATGATGCCCGCCACCCCGATGATCACGCCGATCGCAGTCAGCGCGCTTCGCAAGGCATTGAGCCGCAACGACATGACGGCTTCGGAGAAGCATACGGCGAGCTTCATCGAGCGATCCCCCGACCCTTGCTCAGAATTCCATGCGGACGGAAGCAAGGAAGGTCCGCGGTGCGCCGGGCATGATCGTAAATCGGCTCAGCGTACCATCATAGTACGTCGTGTCGAACAAGTTCCGGATATTGAGCTGTGCGGTGAGAGCCGGCCCCGGCAAGGGCAAGCGATAGATCGCGAAGCAATCCACACGTGCATAGGCGGGGAGCTGAAACGTGTTTGCATTGTCGCCCTGGCGCTGCCCGACGACAACGAGGCCGGCGCCCAGGCTCAAGCCGGGCGCCTCTCCGAGAAAATCGTACTTCAGCCAAAGGTTACCCGCGTTGAGTGGGACGTTGGCGAGTCGATGACCCGTATTTCCGAAGGTTCCGGCTGCATTATTGTCCTTGGTGATTCGAGCATCGTCGTGGCTGTAGCTGCCGATGACGCTCCAGTTCTCGCTCAGCCGTCCCGCAATGTCGATCTCGACACCCTTGCTTTCGGCCTCGCCGACCGGGATCGAGAACTGGGTTCCTGGAACGGGCTGCAGAATATTCGTCTTGACGATGTCGTAATAGGCCATCGTGGCGGTCAAGCGACCGTCGAGGAACTCGGCCTTGACGCCTCCTTCGTATTGGGTGCCCTTCTGCGGGGGAAGGGGCAGTCCGGTCGGCGAGATCCCTCCGGATGTGCCGAACGACTGCGAATAGTTCCCGTAGAACGACAGCCATGGCAGCGGCTGGACGACCATTCCAGCGCGAGGGCTGAAGGCTTTGTCCTCGACGCTCCGAAACGCGAGCGCTTCGGCGAGGGAGGTCGGGCTGAAGCGGCTGCCGAAGCTGGCCCAGTCGTATCGCCCGCCGAGGAGAATGTGCAGCCTGTTGTCGGCGAGCGAGATCTGGTCCTGCGCATAGAGGCCTTTCCAGGATTCGCGCCGGACGAAGTAGAAATTGTCCATGTCGCGGGTGTAGCCGCCGAGGCCGACACCATCATAGATCGGATTGTAGATATTGACGGGCTTGACGAAAGGTGACAGGCCCGAGAAGCCGAAGGCAGGTTGGTCGAACTTGAAGTAATCGGTACCAACCAAGACCTGGTGCTCGAGCGGACCGGTGCTGAAGCGACCGTTCAAGTCGAGGTTGGCCGAGACGATCTCTCGGGTTTGGAAGGTGTACCAAAGCCGTCGCACCGCGTCGCCGGTTGATTCGTTGATAGAGCCGATGCCGGTGATAGCTTGATTGTATGCAACCTTGCTGTAGCCGAATCGATTGGTCAGGCTCCAATTGCTGGAAATATCATAGGTCCAATCGTAGCCGACGTAAGCCCGTTGCTGCCTGTTCGGATGCGCAGTCGTGACTGCAGGATCCTCCAGGTAGCGGCTGATCGGAATGTTCGCTGGCCTGGTGCCAATCGCGACAACGCCGACATCGTTGTCGTCCACGAAGATCGTGTTCTGGTATTCTCCATCGACATTCAGGCGAAATTGCTCGATCGGTCGATAGCTGATCGTCGGCGCGACAAAGGCATTCTGGTTGGTGACGAAGTTCCGGAACGAGTTGCTGTGGACATAGGCACCGTTGAAGCGATAGGCGAGCGTGTTGTCCGCCGTGAGTGGACCAGTCGCATCGATGGTCGTTCGCGTGAAGCCGAAGGACCCGGCCTGCTCCTGGACCGAGACATAGGGGGTGAGCAGCGGTTGTTTCGTCACCAGGTTGATGAGGCCGCCGGGCTCGATGCGGCCATAGAGCATGGCAGCCGGGCCCTTGACAACCTCGATCGCTTGCAGGTTCGCGGTTTCGCGGTTGGTGACGGCCACGGTGCGCAGGCCGTTCCGATAGATGTTGGCCCCTACGTCGAACCCGCGGATGATGAACTGATCATAGAACTGATAGCCGACCGCAACGCTGCTGGCATTGTTGAGGATGGCGTCCCTGAGGCCGATCGCTTGCTGATCATCCAGCACTTCTCGCGGGATAACCTGAACCGACGCCGGGTATTGCAGGAGCGGGATCTTGGACTTCGAAGCCGCAGCGGGCTTGTTCATGTCGGGGCTGTAGCCTGTGAAGCGGCCGCCCGGCCCACCGTCCTTACCTACGATATCGATCGTCGGCAAGGTAACCACGTCGCTTGTCGCGGTCTGCGCGGAAGCGTATGACACAGGGCTCAAGGCGAGCCCGGCCAGCATCGTCGTGGCTAGAAGCTCGTGCCGGCAGGTCGCACGTCTCGAGCTCGAGGTCGTTGTTTCTCTCATCGGTTTCCTCCCACCATTGCCGCTTTGGATCATGTGTGCGGGAAGGAACTATCGGTCGACCTTTCGCTCGCGAGGATGAGCGCCTTCCCGAAGCGTGAGACGGCCCGACGTGGCCGATCGCGTCACGAGAACAGCGCCGCTTGCGCCATCTCGGCAAGGCTGTTGCTCCGATGCAACACGTTGGCTCGCACTCCTGCATGAGGCGGATCAGGAGCCGAGCGGCGGGAACATTCCGCGCCGAACGCTCGCATACAGGACCTCCTGGCGGTCGAGCTCATTGGGCCGCCGGCGTTACGCCCCCCCTCGCGGCTTCTGGCGCAGGTCCTCGACGAGCTCGCCGTCCCGGAAGCGCAGCACGCGCTCGGCATAGGCCGCGATATCGGGCTCGTGGGTGATCAGGATCACCGTGAGCCCCCTTGCATGGAGCTTCGAGAACAGATCCATGATCTCGTGCGACGTGTGGGTGTCGAGGGCACCGGTCGGCTCGTCGGCGATGACGATGCGTGGATTGTTGATCAAGGCGCGTGCGATTGCCACGCGTTGCTGCTGGCCGCCGGAGAGCTGCGCCGGCCTGTGACCCTGCCTGTGGCCGAGGCCGACTTCGTCGAGCCGCTTCCGCGCGAGCGCCGCGCCGTCCGTCCGGCCCCGTGGAGAGTAGAGGAGCGGCAGCATGACGTTCTCGAGCGCCGTCATGCGCGGCAGAAGGTTGAACTGCTGGAACACGAAGCCGATGTCGCGATTGCGCAGGCGTGCGAGCGCGTCCTTCGGCATTCCGGCGACCTGCTCCCCGTCGATCGCGAGCTCTCCGGACGTCGGCGTGTCGAGCGCGCCGAGGAGATTGGCGAGGGTCGACTTGCCCGATCCGGACGCGCCCATGATCGCGACGAGCTCGCCCGCGTGGATCGTGAAGGTGACCCCGCGCAAGGCCCGCACCTTCTCGGCGCCGAGGTCATAGGTTTTCGTCAGGTCGATGCAGTCGATGACGGGCTTCGCCCGCATGCCGCGGTCGGGCGGCATTCAATTTTTCCCCTGGTCCGCGGCGCGTTTCGCCCGCACGATCACCGTCTCCCCGGCATTGATCTCGCCGCCGAGGACCTCGGTCGCCGTGTCGCCTTTGAGGCCGATCTCGACCTCCCTTCGTTCCAAGGTTCCGTCCGCAGCTCGAACCCACAGGGCCGTGGCCGCTTTGCTCTTGACGGGGTCGGGCGCCCCCGCCGGCTTGAAGCGGAGCGCATCGTTCGGCGCCGCGAGCACATTCTCGCGTCGCGCGCCGACGATGCGCACCGTCGCCGTCATGTCGGGGAAGAGCCGCAGGTCGGGGTTTTTCGCCCGGATCACCACCGTATAGGTGACGACACCCGAAATCTTCGCCGCCGCGAGCCGGACCTGGTCCACCTCCCCCTCGAACGTCTCGTCGGGATAGGCCTCGACCGTGAAGGTCGCCGGCGCGCCGGGCTTCACCAGGCCGATATCGGCCTCGTCGACCTGCGCGTAGATCAGGATTTGGGAGAGATCCTGGGCGAGCTGGAACAGGACCGGCGTTTGATATTCCGCGGCGACGGCCTGGCCCGGCTGGAGCTTGCGGTCGATGACGACGCCGTTGATGGGCGAGCGAATGAGCGTGTAGCCGAGGTCGATCCGCGCCTTCCTGAGCTCGGCCTCGCGCAGGGAGACAGTCCCTTTGGCCGCTTCGAGCTTCGCCTGGGCGCTCGCGAGCTCGGCCTTCGCGACGCCATATCGGCTCTCTGATTGGTCGCGTTGCTGGAACGAGGCGTGGCCCTTCGGCGCCAATTCCGCCCGCCGGGCGTAGTCGCGGGTCGCCTCGACGAGCTGTGCTTGCGCCTTGGCCACGTCGGCCTCCTTCTGGCTCACCTCCGCCCGGGCGATCGTGAGATTGGCTTCGGCTGACGCGGCCTTGGCCTCGAACGGCGCGCGCTCGATGACGGCCAGAAGGTCACCGGCCTTGACCGGATGGTTGAAATCGACCTTCATCTCGGCGATCAGTCCCGAGAGCTGGGAGCCGACATCGACGGTGACGAGCGCCTTGACCGCGCCCGTAGCGGAGACGCTCTTTTCCACGACGCCGAGGCCGATCGGCCGTGCCTCGTAGGTCGTGGACGAAACATCCGGCGCGCTCCGAAAAGTCCAGGCCACCGCCGCGATGACGGCGATCGCGAGCCCCACGACCAAAGCAGGGACCAGCCACCGGCGCGGGCGGCTTCGGGCGGTCACGAGCGAAGGCGGCTTCGTCATCAGCATCTCATCCTCCCAGCCCTCGCACGGCGGCACGCCCCGTTACGTTGTGACGTTTGAGGGGGCTCCTTACGTCAGACCGCAGCCGAAAAATTTTTCGCCGCTCAGGCCCCCCGTGGGATTTCTTGAGGAAAGGTCATGCTTCGAACGACCGTCTGGCCAGGCTCTCCGCCATGGCTTTCGCATCCCCCGGCCAGGTTCGACGGGCCGATGATATCCTCGCGGCACGCTTCCTCCACCAGATATAGATGCCTGTGGCGGAGAGCATCGTGATCACGACCCCGAGCACACTGACGAAGATGCGATAGGGCAAGCCGAATATGTCCGCCACGTGCAAGGCCGAGAGCCAGGCAGTGACCGTGTTGCCGCTATATTGCCCGGTCGGAAGATCCACGACACGCAGCGCACCCGAATCGGCGTCGAAAATCAGATAGGTGCGGCCGGACTTGTATCTGACATCCCGGCTGCTGCGGACGGCGAAAAAATAGACGCCGCGATTCGGCTCGTATCCGATCCCGACCGGCCGCTCGATAGTGATTTGATTGAGGGCCGCCTGCTCCGTCGCGAGCCTTTCCCCGGCCACCACGGCGGCTCGAAAATCGATGCGCGGGTTTTTCAACGGATGCGGCAATGCAGAAACCGTGCTCCAAACCGGTCGATAGTCGAGCACCGCACCCGTCACCCAGGCATAGGCGGTATCCATCAGGTTCATGTAGACGCCAGACCAGGCGAAGACGAGGAGCATGGCCCAGACCCATAACCCACCGGCGCGATGGAGATCGAAATTGAGCCGAAAGGCCCCCGCTCGACACTTGATTCCCCAGGCAGGCCTCCACCGCTGCCAGAGCCGGCGCATTCCGGCTGGTAAGGTGAGATAGAATGCGATGAAGCAATCGATCGTCCACACCAGCGCGACGATACCGAGAATCCAAATGCCGGCTCGACCCATCGTCAATGAGCTATGCAGCTCGTAGACGAAGGGCATCAGGTTGACGAGCCCTTGGGAAAGGTCGCCGGCCCTGCGCCGGCCGAGTTCCTCCCCCGTCCGAGGATCGAGGAAAAGCTGGTCGAAATCGAGCTTGGCGGGGTGGCCCGTTATGGGATCCTCGCGCGGGCGCATGTGCACTCTCGCCTGGTCGAGATCCTCCACCCAGATGCTCGCGGCCTCTGCATTGGGGACGAGCGCCTCCGCATGGTTCGTGAGCGCCATGAAATCGAGGGGTGCCACAACCGGCCTCGATACGGCGAAAAGCTGCGGGTTGATCAGGCGCTCGAGCTCGGTGTTGAAGGCGAGCAAGCTCCCGGTGAGGCCAACCATTACGAGGAACCCCGCCATGGCGAGGCCCGCCCAGCGGTGCAGAAATACGAAGGCGCGCCGGATCACAGCTCAAAACTCCGCACGGAGCGAGCCAAGGACCGCGAAGGGCGCGCCATAGGCACGGAAGCTGAAGCCCTGATTGAGCCCCGGGGACCTCGGCGCGAAGGTGACGGCATCCGTGTAATAGGTAGTGCCGAAAAGATTGTTGATGTTGAGCTGCGCCGTAAACTTGGTATCCTGAAGCTTGAAGCTATAGGCTGCCATGAGATCCACCGTACCCCATGCCGGGAGCAAGGCATAGGTACTCGGGAATACGCCGGAAAGGTCATAGATCGGCTGCGAGCCGCGGTAGGTATAGCCGCCGCCGATCCTCAATCCCTTCAAGGTCTCGTCCTGGAATTCGTAGGTGGTCCAGAGGCTCGCCAGGTTGCGCGGCACGCCGGGCAGGCGCGTGCCGACCTTGAGCGGGTTATTGTCCTGGGTAACCCGGACATCCTGGTTGGTATAGGTCGCGATGACGTTCCAGCCGGGCAGGATTTCGCCCCGTACATCGACCTCCGGCCCCTGGCTGCGCGCCGCACCGGTCAGGAGCACAAAGCCGAGGTTCAGCGGATCTGTCGTCGGAACATTCGTCTTGGTGAGCTGATAGTAATCGACTGTGGCTAGAAGCTTCCCGCCGAATAGCTCGAGCTTGATACCGCCCTCCCAGCTCTCGGCGCTGGTGGGCTCAGCCAGCATGCCCGGGAAGACCAGGCCGGCATTCGGGCCGAAGCCCTGGCTGTAGTTGCCGTAGAGGCTCACCCATTCCTGTGGTCGCCACAAGAGGCCGAACCGGGGTGTGACCGCCTGACCAATCAGCGGACCGTCTCCTTGCCTGGTCAAGTTCCGTAGCGTCTCGCCCGACGCGTTCGTCTGACGAATATACTGGTAGCGCGCACCCGCCATTGCATGTAGGTTGAAGGGTAATTCGATTTGATCTTGGACGTAGAGACCTGCCGTGTCCTGGGTGAGGGAATCGGCGAACTGAAAGCCCGGGACAGCGCCGGGCAGAGGCGTGCCGGGATGAACAGGGTTCCAGAGATCGATGAACGAATGAGGCGCGAAATTCCCGCCACCGGTCGCGGCGATCGTCTTGTAGAAATCGCCCCCCACGAGCACGGTATGATGAGTTCCAAAAATATCCATATGGCCCGTGAAATCGACATTCGTCGAATAGGTCCGCAGATCCGTGCTGTCGTTGACCGTCCCGCGATTGACCACGTCCCGGCCGTCCCTGACGCCGAAACTGTAGTTGGTAACCCAGAAGAAATATTGCGTCGCTCGGTTGAAGGCGAGCTGCTGCTTGACGGACCACTCCTCGTTGAACCGGTGCGACCAGGTCAGCGCGGTAAACAGTGACTTTTGAAGGGCCGTGGAATTTTCGCCATAGTTGCGGCTGCGCGGTATATTGACGAAGACTCCGTCGATGAGCGGATCGGTGGGAAAGTAGATATTCGATCGGTCGTCGCTGTATTCTGCTTCGAGCTTCACCCAGGTCGCGCCGTCGATATTCCATTTGAGGGTGGGCGCGATGAAGAAATTCTGGCTGTGGGTGAGATCGATGATCGAGCCGAAGGGTGCACCATTGTTCTCGTAGGACATATTGAATCGGTAGAGCAGCGAGCCGTCCTCGGTGATCGGGCCTGTGGTATCGAGCGTCGTCCGATAGAGCTCGAGCGAACCGATCTGCTGTTGCAAGGAAAAATACGGCGCGTTCAGCGGCTCCTTGGTGATCACGTTGACAATTCCGCCGGGTTCGACGAGGCCGTAGAGCGTGGCGCCCGGCCCCTTGAGCACCTCGACAGCGGCGATATTGGCAAGCTGCGTCAATCCGGTGAAGGCATGCCGGAATCCGGTGCTGTCGATGCGAAATCCGTCACGATAGAAGGTCTCGGCGCGAAACCCGCGGATGAAGAGTCCCGCGGTCCGGTCGCCGGACAGATTGGCAAATCCGGAGGCCGACGTGACTCCACTGACGTTACGAAGTGCCTGATCCAGAGTAATGGCCTGCTGGTCCCTGAGTACCTGCTGGGTAATGGCTTGGACGTTCAATGGCGTCTCCATGACCGGCGTATCTGTCTTGGTGCCGGTCGTGGCGTCCTTCAACTCGTAGCTCTTATTATAGGGGTTCTGCGCTGGCCCAGCGCCACCGAAGCCGCCGTCGACGTTGATCGTTGGCAGTGCCACAGGACTCGTGTCGCTCTGTGTCCCTGTCGCCGCTTGCGCCAGGATGATCGAGACGTCGCGCCCCTTACGAACGAAGCGGTAGGAGAGGCCTGTCCCCGAGAGGAGACAGTCGAGGCCCTGGTCTGGCGAATAGCGGCCTTTCAGACCGCGCGTCCTCATCGTCCGGGTCAGTTGCGTGTCGTAGAGGAGATGATACCCGTTGGCGTCGGCAAAGGCGGCGAGCGCATCGGCCATAGAGCCCGCGCGAATCTTGTAGGATCGAGCAACCTCGCCCACGTCCTGCGGCGGAATCGACGCTTGCGCCGTCGAGCCGGGGGCTCCCGCCGCAGAAGCGACAGCACTCATCGCCAGTGCCGCGAGGCTCGACCCCATCGAAGTGCCTTTGCTTTGTCTCGTCCGTCGAATCCTGCGCTGCGGCATCGCGTCCCCCATCGGATGTGGGGGTCTCGTTCCCCCTCACTTCATCCGACGCGGCAGGCGACGAAACGAGGAGTGTCCTCGCGAAACTTTTTTCGGGCGGTCCCTCATCCGCCCCTTCGGTGCCCTTTCTCCCATGGGAGAAGGGATCCCCTCGCTCGCTTGCGGGAGAGGGTGGCTGCGCAGCAGCCGGGCGAGGGGGCGTCACTCGTGCAGGAAGATCATGTAGCGGGTGAGATAGGTCGCATGAACCCCGAGCGACGCCTCGATCTCGCTGATCGCGGCCACCGGGTCGGCGGTACCGAACACGCCATTGACGCGCCGCGCGCGGAGCGTCGGATCGAGGATGTAGACCTGGCCATGGTGATAGCGGCCGAGCGCCGAGACGACCTCGCCGAGCGGGGTATTGTCGAAGAAGAGCTTGCCCCGCCGCCAGGCGGTGGCCCGCGCCGCATCGACTCGCGTGGGAGGCTCCGGAGCAGCATGTGCGCTGTAGCCCGTCTGCTGATTCTCGACGACGATCACGCTCTCGCCACCGCTTTGGACCTTCACCCTATGTTGCGTGACCGTCACCTGCACCCGCAATTCGTCCACGTCCATGTCGAAGGCCGTCCCGAGCGCGGTCACCGTTCCACCCGAGGCCTCGACTACAAAGGGCCGTGCCGGATCGGGCGAGACCTCGAACCAGGCCTCGCCCCGAAGAAGGCTCACGCGCCTTTGCGCGTCATCGTAACGGACGGCGATGGCCGACCGCGTGTCGAGCTCGACACGCGAGCCGTCGGCGAGCGTCACGCGCTTCGTCTCCCCCGTGCCGGCGTAATGATCCGAGCGCAGGAAGATCGAGAGATCGTCGTGAGTGACGAAGAGCACGAGAGAGGCCGCGCCGAGGGTCGCCGCGCCGATGAGCCACGACCGCCGGTTGGCCCGAGCCGGCCTGCCGGCCCGGCTCGGCCGCAGGCTTTTCACGTCCTGCCACATAGCGGAGATGTCGTCGAAGGCGGCCCTGTGCGCGGCGTCGGCTGCGAGCCACGCATCGAACGCCGCCTGGTCCTCGCGGGAAAGGGGGCCGGCCGTCTTGCGCACCCACCAGAAGATCGCGTCATCCTGGGCGTCCGCGCGAGGCGAATGATCTTCGTCTTCTGTCATTACGGCGGACGTCCTGCCTTCGAATGCACCCGCAAAGAATCGCCAACATATGATACGACGCGCCAGCCTTCAAAAAAGGGAGGTCGAACGGCAAGAATGCTAGCGCAGCGCGGCCCGGCACCGCTGCAGGGCCAATCGCATGTGCTTTTCCACCATGTTGCGGGAAACATCCAAGCGTCTCGCGATCTCGTCGAGCGGAACGTCCTCGAAGGCGGCCATGACGAAGACCTCGCGGCAGCGAGGGGGCAGCGTCTCGGTGGCGGCGCGCAGGAGGCGTAATCTTTCTCGATGCGCGAGTCCTTCGTCGGCCGGCGCGTCGGACGAAGGGGCGTCCTCGGGCGGCTCACAGAATTCGAGGTGTGCAGCCTCGGTCTTCCGGCGACGGGCGAAGTCGCGTGCGAGATTGGTTGCGATCCTCTGCAGGAAGGCGGGGGGATCGGTGACCGCCGCGAGCTCGCCGCAGCGGAGCGCCCGCGCGAACGTATCCTGCAGGAGGTCGGGAGCATTGTCGCGGCCGGCATTGCGCGCGAGATAGGCGAAAAGCTCCCGTTTGTGACGTCGGAAAAGCTCACCGACGAAATGCTGCTTGGTGTCGAGCATCTCGGGGTACCATAGGGGATGGGCGAGCGCGCGGGCCGGCGCTCGCGAGGCAAGCGGAAAGAACGCCGCGGGCTCGATGCGGGTCGCGGTCCCGCCGGTCATGTTCCGTCGGAGGACCCTCGGGCGAGCGCACGAGCTGCGGGCTACGGCGTCGATGTCGCTAGGCGCGGTGCGGGGGTGCGCGCTGGGACCACGAGCTCGTCCAGCCGGGCGGAGGCGCCGCCTCGACGATTACGATGCGACGTGGGCTGACGCCGAAGAGCCGTGGCACGGCAAGGTCCGCGTCCTTCGCCGGGATCATCGGCATCCATGCGAAGCCGCCGAGGAGGCACGACGGGCACAGGATGCAGCAGGGGCAAGGATCGTGCGGGCTTGGCGAGTGCTGCTCGCCGTTGCTGTCGGGGGCGCAGAGATCGACACTCGCGGACGAAGCACCGACATCGGCGAAATAGTCGTGCGGTCCCGCAGCGGCCACCAACCCTTGAACGGCGAGAACCCATGCCAGGAGACCCGCGATCAATGCGCGGGCGACGCTCCTCGGCCTGGGTGCGAGCTTTGCCATGGTGCCAAGGGAGCCCGGCATACAGAGCAAGTCAAGGGAGACGAACTGGAGCTCGGGCGAAAGTTCGTCTGTGTTGCCGTACCGGCACACAACACCCGCGCAGTCCTTTGTGTGGCTGCTATGGTACGTGCTCCTCGGCGATACGCGCGTCCCTGAACCCAGTCTCGCGGCTTGCCTTCGAGAACTTGCGCGCCCGGCGTTTCTTCCACCAGATATAGACGCCGGTCACCGAGAGCATGGTGATCACGAGCCCCAGCAGGCAGACGAAGACGCGCCAGGGCAGGCCGAAAATATTGCCCATATGAAGCGCATAGATCCATGACGTGAAAGTGTTGCCGGCATATTGGCCGGTCGGCAGCAACACAAGCACGAGCGCGCCGGAATCACCGTCGAGGAACAATTCTGTCCTTCCGCGATGGTCCTGGATATCGAGGCTGCTCCGCACGGTATATTTGTACAAGCCCTTGTCGGGATCATAGAACAAGGCGACGGGGGCATCGACGGCAAATCCGTGGGTCGAGGCCTCCGCGGCCATGAGCTTTTCGCCGGCCGCTTGCGCCTCGCGCCAGCCGAGGCGTGGCGACTCGCGCGGCTTCGAGCGATCGGCGAGATCGGTCCAGGGCGCGTGATATTCGAGCACGGCGCGCGTCGCCCAGGTGTAAACTGTGTCCCAAAGGTTCATGTAGACGCTCGACCACGCGAAGACGAGCAGCACGGCCCACAGCCAAAGGCCCCCGGCGCGATGCAGGTCGAAATTGAGCCGAAAGGCGCCCGCTCCACGCTTGATCTGCCAGGCTGGCTTCCAACGGCGCCAGAAGCCGTGATTACCGACCGGTAAGGTGAGGTAGAAGCCGATGAAGCAGTCTAGCGTCCACACCAGGGCGACGATTCCGAGGATCCAGATTCCGGTCATGTCCAGGGCGAGCGCATAATGCAGCTTGTAGATGAAGGGCAACAGGTTGATCGTGCCTTGCGATAGGTCTCCCCAGTTCCGCCGGCCGAGCTCTTTTCCGGTCCAAGGGTCGAGCAGCAACTGCTCGAAGCCCAGCGTGTACGGCTTGCCGGTCGCAGGATCGACTCGCCCGGTCACCCCGACCAGGACCTGATCGGGATACCAGAGCCAGACGCCGGTCACCCGTGCTTCCGGCACCGAAGCTTCGGCGCGCTCGGCGAGGGTCGCGGGATCGAGGGGCGCCATGGCGGATCGAGGCGTGGCATAGATCTGCGGAGCGATCAGATGGTCGAGCTCGCTGTAGAAGGCGAGCAGGCTGCCGGTGAGGCCGACGATGACGAGGAAGATCGTCATGGCGAGGCCCGCCCAGCGATGCAGCCAGGTGAAGAAGCGGCGCGCCATGGCTCAGAACTCCACCCGCAGCGAGGCGCGGATGTTGCGGGGTGCGCCGGCGAAGATGCCGAACCTGCCGAAATTGTTGTAGAATGTGTCGTTGCCCGGATAATAGCGCGTGTCTGCGATGTTGTTGATGTTGAATTGCGCCGACCATTTGGCGCCACCCGCCAGGAATTGGTACCGAGCCATGGCGTCGAGGCGCGCATAGGCAGGAAGAATGAATGAATTGACGTCGTCCCCCCAGCGGTTGCTCGCCGCGAAGACACCACCGCCGATCGTCCAGCCCTCGAGGCCGCTGTCATTCGGGAAAGCATAGGTCAGCCAAAGGCTGCCGGAGTCGGGCGCATAGACCCCGAGCGAGTTTCCGACAAGTCCACCATTGTCCTTGATGATCCGGGCATCGATGTGCGAGTAGCTCGCGATGATGTTCAGCTCGTCCGTAAGCTTGCCGAGAATGTCGACCTCGACACCGCGGCTACGGGCCTTGCCGATCGGGCGATCCTCGGAAAACGGGTCATTGGGATCGATCGGGGTCAAGATGTTGGCCTTCGTTATCTGGAAGAATGCAAGGGTCGCGAGCAAGCGTCGATCTAGGAGCTCGGCTTTCACCCCGCCTTCCCATCCGTAGGAGAGT
This sequence comes from Beijerinckiaceae bacterium, assembly GCA_024304885.1. Lineage (GTDB taxonomy): Bacteria > Pseudomonadota > Alphaproteobacteria > Rhizobiales > Beijerinckiaceae > Methylocapsa. The sequence continues at coordinate 676,146 of JALJOM010000003.1, forward strand.
TGCGGTGGGAACGGTGCCCCGGTGGTTGAAAGTCCGTTGGTCGCACCAAAGGATTCCGTATAGCTCCCGTAGAAGGCGAGCCACGGGACCGGTTGATAATTGATTCCGATGCGGGGGCTGAGCTTCTGGTAGTGCTGGTTCGGGCTATTCGCGAAATTCTGGGCAGCTTGGCCGAAGCTCGAGGGAATCTTCACGAACTCCGACTCGCCGGTATTCGGGTTGATCACTTCCGCGAAGGTCGTTCGGCTGGCTCCGCGATGAACGTCGGAAAGGTCGTAGCGCCCGCCGAGGAGTACATGCAAGTTTTCGAACAGCGTGATCGAATCCTGCACGTAGATGCCGAGATCCCTCTCCTGGACGGCGCTGAATCCCGTAAAGTCGGCATTCCCGTTCCAGGCCATCGGCCCGGCAGAACGAAAATCGGATGTGGGCACGCTCCCGTAGATCGGGTTGAAGACATTGATCGGGTAGCTTCCAGAGCCCGAGAAGATGTAGTTGTAGAAGCTGTAGAAATAGTCGGCGCCGATCAGGACGTCGTTCCTCGCGCCCAGGATGTCGAAATGACCTGTCAGATCGAGATTCGCGGAATAGTTCGTTCCCGTCAGCTTCTGATAGCCGATGCTGCGATCGAGCACGAAGGGATTGTCCGGGTCGAAGAACCCGTTGGCGAACAGGTTGGATTTCACCAGCGTCGCGCGCGTGGCAAGGAAGCGGTTGGTGAGCTTCCAATGGTTGTCGAAATTGTGGGTGAGCTGATAGGCGATCAGGGCGCTTCGCACGCGATCGGGCGGTTGGTTCGGCTCGCCGAAGGATCGGTACGGTGGTATATTGGCGGGATAGAGGTTCGGCCGCCTCACCGACGCCGGATCCGTATTGACCGTTGGATCATAGCTGATCGCCGGCTGGCCGACATTGCTCTGCGTATTCTGGTTCGTGTACTCGGCGTCGACGACCAAGGTCGTATCGGGACCGATCCTCCAGGCGATCGACGGGGCGAGGAAGAGAAACTCGTTCCGGATGAAGTCGACGAATTCGCCGTCGTTCGTATAGGCGCCCGCGAACCGGTACGCCACAGCATTGTCTCCTAGGACCGGCAGCTCGACTGGGCCGGTCAGGTCCCACACTTGGCGCCAGAGGTGGAAGGAGCCGAATTGCTCCGTGAGGCTGTAGTAAGGCGCATCGAGCGGTGTCTTCGTCACCCGGTTGATCACGCCGCCCGGATCAGCGCGGCCGAACAGGTAGGTGGCCGGGCCCTTGAATACCTCGACGCTTTGCAGGTTCGCCGTGTCGTAGACTTGCGGAATGGCGACGCCGATCAAGAGTCCATTCCGATAGACGTTCTGCGTCTCGAAGCCGCGGATGTTGAAGGAATAACCTTCGAGGTTGCTGTTGTTCGAGCGCACGCCGCTCACGTTTTGTATCGTTTCCTGCAAAAGGATCGAGTCTTGATCCTGGATCACCTGTCGCGGCACGGTCTGCACCGAGATCGGAAGGTCGAAGGTCGGCACGGCAATCTTTGTCGTGCTCTGCTGCACCAGCGGCGCGCTGTAGCCACCTGTTCCCGCTCCACCACCGTCTACGTTGATCGTCGGTAGCGCCACCGGGCTCGCGTCGCTCTGCGTCCCCGTCGCCGCTTGCGCGAGGACGATCGACACCGCGCGGCCGTCAGCCGACAGACGATAGGTGAGGCCCGTTCCGGACAGAATCCGATCGAGCGCCTCATGCAGCCCGTACTTGCCTTTCAGCCCACGGGTCCTCAGCCCTTCCGTCATCCGGGAGTCGTAGAGGACATGCAGCCCGTTCTTGTCGGCGAGCGTATTGAGCGCGCTCACCATGGCGCTCGGCTCGATCCGATAGATCATTCTTGCGGTGCCGGAGCGCTCCTCGGGCGGGATCGCGGCTCGGGCCGACGAGCCCGAGGCCCCCACACCCGTCATGAAGGCGCCGAGCGCCGCTGCCGCGATCACCGAGCTCATGTCCTTGGTCCTGTGAGAAGTATTCCTCGCCATTGGCGCGCCCCGAGAGTTCCGGGAGCGTGAAACGGCTCCCCCGATCTCTCCGACGCGGTCGATGTGGAAAGCGGAACCTCGGTTTCGAAAAAAATTCCTCGGCTGCTATCCCCCACCCGGCAGCTCGAGCTGCCAACTTCCCTTGCGAGTGGGGGAGGGAGCTTCACTCGTGGAGCACGATGAGGTAATCGGAGAGGCGGAACGCTTTCAGCCCGAGGTAGGTCTCTATCTCGGTGACGGCCTGTAGCGGATCTTCTGTGCCGAAGACGCCCGAGACACGCCGCGCGCAAATCGACCGCTTCAAGCAGGTGACGAACCCGTGACGATAGCGGGAAAGCGCGGTAAGCACATTGCCGAGCGGCTCGCTTTCCACGATCAGCTTGCCGCGTCGCCAGGCGGTGTGGCGGGCCACATCGGCCCTTGATGGCGCGCGTGCAGGACTATCGGGGGCATAGGCCGTCTCCTGGCCTTCCTCGAGAACGACCTCACGCCCACCGCTCGAGACGAGAACACGATGCTCGGTGACGGTCACGCGCGCCTCGCCTTCGTCGAGCGAGATGGCGAAGGCCGTGCCGAGCGCCGTGACTTTTCCACCCGCCGCCTCCACCATGAATGGCCGCACGGGATCGGCGGCGACCGAGAACCACGCTTTTCCTCCGAGAACCGTGATGCGCCGCCGGGCCGCGTCGTAACCGACCGCGATCGCCGATCGGGCATCGAGCTCGACGCGCGAGCCGTCCTCGAGGGTCACGTGTTTCGTATCCCCTGTGCCGGCATAATAATCGGAGCGCAGCCGAACGGAGAGATCGTCGAAGGCTACATAAAGGGCCATGCAGGCCGCTGCCAGCCACAGCGTACCGGCGAGACCGAGCCGCGTAGAGGTCCGACGCCGAGTGGCTTCAGGGCGTGACGGGCGCATGCGCTCGAGATCGTCACACATGCGCGCCATGTCGTCATAGGCGGCGCGATGGCGAGGGTCGGCCGCGAGCCAGGCCGTGAACGCGGCCTGCTCCTTCCGGGACAGTTTCCCGTCCTTCCGGCGCATCCACCAATCGATTGCGGCGTCGCGCGCCCCCTCGATATCGTCGTCCCTTGCGCTCATGAAGCTCGTCGCCTTGTCCCGTGTGCTTCCCGGTCGCGCCCTTCCGGGCGCGAAAAGCGCACCCATAGACTACGACGCGCAGGCACGAAAAATCGGAACGTTGTCGAAGCGAAATTCAGTCGAGCGCCGCACGGCATCGCTGCAGGGCGAGCCGCAGGTGCCGCCGGGCCATGCTCTCCGAGATGCCGAGCTTCCTTGCCGCCTGCTTCAATGCCACATCCTCGTGCATGACGAGAACGAAGACCTCGCGGCAGCGGGGCGGGAGGGTTTCGACGGCCGCACGCAGCAGTCTCGTGCGTTGCTCGCCTTCGACCTGTTCCTCGGGAAGCACCTCGGACGAGGCAACCTCCATCGGCGAGCCGCCGAATTCGAGGTGTTTCGATTCCGTTGCGCGGCGGCGCACGAAGTCCCGGGAAAGATTGACGGCGATGGCCTGCAGGAAAGCCGGGGGATCGGCCACCGCCGCAAGCTCGTCATGCCGCAGCGCGCGCACGAATGTTTCCTGTAGCAGGTCGCAGGCATTGTCGCGGCCGGCTCGACGCCCGAGATAGGCGAGGAGCTCCCGCTTGTGGCGTCGATAAAGCTCGCCGACGCCATGCCGTTTGATGTCGAGCATCTCGGGCACCATGGGGAATAGGTGAACGCAAGGCGGAGCGTTCGCGCGACGGAGGATCCGGCTCGAGGCAGCGGCGCAAAGTGTTTGCGCTCGCTACGTCACTGCCGAGCCGTTCGGGAAGAGTAGTGCCGCGCGGCGCCGAAGGGCCCCGCTCAGGCGTTCCGATGGGCCATCGCAGGAGGGGCGCGCTGGGACCAAGAGCTGGTCCAACCAAGCGGAGGCGCTGTCTCGGTGGCGAAGACTCGACGGCGGTCGATCTTGCTATCGCTGCTCGTTGGAAGGATGTCCGCGGCTTTGGGCGGGATCATCGGCATCCATGCGAGGCCACCGAGAAGGCATGAAGGGCATAGGATGCAGCAGGGGCAAGGGTCGTGCGGGCCGGGCGACTGCTTCTCGCCGTCGCCGTCGACAGCGCACAAATCGAGCCCCGCTGACACGACACCGGCATCAGCAAATCCGGCGTGCGGCGAAGCGGCAGCGGCCAGGCCTTGGACGGCGAGGACCCACGCCAAGAGACCCGCGATCAAAGCGCGGGCGATACCCCTCTGCCTTGGTGCAAGCTTTGCCATGGTGCCAAGGGAGCCCGGCACCCGGACCAAGTCAAGCTCGCCGACAAGCAGCCGAAGCGAATATTCGCCTCTGTTGCCGGACCGGCACAGAAGGGCCGGCCACGAGCGCCTCGACGATGCCGTATTAGGCGTTCGCGATCGAGCTCCGAAATTCGCAGGCGTCCCGACCTTTGTTCCAGAAGGGCAGGCGCGCCGCCTTGGATCCTCCAATGCGCTTCCCGACCTCCTGGAGGTCTTCGCGATGCAGCTGGATCAGGTCGCCGATCGTTCGAGCATCGCGCGGCATTTGCCCCATGGACGGATCGCCGCGATCGATACGGCGCTCGACCTAGAGTGCCTAGTCCTCGGCGTCCTTGCGGCAAAGGAAGGTCTCGTTGACATGCTTCCCTTTTCGCCGCACCTGGGCTCACTGGGAATCCGCTTCGAGCGTCGTGCGCTCAGAGCGGAAGAACTGCGGCGAAACGGGTGGAACAACAGCGTAGATAAGAGTGCACGCGAGTCGACTCGGCAACTCGAGATTACAGAAAAATGGCGCTAAATCAAAACTTTAGGTTCAGCGTGGCGCCGATGATGGATTGGACGGACCGGCATTGCCGGGCCTTCCATCGCGTGCTGTCGCGCCGGGCACGGCTCTATACCGAGATGCTGACCCCCGGCGCCGTCTTGCACGGCGATCGGGCGCGCCTGCTCGGCTTCGACCCCACGGAGCATCCCGTCGCGCTCCAGCTCGGCGGCTCGGATCCCGTGCAGCTCGCGGCCGCCGCGCAAATCGGTGCCGACCTCGGCTATGACGAGATCGACCTCAATGTGGGATGCCCGTCGGATCGGGTGCAGAACGGGGCCTTCGGCGCTTGCCTGATGCGCGAGCCGGCGCTCGTCGGCGACTGCGTCGCCGCCTTGAAGGCGAGCGTCACCGTGCCGGTCACGGTGAAATGCCGCCTCGGGGTCGACGAGCAGGACCCCGAGCTCGCTCTGGACGCGCTCGCCGATGCGGTCGTTTCGGCGGGATGCGACGCCCTGATCGTGCATGCCCGCAAGGCTTGGCTGAAAGGCCTCTCGCCGAAGGAGAACCGCTCGGTTCCGCCGCTCGACTACGACCGTGTCGGCCGCTTGAAGCAGCGAGTCCCGAATGTGCCGATCGTGCTCAACGGCGGGCTCGCCAGCCTCGACTCCATCCAGGCCGAGCTCGCCCGTGTCGATGGGGTCATGGTCGGCCGCGCCGCCTATCAGGAGCCGGCGTTGCTCCTCGACGTGGACCCTGTCCTTTTCGGGGAGGAGCGCCCGGTCGAGAACGCTTTCGCGGCAGTCGAGGCTTTCATTCCTTATATCGAGAGGCAACTCTCCGAGGGGGTGCCGCTTCACGCGATGACGCGGCACATGCTGGGCCTCTTCAACGGCCGGCGCGGGGCGCGGACTTGGCGTCAGCATCTCGCAATGGAAGGCGTGAAACGGGACGCCGGTGTTTCGACCTTGCGCGAAGCCTTCGCCCATGTCGCCCGCGACGCGGCGCGAACCGGCCTCGCCGCCTGAGAAGCTCTTGCCGGGGTCCGCCCCTTGATCGAGCCATACATAGTATTAGCTATAGTCTATGAAAGTTGCTCCGGCACCGAGTCTGCCACGGGGCGACACTTTCTGGAGACGAGCTCGATGAAGAATATAACATCTATTCGTCACGGCGGACCCCGCCATTGGGTCGGCGACGGTTTCCCGGTGCAGACTATTTTCGGCTATACTGACGCTGGTGCCGAGCTTTCCCCGTTTCTCCTCCTCGACTATGCCGGGCCGGCGGTATTCGCCCCGACCGCGCAGAAGCGTGGGGTCGGGCCGCATCCGCACCGCGGCTTCGAGACGGTGACTCTCGTCTACGACGGCGAGGTCGCGCATCGCGATTCGGCGGGCGGCGGCGGCACGATCGGGCCGGGAGACGTGCAATGGATGACGGCCGCCTCGGGGATCGTTCACGAGGAATTCCACAGCCGCGCCTTTGCCGAGACCGGCGGCCCTTTCGAGATGATCCAGCTCTGGGTCAACCTTCCCGCGAAGGACAAGAGCGCGCCGCCCGCCTACCAGACGATCACGCGCGCCACGATCCCCGCGGTCGAGCTTCCCGGAGGGGCCGGACTCGTTCGGGTCGTCGCCGGCCGGTTCCAGGACCAGCAAGGTCCGGCCAGGACCTTCACGCCGATCGATCTTTGGGATGTCCGGCTCGGCGCCGGCGCGAAGGCCGAGCTTCGGATCCCGAGCGCGCGAACGGCCGCGCTTTTCGTGGTCGGCGGGCGGGTCCGGGTCGGAACCGGCGCCGTTCTGGAAGCCGCCGATCTCGCGGTGCTCGAGCGCGACGGGGACTTGGTGTCGGTCGAGGCTCTGGCGGAGGCGAAGCTCATCCTGCTCGGCGGCGAGCCGATCGACGAGCCGATCGTCGGCGAAGGTCCGTTCGTGATGAACACACGAGCGGAGATCGACGAGGCTTTCGCCGACTACCGCGCCGGACGGCTCGGGAGGTTGCCCGCGCAGGCGTGAGGCGCGCGGGGCCGGTGCCGGCTCATCTGTCGCCTGTGACATGAATGACACGACGAAAGGGGAGCTGCCGGCCCGGCCGCTGACGCTGTTGACCTCGCGTATAGATGGTACGTAATAACATAACATCCTCAACGTGAGACCATCCGCTCCGATGCCGACCCTCCTCAGAACCCTGATCGCTGGTGCCTGCGTCGCAACGACCGTCCCCGCGGCTCGAGCGGCTCCGCCGGTCGAGCTCCCGCCGATCGACGTGACGGTGGAAAGCCCGATCGCTCGACCGCAGGCACCTTCGGGAGAGGGCGTTCGACCGGGAGAGCTGATCGTCGTCGACAAGGCCTATGGGTCCCTCACCGTGGTGCCTCGGTCGGAGATCGAGCTCGAGCAATACAAGACCCTCGGCGACGCCTTGTTCGACAAGCCGGGCTTGAGCGGGACGACCTTCGCGCCAGGCGCCGCCGACAGGCCGATCATCCGCGGCCTCGACAATTTTCGCGTGCGGATTCAAGAGAACGGCGTCGATGTGGGTGATGTCTCCGCGCTGGGCGAGGACCATCCGGTCCCGATCGATCCCTTGGCGGCACAACAGATCGAGGTCATCCGCGGCCCCGCGACCCTGCGCTATGGATCCGAGGCGATCGGCGGCGTGGTGAGCGTCACCAACAACAGGCTGCCGACCTTCATCCCGGCGACCGGCTTCGCGGCCAGCACGATGACCGGCACCTCCTCGGTCGATCTCGGGATCGACCACGTGAGCGAATTCGACGCCGGGGCGAAGAATTTCGCGCTCCATGCCGATATCGTCGCACGCGCCGGGCAGAATTATGCGATCCCGGGCGGGGTCCAGCCGAACTCGGCCGAGAACCGCCAAGCGGTCTCGCTCGGCGGCTCGTACATCTTCGACGGCGGTTTCGCGGGGATCGCCTACAGCAATTTCGCCACCACCTATCATATTCCGGGGGGCGCGGCAGCCGAGGCACTGACCCGCATCCGCGCCCGGCAGCAAAAGGTCATGGCGCGGGGCGAGGTCCGCTCCTCCTCCGACCTCGTGGAGGCTTTCCGCTATTGGCTCGTCGCCTCCGACTATGCCCACGACGAGATCGGCCGCGACGAGGAGGGGATCGACGGCATACGCGCGACCTTCGAGGCGCGGGGGCAGGAGCTCAGGGCCGAGACCCGGCACACGACCTTCGCGACACCGCTCGGGCCGCTGAACGGCGCGGTCGGCGTTCAGCTCGGCAATCGCGCGATCGCCACGGCGGGGGAGGCGGGGGCCTTTCTCGCCCCGTCGCTGCGCCGCGGGCTCGCGAGCTATATTTTCGAGGAGCTTGTCCTCGGCGCCACGACGCGGGTTCAGGCCGCGGGCCGCATCGAATATGCTTCGGTCGGCGGTACGGCGGGTGTGTTTCCCGCGGACTTCCTTCCGCCGCCCGACGAGCCGGCAACGATCGGGACGGTGCGGAATTTTCTGCCGCTGAGCGCGAGCCTCGGAATTCAGCAGGACCTGCCCTTCGACATGGTGGCGAGCCTCAGCGGCCTACTCGTGCAACGCGCTCCGAGTGCTCCCGAGCTCTATTCCATGGGTCCACACGATGCGACGGCGACCTTCGAGATCGGCGATCCCACCCTCTCGAAGGAGATCGGCCGCACCCTCGAGATCGGTCTGCGGCGCGCGAGCGGCCCTCTGCGATTCGATGCCGCCGCCTACACCACACGCTTCGACGGCTTCATCTACAAGCGCCTGACGGGCACGATCTGCGACGACGATTTCTCCTCCTGTGGCACCGGCGAGGAGCTGCAGCAGGTCGTCTATTCCCAGCAGAACGCGGTCTTCGCGGGTGTCGAGGTGGCGGCCCAGTCCGATGTGCTCCCCCTCGGTCCCGGGATGTTGGGGATCGAAGGCCAGTACGACTATGTCCGCGCCCGGTTCACCGACGGAACCAATGTGCCGCGCATCCCGCCCATGCGGATCGGGGGTGGGCTCTTCTATCGGGACGGCACGTGGTTCGCGAGGATCGGAATCCTCCATGCCTTCGCGCAGACCTTCATTGCGCCTTACGAGACGCCGACCGCGGGCAACGACAACCTGCGGACAGAGCTCGGCTTCCGGCAAAGGCTCGCGCCGGGCCTCGGCGTAGAGGAGATTCGTTTCGGGATCGTCGGCAGCAATCTCCTGAACGACGATATGCGCAACAGCGCCTCCTTCAAGAAGAACGAGATCCTCCTGCCCGGGCGTGGCATCCGTGCCCATATCGCGCTGCGATTTTGAGCCGCGTTGCAGCCGGGTGGGGACCGCAGACGACATCGCCGCCATAGGCAACCTGGCCCGGCTTCGCTCGCGGCACGAATTGTCCCGACCTTGCCCGGACCTTGTGGACCAAGGGGAAAACCGGTAACTGTTTATTGACAATTATCGTATTTCATTATCATACATACAGACTCGTGATTCACGCCTCCCATGCGAGACTGCGCCCGTCCGTCCTCCCTTGGCGGGCGTATCTTTTTCGTGCCGTGCACCGGAGACGACCGGGCGGCGGGGCCTCGAATTCGACCGGGATCGCCACGGACCGGGTGTCGCGGCCGGCACGGGTCCAACCCGAACCGACACGAGGCGCGGCCGTTCGGTCGGTGACGAATGGCACATCGCGACGAGAGCGGATCCGCAAGCTTCGGCGGATCGCGGTCGAGCCTCTTCCGCGGCGCAGCACCACGGGCTTGGCGATTCGCCGGTCTCGGGTGTATCTTGAATCGCTGTGGTGGCACGGTAGCCGCGTGATGTCGGTTTTCGGGCGCGAGACGCTCGAGCGGCGTGCCGCCGTCGGGATCGAGGTGGGCCATGTGGCACTTCAAGCAATCGATGTCGCTGCTTCCGATCGTATCCCTCGTTGCATTTCTATCGGTGCTCGCCGCGCCTCCGGCGGGGGCGGTGGAAGACCGGCGCATCGCCCTCGTGATCGGGAACGGCGCCTACAAGATCGCCCCGGCGCTCCCCAATCCGACCATCGACGCGAAGGCCGTGGCAGCGACGCTCAGGCGCATCGGCCTCGAGGTTATCGAGGGCTATGATCTGACGTTCGCCCAGATGCGCGCAAAGCTCGCGGAGTTCGCCGCGGCGATCCCCGGCTCGAGAGCTGCGCTCGTCTTCTATGCCGGCCACGGCGTTTCGGTCGATGAGGAAAACTACCTGCTCCCGACCGACCTCGCGCTGAAGAATCCCTCAGATCTCGACCTCGGCGCGATCAGCCTGACACTCGTGCTGAAGCAGATGAAGCGCGAGGAGCGTGTGAATGTCGTCATCCTCGATGCCTGCCGCGACAATCCTTTCGCCACCGAGCTCGCGCTAACGCACACGCGATCGGCGATCACCGATCGCGGCCTGAGCCGGGTCGAGAGCGATCTCGCCAAAGGCACCTTGATCGCCTTCGCGAGCGACCCGAAAAGCGCCGCGATGGACGGGACGCCGGGTGGGAACAGCCCGTTCAGCAAGGCCCTCCTGAACCACCTGGAAGATCCGGACGTCTCGATCGACACCATCATGAGCCGGGTCCGCACCGAAGTGTGGACCGAGACGAGGAACAAGCAGCTGCCGTGGGTCAGCACGTCCATCATCGGCGAGTTCATCCTCAACCCGCGAATGGCGGCACTGGAGCCCGGTGCCCTCCCGCCCCGGCCGGGATCGTCGGCGGGCGCTACGGCGCAAGCCGGGGAAGGCGCGCTTGCCTCCCGCACGAGCTCGGCACAGGACCGGCTCGCTCAGGAAACGCGGCTTTGGGATTCCGCCGAGCGGAGCAACCTCGTCGCCGACTACCAAGCCTATCTCGATGCCTATCCGAGCGGCACCTTCGCCCGCATGGCGAAGAACAGGATCGCGAGCCTCGGCGGCTCGAAAGCGACGTCGCCGGCCGCCGAATCTCCGGTGGACTTCAGTTCCGACGCCCTGAAGGCCGAGGTCGGCACGCAACAGGCCGAAACCTCCCTTGCCCTGACGCGCGAGAAACGAAAGGACGTTCAGCAGCGGCTGCGTGCGCTCGACCACGACCCCGGCAAGACATCCGGAACCTTCACGCAGAAGACCAGAGACGCCATCCTCGCCTGGCAGAACAGCCACGCGCTCCAAGCGACAGGCTGGCTCGGCCCGTTGCACTATGCAGCACTCCTCGCGGAGAGCGAGGCGCCCCTGCGCCATGACCCGCCCGGCAAGGCCCAGCAGCCGAGGCCCGAGGCTGCGACACGAACCCGCAAGATGGTCGCGTCCCCGACCCACGCCGCCCCTAGGCAAACCGCGCCTGCCCCCCGCGCGGCGCGCCAACAAGGCGGTGGAAGTGGTGGTGGCGGTGGCGGCGGTAGCGATCCGGGCGCGGCCGCCTTCATGGGCGGCGTGGTCGGCGGCGCCATCGGCGGGATCTTGGGCCGCATCCGCTGAGTTGTCTCGGCAGCCAGACCACGGCCTCTCTCTCGAGCCCCCGACCCGTCGCGACGAGGTCCATGAGCTCGGCACGACGTCGAGCCGGCACGAGCACGACGAGCGGCGGCCCGTGACGGCCGCTTCGACGCCGGGTCCCTGATCTCGCGTTGCATTTGCCGAGCATTCGAGTCACTTGTCGCAATCGAGCCGCGACGAGACGGGATCCGAGTCACGGCGGACGACGGCGACTGAGGATAAAGCCACCAGCGCCATGTCGCTTCTTTTCCTTTCACATTCCGGAGCCGACACCGAAGCGGCGAAGCAGCTGAAGACGCGGATCGAGGAGACCCCGGCTGCGCGAGAGGCCGGGCTGACGGTCTGGTTCGACAAGGACAATCTCGAGGCCGGGAAGCCCTGGCGGGCGCAGCTCGAGACCGCGCTCGAGAATGCCGATGCCTTCGCCGTGCTGGTCGGCTCGAAAGGCGTCGTGAACTGGGTCGAGGCCGAGGTCGATCTCGCGCTCTCTCGCGCGACGACGTCCCCCGCGTTCCGCTTTGTCCCGATCATCGCCAAGGAGAGCGAAACCTCGCGCGCGCTGCCCGCGTTCGCGCAGCGGTTTCAAGCGGTTTTCGATCCGTTGAACGATCGCGACGAGCTCGCGAAGCTCGTCACGGCGGTGACCGGCGGCGCATGGGACCGCCAGCCGATCCTGACCGACGAGCCTTTCGTCGGCTTGCGCTCCATGGACGAAAGCTGGGCGAACCGTTTCTTCGGGCGCAAGGCCGAGATCGGAGAGCTCGTCGAAAAATTCAAGAAGCACAAGCTCGTCGCGATCGTCGCCGACAGCGGCGCCGGCAAGTCCTCGCTCGCCAAGGCCGGGTTCGTGCCGGCGTTTCGTGGGGGAGCCCTGACCGACGAGAGCAAGGACGCGCCGGACGACAAGATCTGGCATGTCGTCGTCATGCGCCCGGGAGCAGATCCGGTTCAGGGCCTCAAGGACGGGCTGACCGACGCCGCCGCGTTGCTCGGGCTGGACGGCACTGCACGATCGAACCTTCGTGGCCGGGTCGACATCTTCGATGTCGGCGAGACCGCTTACGCCTTGCGCTGTGACCTCGATCGCAAGAGGACGGAGACTCTTCTCGTCGTCGATCAATTCGAGGAATTGCTGAGCGAAACGCCCGAGGCGGCCCGGGCCGCTTTCGCGACATTCCTCTGTCGCTTGGCCGACGGCGCTTTCGGCTTTCGCATCCTCCTCACCTTGCGGGCGGACTATTTCAACCTCGACGACTCGCTCCACGAGCTGCGGTCACGGCTCTGGGTCGATCATCAGGATCCCGTGTTCCGGCTGCGTCGGATGAGCGACGCCGCGCTCGCAGAGACCGCGAGGGAGCCGCTCGCCCTCGTCGGCTTTGCGAACGATCCCGATGTCGAGGCCCTGATTCGGGCGATCCAACGCGACGTATCGGATCGGGAGGGCGACCTCGCCCTGGTCCAGATGGCACTGCACAGCGTGTGGCGGCGCCACAAGGCCCGCTCGAAGAGCCTTCTTCGTGCCTACGAGGAAGTGCAAGGCGTGGCCGGCGCCTTGGCCCACGAGGCCGAGGAGGTCCGCAGCCGGTTGAGCGCCGCCGATGGCGCATTGCTCTTTCCCGTACTCGCCCGTCTCATCCGGCGCGGCGAGCTCGGCGGCGCAACGCGCAGGATCGCACGACGCGACGAATTCGACGCCGCGAAGAAGAAGCTCATCGCGCACCTGTCGAGCGAGAACGGCGGGCGCCTTTTGCTCGCGAGCGGCGAGGCCGTCGAGATCGCCCACGAGGCGTTGATCACGCGATGGCCGTGGCTTCGTAGCGAGGGGCACAAATTCGCGTCCGACATCGACGAGCTCGCGCGCCTGATGGACAAGGCCAAGGCATGGGCGAGGAGCGGCGCGAGCGAGCGCGCCAAATATCTCGCGACGGGCGCCGATCTCGACACCTTTTCGGCCTTGGCGGAGCGACAGACGAGCTGGCTCTCGCTCGAGGAGCACGAATTCGTCACCGCCTCGAGCAAGGCGCGCGAGGCCGAGGAAATGCGCGCCGTCGAGGCGGCCGCCAGCTTGAAGCGTCAGGTCCTCTGGTCGCGCACGTTCGCGGCATCGTCGGCGGTCGCCCTGGTGATCGTGGGCGTGATCGGATGGCGCTTGCTCGAGGCGAACAACGATGCAAAGGCGCATTTGCGCACGGCGAGGAAGAACCTTTTCTCCGCTCTCACCGGGCTCGCGCTCGCCGAGCTGGAACAACGTCCGGTCAATGCCGCCAAGCTCGCCTTGGCCACCTGGCCCCGGCTCGGAGCCACGGACCTGCCGAAGCGCGAGGTGACGCTCGACGCCGTCTCTCGCAGCCTCGTCGGCCTCGTGGGCCTCGCCGGGTTGCACGAGCGGGTGCGCATATATGCCGAGAGCCCGGTCACGTCCGTGACTTTCAGCCCCGACGGCAAGCGGATTCTGACCGGGTTGCAGGACAACACCGCCCGTCTGTGGGACGCCGCGACCGGAAAGCCGATCGGTGTCCTCGCGGGGCACGAGGGCGCTGTATGGTCGGTCGCGTTCAGCCCCGACGGCACACGGATCGTGACCGGATCCGCGGATAATTCCGCCCGCGTGTGGGATGCCGCGACGGGAAACCAGCTCCGCGTTCTCGCTGGATACGAGGGCATCGTCTGGGCCGTCGCATTCAGTCCCGACGGGAGGCGCGTGCTGACCGGATCGGGCGACAGGACGGCCCGCTTGTGGGACGCCGCGACAGGAAAGGAGGTCCGCGCCTACCGGGGGCACGAGGACGAGGTCTCCTCGGTCGCCTTCAGCCCGGACGGCGCGCGCGTGCTGACCGGATCATGGGACGGCACCGCCCGCCTGTGGGATACCGCGGCGGGCGACGAGCTCCGTCTCTTCGCGGGGCATTCGGGCGCGGTCGAATCGGTCACATTCAGCCCGGACGGCGCACACGTCGTGACCGGAGCCGACGACAAGCTCGCCCGCTTGTGGGACGCCGCGACGGGCGAGATGCTGCGCACCTTCAAGGGGCACGATGGCGCCGTGTGGTCTGTCGCCGTGAGCCCGGACGGCACGAGTCTCTTGACGGGATCCATGGACAAGATCGCTCGCCTGTGGGATCTAGCGACAGGCAACGAGAGTCGCGCTTTCGTGGGGCATGAAGGCTGGGTCGGCTCGGTCGCTTTCAGCCCCGACGGCACCCGGGTGCTCACCGGATCGAACGGCAAGACGGCGCGCCTGTGGGATGCCACGACAGGTCGGGAGCTGCTCGCTTGCAAGGGGCACGAGGGCCCTGTCACGACCGTCGCGGTCAGCCCCGACGGCGCCCGTGTGCTGACCGGATCGGAGGACAGCAGCGCCCGCCTGTGGGACGCGGCGACCGGCGAGGAGCTGCGCGTGCTCGCGGGACACATCGACCGGGTGACCGCCGTGGCATTCAGCCCCGACGGGGCGCGCGTCATGACAGGATCCCACGACAAGACGGCTCGCTTGCACGACGCGGTGACGGGTGAGGACATTCGATCGTTCGTGGGTCACGCCGACCGAGTCACCGCTGTAGCGTTCAGCAGGGACGGCGCACGCGTGCTGACCGGATCCGCCGACAAGACCGCCCGCTTGTGGGATGGCGCCACCGGCGCGCTCATCCGGTCCTTCTCGGGTCACACCGGCTCCGTGACCTCCGTCGCCTTCAGCCCCGACGGCGTGCTCGTCCTGACCGGATCCGACGATACCACGGCCCGCATGTGGGATACGACCACGGCGCAGGCGAAGCGCATTCTGGCCGCGCACGGCAGCCCTGTCGACTCCGTCGCCTTCAGCCCCGACGGAACGCGAGTCCTGACCGGATCGGACGACACCACGGCGCGCTTGTGGGATGCTGCGACCGGCACCGAGCTGCGCGTCTTCAAGGGACACAAGAGCTACGTGGGCTCCGTCGCCTTCAGCCCCGACGGCGCACGTGTGCTGACCGGATCCTGGGACAGCACGGCCCGCCTGTGGGATGCCGCGACGGGCCAAGCCATCCGCGCGTTCAAGGGACACGAGGGTTATGTCAACTCGGTCGCCTTCAGTCCCGACGGCGCGCGCGTCCTGACCGGATCCGCCGACAAGACCGCCCGCTTCTGGGACATTTCCACGGTCCCGCCCGGCAGCCTCTTCGACATCGCCTGCTCGTGGCTGCCGGACTACGACCTCGCGAGCCTCGGCGAGGCCTACAAGCTCGACCTCTCGCACGAGCCGCCGATCTGCCAGAAGGACGCGAGCGGCAAGTTCATGACGCCGCTGCCCGATCTGCCGATCGCAAGATAGGAACTCGCCCGCCGAAATTCACAGACAATATTAACCGAGCTTAACCAGTCCTTAACCATACCTCGCGTTAATGAAGGGAGCACAAGCGCGAGATTCCTCAGTGACAGCCGCAGCCCGACCTCAATCCTCCATCCGATTTCACAGCCGGTCCATCCACGCCATGGTGCTCGCGCCCGAGCCGCCGCTCGCGGACTGGCTCTCCGGGCTCGATACGTGGCTGCAAAGGTCGCCTGGCTTCTTCGCCGGCCGGCCGATCGTCCTCGATATCTCGGGTCTCGAGCTGCTAAAGCCGGACGTCGAGACCCTCCTGAAAGACCTCTTCGAGCGCAAGATCAAGGTCATGGCCCTCGAGGGCGGAGACCCGGACTGGTCCGACCTCGCCTTCCCGCCGCAGCTCGCGCAGGGCGGCCGCAAGGAGGATCCGATCGAGGCGCCCGCCGTCCCCGGCACGGAACCGCCTCCAGCCCCCGCGCCCGAGCCGCCTGGCTCGCTCCTTGTCGACACCTCGGTGCGGTCCGGCCAGCTGATCGAGAACCTCGACGGCGACGTGATCGTCATCGGCTCGGTCGCCTCGGGCGCCGAGATCATCGCCGGCGGCTCGATCCACGTCTATGGCGCGCTGCGCGGCCGGGCGATCGCGGGCTCGCGCAACCCGAAGGCGCGCATCTTCTGCAACAAGCTCGAGGCCGAGCTCCTCGCGATCGACGGTCTCTATGTCACCGCCGATGCGATGCAGCCGGAGCTGCGCGGCCACGCGGTCAAGGTCTGGCTCGACGGCG
This sequence comes from Beijerinckiaceae bacterium, assembly GCA_024304885.1. GTDB lineage: Bacteria > Pseudomonadota > Alphaproteobacteria > Rhizobiales > Beijerinckiaceae > Methylocapsa. Next base: position 692,488 of record JALJOM010000003.1, read on the forward strand.
ATTCCATGGTGATGACGGCTCAGGACAAGAGCCAAGCAGGGAGATGAGATAATGGCCAAGGTTCTGGTCGTAACCTCCGGCAAGGGCGGGGTCGGCAAGACGACATCGACCGCGGCTCTCGGCGTCGCCCTCGCCAAGGGCGGCCAGAATGTCGTCCTCGTCGATTTCGATGTGGGCCTGCGCAACCTCGATCTCGTCATGGGTGCCGAGCGCCGCGTCGTCTACGACCTCATCAACGTGGTGCAGGGCGACGCCAAGCTGGTCCAAGCGCTCATCCGCGACAAGCGCATCCCCTCCCTCAACCTGCTCGCGGCCTCGCAAACCCGCGACAAGGAAGCCCTCTCCGACGAGGGCGTCTCCCGGGTCATCGACGAGCTGCGCGAGAAGTTCGACTGGATCGTCTGCGACAGCCCGGCGGGGATCGAGCGCGGCGCGACCCTCGCCATGCGCCATGCCGATGTCGCGGTCGTCGTCACCAACCCCGAGGTCTCCTCGGTGCGCGACTCCGACCGGATCATCGGCCTTCTCGATTCCAAGACCGCCAAGGCCGAGAAAGGCGAGCGGATCGAGAAGCATCTGCTGCTCACCCGCTTCGACCAGGCGCGCGCCGAGCGCGGCGAAATGCTGAACGTGAGCGACGTGCTCGAAATCCTCTCGATCCCGCTGCTCGGCATCATCCCCGAGAGCGAGGAGGTCCTGAAGGCCTCGAACATCGGCTCGCCCGTCACACTGAGCAATCCGGCGAGCGCTCCTGCGCGGGCCTATTTCGACGCCGCGCGAAGGCTCAACGGCGAGGCGCTCAGCATGACGATCCCGAGCGACAGGAAAGGCCTCTTCGGGAAGATCTTCGGACGGAGGGCCGCATGAACTTCATGAGCTTCTTCAAGCGGTCGTCGAGCGCGCCGGTCGCTCGCGAAAGGCTGCAAATCCTGCTCGCCCACGAGCGCGCCGTCGTCGGTAAGTCCGACCTCATCGCGGTGCTGCAGGACGAGATGCTGGCGGTGATCGCGCGCCATTTTCCGCTCGATTCCGACGCCATCAAGATCAAGGTCGATCGCGGCGATGCGATTTCCACCCTCGAGGTGGAGGTCGAGATCCCCACACCTATGTGCGCCAATCTCGGGCTCGACAAGCCGAAGCAGAGGGTCGAGCCACCGGCCCCGCGTCCGCGGCATGTGGAGGAGGAGGAGCAGGAGCAGGAGATCGAGGCAGCCGCCGAGGCCGAGAGCTGACCCCCTCAGGCCGTGAGGCGCTTCTGCGGCCAGGTGCAGAGATCCCGGATGAGGCAGCGCCCACATTCCGGACGCAACGCCTTGCAGACGTAGCGCCCATGCAGGATCAACCAATGATGCGCATGGCGCTTGTAGGCCTCGGGGACGATCGCCTCGAGGCCCCGCTCGATCTCGAGCGGGGTTTTTCCCGTTGCGAGCGGGATACGGTTCGAGATGCGGAAGAGATGCGTATCGACCGCAATCGTCGGCTCGCCGAAAGCGATGTTCAACACCACATTGGCGGTCTTGCGCCCGACGCCCGGTAGGGTCTCGAGCTCCTCTCGCGTCCGCGGGATCTCGCCGCCGTAATCCTTCACGAGCCGCTCCGACAAAGCGATCACGTGCTTCGCCTTCATCCGGAAGAGGCCGATCGTCTTGATCGCCTCGCGCAGCTTCTCCTCGCCGAGCTCCAGCATCTTCTCCGGCGTATCGGCGATGGCAAAGAGCGGCTTCGTCGCCTTGTTGACGCCGGCGTCCGTCGCCTGCGCCGAGAGCACCACGGCGACCAGCAGAGTGTACGGGTTCACCGAATAAAGTTCGCCCATAGGCTCGGGATTCGCGGCTTGGAAGCGGCGGAAGATCTCCTCGATGCGGGCGGGGTCCGGCTTCTTCGGCCGTCTTGCTCTGGGCGTCTTGGCGGCGTTGGCCGGCGCCTTCAGAGTCGGCGTCGGCTCCGGCTTCGCGACGCTCCCCAGTCGCGACACCGCCGCTTCGCTCGCTCTGCTTCCTTTGGCCATGCTCACGTTATAAGGTCGAAGCTCTGCCGCGAGAAGGGCATGAGCCTCATGGTGCAGGGGATAAGCGTCACAGCTCGTTTGCGCTCCGCCTTTCAGCCGACGAGCGAAGCGCCGAGCCGATCGAGCAACATGGCTGTCCCGTGCTCGCGCTTGCCGGCATCATCGTAGCCGTCGAGGAAAGCGCCTTGCTCGGTGACCACGAGCCGGGTCTTGGTGCCCTCGGGCTTCAGCTCCATGGTCGCCAGCGAGACCGAAATCTTGCGATCGTCGAGATGCATCACATAGGCATAGACGAGCCGCTCGTTTTGGACGACGTCGTGATAGGCCGCATCGAAGGTCGAGATCGTACCGTTCGCCCATCGTCCCCTCACGCGCTCGTGGCCTCCCGTGCGAACGTCCATCACGCGTTCCAGCACCTCGTAGCCCCCGCCGCCCGCGAACCAGCGGGCCTTCGCCGCCTTGTCGGTCAGGGCGTGGAACACCTTGGCGGGAGAAGCGTCATAGGTCCGCTCCAACCGAAACATCGCGTGAACGACGGAGTGACCTGTGGAGCCATGCTCCGGTGCGAGAGCATGTGCCGTCCTGTCCGGGGCCTCGGTGTCATTCGCCTGAGCCATTGCCGTCTCCATCCTTCTTCAGCGTGTCGAGATAATCGCCCAAACGGTCGAGCCTCCGCTCCCACTCGGCGCGGCGCGCATGGATCCAGTGCTCCGCGAGGCTCAGCGCCTCGGGCGCGATCCGGCAGAGCCTGACGCGCCCCACCTTCTCGGATCGGACGAGGCCGCTCGCCTCGAGCACGGCGAGGTGCTGCATCACCGCCGGCAGCGACATGGCGAGGGGACGCGCGAGATCGCTCACCGAGACGGGCTCGCGCGACAGACGCTCCACGATCGCACGCCGCGTCGGGTCGGCGAGGGCCTGAAAGGTCCGATCGAGCGGGGCCGATTGGTTAAGCATGTCCTTTAGTAACATGATGCGAACAGATAAGCAATCCCTTTAGTGTTTTCGCTAGCCGTGCCCCGCGCCTGCGATCGATTTCGTTTTGTCGGGACCGGCATTCATGTGCCTACTCGTTTCGCAGGCGCTCGGGTGTGGCCGAGAGGAAAGTCGTCGATTTGTCCGAAGCGCACGAACCCACACGACTCGTAGAATTTTTCTGGGTTCGGGTTGAACGTATCGATGTAGAACCCGAGGCAATTTTGCGCGCGTGGGCTTCGGATTCGGCTCGAGCCAACAACTGGCGCCCGAGCGCCGTCCCCGCAGGCTCTCCGCGCTTCACACATGACGGAACATCGGCCCAGCGCCGAAGGGCCAGCCCTCGAGTGGGCCGCAGGTCCCAGCCACAGCCGTGACTCGACAGCGGCAGCTCGTTGTGCGGGCCGAAGCCGCCAGGCCGGTGTGCGCGGTCAGACCGGCGACACGGGAAAAGCCTCGTGCAGCCGGCCGTCGAGGCGGCGCGCAGGATTTTCGCCGCCGGGTTGCCCGGCCGCTTCGCCGGGAGCGGCGGCACCGGTCGCCGGGAGATGCTCTCCCCAATGCGTCCAGAAGAAAGGGGTCTCGCCACGTGCGCATTGGTCGCGCAGGCTCCGCGCCCAATCCGGATGGCAGGGTTTCGCCCCGGTGCCGATCTCGCCCCCTGCGATGATCCAATCGAGCTTCGGACCAGCGGCATCCGTCGGCTCGGCGCGCAGCCAGGTACCCGGCGCGAGGTCGAGCGCCTCGAGGAGCGGCTCTGCGGCGACGAAGCGGACGGCCGCAGGCGTCTGGAGCAATAGCGGGATGCGGCGGGCAGCCTCCTTCTGGTTCTCGGCCGTGACGCCGATCCAGACATTGGGCAAGGGCCAAGCATCGATTTTCGTCGCCACGCCGCCGAGCTCTGCCATGTGTCGCTCGATCCGCGCCGGGGTGCCCGCGTCGGCGAGATAGGGCTGCATGGTCTTCGGGCGCTTGGTGAGAACCTGGAAGACGTGGCGCGGGGCGGACGCCATCACCGCGAAAATTCTGTCGATGGTCTCTGCCTCGAGCGATTCGTGGAAGAGATCCGACAGGGAATTGACGAAGATCCGGCACGGATGTTCCAGGGCGAGTGGAAAGCGGAGCCGGTCTTCCCTGAGAGCGATCTTGCCGGTCCAGGCCGGCCCGGAGTCGCCGAGCTCGGCGAAGCCTTGCCCCCATCCGCCGCCCTGCGCGGATGCCGCCGTGGCCGCTTCCGCATAGCATTGGCGGCAGGCAGCGCTCTTGCGGGTGCACCCGGCGAGAGGATCCCAGGTCGCATCGGTCCACGCGATCTCGACAGCGCCCGCCATGCCGACAGCCTCCCCCGAGCGCCGAGGTCCTTTTCGACGCCCGAGGGGAAAAGCAAGAACAGTACCCGAAGCTGCCTCAAATCTTCTGGTAGCGCCGGTAGCAGCGGCGGCCGAGATGGACGAGGACCTCGGGGCCGCTGCGCCCCGCCCGCGCGGCGAAATCGTCGATCTGGAGCCGCTTGCCGATGAGCTCGACCCATTCGCCGCGCTCGAGATAGGTCGCGTCCGTCACGTCGAGGACGGAATGATCCATCCCGATCGTTCCGACATAGGGGCAGGGCTTGCCCTGGACGATCGCGATCCCCCCGGCGGCGCGCGGGTTGTCCGTGAAGGCGGCGGGAATGCCGTCGCCGAGCCCCGCCGCGATCATCGCGATGCGGCGCGGCCCACCCGCCCGCCAGCCGGGCGAGTCGCCGACCCGCGCGCCGGGCTCCAGAATGCGCAGCGCGATGATCTGGGCCTCGAGCTTGACGACGGGTCGCATCGGGTTGGCGCGGCCCGGAACGGGGTTGCCGCCATAGAGGGCATAGCCCGCGCGGACGAGGTCGTAGAGCGGCGTTTCGTCGCGAAAGAGCGCCGCGGAATTGGCGATCGAGGCCGGGCACCCCGGAAACCGCTCGCGCATGCGATCGAAGACCTCGATCTGGCGCTCTGCGCGGCAAATATCCTCGGTCCGTGCGAGCTCGCCGAGGACGAGCGTCACATCGAAGAGGGGCGCGAGATGATCGGCCCGCTCGAGATCATAGGGGCCGAGCCCCAGCCGGTTGAGGCCGATGTCGAGATGGAGCCCGGCTTTCAGCTTGGAACCGTCCGGCCAGCGCCGTCCCGAGGTGGCGCAGAACTGGCCGAAATCCTCCATGTCCGGCACCGAGCAGAGCACCGGGCGCAGCGCGTGATCGGCAAAGATATGCCCGGTGCGCGGGCGCAGCCCGTTCAGGACATAGATCGTCGCCTCCGGCGCGAGCGTGCGCACGTCGCGGCCCTCGAAGACGTGGCCGACGAAGAAGGTCTTGCACCCCGCCGCGGCGAGCGCGGTCACGACGGGTCCAAGGCCGAGGCCATAGGCATCGGCCTTGACCACGGCACCACATTCGGCCTCGCCGCAGACCGCCTGCAAGCTCCGCCAATTGGCGACGAGCGCCTCGAGATCGACGGTGAGAACCGTTCCGGCCTCGTAGGAGAGGATGTGATCCGACGGCATGGGGGCGTGATGCGCTCAGAACAGGGCGAGGACCCCAGTATAGCCGTAGATGCGATCGCCGGATATCTCGCCATTGGCGTAGAAGCCGACGAGCGGGACATCGCCGAGCGCCGACCTCACGAGCGCGACCTCCTCCGAGGCCGACTCGAACATGTTCGGCCCCCGCGCGCAGCAGGAGACATAGAGGGCTCCGCGCGGCGCGCTGGTCCGCTTGCGCAGCTTCTCGACCATGCCGACGAGATCCTTGGTCGCGGCAGCCCGGTCGCGGCGGCAGAAGAACAGCTTCTGGCCGACCTCGACATGATCGCCGACTCCGATCCGGCCGTTCTCGGTATTGATCCCGATGATGTTGCGCACGACGTAGTCGCCGGTGTCGCAATGCGGGACCGGAAGTCCGACATGGAGCGAGAGCAAAAGCTCGCGGAGATCCGCCTCCTCGGTGACGGCGAGATCCCGCAGGAGGGCCTGCAAGGCCACCTCGCCGTCGAGCTCGGCGACGAGATTTTCCCGGACATCGGTGATCTCGCGCACCGGGCCGATCGCGCTGCAGCCTTGGCTGACCCCGATCGCGACGGAGATGTCGGGGCCGAGCAGCACGCCCGACGTGCCGCCGAGAGCGACCTTGCCGGCGAGCTGGTCGTAGCGTTTCGTGCGCGAGGCAGTCAGGCCGCCGACGAGATAGGCGCCCGCCCGCGCAGTGATGGCCTGGAGCGCATCCTCGAAGGGCCGGCGCGGATCGACATGGACGATCGCGGTCGCCATCCCGCTCAGGATGCCTGTCGCCGCGATCGGCTCGGGGAGCTCCTTGTCGAAAATGCGGAAGCGCTCGCGCGGCCAATCCGCGATCATGGCCGCGAGCGCCGGCGTGTTGTAGGCGGCGTCGGATCCGCCGATGACGCCGAAGCCGATCGTGCCGACCCAATCGGCGACGCCGGTCTTCTGCGCGAGGATCTCGACGATCGGGCCGAGGTCTGCCTTCAGCCGATCCGTGGCGTAGAGGAAGCCGAGCGTGCCGCCCGTCCCTCGGGCCACGAGCGCGTCGGCGAGAGATTCGGCGGCGCGCGCGGGATCCGTCTCGGTCGAGAGCGCGGCGCGAAACGGGTCGAGCGGCATGGGCGGGCGCCTTCCGGGTTTTCTCCGCGCGCGAGTGCTCGACAGAGTGCGAGATCTTGAGGCCGGACCCGCATCAAGCAAGGCGGGGGCCAAAACCCGAGCGCCGAGTATCCGCCGCCTTCGAGCCCGGGTCACGAAGCCAAGCCCGCTTCGAGGACGCAAGCGAACAAGCAAATATAGCCGACATATTGCGACTCATCGATTCCCTCTACCTGGTCGGGACCTGAACGATATTCGTCGGGTGAGCCCCTCGCGTCTCGTCGCGCCGGCCCCGCTGAAGCCGTGCAACCTCCAACCCGTGCGTGTGCACGAGCCTTCCGAGATGGATCTCGGGAGGCCGACAGGTCCATGTCGCTCCTCTTCGGTTGCGCGCTATCGACATCGGGACGCGAAGCGCAAACGCCGGCGTGTCCTCGGCCGAGGGACGACCCTCGCCCGCGGACGCCTGTCGCGGCGCAGCGCGAGGCTCGCGATTGCGAAGGGGCGCGCTTTCTGCCAAGGTCCCCGAGGTGCCCTGCGGACGAGGCCCAGCCGCGAGCATTTATTTCGGTGACGAACCGGGATAAGCCTTCGCCTCACATGACACTGCGATGAACCCGTGTCCGCTCACGAGGACGGCAGGGGCGTGCTCGTGGCGTTCCCTTTTCCGCTTCCTTTCACGGTCGGGGCTTCGGCTTCCCGAACGAACATCTATGCAGGGTAGGAGCAGATGAACCCGATTTGGCTCGTGATCGCGGCCGGACTCCTGTCGGTCGTCTATGGTGTCGTGACCTCGGCGAAGCTTCTCGCCGCCGATCCCGGCTCTGCCCGGATGCAGGAGATCGCGGGAGCGATCGCGGAAGGCGCCCAAGCCTATCTCAAGCGACAATATGTCACGATCGCCGCCGTCGGCCTCGTGATCTTCCTCGCGTTCGGCTTCCTCCTGTCCTGGACAATCGCCGCCGGATTCGCCATCGGTGCGATCCTGTCGGGCGCGGCCGGCTTCATCGGCATGAACGTCTCGGTCCGCGCCAATGTCCGCACCGCCCAGGCCGCGACGCAATCGCTCGCCGAAGGCCTCGACATTTCCTTCAAGGCGGGCGCCGTGACGGGCCTCCTCGTCGCCGGCCTCGCGCTCCTTGGCGTCGCGGTCTATTTTTATGTCCTGACCGGGCCTTTGGGCCACGCCGAAACCAGCCGCGAGACGATCGACGCCCTCGTCGCGCTCGGCTTCGGCGCTTCCCTCATCTCGATCTTCGCGCGTCTCGGCGGCGGTATCTTCACCAAGGGCGCCGATGTCGGCGCCGATCTCGTCGGCAAGGTCGAGGCCGGCATTCCCGAGGACGACCCGCGCAACCCGGCGACCATCGCCGACAATGTGGGCGACAATGTCGGGGACTGCGCCGGCATGGCGGCCGACCTCTTCGAGACCTATGCCGTGACCGTCGTCGCGACCATGGTGCTCGCCGCGATCTTCTTCTCGGGCCAGGCCACGCTGTCGGCGGCCATGCTCTATCCGCTCGCCATCTGCGCGGCCTGCATCGTCACCTCGATCGCCGGCACCTATTTCGTCAAGCTCGGCGCCGACAACTCGATCATGGGTGCGCTCTACAAGGGCCTCGTCGCGGCGGGCGCGCTCTCGATCCTCGGCATCGCCGCGGCGACGACCTTCACCGTCGGCTGGGGCGCCGTCGGCACGGCGGGCGGCGTCGAAATCTACGGCTGGCGCTTGTTCGCCTGCGGCCTCGTCGGGCTCGCGGTGACTGGGCTCATCGTTGTCATCACCGAATATTATACCGCCACCGGCAAGCGCCCCGTGGTCTCGATCGCGCAAGCCTCGGTGACGGGCCACGGCACGAACGTCATCCAGGGCCTCGCCGTCTCGCTCGAATCGACCGCGCTGCCGGCACTCGTAATCATCGGGGGCATCATCGCGACCTTCCAGCTCGCAGGCCTCTTCGGCACCGCGATCGCGGTCACGACCATGCTCGGCCTCGCCGGCATGATCGTCGCGCTCGACGCCTTCGGCCCGGTGACCGACAATGCCGGCGGCATCGCCGAGATGGCCGGCCTGCCGAAGGAGGTCCGCAAGGCGACCGATGCGCTCGACGCGGTCGGCAACACGACAAAGGCCGTGACCAAGGGCTATGCGATCGGCTCGGCGGGTCTCGGCGCCCTGGTGCTCTTCAGCGCCTATAGCCACGACCTCGAGCATTTCGCGGCCCACCCCGAGACCTTCTCCTACTTCGAGGGCATGGGGGCCGTCTCCTTCGACATCTCGAACCCTTATGTCGTCGCGGGGCTCATCTTCGGCGGGCTCATCCCCTATCTTTTCGGCGGCATCGCCATGACGTCCGTCGGGCGCGCGGCGGGCTCGGTCGTCGAGGAGGTGCGCCGCCAGTTCCGCGAGAAGCCCGGCATCATGAAGGGGACCGAGCGGCCCGACTACGGCCGCGCGGTCGATATGCTGACCAAGGCCGCGATCCGCGAGATGATCGTGCCTTCGCTCCTGCCGGTGCTCGCGCCGCTCGCCGTCTATTTCGGCGTGCTCCTTGTGTCGGGCTCGAAGGCCTCGGCCTTCGCCGCGCTCGGCGCCTCGCTGCTCGGCGTCATCGTCAACGGGCTCTTCGTCGCGATCTCCATGACGTCCGGCGGCGGCGCCTGGGACAATGCCAAGAAGAGCTTCGAGGACGGTTTCGTCGACAAGGACGGCGTGAAGCATTTCAAGGGCGGCGAGGCGCACAAGGCCTCCGTCACCGGCGACACGGTCGGAGACCCCTACAAGGACACGGCCGGCCCCGCGGTGAACCCGGCGATCAAGATCACCAATATCGTCGCGCTCTTGCTGCTCGCGGTGCTCGCACATTGACCTTCGGGCAGGGCGCGGGCCTCGATGGCGCGTGCCCTGCCGCCTCCCTCGTCTCTACCGCCAGCGCGACCGGTCGCGAGCAAATGATTTCCCTCGCGCGCAAAGCGGTCTAGAAGGCGGGGCTCGCGCGGATATCGAGACGAGGCCATCATGACGGACGCCGATATCGAGGCGACCAAAGCTCCGCTGATCGATCATCTGATCGAGCTGCGCGCGCGGCTCATCAAGGCGCTCGTCGCCTTCGTGCTCATGTTCTTCGTCTGCTTCTTCTTCGCCAAGGACATCTACAATCTTCTTCTCGTGCCCTTCGAGCGCGTCGCCGGCTCGGACGCGCGACTGATCTACACAGCGCCGCAGGAATATTTCTTCACCCAGATCAAGGTCGCGGTCTTCGCCGCGGCATTCCTCTCCTGCCCGATCATCTTCGCCCAAGTTTATGCCTTCGTCGCGCCCGGCCTCTATCGCCACGAGCGGCGCGCTTTCGCGCCCTATCTTTTCGCGACCCCCGTGTTCTTCGCGCTCGGTGCGCTCTTCGTCTATTTCCTCGTCATGCCGAACCTTCTCTATTTCTTCTTGAGCATGCAGCAGGCGAAGGAGCCGGGCAGGGCGCAGATCGAGCTCCTCCCGCGCGTCAGCGAATATCTTTCCCTCGTCATGACCTTGATCTTCGCCTTCGGCATCACCTTCCAGCTCCCGGTGGTCCTCACGCTCCTGGGGCGCGTGGGGATCGTCAGCTCGACGTTTTTGCGCGAGAAGCGCCGCTATGCGATCGTGCTGGTCTTCGTCGGCGCGGCGATCCTGACGCCGCCCGACATCTTCTCCATGCTGGCGCTCGCTGCGCCGGCCCTGCTCCTCTACGAGGCGTCGATCTTCGCCGTTCAGATGATCGAGAGGAGTCGAGCGCAGCAAGACGCGACGGAGTCGGAAGCCGGCACCTGAAACGGGCTCTCGGGCGAACTACCTTTCTCCGGCAGGGCCGCCCTGCGACGGGGCCTTCGGGCGAGGACCATGTACGACATCAAATGGATCCGCGAGAACCGCGCGGCTTTCGATCGCGGCCGGGCTCGGCGTGGCCTCGAGCCGGTCTCGGAGAAGCTTCTCGCGCTCGACGACGTGCGCCGCGCGGCGATCGCCAAGGCCCAAGCCGCGCAGGAACGCCGCAACGCCGCCTCGAAGGAGATCGGCGCCGCGATGAAGGCCGGCGATTCTCCGCGCGCGGAAGCGTTGAAGGCCGAGGTCGCGGAGCTGAAAGAAAGCCTCGCCGCCTACGAGGCCGAGGAGCGCGAGGCGATCGCGGCCCTGGACAAGGCGCTGGCGGAAATCCCGAACACGCCTCTCGACGACGTGCCGGACGGCAAGGACGAGACCGAGAATATCGAGCTGCATCGCTTCGCCGAGCCAAAGGTGTTCGGCTTCGCGCCAAAGGAGCATTTCGAGATCGGCGAAGGTCTCGGCCTCATGGATTTCGACACGGCCGCGAAGCTGTCCGGCGCGCGCTTCGTGGTGACGAAAGGCCCGCTCGCGCGGCTCGAGCGGGCTCTCGGGCAATTCATGCTCGACCTGCATACGGGAGAGCACGGCTACACCGAGATCTGCCCGCCGATCCTGGTGCGCGACGAGGCCATGTTCGGCACGGCGCAATTGCCGAAGTTCTTCGACGATCAATTCGCCGTCTATGGTGGACTTGCGGCCCACGCGAAGAACACGGTCGATTTCTGGCTCGTCCCGACCGCCGAGGTCCCTCTGACGAATCTCGTGCGCGAATCGATCCTCGACGAGAAGGACCTTCCCATCCGCGTCACCGCCTGCACGCCCTGCTTTCGCGCGGAAGCCGGCTCGGCCGGCAAGGATACGCGCGGGATGATCCGCCAGCACCAGTTCACCAAGGTCGAGCTCGTCTCGATCACGACGCCGGAGCAATCCCTCGCCGAGCACGAGCGCATGCTTTCCTGCGCGGAAGAGGTGCTGAAGCGGCTCGAGCTTCCGTTCCGCACGGTCACGCTCTGCACAGGCGACATGGGCTTCGCGTCCCAGAAAACCTACGACATCGAGGTCTGGCTGCCGGGGCAGGGGCGCTATCGCGAGATTTCCTCCTGCTCGGTCTGCGGCGACTTCCAGGCGCGGCGCATGAATGCGCGCTATCGCCCCGAGCCGAAGACGACACGCTTCGTGCATACGCTCAACGGGTCGGGCGTGGCGGTCGGCCGTGCGCTCGTCGCCGTCCTGGAAAACTACCAGAACGAGGACGGTTCCGTCACCGTACCAACAGTCTTGCTGCCCTATATGGGCGGGATCGAACGGCTGGATCGAGATCGTGCCTGATCGGCGCGACCTCGATCCGCGTGACTTCGTGTGGACGCATGGTCTCGTCCGAAAAGTCTGCAACTTTTCGGGATCATGCGAAAAAGCCCGAGGCGGCGGTGCGTATCCTGATCACCAATGACGACGGCATTCATGCGCGGGGCCTCGACGTCCTCGAACGTGTCGCCAAGTCTTTCACCGAGGACGTGCTCGTCGTCGCGCCCGAATACGATCAGTCGGGCGTCGCTCATTCCCTCTCGATCAACGACCCTTTGCGCCTGCGAAAGATTTCCGAGCGCCGCTATGCCGTGAAGGGGACGCCGACCGATTGCGTGATCATGGGCATTCGCCGCATCCTCGACGGTCTCGCGCCCGATCTCGTCCTTTCCGGCGTGAACCTCGGCCAGAACGTCGCAGAGGACGTGGTCTATTCGGGAACCGTCGCGGGCGCGATGGAAGGCGCCTCGCTCGGCGTCCGCTCGATCGCCTTGTCGCAGGCCTATGATTCGGAGACCGGGCGCGAAGGCGCGTTCTGGGCTTGCGCCGAGACCCATGCGCCGCGGATCGTCGATTCGATTCTCGGCCTCGGGCTCGAGCCGCGGATCTTCGTCAACGTGAATTTCCCGCCTTGCCCGCCCGAGGCTGTGAAAGGCGTGGCCGCGACGACGCAGGGCCATCGCGACGCGCAAATGATCAAGATCGACGCACGGGCCGACGGACGCGGCCTGCCCTATTACTGGATCGGGTTCGAGCGCAGCTATATCGTTCCCGGCGAAGGCACGGACCTCGAAGCCTTGGAGCAAAATCTCATTTCGGTGACGCCCTTGCGGCTCGACCTGACGGACGCGGCGTCGCTCTCGCGCATGGCAGAAGTGTTGCGCTGACGACACAGTCGAGCCCGAAATTCATCCCATATCTAATCGATATGGTGACCGCCCGTTCATCTTAAACCGTCCTTTACCGCGAAGCCTTTCAATGGCCTCACGTCTTCTTGCTCAGCGGGTCGGGTCATGAGTGCTTTCGTTTCCGGGTATTGCTCGCGTTTCGCGCTTCGTCTCGCCTTGGTTGGTGTGAGCGCCGGCGCGCTCGCCGGCTGCGCCAGCTCGGAACGTCTCGCCGAGGCCTTCGACAATCCGTTCCAGAAGACCGCCGCTGCGACGGAGCCGGCGCCCGGCGCGATGCCTGCCGCGACGGCAGCCCCTGTCAAGGCGGTGCAGTCGCGTCCCTTGAACGCGCCGTCCTCGAGCAGGGCCGTGGCGCAGAATCTTGCGCCGTCCGAGACCGCTGCCAAATCTCTCGCCGCTGCCGCGCTTCCTTCTGCAGCCGCCTTCGGCGGATGGACGGCCCAAGGCGGGACGCCGATCACCGTCGCGCAGGGCGACAGCGCCGAGACCCTCGCGCGGCGCTACGGCATTCCGCTCGAGGCCCTGGTGCGGACCAACGGCTTGGCCTCGGCCTCGGAGGTGCAGCCCGGCACGCGCGTCGTGGTTCCGGTCTACAGCGCGGCGCTCGCGGCCGCCAATGCGGCGAAACCTGCCGCGACCCGTGCGATCGAGCAACCGCGCGCGCTCCTCGCCGCTGCCAAGCCGCCGGTGCCGCCGACCAAGACCGCGACGCTCGCGCCGTCCGCTCCCAAGCCGCTCGCCGCCTCCCAGGTCGTCGCCGCGCCGAAGCCCGCTGTCGTCGCGGCACCGGCCGGAGCGCCTCCGGCTCGCCCCGGCGCCTCGCGGCCGGCCCCCGCGGCGAAGCTGGCCGAAGGGCCGATCGTCATGAAGCCGGACGGGGAGGTGGCGCAGGCCGCTCGGAAGCCGGCGCGGCTCGAGAAGATCGCGAGCACGGTGAAGCCCGAGCCTGGCCAAGCTCAGCCCGGCAAATCGGCGCTCGCCAAGCCGGAGACGATCAAGATGGCGAAGGTGGAACCCGCTGTCGGCGACCCGAAAAAGCCGGCGCAGGACTCGGCTCCCGTCGCCACGCCGGAGCCGGCCAAGCCCAATAGCGCGTCGGAGGCCGCCAATCCGGAGTTCCGCTGGCCTGCGCGCGGACGAATCATCCAAGGATTCAAGCACGGCGGCAACGACGGCATCAACATCGCCGTCCCGGAGGGGACCTCGGTGAAAGCGGCCGAGAACGGTGTCGTCGCCTATGCCGGAGAGCTGAAGGGCTACGGGAACCTCGTCATGATCCGCCACCCCAACGGATTCGTCTCGGCCTATGCCAACAACGGCGACATCGAGGTCAAGCGCGGCGACACCGTGAAGCGCGGCCAGACCATCGCGAAGTCGGGCCAGAGCGGAGATGTCTCCTCGCCGCAGCTTCATTTCGAGCTCCGCAAGGGCTCGACCCCGGTCGATCCGACGCTCTATCTCGCGGGATTATAGGACCCGCCCCGCACGTAGTGGGCCGATCCGAGGACGCCGTTTGCGACGGCGTCCTTTTTTCGTTCGGGGCTCCGCGGCCGGCTCAGCGCGCGGAAAAGGCGAGCAGCACGGCGAGCTCCGCGAGCTGCTGCACGGCTCCGGCGACATCGCCGCTGTGCCCGCCGATCTGGCGATAGGCGAGCCCCGTAGCGGCGAGTGCCACGCCTGCCGTCGCCGCGAGGGCGACGAGTGCCGCACGTGGGTCGGCGCCCGCCAGGACGGGCGCGAGCAGCATCAGGATGGCGACAAGGGCCGCTGTCGCGAAGGCGCGCGGGTCGGGACGGCCCGCTGCGTGGCCGGTTCCGTCCCGGCGCGCGGGGAGCAGCAGCAGCAAGGGAACGAGGGACGCCGTGCGCGACAGGCTCGCGGCTGCGACGAGCGCCACCGCCGCAAGAACAGGAGAGATCGCCACGATCGCCGCGAGGCTTTCGACCCTGAGATAGAGCGTCAGCGCGATGGCGACGGCGCCATAGGTCCCGATCCTCGAGTCGCGCATGATCTCGAGCTTGCGCTCGCAGGTCGCGCCGCCGAGCCCGTCGGCGCAATCGGCGAGGCCATCCTCGTGAAGGGCTCCGGTGAGGACGACGAGCGCCGCGATCGCGAGCGCGGCGGCGATCGTCGCCGAGAGGCCGATCTCCGACGCGGGCATCAGAACGAGAGCGCCGAGGCCGCCGAGGCCCGCGCCGGCGATGGGGAGCATGCGCACGGCTTGCGGAAATCGCACAAGATCGTGCGCTGCCTCTTCCTGCCCCAGCGCCGGAAGTGGAATCCGCGAGAAGAACTTCAGGCAGACGAGGAGATCGCCGAGCAGAGCGGCGGCAAGGCGCATCGAAGGCATCGCTGCCGGTCGTAAGACGAGCGTGAGAAGCGCTGTCTGAGCGGCTCCAGGTGGCAGAACGTGCTCCGTTCTATTCGAGTCGCATTTTTGCGTCGCGAGCTTTCTCGAGCTCCTCGGAAAAATGCTGCGCGGGGGCCTATCGGCCTCCGCTGCCCTCGTCGACGAGGCCCGGCACGCCTCGCTATGACACGACCTCATTCGTTGCGGAAACCGCCGCCTGCCGACGATCGACCCGCAGATCACCCGTCTTCAGGACCGTCTCGCCGTCTGGCACCACGCTCGGCGGTGCATCGAGCACGCTCGCGAGATGGGCGTGCCGTGCCTCGAGCGCGGGAGCGACCGTCTCGAGCCAGCGACGATGTGCGGTTCCGGACGGGCAGGTCGGCCGCCCCCCGGCCTCCCGCTCGTGCTGCAGATGCTGGTCGTACTCGGGCAGGGTGTCCGCGGCGAAATAAGCCGGCTTCTTGCCGTGCTTGGCTTGCCCGCCGGCACTGATGCTATACGTCGGCCGCTGCGGGTCGAGCCGATTGCGGGCGAGCGGTTCGCTCTCCTGGACGATCTCTGCGACCGCCTGGAGGAACCAATATTCCGGCAGCGTCGCCGCGCGCCTCTCCGCGCCGAGGCACGGCCCGGAGGCGACGGCCACCGCGGGGAACCTCCGCTTCACCGCCTCGTGGGCCAGGATCTGCGCGGGTCCCGAGATGGTAACGCGGGTCAATGCGGTATGATCGTCGGAGATCACCAGGGCGCCATAGGGGTTCGACCAGAGCTTGCCCGCATGGCCGTGCACCGAATTGCCGGGATAATAGGGGATCAGCACGAAGAGCCCGGCGGCGTCGCGGGCCACGAAGCCGGTCTTGCCGAGATCGGCGTTGCGCGGGGACGCGCCCGGCAATCCATCCGCCGACACCGTCACCTGAATCAGCTCGAACTGGGTGGCGAGAAGTCGCTCGAGCCGATCGCGCGGGTCCCAAGCCTGCGGCCGACGCGGGCGCGCGGCGTCATCTGGCCGCAAGACGGCGCGTTTCACGAAAAGGTTTTGCGAGCATTGCGTGAAGGCCTCTTCCGTCGCGCCGACGCAAAAGGCGAGCAGGCGGCCGCGGTTTCGCGCGGCCCTTCGGTAGACGCCGAGCGCGCTCGGCTCCAATCCATAATCCGTCTCGAGGCGCTGCGGGGAGACGATCTCCACGCCGAACAGCGTGATATGAAGCCCCATGGCATCGGGATCATGCGGATGGAGCGCGAGCAGAACGAGCTTGCGGCTGTGCAGCACGGCATCCGCGACCTCGAGCAGCGCGCCTTCCGCGCTGCGCTCGCGTGCCCTCGCCCTCGGGTCGGCACAGCGGACCTCGTGGCCCTGCGCGATCGTCGCATAGATGTCGGGCATGCGTCCGCTGCCCGAGAGCCAGCCCTCCACTTGCGCTCGTTCGTGCTCTGCCAAGGGTCGCGGCAGAAGAAGGGGCACCGCGACGCTCTCCGGGTCGAGAACGAGAATCGGCGGCGCGCCGTCGATCTCCTCCACCATGGCGGCGAACGGCTCGCGCCTGCGCCACCACAAGTGCCCGCGCGGAGCTCCGCCGCTCGCGACGAGAGCTTGCGTCGCCGTCATCGCGAAGGCGCCCATCGTCGCATTGAGATATTGGCGATATTGCTGGCGGTAGAAGAAATCCGCGCCGCGGACGATTGTCGAGTCCTTGCGCTTGTCGTCGTGCATGGCATGGCGTGCCACGCCCAGGAGATATTGCACGACGTGCTCGCATGCGGGTCCGGGGGCATCGCGGCGCAGGTGCCGTTCCGCGGCTCGAGTGCGCCAGAGGGGCGGCAAGAGCCCGATCGCTCGATGAGCCAGGGTCGCGCGCCGTGCAATCTCGTATCCACCGGCAAACTTGCTCATTGCAAATCTCCCGAAATAGGTCATCGAAATTAGAGCCGGCCCGTGTGAATGAGACCGGCAGAGCCGGCGGGGTTACCGGCGAATGCAAAATCCGGCTGAGACATTATCATGAATTGTCGACATCGCGTCCCCAATTCAGGGGGCGCGTCACGACTCGCGCGGCGCTCGTCGGGTGTCGCCTTTCAGCGACGTGATCCGGCGTCCGGCTCGCCGGAAAAGCTACGGCGCAGCGAGGTGACCGAAGGTCGCGACGACCTTCTCGTAGACATCCCTCTTGAACGGGATGATCAGCTCCGGCAGCCGGGTAATCCGCTCCCAGCGCCACGCGTCGAACTCCGGCCGATGTCCGCCGGCCGG
Source organism: Beijerinckiaceae bacterium (assembly GCA_024304885.1). Classification (GTDB taxonomy): domain Bacteria; phylum Pseudomonadota; class Alphaproteobacteria; order Rhizobiales; family Beijerinckiaceae; genus Methylocapsa. The sequence goes on from JALJOM010000003.1 coordinate 709,771, forward strand.
CGTATCGATGTCGATCTCGCTCTCGTCGCCCTCGAAGCGCAGGGCGAACCACTTCTGCCTTTGGCCCTGAAATCGCCCCCGCCAGGATTTTTTCGCGACGTCGGTCGGGAGATCATAGGTCAGCCAGTGCGGAGCCTCGGCGAGGAGGCTCGTCGAGGAGACATTGGTTTCCTCCTGCAGCTCGCGCAGGGCTGCGCTGTAGGGGTCCTCGCCCGCGTCGATTCCGCCTTGCGGCATTTGCCATTCGTGGCCTCTGGAGATGTCCTGCTGCTTCTTGCTGCGCCGCCGTCCGACGAACACGAGGCCGTCGCGGTTGAGAAGCATGATCCCCACGCTCGGCCGATAGTTTGGGCCTTCCATACGCTCACTCTCACCGATCGGACGGTCGCGGGGCGCCCCGCGCGCCCGAACGTCACTCAGCTCGCCGCTTCGGTCGGAGCGCAAGCGGTTCCGGGCTCTCGAGGTGCCGCAGTGCCGTAACCCCGGCGGCGCTCCGGCCGTCAGAACGAGGCTCGTGCCGATGCGAGGTTCCGTCTGCGACTCGTTATCAGGTTAAATTTATCCACGATCGGCAATCTCGCGCAATATGGGCGCGAAGTGGCATCCACGGCCGGCAAGCCGAGGGAATTTCGGTCTCGCATCGACGATCGGGAGGGAGGCGCTGGCCCTGACGCACGATCGCGCAATTTCGTGTCCTCTCTGCGTCCTCGTGACGAGCGTCGTTCTCCCGACGACCGACAGCGCCTCCGGGCGCGCTGCGGCCTGGCGCGGTGGTTCGCAAGTCGACGCGTCCGCCCTTCGCGCTGCGCTCGAGCTCAGCGCAGCGCCCGCCCGCGCGCCTCGGCCAAGGGATCGGGGGCGAGATCCCAGCGTGTCTTGAAGATCGTGTCGCAGATGCCGGGGCTGCCGAAGCCGTCCGAGAAGCTCACCACGCTGCGGCGGTGATGCTCCCCATGGGCCTTGCTCGTGATCAAGGTGTCGAGCACGGCGAGCGGGCGCGCCCAGAAGCCTCTGGCCTTCGGGAGCCGAACCGCGAAATCATAGCCCGAATGTTCATAGAGCCCCCCGATCGCGCCGAGGCTCGCCACCACGAGATGGAACGTGATGTCCGCCCCGGCTCCGACGAGGACGAGCGGGACGAGATAGGGCAGGACGATCTCGAGAAAGAAATCGGTGTGGCTCATATAGCAGGCACTGATCGCCTTGCTCGCGCCCGTCGAATGATGCACCGCGTGGCCGAGCGTGCGGATGAGCCCGGGACGATGCAGCACGAAGCGGTGGAAGACATATTGAACGACGTCGTGGCCGATTCCCATGGCGGCCATGGCGAGAAGGAAATGCCAAGCGCTCAGATGCGGTGCGCCGACGTAGGCGAGGCCTGAGACCTCGAGCAGGACCATGGCCGGCAGCAAGACCAAAATCTGGTTGGCCAGCACGCGCGGAAGCAGCTCGAGATAGGTCAGCCGGTCGGCGTCGCGGACCTTGAAGGCGGCGAGCTTCTTCGCGCGATCGCAATACTCGAAGGCGAGCCCCACGCCGTGGTAGGCGATCATCTGCACGAGGAAGGTGAGGACGGAGAGCGGCAGCCACCAGGGCAGCGCGTCGGTTGCTGACAACACGTTCGGCGAGTTCCCTTCAATCCCGGATGGGCGCGGTCGGTCCCGACAGCATGCGAGCCGAGCGCATTACACGTAAACCTCGATCCTTGCCAATGCACTGACGTCGCACGAGCCTATTACGAGCGACGGAAGCGACGGTGCGATCCTGTCCTTTCGACCGGTTCACGCTCTACGTCTTTGTTTCTGTCGCATTTTCGCGACGCGAAGCGGCCTCCACTTCGCTGGACGAAGCGCTATGTCTGCGAAAGGTCGTATATCTCGGGAGGCGAAGATGGACGAGGACCAGTTCAACATGGCGGTTCGGCAATTCCTGAAGGTGGTCGGGGTCACGTCGCAAAGGGAGATCGAGCGCGTCGTTCGCGAGCACAAGGTGGACGGCGACGAGCTGAAGCTGACGATGACGCTGACGGCCGAAAATGCGCCGCTGAGGCACGTAGTCGAGGAAACCATCAAGCTCTCTTGAGCGCGCCGGACCGCGTCGCCTTGCCCGGCCGGCCCGGCGGTGCGACACTCGACGGGCTCGAGCAATATTGTCCGTGGAGCCGAGGCGATCATGACGGGAAAAGCGGATTTCACCCCCGAGGAATGGAAGACCCTCCTCGAGAGCACGGTGATGGCGGGAATCGCCGTCACCGCAGCCGATCCGAGTGGGTTCGTCGGCATCATCCAAGAAAGCTTGGCGAGCACGAGCGCGGTTCGCGAGGCCGGCCAGTCCGAAACCTCGGGCGAGCTGGCGAAGGCGATCAGCGCGGAGCTCGAAGCGAGCGACCGGCTGCAGGCCGTGCGAGACGCGGTCGCCGAGACATTATGGGGGAGCGCGCCGCCCCAGATCATCGAGAAGGCGCTCGACGTTCTGCGTCGGGCGGCAGCGATTGTCGAGGCCAAGGCGGCGAGCGAGGCGCCGGAGTTCAAGACCTGGCTCCTCGGCATTTCTCGGACGGTCGCCGAAGCAGGAACGGAAGGCGGCTTTCTCGGGTTCGGCGGTGTTCGCGTGAGCGAGGCCGAGAAGGCGACTCTCGCGCAGATTTCGGATTCGCTCGGCCTGCCGGCCTGACGCGACACGCGACGGCGAGGCTCGCGCCCGCTTGCCGGTTGCACCGGACGATGCGACACTCGCCGGGCTCGAGCAGCGGTTTGGACGGAGCCCAGGCAGGTCATGGCGGGAAAATCCGATTTCACCCCCGAGGAATGGAAAACCATCCTCGAGAGCACGATGATGGCGGGGATCGCCGTCACCGCCGCCGACCCGAGCGGCCTCTGGGGATTGCTCCAGGAGAGCATGGCGAGCGCGAAGGTCGTCCTCGGCGCCGGCCGCGCCGACGAGCCGAGCGCGCTTACGAGAGCCATCGCCGCGGAGTTCGAGTCGAGCGACGGACGCACCGTCGCGCGGGAAGGTCTCGGCGAGCAATTCGCCGGGTGCAAGCCGTCCGAGATTACCGGCAAGGCGCTCGACGTCCTGGGCCGGGCCGCGGCCATAGTCGAAGCCAAGGCCCCCGCGGAGGCGCCCCATTTCAGGAGCTGGCTCTTCACGATCAGCCAAAGGGTCGCGGAAGCGGCGACGGAAGGGGGATTTCTCGGATTCGGTGGGGTTCGCGTGAGCGACGAGGAAAAGGGGACGCTCGCGCAGATCTCGGCCGCGCTCGGTCTTCCGGCCTCGCCGTGAGCGGGACTTGCGCGGCCGTCTCCGCCGCCTCGCCGTGCCCTGCGCCCTCGCAGATCGTCACATCGGCCGGACGGGGCGGGAGACGCGGATCGGCGCGGAAATATGCCGTTGACAAATAGACGTTCATTCGAAAATCCTTTTTGAACAATCGTTAGGATATCTTCCCTATCCCGGCTCGATCATGTCGACGTGCTTCGTCATCATGGGATTCGGCGAGAAGACCGATCTCGCCACGGGGCGAAAGCTCGATCTCGACAAGACCTACAAGAACATCATCAAGCCGGCGATCACCGCCGCCGGCTACGACTGCGTACGCGCCGACGAGGTGCTGCATTCCGGCGTCATCGATGTTCCGATGTACGACATGCTCTTCGGCGCCGATCTCGTCGTCGCGGATCTCTCGACATCGAACCTCAACGCCGTGTTCGAGCTCGGCGTGCGACATGCCTTGCGGCCGCGATCGACCATCGTCATCGCCGAGCAGGAGTTCCGCAACCCGTTCGACGTGAATCACATCGTGATCCGGCCCTATCGCCATCTCGGATCCGACATCGGCTTCGACGAGACCATGCGCGTGCGCCAGGAGCTGCAGTCCTTGGCGGAAGCCCTGAAGGTGCACCCGAGCATCGACAGCCCGGTCTATACGCTCCTCCCCGACCTCGAGGAGCCGCGACGCCGTGCGGTGCCAGAGAGCGAGGCAGCCGTTCGGCCACCGAAGCGCGACGAGAGCGAGACGCTCGCGGCCTTGCTGAAGATCGCCTTCGAGGCCAGGGACGCCTGCGACTTCGATCTCGCCAAGGCGATGCTACGCAAGGTTTACGAGCAGCAGATCGCGCCGGGCCCCGACGGCAAGCCGAGGCCGGCCTGGCCTTGCGTCATCCGCGACTTGGCGCTCACGACCTTCCAGGCCGGCGACAAGGCGGCGCTCACCCTCGGCCCCGAGGCCGTCGAGAGTGCCTGCGACGAGGCCATCGCCATGCTCGCCCGGCTCGGGCCGGACTCGACGAACGATCCAGAAACCTTGCGCCTTTGGAGCCTGTTCCACGGCTATCGGGCCCAGCTGCCGATCGGAACCGGCGCGGAGAAGCAGGCGGGCCTCGAGATCGCGATCGAGTCGGCGGAGCGCGCCTTCGCCGTCAAGCGGGACCCCCTCGACGGCTCGAGCCTCGCGCTCCTCTTGAACCTGCGGGCCTCGATGTCCTCGGGCGACGAGCGCATCGCCGATCGGGTTCGTGCCGAACGGGTTCGCCGCAAGGTCGTCGAACTCGCCACCGAACAGCTCCGGGCCTTCGAGTCCGAAGGGGTTTCCCGGAGCGCCGAGGCCGGCGCCTCCGGCGCCCTCGCCGCGCAAAAATTCTGGACCCTGGCCAGCCTGGCCGAATCGCTCGTCGCCCTCCGCGACCCGTCCGGCCCCGCACTCTTCCAGAAGGCGCTCGGCAGCGCCCCGACCAAGTGGATGCGTGCCGTCGCCGAGAAGCGCATCGAGAAGCTGCACTCCGTTCTCGAGGGCCTGGACGAATAGGCGTGCCCGGCAATGCGGAGGCTTTATCGATGCGAGCCCCCGGCTGCTTCTAGAGCGGTTTCCGATCCAGTGGAATCGGACACCAGCTCTAGATCCATGTTTTGTCGCAATTTCGCGACGCGAAGTGGTATCCACTTCGCTGGAAATTGCTCTAGAAATGTTGGAAGGAAGGCCGATCGAAGCCGAGACGGCGCCCTAGCGCGTCTTTGAAAATTGGCGGCTCGGTGCCCGCCACGGCCGTGCCGATCACGTGCACAGGAACGCCGGCACCCCGCGCCGCGGCCTCGAAGGCTTCGGCCCGATCGGGCGGGACGGCGCAGAGAATCTCGTAATCGTCGCCGCCGCAAAGGATCGGCTCGACGAGGCCGGGCTCCAGGGCGAGGGCCTCGCGCGCCGCCTCGGACAGGGGAACATCGGCGACCGCCACCTCGGCGGTCATCCCGGTGAGGCACAGCATCTTGCGAAGGTCTCCGGCGAGCCCGTCGGAGATGTCCATCGCGGAATGAGCGAAGTGCCGCAGCGTATCGGAAAGCGCGAGGCGCGGTTGCGGCAGAAGGTAGCGCTCCTCGAGAAAGCGCAGCGCCGCGGGCGTCATCGCCGCCGCCCAAGGCGCGTTCCCCTTGCGCAGGGCGAGTCCGAGCGCGGCATCGCCGATCGTCCCGCTGACGTAAATCTTGTCGCCTTCGGCTGCGCCGCCGCGCGGGACGATGCCTCCCACCGGAACATGGCCCAAGGCCGTGATCAAGATCGTCAGCGGGCCGGGCGTGCGCGACGTGTCGCCGCCGAGCAGCGGGCAGGCATAGAGCGCGCTGTCCTCGCCGAGCCCTTCCGTGAAGGCCGCGAGCCAATCCACCGTCCAATCGTCCGGCAGCGCGAGGCCGAGGAGAAAGCCCGCGGGTTTCGCGCCTTTGCCGGCGAGGTCCGAGAGGTTCACCCGCAGGGCTTTCCGCGCCACGAGTCCCGGCGGGTCATCGGGGAAGAAATGCACCCCCGCGACGAGAAGATCCGTGGTCAGGACGAGATCGAGGCCCGGGGACAGCGAAAGTAGAGCCGCATCGTCCCGCAGCCCGAATGCCCCTGGGCCCGCGAGAGGCGCGAGATAAGTCTCGATCAGCTCGTCCTCGGACGGGCGTCCCAAGGGCTTTCCCTATTGCTGCGCCCGGGCGCGCGGCTCGAATTCCTCGGCTCGCAAGCGGTGCGCCAGAGCGTCGAGCACGGCATTGACCATTCCCGCCTCCTCGCCGCCGAAGAAGGCACCGGCGACGTCGACATATTCCTTGATCGTGACGCGCGCGGGAATATCCCGCCGCTTGGCGAGCTCGAAGGTGCCCGCCCGCAGGATCGCGCGCACGACGGAATCGACCCGAGCGAGAGGCCACCCTGCCGCGAGTGTCTTGTCTATGGCCGGATCGATCAAGCCTTGGTTCGCGAGCACGCCCGCGAGGATGTCGCGAAAGAAGGCGATCTCCGCGGTCTTGTAGCGATCGCCTTCGATCTCGCTGCCGATCCAGAAGGTCTCGAACTCCGCGCAGGTCTCCGGCAGGCCTTTTCGCGTGACCTCCATCTGATAGAGCGCCTGGACGGCGGCGAGACGTGCGGCGGATCGTTGGTCGGCATTGGCCATCACGGAACCTCCGATGCCTGCGCGAGAGCATGGAGCGCGAGCGCCGCGCGGGCCGCGTCTCCGCCCTTGTCGCCGCGCGCGGGGTCGGCGCGCACCATGGCTTGCGCCTCGGTATCGACGGTCAGGATCCCGTTGCCGACCGGCAGCCGCCGCGCGACGGCGAGATCCATCAAGGCCCGCGCGGATTCGCAGGAGACGATCTCGAAATGAAAGGTCTCGCCCCGCAAGACGCAGCCGAGCGCGATCGCCCCGTCGTAGCGGCGACCGGTCGCCTCGGCCCGGTCGAGCGCGATCGCCATCGCGATCGGGATCTCCAGCGCGCCCGGCACGGAGGCGACCTCGTAGGACGCACCGGCCAGCTCGAGCGCGGCCTCGGCGCCGGTGCGCAGCAAGGCCCCGATCTCCTCGTAGAAACGCGCTTCCACGACCAGGAATCGCGCCCCTTGCGCGCTGGCGGACTCGGCGAGGGAAGATCGGCGCGGCTCGGCCATGGCTCGGTGATCAGGCTCGGTGCGAGGGAGCGGCGCGGGGCGCTCCCGGGAGGGTGCATCCGAGTAGCAAGCGCCCCTAGCGCCGGCAAGGCGAAACCGTGCGGGCGAAAGCTCACGGAATACCCTCGCCGAAAAAGCTTGGGGCCGCGCAACGCGAAGGTTTTCCGGCCGCCGTGGAATAGCGTCAGCGCCGCCCGGACAATTGCTTTGCGAACAGTCCCGCAAATCGGTTCAAAGCGTGCGGAACCTTACCACTGCGTCTGACGACGTTGATCCTTTCAAGAACACGATCACCGGCGACCGTCCGTTGGTGCAAGAACGACGTTCTCCTTTTTCAGCCCAAGGAACACATGAAAGGAACGGGCTTGACGGTAGACGGGCCAGATCGGCGGACGACGGTGAGCAATTGCATAAGCGCTCAAGCGCGAGCGAGCAAAACTCCCGTCTGATGTCCGTATGCCTCGGGGGTCACAGAACATGTTATCCAGCCTGGACCCCAACGCTTCAGAAGGTAATCAGCGTCCCACAACACTTGTGATTGCGTCGATCGCCCCATGGTTACCATCTTGGCGTCGCCCCTGGCGAAACGTTGATACCCTGCGTGACTATCGAGTAGCTCGAGCCAATCGCGCCAGTTGTCAGGTCCGATGCGTTCCAAGTAGCGGGCTCGATTTTCTTCTGTACCGCCCCCTTCGAATATTTTTACGGCAGCTCGGTCGTTAATCGTGAAGTATAGCCGACCTCCTGGTTGGAGAACTCTTCGCACTTCGAGTGCCCAGGCTTCTGACAAATCATCAAGATGCGTCCACACCGAACCAGCGTAGACTAAGCCGAATGACCGATCTTCGAATGGAAGATGAGGCACAACGGTCGTCGTTGCAAAATGGAACGGAGGTGAAAGGTATTCCTGGCACCATAGAATGGCATCAGCCCAAATATCAACGCCCCATATTTCTTGTGTCTCAGCAATATCTGCAAGGTGGCGAATGAGTCTCCCCCCCCCGCAACGCCCAACTCGAGAGTTCGACCAAGCTTCTCGATTGGAGCCGCGCTTTCAAGAAGCAACCGACGCATCGTAGTTATATCGTCAAATCCGCTTTTAAGATAGGTTTCAACGGATATGCAATACTTAGCCCAGAACGGATCCGGAGGAATACGAAACGCTGAACTTGGGTGTTGGCGCATTTCTTCGGGATACGCAGGCAATGTATATGATGTCTCGCCAGCGTCATGAGGAAATACTAACGCCGCATGCTGCACCGTTGATGCTTCCGACAGAATACCTTGTCTCATTCCTGGCTTCACGATCTTATCGTTTAGATATGCGCGCAGTCGCTTCTTCATGTTCATAGACAGGCTCCTCACATTCACAACGTGGCCAATGATTTTCGGCCGCCACAATGTCTCAAATTGGTTGTGCTCGGACGATATCCAGCGCCGTCATAGCCGCGTCCCGACACGCCGGACGGTCGAGCGCGATCGCCATCGCGATCGGGATCTCCAGCGCGCCCGGCACGGAGGCGACCTCGTAGGACGCACCGGCCAGCTCGAGCGCGGCCTCGGCGCCGGTGCGCAGCAAGGCCCCGATCTCCTCGTAGAAACGCGCTTCCACGACCAGGAATCGCGCCCCTTGCGCGCTGGCGGACTCGGCGAGGGAAGATCGGCGCGGCTCGGCCATGGCTCGGTGATCAGGCTCGGTGCGAGGGAGCGGCGCGGGGCGCTCCCGGGAGGGTGCATCCGAGTAGCAAGCGCCCCTAGCGCCGGCAAGGCGAAACCGTGCGGGCGAAAGCTCACGGAATACCCTCGCCGAAAAAGCTCGATGCTCGGAGGTCCGGGGCACGGCTCTCCACGTCCGAGGGACGACCGACTATACAAGTCGTTATCCAACTATTGGTAATAATGCTAATTATCTATGCTCCGGAGTTTGACAAATTTGCGCCATCACGACCATATCGTGGCGAGAAGCAAGTCATCACTCGCTTCGAGCGGGCCGAGTTGCTCGGGTAATCCTGGTCGGCTGCGCCGATCGAAGCCGATGATCCCGCCCGCGGATGATTTCCCTTTCCGGACAAACGATGCCGATGCAGCGTATGGCATTAGTGCTGGTCGCTTTCTTGCCGGCTTTCCTCTCGGCTCCGGCGTGGGCGGTCGACGGCTGGACCGTGCTCGACGGGCCGGACATCTCGATCCACGAGTCTGTCGGCAACGACTTCCCGCGTCATGATCTCGGCGAGCTGTGCCGCCGCGCCTTGCCGGGGACGACCGCTTCGGCAATCACCGCGCAATCGGCCTGCAAGGCACAGCAAGGGCGGCTTGCGGGGCTCGCGTCACACGCCTGGAATCTTCTTCCTCCTCTGGCACGGCGGGATTGCCTCGAGCGCGCGTCGAACGCGAACGGCTATGTCTATTCCGTCGTTTACGCCTGCGTGAATGCGGCGACCTTCACGATGCGCAGCCGTGGAAAGGTCGGCCGGATCGCGGAAGTCATCGCTCGGCAGAACGGCAAGGTCCCTGTCGTTTCCTCGACGGTCGGCAGCATTCGCTAGAGGAATTTCCAGCGAAGCGGACACCGGGTCGCTGGAAAGTGCTCGATCGGCAGCCGACGAGGCCCGCGCTCGTTTTCTTGACGCCCCGCTGACGGCTTATCATCATCTAGAACGTCTAAGGAGCGGGGACCGGAGCGTGAGCTCGACCTGCTCGCCGAGCCTCGCGCAGCAGCGCTACCGGCCCCATCCCCGCGGTTCGGGTTTGGGAGACGACAAGATGAGAATTTACGACAAGATAGGGCTCGTTCTGGCAACGGCCCTCGCAGCTGCGGCAGGGGCTCCGGCAACCGCCCACGAATCGCGGCTGATCCCGGCGACATCGGGCTCCGGCTCGCTCAGGCTCTCCGTCGGCTTCGCCGCCGAGCCTGCCTGGGAGGACAGCTACAATGGTGTCGATGTCATCCTCAACACCTACGACGGCCCCTGCACCGAGACGCCGAGGGGCTATTTCGGCGCACCGATCGACCCGGCACGCACCCCGCTGAACCCCGGCGACCCCACGGACTCGGTCGCGCTCACGGTCGAGGTTCTCTATCTGAAGGACGCGGTGCCGCCGACGGGAGCGAACGGCAGCGTTCCTCCAGGCGGGATCCTGAAGCGCCTCGTGCTGACGGAAAAGTCGCCGCTCGCCCCCAAGTTCAACACGCCGGGCACCTTCAATACCTATTTCCGCCCCACGCACCCCGGGTTCTACGGCTTCCATGTCTATGGAACCGTCTCGGCCGGCCCCAATATCAGCAAGAACTGCCCCGGCCATGCCGGCGAGGTTCCGCTGGCGGCTCGAACCGTCGCCTTCAATGTCTATTTCGTGTGTAGCGCTGCGGGCAGCTTCTCGCCGCCGTCGAGCTTCAATTGTGTCCAAGCGCCCCAGACCTTCCCGGGCGGCCCGATGGCGCCCTACAAGCCCAACCGGGCGCCGCACGGGCACGAAGGTCTCAACGACTGAACCTGGGCCGGTCGGCTTCGGGAGAGGTGGGGCCGGTGCCATCGTTCGGAGCCGGCCCTTTATTTCGCGGCGAGGATCGCGCCTTCGTCGGGACCGAGCACGATCTCGGGGCCGGCCTCTTCCTCGGCCCGGCCGCAGGACGTGGACAAGAGAACCTCGGTGCGGCCCGGCCCCGGGTCGAGCGTCCAGGTCGTGGGCGAGGCGCCGAAATTCAGCACGACGATCGTGTGCTCGCCGCCTTCGCTGCGCTCGTAGGCGAGGAGGTCGCCTCGGACCTCGAGGAGGCGAAAGGCCCCGTGCGCGAGCGAGCGTCGGGCACGCCGGATCGCGAGCAGGTCACGCACCAGCGACAGCATCGAACGAGAGTCCTCGCGCATCGATGCGACATTGCGGCTGCGATGGTCCTCCGTCAGCGGCAGCCAGGGCGTGCGCGTGGAAAATCCGGCAAAGGCGCTCGCATCCCATTGCATCGGCGTGCGCGAAGGATCGCGACCGACACCTAGTCCCGGCTCGCGCCGGCCCCAAGGATCCTGGACGAGCGCGTCCGGGATCTCGACATGCCCGATGCCGAGCTCGTCTCCGTAATAGAGGGTCGGGGTTCCGCGCAAGGTGAGGAGCAGCATCGCCGCGGTGCGGGCGGCGGCCGCGCCGATCCGGGCGGCGACGCGGGGGCGATCGTGGTTGCCGAGAACCCAGTTCGGCCAGCCTCCCTGCGGCAAGGCGGCCTCGTAGGCGAGGATGACGTCGGCCACCGCTCGCGCGGTCCAGGGCGTCGAGAGCAGAGCGAAGTTGAACGGCAGGTGGACTCCGTCGAGCGATTTCCCGTAATAGGCGACCACCCGGTCGAGCGGCAGGTAGATTTCGCCGATCAACAGGCGATCCCCGAATTCCTCGGCGACGCGGCGCAGCTCCGCGATCACCTCGTGAACCTCGGGCTGGTCGGCGGAATGAACCGCGAGCAACCGCTCGATCTCGGGTCGGGCAGGGGGCCACGCGGGGTTTTCCGGATTGTCGCGAAAATCCGCGTCCTTGACGAGATGCCAGATCACGTCGATGCGAAAGCCGTCGACCCCGCGGCCGAGCCAGAACCGCATGACGTCGTGCATGGCCGCGCGCACTTGGCTGTTGCGCCAATCGAGATCGGGCTGCTCGGCGAGATAGGCGTGATAGTAATATTGGCCGGTCGCCGCGTCGAAGCTCCAGGCGCTGCCGCCGAAATGGCTCCGCCAATTGTTCGGCGGTCCGCCGCCCGGCGCCGGATCGCGCCAGATATACCAGCTCCGCTTCGGGTCGCTCCGGGACGAACGGCTCGCGACGAACCAGGGATGTGACGACGAGGTATGGTTCGGCACGAGATCGAGGACGAGCTTCAGGCCGCGCGCATGGGTCTCGGCGACGAGGGCGTCGAAACCGTCGAGCGTGCCGAAGAGCTTGTCGATCCCGCAGTAATCGGTGATGTCGTAGCCGAAATCCCGCATCGGCGACGGGTAGATCGGCGAGATCCAGATCGCGTCGATGCCGAGCCACACGAGATAGTCGAGGCGGCTCCGGATGCCGTCGAGATCGCCGATCCCGTCGCCGTCCGAATCCTGGAAGGAGCGCGGATAGATTTGATAGACGACGGCTGTCTCCCACCACGGGTTCGTCATGATGCCCTCTCGTGATCGCGCCTCGTTTATCGGCGAGAGCGCCGAGGCTGCGCCCCGGCGCGCCGATCTCGCGCTCGTCGAGCGTGGGCTGTTCGAGAGCCGGGCCAAGGCCAGAGCGGCGATCGAGGCCGGCCTCGTTCGGGTCGACGGCGAGATCCTGCGCAAGGCCGCCGCGGCGGTCGGCCCCGGGGCGGAGATCGTCGCCTCCGCGCCCCATCCTTGGGTCTCGCGCGGCGGCGTCAAGCTCGCGGCGGCGCTCGACGCCTTCGGCTTCGATCCGAAGGGCCGCGTCTGCCTCGACATCGGCGCCTCGACCGGCGGCTTCGCGCATGTCCTCGTCTGCCGCGGCGCCGCCGAGGTCGTCGCAGTCGATGTCGGCCACGGGCAATTGCATGCCTTGCTCGGCGCCGATCCCCGCGTGAGGGTGCTCGAAGGGACCGACGCGCGCAGTCTGACGCGGACCTTGGTCCCGACCGCACCCGGCCTCGTGACCTGCGACGTGAGCTTCATCTCGCTCGAGCTCGTCCTCCCCGCAGTGCTCCCTTTGGCCGCGAAAGGCGCGCATCTCGTCGCCTTGGTCAAGCCGCAGTTCGAGGTCGGACCCGGCCGGGTCAGGAAAGGCATCGTCAAGGATCCGGCCCTGCAGAGGAAGGCCCTCGACAGGATCACGGATCTCGTGCGCGCGCTCGGCTGGCGGGTGACGGGCGCGATCCCCTCACCGATCGAGGGCGGTGACGGCAACCTCGAATTTTTGCTCGGCGCGACCAGAGCAAGTTCCGGCGAAGCGGATACCGCTTCGCGTTTCGATCTCGATGTTTCGATAGATCGACATCGATGCGAATCGCGACAGGACAAGGATGTGGATCCGGTTTCCGATTCCGTCGGATCGGAAACCGGATCCGAGCCATGAGCGAGGCTCTCGCGCGCCTCACGATCGAGTGTCTCGGCCGGCGCGGCGAAGGGATCAGCCGGGGCGAGCGTGGCCTGGTTTTCGTTCCCTATGCGCTCGCCGGCGAGACCGTGCTCGCCGAGATCGAGGGTGAGCGCGGCCGGCTCGTCGAGATCGAGAGCCCGAGTCCCGATCGCATCGATCCGTATTGCCCGCATTTCTCGGTCTGCGGCGGGTGCGCGGTACAAGCTCTGGCGCCGGAGGCCTATGCGCGCTGGAAGCAAGACCTCGTGTCGGTCGCCTTGCGGCGCGCCGGCATCGACGCCGAGGTCGCCCCGCTCGTCGACGCGCATGGCGAAGGCCGCCGCCGGGCGACCTTCCACATTCGCGCCGATGCGTCGGGCCGTCCCGTGGTCGGCTTCATGCAAGCGCGGGCGCACGCGATCGTCGCGATCGCGGCCTGCCCGCTGCTCGCGCCCGCCTTGGCGAAGGCGATCGCGACGGTGGGCGCGCTCGCGACCGCGCTCGGGGCGGGGGCGAAGCCGCTCGACGCTCTCGTCACGGCGACCGAGTCCGGCCTCGACATCGACCTTCGCGGCCATGGCCCTCTCGATCCACGGCAGCGGCAAAGCCTCGTCCGCATCGGGCGAGACCGGGACCTCGCCCGCTTGTCCAACCATGGCGAGATCGTGCTGGTTCAACGCGAGCCTTTGCTCGCCATGGGCCGGGCGAGCGTGGTGCCCCCGCCCGGTACATTTCTTCAGGCGACCGCAGCCGGGGAGGAGAGGCTCGCGGCCGAGGTCTGCGCAGCCCTGTCCGGGGCCGGCCGAATCGCGGATCTATTCGCCGGGATCGGGACCTTCGCGCTGAGGCTCGCCGCGGAGGCTCGGGTTCATGCCGTCGATTGCGACGCTGCCGCGCTCGCCGCGCTCGCGAAGGCCACGCATTTTCCCGAGGCGAAGCCGGTGACCGTCGAGACGCGCGATCTTTTCCGCCGCCCTTTGGCGCGCGAGGAACTCGATCGTTTCGATGGGGTCGTGCTCGATCCGCCGCGTGCCGGCGCCGAGCTGCAGGCTCGCGCGCTCGCCGCCTCGGCCGTGCCCCTCGTCGTGGCGGTCTCTTGCAGTGCGCAAAGCTTCGCGCGCGACGCGGCTATCCTGTGCGCCGGCGGCTACGAGATCGGCATGGTCGTGCCGATCGATCAGTTCCGCCATGCGCCGCATGTCGAGATCGTCGCGACCTTGCGTCGCCCGGCTCGAAAGCTACGTGCGACACGCAAGCTTCTGGGATGACGGCTACATCGTCCGTCCGGCTCGCGTTCCAAAGGTCGGGTCCCCGGCCGCGCGGCCGGAAGGAGGGACCACGCCTCGATCCGGGCGCGCCCCGATCTTCGGGCGGGTTTCGCCCGAAGCGTGAAAGGAAAACCGCGACGGGGCGAGGACTGGCACGGAAGCCCCTACTAGGTGGGGGCGAAACCATCGCCAGCGAAATGCGACCCGGAGTCCGTTTCGCTGGACCGTGCTCTCGTGCGTGCTCGGATCGACCCTGCGTCCGAGCGGCAGGACCCCGGTCAGGACCCCGAGCCGCGCCTGCACGCGGCTCGGGAAGTCCGTCCGCAGCGCGTTACGCTGCGATGCTGGTCGTCTCCAGCCTGGAGATGCCCGTCGCCGAGCGGATCGACTGCTCGAGCTGCCGCGAGATGTCCCAGAGGCCGAAATGGATCGAGCCATATTCCGCGCTCTGGTGACGGGCGAGCACGAAATGCGTGATGCCGCACTTCTTGAACAAGCGAGCGAGCGGCGGCTCGTAGATCGCCGTCATTTGCGAGACGCCATATTCCAGACCGAACAGGCACAAGCCGAGCAGAACCTCGCAGGCGGCACGAGACACGCCGTTCGGCTGCAGGCGCCGATCCTCCGGAACGGCGAAGCGAGTGCCTTCCCAGATGGTCGGCGAGCGAACCGTCACATCGGGAAACATGGCAGAGAACGGACCGACCGCCATATGCGGTGTCGTCGTGTTGAGCAGGCGAACCGAGCCGGCGAGCTGGCCGTCCGGAAGCAGGCTGCAGATGTAGACGGTGTCCTCGCGATCGAACTCGTCGATCTCGTAATCGTCACCAGTCGGCGGAATGGCCCAGCCCATCTGGTCGATGAAGACTTGCTTGCGATGCCTGAACATCGTGTCGAAGAGCTCGGGACGGGTGTCGCGCTCGTAGCCGTGAACAAAGACGATCATCGTGTTGCCTCCAAAGAACATTTGGTGGCAACAAGATGCCAAAATGGGCTTATGCGTGGCTATCCCCCCGATCGGGGAGATCAGCGGATGAGGCCCGCGCGGATGGCCTTCGTGACGGCATGGGTGCGGTTGAGCGCTTGCAGTTTGAAGCGCGCGGAATCGAGATGGGCCTTGACCGTCTCGAGCGAGATCCGCATCAGGATCGCGATATCGGCCACGCTCTTGCCTTCCGCAGACCATTCGAGCGCCTCGATCTCGCGCTTGGTGATCGCATTGAGATCGACGGGCGTCTCCTCGACATGGACCTCGTAGGCCCGCTGATGCACGAAATGTGCGACGTGGACCAGGTCCCTGATCAGCTCGAACCGCCGGTTCTGCCAATCTTGGTCGCTCTCGTTCGAGGTAGCGATGAACAGCGCCCAGAGACCGTTGGTCGGGCCGCGCACCGGGATCGTCAGGCCTTGAGATCCGATCCCGGCGTCCTTCGCCTCGCCGAACATGCGCTGCACCTTCTTGGTGCTTCGCGGAAGGCGCGACCAGTCGACCGGCAGCAGGGAACGGGCACCGACATTGACGACCGGATCGATCGCCGTATAGCCCTGCGAGCGATAGTGCTCGGCCCAAGCGTCGCTGTAGGTGACCGCCAGGAACGGCTCCTGCAGGCTCCGGCCGCGGAAGGAAGGACAGACGTAAGCTATATTCGCGAGGCTATAGTGCTGTCGAATGAAGTCGATGAACTCGTCGAGGGTCTGGTCGGATAGGTCGGCTTCGAGGTCGAGCAGCTTGCGGACATCGACATTGTCGAGCGAAGGGATCATGGGGCCGCGTCCTCGCGCGTCGCTTGTGCCAGGGAGTAATTCACGCAAAGGAGACTTGTGCGTCCAGTCTTAGCTGGCGCACGAAAAAGTGCAACCCCCCGCCTCCGGCTCGCCGCCTCGGCTCTCTTGCTATCGGGGCGGGAGAGCCGTTCGGCAATATCCGGCGTGGCGACACCCGCCTTCGGCCGCGATTTTCGTGTCGACGAATTCGTGCGACCGCAAAATGCCCAACGCGCGCAACCTCGTGCACGACAGACCAACCTCGTGCACGACAGACTATGAAACCGGGGCAAAACATGCATCGACGGGCACCCCGCGCATAGGAAGGTGCCGAGCAAGACATAAAGCCGAGCGCGGTGCAACCGGCGGCAGGCCCTGAAGCGCTTCAATAGTCTATAATAAAGTATATCATACGATATTTCACCTATGCAAGCGCCTCGGGCGATTTCGTCCTGTGAAGCTTCGAGTTCTCTTGCGTCGGAGTTCGGCGTCGATCGCCGGCCGTCGCCGGCGACGGCGGGAGAGGTCCGGACGATCGGCGCCCCGCCGATGCGGGTTGCCCGGACCAAGGTCGGGCGCGCCGGGACAGGTCACTCGCCGATCGGGTTCCGGGGCCGCTTCGATCGAAGCACGTCTGGACGTGAGCGATGGAATGGTGTTTGAAAGTCACATGATCGAAGATTACGACCATGCGTGCGCGCAACCTCGACGTGATCGGCGCGCTCGAGCGGACGCGGCCCGCCTGCATGAAGCGCCGATATGCTATAAGTTGTGCTTGACGAATCCTGCGACCGAGCACTAGGCCACGTTCGGCAACGGGCTCGGCTGCCCCTCCGAGCCCCCGATCGAAGCCAGCCCCGCGCAAGGCCTGCACGGGCGAGTTCGGCTTCGACCCGCAGGACTTTCGGCGCGCCGCGCCGAGGCTGCTCCGGGCCGTTTGCTCGAGCCGGGACACTCGGCAGGCGATCGGCCGCATGCGCGGCCGCGAGTTACTCCGCCACGAGTAAAGCGCGCGCTCTTCGAAGCTCGGCTTGCAATTCGCTCGATCGAATCCGTGGCATGGTGATCACAGCGGATCGACTCGTCTGCCGGCTGACGCCAATGCCCAAATGCAATCGGCCCCCATATGGGGGAAGCCGCGGCTGCGAAAAACAAATATACCGATCGAGTCGCCACGAGGTTTCGGAAGAATGCGCAATTTGAATGAAGACAAGGAGAAGGACACGAGGCGCTCGATCATCGAGGTCGCCGAGCGCCTGTCTCGCCAGATCGGCTTTCAAAAGACGACGGTCGCCGATATTGCACGCGAACTACGCATGTCGCCGGCCAATATTTATCGATTTTTCACGTCCAAGTCCGAGATCAACGAAGCGGTCTGCCAGCAGATCCTCCGCGAGGTCGAGGCTTCGGTCGAAGCCATCGCCGCCTCGAGCGCTCCTGCCGGTCAGAAGCTCCGCGGGATCATCACGGCGATCGAGCGGCACAACGCACAACGCTTGATCTCGGACCAGAAGCTGCACGAGATGGTCGAGGCGGCGGTGAGCGAGAATTGGAGCGTCGCTCGCCAGCATTTCCTGGATCTGCAAAAGACGCTGGCCCAGGTCATCGAGAAAGGCATGGCTTCCGGGGAGTTCCACTCCGGGGACGCCGATCTCGGCTCGATCCTCGTCTTCAGCGCCTGTATCCGGTTCTGCCATCCGCGGCTGATGGCCGAATGCGCCCAGGATCCCGAGCCGACGATCGACCAGATGGTCGATTTCTGCCTGGCCGCGCTCGCGCGCTGAGCGCTCGGCTCGAGGCGCGTCTCGATCGCGCGTTAGAGAAACGCCGCCACGAGCTCCGGCAGGCCTCACCCTCGCCGCGCGTGACGTGACGTCCGGACGAGGCGTGGGGAATCTGTTTACAACCCTATCGAACGTGCCTATGTTCCGCGGCCCGAACCGGCGTTGCCCCGCTCGCGCTCCCACCTGGTCCAGCGAGACGGACGCTGGTTCGCATCGTGAAGGCGTGACAAGACAAGTCACGACAAGACGAGAATGGTGAGCGGGCTTCCGATTCGGCGGGAGCGGAAGCCGCTCCGGCAGATCCGCGGACAGAGAAGGTCGGTTCCCCATGCGTGCCGAAGCCGAAGCGCTCGTGCAAACGATCAAGCAGTCGCTCGGGCTGCTGAGGAGGCATCTTTGACGTCGACGCCTCGCAGCGTCGCCTCGCGGAGCTGAATGCGAAGGTCGAGGACCCGAACCTCTGGAACGATCCCGAGGCGGCGCAAAAGATCATGCGCGAGCGGACCGACCTCGACGAGAGGTTGAGCTCGATCGGCCGTTTCGAGAGCGAGCTCGAGGACGCGGTGACGCTCGTCGAGCTGGCCGAGGCCGAGGCAGACGACGCCACCGAGAAGGAGGCGATCGCCCTGCTCGAGGCGCTGAAGCTCGAAGCCGAGCGCCGTCAAGTGGAGGCGCTCCTCTCCGGCGAAGCCGACGCCAATGATTGCTATATCGAGGTCCATGCTGGCGCCGGCGGCACCGAGAGCTGCGACTGGGCGCGCATGCTGTTTCGCATGTATGCGCGCTGGGCAGAGCGGCACAAGTTCAAGGTCGAGATCATCGAGGAAACCCCGGGCGACGAGGCCGGGCTCAAGTCCGCGACGCTCGTCGTCAAGGGCCATAACGCCTATGGCTGGGCCAAGACCGAATCGGGGGTGCATCGCTTGGTGCGCATCTCGCCGTTCGATTCCAATGCGCGTCGGCACACGAGCTTCGCCTCGGTCTGGGTCTATCCCGTGGTCGACGACCGGATCGAGATCGACGTCAAGGAGAGCGACTGCCGCATCGATACCTACCGCTCCTCGGGTGCCGGCGGCCAGCACATCAACACGACCGATTCGGCGGTGAGGATCACCCACATCCCGTCCGGGATCGTCGTCGCCTGCCAGAGCGAGCGCTCGCAGCACAAGAACCGGGCGACGGCCTGGAACATGCTCCGGGCACGGCTCTACGAGCAGGAGATCGAGCGGCGCGAGGCGGTCGCCAATGCCACCGAGGCGAGCAAGACCGACATCGGCTGGGGCCATCAGATCCGATCCTACGTCCTGCAGCCCTATCAGCTCGTCAAGGATCTCCGAACCGGGACGACCTCGGGCACACCGGGCGAGGTGCTCGACGGCGAGCTCGATCCCTTCATGGAGGCGGCCCTGGCGCACAGGCTCGAGGGGGGCGCTGCCGCTGTCGTCGAGGACCTCGACTGACGTGCAGAAGGTGGCCGAGCGGGTGCGCGCGGGACGGTTGCAATCCCGGCGACGAGGGCCAGATTCCTTTAAAACCCTCGCACCGCGTCCGACCTTCATGACCCAACCCCCGAATACCCCCGACCACCGCCACTTCGAGGAGCCGGAGATTCTTCCGCCGGAGCGTCCAGGACGCCGCCGCTCGGGCGCGACATGGATGCGGGTCGTGCTCGACGAGGACGGCTTCCCCCGGGTGTCCGTCACCCGGATCGGGCCGCTCGGCACCTTCCTGTTCTGGATCGTCGCCGCGCTCGTCGGCCTCGCGCTCGTCGTGTTCTTCCTCGGCGCCTTCCTGTTCCTGATTCCCTTGATCGTCGTGCTCTTCGCGATCGGTGCCGGCGCGAGCATTTGGCGCTTCGTCTCGCGGCAGCGGTTTTGACCGCACCGAAGACCGGGTGGCCTCGACGACTAGATCACGATGACCTTGGATCGAATCGATCAGAAGTCACGAAACGTGATCGAGTCCAAAAGCTTGGAGCGGGATAGGCAGGTAAGATTACGCAATCTGCGTAAATTCGATTGCGCCGAAAAACCGCTGTCCACTTTTCCTCACCCCGCTCTAGCCGATCGATGCGCAGCGCCGGCATTCTCCTCCATCGGTTCGCCGGCGACCGGCCGATGGTGCTGCTCGTTCATCCCGGCGGCCCGTTCTGGCGCAACAAGGACCTCGGCGCATGGTCGATCCCGAAGGGCGAGATCGACGAGGCCGAGTCCCCGGAAGCAGCGGCGCTGAGAGAATTCGCCGAAGAGACCGGGGTGCGCCTGCAAGGGCCTTTGATCCCGATCGGGGATTCGATTCAGGCCGGCGGCAAGCGCGTCATCGCCTTCGCGCTCGAAGGCGATCTCGATCCGTCCCGAATCGAGAGCACGACGTTCGAGCTCGAATGGCCTCCGAGAAGCGGGCGCCGCGCGTGCTTTCCCGAGGTCGATCGGGCCGAGTGGTTCACCCTCGAAGCCGCGCGAGACAAGATCGTGAAAGGCCAGGTCGTCTTCCTCGAGCGCCTGCGCACGATTCTCGAAACGCCTGGACCTCTATGAGCGTCACGCGCTGTCGAGCTCCGGATAATGCCGGAAAATGCCCTGCTCGTTGAACGGGATGCGCCGCTCGCTCGCGAGATAGGCTTTTATGCGCGCCCGCTCGGCGGTCGCACGGCGAAGCGCCGCGACCCGCGGAGCCTCGGCGAGGGCCGCTGAAAAGCTCAGCGGATAGGCATAGGCGAGGCCCTCTACGACCTGGAAGAGCGCGAGGTCGGCATAGGTGACGGCCTCGCCGAGAAGATAGGGGCCGGCTGGTTCGCTGCGCTCGAGGATTGTCTCGAACCAACGGATGAACTTGCCGATCCTTTGCGTGCGGAAGTCCTCGGCCCGGCGCAGCGCCTCCGCCTTCTGGTCCTCGTAATAGAGGTGCCCGCCCAAAGGATGATGCGTGTCGTGGACCTCGCCGACGAGATCGAGGACGGTGAGCAGGATCTGGTGGACCCAAAGCCGTCCTGTCGGCTCGGGCGGCGCGAGGCCCAGCCGATCGCCGAGATGGAGGAGAATGGCCGCGGTCTGGCCGATCACAACCACGCCGTCCTTCAGGAAGGGCGCCGCGAAGGGCGGACGAGCGATGTCGGTGCGGTCGAAGAACGCCATGAGCGCCGAGACGCCGCCGCCCTCGCCGTCGGGCAGGCGGGCGACATCGACATAGTCGGCTCCGGCCTCCTCCAGGGCGAGCCGAACGAGCTCGCCGCGCCCTTGAATCTCTGGCCAGTAATAGAGCTCGTAGGGCATGCCGGGCCTCGAAGGCTGGAGGCTGCCTCAGGGCTCCGCCGCGGCGGCCCCCTCGTGCAAGGCCGCGACGAAGGCCTCGAGCCGCGGCCCGTAGCTGTTCGAGGCGACCTCCGACGAGGTGATGGCGCAAACCGCGCGAGGCGCTCTGCCGAGGAGCCTTTTCATCTGCGCGAAGACGCTGTCGGCCCCTGTGGCTTCGTGCGTGCAGAAGAAGGCGCCGGCACGAATCTTTCCTTTATAGGCATTCAGATAGGCATGGACCGGCGACGACAGCGACCAGGCCCAGACCGGCGTGCCGATCACCACGAGGTCATAGGGAGTCGGGTCGAGCGCCCAGCGCGCGGTCAACGACGAGCGTTGCTCTATGCCGTCGATGAGCGACCGAAGGTAGCCGCGCCATCCTTCGCGCCCCTTCTTCTCGGAGATTTCCTCGATGTCGCCGTCGAGCAGCCCGGCGAGAGCCCGGGCGACGACGCGAGTCGTGCCGGAGCGCGAAAAATAGACGACGAGGACCTTTTCCCCCATGATTTCCCGCTCCCGATCCGGACACGTGCGAGCACCTCGAACCGAGAATGCAATCGCGGCGATTTGGTTCGTGCGGAGCCGGAGCAGGCGAATCTCGGACCAGGTCCGGTCAGCGCCCGAGCCGCTCCTCGACGAAGGCGCCCATCGACGCCAGCGCACGGCGGCCGTCGGCGAGGCGTGAGGCCCAGAGAGGCCAGGCGTGGATCATTCCGGGCCAGATCTCGAGC
Organism: Beijerinckiaceae bacterium; assembly: GCA_024304885.1. GTDB lineage: Bacteria > Pseudomonadota > Alphaproteobacteria > Rhizobiales > Beijerinckiaceae > Methylocapsa. The sequence continues at coordinate 731,584 of JALJOM010000003.1, forward strand.
GTGACCGCGACATCGGCCGCGCCGGCCCGCGCGGCGATCGCTGTCGCATCGTCGAGCAGGGTTTCCGCCGAGCCGACCTGGACGAGCAGGGGCGGCAGCCCGGCGAGCTCGGCGCGAATCGGCGAGACGAGGGGCTCGGCGGGATCGTGGCCGGCGAGATAGGCGGACGCGAGCTGCTCAAGATAGGGCTTCTGGATCAAGGGGTCGACGGGCGCCTTGGTCGCGAGGCTCGCGGCCGACAGGGAAAGGTCCACCCAGGGCGACAGGAGCCAGGCGCAGCCGGGCAAGGGCTCGTTCGCGTCGCGGAGCTCGAGCATGAGCGCGAGCGCCAAGCCGCCGCCGGCACTGTCGCCGCAAAGCGCGATCCTCGACGGTGCGAAGCCTCGGGCGAGGGCGAAGGCGTAGGCGGCACGAGCATCCTCCAGCGCGGCCGGGAAGGGGTGCTCCGGCGCGAGTCGATAGCCGACGGCGAGGGTTCGCGCCTTGGCGGCGCGACCGGCCTCGATCACCATATGGCGGTGGCTCGCGATCGAGCCCTGGCAATAGCCGCCGCCGTGAAAGAAGATCAGGAGTCGCGTCGGATCGGCTCCCGGCGCATAGGACCACTCGATCGAGACGTTGTCGCCCGCTGTCCCGGCCTCGACCGTCGCGTCGGTGGCCGCGGGTGCGGCGCAGACGGCCTCGAAACGCTCCCGTCGCTCGGCCCAGGATGTCGGCCGCGGAAGGGACCGAAGCAGCGCACGAACAGCGTCGATCTCGGTCTCCGCCATTGGATCCGGCTCCCTCGCTTGGCACGGCTGGAGCTTAACGCCAAGCGTGAGGCGGGGCAATTCGAGCCGCGGCGGTTGTTTCCGTCACGGACGCCGCCGGCGAAACCAATGCGGCTTGTGCGTCTCGAGCGTGTCGAGAGTTCGCACCACCCAGTACCGGAGGAATGAAATATCCTCGGCGAGGAGCGCGATGCCGACGGGCAGCATCCAGAAACCGAAGACCGGAAGCGGGGTCAGGATCGTGCCGCCGACGAGGAACAGGAACCCCGCCGGCAGGCGCACCCACCGCGCCGACGGGCGCCGCAACCCATGGATCGCCGACCGCAGCCCGAACGGGAGGCGTGCCGTGAGCCTCTGGAGCCTGCGATCCCGAAAGGCCGGACGGTCGCGGAACTGCCGGGCCCTCGGTCCGGGGCAAGGCTTGGTGTCCTTGGTCGAAATCGGCATGGCGCGCAAAGTCTCTGGTCAGGCGAAAACCGCGAAACCGATCACGATCGCGACCCCGGCAGATCGAATCGAATTCCCTGGGCCAAGGGCAGCTCGCGTGAGTAGTTGATCGTGTTCGTCGCGCGGCGCATATAGGCCTTCCAGGCGTCGCTGCCCGCCTCGCGGCCCCCGCCGGTCTCCTTCTCGCCGCCGAAAGCGCCGCCGATCTCCGCCCCCGACGGGCCGATGTTCACGTTGACGATGCCGCAATCGCTGCCCGTGCTCGACAGGAACAGCTCCGCCTCGCGAAGGTCATTGGTGAAGATCGCCGAGGCGAGCCCCTGCGCCACGGCGTTGTGCGCGCGGATCGCCTCGTCGAGCTCGGAATAGCGCAAGACATAGAGGATCGGCGCGAAGGTCTCCGTGGCGACGAGCCGCGACTGTCGCGCGGTCTCGACGATCGCCGGATGCACGTAATATGCGTCGGGCCAGAGTTCCGCGTAGGCGCGCTCGCCGCCGGTCACGGTGGCTCCCTCCGCCCGCGCCTCGGCGAGGCTCGCCTGCATCGCCTCGAAGGCGCGCGCGTCGATGAGCGGGCCGACGAGTGTCCCCTCCTCGAGCGGATGCCCGAGCGGGCATTGCGCATAGGCGCGCTTCAACCGGTCGAGGAAGGGCTCGCTGACGCTTTCGTGCAAGAAGAGACGCCGCAGAGTGGTGCAGCGCTGCCCGGCGGTGCCGACGGCGGCGAACAAGACCGCGCGGACGGCGAGGTCGAGATCGGCCGAGGGGGCGACGATCGCGCCGTTGTTGCCCCCGAGCTCGAGCAGGGCGCGGCCGAGCCTCGCCGCGATCCTGGGTGCGACGGCACGGCCCATCGCAGTCGATCCGGTCGCGCTCACGAGCGGCACCAGGGGATGATCGGCGAGCGCCTGCCCGAGCGCGGGGCCGCCGACGATCACCTGCGAGAGGTCCGGCGGGACCTTGCCGTGCCGCGCGGCGGCCCGATCCAGCAGGGCCTGGCACGCGAGCGCGCAGAGCGGCGTCTTCTCGGAGGGCTTCCAGACGAGAGCGTCGCCACAGACGAGGGCGATCGCGGCGTTCCAGGCCCAGACCGCGACCGGAAAGTTGAAGGCGCTGATCACGCCGACGACCCCCAGCGGATGCCAGGTCTCCATCATCCGGTGCCCCGGCCGTTCCGTCGCGATGGTGAGGCCGTGGAGCTGGCGCGACAGGCCCGCGGCGAAGTCGCAGATGTCGATCATCTCCTGGACTTCGCCCTGGCCTTCCTGGAGGATCTTGCCGGATTCGATCGTGACCAGGCGCGCGAGCTTGTCCTTGTGGCTGCGCAGCTCCTCGGCGAAGAGACGCACGAGCCCGCCGCGGTCGGGCGCAGGCACGCTCCGCCACGACTGGAAGGCCGCGTGCGCCGTGAGACTCGCATGCTCGGCATCCGCAGGGGTCTGCGACCAGACCTCGGCGACGGCGCCGCCGTGGATCGGCGAGCGCACGACGAGATCGCCTCGGGTGAGCGCACTTTCGGGAACGCCGAAGACAGCCATCAGCTCGACGATCTCGGCGTGATTGGGCGTCGGCAGGGGCCTTTCGGCGGTCATGGCCGGCCCCCCCTCGCGGATCCGGGTTTTTCGTGCCGGCGCGCGAAAATCGTTGCGGCGCGCCGCGGAAGTCGGCCATGCACGACGCCACGCGTTCGCAAGCCGAAAGGGCAAGAGGAAGAGATGGCGTATAAAGAGAGTGCCGGGCTACGCATCGACGAGGACCTCCTCGATTTCGTCAATCTCGAAGCATTGTCCGGGACCGGCATAGGCGCCTTCCAGTTCTGGACCGGGCTCGCCCGGATCGTCGCCGATCTCGCGCCGCGCCTTCGCGCGCAGCTCTCCCGTCGCGACGAGCTGCAGGCAAGGATCGACGCCTATCATCGCGATCGCGCGGGCGAGCCCCTCGACGCCGTCGCCTACGAGGCCTTCCTCCGCGACATAGGCTATATCGTCCCTGCACCCGCGGATTTCACGATCTCGACCGCAAATATCGATCCCGAGATCGCCGCCGTGCCCGCGCCGCAGCTCGTCGTGCCGGCGTCCTCGCCCCGAATCCTCGTCAAGGCCGTCAACGCACGCTGGGGCAGCCTCTATGACGCGCTCTATGGCAGCGACGTCATTCCCGAGGCCGGCGGCGCCGAGCGCGGCAAGGCCTACAACCCCGTTCGTGGCGCCGCGGTGATCGACTGGGTCCGCGGCTTCCTCGACGATACGGTTCCGCTCACGGCGGGGAGCCACAAGTCCGCCAAGGCCTATGCCATAGGGTCGGATGCGCTCGAGGTGACGCTCGAGACCGGGGAGACGGTCGGGCTCGAGGACCCGAGCCGGCTCGCGGGCTACCAGGGCCGGCCCGCAGCGCCGACGAGCATCCTCTTGCGCGACAACGGCCTCCACATCGAGCTGCGGCTCGACCGCAGGCACCAGATCGGGCGGGACGATCCGGCCGGGATCGCGGACGTCGTGCTCGAGGCCGCGACGAGCGCGATCATCGATCTCGAGGACATGGTGGTCGCCGTAGACGCGCAAGACAAGGTCGCACTCTATCGCAACTGGCTCGCCCTGATGAAGGGCGTGCTCTCGGCACGCTTCGACAAGAACGGCCGCCATGTGGATCGGATGCTCGCCGGCGATCGTCGCTATGTCGTGCCGGGCAAGGGGGAGCTCGGCCTTTCCGGTCGCGCGCTCCTCCTCGTGCGCAACGTGGGTCCCCACATCTTCAGCGATGCCGTGCTCGATGCCGGAGGTGTGCCGATCCCCGAGACGATCCTCGATTGCGCGGTGACCTCGCTCGTCGCGATGCACGACCTGAGAAAGGCCAAGGCCCCGCGCAACAGCCGTCACGGCTCCGTCTACATCGTCCTGCCGAAGCTCCACGGGCCCGAGGAGGTCGCGCTCGCCGACGAGCTGTTCGGCCGCGTCGAGGACATGCTGCGCTTGCCCCGCCACACGCTGAAGATGGGCATCATGGACGAGGAGCGGCGTACCTCGGTCAATCTCGCGGCCTGCCTCGCGGCCGCGCAGCATCGGGTGTTCTTCATCAACACGGGCTTCCTCGACCGCACCGGCGACGAGATCCATACCTCGATGGAGGCCGGCCCGATGATGCGCAAGAACGCCATGAAGTCCTGCACCTGGATCACGGCCTACGAGAATTCCAACGTGAGCACGGGCCTCGCCTGCGGCCTGCCGGGCAAGGCAGAGATCGGCAAGGGCATGTGGGCCGCGCCCGGCAAGATGGCCGACATGCTGGCGCAGAAGATCGCGCATCCGCTCGCCGGAGCGACCACGGCCTGGGTGCCGTCACCCACCGCGGCGACGCTGCATGCGGTGCATTACCACAAGGTGGATGTGGTGAAGCGTCAGGAGGGGCTGGCACGCCGGTGCATCCCGCCGCTCGCCGAGCTGCTGGACATCCCGGTCTTGCGCAATAACCTCACGCCCGACGAGGTGCGGCAGGAGCTCGACGCCAATTGCCACACGATCCTCGGCTATGTCGTGCGCTGGATCGATGCCGGCATCGGCTGCTCGAGGGTGCTCGACCTCCAGGACGTGGAGCTGGTGGAGGATCGCGCGACATTGCGTATCTCGAGCCAGCTTCTCGCCAATTGGCTGAGGCACGGCGTCGCGACCGAGGCGGAGGTGATGGAGGCGCTGCGCAGGATGGCCGAGGTGGTCGATCGGCAGAACGAGCGGGATCCCGCCTATCGACCGATGGCGCCCGCTTTCGACGGCCTTGCCTTCCGTGCCGCGACAAAGCTCGCGCTCGAGGGGGCAGCGCAGCAAAACGGCACCGTCGAGGCGATCCTGTTCCCGCTGCGGCGGGAGGCGAAGGCCACGCTGAAGCCCAAGACCGAAAACCGGTTCGAGGCCTTGAGCGGCCAAGCGGCCGGGCTCGAGCGGGGCGAGGCTTACCGCACCGAGGACTGAGGCGACCCCGGCTCGGCCGCGGGGACTATTCCTCGACGGCCTTTTGGACGAAGACCTGCCGGCCCCTGTACATGCCGGTCTTCAGATCGACGTGATGCGGACGGCGCAGCTCGCCCGAATCCTTGTCCTCGACATAGGTCGGGGCCTTGACCGCATCCGCCGAGCGGCGAAAGCCGCGCTTCATCGGGGAGGTCTTGCGCTTCGGAACGGCCATGAGGTCTCTCTGCTTGTCTCGATGGAATTTTCGGGCGGCTGACGCCCTGCGCTGATTTGGGCGCGTCTCATACAATGAAAGGCCGAAGCTGGCTATCCCAAAAGAGTCCGGCCGGGAATAAGCGAGGTGCGTCATGGGGCTCCTGATCGACGGCGTCTGGCACGACCGATGGTACGAGACTGCCGCGACCGGCGGCAGGTTCCGGCGCGACGCGGCGAGGTTCCGCAACTGGATCACGCCGGATGGCGCGCCAGGACCTTCCGGCGAGGGCGGCTTTGCGGCCGAGCCCGGACGCTATCATCTCTATGCCGCCTATTTCTGCCCCTGGGCGCATCGCACCTTGATCTTTCGCGAGTTGAAGGGGCTCGGCGATATCGTCTCGCTCTCGATCGTGCATTGGCTCATGCGCGAGAACGGAATCACCTTCAGGGAAGGAGATGGCGTCATCCCCGACCCGATCCACGGCGCGAAATATCTTTACGAGATCTATCAGGCGGCGGCACCTACCTATGCCGGACGCGTGACCATCCCGGTGCTCTGGGACAAGAAGAAGGGCACCATTGTCTCCAACGAATCCTCCGAGATCATCCGCATGTTCAATTCCGCCTTCGACGGCGTGGGTGCGGCCGCGGGAGATTATTACCCCGAGCCGCTACGCGACGAGATCGACGCGCTGAACCAGCGGATCTACGACACGGTCAACAACGGGGTCTACAAGGCGGGTTTCGCCACGACGCAGGAAGCCTACGAGGAAGCGGTCGGCCCCTTGTTCGAGACCTTGGATTTTCTCGACGCCCGCCTCGAGAAACAGCGCTATCTCTGTGGCGACAGCATCACCGAAGCCGACATCCGGCTCTTGACCACGCTCTTGCGCTTCGACATCGTCTATGTCGGACATTTCAAATGCAACGTGCGACGGATCGCGGACTATCCGAACCTCTTCGCCTTTGTGCGGGACCTCTACCAGACCGGCAGAATCGACTCGACCTTCCGTCCGGACCACATCAAGCGCCATTATTACATGAGCCATCTCACGATCAACCCGACCGGAATTGTGCCTACGGGACCCGAAATTGACTTCTCGGCACCGCACGGGCGGGGGAACCGTTTCGGATAAGGACCAGTGCGGTGGTGTCGTGTCATTGCGAGCAGAGCGAAGCAATCCGCGAATAGCACCTGTCGCCTCCTGCTCGAGCCTTCGATCCAGGCTATTTCAGCTCAGCCACAGTGGGTGCGGGTGAGGTCGCGATGTAGCGGATGGCGCGGTGGATGAGCTCCGCCAAGTTCGTTGCTCCGAGCTTCACCTTCAATTGCGAGCAGGTGTTGGCGACGGTCTTGTAGCTGACCCCGAGCTCCTCGGCGATCTGGCCATAGGCCCTGCCTTCGGCCAGAAGCGATATGGTCTGGAGCTCGCGCGGAGTCAGCTCTGCGATGGTTCCAGGCTTGCCGCGCGCGCTCAGGAGCGCGACTTCGGTGGCGAGGCCATGACTGATGTAGGGAATGCCGCGACGAACCTGGTCGAAGGCCTCCAATAGTTCCGAGGCCGATGTATCCTTGAGCAGATAGCCGGTGGCCCCCGCCTCGAGTGCCCGGCTCGCGATGACCGGGTCCGCATGCATGCTGAAGACCAGGATGGGTGTACGAGGGGATTGGGCGCGCAACCGGCGAACCAAGGATAGCCCGGATAGCTCGTTGCGGCGCAAGGCGAGGTCGAGAATGACCACGTTGGGGCGCCGGCGCAGGAAGAGCCGGTAGCCGGACGCGGCGCTGCTCGCTTCCAGGACCTCGCAATGGCCGAGGTCCTCGAGGAGAGACCGGCAGCCTTGGAGGACGATGGCATGATCGTCGATGACGAGGATTCTGGTCATGGTGGGCTCTTCCTGTCACGCTAAGCCGGTTGCCGATCCGGCCGGATCGGAAACCGGCTCTACATTCTTGCCTTGTCGCAATATCGCGCCGCGACGTGGTATCCACTTCGCCGGAAGTTGCTCTAGAGCGGGATGAGGAAAAGCCTACAGCGGTTTTCCGCCCGCATCCCGCTCTGAACTTTTGGAATCGATCAGGTTTCACAACCTTGGATCGATTCGATCCAAGGTCGTCGTGATCTAGGAGTGTGTGATGTCGTGGTGGTCGGAGCCGATGGGGATGTCGACGGCTATACGAGCGCCTTTGCGCCCGGCCGCGGCTATGCGGCACTGACCTCCGAGCGCACGGACGCGGTCACTCATTCCGATCAAGCCCATACCGAGGGAAGGTTCCGCAGGAAGGCCGTGGCCGTCGTCCTCGATACACAGGTAGAGTCGGCGTCCGTCGGCTCGGGTGACGTCGTGCAGCTCGATGCGGACCACTCGAGCGTCTCCGTGCTTCAGGGCATTCGTCACCCCCTCTTGAATGCAGCGATAGACAGTGAGGTCGATACAGTCGCCGTATCTCGGGGCGAGGCGGCCCAGATCGAGATCGAATTGTCGTTCCGGAGCATGCCGCTCGAACTCTGCGACGAGGTTTTTCAAGAGATCGGTCAAAGGCACGTGATCGATCGCTACCGGCCTGAGCCTGTGGAGAAGCCGGCGATTGAGGACTCGCATCCGCTCGACGATCTCGACGATGGTCGCGATCCGCGCCTGCATCTTCGCCGTCGTCGGCATCGGTGCCTCTCCGACGAGCCGTTCCAGCGAGCCCGCATTGGCCTCGAGGCCGAACAGGCAGGGGCCGAGCTCGTCGTGCAGGTCGGCAGCGATCTGATTGCGCTCCTCGTCCTGAATCGAGACGAGCTCGCGGGCCAGCCTCGCGTTGTCTTTCTTGGCCGTATCGAGCGCGCCGGCGAGAGCATTGAACCGTTCCGCGAGCGCTGCGAGCTCGCGGCCCGCCGGAGGCATCATGCGGTACCTGAATCGACCTTGCTCGAGCTCGCCCAATCCCAGGCCGACGAACCTGAGCTGTGCAACGACGCGTTCCAAGGCGAGATAGAGCGCGAGCAGAATGGCGACGTCGACTCCGAGCGCGATCAGCAGGAAGTTCTTCCCTTCCTCCCAGATTTCGGCGACCTCGTCGCTCGGCGTTCCGGTCACGACGATGCGGCCGACGGAATTTCCTTGCGCGACGATCGGAATATCACGCTCGATCTCCCGTACGCCGACGAGCGCGGTGAACCATCGCGGTGCAACATCCCCGAGTTGTCGCGTCGATGAAACCAGGTTGGTTGTCCGACCGTTCCCGTCCTCGACGCGGATGCGCACGTGGCGTAGGTCTTGGCCCGGGACCGGCCAATGCTCGAACCGCGATCCGTCCACCTCGGAACCGAGGCGTTCGCTGGATTCGCGTACAAATCGCTCGACCAGCTCGACCGAAGCTCTCATCTCGCGATCGATGCGGGCGCGGGCGTGCCAGAGGATGCCGGCCCCGGCCGCTACGGCAGCGACCAGGTTGACCAGCAGGACCGTCCCGAAGACCTGGGAGCGCAACGACGGTCCGAGCCGTGAGAGCGGCGCGGACTGCTCGTATTTCGCCGCTCGGCCCGCATCGGCGTCCAATGTCGCCTGACCCGGCGCGTTCATGAACCTGTCCTCGAGAATTTGTCGGCCCCCGAAATCCGGGTGCACGGGATCTGCATCTCCTGAACAGGGTGTAGCAAAAGATCAAATATATGCAATACTTCTTGGCACTTTCAGAATAATTCACGTGCCGCTTGCAAAATCCTCCCGATCTGAATTGCTCAAGGTGCCGGGGACGCCGAACAAAGCCAAAAATAATATCCCGAAAACCTTGCGAAAATCTCGTGAAGGCAAGGTGAGAAGAAGCTTGGCCGATCGGCCAGCACCGAGCCCTCGGGCCCCGTCCGGGTGCGTGGGCATTGGTCCGATCTGCAGGCACTCGGGCGATACAATCTAAGGAAACGCCTCATGAACCGACTGTTGTCCTCGGTGTCCGTCCTCGCCGCGACGTTGACGCTCGCGCTCGGATCCGGCGCAAGTGCCAACGACAAGCTCGTCGCCTTGTCACAGCAAGACGAGAACTGGCCGATGGCCGGCAAGAACTACAGCGCCAACAATTTCAGCCCGATGACCCAGATCGGCAAGGACAACGTGAAGCGGCTGCGCCCGGCGTGGACTTTCTCGACGGGCGTCTTGAGCGGCCACGAAGGCACGCCGCTCGTCGTCGAAGGCAAGATGTATGTCCATGCGCCTTTCCCGAACACGACCTTCGCGCTCGATCTCGATGACCCCGGGCATATCCTTTGGCAGCACAAGCCGAAGCAGAATCCGACCGCCCGTGCGGTCGCTTGCTGCGATGTGGTGAACCGCGGTCTCGCCTATTGGGACAGCGCCTATGTCCGAGGCGGGTCGGATACCGGCCCCTTGATCATCAAGACTCAGCTCGATGGGCATGTCGTCGCGCTGAACGCCAAAACGGGCGTGGAAGTTTGGAAGGTCGAGAACTCCGATATCAAGGTCGGTTCTACGCTGACCATCGCGCCCTATGTCATCAAGGACACCGTGCTCGTCGGCTCGTCCGGTGCCGAGCTCGGCGTGCGCGGCTACGTGACCGCCTACGACGTGCGCACCGGCGAGCAGAAATGGCGTGCCTATGCGACGGGTCCCGACGAGGACGTGAAGCTCGCCGCCGACTTCAACAAGGCCAATCCGCACTTCGGGCAAAAAGGTCTCGGCCTAGCGACCTGGGAAGGCGACGCCTGGAAGATCGGCGGTGGCACCAACTGGGGATGGTATGCCTTCGACCCGAGCACCAACCTGTTCTACTACGGATCGGGTAACCCGGCGCCTTGGAACGAGACCATGCGGCCCGGCGACAACAAGTGGACGATGACGATCTGGGGCCGGGACATCGATACCGGCGAAGCGAAATTCGGCTACCAGAAGACGCCCCATGACGAATGGGATTATGCCGGCGTCAATGTCATGATGCTGTCCGAGCAGAAGGACAAGACCGGCAAGCTCCGCAAGCTCCTGACCCATCCAGATCGAAACGGTATCGTCTATACGCTCGATCGAGAGAACGGCGATCTCGTCTCGGCCGACAAGCTCGACGACACCGTCAACTGGGTGAAGCAGGTCGACCTGAAGAGCGGGCTGCCGACACGTGATCCCGAATATGCGACGCGCATGGATCACATGGGGCGCGACATTTGCCCGTCCGCCATGGGATATCACAACCAGGGCCACGATTCCTACGATCCGGGCCGGCAGAGCTTCTTTCTCGGCATCAACCATATCTGCATGGACTGGGAGCCTTTCATGCTGCCCTATCGTGCCGGGCAGTTCTTCGTCGGTGCAACCCTCAACATGTATCCGGGACCGAAAGGCGACCGGCAGACCTACGAGGGCCTCGGGCAGATCAAGGCCTATAACTCGATCACCGGGAAATACAAATGGGAGGCGGCGGAACGCTTCGCCGTGTGGGGCGGGACGCTCGCGACCGCAGGCGGGGTCGTCTTCTACGGCACGCTCGACGGGTTCATCAAGGCGCGTGACAGCGACTCCGGGGAGCTGCTGTGGAAGTTCAAGCTGCCGTCCGGGGTGATCGGGCATCCGATGACCTATTCGCACAAGGGCGTCCAATATGTCGCGATCTACTACGGTGTCGGCGGTTGGCCGGGTGTCGGGCTCGTCTTCGACCTGAACGATCCGACGGCCGGCCTCGGCTCGGTGGGTGCGTTCAAGAAGCTTCAGAACTATACGCAGATGGGTGGCGGCGTCATGGTGTTCTCGCTCGACGGCAAGGGGCCCTACGACGATCCGAAGGTCGGCGAGTTCAAGCTCGGAGGCTGAACGGCTGAAGGCTCTTCTCCCCTCCGGCGGAGCCTTCTGCCTCGGCGCCGGCAGCGTCCATCACGGATGCTGCCGGCATCTTTGGAAAACGAAAGGCCGATCCATGACCTATCGACCCTCTCCTCGCGTCGTCGGCTGCTTCGAGGCTGCATTGATTTCGATCGTGTGCGTCGGCACGGCCTATACCGCGCTTGCGGTCGAGCCCGGCCCGGATGCCACGCCGAAGCAAGAGCTGCGAATCTGCGCCTCGGAGGTCGAAGCGCCGTTTTCGCAGAAGGACGCCAAAGGATTCGAGAACACGATCGCGATCGCCCTCGCCGAAGCCATGGGCCGTAAGGCGACATTCGTCTGGTCGCCGAAACCTGCGATCTACCAGGTTCGCGACCAGCTCGACAAGAAGCTCTGCGACGTCGTGATGGGTGTGGACACGGACGACGAGCGGCTGCTCACGTCAAAGCCGTACTATCGGAGCTCCTATGTCCTGATCACACGTGCGGACCGAAACATCACGGCGTCGGAATGGACCGATCCTCAAATCAAGGCACTGTCCACTTTCGCCGTCCGGTTCTTCTCTCCGGGCGAGACCATCGTGAAGCGGCTCGGCAAGTGGGAGGACAACATGGCCTACCTCTACTCGCTGATCAACTTCAAGTCGCCGCGAAACCAATATGTCCAGATCCCGGGGGACAGGCTGGTGAGCGAGGTTGCGAATGGGCAGGCCGATGTCGGGATCGCTTTCGCGCCCGAGATCGCCCGCTACGTGAAGGCCTCGTCGACGCCCTTGCGCATGACGACCATGACCAGCACGGTCGAACGTGCGGACGGCGCCGTCCTGCCGGTGCATTTCGACCAATCGGTCGGGGTACGCAAGGACTCCCCGATGCTCCTCGCCGAGATCGATGCGGCCATTCTCGCGCTGCATCCGCGCATCGCCCGGATCCTCGAGGACGAAGGCATCCCCGTCCTCGCTCCGAATACCTGAAGCACAGCTTCGAGACTGCCCGGCGCGGCACTCCCGACGAAAGGTCCTATGAAACATCGTGTCAGCAGAGCGATCGCCGCCGCCGTCCTGGCGTCCGGCGTGGTCCACGCCGCCAAGGCGACACTCGTCTTCACCAGCACCATCACCGGAGCCCCGTTGGATCTTTCCGAGGCCATGCCCGAGGGGCGCGACACCACGGCGGTCAAGACCTTTCTCGACACCGCCGTCAACATCTACAACGAGAACGCATCCTGCCTGCCGAAGGCCAAGGACCTCTATCTTTCGATGTGCTCGGGCTGCCATGGCCATCATGCCGAGGGCAAGATCGGCCCGGGGCTCAACGACAGCTACTGGACCTATCCGAAGAACGCGACCGATCAAGGTCTCTTCGAGACGATCTTCGGCGGCGCCCAGGGGCAGATGGGGCCGATGTATGGCGCCCTGACGCTCGACGACATGCTTCTCGTCATGGCCTGGGTGCGGCACGTCTACAAAGAGAATCCAGCAGACGCGACTTGGCTGACGGAGGCGCAACGCAAGGCCTTCGAGCCGTTCGACGAACATAACGATCCGACGCCCCCGCTCGAGAAGGCGGGCCCATGCAAGGCGACGGCGGGCTGATTGTCGCCTCCGCCGCAACAAGGAGAAGGAAATGCGCTTGCTCGACGACAACAAGCCTGCGGTTCTCGTGGCGGCCGTGGCTTTCACGGTCCTCGGATCGGTGGGGGCAGTGGCGTATGACGGAACCGTCTGCAAAGCGGCCGGCAATTGCTGGGAGCCGAAGCCCGGCTATCCGGAAATGGTCGCAGGAAGCAAGTACGACCCGAAGCACGATCCCAAGGAGATCGGCAAGCAAGCGGCGTCCATCCGCGGGATGGAGGAGCGAAACCGCAAGAGGGTCGAGCATTTCAAGAAGACCGGGCAGTTCATCTACGACGTGGGCAAGATCCCGAATTGATCGCGATCGTCCTGGTCCCGCCGGGACTACTTGCACGCGTGGCACCCGTGTCGGGTCTGGAGAAGCCCGGCCGGGAGCGATCCGATGAAGATCATGCCCGACAATGACGCGACCCTCGCCGATTGGCGTGGGCGCGCACTCGAGCTCGAGCACGAGATCGGTAAGGTCGTGCTCGGGCAGGAGCGAGCGGTCCGCCTCGTGACGATCGCCGTCTTCGCTCGGGGACATGTTCTGCTCGAGGGCGACGTCGGCGTCGGCAAGACCACGCTCTTGCAGGCCATGGCGCGCGCGATCGGTGGTGCCTTCGCCCGCATAGAGGGAACGATCGATCTCATGCCGGCGGACCTCGTCTATGACGCAAGGATCGGCGAGGACGGGCGCCCACGGGTCGATCCGGGTCCCTTGCTGCGGCACGGGAAGGAGCTGACGGTCTTCTTCTTCAACGAGATCAATCGAGCCCGGCCGCAGCTGCATTCCATGCTCTTGCGTGTGATGTCGGAGGGCTCGGTTGCAGCCTTCGGACGCGAGTTCCAGTTTCCCTATCTCCAGGTCTTCGCCGACCGCAACCGCGTCGAGCGGGAGGAGACCTTCGAATTGCCCGCGGCCGCCCGGGACCGGTTCTTCATGGAGGTCCAGGTCACGACACCACAAGACGACAGGTTGCGGCGCAGCTTGATCTTCGATCCCCGCTTCCACGACACGGTGTCGCTCGTGCGCGAGGTCCGCGAGGCCGTGGTCGATCACACGGCTCTCGGCAGTATCGCCAAGACCATCCAGCATTCGATTCACGCCAGCGACGCGATCGAGGCCTACACCACACGATTGTGGGATGCCGTACGGTTTCCCGAACGCAACGGGATCTCGGTCGAGGGCGTCGCTATGGATCGTCTCGTCAAAGGGGGGGCGAGCCCGCGCGGCATGTCCTACCTCGTGCGGGCCGCCCGCGTGCGGGCCTGGCTCGAAGGTCGCGACATGGTCGTCCCCGAGGACTTGCGTGCGGTCTTCCCGGAGGTCATGGCGCATCGGATCTTCTTCGACGCGGTCTACGAGCTGCGCCGCGATACGATTGCCGCGAGCCTCTGCCGGGCGGCCTTCGAGAGCGTACCGGCGCCATGAAAGGTTCCGAGGCGTCGCTCGACACGCTGCCTTATCGGTTGCGACTCCGTCCTCGGAGCGGGCCGCCCGGAGCCCATCGGGGCCGCGGCGAATGGGCAGAAGGCGAGTTCCTTCGCCGCGTGCCCTTGCTCGGCCAGTTCGATCCGCGCCGCATCGACCTCCTCGCTTCGTTCCGAGATCCCTTCGGCGGATTGCATGCGAGAACCTTCGAGCCGCGTCGCGCCGTCCCCGTCCTCCTGGTCGCCGATGTCTCGGCCTCGATGGGGTTCGGTGGTCGCATGTCCGGCATCGCGCGGCTTGCGCGATTGGCGCACCTGCTCGCGGCCTCGGCCTATGCGAGCGGTGATAGCTTCGGCCTCGTCTGCGCCGATTCGGACATCCGGGAAGATCTGCTCGTGCCTCCCGCGCGCAGGCGAGGTCTCGCGGACGAGGTCCACGCCCGAATTCTCGCTATGGTCCCGCGGGGTGATGCACGCGGCCTCGCAAAGGCAGCTGCTCTACTGCCGCAGCGGCCGTCGTTCGTGTTCCTGGTCTCCGACTTCCTGATGCCGCTCGTCGATGTCGCGGCGATCCTGGACGGTCTTTGGCGTCACGAGGTCGTGCCGATCGTCGTGCGCGACAAGGTGACGGAGGGCGAGCTCCCGGGTTTCGGCCTCGTCACGGTTCGGGATCTCGAAACCGGACAGGAGCGGCTGCTTCTGCTTCGGCGTTCGTTGCGCGAGGCCTGGCAGCGCGTGGCGGACAAGCGGCTTTCGGACCTCGAGCG
The DNA here is from genome assembly GCA_024304885.1 of Beijerinckiaceae bacterium. Lineage (GTDB taxonomy): Bacteria > Pseudomonadota > Alphaproteobacteria > Rhizobiales > Beijerinckiaceae > Methylocapsa. Next base: position 746,585 of record JALJOM010000003.1, read on the forward strand.
AGTGTTCGCCGAGCACGGCCGGCGTGCTTTCCATCTCGTCGACGAGCTCGATGTCGAAGCTCTCGCCGATTTCCTCCTCGCGGCATGACCGACATGTGGGTGCCTCCTCGCCTATCGGCATCCGTTGCTCTGCTGCTCGCTGCGAATGGTGTGCAGGCAGAGGGCGAGGTCACCCTCCACACGCCACGTGGCTTCGGGTACTTCATCGGCGACAGTTTCGCCCACGAGGCGATCATCGAGCTCGATCCCGCCGCGAGCTTGGATCCTGCATCGCTCCCCCGACCGGGCCCGCTCACCTATTGGCTCGAGCTCACCGACAGCACGCTCGAGGATCTCGGAGCGGACGCTATGGCCCGACGCTACCGGCTTCGTCTCCGCTACCAGACTTTCTATGCGCCGCTCGAGCCTCGGATGCTCGCGACACCGGGGCTCTCCTTGGCGGTGCTCGACGGGGACCGAAGGTCGAGCGTCCAGGTTCCCGGCTGGTCCTTCCTGATGTCTCCGCTCCGCGAGATCGTCTCGACGCGAGCCGGCGCATCGCTCGCGCTCCGACCGGACGTGACGCGCGGCGCCCACGACCTCACGATGGCGCACCGCGTTGCTGCGGCCTCGGCGGTGGTGGCCTCTGCCGCGCTCCTCGCCCTGGCATGGGTGCGAGGATGGGGCTTCGGTCGACGGCATCGTCCCTTCGCTGCCGCTGCCCGCGAGGTGGCACGTCGGCTTGCCGCGACGCAGGGGCCGGAGGGCTATCTCGCCTCACTCCTCGTCCTCCATCGTGCGTTCGACGTCGCCGCGGGACGCCGGCTGCTGGCAGACGACGTCGCGAGCTTCCTCGACTCGAGGCCGGGATTGCGGGGCATCGCTCGCGAGACATCCGAGTTCTTCGAGGCCTCGCGTCAGGCGTTCTTCGGTGCGGGAGCCGAGCCCGCGAGTGCCGTGCTCTCTCGTCGGGATCTCGCTGCCTTCGCGAGGCGACTCGCCAAGCTGGAAAGGGCCGGCGCATGAACCTCGGCGTCGAGCATCCCGCCGTGCTGTGGTTCCTCGCCCTCGCAGCCTTGCCTCTCTTCGCGGGCATCTTCCGGCGCCAAGGCCTGCCGTCGCTCCTGCCGGTGCCGGGCGACGTGCTGTCGGCGATGGTCGTGGCGGCTCTTCGCAGCCTCGGTGTGGTTGCGATTGCCGGGACGGTGCTCGGTCTTTCCGGTCTCCATCGGCGCGAGCACTCCGTCCCCCGCGAAGGCTTCGGCACCCATCTCGTCCTGCTGCTCGACCGTTCGGCGAGCATGAACGACACTTTCGCGGGCCGCGTCCCCGGCAGGGCCCGAGAAACCGAGGAAGAGTCGAAATCTGCTGCGGCGAAGCGGCTCTTGACGGAATTCGTGGCCGGTCGGCCGCACGACCGGATCGCCGTCGCCGCCTTCTCCACCTCTCCTCTGTTGGTTCTGCCGATGACCGATCGTATCGAGGCGGTCGAGGCTGCGATCGCCGCGATCGACCGGCCGGGGCTCGCCTACACGGATGTCGGCCGCGGCCTCGCGCTCGCCATGTCATTGTTCGACGATGCCACGCTCGGCACGTCGCGGGCCTTGCTCCTCGTCTCGGACGGAGCGGCGGTGATTGACCACCGGGTCCAGGACGCCCTGCGAGATCTGATCCGGCGCCTGCCGGTTCATCTCTATTGGCTCTACCTCCGTTCGGCCGGTTCGCCGGGGATCCTCGAGCCCTCGGGCGGCCAGAGCGAGCGCACACCGCAGGCCGATCCGGAGCGACATCTGCATGTGTTCCTGGCGAGCCTCGGGGTCCCCTATCGAGCCTTCGAGGCAACGAGCCCCGGCGCCGTAAAGGACGCGGTCGCCGAGATCGATCGCCTGGAGACGCGGCCGCTCCGATATCTCGAGCAGGTCCCGCGCCGCGATGTCTCGCGGCACGCCTATGGGGTTGCCTGCGCCGCGACCGGCCTCCTCCTTCTCGCGAAGCTGCTCGAGCGGGATCTCGCGTCGAGATCCGACCCGATCGCCCGGCAGGGGTCTCGAAGCAGGAGGCCCAGCCCGGCATGAGCGGCATCAGGACACGTCTCTCGAACCTCGCCGGTCCGTCCGCGCACGAGCGTCCTGCAACCGTCGTGCTCGCCCTCGTCGTCGTGGCGTCCTCGGCGATCCTCGGTATCGCCGCCACGCGACTGTGGCTCCAAACGATGGAAAACACGAAGATCGATCGGCTCGCGGCGGGAGACGACGTGCCGGTCGCGGAGACGTCCGGCTCGCGCTTGCTCTTCGCGCGTGCCGTCTTCTTGCTGGAACGCGACCGCATCGACGAGGCACAGGCGCTCGTCTCCCGCATCGCCGAGACGGGCGAGAGCGACCTCGCTGGAGCGGCACTCTACGATCTCGCCAATGCACGGTTGCGTCTCGCGCTCCACCATCTCGAGTCGAACGAGATCGATCCCGCGATTCCACAAGTCCGTCTCGCGAAGGACGCCTACAGGCGGGCTCTGGTCCTCGATCCGGGATTTTGGGACGCCAAGTACAACCTCGATATCGCGATGCGCCTCGTGCGCGACTTTCCGCAGCTCGGCTCCGAGGCCGAGGAGCCTCCCGCCGACGCGAAGAAACGTCCTTGGACCGACCTGCCAGGACTCCCGAAGGGATTGCCATGAGCCGTCTCGCCGGATGGAGAGGAACCTGTCGGGATCCAGGCGCCCTCTGCCTCGGCGGCGCTTTTCTCTGCCTTTTCGTCGCGGCTCTCGCGCCGCATCTCGTGATGCGACGCTCGGCCTACGATCTGCTGGCCGCGGTCGACATCACCGGCAGCATGAACGCGCGGGACTACACGATCGACGGGAAGCCGGCATCCCGCCTCGAGAAGGTCGAGCGCGTGCTTCGGGACCTCCTCGCACGCCTGCCTTGCGGCTCACGCATGGGTCTTGCGGTATTCACCGAGCGCCGGACGTTCCTTCTGTTCGAGCCCGTGGATGTTTGCCGCGCCTTTGCTGCGCTCGACGGAGCCCTGCGGGCGCTCGACTGGCGCATGGCCTGGGAGGGCGACAGCCGTGTCGCCGCGGGCGTCTATTCCGCTGTGGATCTCGCCGCGGATCTCGGCGCGGGTCTCGTCTTCCTGACCGACGGGCAAGAGGCTCCGCCGCTTCCACACAGCGGGCCGCCGCCGTTCGAGGGCAAGGCCAAAGACGTCCGAGGGGTCATCGTCGGCGTCGGCGGCACCACCCCCGTTCCCATCCCGAAATTCGATGCGAACGGGCGTGAGATCGGTTTCTGGGCAATGACGGACGTACCGCAGGAAAATCGGTTCGGACCGCCGCCTCGAGATGCCGAGCTACGCGAAGGCTACCACCCACGTAACGCACCTTTCGGCGCCGGTGCGGCAGCGGGAAACGAGCATCTCACCTCCTTGCGGGAGGATCATTTGCGTGCCCTCGCGGCAACGACGGGCCTCGCCTACGCGCCTTTGCAGGAAGCGCAAGGTCTCGCCGAGGCATTGATGCGGGAGGCCACGCCGCGGCCTGTCGTGGCGCCGCTCGATCCGGCGCCGGTGCCGGCCGCGCTCGCCCTCATTCTGCTTGTTGTCCTTTTCGGCCTGTTGCCCTTGCTCCACGGCCGCCCCGACCTTCTCACCCACAAGCCGAGGATGTTCTCTCGATGTCGCGACAGGCCTTCATCGCCGCTGTGCTAATTCTCGTCGGATTCTGCCCTGTGCGAGCCCATGGTCCGACCCCGCAAAAGGCCGAGGAGGCGGTGACGATCGCGGCTTCTCCGGACACCGTGTGGACGGTCGTCGGCGACTTCGCCGGAATCGGCAATTGGCACCCCCTGGTCGAGGCCGTGAAGGCCGGGAGCGGCAATAATGTGGGGGGCGAGCGCATCCTCGTGCTGGAGAAAGGCGAGATCACGGACAGCCTCGACCAATATGACGCCTCCGCTCGCTCCTACGGCTACCGGCTCGCCAAGGAGAACGTCGAGGCCTTGCCTGTCAGCTTCTACACGGCCGTCCTTACCGTGACGGACGCCGGCGGCGGCAAGAGCAATGTCGTTTGGAGCGCCCGCTTCTACCGCGGCGACACCGGCAATTTTCCCGCCGAAGGGCTCGATGACGAGGCGGCCGTCGCGGCCATGACGGATTTCTTTCGTCGTGGCCTCGACGGATTGAAAGCGAGGATCGAAGGCAAATGACTCGCTTTGTCGTTTGCGCGGCCTTCGCCTTCGCGGCGCTGGTCGGGATGTTCGCACCTGCGTCGGCGGCAAGCTTGCTCGCCGTCTGCCAAGGTGCAGCGGAAGTCGCCTTCATCGACACCGACGCCGCGCGTGTCGAGGTCCGGTTGAAGGTCCCGAAGGCTCCAGCTCGGATCGCGCTCACGGCCGACGGTCTCCTCGCCTTCGTCACCCACCCCGATGCCGGCCTCGTCACCCGCATCGATACCCGGCGGCATCTCGTGGAGCGCGTATTTCGGATCGGCGGCACACCTTTCGGCATCGCGGTCAGCCCGGACGGGAACCGGCTTTATGTGACGGATTGGGGCTCCGACAAGCTCCTGCGGATCGACGCGGCGACCGGGGAGACGCAGATCGAGGCGGACGTGGGATCGTCGCCGGCGGATGTCTTGGTCGATTCCGTGCGGGGCAGGGCCTTCACGGCCGACCGAGAAAGCAACGCGATCAGCGTCGTCGACCTTCCGAGCTTCGCCCGTATCGCCACGGTGCCCGTGGGAAAGGCCCCTTTCGCGCTCGGGGCCAGCGCGGACGGGTCGCAGCTTTACGCGACCAATGTTCAAAGCGGAAATGTCTCGATCATCGATGCTTCGAACGGCTCCGTCCTTGCCACGATCCCCGTGGGCAAGATGCCTTATGGGGTCGTCCCCACACCCGACGGCAAGATGCTGCTCGTGACGAATCAGCAATCGGGCACAGTCTCGCTCGTCGAGCAAGCGACCTGGCAACTTCTCGCCGAGCTTCGGGTCGGTGCCTACCCCGAAGCGATCACCTTGTCGGCCGACGGGACACGGGCCTTTGTCACCAATTGGTTTTCGGACGAGGTCGCGATCGTCGACATCCCGCGACGGGAGGTCGTCGCACGCATCGAGGTCGGGTCGGGACCTCGCGCCCTGGGGCTCGCGCGTTGACGGAGAACTGAGCGCGGAGATCGCGCGAGGACGAGTGCCCTCTCCATCCATCGCCGCAATTCCGGCTGACGCGGGAGTTGCGTCTCGCGCCGAGCGCTCCTATTCGCCCGCGACGACCATGTCGTCGCGGTGGATGATCGCGGTGCGCCCCGGCGCGCCGAGAATCTGCGCGATATCCTGGGAGTTCCGCCCGGCGATAAGGACCGCCTCGCTCGCGTCATAGGCGACGAGGCCGCGGCCGATCTCGCCGCCCGTGGCATTTCGGATCACCACGCAATCCCCCCGCGCGAAATTGCCTTCGACCCGGGTTACTCCCGCGGGCAGGAGGCTCTTGCCGTTCGTCATCGCGGTGGCCGCCCCGGCATCGATGTGCAAGGCGCCGCGCGGCTCGAGCGCGCCCGCGATCCATTTCTTCCGTGCGGTGACGGGGTTCGAGCCGGTCAGGAACCAGGTGCAGGGCGCACCGTCCCTGAGCCGTGCGACCGGATGCAAGACGCGCCCGTCGGCGATCAGCATATGTGTGCCGCCGGTCGTCGCGATCTTCGCCGCCTCGATCTTGGTGCGCATTCCTCCGCGCGAGTTCCGCGAGGCCGCGCCGCCGGCCATGGCTTCGATCTCGGCGGTCACCCGCGAGACGACGGGAACGAGAATCGCGTCGGGGTTCTCGAGCGGCGGCGCGGAATAGAGGCCGGCGACATCGGAGAGCAGGATCAGGAGGTCGGCGCTCGCCATGGTCGCGACGCGGGCGGCAAGGCGGTCGTTGTCGCCGTAGCGGATCTCGTTGGTCGCGACCGTGTCGTTCTCGTTGATGACAGGCACCGCGCGCGCGGAGAGGAGCCGCGCGATCGTCGCCCGCGCATTGAGATAGCGGCGCCGCTCTTCCGTATCGCCGAAGGTGACGAGAATTTGCCCGGCCGTGATCTTCCTGTCGGCGAGCACCTCTGCCCAAATTCGCGCCAAGGCGATCTGCCCAACGGCAGCGGCGGCCTGGCTGTCCTCGAGCTCGAGGTCTTTTTCCGGAAGACCGAGCACTTTTCGCCCGAGCGCGATCGAGCCTGACGACACGACGAGCACATCTGCCTTTTTCGCGTGCAGTTCGGCAATATCCGCGGCGAGCGCGGCCAGCCAGTCGCGCCTCACGCAGCCTTGCGCCGAATCGACGAGGAGCGACGAGCCGACCTTGACCGTGATCCGCCGAAAGTCCTCGAGCTTAGGCGGCGCCGAAGCGGGAGAGCCGTTCAAGGACGCCACTCCGCGACAGGCTCTCGAGGTCCGGCCTCGGCAGCCTTCAGCTCGTCGAGGCGCTGCAGAACCGTCCGCAGGCAGGCCTGAACATTCGCTCCCGTCGCCGCCGAGAGCCGAAGCGGGGTGCGTTTCGCTGCACGCCGCAAGCGCTCGACCTGGGCGCGCAAGGTCGCGTCATCGACCGTGTCGATCTTGGAGAGCGCGACGATCTCGGGCTTCTCGGCGAGGCCTTCCCCATAGGCCTCGAGCTCGCGGCGGACGGTCTTGTAGGCCTTGCCGGCATGCTCGGTTCCGGCATCGACCAGGTGGAGGAGGACCCGGCAGCGCTCGATATGGCCGAGGAAGAAATCGCCGAGGCCGCGTCCGTCGTGAGCTCCCTCGATGAGGCCCGGGATGTCGGCGAGCACGAACTCGCGGTCGTCACAGGCGACGACGCCGAGCTGAGGCGTGAGCGTGGTAAAGGGATAATCGGCGATTTTCGGGGTCGCGGCGCTGACACTCGCGAGGAAGGTCGACTTGCCGGCATTCGGGAGGCCGACGAGGCCCGCGTCGGCGATCAGCTTGAGGCGCAGCCAGATGGTGCGCTCCTCGCCCTTCTGACCCGGATTGGCGCGGCGCGGCGCCTGGTTGGTCGAGGTCTTGAAATGCGCATTGCCGAAGCCGCCGTTGCCGCCGCGGGCGAGGCGCACCGTCCCGCCGACCTCGGTCAGGTCGGCGAGCAGGGACTCGTCCTCGGCGTCGTAGATCTGGGTCCCGACCGGAACCTCGAGGACGGCGTCGGCTCCCCGTCCGCCGGCACGGTTCTTCCCCATGCCGTGCATGCCGGGGCGCGCCTTGAAATGCTGGCGGTAGCGAAACGGCAGGAGCGTGTTCAGGCCCGCGACGCATCGGACGATCACGTCGCCGCCACGTCCGCCGTCGCCGCCGTCCGGCCCGCCGAACTCGATGAACTTCTCGCGCCGGAACGACAGGCATCCGGCGCCGCCGTCGCCGGACTTGATATAGACCTTGGCACAATCCAGAAACTTCATCGCCGACCGTGGTTCGTGCGCTCCCGCCGGCTCTCGAGCCGGTGCCGCGCGACGCGCGGGTTTCGCACGTCCACGCGCTCACGGCGGCGCGGATTCGGAATGCGCGGAACATCTAGGGGAAACAGGCGCGGATGCAACCCGAAAGACAGCTAGCACTCCGGCCGTGCCGCCATGGCCGCGGGGTCGAAGGCATCGACTGGCTGGTGGGGCATCGGCGGGATGGATTTGGCATTACGGCCTTTAGCCCAAGCGGCACGCTCCAGCACGAAACGGTCGCACGGAAGCAAGCCGCCGCGCGCAGGCATGGGGTCGAGACCCGTGTCGACATAGGCGAAGCCGCACTTCTCGAGCACACGCCTCGAGGCGCCGTTGGTCACGCGCGTGCTGGCGGCGATGGTGCCGACCGGAGTCAAGGAGAAGACGGCATCGACGAGCGCGGCTGTGGCTTCGGTCGCGAGGCCTCTCCCCCAGAATTCGGGCGCGAAAAGATAGCCGAGCTCGATCTCGCTCGGACCGGATTCGATCGCGCTGACCAGGCCGATCGGGTGCTGCGCGCCCCGCTTCTGGGTGACGGCGAGGACGAGGCTCCTGCGATTGGCATTGTCCACGCGGGACTGGAAGATGAACCGCTCGGCCTCTCCGGGCGGATAGGGATGCGGGATGGCCGCCGTCATCTGCGCGGTGACGGCGAGGCCGGCAAAGCGCGTGATATGAGCGGCATCGGCGGCCCGCGGCCAGCGCAACCATAGCCGCTTCGTCTCGAGACGAAAGATATCTTCGGCTGTGAGGTCCGGAAACATGTTCCGCCCGGCGTCGAGACCCATCGCTCGCGACTGAAGCAAAAGACACGCCAAACGGGCCGTTCGCGCAGAATCGGACGTCGGGTCGCCTCCTTGCGGTGTCGTCGGCGCGAGACGCCGCCGATACGGCGAAACCGATCGCGCCCGCGGGGCTGGCCGAGCCGCGTTGCTCCTATTCGGCCGACGCCGCGGGCGGCTGCGGAAGGACCGACACGAAGGAGCGGCCATTGCCTCGGGTCGTGAATTCCACCTTGCCGTCGATCAGGGCGAACAAGGTATGATCCTTGCCGAGACCGACATTGGAGCCCGGATGAAACTTGGTCCCGCGCTGGCGCACGATGATGTTGCCGCCGAGCACGGCCTCGCCGCCGAATTTCTTTACGCCGAGACGCCGACCTTTGGAATCGCGTCCGTTGCGCGACGAGCCGCCTGCCTTCTTGTGTGCCATGGTCTTGGACCCGAACCTTTCCTCGCGAGCACCGGTTCGCCGGGTAAGCTCGAACTCGTGAACACTCGAACTCGTGAACAAATGCCTCTCGGGGCGAAGCTGCACCCTCGGCCTGCCGTGCGGAGCCGCGGCCTCTGTCGGCGGCCGGCGTCTCAGCCCTGTGCTTGCGACGCTCCGGTCGTGACGAGCTCGGTAATGCGTACCAGGGTCAGATCCTGGCGATGGCCGCGCTTGCGCTTCGAGTTCTGGCGTCGCCGCTTCTTGAAGGAAATGACCTTCGGACCGCGCGTCTGCTCGACGATCTCGCCCGTCACTCTCGCGCCTTCGACGAAGGGGGTCCCGATCGTCGGTGCTCCGTCGCCCGCGACCATGAGGACATTGTCGAAGGTCACAGGGTCGCCCGGCTCGCCCTCCAACGTCATGACGGTGATCGTGTCGTTCGGGCTGACGCTGTATTGCTTGCCGCCGGTCTTGATGACTGCGAACATCTCGTCCTCGTGGTCCTTCGCGTGCCCGCCAAAGCAGATCTGGCGGCTGCTCGAGCCGCGCGCCCGGCGCGCCTCCTGGTCGATCGCGCGAGCGGATCGCCGGTCAGAGGCTCGCTGACTGATCGTCTCCGGAGACTCGGAGCCCGGCGCGGATCGCGGGAGCAGGTCCTCGAGCTCCTGTTGGCCCCTCGAGGTCCTGAACGGAAAAACGCGGCTCCTTGCCGCGTTGACCGGCTTGCGTCTACAGAGAGCGGTCGGTCTTGTCAATCGGCTCCCGCCCCCGCGCAGTCTTGCGCCGGACTCGGCCCCATTTGAGCCATGTTCCGCAGCTTGGTTTCGTTACATGACGACGCACGCACGAGTCGATCCCCGGGAAGGGCTTGCGAGCGATGACCACCAGCAGAGCGGGCTCGCGCACGCATCCTTCGTCGCTTCCGCCGCGGAGGGTCCGAATGCGGGAGCCGGCTGTGGAACGTTTTCCGGTGGGCAGTTTCGCGGGAGGCGTCGCGAGAGCGCGACGATGCGAAGGCTCGGGATCGATCGGGCCGGACAATGCTTCCGCGCGGCGCGCTCAGCGTGCCCCGGGCAGCCCGAGGTCGAACGCGCATCATGACGATCGCGGAGGCGCTGCCGGGTGATCCTCGGACCGAGATGCCCGGCGAGCGCCGAGGCGCCGCAGCGCGACTGCGGCCGCGTGCCAAGCCGATCTCGTCGTTTCACGAGCCGCCGATCGAGGCGGATGGTCGGCATGGCGCCTCGATCGACCGCCGTCGCGTGTCCCTGCGATGGCTCGCCGGAACGATCCTGACTTGCATGTCCGGCGCCGGCCTGATGGGGGCCGCGGTCCAGGCGACCCTCGGCCATCGCCTCTATTTCGCCGAGCCGCCGACCCATGTGCCGACCCCCTACCGGGACGATTTCGCCGATTCCGGCACAAATCCAGACCGGGCCGACCGCCTCGTCCAATCGGTCGATGTCGTTGCTGCCAAGCGGACCTTTCGCGCTCCGATCGCGATCCGCTTCGGCGAGAAGGAGATGATGAAGGTTCACAGCTTCACGCGCGTCGAAACGACCTTGGCCTTGACCGATTCGGGACTCGCCGACGAGATCCCCGCCTTCAATCCATTGAAGCTCCTCGCGGATTCCCGAGTACCCTCCGAACCGGCGCCGGAACCGATGCAGGACGACGCCGAGGTGTCGTGGTCCACGCGCGATATTTCCGGCGACGGTCTCGTGACCGCGATCTCCCTCATGATGGACGAGGTCCAGGCCCAGGTCGCGGAGCATGTCCGCACGACGCCGCAGCCCGGAGCGAAGCTGATCTCCTTGCCGCCGCAGCTCCTCCTGATGCGCACGAGCCGCGCGGATCTGCCCGGCATTCTCGCCTATGCGAATCCGACGGAGCCGATCGCGGCGGTGCCCTTGTCGTCGATCGAGGTCCGCATGGTCCCCGAGAACGTGACGAACGTCGTGCGTGCGCCGCAATCCGAGGCCGCGGCCCGAGCGGGTGAGCGGCTCGTCGTCGTTCACCATGGCGAATCGCTCGAGACCGTCCTGCGCGCAGCCGATGTCCGCGCGGACACGGTCGCGGCCATCGTCGCGGCTTTCGGCACGCGCCGCGGCGAGGCCGCAGTTCCCGAGGGCCGGCGGCTGAAGCTGCAGTTCGCCGATCTCGAGGGGGACGGCACGACCGTCGACCTCGTGCGCCTCTCGGTCTATGCGGACGAGACTTTGGAAACCGTCGTGGCGATCACCGATGCCGGCAGTTATGTTCCGGTGACCTTGCCGCGCCGCACCGCGAAACGCCCGGCGCCGGCCGCAGGCGAGGACGAGGATGCAGGCGGCCTGCGCCTCTACGATTCGCTTTATGCGACGGCCTTGAAGCAGGAAATTCCGCGTCCGATCATCGACGATCTCGTCCGCATGTTCGCCAACGAGGTCGACTTGCAGCGGCCCGTTCGCAGCGGGGATTCCTTCGAAGCCTTCTACGACGAAGGCGAGGAGGGGGACGGACCCGGCCAGCTCCTCTACGCGAAGCTCACCGCACGCGACGAAACCTCGAGGCTCTACCGGTTCCAGACGCCGGACGACGGGGTGGTCGACTTCTACGACCCGAACGGGCGTTCTGCGCGCAAGTTCCTGGTGCGCACGCCGCTGCCGGCAGGGCGATTCACTTCGGGGTTCGGCAACCGGTTTCACCCGATCCTCGGCTATACGCGACCGCATACCGGAGTCGATTGGGCAGCGCCCATGGGCACGCCGATCTTCGCCGCCGGCAACGGCACGATCATCTCGGCCGGCTGGGACTCGGGCTACGGACGCCGGATCGAGATTCAGCACGCGAACGGCTACATCACCACCTATAATCACCTGTCGGGCTTCGCCCGCGGCGTCAAGGAAGGGACCAGGGTCCGCCAAGGCCAGGTCATCGGCTACCTCGGCCAGACCGGGCTCGCGACCGGGCCCCATCTCCACTACGAGATCATGGTGAATGGACATTTCGTCGATCCGATGCGCGTGAAGCTCGCGAGGACGCGCGAGTTCGACGGGCGGATGCTCGCCGCCTTCAGGCGGGAACGGGACCGGATCGACGGGCTGCTCGCCAAGGCTCCGACCGCGGACGTGGTCGCCGGAGCCCCCCCGGAGCGCTCAGCAGGGCCCTTGGCCGGAAGGTGAACGGCGCGCCCGCCGGGCCGCGCGGCACCCCCGGCTTCCATTCCCGTTCGACGATGGAGCCATGCCGCCCTTTCCGACCCGCTCGAAACGGAAACCGAGCCTAGAGCGGTCTCCGATCCGGTGGACTTGCGAGCCCGCTCTACATTCTTGTTTTGTCGTATTTTCGCGACGCGAATCGGTGTCCGCTTCGCTGGAAAATGCTCTAGATCACGTTTCATGACTTTGGATCGATTCGATCCAAAGTCATGAAACGTGATCGATTCCAAAAAGTGTTGAGCGGGATAGTCAGATAAGTTTACGCAATCTGCGTAAACGCGAGTGCGCCGGACAACCGGTATCCACTTTTCCTCATTCCGCGCTGATTTCTGGTGGTGTCGCGATCTCGCATCGACGGCGCGGGAAACGGCTCGCGCCCGATCGGCCGGATCCGGTGGGACGCGCGGCACATGATCAGATGCCCCGTCCGACGTCCTCGACCGGAATGGATTGCTCCTCGACGATCGCCGGGCCCGGCAAGGCATCGATGGCTTGCTTCAGGCCGGCACGCGTGTCGTTCGTCTCGCGAAGTTGCCGGAGGAGATCGGCGAGCGCCGTGTCGAAGCCCCCGGGCGGCGCGTGGCCGTGAAGGGTGTCCTGGAGCTCCCAGAGATGCGCATTTGCGGCTTCGAGCGCAGCCTCCAGCGCGTGAAGCTTCGCGCCGCAAAGACCCGCTTCGAGGCGTGCCATCCGCAACAGCGCGAGGTCGCGCCGGATATCGCAGAGCTGCTCGGGGTCCGTGATTCGGCGCTCCTTGATTTCGAGGATCGTGATCTTGTCGATGAGCTCGCCGACCGATAACGGAACGCTGATCCGGGTCACGGGCCGCGCCGGCTGCCGCGTGGCGTTTCGTGCCGCGGCGAGCGGCTCGACCCAGGCGGCGATACGTTCGAGAACCTCGTCCCAGTCACCCCTGCGGGCCTGACGGAAGAGCCGCATCGTCGGGTACCAGGGACTGTCGTCGCGGTCCCTCAGCCAGCGCCAATCTGCCGCCTGCCGCAGGGCGAGAAGGACCGGTCGCCCGAGAGCGCCGGCGAGATGGGCGATCGAGGTATCCGAGGTCACGACGAGATCGAGCGAGGCGATCACCGCGGCACAGTCGATGAAGGCGTCGGGTCCGGCGTCGAAATCCTCGCCGAGGCTTTCGATCAAGAAGCGGTGCCCTTTCGCCTCGACCACGAGAGGACCTTGGTCCTTCTTGAGGCCGACGAGGCGGACGCCCGCGATCGCCGCGAGCGGCGCGAAGCTCTCGAGCGGGATCGACCGCTGCAAGTTCGTGCGGGCATTTCCGCTCCAGCAGACGCCGATGCGAAAGCCGTCGGCGCCGATCCGCTCGGCCCATTTCGCGACGCGATCCGGCTCGGCGTGCAAGTAGGGGATTCGCGCGGGAATCGTATCGAGGGTCGTCTGGAACCCCCGCGGCAGGCTCATCAGCGCGCTCTGCGCCGCGAAAGTCGCGGCGGGGTCGAGCGCGTCGACGAGCCGGAACGGGCAGCCCGAGCTGCGCAGGAGCCTGTGCATGCTTTTCCGGCACAGAAAGGTCACCTCGGCGCCGAGCTCGGCGAGGCAGGGCAGGTAGCGCGAGAATTGGATGAGGTCCCCGAGGCCTTGCTCGTCCCAGACCAGGATCGGCTTCCCGCGCAGGTCGCCGCCGTCCCAGGCCGGCAGGGGGGAGACGACGGTCCTCGGCGGAGCGTTCGAGCGGTCCCAACGGCTTTCGTAATCGTCGAAGCCGGCCTTCAGCATGCCCGAGAGGAGCAGCGCCCCGGCGCGGTTGTTGCGCGCATCGGCGTAGCTCGGCCGATGGAGCAGCGCCTCGTCGAACCGCGCCAAGGCCTCGTCCACGCGCCCGAGCTCCTTCAGCGCCACCCCGAGCCCGGACAAGGCCTCGGGATAATGGGGCCGCACCCGCAATGCCGTTTCGTAGGAGGCGATGGCGTCCTCCGGCCGGTCGAGCTCCTGCAAGACATTGCCGCGATTGAGCCAGGTTTCCGCGAGGGTCGGATCCTGCGCGGCGGCACGCTCCAACGCCTCGAGGGCGTCGTCGAGCCGGCCGAGCAGGTGCAGCGCGGCTCCGCGAAGTCCCGCGGCGCGCGCATGTTGCGGGTCCTGGCGCAGTGCGTCGTCGCAAGACGTCACGGCATCCTGGTAGCGCCCGCATCGCAGGAAGATCATGGCTCGGTTGACGAGGGCCGGGACGAAGGTCGGACGGATCTTCAGCGCACGGTCGTAGGACTTGATCGCCTCGGCGATACAGCCGAGCTCGTGGAGGGCCTTGCCGCGATTGCACCAAGCCTCGCAAAAGTCGGGCTCGAGGTCGAGCGCGGTATCATAGGCCTCGACGGCGGCCGCGGCGCGTCCGAGCCCCTGCAAGGCGCTCCCCTTGGCGAAAAGAATTTGAGGTTGCGCCTGACCATAGAGCAAGGCGCGATCGTAGCTTTCGATCGCCTCGTCGAGGCGCCCGAGCGAAACGAGAACGTTGCCCCGGCTGACCTCGGTATCGGCGTCCTGGGGTATGCGCCTCGCCGCGGCGTCGTAGGCCGCAAGCGCGTCCTCTTGACGGCCGAGGCTTTGCAGGACAGAGGCCTTGCTCAGGAGGTTGCGCGCATTGTCCGGTCGCAGTCGCTCGATCGCCGTGAAGCAGGCGAGCGCATCCTCTAATCGTTGGTATCGCTCGAGCAGGCTCCCCCGATTGGCGAGTGCCTCGACGTGGTCGGGATCGGCGCTGAGGACCTTTCCATAGGCCTCGAGTGCATCCGACATGTGGCCGAGGTTCTGCCGGGTAACGCCGATCGCGAGCATCGTATCGACATCGTTCGGCCGGAGCGCGAGGATCGCCTCGTAGGCGGCGAGCGCCTCGAGCGGTTGCCCGAGACGCTGCTGCACGATCGCGCACGCGGCCAGGGAATCGACATGGGCCGGGTCTAGCGCGAGAGCTTTCTCGAACCAGCCGAGCGCGGTGCGCGGGTCGTCGGCATTGAAGAAGATCAGGCCGAAGACATAGGCACCGACAGGGGTCCGTGCGGCGAGGTCGGTGAAGGGACGAATATGAGCGAGCGCCTTTTGCGGCGCGCCCGCCGCGAGCAGCTCGAACGCCTCTGCGATCGCCGCCTGAAGGCCTTTGCGGTCCGCGATCGTGGCTGGATCGGCCGGGGTTTGCTCGGGGGCGGATAGAAGAATACTCATGGAGCTCGGCTCGTCACGTGCGCGGCCGGTCATGGTGAGCCGTCCCGTCGCCTCGGATTGAAGCCGACCGGCCTTTCGCCGGCCTGAACTCCGCGCGGCCCCCGCGTGCCGCGAGCTCGCCCCGCTGCCATCGAACTCTCGCGCCTTCTCCGGCGTGGTGCGCGAAGTGTTGCGCTCCGAGCGCGCGAGCGAGGGTGAAGGCAACGCTGCTTTCCGATTCGGCCGGATCGGTGGCGCTCCGGCCTCGGTCCGAAGGGCGCGGCACGGTGCAGAAATGCAACGGATCGCGCGCATGTGGAAACCGGTTTCGCCGTTGCGAACACGGATCATGAACTCGCCACAAACACCTCCGACGATGCCTTTCCGAAGCAGGATACCTAGCGATCGCTCGGCCATGCTCTCGGGGCTACGTGCTCGTGCCGGGGTTGTACGAAACCGGTTTCCGGTCGTGCGAATCATCCGAGCGACAGGTCCGCGCCAGTATCGTGTGCTTCCGTCGTCCCGCGAGAGGACGAAAGCACTCGCAGGTCCCTCGGCGGCCGGGTCCGAGCCACGGTGGCTCGACTCCCGAGAAGCGCAATGGAGATGCCCGATGCTTCATGACGGATTGTCCGCGGACATTGCTTCGCCCCGCCAGGAGATCCAGCGCCAGGAGATCCGACGAATCCGGGAGCGCGGCGGCCTCGGCCCGCGCCGGGCGCGCCCCTCGATGCGCAGGAGCGACATGCGCATCCTCGTGGTCGAGGACGAGGCCGTCATCGGCATGTTGATCGAGGATATCCTGCTCGACCTCGGCTGTGGATGCGTGGACCTCGCCACTTCCGTCGAGTCTGCCCTCGAAAGCCTCGAGGCCGCCTCACCCGATTTCGCCTTTCTCGACATCAACCTCGGCGGGACGAAAAGCTATCCCGTGGCGGATGTCCTCAAGTCGCGTGACATTCCCTTCGTCTTTCTCTCAGCATACGCCACGCATGGTCTCGATACTGTTCACGCGGGCGAGAAAATTCTTCAAAAACCGTTCTTCGCCCGCGATCTCGACCTCGCTCTCGACTGCGCATTCCCCTTCGTCGGCTCGATCGTGCGCGCGGCGTGAGGCCTCGACCACGGGCGCGTCCGCGCAAGGGGCCGGCCTGCACCGGCGCGCCTGCGATGGCGCGGTCACGGGTCGACACGACATCTTCTTGGGACAGGTTCGGCTGAAGTCACGCCGCTTCGTACATTCGATCCCGTCGCCGGCACTCCTGCGCAACAGCGCGATCGCGATGCCTCGACCGATGCGAAATCCGGAGCGAGCAGGACGCTCGCGCGGGTTTCCGATGCGGCTGCATCGAAAACCGACTCTATATCGTTGTTTTGTCGCAATTTCGCATCGAAGTCGATCTATCGAAACATCGAGATCGAAATGCGAACTGGTGTCCGGTTCGCTGGAAATTGCTCTAGAGACGACTGCCTGCCGGTCCCGGGCACCGCTGCGAGATTGCCCCGGTCGGTTGCGAGCGACCTGACGGATCGCATCGACCGCTTGCCCTCGATGCGGCCGGCCCTTATGTGATCAGCACGACAAATGCCTTTCGGTTCGAAGGCGCGGGCATAACGCACTCATGACAATTCCCTTCCCCGATCGGGGTCCTGCCCTCGCTCCCAGGGAGGGGCGAGCCGAGGCGTCGTCACGAGACGACCTTTCCGACGGCGAGGCGGGCTCGCCGCAGCGCGCCCGCGCGCTCCGCTTTCGCGCGGTTCCGATCCGGATCATCCTTCCGAATCTCGTGACGCTGCTCGCGCTCTGCATGGGCCTCACGGCGATCCGGTTCGCCGTCGACGGCCAATACGAGACGGCCGTGGTCGCGGTCGTCGTCGCGGCGGTGCTCGACGGTCTCGACGGTCGCCTCGCGCGGGCCTTGCGCGGAACGTCGCGGTTCGGCGCCGAGCTCGATTCGCTCGCCGACTTCGTGGATTTCGGCGTGGCGCCGGCGCTGATCCTCTATTTCTGGGGCCTGCACGAGTTCAAGAGCTTCGGCTGGGTCGCCGCGCTCGTCTTCGCGATCGCCTGCGCCCTGCGCCTCGCGCGCTTCAACGTCGCGAGCAACGATCCGAGCCGGCCGTCCTGGCAGGCCCGCTTCTTCACCGGCATGCCGGCGCCCGCCGGCGCGATCGTTGGGCTCTTGCCGGTCTATCTCAATCTCTCCTTCCTCGCGGTCCCGAACGTGCGCGCCGTCGTCCCGTTCGAGATCGCCTACGTGCTTCTCGTCGCCTTCCTGATGGCGAGCCGGATCCCGCATTTCTCCGGCAAGAAAATGGGGCGCGTGCCGCGAGAATACGTGCTGCCGGTCCTGCTCGGGATCGTCGTCTGCTGCCTCCTGCTCGCGACCTTCCCGATGGAGATGCTCGTGGCCGGAGCTTTCGCCTATCTCGCCTCTATCCCGCTCGCGGTGCGACGGTTCAACGACTACGCGGCCGCGGATGCCGCCGGGCAGGCGCCGCATTCCTAGTCTCTGCGGCATCCTTCCGGTTCACAAACGCCGCGATCTCGATTAGGGTCCGGCGCGCTCACGTGTGCCGCACAGGATGGCGCGGCTCGAGCCGAACGATCCCCGGTAAGGAGGCATGAGCCCGGCTTCGGCCGAAATAGCGCGGCCCATGATCAAGGAACGATATGTCGAAGGAAGAACTGCTCGAATTTCCCGGAGTTGTCGTCGAGTTGCTCCCGAATGCGACATTTCGTGTCAAGCTCGAGAACGAGCACGAGATCATCGCCCATACCGCCGGAAAGATGCGCAAGAACCGGATCAGGGTTCTCACCGGCGACAAGGTCTTGGTCGAGATGACGCCATACGACCTGACCAAGGGCCGTATCACCTATCGATTCAAGTGACCTCGTAGCTCGTGACGGGGTGCCGGCGTGACAGCTCCTTCTCAAGCTCGGCCGCCCCGGTTGATCCTGGCCTCGGCCTCGCCGCGCCGGCTCGCCCTGCTTCAGCAGATCGGGCTCGAGCCCGATGCCATGCTGCCGACCGACCTCGACGAGGCTCCACGCAAGAACGAGATGCCGCGCAGCCTCGCGATCCGGCTCGCCGAGGAGAAGGCACGCGCGGCCGCGGTCGTCGCCGCGACGCGCCCCGAGCTCGAGGGGGCCTATGTCCTCGGCGCCGATACCGTGGTCAGCGTCGGTCGCCGCATCCTCCCGAAATGCGAGGTCTCGGCGGAAGCGGAGGATTGCTTGAGGCTCCTGTCCGGGCGATCGCACCGGGTTCACACCGCGCTTTGCCTGAGCACGCCGAAGCACAAGCTCCGCACGCGGGTGGTGGAGACCCGGGTTCGGTTCAAACTTCTGTCCGCGAAGGAGATCGCCGCCTATCTCGGCTCCGGCGAATGGCACGACAAGGCGGGCGGCTACGCCATCCAAGGCCTCGCCGGGGCCTTTGTCCTGAGGCTCGTCGGCTCCTATTCTGCGGTCGTCGGCCTGCCGCTCTATGAAACGGTCTCCTTGCTCGGCGGCGAAGGCTATCCCGTCTACGCGAGTTGGGCCGACCCGCACTGACGATCGAGCAGGTTCCATGGTCGCCGAGAAACAGGACACTCCGCCAGCACCCGCACCTCGGGGCGCGAGGCCGTGCCCGATCTGCGGCAAGCCGTCCGCGCCCACGTTCCGCCCCTTCTGCTCGAAGCGCTGCGCCGACGTCGATCTCCATCGCTGGCTCGGCGGCGTCTACGCGGTTCCGGACGAGAACGCACCGCCCGGCGCTCGCGAGACTCACGACGAGGAGAGCTGATGCGACGACACGAGCCGGCTTGCCCGCCTATGCTCGAAACGTCGCAATTTCGTGCGAACCTCCGTCCCGCTGGTGGAAAGCTGCTCGAGGTGCTCGACATCCCATGTTCTTTCCCGTGTCCAAGGTTTTCTGGCTCGCCGCCGAGCCGGTCCAGCTTCTGGTCCTCTTGGCGCTCGTCGGCGTAGGGCTCGGCCTGACCCGCTATGCGCGCGCCGGACGACGGCTCATGGTCGGGGCGATTCTCGGCCTCGCGCTCTGCCTGCTGTCGCCGCTCGGCGCCTTGCTGCTGCGGCCCTTGGAAACGCGGTTCCCCGCTCCAGGAGCGAATCTGCCGGATCCCGCCGGGATCATCGTTCTCGGCGGGGCGATCAGCCTCACTCGCACCGCGGCGAGCGGGCAAGTCGTGCTCACTTCGGACGCGAATCGGTTGACCGCGGGGGCCGAGCTCGCGCGCCGCTATCCTCGGGCACGCCTCGTCTTCACCGGCGGGAGCGGCGACCTTTTCCGAACCGAGCTCTCCGAGGCCAGCGCAGCGCGCCACCTCTGGCGCGCGCTTGGCGTCCCGGAAGAGCAGATGCTGTTCGAGTCGAGATCGCGAAACACCTGGGAGAACGCCCTGTTCACCCGCGATCTCGTGGATCCGAAACCGGGCGAGACCTGGCTTCTCGTCACCTCGGCTTGGCACATGCCGCGCTCGGTCGGCATCTTCCGCCGCGTCGGCTTCCCGGTCGTTCCCTATCCCGTCGCGCAACGCACCTTGGGCGGCGGGCTCGACCTCGTGCCGCAATCCCATATCGTCGATCGCTTGTTCATGCTCGACATGGCCATCCGGGAATGGATCGGGCTCCTGGCATATCGGCTGACCGGCAAGACCGACGAGCTCTTACCGGGGCCTCGGGAAAACCCGCAGAGGCCCGACCTCGCTGACGCTTCATCCAAGGGGTCCTTGCCATGAGCCTCACTCTCGTCATCGCCAACAAGTGCTACTCGTCCTGGTCGTTTCGCCCCTGGATCCTGATGCGTCATCTCGGCATCGTCTTCGAGGAGGTCGTGGTGCCCTTGGCCGAGCCGACAACCCGCGACACGCTGCTGCAGCACACGCAAAGCGGCAAGGCGCCCTGCCTTCACGACGGCGATCTCACCGTGTGGGATTCCCTGTCGATCATCGAATATCTCGCCGAAAGCGTCCCCGAGGTCCCCGTCTGGCCGAAGGATCGGCCGGCGCGTGCGGTCGCGCGCTCGCTCGCCGCCGAGATGCATTCGGGGTTCATGGATCTCCGTGCGCAGCTGCCGATGAACATGCGCCGCAAGGTGGAGAGGCTCGAGCCGACGCCCGGAGCACAGGCCGACATCTCGCGCCTCGAGCAGGCGTTCGCTCACGCGCGCACGAACTTCGGCCAGGGCGGAGACTTCCTGTTCGGTGCGTTTTCCGCCGCCGATGCGATGCTTGCGCCGGTTGTGAACCGCCTCCACGTATACGACGTTGCCGTCACGCCCACCACCCGCGCCTACATGGATCGGATGATGGCCCTGCCGGCCTGGCAGGAGTGGAACGCGCAGGCGCGCGAGGAGCCCTGGACGATCGCCAAGTACGAGAAGGCCTCCCCGTGAGCCTCGAGCCCCGTGGGAGCTGCCGACCCCCGCGGAGCAAGCGATCCAGAGCGGGATGAGGAAAAGGGGACAGCGGTTTTCCGGCGCAATCGCGTTTACGCAGATTGGGTGAACTTATCTGCCTATCCCGCTCTGAACTTCTGGAATCGATCACTTTTCAGGACTTTGGATCGAGTCGATCCAAAGTCATCGTGATCTAGAATCGCTTCAGCACGAAGCGGGTCAAGGCACCGAGAGCAACGAGCGTCGCGGTCGCGCCGATGGCGGCCCCCACGGTCGGCAAGGACCGGAACTGGCCGACGAGTGACGTGACGACGAAGTCCGTGACGCCGATGGCGAGGACCACGAGCAGGGCGGTCAGCGCTCCGGCGTACCAGCCGCGCGGTGCCTGTGGGCTCCTGTATTGAAGGGCGAGAAAAAGCGCCAAGGCCGCGAGCCAGATCACATAGCCCCAGCCGCCGAACGGACCGATAGAGCCCCAATTCCAGCTTTGCAGCGGAACCCAGAAGGATACCGCGAGGAGAACCACCAGCGCCACGAGCGAGAATCCCGCCGGGATTCCGATCCGCCAGCGGCTGAACCACGCGAGCCGGGCATCCCTGGCGTCGCCGAACAGCGTAGAGCTTTCCCCGATTGTGGCGAAAGGCTTCGCCCCCGTGACGATGAATTGCGCGATCTCCCCCCAATGATCTTCCGCTATGGCGCCGCCGTGCCCGTTCCGTGCGTAGCGCTTCGATTGGGTGAGCTCCGCGCTGTCCGTCTCGATCTGCTCGAATCCGTCGAAGCCGCCGCCGCCGAGATCGGAGAAATATTCGAGGCTCTTCGGCAGCAGCGCGACGACTCCGTCGGTCCCGCCGCGGGCATTGTGAAAGTTCCGCAGGCGCCGCTCCGCGACCGGCGTCTTCCAGTCGAATGCGGGGTGGACGACGCTGCCGGCGAAATAGATGCGCCCGAAGCGGGCCGCCTTGTAGTCCTGCAATGCCTTCGCCGCGAGATAGGTGCCGTTGGAATGGCCGACGTAATGCATCGTCGCCTTCGGGTAGCGCGCCTTCACGTTGACGTAGTGATCCATGAACCACTCGACCTTCTGCTGCCTGACCCAGGGCATGATGAAGGAGCCCATCGAAAAATAGCCGTAGGTCGGCGTGAGCGTGATCAGCTTGTCGAGGGGGAGCCGAGCATCCGTCGCGTCCGGCGCGGTCGTGGTCTCCTCCGCGGCTTCCTTGATGGCCTTGGCGATGCGCGGCGTCCAATAGCCGTCGTCGCGAATCCCGTGAATGACGAAGGCGACATGCTCGATCGACTCGTCGATCGGCATGCGCTGATCAGCGAAAAAGCTCGGGTTGCGAACGCACGCAGGCTCGTCAGGCGAGCCGAGAGCGGACGGCTCGACCGTCAGCGCCGCCGTGAAAACCTCCTCGCGGGCCTTGTGGACGTCGGTTCTGTCGCCGCCCTCGCGCGAGCCGAATTCGATGATGTCGCGATGGTTCGTGCCCGGAATCTCCATCAGGCAATAGAGCTGCGGTCGCGGGTCTTGCTCTCCGGGAGGCGCCCAATCCGCGCCGTCCACATCGCAATCCACCTGATCCTGCGGTGAGACGAAATTGTCCTGCGTGCCGAGCACCTGGACGATCAAGGGATTGATCGCGCCGTCGGGCGGGTCGGCATAGACCAGCCGCTCGTTGATCCCGTCGAGCTCACGGTAATGCTCGCGAAACCTGCGGATATGCCAGCGCCGGTAGGCCAGCCAGAGCAGCCTGGTCTGGACGATGAAGGTCGAGCCTCGGCGCAGATCGAGCATCGTGCGGCCGAGCACCCGAGCGTCGCCGAACAACGTTTGGACGCGGCCGATGAAGCCGAGAAGGTTGAGCCCAAAGTTGTAGCGCCAACCGCCGCGTTCCGAGACGGTCCAGCCCTTGTCCCAGCTCGCCAGCAAGACGAGACGATCGACCTTGGACGCCCAGCGGGCATGACGCTCGGGGTCTTTCCTCGCGGCATCGGAAAGATCGTCGCGCGCTTCATAAGGCCCCGAATAGTCGGGTGAATGCGGCGCACCGGTCAAGAATACGCGCCGCAGCAGGGCGCCGCCCATGCTGTGGCCGATGAAGACGACGCGCTCGTAGTTTCGCGACGCGCAAATGTCGTCGAGATCGGAGACGATCTGACGGACGATGGTATTCGCCCCCCTCCAGTCGAGGCCCCGCGAGTAGGGCAGGGTCGGGGCGTAGAGGTCGACGCCGTCGGAGGCTGTCTTGCGCACGACGGCCTTCACGTCGGCCATCCCCTCCGAGCCCCTCCCCAGGCCATGGAGGATGACGGCGAGGGTTTTCGCGTGCCCTCGCGAATCTGCTTCGAGAACGTCGTAAAACATGAGAATGCCTTTCGAGAAAATTATCCCGGCGCAGAGCGGCGGCGCGCGATTATGGACCGATATGCGCCGAGCCGACAACGGCTCCGGCCCGCGCCGGAGCGCGCTACCGCATCGGATCGAATCGGAAGCGGGATGGACGCCGACTCGACATCTTGCGGCTCGGCGAGGTCCGCACCTGGACGGTGCCGGAACGCGCGCCTATCTCGACAGAAGGTATCGAGCGAGGAGCGTCATGGCTCGTCCCTTCTCCCCCTTCGCCACGCGCGCCGCCTATGGCACGCGCCAGGCATTCCGGATCGCGTGGTACCTTGGTCACGGCATCGCCATGAGCCGGCTCGCGCAGCAAGCGCGGGAAGGGGCAAGGGCGAGCGGCAGCGAAAGGCCGCGCCCGCATACGGACCGCCCGGTTCCCGGCCGCAACCGGCTCATCGCGGACATGACTGCCTTGCTCCAACGCGACCTCGAGAATGTGGAGGCCGGCATCTATCCCTTGCCGGCGGATCACGACGGGTCGTGGCCGGCGCTCATCGGGCGCTCGCGGCTGTTCTTCCAGGATCTTCCCGCGGTGCGCCAACGCCGCGAGAAAGGCCTCGCGAGCGAGGTCCTGACCGACGCGGCCGGCGCCAAGCGGCCGCGCTACTATCTCCAGAACTTCCACTTCCAGTCCGGCGGCTGGATGACGGACGAGTCGGCCCGACTCTACGACACCCAGGTCGAGGTGCTCTTCAACGGGACCGCGAACGCGATCCGGCGGCAGGCGCTTCCACCCTTGCGCGAGGCCTTCGCCGGCCGGGACCAGCGCCGGCTGCGGCTCGTGGACATCGGCTGCGGCACGGGGCGCTTCCTGGATTTCGTCAAGCAGGCCTGGCCGCGGCTGCCCGTTGTCGGGCTCGATCTGTCGGAGGCCTATCTCGGCGAGGCGGCGCGTCACCTCGAGCGCTGGTCGCGGGTCGGCTTCGTCGTCGCGAACGCCGAGAGCATTCCCATGCCGGCCTCGAGCTGCGACGCGGTGACGAGCATCTTCCTGTTGCACGAGCTGCCGCCCGAGGTGCGGCGGATCGTCCTTCGCGAGGTTGCCCGTGTCCTGAAGCCCGGCGGCCGCCTGGTAGTCGTCGATTCGCTCCAATACGGCGACGCGCCGGCCTATGACGGCCTTCTCGAGCTGTTCCCGCAAAGCTTTCACGAGCCCTACTACGCGACCTATGTCGAGGAGGACTTTCGCGCGATCGCGGAACGATGCGGGCTCATGCACTCGAGCGACGCGCAAGCCTTCCTGTCCAAGGTGATGGTCTTCGACAAGCCCGGATCGTCGAGCGAGGCCGCCTAGCTCCCCCATGGCGTGACGGCCTCTCGTTTCTTGCGCTTTGTCCCGGCGAGCCGGATTCACGGCTTTCGCGGAGATCGGCTATCCTGTCGGCCGTAGAAACGCTCGATTGTCCGGCATAAGATTCGATGAATCGCTTTCTTTTCCCCATCGTGAATGCCGAGGCGGCAAGCTTGCGCCACAAGCTCAGCGAACCGATGCGCATCATGCTCCTGCTCGGCGCGATCGCTGCGATCGTCATCGGTGCGGCCGCTGTCGTCGTCTGGAACCTGCGCCTGCACGACATCGACGAGGCCGAGCGAGAGCTCGCCACGCTCGATCGTCTCCTCGTCGAGGAGACCGAGCGGGCGATGCAGAGCGTCGACCTCATCTTGAAGAACGTGCGGCAGCATGTCGCCGCGACGGGTGTCGATTCGACTGAACGGCTCCCTGCTGTTCTCGGGGGACGGGACACGCACGAGATTCTCGGATCGAAGATCGCCGGCGTACCTCAGGTCGATGCCCTCGCGATCGTCGCGGCCGACGGCCGGGTGCTCAACCTCTCGCGGCAGTTCCCGATCCCGTCGATCGAGATCGCCGACCGCGATTATTTCATCGCCCTGCGCGACAGCCCGTCCGATGTCGCGATCCTGACGCGCCCGGTCGTGAGCCGCGTCACCGGGAAGGAGGCCATGTTCCTCGGACGACGCCTCACCGCGCCGTCCGGAGCGTTCATCGGCATCGTGCTCGCGACCATCGACCTCGGCTATTTCCGCCATCATTACGAGGCCTTGCGCGCGAGCGACAGGGTTGCGGTCTCGCTCTGGCACAAGGACGGGATCCTGATCACGCGATTCCCGCCGTCGCACGAGCCGCTGCCGGGGGAGCGGCCGACCTTCGCTTCCGTGCCGAGCGAAGGCGACCCGATCACCTACGCGACGCCGCGGACGACACAGGAGCAAGGCCGGGTCGTCGCCGCCATGTCGGCGCGGGACTTTCCTCTCGTCGTCGCCGTATCGAAGACCTTCGACCGGGTTCTCGCGGACTGGCGGCGCAAGGCGTTCTTCGTGGCCGGAGGCTCGGTCCTTTTGATGGCGGGTCTCGTCGTCGGCATCTGGCTCTTGTCGCGCCAGCTCGCCACCTACGAGGCACTGCGGGTCGCGATCGCCGAGCGCGGCAAGGCCGTCGCCGCGCGCGAGGAAGCCGAGGCCCAGCTGCGCCAGGCCCAGAAGCTCGAGGCCATCGGCCAGCTGACCGGCGGCATCGCGCACGACTTCAACAATCTCCTCACCGCGGTGCTCGGTAATCTCGAGCTGTTGCAGCGCCACAACAAGTCCGAGGATCCGAAGGTCGAGCGCTGGACGCGCAATGCGATCGACGCGGCGCGGCGCGGCGCCGCCTTGACGACGCGCCTGCTCGCCTTCTCGCGCCGCCAGCCGCTCGAGCCGCGGCCGCTCGATGTCGGCAGCCTCCTCGATTCCCTGACGGACTTGCTGACGCGAACGCTCGGCGAGAGCGTCGAGGTCACGACCTCGATCGAGCCGGGACTCTGGCAGATCTTCGTCGACCCGAGCGGGCTCGACAACGCGATCCTGAACATTGCGTTGAATGCCCGGGATGCGATGGACGGGCACGGCAGGCTGACGATCACGGCCACGAATCACGGGGCCCGGGAGAGCGTCGGATGTCCCGAGGCAGTGGGCGGGGACACCGTGCGAATCGCGATCTCCGACACCGGGCGGGGCATCGCCAAGGACGTGCTCGAACGGGTCTTCGAGCCGTTCTTCACGACGAAGCCGGTCGGGCAAGGGACCGGGCTCGGGCTGAGCCAAGTCTATGGCTTCGTCACCCAGAGCGGGGGGCGCATCAGGCTCTCGAGCGAGGTCGGCCGGGGGACCACGGTCGAGCTGTTCCTGCCGCGGGCGATTTCTGCGAGCGAGGAGGCATCGGCCGGCTCGGGCGCCGTCGAGGAGGAAGAATCCGGGCGTTGCTCCCCGTGCGGAAAAGTGCTCGTCGTCGAGAACGACGACACGGTCCGGTCCTATGTGGCCGAAACCTTTCGCGACCTCGGCTTCGCGACCGTCGCGGTCGCGGACTCGACGTCGGCATTGGCCATCCTGGCGGAGGACAGCGACGTCACCCTCCTCTTCACCGATGTCGGCTTGCCGGGCATGAACGGACGCGAGCTCTCCACAGCAGCGCTCACGCTACGCCCCGACCTCGACGTGCTGTTCACGACGGGCTATGCGCAGCACGGGCTCATGGATGGCGCAGGGAGGGATCTCACCCATCCCGCCGACCTCATCGCCAAGCCCTTCACCCGGGCGGAGCTGCAGCACAAGCTGCGTCTCGTCGTTACCCGTCGGGCGCCGCAGCACCACGACCTCGCCACGCAAGCGTGACTTTCGCGCTCGCATCGAGAGCGCAAGCCGGCATGGCGAAGCCGAGCCGAGCATCTCGCTCGGCCTGTCGGGACAACCAGTCCCTGTCGGTATCACTCGAGCTGATGATGGTTCTCGGCATTCGGCCAAATCCGATATCGCTGTTTCGTCACGATATCGGATATGCCCCCATGCGTCGCTCCAGATCACGATGACCTTGGATCGAATCGATCCATGGTGATGAAACGTGATCGATTTCAAAAGTTTAGAGCGGGACGCGGGCGGAGAACCGCTGAACGCTTTCCCTCATCCCGCTCCAGAAGCTCTCCGATCCTCGACATGATCCTCCGCCGGTGCAGAGGCCACGCAGGCCCCGGCGCCCGCCGCGGACCTTATTGCAGGATGTCCTTGAGGCCCTTGCTCTTCTCCTTGGCCAAGGCGGAGGCGGAGGCGATCCCCTCGGCTTCCGCCGTCGCGCCGAGATGACGCTCGGCGACGCTTTTCGCGAGCTGATCGTCCTTGGTCGTGGAGCCGGTCGCGAGCGAGATCACATGGTCGGCGAACTCGCCGACCGTGAAGGTCGAGACCGCGGCGGCGAGCGCCGATTTCAGCCCCAGCCGCTTCTCGAGCCCGAGGGCCAGCTCGACCGCCATCAGCGAATCGAGCCCGATCTCCGACAAGGGCTTGCCACGGTTCACGTCCTCGCGCGGCAAGCGAAGGACGCGCCCGATCTCTTCGACGATGACGTCGCTCACGACCTTGCGAACCGAGTCGAGCGAGCCCTGCGCGAGGAGCTCGGCCACATCGATCTTCGACCGCTCGCTGGACTTGGTCGCGCCGCGTCGCGCGAGATTGGCATAGGTCGGGGACCGCAGCGCGGCGAGATGCTCGCTCGCCGCGGCCCAGTCCACCGGGGCCAGCACGATCACGCCGTCGTCGTCCGTCGCCTGCGGCTTGGCGAGCGATAGGGCCATGAGGTTCAAGGCCTCACGGGCGGTCATCGCCTTGACGCCGGTGCGCCGTTCCAGGGCTTCCTGGGTGCTGCGCGAGCGCGCGAGCACGCCGACGTCCCCGATGGCGCCCCAGGCGACGGCGAGCGCTGCGAGCCCGCGCCGCCGCCGGCGTCGCGCCAAGCCCTCGAGGAAGCCGTTCGCGGCCACATAGGCGCCTTGCCCGGGGTTGCCGATCATCGTCGTCGCCGACGAGAACAAGACGAAATAGTCGAGCGGCAGCGTCCCGGTCAGCTGGTCGAGGAGCTCGGCACCGGTGACCTTCGGGTTCAGCACGCGGGCGAATTGCGCGGGCTCGAGATTGGCGATCGCCGCATCCTCGAGCACCATCGCCGCGTGCATGACGCCGCCGAGCGGCGGCAGATCGGCGCCGAACCTCGCGAAGAGGCGCTGCATCGCCGCCTTGTCGGTGACGTCGAGGGCCTCGACGGCGACGCGGACCCCTCTCGCCTGGAGGTCGGCGACGAGTGCCTTGGCTTCCTCGCTCGAGGCGCCGCTGCGACCGGTCAGCACGATATGGCGCGCCCCGTGGTCGGCGAGGAAGCGCGCCGTCTCGAGGCCGAAGCCGCCGAGCCCGCCGGTGACGAGATGCGTCTTGTCGGAGGCGGCCGTGAAGGCGGCGTCCGATCGGACCTTGATCTCGCCCGGTTGCGGCGGCCGGATCACGAGCTTGCCGATATGCCCCGACTGCTGCATCAGGTGGAACGCATCCCCGATGTCGCGCGCGTCGAAGGTCCGATAGGGCAGGGGAACCAGGATCTTGCGCTGGAACAGCGCGACCACGTCCTGCAGCAGCTTCTTCGAGGTCGCGGGATCCTCGAGCAGGAGCTGGTCGAGATCGACGCCGAAGTAGGAGAGGTTGCGGCGGAACGGGCGCAAGCCAATCTGGGTATTGGTGACATAGTCGCGCTTGCCGAGCTCGATGAACCGGCCGAACGGGCGCAGCACGCCGATCGAGCGCTCCATCGCCTCCCCTGACAGGCTGTTCAGCACCACCGAGACGCCTTGGCCGGTCGCCGCCTTCACCGCATCGACGAAGGCGCCGGAGCGCGAATCGAAGACATGCTCGGCACCGAGCATGCGCAGAAGCGCGCGCTTCTCGGCCGACCCGGCGGTCGCGATGACGCGGGCGCCGCGCCAGCGCGCGATCTGGACGGCGGCGAGGCCGACGCCGCCGGCGCCGCCGTGGATCAGCACCCATTCGCCCTTGTCGAGGCGGCCGCAGGTGACGAGCCCGTAATAGGCCGTGAGGAAGGCGACCGGGATCGTCGCCGCGGCCTCCGAGCCGATGCCGCCCGGCAGAGCCGCGACGGCGACCTGAGGAACGGTCACATGGGTCGCGAAGGCGCCCGCGGCGAAGGCGATGACCCGGTCTCCGACCTTCACGTGGCGCACGCCGGAGCCGACGGCGGTGACCGTGCCGGCGCATTCGAGCCCGAGCGTCGGGCCGGCGAAGCCGTTCTCGAGGATCTCGTCCGGCAGGAGCCCGAGGCCCCACATGACGTCGCGGAAGTTCACTCCCGAGGCTTCGACGGCGATCTCGACCTCGCCGCGCTCCGGCGGACGCCGCTTCGTCGGCAGCCAGCGGAAGCGCTCCATGCCGGAGCCCTCGCAGCGCTCGAGGCTCGCCGCCTCCGCGACACGATCGTCGCTACGGCGTGCCGGGTCGAAGACCTCGAAACGCGTCACCGAGGTCGAGGCCTCGCCGAGGACGATCTCGGTCTCGGTCGTGCCCGACAGGACGAGCTCGCGCAGCCGCTCAGCGAGAACCGCGGGCGGCAGATGCGCCGCGACATCGACCCTGCGGATGTCGAGATTTTGCAGCTCGTTCGAGAGGACGCGCGAGAAGGTCCAGACGCCCGCCGCGACATTGCCCTCTTGGTCCGCCTCCGCGCTCGTCGCGCCCGTCATGACGATCCAGACGATCGCCTTCCGGGGTCCGAGCCGCTCGACGCAATGGGTGAGCTTGAAGCAGGTCTCTGAGAGGCGATCGACCGCGGCGCCGTGGTCCTGAGCCGTGGCCGAGAAGAAGACCATGATCTCGGGATTGTCGGCGAGCTGCTCCTCGGTGAGCTCGCTGTCGAGCACGAATGAGACATGCATGCCGGAGGAGGCGAGAAGCGTCGCGAAGGACGAGGTCGTCTCGGTTCCGCGAGCATCTCCGTCGCCGATGATCAAGACGCCGCCCGTGCCGCTCCAGTGCCGCCGGACCGCGGCGGCTCCGCCGGTCAAGAGAAGCGCGATGCCCGCGTCGGTCTTGATCGGCTCGACGGCGGTATCGCCGAGGCCGAGCGCGTCGAGGGTTTCGGCCCAAGCCTCTTCGGAGGGGACGGTCTCTCCGTCGGCCCGGCCGCATCGCGCGGCGTCGAGCCCGAGCACGAGATCGCGGAAGAGCGACGGTGACGGCTCGATCGCGGCGAGGACGGCTTCCGAGCCCATGGCTTGGCGCAGCTTCGGCCAAGCGGTCGGATCGAGGGTCAGGCGCTGCAGTCCCTCGGCCGCGATGACGAGGTCGAATGCGCCTTGCGGCAGGTCGGCGAGCTTGTCGACATAGGCGAGCTCGCGATGCGCCTCGAAGGCGAGCCGCGCGCGCTCCAGGCGGCGCCGTTCCGGATCGAGGATCGTCAGCCGCGCATCGCGTGTGGCCGCGAGCGCGATCGTCCGCGCCGTGAGGGGGCCGTAGCCGATCTGGAGGATGCGCATCGCGCGATCCTTCGGCCAGGAGGCGCGGGTCTCCTCGAGGAGCTTCGTCAGTGCCGCGGCCGAGGCGCGCACCTGATAGCCGCCGATCTCGAAGGCATCGAGGGCCGAGCCGACGAACGGGACGAGGAAGGTCGCGACATCGCCTGCGCAGAGCGCCTCGATCGCGGCCCCGGTGGCGGCGGCGAGCAGGAGCTCGGCGGCATATTGCTGGTGATCGGCCGCGAAGCTCTGCAGGATTACCTCGTGGTCGGGAAGCTGCGCCTCCTCGTCGATCTGCCAGGACCGCCCCGCCCTCTGCGCGAGGCCGGACCGTTCGAGCGCGACGAGAAGGGTCTCGAACCAGCCCTTCGTCGCAGCCGGCAGGCGTCCGCTCTCGACCAGATCGTCGATCGAGAAAAGGGCGCCGGAGGCGAGGGCCCGCGCGGCGCGCAGGGCGAGGGAGGTCGCCCATCCTTCGAGGAGGATGACGTCGTCGCCGACGCCGGCATCGATCACGCTCGAACGGAGCACGCGCGCGGCGGAGCGTACCGCCGAGGCGCGGAGCGCCGGATCGCCGTGAGCCGCGGTCGGCTCGCAGGCGAGCCGGAGGCGCTGCACGATCGAGGCGTCGGCGAGGCTGTTCGCCGCCCCGGTCCGCAAGGCCTGGTAGCGGATGTCCTGCAGGGTCGCGATCGGCGCGCCTTCGGCGTCGAGCAAGGTGAAGTCGGCGATGATCGACCTCTGGTCGTGCCGTTTCACGTCGATCAGGGCGCGCTCGATCGGCGCGCCGGGCGCGACGAGGCGCACCGAGCCGAACCGGACCGGGATATAGGGCACGCCGCGCGCCGGCGCGTCCGCGCCGGTGAAGATCAGGATCAGGCCGTGGAAGCACGAATCGAGGCGGGCCGGGTCGAGCCCCTGCGAGTCCGCTGCGGTCGGCTCGACGAGATCGACGACGATGCGGTTCTTTCCGGCGAGCCCTGCCCGCGCCAGCTGGCGGAAGTGCGGGCCGAACCCGAGGCCGCTTCGGACGGCCTCGGCATAGACGGCTTCGGCCTCGACGAAAGCGTCGGGCACCTCGTAGGCGGGTGCTGCATCGAGCCCCGCCGCGTCCTTGATGATCTTGGCCGTCGCGTGGACGAGCCAAGGCGAATCGGTCATCCGGCGCCGGCTCGTGATCTCGACGAGCCCGGTCTGGGCCGTGACCTTGCAGACGACCTCGCGGGATTCGTCCGCGCCGAGCCGCATCGGCTGGAGAATTTCGAGATCGGTGATGCGCGCCGTATCCGCCTGCAGCCAATCGCGGGCGACGGCGAGCGCCATCTCGACGAAGGCGGCGCCGGGCAGGATGACCTGGCCGTCGATCGCATGGTCGCCGAGATAGGGCAGGAGCAAGGTGTCGAGGACGGAGTGCCATTCGAGCCGATCCGGGCCCGAGCGCGCCCCGATCAGGGGATGCCACGGGCTCGGGCGGATCATGCCCGCGGCCTCGACGGTCTCCGGCAGCCTGTATTGCTTGCGCTGCCAGGGGTAATGCGGCAGCGCAACCCGCGGTCCGGGATCGGCGCCGAAGACCTTCTCGGCATCGACCTCGGCCCCGCGCGCGAGCGCCGTCGCGACCGCCGTGACGATCGGATCCTCGGCCTGGTCGCCGCGCGGCAGGACGCAGAAGCTCGCGATCTCGTGCCCGCTCGCCGCCACGGTGTCGTTGATATGGGACAGCAGCGTCGGGCGCGGCGCGATCTCGACGAAGACCTCGGCGCCGAGCCGGGCGGCTTCCGCGACCGCGTCGGCGAATCGGACGGGCTCGCGCACGTTGCGCCACCAATAGGTGGCATCGAGCTCGGCCCCGTCCGCCTTGGCCGCGAAGACCGTCGAGACGAAGGTCACGGCGGCCTCGTGCAGCGGCAGGCCGGCGAGATCGTGCAGGAGCGGCGCTTTCACGGGGGCCATGAGCGCGCTGTGGAAAGGATAGGCGAGGTCGAGGCCGCGGACCCTCCCGCCGTGGGGACGCGCCAGCGCGGGCATCCGCTCGAGGTCCTCGTCCGGGCCTGCGATCGTGAAGGCGCGGGGACTGTTCACCGCGGCGATCTCGAGCCGAGGCAGCTCGGCCACGACCCGCTCGGCGGCTTCACGCGGTCCGATCAGGGCCGACATGCCGCCGTGCCCATGCGTCAATTCCTGATGCAGGCTGCGGAAATGCACGACGCGGACGGCGCCTTCGAGATCGAGGATCCCGGCGGCCTCCGCGGCGGCGACCTCGCCCACGCTGTGGCCGAGGACGAAGGCCGGCTCGAGACCCTTGCAACGCAAGGCATAGGTTGCCGCGGACTGCACCGCGAAGAGCAGAGGCTGGGCGACGGTCGCGAGGCGGAGCTTGGCTTCGAGGTCCGCGGCCCCGAGCGCCTGGATCAAGGACCAGCCGGCGAGCTTCTCGAAGGCCGCGCTCACGGCATCGAACCGGTTCCGGAACGCCTCCGACAGCTTGTAGGCCGCAACGCCCATGCCCGCCCATTGGCTGCCGTTGCCGGCATAGACGAAAGCGACCGGCGCCGCGCGGCCCACCGCCGTGCCGAAGGTGAGGCGGGAGCGGTCGGCCGAATCGTCTCCCGCGGCCTCGAGCGCCGCGCAGAGAGACTCCGGCGTATCGTAAGGCACGACGAGGCGCTCGGTCATGCGCTCGCGATGATGGCCGGCCGCCGCGACGATCTCCGCGGCCGCGGTGCGGTCGAGGCCGCGCAAGCGATCGGCATAGTCCGCGGCGAGCGCCGAAAGCGCAGCCTGGCTCTGCGCGGACAGCACGAGGTAGGACGGCGTCGGCGCGGGTGTCGTCACGGCCGAAGGTGCCGCGGCGTCGGCGATGATCACATGCGCATTGGTGCCGCCGAAGCCGAACGAGTTGACCCCGGCGAAGCGGATGGCGCCATTCCGCTCGAGCGGCTTCGGCTCGTCGCAAACCTCGAGGTTGAGGCCCGAGAAGTCGATGTCGGGATTGGGCTCCTCGAAATGGAGCGAGGCGGGGACCTCGTCGTGCTCGAGCGCGAGCATGGCCTTGAGGGTTCCGGCGAGGCCGGAAGCCGCTTCCGTGTGACCGATGTTGGTCTTGATCGAGCCGATCGGCAAGGGCTTGCCGCGGCGCCGTCCGAGCACCTCACCGAGCGCGCCCGTCTCGATCGGGTCCCCGACCCTCGTCCCGGTGCCATGCGCCTCGACGAAGGCGAGCCGCTCGGGATCGATCGCATAGTCGGCATAGACGCGCGACAAGAGCGCCGCCTGATAGGCCTTCGACGGCAGCGAGATGCCCGAGGTCCGCCCGTCGGAGTTCACGCCGGAGGCGTGGATCATCGCATGGATGCGGTCGCCCGCGGCGGCGGTGCGGTTGCGCAGCACGAAGACGACCCCGCCTTCCGCCCGGACATAGCCGTCGGCCTTGGCCGAGAAGGCCTGGCACAGCCCGGTGCGGGACAGCATCGAGGCCTGGGAGAAGCTCAGGAACCCGAACGGGCTCACGAGCGTGTTGACGCCGCCGACGATGGCCGTGTCGATGCGGCCCGAGCGCAAGGCGAGAACCGCCTCGTTCAAGGCGACGAGCCCCGACGAGCAGGCGGTATCGACGGTGAAGCTCGGCCCGTGCAGGTCGAAGGCATAGGACACGCGGTTCGAGATGATCGAGAGCGTGTTTCCGGTGGCGAAATAGGGATCGGCTCCCGCGCTGTCGAGGATGCGCAGGTTGCCGTAATCGAGAGCCGAGGCGCCGACGAAGACGCCGGTCTCGGAGCCCGCGAGTGCGGAGGGCTTGATGCCCGCATCCTCCAGCGCCTCGAAGGTCAGCTCGAGCATCAGCCGCTGCTGCGGATCCATCTGCTCGGCTTCGCGCGGCGAGAGGCTGAAGACGGAAGGGTCGAAGCCCCAGATGTCGTCGAGGACACCGCAGGACCAGGTATAGCTGCGGCCGCGCTCGTTCTGGCGCGGATGGTAGAGCCGCTCGAGCGACCATCGCTCGGCGGGGATCTTGGACACGGCGCAGCGACCCGCGCGAAGCAGATCCCAAAGCGCGTCGATCGACGGCGCTCCCGGCAAGCGACAGGAGCGGCCGATGATGGCAATATCGAGCGAATCTTTCAATGAACCCCGTCCAGGTTGCCCGGCTAGGTCGGTCGATACCGGTTCCTATCGTCGGATAAGGGTCTGGCGATTGTGGCGGAATTTCCGATCACCGGCGCGGGGAACCGAGTTCGTCCTCGGCTTTCGTTCCGGGTCGGTGCTAGGCTCTAGGTGACATACCGCGCCGGATGTCGACATTGGTTACTCGTCACATTCTCCATAGCCGAGTCGCGGGCTAGATGGAACGCTCGTAGATCCGAAACCGGCGAGTTATCCGCGCCTGGAGCCGCCCGACCAGGTTCAAAACGGCACGATTGGTCTCGAGCATCCAGCTGATCTCGATTTCCTCGACGCCACCTCTGCGCGCCTGCTCGATCGCCTCGGCGAGGAGCAGGCAAACGGCGAGCGCGCCGACCCGCGTGCCGCGCCATTTCGGGGCGACGCCGATCATCGGGATGCGGCTGCGGCGCGTGCCCCGTACGTGGAGCCTCCACGCGAGCGTCGCGAAGCCCTGCGGCAGCAGCCGGCCGTGGAGCCCGGCGAGGGCCTCGTTCACGTCGGGGATCTGGGCGACGACGGCGATCGGCTCGCCCTTCCATTCGGCGAGGCGGACCCAGCCGGGCTTCGAGACGGGCAGCATGAGGCGCGCGATCATGCGTGCTTCCGCCTCGCTCACCGGGACCGAGCCCCAGTTCCGCTGCCAGGCGTCGTTGTAGAGCTTCATCACGCGGGGGAAGCCCGACCGCCACGTCGCGAGGGATAGGCCCTGCGTCGAAATCCGGCTCGCGCACGAAGCCTTGGCCGTGACAGCGGCGACCTCGGAGCAGAACCTCGGCTGGTCCACCGTGCAGCAAGCCGCGAGAAGATCCATCACCTTGCGGCACCCGGCCGACTCCAGGTGCTTTGCATAGTAGGGGGGCGCGTGATTCGTGCGGACCGTGTGAGGCTGCTCGAAACCCTCGATCAGCAGCCCTGCCTCGTGATTGATCGAGACGCCGTAGGGCCCTTGCATGGACCGCAGGCCGGCTCTGCGCAGCGTCGCCGCGGCGGTATCGAGCAAGCTCGTGAACACACGCGGGTCGTCGACCCCCTCGAGCAGGCCGAAGTGCCCGGTCCTGGAGCCGTGCCGCTCGAGGAACGCCGGGCTCACGATCGTCGCGATTCGCCCGACCGGCACATCGTCCTTGAAGGCGACGAAGGTCCGAATCTCGTTCTCGGTGACGAGCGGGGAGCGTCCGGGATCGAAGGCGAGCCGGTAGTCCAGGTGAAGCGGCTCGACCCAGCGTGGATTGCCCGCCTCTGCACGCCGTGCGGCATCGAGGAAGCTCCCGAGGCCGGATGGCCCGTGAACCTCGCGGACATCGATCGCCGCCAACGGCTTGCCCGGTCACCTGGCCGCGCCCACGATCGAGAGCCCGTCGCCGATCGACTTCATCGACTCTGCGACCGCGTCGCAGGTGGCGTGAATTTGCGCGCTCGTGTGCTCCGAGGTCAGGAAGAAGCGCAACCGCGCGCAGCGCTCCGGAACCGCCGGATGAATGATCGGCTGGACGTTGATGCCATGATCGAACAGCATCTGGCTCAGGCGAACCGCGATGATCGAATCGTGCACGACGATCGGGACGACGGCATGGCCGAGGCTCGTCCCGACGTTCAAGCCGCGCGCGGTCGCAAGCTCCCAGAACAGCTTGCTGTTGGCCCTGAGGCGGGCGACCCGCTCGGGCTCGCGATGCAGCACGGCGAGCGCGGCGAGCGAGGCCGCGGCCATCGGCGGCGGCATGCCGACGCTGTAGACGAACCCGCCGGCCATGCACTTGAGATATTCGACGAGCGCGGTCTGCCCGGCGATATAGCCGCCGCAGCCGGCGAGCGTCTTGGACAGGGTTCCCATCCAGATATCGACCTCGCACGGATCGACCCCGTGCAGCTCGAACAGCCCCTTGCCGGTCTCGCCGAGGACGCCGAGGCCATGAGCCTCGTCCACCATGAGCCATGCGCCGTAGCGCTTCTTGAGCTCGACGAGCGCCGGCAGGTCGGGATAGTCACCGTCCATGCTGTAGAGGCCTTCGACGACGATCAGCACGCGCTCGTAGCGCGCCCGGTGCTTGGCGAGCAGCTCGTCGAGCGCGGAAAGGTCGTTGTGCTGGACGGCCCGCCGCTCGGCGCCGGACAGCATCGCGCCCAAGAGGATGCTGTTGTGGGCGAAGCTGTCGTAGACGACGAGGTCGCGCGGTCCGAGCAAGGCGCCGATCGCGGAGACGTTGGTTGCATGGCCGCTGACGAAGACGATGGCGGCTTGCTGGCCGTAATGCGCGGCGAGCGCGCTTTCGAGCTCGCGATGCAGCGGCCGCTCGCCGGCGACGAGGCGGCTCGCCGAGCACGAGGTGCCGAAGGTCTCGATCGCGGCGGCGGCAGCGGCCTGAACCTCGGGATGCCCGTTGAGGCCGAGGTAGTCGTAGGACGAGAAGTTGATGCAGCTGCGACCGCCGATCAGCGCCGTCGCGCCGGAGCGAGCCTCGTGCATCTTGAAGAACGGGTTGGCGAGGCCCACGACATCGGCCATGGATCGCTGGAGCCTCAGCTCGTGCATGCCGGGCAGGGTCGTGAAATCGGTCATCGCGGCATACGGCGACTGCTTGGACGCTCGTCCCTTGTCCCCGTTCTGCTCGGCATCACGCCGTCGCAGCACTAGATTCTGCAAGACCTCGCGCGCATCGTCCCGGAGCCCGGTCTGAGTACTTTTCATGCTGCGGCATGCCTTTCGTTACGTCTGCATCGCATCGCGACGCCTCGATTCGGGACTCGACACTCGATCCGGCTCCATAACGCAGCAAAAGCTCGCCGGTCAGATCCCAGCCTCCTTTCTCATCGTCGTCGTTGTTTCTTAAGCTCGCCTGAAAGAAACTCGAAATCAATCCGAGCCACGCCTCCGTCACATTTCGTCACAAGAATGATGACGTTGTGAACATTTCGGCTTGCCTTGCCTCGCGCATATGAGAAAATTCATCATAGGTCACGATCTTCGTCCAGCCCATCATTCCCGCATCGCTGGAGCGTGCCGAGCGTCAAGCCCGAGGTCCTATGTCGGCCGGTTGCCGAGTGCAAGCCAATCTCGTTGCGCGCCACGAGCGCCGCGCTCTCGACTGGATGTGCGAGCGGATGCCGCCGTGGGTCACCTCGGACGGCTTGACCGTCGTCGGCATGGGCGGTGCCGCGCTCGCGCTCGCGGGCTATTGCGCGACAGGCCTCGATCCGGCTCTGGTCTGGCTCGCGACCCTCGGGATCGTGGTTCATTGGCTCGGTGATTCGCTCGACGGCAGCCTGGCTCGGTACCGTGGCTGCGAGCGACCGGGCTACGGCTATTATCTCGATCACGCGGTCGATGCCCTGTGCAATCTCGCGATCGTCGGCGGTCTCGGGCTGTCGAGCTTCGTGCGGCTCGACGTCGCCCTGTTCACGCTCTGCGGCTACTACCTTCTTTGTATTCACGTGTTCCTGCACAACCATGTCACGGGAGTGCTCAGGCTGTCCTTCCTGGCTCTCGGCCCGACCGAGCTCAGGATCGGCCTCGTCACGATCAACACCGTGTACGTCTTCCACGAAAGCTTCGGCGCGTCGGCGCGAGGCCCCTTTTCCGCCTATGACTTCTTCTTGATCGGGGTAGGTTGCGTCTTCGTCGCGATCTTCGTCTTTCAGCTCGGCGCGACACTTCGGTTGCTGCGCGGGTTCGGGCCGCATGACGAGCGACGGCCCGAGGCGAGACCGGCCGCGGGGCAAGCACGAGCTCAGAGGGTAGAGACGAAATCCTCGATCCTCGCGAAATAGGCGATCCGGTCGGCCTCGTGCGACGTCCCCGCGCCAGCTCGCGCCCCACGCAATGGCTCGCCATGTGCCAAGGCGCGAATCGCTTCGAGCCACGCCGCCGCGTCGTTCGGGCCGAGCAGCGTGAGGACATCGCTCGAGATCGAACGAAATGCCGGGATGTCGGACGCGACGACCGGGATACCGGCAGCCAGAGCCTCGCGCACCGGAAGCCCGTAGCCCTCCGCGAAGGAGGGCATCAAGAGCGCGCGCGCGCCGTCGAGGAGATGCTTCATCGCCGGCGTGGAAAGCCCCGCGACCTCGACGACATGGCGGGCGAGCGCGGACGATCGTTCGAGAAGATCGGCCACGGGCTCGAGCTTCCAGCCCCGCGTGCCGACGATCACGAGCTTCGGTGCGCCCGCCCCGTCACGCCGCACGAGCTCGTGCCACAGGTGCAGCAGCATCAGATGATTCTTGCGCGGCTCGATCGTGCCGCAGACGACGAAATAGGGGTGCCGAGAGAGCGCGACGTCACGGGCCGGGGTCGAATGAAAGATCGGCGCGACGGGGACGGGCGCGACGAGGATCGGCATCGCCTTGCGCCCGCGCCGGGCGAGATGGGCCGAGAGGCTCTCCGCGACGGTCTCGGTCGCGACGATCGCTCCGGCGCCGAAGCGCGCGAGATTGGCGAGGCGGCGACGATGGCGCGCATATTCCTCGTCGCGGAAATAGGCCGGCAGCTCGAGCGGCAGGAGATCATGGATGAAGAACACGGCCTTCATGTCCGGCCGGGCTTCGAGCCATTCGAAATAGGACGATATCCACAGGGGAAATTGGCTGGCGTTGACGTACCGCGCCCCGCGGGGCAGCGCCTTCTGCGGCGAGCTGCCGATCGGCCCGCCGTAGCGCCGGCACCAGCGCAGGATCCCGGCGAGACGCCCGCTCCGGCCCTCCGTCACGCGAGGCACCGACGCGGCCGGCCGATCGGGCGGCTCGGGTCCCGCCAGATACGCCGCGACCTTCAGAAAGGCCGGATCCGCGATCGGGTCCTTGTCCTCGCCCCAATGCGCGGCAATTCCGTCGATCGCTGCATGCGAGGCCTCGGCGGAGAAGAGCCGCGGGCGGAGCACGGCGGTCGCGATCAGCCCGAATCGATCCGGGACGGCGGGATCGACGAGACGCATCGCCAAGGCATGATCGACCCGATCGATCCCGTTCGGGGTCGCGGTCAGGACACGGGTGACCAGCCGGGTGATGTCATAGGCGATCGGCGCCGACAAAGTCCCCGCCTTCACCCGACAAGATCGAGGAAGGAGCGGCCCTGCCGGTCCTCGGCCTCGACGATCCAGAGGTCGGGATCGAAGCGGATTTCGGCCGCGAGCCGGCGCTCGGCCTCTGAAGAATCGATCCAGTCCTCGCGATGGAGCTTGGTGAACATCCGGTCCTGGCCGTCCGCGAGCTCGCTCTGCGGCGCCGGTCCGAACACGGCGGCAGTGCCGTCGAGCCGATCGATCTTCACGAAGATCGCACCGGCCTCCGCCGCGCCGCGGCGGCGCAGGACGGCGGGAGCGCCTTCGACCTCGCAGCGGCGCAGATAGGCGGAGACCCAGATATCGGCGCGAAGACGCATCGCTGTCTCGAACCCTCGATGGTCGAATGTCAGGAGATCGCGTTTTGGAGATGCCGGCCGGCCCCTGTAGGATGAGCGCGAGTCGGGCGATACGTCGGCGGCGGCACGGCCCGCGCTCGGAAATGTGACAGGACGCCGTATTTCATGGCGATCAGGAGGCTAGCATGGCCGCGCTCGAGACGGTTCTGGACAAGATCGACTCCAATCTCGACGCCTCGCTCGGGAGGCTGTTCCGTCTGCTCGAAATCCCGTCGATCTCGACCGATTCGGCCTATGCCTCCGAATGCCGGACGGCCGCGGAGTTTCTCGCCGCCGAGCTCGTCGCGCTCGGCTTCGACGCCAGGGTCGAGCCGACTCCAGGTCAT
The DNA here is from genome assembly GCA_024304885.1 of Beijerinckiaceae bacterium. GTDB lineage: Bacteria > Pseudomonadota > Alphaproteobacteria > Rhizobiales > Beijerinckiaceae > Methylocapsa. The sequence goes on from JALJOM010000003.1 coordinate 786,654, forward strand.
CCGATGATCGTCGCCAAGGCCAAAGGCCCGCGGCCCGATCTGCCGCATGTCTTGTTCTATGGCCATTACGACGTCCAGCCGCCGGATCCGCTCGAGTTCTGGCAGACCCCGCCCTTCGCGCCTCGCCTCGCGGACGCCGAGACCGGCAAGCAAATCGTCGCGCGCGGCGTCGCCGACGACAAGGGCCAGCTCATGACCTTCGTCGAGGCCTGCCGCGCCTTCCGCGAGACCGGGGAGCTGCCCTGCCATATCACGATCCTGCTCGAAGGCGAGGAGGAAACCGGCTCGCCGTCGCTGCCGGGCTTCCTCGAGGCGCACAAGGGCGAGCTCGAAGCCGATCTCGTCCTCGTCTGCGATACCCTGATGTGGGACCGCGCGACGCCCGCGATCACCACCATGCTGCGCGGCCTCGTGCTCGAGGAAGTGGTGATTCGAGGAGCCGATCGCGACCTGCATTCGGGCCTCTTCGGAGGGGCGGCGGTCAATCCGATCCACGTGCTGGCGAAGATCATCGCCGATCTCCATGACGCCGACGGGCGCATCACCTTGCCTGGATTCTACGACGGCGTCGCGGAATTGCCCGAGGAGGTCGCCGAGCAATGGGCCGGCTTGCGGTCGCACGAGGGCGAGTTCCTGCGCCAGGTCGGCCTCTCCGTTCCCGCCGGGGAGAAGGGCAGGGGCGTCCTCGAGATGGTCTGGTCGCGGCCGACCTGCGACGTGAACGGCATCATCGGCGGCTATACCGGCGCGGGCTCGAAGACCGTGCTGCCGGCGGAAGCCAGCGCCAAGTTCTCGTTCCGCCTGGTCGGGACGCAGGACCCCGCCAAGATCGCCGCGAGCTTCCGTGCCTTCGTGACGGAGCGGCTGCCGAAGGATTGCAAGGTCGAGTTCGTCTCCCACGGCGCCTCGCCGGCCCACCAGCTGCCCTTCGGCTCGGAGGCCTTGACCCGCGCGGTCCGGGCACTCGAGGCCGAATGGGGCAAGCCGCCCGTTCTCGCCGGCTGCGGCGGATCGATCCCGATCATCGGCTCCTTCAAGAAGGATCTCGGGATGGACGCGCTCATGATCGGCTTCGGGCTCGAAGACGATCGGGTCCATTCGCCGAACGAGAAATACGAGCTTTCGTCCTTCCACAAGGGGACGCGGAGCTGGGCGCGGGTCTTGAACGCGCTCGCGCTGTGAATTTGCCCTGAACCCGGTTTTCCGGCGCGCGTGGTCCTGCGCGACCTCGGCTCCGCGGGGAAAAATTCAAGCCCCCGTCGTCGCGTCCGCGAGGGCTCGCTCGTAGAAGGCAGCGAGCGCCTCGAGCTCGCTGGCGCAATCGCCCTCGAAGCAGGACCCGTGCATCACCGCGAGGCGGCGCGGACGCAGGGCTGCGAGCCTGCGGAGGGTCGGCGCCGTGGCGGGCGTCAGCGCGGTCGCTCGAAACGCGGTCTCTGCCGCGATCGCGGCCTCGACGATCGACGTCGCGGTGACGGCAGGCCCTCGGCCGAGCTGGGTGAAGAGGTCACCACAAAACAACGTGCCGGTACTTTCCTCGTAGAGCAGCCCCGATTCCCAGGCATGGGGGACGTGGGGTGTATCGAGGTAGCGCATGTGTCGTCCGCCGATGTCGAGAACCTCGCCGTCGTCTAGCGCGCGGGGCGGCCGATCGGCCATATCGTCCAGCGAGACTAGGCATGCCGTGTGGCCGTGGACGACCTTTGCCGCAGGTGCCGCGGCAAGCCACAGGTTCATCGCCCCGCATTCGTCCGCCTCGACATGGCCGAACCCGATCCAGCGCAATCGCTCGATCGGAAGGATCGTGGCCAGCGCCGCCGAGACCTCGGGAAAGAGCCGGCGCGGACCGCAATGAAACAAGAGCGGCTCCTCGGCGTCGACGAGATAGTGGTTGAAGGTGAAGCCGGCCGGCGCCGCGATGTCCGGCACGTAGCGCGAGAAACGGTAGATTCGCTCCGCTATTTCGTCGATCTTTGTGTCCATGCGACGCCTCGCCTGCCCAGAGGAAGAAACCCGCGCCGATCGATCGACGGCGCCTCCGAAGTATAAAGTGCGGCCTTCCGATCCGATGGGATCGGAAGGCCGCATGAATTGGTCCCGTTCCATGTCGCCCCGCACGACGGTCACAATACTGCCAGGCCCGCGAAGCTCGAGCTCCAAGGTCACCTGCCGCGTGTCGGGCGACGACGACGCGAAGGCGGGTCAGTCGCTCTCTCGGGGACTTGGGTTTGCTCGTCCTTCGCCAAGGATTCGATAATCGGGCAGCCCGCGTCGGATCCTTCCTGGTCGCATCGAGAGACCAAGCTCGCGAGCGAGTCGCGCAACCTCGATAGGTCCGAGATCTTGCTCTCGATGATCTCGAGTTTGGCAATGGCGAGATCACGGGTCTCTGCACAGGCCCCTGCGAGTTCGAGCCGTTGCAGCACCACGATCTCGTCGAGAGAGAAGCCGAGGACCTGGGCGCGCTTGATGAAGCGAATGCGATTCACCACGTCGGGCGGGTAGCGCCTGACGCCGCGAAAGGGCTTGGCCGGCTCGTCGATCAAGCCACGCCGCTGGTAGAAGCGGATCGTCTCGACGCCGACCCCCGCCTCGCGGGCCGCGACGCCGATGGACATGCTTTCGATCACGCAAATTTTCCTTGAGCCCGTACCGCGGTACGGAAGGTAAACCCTTAAAGACTCGAATGTGCCGGAGGCAATTTCCTTGGCTGACACCTATGGACGCAAGACACTCGCTGCCGGTGCCCTGGCGGCGATCGGGGCCTCGCTCTGCTGCGTCGCGCCCCTCGTCTTGCTCGGCCTCGGCATCAGCGGGGCCTGGATCGGTATGCTGACCGCGCTCGAGCCGGCGCGACCCGTCTTCGTCGTCGCGACGCTGGCCTTCCTCGGCCTCGCCTTTCGCAAGCTCTATCTCGTGCCCCGAAGCTGCGCCGTCGGCGCGCCTTGCGCCGAGCAGAGGGTCCTCGGGCGGCAGAAGCTCGCCTTCTGGATGGTCGGCCTCTCGGCGCTCGGCCTCCTCGCCGTGCCCGAGCTCGCGCCGCTGCTCCTTTATTGAAAGGACACCCCACATGCGCCGCATCCTGCCCGTTTTGCTCGTCGCGCTCCCGGTCGCCGCGGCGGCGGCCACGCCGCAGACCGTCACGCTCGCCGTTCAGAGAATGACGTGTTCCCTCTGCCCGGTGACGATCAAGAAGTCGCTCGAGAAGGTGACCGGGGTGAAGGCGGTTGCGGTCGATTTCGACAAGAAGACCGCGACCGTCACCTATGATCCGGACAAAACCACGCCGGACGCGCTCGCCGAGGCGACCACCGACGCAGGCTATCCCTCGTCCGTGGCACACTAGGCGAGGGCCATGACCGCGAGCACGATCGACCCCGCCCTCGACCTCTACGCCGAGTTCGGCAAGCTCGCCAAGGGCACGACAAGGCACATCGCCGCCATGCGGCAGGAGGCCATCTTCACCGACGGCGCCGTCCCGGCGCGGACGAAAGCGCTCGCCGCCGTGCTCTGGGCCGTCTCGGCCCGCTGCGAGCCCTGCTTCAAATATTACGTCCAGGAGGCGATCCGGCTCGGCGCGACCGAGGGCGAGCTCGGGGAGTTTCTCGCGGTCGCCGCCGTCATGGGGGGCTGCGTCGGCGAGATGTGGGCCTTGAAAGCCTTCAAGGCCTACAAGGACATCATTGCCGGCGCGGTCGCGCCAGCGCCCGAGCCCTCCTGCTGCCACTGAACGACGATCACGGTCCCTTGCGCGGGGGTGAGCCGGCGGGCCGCCGCAGCCGGACCCCTGCGACACGCAGCGTGGCGAGCAGGACGGCGCCATAGACGAGCCCGCCCGCGAGACCGAGAAGAACGAGGGTCAGCTCGTTGTCGAAGCGAGTCACCGAGCCGGCGAAACGCGCGATCGCCGGTTCGCCCGTCAGCGCGAGGACTGCGAGGCCGAGCGAGGCGAGCGTCACGCAGGTGCAGGTCTTCCACAAAGTGAGATCCGGCCTCATGGTGCCGCGACGCCAAGCTAGGGCGACTAGAAGGAGAAGGTTGGTCCAGGCTCCGATCGCGGTCGCGCCGGCGAGGCCGACGGCGCCGAAAGGCTCGAACAGGACGATCTTGAACACGACATTGATCGCGACGGCCCCGAGCGAGATCAGCATCGGGGTCCGGGTGTCGCCCTGCGCCTGGAAGCTCGCGACCGCGGAGCGCACGAGGACGATCGCGACGAGCCCGAAGCCATAGGCCTCGAGCACGGCGGCGGAAGCGCGCACGGCCTCTTGCGTGAAGGCACCCCTGAGGAAGACGCCCCGCATGATCGCGTCGGGAATCATGATGAAGGCGATGAAGAAGGGTGCCGACAAGGCGATCGTGAGCGCCATGGTCCGGTTTTGCGCCGCGATCGCGTCACCGTGCTTTCGTGCCGCGACGAGCCGGCTCATCTCGGGCAAGAGAACGGTGCCCGCGGCAATGCCGATGACCCCGATCGGCAGCTGGTAGATGCGATCGGCATAATAGATCGAGGACGGCCCCCCGGTCGGCAGCATGGAGGCGAGGATCGTATCGGCGAAGAGCGCGATCTGGGTCCCTGCCGAGCCGATCACCGCAGGCCCGAGCATGGCGAGAAACCGCCGCACGTTCTCCGTCCAGAGCGGCAAGGCGAATCGTTCGAGGATGCCGTTGCGCCAGGCGGCATAGGTCGTCATCGCGAGCTGCAGCACGCCGGAGACGACGACGCCGACGCTCGCCGCGACCGCGGCATCGGGAAAGAGGAAGGCGACGAGGAGGAATCCGATCACCGACACGTTCATCAGGACCGGCGCGAAGGCCGCGACGGCGAAGCGGCCGTGCGCGTTGAGCGTCGCCGACTGCAACGTGACCAAGGTGACGAGCAGGAGATAGGGAAAGGTGATCCGGGTCAGCGTGACGGTCAGGGAGAATTTTTCCGGATCGGTGCGAAACCCCGGCGCCAGCAGATCGACGAAAGCCGGGGTGAAGGCCCAGGCCAGCGCCAGCACGAGGATCTGGGAGAGGAGGAGGAGCACGAACACCCGCCCGGCGAAGCTTCGCGCCGCGGCTTGTCCTTCGCCCTCGAGCACCCGGGAATAGCTCGGAACATAGGCGGCGTTGAAGGCGCCTTCGCCGAAGATCGCCCGGAAATGATTGGGCAGCCTCTGCGCCACGACGAAAGCATCGGCGAGGAGCCCGGCTCCGAGAATCGCGCCGAGCGCAATGTCGCGCAGGAACCCCGTCGCCCGAGAGAGCAGCGTGAATCCGCCGACGGACAGGAGGTTCTTCAGCATCGAGGGCTCATGGCCAGTCGGCTCGCGAGTCGGGCGCGAGGGTGTCCTCGCCCTGCGGCTCGACCCCGATGTGCTCCTCGACCAGGTAGAGAGGCCGGCGCTTCACCTCGTCGAAGATGCGGCCGACATAGGCGCCGATCACGCCGAACGACAGGAGCTGGATCCCGGCGAAGAAGGTGATCGAGACGATCAAGGACGCATAGCCCGGCACGTCGACGCCGAGGATCAGCGTTCGGGTCAGGAAGAAGGTCGCGAGCGCCAGGCCGAGCAGGGAAACGGCCAAGCCGATATAGGTCCAGACCCTGAGCGGCAGCGTCGTGAAGGACATGAGCCCGTCGAGCGCGAAAAGGGTGAGCTTGCGAAAGCTGAACCGCGTTGCGCCATGGGCCCGCGGTGCGACCTCGAAGGGAACGCCGATCGACTTGAAGCCGATCCAGGCATAGAGGCCTTTGGAGAATCGCGCGTGCTCGCGCATCTTGCGCAACGCGGCGACGGCCTTGGCATCGAGCAAGCGGAAGTCGCCGGCGCCTTCGGGCAGTTCCGTGTCGCCGACCGAGGCGAAGAGCCGATAGAAATGCTCGGTGAGGAACCGCCGGACGGGATGCTCGCCCGCGCGATCGACCCTTTGGCCGTAGACGTTCTTGTAGCCTTCGCGCCAGCGCGCGACGAAGGTCGCGATCGCCTCCGGCGGGTGCTGGAGGTCGGCGTCGATGATGACGACGGCCGCCCCCCGCGCGTGGTCGAGGCCGGCGGCGATCGCGACCTCCTTGCCGAAGTTCCGGCTGAGGGCCAGAGCGCGGATTCGGGGGTCGTCCTCATGCACCGCGCGCACGACGGCGAGCGTGTCGTCGGTCGATCCGTCGTCGACGAAGAGGACCTCGAACGAGGCCGCGCAAGCGGAGAGCACCGGCACCAAGCGCCCCAGGAGCGGGCCGATATTGGCGGATTCGTTCAGGACCGGAACGATCACGGAGAGTTCCGGATCCGGCATGGCATTCACCCATCCTGTCTTCGGGCGCCCGAAAGGGGTCCGCCTTTGTGTTCTTATCGAGACGATCCGTCCCGGGGATGAAGCGCGAGAGGCAGCGAATCTGTTGCCTTCGATGCACCCTTGCCCGAGATAGGGTGCGCAATCGGCGGTAGCAGGTGAGGCATGACGAGCGAGAAGGCGACGGGGCTCGAGGCAAAACGGCGCGGGAGGCCCGCTTTCCGGTTCATTCTCTGCGCCGACGATTTCGCGCTGTCGGCTGCGGTCAGCCGCGGCATTCTCGAAGCCTTGGACGCGGGGCGGATCAGCGCGACGAGCGCCATGACGACGCGACCGTCCTGGCCAAAAGGAGCCGCCGACCTCCGCGGCTTCGCGGGGCGAGCCGATATCGGGTTGCATATCGACCTGACGCTCGGAGCGCCGCTCGGCCCGATGCCGACCTTCGCGCCGACGGGGTCGCTGCCCGATCTCTACCGGGTCCTCGGGCTCGCCCGCAAGGGCAGGCTGCCCGAACGAGAGATTCGCGACGAGATCGCCCGCCAGATCGATGCTTTCGTCGAATATTTCGGCACCTGGCCGGACTTTGTCGACGGCCATCAGCACGTGCAGGTCCTTCCGCGGATTCGGACCTGGCTCCTCGATGCTCTCGACCACCGCGGGCTCGCGGGAAAGGTCTGGCTGCGCGACAGTGCGGATCGTCCTTGGCGCATCCTGCGGCGCGGCATCGAGGCGACGAAAGCGCTGGCGATCGCCGTTCTCGGCAAGGGCTTTTCTCGGGAGGCGCGTCGCCGCGGCTATGCGACGAACGAGGGCTTCGCCGGCTTCTCGCGCTTCGATCTCGCGCGCGACTACGGGGCCGACTTCGGGCGATATCTCGAGGCGCCGGGCGGGCGCCACCTCGTGATGTGCCATCCGGGCTATTGCGACGCGGAGCTCGCGTCCGTCGACGCGGTCACGCTGACGCGCGAGCGTGAGCTCGCCTTTCTTCTGTCCGATGATTTTCCACGGGCGCTGGAGCGCGCGGGCGCTGCCCTCGCGCGTTTTTGAACTCTGCGACAATAGGGGGAGTCATGTATCGTGCGAGCGCGAAGGACGGCATCGCCTGGGTGACGGGCGCGAGCGGAGGGATCGGCCGCGCGGTCGCTCGGGAACTCGCCGAGCGCGGCTACGTGGTCGCCACCACGGCGCGGCGGGCGGACGAGCTCGACCGGCTGGCCGCCGAGGAGCCCCGCATCCTGAGCTATCCGGGCGACGTCACCGACCGCGCCCAGATGGCGCGGCTCGTCGCCGAGATCGAGGCCGCGCACGGGCCGATCGCGCTCGCCTTTCTCAATGCCGGCGTCTATTTCCCGGCCGAGCGCAAGGGCTTCTCGGCGGAGGTCGCCTGGCGCACCCTCGAGGTCAATCTCGGCGGCACGATCAACGGCCTCGATCCGTTGATCGGCGTCATGAAGGCGCGCGGAAAGGGCCAGATCGCGATCAATTGCTCGCTCGCGGGCTATTCCGGTATCCCGGGCTCGGCCGCCTATGGCGCGTCGAAGGCCGCGCTCATCTATCTCGCCGAGGCCTTGAAGCTGACCTACGACCGGGTCGGGCTCACGTTCCAGGTGGTGAGCCCGGGCTTCGTGGCGACCGACATGACGGCCCACGCGGATTTCGAGATGCCTTTCCTCATGAGCGCCGGGCAGGCGGCGACGCTCGTCTGCGACGGGTTCGAGCGCGGCGGCTTCGAGATCACCTTTCCGCGCCGTCTCGCCTATGCGGTGCAGCTCGCGTCGATCCTGCCCTATCCGCTTCGGTTCTACATCATGCGCCGCATCACGAGCTTCCATCAGCAGGAGTGACGCTGGAGCATTTTCCGGCGAGGCGAAAGCCGCCTCGCGCGTGCTCTACTTCTTGGGCCCGGCCTTCTCGGCGTCGGGCTTCGGCGCGGCTCCGGGAGGCGGCGGCGGCGGAGCCGGCGGCTCGGTCCGCTCGATCTTGGCGTTCTTGCGCAAGCTCGCGACGAGCTCGCCTTGCGCCTTCTGCACGACATAGCGGGTGACCTGGTCCTTCACCTCGTCGAAAGGAGGAAAGGTCGTCTGGCGCTTCCCCTCGAGCTTGATGACATGCCAGCCGAACGGGCTCTTGACGGGCTCCGAGATCTGCCCGGGCTCGAGCTTGAACGCGGCATCGGCGAACTCGGGGACCATGCGGCCTTTGGTGAACCAGCCGAGATCGCCGCCCTCCGATCCCGGATCCTTCGAGACCTCCTTGGCGACCTTGGCGAAATCTTCGCCGCCCTTGACCCGCTTCAGCGCGGCCTTGGCGTCGGCCTCCTCGGGCACGAGGATATGCCTCGCATGAACCTCGGTCTCGGGCTTCTGCGCCTTCTTGGCTTCCTCGTAGGTCGCCTTCAACGCCGCGTCGGTGACCGCGGTCTTGGCGATCTGCCCGAGCAGGATTTCCATGAGCAGCTTGTCGCGCTGGAAGGCCAGCTTCTTGGCGAAATCGGGACCCTGGTCGAGCTTGTCCGCCTTGGCCTTCTGCGCGACCAGCTGCCCGTCGATGAGGAAATCGAGCACGTAGGACTCGCGCGCCTTGCCCTCGAGCTGCGGCGGCAGGTTCCCTGCGAGCTCTTCTGCGGCGAGCTTCACGTCCTCGTCGGTGATCTCGGTCCCGTTGACCTTGGCGAGGACCTTGGCGGCGGCCTCGGGAGACCCGATGCCGGTGACCGCCAGGCCCGTGACGGCGACGATCGTGACTGCCACGAGTCGCGCGAAATTCGTCTTGTTCATGCGGATGTCTCCGGACGAGGTAAGGAGGGGCAGACCGTGCGGTCGTGGCGGCAGCCGGGCACGGTCCGAGGCTCGGATGCCGCTCGGGCTCGTGCCGCGACAACGACCCCGCGACAATGACCAAACGACAATGACCAAACGACGACATCCGGCCAAAGGCCGAACCCGAGCCGGCGACAGGATGCACGGACCGGGTGATTTGACAAGGCGGAAGCCCACTCTTATCTGTCGATCGCACTTTCGCGCAAGGCAGGTCGGTTCAGACGTTCGGCTCTCCGAGGCTCGAGCGCGCTGCTTGGCCGGCATACGACGACCGGCGTGCGACGACCGGCATGTCGGCTCGGCCGGACCTCGGGTTCTCGGCCGCGGGCATGTCCCATCGCGTGCCGCCGCGAGCCCTCGCGCGCGAGACTGTTCCGCGACCGTCGCCGAGGCCGCGGCCGGCGCGGTCGGAAGGGCGGAGCCGTATCACAGCCCTCGTCGTGAACGATAGCCGCTCGTCGGATCGCTCGGCGTCCCCCAGAAAGGTTCCTTGGTCATGTTCGGCTCCCTCGCGAAGATGATTTTCGGCACGTCGAACGACCGCCGCCTCAAGGGCTATCGTCCGGGGGTCGCCGCGATCAATGCGCTCGAGCCGGACATGCTGAATCTCGACGACGGCGACTTCCCGGCGCGAACGGCGGCGTTCCGCGAGGAATATGCCGCCGGCACGCCTCTGGACAAGCTCCTGGTTCCCGCTTTCGCCCTGGTTCGCGAGGCCGCCAAGCGGACGCTCGGGCAGCGCCACTTCGATGTCCAGCTGATCGGCGGGATGGTGCTGCACGAAGGCGGCATCGCCGAGATGCGGACCGGCGAAGGCAAGACCCTCGTCGCGACGCTCGCCTGCTATCTCAACGCGCTCGCCGGCGACGGCGTCCATGTCGTGACCGTGAACGACTACTTGGCGAAGCGCGACGCGGAATGGATGGGCAGCATCTATCGGTTCCTCGGCCTGACCACAGGAACGATCGTGCACGGGCTCGACGACGAGGAGCGCCGCCGTGCCTACGCCGCGGACATCACCTACGGCACCAACAACGAGTTCGGCTTCGACTACCTTCGCGACAACATGAAGTACGATCTCGGCCAGATGGTCCAGCGCAGCCACAGCTTTGCGATCGTGGACGAGGTGGATTCGATCCTGATCGACGAGGCGCGCACCCCGCTCATCATCTCCGGCCCGTCCGACGACAAGTCCGACCTCTACAATATCGTCAACAAGCTGATCCCGCAGCTCGGCAAGGAGGACTACGAGCTCGACGAGAAGCAACGCACGACAAACCTCACCGAGGCCGGCAACGAGCACATCGAGGCGCTCCTCGCCGAGACCGGGATCCTGGCCGAAGGCAGCCTCTACGAGGCAGCCAATGTCACGCTCGTGCATCACGTCAACCAGGCGCTTCGCGCCCACAAGCTGTTCCAGCGCGACAAGGACTACATCGTCCGCAAGGGCGAGGTGGTGATCATCGACGAGTTCACCGGGCGCATGATGCCCGGCCGACGCTACTCGGAAGGGCTGCATCAGGCGCTCGAGGCCAAGGAGCACGTCACGGTCCAGCCCGAGAACGTCACCCTCGCCTCGATCACGTTCCAGAACTACTTCCGGCTCTACAAGAAGCTCGCCGGCATGACCGGCACGGCGGCGACCGAGGCGGACGAATTCCACGAGATCTACAAGCTCGACGTCGTCGAGATCCCGACCAACAAGCCGGTCAAGCGCTACGACGAGGACGACGAGGTCTATCGCACGGCAGAGGAGAAGCTCCGCGCCATCCTGCGCGAGATCGAGGCGGCCAATGCGAAGATGCAGCCGATGCTGGTCGGCACCACCTCGATCGAGAAGTCGGAGCAGCTCGCCGAGTGGATGAAGCAGCACGGCTACAAGCAGCTGGACTTCACCGAGCCGCAAGCGCTGCAGAAGCTCTACGCGGCCGCCCATACGGACAAGCCCTCGAAGCTCTTCGCGGTGCTGAACGCGAGATTCCACGAGCAGGAGGCCTATATCGTCGCCGAGGCCGGCGTTCCCGGCGCGATCACCGTCGCGACCAACATGGCGGGACGCGGCACAGACATCCAGCTCGGCGGCAATGTCGAGATGCGTGTCATGCAGGAATGCGCGGCCCTGCCCGAGGGTCCCGAGCGCGAGGCCCGGGAAGCGGAGATCAGAGCCGAGGTCGAGGAATTGCGCGCCAGGGCGATCGCCGCCGGCGGCCTCTACATCATCGGCACCGAGCGCCACGAGAGCCGACGGATCGACAACCAGCTGCGCGGGCGCTCGGGACGCCAGGGCGACCCGGGGCGGTCGAAGTTCTTCCTGTCGCTGAAGGACGATCTCATGCGCATCTTCGGCTCCGACCGCATGGAGTCGATGCTCGTCAAGCTCGGCCTCAAGGAGGACGAGGCGATCGTCCACCCGTGGATCAACAAGGCGCTCGAGAAGGCGCAGAAGAAGGTCGAGGCGCGCAACTTCGAGATCCGAAAGAACATCCTCAAGTACGACAACGTCATGAACGACCAGCGCAAGGTCGTCTTCGAGCAGCGCCGCGAGATGATGGCCAAGGACTCGCTCGAGGAGATGATCACCGACATGCGCCACGGCGTCGTGGACGACGTGATCGCGCGCTACGTGCCGCGCGACGCCTACCCCGAGACCTGGGACACGGCCGCCCTCGCGCAAGGGGTCGAGACGGCCTTCAACCTCGCCCTGCCGCTCGCCGATTGGGCCGCGGAGGAGGGCATCTCGGACGACGACATGCACGAGCGGCTGAAGGCGGCGGCCGATGAGGCATATGCGGAGCGGATCGCGCGGAACGGCGCCGACATCATGCGATTCGTCGAGAAGCAGATCGTGCTCCAGACCCTCGACCACCTCTGGCGCGAGCATCTCGTCACGCTCGACCATTTGCGCCAGGTGATCGGCTGGCGCGGCATGGCCCAGCGCGACCCGTTGAACGAGTACAAGTCGGAAGCCTTCGAGCTCTTCGACGAGCTGATCACCAAGCTCAGGGAGCAAACCACCGCGCAGCTGAGCAGGGTCGAGGTCGCCTACGAGCAGCCGCCCGTCGAGCAACCGCTCCCCTCGATCGCCCCCTTCGAGCAAATGGTGCGGCACGACGTGGCCCCGGCGGCGTCCTTCGCGCCGCCGAGCGGGGTCGCGGCCGAGCCGCCGCGCGATCTCGTCTTCAGCGGCGGGAGCGAAGCCTCGTCCGATGCGCTCGTGCACGACAAGGGCCGTGCAGCGAGTCCCTCGCCCTACGGCAAGGTCGGCCGCAACCAGCCATGCCCCTGCGGGTCCGGCAAGAAATACAAGCATTGCCACGGCGCGATCGCCTGACGCATCGCGATTGACCTCGATCAAGGTCGGCCGGTCGTCACAAAGCTATGGCAAGGTCCTGCCCCGAACCGAGCCCGGGGCTGGTGCGTTTGCCATGGGATGCGAGGCTCGGGTCGCGGTACGGTTCGACATCCGTCGGCGCGCGCTCATCGTGGCGTCTCGCCGGCCGATCCCGCCGGCTCGGCCGGCGAGACGAATGTCGAGGTCGTCGCATCCCCTCGTGCGGCCCGCTACCGAACAGCCGAGACGACAGTCGACACGCGGAGGAAATCAATCATGCCCGTTCGGATCACTCGCGGGACCCAGATCACGCTCGTCACCTCGACAGTGCTCGCGGGAGCGGCTTGGCTCGCCATCACAGCTTCCGTCGTTCCCGCCGCGGCCGAGGCGGGCCAGAGCACCGAAGCCGCGCCGCCACAGGTCGAGGCACCAGCCGCGGAAGCACCAGCCGCGGAAGCACCGGCCAAGGAGACCGAGCATGGTGGTCACGGCGGCATGATGGGCGGCGGCATGCATGGTGGCATGCAGATGCAGGGGGGCACGCAGGAAGGCGGCATGTCGGGCTGCAAGATGATGCAGGGCGGTACGCACGAAGGCGGCACGCACGACGGCGGCATGCAGGGCTGCAAGATGATGCAGGGCGGCATGCACGAAGGCGGAAAGCACGACGGCGGCATGCAGGGCGGCGATCACGCCGGCATGAAGCACGACGGCAAGGACGCCGCGCAGGAGAAGACGGCCGAGGCGAAGGCCGCCGAGATGCGCAAGATGATGCACGAGATGATGAGCACTATGGCCGCCCGTGCGGATGCGCGGCTCGCCGCGCTGAAGACCGAGCTCGCGATCACGGATGCGCAATTGCCGCAATGGACTGCCTTCGCCGATGCGGTCCGCGCAGCGGCACGGGCGATGGAGCAGGCCCACAAGGACAAGATGGCCGCGGAAGCCGCCGCGCGGATGCCCGAGCCGAAGCCGGCCCCAGCCCCCGAGCCGACGCCGGGCGGGACCAGGGTCTATCCGGGCATGGAGGCGATCAAGAAGCTCGACGTCCCGGCGCCGGCGCCGCAACTGCCGCCGGGGAGCCTGCTCGCGAAGGTCCATGCTCACGAGCAGATGATGACCCGGCATCTCGACGGCCTGAGGGCGATCGAGGTCGCTCTCGCCCCCCTCTATGCGACCTTCGACGACAAGCAGAAGGCGATTGCCGACGGGCTGAAGATCGGTCCCATGGGCGTGATGTGACGGCTGTCGCGGAGATGCAGGCGGGTGCCCACCGGCCCGTTTGCGAATCGAGCTGAGCCGATGATCTGAAGCCATGGGCTCGACCACGAATGTGCGATTTCGCACATCTCGAAGCGGCGTCGTGCGTTAGCAATTCCGGCTCGGCGCCTCCGGAACCCGGGCCTTCGAACGGAGGATGTCTCGGCTCCGGAGCGCCTCGCGCGTCCGCGGGATCGGAAAGCGCTCGGCCCACGCGGGTTTGGACGGCGAGGATCGGGTAAGACATTTCCAGGGCTGGTGCCGGGCTGCCCGGCACCGAAAGCCACTCCGGCGTCGGGCGATACGACCAATGTCCGCATGGGCTTGCCCGACAGTCGCAAGTTCGCCGTTGCCGCCGGAAAATGCCTCCTTCCACCATCGGTAGCGTCGGGCGGGGGCCTCCGGAACTCGGTTCCGGCGGGCCCCCCTGCCGGCGTGTGGAATCCGCTCGGCGGGCCTGAGCGGGCGCTCCCGGTTTCGATCCTCTCTCGGCCGCCTGAGGTGCAACGACGAAACGGCCGAGAAGCGCGCGCTCCCGGGGTTCTGCAAGACCCCGTGGCCCGGTGCCTGCCCTGTTCACCGGGCGCCATCATGCTATAGTCGCGATCACGCGGTCGTGACGGGATGGTCATATGGGGGCCGTCGAGCATTTGAAGACCTTGTGCTGCCTCGGGCTCACGCCCGAGAGCGCAATGGTCGCCGCCACGCCCCTGCTGCACGAGATCATCCCGCATGGATGGTCGCGCTGGGCGCTCCTCGAGCCGGACGGCACGATCTCCAGCGGCTATTCCGAGAATCCGGCGACGTCCGCCGTCCTTCGCGAGCGGATGTGGAGCTTCATGGACGATCCGACGAGCCCCTTGTCGCTCTGGATGCCGTGCTTCCACGCGGTCGGCATCGGCTGGACCTTGCAAATGCAAGGTCGCGGCTGGCTCGACAACCGCTGGTACCGCGAGATCGAGGCCCCGCTCGATTCCTGCTGGGTTCTCGACGCGATGATCGGTGAGGCCGGCCGCACCTACGCGATCGTTTCGGCGACACGTCCGCACAGAGCGCATCCTTTCACCAGCACCGACGTCGAGAGGCTCGAACGGGTACGTCCCTGGCTCGCCCATGCGTTTCGTCGGGCGCCGCAGACCAACGCGCCGTCGATCCCCGAGCTATCGGCCGCTGTCGGCAGCCCCGTCGCGAGCGGGGAGATGCTCCTCGCGCCGGATGGCAGGATGTTGTTTCAGACCTGTGGGCTCGACTACCTGCTGCGGAGGGTCCTCGAGGGCGAGCGCGGCAACCATACGCACCACGTGCCGTCCCATGATCGGCTCCCGCCGCAGGTCCAGAGGTTGATCGGCCGTTTGGTCGGGTCGGCGCATGGGACGTCGAGCATGCCGCCGCGCATGAATGTGCCGACCGCTTATGGCGTCGTCACGCTCGAAGCGAAATGGCTGGTTCCGCCGGGAGAGGTTCCCAGCGAGGTCGCGAGGGATCCCGACGGCTGCCACGTCGCGGTGACGATCGAGCTGCGCGAGCATCCCATCGCCTACGCCGCCCGCATCTTGCGCGAGAGCGGGGCCACGCCCGCGCAAATCAAGGTGGGCGTCCAGCTCACCTTGGGCAAGACCAAGCCGGCGATCGCGGAGGAGCTCGGCTTGAAGCTCACGACCGTTGGAGACCTGACCAAGAAGCTCTACCAGAATCTCGACGTCCACAATGCGACGGAGCTCGGCACGAAAATTTGGCTTCGCACGCATCACGGCAAGGGGCAGGGGCTCGAGCCATCGGCTGCGCCGGCCGCTCGAGGACGACACGCGACCGCCTCCCTGTTCCGGACCTGAGCCGGCGGCGAGCCCGGAGCCTCGACGAGGTCGTGCCCGCGCGTCCATGGCCAAGCCCGTCGGGCTCGAGGTAGGTCGGCCCCGTCAGAGTGGTGCCTCGCGACACCCGCGCCGTGCGTCGATGCGTGAGCGCGCTTCACCTGGCCTGCTCTTGCTCCACCTCGAGGGATTGAACCCTCTCTACCTTGGGCGGGACGCGAAGCAGCCAGCGCTTGACCCGGTCTTCGACGGGTCTTTCGAAATACAGGTAAACGAAACAGCTGATCGCTGTCAGTCCGGTGATGAACGCAAGCGCGATCGGCAAGCTCTTCAATTCTCGACCGTCGCCGCCTTCCACGCACAACCACAGCAGGCCCCACAGGGGAAACTGCAGGATATACATGCCGTAGCTCGCCTGTCCGAGGAGCACGCCGAAAGATTTGAGAGGTCCATCACTCATTTGGACTTCGGCCAGGGACAAGACGAGCGGGGGAAAGAGCAACGTGATCCAGGTGTCCCGTTTCAACAGAAGGAAGGTCGTCTCGCTGTCGACTGCCATAAGGACCAGGATCAATCCCGCGATCGGCAAAGCCAAGCGTGGGCTGACAGTGACCGAGCGATGGTAGAGACATCCGGTCGCCATGCCCAACAAGAAGAGCGGGATCGCCAGGGGCGGAAATTGCGTGAGATAGGATCCGAGAGTGACCTGGAGAGAGGTTCCGTGCAACAGCCAAACCGATTCCAGGGTCGGGAAGAGGGATATCCGCATTGCGCAGCCGATCCCGGATGCCGCTAGCACTCCCCATACAATTGCAGTCCTGGCAGCAACGAGCCGCATGAACAAGATCGGAAACAAGAGATAGAAGAGGGCTTCGCAGCTCAGCGACCAGCCGGGCGCGTTCCATTTGCCCGATGCTCCAGGGATCCACGACTGAATCAGGCCGGTCGACAAGCCGCCAAAGACCGCCGAGTACTCGAGCGCGTTGAGGTTCCATCCCCTCACTCCGATGACGGTGACGCCAGTCAGGATCGAAGCCAGAAGATAGACGGGGTAGATGCGAGCGATCCGCCTGATCCAGAACCGGGTGCGATCCATCGGTGTCGCATACGACACGTAAACGAGGATAAAACCCGACAGGATGAAAAAGAAAGGAACCCCAATATACCCGCTCGCCACGATATTCTGCACCCACACCGGGGAATCGCGCAACCCGAAGACGGCATAGTGCAGGAGCGCAACGAGCAGCGCGGCAAAGAACCTCACAATCGTCAAAGCAGGAAGATCTCTTGGTCTCATGGCTACCTCTGGAGAAGCAGAAGGGCGAAGGGCTTTGCTCCGAATCGCTCTAGAGCCGTTTCCGATCCGGTAGATTCGGACACCAAATCTACATCCTTGTTCTGTTGCAATCTCCGACGGCGCGAACCAATGTCCGGTTCGCTGGAGATTGCTCAAACCGTCGTCAAGGCGATCGAGATACGCGGTCGAACCAGCAAAATCAAACGCGGCTCACCCGCGGAAGGGACTATGTGGCCGTCTGTCGGCGCTGCAAGCGTCAGCTTTGTGTTGTGATGGGTTTGATCGTTTATCAGTCGTCCGGGAGTCGAGTTGGTCGGATGCATCGGCCGGCGGGATGACGCGTCCCGAGCTTTCGTTGTGGCGGTATGACTGTGGCCCTCCACGAGGGCCGTGATCTTCGCCTGCATGCGGTTTCCGATCTGGCGGAATTGAAAACCTTTCCACATTCTTGCTTTGCCGGATTGTCGCGTCGCTTGATGGGTGCCGGCACGCATCGTCGGCAATTCAGGAACCGGATGTGGTTCCATCGACTTCGTTCCGGCATCGGATCGGCGTTCGCCAGCGCAGAGAAGGTCCACGAGGAAGCGTCCGGCGCTCGCCCGGCGGCATCAAGCGTGCTATCGAGCGTCCGTCCGAGTTCCATCAGCCGGCAGGCTGACGCCTCGGCCCGTCACCGCAAGGCGGCCGACCGTGCCCGCGTCATCGATGGCTCGACGATGAGAGACGACCGCTCGGCCGGCCCGGTACCCGAGGTGGCCACGAGCGTCGTCCGCGACCTCGTACCCTATGGAAAGCCTCGTACCCTATGGAAAGGAAGCGGTTCTCGGCAATGAACGCGGGTGCGCTCGGCTTCGGATCGCGGCGAAAGGCAAGCCGCTCTCGATGCAACGACAGAAGCAGCGCGCGGGGTCGTGTCGCAAGCCGCGCGCTGCATCCGTGCCGGGAGCCGATGCGATGACCCGACCGACGCCCGGCTATGCCAGCCGGTTCTTCTTCGCGTCCGACGGCCTGAGGCTCCATGCTCGCGATTACGGGTCCGAGAACGGCGTCGGTATCCCCGTCGTGTGCCTCGCCGGGCTCACCCGGAACTCAGCGGATTTCCATCCCCTCGCGACGGCGCTCGCGGCGGGCGGCGCGGGGAAGCCGCGGCGCGTGCTCGCGCTCGATTATCGAGGCCGCGGCCGCTCCGGCTACGATCCGAATTGGCGAAACTACAGCCTCGAGGTCGAGAATGCGGACCTCCTGACGGTTCTCGACGCGGCGAGGATCGAGCACGCGATCTTCGTCGGAACCTCGCGGGGCGGGCTCCATGCGATGAGCTTGTCGGCGACCTGTCCCACCGCCATCGAAGGCGTTGTCCTGAACGACATCGGGCCGGTTCTCGATCCTGCCGGAATTGCGCGCATCCGCTCCTATGTCGGCAAGATGCCCGAGCCTCGGTCGCTCGACGAAGCCGTCGCCGTTCTCCGGGGGATGATGGAGGATCGCTTCACAGCTCTCGGCGCGGCCGACTGGATCGCTTTCGCGACGGCGACCTTTGGCGATTGGAATGGCGAGATCCGGCTCCTCTACGACACGAACCTCGCGAACGCCTTCGCGGAGTCTGTGTCCGCGACACCCTTGCCGACCTTCTGGCCTCTGTTCGACGGATTGCGAGGCCGCCCGGTCCTCGTCATCCGCGGCGCGAATTCCGACCTGCTTTCGCCGGGGACGGTGGCCGAGATGGTGTCGCGTCACCCGGCCTGCGAGGTTCATGTCGTCGAGGGACAGGGCCATGCGCCGCTTCTCGGCGACGCTTCGACGATCGACCGGATTTGCCGCTTCGTGGCCGAGGTGGAGACGGCCGCCGAGGCGAGAGGTTCCTGAGCGCCGGCGAGGAGTGCGCATCCGGCGCTGGACAATCTCCGCGCGGCTCCTCTATAAGCTCCGGACGCTCGGCGCCTCGGCGCTCGGCCCTCCGCCCAGGTAGCTCAGTTGGTAGAGCATGCGACTGAAAATCGCAGTGTCGGTGGTTCGATTCCGCCCCTGGGCACCACTTTCGTCAGCGCGACGCCGCCCGCCAACTCATCGCGCAGGTACGACTTCACTCCGCTTCGTCGCACCATGTTCTCGACAGGTCATTCCTTTCAAAAAGCTAGGTGAATTCAACGTATTGCAATAGCCGGACTGTGCTACGAAGGCGCGCTACGGGGTGCTTTTCAGGATCGTTCGGCCGATGCGCCGCAAGGGTTCCGGCAAGGCTCAACCCGTTCAGCGCG
Source organism: Beijerinckiaceae bacterium (assembly GCA_024304885.1). Classification (GTDB taxonomy): domain Bacteria; phylum Pseudomonadota; class Alphaproteobacteria; order Rhizobiales; family Beijerinckiaceae; genus Methylocapsa. Next base: position 805,709 of record JALJOM010000003.1, read on the forward strand.
GCCCTGCCGACGTTCGAGCGCCGCGCGATCGGCCGCACTCTTGCAGTCCCGCTGGTCGGTAAGCGAATGGCGGCCGAGGCGACCATCACCGAGAGGATGGCCGCGATCCGGTGCGCCCTCCGCACCTCTGGACTCGAGCGAGGCCGAGATCAGGTGTGCCGACGCGGCGGCCGAGCTCGAACGAGCATCGCTCGCTCTGTGGGACATGGTCGAGCCGCTCACCCCGAGCCATATGCAAGCCGTGGCCATGGCGGGAGAACTCGATCGGGCTTGGCCGAAATCCGAGAAAAGCACCGAGGGGAATGCGGTCGCGGCGATCCATGATCGGGAGCGGGGCCGGTTCGTGCCAACGGCCCCGAGCGATTACGACCGATTGACCCGGCACGGTGAAGTCTTCATGCGGCCCGCTCGATGCGTCCCTACGTGGTCCGATGACGTACGCCGAGCGCACGGCCCACCACGAAGAACGACACAGTGTCGCGATAAGCGAGCAGCATGCGCGCGCGATCGAGCCGTGCCGCCGGTTCTGTGCGCGATCGTGTGATCGACGAAAGCAGCGTCGAATCTTTCGAAGTCTCCGCGTCCGCCGGAGGATACGCGCTGCTACGATTTTGTCTTGCGCCAGAAATAGCATCGAGAATCGACGCGTACGAGAGGATCGGTAATCCCACGCTCGGAACGGAACTGGTCAACGGCTTTTGCACAGTAGGTCCAACGGTCCTCGCCGTAGTCGTCGATAATGGCAAAGCCCCCTACAGAGAGCTTCTCGTAGAGATGGGTCAAACCCTCCATCGTCGACTCGTAGTAGTCACCGTCGAGGCGAAGGATCGCAAGCCGCTCGATCGGTGCCGTCGGCAACGTGTCCTTGAACCAACCCTTCAGGAAACGGACCTTGTCGTCGAGCATCCATAGGGCCTTGTCTTGCATGGCCATTCGAGAAGCGAGGGCAGTTCTACGACGAATGGGCTAGAGCGATTTCCGCTCCAGCTGAATCGGAAACCGGCTCTACATTCTTGTTTTGTCGCAATTTCGCATCGATGTCGATCACTCGAAACGTCGAGATCGATATGCGAACCGGTATCCGCTTCGCTGGAAATTGCTCTAGAGCGGGACGAGGAAAAGTGGATATCGGTTTTCCGGTGCAATCGAGTTTACGCAGATTGCGTAAACTTATCTGCTTATCGCGCTCTACACGTTTGGAATCGATCACGTGTCATGACTTTGGATCGATTCGATCCAAAGTCATGACACGTGATCTAGTCGCCGCTTCCGCCAGTGCGCCGAGATCCTTTACGAGACGTGGGCGGTCGTCGAGCGGTTCTTGCCCAATACTAATCATTTCTGCGACAATCCCAAAATTTCGTCGACTTTGCAGTGACTTTCCTGTGCATCATCTTAAAGAGCTTACCGGAAAATGGTCGGAGTGGCGGGATTCGAACCCACGACCCCTAGTCCCCCAGACTAGTGCGCTAACCGGGCTGCGCTACACTCCGACTTTCGCGACTTATAGAGAAGGCACCGCGCGTGCGCAACGCCGCGCGCAGGCTCCCTATCCGTCAGCGGCGCTTCGTGCCGTTGCCACCCTTGCACATCGCCAGCGATCTTTCGCAACAGCGAGATCGTAATGGGAGAAGGATCGCACCTTCACGGCTGGCGGTCCCGTCGAGGCAGGCTCACCCGCGCCGCGCGGCGGCGAGTATTTCGACGCAGCGCTCGAGATCGACGAGGACCTCTCGAAGCTTCGTCAAATCCTGCGCTCCGAGAGCGCGGCTCGGTGCGGCAGTCGCGACCGCGGCCAGTGCATCCGGTCCCGGGGCCGCGTCGTCCGGTTCTTCCCCGGCCTCTGCGCCGAGCGGCGTCGGCGCGTGGTCCTCGGTCGCGGGGGGCTCCTCGCCGTCCTCGTCCAATGCCGTGAGCGCCACCGAGAGAGCCGTCGCGATCGGCGCGCCGTCGCGGGAGGCCGTCGTGACCGCCCGCACGCCGCGCTCCTTCAAGATGCGCTGCACGCCCCTGATGGTGAAGCCTTCCGCATAGAGGAGCTGCTTGATCGCGCGCAAAAGCTCGATGTCCTGTGGCCGATAGTAGCGCCGGCCGCCGCCGCGCTTCAGCGGCTTGATCTGAGGAAACTTCGTCTCCCAGAACCGCAGCACGTGCTGCGGGACGTCGAGCTCTGTCGCGGCCTCGCTGATGGTTCGAAAGGCGTCGGCGTTTTTCTCCATGGCCATCCTTTCTCGCCCGCTAGGCGCGATGCGCGAGCGTGCGCGCGATCGCGTCGCGCCAGCCCTCGACGGCCCGGGCACGCCGAGACAGTTCCATCCGAGGTGCGAAGCCGGCCCCTTTGGTCCAGGTCGCCATGACGGCCGAAAGTCCGGGATAGAGCCCGGCGCCGAGCCCGGCGAGAAAGGCCGCGCCGCGCGCCGTCGCCTCGAGCAGGCTCGGCCGCTCGACCGGCAGCTCGAGAATATCGGCCAGGAACTGGCAGAACCAATCATTGCCGGCCATGCCGCCGTCGATGCGCAAGGTGGTGGCGGGGGCACGGCCGCTCCCGGCCGCGAGCGCCGCCAGCAAATCGAGAGTCTGGTAGGCGACCGACTCGAGAGCCGCGCGAGCGAGATGGGCCACGCTCGTGTCGGAGGTCAGGCCGCAGATCAGGCCGCGCGCATGCGGATCCCAATACGGCGCGCCGAGCCCGACGAAGGCCGGCACCATATAGACCCCGCAATTGTCGTCGAGCCCCGCGGCCAGGGCCTCGGCCTCGCTCGCTCGGGCGATCACCTTCAGCCCGTCGCGCAGCCATTTCACTGCGGCTCCGGCGACGAAGATCGCTCCCTCGGTGGCGTAGGTCGGGGTGCCGTCGAGGCGATAGGCGACGGTCGAGAGCGTCCCCGCCCGCGGAGGCACGCATTCGGCGCCCGTGTTCACCAGGATGAAGCATCCGGTGCCATAGGTCGCTTTCGCCATGCCGGGCGCGAGGCAGGCCTGGCCGACGAGAGCGGCTTGCTGGTCCCCGGCGAGTCCCGTGATCGGGACCGCCGTTCCGAGCAGGTCCGGCGTGGCGGTCCCGTAGGGAAAGGCACTGTCGTGGACCTCCGGAAGGATGCACTCGGGAATCTTGAAGATTTCGAGCAGCTCGGGAGCCCAGGCCTGGCGCGTGATGTCGAACAGCAGGGTTCGCGAGGCGTTGGTCGCATCCGTCGCATGGACGCGCCCGCCGGTCAGGCGCCAAACGAGAAAGCTGTCGATCGTGCCGAAGGCGAGCGCGCCACGCTCGGCGTTCCGGCGGGCGTCCGGAATAGTATCGAGGAGCCAGGCGAGCTTCGTCGCCGAGAAATAGGGATCGAGGAGGAGCCCGGTTCGGGCCCGCACGAGATCCTCGAGCCCGTCCGCGCGCAGCCTCTCGCAGAGCGGGGCCGTACGGCGATCCTGCCACACGATCGCAGGATGGACGGGCTCGCCCGTGTCGCGGTTCCAGAGGGCCACCGTCTCGCGCTGGTTCGCGATGCCGATCGCGGCGACCCGCCGGCCGGACTTTTCCACAGCCTCGCGCATGGTCGTGACCGTGTCGCGCCAGATGTCCTCGAGATCGTGCTCGACCCATCCGGCCTGTGGATAATATTGGGGAAATTCCTTCTGCGAGCAGGCGAGGAGGCGCCCTTCGCCGTCGAGGACGAGGCTGCGCGTAGACGTCGTGCCTTGGTCGATTGCCAGGATGCTGTCCACGCTATTCACAGCGGTCTTCCCCTCGCTGCGACACGACCCGTCCCCGCACGTAGCCGGCGACGCAGGCGCGCGCCTCTTCGGTCATATGCAGGCCGAGCTTGGAGCGGCGCCAGAGCACGTCCTCGCCGGTCTCCGCCCATTCCTCGTCGAGAAGATAATCGATCTCGGCTCGGGTAAGGCCCGCGCCGAAATCCGTCCCGAGATCGGCGAGGCTTCGTGCCTTGCCGAGGAGCTTGCGGGTCCGCGTGCCGTAAGCCCGAGCGAGACGGTTCGCCATGGCATCCGGCAGCCAGGAATATTCGGCACGAAGCTCGCCGACGAAACGATCGAGATCGGCATCGGCGAGATCGCCGCCCGGCAGCGGAACCCGATCGGTCCAGGCGCCCTTGGACGGCAGGTCGAGCAAGGGCACGAGGCGCTCCATCGCGTCCTCCGCGAGCCGACGATAGGTGGTGATCTTCCCGCCATAGACGGTCAAGAGGGGAGCCTCTTCGGCCGGCGCGTCGAGGCCGAGGACGAACTCCCGGCTGATGGAGGAGGCGCTTTGTGCGGCATCGTCGTAAAGCGGGCGCACGCCGGAATAGCTGTGCACGATCGCGCTCGGGTCGAGCTTTTTCACGAAGCAGCGCGAAACCGCGCGGCAAAGATAGGCAATCTCCTCGGACGTGGCCGCGGCCTCGCGCGGATCGCCCGCGAAGTCCAGCTCGGTCGTCCCGACGAGGGAGAACTGCCGCTCGTAAGGGATCACGAAGACGATGCGGCGATCGTCGTTCTGCAGGATGTAGGCATGCTCTCCCGTATAGAGCCGAGGCACGAGGATGTGGCTGCCCTCGACGAGGCGCACCGGCGCGGCTTCCCTTGCGGATCCGGCCATGGCCTCGACTTGCGAGACCCAGGGCCCGGCCGCATTGACGACGACCCGCGCCGTGACCTGGAGCGGGGACCCGTCGCGCAGATCGACGAGCCCGGCGCGCCACGAGTCGCGACCGCGCTCGAGAAAGACACAGCGGGTTCGCGTGCGAATCTCGGCGCCGCGCTCGCGCGCGTCGAGCGCATTCGCGACGACGAGCCGCGAATCGTCGACGACGCAATCCGAATAGGCAAAACCCGTGGTGAACCGACCGGAGAGCGGTGCGCCTTCCGCGCAGCGGCGCAAGTCGAGCCGGCGCGATCGCGGCAGGCGCGTTCTGCGGGCGAGCCAATCGTAGAGAAAGAGCCCCGTCGTGATCAGCCAGGGTGGACGGAGCGCTTTGTCCACGGGCAGCACGAAGCGCATCGGACGGACGAGATGCGGCGCCATTGCCAGGAGGATCTCGCGCTCGATCAAAGCATTGCGTACGAAACGAAAGGCGCGCTGCTCGAGATAGCGCAGCCCGCCGTGGATGAGCTTGCTCGACGCCGAGGAGGTCGCTCCGGCGAGGTCGGCCTCCTCGCACAGGAGCACCGAGAGGCCGCGGCCCGCTGCGTCGCGTGCAATGCCGGCACCGTTGATGCCGCCGCCGATCACCAGAAGATCGAAATGCGTGCCTTGTGCCATCCGGCCTCTCGAGTCCTGGTTCGGCAAAGGTCTCGCTGCCTCTCATCCGCCATATCCGAGGCGCGAGTCGGCGGGTGACGCGCGTCAGACGGAGCCTTTCTGCGGAGCCGCGTGTTGACGGAAGCGGCGCGCATTGGTCTATCTCCGCCGCGCCCGGCCACGGCAGCGTGCGATCGTAGCGGCAGCTCGAACTATCGCGGTCGAAATCGATCGATTCGATCCGTATGCACCATGATCCAGCGGGGGTCCGATCCGAAGAATGGCGTTGCTCGCACCTTTCCTCAATGCCTGGCACTTTCGAGAGCTCATTCGCGCCGTCGTGCGGCGTGAGCTCGCGGCGAGGTTCTCCGATACGATTCTCGGCTGGGTCTGGGCGGTCTTCGGCCCGCTCGTCATGCTCTCGGCCTATACGTTCGTCTTCTCGTCCGCGGTCGGCCTGCCCGTTTCGGCGAAAGGCGGCGGCTTCGGGGCCTATGCGCTCTCGATCTTCTCGGGCCTCATCGTCTTCAACCTCTACAGCGAGATCGCCTATCGCTCGCCGAGCCTGCTGCACGAGCATGCGGGCTTCATCAAGAAGTCGATCTTTCCCTCCGAGACGCTGGCCTGGACCGCAACAATCCGGGCCTGCGTCTACAGCGCGATCAGCTTCGCCGTGCTTCTCGTCTTCCTCGTCGTGCTGACCTTTCGCTTGCCCGCGACCTCCGTGCTGCTGCCCTTCGTCTTCGCGCCGTTTTTCCTTCTCCTGCTCGGGACGTCATGGTTCCTGATGGCGCTCGGCTCGTTCACGCGTGATGTCGGCTATCTCATGATCTCGATCGTGCCGGTGCTCATGTTCGCGACGCCGATTTTCTACTCGATCGACGACGTGCCTCCGGACCTGCGCATTTACGTTCACTTCAACCTTATCGGCAATTATGTCGAGATGATCCGTAATCTCTTGTTACTCGACACGGTTCCGAGCCTCGGCCTATACGTGGGAACGACCGTGGCGTCGATCGTGATGTTCTACTTCGGCTATGGCTTCTTCATGAAGTACAAGGCGGTCTATGTCGATGTCATCTGACCTGGTAATCCGCTGCGATCGCGTGGGCAAGGCGTATCAGCTCTACCTGCGCCGCAACGACCAGCTCAAGCAGACCTTGCTCGGGGCCTGGAGGCAATTCTATCACGAGCATTGGGTGCTGCGTGACGTGAGCTTCAAGGTCCATCGCGGCGAGACGGTCGGGATCATCGGCCGCAACGGCGCGGGCAAGACGACGCTTCTGCAGATCATCTGCGGGATCACGCAGCCGACGCACGGCATGATCGAGGTCAAGGGGCGGATCGCTCCGATCCTCGCGCTCGGCGCCGGCTTCGATCTCTGCCTCACCGGTCGAGAGAATGCCTTGATCGGCGGAGCGATCCTCGGGATGCGGCGCTCGGAGGTCCTGGCACGGCTCGACTCCATCAAGGATTTCGCCGACATCGGCGATTTCTTCTACCAGCCCCTGAAGATGTACTCGACCGGCATGGCGGCGCGGCTCGCCTTCTCGATCTGCGCCCATGCGGACGCCGATATCCTCATCGTCGACGAGGCACTCTCCGTCGGCGATGCGGCCTTCGGGACGAAATGCGACGCTTTCATCAAGAACTTCACGACGCATGGAACCGTGCTCGTCGTCTCGCACGACCTCGACACCCTGACCACGATGTGCGACCGAGTCGTCTGGATCGAGGACGGCCTCGTGCGCGATCTCGGCAAGCCGAAGGACGTCATCCACTCCTATCGCCACGCGATGCAGGCGTGAGGGCGAGCACCGGCTATATCGAGTCGGAAGGTCCCCTGGCTCCCATGTTGGTCATTGGGCGAGCTCCCAGGTGACCTGAACCTCCGTGCGCAGGGTCTGGACCCCGGGCTCGACGGGAACCGCGGCCGGGCCGTCCGGCGCCGCCGCGCGCGCCATGGCGACCGAGGGAGCGGTCGGGACGGGACCATAGGACGGCGGAGCGATCGACAGCACCCGGCCGAGCCGGATGCCGAGCCCGGTCGTATAGGATTGCGCCTTGCGCAAGGCATCGCGGACCGCATCCACGCGTAGCGCCTCGTACTTGACCTCCTTGCCTTCGACGTCGAACTCGATCTCCTCGACGCGATTGGCGCCCCTGTCGATCCACCTCGCGACGAGGTCGCCGACCTTGCCGATCTGGCGGACGCGCACGCTCAGCGCATTGCGGGCGCTGTAGCCGCGCATGACGCGCTTCGTCGTCCGCCCGTCGTTGTCGCGGATCTCGTCATAGACCGGCGTGAGGGCCACCGCGCGGGTCTTGATGTCCTTGGCGTCGATCCCCTGCGCCTTGATATCGGCCACGACGGCCTGCACGGCCAGGGCGTTTTCCCGTGCGGCATCGGCCGCCTTCGGCCGCTCGGTGACGACCCCGAGCAGGATCGTCGCGATGTCCGGCGCGACCTCGGCGCTCGCCGTGCCAGTCACCGTGATCGAGGGAACGATATCCTTCAAGGGACCGATGACGGGATAAGTCTGCGCGACGGCCGGCCCCGACACGGCGACGGCGACCACCGCGGCCGAAAGGGTTCTCTTGGATCGGATCAGGGAGCAGACGAGCATGAGCGGCCCTCGGGTGAATTGCGACCACACCCGAGATTGCGCATGGCGGGCTGACCGCCGCAAGGCCAGCCTAGATCACGATGACTTTGGATCGAATCGATCCTAAGTCATGAAACGTGATGGATTCCAAAAGTCTAGAGCGGGATAGGCAGATAAGTTTACGCAATCTGCGTAAACGCGATTGCGCCGGAAAACCGATGTCCCCTTCTCATCATCCCGCACTAGAGGACGTGCGACGAGTTCTTCAGCCATTCCTGCCGCCGTGCTATGAAGCCGCATGACCTTTACGACGACGATCGTATCGCAGCGCCTGGAGCCTAAGGCCTCGCTCGCCGGCGCGACGCGGCCGGAGCTCGCCGCCGCGCTCGGCGCGATCGGCGTGCCCGATCGCGAGCTGCGCATGCGCGTGGCGCAGCTCTGGCACTGGATCTATTTCCGCGGCATGACCGATTTCGATGCCATGGCCAATGTCGGCAAGGGACTGCGCCGAGCGCTCGCCGACGCCTATTCTCTCGTGCGGCCGGACGTCGTCGCCGAGCAGGTCTCTCGTGACGGGACCCGCAAATGGCTCCTGCGACTCGCCCCTGTCGGCGCGCAGGCCGAGGGCGCGGAGATCGAATGCGTCTATATCCCGGAAAGCGACCGCGGCACGCTCTGCGTTTCGAGCCAGGTCGGCTGCACGCTCACCTGCGCCTTCTGCCATACCGGGACACAAAAGCTCGTCCGCAATCTGAATGCTTCCGAGATCATCGGGCAAATTCTCGTAGCGCGCGAGCGGATCGGCGACTTTCCCGGCCTTCCGCCGCCGGCAGACGGGCAGGTCCCGACCGACGGCTCGCGCTATATCTCCAATATCGTCTTCATGGGGATGGGCGAGCCGCTCTACAATTACGACAACGTGCGCGACGCGCTCTCGGTCATGGCGGACGGCGAGGGGCTCTCCTTGTCGCGGCGCCGGATCACCGTCTCGACGGCGGGCGTGGTTCCGCGCCTGCCCGACCTCGGTCGCGAGACCGGCGCCATGCTCGCGATCTCGCTTCATGCCGTGCGCGACGAGCTGCGCGATCGGCTCGTGCCGCTCAACCGCAAATATCCGATCCGCGAGCTGCTCGACGCCTGCCGCGCCTATCCCGGAGCATCCAACGCGCGGAGAATCACCTTCGAATACGTGATGCTGAAGGACGTGAACGATTCGCCCGCCGAGGCGCGCGAGCTGGTGCGGCTCCTGACGGGCATTCCCGCCAAGATCAATCTCATCCCGTTCAATCCCTGGCCCGGCACGAGCTTCGAATGCTCGAGCGACGAGAGGATCGGGAGGTTCTCGCAGATCGTCTTCGATGCCGGCTATGCGAGCCCGGTGCGTACGCCGCGCGGCCGTGACATCCTCGCCGCTTGTGGACAATTGAAGAGCGAGACCGAGAAATTGCGCGCGAGAGCGGTGCTCGCCGTGGCCGCGGATTGACGCGCGTTCACGTCCGCGAGACCACGGCTCCCCGAGCCGCGAGTCCGGCGAGCCCTGCCGAGATCAGGGCGTTCCAGCCCGCGAGCGAGAGCCCGAAAATTCGCAGGGCCGGAGCGTCGCAGCGCACGACCTGCACAGTCTCGAGCTGAGCCAGGAAGTCCTCGGCGGAGCCGGCGCGCGGCAATGCGCCTGTGCAGGCGGAAGGTCCCGGCCAGAAGCCCCATTCGACGCCGGCATGATAGGCGCCGAAGGCCGCGCTCCCGGCAAACACTATCGCGAGGAGGATAAAGGCCGCCGTCACCGGGTGCCCCGCTCCGCGCACGGCGAGCAGCGCGGTTGCTCCGGCGAGAGGTATCCCGAGGTAATAGGGCCAGCGCTGCCAGAGGCAGAGCTCGCAAGGCGCGTAGCCCAGCGCCTCGAAGGTCCAGGCGCCGCCGATCGTCGCCGCGGCGATCACGAGGATCGCGAGCGCGGAAAGAAGAGCGGCCCGGTGGATCCCCTCCATCCCGGTCCCGAACCTCACACGAATTTCGCGGCGAGCCAGAACCCGAGCACCACGCCCAAGGCCAGCAGGGCGAGGAACCAGCCGAAATATTTGTCGAGGAGGTCCTTGATCGGCTCGCCGAACCGATCGAGCAGCACCGCCACCAGATAGAATCGGGCGCCGCGGGTCAGAAGGGAGAGCACGATGAAGAGGGGCAGATCATAAGCGAGCAAGCCGCTCGTGATGGTCACGATCTTGTAGGGGATCGGCGTCAGGCCCTTGAAGACGATGACGGCCCAGCCCCACTGAGCATAGAGCAGGCGCATCTCCTCGACCTTGTCGCCGTAGCCGTAGAGCCCGATGAGCCATTTGCCGATCGTCTCGAAGAGAAGAGCGCCGATCGCATAGCCGAGCACGCCGCCGGCGACCGAGGTCAAGGTGCAGATGAGCGCATAGGTCCAAGCGCTCTTCGGACGCGCGAGCGACATCGGGACCAGGATCGTGTCCGGCGGGACAGGGAAAAAGGAGCTTTCGGCGAAGGCTACGGCTCCGAGCGCCCAGGGCGCATGGCGGTTCTCGGCGAGGCTCAAGGTCCAGTGATAAAGTCGTCGAAACATGGTACTCGCTTGCCGGAAGAGACGCGCGACGGCATACGCTGCGGCTGGGAAAGCAGCTCGAATGACGCGCACCCCGTCTCTCGGGGCCGCCACTCGCGCCGTTGCACCCTTTCTGTGCCCGGTTTCGGTTTCGAAGTCCATAACCCGACGGCAGCGCGCGACCTGGCCGCGCAAGCCTCGATCCAGACAGAAAGTCGAGAGATCACGTGATATGCTTCGACCCTTTCCGAATCGACCCTCGCACGCAGCCGAGACCGGTGAGGCCAGGCTCCGCACGCGCTCGTTCATCAAGGCGGTCCTCATGCTCGGCCTCTGTGCCACGATGATCCACGGCGATGCCGTCCTCGCCCGGCCGGTCGGAACCCGGCTCGATACGCGGCAGGCCCGCGCCGAGGTCTCGAGCCTCATCGACGGCTTCCAAGCGCGGCTCCTCGCGGCGCAAACTGCGACGGCAGCGCTCGAGGCCTGGTGCGCCGAGCACAAGATGGCGCAGGTTCCGGCCATCAAGGCACGGATCGTCTCCGGGATCGACAAGCCGCTCACGAGCGAGCAGCGCGAGCGCCTGCAGATCGGCGCCGAGGAGCCGGTCAAGTACCGGCGCGTCGAGCTCGTCTGCGGCGAGCACGTCCTGTCCGAGGCCGACAATTGGTATGTGCCGGGCCGCCTGACCGCCGACATGAACGGGATCGTCGAGACGACCGACACGCCGTTCGGCCAGGCCGTCGCGGCGCTGCGGCCGTCGCGCAAGACCTTCTCGGTCACGCATCTCTGGGAGCCGACGCAGCCTGCTCCCTCGCTCGACCCGGGGACCCAGGCTCGACCGCTCGACATTCCCTGGGGCCTGCTCGAGCATCGTGCCTTGGTCGTGACCGGCGACGACGTGCCCTTTGCCGAGGTCCGCGAGACCTATACGCGCAACATCCTGGGCTTCGCCGCGCCCTGACCTCGAGCAGCTTCGAGTCGCAGGTCTACAGTCTTGCGCTCCAGAGACGGCTTTCGCGCGACGACGGCGCAGCCTTGCCAGAGAGCCGAAATTCGGGGATTTTGGCATACGAACACGGGCCCAGCCGGCGAATCTCGGCTAACGGGTGTCAGCTGGGTCTTGCTGTAGGCTGCTGGAGGCACGCCTTGCCGGACGTCACCCTCGAAGGGCCTGTCGGCCTTCGCTTCCGGACAGAAAACGTCCGCAACCTGGAGCGCGATCAGGACAAGATTATCGATCTCTTGCGCTTTATTCCAGGGGAAGACGGTGGAAAGCGGGAGGCGTGGATGACACGGCCTAACGCGGGCCCAGACAATATGTGCCCGCGCGAGCTGGCCGATGCGATTTGGGATTTCCAGTCCCTGTGGAAGTTCCGCGGCCTGTTCCAGGTAGTCGATGGCGTCGCCGATCCGGGCAGGACCACGATCGCGCACCTGAACCGCCTGGTGTCCGATTGGGAAAAAAGGAAAGGCCTTAAACCGCTCCCGTCCCCGCCACCTGCGCCATCCGCCCGCGCGCGGTTCACGGCGCTCGACCGACTCCAGGGATTTGACCCCACTCCCCTCAATCCGTCGGTCCCGGGCGAAGCGTTTCAAGCGTTGCCCGTCGGCAGCAAGACCGCGACCGTCCGTCTCGTTGGCGGAGACAGCGAGACGGCCGCCAACCTCGATGTAACCCTGTCCGGTTTCGGCTCCCGGCCCGCCACGGGCGTAGTCTTCACAGAGCTCACTGCTCGCGACAAGCCGACACGCCCGTTTCGGTTGCGGAGCGGCGCGACGACCGGCGGCGCGGTGCTGACCGCGAGCAACCCCGACGGCAGCGTCGCTGGCCGGCTACAGATAGCCGTCTTGCCGCGCAAATCCCTCTCGGTGCGCTTTTACATCCTGTCGGACACGTCAGGCGAATTGGGACACCGAGCGAAGGCGATTTCACGCGCTGAAATTCCAGAGTTTGTGCGCGTCGCCGACCGGATTTGGTCTCAGGCGAATATAGGCGTGACGTATGCGGGCACCCACGATTTCGTGTTCAAGGGCGACGCGGGCGACGTAGTCGATGCACACCAGGTGGTTCTACAGTTCGGCGACCAGAAACAAGCCGAGAAGACTCCGGCGGATCGACATGTGATCTTCGTCTGGGAGCTTTCCGACAAAGCCAAAAAAAAAGTGAGGGGCGAAACTCCCTTCAAGGGGCCGGTCATCTGCCTCCACCATATACTGCATCCCCCCAGCAGCATATTCGCGCACGAACTCGGCCATTCCTTGCAACTCGAACACAAGCACGCGCGCGGAGACCCGGAAAATCTCATGATCCGATCGTCGGTCAGCCCACGTTGCTCAACAGGGATCAGATTCTTTTTGTCAACCCCCCTTGAGGCAAGGATCGGTCGAAACGCAAACAGGGCTGTGCCGTGAGCGTAACGTAATGGCGACGAGGTCCTCGAAGCGAAACAGAAGGCTTCTTCAGCAGGCGAGATCACGATGACTTTGGATCGAATCGATCCAAAGTCATGAAACGTGATCGATTCTAAAAGTTTAGAGCGGGATGCGAGCAGAAGACCTCTTTACACTATTCCTCATCCCGCTCTAAAGCCCCCCCATGCAGACATATTTGAGGTCGAGATATTCCTCGGTCCCGTAGCGCGAGCCCTCGCGGCCGATGCCGGATTGCTTCACCCCCCCGAACGGGGCCTCGACCGCGGAGATCACCCCCTCGTTGACGCCGACGAGGCCGGCCTCGATCGCCCGCGCGACACGCCACACACGGCCGATGTCGCGCGAGAAGAAATAGGCGGCGAGCCCGTACTCGCTGGCATTGGCGAGCCGGATCGCCTCCTCTTCCGTCTCGAAGCGGACGAGCGGCGCGACGGGGCCGAAGATCTCCTCCTCGAGGAGCTGCGCCTCGGCCGGCACCTCGACGAGCACGGTCGGCTGGTAGAACGTGCCGCCCCGCGGATGGCGGGCGCCGCCGGTCAAAGCTCTCGCACCCTTGCCCAAGGCGTCGGCGACGAGCGCCTCGACCTTCGCGAGCGCCTTCTGCGAGATCAAGGGGCCCTGCTGCACCCCGGGCTCGAAGGCCGGGCCGACCCGGGACGCCGCCGCCGCCTCTGCGAGCTTGTTCGCGAAGGCGTCGTAGATGCCCGCCTGGACGAGGAAGCGATTGGCGCAGACACAGGTCTGGCCCGAGTTGCGGAACTTCGAGCCGATCGCGCCTTTCACCGCGGCGTCGAGATCGGCGTCGTCGAAGACGATGAAAGGCGCATTGCCGCCGAGCTCGAGCGAGACCTTCTTGATGGTTTCGGCACCCTGGCGCATGATCTTGCGCCCGACCGCGGTCGAGCCTGTGAACGAGATCTTGCGCACCAGCGGATGTGTCGTGAGCACGAGCCCGACCTCCTCGGTGCGGCTCGTCGGCAGGATGTTCAGCACGCCCGCTGGAATCCCGGCCTCCTTGGCGAGCGCTCCGAGCGCGAGCGCAGAGAGCGGGGTCTCGGCGGCGGGCTTGACGACGCAGGTGCAGCCGACTGCGAGCGCCGGTGCGATCTTGCGCGCGACCATGGCGCTCGGGAAGTTCCACGGCGTGATCGCCGCGGTGACCCCGACCGGCTCCTTGAGCACGAGGACCTCGCGGCCGGCAACGGGCGCCGGAACCACGTCGCCATAGATGCGGCGGGCCTCCTCGGCGAACCATTCGATATAGGACGCGCCATAGGCGATCTCGGCCCGGGCCTCGGCGCGGGGCTTGCCTTGCTCGCGGGCGAGGAGATCGCCGAGCTCGTCCTGGTGGCGCATGACGAGCTCGCACCATTTGCGCAGCAGGCGCGTGCGGTCGCGCGCCGTGAGCGCCCGCCAAGCCGGGAAAGCCGCGTGCGCGGCGTGGATCGCGACCTCGGCGTCCGCGGCCGTGCAATCGGCGACTCGCGCGACGAGGGTCCCATCGGCGGGGTTCGTCACCTCGAAGCTGCGCCCGTCCGATGCCTCGACGAAATGTCCGTCGATCAACGCCTGGTGGCGGGCGAGCTTCGAGTCGCGTGCATTCATCGCTTCACCTTCCTGGCCGGTCCTGTCCCGAGCGGACCCTCGGGGCGGAGCCTGCGCGTTCGACAAACGAAAACAGCACCGCGGCGCCTATGCGCCGCGGCGAAACTCGGATCTAGCTGCCTCGGGTCACGCGGGGTCGGAGTGCCCGGACGGGCGGACCGCCGCCATCATGTAGTTGATGTCCATGTCGTGGGACAGATGCCACTTGCCGCCGATCGGGTCGTAGGCGACCCCCGCCTCGCCGGCCGGCTCGAGATGTCCAGCCCGAAGCGCGGCGGCGAGCTCGTCGGGCGTCACGAACCGGTTCCAGTCGTGCGTCCCCCGCGGCACCCAGCCGAGCACATATTCGGCGCCGACGATCGCGAAGGCATAGCTCTTCAGGGTGCGGTTCAAGGTCGCGGCGAACAGCATGCCGCCGGGGCGCACCAGCGAGGCCGCATGGCGCAGGAAGCCGCGCAGGTCGCGCACATGCTCGATCACCTCCATGGCGACGACGACATCGAAGCGAACGGCCTCCTCGGCCAGAGCCTCGACGCTGATCGAGCGATAGTCGATCGAAAGGTGCGAGCGCGCGGCATGGCTCCGGGCGACCTCGATATTCTGCTTCGCCGGATCGATCGCGGTGACGGCGGCACCGAGCCGCGCGAGCGATTCGGCCAGGATTCCGCCGCCGCAGCCGATGTCGAGGATCGCGAGGCCTGCCAGCGGCGACTCCGCCTTTCGGTTGCGGGGCGCGCCGTCAGCCGTGAAATGGCGGCAGATTTCATCGCGGATATAGGCGACCCGCACCGGGTCGAGCTTGTGCAGGGCGCGCATCGGCCCGTCGGGCGCCCACCATTCCGCGGCGAGCCGGTCGAATCGCGCGACATCCGCCGGATCGACCGTGCCGTCGCGCCGGAGCTTTTCCTGGAGTGCCATGACCTGACCTTCTCTCGACGGAAGCGCGGCACGGTGCCGACGCGCTCCGCCGCCGCGAGCGAGCGCGATTGACTCGCCGCACCGAGCCCCGCATGTATAGCCGCCACGCCGCGACCCCTGCCGCGCGCCGCACCGACAGGAGCCCTTCTCGACCCGATGTCCCGTCTCGTGATGAAATTCGGCGGCACCTCGGTCGCGAATATAGAGCGCATTCGGAACGTGGCAAGGCATGTGGAGCGCGAGCGCGCCGCGGGCCACGATATCGCGGTCGTCGTCTCGGCCATGGCCGGCAAGACCAACGAGCTCGTCGGCTGGTGCAAGGAAGCCTCGGAGCTCTTCGACCAGCGCGAGTATGATGCGGTCGTCGCCTCCGGTGAGCAGGTCACCTCGGGTCTTCTCGCCCTCGTGCTGCAGCAGCGCGGGGTCGCGGCGCGCTCCTGGCAGGGCTGGCAGATCCCGATCCTGACCTCGGGGACTCACGGTTCGGCGCGAATCGAGTCGATCGACGGCAGCGCGATCCTCGAGGGGTTCGAGGCCCGCAAGGAGGTTGCCGTGATCGCGGGCTTCCAGGGGCTGCATCAGAAGACCCGGCGCATCGCGACGCTCGGCCGCGGCGGATCCGATACGAGCGCCGTCGCGCTCGCCGCGGCCCTCGGTGCGGAACGCTGCGACATCTACACCGATGTCGACGGCGTCTATACGACCGATCCGCGCGTGGTGCCCAAGGCGCGGCGGCTCGATCGGATCGCGTTCGAGGAAATGCTCGAAATGGCGTCGCTCGGCGCCAAGGTGCTCCAGGTGCGCTCGGTCGAGCTCGCCATGGTGCACAAGGTAAAGACCTTCGTCCGGTCCTCCTTCGACGATCCCGCCGATCCGAGGCCCGGCACCTTGATCTGCGGCGAGGAGGATATCTTGGAACAGCCGGTCGTCACGGGAATTGCCTTCTCGAAGGACGAGGCCCTGATCACCTTGCGCCGCGTCGCCGACCGGCCCGGCATGGCCGCGGCCATCTTCATGCCGCTCGCCGAGGCCGATATCAATGTCGACATGATCATCCAGGTCGCCTCCGAGGACGCCGTCGCCACGGACATCACCTTCACGGTTCCGGCCGCGGAGCTCGAGCGTGCCGAAAAGATTTTACATAAGGCGCAGCCTCACATAGGCTTCGCCAGCTTGAACGGCGCGAGCGACGTGGTCAAGATCTCGGCGATCGGGATCGGCATGCGCAGCCACGCTGGGGTCGCGGCGCGCGCGTTCAAGGCACTTGCCGAGAAGGGAATCAATATTCGTGCGATCACGACATCGGAGATCAAGTTCTCGGTGCTCATCGAGGCGGCCTATACAGAATTGGCGGTCAGGACCCTCCATGCGCTCTATGGTCTCGACAAAGCTTGAACGCCCGGGCGCGCCGCGAATTAAAGGCCACGACGCCGCGTTTCCCTTGCGGTCCGGAGTTTGCACCGGCTAGAACAGGGATGCGGCGAACCATTATCGTGGAGAGGGCCGAGCGCGACCAGGGCCGCTGGCCGGTCGCGACGCCGTCTCGGACATCAGCCGGAGCCGCCGATCCGGCACGGAATCGTTTCAATTCGAATGATCGCGGGCCTCCGGCCGAACGGAAGGAGGCTCGACTTTCCCTTGGACAGCCGGCTTGCCGATCAAGGACCACGAGACCTACGGGCCTAAGCAGGAACCCGCGATGTTCGGCGCGCTCGGCGGTCCGCGCCTGCTGCTGCGCCGGCTCCGCGAGGTCATGGTCGAGCCGATCAGCCCGCAGGCCCGGCTCGACAAGATCGTCGTCCATATCGCCGCGAACATGGTGGCCGAGGTCTGCTCCGTCTATGTGCTGCGCGCCGACGGACGGCTCGAGCTGTCGGCGACGGAGGGCCTGAACCGGGAGGCGGTTCACCTCACCACGATGCGGACGGGAGAAGGCCTCGTCGGCTTGATCGCCGAGACGGCCGAGCCACTGGCGCTCTCGGACGCGCAGCGCCATCCCGCCTTCTCCTACCGGCCGGAGACCGGCGAGGAGATCTATTCCTCCTTCCTCGGCGTGCCGATCCTGCGCGGCGGCAATACGCTCGGTGTCCTCGTCGTCCAGAACCGGGCCCATCGCACCTATTCCGAGGAAGAGGTCGAGGCATTGCAGACGACGGCGATGCTGCTCGCCGAGATGATCGCCTCGGGCGAGGTGCAATCCGTTGTCGTCCCCGGCAGCTATATCGCGCTCAGGCGCCCGCTCGCGCTGTCCGGAACGCCGATCGCCGACGGCGTCGGTCTCGGCCATGTCGTCCTCCACGAGCCCCGGATCGTGGTGAAGCAGCTCGTCGCGGAGGACATCAAGCGGGAGACCGAGCGGCTCGATACCGCGATCGAGGCCATGCGCCAGTCGATCGACCGGCTGATCGACAGCCGGGTCATGGGGCCCGGCGAGCATCGCGAGGTTCTCGAGACCTTCCGCATGTTCGCGCACGACCGCGGCTGGCTGCGCCGGCTGCGCGAGGCGGTGACGAGCGGCCTCACCGCGGAGGCCGCGGTCGAGCGGGTGCAGAACGATGCCCGTGCCAAGCTGCAACGCCGCACCGAGCCCTACCTGCGTGAGCGGCTGCACGACCTCGACGATCTCGCCAACCGGCTCCTGCATCAGCTGACCGGCCAGAGCTATGTCACATCGCACGAGGATCTCCCCGCCAACGCGATCGTCGTCGCCCGCACCATGGGTCCCGCGGCGCTTCTCGAATATGATCGCACCAAGCTGCGCGGCCTCGTGCTCGAGGACGGCAGCGCAGGGAGCCATGTCGCGATCGTCGCCCGCGCGCTCGGCATCGCGGCCATCGGCGGGGTCTCCAACATCATCGACTTCGTCGAGCCGGGCGACGCGATCATCGTCGACGCCACGACCGGCGACGTTCACGTGCGCCCGCCGCACGACGTCGAGCGGGCCTATGCCGAGAAGGCGCGGATGCGCGCGCGACGGCAGGAGCAGTACCGCAAGTTCCGCGACGTCCCGACCGTCACCCGGGACGGGACCCGGATCGATCTCGGCATGAATGCCGGCCTCCTCGTCGACCTCCAGCATGTCGAGGAGACCGGCGCGAGCTCGATCGGCCTGTTTCGGACCGAGTTCCAGTTCATGCTCGCCGAGCGCTTTCCGCGCATGCGCGAGCAGGAAGCGCTCTACCGCGCCGCCCTCGAGCAGATCAGTGGAAAGCCGATCACGTTTCGAACGCTCGATATCGGCTCGGACAAGCATCTACCCTATATGACGAAGATCGACGAGGAGAACCCTGCGCTCGGATGGCGCGCGATCCGAATCGGGCTCGATCGCCCCGGGCTCCTGCGCATGCAGCTCCGGGGATTGCTGCACGCCGGGGCCGGGCATCGGCTGCGCATCATGTTCCCGATGATCGCGACCGTCGAGGAGTTCGAGCAGGCGAAGGCGCTCGTCGAGCGCGAGATCGCGCATTTGCGCCGGCACGGCCGCGCGCTGCCGCACCATCTCGAGCTCGGCGTCATGGTCGAGGTGCCGTCCTTGCTCTGGCAGCTCGACGAGATCTGCCCCCGTGTCGATTTTCTGTCGGTCGGCTCGAACGACCTCGTGCAATATCTCTATGCCGCGGATCGCGAGAACAAGCGCATCAGCGACCGCTACGATGTCCTGTCGGCGCCGATCCTGAGGGCGTTGAAGTTCATCGTCGACAAGGCGCAGGCCGCGCGTAAGCCGGTCACGCTCTGCGGCGAGATCGGCGGGCGGCCGCTCGAGGCCATGGCGCTTCTCGCGATCGGCTTTCGCAGCTTGTCGATGTCCGCCGCCTCGATCGGGCCGGTCAAGGCCATGGTCCTCGCGACGGACCTTGCGCGGCTCGAGCCCTTTGTCGCCGAGCTCATCGCCGAAAGCCACGGGAGCAGCTCGCTCCGCGAGAAGCTTCGTCGGTTCGCCGAGGAGCACACCATTCCCGTGTAGAGCCTGTTTCTGCGCGCCTGACGAAGGCACTCGCAAGCGCCGGCGATGCTTCGCACGTTCGATCTCGATGCTTCGATCGATCGGCATCGATGCGAGAATACGACGAAACGAGACTGGCGAGCCGCTTTGCGATCGGCCCGGATCGGGGCTAGAGCGGGATGAGGAAAAGCGTACAGCGGTCTTCCGGCGCAATCGCGTTTACGCAGATTGCGTGAACTTATCTGCCTATGCCGCTCTACACTTTTGGAATCGATCACGTTTCATGACTTTGGCTCGAGTCGATCCAAAGTCTTCGTGATCTAGCTGCACGACCCCGGCCGACGCGCTCCCCCGACCATCCTGTCCCCGCGAAACCCATGTTGCCCGAAGACAAGCTCGAACTCATCCTGCGCCGCTACGAGGAAATCTCGGCGAAGCTCACGGAAGCGCCCGAGGCCTCGGTACTCGTCGCCTTGTCGCGCGAGCTCTCCTCGCTCGAAGGCGTCGTCGCCGCCATCCGCGGCTATCGCAGGGAGGCGCTCGAGGTCAGCGGCCTCGAGGCGCTCGAGGCGGATCCTGGCACGGAGCCCGAGATGCGCGGCCTCGTCGAGGAGGAACTGCGCGAGGCGCGCGCGAGGCTCGAGGCGCAAGAGCACGAGCTTCGGATCGCGCTACTGCCCAAGGACGAAGCCGACGCGAAGAGCGCGATCCTCGAGGTGCGCGCCGGAACCGGCGGGGACGAGGCGGCGCTCTTCGCCGGCGACCTCTTCCGCATGTACCAGCGCTATGCCGAATCCAAGGGCTGGCATGTCGAGGTCCTGTCCGCGAGCGAGGGAACCGCGGGCGGCTTCAAGGAGATCGTCGCCGAGATCGAAGGGAGCGGGGTCTTTGCGCGGCTGAAGTTCGAATCCGGCACCCACCGCGTGCAGCGCGTGCCCGACACCGAGACCCAGGGCCGCATCCACACCTCGGCGGCGACTGTCGCGGTCCTGCCCCAGGCCGAGGAGGTCGATGTCGCGATCAACGAGGCCGAGCTCAAGATCGATACGATGCGCGCGCAAGGCGCGGGTGGCCAGCACGTCAACAAGACCGAGTCGGCGATCAGGATCACCCACATGCCGACCGGGACGATCGTCTTCGTCCAGGACGAGCGCTCGCAGCACAAGAATCGCGCCCGCGCCATGGCCTTGCTGCGCACCAGGCTCTACGACATGGAGCGCCAGAAGCTCGACGCGGAGCGGGCCGCGGACCGCCGCGCGCAAGTCGGATCTGGGGATCGCTCGGAGCGCATCCGCACCTACAACTTTCCGCAGGGGCGGCTGACCGATCATCGGATCAACCTCACCCTCTACAAGCTCGACAAGATCATCACAGGTGAGGCGCTCGACGAGGTGATCGACGCTCTGGTGACACATCACCAGGCTCAGCAGCTGGCCGCGAGCGAGAGCTGAACCGCAGGAAGCTCGCGCGGGAACCAATCCGGGACCCGCGAATTCACGACGTCCGAGCCAGACGCGAATTCGCGGGCCGCACTCGCGGGATTCATCGATGCTGATCCGATATGGCTACGAGCTGACCTTCTCGTGCCCGCAGCCGACCATGATGGTGTGCCTGCTCGACGCCCATCCGGAGCGCTCGCAACATCTACGCTACGAAAGTCCCCCGACGACGACGCCGACGATTCCGACGACGACCTATCTCGACATCTACGAGAATCTCGTGCGCAGGTTCGTCGCGCCGCAGGGGGATCTGACGATCACCTCGGATGCGGTGATCGAGGACAGCGGCCGGCCCGACCGCGTCGCGCTCGAGGCGCGGGAAGTGCCCGTCGAGCGCTTGCCCGACGCCTGCCTGCTTTTCCTCCTCGCCAGCCGCTATTGCGAGAGCGACAAGCTCGCGGACATCGCTTGGGGCCATTTCGGGTCGAGCCCCCGGGGATGGCGCCGGGTCCAGGCGATCTGCGATTTCGTCTCGGATCATCTGACCTTCGGCTACGAGCACGCCCGTGCGTCGCGGACCGCCTACGAGGCCTATCAAGAGCGGATCGGCGTCTGCCGCGATTTCGCCCATCTCGCAGTCGCCTTCTGCCGCGCGATGAACATCCCGGCCCGATATGCGAACGGGTTCCTCGGCGATATCGGCGTGCCGCCGGATCCCGCGCCGATGGATTACAACGCCTGGTTCGAAGCCTACCTCGACGGTGGCTGGGTCACCTTCGACGCGCGCCATAACATACCACGCATCGGCAGGATCACGGTCGCGCGCGGCCGCGACGCAACCGACATCCCGCTCGTGACCTCGTTCGGTCCCCACGTCCTGACGACCTTTCGCGTGTGGACCGACGAGGTCGGTCCGGACCTGCTGCAGGACCTCCGGTGCCGTCGCGCGTGACGTGAGCGGTCACCCCGTCGGGCCGGCTGTCGCTCGCTATCCGGCTCGGTGCGCGAAGGCGGCCAGTCGCGCCATCTGGACCGCGAGAGGCTGACCCTTCCGCGAGGACCCCGGCTCGGCGATCGCGAACCGCGCCACGAGGCGCATCAGCTCCTCGGTCTCGCCCTCGAGCCCGCGCGTCGCCGCCGTCGCCTGCTCGACCATGGCGGCATTCTGCTGGGTCAGATGATCCATCTGATGGACGGCGCTGTTCACGCCCTCGAGACCGTCCGACTGCTCCTTGGCCGAGGCGGCAATCGTGGTGACGCGGCGGTCGATGTCGATCACGCGCTCGATGATCCGCTCGAGCGACTGGCCCGTCTCGCCGACGAGGCCGACACCGGCATTGACCTTCTCCGAACTCGTGACGATCAGGGCCTTGATCTCCTTGGCGGCCTCCGCGGAGCGCTGCGCCAGCGCGCGGACCTCCTGGGCGACGACAGCGAAGCCGCGCCCGGCTTCCCCCGCGCGGGCCGCCTCGACGCCGGCATTGAGGGCGAGGAGATTGGTCTGGAACGCGATCTCGTCGATCACGCCGATGATGCTCGAAATCTTCTGCGACGAGGATTCGATCTCGCTCATCGCGGCAATCGCCTGCTTCACGACCTCCTCGGATTGCTGCGCGTCGCGCTTCGCCGTGGCGACCCCGCGCGAGACGTCCAGCGCGGCCTCGGCGGTCTGCTTCACGCTCGCCGTCAATTGCGCGAGCGCCGCGGCGGATTGCTCGATGCTCGCGGCCTGCTTCTCGGTGCGATGGGACAAGTCGTCGGACGCCTGGGCCATTTCCTCGGCCCCGGTCCGAATCGCCCGGCTCGAGGTCGCGACGGCGGCCATGGTCTCGTGTAGCTTGTCGAGCGCGGCGTTGAAATCCCGCTTGAGCCCCGAGAACTCGGCGGCGAGCTCGGAATCCACACGGGACACGAGATCGCCCGAGGCGAGGTGCTCGAGCGCGGTCGCCATCGCCTGCATGGCCTCGGTCGTCTTGCGTGCCGCTTCCGCCCGGGCCTCCTCGGCGCGGCGACGCTCCTCGGCGAGAGTGTCGAGATAGATCGAGATCGCATAATCCATGTCGAGCATGACGGCTTTCATCAAGGCCGACAGGGCGCCGGCCATCTTGGCGGCGCCGGCCTTGTTGCGCAGGAAGAGGCCCGGCCATTGGTCCTCGACCACGGCGTGGACGAGCTGCTCGGTCACCAAAGCATAGCCGCCGATATACCAGCGCGGCTCGAGGCCGAGATGCGCATGGGCCCGGCCGATGCCCTCGACCGCGCGGACGTAGTCGGCGCCGTACTCGGCCGTACTTATGATCGCCCAATGTTGCTCCTGGCGGCCCTTGGCGCCCGTCATGTGGGCTTCGTCCTTGAAGAATCTCGCGGTCTCGGGCGTCTGCCGGACCTTGTCGTAGAACACCGCGAGCGCCGGGCCGATCGCCTTGCCGAGGAGCGGCTTCAGCGCCTTCAGCCGCGCTCGGGCAGCCGCATCGAAGCCCATGAAGGTCAAGCGCTGCTGCAATGGGTCTTTTTCGCTCATGAGAGGGTCCTGCGAGGTCGGTGCTTGTGCCCGTTGTTGCCGAGCCTGTGCACAACGCGAGGATCGTGTTGCGCGAGGCGGACGAATCGACTCGGTTCGAGACGAGCTTGGACCTCCGAATTTGTCCGGGGCTGACCATCCGAGCGCGCCAGAAGGATGATCCTCGTGGCCGAGACCAAGTCCCTGAAGGTGCCGAAGGCCATGGCCGTGACCTACGAGGCGGTCACGGGGGCGACCGACGGCTTTTGCCGCGACCATCTCGATGCGGAATACGCGAAGCTCGCGCGCAAGGCGGTTGCCGCGCTCTGCCGCAAGCGGCCGAGCCCTCTCGCGCGCGGCGAGCCGCGCACCTGGGCTTGTGCGGTTCTCTATGCCCTGGGCCAAGTGAACTTCCTGAGCGACAAGAGCTTCGCACCCACGATGCGGCTCGCCGATCTCTGCGCCCGCTTCGGGGTCGGCGCCAGCACGGGAGGCAGCAAGGCGAAGATCGTGCGCGACGCGCTCGGCATGGATCGCACGGACACCGGGTGGATTCTGCCGAGCCTCTTGAAGGACCACCCGCTGGGCCTGCTATGGGCGATCGACGCCTTGCTCTCGGGCAGGCGCGAGATGCCACCGGAGTTGCTGGAGCTCGCCGTCGCCGCCGGGATCGTTCCCGGCGTCGCGCCGTCGCGCGAGCCGAGCATGGGGATCGATGATCGCGCGCAGACGGGCCGGCTCCTCGGCGAGCTCGAGAAGGCCCTCCCGCTCTCCGCCTCGGTCACCCCGGATCTGATCCCGAGCTTGCGCGAGATTTTCAAGTCGGCCGTCATCCCCGTGCAATGGCAGGTCACGCGCCTCGAATATCTCGGCGACGAGGGCGGTATCATGTGCCACATCGTGGGTGACGTGGGCCGCACCGACGATGTTGTGCTCGTCTCGATCACCCATCTCGCCTTCGACGAGAGCACCCCCTGTGCCCGTGAGATCGCGGCCTACCAAAGGCACCGCTGCGAGCGCTTGCGCCTAGCCGCGGCATGATCAGCCAGCCGTCCGGGCTTCGTGCATCAGGACCGCGACGATCGCTCCTGAGACGAAGGTCAGGACGCCGACGGACGCGATCGCAGCGGAGAAGCCGAATCGATCGGCGACGAGACCGGCCGCCAGGGCTCCGATCGCGTAGCCGAGATCGCGCCAGAAGCGGTACACGCTGAGCGAGCGCGCGCGCCATGTCGGGTGGGACGCATCCGACACGGCGGCGATGAGGCTCGGATAGACCATGGCCGTGCCGATCCCGAGCAGCAGGCTGCCGACGAGCCACGACGTGAAGTCGCGCGTGGCGGCGGTCAGGAACAGGCCACCCGCCTGCACCCACATGCCCGCGACGATCAGCCCCTTGCGTCCGAGCCGGTCGCTCAGAGGACCGGTCGCGATCTGGAGCAGGCCCCAGGTCACGGGGTAGACGCCCTTCAGAAGGCCGATTCGCTCGACGCCGAGCCCGTAGGCGGCGAAGAACAAGGGAAAGATCCCCCAGCTCATGCCGTCGTTGAGGTTGTTGACGAGGCCGGCCTGGGATGCCGCGAAGAGGTTGCGGTCCTTGAACGAGGTCAGCGCGAAGATTTGCCGAAATCCCATCGCGGGCGCGGGCTCGACGCCGCTCGCCTCGAGCCGCACATGGTCGCGCGTATCGCGAACCAGCAGGATAGAGAGCAGGGTGCCGAGGACCGCGTAGCCGATGCCGAGCGCGATCGGCGCCGGGCGTAGCCCGTGGCGCGCGGCGAGATAGCCCGTGGCGAGCGCCGTTGCGCCGACCGCGAGATAGCCGGCGAACTCGTTCAAGCCCACCGCGAGGCCGCGCGATTGCGGCCCGACGAGATCCACCTTCATGATGACGGTCATCGACCAGGCGAGCCCCTGGTTGATCCCGAGCAGGATATTGGCGGCGACGATCCATTCGTAGCTCGGGGCGAGCATGATCATGAACGGTACCGGCAGGCCGATGAGCCAGCCGAGCACCAGCACGCGCTTGCGGCCCCACAGATCGGCGAGCTGGCCGGATAGGAGGTTGGTCAGCGCCTTGACCACGCCGAAGCCGATGATGAAGGACGTCACGAGGGCGGTGGAGGCAATGTGGAATTCCTCTGCGCCGATCAGGGGCACGACCGTGCGCTCGATCCCTACCATCCCGCCGACGAAGGCGTTGATCAGTACGAGCAAAGCGAATTGAGGCCAGTTGGCGCGAAGGCCGAGGACGATCTCCCGCTTTCCCACGAATGCACCTCACGTTCATTTCCGGGAGCCTGCGGTTCGCCGCGCTTGACCCGAGCCATCCAGGGTCCAAGACTAGCGCATGGCCCCGATCGAGAAAGCCCGCGCCGCGCTCGCCGCGAATCCCCTGCCGCAAAGCCCCTATGTCGAGGTGATCGGTGATGTGATCGTCATCAAGTCGGGCTTCAGCGAGCAGCTCCTCCAGATCTTGCGCTGGGTCCCGAAGGTCGAGTGGCGGCCGGAACGGCGCTGCTTCCTCGTGCCTCTGACCGGCCTCGAATCGGTGCGCGCAGTCCTGCCGGAGATTCTGAGGCTCGCCGAGCTGACCCGGCCGCAGGCGCGTGAGGGCGCCGGACATGACGCGGACGAGCCCTCTTCGCCGCGGGCCCTGTTCCAGTCGGCAGCGCGACTGCTTTTCGGAACGGACTGGCAGCGCGACACCGCCCGCGCACTCGGCCGTGACGAGGTGGCGCTCGCCCGTTGGATGGCGGGCGAGGATACGCTCGACGACGTGGATCTCCTTCTGGCCGAGATGCTGGCTCTCGTGCGCCGGCGCGCGGACGAGATTGCGCGAGCGGCCGACCGTTTCGCCGCGGCGATCGGCAAGGAGAGCCGGGGAGGGGACCCGAGCTGACAGCCGGGCGAGCCTCGCCTTTGGCCTTTCAGTCTTGATCCGGGGCGCGCGCGGGATGCTTCGACGCCCAGAGATCATAGAAATGGTTAAGTGGCCCCGCCCCGTGGCCGACACGAAGCGCAGAGGACGCCGCGAGCGCGCCCGAAAGATAGGCCTTGGCAGCGGTGATCGCCTCGGCGAGGTCATGCCCGTGGGCGAGATGGGCCGCGATCGCGGAAGCCAATGTGCAGCCGGTGCCGTGGGTGTTGCGTGTGGTGACGCGCGGCGCGGAGAGCACTCGGCACGCATCGCCGTCGAGCAGGAGATCGTCCGAGGTCGGGCCCGCGCCATGGCCTCCTTTGACGAGCACGGCTCGCGCGCCGCGAGTCCTTAGTGCCTGCGCGGCCTCGCGCATCGCGGCATGATCCGCCTCGACCTCCTTGCCGGTCAGCGCTGCAGCCTCGGCGAGGTTGGGCGTCACGAGGGTCGCGAGGGGAAAGAGGTGGCGGACGATCGCCTCAGCGACGCCCGCGCCTGCCAGCGAGGCGCCGCTCGACGCCGCGAGCACGGGATCGAGCACCACGAAGGGCGGGCGATGGGCCGCGAGGCGGTCCGCCACCATCGCGACGGTCTCGGCCGTCGCGAGCATGCCGAGCTTGACCGCCGCGACCTCGATATCCGCGAAGATCACGTCGATTTGCCGCGCCACGAACTCGGGGGGCACGCCGTGGATTGCGGCGACGCCCTGCGTATTCTGCGCCGTCAGCGCCGTGATCGCGCTCATGCCGTGGCAGCGCAAGGCGGCGAAGGTCGCGAGATCGGCCTGGATCCCGGCACCGCCGCAGGGATCGGATCCGGCGATCGAAAGTACGTTCGGGACGCGGGCCGGGGCAGGGGGGTGCATTTCGCTCATGGGTCGCTCGATCGGATGGGGTTACGGCACGGCGAGCGAGCTAGCTCGGGGGATCGCGATGTTGCATCATCTGCAGCGGCGCGGGCATATGTTTCGGCGCCGAGCCTGTGGGTGTCGTCGACCGCGGATGGCATGGTTCCAAGGATGCTCGCGCCGCTCGCGCCTCCGGCCGGCGGGCCGTCCTGCGGCGCTCGGGCGTCTTGCGAGCAGGGTCTGACCTCGCTCTCGACTCTCGATCATGGATTGCCGATATAGTGCCGATGTTGCAATGCGAGCCGGCATCCGAGCTCGCCGGAAGGTGTGCCGGGCTCCCACATGCGCGGAAGAATCTTCATCGACGGCGAGGCGGGCACCACCGGGCTCGGGATCGTCACGCGGCTCGAGGCGCATCCCGGGATCGAGCTTCTGAGCCTGCCGCCCGAACGGCGCAAGGACCCGAAGGCCAAGGCGAAGGTCATGGCCGCGGCGGATGTCGTCGTGCTCTGCCTGCCGGACGACGCCGCGCGGGAGAGCGTCGCGCTCGCGGCGACGCTCGGGGCCGCGGCGCCGCGCCTCCTCGATGCCTCGACCGCGCACCGCGTTGCGGATGGATGGGTCTATGGCTTTCCCGAGCTCGTCCCGGGACAGGCCGAGGCGATCGGCGGCGCGAGGCTCGTCGCCAATCCGGGATGCTACGCGACCGGCGCGATCGCGCTCCTGCGCCCGCTCGTCGATGCCGGCCTCGTCCCGACGGATTTTCCGGTTACCATCACCGCGGTCTCCGGCTATTCCGGCGGCGGCAAGACCATGATCGCGGCCTACGAGAGGGGCGAGGCGCCTCCCTTCGAGCTCTACGGGCTCGACCTCGCGCACAAGCATCTCGCCGAGATCGCGTGCTACAGCCGGCTCGACCGGCGGCCGATCTTCATTCCTTCGGTCGGAAATTTCGCCCAGGGGATGCTGGTCGGCGTGCCTTTGTTTCTCGACGCGCTTCCGGGCAAGCCCAGGGGCGACGAGCTCGAGGCGGCGCTCGCCGCCCATTATTCCGCCGATGGGCCGGTCAGGGTGGTTCCGACGGTCGGATCTCCCGGCCGGATCGAGCCCTGCGCGCTGAACGGCAGCGATCTCCTCGAGCTCAGGGTCTATGCCAACGACAGCACAGATCAGGCGTTTCTCGTCGCGCGGCTCGACAATCTCGGCAAGGGGGCCTCAGGTGCGGCGGTGCAAAATCTCGCGCTCATGCTCGCCGCGCGCTCGTGAGAAAATTCAGGTCGCGCCGCGCGAAGTTCGGGACAGGAAAATCTCCCGAGGACCATTTCCGTGAGATCATTGCGACAAAGAGTCGTCACTCGACTGAACCAAAAAGTGGTTGCTGATTTGTCATCGATATGAAATGCAGCAATAGGCTCTGAAGCGAGTCGAAAACCCGCCTGGTCTGGGTGTGTGCGACCAATATTCGTCGATCACGCCACAATATCGGGCATAAGCCCACCTAGAATTGTTATAGATGGAGGTTACGCCGTGGTTCGAGACACTCTCCCGAGCATCGTGTCGCTCGGTCGTCTTTCGCGGTTCGGTCTTGGAACGGCGGTCGCCGCTTTGTTGGTGGCCGGCTCCCTGAGCATTTCCGGCACGACCGCCGCACAGGCGCAGTCCAAGGAAGCCTGCATCGAGGCCTGCAAGGTCGAGAAGAAGAAATGCACCGATGGAATGGGAACCGAGGAGATGTGCGGCGCAGATCTCAAGGAATGCACCCAGGCCTGCGAGAAGAAGTGACGGTCGGGCGAACGTTGCGCCCGTAGCAGCCGGCTTCGGGCTCGGCCTTCGAGCATCGATGGTTTCCATAGGCCGCGTTTCGCGGCCTATGTTCTTGTGGGTCAATAGCGCACCCGGACATATTCTCCCGGAGCGTCACAGAGCGGCGCGAGCTCGCCGTCCCCCGGGACCCGCGCGGGAACCTTCTCCGGCGCTTGCCGGGTGACCCATAGAGCCCAGTCCTCCCACCAGCTCCCCTTGTGCTCCGTCGCCGAGGCGAACCAGTCGTCGAAGGTCCCGGTCACCGGCCCGCCGGTCCAATAGGGATACTTGGGCTTGGCGACCGGATTGATGACCCCCGCGATATGGCCGGATCCGGCCAGCACGAACCGGACCTCGCTGCCGAGCAGGCGGGCGCCGATGAAGACCGATCGCGCCGGCGCGATATGGTCCTCCTTCGTGGCGAGGTGATAGACCGGGATCGTGACCTTCGACAGATCGAGGATCTTGCCGCTGAACTTGGCCTTGCGCTTCGCCAGGCGGTTCTCGAGATAGCACTGGCGCAGGTAGGAGAGGTGGTTCCGCGCCGGCATCCGCGTCGAATCCGCGTTCCAGGCGAGCAGGTCGAAGGCGAGCGGGGCCTGGCCCTTGAGGTAGTTGTTGACGACATAGGACCAGATCAGGTCGTCCGGGCGCAGCATGTTGAAGGCATTGGCCATCGCCGAGGCATCGAGATAGCCGGTCGCGGCCATGCGCTCCTCCAGCGCCTTCAGATGCTCCTCGTCGACGAAGACCTTCAGATCGCCGGCCTCGCTGAAATCGGTCTGCGTGGTGAAGAACGAGGCGCTTTCGATCCTCTTGTCCTTGGTCTTCGCCATATAGGCGAGAGTCATCGCGAGCAGGGTCCCGCCGATGCAATAGCCGATCGCGGTGACGTTCTTCTCGCCGGTCGCCTCGAAGATCGCATCCAGCGCGTCGAAGATGCCCTCGCGCATATAGTTCTCGAAATCCTTGTCGCGGTGGCTCTCGTCGGGATTGACCCAGGAGATCACGAAGACCGTGAGCCCTTGCGACACGGCATAGCGGACGAAGCTCTTCTCCGGGTTGAGGTCGAGGATGTAGAACTTGTTGATCCAGGGCGGGATGACGAGTAGGGGCCTTTTGTAGACCTCCTCGGTCGTCGGCGCATATTGGATGAGCTCGATGAGGTCGTTGCGGAAGACGACCTTGCCCGGGGTGGTCGCGAGATTGACCCCGATCTCGAACTTGGAATGATCCACCCGCCTGATCTTGAGCTGGCCGCCACCGGCCTCGAGATCCTCGGCGAGGAAGGCCGCGCCGCGCACCAGGTTCTCGCCCTGCGAGGCCCAGGTCTCCCGAATGAGCTCGGGATTGGTCGCGAGGAAATTCGTCGGCGAGAAGGCGCTCGAGAGCTGCCGGAAATAGAACTTCGCCTTCTCGCGGACCTGGGGCTCGAGGCTGTCGGATCGGTCGACGAGGTCGG
Organism: Beijerinckiaceae bacterium; assembly: GCA_024304885.1. Lineage (GTDB taxonomy): Bacteria > Pseudomonadota > Alphaproteobacteria > Rhizobiales > Beijerinckiaceae > Methylocapsa. The sequence goes on from JALJOM010000003.1 coordinate 835,987, forward strand.
CCGCCCAGTTCGACAGGATCGCATGTGCCTGGCGGAGAAAGTCGAAATAGGGGCTCTCGCGCCATTCCGGTGCGGAAAAGCGCTTGTCCGTCGGGTCGTGAGGGATGATCGGCGTGTCGGTCTCGCCGGACAAGCGCCGCAACGTATGCGCCCAGAGGCCGAGGAACTCGCGGCCGAGCGTCGTTTGCGCCTCGAGCGTCCGGGCCGGGTCGGCTAGCCAATATTCCGCGACCTTGCCGAAGGAGCGAAAGGCATCGGCGACCGTCGGCGACATGCCGCCTGCGACCTGGCCAGCGGCTTGCCCGGCATCGACCGGCTTGAGGCAGGCGGCGAGCGCCTTGCCGCCTTGCTCCATCAGCCGGGCGAAATTATAGCCGAGCCGCGCGAGGTCGATCGCCGTGGATCCGGCCTCGCTGTCTTTCGCAGCGGTGACGGCCGGCTCGGCTCTCGACACCGATCCGTCGCGCCGGCTCGATCTTGCGATAGTCTGCGCCGAGGGTGCATAGTTCTTGCTTCCACGCTGTCCGGGATCACCGGCGTGGTCAGTTCTTCTCGAGCTCATTCGCAGGGTCCACGGGCTTGTGCCGCCGCCGGCGGGACGGGCTCGACGAGGGAGGGCGGACCCACCCGCTCGAGCCGAAGGGATTTTGTTGCACCGCGACGGCGATCGGCGGTATGGGCAAGTTCGCCGAGGAGGCCATCGCGCGCTCGCGATCCGCGAAGCCGCGACGATGAGATCCCGCGAAGCTCCGTCGATCTTCCGTCACAATAGGCTTCAATCGTGCCGATGCGCAATCGACGAGTGGCAGGGATGCAAGGCAAGCGCACGCAGGGCAAGGCATCCGGTGCGATCGGAGCGACCATGAGGCCATATGCCTTTCTCGCCGCCGGCTTGGTCCTCGTCGCGGGGGTGGAACTTCGCGCCCAGGAGGCGGCGACGGCTCCCCAGCCGCCTTCCGAGCTGGAGAAGGCCTTGGGCATCAGGACGGATGTTCCCGAGGCCAAGGGGTTCGTGCAGGGCACCCGGCCGGCGCCCGAAGGGCTCGCTTTCGGCACTCCCTACGCCACCGACAAGTCTCGCCCGCGCCCACGCAGCAAGGCCGAGGTCGAGGCCTTGAGACGTGACCTCGAGGCCGCAGGCGCGCGCAATCGTGCACGCTCTGTCGAGACCAAGTCGGCCGGGGCCGCGTCGCCCGCGAGGACGGTCCCGCCACGATGAGCTTTCGGCCCCGCCTAGAGCGATTTCCGGCGAGGCGGACGCCGGTTCGGGTCGCTCGAAGGCCCGCCTGATTTTCCTTCCACCTCGAGACCATGGCTTCGCGCGGGACCGCGCCGATGGCCCGAGGCCCTGCCACGAGGTAACCGAAACATGCGAGTCTTGGTGATCGGCGACGGCGCGCGCGAGCATGCCTTGTGCTGGAAGCTCGTAGAATCGCCTTTGGTCGACGAGCTCTATTGCGCGCCCGGCAGCACCGGCGTCGCGCTGCTCGCCGAATGCGTGCCGATCGCCATGGGCGCCTTGCAGACGATCCTCGCCTATTGCGAGGACAACGACATCGAGTTCGTCGTCGTCGATGCGCTGGTCGCGATGGAGAACGGTCTCGTCGATATGCTGAACCGCAACGGCTATCCGTCGTTCGGCCCGGACATGGGCGCGGTGAAGCTCGAAACCTCCAAGGTCTTCGCCAAGGAGTTCTGCAAGCGCCATGCGATCCCGACGGCGCGGTTCGAGCGGTTCAAGGATGCCGAGGCCGCGCGCCGCTACCTCGCCGAGACCGGCTTTCCCGCGGTGATCAAGTCGGACGCCGTCATCGACGGCCGCAAGGTCGCGATCTGCCGCACGAAGGAGGAGGCCGAGGCCGCGATCAAGGCGCGGCTCGGCGGGGCAGAGGACGAGGAGATCGTCGTCGAGGAGTACCTTACCGGCACCGAGATCGGCTTCTCCGTCATCACCGACGGATTGGTGGTGCTGCCTCTCACCTCGACGACGCCGCGCTGGGACGGCGAGGACTCGACGGAAATCCAAGGCTGCCTCTCGCCGGCGCCCGAGGTGACGCCAGAGATCGAGGCGGAGCTCGTCGAGAAGATTTTCCTGCCGACGGTCGAGCAGATGAAGGCCGAGCGGCGCATGTGCAAGGGGCTGGTTTCCGCCTCGATCATGCTGACCGCGGAGGGGCCGAAGCTCCTCGACTACAAGATGCGCTTCTCGGATCCCGAATGGCAGGTGATCATGCTGCGCATGAAGGGTGACGTCATGCCGGCGCTGGTCTCGTCCTATGACGAGATGCTCTATCGGTTCAATCCGTTCCGCTGGAACGACGAGGTTGCGGCCGCGCTCGTCATCAAGACCGACGGCGAGCGCGATCCCGAGCATGTTCTCGCCGCGATCGATTCGGCCGAGCTCGCCGACTCGGACATTGTGGTGTTCCAATCCTACAAGGATCGTGAGCTCGGCGTGACCGCGGGCGGCAAGGATGTGGACGACGTCAGGAAAAGGCTGCGCGAGGCGGTCGAGCGGATCAACCACGTGCTCGCGATGGAGTAAGGCGGGCCGGTAACTACCGAGCTCGTCCTTGGGGGCTGGAACGATCGGCTATTGTCAGACTTTGCCAATCACCTCTCGGCGGGCATTATCGGCGAGGCGGGATCGCTTCTGTCAATGACGCGAGCTCGAGCTCGCGCCGGCGCAGGCGCAGGCGGTGCTGCGCATCACCGACAGAAGCAGCCCGCTCGCCACACTACGCCGCCGTAGGATGAATGGCAGGCTGCGGCTTGCATTGCGCCCGTGATGTCGAATCCCCGTAGTGACGCGTCGAGCCGGCACCGCTTCCGAGCACCATGTTCGAGATAAGCGATGTGGGGGAATAGGGAAGGTCGTCTACAAGATCACCTGGCCAAACGGGAAGATTTACGTCGGCAGCGATCTGACGGACTCGATCACCCAATTCGGCAGCCCAGACGAGAGCAGCCTCGTATCGGACTTTCCCACGCGCGAGGCGAGGCGCGATATGGCCGTTCGACGTGAGAGCCTTCGGGATTCCGGTACCGCTTCCGACGCCGAAGTGCTGAAGTAGGAACGCGAATTGGTTGTCGCGCTCCGCGCCAATGACCCTGCGATCGGCTACGATAAATCTCTTCGCCTCACCTCCGAGTAGGTCGCGGCAACGTGCAGCCTTGCCGACCTACTCGTCGAAGTCGGGGATCATCTTGTTGAGGGTCCGCACGATGCTCTGCGCGCCCTTGGTCATGGCCTCGTAGCAGCCGTTCATCTCCTCGTCCATCGTGAAGCCCTCGTGGTCGAATCTCACGTGGGTCCCGCCGTCCGCGTTGGGCGTGAGCGTCCATGTCGCGATCGTGTCGATGTAATGCCCGAAGGCCTTGAGCTCCTGATGCCCGCCTTTCCAGGTGAAGGAGATTTTCTGGTTCTCCTCGCAGTCGAGGACCTGGCATTGGAACTCGCCGTCCCAGCGCTCGATCGGCCGGCTGCGGAGCGTGAACTTGTGGCCGAACTCGGGCTTGAGGTCGTTCTTCATGAACCAGAGCGCGAGGCATTCCGAATCGGTGATCGCGCGCCAGACCTTTTCGATCGGGTAAGCCATGTCGGCCTCGACGACGATGGAGCGTGTGGGGGTCTCGGCATTCTCCGTCACTCGTGCGACTCCTCGATGTCTCTGCGCGCGCGGCGCTCATGCTCGCGAATACGAGGCACGATCTGTGCCATAGAGACTTGCGCTCGCAGATCGCCGGTGCCGCGTGACCGACATTGATGCGACATCGATGCGAAAATCCGCTAAAACAAGAACGTAGAGTCGGCTTTCCGATTCCGCCGGATCGATGAGAGCAATTTGCAGCGGAATGGACCGCTGCGCGGCTTCGCGCCGCGAAAATGCTCGAAGGGTCTCGCATGGTTCTGTTCCGACGGCGAAGCCTGTTCCGCAAATACGTTCTGTCCCTCGTCGGGCTGGTCGTCTTCGTGCTCGCCGTCATCAGCGCGGTCGATTTTTGGATCACCTTCCGCGACACCAAGGCCGCCCTCCTCGCCGAGCAGGCGGAGAAGGCCGGCATCGCGGCGCGCCGTGTCGAGCAGCTCGTCTCCGATCTCGAGCGCCAGATCAGCTGGGCGACGCATGCGAGCGCGGTCTCGCTCGAGCAGCGCCGCAATGAATATCTCTTCATCCTGAGGCGTGAGCCCGAGATCGTCTCGATCGCTCAGCTCGACGGGGCCGGCAAGGAAGTGATCCGTGTCTCGCGCGATGGGGTCGTGCTCGGCAGCGGCGAGGATCGCAGCCGCAGCGCGGCTTTCCTCAACCGCCGGCAAGACCTCGCCTGGTTCGGGCCGATCCTTCATTCGGCGTCGGGGACGCGCATGGAGGTGGCGCTGGAGCACGCGGGCAAGGACGCCGGGGTGACGGTGGCGGAGGTCGACCTCGGGTTTCTGTCCGATATCCTCGACGGGATAAAGGCGAGCGACGGCATGTCCGCTTATATCACGACGGCACAGGGGCGCCTCGTCGCGCATGTCGATCGCGACCTTCTCGCCCGCGACCCCGACCTCTCCGGCGTGCCGCAAGTCGCCGCGCTCGCCAAGGGCGACCGATCGGTCGAGATCGGCGTCACGCCCGGCGGCGAGAAAGTGCTCACCACGGCCGCGGCGCTCTCGCGGATGGGCTGGTACGTGGTCGTCGAGCGACCGCTTTCTGCAACCTATCGCGGGCTCGGCGAGCTCGCGCTGCGGCTCTGGGGCTTCTTCGTCCTCGGCGTCGTGCTCTGTGTCGCGGCGGGACTGCTCCTCGCGCGGCGCATGACCGTGCCCATCAAGGCGGTGCAGGCCGGAGCCTCGCGGATCGCGGCGGGCGATTTCGACCAGTCGATCAATGTCAAGACCGGCGACGAGATCGAGCTTCTCGCCGACGAGTTCAACCGGATGGCCGGGCAATTGCGCGAGGTCTATGCCGGGCTCGAGCAGAAGGTCGCGGACCGGACCGAGGATCTCGCGCGGTCGGTGCGCGAGCTCACCGCGCTCGAGGAGGTCGGTCGCGCTCTCTCCGCCTCGCTCGCGCTCGAGGACGTGCTGGCGACGATTCTCACCCGAGCGGTGGAGCTCGCCGAGGCTGACGGCGGCGCCGTCTACGGCTTCGATCGCGCCCGCGGCAGCTTCTCCCTCGCCGGCGCCCACGGGCTCGATCCCGGCCTCGTCGCGGCGCTGCGCGGCGTGGAGGCGACGCGGCTCGAAGGGCTCCTCGGCGAGGTCGCCGCGCACGGACGGACGCTGCAAGTCCCCGAGATCGCGGAGGCGCCGGGCTTTCCGCTCCAGGCGGCGACCCTCGCCGCGGGCTTCCGCTCGGCGCTCGTCGCGCCCCTGGTCGGCCCCGAGGGCGTCCTCGGGGCGCTCGTCGTCGAAAGCCGCACGCCCGGCCGCACCGCCGCCTCCAAGGTCCGGCTGATCCAGACCTTCGCGCATCAATCCGCCTTGGCGATGCACAATGCGCACTTGTTCCAGGAGGTCGAGGACAAGGGCCGCGAGCTCGCCATCGCGAGCGAGCACAAGTCGCGGTTCTTCGCCAACATGAGCCACGAGCTCAGGACGCCGCTCAATGCCATCCTCGGCTTCACCGAGCTCTTGCAGGACGGGCTCTACGGCGAGCTGCCGGAGCGGGCGAAAGGGGTGCTCGAGCGGGTCCAGGCCAACGGCACCCATCTCCTCGGCCTCATCAACGACGTCCTCGACCTCTCCAAGCTCGAGGCCGGCGAGCTGTCGCTCCTGCTCGACGATTACTCGATGCGCAACGTGATCGACCACGTGGTGAGCACGAGCTTCGCGCTCGCCCATGCCAAGGGCCTGGAGCTGCGCCAGGAGATCGACGGCGAGCTGCCGCGCGGGCGCGGCGACGAGCGCCGCCTGACCCAGGTGCTCCTGAACATGGTCGGCAATGCGATCAAGTTCACCGACAAAGGCCACGTGGCGATCAAGGCGCGCGCGATCGGGGATCGCTTCGAGATCGTGGTCGAGGACACGGGACCCGGCATCGCGCCCGAGGATCGAGCCCGTATCTTCGAAGCCTTCCAGCAGGCGGACAACACCAGCACGCGACTGAAGGGCGGCACCGGGCTCGGCTTGTCGATCAGCCGGCGCTTCGTCGAGATGCACGGCGGCACGATCGAGCTCGGCTCCACCCCGGGCGTCGGCTCGGCGTTCACGATCATCGTCCCGATCGAGGTCATCGCGCAGAAGGCGGCGGCATGACGAAGCGCATCCTGGTCGTCGAGGATACCGAGGACAATCGGGCCATCCTGCGTGACCTCCTCACCCATGCCGGGTTCGATCTGCTCGAGGCCGCCGACGGTGCCGCAGGCGTCGCAATGGCGCAAGCCCACAAGCCCGACCTGATCCTCATGGACATCGAGCTTCCCGGAGTGGACGGCTGCGAGGCGACCGCGCGGATCAAGGCCGACCCCGACCTCCGCCACATCCCGGTGATCGCGGTCAGCTCCTATGCGCAGCAAAGCGACGCGGCCAAGGCGCTCTCGGCCGGCTGCGCCGCCTATGTGGCGAAGCCCTGCAGCCCGCGCGCGGTTCTCGCCAAGATTCGCGAGCTCCTGCCGTGACCTTCCGGCCCGAGTCCCTCTTGTGAGCAGCCGCCTCTCCGGACACTGCGTCCCGGGAGGTCCGAGGTGATCGACTTGCGCAATTCGCCCGCCATCCTCGCCGTAGACGACGTCGCCGAGAATCTCGAGATCATCGCGATGCGGCTCTCGGCCCAAGGTTTTGCCGTCTCGACGGCCCGCGACGGCGAGGAGGGCCTCGCCAAGGCGCGAGCGGAAAAGCCCGATCTCGTCCTCCTCGACATCATGATGCCGAAGCTCGACGGCATCGCAGTCCTGAAGGAGCTGAAGCGCGATCCGACGCTCGGCTTCATCCCGGTGATCCTGCTCACCGCCAAGGCGGATCGGAGCGACGTCGTCCAAGGGCTCGATGCCGGCGCCGACGATTATCTCACCAAGCCCTTCGACCAGGCCGGGCTCGTCGCGCGCGTGCGCTCGATGTTGCGGATCAAGGCGCTGCACGACAAGGTCCAGGAGCAGGCCGCCGAGCTCGCCGCCTGGAACAGCACGCTCGAGGCGCGCGTGGCGCGGCAGGTCGCCGAGATCGAGCGGATCAGCCGGCTGAAGCGCTTCCTGTCGCCGCAGGTCGCCGATCTCGTCGCTGCAGGGCCCGAGACCGACGCGCTGCTCGAAAGCCACAGGTGCGACGTGACCGCGATGTTCTGCGACCTGCGCGGGTTCACGGCCTTCACCGAATCCACCCCGCCGGACGAAGTCATGCGGGTGTTGAACGAGTATCACCGGACGCTCGGCGCCGAGATCGACCGCTACGAGGCCACGCTCGAGCGCTTCGCGGGCGACGGGCTTCTCGCCTTGTTCAACGATCCTTTGCCCTGTCCCGACCATGCGATGCGTGCGGTGCGGATGGCGCTCGACATGAGGACCGGCATGGACGTGCTCTGCGCGCAGTGGCGGGCGCGAGGCCACAGCCTCGGGTTCGGGATCGGCATCGCGCGCGGCTTCGCAACGCTCGGGAGGATCGGTTTCGAGCGGCGGTTCGATTACTCGGCGGTCGGCACGGTCACCAACCTCGCGTCGCGGCTCTGCGACGAGGCCAGGGCCGGCCAGATCATCGTCGCCGCCGAGGTCTACGACGAGGTGAAGAATCGGATTCCCGCGCGGCCGCTAGAGCCTTTGCGGCTCAAGGGTTTCCGCAACCCCGTTGCGGCTTTCGAGATCACGTGAGGCGCGGCCCTGAGCCGAGCGCCGCGCTCCACGTAGACCCGAAGGAGGGGATGTGGAAGCTCGAGGAGGGCAGCTCGCCTCGAGCTCGCTCGTCTCGAGAAACGCGGCAGAATCTGGACCACCAAACTGGCTTGACCAGGACGGATACTCTCGAGCACTTTCCGATCTGACGGAATCGGAAAGCAGCTCTACATTCTGGTTTTGTCGCATTTTCGCGACGTGAAAAAGTGTACAGCGGTTTTCCGGCGCAATCGCGTTTACGCAGATTGTGTAAACTTATCTGCCTGTCCCGCTCTAGTCTATTGGAATCGGTCACGTTTCATGACTTTCGATCGATTCGATCCAAAGTCATCGTGATCTAGAACATAACTGCAACTCCCACCTCGGCAAGCGCGGTTTGCCGGCCGCATTCGCAACCGTTTCGCGCGCATGACCTGTATGGGTCAGGACAGTGAGGCCGAGGTACGCTAAAGAATAGCTATCTGATCACGGTTCAATAATTTCCGATGACTACACCGGGTCGGGCTATCCGCGATGGCCGATCTTGGAGGCAAACGACCCCGACCCGGTGCTCGGTCACACTTGAATTTCGGACACACGTACACCTTCGTACCGCTCGGCTTACGTCACGAGCCCATGTCGCACCGCGTCACGCCGGTCCTCCGGCCCCGCTCGACTGCTCGTCGTGATCGATTCCAAAAGTTCAGAGCGGGAAAGGCAGATAAGTTTACACAATCTGCGTAAACGCGATTGCGCCGGAAAAACCGCTGTACACTTTTCCTCATCCCGCTCTAGGCAACTCCAAACGGCTCGGTCGCCCACCGGACGATCCGAGTCCGACGCCCGACGGACCCGTCCGCTCGGGCTTTTGTCGCGCCTGCGCGAGCCGATTTCGAGAGATTTCACGACCCTCGTCCCGCCGCGCAAGTTCCCGAGTTCTCCCGCCTCGACATCTCCGAGGCGCCTGCCACACGTGCGCAATCGCCGCGCGCAATCGGCGTGCATCCTACCTCGTCTGGTACCACTCTGAGCTCGGGCAGGCCATGCCTCGACACGCCCTCGATCCATCAAGAGCGCTTCGGTGATCAGACCGTTTCTCGTCGCCGCGCTCACTCTCGCTGCCGCGCCAGCCGTTGCCCGCTCGAAAGTCCTTTACCGACAAGCCGAGGCCATCTGTCGTGCCGAAGCGGCCGAGCACATCATGACCAACCGGGAAGCATGCTGCCGCGCGGGCTGATCGGGTTATGGGCCAGGGAAGAAAGGAAGCGACAGCTCACCGAAACGATCACTCGGGGGGCGGGCTTGGCCCGTTACGGCCAATATCGACCGTGAAACCGCACTACTTGCTTCCAAAGTGCGTCCAAACCGAAGCTTTAGTTAACCGGCTCTCGTCAAAACTATTGATTTCAATGGTGGGCGCGACAGGGATCGAACCTGTGACCCCTACGATGTCAACGTAGTGCTCTCCCGCTGAGCTACGCGCCCTTTCCATCGACTCGGGAAGGCGGAACCTATATCGGCTGCGCCGCGGCCGCGCAAGCCACCTCGGCCCCGTGTTCAGGCGTCGCCTGAATATTCGAATTCGCTGGCGTGCTTGACCCGCAGGTGTTGCACGGCTTCCTTGACGAGAGGATCGAGCCCCTCGCCCCCTCGATCCAGATGACGGACGATCTTCTCGCGCATGCTCAGCGCCCAGAACTTGCCGAGGTGATTGGCAATCCCCGCGACGGCCTTGTCGTGGCTCTGGGGCGCGAAGAACTTGCCGATCTGGTTCGCCATATAGACGAGCTTCTCGGGCGACGACGGGTCATGCGACATGATAGTGGGCTCGATCGCTGATGCGTTGGGGATGGGTGAAGACCTCGAAATCGTTGCCGCGCGCAACGGCGACGAGCGTGATGCCCGACGCTTCCGCGAGCCTGATGGCGGCCGCCGTCGGCGCCGAGACCGCGACGAGCACCGGTGCCCCGAGCCGCGCCGCCTTCTGGATCAGCTCGATCGAGACTCGGCTCGTCATGAGAACGAGCCCTCGGGCCGCCGAGATCGCGCCGCGGGTCAGGGCGCCGACAAGCTTGTCCAGCGCATTGTGCCGGCCGACGTCCTCGCGGAGCGCGACGAGGCCCTGCGCCGGCGTCCAGAAGCCCGCGGCATGGACCGCGCGGGTCTCGGCATTGAGCTTCTGGGCAGGAGACAGGGTCGCCATGGCGGCAATGATCTCGTCTCCGTCGAATTGGCATAGGGCCGGGACACGGGGCGCGGGCCGGGTCGCCTCCTCGAGGCTCTCGATTCCGCAAAGCCCGCATCCGGTCGGCCCCGCCATGCTGCGGCGCCGCGCCGAATAGGCCTTCGCCCGATCTTCCCTGAGCCAGCAGCGGAGCTCGATCCCGAGCTCCGTCACGACCGGCTCGAAGCTCGCGATCTCGTCCTGGCTCTCGATCAAGCCTTCCGTGATGGCGAAGCCGACCGCGAAATCCTCGAGATCGGACGGCGTCGCCATCATCACGGCATGCGTCGAGCCGTTGTAGGTGAAGGCGATCGCCGTCTCCTCGGGGACCGTGCGCGTCGAGTCGAAGAGTTTCGGCCCGCGTCGGGCCGTGCACCGAAGCGTCACGGACGACGGCGGCGGCTCGCTCGGAACCTCCTCGTTCCAGTCCTCTTCGTTCATTCTGCCGCTTCGACGGAGTGAAGAATCCGGCGGCTTTGCTCGGCCTGCTCGCGGTAGCGCTCCTGCCAATCGGTCGGCCCGTTCGAGACCGAGATCTGCACGGCCGTCACCTTGAACTCGGGGCAATTCGTCGCCCAGTCCGAGAAATCCGTCGTCACCACATTAGCCTGGGTCGTCGGATGGTGGAAGGTCGTATAGACGACCCCCGGCGCGACGCGGTCGGTGACGAGCGCGCGGAGCGTCGTCTCGCCCGCCCGGCTCGAGAGCTTGACCCAATCGCCGTCGCGTATGCCGCGCTGCTCGGCGTCGTGCGGATGGATCTCGAGCAGATCCTCGGGGTGCCAGGCGACGTTCTCGGTACGCCGCGTCTGCGCGCCGACATTGTAATGGCTGAGGATGCGGCCCGTCGTGAGCAAGAGCGGATAGCGCGGCCCGGTGCGCTCGTCGGTCGGCACATATTCGGTGAGCAGGAACTTGCCCTTGCCCTTCATGAAGCCGTCGATGTGCATGATCGGTGTGCCTTCGGGCGCCTTCTCGTTGCAGGGCCATTGCACCGAGCCGAACTCGTCGAGCTTGGCATAGGTGACCCCGGCGAAGCTCGGCGTCGTCGCCGCGATCTCGTCCATGATCTCGCTCGGATGGCGGTAGCTCATGGGCACGCCCATGGCCTCGGCGAGCTTCACCGTGATCTCCCAATCGGCATAGCCGTTCTTCGGGCTCATGACCTTGCGCACGCGCTGGATGCGCCGCTCGGCATTGGTGAAGGTTCCGTCCTTCTCGAGGAAGCTCGAGCCCGGCAGGAAGACATGCGCGTAGTTCGCGGTCTCGTTGAGAAAGAGATCCTGCACGATCACGCATTCCATGGCGGCGAGGCCCGCCGAGACGTGGTGCGTATCGGGGTCGGATTGCAAGATATCCTCGCCCTCGATGTAGATACCCTTGAACGTGCCCTCGACGGCAGCGTCGAGCATGTTGGGGATGCGCAGGCCCGGCTCCTTGTCGAGCTTCACGCCCCACAATTTCTCGTAAACGGCGCGCGCATCGGCGTCGGAAATATGCCTGTATCCCGCGAGCTCGTGCGGGAAGGAGCCCATGTCGCAGGCGCCTTGCACGTTGTTCTGGCCGCGCAGCGGATTGACGCCCACACCGTTGCGGCCGATGTTGCCAGTCGCCATGGCGAGATTGGCGATCGCGAGGACGGTCGTCGAGCCCTGGCTGTGCTCGGTCACGCCGAGCCCGTAGTAGATCGCGGCACTGCCGCCGGTCGCATAGAGCCGTGCCGCCTCGCGGACGAGCCTCGCCGGCACGCCGGTATATTTCTCGGTCTCTTCGGGGCTGTGGCGCGGCTCGGCGACGAAGGCCGCCCAGTCGGCGAACTCGTCGAAGTCGCAGCGCTCGCGCACGAAAGCCTCGTTCACGAGGCCTTCGGTGACGACCACATGAGCGAGCGCAGTCAGCATGGCGACATTGGTGCCGGGCTGCAGCGGCAGGTGATAGTCGGCCGCGATATGGGCGGAACGAACGAGATCGATGCGTCGTGGGTCGATGACGATCAGCTTCGCCCCCTCCCGCAGCCGCTTCTTCATGCGCGAGCCGAACACCGGATGGCCGTCGGTCGGATTGGCCCCGACGATCATGATGACGTCGGTCTCCTCGATCGAGTCGAAATCCTGGGTGCCCGCCGAGGTCCCGAAGGCCGTACCGAGGCCATAGCCGGTGGGCGAGTGGCAGACCCGCGCACAAGTATCGACATTGTTGTTGCCGAAGCCCGCGCGGACGAGCTTCTGGATGAGATAGGTCTCCTCGTTGGTGCAACGCGACGAGGTGATGGCGCCAACCGAGCTCTTCCCGTATTTCGCCTGGATGCGTGCGAACTCGGAGGCCGCATAGGCGAAGGCCTCCTCCCACGAGACCACACGCCAGGGCTCGCTGACGCTCGACCGGATCATCGGCTCGAGGATACGGTCCCTGTGGGTCGCATAGCCCCAGGCGAAGCGGCCCTTGACGCAGGAGTGGCCGTGGTTGGCCTTGCCGTCCTTGTAAGGGACCATGCGGACGAGCTCCTCGCCGCGCATCTCCGCCTTGAAGGTGCATCCCACACCGCAATAGGCGCAGGTCGTGACCTTCGAGTGCTCGGGCTGGCCGATCTCGATCAGGGACTTCTCGGCGAGGGTCGCGGTCGGGCAAGCCTGGACGCAGGCGCCGCAGGAGACGCATTCGGACTCGAAGAAGGGCTGCTTCTGGCCGGGCGAGACGCGGCTTTCGAAGCCGCGCCCGTCGATCGTGAGCGCGAAGGTGCCTTGCACCTCCTCGCAGGCACGGACGCAACGATTGCACACGATGCATTTCGAGGCGTCATAGGTGAAATAGGGGTTCGACTCGTCCTTCACCACGTCGAAATGATTGGCGCCCTCGTAGCCGTAGCGCACCTCGCGCAAGCCCACCGCGCCGGCTTGCGTCTGCAGCTCGCAATTGCCGTTGGTCGCGCAGGTCAGGCAGTCGAGCGGATGGTCGGAGATGTAGAGCTCCATCACGCCCTTGCGCAGCGCCTTCAGCCGTGGGGTCTGGGTCTTGACCACCATGCCGGGAGCGACCGGCGTCGTGCAGGAGGCCGGCGTGCCGTTGCGGCCCTCGATCTCGACGAGGCAGAGCCGGCACGAGCCGAAGGCCTCGAGCGAATCCGTCGCGCAAAGCTTCGGAATCTCGGTGCCGACCTCCATGGCCGCGCGCATGATGGACGTGCCTTCGGGAACCTTCACCTCGATGCCGTCGATCGTGAGCGTTACGATCTTATCCGACTTGGAGGCCGGGGTGCCGTAGTCGATCTCGGTGACAAGAGACATGACCTTCTCCTATTCCGCAGCGATCGCACGCGGCGTGAAGTCTTCTGGGTAATGACGTAGGGCGCTCAGCACGGGATAGGGCGCGAAGCCTCCGAGCGCGCAGAGCGAGCCGAGCTTCATGGTCTGGCAGAGGTCCTCGAGCAGGGCGAGATTCTCGGCGGGCTTCACGCCGGCGCCGATGCGATCGACCACCTCGACGCCGCGGGTCGAGCCGATCCGGCAGGGCGTGCACTTGCCGCAGCTCTCGACCGCGCAGAACTCCATGGCGAAACGCGCCATCTGCGCCATGTCGACGGTATCGTCGAAGACGACGAGCCCGCCATGGCCGATGAGCCCGTCGCGCGCGGCGAAAGCCTCGTAGTCGAAGGGCGTGTCGAACAGGGCCGGCGGAAAATAGGCGCCGAGGGGGCCGCCGCATTGCACGGCGCGCACGGGCCGGCCGGAGCGGGTTCCGCCGCCGATCTCCTCGACGATCTCGCCGAGGGTCAGGCCGAAGGCCGTCTCGAAGAGGCCGCCGTAGCGGACATTGCCGGCGATCTGCAGGGGCATGGTGCCGCGCGAGCGCCCCATGCCGAAGCTCGCGTAATGCTCGCCGCCCTCGGCCAGGATGTGGGGCACGGCGACGAAGGAGAGCACGTTGTTGACGACGGTCGGCTTCTGGAACAGGCCCTTGTGGGCCGGGAGCGGCGGCTTCGCCCGCACGATCCCGCGCTTGCCCTCGAGGCTCTCGAGCAGCGCCGTCTCCTCGCCGCAGACATAGGCGCCGGCGCCCATGCGGATCTCGATGTCGAAGGAGAGGCCCGAGCCGCGGATATCCGGCCCGAGGTAGCTTTCGGCCCGGGCGATCTCGAGCGCCTGCGCGAAGGTCTTGGCCGCATGCGGATATTCCGAGCGGCAATAGACATAGCCCTTGGTCGCGCCGACGGCGAGAGCGCAGATGGTCATGCCTTCGACGAGCGCCAAGGGATCGCCTTCGACGATCATCCGGTCGGCGAAGGTGCCGCTGTCGCCCTCGTCGAAATTACAGACCACATAGCGCCGATCGGCCGGGCAATCGGCGACGGTCTTCCATTTGATGCCGGTCGGGAAGCCCGCGCCGCCGCGCCCGCGCAGGCCCGACTTCGTGACCTCGCCGATCGTCGCCGCGGCGCCGATCTCGAGTGCCCGAGAAAGGCCGCGCCAGCCGCCCGTAGCCGCATAATCAGAAAGCGAAAGCGGATCGATGACGCCGCACCTTGCAAATGTCAGGCGGGTCTGGCGGGCGAGGTAGGGATGATCCTCGGGCTTGCCGATCCAAAGCGGATGCCCGCGCCCGTCGAGAAATCCGGCGTCGAACAGGCTCGGGACGTCCTTGCGGGTGACCGGCCCGTAGCCGATCCGTCCTGAGGGTGTCTCGACCTCGACCAGGCACTCGAGGAAGAGCATGCCGCGCGAGCCGGTGCGGATGATCTCGACCTCGGCGCCGCGCTTCCTCGCTTCGGCTGCGATCTCGGCCGCGACCTTGTCGGCTCCGACGGCGAGCGCTGCGACATCCTTTGGGACGAAGATCCGTGTCATTGCCCACGGACCTCCTCGAGCGCCTCGACGAGGGTGCCACGGTCGAGCCGGGCCAGGGGTTCGCCGTCGAGCAGCGCGGAGGGGGAAAGAGTGCAGAGGCCGAGGCAATAGACGGGCTCGACCGTGAATTCGCGGTCGGTGGTGGTGCCGTGCCAAGCGACGCCGAGATCGCGGAGAGTCTCGGCCGCGAGGGCCTCGCTGCCCATGCTCTGGCAGGCTTCGCCGCGGCAGAGCTTCAGGACATGGCGGCCGGCGGGCTCGTGGCGGAAATCATGGTAGAAGGTGACGACGCCATGGACCTCGGCGCGGCTGAGGTTGAGCGTCTCGGCGATCAACGGGATCGCGGCAGCGTCGATATAGCCGAACTCCTCCTGCAGGGCATGCAGGATCGGCAGCATCGGCCCTTCGAGGCCCGAAAATTCGGCGAGGATCGCCTTTGCACGCGGTTCGTTCCAGGCGACGGCCTCGGGCATGCAATCCTTCCCTTTTCTCGCGCTTGTTCCTTGCTTCCTTGGACTTTTAGGGCCTAGCGTGGCCAGATCAATAAAGCTGTCCGGTACCCCGATCGGGAATTCTTATCGTTCCAATCTCGGAATTTTGAGCGGGATGAGGAAAAGCGGACACCGGTTTTCCGCCCGCGTCCCGTTCTAAACTTTTGGAATCGATCACGTTTCATGACTTTGGATCGATTCGATCCAAAGTCATCGGGATCTAGAGAAATTTCGAGCGAACCGGACGCCGGTTCGCATAGCGATCTCGATGTTTCGAGGGATCGACATCGATGCGAAGTTGAGACAAAACAAGACTGTAGAGCCGGTTTCCGATTCAACCGGATCGGAAACCGCTCTAGGCGGGCTCAGTCGCCGATGGCAATCTTCTGCGCCTCGGCACAGAGCGCCTGCACGAGAGGCGACATCGGCTCGCGACGGGCGACGACGAGCCCGATCTTGTGGACCTCGCGGGGCGCGACGATCGGGATCGAGCGCAAGGGCTCGGGGAGGCCCAGCACCTCGGCGAATTTCTCCGGCATGATGCTCGCCCAGCGTCCCGTGCGCACATGCGCGAACAAGAGGACCATCGAGTTCGACTCGAGCATGGGAGGGGCGTTGGCATTGCCGAGAAGGCGGTCGATGATGCGCCGGTTCTGCATGTCCGGGGTCAAGAGGCACAGAGGGATATAGGCAACCTCCGACCAGGTCACGCTCGCGCGCTCGCCGAGCGGGCAATGAACCGAGGTCAAGAGCCGATATTGCTCGTTGTAGAGGGGGATGGTCTTGAACTGGCCGATCGGCTCGTTGTCGAGATAGGTGAGGCCGGCGTCGATCTCGAAGCTGTCGAGCATCGACAGGATCTCGCGCGACGAGAGCGACAGGATGGTGAAGCGCACCGCCGGATGCTTGACCCGGAATGGGGTCGTGAGGCTCGTCACCATGCCGAGGACGGTCGGGATCGCGGCGATCTTCAGGTGCCCGTCGAGCGAGGCCCGGCTCGAGCGCACGTCCTGGCGCATGGCGCGCGCATCGGCGACGATCCGCTTCGACCATTCGAGCGCGCGCTCGCCTTCGGGCGTCAGGCCGTGGAACCGCGACGTGCGGTTCACGAGGGGAACCCCGAGCGTGTCCTCGAGCTGCTTGATCCCGGCCGAGAAGGTCGGCTGGGTGACGCCGCAGACCTCGGCCGCGCGGCTGAAGCTCTGCTCGCGGGCGAGCGCTATGAGAAATTCGAGCTTGTCGATCACGTTGACGCGCCGATGAAGCCGGCACGACGGCGCTTCACAGGACCCTGTTCCGCAACCGCGACCGGCCCCGCCGATGTTGGATGCCGGCCCCGGCGAAGTCAATCGGGGGCGGGGGCGGGATCGCGCCGATTCGGCGGTGTCGTCCGTCCATCCGCTTGACCAAGGTCTCGTTCCCGCCTACGTTTATCGATGGGACACCTTTCCCCAACGAAAGGCGCCCATCTGAAAGGATGGTGAAATGAATTCTGCACGTCCTGCCGCGCGGCCCGCCCGCGCGCAATTTTCTTGCGGGCCGACGGTCAAGCACCCGGGCTGGTCCCTGCAGAAGCTCGCGAACGCGCCGCTCGGCCGCTCGCATCGCGCCAAATCCGCCAAGGCGCGCCTGAAGCTCGCAATCGACCTGACCCGAGAGGTCCTGCAGGTTCCCACGGACTATCGCATCGGCATCGTCCCCGCCTCCGATACCGGCGCCGTGGAGATGGCGCTGTGGTCGCTCCTCGGCACGCGTGGGGTCGCTGTTCTCGCGTGGGAAGCCTTCTCCGGCGATTGGGTCAGCGACGTCGTCAAGCAATTGAAGATCGAGAATGCGCGCGGCCTGGTCGCTCCCTACGGGCAGCTGCCCGATCTCTCCGCGGTGAATTTCGATCATGACGTGGTGTTCGCCTGGAACGGCACCACCGCGGGCGTTCGCGTGCCGAACGGGGATTGGATCCCAGCCGATCGCAAGGGTCTCACCATCTGCGACGCTACTTCGGCGGCTTTCGCTCAGAAGCTCGACTGGACGAAGCTCGATGTCGCGACCTTCTCCTGGCAGAAGGTGCTCGGCGGCGAGGCCGGCCACGGCATGTTGATTCTCGGGCCGCGCGCGGTGGAACGGCTCGAGACCTACACGCCGCCGTGGCCGCTCCCGAAAATCTTCCGCTTGACCAAGGGCGGAAAGCTCAATCAGGGCATCTTCGAGGGCGAGACCATCAACACGCCTTCGCTCCTCTGCGTCGAGGACTATATCGAGGCGCTGCACTGGGCCAAGGCCGAGGGCGGGCTCGAAGGCTTGATCGCCCGCGCGGACCGGAACTCGAAGGCGCTCTCGGATTGGGTGGAGCGCACCCCCTGGGTCGATTTCCTTCCGAAGGACTCGAGCATCAGATCCAACACGAGCATCTGTCTCGAGATCGTCGATCCTGCGGTCACCGCCTTGTCCCCGGAAGGGCATGCCGCCTTCGCCAAGGCGATCGCGAGCCTCCTCGAGAAGGAGCATATCGCCTACGATATCGGGTCCTACCGTGATGCGCCGCCGGGCCTGCGGGTCTGGTGCGGGGCAACGGTCGAGACGAGCGACATCGAGGCGCTCACCCACTGGCTCGACTTCGCCTTCGCGAGCGTCAAGGCCGACCTGACCAAGGCCGCCTGATCACGGGACCGGCTCCCGGGGTCGCCGTCATGCGATCTTTGCTTGCGACGCGCAGGGTCCTCGTCCTCGAGCCGGTTCGGCTCACCCGAGGCCGGTCGCCTGCGCCTTGCTTCGCCCGAGACAAATTTCCAGCGAGCCGGACCTCGGCTCGTGTCGCGCCATCGCGACGAGACAAGGTTTTAGAGCGGGTTTCCGACTCCGCCGGATCGGCGACCGCTCGGGGAGGCTTCCCATGGCTCCGCGTGTTCTGATTTCCGATGCACTCTCGCCCGCGGCCATCGCGATCTTCGAGGATCGCGGCGTCGAGGTCACGTTCCGGCCCGAGCTCGGCAAGGACAAGGAGAAGCTCGCCGAAGCGATCGGCGGCTTCGATGGCTTGGCGATTCGCTCGGCGACGAAGGTTACGGCGAAGCTGCTCGAGCGGGCGCCCAACCTCAAGGTAATCGGCCGGGCCGGCATCGGGGTCGACAATGTCGATATCCCGGCGGCGACCGCGAAGGGCATCATCGTGATGAACACGCCCTTCGGCAACTCGATCACGACGGCCGAGCATGCCATCGCCTTGATGTTCGCGCTCGCCCGGCAGATCCCGATGGCCGATGCCTCGACCCAAGCCGGCAAATGGGAGAAGAACCGGTTCATGGGGGTCGAGATTTCCGGCAAGGTGCTCGGCGTCATCGGTTGCGGCAATATCGGCTCGATCGTCGCCGACCTCGCGATCGGCCTGCATATGCGGGTCCTGGCCTATGATCCCTTCCTGACCCCCGAGCGAGCGATCGATCTCGGCGTCGAGAAGGTCGAGCTCGAGCCCTTGCTCGCCAAGGCGGACATCGTCACGCTGCATGTGCCGATGACGGCGCAGACGAAGAATATTCTCTCGGACGAGAACCTCGCCAAGACGAAGAAAGGGGTGAGGATCATCAATTGCGCGCGCGGCGGGCTCGTCGACGAGCAGGCGCTGCGCGCATTGCTCGATTCGGGCCATGTCGCCGGCGCCGCCTTCGACGTCTTCGTGCAGGAGCCCGCGGTCGAGAACCCGCTCTTCGGCCATCCGAACGTCGTCTGCACGCCCCACCTCGGCGCCTCGACCAGCGAGGCGCAGGAGAACGTGGCCCTGCAGGTCGCCGAGCAAATCTCGGACTACCTCGTCCGCGGTGCGATCTCGAACGCTGTGAACTTCCCCTCGATCACGGCCGAGGAGGCGCCGAAGCTCAGACCCTTCATCGCGCTCGCCGAACGGCTGGGCTCGTTCGCGGGGCAGCTCGTCGACTGCGGAATCAAGAAGGTCAGCATCACCTACGAAGGAAATGTCGCGCATCTGAAGACCAAGGCACTGACCGCCTCGGCCATCGCGGGCCTGCTGCGCCCGCTGCTCGCGGACGTGAACGTCGTCTCCGCCCCCGCCGTCGCCAAGGAGCGCGGCATCGTGATCGACGAGGTGACGAGGGAGGCCGAGGCCGACTACGAATCGCTCGTCACGCTCGCGGTCTCGATGGAAGGCCACGAATGGACCGTGGCGGGAACCGTCTTTCACGACGGCAAGCCGCGTATCATCTCGGTCAACGGGATCGAAGTCGATGCCGTCGTCGCGCCGACGATGATCTATGTGTCGAACGTGGACAAGCCCGGCTTCATCGGCCGCTTCGCGAGTCTCCTCGGCAATGCCGCGATCAATATCGCGACCTTCGCGCTCGGCCGCGACCGCGAGGGCGGCTCGGCGGTCGCCCTCGTCGAGGTGGACGGCGCGGTTCCGGAAAAGGTGCTCGAAGGGGTGAAAGGCCTGCCGGGGGTGAAGGAGGCCAAGGCCCTGGCATTCTGACGAGCCGGGCGTCTTCGGGTCGAGTCGGGTCTTGCGGAAGTGGGAACCCGATCCACAGTCATGAAACGTGATCGAGACATCAAATAGGACGAATGACCTAAAGCTACGGCGATTCTCGACGAATGGGCGTATGATTCACGAATGAGATCAGCTCGACCTCTACAGAAATCACCCGTTGTTGCAGATCGGTCCGTGAGCTTGATATTCTAGACATCAGTTTGAAGGTTTGCAGAATGAGCCGACCGAGCCGGTAGGGATCGGCTGTTGCAGGCGTGCATCGCACCATGAAATAAGAACATCCACATATTGGGCTTTTATTGCATTTTCCTTTCGGGAGCGCACCCTAGCGGCATCTTGTCAATTGTGCCGTGAGGTGTCCGACTATGCCATGCCTGCGTAACCATTCTCTCGCGTCCCGGGTCGGCGCGAGCTTGCTCCTTGGAGGAGCGTACCTCGGAGCCTTCGGGACTCCCGCGTCCGCCGCTGACGTTGCACCGGCCCCCCCGTCACCGCCGTCATGGTGGAGCACCGTGGAGCTGTCGGGCATCGTCAATCCCGGGCTCACCCTCAACCCGTCCTATCCGATCGATGGGCTGAACTTCGGCCAGCTGTTCACCGACAAGGCCAACACTGTCCTATTCAACCAGGGCGTGCTGATGGTCCAGCGCCCGATCGACCCGACGTCGCCCGACTATGATCTCGGGTTCAAGTTCCAGTTCATGTACGGCACGGATGCGCGCTACGTCCATTACCTCGGCGAGCTCGACTACGCCGTCAATGCGACGGCGCAGGTCGCTGTCGTCGAAGCCAATCTCCAGCTCCATACGCCATGGCTCTTCCAGGGTGGCATCGACATCAAGGGCGGCCAGTTCGCGACCTACGAAGGCGCGGAGGTCATCTACGCACCCGACAACCTGCTCTACTCGCATTCCTATATCTTCAACTTCGGCATCCCGCTCATCCATACGGGCATCATGACCACGAGCCACGTGACGCCTTGGCTCGACATTCACGCCGGCGTCACGTCGGGCGTGAACACCGCGCTCGGGTATCGGCTCGGTGACAACAACGGCGCGGCCTCCTTCCACGGCGGCATCGGGCTCAACCTGTTCGATGGCGCTCTCACGGTCCTCGGGACGACCCATATCGGCGCCGAGAACCCGGATACGATAGGAACCCGCGAGGCCTGCGCCTGCAACCCGAACAACAGCCTGCGCTACCTCAACGACATTACCGTCATCTGGAAGGCGACCGACAGGCTCACCTTCATCTCGGACCTGAACTACATCAAGGACGACGCCTTCAACGCCACCGGCTTCGGCATGGCGCAATATGCGGCCTTCGCGATCACCGACTGGCTGAAGATCGTCGGACGCGCCGAGATCTGGCGTGACCAGAACGGCTTCTTCGTCGCCGCCTTCCCGGGTCGTTTCGATTTCGCCAACGCCCAGTGGGGCTTCCCGAACACGGCGATCTTCACGGTGCCGACGACCTATCTCGAGCTCACCGCGGGATTGAACATCACGCCGCCGATTCCGGACGGTCTTCCCTTCATCAAGGGCCTGATCGTTCGCCCGGAAATCCGCTACGACCGCTCCTTGAACAACACGACGCCGTTCAACGGCGGGACCTTCCATTCGCAGTTCACCTTGGCCGGTGATCTGATCGTGAAGTTCTGAGCCTCGCAAAGCTCACGCGCCCAGAGCTGCTTTCCCTATCCGATGGAAATCGGAAGGCAGCTCTCCGTTCTTGTCTTGGCGCAATTTTGCATTGCGATATGGCTGTTGCGAAACATCGCCAGCGACGCGAAGCGGTAACCGCTTCGCTGGAAATTGCTCCAGAGGCTCAGGCGGCGATCGCCGGCTGAGCCTGCCGCACCACGATATCCACATGCGGCTCGAAGGTGACGAAGTTCGCCCGGAACATCTCGACGAGCCTCGTGGCCGTCGCGTGGAAGGACTTCGGGTCCGACCAGGTCTTGACCGGGTCGAGGATGCTTGAGTCGATCTCCGGCACCGCGAGCGGCACCGAAAGCCCGAACAAGGGATCCTTCCGATAGGCGACCTTGGCGAGGGATCCGTCGAGTGCCGCACGCAGAAGCCGGCGGGTCACCTGGATCGGCATGCGCCGCCCCGTCCCGTAGCTTCCGCCGGTCCAGCCGGTATTGACGAGCCAGCAATCGACCTCGTGGGTGGCGATGAGGTCGCGCAGGAGGTTGCCGTATTCGCAGGCGTTGCGCGGCATGAAGGGCGCACCGAAGCAGGTCGAGAAGGTCGCCTGCGGCTCGCTCACGCCTTTCTCGGTGCCGGCGACCTTGGCGGTATATCCCGACAGGAAATGATACATCGCCTGGGCCGGATCGAGCCGTGCGATCGGCGGCAGGACCCCGAAGGCGTCGCAGGTGAGCATCAGGATGTTCCGCGGGTGCCCGCCGCGGCCGGTCGCCGAGGCATTGGCGATGAAATCGAGTGGATAGGCGATCCGCGTATTCTCGGTCTTCGAGGTATCGTCGAAGTCGGGCATCCGGGTCTCGGGATCGAGGACCACGTTCTCCATCACGGTGCCGAACCGCTCGGTCGTCGCGAAAATCTCCGGCTCGGCCTCGCGGGAGAGCTTGATCGCCTTGGCGTAGCAGCCGCCCTCGAAGTTGAAGACTCCCGATTGGCTCCAGCCGTGCTCGTCGTCGCCGATCAAGGTCCGCGACGAATCCGCCGAGAGCGTCGTCTTCCCGGTCCCCGACAGGCCGAAGAACAAGGCGGTATCGCCCTCGGGGCCGATATTGGCCGAGCAGTGCATCGGCATCACGCCCTTCGGGGGGAGAATGAAGTTCAGGTAACCGAACACCGATTTCTTGATCTCGCCGGCATAGCTCGTGCCGCCGATCAGCACGATCCTGCGGCTGAAGTCGGCGGCGATGACGGTTTGCGAGCGGCAGCCGTGCCTCTCCGGATCGGCGCGGAAGGACGGCAGGTCGAGGATCGTCAGATCCGGGACGAAGGTCTCGAGCTCGGCCCTAGACGGCCGAATCAGGAGGTTGCGGATGAAGAGCGAATGCCAGGCATATTGGGTGATGACGCGGACCTTCACTCGGTGCTCGGGATCCGCGCCGCCGTAGAGGTCCTGGACGAAGAGATCCATGCCCTTCGCATGGGCGATCATGTCGGCATGGAGGCGGTCGAACGGCTCGACGCCCATGGCATTGTTGTTCTCCCACCAGAGCGCAGGTCCGGTGAGCGCGTCACGCACGATGAACTTGTCCTTCGGTGCCCGCCCGGTATGCGCGCCCGTCTCGGCGACGAGCGCACCGCCTCTCGCGAGCACGGTCTCGCCGCGGTGCAATGACTCCTCGGCGAGGTGCGGAGCGTCGAGATTGTAAAAGATCCCCTTCGAGTTCCGGACTCCGAACCGCGCAGCAGAACGGGAAGGATTCAAGGGACCGGTCTCGAACATCGCAAATTCTCCAAAAGGCTGGACCCCAGCAAATGCACGATCCGCGACGGATGTTCATTGATCAAGGTCAAGATCATTGCGCATAGGATAGGCGATTGTGCGAAAGATAGGCTGCCTCGGCAGGTGCAAAATGCTTCGGGCTGAACCGAGGAACGGTTCAGCCCGAGATTTTTGTCGCCGAAAACTCTGTAGCACATCGTCGCCGCGGCACAAAGCTCAATGCGGCTCGGGCGCCTCGTTCGGCGCGGCGCTCCGCGCGCTGGCAGCGAGCTCGACGAGGACCTGCCGCAAGGCCTCGGGCGTTCGAACGGGCGCCGGAAAGACGATGCGCGCGGTTCGATCGCCGCAGGCGAGGTCGAGGCCCTCGGGATCGAGCCCGGTCGCGCGCCACGCGCCGGGCAGCTCCCCCGCCAAGACGGTCGCGTAGAGGGCGAGCGCATCCTCGTGATCCGCGTTCAGGTGGCCGAGTGCGGAGCCCTCGGCCGCGACCAGGCTTTCTGCGCCGTCGAGCGGCGTCGTAAGGGCAGTTCCGTCGAAGCTCGCCGCACGGGCGAAACCGCCGTTCAGATGTGCGCGCTCGACCGTCACGCGCCAGAAAGAGAAATCCGGGAAATCGGCATAGAGTTCCGCCTTCGGATGCCGCGACAGGAACCGGGCGCGGAGCGCCGCGCGCGCGTCCGGCTCGCTCACGCGAGCGGCGGCACCCTCGAGCGTCAGACGCGGATGGGCGAGCGGGTCACCCTTGCCGGTCCTGGCGAGAAGCAGGGAGAGATGCGGATCCGCCTCGAGGTGGCGGGTATGCGCCGCGAGCCGAGACACGAGAAGGATCGGGCTGCCGTCCGGCATGGTCGCGACCGTGACGAGGCTCGCGAAAGGCGTGTGCTCGGGCGTCGTGGTCGCGAGGGTGCCCGAACGGGTCGCGCGCAGGAGCTCCTTCGCCTCGGCCAGAGGGTCATAGGGCTTGGGTTCCTGGGCGTTGCCCACTTGCGCGTTCATCGTGTGGGTCCGTGCACTCCAATGGCTTGCGATCTTACCTCGGCGCCGCGTCCCGTGGCTAGATCACGATGACTTTGGATCGATTCGATCAAAAGTCATGAAACGTAATCGATTCCACAAGTTTAGAGCAGGATACGCAGATAAGTTTACGCAATCTGCGTAAACGCGATTGCGCCGGAAAACCGGTATCAACTTTTCCTCATCCCGCTCTGAAGCGCTTGCCGGTTCCTCTCAGGGCCGCGGCGCGGCGGCGCGGGCGAGCCGGTCGTTGATCGCCTCGCCCAGGCCTTCACGCGGGATCGGCGCGACCGCGATCACCTCGTATCCGAGCGCATCGAGCTCACGAAGGTAGAGAAAGAGGTTCCGAGCCGCCTCTTCGAGGTCACGGGCCGGCGACAGGTCGCGGACATGCGTGCCCTCGGGAAAGGTTCCGCCGAAATCGAGCCCGGCTTCGCCGTCGCGAAGCTCGGTCGCGCCGAGGTGCAGATGCGCGCGCGGCGCGTAATGCGAGGCGAGCATGCCCGGCGCGAGGATATGCTCGGCCACCGTGGGCTCGGCCAGGGCGAACCCGAGCGCGGCCTCGATCGCGGCGCGGGAGACGGCGCCCGAGCGCAGGAGCCGGGGCGGCCCGTCGAGGCAAGCGACGATGGTCGACTCGAGGCCCTCGGGGCAGCGCCCGCCGTCGAGGACGAGATCGACGCGTCCGTCGAGGTCGTCGAGGACATGCGCCGCTGTCACCGGGCTCACGCGCCCGGACCGATTGGCCGAAGGCGCGGCGATCGGGAGCCCCGCGGCTGTGACGAGCGCGACCGCGACCGGGTGCGCCGGCACCCTGAGCGCAATTGTGTCGCGCCCCGCCCGCGCCCGAGCGCACACGCTGGTCCCCCGCGCGACCGGGACGACGAGCGTCAAAGGCCCCGGCCAGAAGGCCTCGGCGAGCCTCGAGGCGTCGCGCGAGAATTCGCCCTGTGCGCGGGCAACATCGAGGCTCGGGACATGGGCAATGAGCGGATTGACGTCGGGCCGGCCCTTGGCCGCGAAGATACGCCCGACGGCGGCCTCGGAGGTCGCGTCCGCCCCGAGCCCGTAGACCGTCTCGGTCGGAAAGGCGACGAGGCCCCCCTTCGTCAAGATTTCGGCGGCCTCGGCGATCCCTTTCGGATCGGCGGCACGCCGGACGAGCGTGCGAGCAGGCGGTTCGAGCAATGGTTTCATGGCGCGATGAAGCGCCGGACGCGCCGCTTGCGCAAGGCTTGATAAGTCTCCTCGCGTCGCGCATGTCTTCTCGGCGGACCTCGGCCCGCGCCTAGTGCATTTTCCAGCGAAGTGGTCTCCGGTTCACGTCGTGAAAATGCGACAATTTCGAGGATGTAGAGCGCGTTCCGATCCAATTGGATCGAACGGGCTCTAGGCGGCTCGACGAGTAGCGGAGCAGGATATGACCTATCGCGCGCCCATCGCCGAGATTCTCCTCGCCGTGACCGAGGCCGCGCGCCCCGACGGAGGGCCGGCCGAGGACGTTCACGCGGACCTCGGCGACGGTCTCGCGGAGGCGACGCTGACCGAGGCGGCGCGCTTCGCCGAGAATGTGCTCGCCCCTCTGAACAGTGCCGGCGACAAGCACGGCGCGACGCTCGAGGGAGGCGAGGTCCGCACCGTCCCAGGCTGGGCTTTGGCCTACAAGCAATGGGCGGCCGGCGGCTGGAACGCGATCGCCGCCCCGACCGATGTCGGCGGCACGGGCCTGCCGTTTCTGCTCGACGTCGCCTGCCTCGAAATCTGGAACGCGGCGAACATGGCCTTCGGCCTCTGCCCGCTCTTGACTCTCGCGGCGGTCGATGCCCTGCACGCCCATGGAAGCGAAGCGCTGAAGTCGATCTATCTGAGGAAGCTCGTTTCCGGCGAATGGACCGGCACGATGAACCTCACCGAGCCGCAAGCCGGCTCCGATCTCTCGACGCTGCGCACCCGGGCCGAGCCGCAGACCGACGGGACCTACAAGCTCTTCGGCAGCAAGATCTTCATCACCTACGGCGACCACGACATGGCCGAGAACATCGTCCATTTCGTGCTGGCAAGGATCCCCGGCGCCCCCGAGGGCACCCGCGGCATCTCGCTCTTCCTCGTGCCGAAATTCCTGGTCGAGACCGACGGATCGCTCGGGGCCCGCAACGATGTTCGCTGCGTCGCGCTCGAGCACAAGCTCGGCATCCATGCCTCGCCCACCTGCACCATGGCCTATGGCGACCGGGACGGCGCGATCGGCTTTCTCGTCGGGGAGGAGAACAAAGGCCTCGCCGCCATGTTCACCATGATGAACAATGCGCGGCTCAATGTCGGCGTGCAAGGCGTCGGGATCGCCGAGCGGGCGTTCCAGAAGGCGCTCGCCTATGCGCACGAGCGGCGGCAAGGGCGGCGGTCGCGGGCGGGCGGCGGGGATGGACCCTGCGCGATCGTCGAGCACCCCGACGTGCGCCGCATGCTGATGACGATGAAGGCGCTGATCGCCGCCGCCCGCGCGATCTGCTTCCTCGCGGCGGCCTCGATCGATCGCGCGCGCCGCGCCGCGGACGCGACGGCGCGCAGGATCGCCGCGGACCGAGCCTCGCTCCTGACCCCCGTCGCCAAGGCCTTCGCGACCGATATCGCGAACGAGGTCGCCTCGCTCGGCGTGCAAGTCCATGGCGGCGCGGGCTTCATCGAGGAGACCGGCGCCGCGCAATTCATGCGCGATGCGCGGATTGCCGCGATCTACGAGGGGACCAACGGGATCCAGGCGATCGATCTCGCGACGCGCAAGCTCGGCCTTTCGGGCGGCGAGGCGATACGGCGCGAGATCGCCGACATGCGCGCGGTGCTCGATGCGCTGCAACAGACCAACGCCGAAGGCTTCGGGGAGATGGAAGGCCGCTTATTCGAGGCCGTCGAGGCCTTCGAGCGCGCGACCTTGTTCATGGTGGACGTGGCGAGGACCGCGCCCGACGATGCGCTCGCCGGGGCGACGCCATATCTGCGGCTCTTCGCCCTCGCCCGCGGCGGCACGGCCCTCGCGCGGAGAGCGCTCGCCGCGCAGAAAAGCCTTGGCAGCGGCGCGAGCGATCCCGTGCTCGCCACGAGGATCGCGACGGCGCGGTTCTTCGCGGACCACATCGCCAGCGGCGCCACCGGCCTCGAGCTTTCCGTGACCCGCGGCGCTGCTTCGGTCCTCGCCTGCGATCTCGCGCTCGCGATCTGAGCCGGAGGGCGACCTATGCGCACCGATCACCCGGACAACGTCGTGATCGAGCGCGACGGCCGGGCTCTCGTGATCACCTTCGACCGTCCGGAGAAGAAGAATGCGCTGACGGGCGCCATGTACGGGGCGGCGACGCGCGCGATCCACGAAGCGGACCGCGACGAGACGGTCGGCGCGATCGTCTTTCGCGGCGCGGGCGGCGCGTTTTCCGCCGGGAACGATCTCACCGATTTCCTGGAGGCGAGCGGGTCGGGGCTCGAGCTTCCGGCCTTCGGCTTTGTCGAGGCCCTCGCCGCCTGTGAGACCCCCATGATCGCCGCGGTCGATGGCGTGGCCGTCGGCATCGGCGCGACGCTGATCCTCCATTGCGACCTCGTCTATGTGTCGCCGGGCGCAACGCTGCGCATGCCCTTCGTCGATCTCGGCCTCGTGCCCGAGGCCGCCTCGTCGCTGCTCCTGCCCCGGCGGATCGGTCTCGCCAAGGCGAGCGAGCTTTTGCTGCTCGGGGACTGGATCTCGGCCGACGAGGCGCTGCGGCTCGGCCTCGCGAACGAGATCGTCGCCGCCGGCAAGCTGCGCGCCCATGCCGTCGCTAAAGCCGAGCGGCTCGCCGCGAAGCCCCGCGCGGCGCTCGCCGCGACGCGTCGGCTGATCCGCGGCGACCGCGCCGAGGTGCTGGCCAGGATCGAGGTGGAGGGTCGCTGCTTCGCCGAGGCTCTTGGCTCGGACGAGGCCAAGGCCGCGTTGCGATCCTTCCTGGAGAGGAAATAAGGCGGGCTTTTCAGATGCTCGGGTCGAGCAGGCGCAGGACGAGCCCGTCGAGCTCGGGCGTGACCAGGATCATGCAGGTGAGGCGGCTGTTGTCGCGCTTCGTCAGCGCGAGGCTGTCGATCATCATCTGCTCGAGCTCGTGGGGCGGCTTCAGCTTGGGCAGCCAAGCCTCGTCGACATAGACATGGCAGGAGCCGCAGCTGCAGGTGCCTCCGCATTCGCCGCGAATGGTCGGGATCTCGAAGTGCTGGCCGACGCGCATGAGGATCGCGCCGTCCTCGGCCTCGACCGGATGCTCGGTGCCGTCGTGCTCGATGAAGAGAACTTTGGTCATGTCGCTTGCGCTCGGGCGCGACGGGGAAGCCGCGATCGTCCCGGCCAAGCGAGAATCGCGCCGCAATCTGTCCTTCCCGGCTGCCTGCGACGTTGCCGAGCGCTCACCTCGGCACCATATATCCTTCCAAGCGATCGCGCACTTCGCACAGCACCCGTCGGGAGAGTGCGCCCAATGACAATTTCGGTCCGGGGACCGCCTGGTCCTGCGCCGCGCCGAGCTCCGGTGAAGCCAAGGTAATGGTCTCGCCGGGACAAGCTTCGAATGGCTCGCCCAACCGAGCATGCTGCTCGGCGATATCCGTCCCCGGCGTGCGGCGAATGACCCGAAATCCCGTTTCGAACTGTCGAGAATATCCGCCGAGGCCGGCCAAGGTGACGGAGCTGACGCCCTCCGGCACGCGTAGCTCCATCCTGCACGAATAGGGCGCCACCCACAGGCTGGAACCCTCGACGCGGCTGAGATAATTGGCACGTAGCATTGCCTCGGGACCGCTCCAGACGACGGCGCCGAGCCCATTGACGACTGCCGCCGCCGCCGACAATAGCTCGTACCCGCCGGCGACCGCCTTGTGGTGCTCCGAGAGGATGATCGGTCTGCCCAGAAACGCGGAAATGATCGCCGGGCCCTCGCAATCTTGCGTGAGCCTGTAACGCCCCAGGAGCGGGAAGCCGCCTGCCAGGACGTCGGCCATCTCGGTCCCGAAGGTCGCGGGCCATTCCCTGCTCGCGTTCCAATGCCGCGACGACCACGCCGACAGCGACGCCCCTTCGACCCCTAGCGAGAGCATCGCCGCGGCGGCTTCCTCGATCAGGGCTTCGTGTGGTGGTACGATCACACGGTCGACATGCAGCGCGGTGGCTCTTTCCAGGCGTTCGATCCGCTGCAGGCCTTGAGAGACGAGCCTCGATTGCTCCCTCGCGCCGCGGGATTGGCCGAGCTCGTCACACGTATGGTTATTGCCGTGCATCAGCAAGGAAAGGCATTCGACGTTCTGCCTGAACAAGCGGGCAACGCCAGGATGCGCACCCCAGGCGTCGAGAGGGACCGTTGCGACGGTTACATGGAACCTTTCCTCTTTCGCGAGGTCTGCCAGCTTGTGGTATGACAAGCAGCCATATGTCGGCCAGCGGAGATTCGGGTCGTCGAATATGAAGCAGGCGCGTATCGGGGGCCTCGTCCAACGCTGGTCGATTGCCGCTTGCCGAAGGAAATGCAACACCGGCATGAGCTGGATGAAATCATATCCGTTGAGGTAATCGAACGCGTGCTCGCCCGCGGCGAGGCGCGGTAATGGCCCCGAGACGATGTGGCCGATCGAATGCTCGCGCGGCCGCGCGACCCAGACAGGTCGATCCGCGTATTGCGCCAGCACTTCGTCACCGACCTCGGTCTCGACAGCCGCCAGGCCCTGAATTTCGCGATGGGCGATCGCGCGATTGCGAAGAAGCTCGTCGAGTAGAGGAGAGTCGGCGAAGCGCAACAGTCGAGTTTGGTGCTCGTCTCGCGGCCCGACTGCATGCTGCGTCGAATGAAAGTAATTCAGGCCGGACGACGATAGTGCGCGGAGCGCGGCATCGTCGCAAGAAAGGCTCAGGACGACGCTGCCGTCCGAGAGCGCCGAGAGGTCGGCGCAGCTCGCGAAGCTGACGGGCGCGAGATGTTCGAGGACCTCCCTCGAGCGCGGATCGAGCGACTCGACCGACGGATGGATGTAGACGGTCTTCCGCTGCATCTCACTGCGCCCCTTTCGCTGGCCGGCCCGAGCTCACGGGTCTCAGCGACCGACGAAACTGCTTCGAGGACGCTTCGCCGGTCAGGGTCACGCCGCACGTCGCAATCGGTCGCGCCGGATTGCCCTGAACGACGGTCATCGGTGGCACGGAGGCCGAAACGACGCTGCCGGCCGTGACGACTGCGCCCCTCCCGATCGTGACGCCCGGCAGCACGATCGCCCCAGGCCCCACGAAGACGTCTTCCTCGATGCGTATCCCCTCGTCCCCGCGGAAATGCGCGATCAGCATGGCACGTATGCTGACGATGGAATTGTCGCCGATCGTGATCAGATGAGGACGCGATGTCTCCAGCAGGACATCGTATCCGATCCAGACATTCTCGCCGAGATTGACGCCGCGCAACCTGTGCAGCCAGACGCGCACCGAACGAGCCCCCGGCGCGAAATGGGCGACGAACTGGAGCGTACGATTTTTCAGCTCGAGGAGGGCTTTCACCGATCGGTCCTACGGTTTCGATCTCACGGCGTCGCTGGAATCATTGCAGCTTCACGAATCAATGTAACGGCCGGATGGAGAGGATAAGGATCTTCGGCGCTCCAGGAGAACGAATGCCCGTCCTGACACCGCATCCCCGACGCTTCTAAAAATTCCCTGCACGGCTTGTTTCTTTCGGTTTCGCGATATGTGGCCCGAAGCTCCTTTGCCGGCGTCGAGCGGATCCAGTCGACGGCGAGGTGAAGCATGGTCTCCTCGACCTTGCGGCCCATCACCCGACAGCTCAGCACAAAATCCACAATGTGGGCGAGCCTCCCGTCGATCTCCAGGCTGAGAATGCCGGTAAGACCCGAATCGCCGAACTTGTCCGAAACGGAGATGCCCCAGACCCAGCGATTGTCCGGACGGCTCCAGGCGAGGAGCTCCGCTTCCGTCAGCCTGCGGGTCGACAGATTCAACTGGTTGGTCTTGTTGAGGAGCTGAGCGATGCGACGGACGTTTGCGTCGTTCAGCGGCTCCGCCGTGACCGTGAGATCGAGCGTGCGGAGCCACTCGTCGAGCGAGCTCACCTGAGCCTTGAGCTGCACACGCTGGCGCTCGATCGCGTACATTTGCTGCCGTTGGCGATCCTCGTCGCTTATCATCGGCTTGTCGAAGCAGTCGAGGCCGTGGAGCGCTTGCGGATAGAGCTTCTTGTCGTCCGGCCAATCCGGCACGAGAACCTCGGGCAGCGCTTCCCGCACGCGCGCGCGCTCGATCGGATTATCGTCGATGAAGACGACGGCATCCAACCCGAGGTTCAGCTCTGCCGCGAGATCCGCTACGTTCTGAGCTTTGTCCCGCCAGTTGATCCGCCAGCCCGCAAAGTCCTTCTCGCGCAATGCCATTTCCGGATGCTCACGAATGGCTTCCAGTGCGACCCGTTCATCGTTCTTGCTGACTATTCCGAGCACGATGCCGCGACGGGCGAGCCCTTTCAGCTCGCGTTGGAAATCGAGAAGAGCTTCGCCGACGGGATCGTGCCCGCCGAGCACGAGATTCTGCCAACCGACATCGCCGACGATACCGCCCCACAGCGTATCGTCCAGGTCGAGCACGACGAGCTTGCGTGCACGTCCCTGAAGCCCGCGCAGCGCTGCTTTGATGTCGCGCGCGCAGGCTTTTAAGAATTCGTTGCCGAACGGGACCTTGGCGAGATACCACAAGCGGGGATTGAAGGCCTTGTCCCCGGCGAGCTCGAGCCATTTGGCGGCGTTGAGGGGGAAGATGTTGGCATTGCCGTCCATCCTTTCGAGCAGCCTCGAGTTCGCCTGCATTAGCAAGCGTGCGGCTCCCACGCCCGGAGCGAGATCGAGCATCCCGTGACCCTGGTGCAGCGCTCGTATGGTCCAAGTCGGGACGAATACCGCTCGTGCGCGCGCCTTGGCGAGCAGCAGCATGTCGCAATAGCTGTCGACCTCGGCAAGTAGAGCTGCAGAATCGACCGCGATGCCGGAGAGGGCGGTCGCGAAGCACTCGAGGACCGATTCGGGCCGGCTCCATACGACCACGAAGTCGAGCGCCTGGTCCCAGAGCGCGGGATCGTGGCCGAGCAGGGTCTGCGTGATTTGCCCATAAGGAGCGACGCGACACTCCACTTCCGGCTGATCGGTGTTGTTGCTCAAATACGCCGAAAGGTTGGAAATGTTGAAGTCGGAGATCAACAAGCCGCGTGTAGGTTGCCTCGTCATCAACAAATGCTCCCAACCTAAAGAGATAGCCGCCAGGCACAAGCCGACCCGGGCGGCTGCCGATCCGGCCGAATCGGAAGCCAGCTCTACCTGCTTGCCTTGTCGCAATTTCGTATCGGTGTCGAACGTTCGAGGCATTGCGCAGTCGCCGTTGCGGAGCATCGCCAGCGAGACGCGAACGGGCGTCCCGCTCGCCGGAGAATGCAATAGCTCGAAGGGACGGCGGACAGCCGCAATGGCCACGAGCGCAGATCGCCAGCGACGAAATCGAATCTGCGAACCATCGCCGACGAAATGCGCACCGGCGTCCGCTTCGCTGGAAATTGCTCTAGAGCCGAGCACTCGATCGTTCGTTTATCGCCTTTTCGATATATTCTGCAAGCGTGGCCACGGACTCGAAGGGATCGTCTCCCGACGCCCCGGCCTCCGGAACCATGAAACACCTGCCGAACCGGCTCTCGCATTTCTCGTCGATCAACGCCACCAGGTTCACGAAGCCGAGCGAATCCAGTCCCGACTGCTCGCTCAAGGGCGTGTCGAGAGCACAAGCCAGCTGCTGATCTTTGCTACGCAGTTCGTTCAGCTCCCTAATACTTTCGTATAGGATCGCGATGATATCGTCTTTTTTGATTTCCATAGCGTACACGTCTTGAGTCATTTCCCCTGACAGAAAAATCAGAACACAAGAATTGTCAAGGTAAAAAAGCGGCGCGCCGAGGGCCGAGTATTCAAATGTCGAGGGTACGCCGACCAACGTCGACTCGAAAGGCGCTCAGCGGAACACGGCATGACGAAGGACTATTTGGCTCACGTGTGAATTGGTCGGTAGGAATCTGTCCTCGGCATGGTGCCCCCCGATCGGTGCGTTGAAGGCGGTTCTCGACATAGATGTGGTTCTCGACGTTTGTCGGTCCACGAACCACCTCTCGGAGGAAATCGCGTGGGCGGCCATCGTGCCGGCTGGGGTCGCCGAGCCGATCAAGCTAGCTAGTAATTATGGCGATTCGTGAGCGTGGGCGAGGCCAGCTCACAACATACCGCCGCCGAAACAAGTCTCCGGCAGCAGAGCAGGGGGCTTATGACAGGTGCGCTGATCTCTACCCTTCCTATTCGGAGGGAATTAGTCGTGGTTTCGACATCCGTGCTGTTTCGCAAAACCGCACCAAGTGT
Organism: Beijerinckiaceae bacterium; assembly: GCA_024304885.1. Taxonomy (GTDB): domain Bacteria; phylum Pseudomonadota; class Alphaproteobacteria; order Rhizobiales; family Beijerinckiaceae; genus Methylocapsa. Next base: position 869,725 of record JALJOM010000003.1, read on the forward strand.
TGGGTGCGGATTCTTCGTTCACGATCCAGTGCAGCTTCCCCCGGATTGCTCATGCACCAGCCGTAGTGCGCCTTATAATCGTTTTGCCATCTCGGCTCCGAATCTACACTTCGGGTGTGACTTGCTCGATCGGTCCATCTCCAGGTAAGCGTTGAACGCTTCTCTAGCATAACTTGCGCATTCGGGATCATCATCTTCCGGTAGCATTGCTTGTACTGGCGTTGTCGGTCCCGTTGGTACCGGTTTCGGGGGAGTTGCGGCCACTGCGGGAGGCGGTGGCGCTTTCCTCGCTCCATAACCCTGCGCTCCCCAATGACCTTGCCCAAAGCCCCGTTTCGGATTCTGAGGGGTCACGGCCTTCGAGGGTGGCGCTGCGGGACCCGACGAGGTGCTCCGTAGCCTAGCGAGGCTGCACCAATATCGCGGATCCTCGTAGCCGGTCACACCAAATACAGCGCTGTGGTACTCACTGCACACCACCGGCTTGACCCTTGTGAAATCGACATTTTCTGCAATGATCCCCCACAGGCACATCCGACCATCATATGACGCACAGGCAGGATCGCCACTGGCCAGCGACCACAGATGACGTAGTGGTGCCAAGAACGAGGCAATAGAGGAAGCTACGAGTCGATTTGAGAGTCATCCCGATCCTCCATTCGAGAACCACAGGTTCGTCCATCGAGTCCCTTGCTCGTCGTGACCTTACGCGGCTTCCGCCACACGTCGATTGCGCGCTGCCGCGTGCCGTGCCTCGTCCGCCGCCCAGACACAGGTCAGCCCATTGCCCATCGGTTCGTGAACCCAACGGCAGGCGAGGCGCGAGCCCTTGTACGGCACGGTCGCGACCGCCGCGGCAGGATCCGCGAAGGCGACGACGGTCGCGAGCGACTTGGCGCAATCGTCCGCGATCGCGTGGGCCTCGCGCCCGAACTTGGTCATCAATCCCTTGAAATATCCGAGCATTTCCTTGTCCCTTCAAATCGGTGCCCTGCGGCGTGGCCTCGAAGAGGGAAATGTAGAAGCAGACGAAATTCGCCGCCGTGCGCGCGCGCACTCTCAGAACCCGCCCCGCCGCGTGGCGAGCCCCTATTGCGCGAGCCGCTGCAGGCCGCGCCGGATCAGCTCCGCCGATCCGACGCCATCGCCGAGGACCGCGGCGGAGGCCGCGACCGCTGCGGCCGCTTGCGCGCGCCCGTAGCCGAGATTGACGAGCACCGTGATCGCGTCCTCGATCGCCGGCGCAGGCGCCTTGCCGCCGGCGTGCCCGCCGAGGAGTGCCGCGACAGGGCCGGGCGCTCCGGCAGGCAGCGCCTTGTCCTTCAGTTCGGCGACGATGCGTGCGGCGAGCTTCGGCCCGACGCCGGGCGCGCGGGCGAGTGCCGCCTTGTCCTGGGCAGCGATGGCCGAGGCGAGGTCGCGCGCGCCGAGCGCGCCTTCGATCGCGATCGCGAGCCTCGCGCCGACCCCCTGCACCGATTGCAGGAGGCGGAACCAGTCGCGCTCGGCCTCGCTCGGAAAGCCGTAGAGCTTGAGCGAATCTTCCCTGAGCTGCGTCTCGATCGCGAGCGTCGCGGGCTCGCCGGCTCGGGGAAGCCCTTGCAGGGTCCTCTGCGAGCAATGAACGACATATCCGACCCCGTTCACGTCGAGGATCACGAAATCCTCGCCGATCTCGTCGATCACGCCTTTGAGCTTGCCGATCATTTCGAAGGATTCGCCTCCGAGGCGTCGCGGTTGCCCGGTGCGTCGGGTCCGGGAGGCGCCGCGCCGCGCGCCCGGCGATGCTGCGCATGGGTGATCGCGACGGCGAGTGCGTCGGCGGCGTCGGCGCTCGCGGCATCGCTGCGCGGCAGAAGCACCTTCACCATCGCGGCGATCTGGGCCTTCTCGGCATGGCCGCTCCCCGTGACCGTCTTCTTGATCAGGTTCGCGGCATATTCGAAGACGGAAAGCCCCGCGAGCGCCGGAACGACGAGAGCGATCGCGCGGGCCTGGCCGAGCTTCAGCGCCGATTGAGGGTCGCGGTTGACGAAGGTCTCCTCGGCCGCGGCCTCGTCTGGCCCGTGCGCATGGATGACCGCGGCGAGGCCTTCGTGAAGCCCACGCAGGCGTGTCGCCAGCGTCGAGCCCGCGTGAGAGGTTACGACGCCGCTCGCAACGAACACGAGCCGCGAGCCGGCGACATCCACGACGCCCCACCCCATCCGACGCAGGCCGGGATCTATGCCGAGGATCCGGACGGTATCGCGTTCGCTCATCGGCACGGATCCCCTCGCTCGGCCATCATGATATGCCGCTCGCCGCCCCCGACAGCTCGCGCGAGGCGGCACGCCCGTTGCGCGTGCCCCGAGCCGTGAGTATAAACCCCGCTGCGCATCCTTCCGCACCCCTGGAGGCACGGGCGCAGAGCTTTCTTCACTAAAAACCGGGACGAGCACAACCACATGGCCGAAACGACAACTCTCACGGCCACGGCACGCGGCGGGACAGGCAAGGGGGCCGCCCGCAGCACTCGCCGTGACGGACGAATTCCCGCCGTGATCTATGGCGGGGGCGATCCCGCCGAGCCGATCGCGCTCGACTTTCGTGAGCTGAACAAGCTCATCTACGCCGGGCATTTCCTGACCACGATCTTCGAGATCGAGATCGACGGACGGAAGCAGCGCGTGATCCCGCGCGACTACCAGCTCGACCCGGTGAAGGACCAGCCGCTTCACGTCGATTTCATGCGCCTCAAGCCGGGCGCGAGCCTGCGCGTCGAGGTGCCGGTCCATTTCGTGAACCAGGACATCTGCCCCGGCCTCAAGAAGGGCGGTAGCTTGAACGTCGTGCGCCATGCGGTCGCCATGCGCGTGCCGGCCGATGCCATCCCCGATGCGATCGTCGCCGACCTCGCCAAGCTCGAGATCGCGGAATCCCTGCATATTTCGGGCATTCCGCTGCCCGAGGGCTGCAAGCCGGTCGAGCGCGATCGCGACTTCACCGTGGCGACGATCGTGCCGCCCGTGGTCGTGGCCGAGGATCCGGCCGCAGCCGCCGCAGCAGCTGCCGCCAAGGGCGGCAAGGCCGCCAAGGGCGGCAAGGCCGCTGCCGCCCCCGCCGCGGCTCCTGCGAAGAAGAAATAGGGTCCGGCCGGCCTGCCGTAGAGCGGGTTCCGATCCTGTGGAATCGGTAATCCGCTCTACATCCTTGTTTTGCCACATTTTCGCATCGATGTCGATCACTCGAGACATCGAGATCGAAATGCGAACTGGTGTCCACTTCGCCGGAAAATGCTCTAGGGGTGGGCCGACACGCTCCTGCCGCGGACGAACGCCATGCTTCTCTTCGTCGGCCTCGGCAACATCGGCAAGGTCTATTCCGGCAATCGCCACAATGTCGGGTTCATGGTCATCGACGCCATCGCGCGCGACAATGCATGTGCCGGGTTTCGCCCCCGCTTCCAGGGCAAGCTCGGAGAGATCACGCTCGCCGGCGAGCGCGTGCTGCTCCTGAAGCCCGAGACCTACATGAACGAATCGGGGCGCAGCGTCGGCGAGGCGGTGCGCTTCTTCAAGATCGACGTTGCCAACGTCGTGGTGTTCCACGACGAGCTCGATCTCGCCCCCGGCAAGGTGCGGGTGAAGACCGGCGGCGGCAATGCCGGCCATAACGGCCTGAAATCCTTGAGCGCGCATATCGGTAACGGCTATCGCCGCGTGCGGCTCGGGATCGGCCATCCCGGCGACAAGGATCTCGTCCACAACTATGTGCTCGGCGACTTCGCCAAGAGCGAGATCGCGCGCGTCGAGGCCTTGTGCCTCGCGATCTCGGCGAATGCCGAGCTTCTCGCCAAAGGCGAGGACGAGGCCTTCCAGAACAAGATCCATCATGCGATGGAGACCGCGGGCTACGGCAAGGACGGGCTTTTCTGAGCCGGGACTCGTGCCCGCCGTGCTCACCGCACGCAGGCGAAGAGGTCGGCGTCGGCCACTCGCATCCGCGCGAGGTTCTTGCGCGCCAGCGCCGCGTGGCCGCGTGATGGTCGCGCCGCGTTGCGCCAGCGCGGGCCAGGCAGCGCGGTCGCGAGGAGGGCCGCCTCGCGCGTGTCGATCCGATCGGCGCTCTTCGCGAAATAATGCCGCGCCGCGGCCTCGGCGCCGAAGATCCCGTCTCCCCATTCGGCGATGTTCAGGTAGACCTCGAGGATGCGCCGCTTCGGCCAGACCGCATCGACGAGGAGCGCGAGCGGAATCTCGAGCGCCTTGCGGAAATAGGATCGTGACGGCCAGAGGAAGAGGTTCTTCGCCGTCTGCATGGTGAGGGTCGAAGCCCCACGCGCCGGCCCGTCAGCATCGGCGGCATCGATCACGCCGCGCAGCGCCTCCCAATCGACCCCGTCGTGACGGCAAAACCGAGCATCTTCCGAGACCACGACCGCCTTGCGCAACTCCATCGAGATATGCTCGAGAGGAACATAAGCTCGGTCAACTTCCTCACCGAGCGCCCGGCGCGCGAGCATCAAGGTGGAGACCGGCGGCATGAACGAATAGGCGACGAGGAGGCCGACGAGCACCAGGGCCACGACCGCGCCGGCGCCGAGCAAGAGGCGCACGAGCAAGCCCAAGATATGCCCTCCGCTCGACCTCGCATGCATGGCCGAGCCTTGACCGATCGCCGCGGATCGGGCAAGCGGAAGCTCCACCCCGGCATGTGTCATTCGTGCAACGGTTTATCACTGCGTTCCGAGGACAGGGATTTTTGCCCGATTGCTCGGCGAATCCACATTTCCCGGCCGGGATTCGTGCCGGGCACGCCGACGTCGGAGGCTTCATGGACACCGAATTCGAGGCGCGGCTCGCCGCTGTCGCCGATGCGACCGAGCGGAGGCTCGAGGCCTTGCTGGCGCCGGCCCCGCTTCCCGGCGAGACCCTTCGGCCTGCGCGCTTTCTCGACGCGATGCGTTATGCGAGCCTCGGCGGGGGCAAGCGCCTGCGTCCCTTCCTCGTGGTCGAGACCGCGCGGCTCTTCGGCGTCGAGGGTGAAGCCGTCGTCCGCGTCGCGGCGGCGGTCGAGATGATCCATTGCTACTCGCTCGTCCACGACGACCTGCCGGCGCTCGACAACGATGACCTCAGGCGCGGCCGGCCGACGGTTCACAAGGCTTTCGACGAGGCGACCGCGATCCTCGTCGGCGATGCGCTGCTCACCTTGGCGTTCGACGTTCTTTCGGACGAGGCGACGCATGCCGACCCCGCGGTCCGCATCGCCCTCGTTCATGCACTCGCGCGAGCGGCCGGTGTCGGCGGCATGGTCGGCGGCCAGGTCCTCGATCTCGAGGCCGAGGCGACGACCGAGCCGCACACGGCCGAGGCGGTGATCCGGCTGCAGTCGATGAAGACCGGAGCGCTGCTCCATCATGCGGTGGAGGCCGGCGCCATCCTCGGCCGGGCGGATGCAGAGGCGCGGGCGGCGCTCTCCGCCTACGGCCATGCGCTCGGCGCGGCCTTCCAGGTCGCCGACGATATCCTCGATGTCGTGGCCGACGAAGCGGCGCTCGGCAAGCGCGCGGGCAAGGATGCCGGCCGCAACAAGGCGACGCTCGTCGCCGTGCTCGGGCTCGAGGCGGCGCGCGAGCGTTGCGACAAGCTGGTGGCCGAGGCGATCGCGGCGCTCGGCCGGCTTCCCGCGGGCTCGGCCACGGGCGTTCTCGCGGAGGCCGCCCGCTTCGTCGCCCGCCGCAACAGCTGAGGTGTGAACCGCGCGAGCGGTGCTGGATTGGGTTACGGTGCGGATTCGTGCGAAACTCGCCCAGGTCGAGCCGATCCGCCTCGCGACACCGAAAGCACACACCAGCGTGAAGAAGTCACAAGCGGGCAACCCTCAGGGGACGCTCCCCTCGCGAGACGATATCCTCGCCTTCATCGCGCGCGAGCGCGAGGCGGCGGGCGAGCGCGGACCCGGCAAAATCGGCAAGCGCGAGATCGCGCGCGCCTTCGACATCACGGGCGATGATCGGATCGCCTTGAAGCGCTTGCTCAAGGAGCTCGAGGCCGAAGGCGCGATCGAGCGGCGGGGAAAAAGCCTGCACAAGCGCGGCATGCTGCCCTCCGTCGTGCTCGCCGACATCGTCGCGCGCGACCGCGACGGCGATCTCGTCGCTGCACCCGCGGAATGGGACGAGGAGCAGGGACGGGCGCCGCGGATCGCGGTCGGTCTGCCGCGCAAGCCCCGGCCCAGGACGCCCGCGCCCGCCGTGGGCGACCGCGTGCTCCTGCGCGTCGAGCTCCTGCCGAGCGCCGCGGCGGGGGAGCCCGCCTATAGCGGGCGCGTCATCAAGCTCCTCACCCGCGCGAGAGCGCAGGTCCTCGGCATCTTCCGCGAGCGTCCCGGAGGCGGCGGGCGCGTGATCCCTGTGGACAAGCGTAACGTCGCGCGGGGCGAGCTCGAGGTCGCTCCGGGCGCCGAGGGGGAGGCCCGCAGCGGCGATCTCGTCGCGGTCGATGTGTTGCGGCCGACCCGCCTCGGCCTGTTGCAGGCGCGCGTGACGGAACGGCTCGGTGCGATCGACACCGAGCGCGCGGTGAGCCTCGTCGCCATCCACGCGCATCGCATCCCACACACATTCGGCAAGGACGCGCTTGCCGAGGCCGAGCGCGCGGCTCCGGCTAGTCTCGCCGGCCGCGAGGATTGGCGCGATATTCCCTTCGTCACGATCGACCCGGCCGACGCCAAGGATCACGACGACGCGGTCCATGCTGAGCCGGATCCCGATCCCGCCAACGTGGGCGGCTTCATCCTGCGCGTCGCGATCGCTGATGTGGCGGCCTATGTGCGGCCGGGCTCGCCGCTCGACCGCGAGGCGCTCGAGCGCGGCAACTCGGTCTATTTCCCGGATCGTGTGGTGCCCATGCTGCCGGAGCGAATCTCGAACGATCTCTGCTCGCTCCGGCCGGCCGAGGATCGTCCCGCGATCGCGGTGGAGATGACGATCGCGGCCGATGGCCACAAGCTCCACCACCGCTTCCACCGTATCATGATGCGCTCGGCGGGGAAGCTCTCCTACGAGCAAGCTCAGGCCGCGATCGACGGCGCCCCCGACGACACGACGGCACCCCTGCGGAGCACCGTCCTCGCACCGCTCTACGCGGCGTACGAAGCCCTGAAGATCGCGCGCGAGAAACGCGGGCCGCTCGATCTCGATCTGCCCGAGCGCAAGATCCTCCTGACACCACAGGGCACGGTCGCCCGTGTGGTGACACCGATCCGCCTCGACAGCCACCGGCTGATCGAGGAATTCATGATCCTCGCCAATGTCGCGGCGGCAGAGATGCTCGAGGCGAAGCATCAACCTTTCATCTACCGAGCCCACGACGAGCCCGCGGTGGAGAAGCTCGACACTCTCGCCGAGTTTCTCGCCACGATCGATATCAAGCTCGCCAAGGGCCAAGTCATGCGCTCGGCCCAGTTCAACGGGATTCTCTCCCGGGTGAAAGGCACCGACAACGAGCATATCGTCAACGAGGTGGTGTTGCGCACCCAGGCCCAGGCCGAATATGTCGCCGAGAACTACGGCCATTTCGGCCTGAACCTGAAGCGCTATGCACATTTCACCTCGCCGATCCGCCGCTATGCGGATCTCGTGGTGCACCGCGCCCTGATCTGCGGCCTCGACCTCGGGCCGGACGGCTTGCCGCCTGCGGCCCATGCGGAGCTTCCCGAGATCGCGGCGCAGATCTCGGCGGCCGAGCGCCGCGCCATGGCGGCCGAGCGCGAGACGGCGGAGCGGCTCATTGCGGCGCATCTTTCGTCCCGGGTCGGCGCGACGTTCCAGGGCCGCATCTCGGGAGCGACAAGAGCCGGGCTCTTCGTCAAGCTCGACGAGACGGGCGCCGACGGCTTCATCCCGGCGGCGCTTCTCGGCGACGATTATTTTCGCCACGACGCGGCGCTCCATGCGCTCGTCGGCTCGCGCACCGGGCAAATCCACCGGCTCGGCGACATCGTGACGGTGCGCCTCGTCGAGGCCGCGCCGCTCGCGGGGGCGCTGCGCTTCGAGCTCATTCGCGAGACCGCCCCGAGCAAGGCGCCAGCGCGGTCCTCGTTCTCGAAGCGCTCGGCCCGGCGCAAGAAGGAGGCGGAGGCAGGCCTGTCCGCTGCGGCGGGGTCTCGACGAAGACGGTCGAAACGCTGAATGACGCACCCGAGAGGGCTACCCCGAGACTGCGGACGGAAGCGATGAACCTCAGTATCGAATACGAACGAGAAGAGGACGGCCGGTGGATCGCGGAAGTTCCCGAGCTCCCGGGCGTTCTCGCCTATGGTACGACCCTCGACGACGTTATGGCAAAGGCCGAGGCACTGACGCTTCGGGTGCTGGCCGAACGGCTCCAGCATGGCGAGAGTCGGCCCGAGCCTTTGAGCATCTCCATTGCGGCGGCATGAACCGCTGGCCATCGTTCGAGGCCAGCTGTGGCCGATCGACTCCTGCCGGCCTCAGGCCTCGACCGCACCCACAGGCTCCCGCGATACCACACGCTCGTCCTCGCCAGACGTCGCGGCGAAACGGTCCCGCACCAACGCACCGATCGCCGGATAGTCGAGCTTGCCCGACCCGAGGAGCGGCACCTTCTCGACGACGAGGATTTCTGCAGGAACGACCAGCTCCGCCGTGCCTCTCGACCTGGCAAAAGCCTGGAAGGCTGCGCGAGTCGCGTCCGCCTTTTGCGTGACCAGCACGAGCTTCTCGCCCTTGCGCAGGTCCGGCACGGCGACGACGGCCGACGGGACATCGGGCCAGAGGTCGGTCGCGAGGGATTCGACGGCGGCGAGCGAGATCATCTCCCCGCCGACCTTGGCGAAGCGTTTCGCCCGCCCCTTGATGGTCACGTAGCCATCCGCATCGATCGCGACGATGTCCCCGGTGTCGTGCCAGCCGTCCGGCGGCGGCTCGAGCACGCCGGGTTTCTCGGCCCTGAGGTAGCCGAGCATCACGTTCGGCCCGCGCACCTGGAGCCGGCCGCCGTCGTCGATGCCGGGAACCGGCAGGAGGCGCGCCGCGATGCCGGGCATGAGCCTTCCCACCGTGCCGAAGCGGTTGAACATCGGCGTGTTGAGCGCGAGCACCGGCGAGGTCTCGGTGACGCCGTATCCCTCCAGGAGGCGCACCCCGAACTTCTCCGAGTAGACGTTCCGTGTGGTCTCCTTGACCGGCTCGGCGCCGGCGAGGATGTAGCGCAAGGATCGAAAGTCGTAGGGGTTCGCGCTGCGGGCATAGCCCGCGAGAAACGTATCGGTACCGAACAGGATCGTGGCATTGGTCCCGTAGATCAGCTCGGGGACGGTCCGGTAGTGGAGGGGAGACGGATAGAGATAGACCCGCACGCCCGACACGAGCGGCAGCACCAGCCCGACCGTGAAGCCGAACGAGTGGAATACCGGCAGCACGTTGAAGACCTTGTCGGTGCGCCCGAAGTCGATGCGCGCTGCCGCCTGCGCCGCATTGGCGAGCATGTTGCGATGGGAAAGCACGACACCCTTCGGCGCGCCTTCCGACCCGGACGTGAACAGGATCGCCGCCGGATCGTCGGGGCGGCGCGCAACGAGGGGCTTCCTCGCCGCGAGCAGCCCGCGCAATCGATCGAGGCCGCCGATGGTCTCGCGCAGCTCCTCGAGATAGGTGATCGACACATGCGCGCCGAGCCGTGCGACGAGCTCGCCGAGCCTGCCTTTCTCGATGAAGGCACGCGACGTGACGAGCACGCCGACCTCGGCCGCCTTGCAGGCCGCGATGATGTTGGCGGGACCGGCGGTGAAGTTGATCATCGCGGGGACGCGGCCGGTCGACATCAGCCCGAGCACGGTGACGGCGGCGGCATTGGCATTGGGAAGCATCACACCGACGGCGGCGCCCTCGGGAGCGAGCGGGGCGAGCTTGGCCCCGAGCACTGCGGCGCCCGCGAGGAGGCGCCGATAGGTCAGGGCGCCGGAGACCGGGTCCTCGACGGCGATACGGCCGAGCCCGTGGATCCTCGCAGCCTCGATGACGGCACCGATGACCGTGCGATCGGTCGATGTGGTGCGAAACACGAGATCCGACATGACATCGTAGAGCGCTGTTCCTGCGGCATGGCGGCGCGCCTTGCCCTTCAGCACGGGATCGACGATGAGCCTGACCGGCTCCAGCACGGTCACGGTCACCTTGGGGAACCAGCGCCGGCGCACCTGCTGCGCGGTCAGGTGCGAGAAGAAGGTCGACTCCAGTCCGTCGATGTGGACGGGCACCACCATGGCGTCCGACTTGTCGGCGACGAGGCCCGCGCCGTCATAGACCTTCATCAGGCTGCCGGTGACGGTCAGCCGGCCCTCGGGAAAGATGACGAGCGTCTCGCCGCTCCGCACCGCGTTGATGAGGGTGCGCGTCGCCATCGGCTTCAAGGGGTTGAGCGGCATGGCCCGCGTCACCTTCAAGAACGGCTTCACCCACCAGCGCTGCGAGATTCCGTAGTCGATGGCGAAGACCGGGTCCGTGTCGAGCAGCGACAGCGCCAGGCCCGCGTCGAGGAAGCTCACATGGTTGAGGGCGATGATGACATGCGGCCCCGCGGCGGCGAGATTTTCCGCGCCGCGCACCTCGAGGCGGAAGACGGCGCGGTAGAGGATCGAGAGAGCGTCGCGGAAGGCGCTCGTCGGCAGGGTGCGCCAGATCGCGAGCGCCGCCGCGAGGCAGAGCGCCCCGACGACGAGGAAGAGGTGCCCGGTCGCGAGACCCATCCATTGCAGCAAGGCGAAAACGAGCCCTCCGACGACCATGAAGGCGGCACTGAGCACGTTGACGCCGGCGACGACGCGGGCACGCCGATCGGCCTCGGCCCAGGCCTGCACGGCCGCGAAGGACGGGACGATGAACAATCCGCCGGCGACGGCGAGCCCGGCGAGATCGACGGCCGCGCGCAGGCCGAGACCCCTGCCGAGAACGTCGATCGTCGAGCCTTGTGCCGCGGCAGGCCCCGCGCCGCTGGCCGCCCATCCGAGATCGAGCGCGAAGAGCCCGAGCAGGACCGCACCGATCAATGTGGGGAGGAGAATGATGCGCCCCGCGAGAAGCCATGCCGCGAGCTGCGAACCCGCGGCGATGCCGATCGCGAAGACGGCGAGATAGGCGGTCACCACCTCCTCGTTGCCGCCGAGCACGTCCTTCACCAAAGGCGGCAGCAGCGACAAGGCGAGGGCGCCGACGAGCCAGAACCAGCTCACCACGATCCCGCCCCAGCGCAGCCGTGCGTCGCTCCACAGGTCGCGGACGAGGGAGGCTGTCGAGCGCAGGATGTTGGTGTCGATCTGCAATGTCGGCGCGGCCTCCCCGGTTCTCGGAATGAGGAGTGCGGCGCCCCAGCATGCGAGCGCGAAGACGATGACGAGCGTGCCGAGCACGCCCGCGTCGCCGCCACGCGTGGCGATCCCTCCGACGATCGTGCCGAGCAGGATCGCGAGGAAGGTGGCGCCCTCGACCAGGGCATTGCCCATGGGCAGCTCGTCGCGCGCGAGGTGGTCGGGCAGGATGCCGTACTTGATCGGGCCGAACAGCGCCGCGATCACGCCGAACAGGAACAGGGCGGCGAACAGGATCGGGAGCGCCTGGAGCGCGAAGCCCGTGGCCGCGAGCACGGTGACGCCGATCTCGGCGAGCTTCAGGCGCCGCGCGACGAGGGCTTTGTCGAACCGATCCGCGAGCTCGCCCCCGAGACCGGAGAGGAAGAAGAAGGGTGCGATGAAGACCGCGCCGGCCAAGGTGATCAGCGCCTCGGAATCGGGGCCGCCGATCTTGAACAGGATCAGGAAGACGAGCGCGTTCTTCAGAAAATTGTCGTTGAAGGCGGAAAAGAACTGGCACCAGAACAAAGGCGCGAACCTGCGCGAGGTCAGGAGCGAGTTGGACATGGCATGAATCCCGGGTCAGGTCGTGTCGACAGGATCGTTCGAGTGGATCCGAGATGCAAGGCCGAAGCTCAGAGGATCTGGAGCTCGCATGTCGGGCGGGTGTGGTACGACGAGAACGCGGGAGAGAGCGATCATTCGCTCCTTCCACTGCATTCAGGGAGCGGCATCGAGGCGTCTCAACGCGGCCTTCGCATTCGGATCCGAGCCCAAGAGCTCAAGAGCGGCGCGATAGTCCTCGATCGCTTTCTCGCGGTCGCCTTTGGCTTCGTAGACTGCACCGCGATTGAAATAGGCTTCGAAGTTTTTCGAATAGCGCTCGATCGCCTTGTTGAAGTCGATGATTGCCCTCTCGTAGTCTCCTTTTGCCTGAAAGGATTTACCACGATCGGTATAGGCGTGGTAAAATCCCCAGACCTTGATTGTCTCCGTGAAATCGGCGATTGCGCGATCATGGTCGCCCTTCGCTGCGAAGGCTCGACCACGCTCGAAAAGGTCGAATTCCAGTCCGGCGGCTTTTCGAGTTTTCTCGATCAGCTTGGTGAAGTCTGCAATCGCCTTGTCGTGCTCGCCTTTTTCCTCTAAGTAGCGTCCACGGGCTCGGTAGGCACCCTCGTCCGTTGGATCGATCTCGATCAGCTTGGTGAAGTCTGTGATCGCCTTGTCGTGCTCGCCTTTTTCCGCGAAGGTGTAGCCACGGGATCGGTAAGCATCCTTGCTTGTTGGATCGATGTCGATCAGCTTGGTATAATCTGCGATCGCTTTGTCCCAATCGCGCTTCGTGCAATAGGCAGCGCCCCGATACATGTAGGCATCTGCGAAGCTCGGATCGATCTCGATTGCTCGGGTGAAATCGGCGATCGCTTTGTCGGGGTTGTTTCCATCGAAAAAGTTGGGAACTAGATAGTGGAGGCCGCGGCTGCGATAAGCGACGGCATTCGTCGGATCGGTCTCGATCGCCTTGTCATAATCTGCGAGCGCCTGTTCCCGTTTACCCGTCGTCGAATAGGCGTCGCCGCGGTGGGCGTAGGCCATGGAGTAGTTCGGATCGACCACTATCGCATACGTGAAATTGCGGATCGCTTCGCTATATTCGCGCTGTTCCTTGTGAGGGAAACCGCGGTTGAGATAGGCGTGCTTTGCCAGCATATTCTCACGAATGATATTGGAACAAGCCGCGATCCTGGTGTCGGGCGGCAAGGTCCGGCTCTCGCAGTCGGATGCAGGATCGGCCATCGCAGGGGCTGCTCCTGTAGCGAGCAAGCTCGCTATGAGCAGCAGGCACTCCCGCAAATTGTGCTCGCAGGCCGCGCGGGCTCGACGGGGCGTCGCCTGTGGCAAAGGGGTCGTCGGTGAGGTTGTCATGGCAGTGTCCTTGGTCGCAACATCTTTGGAGCAGAAGTATCAACAGCCGGGAACGACGACATGTCGCGTGAAGCCGGCCACGCCGGGACGGAGCGGCCAGCGCGAGGTACTCGCCGTCATTCCTTGCCGCGGTCGATGTCCATGAGAAGCCTTTCCGCCTTCGCTTCCTCGATGCGGTTGACGAGTTTGCGACTCTCCTCGACGTCGCGGGTGGTTTTCGTCAAGGTGATGCAGGATTGAACCAGCATCAACGTTCCCATCGCGAAATAGGCCTTCAGCCAGAAGTCGATGGGTGCCAAGACGAGGCCCGTCCCGATCATGCCGAGGGCGGTGGCGAACGCGATATAGGTGAAATTGACCCAAGCTGGGGAATGTGGAATGCCCTGTGGGCTCATGGGTGCTTCTCCACTTGCTGCTTACGGAGGTCTCGCCTCGGCCTCAGTCGGCTTCGGCAGCTAAGCTCTTCGTTCGGCTGCCGATCCGCGCGAGAACCTCGGCGGCCGTGATGCGAGTATGTGGGCCGCAACCCGCCGCCTCGAGACGGGCGGCGAGAGTCGTGGCAGCGACGTCCGGGTCGAACGAGTCCACAATGTGATCGACCGCTACGTTGTCGGCCTGCCGCTCACGCAGCCTGCGCAGCGTGCCCTCCGCTTCGGCGAGAGCGCTTTGGGCGACCGGGCCCGTAGCATCGGGACCCCGGTCCAGGCGTCGAGCCGCCTCCGCCGCCCTCGCGATGTGCCGGCCGCGGGTGAGATCGCCGAGGCGGCGGGTACCATCGACGAGCGTCGTTCTGAGACGGGCGATTTCGTCGGAGACTTCGGCACGAGCTTCGAGCGCAGCTGCTCGGTCATTCTCCATTTCCGCTATGGCTTCGGCAGCTTCTGTCGCGAGGTCGTTGCGACCGATCGCGAGCGCCGCTGCGGCGCGCTCCTCGAAATCGGTGATGCGCGCAGAAAGAGACTCTATGCGTCTGCGCTCGCGGTCATGGCTGACGACGGCCACAGCGAGCTCTCGTTTCCCGCGGGCGACCGCGCCGGTGGCGTCACGGATTTGCTGATCGAGGACGAGAAGCGCGTTTCGATCCACGATTTCCTCTTGCGTTGCGGCGAGGGCGCCGCGAAACAGCGTCACGAAGGTCTTGAGCATATCGGGGTGGCTCCTTTATGAACAACGTTCACAAGGGCACCCTAGCTCAGTTGTGAACACCGTTCAAGCCCCGTTTTGAACGGTGTTCAGAAAAATGGGTGACAATGACGGCAGCAGATCGAAAAATCGTCCTGAGGGAGGCGCTGATCGCCGCCGCAGAGAGGGCGGTCGCGACGCAGGGAATAGCCGGGATCAAGGCTCGGAGCCTCGCTCGGGAGGTTGGCTGCGCGGTCGGCGCGATCTACACGGTCTTCGCCGATCTCGACGAGCTGGCGCTCGCCGTGAATGCGCGCACCCTCGCCGCGCTGGAGGCGGAGCTCGCCACGGCGGTTCGACGCCGGCGCGGCCCGGCCGCCGTGCGGGGGGAGCACGCGACCGAGCGGCTCCTCGAGCTGGCGCTCGCCTATCTCGGCTTCGCCGCCGCCAACAAGCAGCGCTGGCGCGCCTTGTTCGAGTTCCGATTGCCCGAGGAGAAGACCCTCCCGGCATGGTTTGTCGAGGACCGGTCGCGGCTGTTCGGCTATATCGAGGAGGCCTTGCAGGACTTGCTGCCGGCGATGCCGGCCGAGGAGTGCGCGGCGCTCGCGCGCTCGCTGTTCGCGGCGGTTCACGGGATTGTCGTGCTCGGCCTCGAGGAGCGGCTCGGCGTCGTGTCGCTCGAGGATCTCCGCGCGCAGACGAACTTGGTTGTTCGTGCCTTGGCAAGGGGCTTGGTCGCGGGCGTCGTTGCGAGGGGCGATGCGCTCGGGTAGAGCATTTTCCAGTGAGCCGGATGCAGGCTCGCGTCGAGAAAATGCGACGAAAGAAAATACTGGACCGCTTTCCGATTCCACCTAATCGGCGAGCGCCCCAGTACCGCACGAGAAAGGGCGCCGCCCCCGGCGTCCGCCCGACCCGAAAGGTCCCTGCCTGATGGCCGCTGCCACGAAGACGATCGCCGTCTCCCCGCTCGCGCCGAAATCCTTTCCCGAGCTGTTGCCGATCGAAGGCGTGCGCTTTGCGACGGCCGCGGCGGGAATCCGCTACAAGGGCCGCACCGACGTGATGCTCGCGCTCCTCGACAAGGGCACCGAAGTCGCAGGCGTCTTCACCCGCTCCAAATGTCCCTCGGCGCCGGTCGATTGGTGCAAGGCGCGCCTGCCCAAGGGAAAAGCTCGTGCGCTCGTCGTGAATTCGGGCAATGCCAACGCCTTCACCGGCAAGACCGGAGCAGAGGCCACGAAATTCACCGCGACGCTCGTCGCGAAGGCCTGCGGCGTGCCCGCGGCCGAGATTTTTCTCGCCTCCACTGGCGTGATCGGCGAGCCGCTCGACGCGTCGAAGTTCGAGGGGCTGTTCGAGACGCTCGCCTCCGAGGCCGCGCCGGAGGGTCTCCTCGCCGCCGCGAAGGCGATCATGACGACCGACACCTTTCCGAAGGTCGCGACCGCGACGGCGATGATCGGGGGCGTCGAGGTGCGGATTTCGGGCATGGCGAAAGGCGCCGGCATGATCGCGCCCGACATGGCGACCATGCTGTCCTTCGTCTTCACCGATGCGCCGATCGCCGCACCGGCGCTCCAGGCCATGCTCGGCAAGAGCGTGCAGAAAAGCTTCAATGCGATCACGGTGGACAGCGACACCTCCACCTCCGATACGCTGCTTCTCTTCTCTACCGGGGCTGCGGCGAAGCGTGGCGCGCCCAAGGTCACCGACGCGAAAGACCGAAGGCTCGCGGATTTCAGGGCGGCGCTCGATCGCGTGCTGCAGGATCTCGCCCACCAGGTGGTGAGGGACGGCGAGGGCGCGCGGAAATTCGTCGAGATCCGTGTGGAGGGAGCCACGACCGCCGCCGCGGCGAAACGAATCGCGATGTCGATCGCCAACTCG
The DNA here is from genome assembly GCA_024304885.1 of Beijerinckiaceae bacterium. Taxonomy (GTDB): domain Bacteria; phylum Pseudomonadota; class Alphaproteobacteria; order Rhizobiales; family Beijerinckiaceae; genus Methylocapsa. The sequence continues at coordinate 886,024 of JALJOM010000003.1, forward strand.
CCGCTCGTCAAGACCGCGATCGCAGGCGAGGACGCCAATTGGGGTCGGATCGTCATGGCGGTCGGCAAGGCCGGAGAGAAGGCCGAGCGCGACAAGCTCGCGATCTGGTTCGGCGGCGTTCGGGTCGCCCACAAGGGCTTGCGCGACCCGGCCTATGACGAGGCGGCGGTCACGAAAATCATGCAGGCGGAGAAGATCGATATCACGGTCACTCTCGGCCTCGGCAAGGGCGCCTTCACCGTCTGGACCTGTGATCTCACCAAGCAATATGTGGAGATCAACGGCGACTATCGATCGTGATCGGCGCGGCGAGATGAAGCTTCTTCTCGTCGTCGCCGTCGCGTTGATCGATGTGGACGGACGCGTTCTGATCGCGCAGCGCCCGCCGGGCAAGGCGCTCGAGGGCTTGTGGGAGTTTCCCGGCGGTAAGGTTCACGATGGGGAGCGGCCGGAAATCGCCCTCATCCGCGAGCTCCACGAGGAGCTCGGCATCAGCGTGGAAGAAGCCTGCCTCGCGCCGCTCACCTTCGCGAGCCACGCCTATCCCGAATTTCACCTCCTGATGCCGCTCTACATCTGCCGGCGCTGGAACGGCTTCGTGACGGCCCGTGAGAACCAAGCGCTGAAATGGGTCTTTCCACGCGATCTCCGCGCCTATCCCATGCCTCCGGCCGATGCGCCGCTGATTCCGGCGCTCCGCGACCTGCTGGGGTAATGAGCAGCCGGCCCCTCAGCTGCCGTGGGCTTCTTGCAGCTTCGCGATATCGATCTTCTGCATTTGCAGCATCGCCTGCATGACCTTCCCCGATTTCACGGGATCCGGGTCGTGCAGGAGCTTGCCGAGGATCTCGGGGATGACCTGCCAGGTCACGCCGAACTTGTCGGTGACCCAGCCGCATTGCTGCATCGTGCCGCCCTCGGCGAGCTTCTCCCACAATCTGTCGACCTCGTCCTGCGTGGTGCAGCTCACGAACAAGGATATGGCCGGCGTGAAGGAGTAGTGCGGGCCGCCGTTCAGGGCGAACAAATCCTGGCCCTCGAGCTGGAAGACCACATGCATCGCATTCCCGTCGGGTCCCGGTGTGGTGCTCACGATCCGCGAATTGTCGAAGATCGAGACGTAGAAATTCGCGGCCGCTTCCGCGTCTTTGTCGAACCAGAGAAAGGGCGTGATCTTTCGCATGGTGCCGGCCTCGATGGTCATATTCAAAGCGTCGCGACGAGGGCGGCGAGCTGGTCTGTGCATTTTCCCCAGCCCTCGTGGAAACCCATCTTCTCGTGGGCCTCGCGGTCGGCCACAGTCCAATGGCGCACGCGCGCCGTGTAGCGGGTCTTCCCGGCTTCCGGCTCGAAGGTGAGTATCATGGTCATGAAGGGCTTCTCGGAGGGTTCCCAGGCCCGCGTATAGGCATCGGTCGCGACGATGCGCGCGTTCGGGACGATCTCGAGATAGACGCCGGGGCAGGGAATCTCCTCGCCGCCGGGGCTTTTCATGACGACGAAGCTGCTCCCGCCGGGTCGGACGTCGAGCTCGGCGACCGGCGTGGTGTAGGGGAGCGGTGCGAACCATTGCTTCAAAAGCTCGGGCTCGGTCCAGGCCCGGAACAGCTTCTCGGGCGGCGCATCGACGAGGCGGGTCAGCACGAGCTCGCGATCCGAGGTCGCGGCGGGCTCTGGTGTCGAAGTCATTCGGTTCTCCTCGAGATTCGCCCGAAGGACGTGCAGGCCGGCTCCCACCCGACGCCCCGCGTCGAAAAAATTCCGCGCAGGTTATCATTGCTGCCGCGAGAACGGTTCAAATAACGCGACCAACCGTGCCAGGCGTGATACCGAGCGCTCGGACGCCCGGGGGACCCGACAGTTCGCGACCTTGGCCCATAGGGAAAGGTTCTTCCATCGATATGCGGCTCGATAGCGATGAATCGCCGACCGGCGGTGCCGACCCGGGGCCGGCGCCGCACCGGATCGCGGTGCGTGTCTACTATGAGGACACGGATTTTTCCGGTGTCGTCTACCATGCGTCCTACCTGCGCTTCTTCGAGCGCGGCCGGACCGAGCTCCTGCGCGCACTCGGGATCGAGCACAAGGTGATCTTCGCCGAGGGTGGCAAGGACTCCTTCCATTTCGTCGTCCGCAGCATGGCGATCGACTTCATCCGCCCGGCCCTCATGGACGATATGCTCGGCGTCGAGACCGCCGTCGCGGCGCTCGGAGGTGCCTCGATCGAGATGGCGCAGAGGATCCTGCGCGGGACCGAGGTCCTCGTCAGCGCGCAGGTCAGGATCGCGCTCGTCGCAGCCGGCAAGGCGCGGCGCCTGCCGCGCGATCTCGTCGCAAGGCTCGGGCAAGGTCTCCCCGGCCACAATGACCCGAAAGTAACCCGCTCTTAACCTTGCCTGGGGCTAATTTTCTCGTCTCGGACGACGGGAGGCTCGAGCCTCCCGTCGCGTCGCGCTTTCACGATGCGAAGCTTTGCTCAATTCGCAGGAAGATGCCTCAGCCCCAGAATTGACCGAATTTCGGGCGAGACGGGAGAGGCACCGGCAAAAGGCCGGGAATTCGATCACGCCGCGGAGGGTGACCCTCGATGACTCCTGCCGATGTCGCGACCGCCGGCTTGGCTTCGCCGCTCGCCGAAGTTTCGCTGGTCAGCATGTTCTGGTCGGCCCATATCGTGGTCAAGGCCGTGATGCTCGGCCTTCTCCTCGCGTCGGTGTGGTGCTGGGCGATCATCATCAACAAGCTCGTCCTGTTTGCCCGCGCGCAACGGGCGATGTCCCAGTTCGAGGACGTGTTCTGGTCAGGCAAGTCGCTCGACGAGCTCTACGCGACCTTGTCGTCGCGGCCGACCCAGGGCATGGCGACGCTCTTCGTCGCCGCGATGCGCGAATGGCGCCGATCGGTCCAAGGTGCGACCTCGTCCTTCATGGGGCTCCAGGCGCGGATCGAGAAGGTTCTCGACGTCTCGATCGCCCGCGAGGTGGAGAAGCTCGAGTCGAGCCTGCTCGTTTTGGCGACGGTCGCCTCGGCGGGTCCCTTCATCGGGCTGTTCGGAACGGTCTGGGGCATCATGACCTCGTTCCGCTCGATCGCCGCGTCGAAGAACACGTCTCTCGCCGTCGTCGCGCCGGGCATTGCGGAAGCCCTGTTCGCTACGGCGATCGGGCTCTTCGCCGCGATCCCTGCGCTGATCGCCTACAACAAGTTCCAGGCCGACGTGGCGAAGAAGCAGGCGCAGCTCGAGGGCTTCGCCGACGAGTTCTCCTCGATCCTGTCGCGCCAGATCGACCAGCGCAGCACGGCTCACCACGATCAAGCGGCCTGAGTTCGTCGGGGGCGGTAGAGGGCGCGGATAAGGCAAATCGACCGGCGAAGCCCCGCAATCGGCCGCGCGGGCAGGCCGCGCCGAAGCCGCAGGAGAAGTCGCTATGGCTCTGTCCGGTGCAGCGTTGCGAAGGAAGGGACAAGGACGCGGGCGTCGCGGGGTGCCGCGCTACGGCGCGATGGCCGAGATCAACATGACGCCGTTCATCGACGTCATGCTCGTGCTGCTGATCATCTTCATGGTCGCGGCACCCTTGCTCGCGACGGGCGTGCCGATCGACCTGCCGCAAACCAAGGCCGCTGCCCTCAACATCGAGCAAAAGCCCTTGTCGGTCGCCGTGGACGAAAAAGGCTCGGTCTTCGTCATGGATCAGCCGGTGCCGGTCGACGAGCTCGCCGACCGCCTGAGGGAGGTCGCCAAGGACGGATTCGACGAGCGCATCTATGTGCGTGGAGCCAACCAGGTGAACTACGGCCGGATCGCCGAGGTCATGTCCATCATCACCTCGGCGGGCTACAAGAGGGTCGCCCTCGTCACCGAGCCCGCCAAGAACTGAGGCACCATGCGGCTTCGCGTTCGCGAGACTCCGGGCTTCGTCCTCTCGACCGGTGCGCATGCCGCGCTTCTTCTCGCCGTGCTGCTCGGCTTCTCGCGCGCGAGCCTCGTCGTGGATCCCCACGAGGCGGTCCCGGTCGAGGTGATCGACGGGCGCGAGCTCGACCAGGTCATGAAGGGCGAGAAGACCGCGCCGTCCGTGCAGCCTCGCCCGAGGGTCGAGAAGCGAGCCGACGTGGCCGAGCCGAAGCTGCTGCCGGCGCTCGCCGAAGCCACAAAGGATGTAACGCCGCCGCCTGCTCCTGCGAAGCCTCAGCCCGAGCCAGGGAAGGACGTCGCGAAGGAGGAGCAAAAGCCCGCTCAAAAAAGTGCTGCGATCTCTCCGCCGCCACGTCCGGTCGAGCCGCAGCGTCCGGAGCCCAAGCCTCGGCGCGTCGAGCAAGCCGCGGAACCCGCCCCTGTTCCGCCGAAGCCGCCGGACGCCGAGCCGCTCGTGCCGAAGCCGGTGCCGAAGCCCAAGGTCGTGCAGAAGCCCGACCCGAAACCCGAGCTTCCGAAGGAGGCAAAGCCTCCCGTCGCGCAGAAAAAGCCCGAGCCGCGCTTCGAGCCGGATCGGCTCGCGAAGCTGCTCGAGCAGGACAAGCAACGCCACCCCGTCGAGAAGCCCGCAGACAAGCCTGTCGCAAAGCCGCGCTCGGGTGAAGAGACCGCGCCGTCCGACAAGAAGTTCGATCCGACGGATATCAGCAGGTTCCTGAGCAAGGACGCACCGCAGCGCAAGGCCTCCGCCGGCCAGGATCTCCAGCAGCTCGCCGCACTCGGTGCGCCGACCGCGAGCGCGGCCAAGATGTCGCCCTCGCTCTGGGGCCAGCTCGACGGCCTGCTTCAAGAGCAATACAAGCGCTGCTGGACCTTCATCGGGGTCGGCGGCCAGAAGAAGTACATCCCGGAGATTCGTGTCCAATTTGCCGAGGACGGTTCGCTGGCGCTGCCGCCCGAGCTCGTCAATCCGCAGTCCGATCCGAGCCTGAAGGCACTGGCCGACAGTGCACTCAGGGCAGTGCGGCGGTGCGATCCGCTGCGAATCCCCGCACGATACCAACCCTATTACGAGCAATGGAAGAGCCGGATCGTCCGTTTCGATCCGGAGGAGATGCTGTGAAGACCTTCGATTTCCTGACGCATGGGCGGGAGACGGCAAAAGCAGCGCATCGGCTGCCTCTCACCCGGAGAGGGGTGCTCCTCGCCCCCGCCTTGATCGCATTCACGAGCGTCGCCCTCGCGCCGGCGCGGAGCGAGCCCGCCCGCTATCTCGACGTGCGCCGCGGCAGCGGCTTCACGCCGATCCAGATCGCTGTCACGAGCTTTGTCGGCGATCCGGCCGCGAGCGCGCAGCTCACCGGCATCGTCACCGGCAATTTCAAGCGGTCCGTGTTCCTTTCCCCGATCGATCCGAAAAGCTTCGTCGAGACGATCACGAACCCCGACCAGCCGCCGAGCATGGATGCGTGGCGGATGATCAATGCGCAATTCGTCGTCACCGGTCGGACCGGACGCGCCGCGGACGGACGGCTTCAGGCCGAGTTCCGCCTGTTCGACGTGACCACGGGCGCTCAGGTCGCAGGCAGCCAATATGTGACCGATCCGAGCAATGCCCGGCGCATCGCTCATATCATCTCGGACGTGATCTTCACCCGGATCACAGGGGAGAGCGGCTTCTTCGATACCCGGGTGGTCTTCGTCGACGAGACCGGGCCGAAGCAGAGCCGGCGCAAGCGTCTCGCGATCATGGATCAGGACGGCGCCAATGTCCGTCACCTGACGCGGGGTGACGATCTCGTAGTCACGCCGCGCTTCTCACCGTCCTCGCAAGACGTGACCTACATGTCCTTCGGCGTTTCCGATCCGAAGGTCCTGCTCATGAACCTCGAGACCGGCCAGCGCGAGGTCGTCGGCAATTTTCCCGGCATGACCTTCGCGCCGCGCTTCTCGCCCGACGGGCAGAAGATCGTCATGTCGCTGGCACAGGGAACGGCGTCGAACCTGTTCACCATGGATCTCGGGTCGCGCACGACGACGCGGCTCTCCGATTCGAGCGGAATCGATACCTCGCCGTCCTATTCCCCGGACGGGACCCAGATCGTCTTCGAGTCGGATCGCGGCGGCACGCCGCAGCTTTATGTCATGTCCGCCAAGGGCGGCGCACCACGCCGCATCTCGTTCGGCGAAGGGCGCTACTCGACGCCCGTGTGGTCGCCGAAAGGCGACTATATCGCCTTCACCAAGCAGCAGGGCGGGACCTTCTCGATCGGCGTCATGCGGCCCGACGGGTCGGGCGAGCGGATCCTGACGGAGGGCTATCACAACGAAGGGCCGACCTGGGCGCCGAACGGCCTCTACTTGATGTTCTTCCGTGATCCAGGGGGCCAAGGCGGCGCGAAAATCTATATGACCGACATTTTCGGGCGCGGCGAGTTCCCCGTGCCGACGCCGAGCTTCGCGTCCGATCCGGCCTGGAGCCCGCTCCTTAAGTGAGCCCATAGAGCGGTTTCCAGCGAAGTGGGCACCGGTTCGCGTCGCGAAATCGCGACAAAACAAGAAATTGGAGCCGCTTCCGATCCCGGTGGGTCGGAAAGTGATCCAGATCACGATGACTTTGGATCGAATCGATCCAAAGTCATGAAACGCGATCGCTTCCAAAAGTTCAGAGCGGGATGCGGGCGGAAAACCGCTGTACACTTTTCCTCGTCCCGCTCTGGGCCGCTGTGAGCTCGGGTCTGCAGCGATCCTATCTCGGGGCGTATCGATGACCGGCAGTGCCGACGAGACCGAGGCTCTGCGCCACCGGCTGAAGATGGCGAAGCGCAAGGCGGCTCAGGATGCCGAGGTCGCCTCGAAGACGATCCTCGAGAAGGGCCTGCTCGTCGTCCATACGGGGAACGGCAAGGGCAAGTCCACCGCGGCCTTCGGCCTCTTGCTTCGCGCGCTCGGCCACGGCTTTCCCTGCGGCGTCGTGCAATTCGTCAAGGGCGGGCGTGAGACCGGTGAGCGTCGCGCGTTCGAGCGCTTCTCCGATCTCCTCGTTTGGCACACGATGGGGGAAGGATTCACCTGGGAGACCCAGGACCGCGACCGCGACAAGCGCGCGGCGGAGGCGGCCTGGTGCCGAGCCCGCGAGCTCATGGACCGGCCTGACCTGAAGCTTCTCGTGCTCGACGAATTGAACATCGTGCTCCGCTACGGCTATCTGCCGCTGGCCGAGGTCGTGGCGGTGCTGGCGGCCAGGAGATCCGACCTCCATGTCGTCGTGACTGGCCGCAATGCGAAGCCGGAATTGATCGAGGCGGCCGACCTCGTGACCGAGATGAGTCTCGTCAAGCACCCCTTTGCCGCCGGCGTCCGGGCGCAGGCCGGGATCGAGTTCTGAGCATGCTTTCCCGCGCCAAGGCCTTGATGGTGCAAGGCACCGGGTCCGACGTAGGCAAGTCCCTGATCGTCGCGGGGCTCTGCCGCGCCTTCACCCTGCGCGGCCTCGGGGTGCGCCCGTTCAAGCCGCAGAACATGTCGAACAACGCCGCCGTGACGGCGGACGGCGGCGAGATCGGCCGGGCGCAAGCGCTCCAGGCGCGAGCCTGCCGCGTCGCGCCGCGGGTCGCCATGAATCCGGTGCTCCTGAAGCCGCAAGGGGGCGACGGCTCGCAGATCGTCGTGCGGGGCAGGGTGATCGGAACCGCCCTCGCCCGCGACTATCAGGACCTGAAGGCGAAGCTGCTCCCGGCCGTGGTCGAAAGCTTTGCCGAGCTGTCGTCAGAGGCGGACCTCGTGCTGATCGAGGGCGCGGGCAGCGCCTCGGAGATCAACCTGCGCGAAAACGACATCGCCAATATGGGGTTTGCCCGCGCCGCGGATGTGCCCGTGATCCTCCTCGGCGATATCGATCGCGGTGGCGTGATCGCCCAGATCGTCGGCACCAAGGCCGTCCTCGATCCGGCCGATGCCGATCTCGTCGTGGGGTTTCTCGTGAACAAGTTTCGCGGCGACGCGAGCCTTTTCGACGAGGGCATGAAGCTCATCGAGCACCGTACCGGCTGGCCGGGGCTCGGGCTCGTTCCTTATTGCGCCGCGGCCGCGCGCCTGCCCGCGGAGGATTCGCTCGGGCTCGCGCGAAACGAGCCGCGCAATGGGCCGATCGTCGTCGCCGTGCCGGTCCTGCCGGGCATTGCCAATTTCGACGATCTCGACCCGCTTCAGCTCGAGAGCGAGGTTTCCCTCGTGATGGTGAAGCGCGGCCGGCCTCTGCCTGCCGCGGCCGCGCTCGTGATCCTGCCCGGGTCCAAGACGACGATCGCCGATCTCGCGGCCTTTTGCGCCGAGGGCTGGGACATCGACCTTCGCGCCCATCTGCGGCGCGGCGGCCATGTGCTCGGCCTATGCGGGGGCTATCAGATGCTCGGCCGGAGCATCGCCGATCCCCTCGGCCTCGAGGGAACCGCCGGGAGTGTCGAGGGGCTCGGCCTCCTCGATGTCGCGACCGAGCTGACCGAGGAGAAGGTGCTCGCTCCGGTTCGCGGCGCCGATGCGCGCGACGGGGCGTCTTTCGAAGGCTTCGAGATGCACCTCGGCCGCACCTTCGGCCCCGATCGCGCGAGGCCCTTGCTGCAGTTCGACGACGGGCGGACGGAGGGCGCGGTCTCGGCCGACGGGAGGGTCGCCGGCACCTATGTGCATGGGCTCTTCGGCGCGCCGGTGCAGCGGTCGGCCTGGCTCGCGCGGCTCGGCGGCACGGGCTCGGGCGCGTCCTACGAGGACGCGGTCGAGTGTGCGCTCGACGAGATCGCCGCACATCTCGAGGCGCATGTCGATCTCGATCGACTGCTCACCCTTGCGAGATGACGAGGAGAGCGGCGTCCGCCAAGATCAGTCCGTAGACCGCGCAGGCCACCCGGTAGAGCGCAAGGGCGCGGAGAATGTCGCGGGGCTCTGGGTCTCGGCCCCTCCCGATCCAGGCATCATTTATGACCGTCTGCCGGTAGGACCGTGGCCCGCCGAGGCGCAGGCCGAGCGCGCCGGCGAAAGCGGCCTCGGGCCAGCCGGCATTGGGAGAGGGATGACCGCGCGAGTCCCTGAGCGCCGTCTGCCACGAGCGCCGCGGCGAGGCATCCGCGACCACGAAGGCCGCGAGGACGACGAGCGCCGCCGAGAGCCGCGCCGGAGCGAGGTTGGCGAGATCGTCGAGCTTTGCCGCGGCGAAGCCGAAGGCGCAAAAGCGCTCCGACTTGTGCCCGATCATGCTGTCGGCCGTGTTCAGCGCCTTGTAGCAGGCCCCTCCCGGAAGCCCGAGAAGGGCGAGGAAGAAAGCCGGCGCGACCACGCCGTCGGAGAAATTCTCGGCGAGGCTCTCGATCGCCGCGCGGCAAACGCCCGCAGAGTCGAGCTCGGCCACGTCGCGTCCGACGATCTTGCCGACCGCCTCGCGCGCCGCGGCGAGGCCATCCTTCTCGAAAGCGAGGGCGACCGCCTCGACATGCCCATTGAGGCTGCGCTGCGCGAGCAGGCTCGAGGCGAGAAGCGCTGTCACGAGGAGGCCGATAGGGCTCGGCAGGCCGGCCGTACCCGACGCGAGGAGCAAAGCCGCCCCCGCGGTGATCGACAAGACGAGGCCGAGCGCGATAAAGCCGCAGAGACGCCGCAGGGCAAAATGCCAGTGCGCCCGGTTGAGCCGCGCTTCCGAGGCGCCGACGAGGCGGCCGATCCAGGTGACCGGATGGCCGATTGCCCGAAAGAGGCTCTGCGGATAGCCGAGGCAGGCCTCGACGGCGAGGGCGAGCACCGCGAGGGGAAGGGTCGTGACGAGGTCCATGCTCGAGCTCTACATCGTCATATGATCGCATTTTCGCGACGCGAACCGGAGACCATTTCGCTGGAAAATGCTCTATCGGCGATCGAGGCGGGCGAGTGGGGCCGAGACGGGCACGGCGGCAATCTCGTTGCGGCGCGGCGCGCCTTTCCCGCAGCGCCCGAACCCTGGCTCGATCTTTCGACCGGCATCAACCCTTTTTCCTTTCCTGTCCCAGAGCTGCTGCGAGAGCTCTTCACCCGCTTGCCGGAGCCCGAGGCGTTGCGCGCGGTGGAGCAGGCCGCACGACGCGCCTATCGCGCGTCGGAGAGCTGCGCCGTGGTCGCGGCGGCGGGCTCGCAGGCGCTCGTCGGGTTCTTGCCCCGGCTCGTTCCGGCGCGCCGGGTCGGAATTCTCGGCTTCACCTATGCCGAGCACGAGATCGCCTGGCGGGCCACGGCGGCCGAGGTCGCGATCGTCGAGGACCTCGCGGCGCTGGAGCGCATGGATGTCGCGATCGTGGTCAATCCCAACAACCCGGACGGGCGGCTCGTCCCGGCCGAGGACTTGAGGGCCCTCGCGAAAGGTCTCGCGAGGCACGGCGGCCTGCTCGTCGTCGACGAGGCCTTCGTCGATTTTCTCCCGGCTGACGCGAGCCTCGTCCCGATCTTGCCGGAGGAGGGCGCCATCGTGCTGCGCTCCTTCGGCAAGGCCTATGGCTTGCCGGGCCTGCGGCTCGGCTTCGCGGTCGCTTCCGCGGACGTCGCCGGGCGGCTTCGGCAGGTCCTCGGCCCTTGGCCGGTCTGCGGCGTCGCGGTCGAGATCGGCAGAAGAGCACTCACGGACGAGGCCTGGCTCGCGGCTGCGCGGCAAGCGCTGCGCGAGGAAGCAGCCGCGCTCGACCGCCTGCTCGCGGCCGCGGGTGTCTCCGAATGCGGCGGGACGATCCTGTTTCGCCTCGTCGCGCATTCGCATGCCGCGCACCTCTACGAGGACCTCGGCCGTGCCGGCATCCTGGTTCGGCGCTTCGCGGCGCGGCCGAGCTGGCTCCGGTTCGGGATTCCGGCGAGCGAGAGCGACAAGATGCGGCTTCGGGTCGCGCTCGGCATCGATCGAGGACGCAGGACCTGAGGCAAATCCGGAATGTCCGTAAGCATCTCTGCGCGGTTTCGCAGCCCTAGATTGCAAGTATTCTAAAGTGAAAGAACATTGCTTCGGCATGCCGGTGCGATATTCCAATGGAACTACTTCTCGGCTATCTTGCCCGTCGAGCAAGATCGACATTCTCGAGGAGCTGCACGTGACACGCCTCGCCTTCTCTGCGCTCGTCGGGCTCGGCTGCGCCTTGCTCGCCGGCGGGTCGACCGCAAAGGAATATCCGATCGGCAAGCCGCAGCTGAAGGCCGGCATGGAGATCGCCGCGGTCTATCTCCAGCCGATCGAGATGGATCCCGCGGGCATGATGCCGCTCGCCGCGCAATCCGACATTCATCTCGAGGCGGATATCATGGCGGCCAAGGACAACCCGAACGGCTTTTCCGAAGGCGATTTCATCCCCTATCTCGAGATCGCCTACGAGCTGACGAAGCGCGACGATCCGGCGGTGACGAAGGGCGTCCTCGTGCCCATGGTGGCGAGCGACGGGCCGCACTATGGCGACAATGTCGCGCTGAAGGGGCCGGGAAAGTACAAGCTCGCGCTGAAGATCTCGCCGCCGGCGCTCGCCCGCTTCGGCCGGCATGTCGACAAGGAGACCGGGGTCGCCGCCTGGTTCGCGCCGTTTTCGGTCGAGTTCGACTTCACCTACGCCGGGACCGGCAAGAAGAGCGCCTATTGAGGCGCGACGGAGACTTTCGGAATGTGGAAACCTCGACTTTTGCTCGTTGCGGCGCTGATGCTGCTCGCTGGTCCGGCTCCGTCGATCGCCGAGGAATTGCCGACCTTCGTCCTCGAGTTCGAGGACGGCAAGATCACGCCGCTCCGCCTCGAGGTGCCGGCACGAACGCGCTTCAAGATCGAGCTGCGCAACAAGGGCAAGTCGGCCGCCGAGTTCGAGATGGAAAAGCCGCACAAGGAGAAGGTCCTCGCGCCCGGGGCGCAGTCGTCGGTCGTGTTCAAGACCCTCGATCCCGGGGACTACGAGTTCATCGACGAGTTCCATCCGGAAGCGCCGAAGGGCGTCATCGTCGCGAGGTAGCGCGCCGCATGGCCCCGGTCCTGCTTGCGCCGGAGACGCCGGCCTCATGACCACGGTGACGGAGCTCGACGCGCCGCCGTCGTCGGCGGGAGCAATGCCTTCGACGCCTCGGGCGCGACCCGGGACTGGCGTCTCCGCTGCGCTTGCGTGGCTCGGCGAATGGCTGCGACACCATCGCGGTCTCGTGCAAAGGCTGCAATGGGCGGTCGTCCTCGTCTATATTTTCCTCGTCGCCGTGCCGGCCTTCCTGCCTCTGCCTGGCCGCGCCGCGCATATCTGGTCCGATCTCGTCCTCTTCGCGGGCTTCGTCTTCTGGGGTCTCTGGTGGCCCTTCGTGCTCCTCTCCATGGTGCTGGTCGGGCGGACCTGGTGTGGGATCTTTTGTCCCGAAGGCGCCTTGTCGGAGGCCGCGAGCCGGTTCGGACGGGGCCTTTCGGTCCCGCGCTGGATCACCTGGAAGGGCTGGCCCTTCACCGCCTTCGCCTGCACCACGATCTACGGCCAGATGGTGAGCGTCTACCAATATCCGAAGCCTGCGCTCCTGATCCTCGGCGGCTCTACGCTCGGCGCGATCGCGGTAGGTTTCCTCTACGGACGCAACAAGCGCGTGTGGTGCCGCTATCTCTGCCCGGTCAACGGGGTCTTCGGCCTCCTCGCGAAGCTCGCGCCGGTGTATTTTCGCGTCGATTCGGAGGCTTGGGCGCGCTCGCGTAGAGCGGGCAAGGCGCATGTGCAGGCGCTCGATTGCGCTCCGCTCGTCGCGATCAAGACCATGAAGGGCGCTGCCGATTGCCACATGTGCGGGCGCTGCAGTGGCTTTCGCGGAGCGATCGCGCTTGCTCCGCGTGCGCAAGATCACGAGATCGTCCATGTGGCGGGACGCGTCGCCAATCCCGCCGAGACGGTGCTGATTGTCCTCGGCTTGATGGGCGTCGCGGTCGGCGCCTTCCATTGGAGCGCGAGTCCCTGGTTCATCGAGCTGAAGCAGGCCTGCGCGGCCCTCCTCGTCGATCACGGATTTTCCTCTGTGCTGGAGATCCAGCCGCCGTGGTGGATTCTCACCGATTATCCCGACCGCAACGATCGGATGAACCTGCTCGACGGGACCGTGCTCCTCGCCTATATCGCGGCAACCGCGATCGTCATCGCCGCAGCGGTCTCGGCCTGCCTCGCGCTCGCGACAACGTGCCTCGGGCGCTGGTCGTGGGTGCGCTTCCACCATCTCGCGCAGAGCCTGATCCCGATCGCGGGATGCGGCGTGTTCCTGGGCCTTTCCGCCTTGACGGTCACGATGCTGCGCGCCGAGGGCCTCGCGATGGGCTTCGTGGGGACGCTGCGCGCGGCTCTGCTCCTGGCCGCGGCGCTGTGGTCGCTTCGCCTCGCGTGGAAGATCGCCGGGCTCGCGACGCCGAGCCTTTCGCGTCGCGCCGCGGCCGTGGTCTCGATCGGCGGCGCCGTCGGGACCGGGGTCGCGAGCTGGGGAGTGTTGTTCTGGGTGTGGTAGCTCGCGCCTGCCTTGGCCACGACGAGCGAGTCGCGATGCCCCCGAAGCGCTCTGGTCCGCTCGGCGTCTCGCATGCCCCCGGTCTCGCACGCACGGAGCCTCGTACGCACATCCCGACCGGGCCGAAAAGTATTCATGCGAATTTTACCATCGGCGGGTCTTGTCGTACGAGACGGCTCTGAGAGCAAATCGCGGCTCGGCATGAAACTTGTTTAGCCAACCTGACCCTAACATGGGCGTAATGCCCAGCAGCATTGCAAGATCATGCTCAAAATTTGCCGGCGACAGGTCACCGTCGCGGCGATAACGTAGTCACGTCGGAATCTGGACAGGGGACGTGTTGCGAATGCGACGCGTCGGCCGCGAGCCTTGCTCGGGGCCGATATCCTTCTCGAGAGCTCCGACGATCTGACAGGTCACGCAATGGATCACAACGAGCTCTCGGCTTCGAACCCGGCGGCGCCGACGCACCGCATTCAATTGAGCGAGATCGCGCTCATCGGCGTCTACGAGATTTCGAAAATTCTGACCGCACCGACCCGCCTCGAGACGACGCTCGCCAATGTCCTGAACCTCTTGTCCTCGTTCATGCAGATGCGGCACGGCACGATCGTCCTGCTCGCGGACGACGGCGTGCCCGAGGTGGCGGTCGGCGCGGGCTGGAACGAGGAGACCTGCCCGCAGCCGCAGCACCGCTATCCGGAGCGCGCGATCGGGCAGATCGTCGCCACCGGCGTTCCTCTCGTCGTCCACAACGTGGCCGACCACGAGCTTTTCGACGCGAGCGACGTGGCGCGTCTCGCGTCGGAGGGCACCAAGGTCTCTTTCATGGGGGTCCCGATTCGGGCCGGCGACCGTGTGGTCGGCACCCTGACCGTCGATCGCAGCTGGGACGGCGACAGCGTCTTCCGGTTCGATTCCGACGTGCGCTTCCTTGCGATGATCGCGAACCTGATCGGCCAGACCGTGAAGCTGCACCGAGTCGTGGCGCGTGACCGCGATCGGTTGATCGAGGAGAGCCATCGGCTGCAAAAGGAGATCACCAAGCTGCAGCCGGCGCCGGCGACGCGGGCACGCGTATCCGGGATCATCGGGGAAAGCCCCGCGATCCGCCAGGTTCTCGACCGCGTGGCGATCGTCGCCAAATCCAACGCGACCATGCTGCTCCGGGGCGAATCCGGGACCGGCAAGGAATTGTTCGCGCGGGCACTGCACGAGCTGTCGCCGCGCGCGTCCCATGCCTTCGTCAAGGTGAACTGCGCCGCGCTCGCCGAAAGCGTCCTCGAGTCCGAGCTGTTCGGGCACGAGAAGGGCGCCTTCACCGGCGCGGTGGCGACGCGCAAGGGGCGCTTCGAGCTCGCCGACGGCGGCACCTTGTTCCTCGACGAGATTGGCGAGATCTCGCTCTCCTTCCAAGCCAAGCTCCTCCGGGTCCTGCAGGAGGGCGAGTTCGAACGGGTCGGCGGCACCAAGACGATCAAGGCCGACGTGCGGCTCATCACGGCGACGAACAAGAATCTCGAGGAGGCCGTCCGCAAGGGCGAGTTCCGCGCCGATCTCTACTACAGGATCAGCGTCGTGCCGGTGATCCTGCCGCCGCTGCGCGAGCGCACGAGCGACATTCCGCTGCTCGCCGCCCGCTTCCTCGAGCGGTTCAACGAGGAGAACGGGCGCGAGCTCGTCTTCAGCACGCAAGCCATGCAGGTCCTCAAGTCCTGCTACTTCCCCGGCAATGTGCGCGAGCTCGAGAATTGCGTGCAACGCACGGCTACCTTCGCGACCGGAGATGCGATCGTCGCGGCGGACTTCGCCTGCGAGCAGGAGCAATGCCTGTCCGCGACCTTGTGGAAGGGCAAGGCCTCCGTCGAGACCTGGCCCTCCGCTGTCGGGGGGCTCGGGCCTTATGCCGGTGCGCCTTCCGCGGCGCCGGCCGAGCCGCAGCGTTCGATCGCGGCGCCCGCGCCGGGTCCGGAGCGGCCGGCACAGACCGCACAGCCCGAGCTGTCCGCCGGCGATGCCTCCGAGCGGGAGCGTCTGCTCGAGGCGATGGAGAAGTCGGGCTGGGTCCAGGCCAAGGCCGCACGGATCATGGGTCTCACGCCGCGCCAGATCGGCTATGCCCTGCGCAAGCACGACATCGAGATCAAGAAGTTCTGAGCTTTTCCCGCCGCGCGGTCCCTTTGCACGTGCCTTTGCCGGCATCATGGCATCTGTCTTGCGTCGCAGCGCCGACAAAGCCGCTCGCGGAGGCGCTCACCAGCAATCTGATGGGCCCGTCCTCACGTCGCGAGCCAGACCGAATTGCGGATCGCTACGTGCCGCTCGAGCCTTCGGCCTCGGGTCGGGGCGCGACCGGCTCGGTGCGAGGAGATGTTGCAATGGCCTACAAGATCATCGCGTCGCAATGCACGAATTGCGGTGCCTGCGAGTTCGAATGCCCGAACCAGGCGATCTCGTTCAACGACACGACCTATGTGATCGACCCACAGAAATGCACCGAATGCGAAGGCGACTTCGAGCATCCTCAATGCGACACGGTCTGCCCGGTCGAGAACACCTGCGTCCCGGCCTGAGCGCCGAAGGCTCGAGCGAGGCCCGTCCCTAGATCACGATGACTTTGGATCGAATCGATCCAAAGTCACGAAATATGATTGATTTCAAAAGTTCAGAGCTGGATGCGCAAAAGTGCGCAGCGGTTTTCCGCCCGCATCCCGCTCTGGCCTTTCCTCGCAATAGACGGGAAGTGATGTCGTGGCGTCCATCGAGTCGGAGACCCGATCCTCCAGCGCCGACGAGGCCTTGGATTGGCACGGCCACCCGATCGATTGCGACTCGTGCGTGCATCGCGCGCTGCTGGCGGTAGGCCGATGCCGCCAAGCCTGGAGCTGCGTCGTCGACCGCCGGATCAAGCATATCGATCGCTTCCTTCGCGCGAACCCGGAGCTCGCCGACGGCTATCTGGATCATCCCTATTTCGAGCTGCGGGCCGTCGCCGTCAAATATGCCGGATTGTTCCGGATTGCACCCTTGATCCACGACCCCGAGCCCGAGGTTCGGTCGGCGTGCGTGGCGCGGCTCCCGCTCGAGCGGGTCAGGGGCCTCGCGAAGGACCCCGACCGGCGCGTCCGGATCGGCGTCGCCCTCAAGATGCAGGGCAAGGATCTTCTCGACATGCTCGCGGACCCGGATAATCACGTCCGTGTCGTCGTCGTCCGCAAGCTCGCGCCGGACGTCGTCGCGGCGGCCATGCACGATCCCGAGCCGACGGTTCGTCGTTGGGTCGCGCGCAGACTCGTCGAGACGCGGCTCGCCGAGATGAGCCACGACCCCGAGCCCTTGGTGCGCATGGAGGTCGCCGCGCGGCTCGCCCCGGCCGCGCTGACGATCTTCGCCGAGGATCCGGATTTGCGCGTCCGTTTCACCGCGGCCGAGCGGATCCTTCCCGAGTTCCTGCACCTCTTTCTCGAGGATGCCGATCCTGTCGTTCGCGAGATGGCCGAGAGCCGCAGCGCGGCGATCGCGGACGCGCCGGCCGCAGCCGGGCCGAACGTGCACCGCCTGTCCTGACCTCGCCTCCGCATTACAATTCTCGACAAATCCAGTCGCATCGTCGCGATGCGACGAGATGCGCCCCGGCGGCGAGATCCCCGGTACTGAAAGAAAGCCGACACCGGTGCGCTCGTGACGGGCTCACGAGCGCAGGCGTGACTTTTCCGAAGGGCCTCCCGTTGGCCGGTTACCGACAATTCGGCGGGTTCAGCGGCGATGCCGGGCAAGCCTCGAGGTCGCGGCAAGATGCCTGTCACGTTTGCTACAGGCCGAAAAATGTGGGCGTCCCGCCGACGTCGGCATCACGACAGCCCGCATCCAAAAAAACTTTCCTAAAGAACAATTACTTAGAACGAGTCTGACCATGGCACGCTAGTTGCTCCCCTATGGCCCAAGCGATTTTGCCCAGCGAGATCGCAGTCGAGCTTATCGGCGCAGGGGCGTGACGAGAGCGCGTCCTCGAGACGAATAGGTTCCAGCGCGAAGCGAGGATCGAACATGGAATTGTCAGAACGCGAGGTCGCGGAAGCGGCGATCA
This sequence comes from Beijerinckiaceae bacterium, assembly GCA_024304885.1. Lineage (GTDB taxonomy): Bacteria > Pseudomonadota > Alphaproteobacteria > Rhizobiales > Beijerinckiaceae > Methylocapsa. The sequence goes on from JALJOM010000003.1 coordinate 903,528, forward strand.
AGGCGGGCGCCACCAACGTCGACGACATCATGCAGAAGATGGCCGAGCACAAGGGGTGCGAGACCACGAGCGACGGCGGCAAGAAGGCGAGCTGCGGCACGGCGGCCGGCGAGAACGATCTCCCGCCCGAGATCTGGGACAAGGTCAAGAACCACCCGTGCTACAGCGAGGAAGCGCATCACCACTACGCCCGCATGCACGTGTCGGTCGCGCCGGCCTGCAACATCCAGTGCAACTACTGCAACCGCAAGTATGATTGCGCCAACGAATCGCGTCCGGGTGTCGTCAGCGAGCGTCTGACCCCCGAGCAGGCCGCGAAGAAGGTTCTCGCCGTCGCCTCGACGATCCCGCAAATGACGGTTCTCGGCATCGCCGGCCCCGGCGATCCGCTCGCGAACCCCGAGAAGACCTTCAAGACCTTCGAGCTGATCTCGCGCACCGCGCCCGACATCAAGCTCTGCCTCTCGACGAACGGCCTGACGCTTCCCGACCACGTCGACACCATCGCGCGCTACAACGTCGATCACGTCACGATCACCGTGAACATGGTCGATCCCGAGGTCGGCGCGAAGATCTATCCGTGGATCTTCTACAAGCACAAGCGCTACACCGGCATCGAGGCGGCGCGCATTCTGACCGAGCGTCAGATGCAGGGCCTCGAGATGCTCACCGAGCGCGGCATCCTGTCGAAGATCAACTCGGTCATGATCCCCGGCATCAACGACCAGCACCTCAAGGAGGTCAACAAGGCCGTCAAGAGCCGCGGCGCCTTCCTGCACAACATCATGCCGCTGATCTCCTCGGCCGAGCACGGCACCGTCTTCGGCCTCACCGGCCAGCGCGGTCCGACCGCGCAAGAGCTGAAGAAGCTGCAGGACAGCTGCGAAGGCGAGATGAACATGATGCGTCACTGCCGCCAGTGCCGCGCCGACGCCGTGGGTCTTCTCGGTGAGGACCGCAGCGCCGAGTTCACCACCGAAAAAATCATGGAGATGGACGTCAACTACGACCTCGCGACTCGCCAAGCCTATCAGGCTCGCGTCGAGGAGGAGAGGCTCGCGGTGTCCGGCGCCAAGGCCAGCGAGCTGCAGGTTCTCGCTGGTGTCGAGAGCGACATCAAGATCCTGGTCGCGGTCGCGACCAAGGGCAGCGGCCGCATCAACGAGCACTTCGGACATGCGACCGAGTTCCAGATCTACGAGCTGAGCACGGCCAAGGGCGCCCATTTCATCGGCCATCGCCGCGTCGATCTCTATTGCCAGGGCGGCTATGGCGAGGAAGACGCGCTCGAGACGGTCATTCGCGCGATCAAGGACTGCCATGCGGTCTTCGTCGCCAAGATCGGCGGCTGCCCGAAGAAGGATCTCTCGGCCGCGGGCATCGAGGCGGTCGACGAGTTCGCTCACGAGTTCATCGAGAAGTCGGCGATTACCTACTTCAAGCGCTATCTCGAGGGCGTCGCGGCCGGCACGATCACCCATGTCGACAGGGGTGACCTGGTCGCCGAAATCCGTCCCGGCGAGAAGGCGGTCGATGTCGTCGCCGCGGCCGCGGTCCCGGCGGAATAAGACTTGCACTGACAAAATCGGTCGGGGCGCCTGTGCGCCCCGACGTCTGGATATCTGTCTCCGCCAGGAGGGCCAAATGGCTTTGAGAATCGCGGCGTCCTGCGTCAACTGCTCGGCATGCGAGCCGGAATGCCCCAACGAGGCGATCTATCCGACGGAGTCCGCCTTCGCCATCGACCCGGCAAAATGCACCGAGTGCATCGGCTTTCACGACGATCCGCAGTGCGCCCTTGTCTGCCCGGTGGAGGAAACCTGCGTAATCGACGAGAGCTACCCTCGCTACCAACCAGCGGCCTGACCCATGCAAGATTTGAACGTCACGATCACCCCTGCAGCCGACAAGTTCGTTCGGCGGATGCTGCGTTTCGACGGCGGTCCCGGGAGCGGCCTCAGGCTCCAGGTCTCGCCGGGTGGTTGCTCGGGCCTGTCGGCCGAGTTCAGCGTCGCCGCCAATCCGGCGCCAGGTGAGACCGTCCACGACGCCAACGGCCTCAAGTTCTTTCTGGGTGCCGAGAGCCGGGTGCTCCTTCAGGGCGTGACGATGGATTTCGTCGAGACGCCGACCTCGTCCGGCTTCAAATTCCAGGATCCCAAGAACGTATCGACCTGCTCCAGCCATTCTCACAGCGTTCCAGACGCCGTGCACGAGCATTGAGCGGGGTCGGGGTGGAGGTTGGTACGGGCCTCGGCCAAACGGGATCGTTCGAGGCGGAGGCGGCTCTGCTCGGTGGCGGGCTGCCACCGGAAGCGGAAGGACATTTAGCGTCCGCGGCGATGCTCTACGCCGATGGCGATCGCGCTCTTTGCGAGCTGCGCGCGGCCGAGGCGATCGCACCGCTACATCCCGCGGTTCTGATCGGCCTCTACCGGTTCTATTTCTACAAGGGACGTCTCGCCGAATGCCTCGAGGTCGCCCAGGTGTGCCTCGCGGAGGCTGCGCGCCTCAATAAACTCGCAGACAATTGGCGCGAGGTTCAGAGCGGCGACGCCGAGTTCGGCAGCTACGAGGCGATGATCCCGCGCTTCTTCCTGTTCGTGCTGAAGGGCTATGCCTATCTGCAGATGCGGCTCGGCAACCTCGACGAAGGCCTCGCGGCGACCATGAAGCTTCTGGAGCTCGATCCGAGCGACAAGATCGGCGCGACAGTCTTGCTCGAGGTTCATCAGCGCCTGGAGCAGGGTGATGAGGAATGACATAGACGAGGCACGCGATCACAACGGCAACGAGATCGACTGCTCGGCCTGCGCCTATATCGCCCTGCAGCGAGACGGCAAGTGCCGACCCAAGCAGGCCTGCGTGAAGGATCGCTACGCGCGCCGGATCGATCGGTTCTTCGACTGGAATCCCGAGCTCGCCAATAACCACCTCGGCGACGATTATTTCGAGGCGCGCGCCGTCGCCGCGAAGCATGCCGACGTGTTTCGGCTTCCGCCCATGCTGAACGATCCCGACGAGACCGTGCGCTGGGCTGCGGCCGCGCGACTGCCGGACAGCTATCTTCTGCGGCTCAGGGACGATCCCCATCGAGAGGTCCGCATCCGCGTCGCGTCGCGGCTCGACGACGCCGGCCTCGTCTCGATGATCGGCGATTCCGACTATTACGTCCGCACCATGATCGCCCGCAAGCTGTCTCCCTCGATGCTGCCGATGATGATCAACGACCCGGAGCCGGAGGTCCGGCGAACCATCGTGCGGCGGATCGATCCTGCCTGGCTCATGCGCATGGCGCAGGACGAGGATCCGGGCGTTCGGCTGGAGGTGGTGGGTCGCCTGTCCGACGATCAGCTCGCCGCGCTCAGGGACGATCCCGACTGGCGGGTGCGCTACGAGGTCGCGACACGGATCGATGTCACGGAGCTCACTCGCATGGCGGACGACATTGATCCTCTGGTCCGGGACGTCGTCGCCCAGCGTTTGACGTCTGCTCGGATGCCGCCTTCTGCCGACAAGGCCGCCGAGGTGGTGAAGCTGCAGAGTTGATCGGGCGGGCCCGCTAGAGCGGGACGAGGAAAAGTGGATACCGGTTTTCCGGCGCAATCGAGTTTACGCAGATTGCGTAAACTTATCTGCGCATCCCGCTCTGAACTTTTGGAATCGATCACGATGACTTTGGATCGATTCGATCCAAAGTCATCGTGATCTAGAGCGAGTTTCAGCGAAGGGGATACCGGCTCGCTTCTCGATCTCGATGTTTCGAGTGACCGACATCGATGCGAGATTGCGACAAGGCAAGGACGTAGAGGGGGTGGCGCCGATTCCGCGGGATCGGAAGATGCTCTAGCCCGGTTCCGCTCCGTCGAACTGCAGCCTAGTATGTGTGCGGTCCCGCACAAGCGGTGAGGTGAAAGTCGAATGACCAACATCAATCGTGACGACGACAGCGGCGTCGAGCTCAACGAGCCGCCGCGCTATAATTATGGTCAGCGCGTGCGTACCAAGCGCACGATCCGCAACGATGGAACCTATTGCGGCAAGGATGTCGGCGATGTCCTCGCCAAGAAAGGCGAGGAAGGCTATGTCTGTAATATCGGCACCTTCCTGCAGCAATATTATATTTTCGGCGTCGAGTTCATCGAGACCGGTAACAAGGTCGGCATGAAGACGAGGGAGCTCGAGGCTGTCGACGACGACGACGAGGAGGGCGGGAAGCCCAAGAAGAAGAAGGAATGGAAGCAGCCGGCGAGGCCGGCAACAGGAGACGAGCCGTGATCGATCCAGATGGTGGGAGCCGCCCGCCGAAATTCCAGTGGGGACAAAGAGTGCAGGCCGTCGAGGATCTCTATAACGACGGCTCCTATCCCGACCAGCCGCTCGACGTCTTGCTCGTGCGGTCGGGCGATACCGGCGAGATCGTCAATATCGGTACGATCGAGGAGACCAAGCGCCCTCTCTATCTCGTCGAGTTCGACGGGACGCGCTTCGTCGTCGGGTGCCTCGAGGAGGAGCTGGCGCCCGCGGACTAGGCATTTACCGCCGGAGCTGTTCTCGGCTCCTGCCGGAGTGGACGGTAGCTCGGCCAGTTCGAAGGCTCGCGAAATCTCGACGAGGCTCCCCGGTCGGTTTCGACCCGGGGGCCTCGTATTTTTTGTTGCCGTTGTGTTTCTTTCACGATCGCAAGAGCGCCCCTCTGTGCGAAATGGTCGCGTGCGAGCAAATCGCGGCTTGCACGCATCTTGCGTGTACCGTTCTTCGAGGAGCCCTCGATCCGTTCGGCCCGAGGCTTGCTAATACCGGTCCGGACCCAGTGCCCTGAGTGGAGCGTCATGATCTACCTCGACAATAATGCGACGACCGCCGTCGCCGCCGAGGCCATCGAGGCGATGGTCGCGTGCATGTCGAGCGGGCCGACCAATCCGTCGAGCAAGCACAAAGCCGGCGAATGCAGCAAGGAAGCCGTAATGGCCGCTCGCGGGGAGGTCGCGCGCTTCCTGAATTGCACGCCGCCCGAGGTCGTCTTCACGAGTTGCGGAACCGAGGCGAACCACATGGCGATTCTCGCCGCGCTCGCGCTCGATCCGGCCAAGCAGCATATCGTCGCGTCGAGCGTCGAGCACCCTTCTTGCCTCGAGCTCCTCGCTCATCTCGAGAAGAAGGGGGTCCGTGTCACCTATCTGCCGGTCGATGCGCAAGGACGGCTCGACCCGGAAACGGTTTCCGCGCAGATCGCCCCCGATACGGCGCTCGTCACGGTCATGTGGGCGAACAACGAGACCGGGGTTCTGTTCCCGATCGAGGCCATCGCCGCGCTCACCCGGGCGAAGGGTGTCCTGTTCCATACCGATGCCGTGCAGGCGGCGGGCAAGGTGGCGATCGACCTGAAGAAGGTGCCGGTCGACATGCTGTCTCTCTCCGGGCACAAGATTCATGCCCCTACCGGCGTCGGAGTGCTCTTCGTCCGTAAGGGCATCAAGATCGCGCCGCAGATTTTCGGTCATCAGGAGCGCGCGCGCCGCGGCGGCACGGAGAACGTGCCCGGGATCATCGGGCTCGGGAAAGCCGCGGCTCTCGCAGCGAAGGAACTCGACGCGCAGCAGGTATCCCTTGCCTCTCTCCGCGATCGGCTGGAGGCGGGGATTCTGGAAAGGGTACCCTTTGCGACCGTCAATGGGCGCGGCGCCGAGCGTGTGGCCAATACCACCAACATAAGGTTCGGCAACCTGGAGGCCGAGCTGCTGCTGGAACGGCTCGACAGGGCCGGAATCTGCGCTTCAGCCGGTGCCGCGTGCACCTCGTCCGGGACGGAGCCGTCGCATGTTCTCCTGGCCATGGGCCTTGACGAGCGAGGCGCCTTGTCCTCAATACGCTTCTCGCTCGGGCGGGACAATACCGCGGCAGAGATCGACACGCTCCTCGACGTGCTACCCGGGATCGTGAACGAGGCGGCGGCGATTGCCGCTTGAGGCATGGGCGTGAGACCTGTGGCTCCAGACCTGTGGCACCAGTGAGGACAGAATGAAGATCATGCTTCGTAAGGACGCCGCCGGCACCTTGACCGTCTACGTGCCCAAGAAGGACCTCGAGGAGCCCGTCGTGTCGATGGAAAAGCCTGAGATGTGGGGTGGAGTCGTCACTCTCGCCAACGGCTGGCAGCTGGAGCTGCCGCCGTCGGCGCCCGGCATGGAAATTCCTTGCACGGTCGAAGCCCGTCGGCTGAACGAAGAGTGAGCCCGCGAGGATGAGCAGCCTATCGGCAGACAAGCTGGCGGAAATAGAGGCGTTGCTGGCCGCCCCCGATGCGGAGCTGGCCGCGTTCGCGGATTTCCGGCAGCGCTTTCCGGGCGTTTCCTACACGCGGTGCGACCCGAGCGACGTTGACGGCGAGACACCCTACAAGGAGTTCGCTCGGTTCAACTTGTATCTAGTCAGCGCCGTCAATCATTGCGTCACCATGACGCGTGATCCGGCGATCGCCACGGGGATCATCGTGGTCGAGAACAAGGCCAAGCCATGAGCTCGTGGATTCCGCTGTCGGATCCGGATATGACGCAGGCCGAGCTCGATGCGGTCTGCGAGGTGTTGTCCTCGTCGCAGCTCGGCTTCGGCGAGACGGTCGAGGCTTTCGAGGAAGCGTTCGCAAGCTATATCGGGCGCAAATATGCGATCGCGGTGTCGAATGCGACGCTCGGGTTGATGCTCGTCCTTGATGCCTACGAGATCGGTCCGGGGGCGGAGGTGATCACCTCGCCGCATTCCTATCGCGAGATCGCCCACGCGATCACGCTACGCGGGGCCTTCCCGATCTTCGCCGACATCGACTACTGGTCGGGCGTGCTCGTCCCCGACAAGGCGGAACGAAAGATTTCCGCTAGGACGCGTGCATTCGTGGTCGGCAACGTGAACGGCCATCCCGCACCCTGGACCGAGTTCCGCGATGTGGCGGAACGCAACAACCTCGTCCTGATCGAGGATTCGAGCGAGGCGATCGGCTCGACCTACAAAGGCGCTCTCGTCGGGACCTTCGGGGATTGCTCGATCTTCGATTTCTCCCAGCCCGGCCCGCTCACCTGCGGCGAGGGGGCCATGATCGTGACGGACGATCTCGACGTCGCGATGGCGATACGTCGGTTTCGTATGCATCGTCTCGAGGAGCGCGCCTCCGTCGTGGTGGGCAAGGCGCCCTCCTACAATGTGGCCATGACCAATGTCGCGGCGGCGATCGGTCTCGTACAGCTGCAGCGGCTCGAGGTGATCCTGGAGCGGCGCAAGCGGACGGAGTATTGGTACTTCGACTATGTCAAGTCGTTCGAGGGGATCAAGGATCCCTACATCGGTCCCGACGTGACCGAGGTCCATTGGTTCCTCTACACCGTCCATCTCGGGACGCGGTTCTCGCGCTCGAGCCGTGACGGAATCATCGAGGACCTGAAGAAGGAAGAGATCGAGGCGGCGGCCTATTCGGTTCCCTTGCACCTGCAGCCGCATTATTTCGATCTCGGGTATCGCAAGAAGGATTTCCTGGTCACGGAAAAGGTCGCCGACCGCGCGGTCGCGCTGCCCTTCCATGCCCACCTGACCGAGGATCAGATCTCCTTCATCGTCGGCACCATGAAGGATGCATCGATCAATATCGGTGCCGGAGCGGAAATCACCTTGTAGAGTCACGGCAAGGCGTGACCACCCATCGTGTAACACCGGAAACATAGGATCCGACCCGAATGTCTACTGTCACTATCAAGAACTCTGGCAAGGTCCAGGAAGTCGCCGAAGGCACGACGCTTCTCGCTGCTCTACAGGCGGCCGGGGTGCCGATCGAATGTACCTGCGAGACCACGAAGAAGCATGACCCCTGCCACCTTTTTGTTCTCGAGGGCAAGAAGGGCCTGAGCAAGTTGAAGTCTCCCGAGAGCGATTGGCTCGACGCCATGGTCGGTGTCGGATCCAAGTCCCGTTTCGCTTGCCAATGTGTCATCAACGGTACCGAAAACGTCACTGTCGAGCTGCTCGGCGCGCTTTCGGGCTGATCCCTTCCCGGCCACCGCTCAACCGTAGCAAGAAAGGAGCATTTTGATGCCAGAGTCCGAAGTGACGATTCAGGTCAAGTACAACCCCGCCGGAGATTGCATCTACTGCGCCGAGGCGCCTGCAGGTGTCAGCGCGCAGGACTGGCACAATCATCTCTCCGACAATCTCAAGATCCACCCGCTGTCCGGCGGCCGTGCGGCTTTCTATACGACCCACGAGGACCTGGCGCGGCTCAAGGGCATGGAAGTGAAGCGCGAGGCCTTCTGATGAATACGCAGACGTTCGAGGAGATTCATGCGGCGCTCGAGGGCGGGCACCTGATCCCCTACCTGGGGCCAGGCGTGCTGTCGCTTGCCGGAGCCGACTGCCCACTGCCCGTCGGTCCCGACGTGCTGGTCGAGAAGCTGACCAAGAAGGCGACGGTGCCGCACAAGATCCGCAAGAATCTTTCGGCGGCTGCGCAGTTCATCGAGAACTTCAAGCATCGCAAGACCATCCATGCGGTCATGACCGATGCCTTCAAGCCCCATGTCGACCCGACGGCGCTCCATCACTGGATCGCCTCGTGGCCGAAGCTGCCGCTCGTCGTCCATGCCTGGTATGACGATCTGATGCAGCAGGCGCTCGCCGGACGCGACGACTGGGGCTGCATCCAAGGTGTGAGCCAGGCCGAGCATCTCGCGACCTGGGTTCACTACTTCGGCAAGGACTTGTCGGCGATCGAGAAGGACGCCGAACTCGCGACCGCCGAGGCCTGGGCGACGGTGCTCTACGAGCCTTTGGGCTCCGTCGCGCCGGAAGGAAACTTCCTCGTGTCGGATTCCGACTTCGTCGAGGTCTTGACCGAGATCGACATCCAGACTCCGATCCCCGAGAAGGTCCAGCAGATCCGTACCGATCGCAACTTCTTGTTCCTCGGCTGCCGCTTCGTGAACCAGGTCGAGCGGATCTTCGCCTGGCAGATCATGAAGCGCTCGTCCGAGAAGCACTGGGCGGTCCTGCCCGAGACGCCGACCAAGAACGAGCAGAAGTTCCTCGACCGCTACAACGTCGAGCGCATCGACATGCCGCTCGAGGAGTTCCTGGCGCGCTTCGTCCAGCAGCCTGCGCTCGCCTGAGTCGCGTGCAGCGTCGGCACGGCGACCCGAGACTGGCGTGGTTCTAGCTTCCTAGCTTCGATGTGGTAACCTCGCCTACGGACGAGGTTGCATCATCCGGCGGCCGAAGCCGCGGGTTTCGGACAGCGGCTCGAGACAGTGACCTCCGCGAAGGATCCTTCTACCGTTTTCGACCGGATCGGCGGCCAGCCCGTCATCGACGCCCTGGTCGATGCCTTCTACCGGCGCATGGACACATCCGCCGAGGCGAAGACGATCCGCGACATGCACACGGATGACCTCGCTCCCCTCGCCGCCGTCCTGAAGCGCTATCTCGGTGAATGGATGGGCGGGCCCAAGCTCTACTCGCAAGAACGTGGGCATCCGCGCCTGCGCATGCGCCACATGCGATTTGCGATCGGTCCCGCCGAGCGTGACGCCTGGATGGCCTGCATGACCGGCGCGCTCGAGGAAGTGGTTGACGACACCGACCTGCGGGTGCAATTGGCGCAATCTTTCTACAAACTGGCGGACTGGGTCCGCAACGACGACGGAAACCCCCATGACGCTCAGCATAGATAAGACAGTCTTCGGTCCGCTCGACGCCGAGGGTCGGTTGACCCACGGGATCCTGAAGGAGGAGATCAGCCCTGGACGGTTCGGCTTTCGTGGCGAGCTCGCCTTGAAATTCGCGCCCAAGGTCGGAGACGAGGCGCGGCCGCCCGAATTGTCGATCTGGCAGGTGTTCGCCTCGGCTCGAGAAGGCGCGCCGGGCTTCGAGATGTTCATGTGCTATCTCTTGAGCTTCGAATGGCTGAAGATCATGCTGGAGACTCCGGAGACCGGCAAGCTCTTCGTGCCGGGTGGCAAATATTTCCTCTATACCAATAACCAGGACTTCCTCGCCAAGTATCGATTCCCGGTTGGCGACGTCATGTTCTACGGCCTCGCGATCGGCGAGGCGACCGCCTACAACGAGCTGCTCGAGCTGCTCTTCATCGACAAGAACGACATCAAGAAGCTCAACACCGCCGGGAAGATGGACTACATCATCGAGGAGGCGATGAAGTTCGATTCCGACTGGGAGATGATCTCGATGGAGGAGGGGCTGAAGCGCATGGGCCCGGTCCGCAACCCGAACGAGGGCCGGCCGGTCTGATGCCTGCCCCGGCGACTAGAGCGGGATGAGGAAAAGTGGACAGTGGTTTTCGGCGCAATCGCGTTTACGCAGATTGCGTAAACCTATCTGCCATCCCGCTCTGAACACTGGGAATCGATCACGTTTCATGACTTCGGATCGATTCGCTCCAAGGTCATCGTGATCTAGAGCGGCTTCCGTTCCGGTGGAATCGGTAGCCCGCTCTACTTCCTTGTTTTGTCGCGCTCTCGCGACGCGAACCGGTATTCACTTCGCTAAAACTTGCTCTATCCCCGATCGACGTGACGGTGCGCACGCAGCTCCGTCGACGACAGGTCGGAGCGGGGGCCGTGAAGGAACACGTAGGCCGGCGGAGACCGGAGGGCGAGACGAGGACCCTGCGCTTCGCTCTTCCGGTAGGGCGCCAGCGCTCGGCCAGCACGCGACTGGGTAGCCTTCAAGGTCGCACCGGGACGGTCGATCACGGCGATCGGCACCAGATCGGCGATTTCTTGCCAGTGGTTCCAATGGTGAAAGCCGAGAAGGTTGTCGGCGCCCATGATCCACACGAAGCGCACGCCGGGGCAACGGCGTTTCAAGGAGAGAATCGTCTCGTAGGTGTAGGGGCTGCCGAGATCGGCCTCGAAGCCGGTGACCACGATCCTCGGGTGGTGCGCTACGTTCCTCGCAGCGACGAGACGCGAGCCGAGCGAAGGCAGATCCCGCGTGTCCTTCAGCGGATTGCCGGGGCTGACCAGCCACCAGACCCGATCCAGCCGCAGGCGGCGCAAGGCGAGGAGGCTCGCCGCGCGATGGCCTTCGTGGGGCGGGTCGAAGCTGCCGCCGAAGAGCCCGATCCGTTGCCCCGATGCGTGCGGGGGAAGCCTCGCGAAGCTCAAGGGCGAGCTTGCCCGGTCCCGTGGACGCGATACTTGAACGAGGTCAGTTGCTCGAGCCCGACCGGTCCGCGCGCATGCAGCCGCCCGGTCGCGATCCCGATCTCGGCGCCGAAGCCGAACTCGCCTCCGTCCGCGAATTGCGTGGAGGCGTTGTGCATCACGATCGCGGAATCCACCTCGCGCAGGAAGCGCTCGGCAGCCGCATGGTTCTCGGTGACGATGCAATCGGTGTGGTGCGAGCCATAGGTCTCGATGTGGGCGATCGCCGCATCGAGATCTTCGACCACCCGAACCGAAATGATCCGATCGAGATATTCGGTGGCCCAATCGACCTCGCTCGCCGGAACCACACGCGGGTCCACCTTGCCCGTAGGCTCGTCGCCGCGGACCTCGCAACCGGCGTCGAGCAACATTCTGACGAGCGGCGCGAGGTGGGTCGCCGCGCAGGCGCGATCGACGAGGAGGGTTTCCGTCGCGCCGCAAATGCCGGGCCGGCGGAGCTTCGCGTTGCGGACGATCGTCAACGCCTTGCCGAGATCGGCGTCGGGGTGAACATAAGTATGCACGATGCCCTCGAGATGCGCGAAAACCGGCACCCGTGCCTCGGCCTCCACCCTTGCGACGAGCGCCTTGCCTCCGCGTGGAACGATGACGTCGATAGTGCCGCCGAGCCCTTTCAGCATCTCGCCGACTGCTGCGCGGTCCGTCACGGGAACCCGCGTGATCGCTGCCTCCGGCAGGCCCGCGGCCCGCAGCCCCGCGACGAGGCAGTCGTGGATGACGCCCGACGAATGGAAGCTCTCCGAGCCGCCGCGCAGGATGGCCGCATTGCCGCTCTTGAGACACAGCGCGCCCGCGTCTGCCGTCACGGCCGGCCGGCTCTCGTAGACGATCCCGATCACGCCGAGGGGCGTCGCGACGCGCTCGATGACGAGTCCGTTCGGCCGCTCGAAGGTCGCGAGAATTTTCCCGACTGGATCGGGCAGGGCGGCGATGTCATCGAGGCCTTTGGCCATTGCGGCGACGCGCGCCGGATCGAGGCGCAGCCGATCGAGGAAGGCGCTCTCCGAGCCGCGCGCCTCGGCTTCCGCCATGTCGCGCGCATTGGCCTCGAGAATGTCCTTCTCGCGCGCACGGATCGCGGCGGCTGCGGCGACAATCGCCTGGTTCTTCACGTCGGTCGAGGCGAGCGCGAGGGCACGAGCAGCGTCGTGGGCCGCGCTCCCCAGTCCCAGCATCAGGGCGGCGACATCCCGGGTCGTGCTGTCCGTGTCGATCAGGCGCAAGCTTTCCGCCATGTCCAAGTCCCGTTCCGCGCTCGATTGAAGCCGACGCGCCGGTCGATCGTCAATGATGGTCGCTCGGTCACGATATTGCTGCCTGCTCCGGCCGGCAAGGTCGAGCGAAACTCGGCAGGGCCTCGGATCGAGCTTCGCGCTCGGCCACGCGTGGAATTCGGCTTGCGTTAGAGCAATTTCCAGCGAAGCGGATATTGCTTGGCGTCGTGAAATCGCGACAAACCAAGGACGTAGAGCCGGTTTCCGATTCAGCCGGATCGAAAACTCGCTCGCTCGTGAAAATAGCCCAGTGCTCGACTGCCAACACAGCTGGTCGGCACGTTATTGGGCACCTCACCGCCAAAATCTATCGCAATAGCAATCGCGGCCGAGATCGGAGCTGATCGCTCGCAGAGAAGCGCTCGAAGGTCTGGGTCTTCGAGATCATCGAGCAGGGGTCCCATAACTGCTCACCCTGGTTCTGTCCGGCGAAGCCGGGTGGAATAGCCGGCGGAGTGGAGGTAGAGCTGGCGATCCTGTGGCCACGCGCTTTGGATGTCGACTCGGACCTGACAATCGGCGCTCGAGGTGCCATATTGAGAGCGATCGACCCCAGCCGAAGCTTTCGGACCCGCTCGGAGGCGCCTATGACCAGCTCACCCTTCGCGGTTCTCTCCTTGACCGAGGCCGCTGCAGCGCGTGCGCGTACGATCCTCGCCGGGGCGGGGCGGCCCGTCGCGGGCATCAAGGTCGGGGTGAAGAAGGGCGGCTGCGCCGGAATGGAATATACGATGACTCTCGCCGACACGGTCGAGCCGGGCGACGAGGTGATCGAGGATCAGGGCGTGACGCTGCTCGTCTCGCCGGCGGATCTCCTGTTTCTTTTCGGGACCAGGCTCGATTTCGAGACCGACAAGATCAAGGCGAGCTTCACCTTCCGGAACCCGAACCAGGTCTCCGCCTGCGGCTGCGGCGAATCCGTCTCGATCGCGCCGGCCAGTGGCGCGCCAAGCGCCTGAGAAGCTTCCCGCCGGCAGTTCTTCCTGCGCCCTCGAACGAGGACGCGCCTCGGAACATTCGAGGGAGGAATGCCGCCGAGCCCCTCGGTCGCAACCCCTCACCCGGCGGCCATAGCCCGTAGCTTGCGACGGGCGTCCTTTCCGACGCCGTATGGCCGCCACCCTCTCTCCTCGGGAGAGGGGCTCGACAGCGCTCAGCCGGCGTGGGGCACCTCGTCCAGCTCCTCGTTGGCGGCCGCCTTCAACGGCTTCAGCTTTACCGGCCGCAGCAAGAACATCGGAACGTGATCGCCGAGGCCCACGACGGGGATGTCCTCGTCCTTGGGCCGGCGCGGCGCTCGGGGGCGCTCCTCCTTGGCGGTCGCGACAGATGCGGGTTCTTGGTCGGCTGGCGCCGTCCTGCCTCGTGGCGCGGCACGCTTCGGCTCGGCAGCATCTCGCTCGCGCTTGCGCTCTCTGGGCGCCTTGCCGCGTTCGGCGTCCGCATTCCTCGCGGAAGAGGCTCGACGACGGCGATCGTCGCGCTCGCCGACTACGGCACCTTCCTGCGCCACGCTGTCGAGGGTCTCGCCGCCGATCCATTCGATCTTCTGGCTGATCAGCTTCTCGATCTCGGCGAGATGCTTCTCGTCCGCCTGGGTCACGATCGAGAGAGCGACGCCGCTCTTGCCGGCGCGCCCGGTCCGTCCGATGCGATGCACATAATCCTCGGCATGGGTCGGGACGTCGAAGTTGAAGACATGGCTCACGTCCGGGATGTCGAGGCCGCGCGCGGCGACATCCGAGCAGACGAGGAGCGCGACCTCTCCCGTCTTGAAGTCCTCGAGCGAGGCCATCCGTGCGCGCTGATCCATGTCGCCATGCAGCGCCCCGGCGTTGAACCCGTGCTTTTGCAGCGACTTGTGCAGTAGCGCGACGTCGCGCTTGCGGTTGCAGAAGATGATCGCGTTCTTGAATCCTTCGCTTCGGCGCAAGAGGCGCCGGAGCGTCTCGCGCTTGGCCGGCCCAGGGGCCGAGGCCACGAGCCCTTGCGCGATCGTCGCCGCGGTGGAGGCCGGCCGGGCCACCTCGATCCGCACCGGGTTGTGCAGGAAGGTCTCGGTGAGCCGCGTGATCTCCGGCGGCATGGTCGCCGAGAAGAACAAGGTTTGCCGCGTGAACGGGACCAACTTGCAGATGCGCTCGATGTCCGGGATGAAGCCCATGTCGAGCATCCGATCCGCCTCGTCGATGACGAGAATCTCGATTGCGGTGAGCAGCAGCTTGCCACGCTCGAAGAAGTCGAGGAGCCGCCCCGGCGTCGCGATCAGCACGTCGACTCCGCGCATGATCTTGGACTCCTGGTCGCCGAAGGAGACCCCACCGATCAGGAGCGCGACGTCGAGCTTGTGGTTGACCCCGTAGCGGGCGAAGCTCTCCTCGACCTGGGCCGCGAGCTCGCGGGTCGGCTCCAGGATGAGGGTCCGCGGCATCCGCGTGCGTGCGCGGCCTTGCTCGAGCCGCGACAACATGGGCAAGGTGAAGGCGGCCGTCTTGCCGGTCCCGGTCTGGGCAATGCCCAAGATGTCGCGACCGGCGAGGGCATGTGGAATCGCCTGCGCCTGGATCGG
Source organism: Beijerinckiaceae bacterium (assembly GCA_024304885.1). Taxonomy (GTDB): domain Bacteria; phylum Pseudomonadota; class Alphaproteobacteria; order Rhizobiales; family Beijerinckiaceae; genus Methylocapsa. Next base: position 918,599 of record JALJOM010000003.1, read on the forward strand.
CGTCGGCTCGGTATAGCCGGACGCCGCCACGGCTCTGAGCACCTTCTCGCTGAGGCCGAGATCGTCAAACTTCATTTTGTTCCTGAGACATGCGGTTGCATCTGGCAGTCCGGCGGCTCGAGGTCCTCGATCGTTCGAAAGCGGGTGGTCGCCGACGACCGTCGCCGCTCCGAAGCGCTGACCTGCGAGAGATCTCGTGTCGTATTTGTGGCCTTACCCGGCAGGCCACAAGCCGGTCGTGCCGGGGGGAGCCCGAACTGAAAGAATCGGCTGCCGCCTCGTGTCGTGACCGAGGACAGGGCTCCGCGTCAGGCTGGAGCGAAACAGTAAGCAAGAAGCGTGCGCATCACGAGCGTGGCCGACGCCCAGGGTCGCGCGGCAAGCCGCGGGTTCGTTGCTGTCGGGCAACGAGCCACTCATGCAGCAAAATCGACCGCGAGGCAATGGACTTCGGCATCGGGCGGCAGGATTGGCGTGGCCGCACCGGATGCTGCGCTGAACTGTCGCGGCCTCGCGTTCGGCACGGCCGCGGCGTGCTCGGGCGTCCCGGTCAATTGGCGACGAGCGGACTCTCTCGGCGCGGCGCAGGCGCCAGCACCCTCATGAGAACGAGGATCGCCCCGAGCGTCACGAGATAGGCGGCGAGCTGCAATTGGGTCGGACGATCAGTATAGCCGACGAGGACCTGGAGAACTCGTGCCACCCAGCTCGAATCCGGAAGGATCGCGGACGTGTCCCAGACGATCCGGCCGAGACCGGGAGTGAGATCGGCCTGCTGCAGGAAGCCGACGCATTGAGCCGCCATGCCGGCAGCCATGAGCGCGATGAGGAGCCCGGTCACGCGGAACAGGTGCCGGACCGGAACGGCGAGAAGCCCGGCATAGGCGAGCAGGCTGATCCCGGCGCCGGCCGCGAGCCCGAGCAGGCCGCCGGCGAGGAGGCTCGCCGCACCTTCGCGGCTCGAAAGCACGATCCCGTACAAGAAGAGCACGACTTCGGACCCTTCTCGCAGCACCGCGATCGCGACGACGGTCGCGAGCGCGACGAGCGAGCGCGCGCCGAGGCTCACCTCCTTGCCGAGGCGATGCAGGTCCTCGCTCATCTCGCGGCCGTGGCGTGCCATCCAGGCATTGTGCCAGCCGAGCAGAACGACGGCGACGGCGAGGACCGCCGCGTTGAAGATTTCCTGGCCCGAACCGTCGAAGGCGCCGGCGAGCGTCCCGGCGAAAAGCGCGACGATGCCCGCGCCGAGAAGCCCGGCGGCGACCCCGGCGGCGATATAGGCGGCGCGCGACGGAATCGTCCGAGTCGCCGCGAGCACGATCCCGAGGATGAGCCCGGCCTCGATCGTCTCACGAAGGACAATGACGAGTGCACCGATCATGCGTCGAGGTTCCTAGAGCAATTTCCAGCGAAGTGGACACCGGTTGGCGTCGCGAAATTGCGACAAGACAAGTATGTAGAGCCGGTTTCCGATTCCACCGGATCGGAAACCGCTCGAGAGCAATTTCCAGCGGAGTGGGCGCCGGTTGGCGTCGCGAGACTGCGACAAGACAATGCCCTCGAGCGCGTCCGCTGGACCGGTGGCATCCCTGGAGCCCGCTCCGGGGAATACGCGTGGCTTCGATGGCGCGGCCGGGTCTGCCGAGACCGGCGATCACCGTGACCTTGCAACGGGCTGCCCCGAGGTGGGAGTCGAGGCTCCCACCCGGGGACCTGATCGAGGATGCATGCTAACCATAAGTCCGCGCCGCAGAGCAATGCCTTGTTTTTATTTTGGATTGCTTCTAATCACGCGGGCGCATCCGATCGGCGCTCGATTTCTCCGCGGAACGCCTCGACGGCCGACCGCCAGCGCACCAGGTTGATGGCAGGTCGCGAGCCGAACGCTTGGGTCGGCGGACGCTCTCGCGAGAGGCCCGGAGCCGACGATGTTCACGAAGATCCTGCACGCCAACGACGGCTCAGAGCACGCGTTTCACGCTCTCGGCTTGGCCTTTGCACTCGCCGAGCAGAACCGGTCCGAGCTCCACATGGTCTGCGTCGAGGAGGTCCCCTACCTGCCGGAGTTCGTCCTCGACGCCGAGGAGTCCGCCTTGCTGGCGACCGAGCGCTTCAAGAGCGTTCTGGAGCGCTCCCGCACGATGGCCGAGGAGCGCGGGCTCGAGCTACGGACGCATGTCTTTGCCGGTCATCCGGTCCAGAAGATCATCGACCTCGCCGAGACGATTCCAGCGGACTTGCTCGTCATCGGCGCGCGCGGTCATTCCGCGCTCTACGAGCGCATGGTCGGGAGCCGCGCCGACCGGCTCATGCAGCTCGCGCCCTGCCCGGTCCTCGTCGTGAAATGACGGTTCATGTGCGATGCCGAGTGGGGGCACCGGCGAGCCTGAATTCCTCTCCATGCGTAGCAACGAGAGGCTGATGGGGGGCGATTTTCACACCCACGCGGCGGAGGACCTTGCCGCGGGCCTCGCGGCGAATCAATGGCAGCGCTTGCCCGTTGGCGAGGGATCCAAAGGGCCGCGTCGTTACGACTGGGCGCGGCTACGCCTGTTCCGCTTGCAGGCGCCGCCCTGGGACCATTGGCTGTTGATCCGCCGCTCGATCGCCGCTCCGACCGACATAGCCTTATATGTCACCTTCGGTCCACATACCACCGAGCTGAAGGAGCTCGCCGCGGTCGCGGGCTTGCGCTGGACCATCCATGCGTGGCATCGGCATATGACCCTGTCGATGCTGGCGCTCGCCTTCCTGGCCTGCCTGCGGGCGATGTTGAAGGAAGCGCAGACCGGCATCGCTCCTGACAAAGCGAACAAAAGGAGTCTATCCGCCGCCGCGTGACCGAAGCCGCGACGCTCGTCGCCCACAGCGTGCAAGAATTGCGTCGGCTCCTCACATATCTACAATCAGCGCACCCACCGGACATCGGCTTTCGTTGGGCATGGTCGATCTGGCGACGCCGCCAACAGGCTATCGCCAAGCATTGCCATTATCGAAAAGGAATACAGAAACTACAAGTGTAGTATTGCTGAGCGGATTCCGTGCACCAGCAAGAAACTGTGGCATAGGATATCGCAGGCTCGGCGAATCGAAGCACATCGATCGGCGTCATGCCGGGCTTGAGGTGACCGCTGCCGGCCGCCAGCGAAATGGACCCGCGACGGGGGACATTTCGCCGTCCTGCGGTCCCGAAATCGGGGGCCATTTCAGGACGAGGATCGCGCTTTTGAAACTGCGGCTCACCCCGCGCCGAGGAGCCGCACCGCCTCGCGCCTCTCGAAAAGGTTGAGCAGGATCCGCAGAGCCTCCCCGCGCGGCCCTTCGAGACGTGGGTTCTCGGCCACGATGCTCCGCGCCTCGTCTCTCGCCAAGGTGAGCAGGGGGCCGTGGGCGGCAAGGTCGGCGAGGCGATAGGTGGGAAGTCCCGACTGGCGCGTGCCGAGCACCTCGCCTTCCCCGCGCAGGCGCAGATCCTCCTCGGCGATGCGAAACCCGTCCTCGGTCTCGCGCATGATCTCGATCCGCGCCTTGGCCGCCTCGCCGAGGGGGGCCTTGTAGAGAAGGATGCAGGACGATTTCGCGGCGCCGCGCCCCACACGACCGCGCAATTGATGCAGTTGCGCGAGGCCGAAGCGCTCGGCGTGCTCGATCACCATGATGCTCGCGTTCGGCACGTCGACGCCGACCTCGATCACGGTGGTCGCGACGAGAATCTTCGTGCGCCCTGCGGCGAAAGCTTCCATGGCCGCGTCCTTGTCGCGGCTCCTCATCTTGCCGTGCACGAGACCCACGTGGGCGCCGAAGAGGCGCTCGAGCTCGGCGAAGCGCTCCTCCGCGGCCGCCACGTCGAGCGCCTCGCTCTCCTCGACGAGGGGACAGACCCAGAAGGCTTGTGCGCCGGAAAGGATCGCGGCGCGAAGCCGCTCGATCAGCTCGTCCAGTCGCTCGTGCGGCAGCGCGCGGGTCTCGATCGGCTTGCGGCCGGCCGGCTTTTCCGTCAGCACCGAGACGTCCATGTCGCCGAAGCAGGTGAGCACGAGCGTACGCGGGATGGGCGTTGCGGTCATAACGAGAATATCGGCGGCCTGGCCCTTGTCGCCGAGGGCGAGGCGCTGGTGCACGCCGAAGCGGTGCTGCTCGTCCACCACCGCGAGGCCGAGGTCGCGAAAGGCAACCGCTTCCTGGAACAGCGCATGGGTCCCGATCACGATGTCGATCCCGCCCGCCGCCAGGCCCTCGAGCGTGCGTGCGCGCTCGGCGCTCTTGTCGCCGCCGGTCAGGACCGCGAGGCGCAGCCCCGCTGCCGCCGCGAAGGGCGCGAGCGCGGAAAAATGCTGGCGGGCGAGGATCTCGGTCGGCACCATCAGCGCGGCTTGACGTCCCGCCTCGACGACATTCGCCATGGCGAGGAGCGCGACGAGGGTCTTGCCCGATCCGACATCGCCCTGGAGAAGCCGCAGCATGCGGTTCTCGCTCGAGAGATCGGCGCGGATGTCCTCGAGCGCATTCGCTTGCGAGCCGGTGAGCCGGAAGGGCAGGGCAGCGACGATCTTTTCGGTCAGCCGCCCGTCGCCGCGGTTCACGCGGCCCGCCGGGCGTTTCATCCGCGCGCGGACGAGAACGAGCGCGAGCTGGCTCGCGAGCAATTCGTCGAGGGCGAGGCGCATCCGCGCCGGACTGTCCGGGGCGATTGCCTCGGGACTCTGCGGACGGTGGACCGCGCGGAGCGCCTCGGCGAAGCCCGTCAGGCGCCGGAGCGGCAGCCGCGACATGTCATGCCATTCGGGTAGGGCAGGGAGCTTGGCGAGCGCGGCCTCGACGGCCTTGGCGAGGACTCGCGGCGACAGCCCTTCCGTCGTGCCATAGACCGGCTCGATCGGCGCCATGCGCGCGAGGCCTTCGGCGTCGAGCACGCGGTCGGGATGGACGATCTGGCGATGCCCGTCCCAGAGCTCGAGCTTGCCCGAGACCCAGCGGGTCGCGCCGACCGGCAATGCCTTCTCGATCCAGGCGGGATTGGCGAGGAAGAAGACGAGGAGCACGTCGCCGGTCTCGTCCTCGACGAGAACCTTGTAGGGCGCCTTGGAGCGTGGCCCCGGCAGGCGGTGCTCGGCGACCCTGACCTCGATCGTCACGATCGAGTCGAGCTTCGCCTCGGCGATCTTCGGACGGTTGCGCCGGTCGATCGTCGCATAGGGCAGATGGAACAAGAGATCGACCACCCGCGTCCCCGCCTGGGCCTCGGGTCCCGCGAGGAGTTTGTCGAGGAGCTTTGCGATCTTCGCCCCGACGCCTTGCAGATTGGCGGCCTGGGCGAAGAGCGGGTCGAGGCAGGAGGGCCGCATCGATAGTTTGGGGCTCGGCGGGCTGACAGGGGCGAAAATGAAGCTTATATGACCCGGCCGGCCAACGCAGCGGCCGTGCCGCGGTCCCTTTATGAGTTCGTCATGCCTCATGCGACACAGCCGGAGAACGGGCTCGATGCCCGCCGCCGACGGATCAGGTTTCGCGCCTGGCATCGCGGCATGCTGGAGACGGACCTGATCTTCGGTCGCTTCGTCGATGCCGAGATCGGGCGCCTCGACGAGGCCGAGATCGCCGACCTCGAGAAGCTGCTCGACACCGAGGACCGTGACGTACTCGGCTGGGTGACAGGTGAGATAGCGACGCCGCACGACTACGATACGCCGGTCATGCGAAAAATCCGCGCCTTCTTTGCGGATCGAGCTACGATTCCGCATTAGGACGAACCCTGCATCCCGCACCCGACAAGATGCCCGACTATCTCTTCGTCTATGGCACGTTGCGCCGCGATGCGGCGGGAAGCCCACACCCGCTCCTCGCGGGCGCGGCGCAGTTCGTCGGCGCGGCGCAGTGCCGCGGCAGGCTCTACCAGGTTGCCGACTATCCCGGCCTCGTCGCGTCGGGAAATCCGCGAGACATGGTGCGTGGCGAAGTCTACGAGCTCGACGAGTCCCTCGCCCTCTTGCCTCGTCTCGACGACTTCGAAGGATGCGGGCCGGGGTTTCCGCGGCCGACCGAGTTCGTGCGGCGATCTCGCGCCGTCTGGCTCGACGACGGGACGATCGTCGCGGCCTGGGTCTATCTCTACAACCGCAGCACCGACGGGCTCCTGCGCATCGAGGGTGGTGAATTTCTCCGCCAATCGTGATGCGTCGGCGAAGTTCGACCCGAGGCCACCCGACTGCGCCGGACGGCGAGAGCGGGATGCGGGCGGAAGAGCGCTGTACACTGTTCGTCATCCCGCTCTAGGCGGGTGCCGGATCATCCCATGCCGAGGGCGCGCGGGAGCCGGAAGATTGCTTGCTGCCGGGCTGTGGGGCGCCGCGGATCAGCGCCGTTCGCTTCGGCCGATCCTTCGCCGGCGGTGCGCCGAGACGAGCCCCGGCCTGCCGACGCTCCCGAGGCCGGAGACGCTCGGGCTTGCGCATTGCAGCATTTCCGTCCTCGAACAGCCTTGACGAATGAGATCATCGCTCCTATCGCTGCCGAGGACAAGCTCAGAGCAATTGCCGGCGAAGTGGACCGTTCTGCGGGTTCGCATTTCGATCTCGATGCGTCGAGAGATCGACATCGATGTGAAATCGCGACAAGTCGAGGATGTAGAGCGGGTTACCGATTCTGCGGGATCGGTAGCCGCTCTAGTCATCCAAAGGTCCAAATGCGGCTATAGGCTTCGTTGCATGAGCCACCCGGTGGGAAGCGAAAACCAGCCGATGCCCCCAGCCGTATTGGAACCGCACGAGATCGAGGGCCTCGCCGTCTTCCGTCCGAAGAAGTTCGTCGACGCCAGGGGCTATTTTATCGAGACCTACAATGCCCGCGCCTATGCGGATGCCGGGGTCCTCGCGACCTTCGTCCAGGACAATCAATCGCTCTCGATCGATCGCGGCACCGTGCGGGGCCTGCATTTCCAGACCCCGCCCGAGCCCCAGGCGAAGCTGATTCGCGTCGTCCAGGGCAGAATCTTCGATGTCGCGGTCGATCTGCGACGCGGCAGCAAGACCTTCGGCCGCTGGTGCGCGGTGACGCTCACGGCCGAGGCCGGCGAGCAGTTCTTCGTCCCGCGCGGCTTCGCGCACGGGTTCTGCACCCTCGAGCCCGAGACCGTCGTCGCCTACAAGGTGGACGGCTACTACGCGCCCGCCTGCGACTCCGGCCTTAGGTGGGACGATCCAGACCTCGGCATTCCCTGGCCGGTCGATCCCGCCGCCGCGATCGTCTCGGACAAGGATGCGAAGCTCGGCCCGTTCAAGGGCTTCGACTCCCCGTTCTCGATGTGAGGCCCGTTCGATGGCGCGACGATTTCTGGTGACGGGGGGCGCGGGCTTCATCGGGTCGGCTGTCGTGCGCCATCTCGTCGAGGACACGCCGCACGAGGTCTGCGTCGTCGACAAGCTGACCTATGCGGGCAATCTCGACAATCTCGCCTGCGTCGCGGGGAGCCCGCGCTATGCCTTCGAGAAAGCGGATATCTGCGACGTGCAGGCCGTCCGCCGGATCGTCGAGGGCTTCCGGCCGGATATCGTGATGCATCTCGCCGCGGAGAGTCATGTCGATCGCTCGATCGACGGACCGGCCGCCTTCATCGAGACCAATGTCACGGGCACCTTCGTGCTGCTGCAATGCGCGCGGGACCATTGGCAGAAGCTCGAGCCCGCGCGGAAGGAACGGTTTCGGTTCCATCATGTCTCGACCGACGAGGTCTTCGGCTCGCTCGGCCCGGACGGATTGTTCCACGAGGAGAGCCCCTACCGGCCGAACTCCCCCTATTCCGCGTCGAAGGCCGCGTCCGACCACCTGGTCAGGGCCTGGCACCACACCTACGGCCTGCCGACGGTCGCCTCCAACTGCTCGAACAACTACGGCCCCTATCATTTTCCCGAGAAGCTCATCCCGCTCGTGATCTTGAATGCGCTCGAGGGAAAGCCGCTTCCGGTCTATGGCAACGGCGAGAACATCCGCGATTGGCTCTTCGTCGAGGATCACGCCCGCGCCCTCGTCCAAATCGCGCTCGAGGGGCGCTGCGGCGAGAGCTACAATGTCGGCGGCGCCTCGGAGCGCACCAACCTCGAGGTCGTGCGCGCGATCTGCCGGCTCATGGACGAGCTCGCGCCGAATCCCGCGATCGGTCCCCACGAGCGACTGATCACGTATGTGACCGACCGGCCGGGGCACGATCTGCGCTATGCGATCGATGCCGGCAAGATCACCCGCGAGCTCGGCTGGCGGCCGTTGGAGACCTTCGAGACCGGCCTCTGCAAGACCGTGCGCTGGTATCTCGACAATCGGGCCTGGTGGCAGAGGATCCGTTCCGGCGTCTATCGCGGCGAGCGCCTGGGCAGCGTGGCATGACGGGACCGATCCTCGTCCTCGGTGCGCATGGCCAGGTCGGCGCGGAGCTCATGGAGCTCGCGGCGCGCCGCAACCTCGAGGCGATCGGGCTCGCCCACGCGGATTGCGACATCACCGACCGCGAAGCCGTCGAGGCCGCCGTGCATGCCGCTCGTCCTCGCCTCGTCGTCAACGCCGCCGCCTATACCGCCGTCGATCACGCCGAGACCGAGGAGGCCCGAGCCTTCGCCGTCAATGCAGAGGGCGCGGAGAACGCCGCGCGCGCGGCCGCCCGCGCGGAATGCCCGGTCATCCATCTCTCGACCGATTACGTCTTCGACGGCACCAAGACCGGCGCCTATGTCGAGACCGACAGGATCGCACCGCTCGGGGCCTATGGGCGCAGCAAGGCCGAGGGAGAGGCGCGCGTGCGCGCGGAAAACCCGCGCCACATCGTCTTGCGCACGGCCTGGGTCTATGGCCGGTTCGGCGGCAATTTCCTGAAGACCATGCTGCGGCTCGCCCGCGAGCGCGACACGCTGCGGGTCGTCGCCGACCAGCGCGGCTGCCCGACCGCGGCGATCGACATCGCCGAGGCGATCCTCGCGATCGACCGGGTGAACGCCTCCGGCGGCACCCGCTTCGGGACCTATCATTTCGCGGGGACGGGGGTGACGACCTGGCACGGCTTCGCGAGTGCGATCGTCGCGGCGCAGGCGGAGGCGACGGGACGCCGCCCCGTGGTCGAAGCGATCACGACCGCGGACTATCCGACCCCCGCGCGACGGCCCGCCAATTCGGAGCTCGACTCGAGCCGCTTCGCCGCGGACTTCGGGCTGCGCGCGCAGGAATGGCGCACGAGGACGGAGGAGACCGTCGTGGCCCTCCTCGAGGAGGCGAGGGCGCGGGCATGAAAGGGATCATTCTCGCCGGAGGATCCGGCACGCGGCTCTATCCGCTCACGTTGGTGGCCTCGAAGCAATTGCTGCCGGTCTACGACAAGCCGATGATCTACTATCCGCTGTCGGTGCTCATGATGGCGGACATTCGCGACATCTTGATCATCACGACGCCGCAGGACCGGCCGCTCTTCGAGCATTTGCTGGGGGACGGGAGCCGCCTCGGGATCCGCCTCTCCTTTGCGATCCAGGACGCGCCGCGCGGGCTCGCCGAAGCCTTCGTCATCGGGCGTGACTTCGTCGGCGACGACCGCGCCGCGTTGATCCTCGGCGACAATATCTTCTACGGCCACGGGCTCCCGGCCTTGCTGCACGAGGCGATCGCGCGCCCGCACGGCGCGACGATCTTCGCTTATGTCGTGTCGGACCCGGAGCGCTACGGTGTCGTCGAGATCGATGCCGTAGGACGCGCGGTCTCGATCGAGGAAAAGCCACTGGTACCGAAATCGGACCTCGCGGTCACCGGGCTCTATTTCTACGACAATTCCGTGCTCGACATCGCGGCCGGCCTGAAACCTTCCGCGCGCGGGGAGCTCGAGATCACCGATGTCAATCGCGCCTTTCTCGAGCAGGGCACGCTCTTCGTCGAGATCATGGGCCGAGGCTTCGCCTGGCTCGACACCGGCACGCACGACAGCCTGCTCGAGGCCGGGCAATATGTCGAGATTCTCGAGCGGCGCCAGGGGCTCAAGATCTGCTGCCCCGAGGAGATCGCCTTTCACAAGGGCTTCATCGATCGCGAGAGCCTGATCGAGAGTGCCGCCCGATACGGCAAGTCCGGCTACGGCAAGTATCTCATGCGCATCGCCCATTCCGGCGGGAATTGAAACACCCTCCGCCGATACGGCACCTGGCGAGCGGAACCCTCGAGCCTCGGGAACGCACTTTGCCTCACGGGCCGGATCGCCTCGAGGATCAGCGCTCGGCTTGCGGGCTGCACTGCCCCTCGGCAGTGCCGGATTCCGCCTCCTGCAGCGACGCGCCCTCCAGGTCCCGCGGGTAGCGGCGGAAGGTGTAGCGCACGACAACGCCGATCGCTGCCGCCGCCGGCACCGCGATCAGGAGCCCGACGAAACCGAACAAGGTCCCGAAAGCCGCGATGGCGAACATCATGGAGACCGGACCGAGCTTGATCCGCGACCCGATGAGGATCGGCGCGAGCACGTAGTCGGCGACGATCTGGCCCACGACGAAAATCGCAGCGACGACGGGGATCATCACCCAGTTCGGCCAGAACTGCAGGATCGCGACGCAAATCGACAGAACGATCCCCGTCAGCGATCCGAGATAGGGAATGAAGCTGACGAGGCCCGCGCCGAGGCCGATCAGGATTCCGTGGTCGAGCCCGATCGAGCCGAGCGCGACCGCATAGAAGAGCGCGAGCGCGATGCAAATCGCGCCCTGGCCACTGACGAAGGCGGAAATCGTCGTGTCGATCTCGCGTGCGAGCGCTCGCACGGTGTCGCGATGCGCGGCCGGAACCGCGTGGTCGATCGAGGCGACGATCGCTTTCCAGTCCTTGACGAGGTAGAACGTGACGATCGGCGTGACGATCAGAAGCGAGAAGATCGAGACGAGGGCCTGCCCTTCGGACCAGAGCGAGTCGATCAAGGTGGCGCTCCATCCGGCCCCAAAGCTCGCGAGCTCGCCGATCGATTTCTCCGCCTCACTCAATCCTTCTCCGACGAGAGTTCTCAACCAGGGGCGGCTCGGATCGTTCACGAACGACGTGATCTGCGCCCCGTAATCGGGCAGCTTGCCGACGAAGGTGACGACCTCCGAGCCGATGATCGGGACGGCGTAGGCGACGAGCGTGCCGACCGCCAGGTAGAAGAGGCCGATCAAGAAGAGCGCCGCGAGCGATCGGTCGAATCCGAGGCGCTCGAGACGCCCGACGAGCGGGTCGAGCAAATACGCGAGCGCGAGGCCGGCGACGAAAGGCAAGAGGATATCGCGCAGCAGGACGACCGCTGCAGCCCCGATCAAAAGCATCGCGGCCCAGGCGAGGACGGGCCGGCTCGGGCTCGTGAGGCGTGAATCGGGCACGGGGAGTACCTCTGCGGGGGGATTGGACTCACAGTCTCGGCAACGGCACGAATGTCAAGTCGGACGTCGATTCGGTCGCAGGCAAGCCCTTTTTCCCGGCAGTCCACCTCCGATCCAGGAAATCGCTCTATAGGGGACAAATCCGCGCGTCCCTGTTGCGCGAAGGCACTGGGTTGTGATTCCCTCGAATCGTCGATCGGATTGAATCTATTCGAGTCGCGCCGTCTCGCAGTTACGGGCGGCGCGGCTGCCTCGGTCGTCTTTCGTCGTCTCGTCGCCGCGCGGCTCCGCACGGCGGTCCGTGCCTGCACTGCTCGAGAAAGTCCCCGGAATGTCGCAACCGCACTTCGCAGCCCCGCGCAACGAGCATCCCGTCGATACGATCGAAAGGCTGGCCACGTTCAACCAATGGTCCTTCGACCGAGAGGACGAGGACGAGATCTCGATCTCGGTCAAGGGGAGCTGGTCGGATTACGACATCGCTTTCACCTGGCTCGACGAGCTCGAGGCTCTCCATGTCGCCTGTGCCTTCGAGCTCAAGGTGCCGGAGCCGCGCCGGGCCGATGTCGCCGCCCTCGTCGCGCTCGTCAACGAGCAGCTCTGGATCGGCCATTTCGAGGTCTGGCCGCAGGAGGGGCTCGTCCTGTTTCGCCATGCTCTGCTCCTTGCCGGAGGCGCCGAGCTGAACGGCCGCCAATGCCAATGCGTCCTGGCGGCGGCAGTCGAGGCCTGCGAGCGCTATTTCCAGGCCTTCCAATTCGTGGTCTGGGCCGGGAAAGGCGGGCGAGAGGCCATGGACATGGTGATGCTCGAGACCCAAGGTCATGCCTGACGGGGCGCCGGTGTCGGGGGGCGGGACGCCCGGGTCCATCCTGCTCGCGGGCGCAGGCAAGATGGGCGGGGCGATGCTGAAGGCCTGGCTCGATCGCGGGCTCGGGGGGTCGGGCCTGACCGTGATCGAGCCGCAGCCTTCGCCCGAGATCGCCATGCTCGCGCAAACCGGAGCCTTCGCGCTGAACGCGCCCTGCGCGCCTCCCGAGGTCCTCGTCCTCGCGATCAAGCCGCAGAGCCTCGACGAGGCGGGAGCACTCGCCCCGCTCGCGGCCGCCGGGACGCTCGTGATCTCGATCCTGGCAGGCAAGACGCTCGGCGATATCGCGGCACGCTTCCCGCAGGCGCGCGCGATCCTCCGCGCCATGCCCAACCTCCCCGCGGCGGTCGGGCGCGGCATCACGGGGGTCGCCGGCAACGATGCCGTGACGCCCGCGCAAAGGGACAGGGCGGAAGCTCTGCTGTCGGCCATCGGCCGCGTCGAATGGCTGCCCGACGAGCGCCTGATCGACGCGGTCACGGCGGTGTCCGGATCCGGCCCGGCCTATGTCTTCTATCTCGCCGAATGCCTGGCGAGCGCCGGCGCGGGCTTGGGGCTGCCGCCCGAGGTCGCGGCGCGTCTCGCCCGCGCGACCATCGAAGGAGCGGGCGAGCTCCTGTACCGGAGCCCGGAGCTTACCCCCGCGGACTTGCGCGAGAGCGTGACCTCGCGAGGGGGGACCACGGCAGCTGCGCTCGAGGTGCTCATGGCAGCGGATGGGCTCGCGCCGCTCGTCGCGCGCGCGGTCGCCGCGGCGAAGCGGCGGGCCGACGAGCTCGCCGGCTGACGCTTCTCCGCGTTCCCGCGTGATTCGTCGGCAACCAATGAGACGGATGATCGATTGATGTATGCGAATGGCGCCGCGCGGCACCCGATGAGCCTTGCGTCGCGTCCGACGACGAGGGCATATCGCGAGCCACGCAGGATCGCGCAGAGGGGCTGGCGCGGCATGTCCGCAACCCCGAGCTCGCGTCGAGCCGCCGGAGGACGAGATGGTTGACGAGGACGAAGGACGAACCGACCGCGAGCCGGGCCACGAAGCCGAAGGGACCGCGATCGCCGCTCCGCCGAAGGATCCGAAGGCCGCGATCATCGAGGCCCTGCTGGAGCTAGCGGGGGAGCGCAGCTGGGAAGACATCACGATCTCGGACGTCGCCGCCCGCGCGAATGTCGCGCTTTCGACCTTTCGCGACTTCTACCCCTCGAAGGGGGCGGTGCTCGCGAGCTTCACGCGCATGATCGACAAGATCGTGCTCGACGGAACGACGGACGAGCTCGTCGGCGAGCCTGCGAAGGACCGCTTGTTCGACGTGCTCATGCGCCGGCTCGATGCGCTCGCGCCCTACAAGCTCGGGATCGAGGGGATTTTGGACTGGACGCGGCATGACCCGCTCGCGGCCGCGGCCATCAACCAGCAGGTCGTCAACTCGATGCGGTTCATGCTCGAGGCTGCGGGCATCGATTCGGAAGGTCCGGTCGGGGCCTTGAAGCTGCAAGGTCTCGCTCTTGCTTGGACGCGCGTCCTCGACGCGTGGGTGCACGACGACGATCCGGGCCATGCGGAAACGATGGCCACGCTCGATCGCGAGCTGAGCCGAGGTGAGCAATTCGTCGCTCGGGCCGAGGACATCAATCGCCTGGCCTCGCCTCTCGTGTCCCTGGCCCGAGCCTTGCTCACGCGCCGGCGGTCCTCGACCGCCGCGACACGGGGCCATCGTGCCGAAAGGACGGAGGAGTCGCGGAGCTCGTGATCAGAGCATCTTCCAGCGACGTGGACGCCGGTTCGCACGTCGCCGGCGATGGTTCGCAATAGCGGCATCGCTGTACGAAAATGCGATGAGGCACAGACTTGGAGCGCTTTCCGATTCGATCGGATCGGAATGCGCACGAGAGAGCTGCCTCGGCGGCGTCCGGAACGTCAAGGAATCATGCGTGGCTCGCGTGGCCCCCGTTCGTCGCGGCGGGACCAATCTTGCGGGGAGAGGTCGACGAGCTCGGGCGCGCCGCGCCGCGGCTTTTGTGCAGCACCCCCGGCGATGAGGGGCAATCGCGCGGCGACCCAGCCTCGGATCGAGGGCGCGGCCAAGGCCAGGCCCGCGAAGTCCGATACGAACCCGGGGAGAATCAGCAAGATCGATCCGATCGTGGACAAGGCGCCGTCGATGATCGTCTCGCGGGAGAGCGAGGTGCGTTGCTCGGCCTTCATCGCCAGCGAGCGACGCAGGCGCCAGGCGCCGGCGAGGCTCAGCCGGCGCAGCATGGCGAGGCCGGCGAGGCTCGTCAGGATGGTGAGGAGGATCGCGCCGGCGAATCCGAGGAGACGAAGGATCAGAGCGTAAGCGACGGCCTCGGATACGACCCAGAGGACGAAGGAGAGCAGGACCCATGCAGGCAGAGGCATCAGCGAACCACCCTTCGGGTTGGAGCCAGCCGGGGCCGGGAACCTGGATTTCGGCTGTTTCTCTTCCCAGATAAAATTATATGGTAAGGTCCCTCCGTGGCGCAACAGCCTGCGCCTGAACCCGAGCATCCGGCACACCGATGCAAGATTCCTTCGACATGACCACGATCGTCTTCGCGCTGCTCGCGGTTTTCCTGGTGTGGAAGCTCCGCTCCATGCTCGGGACCCGCAGCGGCAACGAGAAGCCGCCGCGCAACCCGTTCCTCGAGCGGGTCCGCGGGAAACCGGGGCAGGCCGGTGACGGAAAGGTGGTCACACTGCCCGGCGCCCCCGAGCCCGCGAAAGCGGAGCGGGTCGATCCCGCACAAAGGTGGCAGGGCTTCGCCGAGCCGGGGTCCAAGGTCTGGTCCGCGCTCGATCGGATCGCGGGAGCCGACCCCGCCTTCTCCGCCCCGGACTTCATCGCCGGTGCGAAGACCGCCTACGAGCTCATCATCACCGCCTTTGCCGCCGGAAACCGGGATCTCCTGCAGTCCCTCCTGGCGAAGGACGTGTTCGACAGCTTCGCTGCCGCCATCGCCGACCGCGAGAAACGCGGCGACAAGGTCGACACGACCTTCGTGTCGATCGACGAGGCCACGATCGCCGACGCGGACCTCCGCGGCAAGACGGCCGAGATCACCCTGAGCTTCGCAGCGCAGCTCATCACCTCGACCCATGACCGCGAGGGCGTGCTGATCGAGGGGAGCCCCGACAAGGTCGTCGAGATCAAGGACGTCTGGACCTTCGTGCGCGACGTCGGCTCGCGCGATCCGAACTGGCGGCTGGTCGCCACGGGCACGGCGACCTGATGCACGGGGCTGCGTCCGCCGCGAAGGCGCCGGAGGCCGACATCGCTTGCGGTGCCTTGGGGCCGGCCCCGGCCGGCCGCCGGAGCATTTTTCAACGAAGCGGAGACAGGTTCGCGTCGCGAAAATGCGACACAACAAAGAGCTAGAGCATCTTCCTGCCGAGCGGGCCGTGGCTCGTGTCGAGAAAGTGCCCCAGGGCGCGACCCCGAAGCCACCTTCCGTTTCGACCCGATCGGACCGCGCTCGAGCCCCGGCGGAGCTCGAACCCGCGACCTTCGCCGAGCTCGCCGGGTTCGCCGAGGACGATCACGCCGACGCTTTCCGGGCGTTCCGACGCTCTTGCGCGGTGATCGTCGCGCAACGGCCGCCCCTTCGTGCCGCCACGCCGCCCTCGGTCGGCCTCCTGTCGGTATGCCGACGCGCGCTCGACCTGGGGGACCTCGACGCTCCGGCGGCACGGCGCTTCTTCGAAGCCAGTTTCCGGCCACGGCGAATCGTCTCGCGCCCGCCGCAGAGCACCGAGCGCGGCTTCCTGACCGGCTACTACGAGCCCATGGTCGATGGGTCGCCGACGCGGACGGAAGCCTTTTCCGCGCCCGTGCTCGCCTGGCCTCGAGGACATGACCGACACGAGTCCGGCTTGCCGGATCGCGCCGCGATCGAGGCCCTCGTCCGGAGCGGCCGCCTCGAGCCGATCGTCTGGCTCCGCGACCCGGTCGAGGTCTACTTCGTCCAGGTGCAAGGCTCGGCTCGTGTCCGCCTGCCGGACGGCACGACGCTGCGTCTCGTCTATGCAGGACGAAACGGCCATCCCTACACATCGATCGGCCGGATCCTGGTCGAGACCGGCGTGATCGCCGAGGCCCACATGTCGCTCGCCCGCCTGAAGGCTTGGTTGCGCGATCACGGCCAAGCGCCCGGGGAGGCCGGAGCCGCGCTGATGCAGCGCAACGCGTCCTATGTGTTCTTTCGCGCGGTGCCGGAGCTCGACCCTACGGACGGACCGATCGGGGGCCAAGGCATCGGGCTCACGCCATTGCGCTCGATCGCGATCGACCGGACGCTCTATCCCTATGGCCTCCCGTTCTTCGTCTCGGCCGTGCTCCCCTGGCGAGGCGCGGACGCGATACCGTTCCGACGCCTGATGATCGCTCAGGACACGGGCTCGGCGATCCTCGGTCCGGCGAGGGCCGATATTTTCTTCGGCAGCGGGGATGACGCCGGAGCCCGCGCGGGCGATATTCGCCATGCGGGCGACCTAGTCGTCCTTTGGCCCGAGGAAGAAGGTCCGGACCCGTGAAGGAGACGCCCCCGCCTCACTTCAAGGCGCGGCTGCGCCGCCTGAGCACCGAGGAGATCGAGCTTTGGTTGAGCGTGACCAAATCGGTCGCTCGGCGGCCAGGGGCGAGCCTGCCGGAGCTCGCGCCGCCGGCCCCGGCGCAGACACTTCCGGCTGTGCCCGAGGCTCCTCGGAGCGCGCCGTCCGGGCCTCCGCCGGCCCCGGCCGTATGCGATTCGCGCGCGCCGGCGAGCCTCGCCCCGCTCGAGCGACGGTTGCGGCAAAGGCTCGCGCGCGGCCAAGCGGCGCCCGATGCCGCGATCGATCTTCACGGAATGAGCCGGCAGGAGGCTTTCGTGGCGCTGCGGAGCTTCCTTTCTCGGGCGCAGCGAAACGGCGCGAAGCTCGTCCTCGTCGTGACCGGGAAGGGCGAGCGCGGCAGCGGCATCGACACCGAGCCGGGTGTCTTGCGCAGGAACGTCCCGCAATGGCTGCACGGGCCGGACTATCGCTCGCTCGTGGTCGGCTTCGAGGAGGCCTC
This sequence comes from Beijerinckiaceae bacterium, assembly GCA_024304885.1. Lineage (GTDB taxonomy): Bacteria > Pseudomonadota > Alphaproteobacteria > Rhizobiales > Beijerinckiaceae > Methylocapsa. The sequence continues at coordinate 935,905 of JALJOM010000003.1, forward strand.
GCGCGCGCACGGCGGGACCGGCGCGCTCTATGTCCGGATCAGGCGGCGCGACAAGGCGGATCGCTAGAGCCGGCTTCCGATTCAATTGGATCGGAAACCGTTCTATGTTCTTGTTTTGTCGTAATTTCGTATCGATGTCGATCTACCCTCGGCCCCTTCGCGCTTTTCTTTCTCCCCTTCGGGTGAAAGCGCTCGGAGAAGGGCCTCGCGCAGCATCGAGATCGAAATGCGAACCGGTGTCCGCTTCGCTGGAAGTTGCTCTAGGCCGGCAAAGCAGTACGACGACAATCGGCCGAGGCCTCGCGAGAGGCCGCACGAGGCCGGGAAAAAATACGCGGGGAAACGCCATGCCGCTCGGAGTCGACTGGACAAACGCCACGGCCCCCACGATCGACGAGATCGACGAGATCGCCGAACAGGCCTTTGCCGCCCTTCCGGCGAGCTTCCGCCGCCTGTGCGAAGGCCTCGTGATCCAGGTCGAGGATTTTCCCGACGAAGCGACGCTCGAGGCCCTGGGCTGCGACACCGAGTTCGATCTCCTCGGCCTTTTCCGCGGCCGCGGGCTCGCGCAGTCCGACTCCATGCCGATGACTGGGCAAGTTCCCAACATGGTCTGGCTCTACAGGCGCCCGATCCTCGATCTCTGGGCGGACCAGGAGGAAAGCCTCGGCTCGATCATCACCCATGTGCTGGTGCACGAGATCGGGCATCACTTCGGCCTCTCCGACGAGGACATGCTGGCGATCGAGCACACCGTGGAGTGAGGCTCCGCCCGCTGATCCGCCACCGTTATGCCAAGTCTCGTTGACAGCAACCGCTCCGCTTGATGGCTGTCATGGCCGCGCGAAGACGCTGTGGTAAGCGGCGCCGGAGGTTCGACCCGGCCAACCGAGCGCTACGCGGGGGAGCCTGGATGCCCGGCTCGACCCCCGGGCTTGATCCGGGGTGGGCATGACGGCGAGAGTCGTGGGTAGCGAGACTTGGAATAAGCAGGATGCGGCCGTGTCGGCTCACAGCCGGAACAGCAGCTTGATCTCGCAGAGCTCGTCTTTTGCGTGGCGCTCGATCGCGTCGGCGTGGAGGTCCGAGAGATAGCCGGTGAGGCCCGCGACGAAAGCGTGCTCCTCGACGGGCTCGCGGGCGATCTTCCTGTCGGGAAGGCTCGGGAGGTTGCCCGTGTAGGACATCTCGACGGCGACATCGAAGGAATCGCTCCCGATCCTGAGATGCACCGGCCCTTGCGCGTTGGGCACGACCTGCTCGATCGCTCGATCGACGACCGCACGGATGCGCGCGACATCGTCCGCCTCGATCTTCCAGTCCTTTGCACGGTCCGCGAAGAAAGCGTCGAAAGCCGCGGCGCTCGAGGGTGCGTCCTCGGCGCCGAGCCGGAGCTGCCTATAGTCCCAGGTCCCGAGCCGGAACAGCGCATTGAGCGTGACGGCGACCACCACCGTCATGGTGATCTCGGACCCCGTCACCTGACGCGTCCAGTGCGGCAGAGCGGCGTAGAATTCCGGGTAGCAGAGGACCGAGAAAGCGGCGAGGATCGAGACACCCGTGATCAATGTGGCGCGCAAGGTGACCGGCCGGCTCACGACGATCTGGAGTCCGGCGACGAGCATCAAGGCGCCGTTGAAGACCAAGGCGGCGCCCATCACCGGGCGCGGCATGTCGACGATGAGAGTCGCGAATCGCGGCATGCACGACAGCACGACGAGCCAGCCGGCGATCGACCAAGCGATGATCCGGCTCGTCGCACCGGTGATCCGCTCGAGGCCGACGAGAGTGGGGGAGGCGCTCATGCCCGGCGTTCCCAACGCGCCACCGAAGGCACAGCCGAGGCCATCGGCGACGACACCGGAGGAAATGGTCCGCGAGTCCGGACGGCGCCAGGCGGCATCGTCGAGCTTCTGGCAGGTGGTGAGCACGCCGACGGCTCGTAGGCCCGAGGCGAGCCCTGCAACGGCGAAGGGCAGGACCAGGGACGGCTCGAACCTGTAGGACAGGAAACGGGGGTCGGGCAGGGCGAGCCAGGGGCTCTCGGCCATTCGCGCGGTCATGCCTTGCGGAAAGTCACCGAAAAACGCGGCGAGGCCGTAGCCGACGAGAATGCCGATCAGCACGCAAAGGAGCTTGGGCGGGCCGTTGGCCCAGACCGCGAGACCCGTCATGGTCGCGACGACGACGAAAGCGGTGAGGAACCTTGCACCCGCGCCGGGGTCGTGGTGCACTACCGGCTCGAAAACGACGCCGAGCCCGATCTTGCCGAGCTCCAGCCCGACGGCGACGATCACCACCCCGGAGACGACGGGCGGGAAATATTTCCGGAAGGCATCGAGGCTCCGCCCGATCACGACCTCGCAAAGCCCCGCGAAGATGACCATGCCGCAGACCACGGAAAAGCCGAAGCTCGAGGCCGTGCTGATCGCCGAGGGCAGATAGATCGCGGAGACGACTGGCGGGCAGAGCGCTCCCGAGCCGACCGGTCCGAGGCGGCGGCTCTGGAGCACCGTGTGGAACGCGACCGCGATCATGGCGAGGCCCATCGCGTTCTGCGCATCGGCATGGGGTAGCCTCGCCGCGGCGACGACGAGCGCGACCATCACGAGATAGGGGCAGATGACTGCGACATGCTGGAAGCCGAGCGCGAGGAGCGCGAGAGCGGGCGGCCTCTCGTCGCGGGCATAGACGAGGTCCGCGGGTCGCTCGGCCATGGCGGACCTTCCCCCCGCTCAGTGCTGCATCAGGGTCAGGAGATGCGCCGCGGTGGACCGGGCGAGGCCCTCGAGGTCGTAGCCGCCCTCGAGGATCGAGACGATGCGGCCCTTCGCGTGCTTGTCGGCGACATCCATGATCCGGCGCGTGACCCAGGAATAATCGTTCTCCACGAGCTCGAGGCCGCCGAGCGGGTCGCGCTTGTGGCCGTCGAATCCGGCCGAGATCACGACGAGATCGGGCTGGAACTGCTCGACACGGGGCAGGAGCCTGTCCTCCCAGGCCATGAGGAACTCCCGGCCGGAGTTGCCGGCCGCGAGCGGCGCATTGACGATGTTGTCGTGCTCGCCGCGCTGGTCCACGGCTCCGGTACCCGGATAGAACGGCATCTGATGCGACGAGGCATAGAGGACCGTCGGGTCGGACCAGAAAATCTCCTGCGTGCCGTTGCCGTGATGCACGTCGAAATCGAGGATCGCGACGCGTTCGGCGCCGTGGACCTTCTGGGCGTGGCGCGCGGCGATCGCGGCGAAGTTGAAGAAGCAGAAGCCCATGGGGACCTCAGTCTCGGCATGATGGCCGGCGGGGCGCACCGCGACGAAAGCATTGGCCGAGTTGCCGCGCATGACCTCGTTGACGGCCGCGACCGTTCCGCCGACGGCATGGGTGATCGCTTCCCAGGAGCCGGGGCTCAGCACCGTGTCGGAATCGATCTTGACGAGGCCCTGCTTCGGGACCGCGGCCTCGATCTGATCGACATAACGCTCCGGATGAACGCGCAGGATCGCGGCGCGGTCGTTGCCCGGCGCGAGCGCGCGATGCAAAAGGCCGAAGCGCTCGTGCTCGACCATCTGGTCTAGGACGCGGACCCGGTCGGGGCGCTCGGGATGGCCGGGGCCCGTGTCGTGGCCGAGGCAGGCTGGATGGCTGAGGTAGAGCGTTGTCACGGAGTCTCGCTCGTCGAGAGGGCGCCCCGAGGGGCGGCGCCGGTATCGTCACTTAGAGCGTCCGGCACCTCTCTGTCCAAGCAAAAGGCTCGCCGGGAGAACCCGCGCAGGTGCTCCGCGCGCACGAGGCGGGAGAAGGCTCAGCTCGGGGCACGGCGCCGCGCGCGGCCGAGAAGAAGAAGAGCCTTGGCATTTAAGGCGCGGACCTCGCCGCCGAAGCCGAACCAGCGCTGCGGGTTGCGGCGCTCGGCGTCGAGGCTCTGTCGTGCGACGGCGATCAAGGTCTCGGGAAGCGCGCAGGACAGGCCGGGCAGGACGTGGTCGAGGCTCGCCGGGTCCCGTGCCAAGGCGCGCGCGCGCCGCTTCACCAGCGCGGCGACGGCGCTGCGCGCGATCGAGTCGAAGGCCGCGGGGCTGCCGGGATCGGGGGTGGGAGTGATGCACATGGGGGCTGCTCTCCGGTATTTGCCCAGAGAGCATGGCCGGTAATAACACCGATCACAAGGTAGAGCTACCTTACAGATCTCGGAGGGATCGCGCTACATTCGGCGCCACTGACCGGATCTGACGACGCCTTGGACCTCGGCGGCCCATTCGATCCTGACGCCGCGAATCGGTGCGGCGTTGTGGCTCTCGAGGTCGAAGGTGCCGGCGGCGGCGCCGCGCTGGACCCGCTTCAGGTAGCGCTTGCCGTCGGCGGTCCTGACCGCGGCCTCCCATCCGATCACGTCCGAGGCGTCGGTTCCGTCGCGCCGGCAGATGATCACGTCGCCCGGATCGTAGCGCGGCCACATGCTGTCGCCTTCGACCTGGAAGGCGATCGCGTCGCCAGCGATCGGGAAGGGGACCTCGATCTCGTAGAGGCCCTCCGGCGGAATCTGCTCGAACTCGGGAGAAATCTCGGCGCCGGCCCCGATGCGCCCGACGACGCTGACCCTCGAGCCCGGGGTCGGGTCCCCGATCCCCTCGAGGAGCCAGGCCGCGGTCGTCTGCAGCACCGGGGCGAGCGCGCCGAGGGTCTCGGTCGTGATGCCGCGGCGGTCGCCGTTCCTGACCGCGCGCTTCAGGTTGCGGATTGCGTCCGGCTTCCTGGCGGCGAGGGAGGCGGCATGGGCCGAGATGCCGAGCGCGGCGAGCCGGCTCTCGATTCTCGTGAGGATGTCGTCGAGCTCCATGTCCGGGCTCCATGGACCGGGCCTCCATGGACCGCACCTCCATGGCCGGTAGGATAACCGTACACCCTCGCGAAAGCATTAGGTAAAATTACCTTGACTTTAAGGTAATATTACCGTAAATCGTCACCCGTTAGCAACCTCGCCGCCGCAAGTGGCGGCCGCCGATGCGGGAGGACAAGGCCGTGACCATCGAGACTGAAATCCGCAAGTCACGCTGGACAGGAGAACGTATCGCGAGGCTCGGCTTCCTGCTCGGCCTCGGCTGGGACGCCAAGCGCATCGCCGACGACCCGCTCATCGCCTCGACCCCGAACAACGTGCATCGCCAAGCACAGCGCTTCGGCCTCGCCTTTCGTGCCGCCGCCGCCGTCGGCCTTCGCCTGCCGCCCGAGGCCGCGAGCCTCTACGATGCCGCAGCCGCCAAGCGCAGCCTCACCCGCGAGGCCATGATTCGCCTCCTCGTCCTCACCGTCGCCGAGGAACCGACGCTTCTCGACAACATCCTCGACGACGGAGAATGAGCATGGCCGAGGATATCGAGCTCGCAGCCCTCGACGACCCCGGCGCGGCGACGAGCGCCGTCCGCCCACCGGCCTGGACCGCCGATCACGTCGGACGGGTCCTGGTGAAGGCCTTCATGACGTTGGACAAGCTTCCCCGCGCCCGCGGCCCGCGCCCGCCGGGCGGCCACTGGCCGAGCCACATGGTCGAATGGGCCGATCAATTGGCGGTCGCCGAGCTCGGCGAGAGCGAGTGCCGCGACCGCGAATTTGCGCTCAACCGGGTGACGATCCGCCCGACGGCGCTCGAGATCCGCCAGATGGAAGCGGCCTTCGACTGGCTCCGCGAGCTGCGCGACGAGGATCCCGGGATGGCGCTCGTGACCAGCCTCTGGGCCATGCGCTCGGCGCGCGGTCGCTCGGTGAAGCGGCTCATCGCCGAGAAGAAATGGGCGCCGCACACCTTCTATCGCAAGCGGGCGAAGGCGCTCGACTTCCTGGCGGCGCGGCTCGAGGCCCGCGGCGTCCCGGTGTTCTGAGCTGGAAGCAGCTCAGAGGCGTGCGAGGACCTCGGACGCGGCGCGGCGCCCCGAGGCCGTCGCGCTCTCCACCGACGGAGTGCCTTCGCTGTCCTGGCCCGCGAAGCAGGTCACGCCGCGAGGCCGAGCCGCTCACGTGCAAGAATCCCTCGCGCGGAGAATCACCTCGTCGGCGCCGAGCGGATTTTGCGGGTGGTGGCTGAGGCACAGCGGCGTGCGGAGCTTCACGGGCGTCGGAGCTTTCGCGCGAGTGAGGAGTAGCCTTCTCGACTTCGATTGAAGCTTGACACGAATCGATCGCAGCATGAATTTACCATATCTCAATCGAGACGCTGAGGGGATTCCTAAGACATCGAATAGAATAAAGGGAGGATCGTTTGCGATGCTACATATTCCGGTTGCGCTGGTGGCAATGCTGTTGGGCGGCGCGCAATGGTATCCTTCAGTAGCGCAAGCGCAGGATTGCTCGGTTGATTCCGAAGGCCGTGTTTGTCGCGTCCAGCAACCCATAGTTGCTGGAACAATCGTTGACGTCGATACTCAGCGCAAACTCGGCCTTGTTCATGTTAATCAGGTCAACACATTTTATAATTGCTCCGGGACGCTGCTCAATCGGTACTGGGTGTTGACCGCTCGCCACTGCGTTACCACAAATGGCGGTATTAATGGCCCTCTCTTGCGGCCCGAACAAGTACGTATTGCGGCCGATTGGGCGCCCGGCGGGAAGTTCGGCGCAGTGGGTATAGCGTCACGCCTGCACGACTTCGCCATCAATACCGCCCCTGGCTCGCTTCATGACCGCGACATCATCCTCGTCTACCTTGGGGTCGCCGACCTCGGGGAGGTGGACAGCCAGCGGATCTACTCTGTCTTGCAGGGGTCGGTCCTCAGCGGGCGGCTGACAACCACCGATACCGTCACGCAGTACGGTCAGGGTTTCGGGTCATTCGCCACTGGTATCTGGCCCGCAGCGACTCCCTCTGGCAGTTTGGGGGTTTTCCGGAGCGCACAGTTCAACCCTTCGAACATCACCGATACTCATTACGACCTGGCAATGAATTCTAGCAGCCAAGTGGGGCAGGGCGGCGACAGCGGCGGACCTACCGTCGTCACCGTTGGGGGAGTCGGGGTCGGCATCGCTGGCGTCCAGTCGACCTGCAGTGGTGCCTCTTATGTGCCCGGCGCGCCTAACGCGCCTGGAGCGAGCAACCCGGGCTGGACCTGGGCAACGGGGATAGCCTACTGCACCTACGTGTCGACCGAGCCATTCTGGAACGAGATCAGGATCGCCCGGCAAGAGACGCCGTCGTGTGCGGTCGGGGACACCTGCGATATTGCAGCCATTGTTCGCGCGGCCATGCGGGCTGCTGACTGAACTCACCCCTGCTCATCGATGGAGGGACTTTATGCGCCGAATGGTCATCATGTTTACGGTGGCGGCTGCAACCACGTTTCCACTGCCAGCGGCTTCCCAACCACAGATCGGATCTCAGGTAAGCACATTTAATCCGGTAGCGACCGGATCCGTATCGATCACCGAGATACGGACCGGTTGGAACGCAGACAGCTTTGCTGTGGTTACCGCCGAGACGATTATGAACCCCGCGCGCTGCACAAACCCGGACGGATACATCTCGGACAAGTCGCTGCCCGGCTATGAGACTTATTATGCCGCAGCTCTCACCGCTATCGCGGCCCGCCGCCGCGCTGTCGTCACTGTAGACAATCTCCAGTGTTTCGCGGGGCGGCCCAAGATTGTCGGGATTACCGTAACGTCACAGTAGGTTCGCATAGCTATTTACGACTGCCTTGGCATGCAGTTTGGCATAGATCGCCGCAAGTAGCGACAAGCCGTCCACAAGGCGAGGGTTTGCAAAGGCGTGATCTCGTGCGGCACGGTCAGGGGCTCCTTCCGCTCGCGGACAAGTAGGCGACGACGTCGCGGATCTTGTCGATCGCCTTCTCGACATCCTGATGAACCTCGTCGTTCGCGAGCCGGAGCACCGTGTAGCCGGAGAGCGTCAGCTCGTAGTCGCGGTGGCGGTCGGAGACGAAGCTGTCGCGGCGGGAATGATCCGCGTAGCCGTCGAGCTCGACGACGAGCCCGCCTTCGCGCCACAGAAGATCGACCTTGGGCCGCGAGCCGCGCACCGTCACGACGACCTGGTTGCAGTGAAACAAGGGCGCGAGATCGGGGGCCGCCGCGATCGCCTGCGCGACCCGCTTCTCTACCGCGCTCAAAGGGTGCGGGCGTCCGGAGACCGGGACGAGACCCACCGCCGCTTGCTCGTCGTCGTCCTCGACCGCGTAGGATCGGACCGGCCGGCTTGTCGGCCGGACCGTCACGGCATCGCCGAGGATTCGATCATAGGGTGGTACGAAGTCCGGTAGGGTCGCGCAGAGCACGACCACCGCCGCGAGCGCTTTGGCGGCGACGAGCTCCAGGGCATGGACGAGCGCTTGAGCCTCCGCGGGTCCGGGCAGAGCCTGCGCGTCGAAGACGATCACGAGGCCGCTCGGATGAATCGCGAGGCAGAGCTGGATGATCTCGATCGACCAATGCGCCCGCGCCGGCCGCGGCGGCCGCCGATCCTGGGCGAGGGCCACCGCCGCGCGCGCCCATTGCTGCGACAGCTGCGGCCGATCCACCGCCGCGGCGGCGAGCTTCAGCCGCACCTCGTTGCGGCCGAGCGTGTCGCGCTTCAGCCCGGAGAAATCCACGTCCCCGTACCAGACCGGCCAGCACCGCAACGCGACGTGGGCGAGGTGCCGCGCCAGGTCCTCGATCAGGGCATCCGCGGGCGCGATGCGCTCGAGCGGCAGAAGCAAGGCGAGCGGGCCGTCCTCGGCCACGTCCAAAGCGTCGAGGCAGGCCTGCGCCTCGAACGTTCCGATCCCGCCGATCAGGAGAACGCGCCCGGACGCCGCCTCGAGAATTCTTCGCCCGAGACCGTCCCGGTCCGCGTTCGTCTCCGTGCTGTGCTCTGTCGGTCGGTCCAATGGGCGGGTCGGCACATCGCTCATTTCCGGATCCATAAGTAATTATGGATGAATAATGACGATGGTCGATACTACGCTTTCGAGTTCCAGAGAAGCGGCTTCGGCGTTGCTGGTTATCGGCTCCGCTATGGATCGCGCCGGAATCGTCAGGCACGGTTCTTCCGCGCGCGCAATTCCGCGAACACATCGGCCGGATCGGCTCCTTCCATCCCGATCGCCGCCTGGATTTCGGGGGCCTCGGCGCGCAGGAACGGATTGGTCGCGCGCTCGAGCTCGATCGTCGTCGGCAGGGTGAACTTCCCCGCCTCGCGAAGCCGTGCGACCGCGGCGGCCCGCTCGGCGAGGATCACGTTTTCCGGATCGACCGAGAGCGCGAAGCGCGCATTGGCGAGCGTATATTCGTGCCCGCAATAGACGGCGGTCTCGCCGGGCAGGGCGGCGAGCTTCTGGAGCGAATGATAGAGGACATGCGCCGGCTCCTCGAAGCCGCGGCCGCAGCCCAAGGAGAAGAGCGTGTCGCCCGAGAAGAGGATCCCCTCCTCGGTGAACCAATAGGCGACATGGCCGGACGTATGCCCCGGCACCTCGATGACGGTGGCCGCGAGCGCGCCGACCTCGACGACATCGTCCTCGCCGACCGCGCGATCCAGCCTGCCGATCCTTTCCGCCTCCTTGCTCGGACCGACGACGCAGGCTTGCGGAAAGCGCTCCCGGAGCCCGGCGATGCCCTGGACATGGTCGTGATGGTGATGCGTGACGAGGATATCGGTCAGCTCCCAGTCCCGTGCGGCGAGCGCGGCGAGGATCGGGGCGGCCTCGGGGGCGTCGATCGCGGCGGTCGCGCGCCGGTGCGGATCATGGACGAGGACGCCGAAATTGTCCGAAAGGCACAGGAATTGATGGATATGCGCGGCCATGGCGCCTTGATCTCCTCGCGGGCGAAAGCTAGCCAAGCGGCGAGATCCGGTCAAATCCTCGAGTGGCCGCCCGGCTCGGACGGGGCGCCGAAACCCGGCCTCGGCGCGATGCCGACGCTGCGGCCGCGGCCCGGCACCGCCGTCGCTCGAGTCCCCCGGCACCGGTTCGGACGAAGAGGCTTTCCTCACATGCCGCTCGACGTCGTCGATCTTCGCAGCTTCTACGCCTCGCCGCTCGGCGAGGTGGTGCGCCGGGTCGTCGGCCGTGTCATTCGCGCGCGCTTTGCGAATTGCACCGGATTCTCGATCCTCGGGATCGGATATGCGACCCCCTATCTCGGGATGTTCCGCGACGAGGCGGTTCGGGTCCTCGCCTTCATGCCGGCCGAGCAAGGGGTCGTGAACTGGCCCGCGTCCGGCCGTTCGGCGTCGGCCTTGGTCGAGACGACGACGATGCCCTTGCCGGATGCCTCGATCGACCGTGCGATCATCGTCCATGCGCTCGAGATCGGTGAGCATCCGCGCGCGTTGCTGGCGGAGGTCTGGCGGGTCCTCACGCCGGGCGGGAGAGTGATGCTGGTGACGCCGAGCCGAGCCGGCCTCTGGGCGCGGGTCGACAGCACCCCGTTCGGCCATGGGCAACCCTATTCGCGCGGCCAGCTTCGCGAGCTGATGCGAGAAACGCTGTTCTCGCCGACGCATTGGGGCGAGGCGCTCTATATCCCGCCGTTCCAGGGGCGCACGCTCCTCCACGCCGCGAGCTTCGTCGAGCGGGTCGGCGCATATCTTTCCCTGCCCGGCGCCGGCGTGCTCGCCGTCGAGGCGACGAAGCAGCTCTATCGACCGATCGGCGTGAGGACCGACAGGGCGCGCCTGCCGCGGCTCGACCCGGTCCTCGTGCCGCAGCCCGGGACCGTCATGGCGCTCTCGCGGGCGCGTGTCGGCGGCCGGTCGCGACAATGTTTCGCGTCGCGTGGGGTCGGCGTGGCGGGTGCTCGCCCCGTGCCACGATGAGGACGGTACTCAATTCGACGGATGTGGCTCGGACTCTTTGCGCTATTTCGTATTCGTGCGTCTCGAGCTAGGGTACAACCCTGGCTTGCCCATCCAAGCTGCCGTCGACCGACGAGGACGATTGATGCCTGTCAACAACGCTACCTTGGATCACGGAGTCACAATCCTTTATCCGGACCTCGTCAACATCTACGGCTGCACCATTGGCGAGGGCACGCGTGTCGGGCCATTCGTCGAGATCCAACGCGACGTGACCATCGGAGCCCGCTGCAAGATCTCCTCGCATGCCTTCATCTGCGAGGGCGTCGCGATCGAGGACGGCGTGTTCGTCGGCCACGGCGTGATGTTCACCAACGACCTCTACCCGAGAGCGGTCACCGAGACCGGCGAGCTCCAAGGGAGCGAGGATTGGGAGCTGGTTCGGACCCTCGTCCGGCAGCGGGCCTCGATCGGCTCCAACGCCACGATCCTCGCCGGGGTCACGATCGGTCACGGAGCGCTCGTCGGCGCAGGTGCGCTCGTGACCAAGGACGTGCCGGACCATGCGATCGTGGCCGGGAATCCCGCACGCGTCATCGGTGACGCGCGTCGGCGTGCCGCGGCTCGGGTCGATGCCGCACGTGGCGATGCGGCGATAGGTGCGAATCCGCACAGCAGTTCCGAACACCGAAAAGTGAAATAAGTGACAAGTCCGAACGGCGATTTCGAACGTAATTCGAACGGCCGTGCCCGCGGCTGATCGAGTGCGTGGGATCGATTGATTTCTCTAGAGCGCCCGGCCGTTCGCGCCGTGGCTGCACCCAGGAGTGATTGAATGGTTGGCGTCGGAATCGTCGGCTACGGCTATTGGGGTCCGAACCTCGCACGTTGCGTAGCCGAGAGCGAAGGGTGCAAGCTCTCGGCGATCGCCGATATGTCTCCTGCCGCACTCGCGAAAGCAGGGAAACGGCATCCGGAAGCTGCGCTCTTTGCCGACTGGCGGAGCGCGATCGCCGCTCCGGACGTCGACGCCGTGCTTATCGCCACTCCCGTGAAGTTTCATTTCGAGATCGCGCTCGCGGCCCTCCATGCGGGAAAGCATGTCTTCGTCGAGAAGCCGATCACGCAAACCTCCACCGAGGCGGCGATCCTCATCGGCGAAGCCCAGAAGCGAAACCTCGTGCTGATGGTCGACCATACGTTCGTCTATACGGGGGCCGTCCGCAAAATCCACGAGCTCGTCACCGACGGGACGCTCGGCGATATCTATTATTACGATTCGACACGCATCAACCTCGGCCTGTTCCAGCGCGATGTGAACGTGATCTGGGACCTCGCGGTCCACGACCTCGCCATCCTCGACTTTCTCATGGACACGGTCCCGGCCGCTGTTTCCGCCAACGGAGCGAACCATGTCACGCGTGGGCCGGACAACATGGCCTACATGACCGTCTATTTCGAGAACGGCATGCTCGCTCACATCAACGTGAACTGGCTGGCGCCGGTCAAGATCCGGCAGGTGTTGATCGGGGGCAGCAAGCGTATGATCGTCTACGACGACGTGCAGCCGAGCGAGAAGGTCAAGGTCTACGATCGCGGCGTCACCCTTTCATCCGGTCCCGACGAGAGCTACAAGGAGCTCGTGTCCTACCGGCTCGGCGACATGTTCGGCCCAGAGCTGTCGAACCGGGAAGCGCTCTTGACAGAGATCGAGCATTTCGTCGATTGCATCGAGCACAAGAAGGTTCCGGTGACGAGCGGCGAATGCGGCCTGCGGGTCGTCAAGACCCTCGAAGCCGCGTCGCTTTCCCTGCGGCAGCAAGGTCATCCGATCGAGTTCGCCCCTTTGAGCAAGGCATCATGATTCCATTTCTCGATTTGCAGGCACAATACGCGGTGGTCGGTCCGGAGATCGAGGCCGCGGTTCTCGCGGTGCTCCGACGCGGCGACTATATTCTCGGCAAGCCTGTCGCCGAGTTCGAGCAAAGGTTTGCCGCGTTCTGCGGGACGAAAGACGCGGTCGCCGTCAATACCGGGACCTCCGCCCTTCATCTCGCGCTTCTCGCGGCAGGCGTCGGTCCGGGCGACGAGGTCGTGACCGTGCCGATGACCTTCGTCGCCACGGTCGCCGCCATCCTCTATACCGGCGCGACCCCGGTTTTCGTCGATATCGACCGCGACACCTTGACGATGGATACGCATGCGATCGAGGCGGTCCTGACCCCCCGCACGAAGGCGATCCTGCCCGTCCATTTGCACGGACGCCTGGCCGACATGGATGCGATCCTTAAGATTGCCCGGGCGCGTGGGATCGCCGTGATCGAGGACGCGGCCCAGGCCCATGGCGCGTCGAGGGACGGTCGTCTCGCCGGGAGCTTCGGCGACATCGGTTGCTTCAGCTTCTACCCGGGCAAGAATCTCGGCGCCTGTGGCGAAGGCGGAGCGATCGTCACCGACAACCCCGACTACGCGACCGCGATTCGGCAGCTGCGGGATTGGGGCCAGGCCGGCAAGTACAATCATGTCCGCCGAGGCTACAACTACCGTCTCGACACGATCCAGGCCGCGGCGCTCACGGTGAAGCTCGCTCACCTCGCGGCCTGGACCGAGGCGCGCCGTAAGGTGGCCGCGACCTATGACGCGTTGCTCGCGGGCGGTCCCGCGGCACCACCCCTGCCGGCGCGCGGCTCGGAGCACGCCTATCACGTCTATGCTGTGCGTGTCGCCGAGCGCGACCGTGTCCAGGCGGAGCTGAAAGAGCAGGGAATTCCGACGCTCATCCATTATCCGAAACCGGTCCATCTTCAGCCGGCCTATGCCGATCTCGGCTATGGCGCCGGCCGGTTTCCCGTCTCCGAAAGCTATGCGGCGGAGACCCTGTCCCTGCCGATCTATCCCGAGCTGACCGAAGCTCAGGCGGGGGAGGTCGCGGCCGCATTGCGGCAAGCCTGTGAGGTGCGTGATGTGCGGGTTGCCTGAAGGCTGTCTGGAGCCCGCCGTCGCCGAGAGGGCGCGCGCTGTCCTTTCGGGCAAGCGTGTCCTCATGACCGGCGGCGCCGGCTTCGTCGGGTCCCACATCGCCGACCTCCTAGTCGATGCGGGCTGTTCCGAGATCACCATCATCGACAACATGGTGCGTGGGCGTCCCGCCAACCTCGCCACGGCGAATGCGCGCGGCAACATTCGCCTGGTCGAGGGAGACATTCGAGACAAGGCCTTGATGGCGACGCTCGTCAAGGGAGCGGACACGGTCTTTCATCAAGCCGCCTTGCGCATCACCCAATGTGCCGCAGAGCCGCGCGAAGCGCTCGAGGTGATGGTGGACGCGACCTACGACCTCGTCGAGCTCTGCCTCGCCGAAGGTGTTCGCAAGCTCGTCGCCGCGTCCTCCGCTTCGGTCTACGGCATGGCCGACGCATTCCCGACGACGGAAAGCAGCCACCCCTACAACAACAGGACTCTCTACGGCGCCGCGAAGGCCTTCAACGAAGGACTCTATCGCGCCTTCGCCGACATGAAGGGCCTCGACTACATCGCCATGCGCTACTTCAACGTCTATGGCACGCGCATGGACATCCACGGTCGCTATACCGAGGTCATGATCCGCTGGATGGAACGGCTCGCCGCCGGTCAGCCGCCGATCATCTTCGGCGACGGGCTGCAGACCATGGACATGATCAACGTCAAGGATGTCGCGCGCGCCAATATCCTCGCCGCGATCTCGCCCGCGACCGATGTCGTACTCAACATCGGCAGCGGCACCGAGACCTCCTTGAAAGAGGTCGCACGGCTCTTGTCCTCGGCGATGGGGCGGCCCGACCTCGTTCCTGTCCACGAGGCCGAACGTGCCGTCAATCCGGTGCCGCGACGTCTCGCCGACGTGAGCGCCGCGCGCGACCTGATCGGCTTCAGCGCGACCATTCTTCTGGAGCCAGGGATCGAGGAGCTCGTCGCCTGGTGGCGCGCCGAGCGCCAGAGCCCCGACATGCCGCAGGTCGTCGCCGACTTGGCGCAGGTCCCAGACTTGGCGCAGGTCCCCGATTTGGCGAATGCCGCGGAATGATCCCGATCGCCCAGCCGCTTGTCGGCACGGAGGAGGCGGACGCCGCGGCCAAGGTGGTGCTTTCCGGCTGGCTGACGCAAGGTCCGCAGGTCGCCGCCTTCGAGACCGAGTTCGCCGCGTTCGTCGGCGCCCCGCATGCGTGCGCCGTCGCCAATTGCACCGTCGCCCTGCATCTCGCGCTGCTCGCTGTCGGGGTCGAGCCCGGTGACGAGGTCGTCACCGTCAGCCACACCTATATCGCGACAGCCAATGCCGTGCGCTATTGCGGCGCCGTTCCGGTCTTCGTCGATATCGAGCCTGCCACATTCAACATGGATCCGCGCGCGATCGAGGCTGCGATCACGCCGCGTACCAAAGCGATCCTCGCGGTGCATCAGATCGGCATGCCCTGCGACCTCGCGGCAATCCTGCCGATCGCCCGCGCTCACGGACTGCCCCTGATCGAGGACGCCGCCTGCGCGATCGGCTCCGAGATCTCGATCGACGGCCGATGGGAGAGGATCGGCAAGCCGCACGGCGACATCGCCTGCTTCTCGTTTCATCCGCGCAAGGTCCTCACCACCGGCGACGGCGGGATGATCACCACGAGCAATCCGGAATGGGACTCGAGGTTCCGGCTCTGGCGCCAGCACGGCATGAGCGTCTCGGATCGGGTACGCCACGCCAGCCGGCAGGTCGTCGTCGAGGATTATCCGATCGTCGGCTACAACTACCGCATGACCGACATACAGGCCGCGGTGGGGCGCGAGCAGTTGAAGCGCCTGCCCGGGATTATCGCCAAGCGTCGCGCCCTCGCCGACAGCTACAGCCGCCTGCTCGCCGCGATTCCCGGTGTCGTTGCCCCGATCGAGCCGGTTTGGGCACGGTCGAACTGGCAGGCCTATGCCGTCCGCCTGCCCGAGGGCGTGCGCCAGATCGACGTCATGCAACACATGCTCGACAAGGAGATCGCCACACGGCGGGGCATCATGTGCATCCATCTCGAGCCGGCCTATGCCGATCTCGAATTGCGCTTTCCCTTGCCGCATTCGGAGCGCGCCCGCGACGAGGCGATCCTGCTGCCCCTTTTCGCGCAGATGACGGAAGACATGCAGCACGAGGTCGTCGGTGCACTGAAGGCTGCGGTCCACGGCCTCGTGGGTGCCTAGCGCCCTCCCCGAGCCCGACATTTTCCGCGCGTCTCACGGCGTGAAGCCCTCGAACACGATCTGGTCCACCCATGGCGCGACCCGGGCGCGTTCCGATTCCGAGCGCACCGTCCAGGTCATGACCGGCATGCCGATCCCGCGCCGGCAGAGCAGGGGCACGGCATGGGGCAGGTCGGCGGCGTTCCAGGACAGGAAGTCCGGCTCGACCCTCGGGTAGTCGCGCCAGTCGGTGAGCGCTGCCCGCTGCTCGTCGGAGAGCGCGGCCCAATATTTTCCGATGTAGACCGCCTCGGCGACGAGGCCGAGCGGGCAGGTGACGCCTGTTGCACGGAGATAGGCCATGGGCTCGGGATCGAAGCTTTTCAAGGCGATCGGACCCGGATAGGCTGCGGCGAGGGTAAGGGCACGCTCGGCGAGCCGCAGATCGCCGTCGAAGTTGCCCTTGAGCTCGACGATGACGGGGACGCGGCCGGCAACCGCCGAGAGAAAGTCCGCCAGCGAGGTGATCGTCTCGCCGCACTCCTGATAGGTGATCTTGCCGATTTCGTGGGCGTCCAAGGCGTCGAGCCGGCCTTGCGCTCGGGTCAGGCGGTCCAGCGTATCGTCGTGAAAGACCATCGCCTCGCCGTCGCGCGTCAGCTGGATGTCGCATTCGATCGCATAATTTTCGGCGATCGCTGCGCGCGCCGCGGCGAGCGTATTCTCGACGATCCCCTTCTCCCCGGAGTGCAAGCCGCGATGCGCGATCGGCCGGGCCGTCAACCAATCGGGCGCGTGGATCGATCTTTGCGCGGTCAAGACGCGATTTCGAGCATGGCATCGACCTCGACCGCGCAATCGAAGGGCAGCTCGGCGACACCGACGGTCGATCGCGCATGGCGTCCCTTCTCGCCGAGAACCTCGACGACGAGATCGGAGGCTCCGTTCATCACCGCCGCGACGGTGGAGAAGCCCGGCGCCGTGTTGATGAAGCCGCCGAGCCGGACGCAGCGCGAAATCTTGTCGAGATCGCCGAGGGCGGCCTTGGCCTGAGCCAGGATGTTGATCGCGCAGAGGCGCGCCGCGGCCTTTCCCGCCTCGACAGAGACTGCGGCGCCGACCTTGCCGACATGAGCCGGGTCGAGCTTGCCGTCGGCCCCGAAGGCGAGCTGGCCCGAGACGACGAGCAAGCGGCCCGAGACGACGAAAGGAACGTAATTGGCGACCGGTGCCGCGGCCGTGGGCAGGACGATCCCGAGCGCTGCCAATCTCGCCTCGACCTCGCTCATCGTCCGCTCTCCCGATATATAGCCGGAGCGGAATCGTTAGCCCGGCTGCACGCCCGGCTCAACCGCCAAATCGCCATGGCTGTTGCAAGCGCGTCGCGCCGACCCTAACCTCGCTCTGCCGCCGACCCGCCATGTCCGGACCGACATGCGGGCCGCGGCTCGTGCAAAGGACGACAGATGACGCGTGTACTCGATGCCATTCCGACGTGCTGCCGGTTCCTGTCGGCGGCCTTCGCCGTCGCCTTTGTGACGGCCGGGCCGGTACTCGCCGCGGGCTCGCTCTCGACGCGAGCCCCTGCGCATTCCGCCTCGACCGTCGCCGTTTCGTCGGCTGTCTCCCTCGCGTCCCATCGCGCGGTCTACGAGCTGTCGCTCGCGAGATCGACCGGGTCCAAGAGCCCGACCGCGGCGCATGGCCGGATCGCCTTCGACTTCTCTAGCTCGCCCTGCGAGGGCTACGTCCAGAACTTCCGGCAATTGACCGAGTTGCAGCCCGCAGAAGGGCCGGCACGCGTCTCCGACATGTCGTCTGCGACCTACGAGGATTCCGAGGGCAAGACCTACGACTTCAAGGTAAAGTCCAAGATAGACGACGGCGCGGCCGAGACCGTGGACGGCAAGGCGTCGCGCTCGGACGGCGGCGGTCCCATGTCCGTGCAGCTCGCCAAGCCGAAGAAGGCCAAGCTCGTGCTGGGCTCCGGCGTCCTGTTTCCGACCGCCCATCTGAAACGCATCCTCGCCGCCGCCAAGGCGGGCGAGCACCTTCTCGAGGTCAAGGTCTTCGATGGCGCGGAAACCGGCGAGAAGGTCTATGAGACGACGACCGTCATCGGACGCCCGATCGCGTCGCCTCCGGCAGAGCCCGCGGCGCGTATTCCAGCGCTCCTGAACATGCGCCGCTGGCCGGTGTCGATCGCCTATTTCGACGGCGGGAAGCCGGACAGCGGTCCGAGCTACACGCTCTCGTTCGACCTCTACGAGAATGGAATCTCCCGCGCGCTGAGGCTCGACTACGGCGATTTCGTCCTGTCGGGGGAGATGTCGAGCCTCGAAATCCTGCCCGAGCCCGCCTGCGCCAAATAGGCACCCCATCGAGCCAGCGGTGTCGGGCGCCCCCTCTCGATCACATTTTTGTTCCGACACCCTCGTGGAGCTCGGCGCGCACGCGCGGCGGAGATCAAATAAGGAGGGCTTATGTAGTAGATAAGAACAAACGATTTCAGTTATTTTGCAGCCTCGCATAGCCTCTGCGGTGCCCTTGCGGCAAAGCGCGAAGCTCTCCGAGCTTCACGAGCCTTCAACGCAACAACGAGGCACACAATGAGCCTAGTCACCGAAACAGCAGGCGCGGGCGCCCTCGAGGCCTCCGCCGCCAAGCCGATCTTCGACTGGAAGCCCTCTGTCTTCTTCGCCGTGGCGATCTGCGTCTACTACGTGATCGTCCGCATCTACGAGCAGTACTACGGCTGGTATGCTGGGCTCGACTCGTTCGATCCCAAGTTCAACCAGTACTGGATGACGATCCTGTGGACCGAGCTGCCGCTCGAGGCCATCTGCTTCCTCGCCCTCTGCGGCTATCTGTGGAAGACCCGCGACAAGGACCTCGCCAACGTCGCTCCCCGCGAGGAGCTGCGCCGGCTCTTCTATCTCCTCGGCTGGATTGTCGTCTACGGCGTGGCGATCTACTGGGGTGCCAGCTACTTCACCGAACAGGACGGCACCTGGCACCAGACCGTCATCCGTGACAACGACTTCACGCCGAGCCACATCATCGAGTTCTACATGAGCTACCCGATGTACATCGTCGTGGGCGTCGGCGGCTTCATGTTCGCTCGGACCCGTCTCCCGATCTTCGCCTTGAAGGGCTACTCGATCTCCTACCTGCTGCTCTTCATCGGCCCGTTCATGATCTTCCCGAACGTCGCGCTCAACGAGTGGGGCCACACGTTCTGGTTCATGGAAGAGCTGTTCGTCGCGCCGCTGCACTGGATGTTCGTGTTCTTCGGCTGGTTCGCGCTCTCGGTGTTCGGCGTGTCGCTGCAGATCCTCGGCCGGATAGGCGAGCTCTACAAGGGCCACGAGGACCTCTGCGGACTCGAGCCGACCACCGGCCCGATTCCGGCAGTCGTGGCTGCGCGGTAATCGGTTCGAGACAGTGATGATGACGACTCTCGGAATGACGACCAACTGAAGCCCGCTCCACTGATCCGGCGCCGAGCAATCGGAAATTATGTCCGGGGAGCACTCCCACGATCTTGCTCCGCGAGGGTTCGGGGCAACCGCGATGACGGTGTCCACGGATGGCTGTCGGCGAACCGCGCCAAATCGTGCAGATAGTCATCGTTGCGATCCGCGAGCCATCTGAGGGCGATCGTGCGCTTGACTTCGAAGTCCGCCACCGGAACCTGGGTAACGCCGGGTACTTCGAAATGGGCAGGTGTAAACGCGATTCCGATTCCGGCTGCGACCAGCGCGAAGGCTCGATCGTCTTGATCGGTACGATACACGACGCGAATCCGAACCCCATGCCGGTCGAGCGCCTCGGTCACGTTCCGATAGCATTCGCATCTGGTCCTCAAGACGAAAGGCTCGTTGTCGAGCTCGACGAGACTGACCGACTGTCGGAGCGCGAAGCGATGACGGCTCGGGACCGCGAGCACGTAAGGCTCTTCGAAGAGAACGCGAGTCACGAGCTTGGTAGAGTCGTTATCCGAAATCGTCAGGATCGCATCGAGCTGTCCATCGGCCAGCAAGTCGAGCAATTGGCCGCAAGGACCGTCGAAGACCTCTATCGTCACATGAGGATAGGATCGCCGAAACGAGGCGAGGAGCTCGGAAACCTGTCCGCTCGAGAGCGACAGAAGGACGCCCAATCTCAAGATGTCCGGCCCCGTCAGCGCTCTGAGCTCGGCCTTCACCGAATTGCCGAGAAGCAACATGGTTTTACCGATTTCGAGAAGACGCACCCCGGCCAGCGTCGGAACGACCGATGAACGCCGCCGATCCAACAGCCTGACGCCGATCTCGGCCTCGAGCTTTGCGATGCTCGCCGAGATCGCAGGTTGTGAAACGGCTTCGCGTTGGGCGCCTTTCGTGAAGCTGCCGGTCTCCACGACTGCAACGAAATGCCTGATCTGATGGAACTCCATCTATAAGCGATGCCATGAACCGGCGGAGCCGAGAAAGGTTCTCGTGATGGATGCGACGCCTGCGGATCGAATAACCGGAATTTATGCATGCTATAAGCACAAACGATTTCGGTTACTTGGTGTGATCGTCTAGGTTCCGCGATACTCGAACGGCAAATCACGAAATCCCCCGGGCATGGAACCGAACAAAACGTCACATCGTGTCACGACGGCAAGACGAGAATGCTGGCATGCCACGGTCCGGCTCGCGCCGCCGCTCGGCAGAGATCGAGTTCTCGGCTCGGTTCATGCTCCGCAAATCGTGAAAGACCCGGGCAGAATCGTGCGATAATCGAGAGCGAGCCAATCGAGGAGGATCGAAGCGTGAGTATTCGAGCTTGGGGCGTGGTCGTCCTGGCCGTCGTGCTCATCGCGATCGCCTATGTGACCACGGTGGTTCCGCGGCCGGTGACCCATGGTCATCACGCCTCGGCGTCCGACCGGGAGAAGTGCGTCGCCCGCATCGGACCGAGCTTCGTGCAGTTCAGCGTCTATCAACCCGGGGAGCCGCGGGCCCGCTATTGCAAGGACATTCCGGAGGTCGGCCCGGCCACGATCGTCATCGATCAAGGCGATACGGAATTGCGCGAGATGACGACCGACGTCCGAATCATCCGGGAAGTCGGCGGGGGCCCGGAGCTGGCGCAATTGGCCGATGATGCCGTGGTGGCGTCCGAGGTGCTCGACCCGTTCACCGAGAAGCATGTTGCGCCCGAGCGCTACCCTACGGGAATTATCGAGTTCGCGCATCGGTTCACGAGCCCGGGCCTCTACCATGCGATGGTCACGGCCAGGAACGATCACGGTCAGGTCTTCGTGTCCGAGTTCCCGTTCCGCGTCGGGCAATCCGGCCGCACGACGGTCCTCCTCTGGGGTGGCGTGGCCTTGGCCTTCATCGCCGCCGCCATGGCGCTCGCCTGGAAATATGCAGATCTCGCGAGACTCTGGTCGCATCGCGGACACGGGTGACGCGGCGAAGGCGTCGAGGACGTCGCGCTCCGTTGCCGAAGCGCGTCACGGCGTCCAGCCGTGGGCCTCGGCGAAGGTGATGAACTCTCCGAGGTCCCCGACTTCGCTGTCGGTCGACCACAAGAGACCGTAGCGTCGGACGATGCTCAAGCCCGTGACCGGAACGAGCTTCACGGCAGTGGTCTCGAACCGGGCGGGAACCAAGGCGAGACCCACCCCGGCGGCGACCAGCGCGAGCGCCCTGTCGAACTGGTCGGTTTGATAGACGACGTGGATCCTGATTCCCGCCGCGACGAGCGCGTTGGCGCCCTCCTGGAAGCGGTCGGTTCCGGTCCTCACGATAAAGGCTTCGTCGTGAAGATCGGCGAGCTCGACCGAGGGCTGCCGCGCGAGGCGGTGACCCTCGGGAACCGCCAAGGAATAGGGTTCCTCGAAGAGAACCCGGCTCGCGAACCTCGCGGTATCGCCGTCGATGATCGTAAGCACCGTGTCGAGGCGTCGATCGGCGAGCAACTCGTTCAGCTGCTCGCTTGATCCGTCCATGACCTCGATCTCCACATGTGGATTGGCGTGCCGGAACGCGCCGAGAAGCTTCGACACCCGGCGGCTCGAGAGCGATTGCAAGATGCCGATCCGCAGGAGCTCCGGCGCGCTCAAAGCTTTGAGCTCGGCCTTGATTCTATTCGCAGTCGAAAGCATGGCCTTGGCCGCATCGTGAAGCCGTTGGCCGGCAGGAGTGGGCACGACCGAGGTTCGACGGCGCTCAAGCAGCTTGACCTCGAGCTCGGCCTCGAGCTTCGCGATGCTCGCCGAGATCGCCGGTTGCGACACGGCCTCGCGTTGGGCGCCTTTCGTGAAGCTCCCCGTTTCCACGACCGCGACGAAATGCCTGAGCTGGTAGAGTTCCATGTCGCGATTTACCTCGACGAACGAGAGGTGCTTTCGGCGTCCCTCGTTCGAGCATGTCCAGCGAAACGGGTGCAGGGGCATCGAGCGCGATCCGATCCAGCGCGAGTGGATGCTGTCTCCACACCTTGTGCTTTGTCGCATTTGCTCGACCGGAGCGGGCGTCCGGGTCCTTGGAGAATGCGCCAGGGCAGGCGAGCTAGAGTGGGATGAGGAAAAGCGTACTGCGGTTTTCCGCCCGCACCACGCGCTAAGGTTTTGAATTCGATCACATTTCACGACTTTGGATCGATTCGATCCAAAGTCGTCGTGATCTAGTGCAATTTCCAGCGAAGTGGATACCACTTCGCGTCGCGAAATTGCGATAAAACAAGAGTGTAGAGCGGGTTTCCGATTCAGCCGGATCGGAAACCAGCTCTAGGGCGAGTCTGGGCGTTGCGACGGCCGCCGTGGCCTCGGGTCGAGAGTGCTCTGGCGGCGCGAGAGCGCGGATCGAAAGAGTCGAATGGTAAGAACCATCTCGAGTTCGGCTCGAATGCGCCAGTTCGAGAATATCTGTTGTTCAGCGTTTGACTTAAACTCGTTTTCACGAGTGCCGCTTATTTTCTCCGATCGGTTCGATGAAATCAGCTCGAGGCAAGGAAGCAATGGCAAAGGACGCAGATGTACCGAACCGCCTGGCCGGGCCCGCATCCGAGAGCACGGGACGAGGCAGGAAAGGGTGAGCGCGACGCCACATGAAAGGACGAGCACGGATGAGCACGCACGAAAGCTGTAGGACGGACGAACGGCAACGGGCCATGCTCACGACGCCGCGGTGCGATCGACCGTCCGGGTACTCCGAGCACGTGGCCGAGGTGCGGCCGGCCTATCTCGAAGCCTTGACATTGGTCGAGCGGCTGCATCGCCGCCTCCTCGACGTCATCAAGGACGAGTTCGACCGGCGCGGACGCAGCGACGTGAACGCGATCCAAGCCCTGCTCCTCTACAATATCGCCGACAAGGAGCTGACCGCCGGTGAGCTGCGCACGCGTGGTTACTACCTCGGCTCGAACGTCTCCTACAATGTGAAGAAGCTCGTCGAGACCGGCTATCTTCATCATGCCCGCTCGCGGGTCGACCGGCGTGCCGTGCGGATCAGCCTGACCGAGAAGGGCCACGACGTCCACAATCTCGTTGCCGGCCTCTACGACAAGCATGTCGCCACCGTCGAGCAGATCGGCGGGATCTCCTGCGACGAATTCACGAGGCTCAACCAGTCCCTCGCTCGGCTCGAGAGGTTCTGGACCGACCAGATTCGTTTCAGGCTCTGACACGGCCGCCTCGTGCGTGTGTTCCGATCCGAGCCGAGCAAGTCGCAGCTCTCGTAATCTTGGTTCGTCGCGATCTTGGTTCGTCGCATGGTCGCGACGCGAACCCTGGTGCGGCTCGCGAGGGGTGCACGATCGTGGATTTGCCGCGTATTCGGTCCCGGCGGCGTCGCCGCGCCGCGGCCCGCATACGCAGGGCTTCGGCTCACCCCGTAAGACGCTTCGACGAGCAAGCTGCGTCGCCGCCGGGACCGCTCCGGATCTTTCGCGTCTGCTCGCACCGTCTTTTCGGGGCGGCCGGTCGGCACGCGGCGGCCTTAAAAATGCCTAGTGTTTGCATATTTTTAATCACGATCATGCTTGGGTTCTGCCGTCCGCGCGGGACATGCGGCCTGACGGCCGGCAGGAAATGCCCTCGTGGGCGGCCGGCGATGCCCTTCTGTTGCGGCCGATCGCGACCACCGAGGTCGGGGCGCCCGGATCCGTCCGAGACGTGGAGAGGCTCTCGCTGCCGCTCGCCGGACTCGGCCCGAGGCGCGCGCGGCGACCTTCGAGATTTGGAGTCCACATTGGTGAAGACCTCTGCTCTTGCCGCACCGGCCGTGCTCTCGCAGCACCTGGCTCACGCCGCAGCCCTTGCGCTCGCAGGCGCGTTCGCCGCGTCGACCTCGGCTCTCGCGGCGGGTTCGGCCGACGGGCTCTTCGGCGCGCAGGCCGAATGGGCGCAACGCTACGATCCGGCGCCGAGCCTCGCGATCGCGCGATCGAGCACTCCGCTCCTCTCGGTCCAGACTCTCGCCGCGACAGAGCAGGCGATCGAGACCTATCGCGGGATCGTCGAGTCCGGAGGCTGGGGCTCGGTTCCGGCAGCCCAGCAGATGAGGCTCGGCGCCAGCGGCCCGGCGGTCGTCGCGCTCCGCCGGCGGCTCGCCGCCTCGGGGGATCTCGATCCGTCGGTCGGGACTTCCCCGATCTTCGATTCCTACGTCGATGCAGGGGTCAAGCATTTTCAGGCCCGCCATGGCCTGCTCGAGACCGGTGTCGTCGCGAAGGAGACGCTCGCCGCCTTGAATGTGCCGGCCGAGGTGCGCCTGCAGCAGCTCGAGGTCAACCTCGTCCGGCTGCGCTCCTATTCCGGCATGCTCGGGGATCGCTTCGTGGTCGCCAATATTCCCGCCATGGCGGTCGAGACGGTCGAGAACGGGGTCGTCGCGACCCGCCACGCCGCAGGCGTCGGAAAGATCGATCGGCAGTCCCCGGTCATGATGACCAAGGCCATCGACATCAACTTCAATCCCTACTGGACCGTGCCGCCTTCGATCATCCGCAAGGACTTGATCCCGCGCATGCGCAAGGATCCGAACTACCTGAGCAACCACAAGATCCGGATCTTCACCAAGGACGGGCAGGAATTGGCTCCGGCACAGGTCGATTGGAACTCGCTCGAGGCGGTGAACTACAAGTTTCGTCAAGATCCCGGCGGCGACGTGAACTCGCTCGGTGTCGTGCGCATCAACATCAACAATCCCTATGGGGTCTATATGCACGACACGCCGGAGAAAGGCGTCTTCGGCGACGACGACCGTTTCGTCTCGTCCGGCTGCATCAGGGTCCAGAACGTTCGCGACTACGTGACCTGGCTCCTCGCCGCGACACCCGGTTGGGGCCGCGAGCAGATCGACGAGGCGATCCGCTCGGGCGAGCGAATCGATGCCAAGCTCGCGACACCCGTGCCGGTCTACTGGGTCTACGTCACCGCATGGGGCACGCCGGACGGGCGGGTTCAGTTTCGCGAGGACATCTACCAGCGCGACGGCATCACTACGCCCGGGCCGCAAGCCGGGGCCGCGCCGGTGCGGCAGCAGCAGGTCGCGTCCCCCTACGACGGCGAGGGGTATTCTCACCGCGCGATCCTCGAGCCGTTCAACGGCGACTGGACCAGCCAGAGGTAGATGCCGGGGTCGGCACGACGCCATCCACCATGGCGGTCCTCCCGGGCGAGGCGTCGGCCATGCAGTCGTGCTCGCGCCACCTTGCGCACGACCCGAGAGAATATCGACGGGCGGACGAAAAGGTGGCTCGACATGTCGCGTGCGTTTCCCGGCGAGCCGGGCCCGCTCCGCGTTGCGCGCATCTAGATCACGATGACTTTGGATCGAACCGATCCAAAGTCATCGTGATCGATTCCTAAAGTTTAGAGCGGGATAGGCAGATAAGTTTACGCAGTCTGCGTAAACTCGATTGCGCCGGAAAACCGGTGTCCACTTTTCCTCATCCCGCTCTAGAGCAATTTCCAACGAAGTGGACGCCGCTTCGCACATTCGATCTCGATGTTGCGCGAGACCCTTCTCCGAGCGTTTTTGGCCCGAAGGGGAGAAAGAAAAGCGCGAAGGGACGCGGAAGCCTACGAGGGCGAGGGTAGATCGACATCGATGCGAAATTGCGACACGAAGTTGTTGCCGCTTCGCTGGAAGTCGTTCTAGGCGCGCGGCTTCGCGAGCATCCAATTGCCATCGGAGGCCTTGACGCGCCCCTGCTTCTTCATCGCCTGCAGCGAATAGGAGATGCTGCGCTTGTCGATGGAGCGTCCCGTCGCCTCGATCCTCGCGGCGATCTCTGCTACGCTGAGCGCACTCTGGTCACCGAGGGCATCGGTGATCGCTGCGCCGATCGTCTGGCGCGGCCCCGGCGCTGCTTTCGGCTTGCGGCCGGGCTTGCCCTTGGTCTCTCGCGCCGGTGTGGGCGCCGGCGCAGGTGCCGGTGCTCGTGAGGGAGCCGACCCGAGAGCGAGGAGCTCGCGTTCGGCGATCTTGAGATCGGCGAGCTTCGCTTCGACCTCGGCTATCTTGGCACGTATGCGTTCGAGTGTATCCATGATGCTTTTGCCTCTTGCGGCAGGTAGAGCCTGCCGATTCGATCGATCTGACCGGTCGCTCGATCACGGGGATGCCGGATCGATTCGATCCGTTTCGATCTCGATCGTTCGGATGATCGATCCCGATACCATGAACGTGACCCTTCTCGAGGGCTTCGAGCGGGGGTGGAAAACAGGTCCACGCATTCCCCGTAAGCCCGATTCCTGCGGCGAGCCGGTGACCGACCTGCCGCATCCCGATCTCGACTCCGACCGAGACGCTACCACGAATCGGACGGTCGATGTTGCTTGTTGTATAGTGTTCCCGATAAAAGTTGAAGACGCAATATCGGCCTCGTGTGGGCAGGCCATAGGGGATCTCCAGAGGTCGCGCCTGTTGCACCGAGATCGGGCCTCACGCGCGCCTTCGGGCGCCGCCTCGTGATGCCCGCGCAGATCCTGCATCCGGCTGTTGCGGCCTGGCTCACCCGTGATCTCGGTGAGCCGACTGCGGCACAGGCTCGAGCATGGCCGGCTATCGCGGCCGGCGAGCACGTACTGGTCGCCGCGCCCACGGGTTCCGGCAAGACTCTCGCGGCCTTCCTCGCCGCCATCGATCTCCTGGTGCGTAGCGGGCTCGACGGCACATTGCGGGACGAGACCCGGATCGTCTATGTCTCGCCGTTGAAGGCTTTGTCGAACGACATCGAGAAGAACCTCGTGGCTCCGCTCGCCGGGATCCGCGAGGCCCTACGCGCGCGAAACCTCCCCGATGTCGAGATCCGCACCATGGTGCGCACCGGGGATACACCGCAACCTGCGCGCGTCCAGATGCGCCGGCGTCCGCCCCATATTCTCGTCACCACGCCCGAGTCGCTCTATATCCTGCTCGGATCCCGGTCCGGGCGATCGATGCTGGCTTCGACGAGGTCCGTCATCATCGACGAGATCCATGCATTGGCGCCGACGAAGCGCGGCACCCACCTCGCCTTGTCGCTCGAGCGACTCTCGGCCCTTTGTGGCGATCGGTTGCTCCGTATCGGCCTGTCGGCGACGCAGAAGCCGGTGGAGGAAATCGCGCATTTCCTGGTCGGCACCGGATCCGCCACGTCGCCACGCGCCGGCTGCAGGATCATCGACCTCGGGCATCGGCGCCGGCGCGACCTCGCGATCGAGCTTCCACCGGCGCCGCTCGACGCCGTGATGTCGGGCGAGGTCAAGGATCAGGTCTACGACAAGCTCACCCGCCTGATCGAGGCACATCGCACCACGCTGATCTTCGTCAACACGCGGCGCATGGCCGAGCGGGTGGCGCGGGCCTTGTCCGACCGCCTCGGCGGCGAGCGCGTCACCGCGCATCACGGCAGCCTGGCCAAGGAGCAGAGGCTCGACGCCGAGCAGCGACTGAAGCAGGGCAAGCTCGCCGCCCTCGTCGCAACCGCCTCACTGGAGCTCGGTATCGACATCGGCGACGTCGATCTCGTCTGCCAGCTCGGCTCACCCCGCTCGATCGCGAGCTTCCTGCAGCGGGTCGGCCGGTCCGGCCATGCGATCGACGGCGTGCCCAAGGGCCGGCTTTTTCCCTTCTCGCGCGACGATCTCGTCGAGTGCGCGGCGCTCCTCGACAGCGTAGGACGTGGGGAGCTCGACCGGCTCGAGATCCCCAGCCGGCCTCTCGATGTGCTCTCCCAGCAGATCGTGGCCGAGGTGGCCGCGCAGGAATGGCAGGACGACGAGCTTTTCGCCCTGCTGCGCCGTGCCTGGCCCTATCATACGCTCGATCGTCGCGACTTTTCGGCCGTCGTCCGGATGCTCGCCGAAGGCTTCAGCACGCGGCGCGGGCGGCGGGGTGCGCTCGTCCACCATGATGCCGTCAACCACGTGCTGCGGGGCCGCCGGGGGGCGCAATTGACCGCGCTGACCTCGGGCGGCGCCATCCCCGAGACCGCCGACTACCGAGTCGTGCTCGAGCCCGACGATCAGTTCATCGGGACCGTGCACGAGGATTTCGCGGTCGAGAGCCTCGCCGGCGACGTGTTCCAGCTCGGCAATCGATCCTACCGAATCTTGCGTGTCGCACGCGGGACTGTCCGCGTCGCCGACGCACCGGGCATGCCCCCCACCATACCTTTCTGGCTCGGCGAGGCACCCGGGCGCACCGACGAGCTGTCGGCTGCCGTGTCGAGGCTGCGGCACGAGATCGCCATACGCCTCGAGCAAGGCGGCGCAGAGGGTGCCGCATGTTGGATCCGCGACGCGGTCGGCCTCGATGACGCCGCGACGACCGACCTCGTGGAATATCTCGTCGCGGGCCATGCAGCCCTCGGCTGCCTGCCGACGCAGGGCACGCTGGTTTTCGAGCGATTCTTCGACGAATCCGGTGGCATGCAGCTCGTCATCCATTCGCCGTTCGGCAGCCGCATCAACCGTGCTTTCGGCCTCGCGCTGCGCAAGCGCTTTTGCCGCAAGTTCAACTTCGAGCTTCAGGCCGCGGCGACCGACGACAACATCCTATTGTCGCTGACGGCGGCGCACAGCTTCGAGCTCGCCGAGGTCAAATCCTACCTCCATTCGGCGAGCGTGCGCGCCGTGCTGGTCCAGGCGTTGCTCGATGCCCCGATGTTCCTCACCCGTTGGCGTTGGGTGGCGGGCATCGCGCTCGCCCTGTCGAGGTTCCGCGGCGGCAAGAAGGTCTCGGCCCCGTTGGCGCGGATGGATGCCGAGGATCTCCTCGCGGCGATCTTCCCCGATCAAATCGCTTGCGCCGAGAACCTCGTCGGCGAGCGCGAGATTCCCGATCATCCGCTCGTGCGCCAGACCATCGCCGATTGCCTGACCGAGGCCATGGATATCGAGGGGCTCGAACGGCTGCTGCGCGGCCTCGAATCGGGCGCCATCCGGGTCGTCGCGCGCGATCTCACCGCCCCGTCTCCCCTCGCGCTCGAGGTGCTCTCGGCGCGGCCCTATGCTTTCCTCGACGATGCGCCGCTCGAGGAGCGTCGCGCCCAAGCGGTCCTGGCGCGGCGCTGGCTCGCTCCGGAAACCGCCGCCGATCTCGGCCGTCTGGATCCGCAGGCCATAGCGCGCGTGCGCGCGGAGGCCTGGCCCGTCGCCGAGAGCGCCGACGAGGTCCAGGATGCGCTCGTCTCGCTCGGCTTTCTCGCTGCGGACGATCTCGCGCAAGAGCCGACCTGGTCCCCCTGGCTCGAGACACTTTCGGCCGAGCGGCGCGCCACGAAGCTCTCGACGGGAGAGCGCAGGCTCTGGGTCGCGGCCGAGCGCCTGCCCTTGCTCACGAGCCTCTGGCCCGAGGCGACGCTCGAGCCCGTGATCGCCGGGCCGGACGGATTCGCCGCAGAAAGTCTGCCGCCCGAGCGCGCGCTCGTCGAGATTTTGCGGGGACGGCTCGAGAGCCTCGGCCCCATGACCGTCGAGGCACTCGCGCTCCCGCTCGGGCTGGGCCCGGCGCAAGTCCGCGCTGCGCTCGTCGCGCTCGAGACCGAAGGTTTTGCCCTGCGCGGGCGGTTCACGCCGGACGCACCCGACGAGGAATGGTGCGACCGCCGCCTCCTCGCCCGGATCCACCGCTACACGATCGAGCGCCTGCGCGCCGAGATCGAGCCTGTCTCCGCCCGCGATTTCCTGCGCTTTCTCCTCGACTGGCAGCACGTGACGCGCGAGACGCGCATGGACGGACCCGAAGCCGTCGCGACCCTCGTCGCACAGCTCGAAGGATTCGAGGCGCCGGCCGCGGCCTGGGAAACCGAGATCCTGCCCGCCCGGATCGGCGATTACGAGCCCGCGCGGCTCGACACGCAATGTCTCTCGGGGCGGGTTTCCTGGGCGAGGCTGACGCCGCGCGGGGAACGCCCGAACGGCGCAGCGAGGACGAAGGCGCCCGCACCCTTGCGCACGACGCCGATCGCTCTTTTCCTTCGCAAGACCGCGTCGGCCTGGGCCGCGCTGGCGCCGGAGCCGAATACGGTGCCGGCAACGCCGCGGGCGGAGCAAATCGCCGATTTTATTTGCGAGCACGGCGCGTCCTTCTTCGACGAGATCGTCGAAGCCACGGGGCTCTTGCGCACGGAGGTCGAGCAGGGGCTCGCCGAGCTCGTGGCGCAGGGTCGCGCGACCTCGGACAGCTTCGCCGGCCTGCGGGCGCTTCTGGTGCCGTCCGCCGAGCGGCCGAGCCCACGCGGACCGCGCCGCCGGCCCACGTCCCCATACGGCATGGAAACCGCCGGCCGATGGGCTCTCTCGCGCAAGCCCCGGCCTGCACCGGCGGGACCCGCGGCCGACCCGGGCGCGATCGAGCATGTCGCGCGCGCCTTGCTGCGGCGCTACGGCGTGGTGTCGATGCGGCTCGTCGAACGCGAGTCCGCGTGCTTGCCGCCTTGGCGTGACCTCTTGCGCCTCTATCGCAAGCTCGAGGCCCAAGGCGAGATTCGCGGTGGCCGCTTCGTCGCGGGCCTCGCAGGCGAGCATTTCGCGCTGCCGGAGGCCGTCGGCCTCTTGCGCGAAATCCGGAAAAGGCCTGCGACCGGAGAGCTCGTCTCTCTGTCGGCGGCCGATCCGCTGAACCTCGTCGGCATCCTCGGGCCGGGGCCGCGACTGCCGGCGCTCGCGACCAACCGCCTGCTCTTGCGCGACGGGCTGCCGGTGGCTGTCCTCGTCTCCGGCGAGGTGCGCTTTCTCGAGACTTCCGATGCCGCTACCGAATGGGAGATGCGCAAGCTTCTGCTGCGCAGCGCAGCACCGGGTCGAGCGCGATCCTCGGGTCGGCCGGAGACAGGCCCCGGGATGGTACAGATCGAAGCGCCGCGGCCCAGCCTGCGCGCACGTCGATGACGCGGCACATCGTCATCGGCGTCATGGGCGCGGGCGGAGGAGCCGATCCCGCCGCAGTCACATGAGAGTGGACAACGTGCCCCGGCTCGAAGCACGTTAAACGACCTGCGCCGCGCGGGTCGCGATCTCGGCCAGGGCGGTCTGCCACCCCATGCCGTTTTCGAGCGGCGGCGCGTT
Organism: Beijerinckiaceae bacterium; assembly: GCA_024304885.1. GTDB lineage: Bacteria > Pseudomonadota > Alphaproteobacteria > Rhizobiales > Beijerinckiaceae > Methylocapsa. Next base: position 967,425 of record JALJOM010000003.1, read on the forward strand.
GGGCATCTCCGACGTCGCGCCCTTCCGGCTCGAGTCCGAGCCGAAGGGGTGAGGGCATGAGCGGTGACCTTGCCCCCTTCGTTTGATCCGGCTTGAACTGGACTTCGGCCTATCTGAAGACCGAAGCCATGAAGCGATCGAAGTTCACGGACGAGCAGATCATCGCGATCCTGAAGGAGCACGAGGCTCGGATCAGTTCAGCGACGGCCGGCGGCTACGCATCCTGGCTGTGGCCGACGATTGCACGCGGGAGTGCCTGGCGCTCGTCGCCGATACCTCGATCTCCGGGCGGCGCGTCGCCCGTGAACTCGACGCCCTCGTCGTCCGCCGTGGCCGGCCGAAGACGATCGTCTCCGAACGCCACCACCTTCCACCCCTATCGGGCGGCGGCGCTGCGCTCCCCAGCCGGCTCCGCGCCTCCGCCCTCCGCTCAGATAAAATCCAACACCATAGTCCGACCTCCAGATCTCACTGGATAAAAGTCGGGGGCAAGGTCACCGGTGACAGAACGAATCGCAAATGGCACAGTTCGTGCGGAGTAGTCGGCGGTCGCGTCGCACGCAGTGCGCGACGCCATGCGAACCGCCCGGCGCCGCGGCCATCGTCCGTCGTATCGCCTCCTTCGCATCAAGAAGAGTGAGATGAACGATGGCCTTGATCCAAGCCCCGATCACCTTCGTGGTCGGCTCCAAGATCGTCCGCGCCGAAGCCGCCACGGACAAGATCACTCGGGAAAACCTGATCGTCGTCGAGACGATCGACACCAAGGAGGGCTCGCGCGCCTTCCAGATCATGCACACCCGCAAGGATTACGACGCCTACGCCGAGAAGCTCTGCAATCCTTGACGCGAATAGCTGGGCTCAACGCGTCGCGGCGGCGATCCAGGCGAGGTAGGACGCAGCTCCTTGCTCGATCGCGACCTCGACGATCTCCGGCACCTCGTAGCTGTGGGCGGCGCGGATTGCGGCTTCGACCTCCGCGTAGTCGGCGTGCTTGATCTTGCAGAGGAGCAGGATCTCGTGTGCCGACTCCGTCGCGCCCTCCCAGGTGTAGATGCTCTCGATCGGCAGCATCTGCACGCAGGCGGCGAGGCGCGTCTCGACGAGACGGCGCGCGATTCTCTCGGCTTCGGCCTTGTCGGCGCAGGTCGTCAGTACGACGGCGAAGTCGGTCGCCATAGGAGCTTCCAGCGAAGTGGGAACCGGTTCGCGTCGCGAAAATGCGACATCGTAAAGACGCTTGGGCGGCCTCAGATCCGCCGCGTCGCCTCGGCGAGCCAGCGCCGGACCGAAGGCTCGACGAGCGGCGAGATCTCCTTGCGCACCCGGGCGTGATAGGCGTCGAGCCAGGCGACCTCCTCGGCGTCGAGGAGCTTCTTCTCGACGAGAGCGCGATCGATCGGCACGAGGGTCAGCGTCTCGAAGCCGAGCATCTCTCGCTCCGCACCCGGGATCGCGCGCGGCGTGACGGTGACGAGATTCTCGATCCTTATGCCCCAGTGCCCGGCATAGTAGAATCCCGGCTCGTCGGAGAGGATCATGCCCTCCTCGAGCGGCGCGATGCCGACCTTGGCGATGCGCTGCGGCCCCTCGTGCACTGAGAGGTAGGAGCCGACCCCGTGGCCGGTCCCGTGGTCGAAATCGAGGCCGGCCTGCCAGAGCGGCACGCGCGCGAGGCAATCGATCTGTGCGCCGTTCGTGCCCTTGGGGAAGACGGCCCGGGCGATCGCGATATGCCCCTTGAGGACGCGCGTGAACCTGTCGCGCATCTCCGCCGTCGGCCGGCCGACCGCGAGCGTGCGGGTGATGTCGGTCGTCCCGTCCTCGTATTGCCCGCCCGAATCGATGAGGAAGATGCCCTTGCCGATCCGGGCATTGGAACGCTCGGTCACGTGGTAGTGCGGGATCGCGGCATTGGCCCCGAACGCCGCGATCGAGGGGAAGGAGAGGTCCTTCAGCTTGCCGGTCTCGCGGCGGAACGTCTCGAGCGCCTCGGCCGCCGCGATCTCGGTGAGGCCGCCCTTCGGCGCTGTGACCGAGAACCAGTGTAGGAACCGCGCCATGGCGGCGCCGTCCCGCAGATGCGCCTGGCGCGCGCCTTCGAGCTCGGTCGCGTTCTTGCGCGCCTTCATGACGGCGATCGGATCGCGTCCGGTGTCGCAGATGCCTCCGGCCCGTTCGACGACGGAGGTGAGCTTGGCGGCAACCGTCGCGGAATCGAAGAGGATTCGCTTCCTGCCCCTGCCGAGCGACACGAGGTCGGAAACGAGGCGCTCCGGCGCCGCGACTTCCGCGAGCTTGCCGAGCTTGTCCCGAACCGGGCCGTCGAGCTTGCGCGCATCGATATAAAGCGTCGGCCGGCCCTGCTTCGGGACCACGGCATAGGCGAGCGGCAGGGGCGTGTGCGAGACGTCGCGGCCGCGGATGTTGAAAGCCCAGGCGACGGCATGGGGGTCGCTGACGAGGAGCGCATCCGCCGCGCCGAGCGCCCCTGCCACGCGGGCGAGCTTGCCGGCCGCGGTCTCGCCCGCATATTTCTGGGCGTGGAGGGTCACCTTTCCGACCGGCACCGGCGGCCGGTCGGTCCAGAGCACGTCGATCGGGTTCGGCTCGACGGCGACGAGCTCGGCACCCGCGGAGCCAACCGCCTTGGCGAGGCGTTCCACGGCGCCCGGCGTATGCAGCCAAGGATCATAGCCGAGCCGCGCGCCCTTCTTCAGGTTGCCTTCGAGCCAGGCCTCGGGGCTCGTCGTGGCCGAAGCAATCGGCGCGAAGACGGACGTATCGACCTGGCCGGCGACGGCGAGGATGTAGCGGCCATCGACGAAGATCGCGGCCTTGTCGGCGAGCACGATCGCGAGCCCGGCCGAGCCGGTGAAGCCCGTGAGCCAGGCGAGCCGCTCGTCGCTTTCCGAGACATATTCGTTCTGGTGCTGGTCGGCGCGGGGGACGAGGAAGCCGTCGAGCTTCAGGCGCTTCAGCGCGTGGCGCAGCGCCTCGACGCGTGACGCGCCGAGGGATGGATCGGCATGATCCTCGAAGGATTGGTAGAGGCTTTCGAACATGGAGAGAATCTAGAGGCTCGGCGCTTCGGCCGCAACACCGGGTCGCGCAAACCCTCTCCCGCTTGCAGGCGGAACGAACCCGTAGCGACAGGCGAAGATGCCGAGATAAACGTCTGCCGCCTCGACCATGCGCAAAGAGACCTCTACCGCGGTTCTATTCTCGGCCGTCAGATGTTCGATCATCTCGTGCGGCGCGAAGCCGGCCCGTTCGCCGGCCAATCGTATCTGCTCGCGGTGGTTCGGGAGATCCGGCGTCGTGCTCGAGATCACAACGGTCTTGCGCGAATGACTGCCCATCGCGGAAATTCCGACTGGTCGGGAAGAATGATATCAATCTACACGAAAATCACGATCTTGCGAGGCGCCTGCTACTCCCACCCGGCTGCTCCGCAGCCATCTTCCCCCGTTTCACGGGGGGAGGGAGAGGCACCGCGCCCTCGCCCTCTCAGGATGAGGTTGCGGCTGTTGGAACAGGTTCCAAAGCGCCACGCTGTCGCGCGTGCGCCTTCTCCATCAGCTCGGCGAAGCGGCGGAAGAGATAATGGCTGTCGCGCGGTCCCGGCGAGGCCTCCGGGTGGTGCTGGACCGAGAAGGCTGGGCGATCAATGAGCTCGAGCCCGCAATTCGAGCCGTCGAAGAGCGAGCGATGCGTCTCGCGCGCATTGGGCGGAAGGCTCGAGGCGACGACCGAAAAGCCGTGGTTCATCGAGACGATCTCGACCTTGCCTGTGGTGAAGTCCTTGACCGGATGATTCGCGCCGTGATGGCCCTGGCGCATCTTCTCCGTGCGCGCGCCGATCGCGAGCGCCAGCATCTGATGGCCGAGGCAGATTCCGAAGGTCGGAATCTTGCGCTCGAGCAGCGCCTCGATCACCGGGACCGCGTATTTCCCGGTCTCGGCGGGATCGCCCGGTCCGTTCGAGAGAAAGACGCCGTCGGGCTCGAGGGCGAAGATGGCCTCGGCCGGAGTTTGCGCCGGCACGATAGTCACGGCGCAGCCGACATCGGTCAGGAGCCTGAGGATATTCTCCTTCGCGCCATAGTCGATCGCCACCACTTTGTACTTGGCAGCATAGCCCTTCCGGTAGCCCTCTCCGGCGAGCCATGTCCCTGCCGCCCAAGCCTGCGCCTTTGCAGTCGTGACAAAGGGCACGAGATCCATGCCGACGAGGCCCGGCCAGCGGCGCGCGAGCGTCAGCAAGCCGTCGAGATCGAACACGCCCTCCGGCGAATGGGCGATGACCGCATTCGGCATGCCTTTCTCGCGGATCAGCACCGTGAGCGCCCGGGTGTCGATGCCGCAAAGTCCGATGATGCCACGGGCCTCGAGCCAGGAGCCGAGGTCGCGGCGCGACCTGTGATTGGACGGGCGCGTGATCGGCGCATGAAGGATGACCCCGCGCACGCCTGCGCTCGGGGCGATCCCGGTCGACTCGACGTCCTCGTCGTTGGTGCCGACATTCCCGATATGGGGAAAGGTGAAGCTGATGATCTGGCCCGCATAGGACGGGTCGGTGAGGATTTCCTGATAGCCGGTCATGGCGGTGTTGAAGCAGACCTCGCCGACCGCTTGCCCGACCGCACCCGTGCCCGTCCCATAGAGCACGGTCCCGTCGGCGAGCACGAGGACGCCCGTCGGCTTTCGCTGCGGCCATCGCGCCGGCGCACTCGCTTGATCCTGGCTCATTCGGGCTCTACATCGAAACTTCGGCGGGGAGGTAGGACGTTTCCTCGTCTAGCAGCAAATCCAAGACAGCGACAGAAATCTCATGCGCGAGCGGTTCACGAGCGAGCTCAAGGCTGCGATGAAGGCCGGCGACAAGCGCCGCGTCGAAACCATTCGCATGATCACGGCCACGCTGAAGGACAAGGATATCGAGGCGAGAGGCCAAGCGAAGGCGGTCGGCGACGAGGACATTCTGGCGCTACTCCAGAAGATGGTGAAGAGCCGGCAGGAGTCGCTGGACATCTACGACAAGGCCGGGCGAGCGGATCTGGCACAGCAGGAGCGCGAGGAGATCGAGATCATCCGCGGCTTCCTGCCGCAGCCTTTGAGCCCGGAGGCCGTGGACCGCGCCATCGCCGAGGCGATCGCGGAGACGGGCGCCTCCTCGGTCAAGGAAATGGGCAGGGTGATCGGCGTGCTCAAGGGGAAACATGCGGGCCGCATGGATTTCACAGCGGCGAGCGCGCTCGTCAAGGCCAAGCTCGGCGGCTAGAGCAATGTCGAGCGATGCTCGCAAGTCTTTCTAGATTCAGCAGAATTTGCCCTGACCATTTATTGTGGCGGTCAAGCCTCAGTTATTGACCTTCCAATGTTATTCTTTTACAGTGATATTTCGATCCGCAAAGCGCCACAGTGTATATTGACCCCGAAATGACACCGAAGGTGCAGATATCCTTGCGCGACGTGTGCTCGGGAAGGCTGTTTCGCCGTGGCATCCTTCTTCGGCCGTTCCTCGGGGCCTCGAAACATTCGTGGCGTCTGCCGGTCTCCCGCGTCGGCGCGGCGAGACTGGGCGCTGCGGTCGGATCGCGCGCAGAGCTGATCCCGGAAAGCCGACAGAAGCCGGTGTCCGCCGCGCAGAGCATCGCCACGTCCGCGCAGAGCATCGCCACGTCGAAGAGTCTTCGAAACTTTTCAGCCGGCCTGTCCGTAGATCGAAGCCACCGAACATTCCCGTGAGTGCTCGACGCGAGGCGTCCACACGCCGTCCTGTGCGATCTGATACATCCTGCGGGATCCTCCCGGATGCACCACTATTCGGCATGGAAGCGAGCAGCACCCGGCCGGCTGCGATCGAGTTTCCGCGCGATTCGGACGGGCAGCCGTCCGGGCCGGAATCGGAGCCGACGACATTCGTTTGTGCTCTTCCGGTCGGCTCGATACCCAGAGATGTGGCGGGAGCCGGTAATGACTTTTGAGCAAGATCATAATAGGTCAGTTCATTAGGATTATACTCGATTCCGTACCGGGCGGGTCGCTCGTATCCTGACGAGCGCGCGACCCGTCACGACCGAACGCGGTCGGAGTGCCGCAGCCGCGAAAGGATGCTGGACGCGCTATGACGAACTCGGCTCCGCACCCGGAGGATTTCAGCCTCGATGCCGAGGAAGGGCGTATTCTCGCGCTGTTCAGCCGGCGCTTGATCGAGATTGCGGCTCTGTCTCGTTCCGGCTTGAAGGACGCGAGCGCGAGCGAAGCGCTCGAGGTCCTGCGCCAACCGGCCCTCTTGATGGACAACGGCGGCTTTGTTCTGCAAGTCAATGCCGCACTGGAGGAGTTCGCGGACAGCGACATCCGGGTGAAGGACCGGCGGCTCTGGATCCGTGATGTCGATGCGAGGAACAATCTGCAGAGCTTCATCGACCGCATGAAGAACGGTGCCGGCACGGCGTCCCCGGCTGTCGAGCCCATTGTCGTCCCGCGGCGTGACCTGCTGCCCGTCATCCTGCGAATCTGGCCGATCGAGCGGCCGGAGCGGTGGGCTTCGCCGGATGCGCGAGCGCTCCTCACCTTGAACGCCCTCGGTCCGAAGCCCGGACCTCCCGCCTCGATCCTGGCCAAGGCGTTCCGGCTCACGCCGTCGGAGGCGAAGCTCGCCTCCATCATCGCCCGCGGCGTGGCTCCGGAGACCGCCGCGCGAGAGCTCAACATTTCGCGCGAGACCGTGCGCAACCAGCTGAAGTCCGTCTTTGCCAAGACGGGAACCCATCGCCAAGGCGAGCTCGTCGCCTTGCTGCTCCAGGTCGTCTATTGACCCTGCCTGTCGCGAGCCGACGTCACAGCAGAGCTTGGGAGAAGCCCGTGCGCATGATAGGAATCGTGCCCGTCTCCTAGAGCGGGATGAGGAAAAGCGTACAGCGGTTTTCCACCTGCATCCCGCTCTGAGCTTTTGGAATCGATCACGTTTCATGACTTTGGAGCGATTCGATCCAAACTCGTCGTGATCTAGGCTCGGTACCGAACGGCAGCGCTTCCATGGACGACACTTGCGCGACCTCCGCCGCCGGGGATGTGCGGCTGCAACAGCCTGCGCCCGCCGACGAGCGGATCGTCGTCAAGTCGGCGCTCGCGACGCTCGGCACGCCGGACTACGAGACACGGCTCGACGTGCTCGCCCCCGAGCGGCGGGGCGAGCGCAAGGTCTTGATGGGCGACGACCCCGCGCTGCCGAAGATGCCGGCGGCGCCCACGCTCCTCGATTTCTACCGGCTCCGGTTCGGTCCCCGCCACTCGAACCACATGCTTCAGAGCGCCAGTCTCGCGCTGAAGGCCGGCGTCGAGGAAAAAGGCGTGCTCGCCTGCCTCCTGCACGACATCGGGCTCGTCGGCCTCGTCGGCACGGACCACGGCTATTGGGGCGCGCAGCTCATAGGGCCTTATGTGGACGAGGATGTGGCCTTCGCGGTGCGGTACCACCAGGCCTTGCGATTCGTTCCCGATGCGCAAGCGGGCTACGACTACCCGCAATCATACATCGACATCTTCGGCGAGGACTACGTGCCCGAGCCCTATATACGTGCCGACTACGAATTTGCCAGATCCCACAAGTGGTACGGTATGGCGCGGATGATCACGGTGAACGACGTCTATTCCTTCGATCCCGACGCCGTGGTGAATCTCGAGGATTTCACCGATATCGTCGGGCGTCACTTCCGCCAGCCGAGGGAGGGTCTCGGCTTCGACAGCTCGCCCGTCGCCCATATGTGGCGCACGATGATCTGGCCGCGGAACTTCTTGTAGACGACGCGGCGAATCCCACCGCTGAACGGGCGAGCAAGCAAGCGGACGGACCCGCTCTTGGGCGCCGACGGACCGTGAGAGCGGGTCGCTTGCGCCGCGAGGGAGGGATTCGACGATAGCCGACGGCCGGGGCTCAGCTGTCCATCTTCAGGGCCGCGATGAAGGCCTCCTGTGGAATCTCCACCTTGCCGAATTGGCGCATCTTTTTCTTGCCGGCCTTCTGCTTCTCGAGCAGCTTGCGCTTGCGAGTCACGTCACCGCCGTAGCATTTCGCCGTCACGTCCTTGCGTAGCGCGCGGACCGTCTCGCGGGCGATGATCTTGCCGCCGATCGCCGCTTGGATCGGAATCTGGAACATATGCGGCGGGATCAATTCCTTCAGCTTCTCCACCATCGCCCGCCCCCGCTGCTCGGCGCGGTCGCGATGCACCAGCATGGAGAGTGCATCCACGGGCTCGGAATTGACGAGGATCGACATCTTCACGAGATCGCCCGCACGGTAGTCGGTGATCTGGTAGTCGAAGCTCGCATAGCCTTTCGAGATCGACTTCAGCCGGTCGTAGAAATCGAACACGACCTCGTTCAGCGGCAAGTCGTAGATCGCCATGGCCCGCTTGCCCACATAGTTGAGATCGACCTGGACCCCGCGCCGCTCCTGGCAGAGCTTCAACACCGCGCCGAGATAATCGTCGGGAGTCAGGATGGTAGCGCGAATCCAGGGCTCCTCGATCGTCTCGATCTTGGTGGGATCGGGCATGTCCGCCGGATTGTGGAGCTCCAGCACCTCGCCGCCGCGCTGGACGATCCGGTAGATGACGGACGGCGCGGTCGCGATGAGGTCGAGGTTGAACTCACGCTCGAGCCGTTCCTGGATGATCTCGAGATGCAATAGCCCGAGGAACCCACAGCGAAACCCGAAGCCGAGCGCGGCCGAGCTTTCCATCTCGTAGGAGAAGCTCGCGTCGTTGAGGCGCAGCTTCCCCATGGCGGCGCGCAGATCATCGAAATCGGCGGCATCGACGGGGAAGAGCCCGCAGAAGACGACGGGCTGCGCCGGCTTGAATCCCGGCAACGCCTCGGCGCAGCCGTGCCGCTCGTCGGTGATCGTGTCGCCGACGCGAGTATCCGCGACCTGCTTGATCTGCGCCGTGATGAAGCCGACCTCGCCCGGGCCGAGCGCCGCGACATCGGCCATCTTGGGGCGGAACACGCCGACCCTGTCGATTTCGTAATGGGCGTCCGTGCCCATCATCTTGATTCTCTGGCCCTTGCGCAGCGTGCCGTCGATGACGCGCACGAGCACGACGACACCGAGATAGGCGTCGTACCAGGAATCGACGAGAAGCGCCTTGAGCGGCGCTTTCTCTTCGCCCTTCGGTGGCGGCAAGCGAAGAACGATCGCCTCCAGCACCTGGTCGATGTTCAGGCCCGTCTTGGCCGAGATCAGCACGGCGTCCGAAGCGTCGAGGCCGATCACGTCCTCGATCTGCTGCTTGATTCGCTCGGGCTCGGCCGCGGGCAGGTCGATCTTGTTCAGGACTGGAACGATCTCGTGCCCGGCGTCGAGCGCGTGATAGACATTCGCGAGCGTCTGCGCCTCGACGCCCTGGCTCGCGTCGACGACGAGGAGCGAGCCCTCGCAAGCCGCAAGCGAGCGCGAGACCTCGTAGGCGAAATCGACGTGGCCGGGCGTGTCCATGAGGTTGAGAATATAGGCCCTTCCGTCCTGCGCCTTGTACTCCAGCCGGACCGTATTGGCCTTGATCGTAATGCCGCGCTCGCGCTCGATATCCATGGAATCGAGCACCTGCTCGACCATCTCGCGCTCGGCGAGCGTACCCGTCGCCTGGATCAGCCGGTCGGCCAGCGTCGATTTGCCGTGGTCGATATGGGCGACGATGGAGAAGTTCCGGATATTCTGGATCGCATGGCTGGTCATGCGCGGGAGATAGCAGGGGGCGGGGCGTAAGGGAAGGAGAGGGGGAGGCCGATTGCAGCGGAGCCACGCATTTTGCCGAAGTGAGATCTCCCAGCTGCGGCGCTGGGGGCTGGCACACGCAAAACGCAAGGCTCCGCTCGAGAGCCGTACGTGCGATCCGATCAGGTCGGAGGAGCTTCCGCGCCAGAAAGCGATCGCTGATTGCGGTGGATCAGCACGGGGACAGGGCTCGCCTGTTGTTGCCGCACGAGCGTGCTGCCCGCGGGGTGCCGAGTGGCGCCATCCATGCCCGGTGTGCCGGCATGAATCGCACGGTCGCCGCCCGCCCGAACGCAAGACCGCGATCCGCCTTCGGCATACATCACCGGAATGACGGCTGCGAGAAATCCTGCGCCCGTCGTCCCCTCGTCCCTCGGGACTTGCAGGAAGGCTTGTGCAGCTTTCCTTTCGAGCCGTGGGCGACAGGCGCGCAGGCGCCGGGATCGTCGAGCGGTGTGGTGAGCGTCTCGAGCAGGACCTCGCCCGGCAGCCCGGGTACGAGGTTGGGCCGTGGAAAAGAACAGCCGCCGCTGGAATCGCCGCACGTGCCGCCGTTGCTCTGGTAATCGCTCCATCCCTGCGGCAAGGCGTTGACCATGGCGCTCCAGCCGCGAACGTTCAGGAAGAAATCCCAGGAATAAAGATTCATCGTGGAGAATAGCTTGCTGGTCAGTGCGTTCGAGGGGTAGGAGCGGTCGTGCCGGCTGACAGCCATGATGATATTGTTTCCGAAGCTGGCCCACGCGCCGCTCGGCGGCGAGTAGACCGAGCCAGAGCAACAACATGTTTCGGTCACAGTGCTGCAGCCATAGGTATAGCTGTAATCGGAAGGCTTGCTGAACGGGACACTGTAAAAATTCACGAGCTCGTATTTCGCGGGCATCAAGGCCTGATAGAAGCCGACCGTGTAGGCGCTCGCCAATTGGGTGGTGATATTGGCGGTCGTGTCCGTGCTCCAGTACCATGGGCCTCCTTCTTGCGCGTTTTGAATTTTTGTTCCGATCGTCTGGAGCTTCATCCAATCGGTCAGCAAGAGGTTTTCCAGCACTCCGAGCTTAGCGATCCCCGTGCTCAACGAAGCATTAACCTGTGTCGCCAGATCACCCACCGTGGCGAGGACCTGATTGTTGCTGGCGCCCGTCGTCTTGTTGTTGAACTGCATCTGCAGGTAAACCAGGGCGTTCGCCGTGGCAATGACCGGGATGAGCTCCGGTTGCAAGCTGGTGGCGACGATCTTCGCAACCATCAGGGTATCGCGCACCACTCCCAGAATATCGACGGGGAGAGCCGGCGTGCTGGGCGGAAGCTGAACGTCCGCCTGCACGGCGGCATAAGCGGACAGAAGGTCGTCGGTCAGGAGGTTCGCCAAGACCGTCTGGGACGTCAGGTTGTTTGCGAAAAAGCCCTGGATATCCGAGCATAGCCCACGCTCGATCTCGAGCTGAGCGACGACCTGGTTGAAGACGGTTTCGGAAAACGTAAATCCTGCAGGTTGTGTGGTCGGCTGGCTCGGATAGGAAAGGCTCGGGAATGGCCCGCTGCACACAGACGAGCTCAAGCCCAAGTCGGTGTAATGGCCGCGAACGTCCTCGTCGGTGCAGGATGGATTCCCCGCGCAGATGATCTGCCAGCTGATCCATTTGTAGGCCGCGCATTGCTGGTCGCCCGTGGGGCAGACTGCCTCGCTCCCATGCGCCGCGACGGGCCATTGGCTCGGAGCGGCATAGGCCGTCGAATAGAGGCTCAAGTCGAGCGAGATATTCGGAAATGCGGACGAGCTTACCGGCGTGAAGAGGCCGTTATTGTTCTGCTGCATCACGGTGGTGATATTGCCGGAGAGTTGCGGTGTCGCATAGGAGCGCACTTCCGGTGAGAGCGTGGGATCTCCGGAATTGGGGATGCCGATGATCGAATAATAGCCGTTGGAGCCCAAGGCAGCAAAGTTGCCGGCGCCGCCGAGCTTGGTGACAACTTCGGTGATCGTTTCGAAATCGGCGATGGAGGCGCCGCCAGGATTGAAGTTGAAGCCGGGATTGCTGCCGAGGCTGGCGATGATGAAGACGAGGTTCCCGGTCACGAGGCCGTTCTGGTAGGTGCTCAAGTCCGACGCCATCCGGCTGGTCTCGCTCGCCGCGGTGCCGGGATTGCTCGAGTTCGTCGCGTAGGATGTGTGCAATATCACCACCGTCGGGTCCGTCGCGATCCGGTCGATGGTCGTTCGCTTGGCGACGAGCACATGGAAGCCCCCCGGCGTGCCGGCCGGCAGGGGCGGCGCCTGGAAAGCCGAGCTGCCAACCACGATCGTGTTGCTCTGCGGCCCAGCCATCGTCTGGATCGTCACGAACTTCGAATAGGTAAAGGCATAGTTGCTTTGAACGTCTTGGATCAGCGCCCCGGAAATATTGCCGTCCGTATCAGGATTGACAAGTGTGCTGACCTGGGTCGCCGGCGCCCCCGATTGTGGCACGCCGATCAGCGAAAAAGCGCTCGGGGACTGTGGGGAGTTCAGGCCCGAATACATAAAAGAAGGTGTGCCGCCGAGATAGAAGGACACGTCGTCGAGGAAGTCGGTCGATTGCGAAGAGATCGACGAGGCCGGGCCGATCGAGGAGACGATGACCAGCACATCGTTGCCGAGGCTAGTGACGTCACTGTACATGGAAGCAAGCGAGCTGAAATCGAGCCCGTAGGTGTTGTTCGAGACCAAAGCGAGCGCAGCGCGGCTCAATACGACGACGTGATAGCCCGGTCCGGCACCGGTCGCGGTGTAGGTGGTCAGGACGGGCGTGGTGGTATCGCAGTGTTGGGTGCAGATGATGGTGCTATAGGGATTTTGCCCCGTGCCGACGACTCGTGTCTGGATCGCCACCAGCGGCGGCAGGGCATTTGCTTCGCCTGGTCCCAGCAGCAAGACGAGACACGAGGCGAGTAGGACGAGCGTCAGTGCTCGGCTAAAGCAAACGGCCAACAATTTCGGGACCAAGTAGTTACAGCTTTGTTCAGCAGTCATGGTTCTGCTCTCACTACCGGGCAGCCTCGGCAAAGCTTCGCACACACCGCATGCTTCAGCAAGGCCGTGGCCTCGCGCATGACCTTCGGGCTACGGGCGGTCCTGCGCCGGTAAAGGGGGAGAGCACTCGAACGCTCGATCTCACGTTCGAGGGATTCGGATCGGCTCGATGTGGCAGCTTGCGCCACCACCATACTCGCTACAAATCGCCCTAATCGACCCGGAGCGACTTCAGCTTGCGGTGCAGTGCCGAGCGCTCCATGCCGATGAACTCGGCAGTGCGCGAGATATTGCCGCCGAACCGGTTGATCTGAGCGACGAGATATTCGCGCTCGAAGACCTCGCGCGCATCGCGGAGCGGCAGGCTCATCAGCTTCTCGCCGCCGCTGCCGTTCGGGGTCGAGGGCACGAGCGCGCCGATCTCCGCCGGCAGGAGGTCGGCGGTGATCGCCGCCTCGGGATCGCCCTTCGCGAGGATCATCAGACGCTCGACGTTGTTGCGCAGCTGGCGGATGTTACCCGGCCAGTCGTGCGATTGGAGAACCGCCATCGCGTCGTCGGCGATGATGCGGCGCGCCATCCCGGTAGAGGTCGAGACCTGGTCCATGAAGAAATCGATCAGCTCGGTAATGTCCTCGCGGCGCTCGCAGAGCGCGGGCACCCGGACCGGCACGACAGCGAGACGATGGAACAGGTCCTCGCGGAACGCGCCCTCGGCAATCAAGGCCGCGAGGTCGCGCGCGCTCGACGAGATGATTCGGACGTCGACCTGGACTCGGGTCGCGCCGCCGACCCTGAGAAAGGTCTGATCGACCAGGACGCGCAGGATCTTGCTCTGGGTCTCCTTCGGCATGTCGGCGACCTCGTCGAGATAGAGCGTCCCGCCGTGCGCCTCCTCGAGCGCGCCGACCTTGCGGTTCGATCCGTCCTTGTCCTCCGTCCCGAAGAGCTCGATCTCCATGGTGTCGGGCGCGATCGTCGCCGAGTTGAGGACGACGAAGGGGCCGTTCGCGCGCGCGGAGGCCTCGTGGATCAGGCGCGCGGCGAGCTCCTTTCCCGCGCCCGAGGCTCCGGTGATGAGGACTCGGGAGTTGGCAGGTCCCACCCGCTCGATCACCTGGCGCAGCTGGTTGACGGCGGTCGAGTGCCCGACCAGCCGATTGACCGAGCCGCTCCGCGCGCGAAGCTCGCTCACCTCGCGCTTGAGACGTGACGCCTCGAGCGCGCGCTCGGCGACGAGCACGAGCCGATCGGCCTTGAAAGGCTTCTCGATGAAGTCGTAGGCGCCGAGCTTGATCGCCGCGACCGCCGTCTCGATATTGCCGTGACCCGAGATCATCACCACGGGCAGCATCGGGTTCTCCGCCTTGATGATCTTCAGGAGCTGCATGCCGTCGAGGCGCGAGCCCTGGAGCCAGATGTCCAGGAACAAGAGGGACGGCCGGCGCGCCGAGATCGCCGCCAGCGCCTCGTCGGAATTCTTGGCGGTGCGGGTGCCGTGGCCCTCGTCGGAGAGAATTCCCGATACGATCTCGCGAATGTCGGCCTCGTCGTCCACGATCAAGATGTCGCTTGCCATGGCCTAGCATGCTCCTCTTTGCGGCTCGGGCGTACGCTCGCTCGTGTCGGCGGCGGCCTCGGTCTCGGCGCTCCACGGGAAGAAAAGCCTCACCCATGCGCCGCGTCCGGACGGCTTGTCGCGCAGCTCGAGGCCGCCGCCGTGGTCGGTGAGGATCTTGACGACGATCGGCAGGCCGAGCCCCGTGCCCTCGGTCCGCGTCGTCATGTAGGGCTCGAGCAACCGCTGCCGGTCCTCGCTCGGGAAGCCCTTGCCGTTGTCGATCACGTCGATCGCCACGATGCCGCCGCCGACCGTGAGCGAGACCTCGATCTCGCCCGGAAAGCTCGTCGCCTCCTGGGCCGCGGCGATGCCTTCCGTCGCGTTCTTCATGATGTTCTGCAGCGCCTGCGAGATCAGCCGCCGGTCGAACCGCGCGACGATCACGTGGCCCGGCAGGCGCTCCTCGAAGGCGATCTCGGGATGGGCGACCCGCATCAGGAACAGGACGCGGCGCACGCAATCGGTGAGATCGTCGGCCTCGAGCCTCGCTTTCGGCATGCGCGCGAAGGCCGAGAACTCGTCGACCATGCGCTTGATGTCGTCGACCTGGCGCACGATCGTCTCGGTGCATTGGTCGAAGATTTCGCGGTCCTGGGTGATGAGGCGGCCGTACTTGCGCTTGATCCGCTCGGCCGAGAGCTGGATCGGGGTCAAGGGATTGCGGATCTCGTGGGCGATCCTGCGCGCGACATCGGCCCAGGCCGCGGTGCGCTGCGCCGAGACGAGATCGGTGATGTCGTCGAGGGTCACGATGAAGCTCTTGGCGGCGCCGTCGGTCGGCTCGCGCGTGATGCTCACGTTGAACAGGCGCTGGAGGCCGCCCCGCACGAGCGAAATTTGGCTCTGGACCCAGCGCGAATGGCTCGACCGCGCGTCGGCATGAACCGCGGCGATCTCGGGCAGGACAGAATCCAGCGCGCGTCCGACGAGCCCCTCCGCCGCCTCGCCGTCGCGCGGCAGGATCTGCTCGGCCGAGGGATTGAGGACCGTGATCTCGCCTTTCGCGCCGACGCCGATCACGGCGACCGGAACGCCGGAGAGCACGGCCTCGGTGAAGCGGCGCCGCTCGTCGATGAGATTGCTCGCGGCGACCAGGCGCCGCTGCTGGAGCCTGAGCTCCGCCGTCATCTTGTTGAAGGTCAGGCCGAGGTTGGCGAGATCGCCTTCCGACTTGTCCACCTCCACCTTTACCTCGAGATTGCCCGAGGAGACCTCGTCGTTGGCGGCGATCAGGCGGCGGATCGGCGCGACGAGCCGATTGGCGAAGGAGAGCCCGAGCCAGGTCGCGGACAAGAGCATGATCAGGCCGATCAGCACGAAGACGGTCGCGAAGGCGATCTGGATGCTCTGCCTGTGGCTGTCGAAGCCGTCGTAGAGCGCGACGAGCTTTTCCGCCTCGCGCGGGAACTCGACCGTGAAGGGATCGACCGGTCGCGCGACATAGAGGAACGTGTCCTTGAAGGAGGTGAGGGTGCGCAAGGCGACGAAGGTGCGGCCTTCGTCGAGGATGAGGCAGAGGGGCTCGTTCTTCGTCGCGTCCTCGAAGTCGGCCTTCTCGGGCCGCACCACGGCGTTGCCGACCGGCGAGCCCGTCTCGATTCGCTCGATGATGGTTCCGTTCGGCTCGAGCAAGGCCGCGGCGGTGAAGCCGAGGAAGCGCGCGCGCGAGGAGAAGAACTCGCGAAACAGGGGGCGATCGAGCTCGAACATGAGCTTCGCGCGATCGAGGTCGGAGGCGGTGAGCCGCGCCTCCTGGAGCAGAGCCCGGCATTGGGCCTCGCCGAACAGGCGTGCGGCCTCGATCGTATTGGCGACGAAGCCGCGCCCGTCGCGCATGAAGGAGGGGTTGAGGCTGCGGTCGAGCGTCACCGAGCCGACCCAGGCCATGAGAAGCGCCGGCACGACGGCGATGATGGAGAAGAGGCCGACGATCCGGACGTGGAGCTGGGCGCCGGCCGCCCCCGCGCGACGCGCCTTGTAGATGGCATAGGCCTCGGCGACGACGAAGCCGAGGACGAGGAGGATGCCGAGCACATTGACGACGAAAAGCCCGAGCAGGACGGAATCGGTCGGGGCGATCGGCGTGAAGCCGGCGAAGACGAGGAAGCTCGCGAGCGCGACGGCGAGAGCGAGGACGACGACGATCGGGCCGAGCCGGGTCGTGAGCCGGCGCTCGGCTTTCGATGCGCGCGAGCCATCCCGCGTCGTTCTCGTGTCGCCCATGGCAAGCCAGCGCTCGGAGCAGAAGGGCACGACATGGCAGCGGCTCTCGAGCCTGCGCCGAATGCGTTACCTTTTTGCCACGCTGTTGCACGATTGCGACATTTCAGGGGCGAGCGCGTCCCGTTCTCGAATCCTTGCTCGTCGAGCGGCGAGGGGTAATCTCGATCGCGCAGCCGACGCGGAGCGGCGGGAGAATGCGGGGCTGCGCCCGTGGCCGATATTTTCATCAGCTATACTTCGGCCGATCGCGACTGGGCCTTCTGGATCGGGCACGAGCTCGAGGACCTCGGGCATGTCCCCCACGTGCATGACTGGGAGGTTTCCGGCGGCGAAAACATCATGGCTTGGATGGAGCAGCGGCACGATGCTGCCGATCATGTCCTCTGCGTCGTATCGGCTTCGTACCTCGGAGCGGCTTATTCGGACCTGGAACGCCAAGCCGCGCAATGGGCTGCTGCGAAAGGGCGGTCGAGGTTCGCGCTACCTGTCTTTATCGAGCCGTGCGAGGCTCCGACTTTGTTCGCATCGCTGAAACGCTGTGACCTGCATGGGATCGACGAGGCCGAGGCACGAGAGAAGCTGAAAGCATTCCTCGAGCCTGCCAAGAAGCCGCCGCGGGGGACATTTCCCGGAGGCAAGCGACCATCGGTTACGCCGGTTCCTCCTGCGCCAGCGCCATCGTTTCCGGGGAGGCGGAAGCGGCGGAACCTGCCCTTCGGCTCGATCGGAGACCTGTTCAAGGGCCGTGATGCGACCCTCGACCAGGTTCACGAGGCTCTGGCGAAAAGCGGGGACGGGCGCGCGGTCGCGCTCTACGGGCTCGGCGGGGTCGGCAAGACACGGCTCGCAGTCGAGTATGCGCTGGCCCACGAGGCCGAGCATGCGGCGCTGCTCTTCGTCTCGGCCGAGTCGCCGACACAGCTCGACTCGGGTCTCGCGGCGCTCGCGGGGCAAGATAGTCTCGAACTCCCCGAGAAGGATGCGAGCGACGACAAGATCAAGATCGACGCCGTGATCCGCTGGCTCGCGGACAATCCGGGCTGGCTCTTGATCCTCGATAACGTGGATGACGAGCAAGCGGCGGCTGCCGTCGAGGCTCGCGTCGGCCAGCTCGCGGGTGGCGAGGTGCTCGTCACCGGACGCGCGTGGGATTTTTCACCGTCAATAGAAGCGATCTCTATCGACGTCCTCAAGGAGGAGGATGCGGCGCGCTTTCTGATCGAAAGAACAAAGAAGCGCGAGACGTCGCCGAACGACGAGGCGTTGGCGCATGAGCTTGCGCGGGAGCTCGGCGGCCTCGCGCTTGCCCTCGCCCAGGCCGGCGCCTATATCGACAAGCAGCGCACGAGCATCGCGCGCTATTTGAAGCTCTGGCGCGAGACGCGCGAGAAGCTTCTCCAATGGTTCAAGCCGCGTCTCGTCGGAACCCACCGCGATAAGAGCCTCGCGACGACGTGGGTCACTTCAGTCGAGAAGCTGACGCCCGAGGGGCGGCGTCTGTTGGAACTCTGCGCCTTTCTCGATCCCGCGCCGATCCCGAAGTTCTTTTTGGATGTGCCATTGCCCGCGTCCTTCGAGACGGCCCCTTCGGGGCCTCCTCAGGACGAGGGCACCAACCCTAACGGCCCTCATCCTGAGGAGGTGCGAAGCACGGTCTCGAAGGATGAGGAGATCGCCAAGCCGCCGTCTCGAAGCACGAGGGCCACACCCACGAGCTTCGACGCCCACGAAGCCCTGGCCGATCTCTATGCTTTTTCTCTGGCCTCGCCCGCCGAAGTTTCGGACGGCAAGACGACAACGGCGGGCTTCACGATCCATCGCTTGGTGCAGGATTTCACGCGAAGCGGGATGACTGACGAGCGCCAGCGCGTGGCGCTGCAGGATGCGCTCGGCTGGGTGAATGCGGCATTCGTTGGCCATCCATCCGACGTGCGCACTTGGCCGTGTCTCGATCCACTCGCGCCACACGCGCTGGCGGTAGCCCAATGTGGAGATAATGCAGGGATCGGAGAGCCGAGTGGTCAGCTCTACGCGAAACTCGGAGTTCTGTACTCAGCCAAAGCTCGTCACACAGAGGAAGAGCGGTTGAAGCGCCGAGCGGTGGTGTTGGGCGAAGAATATATCGGGCCGGACCATCCCGAAGTCGCAGTGCGCCTCAACAATCTCGCTGAATTGCTCCGCATCACGAACCGCCTCGCCGAGGCCGAGCCTTTGATGCGCCGCGCGCTCACGATCGATGAGGCGAGCTACGGGCCGGATCATCCCGAGGTCGCTACCGATCTCAACAATCTCGCCAGTTTGCTCCAGGTGACCAACCGCCTCGCCGAGGCCGAGCCATTGATGCGCCGCACGCTCGCCATCGTCGAGGTGAGCTACGGACCGGATCATCCGAAGGTTTCGGTCTGCCTCAACAATCTCGCCCTATTGCTCGAGGACACGAACCGCCTCGCCGAGGCCGAGCCTTTGATGCGCCGCGCGCTCGCCATTCTCGCGAATAGCTACGACCCTGACCATCCACACACGATGATGGCTCGCGCCAACCTCGCGCGCATGACACCACAGGCCAAATAGCGCTCCTCAACGCGGCTGTGAGGCGGCTGCGATTCACACCAAGTCTCGGGGATCATAAGCGCTCGGCTTTGGCAGCGTCATGGCCGGGCTTCGACCCGGCCATCCAGGCGTGAAGTGAGGTGCTTGGATGCCCGGCTCGATGCCGGGCACGACGGTAAGAGTCGTGGACTACGAGGCTTGGTATCTGGGTGCTTTTCGTGAAGGCGGATTCGTCTACATTATGTCGAACAAGCGCGACGGCACGCTCTACATTGGAGTAACGAGCAACCTGTCGCGCCGTGTCTGGGAACATCGTGAAGGCGTCGTCGATGGTTTCACCAAGCGCTATTGCCTGAAACGTCTCGTGTATTACGAACCCTACGATGACATTCGCAATGCTTTGCAGTGCGAGAAAAACATGAAGCATTGGCCGCGCATCTGGAAGCTCGCGCTGATCCACGAGGCCAATCCTGAGTGGGTGGACCTGTACGAGCGGTTGAATGCGTAGGATGTAACGCTTCCGACACGAGTGGTTGGATGGCCGGCTTGAGGCCGGCCATGACGTCGGCGTTGCTTCGGTGTCCTGGACCGCCGTGCTATCCCTTGATCGCGACGCTACAGGCCGGCTAACGCTCCCTACCGCGGCGAGCGCATGAGCCGGATGTCGAGGTCGCGGACCTTCTTGCGCAATGTGTTGCGGTTGAGGCCCAACAATTCCGCGGCCTTGATCTGGTTACCGCGCGTCGCGGCGAGCGCAGCGGAAATCAACGGATATTCGAGCTCGCGCAGCACACGATGGTAGAGACCCGGCGGGGGGAGCATGTCCCCATGACCTTGGAAGAGGTCGGCGAGATGGCGCTCCACGGCTGCAGATAGGCTCGTCCCGCGCTCGCCGTCCTTGCCGCGCCCTGCCGTCCCCACGGGAAGCGCCGATGCGAAGCCGGAGACGAGCGGAGGCTGTTCGTTCGCGAGCTCGGCCTCGATGAGCGGCACCGTGATGGATTCTTGCGGATAGAGCGCGGCGAGCCGGCGCGTGAGGTTCTCGAGCTCGCGGATATTGCCCGGCCAGCGATAGTGCTTCATCCGCTCGAGTGCTTCCGGCTCGAGATGCTTCAGGGGCAGGCCCTCGCTCGCGGCGAGCATGAAGAAATGCTGGGCGAGATCGCCGATGTCCTCGGTGCGCTCGCGCAGCGGCGGCAGCCGGAGCGGCACGACATTCAGCCGGAAGAACAGGTCCTCGCGGAAGAGGCCCTGCGTGATCAGGTTGCGGAGATCCTTGTTGGTCGCGGCGATGATCCGGACATTGGTCTTGATCGGGGTGCGGCCGCCGACGGTCGTATATTCGCTCTGCTGCAGCACGCGCAGGAGCCGAGTCTGCGCCTCCATCGGCATGTCGCCGATCTCGTCGAGGAAGAGGGTGCCGCCTTCCGCCTGCTCGAAGCGCCCGGCCGAGCGCTGGTTCGCGCCGGTGAAGGCTCCTTTCTCGTGGCCGAACAGCTCGCTCTCGATGAGATCGCGCGGGATCGCCGCCATGTTGATCGCGACGAAGGGGCCTTTCTTGCGCTTGCCGTAATCGTGGAGCGCGCGGGCGACCAGCTCCTTGCCGGTCCCGGATTCGCCGGTGATCATGACCGTGAGGTCGGTCTGCATGAGCCGCGCGAGCGCGCGGTAGATCTCCTGCATCGCCGGGGAGCGGCCGACGAGGGGCATGCCCTCGAGCTCGGCGCTCGGCTCGGCGCGGACGCGGTTCTTGGGCTCGCTCATCGCCCGCCCGACGATCGAGACGAGCTCGCGGAGGTCGAAGGGCTTCGGCAGGTAGTCGTAGGCGCCGCGCTCCGAGGCCTTGATCGCGGTCATGAACGTGTTCTGCGCGCTCATGACGATGATCGGCAGCTCGGGCCGGAGCTTCTTCATCTTCGGCAGGAGCTCGAACGCATTCTCGTCTGGCATCACGACGTCGGTGATGACGAGATCGCCGTCACCCGACTGGACCCAGCGCCACAGCGTCGCGGCATTGCCGGTCGTGCGGACATCGTAGCCCGCGCGCGACAGGGCCTGGCTCAGCACGGTCCTGATCGCCGTGTCGTCGTCGGCAACGAGAATGTTTCCGTTCGCCATCACCTTGCACCTCCTGCGGGAAACATCCTCGCCGCGTTCGAGAGCCTGATCGTTTCAGCGGAAATCGCGCGCTCGTCGCGCTGCGGCACGACGCGCCGGCCTCAGCCGCGGGCGGCCCCGCGCCCGTCGCGCGGCGCATACATCGGCATGAGAATTCTGAACGTGGTTCGGCGCGGAAGGGATTCGCATTCGATCGTGCCCCCGTGGTCGCCGATGATCTTCGCGACCAAAGCAAGCCCCAGGCCAGTCCCTGCCGGTTTCGTGGTGATGAACGGATCGAAGAGGTAGGGCATCATCTCCGTGTCCACGCCGAGCCCGTTGTCGCGCACGCAGAACTCTAGCGGCAGGCTGATCGGCACCGAGGACCCCGGTGCCTGGAGCCGGACGCCCGGACGAAAGGCGGAAGACAGCTCGATCTCGCCGTCCGAGCGCGTCTCCCCGATCGCTTCCGCGGCGTTCTTCACGAGGTTGAGGAAGACCTGGACGAGCTGGTCGCGGCTGCCGAGCACCGTCGGCAGCGAGGGATCGTAGTTTTCCACGAATCGGATGTGCCGGGCGAAGCCGGCCTGGGCCACCTTCTTCACGTGGTCGAGGACGGCATGGACATTGACGCTTTCGCGCTCGACCGGACGTCCGTCGGAAAAGGCGCTCATCCGATCGACGAGCTTCACGATCCGGTCGGTCTCCTCGCAGATGAGCTGGGTCAGCGCGCGGTCGGAATCCGTGGCTTCGGCCTCGAGCAGCTGCGCGGCGCCCCGGATCCCCGAGAGCGGGTTCTTGATCTCGTGCGCGAGCACCGAGGCCATGGCGGCGACCGAGCGCGCGGCGGCGCGATGGGTCAGCTGCCGGTCCATCTTCTCGGTGATCGAGCGCTCCTGCAGCATGACGACGACCCCGTCGCCGGCATTGGCGAGCGGCGACACGAAGATATCCACGCAGCGGTCGCCGGCGCCCTTCGGCAGGCCGATGTCCACGCGATATTCGTTGATCGCGCCGCCGCCGGCCTCGACCTGGGCGACGAGGCTCTCGAGCGGGGAGCCCGGCAGGAAAAGCTCGCCGAGCCGGTGCTGCGCCAAAGCGGCCCGGCTCATGCCGAAGAAGGATTCCGCCGCCCCGTTGGCGTCGCCGATCCAGCCGTCGGGCCGAACCGAGATGACGGGATGGGGCAGGGCGTTCAGGATCTTGCCGGGGTCACCCATTCCCTCCGGCACGGACGCGACCGATGCGTTCCTGTCCTTGCCGAGCATGCGCCAAGACGACATTCCGGAGGTCATCCTCATGCCGCCTCCCGCAGGACATCGGTCTCGAAAATCGCGGCGAGCGTGGCCTTCACGATCCTCGGGTCCTCGCTCGTGACGAGACGCTGCCGCACGAGAGGGTGCACCGAGCCGCCGAGGCCTTGCGCATAGGCGGCGAGATGCTTGCGGGCGTGGCGCAGCCCATGGGCGACGCCATAGGTCTCGAGAAGGGTCTCGTAATGCTCCAGGGCAGCGTCCTTGCGGGCCGCGAGGGACGGCTCGGCGCGCGCGACCCCGGTAGCGAGAAAATGAGCGATATCGCCGACGAGCCAGGGCCGCCCGACGGCCGCGCGCCCGATCATGACCGCATCGGCGCCGGAGCGCGCGAGCATCATCGCGGCATCGGCGAGGCTCGTGCAGTCGCCATTGGCGACCACGGGAAGGGACACCGCTCGCTTCACCACCCCGATCGCGTCCCAGCTCGCCCGCCCCTCGTAGAATTGGCAGCGGGTCCGGCCGTGCACCGTCAGCATGGCGATTCCTTCGGCCTCGGCGATTCGCGCGAGCTCGGGCGCATTTTGCGATGTCTCGTCCCAGCCGAGCCGCATCTTGAGCGTCACAGGAACGCGCACGGCGCCGATCGTCGCACGGACGAGCGCCGTGGCGCGGGGAAGGTCGCGCATCAGCTGCGCGCCGGCGAGGCCGCCGGTCACCTTCCTCGCCGGGCAGCCCATGTTGATGTCGATCATCGCGGCGCCGCAATCCTCGGCGATCCGGGCGGCCTCGGCCATGGCGAGCGGATCGCGCCCGGCGATCTGGACGACGTGAAGACCGATCCCGGAACCCTCGGCTTTCAGCTTGCTCTCGAGGTCGCCGCGCGCGAGGAAGTCGGAGCCGATCATCTCGGACACGACGAGGGAGGCGCCGAACCGGCAGGCGAGCCGCCGCACGCCGAGGTCGGTGACCCCCGACATGGGGGCGAGGAAGGCTCGGCCGGGGATGCGGAGCGGTCCGACCGAAAGCCCAGTATCGGGCAGAGGAGTGGCACGAGCGTCGGGGTAAGCAATCATGCCCATATCATAGCCAGATTGTGCAGCGCGGCAAGAGGGCTATGCTCAATTCGGCGTCAGGATCCTGGATAAAATGCCACCTTTCGCAAATCTCGGCCGGACCGACTTGCCGAAACTTTCTCCATTCTGGACGAACCCGAGGCCATGACCGAGACAAACGACCTCGCGATCCTCGTCGTTGCCGCGGGAAGAGGCTCGCGGGCCGGAGACGGGTTGCCGAAGCAATATCGACCTTTGGCGGGTCGCACCTTGCTCGCCCATTGCTTGGCGTCGATACGCCGTGCCGCCCCTTTTGCCAAAATCCTTCCCGTGATCCACGAGGACGATCACGAGCTCTTCCGGCAGAGCCTGGCCGAGCTCGAGCCTGATGCCGCGGCCGGAATCGGCGCGCCGGCGCACGGCGGGGCGACACGGCAGGAAAGCGTGCGGGCAGGGCTCGAGGCTCTGAGCGCCGATCCGCCCGGCTTTGTCCTGATCCAGGACGCGGCGCGGCCCTTCGCGGGCGAGGCCTTGGTCGCCCGGGCCATAGACGCCGCACGAGCCTTCGGCGCCGCGGTCCCCGGGCTGGCGGTGACGGACACGATCAAGGCGGTCGACGGGTCCGGGAGGATCGAAGGCACACCCGAGCGCGCAGGGCTTCGCGCGGTGCAGACGCCTCAGGCCTTCCGCTTCGACTTGATTCTCTCGGCGCATCGCAGCGCCGCCACGGCGGGCCGGCAGGATCTCACCGACGATGCAGCGGTCGCCGAATGGGCCGGCCATCCCGTCCATGTCTTCGAGGGAGACCCCGGCAACATGAAGGTCACGACCCCACAAGATTTTTGCGTTGCGGAAACGCGGCTGCTCGGCGCGCTTCCCGACATTCGGATGGGGCAGGGCTTCGACGTCCATGCCTTCGGGCCGGGAGACCAAGTCGTTCTCGGCGGCGTGGCGATCAAGCACGATCACGGCCTCGCCGGCCATTCCGACGCCGACGTGCTCTCGCACGCGATCACCGATGCGCTGCTCGGCGCGCTCGCCGAAGGGGATATCGGCAGCCATTTCCCGCCCTCGGATCCGCAATGGAAAGGCGCGGCCTCGAAAATCTTCCTCGCTGCCGCGGCAAAGAAGGTTCGGGCGCGGGGCGGGATGATCGCCCATGTCGATGCGACCGTCATTTGCGAAAGGCCGAAGGTCGGGCCGCATCGCGACGCGATCCGGGAGAGCCTCGCCGCCATCCTCGGGATCTCGGTCGAGCGAGTCGCGGTCAAGGCGACGACGACGGAGCGGCTGGGCTTCACCGGCCGCGAGGAAGGGATCGCGGCGATGGCGGTGGCGACGGTGAGATTGCCCCTGTGAGCGATCCCGTCGTGCGGAGAAGGTCATGTTTCCTGACGATCTGCGGGCTCGGGCCGAACAGCTGGTCGCGCTCTATCGCGACAAAAGCTCGACGATTGCGGCGGCCGAATCCTGCACGGGCGGGTTGCTGGCCGGGCTGATCACGTCGGTCCCCGGCGCCTCGGACATTTTCGAGCGCGGCTTCGTCACCTATTCGAACGCGGCCAAGGTCGAATGCCTCGGGGTTTCCCGAAACCTCGTCGAACGGTTCGGAGCGGTGAGCGCCGAGGTCGCGGCGGCCATGGCGGAGGGCGCGCTCGGCCATTCACGGGCGGACATCGCGCTCTCCATCACCGGGATCGCCGGTCCCGGCGGTGGCTCGGCGCAGAAGCCCGTGGGCCTCGTCCATCTCGGGCTCGCGCGCCGGGGCGGGCAGGTCGTCACGGTGGAAAAACGCTTCGGAGACATCGGCCGCGATGCCGTCCGTGCGGCGGCGCTAGACGTCGCGCTCGAGCTTCTGCTCGAGGTGGCCGGCCGCGCCGCGGCGGGCTAGCCTTCTCGCGCGCCCGTAGACGAGATCGGCGCGCTTCTCGAAGGCGTCGACGAACTTGTGAAAGGCCACATCGAACATTTTGCCCATGAGCAGCCCGAGCATCTTGCTCCTGAACTCGTACTCGATGCGGAAATCGACGAGGCAGGCCGCGCCGCCCTCTATGTCCTGGAAGCTCCACCGGTTCTCGAGGTGATGGAACGGGCCGTCGATGTATTCGGTGAGGATTTTCAGCTTGTCCGGCTCGCAGATGACGCGGCTCGTGAAGGTCTCGCGAACCGCCTTGTAGCCGACCGCCATATCGGCGACGAAAACGATCTTGCCTTCCGCCTCCTTGCGGCTGCGCACGCGCAAGCTTTCGCAAAGCGGCACAAACTCGGGGTAGGATTCGACATCGGCGACGAGCGCGAACATCTCGGCGGCGCTGTGGCGGATGCGGTGCTTGGTCTCGAAGGACGGCATAGCCTTCGCTGAGCGTTGTTCTGGTTGCGAGCACGCGACGCGTGTCGAGGTCGAACGAGCTTTAACGGCTCAAAGCCCGCCTCGCAACGCCGCGCGGGCCGCCTTCAGCTTCACGAAATCCTCGCCGGCATGATGCGAGGAGCGCGTGAGAGGCGTCGCCGAGACCATGAGAAAGCCCTTCGCTCGGGCGATGTCGGCGAGGCTTTCGAATTCCTCCGGGGGAACGAACCGCAGCACCGGATGATGCTTTCGCGTCGGCTGGAGATATTGGCCGATCGTGAGGAAATCGACGTCCGCGGTTCTGAGATCGTCCATCACCTGGAGCACCTCGTCGTGCTCCTCGCCGAGGCCGACCATGAGGCCCGACTTGGTGAAGAGCGAGGCATCCTGCTCCTTCGCCCGCTGCAGCAGGCGGAGCGAGTGGAAATAGCGGGCGCCCGGCCTGACCGAGAGATATTTCGAGGGAACCGTCTCGAGGTTGTGGTTGAGGACATCGGGCCGCGCCGCGACCACGGTCTCGAGGGCTGTCTCCTTGCGCAGGAAATCCGGGGTCAGGACCTCGATCGTGGTTTTCCGCGCCGCGGCGCGGATCGCTTCGATCACGCGCGCGAAATGCGAAGCCCCGCCGTCGGGAAGGTCGTCGCGATCGACCGAGGTCACGACGACATGGGCGAGCCCGAGCCGTCCGACGGCGGCCGCGACGCGGGCGGGTTCGTCCTGGTCGAGCGGGCGCGGCAAGCCGGTGCGCACGTTGCAGAAGGCGCAGGCGCGCGTGCAGGTGTCGCCCATGATCATGAAGGTCGCGTGGCGCTTCTCCCAGCATTCCCCGATGTTCGGGCAGCCGGCCTCCTCGCAGACAGTGACGAGCTTCTCGTCCTTCAGGACGGCGCGGGTCTCGGCATAGAGCGGGGAGCCCGGCGCCTTGACCCGGATCCAAACCGGCTTGCGCGCGACCGGCTGATCCGGCCGATGCGCCTTTTCCGGGTGGCGAGGGCGGCGGTCCTCTGGGGCGGGCGTCTCGCAGGCTTCGAGCGTCATTGCGTCATCCTGTAGGTGACGAGAGCAGGTAGAGGGGCTCAGGCTTCGCGGAGGCTGCGCATCCTCGGGGTTTCGACAGGCTCTGTGTCGAGCATCTCGCGGAACGCTGCGAGCTCGTCCGGCGCCATGTGGGACATGTGGGACTCCGTGGGAAAAGCTCGGGTCCGCACGTCGCGAGCATAGGCCTGCGCCGCCTCGCGCACCAGAAGACCCACATCCTGGTAGCGGCGATTGTGGCGGAGGTTCGCGGCGGTGTAGCCGAGCACGTCGCAGATGACGAGCACCTGGCCGTCGGTCTCGGCGCCGGAGCCGATGCCGATCGTGGGGACGGCGACCGACCGCGTCACGGCGGCGGCGACCTCCTCGGGAACCATCTCGAGAACGACGAAGGACACGCCCGCCCGCTCGAGGTTGATTGCATGCGAGACGAGCTCGGCGGCTTCCCGCGCCGAGCGTCCCTTCACGGATTTTCGAGCGTGATGCTGCGGCTCGAGCCCGAGGTGGCCGCAGACGGCGATCCCGGCCGCGACCAGGACGGCGACGATCGGGGGCCGAAAGCCCTCGAGCTTCACGATATCCGCGCCGGCCGCGACCAGGCGGCGGGCGCTCGCAACGGCGTCCTGCGCCGTGTCATAGCTCCCGTAAGGCAGGTCGCCGATGATCGTCGCTTCCGGCGCGCCGCGCCGCACCGCGCCGAGGTGATGGCACATGTCGGCGAGCGTGACCTCCCGTTCGCTGGCATAGCCGAGGAGATTCGTGCCGACGCTGTCCCCGACGAGCAGGATATCGACCCCGGCCTCGTGCAGGGTCTCGGCCGTCGGCGCGTCATAGGCGGTGAGCACCGCGATCGGTCGGCCGGAGCGTTTCATCTCGATGAAACGGGTGAGGTTGCGCATCGATCGAGATCCTCGTCGGGCCAGGGCAAATTGCAGCGAATCGCATCGCGACAGAGCACGAACCGAGAGCCGGCTTCGATCCGGCGCGATCGGAAACCGGCTCTGCGACAGCCTGCATATGGGCTGGCGCCACTGTTTTCGCATCTCGCGAGGCCTGCGTCGATGCGAGGACGCCGCGCGGGCCGGTCGTTCCGGGCGGCGCATCTTGCGAAACGACGCGCGAACGTGCTAACCGGGCCGGCGTGAAGGCGGTCCCGCGGCGCGAGCGCCGAAGCTCGGCCGACGTCGACCTCGGAGCGAGTCGGACAACAACCTGGCGGGGAGCCCGATGACGTCGCCCTGGAGCGAGCCGGACAGACAAGGCGGGTTGACGCGCAACCAATGGATCGGGCTCGGAGTCTTTTTCGTCATCGCGCTCGGCTTCGCGGCCTGGGCTTGGATGATGCCCAAGGCAGGCCCCCGGCTCGATCCCAATGTGATCGTCGGCGAGTGGCAGGCGACGGATCCGCCCTGGAGCCTCACGTTCCGGCCCGACAAGACCGTCGAGATGATCTATGGCGGCTCCGCGGTGCCGGAGACCCTCGCGCCGACCGTGATGACACCCGGCGTGCCCGTTGCCGGCAAGTTCTTTCGCTCCGAGACAGGTGTCTACCGGTTCAAGCTCGAGAACGGCAAGGTGTACGAGGCCGCGATCGGCAAGTACAAGATCCGCAAGGACGACAAGCTGGTCGACCAATATGTCGAGAATCGCATCGACTTGACCGATGTCGATGGATCGAGCGGCGTCGTCGTGTTCCAGCGTGTGGCGACGCCTTCTCCTTCGACCGAGGCCGGCCCCGGCACCGAGTGAAAATTCGAGCCGGAGCTCGCTCGACATGCCCATCGCGATCGGCTAGAGCTGCCGGCTCCAACTGAAAACAGCGTCCCGAAACGCTCGCCGCGCGGTGTCGTGGCGGAACGGCAAGGTTCGAACTCAAATGGATATCATCGCGCAACTCGACGCCGAGCAGGCGGCGAAGCTTTCGGCCGGCAAGACCATTCCCGAGTTCCAGCCGGGCGATACCGTGATCGTCAACGTCAGGGTCAAGGAAGGCGAGCGCACCCGCGTCCAGGCCTATGAAGGCGTCTGCATCGCCCGCAACGGCGGCGGGATCAACGAGAGCTTCACGGTCCGGAAAATCTCCTACGGCGAGGGGGTCGAGCGCGTCTTTCCGCTCTATTCGCCGAACATCGACTCGATCAAGGTGGTGCGCCGCGGCAAGGTGAGGCGCGCGAAGCTCTATTATCTGCGCGATCGGCGCGGCAAGGCGGCCCGCATCGCCGAGAAGATGGAGACGCCCGCCGCCAAGGCCGCACGCGAGGCGGCCAAGAAAGAGGCCAAGGCCGCCGCAAAGGCGAAGAAGGCCGCGCCCGCGGAATAAGGGTTGCTGCGGACACCTTTAGCTTCGGCGAGGTGCGTGATGCCCGACGAGGACGACGACAACAGGTTTCGCCCGGACTGGGACACCGGGCTCGCCGCGGCGCTCGTCGGCAAGTATGTCATCGCGGGCTTCATCCATCTCGAGCCCGACGGGACCACGGTCAAGGAGCGCAGCCAGGTCCACGGCGTCATCACCGACGCTTTGCCCGACACCGGTTTCGTCCTGGCGCTCCGGGGCGAGCGCTCCGGCGAGACCATGACGCTGCCGCCGAGCACGCGGGCCTTCACCAAGGCGACGCCCGGCTGCTACCGGCTCGCCGGCACCGGCGAGGTGGTGTGGGATCCGGACTATACCAGCCTCTGGACCGTCACGACCCCCGTGCTGCATTGAGGGGACCTGCGCGGCGCAGCCGCTTCGCGTGATGCGGTGCGGTAGAGCGGTTCCCGATCCGGTTGAATCGGAAACCGCTCTACATTCTTGCTTTGTCGCAATTTCGCATCGATGTCGACCACTCGAAACATCGAGATCGATATGCGAACCGGTGTCCCCTTCGCCGGAAATTGCTCCAGATCACGATGACTTCGGATCGAATCGATCCAATGTCACGAAACGTGATCGATTCCAGAAGCTCAGAGCGGGATAGGCAGATAAGTTTACGCAATCTGCGTAAACGCGATCGCGCCGGAAAACCGGTGTCCACTTTTCCTCATCCGGCTCTAGAGCGCGGCTCGCTGCCGTGACACGTCATCCGCAACGGCATCGAGCGACCGTCGCCCTCACGCCGCCTTCTGGCGCGGCTGCACCTCGGCCGAGTAATCGTCGATCATCGCGCGCGAGATCGCGCCCGGGGTGAAGGAATAGGGGCCGATCTCGGAGACCGGCGTGACCTCGGCGCCGGTGCCGGAGATGAAGCATTCCTCGAATCCGGAGAGCTCCTCGGGCTGGATACGCCGCTCGATCACCTCGATGCCGCGCCGTCTCGCGAGCTCGATCACCGTGCGCCGCGTGATCCCGTCGAGGAAGCAATCGGCGATCGGCGTATGGATCACCCCTCCCACGGTGAAGAAGATGTTGGCGCCGGTGCATTCGGCCACGCGGCCTTCCCAATCGAGCATCATGGCGTCGGCATAGCCGCGCCGCTCCGCGCGATGCTTCGAGATCGTGCAGATCATGTAGAGGCCCGCGGCCTTGGCCGCGCAAGGCGCCGTTCGCGGATCCGGGCGGCGGTACTCGGCGATGTCGAGCCGGATGCCCTTCATCTTCTGCTCGACGTCGAACATGCTCGGCCAATCCCACACCGCCACCGCGACATTGATGGTGGAATTCTGCGCCGCGACCGCCATCATCTCGCTGCCGCGCCACGCCACCGGGCGGACATAGCAGCTCGTGAAATTGTTGACGTCCACCACCGATTGCTTGATCGCGTCGAGCTCCGCCACGGAATAGGGAATCTCGAAATCCAGAACCCGCGCGGAATTCTTGAATCGCTCCGAATGCTCGGTCGACTTGAAGATGCGTCCGCCGTAGGCGCGCTCGCCCTCGAACACGCAGGATGCATAATGGAGCCCGTGGGAGAGGACATGCAGCTTCGCGTCACGCCACGCAACGAGGCTCCCGTTCATCCAGATGTATCCGTCGCGCTGGTCGAAGGGCAAGAGAGCCATGGTTTCCTCCTCTCGAGAACGGTGCCGGCCCGGAGCGGCACGGTCGGCTTGAGCGGCTTCCGATCCCGCTGAATCGGAAACCAGCTCTACAATTTCGAATTGTCGCAATTTCGCTTGCGACATCGCTGCTGCGAGCCATCGCCAGCGAAATGCGAACTGGCATCCGCTTCGCTGGAAAGTGCTCGGGCCCGGTCTGCGTCGTTGTCGTCTCGTCCGGCACCGCGCCGGGGGCCGGCACGACATCTCGACTCTCCGCGACAGGACTGTAGTTTCGCGGCGCGCCGATGCCAAGGGGAGGAGGACCCTGCCGCGGGCGAGCTTTCCGGAAGAATTTGCAGGGTCCCGCCCGATCTTGCAAAATCGGCGTGCCGGGGCACAATCGCGAGATCGGGACGGCCTCGTGCCCCGAGCTCTCGGGCGGTCCGGATGGCCGGATGGTCGGCGACCCTCGCCGCGGGGGGTGGCACTGCCGCCGGGACAAGTCGACAATACTGACGCAAAGGCCGTTCCGTGGATGTGATCCTTCACCAGAAATGGCGCTCTCTCGTGGCCGAGCAAGGCCGGCCCGCCGCGGGCCGGGCCGAATCCTCGGCCGACGAGCCGATGTTCGACCTGATCGAGCTTTTCTTCTTCGCCTATCGGGACTTCGTCGCCGACGCCGACCACCTCCTCGAGGACTACGGCCTCGGACGGGCGCATCATCGGGTCCTGCATTTCGTGAATCGCAGGCCGGGCCTCACGATCGCCGAGCTTCTCGACATCTTGAAGATCACCAAGCAGAGCCTCGGTCGGGTCTTGAAGGAGCTCCTGGAGCAGAACTATATCGATGCCGTACCTGGCGCGAGCGATCGCCGCCAGCGTCACCTTCACCCGACAGGACGCGGGAGAACCTTGGCTCTGGAGGTCGCGCGGCTGCAATCGACGAGATTCGCGAGGGTCCTCGCGCAGATGCCCGAAGGCTCCCGCGCCGGCGCGGCGGATTTCCTGCTCGCCATGGTCGATGTACGGGACCGGGACAAGGTCGCGGCGCTCGTCGCTACCGGCAGGCCAGGAACGGGACCGTGACGGCTCGAGCGAGCTCTGCAGCCTCTTCGGGTCCTCCGGCGGACGACGCGGCGCATCTCCTCGTCGTCGATGACGACCGCCGCATTCGTGCGTTGCTCTCCCGCTTTCTCACCGAGCAAGGCTATCGTGTCACGACCGCTCGCGACGCCGCCGCGGCGTCGGCCTGTTTGAGAAGCCTCGCCTTCGACCTGATCGTGCTCGACGTGATGATGCCCGACGAGAACGGCTTCGCTTTCGCGGCACGGCTGCGGCAGGAATCCTCCGAGAGCGCTCAGGTGCCGATCCTGATGCTGACCGCGCGCACCGAGGCTCGCGACCGAGTCGAGGGATTCGAGGCCGGGGTCGACGATTATCTCGGCAAGCCCTACGAGCCGCGCGAGCTGTCCTTGCGGATCGCCTCGATCCTGCGCCGCGCCAAGCCGCCGCCGTCTCCGGGTCCGCTGACCCAGGTTCGGTTCGGCGACTTCACCTTCGACATCGAGCGCGGCGAGCTGCGCCAGCGCGACGAGGTCCTCCGCCTGACCGACCGCGAGCGCGACATGCTGCGGATCCTGGCGGCGAGCGCGGGTGACTCGGTCTCGCGCGAGACGCTCGCGGGGTCCGGGATGGCCGGCAACGAACGCACCGTCGATGTCCAGGTGAACCGCCTGCGCCGGAAGATCGAGCGCGATCCCGCCAATCCGCTGCATCTCCAGACCGCGCGCGGCGCCGGCTATCGCCTCCTGCTCGACCGCTGACCGGCGGGCCGCGCCGTGACCCTCGTCCCGCCCGCCGTGCTCGCCGATTTCCGCGCCACCTGCCGCGGCCTCGGGCGCAAGCTCGTGGCCCTCGCGCCGAAGGGGCTCTATGCGCGCTCGGTCCTCATCGTCATCGCGCCGGTCGTCATTCTCCAGAGCGTGCTCGCCTATGTCTTCATGGAACGGCATTGGCAGCTCGTCACCCGAAGGCTCTCGACCGCGCTCACCCAGGACATCGGCGCGCTCGTCGACCTCCACCACCTCGCGCCGTCCGACAACGCGAAGCTCGTGCGGATCGCCCGCGACCGTCTGAGGCTGGATGTCGGCTTCCTGCCGAAGGGCGAGCTGCCGCCGGCCCTGCCGAAACCCCTGTTCTCGATCCTCGATGCCACGCTCTCGAGCGAGATCCGCCGTCAGATCGGCCGGCCGTTCTGGCTCGACACGCTCACCCGCTCGACCTTCATCGAGATAAGGATCGAGCTCGACGAGGCGATCCTTCGGGTGGTGGCCCTGCGCAGCGCCGCCTATGCATCGAACTCGCACATCTTCCTGATGTGGATGGTGGGAACCTCGATCGTCCTCGTCGTCGTCGCCGTCGCGATCCTGCGCAACCAGATTCGTCCGATCCAGCAGCTCGCCAGGGCCGCCGAGGCCTTCGGCAAGGGGCGCAATCCGGAGTTCCGGCCGAGCGGCGCGCGCGAGGTGCGCCAGGCCGGCCACGCCTTCATCGAGATGAAGCGGCGCATCGAGCGGGCCTTCGAGCAGCGCACCGCCATGCTCAACGGGGTGAGCCACGACCTGCGCACGATCCTGACGAGGTTCAAGCTCTCGCTCGCGCTGCTCGGCGAGTGCGAGGAGGCCGACGACCTGCAAAAGGACGTCGAGGAGATGCAGCGCATGCTCGAGTCCTATCTCGCCTTCGCACGGGGCGACGCGGGAGAGAAGGCGGTCGAGGTCGATATGGGGGATTTTCTCGAGGATCTGCGCCTCGACGCCGAGCGCCACGGCCACGACGTCTCGGTGGAGTTCGAGGGCGAGCCGATCGTCGCGGTTCGCCCCGATGCGTTCAAGCGGTGCCTTTCCAACCTCATCGGCAATGCGCAAGGCCATGCCGAGCATGTGGCGATCAAGGGACTCCGCGATGATCGCTTCCTGACGATTCACATCGACGACGACGGCCCCGGGATCCCGCGCGAGCGGCGGGAAGATGTCTTCCGCCCGTTCGTCCGGCTCGACGAGGCGCGCAACCAGGACGAGGGCGGCACGGGGCTCGGCCTCGCGATCGCGCGCGACATCGCGCGATTCCACGGCGGCGACATCTTCCTCGACACGAGCCCGTTCGGCGGCTTGCGCGCCACCGTGCGCGTGCCGGTGTAGGCCCACGCCGAAGTCCGCCGGCACGACCTATCGAGGACCCGGCGGCGGGCCGCTCGTGTCGGGCAGGAGCCGCTCTCTCACGAGGAACTCGACGGCCCTCAAATAGGCGCGATCGTCGTCGCCGCGAAACTGCCCCTGCGCATGGGCGACATAGGTGTCCGTTCGCAGTTCCGCGATGAAGATATCCACCGTCGAGATCAAGGTCGAGACCTTGTGGACGACGGCAAGCGCAGCCGTCTCTGCACCCGCCGCGCGGGCGACCTTCCGCCAGCACCCGTTGCAGGCATAGCGCGGCTCGGTCGCCGCGACGTCCGCGGCGAAAGGTCCTAGGTCGACGCTCCGATAGCGCCCCGTATCCTCGAGGAGGCGGGCGAGCGTCCTCGTCGCGAGCGCGAGCCGCTCCGCCTGGCCGGGCTTCGTACCTTCCCCGCTCGTGTCCCAGAGCTCCACAGGGAAGACCGCAATCGTGCGGGGCTCTTGCGCCGTCGCCGCGAGGGAGGCCGCCACGAGCCCGAGGCAGGCGAGGGACAATGTCAGGATCAGGCGCACACGGGGCCTCGTTTTCGTCGGTGGAGCGCCCACATGACATATACGCGCGAACCCGGCAGGCCAAGGACATGGCCGCGGGTTCGCCGGGAGGCGCGAGCATGCGGGTCGGCGTTCCGAAGGAGATCAAGCCCTACGAATATCGTGTCGGCCTCACGCCGGATGCCGCGCGCGAGTTCGTCGCGGCCGGCCACGAGGTTCTCGTCGAAACCGGCGCCGGGGACGGGATCGACGCCTCGGATCAAGCCTACCGCGCGGCCGGAAGCGAGGTGGTCGATTCCGCCACGGAAATCTTCGCACGGGCGCAGATGATCGTGAAGGTCAAGGAGCCGCAGCCCTGCGAATGGGTGCAGCTGCGCGAGGGTCAGATTCTGTTCGCCTATCTCCATCTCGCGGCCGCGACCGAGCTCACGCGCGGCCTCCTCGCCTCGGGATGCACCGCCGTCGCCTACGAGACGGTGGTCGGACCGGACGGGATCAGCCTGCCGCTTCTCGCGCCGATGAGCGAGGTCGCCGGCCGTCTCGCGATCGGTGCCGCCGGATTGGCCTTGGAGCGGCCGGCCGGCGGCCGCGGCCTGCTGCTCGGCGGTGTCCCCGGGGTGCCGCCGGCCCGGATCGCGGTCCTCGGCGGCGGGACGGTCGGCACCCAGGCGGCGCGCATGGCGACGGGGCTCGGGGCCGACGTGACGATCCTCGATCGCTCGCTCGCACGCTTGCGCGCGCTCGACGACTTGTTCCAAGGCCGGGCGCGGACGCGCTATGCGACGGCGGCGGCGATCGAGGACGAGGTCCTCGTCGCGGACGCGGTGATCGGGGCCGTGCTCGTTCCCGGCGCCAGCGCGCCGAAGCTCGTGACGAAGCCGATGCTCTCGGGGATGAAGCGCGGTGCCGTGCTCGTCGATGTCGCGATCGACCAGGGCGGCTGCTTCGCCACGTCGCATCCGACGACCCACGGAGATCCGACCTACGTGTTGGACGGCGTCGTGCATTATTGCGTCGCCAACATGCCGGGCGCCGTGCCGCTGACAGCGAGCCATGCCCTTTCCCACGCGACGCTTCCTTATGGTCTCGCCCTGGCTGCCGGCGGGCTGCGCGCCGTGGCTTCGGATCTCGGGCTGCGGGCCGGCCTCAACGTTCATCGGGGCTTTCTCACCCACAAGGCGGTGGCGGACAGCCTCGGCATGTCCGTCGAGACGCCCGAAGCGGCGCTGGCGGCATGAGCGATCGCCGACATCCGGCCGGCACGCCGTGAGCGGAGCAACAAGTACTGGGCCAAAGCTAGGCCGAATGATATAATAAATTGCGGCTCAATACGCTTGACATTACGTATTGTCGAATTACATTTTCTATCAACGTTCCGCGCTGCCGATAAAAAATATAGTTCACAATCGAGGACGCGGCGAGACTCACGAGGAAACGCCTGATGCTGGTCGGTCTCCTGATCGCCGTTCTCGCCACCGGAGTCGCTCTGGGC
Source organism: Beijerinckiaceae bacterium (assembly GCA_024304885.1). Lineage (GTDB taxonomy): Bacteria > Pseudomonadota > Alphaproteobacteria > Rhizobiales > Beijerinckiaceae > Methylocapsa. The sequence goes on from JALJOM010000003.1 coordinate 1,003,592, forward strand.
CTGGTTTTTCGTGGGTTTGTCCTGATCCCGATGTCCTTGGCGGTCGCCGTCCTGGCGAGCGTGGTTTCACTGCATCAAGGCGGCGAGCCGCTGCGCGTGCTCATCGTCACGAGCGCGACCGTCACCTCTCTTCAGCTCGGCTATGTGCTCGGCTGGCTCCTGCACATGCTTTTGGTCCGGTTTCGGTCGCTCGAGAGCTCGTCTGAACGGTGCTGCCCGCAGGGTCAAGCAGGCCGCAGGTGGGCTGTGGATCGATGGTAGAGCTCGGCCCTTATCGGAGGTGACGTCCAGGATCGCAGGGAGGGCACCCGGAATTTTCGAGGTGGCGCTCCAATCTCGGCCGAGCCGCTGCCGCTCTCCGGCGGACGGACGCGGCTCGGGTCACGCAGCCCTCGCGAGGATATGCAACATCGATCGGCTTGATCTGGGTCAGTGCCGCAAGCGCCTACACAAAGCTACATTTGTGACCGGTTCCTCGGCGCAGTTTCGGAGAATTGCCAGATGACTATATTGCTCTCGCTCGTGAGCCTGACGGTGGGGATGTGGCTCGGAGGGGCTTTTCGCGCGTTCGTTCTCTTGCCGACCTCTCTGGTTGTTGTAGCGGCGGTGATCGATGCTTCGCTGCTGATGGGCCGCTACACGCTCTATACGCCGCTCGAGGCCGCAACAATCGTCGCCGCGCTGCAGCTCGGCTATGGGCTCGGCCTCGTGGCGGGGTCGTTGCGGTTTCCCTGGTCGCTGCCCATGGTTTCCTCGACACGCCGTCCCGCTCGATGGTAGGCGCAAGCCTCGGCTACCCGGCGATGGTCGTGCGGTCGCCGCACGAGGAGACGACGTTTCCGAACCGCGAAGGCATTCGCTCAGGCGCGATTCCGAACCCGTTCGAGCGTATCGGGGTCGAGCAAGATTCGTGTTGCGGCCAGCGGGCGAATGGTCCTATCGTCGAGCGTTACAATCCGGCCGCGCACATCATGCGTGACGTCTCCAGTACAGGTAGTCTTTTTCGAATTTTTGAGGATTGTCCCATGCTTCTGATTTTTGCATTCGGGACCTTGACCGTGGGACTGGCTCTCGGGCTGGCATTCCGTGCATTCGTCCTCCTGCCGACGTCCGCGGTCGTTGCAATCCTCGCGCTCGGAGCCTGTCTTCTTCAGAACCATGGTATGTCGACCGCGCTGCTCGAGGCAGCAGCCATGGTCGCTGTAGGTCAGGTGGGCTATGTGGTCGGCCATGCGTTGCGCCAGTGTGCGCTGGGCGTGCGGTTTCGAGTGACGTCCTGCGCACACCATCGGGTCGGAGAGCAGGCACACCCGTCTCGGGTCGCTCGCCGACGATAGGACACGTGCCTCCTCCTGCTATGCGACAGCCGGTTGCCGGGATGAGGCCGACAGGATTGCGTCGAAGACCTTGAAGCCGGCGACATGCTCGGCCACGTCGTGCACGCGGAAGATCGAGGCGCCATGGGCTGCCGCGGCGAGGTTGGCGGCGAGCGTCGGGACGAGGCGGGACTCGATCGGGGTTCCCGCGAGCTCGCCGAGCAGGGACTTGCGTGAGACGCCGACGAGAATCGGCAGGTCGAACATTCTCAGCTCGGGTAGCCGGGCCAGGGCTTCGAGGTTCTGGATCTGGCTCTTGCCGAAGCCGATGCCCGGGTCGAGCACGATGTGGCGCCGGGGGATCCCCGCCTTGTCGGCACGCCGCAGGGTCTCCTCGAAGAACCGCTTCATGTCGGCCATGATGTCGAGGTCGCGATCGACGGCCTCGCGATTATGCATGACGACGACGGCCGCGCCGGTCTCGGCCACGATGTCCGCCATGGCCGGATCCTTCTGAAGACCCCAGACATCGTTGACGACCGCGGCGCCGGCCTCGACCGCAAAGCGCGCGACGCCCGCCTTCGTCGTATCGATCGAGATCGGGCAATCGACCGCGGCGAGAATCTCGGCCAGGATCGGCCGCAGGCGGGCGAGCTCCTCGTCCTCGGGCACCGGCGTATGACCGGGCCGCGTCGATTCCGCGCCGATATCGAGGATGTCGGCGCCGTCCGCGGCGAGCTTACGCGCCTGTGCGAGGGCCGTGTCGCGCCCGTGGAACTTGCCGCCGTCGGAGAAGGAATCGGGCGTGACGTTCAAGATCCCCATGACGAGGGATCGTCGGCCGATCTCCGACAGGAAGTGATCGCGCTTCTCGCTGACGCTCGTCGTCATGCCGGGAGCAGGATTTCCCCTTTGCCGAGTGCTGCCATGTCTCCGGCGAAACGCTCGAGCGGCCTCGAGAAGGCGGCTGCGGCGGCTTCGCTCGTCGGCCGCAGCAAACGTGCGAAGAGAGCCGAGAAGCTGCCGAAGCCGTTCCGGCCGCAGGTGACGAAGGTCGGCGCGAGAGGCGTGTGCGATCCGAGCAGGATCGTGCCGCGGCGCATGAGCGTGCCGGGCAGGGCGCCGGCAGTGCCGAGCACGATCAGGGTCCCGGCGATCATGCGGCTGCCGGCATGATCGCCCGCGGCGCCTTCGATCACGATCGTGCCGCGACGCAGCCGGTCGCCGGCCCGCGCGCCCGCCGAACCGCGCACGACGAGGAGGCCGCCCGTCATGCCTTCCATCTCGCCGTCCTGTGGCGCGGCGAGCAAGTCGCCCGCATCACCCTTGATCTCAAGCTTTCCCCCCGACATGGCCGAGCCCGCGAAAGGCCCGCAGTCCCCGGTGACGAGGATCGTCCCGGCGCTCATGGCGCGGCCGACATAGAGCCCGCATGCCCCTTCTACGACGATCTCGCCCGACTTCAGGTCCAGGCCGATATTGTCGAGCCGCGCCGAGCCGCCCTCGAATCGGATCGACGAGGCGTCGCCGGGCTTCAGCGTGAAGGCATCGCCGACCGTGACCTTGTGCTTCGTGGTCTGCAGCTCGATCGCGGCGATCTCGGCCTCGGACTTGCCGGCGAGGAGATGCGGCACGAGGGGGGAAAGATCGAGCCTTTGATCGGGCTCTTGCTTCAAGGCGAGGACGAGCGACGTCACGGCAAGAGATCCTTCAGGTGGAAATGGAACGGCCCGAGCTTGCCGCCGTAGTTGCCCGCGCCGATGCGCTTCGCACCCTTGTCGGGTCCGAGGTCCGCGATCGCCGCGATCCCGGCCCGCATCGAGTCGGCAACCGATTTCTCGGTGAGGCCGTCGATGACGATCTCGAGCACGCAGCCGATATCGGGATCGAGCGCTGTCTTCACCGCGCCGCGGAGCGTCGGGCAATAGGCGTCGTTGGTCGAGGCGATCATCGTCTTGTACTTGGCGCCGACCTTGGACCCCGACCGTACGATGCCGCCCGGAAAGGGAAGGATCGCATCCGGCATTGCGTTCATTGCATCGACGGCGGCTTGCGTCGCGATCATGGTCTTTTCCCAGTCGGCGCCCATGACGAGGAGGTTGCCGCCGCCGACGGCGCCCTTGGTCAGGCCGGTCGTCGCCTCGCAGAGAAACTCGCCGTCCATCACGGGGACCCGCCAGAAGTGTCGGTCGAGGAACTTCTTCGAGACCTGCCAGCCATCGCCGAAATAGCGGATCATGTCGCCGATCGGCAGCCGATCGGGGCTGTCGAGCCCCGAGAATACGGCCGAGCCCGGCGAGGTCAGCACGCATTGGCCGAGCCGGTTGACGAGCTGGCTCTGCAAGCCGTCGCTCGACATCGCGAAGAGAAGGACGCGCACGCCGGGACGCCCGTCGGGCGTTTGGTCTGCCGGCACATCGGCATCGATCCCGGCTTCCACACCGCAACCGATGACGGAGGTCGCAAAGCCCGTCATGGTGGTCGCCGCCTGGCGTGCCCAGCGCTCGTTCGGCGCCGTGATGAGGAGCGCCGTGCCTCGCATGGGAAAAGCTTCGGCGAAGGACTCGTCGATCCTCACGCCGTTGCAGATCATCGGCTGCATGCGACCTCCTGGAACGGCTCGGCGTGCGGAAGGACGTGGTCCGGAACCGCGAACATGTTGTGCGACAGGCCGTAGTGCTGCTCGTAATAGCCGGTGAGCCTGCGATCGATCGCCGGATCGTAGCCGGGCTTCACCTTGAGCGTCTTGCCCCAGCGGTAATGCGTCACGCGGCCGTCGCGCACGACGACTTCGCCGTCCTTGAAGACGAGATGGGCGGCGCGGAACATCTTGGCGATGTCGGCGTCGGGCGTATAGACCGCGATGTCGGCGAGGCCGCCCGGCGCGAGATGGCCGCGATCTGTAAGGCCGAGGAGTTTCGCCGGCGAGGCTCGCGTCATGATCGCGATCTCGTTCAGCGTATATTCGCGGTCGATCGAGGAAAGCGTCGTCAGGGCCACGGCGTCCTGCGGCTGGCGCGCGACGGCCTCGGCCCGCGCCTGCCGGCTCATGATCAGCGCGAAGAGGTTCGGATAGGTGGTGAAAGGCGCGCCGTTCGGGTGGTCGGTCGTGAAGAACACGCGCCAAGGATCGTCGACGAGAAGGAACAGCTCGAGCCCGCAGGCCCATTGGATCGCGTTGACGACATCGGTCTCGCGGTAGAGGTAGGGGACGATGCCGCCGCCGTTGGCGTCGCCGTCGAAGATCACCGACTTGCGTGGCTTCGCCGTGGAAACCCCGTTGAACTGGCGCAGCACGTCGGACGAGATCGTGACCGTCTGTCCGAACATGGCCTGGCCGACATCGACCGTGACATTGGGATGCGCGTTGATCGCCGCGGCGAGCTCGGCCGCCCCCGACGAGAAGCCGAGATCCCCCTCGCTGCCATAGGCGTAGAACTGGATATGGGCGAAATGCAGTGGCTTGCCGCGCGCGGCCTCGATCGTCGCGAGCGCGGTTTCCACGTTGCCGGGCAGGCCGAGATTGTTGCAATGCAGATGCAGCGGGTGAGGGACGTGGAGGTCCATGATCGCCTGCTGCAGCGCCTCGATGATCCGGCGCGAGGTCACGCCGTAGAACGGCACCACGTCGTCGAGCCCGAAGCTTCGTGCATTGTACTTGAACGCCGTCGCCCCGCCCGGGTTGATGACCTTGAGCCCGAGACCGTTGGTCGCCGCGAGCGTCGAGGCCACATAGTCGGTGATGGCGGCCTGGTTCTCGTTGTCGCGCAGCAGCCCGAGCAGGAAATCATCGTTGCCGAGGATGGTCAGCGCGCCCTTGTCGAGGATCGGCACATCGGCGAGCTCGAGATGGCCCTGCAGTGCCTGATGCGGCGCGACGGCGGGCTCGACCACCGTGGTGAAGCCCATCGTCGCATAGGTGCAGCCCGTCTCGAAGGTGGACCAGCGGCCGGTCGCGAGCGGCAGGGCAGGGGAGCGCGGGCTGTGGCCGCGGTGGAGCTCCGGCAGCAACAGGCGTGCAGTATTCACGTTGCCGCCGGCGATGTGGGAATGGATGTCGATCGCGCCGGCCATCACGATCTTGCCCGAGACGTCGTAGGTGACATCCGGCTGACGGCCCTGCGGTGCGGCGACGATCCGGGACTCCTCGATCCAGATGTCGCCGACCTCGTCGCGCTGATGCACCGGATCGACGATTCGGCCGCCTTTGAGGAGAACGAGCATGCTACAGAGCTCCACCGATCTGTTGCGCGATGCGCAGGAGCACGGCCGCGACCGAGGCCTTGTTGCTCGGATGCGATGCCTTGCGTGCGACGATGGCAGCCGCCTCGCGCGAGTAATCCACGCCGTCGTGATCCACGGCGGGGCGGCCGATATCGATGCGGACCGCGGGCGGCTGCGCGAAATGCGCCTCGGCCGGAACCAGAGCCACGAGCGGGACGTGTCGCGTCCAGCTCGGCGTCTCGGCTTCATAGGCGGAGACCCACAAGGCCGCATCGGCCTCGCCGCTCTCGACGAGCCGCGTCGCATCGAAGCGCCAGGTGTCGTGGTCCGGGTAGCCGCGCCCGAACGAGGTGCGCATCGGAAATCCGGTCATCCAGCCCGACGCCTGCACGGCGCCGGCCGCGTTGGACTCCGCTCCGAGCGCGAGGCCGGTGAACCGCGTCGTCTTGTTGAGATCGAGCACGAGGCCCTGCAGCATCTCGACCGACAGCTTGTCGAGCGCCGCGCCGCCCCACACGGCGACGCCGAACCTCGCCTTGCGCAAGATATCCGCGGCGGCATCGAGCTTTTGCGTGATGGCATCGTCGAGGGCGACCGGCCGCTCGGCGACTCGTGCGCGGAGCCCGCCGAGCGTCGTGACGAGGTCCGGGGCCTCGATCGGAACGACGGGGACGCCCGCGATCTCGCCGAGCCCCGGCTCGGGCGCGATCCACACGATCTTGCGCTTTTGTTGCGCGAGATCGAAGACGGGCAACTCCCCGGGCGCGAGCCGTTCGAAGAGCTGTGGCCAGACGCGGGTCAGGTCGGGCCCGACGCAGAGCAGCACATCGGCGCGAAGCCGGGCCTCGTTCGGCGTCGTGAACATCAACCCGAACTGGCGCAAGACATCGAGGTCGGAGAAAATCCGCGCCGAATGCATGTGGTCGTAGGCGCCGTGCAGCCGCTCGGCCAGCGCGATCGATCCGCGAATCCCGGCGATATCGGTCCCGAGACCTGCAATGACGGGCAGGCGCGCGCGCGACAGGATCGCCGCGGCGCATTCTGTCGCTTCCTCGATCGAGGCGGGCTTTCCGTCGACTTCTGCCTCGCTCATCAGTCCTCCCTCGCCCGCCTCGCGGCGGCCTCGGCCGCGCCCCCGCGCGTATCCGATCCCGACACGGCTATTGCATGAGATGCTTCGGCGCAAGCCGGCAACGCCGGATTTTTCGGGACGATCCGATTCCGTTTGAACGGGTCGATCGCCACCTGTAATGTGGATCGGCGGACCGCGTCCGAATCTCGCACAGGGCGTCTCGCGTCGTGCGGGACGAGGCCGAGTGCGAGCCCTGTGGCCGTTACCGCGGCAGGAGGAAGCTGGTGCAAAACCCGAGTCGCAGCCGGAGTGCCGTTGTCCTGAAACTCGCGATCGCACCGGCGCACGCCTCATCGGCCGCGACATTCTCATCGGCCGCGACATTCATGCGTGCCGCGCACATCGACTCGCCGAGGGCCTACAAGGGACGACCCGCGGCGAAGCCGGCGGGCCAGCCGGCCGTGAAGTCGGCGCCCCCGAAGCCGTCGCCGCCCCCCGCGGAGCCGTCGCAACCCGCCAAGGAAGCCGGTGGCGAGAAGGAAGGCGGGAAGTAGCCGGCCGATGCTCCCCGGCTCGGGTCCCCACGGCTCGTCCACGCCACATCTCCGCCGCCGCGGCTCGACCGCCCCACGAATGGCCGAGTCCGAGTTCGGAATCACCGATCCCGCGAAGAATCGTCCAATCGACCGCGCGGTGAAAGTTCGCAGGACCCTGCGACCTCGAAAGCCGCCTAGGCGCAGCTCGAGGCCTCGGGTGGCCGAGGAGGCAAATGCTCGACCGGGTCGGAGGGTGCGGGAGACAGGTCGATGTATGTCGTCGAGATAGATTATCGGGACCCGGCCGAAGCCGCCGCGGCGCTCCGCCGCTTGCCCTGCCTCACCTTTCTCGACAGCGCCTCGGCCGACAAGCGCCTCGGTCGCTATAGTTTCGTCGCCGTCGATCCGTTCGAACACCTGCGACTGGACCAGGCGGGGCCGGGCTGGGTCGCGCGCCTGAAGGCGGAGCTGGCCGCCCGGCGCATCCCGACCTTGCCGGGCCTGCCTCCGTTCCAAGGCGGGGCGGCGGGGCTGTTTTCCTACGAGCTCGGGGCGAGCCTCGAGCGCTTGCCGAACGCCGTAGCCGACGAGCTCGCGTTTCCCGATCTGTCGCTCGGGTTCTACGATGTCGTCGTCGCTTTCGATTCCCTCGAACGGCGTGGCTGGATCGTCTCGACGGGCCTACCCGAGACCGAGGAAAAGGCCCGCGACCGGCGCGCGGTCGAGCGCGGCCTGTGGCTCGAGGCGGAGCTCGCGGGCGGAGCGGCCGGCTTCGGAACCGGGCCGATCTCGCTCGAAGGATGGACCAGCAACTTCACCCCGAGCGGCTACGAGCGCGCGGTTCGCACCGTCATCGAGCGCATTCTCGCGGGCGATATCTTCCAGGCCAATATCGCGCAGAGGTTCACCGCGCCGGTGCCGGACGGCTTCGATCATTTCGGCTTCTACCGGCGGCTGCGGACCGTGAACCCGGCGCCTTTCGCGGCTTTTCTCGACCATGGCGATTTCGTCATCGCCTCGGCCTCGCCGGAGCGTTTCCTGCGCGTCGAGGGCGGCCATGTCGAGGCGCGCCCGATCAAGGGCACGCGGCCGCGCTCCGCCGACCCAGTCGTGGACCTGCTCCAGGCCCAGGCCTTGACCGAGAGCCGCAAGGACCGCGCCGAGAACACCATGATCGTCGATCTCCTCCGCAACGATCTCTCCAAGGTCTGCGTCCCGGGCTCGGTCCAGGTGCCGCAGCTCTGCGGGCTCGAATCCTTCGCCTCGGTCCATCACCTCGTCTCGGCGGTCGTCGGACGGCTGGGCAAGGGCCGTTCAGCCGTCGATCTTCTCGCCGGCGCCTTTCCGGGCGGCTCGATCACCGGCGCGCCCAAGGTCCGCGCCATGGAGATCATCACCGAGATCGAAGGCCATGCGCGCGGCCCCTATTGCGGCGCGATCGGATACATCGGATTCGACGGAACGATGGATCTGAGCATCGTGATCCGCACCGCCAGCTTTCGCCGCGGCATGTGCGCCGTGCAGGCCGGCGGCGGCATCGTCACGGCGTCCGATCCCGCCGCGGAATATCAGGAGACCCTCGACAAGGCGAGCCGCGTCTTCGATGCCTTCGGCGTCGAGGAGCTGGTGCTGTGATCCTCGTCATCGACAACTACGATTCCTTCGTGCACACGGTCGCGAGCTACTTGCGTGAGCTCGGCGTGACGCCCGAGGTCGTGCGCAACGACGCCGCGCTGCCGGCCGAGACGCCGCAGGCCATCGTGATCTCGCCCGGGCCCTGCACGCCGAACGAGGCCGGCATCTCGATGCGGCTCGTCGAGGATTATTCCGGCAAGGTCCCGATCCTCGGAATTTGCCTCGGCCATCAATGCATCGGACAGGTCTTCGGCGGCTCCGTCACGCGGGCCTTGCGGCCGATGCACGGCGAGGCGAGCCTCGTGCGCCACACCGGCTCGCGCCTCCTGCAGGGGCTACCGAGCCCGCTCGCCGTCGGACGCTATCATTCGCTGATCGTCGAGCTCGACGACGAGGCCGGTCCGCTGGAAGCCACGGCCTGGTCGCAGGAGAACGAGATCATGGCGCTTGAGCATCGCGAGCACCCCACCTTCGGCGTGCAGTTTCACCCGGAATCGATCCTGACCGAGCACGGCCACGACCTCTTGCAGAATTTTCTCGCCCTTGTCCCACGGGCTTGAGAACGCTTTCGTGGACTTCCCCCCGTTCATCGTCCTATGAGAAGCGCAACGTCGAACGTGCCTTGCTTCGACGATCGAGGACGAGTGCCGATGACCTTGATGCTCGCGAGCGTGACGAGCCCCGCCGAGGCCGAGACCGTACGGGCTTGCGACGCCGATATCATCGACATGAAGAACCCCTCGGACGGGGCACTCGGCGCGCTCGACCCGAAGGTCGCGGCCGAGATCGTTCGCTGCGTCGGCGGCCGCAAGCTCGTGAGCGCCGCGGCGGGGACTGCTCGTTCCTCGCCGGACGAGACGGTAGCGGCAGCCGCGACCGTGGCGGCGACGGGCGTCGATTATGTGAAGGTCGGCCTCGCGATGGACAAGGCCGGCGCGGACCATGTCCAGGCGCTCGGCACGCTCGCCGGCCGGGTCCGGCTCGTCGGCGTGCTCTTCGCCGATCGGTCCCCCGACCTCGACCTCGTGAAGCTCATGGCGAGAACCGGGTTCTCGGGCGCGATGCTCGACACCGCTTCGAAGGGCAACGGCCGGCTTCTCGACCACATGAGTTTCGCCGCGCTGCACGAGTTCGTCGATCTCTGCCGCGCCGAGAGCCTGATGAGCGGGCTCGCCGGCTCGCTCGAGGCCCCCGACGTGCCGCGCCTCCTGCCGCTGCATCCGGATGCGCTCGGGTTTCGCGGCGCCTTGTGCCATGGCCGCGCCCGCGAGGCCGAGATCGATCGCGCCTCGGTCCGGCTCATTCGCGACCTCATCCCGAGCGAGGCGGATCATTCTCGCGCCGGTGACGACCCGCTCGGCGACCTCAGGATGTTTTCCGGGCGTGGCTGGCACGAGGCACACCAGGTCGAGACCGACAAGGTCTTCGTGCACGACCTCGTGGTGCCGACCTACATCGGCGCCTACGACTACGAGCGTGGCGCACGCCAGAACGTGCGGTTCAACGTCGATGTTGAGGTCCGGCGCACCTACAGCCGCCTCGACGACATGCGAGGGATCTTCTCCTACGACCTGATCATGGATGCGATCAGGATCATCCTCGACCGCGGTCATATCGACCTGATCGAGACCATCGCCAACGAGCTCGCCGATCGGCTCCTGCATCATGCGAGCGTCATGCGCGTGAACGTGCGGGTCGAGAAGCTCGACATCGTCGCAGCCGCCGTCGGCGTCGAGATCAGGCGCGAGCGCGCGGCGGAAGTGGCCGCGATCGACCAGCTGTTCGGGAGCCTGCCGGATCTCGCAGGCACCGCGAGCGGGCGTTGACTCTCACGATCGTCAAGCTCGGCGGTAGCCTTCTCGGCTCTCTGGACCTCGACGCTTGGCTTGCGGTGATCCAAACGTGGGGAGGCCCTGCCGTGATCGTTCCGGGCGGGGGGATCTTCGCGGACCACGTCCGTGCAGCCCAGACGAGGCTCGGCTTCGACGACGAGACGGCGCATCGGCTTGCGGCTCTCGCCATGGACCAGGTCGCCGTGCTCCTCGCCGCCCGCCGCGACCGCTTCGTGCTCACCGCCTCGCCGGCCGAGATGACGGAGGCCATTGCGCGTGGAAGGATCGCGGTGTGGCTGCCCTCCGCGATGGTGGTTGCGGCGCCTGACGTCCCCGCGAGCTGGGACGTGACCTCCGACTCCCTCGCGGCCTGGCTCGCCGGCACGCTCGGCGCCGAGCGACTCCTCCTCGTCAAGTCGCGCGACGTGGCGCCTCGGGCGACGGCGCGCGATCTGGCCGAAGCCGGGATCGTCGACCCGGTGTTTCCGCTCTACGTGCAATGTAGCAATGTAGCGGTCCACGTCGCGGGTCCGAGCTCACTCGTGCATGCGAGCGGCGTGTTGCGCTGTGGTGCGATGCCCGGCGTGCCGGTAGCTCGCTGGTCGAGCTAGAACCTCTGGATAGATCGGGCTCGCCGTCGAGAGTTGAATGGATACCTTGCCAACAGGCATAGGGAACTTGACATTTATATGTGACGTTATATATAACTTATCAACAATCACAATCTGATTTTCGGAGGAAAAAATGACAGCAAATGGTGAACCTAAGTATCTCGATGATGCCACAGAGGCAGGATTGCAGGCAGTAAAGGATGTCCAGAAATTTCAAGATGCCCAGAACCTGCCTGCTACTCCGGAATTTGCCGGAGTTATTGCCGGTCTTGCATCACTAGCTACCGCTGCTGCGACTGCAGCCGGGGCCGCATCCGATCTCTCGAGTCTTGTCAATAGCGGTAAGAGCGGCTCATTAGAAATATTAATTTCAAATAACTGTAAATATCCGCTGGTCATGTATCAGTACAAGACAAATAACGCGAATGCATCAAAAATTCCACAGCCTCTTGCGCAGGGCGAAGATGACGTGTTCCTGCTGACGCATAGCAGCTCCTTTGACACTAGCACGAATTTCCAGCTTTATTTCTTCCTGGGAGCTATATCGATCGAGGTGCGATATGTGTATACGAGCGAAGGAGATCCTGGGCGTTGGCAGTTTCACGTCGGTATCGACGGTGATGAAGTTCATGAATTTCCCGACGAGTTGCAAATATTTGGCGCTACCTTCAAACCTGGAGATCCATCAACGAACCCGTCCTTCAGCCTATACAGTGTACCGATCGAGACGGGCAGTGGGCAAATCGACCTGACTTTTTATGATCTCGCGCAATAGGACCGTCGCAGCCGGCACCCACATGGGTCGAAAGACGAGGTATCGCCGTGCAGGCCGCCGTTCGCCGAGCGTCGCCGGTGTCGGCCACGACGAGGATCCACAGTGGTGCAAATCGGCATGAAGGGCGGCCGGTTCGCGCGTGCGGTCGACTGCCTCGAAGATTCGTAGCCGATTCTGCCGTTGCCGGCGGTGTGGCCAGCTCGATTGCAGCGCCAGCGGGTGCTTTGCTGCGATGTAGGCGGTGTCATCTCCCGGTCTTGATCCTGGTCCATTCCCGCGTGACGAGCTTCTGGGTCGGCTGATCATAGCTCGTCACGGTGAAGAGGCGCCTCATGACCTCCGCATCCGGGTAGATCGCCTTGTTGTCCGCGATCGACTTGTCGATGTAGGGCTTCGACCCGGGGATAGCGTTGGCGAAATTGCTCCTGTTGGTATTGCGTGCCGCGATCTCCGGTCGCAGCAGAAAATCGATGAAGGCATAGGCCTCCTCGGGATGAGGAGCATCCTTCAGGACCGCGAGCGAGTCGAGCGACATCAGCGTGCCTTGCTTGGGGATCACGAAGCCGATCTCGACCCCGTTGCCCGCCTCGCGGGCGCGATCACGCGCCTGGAACACGTCGCCCGACCAGCCGACCGCGAGGCAGATGTCGCCGTTGGCGAGCGCGTTGATATATTCCGACGAGTGGAACTTCGTCACGTGGCGGCGCATGGCGCCGAGGCTCTCGGCCGCGCGCTTCAGATCCGCCGGCTTCTTCGAATCGGGTGGCAGCCCGAGATAGTTCAGCGCGATCGGAAACATGTCGTCCGGGCTGTCGAGAACGTAGACTCCACAATCGGCGAATTTCTTCAAGAAGTCGGGCTTGAGCACGACGTCCCACGTCGCGAGGGCCGTGGCCGGATCCGCGTCGCCGAGCCGTGCCGCGACCTTGTCGGCATTGAAGGCGATGCCCGTAGTGAACCACGAATAATCGACGGCGTGGCGATTGCCCGGGTCATAGACCGCGAGCCGGGCCATGATCTCCTGTGAGAGATTGCCTAGGTTGGCGAGCTTCGCCTTGTCGAGCTCCCGATAGAGGCCCGCGGCGATCTGCCTCTGGAGGAACGGCCCCGACGGCACCGCGATGTCGTATCCAGTCCGGCCCGCGAGCAGGCGGGTCTCGAGCATCTCGTTGGAATCGTAGGTGTCGTAGGTGACCTTGATCCCGGTCTCCTTGGTGAAGTCCTCGATGACCTTCGGATCGATGTAGTCGCTCCAGTTGAAGACGTTGACGACGCGCTCCTGCGCCTGCGCCGGCGAGCCTGCGGGGATCTCGACGAGAATCGGGACGAGGAGGATCGAGAACAGGATGCGTGCGCGCATCGGGGGCCTCTCACGGATTTCCGGGCGTGCCGGGAAGGGGTCGCGCGACGGAAACGCGACAAACAAAAATCACGGCTGCGACGGCGCGCGGTGCCGCGGGTCGCTCACTCGAAAGTGAAGCGGCTGTGCTGTCGCATACCGCGGTCGAGACGCAAGTCCTTAATCGAGAACGCCTACGCTTTTTCGACGACGCGGCTTCGCTTCCGTCTCGGTCGGCGCTTGCTTCGGCGCGAGATTTTTCGGAAAGTCACGGTGCCCGATGCCCGGATGTCCGCGGCCGAGAGCATTTTTCCGCGAGGCGGACTCCACTTCGCGCCGCAAAGATGCGACTGAGCAATGAGCCGGAGCAGCTGTCGATTCGGCTGGATCGTATAGCGCTCTGACGCGATCTCGGCGCGAAAGCCACGAGATCGCGCGACCTTGCCCGAACCGAAGCGAGGCCCAGCATGCATGTGACGATCAGCGAAGCGGAGATTGCGATCGAGGCCGCGCGCAAGAAGGCGGTCGAGCTCGGCACCAAGATGTGCATCGCGATCGTCGATTCCGGTGCCAATCTCAAGGCTTTCCACCGCATGGACGATGCCTGGGTCGGTAGCATCGACATCGCGATCAAGAAGGCCAAGACCGCGGTCTTCTTCGGCATGCCGACGGGCCAGATCGGCAAGCTCTCGCAGCCCGGCGGATCGCTCTACGGGATCGAGCATTCCAACGAGGGCTTGATCACCTTCCCGGGCGGGCTCCCGATCGTGGACAAGGAGGGCGTCCTCGTCGGCGCGATCGGCGTCAGCGGCAGCTCTGTCGAGAATGATCACGCGGTGGCTCAGGCAGGCGGCAGCGCGGTCGGGGTCTGCGACCTGCCGGAGCACCCGTGGCGGACGTGAGCCGCGTGTCCTCGCGTCGCGCATGATCGATGCGCATGGTCCGAGCAGCCTGCTCGTGCTCGGCGGCGCGCGGTCCGGAAAGAGCCGCTATGCGCAGCATCGTGCGGAGGCCTCGGGGCGCCGGCCCGTCCTGATCGCGACCGCGGAGGCCGGCGACGCGGAGATGGCGGCCCGTATCGCCCGCCATGCCGCCGCGCGCGATGGGCGCTGGAGCGTGATCGAGGAGCCTCTCGAGCTCGCCGCGACGCTGCGCCGGGAGGCCGGCCCGGCCCGGACCCTCGTCGTCGATTGCATCACCCTCTGGCTTTCCAACCTGTTCCTGCGGGACCGCGATCCTGCCGCGGCGGCGCAGGTTCTCGTCGAGACCGTCGCGACCCTCGAAGGTCCGGTGATCTTCGTCTCGAACGAGGTCGGCAGTGGGATTGTCCCCGACAATGCTCTCGCCAGGGATTTCCGGGATGCCCAGGGCTCGGTCAACCAGGCGCTCGCCGAGGCATGCGACGCCGTCGTCCTGATGACCGCGGGCATCGCCCTACCGCTGAAGCCCGGGCCGAAGGCCTAGGCCCGAGCGCGTAGCGGCACGACTCGGTGGTGGCACAAGGATCGTTCGGGGCGGCACAATTCCGCGCTCGCGCCGTTCGGCCGTGCCGGCCCTTCGCGAGCGCCTCGCGCGGGGGAAGTGACGGGATTCTCGGCTTGATTTCAAACCAAAAATCGTTGAGGTTAGGGTTCATCAGGTGGATCAGTTTCGCCTGCACTATCGGGGTAGACCCCAAGCACCTACACGCATTCGTCATATCGCAGACCACTGGCGCAAAATCCGAGCTGAAGAAGCCGGCGCCGGCGTGATTTCGAGTGGGCAAGACAGGGGAGGATTTCAGCCGATGAGCACCCGATTTGCGTTTCGATCCATGGCCGGAGGCTTTGCCTGCCTCGCGTCGCTCGCAACTTTGTCGAGTCCTGCCCGAGCCGCGGATTCCGCTCCGATCTATCTCGATCAAGGTGCCGATTGGGATGCCGCCGCACGGAGCGAATACTACACGCAGGACCAGGGCTCGCGGGTCATCCCGCTCGCTTGGCTCGCGGCGCTCGAGCAGCCGGACGGGACACCGTTCCTGGCCGACAACCTCGCGCGATACGGCTACCTGCCGAACCCTTCGAACGGCAATCGGTTGCCGGTCGGGTTCTCGATCGCCGGCGAGAAAGGTGCCGAGGTCGTCGGCATGACGTGCTCGGCCTGCCACACCCGGCAGATCGAGGTGGGCGGCAAGGACTATCGGATCGACGGCGGACCGGCCTTCTCCGACGCCTACAACTTCTTCGCGGACATCGACTCCGCAGCCGGACGGGTCCTGGCGAGCGAAGACAAGTTCAAGGCGTTTGCCGCAAAGGTGCTCCCGGCTGCCGCTTCCGATCCCACCGCCCTCGCGGCGCTGCGCAAGAGCCTGGAAGCGTGGCACTTGCGCTACCACACGCTGATGGCGGGCGCCTTGCCGAAGCAGCCGTGGGGTCCGACCAGGCTCGATGCTGTGGGCATGATCTTCAACCGTATCATCGGCCTCGACATCGGCCCGCCCCCGAGCTACCTGATCCCGGAGAACATCAAGGTCGCGAAGGCGCCGGTGCGATATCCCTTCTTGTGGAATGCGCCGAAGCAGGACCGGACGCAATGGTCCGGCTTTTTGAACAACGGGAACGACACCCTCTCGGTGCCACGCAACCTCGGCCAGGTCTACGGGACATTCGGCGAGTTCCACCCGGTCAAGGATTCGCGGTGGTGGAATCTGCTGCGCTACGACTATCTCACCCACAACTCGGCCAATTTCGCCGGGTTGAACAAGCTCGAATCGCTGGTCAAGCGGATCGGGCCGCCGAAATGGGCTTGGCCCTATGACGCGGACCTGGCCGCGAAGGGCAAGGAAATCTACAATCGATCGACGGCGGACGGCGGCTGCGCCGATTGCCACGGGATCCGGCCGGGTCAGGTCCAGTTCCCCAATGTCCAGACCTGGGCGACCCCGCTGCAGGACGTGGGGACCGATGCGACCCAATACGAGATTCTCGCCTGGAAGGCCAAGACGGGCGTGCTCGAAGGGGCTGCGATTCCCCACTTGAGGAAACCCCTGGCCGAGACCGATTACGCGCTCAGCGTCCTCGCCGTGTCGGTTCTCGGTGCCATCATCCAGGACAGGATCTTGCCGAGCCCGGACCCCAAGGAGTCCATGGCCGATATCGTGAAGAAGCTGCGCGAGCTTCCGTCGCTGGGCGGGCTCGACGGCGCCTTCAGGGTGTTCCAGGATCTCGTGGCGCTGGGAACCGGCCTCGAGAACGCGGCGCCGCGCTACGAGGCGAGGGTCATGGAAGGCGTCTGGGCGGCAGCGCCCTATCTTCACAACGGATCGGTGCCGACGCTCGCCGAGCTGCTCGAACCGCCGGCGAAGCGCGTGGCGAGCTTCAAGATCGGTCCGGCCTATGACACCGAGAAGGTGGGGCTCGCGGTGGAGCAGAGCAAGCTCGACTACACGCTGAACACTACCGACTGCTCCGACATTCGTTCCGGCAACAGCCGCTGCGGGCACGACTACGGCACGTGGTTGAAGCCCGAGGAGAAGAAGGCGCTGCTCGAGTATCTGAAGATCCTCTAGCATCCGCCGCCTTCGAAGCGTGAATTGCGAAGTGCAGCACCCTTCAGAGGCGAAGAAGCGGATACGGTGAATACAACCGACGTACCGGGAACCATCGGTTCCCGGTACGAGGCCGAGAGGCACGAGCGATCGTCGCGCGCTCGTGCCGAACCACCGGCCAGCGGCCGCGAGCGAGCGCGCATCGATGTGGCGAGGATGTCACAGCGACAGAAATAGCGGCCTCTAGCGGCCTGTACAGCGTCGAAAACGATTGCTGGACCATTCAAAGGGGCTAGGCTCGCTCGGCGTCCACCTTCCGAAAGGAGTCGAGCAATGTTTCGCCGTACACTCGCGGCCCTTTGCGGGGCCGTCGTTGTCACCGGAGCTGCCAGCGCAGCCGATCTTCCCTCGCGTGCCCCACCGCCGGTCTATGTGCCGCCTGCGCCGATTTTTACCTGGACGGGTCTCTACGCCGGTGTCCAGGTCGGCTATGGCTGGGCGAAGGAAAACTCGACCATCTTCAATCCCGGCGGCGATCTGGGGGGCATCGCCCCGGCCGGGTTGGTGCCGTACTCGTTGAACGCGACCGGGGTCATCGGTGGGGCTCATGTCGGCTACAACCTGCAGGTCAACCAATGGCTGATCGGCGTCGAGGGTAATGTCGACGGCACGAGCCTGAGCAAGAGCCAGTTCGTCGGTGCCGACTTCTGTCCGTTCTACTGCGGCACGGTCAAGACGACCACGCCTCTCCAGGGCTCGATCCGTGGCCGGCTCGGTCTCGCCTGGGACCGTTGGCTTGTCTACGCAACAGGCGGCGTGGCTTTCGCCGGCGTAACCAACTTCTACGACACGGTCGCGTCCGGCGGGGGTACCGACCAGATCTCCAAGACGCGGACCGGATGGACCGTCGGCGGCGGCGTCGCCTACGCGGTGACCAACAATTGGTCGGTCGGGGTCGAGTATCGCTACTCCGATTTCGGCACCTATGTCGACCAGTCTGCGAACGGCACGCTCTTGCCTTCGACGTTCATCACTCACCACCTGACGCAGAACCAGGTCCAGGGCAGGTTGACCTACAAGTTCGACACTGCGCCGCCTCCCGCGCCGGTGGTTGCCAAGTACTGAGGGCGAAGAGCGACTCCTTCGCGCTGGCGACACGAGCGAAACCGGCCGCATGCGGCCGGTTTTCTCGTGTCGATTCCGTTTTCGTGCCGCCCTCGACGGATGTGGTTCTAGACCGTGCGATGCGGGTCGCGTGCGAGCCTATGCAACTCGCGGTTGGTGTCCCCGGCCGCTCAGAGCTTCTGCGTCCCCCGGGTCGTGGCCGTTACCGTAAGTAGGGCGAACGAAGCATTGACCGCGGCGCGCGATAGGGTAACTTCCTCACGCCGGAACACGTGCTCATAATCAATTCATCCCATTCGTGACGGCATCGACCGAGCTCACAGGATCGACCAGGCTCACAGGGAGGGAACGATGGCTAGCTATCTCGAGCGATTCGACCTGGCACCGACCGAGGCGCGCTGGCCGCTCGTGCGCCGCTGGATGTTCGAGGAGCCGCTCCCGTTCTATGCCGAGCTCAGGTCGCAGCGCCCCATCCTCGAGATGCCCGAGCTGACCCTCGTCACTCGCTACGACGATTGCGTGACGATCCTGCGCCGGCACGATGCGTTCGGAGTCGATCTCTACAAGCCCAAGCAGGGCGACTACTTCATGGCGCAGGACGACACCGCTGCCCATTGGCGTGAGAAGTCGATCATGAAGGCTATTCTCGATTTCGAGCAATTGCCCGGGATGCGCGCCTTCGTCGCCACCAAGGCCGCCGCACTCCTCCAGGCCGCGGGCGGCACGATCGATGCCGTCGACGGCCTCAGCCGTGCGGTGCCGATCGCCCTCGTCCAGGAGTGGTTCGGCTACAGCGACAGCAATCCGAAAGATCTTTTCGAATGGTCCTATTGGAACCAGATCGACACGTTCTGGAACCAGCCTTTCGACTCGGTGGTGGTGCCGGACCAGGCCGCGATCGTGAAGAAGCGGGAAGAGGCCCTCGTCGGCATGCGCCAATATTTGATCGGTCTCGTCACGAAGCGGGGAGAGGATCTGAAGGCGGGCAAGGCCAACAACGATCCCGCCACGCGCCTCTTGCGCCTGTCGCTCAGCGGTGCTCTGCAATTCGATGTGCCCCATGTCGTCCTCAACACCGGGGGCCTGCTCATCGGCGCGGTCGAGACGACCTCGCACGCCGCGATCAATGCGCTCGAGGGCATTCTCGCGCGTCCGGACGTCCTCGCCGCCGCGCGTGCCGCGGCCGCCCTCGACGACCCCGCGGGCTTCGACGGCTATGTGTTCGAGGCCGTCCGCTTCAAGCCGGCGTTTCCTTACTTCTTCCGCACCTGCCATCACCCGACTGTGCTCTCCGGCAATACCCCTTTCGCCAAGGAAATCCGGCCCGAGACCACGGTTCTCGCGGTCACCCATTCGGCGATGTTCGATCCGGCGATCTTCCCCGATCCGGATCGCTTCGATCCGAGGCGTCCGCTCGGCGACATGTTCCACTTCGGTCTCGGCATCCATGAATGCCTCGGCCGCGCGATCGGGGCCGTGATGATCCCCGAGATCGTGCGCCAATGCCTACGCCTGCCCGATCTCAAGGCCGACGGCCCGGTCGATCGTCGCGGCGGACCGGTCCCCGAATCCTGGAAGCTGAGCTGGTCCGCAGCCGGCCATTGACGTCCCCCGTCGCGGTCGCCGGGCCCGGAGTACGAGGATCCCGATCTCGCGGCGTCTCGTCTGTCGTGGCGAGCTCGGAGTTGCACAATGAGAATGCTTTCCGATACGGTGAGATCGGCAAGCGGCTCGACATTATTGTCTAATCGCATTCACGTCGCCCGGTGCGCCTAGATCACGATGACTTTGGATCTTATCGATCCAAAGTCATGAAACGTGATCGATTCCGAAAGTTCAGAGCGGGATAAGCAGATAAGTTTACGCAATCTGCGTAAACTCGATTGCGCCGGAAATCTGGTGTCCACTTTTCCTCGTACCGCTCTAGCGCGGCATAGACCGGTCTCGAAATCCCCCGAAGCCATCGATCCCCCTCTCGCTCGGAGACGCGGGGGCGGCTTGCAAACGCGCGTGCAGGGGAATATTGACACATTTCGCTGCGTGGAATGACGATATCAACAGGGAAACCGTGTGATTTTGAGCGTCTCGCCCCACCTTCGCCGGCTCGAAGCCGAGTCGATCTTCATCCTGCGCGAGGTGGTCGCCGAGTTCGAGCGTCCGGTGATGCTCTATTCGATCGGCAAGGATTCGAGCGTGATGCTCCATCTCGCGCTCAAGGCCTTCTACCCCTCGAAGCCGCCGTTTCCCTTGCTCCACGTCGACACGACCTGGAAGTTTCGCGAGATGATCGCCTTCCGTGACGAGGCGGCGGAGCGCGCCGGCATGGAGCTTCTGGTTCATGTCAACGAGGACGGCCTGAGGCGCGGCATCTCTCCGGTCGCCTCGGGGTCCAATGTGCATACCCAGGTCATGAAGACGGAGGGGCTGCGCCAGGCCCTCGAGCGCTGGCGCTTCGACGCCGCCTTCGGCGGCGCGCGCCGCGACGAGGAGAAGAGCCGGGCCAAGGAGCGCATCTTCTCGCACCGCTCGGCCTCGCATGCCTGGGACCCGCGCAACCAGCGCCCGGAGCTGTGGCGTCTCTTCAACACGCGGATCAGGCCCGGCGAGTCGATGCGAGTGTTCCCCCTGTCGAACTGGACCGAGCTCGACGTGTGGGACTATATCGCGGCGGAGGGCATCCCGGTCGTTCCGCTCTACTTCTCCAAGGAACGCCCGGTCGTCGAGCGTGACGGCGCGCTGATCATGGTGGACGACGATCGGCTGCCGTTGCGCCCCGGCGAGGAGCCGCGCATGGAGAAGATCAGGTTTCGGACGCTCGGCTGCTACCCGCTGACGGGCGCGATCCGGTCGCAGGCCGAGACCCTGCCCGAGATGATCGCCGAGATGCGCGCCTCGACCACCTCGGAGCGGGAAGGGCGCCTCATCGACCACGACGAATCGGGCTCGATGGAGAAGAAGAAGCGAGAGGGCTATTTCTGATGCTCGAAGCCACGTCGTCCGCGCTTCGCGACCCCGAGGAGCCCTCTGACGGACCCGTCCTGCCGACCCTGCGATTCCTCACCTGCGGGTCGGTGGACGACGGCAAGTCCACCCTCATCGGGCGACTGCTCTACGAGCAGAGCCTCATTTACGACGACCAGCTCGCGGCGCTCGAGCGCGATTCCCGCAAGCACGGGACCGACGGCGACAACATCGACTTCGCTCTGCTCGTCGACGGGCTCGAGGCCGAGCGCGAGCAGGGCATCACGATCGACGTCGCCTATCGCTATGTCTCGACACCGCGGCGGTCCTTCATCATCGCCGACACCCCGGGCCACGAGCAATATACGCGCAACATGGCGACGGGAGCCTCCTCGGCCGACCTCGCGGTGCTGCTCGTCGATGCGCGCAAGGGTTTGCTCACCCAGACCTGCCGCCATGCGGCGATCGTGTCGCTCACCGGCATCCGCCATGTGGTGCTCGCCATCAACAAGATCGATCTCACCGGCTACGACCAGGCGGGCTTTGCGAAGATCGTCGCCGATTTCGAGGCTTTCGCCGCGCCGCTCGGCTTCGCGTCCCTCACGGCGATCCCGATCTCGGCCCGGCACGGCGTCAATATTTCCGAACGAAGCGAGAAGACGCCTTGGTACCACGGCCCGGCTCTGCTCGAGCATCTCGAGACGATCGACGTGGAGCGGGACAATTCCACGCAACCGTTCCGGTTCCCGGTGCAATGGGTCAACCGTCCGGATCTCGACTTTCGCGGCTACTCCGGCACGGTCGCGAGCGGCACGGTCCGCCCCGGCGACGAGGTCGTCGTCGCGAAGTCGGGCCGCACGTCGCGGGTCGCGCGGATCGTCACCTATGACGGGGACCGCGACAGCGCATCGGCCGGTGACGCCGTCACCTTGACGCTCGACGACGAGCTCGATATCGCGCGGGGCGACGTCTTGTGCGATCCGAAGGACCGTCCCGAGGTGTCGGATCAATTCGCCGCGCATCTCGTGTGGATGAGCGACGACAAGCTCCTCCCGGGTCGCTCCTATCTCCTGAAGCTCGGCACGCGGACGGTGCCCGTGACGATCACCGAGCTGAAGCACCGTCTCGACCCGAGCACGCTCGGCGAGCGGCCCGGCAAGTCCTTGAGCCTCAACGAGGTCGGATTCTGCACGCTCGCCGCCACGACGCCCTGCGCCTTCGATCCCTACAAGACGAACCACACGACCGGCGCCTTCATTCTTATCGACCGGATCACGAATGCGACGGCGGCGGCCGGCATGATCGCCTTCGGCCTGCGCCGCGCGACCAACATCCATCGCCAGGGCCTGAATGTCGCCAAGCTCGACCGAGCGCGCATCAAGCACCAGAAGCCTGCGGTCCTCTGGTTCACCGGGCTTTCGGGCTCGGGCAAGTCCACGATCGCGAACCTCGTCGAATCCCGCCTCTACGCGCATGGTGCCCACACGGTCCTGCTCGACGGCGACAACGTGCGACACGGGCTCAACAAGGATCTCGGCTTCACCGATGTCGATCGGGTAGAGAACATCCGCCGTGTGGGCGAGGTGGCGAAGCTGATGACGGACGCCGGCCTCGTCGTGCTCTGCTCCTTCATCTCGCCGTTTCGCGCCGAGCGACGCCTCGTCCGCGAGCTCCTCGACGAGGGCGAGTTCATCGAGATTTTCGTCGATACGCCGCTCGAGGAGTGTATCGCACGCGACCCCAAGGGTCTCTACAAGAAGGCCATCGCCGGCGAGATCGAGAATTTCACAGGGATCAGCCAAGCCTACGAGCCGCCCGAATCGCCGGAGCTCGTCGTCTCTCGCAACAGCGAGACCGCCGAGCAAGCCGCGGCGCGGATCGTCAAGCTGTTGATCGAGAAAGGTTTCGTCGATCATATCGACGAGCTCGGCGACGACTGGTCGATCTGAGGTCGTGGATGGACGGTTCGCGTTTACCGTGCTCAGCCGAAGGCTGCCTCGACGAAGTATTGGTAGTTGTCGGCATTTGTCAGCGCCTTCAGCTGCTCGGCTGCCGTGCCGACGGCTAGGGCCTTGCATTGAGTCGGGCCGTAGGCATGGTCATCGGTGCGCGCGAATGTGTGCGTGAACTCGTGGACGACGATACCCGCCTTTGTATTCAAGCCGGTCTTGGCCTTGCCGAAGAAGGTACCGCCCAGATGTACCTTCGCCGGTTTCGTATCCCCGGAGACATAGGCATTCGTGCCGGTGTCGATGGAACGGCCGCCGAAATACATGCGAACATCCTGGCTGATGTACGCATCGCAGACCTTCTGCAGCACCTTGCGCACCACAGCGCGCTTTGTCTGGTTGGCAGGGTTCCACGTGGGCTTGGCGGCGCCAGCCAGAAACGGCAGCGTCGTCGTGTCGACCACGGCGGCCGGATTGCCGAAAAAGGCGGTGAAGGCCTGCGCGAGCAGGCCCGACATCGCCGAGGTCGGCAAGACGAATTGTTGTCGCGCGCTCATCAATAGGCCCTGGGCCCGCTCGTAGGCATATTCAGCCTCGTGGGTGAAGTTCGTTTTCTGCTTGCCTGCGCTCGTGAAGTTCTTGAGCTCGAGATGCGAATGCTTGGTCGACTTCACAATGTCGCCTGCCGTCAGAAGAGCTTTCAGCTCGCTCAGGATCGGCGTGAGGGACATGTTGATCAGCCGATTGTAATGGCTGGTCAGCGCGGTGGTGTTCGTGTCGCGGATAATTGACATGGCGAGGATGGTGGCCGACGCCGCTCGGCGCTTCTCGTTGCCCGGCTGCGGCAGGTTCGAGTTTGCGACGGAGTTGGCCCCTGCGAGCCCGCAGGCGGTGAGCGCGCGGTCGCGCATGGCGCGCACGTCGTCGGGATCGTTGCTGCCGTTGGTGAGCTTGTCGTTGAAATAGGCGTCGAGGTCTCGGTAGTTCAATGTCCCATCGTTGCCGATGCCACCGGCTGGAGCCTGAGTCTGGATGAAGGCGAGAAGTGTCTGCAGGTCATTCATGTCGCGCTCGTGCGGTTGCTGCCGGCGAATTGTCTCGCCGAGACGCGAGCTACGGCACAAGTGTCGAGCCGGCGGTGCCACAGAGCACAGGTGCTGCTACGCCGACTCTACCTCGTGCTCACGGAAGCGACCTGGCGCTCGTCGAGGGCCGTCGTCTTGATCAAGGCATAGACCCGCTTGCCTAGGACGAGGTCGAGCTCGTCCCGGGCATGGCGCGTCGTCATCGCGAAGAGATGGCCGTCGCCGTCGAGAATCATGGAAATCGTCGCGAGCGGGCCGTTCTCCTGGACGGCGTCGATCGTGCCCGAAAGCGAGCTGCGAACGCTGAGGTGATGCGGCGGATCGACCGAGAGCACCACGTCGGTCGCCTTCACGATGATCCGCACCGTACCGCCGACGATGCCGGCAGGTCCCGCGAGCCACACGGTTCCGGCGGGATGGACGAGCTCGGTGAGCCCATAGGCGTCGTTCTTGCCGCGCACCTTCATGGTGAGCACCGACGAGCGGTCGAAACGGTTTTCCGCGGTCGCGGCGGCGAGGCTGCCGAAGATCTCCCCGGGCGGCCCGATCGCCTCGACCTTTCCGGCCTCGAGCCGGACGACCGTGGACGCGAGGCGGACCACCTCCTCCATCGCGTGCGAGACATAGACGATCGGGACCCTGAACTCGTCGCGCACATGCTCGATCAGCGGTAGGATCTCGAGCTTGCGCTCGAGGTCGAGCGAGGCGAGCGGCTCGTCGAAAAGCAACAATTTCGGGCAAGAGAGCAGCGCGCGTCCGATTGCGATCCGCTGCTTCTCGCCACCCGAGAGCAGGCCCGGCCGGCGCGTGAGCAAATGCCCGACGCCGAGCGTTTCGACCACTTGGTCGAACCGAATCGTGCGGTCCTGCGGTGGCGCGAACCAGCGCCCGAAAAGCAGGTTGTGTCGCACGGAGAGGTGCGGGAACAGAAGCGAGTCCTGGAACACGACACCGATCCGACGCCGATGCTTCGGAACGAAGGTCCGGGTCTCGGTATCGACGAGCGGCACCCCGTCGAGCGTGACGCGTCCGTGATCGGGCCGCGCCAATCCCGCAACGAGGGAGAGCGTCAAGGACTTGCCGGAGCCCGAGCGTCCGAAAAGGGCCGTGATGCCCTCCGAATTGGCAAAGCCGACCCGCAGGTCGAAGCTGCCGACCCTGCGTGCGACATCGACCTCGATCATTGGACGTACTTCAGGCGCTGTTCCGCGTGCTTCTGGATGAGTTCCGACACCACGAGCGCCGCCAATGCGATGACGACGGCGACGAAGGTCAGCCGAAACGCCCCCGCGTCGCCGCCGGGTATCTGCGTATAGGTATAGATCGCCGCCGAGATCGTCTGCGTCTCGCCGGGGATATTCGACACGAAGGTGATCGTCGCTCCGAACTCGCCGAGCGCCTTGGCGAAGGCGAGAATCCAGCCGACCACTATTCCCGGCAGGGCGAGGGGCAGGGAGACCGTAAGGAACGACCAGGAACGGTTGGCGCCGAGCGTTCCCGCCGCCAGCTCGAGGCGCCGATCTATGGCTTCGAAGGAGAGGCGCATGGCCCGGACCATGAGGGGAAAGCCCATCACGCCGCAGGCGAGCGCCGCGCCGGTCCAGCTGAACGAGAAGACGATGCCGATCTCGGCCAGCGGTGCGCCGAGGAGGCCCTTGCGTCCGAACAGGATCAGAAGGAGGAACCCGGTGACGACGGGCGGCATGACGAGCGGTAGATGGACGAGACCGTTCAAGAGCGTCTTGCCCGGGAAGCTCCAGCGGGCCAGCGCATAGGCGACGAGGATCCCGAGCGGCAAGCTGACGATCGTCCCGACGAGCGACACGCGAAGCGAGAGAAGGATCGCCGTCCATTCCTGAGACGACAGCTCGATCACGCGTCTATCCCTATCTTCGTCGTTCCCAGTCCAGAAGGCCCGAGCCCACCCGGCGAGACTCGTGCCGGAGACGTCACTTCGACAGGATGCCGAACCCCTGCGCAAGAAAGATCTTCGTCGCGGCCTGCGACGAGAGGAACGAGATGGCCTTGGGGGCGGCGGGGTTCGTCGAGGCGGCCACGAGAGCTACGGGATAGACGATCGGCTTGTGCGACTTTTCGGGAAACGTGCCGACGACCCGCACCTTCGGCTCCGCCTTGGCATCGGTCGCATAGACGATCCCGAACCGTGCTTCGCCGCGGGCCACGAGCGCCAGTGCCGCACGGACATTCTCCGCTTGGGCGAGCGCGGGCTCGACCGACGCCCAGACGCCGAGGCTTTCCAGCGACTCCTTGGCGTAGACGCCTGCCGGACACGATGCGACGGTGCAGACGGCGATCTTGCCGTCCCCCGTGGCACCGGCGAGATCGAATCCCTTCTCGATCGCGAGCTTGGTGTTCTGATCGATCGGCTCGACGAGGACGAGCTTGTTGCCGAGCAGGTTGCGGCGCGTCAGAGGCCGGAGCAGCTTGGCCTTGTCCACGTAGTCCATCCATGGCAGATCGGCCGAGATGAAGACATCGGCCGGCGCACCTTGCTCGATCTGCTTGGCGAGCACGGCGGACGAGGCATAGGTGATCTTGAGCTCGCTCCCCATGTCCTTCTTGAAGGCTGCCGCGATCTCGTCGAGTGCGGTCTTCAGGCTCGCCGCGGCGAAAACGACGATCGCTCGCTGCTCGTCGGCCGGTGGTGTGGCCTTCTTCTGCGCCAGGACCGCGCCGGCCGTGAAAACGGTCGTCAGCGCGACCAACGTGAGCGCCGCGAGCCTGCGGCGTGTCGTCGTGGCCATTCCTTGCCTCCAACTCCTTCGGAGCCCTGGCACAAGATCGGCGACAGCGCTCCTCGTCGCCGCGATCTATATCTGTCATTACATAGCTTCGCAAGCGCTTCGGGGCATTGCGTGCATGAGTGATGATCGGGCCGGGCTTGGAAACCTGGTGTCGGGACGTGTGGAGGATCGATTCGAGCAGCCGAGGAACGTCGGCCGGCGAGCACTCGCAGGAGGGGCGATGCGCGCTGAATATGGACTATGCGATCGAGAAAAGGAGAACGGGAAGGGACCGCCCGGTACGAGCTCGTCCCTTCATCGGGGTGCGGGAAGGTGGAATGACGTTCGGCAGCTTGCCTGCTGCCTTGTCAATGCTGCGTGACCATGCTGCAGCCGGGACAAATCGCCGGCTGAAGAATCTGATGCAGGCCGAACAGGATGGGTTGGTCGACCCCCCGCATTGCCTCGCGCAGGGCTTGGCGCTCCTTTTCGCCGACGCTCTCGTCGAATTGGCGGACAGTCCGTGCTGCGAATGCACCCATCGTCATGCCGCTGAGGCGTGCCGTGGCGTCGACCTTGCTCGCGAACTCGGTTCCCAACGAGGCGACAGCTGCTCGGGCGACTTTCTCGTTAGAGCACGTATGCACGATTTCGGCGACCAGACACATGTTGCCCTCACTTCTCGCGCATTGTGAGACCTCGACAAGCCGGTAACGTTTCACTCGCGGATTCTCGCCATTTCCAGTCGGTCTCGGTCCGCCTCGAACGTTCGACAGCGGGCGATGCGAGGCCGTCGCTCGGCGCGCGCAGCCAAATCCGACTGGCGTTCGAACCCGTTCTCCGAGGAGGCTCTGGAGCCGGGCACGATCGAGATCCGGAGTAGCATAGAGGCTAATATCGAAACGAGCGGGGCGTCAATATCGGAGTTTCAAAAGAAATGCCATTGCAATGCAGCATTTCTTTGGCCTTCACGAAGCAAGCGCAAAAAAGTCTCTCGTGTCGTCGAGGTAGACCGGTCGGGAGTCCGAGGCGCATTTGCTGAGCTTGAATTACGGCCGCTTTGCGAAAAAACCGACCAATTCTCGAAACGGCTCTGATCGCGTTCGACGAACATATCTTCGAACAGGGTTGAAAGGCCAGTAACACTATTTTGGCCGGGGCTCGAGCGCATTCCGATCCGGCAGAATCGAAACGCAGCTCCAAATTCTTGTTTTGTCGCATTTTCGCATCGAATTCGATCTATCGAAACATCGAGATCGAAATGCGAACCGGTGCCCGGTTCGCTGGAAAATACTCTAGCACCGGCCTCAGGCGGCCCTGCTCGCGAGATCCGACGAAACCACGAACTCCGCGCGAGTCTTGGCTTTCACTTCCTCGAGCGTCACGCCGTCGGCGAGCTCGACGAGCGTCATGCCGGTTCCGTTCTCCTTGTCGATCGTGAACACCGCGAGATCGGTGATCACCATGTCGACGACCCCCGTGCCGGTGAGCGGGAGGGTGCATTCGCGCAAGAGCTTCGGCTCGCCCTTCGCGGTGTGCTCCATGACGACCACGACGCGCTTGACCCCGGCGACGAGGTCCATGGCGCCGCCCATGCCCTTCACCATCTTGCCGGGGATCATCCAATTGGCGAGGTCGCCCTTGCCGGTCACCTCCATCGCGCCGAGGATCGCGAGGTCGATATGACCGCCGCGGATCATCCCGAAGCTGTCGGCCGAGGAGAAATAGCTCGTCGTCGGCAGCGAGGTGACGGTCTGCTTGCCGGCATTGATGAGGTCCGGATCCTCCTCTCCGTCGTAGGGGAAGGGTCCCATGCCGAGCATGCCGTTCTCGCTCTGCAGCTGCACGCTCATGCCGGGTGGGATGAAGTTCGAGACGAGCGTCGGAATTCCGATCCCGAGATTGACGTAGTAACCGTCGCGCAGCTCCTTGGCGGCGCGCTCGGCCATCTGGTCGCGGGTCCAGGCCATGGGGTAGGGCTCCTCAGGCGGCGAGACGGGGGCGCGTAGTGCGCTTCTCGATCAGCTTCTCGATGCCGGGCGCATGGACGATGCGGTGCACGAAGATGCCGGGCGTATGGATCGCGTCCGGGTCGATCTCCCCGGGCTCGACGAGATGCTCGACCTCGGCGACGGTGATCGTGCCGGCCGTCGCCATCATCGGGTTGAAGTTGCGCGCGGTCTTGCGAAAGACGAGATTGCCTTCCGTGTCGCCCTTCCAGGCGTGCACGAGCGAGACCTCGGCGGTGAGCGCGCGTTCCATGACAAAGAGGGCGCCGTCGAACTCGCGGACCTCCTTGCCTTCCGCGATGACGGTCCCGACGCCGGTCTTGGTGAAGAAGGCGGGGATCCCGGCGCCGCCCGCACGGATCCGCTCGGCGAGCGTACCCTGGGGGTTGAACTCGAGCTCGAGCTCTCCGGAAAGATAAAGCGTCTCGAAGAGCTTGTTCTCCCCGACATAGGAGGAGACCATCTTGCGGATCTGCTTCGTCTCGAGCAAGAGCCCGAGCCCGGCGCCGTCCACTCCGGCATTGTTGGAGATCACCGTGAGATTCTTCGGGCCGAGATCGCGCAGGGCCAAAATGAGCGTGGTCGGAATGCCGCAGAGGCCGAAGCCGCCGGACATGATCGTCATGCCGTCAGCGACGATCCCTTCCAGCGCCGAGCGGGCGTCGGGATAGACCTTGTTCATGGGGTGCCTTCTGATCGCGGAGCCGAGATTCGGGAGGCGGGCTGTCGTGGCGCTGTGCCCTTGGTGCCGAGGCAGAACGCGCCTCCGACCAAGCCCGAATTGCCGGCTCGGCGTGGATTCGCCACCGAGCACGGGCGGCGGAAGCATTATAGCCGCGCTAACGGACCGGTCCAGGCGCAATTCGGCTTCACGAGGCGGGCCTGACGGCCGTCAGCACGGTGTCGAAGCTCTCTCGGAACAAGACCTCGACACGATCGAAGCCGATCGCGCGCAGGAGTTCTCGGGCCGGCCCGAGCCGCATGACTCGCTCGGGCGAGGCGTCGCTGAAGAGATGGAGAATCCACGGCTCGAGCAGGTCCGTGCGGCCCAAGGCGAGCAGCACCTCCATGTAGCGCTTGGCCTCGGCCTGGGTGAGCCTCGTCTGCTCGAGCGCGTCGTCCAGCGCGTAGCGGTCGCCGTTCACGAAGCTGCCGCCGGGTCGCAGAACGCGAAAGATCTCGGCGAGCACGAGGGTTCGGTAGTCGTCGAGGAAATTATGGATCGTATAGGCCGAGGCGACGACATCGGCGCTCGCCGACGGCAGGTCGCGCAAGGCCGAAAGCGCGTCCGCCTCGACGAGCCGCACGCGCCCAGAGCCGAGGTCGTCGGAGAGATTTCCCTGCGCTTGCTCGAGCATCGTAGGCTCGTTGTCGATCGCGATCACCTCGAGGCCCGCGCGCCCTTCGAGCAGGGCACGCGTGGTGACCCCGGTTCCGCAGCCGATCTCGAGCACGGCGAGCCTTCCCTCGGGTGACGAAGGGAGGCCGGCGACGACAGCGCCGACCCGGCGGCTGAGCTCCGCCGCCATCGGGCAAATCAGCTCGAGGATGTCGTAATCGGTGCCGATCCGGCCCGAGAACAGCCGTTCCGCCTGCGCAAAGCTCGAAGGGCTCGTCATGCTCTGTAATTTCCGGCTCGAATGCGCGGATCGCAGGAGCCGTGCAGCCGGCGCCTGCCTGTCGATCTCTTGACTTGGGCGCCCCTTCCTATTCGGGCGGCGCGTCCTTCCGTTCGATCATGAAGTTGATGGGCACGCTGCGCAGCTTGTCGAAGACGAGCGTCCCTTCGATCATCTCACCCTCTGCGAGGGTCTTGCCGATCTTGCCGAAGCGGATTTGGTAGGTGCTCGGCGTCAGCTCCAGGCTGCCGCGCGGCTTGATGGCGAGCCCGCCCACGACCTTGCGGGAGGTGACCTTGCCGTCGCTCTCGATGATCTCGTAGAGCGTTCCGGGACCGATGCCGTCGAGGGTCGCGCCGAGCAGACGTTCCGGGACGTCGCCTTCGTTCTTGATCTCGATGATGCAGCCGTAGGTCCCCGCCGCGCCGGCCTCGGCGGCCTGAACCCACGGATGCCCGATCCTGATCTTGCCGAACACTTCCTCGTGCGCCGGCGCGGTGGAAGGGAGGCTCGTCGCGAGCGCCGCCACGAGGATTGCTCGCCGAGACCAAAGCGCCATGTGCATCTTCTCCGGCCGATCGGAAACCATACTACGACTTCGGAGCGGCCTCCTCCTTCGGCGCGGTATCGTCCACCTCGACCACGAAATGAACCGGCACGCTGCCCGCCTTCTCGAAGACGAGCGTGCCTTTCACCTCGGCGCCCTCATCGAGGGTCTTGCCGACCTTGCCGAACCGGATTTGGTAGGTGGTCGGGGTCAGCTCGATCCTGCCGTGCGCCTCGACGGCGAGCCCGCCCACGACCTTGCGGGAGGTGAACTTGCCGTCCTTCTCGAGGATCTCGTAGAGCGTGCCTTGGCCTGCGCCGTCAAGAGAAGCGCCGAGCAGGCGCTCCGGCACGTCGCCTTCGTTCTTGATCTCGATGATGCAGCCGTAGGTCCCCGCTGCGCCGGCCTCGACGGCGCGAACCCAAGGGTGCCCGATCTTGAGCGTGCCGAAGACCTCCTCGTGTGCCGGCACGGCGGAGGGGAGGCTCATCGCCAGTGCCGCTACGAGGACGGCCGGGCCGAACGAAAGCTTCATGTGCATTTCCTCCTTCTCCATCGAATTATATATACGGCGCCGCGGCTTCGAGCACGGACCGGCGCGTGCGGGCACTCCGATGCCGCGTGCAGCGGCCGTCACGGACGTCTTGCCCGCACGACATCAGGCCCCGCCGATCGTGCAAAGGATTTGCGCCAGATCAAGCGGGCGCCGGGCGCGTCCTCGGGTCGCACCCTCCGGCGCACGACGCGAGCTCGGCCTTCTCTTGCGCCGAGAAGACGCGGCTGCGGGTCAGGAAGCGCACGCCCTCCGGCGCCTCCACCGAGAAGCCGGCGCCCCGGCCCTCGACGACATCGATGACGAGCTGCGTATGCGCCCAGAGCTCGAACTGCGCGGCCCCGATATAGACCGGGCAACCGGCGATCTCGCCGATGAGGACATCGCTCGGCCCGGTCCGGAACTCCGCGCGTGGATAGCACATGGGCGAGCTGCCGTCGCAGCAGCCGCCCGACTGATGGAACAGCAAGGGACCGTGAGCCTGCTCCAGCCGGCAGATGAGCTCCTTGGCCTTCTCGGTCGCGATCACGCGCTCGATCATCGCCTTCCTCCCGCTGTCGGGGTCTGCCGCGATCATCGCGCGGGGACGGCCCGCGCGCAACAGGCCGAGGCCCCGTCGGGCGGACCGCGAAATGCATAGCTTGTCGCGCGAGGCGAAGACTCGCTAGAGCAATTTACGGCGAAGCGGCTTCTTCCATG
The DNA here is from genome assembly GCA_024304885.1 of Beijerinckiaceae bacterium. Lineage (GTDB taxonomy): Bacteria > Pseudomonadota > Alphaproteobacteria > Rhizobiales > Beijerinckiaceae > Methylocapsa. Next base: position 1,035,749 of record JALJOM010000003.1, read on the forward strand.
CGGAAAACACTCGAGATCGGATGATGATGGCGGGCGACGACGCGGCACTCGACGAAACCCTGGCGAGCCTGGGCCTCACCCGGTTCACGCCGCCGGCACCGAAACCCGGCGGGCTCGTCCACGTGTTCCAAATTTTCGAGGAGCGCGCGCTGGCCCGTCTCGGCGGTATCGCCGATGCCTATGCCGCTCCCGGAGGGATCGGCTTCGGCTTTACCGAGCACCGGGATCTCGACGCCATCGCGCAGCGCGGCTCGAAGGACGTGATCTGCATCTATTCGGCGACGGTGCGCACGATGTGGAGCCTCGCCAATGCGGTCATGGGGATCCGCGAGATGTTCCCCTGGATCGACGATATCGATCGGCTCGGCGCGCCCCCGCCGCCGCCGAAGGGTGAGCTCTTCTTCGTGCAGCAGGCGACCTTCGCCAGCGAGCCGATCCGCCGCAAGCTCGGCGCGGCCTTGTTCGATGCCGCCATGGATTTCGCCTTGATGCACGAGGTCGCGCATCTCTGGAACGGGCACGTGGACCTCTTGCATCAAAGACATGGGCCGCTGCCCTATCGCGAGATGCATCTCGTCGAGGCGTCGGGTCTCGATCTCGCGGAGGCCCAGGCGATGGAGTTCGACGCGGATTCCTTCGCTGTCCAGAAGGTGCTCGCGCGTGTGGCGCGTGAGAACCCTTTCGCCGAATTCTCCGAGGGGCTCTTGAGGGACCACAAGGTGCCGCAGGACGGCGAGCTCACCGCCTCTTGGTATTTCACCTGGTTCTCGATCTATGTCTTGTTTCGCGCCTTCGACGAGGCTTGCATCGTCGCCGCTGCGACCCCGCGTCCCCAGCCGTCGGCGCCCTTGCGCCTCGCCTGCCTGCTGCCGACCGTCGCAGGCGTCGCGGCACGGCAGGGCTGGTCGAAGCTCGACATGGGGCAATGGGAGATCATCGCGAGCGAGGCGGCGCTCGAGGCCGAAGGCGCCTTTTGCCGGCTGCGCCGCGCCGCAGTCGACACCGACACCTTCAAGTCCGCCTGGGACGGGCGGGCCTTCGATGTCATCGACTATCATCTGCGCACCTGGGAGCGCCTGGGTCCCGCCCTGGCGCCGCTCAGGCGGGGCGCGATGCCGGCCGCGGCCGGCAGCGTGACCGCCTCGGCACGGATCGCCTGAGCCGAGGCTGCCTCCCAGTTATTTCTTGGGGGCGGGGGCCGGGGCCGGCTTGGCGGGCTCGGTCTTCTGGCTCTCGAGCTTCTTGCGCTCTTCCTCCGCGCGCTTCTGCAGCTCGGCCTCGAACTTCTTGCGCTCCTCCTCGAGCTCCTTCGGGTCCTTCGCGGGTCCGTCGAAGGCCTTGCCGAAGCCCTCGAGCGGGACTGCGAAGGTGATCGCGTTATTGACCTGGTTCTTCACCGTGACGTTGATCGCCGTGCCTTTCTTCAGCTCGGCGAGCACGGTGCCCTTGACCTTGGCCTCGGCGAAGCAGCCGTTGGGGAAGCAGATCTCGAAGCCGCCTTCCTGCTCGCTGCCCTTATCTACGGTGAAGCGGAATCCCGGCCGCAGCATGAGGCCGACCGGCATCAGGAAGCGGACGATCCGCGTGTCGTCGCCCTTGATGTCGTAGACGGCGAGCGCGAGGACCGGCGGCTGGTCGGCCTGGGCGCTGAAGTCGCGCGTCGTATAGCAAATTTCCTTGTTCGCCGCCTGGTCCTTGCCGCAGACCTTGGTCCATTCGTTCTGGGTCGGCAGCAAGGTGATCGGGGCTTGAATGGGTGCCGCGAGCATGGGCGTCGGCTCGGCCGCCGGCGAGGAGGGCGCCGCGGGCTTCTTCGCTTGTGCGAAAGCCTGCCCGCCGGCCAACAGGACCATGCCGGCGAGGCCGGCCACGCCGAGGCGTCGTAGCGAAAACGGCATCAGAATTCCCTTCGATTGATCGGTCTTTCGAGGCGGCCCTCACGCCGATGGACAAGGACTTGTCCGCAGCCGCCGGCGACGACAGCGAGACAAACCCGAAACTATGTGCAAGTGTCAAGGAAGCGGCGACGCTGATGCTCGAGATCCGTCCTCCGTTCGGTCCGAATCGCTGCGCCGTCCTCAGCGGTAGAGGACGAGCTGGTTCGTATCCATCGTCATAGCGCGATTTCGACAGGCGACTGTGATATTTGTCGATTAAGTATCGCTTGTCGACACTCGAGTGCTGCCAGAAGCTCGTCGATGGAATTCGAATGAGACCAAAAGAAAAGCGCCGCGAACGAACGAAAACACGGAGTATCCTTCTACAGGTTGCGAGCCTCTTCGGGGATCCGCCGGCGATCACCTTTGTCGTTCCGGATCACTTTAGAGACGAGTATCGCCTCCTGACGTTCGGCCTGTCGCGCTTCGATCGTCTTCTCGGGGTCTCCCGAACGGATCGCGAGGATGGCGTGCGAATCATCAGCGCGCGGGCTAAGACCGCCGGGACCGCAGGATCTACGATGATGACCAAGACCGATTCCTTTCGTCCGCACTACGAGCCGGACGACCTCGGACCACGAACGCGCGGGAAGGTCCCCCGCTCGGCGGAGCCTCGCGAGGACGGCGGCGCGTGAGCCTCGGAGACCGGTCGCGGGATATTCTACAAAGTCGCGAAGGCCTGCTCGCCTTCGTGGTCACGGTGCTCACCGCTGCCGCGGCCCATGGGGCGGGCGCACCGAGCCATGCGATCGCGATGCACGGTGCGCCGGCCTTGCTGGCGACGTTCGACCATCTGCCCTACGCCGAACCGGCGGCGCGGAAAGGAGGGCGCCTCGCCATCGGCTTCCAAGGCACGTTCGACAGCTTGAACCCGTTCAACCTGAAGGCGGGATCGACCGCGCAAGGCCTCGTCGGCAACGTGTTCGAAAGCCTCATGACGCGGTCCCTCGACGAGCCCTTCACGCTCTACGGGCTCGTCGCGCAAACGATCGAGACCGACGCGGATCGGACCTTTGCGACGTTCCGCCTCGATCCCAGAGCGCATTTTTCCGACGGCACGAGGATTACCGCCGAGGACGTGCGGTTCTCCTTCGACCTCCTGAAAAGCAAGGGCCGGCCGCAGCAGCGTGCCGCCTATTCCTTGGTCAAGGCCGTGGAGGTAAAGGGCGAGGCGACGATCCGCTTCGATCTTTCAGGGAGCGCGGACCGCGAGCTGCCGCTCACCCTCGCCCTCATGCCGGTGCTGCCGCGTCACAGGGTCGATCCGGCGACCTTCGAGGAGACCTCGCTCGCCGCTCCGATCGGATCGGGTCCCTACAAGATCACCGAAATCGCCCCGGGCGAGCGGCTGACACTCCGACGGGACCCGAGCTATTGGGCGAAGGATCTGCCGATCCGTCGCGGCCTCTACAATTTCGACGAGATCAGGATCGAGTATTACCGCGACGCCAACTCGATGTTCGAGGCGTTCCGGGCGGGGCTTCTCGATTTCCGCGTCGAGACCAGCCCGCAGCGCTGGGTGACCGGCTACGACTTTCCAGCGGTCCGGGAGAAGCGCGTGCATCGCGAGGCGCTGCATGCGGGAGGCCCGAAAGGCATGGAGGGCTTCGCCTTCAACCTGCGCCGTCCGCTGTTCGCCGATGTCCGCGTGCGCGAGGCGCTCGGCCTCGTCCTCGACTTCGAATGGATCAACGCCAATCTCTATGATGGGCTCCTCACCCGCACGACGAGCTTCTTCGACGACTCCGAGCTCGCCTCGACGGGACGACCGGCGAGCGCGGCCGAGCGTGCGCTTCTCGCGCCCTTTCCCGGCGTCGTGCGCGACGACATTCTCGAGGGACGCTGGCGGCCGAATGTCACGGACGGCTCGGGCCAGGACCGGGACGCCCCGCGGCGCGCGCTGGCGCTCTTGCGTGAGGCCGGCTACGAGCTCGCGGACGGCCGGCTCGTGAAGGACAATGTGCCGCTCGCCTTCGAGATCATGGTGAAGGACCGCAACCAGGAGCGGCTCGGCCTGAACTATGCGCAGTCGCTCGCCCGCATCGGCGTGACGGCACGCGTGAGGCTCGTGGACGAGGTGCAATATCAGAGGCGGCGGCAGAAGTTCGATTTCGACATGATGATCGGCTTGTGGCTCGCCTCGGCGTCTCCCGGCAACGAGCAGCGCGCCCGCTTCGGCTCGGCGAGCGCCGGCCAGGACGCCTCGTTCAACCTCGCGGGGGTGAAATCAGATGCCGTCGACGCGATGATCGAGGCGTTGCTCGCGGCGCGCAGCCGCGAGGATTTCGTCGCCGCGGTCAGGGCCTATGACCGCGTGCTCCTGTCGGGCTTCTACGTGGTGCCTTTGTTCCATGCCGCCGACGTGTGGGTCGCGGCGTCGGCGATGCTGGCAAGGCCTTCGGTGCTGCCGGCCTATGGCACGCCGATCGGCAGCTCTACGCTGGATACCTGGTGGCGGAAGCCGTGAGGTGACGACACGAGAGCGCCACACGCGAGCGGACGAGATTGTCCGCAGCAGGGCGCCTCGGTCGTGTGGGTCGCTCGCGCACAAGTGCGGCGGGACGTCGCCTGACGATCAGCGCTTGCGGCGGCGCTGCTGCCCGAGGCCCATCTGCTTGGCGAGGTTCGAGCGCGCCTTGGCATAGTTCGGGGCGACCATCGGATAGTCCGGCGGCAGGCCCCATTTCTCGCGGTAATCGTCGGGCGACATGTTGAATTGCGTCCGTAGATGCCGCTTGAGCGACTTGAACTTGCGACCGTCCTCGAGGCAAACGATGAAATCGTTCGTCACGGATTTCTTCGCCGGCACGGCAGGCTTCGGGGTCTCCACCACCGGGGCGACGGTCCCCGAGGTGACGCGCAGCAAGGCCGCGTGAACCTCGTTGATCAGCGACGGCAGCTCGGTAGCCGGCACCGAGTTGTTGCTGACATAGGCCGACACGATGTCCGCGGCCAATTCGATATAGTTGCTTGCGTTCGACGTCTCGCTCATGGCGTTCAGTATCCCGAGAAGAAGGCGCCGCCATAGGACCGCGGATCAAATAGCGATGCCCGAAATTCTGCAGCTGGCGACAAGACCCGACCCAAAACAAGTTCCTCTCAGCGATATCGGCGAATCGTCTTCAAAGAACTCTTCGCGTTTCTAGAACGATATCTTTTCGGCCGCAAGTAGCTCCGCGAGGACTTTATTGATATCGACAGCAAACGCTCCGCTGGCCACCGCACGGGGTCATGGATGCGGCCGAGCCGCCATCGTCGCGTCCGCGCGGCGAAAGTCCTTTGGAAACTTGTCGATCACGCCAGGTGTCCCGGCGCCGGGATGACGCCGAAATCGTCTCCCGGCTCGGCCGCAGCGGTGCCTTTGTCCGAGGCTCAAAGGCTCGAAACGAACAAGCGCTTCAGCGCTCTTGCGCTCGTGCCGTCGCCGCGATGCCGGCCATGGCATAGGTGAACATATGATGCGCCAAGTCCGGCGCGTCGGCGCGGGAGAGCGCGAGCGCCGGAAGCACCCGCTTCAACGTCCGCCGATCGGCGACCACGAGCATGAGCAGCGGCGCCATGATGCCGAGGCAGGTGCGGGCGACGGCAGGGTGGCTCTCTTCGAGCCCCATGAGCTCACCGATGATGGCGCGGATGATGCGCGCCTTGGGCGCGGCCTGTGTCTCGCGCAAAACCTCCATCGCCGCCGACGGCGCCACGATCTCGCGCCCGAGAACGGCGAAGGCCCAAGCGCTCGACCTCGGGCTCGTCAGCTTGTCGACCGCGAGCTCGATCACGATGCGCAGCTTTTCCTTCGGATCGGTCCGGCCGGCGAGCGCGGCCGCCAAGGCCTCGACCGACAACAGCCGGCGATTGGCCTCCTCGAGCACTGCGGCGTGAAGCTTTTCCATGCCGCCGAAATAATAATTGATCGCGGCCCCGTTCGCGCCCGCGCGGGCGCAAATTTCCTTCCCGGTCGCGCGGTCGAAGCCCTTGTCCGCGAAGACGTGGCCGGCCGCCTCGAGGAGGTCGCTCCGCGTGTCCGGCTTCGTGTCGCGCCGATCCGTGTTGGGAATGCGGCGCCCGCGCGCCGATCTTCGTGTCGCCATGGCGCCGCATGCTACACCATCAACGCAAAAACAAAAATTGAATTTGAAATTTGAATTGAATACGGGTAACCAAGCGGATCCTCTCGCCGCCGAGGGCCGGATGAACCGCCGTCTTCTCGTCATCGGTCTCGTCGCTCTCGTCCTCGCCGCGGGGGCGCTCGCCTTCGCCCTCTCGAATCGCGACAAGGCGGCAGACGAGCTCGTCCTCTACGGCAACGTGGACCTTCGGCTCGTCTCGCTCGCGTTCTACGGCAACGAGCGCATCGCCGAGGTCCTGGTCGAGGAAGGGGCACGGGTGAAGAAGGGCCAGGTCCTGGCACGGCTCGACACGAGCCGGCTGACACCCCAGGTCGCCAAGGCTCGAGCAGCGGTCGCGGCGCAAGCGGCGGTCGTCGCGCGGCTCCGCGCTGGCAGCCGTCCCGAGGAGATCGCGCAGGCGAGGGCGAACCTCGATTCCGCCAAGGCGGACGCCGTCAACAGCCGCAAGCAATACGAGCGCAAGCGCGAGCTGTTCGGCCGCGGCGCGGGCAGCCAGCAGGACCTCGACGCCGCGAGAGCCGCCTTCGACATGGCGGAAGCCAAGATCGCCCTCATGCAGAAGGCGCTCGATCTCGCCGTCGCCGGCCCGCGGCGCGAAGACATCGAGCAGGCCGAGGCGCAATTGTGCGGCGAGGAGGCGGACTTCGCCTATCTCGGCCGCCAGCTCGCCGACGCGGAGCTGGTCGCGCCGCGCGATGCCATCGTCCGCTCGCGCCTGATGGAGCCCGGAGAAATGGCCTCGCCGCAGCGCCCCGTCTATTCGCTCGCGATCGTCGATCCGAAATGGGTCCGCGCCTATGCGTCCGAGCCCGATCTCGGCAAGATCAAGCCGGGCATGAAGGCTTTCGTCTCGACCGACAGCTTTCCCGACCGGCGCTATGCCGGATGGGTCGGGTTCATCTCGCCGGTCGCCGAGTTCACCCCGAAGACCGTACAGACAGAGGAGCTCAGGACGAGCCTCGTCTACGAGGTGCGGGTCTTCGTCGAGGACCCCGACGACGAGCTGCGTCTCGGCATGCCCGCGACGGTGCACCTCGCGACACCCGAGACCCCATCGCCGGAACCCGCGCGATGACCCCGGCCGCAGCGACCCTGCCTTTGGTCGCGCGCGGCGTGACCAAGAGATTTCGCCGCGCGGCGGGCGACGAGGTCGCGGCTCTGAAGGACGTCTCGCTGGAGACGCACGCCGGCGCGCTCACGGCCCTCGTCGGCCCGGACAGCGCAGGCAAGACGACCCTGATGCGACTCGCCGCGGGGCTCGTCGCGCCGGATGCGGGCGAGCTTACGATCCTCGGCATCGATGTCGCGCGCCGTCCGCAAGAGGTTCAGGATCGCGTCGGCTATATGCCGCAGCGCTTCGGCCTCTACGAGGATCTGAGCGTCCAGGAAAATCTCGACCTCTATGCCGATCTGCACGGCGTCAGTGGCCGCGAGCGCGCGCTGCGCTATGCCGAGCTCATGGAGATGACGGCGCTCGGCCCGTTTCGGGATCGCCTCGCCGGCCGCTTGTCCGGCGGCATGAAGCAGAAGCTCGGCCTCGCCTGCACGCTCGTCCGCTCGCCCGAGCTTCTCCTCCTCGACGAGCCGACGGTCGGCGTGGATCCCTTGTCGCGCCGCGAGCTGTGGCAGATCATGCGCCGGCTGGTCGACGAGCGCGGGCTCTCGGTCCTGATCACGACCTCCTATCTCGACGAGGCCGAGCGCTGTGCCCATGTGGCGGTGCTGCACGATGGTGCCGTCCTCGTCCAAGGACCGCCTGCGACGATCACCCGCGAGGTCACCGGGCGGGCTTTCCTCGCGGTCCCGCCCGAGGGAGCCAAGGCGCGAGACCTGCAAGCGCTCCTCCTCGACGCCCCCGATATCGTCGAGGCCGTCCCGCAGGCCGGGCGCGTGCGTCTCGTCCGCGCGAACGCGCCCGAGACCGCCGCGACGCAAGAGCTTCTCGCCGGCTGCACGCTCGTGCCCACGCAAGCACGTTTCGAGGACGGCTTCATGGCGCTGCTGAAGGCCCGGGCGCGCGAGCGGTCCACGGTCGCGCCGCGGGCGTCCCCGCAACCGCGCGGGCGTCCTCCACCCCGTGCCGCCCTTCCCGAGGTCGCGATCTCGGTCAGCGACCTCGTGCGCAGCTTCGGCGCCTTCATCGCCGTCGATCATGTGAGCTTCAGCGTGCGGCAGGGCGAGATCTTCGGCCTCCTCGGACCGAACGGGGCCGGCAAGACGACGACCTTCCGCATGCTCTGCGGGCTGCTCGCGGTGTCGAGCGGGTCGCTGCGCGTCGCCGGCGTCGATCTGCGCAAGGCGCGCGCCTCGGCACGTGAGCGGATCGGCTATGTCGCGCAGAAGTTCTCACTCTATGGCCAACTTACCGTCGCGGAAAATCTCGAGTTCTTCGCGAGCGCCTATGGGCTCAGGGGGGCGCGCAAGGAGGAGCGCCTGGCCTGGGCCGCGCGAGAATTCGAGCTCGCGTCCTTCGCGGCGCTGCCGAGCGGGCAATTGCCCGGCGGCTTCAAGCAGAGGCTCGCGATGGCGACCGCGCTCCTCCACGAGCCAGACATTCTCTTTCTCGACGAGCCGACCAGCGGTGCAGACCCTCTGGCGCGGCGCGAGTTCTGGCAGCGCATCACCCGCCTCGCGGAAGAGGGCGTGACCGTCATTGTCACGACCCATTTCATGGAGGAGGCGGAATATTGCGACCGCGTCCTCATCCTCGACGCCGGCAAGGTGCTCGCCGAAGGCACGCCGGCCGAAATCCGGGCCAGGGCTCCCGAGGACGGAACGCATGTGCCGACAATGGAGGACGCCTTCGTCGCGATCGTCGAAGCGGGCCGCAACGGTGCCCGGGAGCGGGGCGTCGGATGAGCGAGGTCCGACCCGAGCCCGGCGGCCGCCTCGGTGCCAAGCTGCGCCGCCTCGACGCCTTGATCCGCAAGGAGAGCCGCCAGCTGTTTCGCGATCCGAGCAGCATCGCGATCGGCATCGTCATGCCGGTGATGCTCGTGCTCCTCTTCGGGTTCGGGCTGTCGCTCGACGTGAAGAACGTGCCGGTCGCGGTCGTCCTCGAGGATCCCTCGCCCGGCGCGCGCCGGATCGCGGCGGGCTTCACCCTCTCGCCCTATTTCGACGCGCGGCTCGTCGCCTCGATGCCCCAGGCGCGCAACCTGATGCTGCGACGCGAGATCGATGGCATCATCCGGCTGCGTCCCGATTTCGCCCGCCAGCATGCGCAAGGCACGGCGGAGGTCCAGATCCTCGTTCATGGCACGGACGCCAATACCGCGCGGCTCATCCAGGGCTATGCGCGGGGCGCGATCGCCCAATTTGCCGCGCGGACGGCGGCGGAGCGCGGCGAGCGTGCGGAGGCCGGCCCCGTCGCGATCGTCTCGCGGCTCTGGTTCAACGAGGCCAACGACAGCCGCTACTTCCTGGTGCCGGGGCTGATCGTCCTCGTCATCACGTTGATCGGCGCCTTCCTGACCGCTCTCGTGATGGCGCGCGAATGGGAGCGGGGCACGCTCGAGACACTCTTCGTCACGCCGGTGCGCGCCGACGAGATCCTGCTCGGCAAGACGATTCCTTACTTTCTGCTCGGGATGACCGGGCTCGTCCTCTGCGTCACCGCGGGGAAATACCTCTTCGAGGTCCCGCTGCGCGGCTCGCTCCTCGTGCTCGTCCTCGTCTCGATGCTCTATCTCCTCGTGACGCTCGGGCTCGGCCTCCTGATCTCCTCGGTGACGAAAAGCCAGTTCGTCGCGAGCCAGATCGCGTTGCTCGTCTCCTTCCTTCCCGCGATGATGCTGTCGGGCTTCCTGTTCGACCTGAACAGCATGCCGACCGCGATCTACCTCATTACCTTTCTCGTGCCGGCTCGCTACTATGTGGCGCTTCTGCAGACCTTGTTCCTGGCCGGCGACGTGTGGAGCGTGATCTTGCCCAATGCCGCCGTGCTCGCCGTCGCGGCCGTGGTCTTCTTGCTCCTGGCCCGCGCGGCGACGCAAAAGCGGCTCGCGTGAGGCAATGTGATGCTCGAAGCGCTCCTCCGAACGCTGGCCTTGGTGCGCAAGGAATTGCTCGCGGTGCTCAAGGATCCCCGCACGCGCGTGAGCCTCTTCGTGCCGCCGATCTTCCAATGCCTGATCTTCGGCTATGCCGCCACCTATGACTTGAGCCACATTCCGTATGCCGTGGTGGACGAAGATCGCAGCGCCGCGTCGCGGGATTTCCTCGCGCGCCTCGACGGCTCGCGCCTCTTCTCGCGCGTGGCCGACCTCGCCCGCACGGAGGAAATCGAGGCCGCGATCGACACGCGGCGCGTGCTGCTCGTGGTGAGGATAGCGCCCGATTTCGAGCGCCGGCTCTACGCGAGAGGACCCGCCAATGTGCAGATCATCGCCGACGGGCGCAATTCCAACACGGCGGCGACGGCGCAGGGCTATATCACCACGATCGTCGAGGCCTTCAACACGGAATGGCGCGAGGCCCATGGCCTGCCCGATCCGCCCTTGCGGCTCGTGACCCGCGCCTGGTTCAACCCGGGCCTCGAAACCCGCTGGAACATGATTCCGGCGCTGATGGGCACGCTCACCATGTTGCAGACGCTGCTCCTCACCGCGATGTCGGTCGCCAGAGAGCGCGAGGAGGGCACCTTCGACCAACTCCTCGTCACGCCCTTGCGCCCGAGCGAGATCATGATCGGCAAGGCGCTGCCGTCGATGCTCGTGGGTCTCACCCAGGCGACGGCCATCCTTCTCGTCGCGCAGCTCTGGTTCCGGATTCCCTTCGCGGGCTCCTTCGTCACGCTCTATGCCGGGCTCGGCCTCTTCCTGCTCGCGGCGGTCGGGATCGGGCTTCTCGTGTCGTCGATCGTGGCGACGATGCAGCAGGCCATGCTGTGGTCCTTCGTCATCCTGATGCCGTTCACCTTGCTCTCGGGGCTCACCACGCCGATCCGCAACATGCCGGAGGTGTTGCAGGCTTTCACTCTGATCAACCCGCTGCGCTATGCGATCGATATCGCGCACCGGGTCTATCTCGAGGGCGCGACATTCGACGAGCTTCTGCCGCAGCTCGGGCCGCTCATGCTGATCGCCGCGATCACCTTGCCGGCGGCGGCCTATTTCTTCCGCAAGAGGATCGGGTGAGGAGGCCGCGCATCTCGCGCAGAATTTCGAATCGACCTATGATCGAGGGAGAGCCAGGGAAGGAGACACCATGACCGAGACGCTCGAGGGGACTTGCTTTTGTGGTGCGGTGGAGATCGAGGTGAAAGGCACGCCCTTGGAGATGGGCTATTGCCATTGCAGCTCCTGCCGATCCTATTCGGGGGGACCCATCAACGCCTTCACGCTGTGGAAAGCGGAGAACGTAAGGGTTACCAAAGGCGCCGAGCTGATCGGTCGGTACAACAAGACCGGAATGAGCGACCGGCAATTTTGCACGAAATGCGGTGGTCATATCATGGTGGGCCACCCTGGGCTCGGCCTCGTCGATGTCCATGCGACAACCATTCCCGGCCTGGCCTTCAAGCCCAGCGTCCACCTCAATTATGCCGAGACGGTGCTGCCGATGAAGGATGGTCTTCCCAAGCTGAAGGACTTCCCCGCGGAAATAGGCGGGACCGGCGAGGCGATGCCCGAATAGTGTCGTTCACCAGGAGCGCGCCACGCCACCCCGGCCCAGGCAGGACGCAGCGTATGATTTCCCTATCAGGTGCCCGCGACCCCGCGCCCATGGCGGGCCGCGGCACCTATAATCGAAGCTCTTGCGTGCAGGCCGCGGGCTCGGCGCCGGCGCTGCCGCTTCTCGAGCACGCGGCCGAGGTGGTGCCCTTGGCGAGCGCGCCCGAGGCGATCGTCGTCGCGGATTACGGGTCGTCCGAAGGGCGCAACTCGCTCGCGCCCATGGCTGCTGCCATTCGCATCTTGCGGACGCGGGCGGGGGCCGACCGTGCGATCTCGGTCGTGCATACCGATGTCCCGGGCAATGATTTCACCACCTTGTTCCAGACCTTGGACCAGGATCCCGAAAGCTATCTACGTGGTGACGACGCCATCTTTCCTTCTGCCGTGGGTCGCTCGTTCTATGGCCAGATTCTCCCCTCGGGCAGCGTGACGCTCGGCTGGACCTCCTGGTCGCTTCAATGGATGAGCAAGATCCCGGGGCCGATCCCGGATCACGTCTATGCCGACTACAGCCGGAATCAGGACATCCGCGCGGCCTATCGGGCGCGATCGGAGGACGACTGGCGGAGCTTTCTCGTCGCCCGGGGTCGCGAGCTGCGCCCGGGCGGCCGGCTCGTGGTGCTCACTGTCGCGGTCGGCGACGACGGCGACATCGGCTATCTCCCCATGCTCGATGTCGTCTACTCCGCGATTCTCGATCTGGTGGACGAGGGCTTTCTCGCCGCCGCGGAGGCGCAGCACATGGTGATCCCCATCGTGGGGCGCAGCCGCGCGGATTTCGGGGCGCCCTTCGCGGAGACCGGCCGCTTCGCCGGCTTGTCGATCGAGCGCATGGACGTGTTCCTCGGCGCCGATCCTCTGTGGGAGGCGTTCCGAAGCGACGGTGACGCGACGCAATACGCTCGCGGCTGGGCCGCCTTCGTCGGGGCCGCGGCGGTTCCGACCCTCGCGCTCGGGCTCGACGGCGGTCGTGACGATCCGCGTGCCTCTCTGTTTCCGACCAAGATGGCGGAGCACATGACGGCTCGGTTCGCCGCCGACCCCCGGCCGACAGCCCTTCCGCTCGGCCGGATCACGCTGGTGAAGGACGAGGCTTAGGCGTCGGGCACGGCGCGAGCAGGGCCGCGGTCTCGAAAACATCACGATCGATTGATGCCGATCATGTCGTCGCGGTCGCGGAGATGGTCGATCTCGTCGGGACGGTCGGGGCTCGAAAGCGATCGCTCGGGGAGGATGCAATGACGGCGGACACGGCACTCGTGGTTTCGTTCGAGGCGGTCGGACGCGGCGACGTCGCGCGAGTGGGGGGCAAGAACGCTTCCCTCGGCGAGATGGTCGTGAAGCTCGGGGCCGAGGGCGTCGCGGTGCCGCCGGGCTTTGCGACGACGGCCGAGGCCTATTGGCGCTATGTCGAGGCGAACGGGCTGAAGCAGCGGATCGTTTCGGCACTCGGCGATCTGGAAAGGGGTAAGGTGGCGCTCGCCGAGGCCGGGCAAAGGATCCGCCGCGCCTTCCTCGACGGCGATTGGCCGAAGGAGACCGCCGAGGCCATCACCTCCGCCTATCGCGAGCTCTGCGGGCGCATCGGGAAACCCGACGCCGATGTCGCCGTGCGGTCGAGCGCCACCGCAGAGGACCTGCCCGATGCGAGCTTCGCGGGCCAGCAGGAGACTTTTCTCAACATTCGCGGCGAGCGTGCCCTGCTCGATGCGTGCCGGCGCTGCTATGCGTCGCTCTTCACCGACCGGGCGATCGTCTATCGCGCGACGAAGGGATTCGATCATCTCGCGGTCGCGCTGTCCGTCGGCGTGCAGATGATGGTGCGCTCCGATATCGGCGGCGCCGGAGTCATGTTCTCGATCGACACGGAGACCGGCTTCGACAAGGTCGTGTTGATCAATGCGGCTTGGGGCCTCGGGGAAAATGTCGTCCAGGGCGCCGTGGATCCCGACGAATACCAGGTTTTCAAGCCGCTTCTCGCCGACTCGTCACTGGTGCCGATCATCGAGAAAAGGTGCGGCGACAAGAAGCTCAAGATGATCTACGCGACGGGCGAGGCACGGCCGACGAGGAACGTGCCGACGTCCAAGGCCGAGCGAGCGGCCTTCGTCCTGACCGATGCCGAGATCCTCGGGTTGGCGCGCTGGGCCTCGATCATCGAAGCGCATTACGGCCAACCGATGGACATGGAATGGGCGAAGGACGGCGCGAGCGGAAAGCTCTACATCGTCCAGGCTCGGCCCGAGACCGTGCAATCGCGGCGTGAGGTCGGAGCGCTGAAATCCTACCGGATCCTGAGCAAGGGCAAGACGATTACGTCGGGTCTCAGCATCGGCGATGCCGTGGTTTCCGGAACGGTTTGCCTGATCGAAAGTGCGAAGGATATCGGCCGCTTCGTCGATGGTGCGGTGCTGGTCACGAGCACGACCGACCCGGATTGGGTCCCGATCATGAAGCGTGCAAAAGCGATCGTCACCGATCACGGCGGGCGCACCTCGCATGCCGCAATCGTCAGTCGCGAGCTCGGGCTGCCCGCGGTCGTGGGGACCGGCGATGCGACCCATGTGCTGCACGACGAGCAGAACGTGACGATTTCCTGCGCCGAGGGCGACGAAGGCTTCGTCTACGAGGGGAGCGCCGAGGTCGCGATCGAGGAACTCGACCTCTCGAGCGTTCCCGCGACGCGCACCAAGGTCATGCTCAATGTCGCCAATCCCGCGGCGGCGTTCCACTGGTGGCGCCTGCCCGCGGACGGGGTCGGCCTCGCGCGGATGGAATTCGTCATCAACAGCCACATCAAGGTCCATCCTATGGCGCTCGTTTGCTACGACACGCTGAAGGACGAGGCGGCCAAGCGCCGGATCGCCGAGCTGACGATGGGCTATGTGGACAAGACGGACTATTTCGTGGACCGGCTCTCGAGAGCGCTCGCCCGCATCGCCGCGGCGCACCATCCGGCCCCGGTCATCGTGCGCATGAGCGACTTCAAGACCAACGAATATGCAGACCTCGTCGGCGGCGCGGAGTTCGAGCCCGAGGAGGAAAATCCCATGCTCGGCTTCCGTGGGGCGTCTCGCTACTACTCGCCGCGCTATGCGCAAGGCTTCGCGCTCGAATGCCGTGCCATTCGCCGCCTGCGCAAGGAGATGGGCTTCACCAACGTGATCATGATGATCCCGTTCTGCCGCTCGACCAAGGAGGCGGATCGCGTGCTCGAGGTCATGGCCGCCAACGGCCTCGCGCGCGGCGAGGACGGGCTCGAGGTTTATGTCATGTGCGAGATCCCGTCGAACGTGATCCTGGCCAAGGCCTTCGCCGAACGCTTCGACGGGTTCTCGATCGGCAGCAACGATCTGACGCAGCTCACCCTCGGCGTCGATCGCGATTCGGCCGAGCTCGCCGGACTCTTCGACGAGCAGGACGAAGCGGTGAAATGGATGATCCGCAGCGTCGTCACCAAGGCCCACGAGGCGGGCGCCAAGGTCGGGCTCTGCGGCCAGGCGCCGAGCGACCACCCGGAATTCGCCGAGTTCCTCGTTTCCTGCGGCATCGACTCGATGTCGGTCAGCCCCGACAGCTTTCTCGCCGTCAAGCGGCACGTCGCGGCGGCCGAGCAGGCGATGGAAACCAACGCGAAAGAGACGAAACGCGCCTGAGGGAGCATTCAGGTCCCGATGGTTCCATCCGCGCAGGCGAGGGCGAAGGCATAGTCCAGCGCGACCTCCTCGAGCCGGTCGAACCGGCCGGAGGCGCCGCCGTGCCCTGCATCGGTGTTGGTCTTCAACAGGACGGGACCGCCGCCGGTCATGGTCGCACGAAGCCGTGCGACCCATTTCAGAGGCTCCCAATAGGTGACGCGCGGATCGGTCAGGCCGCCGAGCGCCAGGATCGGCGGGTAGCGCTGCGCCGCGACATTGTCGTAGGGCGAGTAGGAGCGGATGGCGTCGAAGGCTTGCCTGTCCTCGATCGGGTTGCCCCATTCGAGCCATTCGGGCGGGGTCAGCGGCAGGTCGGCGTCGAGCATCGTGGCGAGCACGTCGACGAAAGGCACGTCGGCGACGATGCCGGCGAAGAGCTCGGGGGCCATATTGGCGACCGCCCCCATCAACATGCCCCCCGCGCTGCCGCCCTGCGCGACGATCCTGCCTTCGCGCGTAAAGCCCGTGGCGGCGAGGTGGCGCGCCGCGGCGAGGAAATCCGAGAACGTGTTGGGCTTTCGCGCGAGCTTCCCATCGGTATACCAATGCCAGCCTTTGTCGGTGCCGCCGCGGATGTGGGCGATCGCATAGACGAAGCCGCGATCGACGAGGGAGAGCCGGTTGGTCGAGAAGGATGCCGGGATCGGCGTGCCATAGGCGCCGTAGCCGTAGAGCAGGAGCGGTGCGGATCCGTCGAGCGCGAGCCCGGCACGGTAGAGGAGGGAGATCGGGACCTCCGCGCCGTCGTGAGCCTTCGCGAAGATCCTCCGCGTCACATAGGCCGAGGGGTCATGGCCCGACGGGACCTTCTGGCGCTGGCGCAGCTCCCGCTCGCGAGTCGCGAGATCATAGTCGAACGTCTCGCGCGGCGTCGTCATCGAGGAATAGAAGAACCGGAGCTTGCGCGTGTCGTATTCGAGACGTCGGTCGAGCCCGAGATGATAGGCCTCCTCTGCGAAGGCGACGCTGTACTCCTCTCCGGTCGCGAAGGACCGGATGACGATCCGCGGTAGGCCGCCCATGCGTTCGAGGCGCACGAGATAATCGGGGAAGACGGTCATCGCCACGACGAGGCGGCCGCGCTCGTGCGCCACGACATCCTGCCACGTGGCCTTTCCCGGATCCGAGAGCGGCGCGCTGACGATCTTGAAGTCTTCCGCTCCGTCGGCATTGGTGCGGATATAGAGACGGTCGTCGTGGTGGGTGACGTCGTAGCGGTGGCCTCGGGCTCGCGGTTCGACGAGGCGCGGCCTCGCCGCGGGATCGCGAAGGTCGAGCAGGTGGCACTCGGTGGTCTCGTGGTCGCTCACCCTGATGACGGCGAAGCAACCGGATTCGGTTCTCGAGACGCCGATGAACCAGCGCGGATCGTGCTCCTCGAAAACGAGCACGTCGTCTGTCGGCGCGGTTCCGAGACTATGCCGGTAGACCTCGCAGGTCCGATGATTGGCATCCACGCGGACATAGTAGAATGCACGGCTGTCGGCCGTCCACACGAGGCTGCCGTCGGTATTCTCGACGATGGTCGTGGCATCCACGCCCGAGCCGAGGTCGCGGACCTCGATCTTGTACAACTCCGAGCCCGTGTCGTCATAGCTCCAGGCGAGATTCGCATGATCGGGCGAATGGCGCGCGACGCCGATCTCGAAGAAGCTCTTGCCCTGCGCTTCCTTATCGCCGTCGAGGAGCACCTGCTCGGGGCCGCCGTCCCGCACGGCCCGGCAATGGATCTCGTGCTGGCCCCCCTCCCTGTGGCGGGCATAGTAGAGGAAAGGCCCATCCGGGCGCGGCACCTCGGCCTCGTCCTCCTGCATGCGGCCCCGCATCTCGGCGACGAGGGTCTTGCGGAGGTCTTCCGAGGGCGCGAGCACCGCCGCGGCAAAGGCGTTCTCGGCGTCGATCACGGCCCGGATCTCGGCCGGGAGCGCCCCCGGGTCGCGCAGGACCTCCTGCCAATTGTCGGCTTTCAGCCAGGCATAGTCGTCGCGGAGCGTGACGCTGTGGACAACGCGCTCGGTGGGGCGCTTCGCGACCGGCGGCGGCGGGGCAGGGGATTCGGGGCGGCCCTTCGTCACGGCGCGGTCTTCGCCTCCATCGCTCATTCTCCTTTCGGGCTGAATTTCAGCGCGGTGCCGTTCATGCAATAGCGCAAGCCGGTCGGTTGCGGCCCGTCAGGGAAGACATGGCCGAGATGGGCGTCGCAGCGGGCACAGCGAATCTCGGTACGACGCATGAAATGTGACGTGTCCTCGTGCGGATCGAGCGCGCTCTCCGAGACGGGCGCATAGAAGCTCGGCCATCCAGTGCCGGACTCGAACTTCGTCTCGGCACCGAACAGCGGCTCGCCGCAGCAGACGCAAGAATAGAGCCCGGGCTTCTTCTCGTCCCAATAGGGGCCGGTGAAGGCCTGCTCGGTGCCGTGCTTGCGGGCGACCCAATATTGCTCCGGGGTGAGCTCCGCCTGCCATTCGGCATCGGTCTTCGTGATCTTGCCCTTCGCACGATCCTGGGTCATGGCTCTACTCCTCGGTGCTGGAAAATATGGCCCGTTCGCCCCTACCGCAAGCCGCGGGCCAGAACTGCCAACGTTCCGTCAAACGGAGGTCATGCCGCAAGGCCATGCTTCGATTTCGGTCCGACCAGCATTTTTCGAGGAGCGAGCAGCGTGACCGCGACGAACGGCCGTGAGAAATACGAGGCCTTGATCAACCTCTCGCGGGACTTGCCTCCCGTGCGGACCGCCGTCGTGCATCCCTGCGACGAGGGCTCGCTCGCGGGCGCGCTCGACGCCGCCGAGGCCGCGATCATCGCGCCGATCCTCGTCGGGCCGAAGGCGAAGATCGAGAAATTCGCTGCGCTGCTCGGGCGCGACATTTCCGCGATCCCGCTCGTCGATGTCCCGCACAGCCATGCCGCCGCGGAGAAGGCGATCGAGCTGGTGCGTGCGGGAAAGGCCGACGCGCTGATGAAGGGAAGCCTCCATACCGACGAGCTGATGTCGGAAGTGGTGCGCAAGGATACCGGGATCCGCACCGAGCGACGGGTCAGCCATGTCTTCATCATGGACGTGCCGACCTACCACAAGCCGTTGTTCATCACCGATGCCGCGGTCAACATCTTCCCCACGCTCGACGACAAGGTGGACATCGTCCAGAATGCGATCGATCTCGCGACTGCGCTC
Source organism: Beijerinckiaceae bacterium (assembly GCA_024304885.1). Classification (GTDB taxonomy): domain Bacteria; phylum Pseudomonadota; class Alphaproteobacteria; order Rhizobiales; family Beijerinckiaceae; genus Methylocapsa. The sequence continues at coordinate 1,054,370 of JALJOM010000003.1, forward strand.
GGCGTGGAGAGGCCGAAGGTCGCGATCCTGTCGGCGGCGGAGACCGTTACCTCGAAGATCCCGTCGACCATCGATGCCGCGGCGCTCTGCAAGATGGCCGACCGCGGCCAGATCAAGGGTGGGCTCCTCGACGGGCCGCTCGCTTTCGACAATGCGATCAGCGTCGTGGCGGCGAAGGTGAAGAACATCGAGTCCGACGTCGCGGGCGATGCCGATATCCTCGTCGTCCCGGATCTCGAGGCGGGCAACATGCTCGCCAAGGTGATCACCTTCCTCGCCGGTGCGGACGGGGCGGGCATCGTGCTCGGCGCGCGGGTGCCGATCGCGCTCACGAGCCGCGCCGACACGCCGCGCGCGCGGCTCGCGAGTTGCGCGGTGGCCGCGGTCTATGCGCATGCGAAGAGGCTGGCGGCAAAGCCTGCTTGATCGGTCCGGGGCAACAAGGGGTCATCCATGATCTGAAATCAGCCCACTAATGTCCACCGTATCGAATCAATAGATATAATACACCACCTGCAAGAAATGCAAGAATAGCAAAGATAATTCCCGTTATGATGATCGTAGTTTGTAACCCAATAATATTGACAATTAAAATAACTGTCGCAAAACCAGCGATGAATAGCCAGGCAATTCGGATGCGATCGATTGTTCTGGTCGCACGCGTGCTCACTTTGAGCAATTTTTCGACAAATTCCGGGTCTCCGCCATAGCGCGTAGACCATTGCCGCCATTTCGGCATCGACTGAAGCCATCGGCTGCGTTCCGGGAGCCTTGGTCTTTGCCAGACGTACAATAGGTCCAAGACGTGCGACAACCAGATGTTTGTGAAGTACCAGCGTCGATTCTTTGCGTCCTCGAAGTCTCCGGCTTCCAGAGCAAGCAAGCTCCAGGCGATGCCGGCGTCGGTCTCGCGCTTCAGCCATCCCTCTGCCGGGGCGGCGATTTTTTTCCAGCAGCGGATCAAGGCTTCGTGGCTGATATCGATGATCGTCTCGTCCCCGATCTCGATCGAGGCGGGAGGCATCAGGAACGAGACACCGTCGGCGCGAAACGCGTCGATAATCGCTTTCAGCTCCTGTGGGCCGACATTCGAGACAGCCACGAGTTCACGGAATGACTGCGGTCTGCGAACGGCACGCCTCTGCGCGGTTTGCTCGATGAGCGCTCGAAACAGGTATTCGATTGCTCGCTTCTGCAAGTCGTCCTTGACGACGTTGTCCATCACCATGTCTGCATGCCACGACAGCAAGTCCGCGAGGGAGCCGCGCGTCTCGAGCACGGCGGCATCGAGCTTGTTTTTGCCCTGGGCCCTTGTTGTTTCTTCCTCCCACAAAAGCATTAGCCCGTGCTGGATGAGCGGCAGCTCGTCCTCTCGGCCGCGGACCTCGGCAATCAGGCGCTCGGCGAGGTCGAGCGTCACGTCGCCGCCGTAGATTTGCGCCGGTCGGCGGATCGCTCTGAGAAGCCCCTCACGGCTCATGCGCGGCACGAGATATTGTGTCCGATTGATGGCCTCGGCGAGACCGTCGAATCGGGCACAATCGGCGAGGAATTCGGAGCGCATGGTGATAACGACGCGAATGTCGACGTCGTGTTCGCTGACCGTGGGTCGTGGTGCCGGAGGGCCGAGCAGCTCACCGCCAGGCTCGATTGCTCCGACCACCAAGTCGATGAAAAGCTCGGCCTCCTCGCGGCTGACCTCGCGCTCGAATCGAAACAATTCCTCGAATTGATCGACGAGGATGCAGAGTCTCTTGCCGGCGAGTCCTTCGATCTCGCCCGCGACCGAGGCGAAGGTTGCATCTCGTCTGTTGCAGATGCGGGTGATCTCGTCGATGCGCTCGTTGTCGTTTGCACGGCCTTCGAGCCGCGCGAATTCCGTCGCGAGGTTCCACAATGGACCATTGGATGGACGCATCGTGCATGTCGCCCACGACACGCCATGGCTAAGGTGCTGGCGCTCGAGCTTGGGCAGCACGCCCGCCCGTACCAGAGAGGATTTCCCGCAACCCGAAGCTCCGTGGATGAAGACGAGCCGCTGCGATGCCAGACGCTCGATGATGTCGTCGATCATATTCTCGCGGCCGAAGAAGATCATCCATTCGTCGGCCTCGAAGGGCCGTAGTCCTGGATAGGGGCGCGCCGGCAACGTCAACGGGGACGGCTTCGCCGAAACGGTCGCGAGCGTCATGGCTGAGCCTCCATGGACGCGAGGCTGGCTTTGTCCAGCCAGTGCCGAAACTCGCCGGTCCAAGCTTGGTCGCGCAAATCGAACCGCTCGACGCCAAAAGCGGAAAAGATTTCCGGTAGATCTCTTCCGGTTTGGTCGAGCACGGCGCAAGGGAGGTCGGCGCCGCCGCGTTGCTCCTGCATTTGCTCGCGTTCGCGCGTGACGATATCCGCGAGGGCGTTGTCGAGTTTCTTGTCGTTTTCGGCGCGGACCAGGGCCAGAGCGTCGCAGTCCTTGGCGGCTTTGATGCGAAGCTTGCTCTCGAGGGTCCAGTCGGGCAGTTCCTTGCTGAGAGAAATCGGGAGGCTGATCGGTTTCAGTCCGTCTCGTGAGAGATAGGTCGAGACATCCTCGCAAATGGGAGCATCCTCGGGACGCGCATGGAGATAAATTCGTCGCGTTCCGTCAGGACTGCGCCGAGCCGGTTTCTGTGTCACGACCCGCGCCTTCTCGCGCTCGCGCAACTCGCGGAGTCGTTTCATGAGTGTCGTTCGCAGCGTTCCCAGGCACTGCAAGTACTCCTTTCTTTCCGCATCGCTTCCCGCCCAGCAAAACGGTGCATCGTTTTCCGGGTGATGAAAGGCGAAGCCGAGCGGCGCAAATCCGCGTTCGTCGCGCAAGAAATCCGGCCATTTCCCCGTATCGGTCCGCACGGCACGAATGATGAAGACCCGCTCCGGGTCGCGTGCGCGATCCTGGATTTGCTCTTTGAACCAGGACAGCTCGTCACCGCACCACCGCGATTTCAGGTAATGCGGTGACATGACGATGAATAGTATCGCAGAGGATTTCACTCTTGCTTTCAGCTCGGGTGTCAGCAGTTGTGTGGGATCTAGTTTCTCGTCACGCCAGATCGCGAGTTCTTCGAATTCCGGATCGATCGCAAGGATATGTTCTTCGAGCTCGTTCAGGAGGCCGGAGGTCCAGCTCTTGAGGACGGAGGTCCCTTTGCCGTGGGGGTCGCCGTGCGAATAGCTGACGAAAACGTCGTGCTCGAAATAAGGTGAGAGGTAACCCATGATTGTCTCGGGCAAGCAGCGGAGGTTTGGTGACGAACGGATGAAATCCTATCTCGAGCGCCTGCAGATGCAACCTTTTGCCTCGCGGAGTTGCCGGGCAACGCTCCGCGGATGTGATTTCCGGCCTCGACCGTCTCTATCGTCGGTCCGAGCACGTCGGGCCGTAGACTTTTCGGAGCTCCGAGCTTCATAGGGATTGTACCCGATGCACTACACGCCGACGGGCAGCCGCCCATAGGACGGACAATGTGGCGGTAATTCGGTTGATCGACACGTGTCCTTCCGGCATGGTTCAAGGCGGCATCGGGCAGGATTTCCTCACGACGAGGCTCAGTCCGACGGATCGCGCATGCTCGGGGGGATGGGATGATGGAATTGGACTATAGAGCTTGCCGTTCGATTGCCGCCGCCACTGGACTGATTGCTGCCTTCGCCGCATTCGCAGCACCACGCGCCGCGGCCCAAACGTCAGCACTCGATCTCACCTGCAGCGGGAACAGCTTCTCGAAGGTGGGCGACCCATTTCCGAACACGGAGACGGTTTCTTTCGTGACGGACGGCAAGGCACTCGTGATGCTCGGCCTGCCGTGGTTGGACAAGCCGACGAAGGCGCGCGTCGTCTCGCGCAATCCGATCCAGTTGAGGTTCGCGGCGGGTGGCGTGATTGGCGAATATTTCAACTTTACCGGGGATTTGTTCCTCATCCACGAGGACGGCCGCTTCACGAGGCTCGTCTGCAAGCCGAAGGCGTGAGCTGACGGCTCGATGGCCCCGGTCACTTCCCGCGCGGCCCCGGTTCGGCGGCCGATGACCTACAAGTCTTTCTCGACCGGCGGAAGCAGGGCCACGCGGTTCCACCAGCCGCCGCCGAGCGCATGGAACAGGGCGACCGTATCGGCGAGGCGGGCGGCCTTCGCATCGACGAGCGCGAGCGAGGTCTGCAGAAAGGCCTGCTGCGCCACGAGCAGGATCGGGATGCTGGCCTGGCCCTGCTCGACCTGCTGGCGAATGAGATCGATGTTTTGCGACGCCGATCGCTCGGCGGCAGTGGCGGCCTCCATCGCGCGGGCATCCGCCTGCAGCGCCCTGAGCACGTCGGCCACGTTCCGGAAGGCGGCCAGAACGGTGCTGCGATATTGGGCGAGCGCCTGAAGGGTCGCCTCCTCGGCCGCACGCTGGCGGCTCTCGAGCGTCTCGGCGTCGAACACGGTCTGCGCGACCGAGCCCGCGATCAGTGCCGCCGCAGTCCCCGGCGTGAACAATTGGGCGATGCTGAGCCCGGTGACGCCAGCGCTGCCCGCAATCGTGACCTGCGGCAAGCGATTGGCGATCGCGACACCGATCTGCGCGTTCACGGCGTGGAGGTTCGCTTCCGCAGCGCGGATATCCGGGCGCTGGCGCACGAGGTCGCCGGGCAGGCTGAGCGGTAGCCGGCGCGGCAGGCTGAATGCGGCGAAGCGGAAGGTCGCGACGCCGGCCTCGTTCGGGAAGCGTCCGGTGAGGAAGGCGAGGAGATGGCGCTGCTGAGCGAGTTGGCGCTCGAGCGGCGGGAGGAGAAGCCGCGCCTGGGCGACCGCGGTCTCCTGCGAAACGACGTCGGGAAGCGCGATCTGGCCCTGCTCGTTCTGCTTGCGCAGGATGTCGAGCAATTGGCTCTGCAGCTCGATGATGCGCCGTGTCGCTGCGATCTGCCCGTCGAGCCTCGCCTCCTCGATCGCAGCAAGCGCGATCGAGGAGGCGAGAGTGAGATAGAGTGCCTCGCGCTCGAAGGCCGCGAGCTCCACTCGTGCGACTGTCGATTCGAGTGCGCGTCGTGTCCCGCCCCACACGTCGGGCACGAAGGCGACCGTGACTTGAGGCGTGTAGAGACTGTAGACCGAGGCCCCTGTGGCGGCATTGGTATCGACAGCCTTGTAGGGTGTCACCGTGCGGCTGGCATCGAAGCCCGCGGTGACGATCGGGAACAAGGCGCCGCGCTGGGCGCGGGCATTGGCCTGCGCCACACGCACCGCCGCCTCGGCCGCGCGCAAATCCTGGTTGTGCGCGATCCCGTCCTGGACGAGGCGGTCGAGCGCGGGCGAGCGGAACAGCTCCCACCAATTGGCGGAGATGTCCGCGCCATGGGCGATCGTGCGGCCGGGCACGCTTTCCTCGGCCTTGGCTGACCGGCCCGTTCCGGGCAGGTACGAGGCGACGGCGGGCGGCTCCGGAGGCTGGAAATCAGGCCCGACAGCGCATCCCGCGGGCAGGAGCGCCGCGATCGCGACGCCGCCGAGTCGCCGCCGAAAGTGTCTCGCCATGACTTCCCGTCTCCCCTCGCTCGACCGGAGCTAGATCACGATGACCTTGGATCGAATCGACCCAAGGTCATGAAACGTGATCGATTCCAAACGTCTAGAGCGGGATGCGGGTGGAAAGCCGCTGAACGCTTTTGCTCATCCCGCTCTGAGCGACCGTGCCAGGAAAGTCCGGGCGATTTCGTGTCCTTCTCGAGATTATTCCACAGGCGCGAGCGCGGCATCCGCACGCACCGCAGGGGATTTGCGTCGAGAAAAGAGCGAAATCAGGACGGGAAACAGGATCAGGACCAGCGCCGGGGCCAATAGGATCCCTCCGACGACGACGAGGGCGAGGGGACGCTGGACTTGCGATCCGATCGCCGTCGAGAAAGCCGCCGGCAGCAAGCCGACGCATGCCGCGCAGCAGGTCATCATGACCGGACGGAAGCGGGTCTTGCACGCCTGCAGGATCGAGGTTTCCCGTTCCACGCCGTCGTCGATCAGCTGATTGACATAGGAGAGGAGAATGATTCCCTCCATGACCGAGATGCCGAACAGAGCGATGAAGCCGATTGCCGCCGAGACGCTGAACGGCGTGTGTGTCAGCACGAGGGCGAATATGCCGCCGATCACGGCCATCGGGATGACGCTGAGCCCGAGCAGCATATCCACGACCGAGGCGAAATGGATGTAGAGCAGCATGCCGATCAGCACGATCGTCAACGGCACGATGACCTCGAGGCGGGCGAGCGCATCCTGGAGGCTTCCGAAGGACCCCGCCCACTCGAGCCGATAGCCCGCGGGCAAGTGCACCTCCTCCGCGATGCGACGCTGCGCCTCGTAGATGGTGCTGCCGAGGTCGCGTCCGCGAACGCTGAACCTCACGGGGACATATCGCTGCTGTTGCTCGCGGTAGATGAAGGAGGCACCCGATACCATGCGGACGTCAGCGAGCTCCTTCAGGGGAATTTGCGTGACCTTGTTGGTGGTGGGATCCTGGACGCCGATCGCGAGATTGCTGATCGCCTCGACGTTCTCGCGATATTTCGGCGCCAGACGCACGACGATCGGAAAATGGCGATCGCTGCCGTCCTCGTAGAGGTCGCCGGCGGCCTGGCCCCCGATCGCCGCTTGGATCGCCGAATTGACGTCACCCGGCGTGAGGCCGTAGCGGCCGGCGGCGATTCGATCGACGACGATGCGGACGGTCGGCTGGCCGAGCGAGGTATAGACCGTCAAATCCGCGACGCCGGGAATGGTGGACATCACCGCCTTGATCTTGTTGCCGATCTCGGTGAGCGTCTCGAGATTTCCGCCGAAGATCTTCAGAGAGTTCTCGCCCTTGACCCCGGAAATGGCTTCCTGGACGTTGTCGGAGATCGCTTGGGAAAAGCTGAACTCGACGCCGGGAAAGGAATCGTTCAGCCTCTGCGACAGAATGCTCGTCAGCTTTTCCTTGTCGACACCTTGCGGCCATTCTTCTCGAGGCTTGAGCGGAGCGAAGAATTCCGCGTTGAAAAATCCGATCGGGTCGGTCCCGTCGTCGGGACGCCCCTGGTGGGACGCGACGGTGATCACCTCGGGATAGCTCTGGATGACCCGCCTTATCTTGTTGACGGTCTCGTTGCCCGCCTCGAGCGAGATCGAAGGCGGCATGGTGGCGCGGATCCAGAGATTACCTTCCTCGAGGGTCGGCAGGAACTCGAGCCCCAGGGAATGCCCGGCCAGGACCGCAACCGCGAACAGGACCGCGGCGCAAGCTATCGTGGTGACCTTGCGGTCGAACGCATAATCCAGCAGGCGACCGTAACCATCGCTCATCCACTTCACCATCCGCGTTTCCCCATGCTCGATCCTGTCCGGAAGCAGATAGGAGCTCAGAGCAGGGGCGACCGTGAAAGTGGCGAGCAACCCCCCTGCGAGAGCGTAGGCATAGGTCTTGGACATCGGGCCGAAGATATGGCCCTCTACACCGCTCAGCGTGAACAGGGGGATGAATCCAGCGATGATGATCATCGCCGAAAACAGGATCGCGTTGTCCACCTCGCTCGCGGCCCGGTAGATGATCCCACGCTTCCGGTCGAACCCGGCAGGGACACGCAAATGGGTCACATATTGGCCGTTCGCATGCCCCGTCGCCTCGGCGAGGTGACGAAAGATATTCTCCACCATGACGACGGTCGCATCGATGATGAGACCGAAATCGATCGCACCGATCGACAAGAGGTTCGCGGATTCGTCGCGGAGCACCATGATGGTGATCGCGAAGAAGAAGGCGAAGGGGATCGACGACGACACGATGATCGCGCTGCGCAGGTCACCGAGGAAGAGCCATTGGACGAAGAAGACGAGCACGATCCCGAACAGGACATTGTGCACGACGGTATGGGTCGTGATCTTGATCAGGTCGCTGCGATCGTAGATTCGCTCGATATAGACGCCGGGCGGCAGGACTCCCGTAGAATTGATAAGCGCGACCGCCGCCTTGACCGCCTCGATGGTCGGCGTGCTTTCCGCCCCACGACGCATCAGGACGATACCCTCGACAATATCGTCGTCGTCGGCTAGGCCGATGATCCCGAGCCGCGGCTCGTGGCCGACGATCACCTCGCCGATGTCGCTGACACGGACAGGATTTCCCTCGACTTGCGTCACCATCGTGTCGCGGATGTTGTCGATCGAATGGATCAAGCCGACGCCGCGCACCACCGCGGATTGCATCCCGGAGTTGATGGTTTGGCCTCCGACATTGATATTGCTCTTGTTGAGCGTGTCGATCAGCTGCGGCAGGGTCAGGCCGAAGGCGACGAGCTTCTCGAAATCGACCCGAATCTCGAAGGTCTTCGTCTTGCCTCCGAAGCTGGTCACGTCGATGACCCCCGGTACGGCACGCAGTCGGCGCTTCACGACCCAGTCTTGAAGCGTCTTGAGGTCCATCACGCTGTAGCCGTGGGGGCCCTTGAGCTGGTAGCGATAGATTTCGCCTACCGGGCTCCAGGGCGAGATCGTCGGCTGCGCCTGGCTTGCCAGCGGGGGCATTTGGCTGAGCAAGTTCAAGATCTTCTGGGTAGCTTCGTCATAGGTGAGGTCGTAGGTGAACTGCATCTTGATGTCGGACAGGCCGAACATCGAGCTCGATCGCATCACCTTCATGAAGGGTGCCGTCGAGACGGCGGTCTCGATGGGGATCGTGACATAGCGCTCCATCTCCTCGGCCGACTGGCCGGGGTTCTGGGTGATGATCTCGACCAGAGGCGGAACCGGGTCCGGATAGGCCTCGATATTCAAGCTATTGAATGCGACGACTCCCGCGGCGAGGAGCATGACGAACAAGACGACCACGAGGGTCCGCAGCCGGAGGGCGAATTCGACGAGTTTGCGCACGATCGTGATTGCCTTTGCTCGGTGTCGCTCGAGGGTGCCGCAGCGCCTGGAATCGGAGCGCTCCGCGGTCCGCCCGGACCGTGCAGCGCCTCCGATCCTCGGAGCCGATGTCTCCTTGTTGCAGACGGGAGGAAATCGGCCCCCGCCCGAGCACGATCAGCCGCTGAGGTCGACGGCCCGATCGATGAACAAGCTGCCTCGGGTCACGACGCTTTCGCCCGGCTTTATCCCTTTCAGCACCTGAACCATCGATCCGTTCGTGAGCCCGATCTCGATCGGGCGAAGCTCCAACGTACCGCCTTCGCGCACGACCCAGACACGCGAAGCATCGCCTTCCTGCACGACGGCCTGGATGGGAACCGCCGGAGTCGAGTTCCCCTCCTCCTCGAGGATCGTCACGTGCGCGAACATCTCGGGCTTCAGAAGGCCCTCGGAATTGTCGACATTGGCGCGGACCGTGAGCCGACGGCTCGTCGGGTCGATCGAGCTCGAGACGTAATCGAGCTTGCCGACGAATTCCTTGTCCGGCGCGGAGAGCACGGTGAACCTCACCGTCTCGCCGACCTTGGCTTTCGCGACATTGGCCTCGCGCACATAGGCGACGAGCCAGATCTTGGAGATGTCTCCGATCGAGAAGACCGGGTCACCCCCGCTGGCTCCCGCGTCGATGAACTGGCCCGGGCCGACCTTGCGCTGAAGAATCGTGCCGGAAATCGGCGAGTAGACCGTCGAATCCGGCGTGATCTTGCCGGTCTTCTCGAAAGCGTCGATCTCGTCGTCCGTCTTGCCCAGGAGCCGCAACCGATTGCGGACCGCCTGGAGCCCGATTTCCGCGGATCGCAAGTCGTTCTGTGCCGCGGTCAGGTTGGTCTGAGCCTCCTGCCAGTCCTTCAGCGAGCCCGCCTTGTCTTTGTAGAGCGCCCCCGAGCGCTGCTCGCCGATCTGGTTCAATCGTACCTGAGAGCGCGCCTTGTTGAGCGTAGAGACCGCCGCGATGAAATCGTTCTGCGCATCCACCGCATCGGCGGCCTCGATCACGAAGAGCGGCTGGCCCTCGGTGACCTTGTCACCGGGGCGAGCGAGAATTTTCTTCATCCTGCCGGCGTAGGGCGAGAAAACACGCGTGATCCGCTCCTCGTCGACTGCGATCTTGCCCTCGGTGACGACCTCGTTGCGAAACTTCTGCTGCTCGACCGGTTGAACCGTCAGCATGGCCCATTGGGCCTGGGTCGGGCGAAACAGGCCTTTGCCGACCAAGCCGACCTTCACCTTCGGATCCTCGGCTTGTGTATTACCGCGGCTCACCCGTGCGAGCTCGAAGAACACCCCCACGCTCGCGGCGATCACGAGGAGCAAGATCGTGACTTTCGCGCGTTGCGACAGCACCCGGCTGGTGTGGGCGAGGAACGTCATGTCGTGTGGAACCCAGGTTGCGGCCGTCGTGAAATTCCGTGCCGATCGCAAGAGGGCGCGGGAATTCCACGCGATCCCGTGGCGAGCGACCCCGCGCGGCCTATCACGATGATGCCGGATAACGAGCTTGGAGTGCCGTTGTCCTCACCGCTTGTGGCAAAAGGCAGAACGAGACACCATCATCTTGTCGGACCCTTCGTGACTTGCGGGTGACTTTGCTTCGGCAAATGTCGTATCCGTGACGGGTGCTCCTTTTCCCGGAGCGCTCCCGAACGACTGGCACGCAGGACCCCTCATAGTCTTTTCACCTTACAGGCCGCTTACAGGTTCGACCGAATTTGGTGGCGGTCCAAACGGAGGATATCGATGAGGATTCGCATGACGCGCCTATGCATGGCTCGTGACACCGCCAGGCCCGTGCTCCGGGCGCTCGCACCAGCGTGGCCGGCGCCGTGCTCCGAGGTGTGCGTCCAATGAGGCTGCTCGTCGTCGAGGACAACGAGGAGCTCGCCGAGCTGCTCGCCAAAGGCTTGCGGGCCGCCGGTTTCGAGGTCGATGGCGTCGGGACCTCGAGCGAGGCGCAGGCTGCGCTGGCGTCGATCCGCTATGCGGCGGTCGTCCTCGATCTCGGACTTCCCGACGGAGACGGAACGGCGCTCGTGCGCGAGCTTCGGAACCGGCGCAAGGACTCGATCCCCGTGCTCGTCCTCACCGCGAGAAACGGCGTGGACGACAGGGTGAGCGGGCTTCGCGCCGGCGCCGACGACTATCTGGTCAAGCCTTTCGCCTTCGCCGAGCTCGTCGCGCGAGTCGAGGCCCTCCTGCGCCGGCCCGGCCAGATCCTCGGCACCTCGATGAGGCTCGCCAATGTGGGGTTCGAATCCGACAGCCGGCAGGTGCTCATCGACGACAAGCGACACGTCCTGTCGCCGCGCGAGACGGCCGTGCTCGAGATCTTGATGCGGCGCAAGGGTAACGTCGTGCCGAAGCAGCTCGTGGAGGATCAGATATTCGGCCTGTCCGGGGATGTCGCCTCGAATGCCGTCGAGGTCTATGTCCACCGCCTACGCAAGCAGCTCGCGGATCGCGGTGCCAAGGTCAAGATCCATACGGTTCGCGGCGTGGGCTATATGTTGACGGAGGACGAGTAGGGTGCAGCGGTTCTCCTCGACCCTGTCGCGGATCATGTTGCTGCACGCTGGCGCTGTGGTCGTCACGGCGATCCTGATGCCGATCGCGCTCTATTGGGCACTGGATGCCGACGTACAGGACCTCCAGAGGTGGGCCATGCGCGGGGAGGCGGAGTCGCTTGCGCGCCATCTGGTGCCGCGTCCGGACGGACGGTGGTCGCTCGATCTCCCCGCCGGGCTCCGCAGCCAGTTCTCGGAAGCCTACGGACGCTACGCCTATGCGGTGCTCGACGAGTCGGGGCGCGTGATGTTCTCCTCACGCAAGGACGGGACGCCGATCTTTCCCGATGATGATCGCAGCTCCGATCTCGCCTTCCTGGAAACTCGGCGCGAGGATCGCACCATCTTCGGAGCGAGCCTGCAAAAGGAGTCCGACGGCCGGACCGTGTGGGTTCAGGTCGGCGAGGATCTCAGCCACCGCGGAGTCCTCGTCAACGATGTCGTCGCGAACTTCTACGAGCGCGTCGGCTGGATCGCTGTGCCTATCCTGCTTGCGCTGCTCGCAACCGACATCGTGATCTTCCACCGTGCCGTGCAGCCCTTGCTGTTGGTCTCGAAACGCGCCGAGCAGATCGGCCCGACACGGATCGACGCGAGGCTCCCCACCGACGACATCCCGCGCGAGATCGAGCCGCTCGTAATCGCGGTCAACAGGGCCCTCGATCGGCTCGAGGAGGGCTTTCGCCGGCAACGCGAGTTCACCGCCGATGCGGCCCACGAGCTGCGCACGCCGCTCGCAGTGCTGCGGATGCGGCTCGAGACCTTTCCCGATCGTTGTGCCGGCGCAGCTCTGCTTCGCGATGTCGAGGGAATGAGTCGTGTGGTCAGCCAGCTCCTCGACACGGCGGAGGTCGAGACCCTCGTGGTGGCGCCGGGAGAGACGGCTGATCTGCGCAAGATATGCGCCGAGGTGGCCGAGTTCATCGCGCCGCTCGCGCTCGCTCAGGGAAAATCGATCGCTCTCACGGGTGCGCAAGCCGCTGTCCCGGTCGACGGCAATGCCGAGATGCTGAGCCGAGCACTCCGAAACCTCGTCGAAAACGCATTGAAGCACACGCCGACCGGAACCGATGTCGAGATCGTCGTCGGCGAGGATGCGACGGTCGCCGTGCTCGACCGCGGCGAGGGGGTTCCCGAGGCCAAGCGCGACGTGATCTTCGAGCGCTTCTGGCGTCGCGATCGGCGCGCGTCGGGCAACGCCGGCCTCGGCCTGTCGATCGTGAAGCGGATCATGGATGCGCACGGTGGGACGGTGACTGTCGCGGATGCTCCTGGTGGTGGTGCGAGATTCACGCTGCGCTTCGCTGCGCCTCGCGTGACGGGGGCAGGCACACGGGAGCTTGCCGATGGATCTCGATCGGAGGGCAGCTCGCGAAGCTCGTTCTGGCGTCGGCTCGCGACACGTGCCGGTGCGTGGCTCGGCGGCGGGACCTCGTAGGTACGGCGCCGGTCGAGTGGCGTGCGGGGGCTACCACCAGCCTTTCCGCTTGAACCACAGGATGGGGAGAAGCGCCGAGACGGCGATGAGGCCGAGCGCGTAGGCATAGCCGTAGGTCCATTTGAGCTCGGGCATGAACTCGAAATTCATCCCGTAGAGGCTCGCGATGAAGGTCGGCGGGATCCCTACCACCGACACGGCGGTGAGAATCCGGAAGATGTCGTTCTGGTCGATGTTGGTGAGGCCGAGCGTCGCATCGAGCAGGAACTGTATCTGCTCGGTCAGCCGCTTTTCATAGTCGCTGAGGGAGGCGACGTCGCGCATCAGGCTCTTGAACCTGGTCTTGCAGTCGGCCGGCAAGGGCTCCGGAGTGTTGGTCGTCACGTAGGGAATCATACGCGCCATGCCGAGCAGGATATCGCTGATCTTCGCTGCATGATCGCCGGTCCGCACGATTCTACGGAGCACTTGGCGCAGATGGTCTCCGGCCGGGCGGGTACGGTCCTCCTGCTTCGGCGCGCTCTCGCCGTCGAAGATCTCGTCGGCAATGGCATCGAGATCCGCGGCGATCGCCTCGAGCTCGTCCGCCGTGTGCTCGATGATGCCCTCGAGGACGACGAGCAAGGCGCCGAGGCCCCCGGGCAGCTCCACGGCCTTCTTGGCGAGGTGATCGTGCAGGTGATCGAAAGCCTTGAGCGGCTTGAACCTGATCGTGAGCAGCCTGTCCTTCGCGACGACGAAGCCGAGCGGGGTCGTTCGCGGTGTCCCGCCGACCGTGCGGAAATGTGTCGGCGTCGACAGGAACAAATGGTCCTTTTCCCTGTAGAGGCGGCTCGAGCTCTCGATCTCGGAGAGATCGGCGAAGCTCGGCACCTCGATCCCGAGCGCGCGCTCCAGGAAGTCGATCTCGCGCCGTTCCGGCCTGAAGGCGTCGATCCAGCTCACCTCGGGCGGAACGAGCTTGGCGTCGAGATCGACCGCGATCCTTCCCGCGGCGGTGAAGGAATAAAAGCAGAGCACGGACGCCTCCTCGAGAAGCAAGCGCCGGCGGACAATCTCACGTCACGTGGATGCCCGGCCGACGACGGCGAAGAGCGGATCGAAGCCCTGTCCACGAGTGACGAGCATGCGCTGCTCTATCGCGACGAATCCGGCCTTCTCGAGATAATAGCCGACGAGCTCGAGATGTGCCTCGTCGGTGAGTGCCTGCCAGATCGCCACGGCCTTGGTCGGGAAGCAGCGGTTCGAAAAGGTGATCGCCAGAGGGGCACCGGGCTTCAGCGCGCGGCGGAGCTCGCGCAGGACTGCGATCGGGGATTGGAGATATTGAATCGAGACGCAGATCGCCGCGGCGTCGAAGCTCGCGGTTTCGAGCGGCAGCAGGGGATCGGAGTTCAGGTCCTGCACGAAATAGGAGGTGAGCTGCGCGTTGGCGGCGAGCTCCTGGGCATTCATCCCGTGACCCACGACACGGGCATAGGGCACGTCGCGCGGCAGATGGCTGATCCAGCTCGACATGAGATCGAGGATCGTGCCGCCTCGCGGGAAGAGCTCGCGATAGAGCGCCATGACGGCCGCGACCGCATGTCCGTCGATATGGGTGACGAAGCGCGGCTCGGAATAGAACAGGGTGTCGGGCGCGGTGTCCTCCTTGAGGAAGGCGTTCGGCGGCAGGTCGGGGAGGTCGTCCATGTCGAGAGCCGGAAGCCATCTCGCCGTGGCGAGCCCGCGGAGGCCGGAGGAGCGCCCGGTCGCTTGGAGATGCATATAAAGACTTGCTTATATCTTTATTGCCTGCCGTGCAACGCCCTGCTATAGAGCCGGCGTCATCCATGGGAGCGCGAGGATCCATGACCCATTCGTTCAATGATTACGCCATCACCGACATCGGGCTCGCCGCCTGGGGCCGCAAGGAGCTGGCGATCGCCGAGACCGAGATGCCGGGCTTGATGGCGACGCGCGCCGAATATGGCCCATCGCAGCCCTTGAAGGGCGCGCGGATCGCGGGCTCGCTCCATATGACGATCCAGACCGCGGTGCTGATCGAGACCTTGAAGGCGCTCGGCGCGGATATCCGCTGGGCCTCGTGCAACATCTACTCGACCCAGGACCATGCCGCCGCCGCGATCGCAGAGGCCGGCATCCCGGTCTTCGCGCGCAAGGGCGAGAGCCTCTACGACTATTGGGAATATACCCACAAGATCTTCGAATGGGGCGACGGCGGCACGCCCAACATGATCCTCGACGATGGTGGTGACGCGACGCTCCTGATCCACCTCGGCATTCGCGCCGAGGCCGGTGACACGGCCTTTCTCGACAAAGCGGGAAACGAGGAGGAGGAGATCCTCTTCGCGGCGATCAAGAAGCGGCTCGTGTCGAATCCCGGCTGGTACACCAAGTGCGGCGACAGTATCCGCGGCGTCTCCGAGGAGACGACCACGGGCGTCCATCGCCTCTACCTCATGGAGAAGGAGGGCAAGCTCCTCTGGCCGGCGATCAACGTCAACGACTCGGTCACGAAGTCGAAGTTCGACAATCTCTACGGCTGCCGCGAGTCGCTCGTGGACGGCATTCGCCGCGGCACCGATGTGATGATGGCCGGCAAGGTCGCGATGGTCGCGGGCTTCGGCGATGTGGGCAAGGGCTCCGCCGCGTCGCTGCGCAATGCCGGCTGCCGGGTGCTCGTCTCGGAGATCGATCCGATCTGCGCGCTGCAGGCGGCGATGGAGGGCTACGAGGTCGTCACGATGGAGGACGCGGCGCCCCGCGCCGACATCTTCGTGACCTGCACCGGCAATGTCGATGTCATCACCGTCGATCACATGCGGGCGATGAAGGATCGGGCCATCGTCTGCAACATCGGCCATTTCGACTCGGAAATCCAGGTCGCGGGCCTGCGCAACTTCAAATGGCACAACGTGAAGCCGCAGGTGGACGAGATCGAGTTCTCCGACGGCAAGCGGATCATCCTGCTTTCGGAGGGCCGGCTCGTCAACCTCGGCAATGCGACGGGCCATCCGTCCTTCGTGATGTCGGCCTCCTTCACCAACCAGACGCTCGCGCAGATCGAGCTGTGGACGAAGCAGGGCCACTACGCCCGCAAGGTCTACACCCTGCCGAAGCACCTCGACGAGAAGGTCGCGGCTCTCCACCTCGACAAGATCGGCGTGAAGCTGACCAAGCTCACCGAGCCGCAGGCACAATATCTCGGGCTGCCGCAATCGGGGCCGTTCAAGCCGGACCACTACCGATATTGAGCCGCAGGCTCGGACGAAGGGTCTATCCTGGGGCCGCCCTCGAGCGGCCCCTATGTCACTCGATCACGATGACTTTGGATCGAATCGATCCAACGTCATCGTGATCGATTCCAGGAGTTCAGAGCGAGATAGGCAGATAAGCTTACGCAATCTGCGTAAACGCGATTGCGCCGGAAAACCGCTGTCCACTTTTCCTCATCCCGCTCTAAGGCAATTCCCAACGAACCGGACACCGGCTCGCAGCTCGATCTCGATGTTTCGATCGATCGACATCGATGCGAAAATGCGACAAAGCAAGAAAGTAGGGCTGGTTGCCGTTTCCACCGGAACGGAAGCCGCTCTACCCGACGAGGCGCGCCTGCCAGAAGCGCTTCAGGGATTCGAGGACGACAACGAGGCCCACGCCCGCGGCAAAGGCGAGGCCGAGATCCTCGGTGTGCAAAGGCCCGAATCGGAACAGAACTCGGGCCGGCTCGAAGGCCAAGGCGAGGCCGAGGAGCGAGGCCGTCACGACCATCACCACCCAAAGCGCCCGATTGTCCCAGCGCCATGTCGCGGCAAACGTATCGGCGAAGGATCGGTTGACGAGGATCAGGGCGAAATTCGCGAGCACCAAGGTGACGAAGGTCAGCGCGCGGACCTCGGCCTCGGGCAATCCGTGCAGGCTCGCCGCGAGATAGATCAGGGCGACGAGGCAAAGCGCGAGGGCGCCTTGCACGAGACTCCAGAGGACGAGGCTCATAGAGAACAAGCGACTCGCCACGGCCCGCGGGGGCCGGTCCATGATCCCCTTCTCCTCCTTCTCGGCCTCGAACACCACCGAGCAGACCGGGTCGATCACCATCTCCAGGAAGGCGATGTGGATCGGCATCAGGATCAAGGGCAGGCCGGTGAGGAGCGGCAGCAGCGCGAGGCCCGCGATCGGGACATGGACCGCGAGGATGAAACCCATGGCCTTGCGGAGGTTGTCGTAGATCCGCCGGCCGAGACGAACGGTCTTCACGATCGAGCCGAAATCGTCGTCGAGGAGCACGATGGACGAGGCCTCGCGGGCGACATCCGTGCCGCGTCCTCCCATCGCGATCCCGATATCGGCGGCTTTCAGCGCCGGCGCATCGTTCACGCCGTCACCGGTCATGGCGACGACCGCCCCCTCGGCCTTCAAGGCGCGGACGATGGCGAGCTTTTGGCCCGGAAGAATGCGCGCGAAGACGCAGGCCTGCGCGACGAGCCCGGGCAAGTCCGCCTCGGGCGTGGCCGCGATATCCTCGCCGGTCACGACTTCGTCTGCGAAGAGCCCGGCGTCGCGGGCGATGGCCCGAGCGGTCGCGGGAAAGTCGCCGGTGATCATCACCACCCGAATGCCGGCGGCCCGGCATTCGCGCACCGCGGCCTTCACCGAGGGGCGTAGCGGATCGGCGAGCCCGACGAGGCCGAGGAAGCGGAAGCCGAAGCCCTGCGGCGTCTCGGGCCAGTCCTCGCTGGCGAATTCCGCCTCGGCGACGGCGAGGACCCTGAGGCCGCGGCGGGCCATCGTCTCCGCGTCGGCGCGGAGGGCGCCGAGCGCTTCGGGGTCGAGCCTGCAGAGCAAGCCGATCGCTTCCGGCGCACCCTTGGCCGCGACGACATGGGCGGCAGTGCCACGGCCTTTCCAGGCCTGCGTCACGGCGAGGAGGTCCGGACGAAGCCCGTAGACCTTGATCGGCGCCCGGTCCGGCTCCACGTCGCTCGACCCCGGCAATTGCGCAGCGAGCGTGTGAAAGGCTTTCTCCATCGGATCGAAAGGGTCGCTCGCGCTGGCGAGCTGCCCGCGATCCACGAGGCGGAGGAATTTCTCCGGCCAGCGCGCCGAGCTTTGCCCGATCGTCAGCACATCCCCGTCGGCGACGAGCTCGACGATGGTCATGCGGTTGAGGGTGAGCGTCCCGGTCTTGTCGGTGCAGAGCACGCTCGCCTCTCCGAGCGTCTCGATCGCGGAGGCGCGGCGCGTCAGCACGCGAGCTCGCGAAATCCGCCAGGTGCCCATCACGAGGAAGACGGTAAGGACGAGGGGGAATTCCTCGGGGAGCATCGACATGCCGAGTGCGATCCCGGCGAGGAAGGCCTCGAGCCACGAGCCTCGGGTGAATCCGTAGAGAAGGACCACGAGGACGCAGGCCACGAGGCCGAAGGCGGCGACAATGCGCACGAGGCGCCCGGTCTCCTGCTTCAGGCGCGGCGGCGCGGTCTCGATTCCGCCGAGAGCCTCGCCGATCTTGCCGATCTCGCTGTGGCGACCTGTCGCGCGGACCTTGGCGAGGCCTTGCCCGCGCGCGACGAGCGTGCCCGAGAACACGCAAGGAAGATCGTCTCCGCCGGGCTTCGTCATGACCGCGGAACCCTCGGCTGCCAGCTTGCGGACAGGGACGGATTCGCCAGTGAGGAGGGATTCGTCGATCGAGAGGTCCGAAACCGAGACGAGGACGGCGTCGGCGGCGACGCGGTCGCCCTCGCCGAGCATGAGGAGATCGCCGCGGACGACCTCACGGCCGGGAATGCGCCTCTGCTCGCCGTCGCGGATGACGAGGGCGCGCGGGCTCGTGAGATCGCGAAGCGCCTCGAGCACGCGCTCGCTGCGGGCCTCCTGCACGATCGCGATCGTGACCGAGATCGAGGCGAAGGCGAGCAGTAGCAGAGCCTCGCCCAGGTCTCCGAGGGCGAGATAGACGAGACCCGCGGCGATCAGGAGCCCGAACATGGGCTCGCTCACCACGTCATAGGCGATACGCCGCAGGGTGCGGCTCTGGGTACGGTGCAGCTCGTTGTAGCCTTCCGCCTCGAGCCTTTGCGCGGCCTCGGCGCTGCTCAGGCCCTTCCAGGCTTCTGCCACGATCGATCCTTCACGACTCTGTCGCACTTCGCGGCGAAGGTACCGGCCTCGTGCCGTCACGCGCATGACATGACGCAAGGTCTCGGCTCGGACTTGCCGCGTCCGGCATCCTGCAGGAGGTGCGGCCGTGCCAGCAAGGTCGTGGGATTTGCGGCGCGCATGCGCCACGGAGCATTTTCCGGCGAAGCGGCCTCCGCTTCGCGTCGCGAAGATGCGAGAAACCAAGAATGTAGAGCGCTTTTCGATTAGAATGAATCGGAAATCGCTCCGAGGCGACCGGCGACACCCACGTTTCGCCGAGTGCGGGAGAAATGACACATGTGGCCTTTGGCTGGCCTGGTCGGCGTTGTGGTGGGCGCGGTCGCGGGGGCGGCGGGAGCCGTGGTCTATGGACCGCAGCTCGCCAAGCACGGACGCCCGGCTGCAAAAGCCGCGCTGAAGGCGGCGCTGCACGTGATCCACGAGGCGAAGGTCAAGGGAGCCGAGGTCGCCGAGGCGGCGGAAGACCTCTATGCCGAGGCCAAGGCCGAGGTGACGCAGGAGGTTTTGGCCGAGGTCATGGCGAAAGCAAAGGCCGAGGCCGAGGCGGCCGCCAAGGCGCAGCAAGCGCAGGACGAGGCGGCTGTCGAGGCTGCCGCCGACCCGGCATCCCCGCATGCCTGATGCGCTTCCGCTCGCGGAGATCGTCCACGCCATGCCCGGCCGGGTGCGGCTGAGAATTGTCGCGCACCAAGGCAACCAGGCTTTCTTCGCGACGCTCGCGGCCGGGCTTTCGGCACATCCCGGCGTCACGAAGGTCGAGGTCTCGGCGCTGACCGGCAGCGTTTTGATCCGACATTTCGGACCCTTCGAGGAGATCGGTGCCGCGGCCGAGAAGGCCGGGCTCTTTCGTCTGGGTGAGGCGGAGGCGGGGGCGCTTTCGCCGGAGCTCGCATGGCCGAAGCTCCCCGTCGATCCGAAGCTCGCGCTCGCCGCAGGACTCGCGGGACTGGCGCTCTGGCAGCTGGGGAAGGGCAGGGCCTTGCCACCGGCCCTCACTCTTCTGTGGTATGCGTCGCGCCTCGGCGGGCTCGGCCCGAGTGCCGGCCCCCTCGACGAGGCCGAATAGCGCGGAAACAAGAATCCTTTCGGGCGGTCGACATCGGCTCCGAAAGCTGTCGATGAGTTTGCTCTCCGTCCTCGGGGGCTGGACAATTTTCTACCCGCGCAGCACCTCGACGAGATCGAGCCGTTCCCACGGGAGCTCGAGGTCGGCGCGGCCGAAATGCCCATAGACGGCGAGGGGTCGATAGAAGCCGGTGTCGGGAGCGGCCACAGGCCGGGTCCTGAGCGCGAAACGGTCCGCGATCGCGAGCGGACGCAGATCGAGCACGCGCTCGAGCCGCGCTGCGATCTCGCCGTCGTCTACCCGCCCGGTGCCGTAGGTCTCGACCGAGAGGCTGAGCGGCCGTGCGCGGCCGATCGCATAGGCGATATGGACCTCGCAGCGATCGGCGAGGCCTGCGGCGACGACATTCTTCGCGGCGTGGCGGGCGGCATAGGCGCCGATCCGATCGATGCGCGAGGGATCCTTGCCGGAGAGCGCGGCGCCGCTCTGGCGCGCGATCTCGCCATAGGTGTCGATCCCGTTCTTGCGGCCAGTGAGGCCCGCATGGCGCGCGGGCCCGCCGGATTCGGTGGTCGCGCCGAGGTTGATGTGGATTTTCGTCGCGGCATCGGGGGCGAGCGCATCCTCGCGCAAGCTCGCGAGCACCAGGCTCCGGAGCCCATCGTCGAGCCCCTGCGCGTCGGCGTCCGGGGTCACCGCGGTGGTGAGCGAGATCGTGTGGATCCGCGCGGGACGGTCGCCCCGATATTCGATCGATACTTGAGTCTTCCCGTCCGGCGACAGCCCGGGCGCACCGTTCCTGCGTGCATCGTCGAGGCTGCGTGCGAGCCGATGCGCGAGGCTGATCGGGAGCGGCATCAGCTCCGTCGTGTCGCGGCAGGCATAGCCGAACACATTGGCTTGATCCTGGGCGACCGCTGCCTCGATCGCCGCGTCGTCGTGCAGCAGGGCAGGCGGGTCGCGCATCGGTCCCCGAAGCTCGACGAAGCTCGTGAGGATCGAGCAGCTGCGCGCGTCGAATCCATTGTCCACATAGCCGGCGTCGGCGATCACCTTGCGGGCGATCGAGGGCAGGTCGACAGGCGCCTCGGACGCGAAACGGGCGGCGAGAAAGACGATGCCGGTGGCGATCGCGCATTCGACCACGGCGCGCGCGCCGGTGTCGGCGCGGAGAAAGGCGTCGATCGCGGCATCGCTGATCTGGTCGCAGAGCTTGTCGGGATGACCGGGCGTCACCGATTCGGATGTGAAGATCATGGCGGAAGCCATCACCGCCCCCTCGCGTGGCGACCTTTCGGGCGGCCTCGCGCGAGCCGGCCCGCGATCTCGTTGGCGAATGTGCTGGCGAGCGCGATCGCGCCGATCGCCGCGAGATCGGCGGGCCCGATGGGCGCGAGGCCGAAGAGGCGCCGCGCCGCAGGGAAGGCCTGGGTCGTGGCCTGCAGCATGCCCGAGATCGCGAGCGCGCCATAGAGCCTCGGGCTCGGAGGCCGTGTGAACTCCCGGCTGAAGCCCTCCGTCTGCGAGCGGCAGGCGATCGCGTGGAGGAACTGAGCGGCGACGAGCCCGTGATAGACCACCGTGCTCGCCCGTGCATGGGCCGCGGCAGCGCCCCCGGTCGCGAAATAGCCCGCGAGCGTGGCGGCGCCCATGATCACGCCTTCGCGCAGGAGAGACCGAAAATCCGACGGCGTCAGGATCGGCTGATTCGAGTCGTGCGGCGGCCGGTCGAGGACATCCGCCTCGGGCGCCTCGATGCCGAGCGCGATTGCCGGCAGCACGTCGGAGACGAGGTTGAGCCAGAGGAGCTGCATCGGCGTCAGCGCCTCGCCGCCGCCGACAAAGGAGCCGCCGAGCATGGTGAAGGTCTCCGCCGCATTGGTCGAGACGAGATAGCGCAGGACCTTGCGGATATTGGCAAAGGTCGCGCGGCCGAGCCGCAGCGCCTCGACGATCCCTTCGAGGTCGTCGCCGGCCAGCACGATATCCGCCACCTCGCGGGCGACATCGGTGCCGTCTCCGCCCATCGCGATGCCGATATCGGCGGCGCGCAAGGCCGGGCCGTCGTTGATCCCGTCGCCCGTCATCGCGACGACATGGCCCTTGGCCTGCAGTGCCTTCACGATGTCGAGCTTGTCGACGGGGGTCACCCGCGCGAAGACCTGTGCCTTGTCGACGAGAGCGGCGAGCGCATCCTCGGGGACGCCCGCGATCTTGCCGGCCTCGAGGACGGTGAGGTCGCCGCCGTTGCCGAGGTCGAGGCTTCGCGCGATGGCGAAGGCAGTGGTGCTCTGGTCGCCGGTGATCATGACCGTGCGCACCGAGGCGCCGTGGAGGTTCCGGAGCGCGGGGCGCACGCTCGACCGGATCGGGTTGGCGAGGCCGACGAGGCCGTGCCAGACGAGCTCCTGCTCGTCGTGGAGATCGATCTCGTGCGCGGCGCTCGCGACGCCGAGGACCCGCAAGGCCCGAGCCGCCATGCGCTCGTTGGCTTCGACGATCTCCGCACGCGCGGCCGGATCGAGCGCCACGGCGCCGCTCGCCGTACGCCTCGAGGTGCACCGCGCCAGCACCTCTACCGGATCGCCCTTCACGCAGGCGAGCCGGCCGCCGCCCGCGGTCTCGTGCAAGGTGGTCATGCGCTTGCGTCCGTCGCCGCGCGCGGCGCTCGCGAGCACGAGGTGGGATCGGCGCAGGGCCTCGACGTCGATGCCGAGCGCGAAGGCGGCTTCGACGAGCGCGCTTTCCGTCGGGGTTCCCTCGATGACGGGGCCGGCGGCGGAGGGGCGAACGAGGGCATCGCTGCAGAGCGCCGTGCATTCGAGCAGGCGGCGAATCTCGTCACGAGACGCGGCGGGCGTATCGCGCCCGTCCATCGTGAGCGCCCCCGCGTCGAGCGTGAGCAACGCACCGTCGGCATGAACGGCGGCGAGCGCCATGCGGTTCTCGGTGAGCGTCCCGGTCTTGTCGAGGCCCACGACCTCGACGGCGCCGAGCGTCTCGACCGCCTCGAGCTTGCGGACGAGCACGTCGTGCCGGCGCATGTCCTGGATGCCGAGCGCGAGCGTCGTCGTCGCTACGGCCGGAAGGCTTTCGGGAATCGCCGCGACCGCGAGGGAGATGGCGCTGCGCAGCACGGGGAGAAGTCCGTGGCCACGCATCATGCCGATCCCGAACACGGCCGCGCAGATGAGCCCGTTGATGACGACGAGCTCGCGCTCGACATCGCCGAGCTGGCGCTGGATCGGGGTCTCGGGCGGACGCATCGTCCCGAGAAGGGTCTGGAGCCGGCCGATCTCGGTCGAGGGTCCGGTCGCGGTGACGACGACCGCGGCCGAGCCTCCGGTGACGGCCGTCCCCCGGAAGACCATGTTGGTGCGGTCCGAAAGGACCGTGTCCGGGGGCAGGAGAGCGCCAGCGGCCTTGGCGACCGGCAGCGCCTCGCCGGTCAGCGCGGATTCGTCGATCGTGAAATCGTCCGAGGTCACGACCCGGGCATCTGCGGGGACCTGCGTGCCCCGTTCGAGCAGAACGAGATCGCCGGGGACGAGATCCTCGGCCGCGACGAGGAGCCGGCGCCCGCCGCGGATGGTCGTCGCGGGCCGTGCCGCGGTGCTGGAAAGGCCGAGGATCGTCCGCTCGGCCTGACGTTCGGTCGCGGTCCCGATACAAGCGTTGAGAAGCACGACGGCCGCGATGACGATTGCATCGGCCACGCCGCCGGTGGCGAGGGATAGCACGGCCGACACGCCGAGGAGCGCGATCGGAAGGCTCTTCAGCTGCTCGCTGAAAAGCGCGAGTGACGAGCGTGGCTCGACTCGCGCGAGCGCGTTCGGGCCATGGGTGCCGAGGCGTCGCAGGGCTTCCTCGGAGATCAGGCCCTTGTAGACCGACGTCCCGAGCATTTCAGCGATCGTATCGGCCGGGAGCTCGTGCCAGGCCGAGCCTTCCGGTCGAACGGCGGGGAGCCCGGCCGACGTTTGTCGTGGCTTTTGCGCTGCCGGTGCCGAGCCGTCCGACAGGACGGCGTCGATCGCGCGAGCGAGGACGTCGGGCGTTGCAGGAGCGGCGAAAAGAACGAGGACCGACCCGGTCAGGCAACTCGCCCGGACCGCAATGACGCCGGCGCATTGCGCGAGCGACGCCGAGACGCTGTCAGCGAGGCCGTCTCGAGCGACGAGCCCGGGATGGCGTAGCCGCACGCGGCCTGCGACGGCGGCATGAACGATCTGCGTCTGCTGCGCGGTGGCGATGGTCGTTTCCCCGAGGGCGCATCCGAGCGACAATTAGGTCGTCGATGTTACCATTCAGTGACGTCGAGACGAGTTGCGTTATGCGTCGAATCCACGCCAAGTGCGCGCGAGGATGCTCGAAGCGGCGTGGCATCGGCGGGCCTGACCATGACGAAGTCCAAGGCGATCGGAACACTCGTCACCGAGGACGTGCTCACCGCGACGCTCGACGAGACAGCGGGCGCGGTGCGTGCGCGCCTTCGCGCCGTGCGGCTCGGCTGCATCGACCTCGTGCTGGTCTCGACGGGCTCAGGCCTCTACCACGGCGCAGCCGACTTGCGCGACATCCTCGTTGCCGATCCCGAGGTGCCGCTCGGCAAGCTCGTTCGCCACGACATCCCGTCGGTAGAGCCGATGCTGCATCAGGAGCGCGCGGCCGAGCTGGCGGGGGAGGCCGGCGTGACCGCGCTTCCGGTCGTCGGCGCGGACGGCCGCGCGCGAGGCGTCGTCCCGCCCGGGGCCTTGCTGACGGTGCTGGCCCACGAGCACCACGAGGATCTGCATCGCCTCGCAGGCATTCTCCACGAGCGCCAGAGCGCCACGGCCGCGCTGGAGGATCCTCCGATCCGGCGCGCCGGGCGGCGGCTGCCCTGGCTTCTCGTCGGAGCCGTGCTGAGCGCCGCCATGACCGCCTTGATGACGGCCTTCGAGGCGGACTTGCAGCGCAACGTCACGATCGCCTTCTTCATTCCGGCGCTCGTCTATCTCGCCGACGCGATCGGCACGCAAACGGAAACCATCGCGGTTCGCGGCCTGTCCACCAAGACTCGTCCGCTCGCCTGGATCCTTTTGCTCGAGGTCGCCGCCGGGGCCTCGATCGGTGCGACGCTCGGTCTCCTCGCCTTTTGCGGGATTTGGCTGGCCTTTGCGGATATTGCCCTCGCTGCGGGCGTCGCGGCGTCGCTCTTCGCCGCCGGGACGCTCGCGAGCTCGATCGGCCTCTTGCTGCCGTGGGTCCTGTCGCGGATCGGCCTCGATCCCGCCTTCGGATCCGGCCCGGTCGCGACCGTGCTTCAGGACGGCCTGACCATCGTCATCTATTTCCTGGTCATGTCGGTCGCGCTGCCGGCCTGATGTCGGGCGAGGTCGTCGCGGACGACTTCGCAGAGGCCGAGCGTAGCGCCGAAAAGATCAGGTCGACGTCGTAATGCGCCCGCAGCTGCGCCATGGCCGACGCGGACAGCGGGCGCAAGGCATCGAGCTGCGCCTTCTTGCGTTCGACGCTGGCGATGGTCTCGTCGATCATGTCACGAGCATAGTATATTGGTGATAAATCGTAAGCTTCTCGTTCATATAGGGATGTCTTTCGAGAGCATTTTCCAGCGAAGTGGATACCGCTTCGAGTCGGAAATTCTGATCCTTTCACTACTCCGACCTTTGGACTCGCCCTATTCCGCCGGGGCGGGGACCGGCGCGAAAGACTCGGCCGCTGGCGCCCGACCCGTTTCTCGCAGACGGAAGCCTCGAAGCCTGAGCGCGTTCGTCACAACGAAGACCGACGAGAAGGCCATGGCGCCTGCCGCCAGCATGGGCGAGAGCAGGATCCCGAAGGCCGGATAGAGCACCCCGGCGGCGACCGGGATCAGGACGACGTTGTAGGCGAAGGCCCAGAACAGGTTCTGCCGGATGTTGCGCATCGTCGCTCGGCTGAGCGCCACCGCCGTCGCCACGGTGCCGAGATCCTGCGACATCAAGACGACGTCCGCCGCTTCGATCGCGACATCGGTCCCGGCACCGATCGCGATGCCGACATCGGCCGCGGCCAGCGCGGGTGCATCGTTCACCCCGTCGCCGACGAAGCCGACGCTGCGATGGCGGCTCTGCAGCTCCCGCAATGCCGCGAGCTTTCCTTCCGGCAAGACCTCGGCGACGACCCGATCGATCCCGACGGCCTTGGCCACGGCTTCCGCGGTGCGGCGATTGTCGCCGGTCACCATGACGAGATCGATCCCCTGGCTCCTCAGTGCCTCGAGCGCAAGCGGTGCACCCGGGGAAATCGGGTCGGCGACGACGAGAAGCCCCGCGAGCTTGCCGTCGATCGCCGCATAGAGCGGCGATTTCGCCTCCTCGCCGAAGCGGCACGCGGCCTCGGCGAAGACCGACGCGTCGATCCCGTGTGCCGCCATGAGCCGATCCGCGCCGACGAGTACTCGGCGTCCGTCCACATCGGCCTCGATGCCGAGGCCGGGCCTCGCCGCAAAGCCGGTGACGGGAGCGCCCGTCGAACGCCCCGGAGCTTTCGACGACGGCCAGAGGCTCCAGCCGCCGAAAAGTCCTCGGGCCACTTTGCCGGGCTCGGGCGTCGCCGCGGGAACGTCCCGGTGCGAGTGACCTTCGCGCGCCGCCTCGGCGAGGATCGCGACGGCGACAGGATGCTCCGAGCGCGCCTCGGCGGCTGCGACCAGCCTCAGGACCTCGCCGCGGTCGAACCCTGGCGCGACGAGGAAATCGACGAGCTCGGGCCGGCCCTTGGTGATCGTTCCGGTCTTGTCGAGCGCGAGCGCAGTCACCCCGGAGAGCGTCTGCAGGGCGTCGCCCTTGCGGAAGAGGACGCCGAGCTCGGCGCCGCGCCCGGTCCCCACCATGATCGAGGTGGGGGTCGCGAGGCCCATGGCGCAGGGGCAGGCGATGATCAGGACCGCGACCATGAGGGTCAGCGCGGTGGCGAGCGAGGGCTGCGGCCCGAGCCAGAACCACACGACGAAGGTGAGCGCGGCGAGAGCGAGGACGGCCGGCACGAACCAGGCGACGACCGTGTCGGCGAGCGCCTGGATCGGCAGCTTCGCGCCTTGGGCCTGCTCGACCATGCGGATGATCCGGGCGAGCACGGTATCTGCGCCGGTCTTGCTCACGCGAAACGAGAAGCTTCCCGTCGTGTTGAGCGTGCCGCCGACGACCTCCGCGCCGAGGCCCTTGGGAGCCGGCCGCGGCTCGCCGGTGAGCATCGATTCGTCCACGAAGGACGCGCCTTCGACGATCTCGCCGTCGAGGGGCACCTTCTCGCCCGGCCGGACCTGGACGACATCGCCGACGACCACGTCCTCGAGTTTCGTCTCGACCGGCGTCCCGTCGCGCAGGACGCGGGCGGTCTTGGGCGTAAGCCCGATCAGGCGTTCGATCGCCGCACCAGTGCGGCCCTTCGCGCGCGCCTCCAGCGTGCGGCCGAGCAGGATCAAGGTGACGATCACCGCGGCGGACTCGAAATAGACATTCGCGGTGCCAACCGGGAAGAGGCCTGGTGCGAAGGTGACGAGGGCGGAATAGGCGAAGGCCGCGCCCGCGCCGAGCGCGACGAGCGCGTTCATGTCGGGCGCGCCATGCAGGAGCGCGGGAATGCCGGTCGTGAAGAAGCGCAGCCCCGGCCCGAAGAGAACGAGAGTCGTCAGCACGAATTCGAGGCCGTGCAGGGTCTGCATCCCGATCGTGCGCATCACGTAGTCATGCGCCCCCGGCACGACATGCCCGCCCATCTCGAGCAGGAAGACCGGTGCGGTGAGTACCCCTGCCGTCACGAAGGCGCGGAAATTGGCTCTGGCCTCCGCCTGATGGCGGTCCTCGCGCGGCCCGGCCGGCTCGTCGCGGGTGATCTCCTGCGCGGGATAGCCGGCCTCGGTGACCGCCGCAGCGAGGCGGCGCGCATTGGTCAGGCCCGGCACGAAATGGACGGTTCCGGTCGCGGTCGCGAGATTGACGGAGGCCTCGATCACGCCCGGCACGCGAGCGAGCGCCTTCTCCGCGCGGCCGACGCAGGAGGCGCATCTGAGCTTCTCGATCGTGAGCTCGGCGGTCTCGGCGCGCGGCTCGAAGCCCGCCTTGCGGATCTCCGCGGCAACGCCTGCGACATCGGGCGTCCCGGAGAATTCGATCTCGGCGCGAAGGGCTGCGAGATTGACGGACGCCGAAGCAACGCCGGGGACGGAGCGGATCGCCTTCTCGGCTTTTGCCACGCATGAGGCGCAGCGCAGACCATCGATCCCCATCGAGACCAGGATCGGGCGGGGGGCGGTGACGGCAGAGGACATGGTCGAGACCCGGCATTTCGGCACCGCACGCAAGGCGGTCTCGACCTACATCGCCGCGGAGCCGCGCAATTACAAGGCCCTCCCGATGGCTCGGGAGGGCCCGCGCGTCAGTTCATCGCGACCACCTTCGCGCCTGCCTCCGGAGCGAGGGTGTTGAAAGCGGGCGCGAGGTTCTTGACGATCACCGTCTTCACCCTGCTGCCGACATCCGTCAGCGTCATCGTGTAGCAGGCGCGAGGCGCCCCGATCGTCACGATCTCTCCCCGCGCCGCGAGCCTCGCTCCCCAGGCCTCGACCTTCGCGAGGACGGCGGTGCTCGGCTCGATCCGGGTCAGGCCCTTGGCCTCGAGCTCGTAGTCGAGGGCGACCGCATTGCGCATCTCCGGGGTCGGGTTATCGAACTCGCACAAGTTGCCGAGCTGGCCCACTGCCATGAGGCGCACGAACTCCTTCGAGCCGAGCCCACGAATCGCCGTGAGAACGGATTTCTGCGCCTCGGCCGGCACATCGTCGAGCGCGAGCCCTCGCGCGACTGTCACCTCGGTGAAGGCAACCTTGAACCCCGCGACCTCGAGCGACGACGCCGACGCGGCTCGGTCGAGAAGGACCTTCGAGGCGGTCGTGATGTCGGGGAGCATCCACAAGATCAGCGCCAGAAAGACAAATCCATAGACGACCTGCAGGCCGGCTTTCAGAGTGTCGAGATCGATCCGCATGGCAGCCTCCTTCGCAACGCGTCGGAGGATAGGGTCGAGCCCGGGGCCGTCGGTGCGCGTTCACACGCACCCGATCTGGCGCAGCGCCTCGCCCGCGGCCATGGCCGCGGCCACCGCGACATTGAGCGATCGCATGCCGCCGCGGAGAGGGATCGTGATCCGGGCATCAGCGGCGGCATGGACCGCCTCGGGGACGCCCGCGGACTCGCGGCCGAGCAGCAAGATGTCGCCTTCGGCAAAGCCGAACCGCGTATAGGGGAGGCTCGCCTCGGTCGAGAGGAGCACGAGCCGGCGGCCTGCGTCGCTGCGCCACGCTTCGAAGGCGGTCCAGGATACATGGCGTCGCAGCTCGACGTGATCGAGATAGTCCATCCCGGCGCGGCGAAACGCCCGGTCCGTGACCGGAAAGGCCGCGGGCTCGATGATCGCCGCCTGGATGCCGAGGCAGGCGCAGAGGCGCAGGATCGTCCCGGTGTTCTGCGGGATATCCGGCTGGAACAGGGCGAGCGTGAGCGGGCAAGCCTCGGCGCGCGGCAGGGCCATCGTCGAAATCCTTATCGCCTGGTGCATTCTCCAGCGCAGTGGATACCGGTTCGCATTGCGCCGGCGATGTTTCGCAACAGCGATATCGCCATGCGAAAATGCGACAAGAAAAGAACGCCGAGCGGTTTCCGATCGGACCGGATCAAAAACCCCTCGGCGCCGAGGCGTGCCGAGCCTATTGATTTTTCGCCAGTTGATTCTTTTCCGGAGCTTGACTAATCCCTAATCAGTCGATCAGCCGCGGCCCGGGGATGCCATGACAGCCAGCACGACGACTCCCGCCAGCACGACGACTCCCGCCAGCACGACGTCTCCAGAGCCGACGCGGCGAGATTTCCTCTATGTCGCGACCACAGCGGTCGGAGCCGTCGGGGCGGGCTTTGCGGCCTGGCCCTTGATCGCGCAGATGAATCCGGACGCGACGACGCTCGCGGCGGCCTCGATCGAGGTCGATATCGGCGGGATCGCCCTCGGCCAGGTCGTCACAGTGAAATGGCGCGGCAAGCCGGTCTTCGTCATGCACAGGACCCCCGAGGAGATCGCCGCGGCCCGCGCCACGCCGCTGTCCGAGCTGCCGGATCCCGTGAGCGACGAGGAGCGCGTGCAGAAGCCCGAATGGCTCGTCGTGATCGGCATTTGCACCCATCTCGGCTGCGTGCCCCTCGTCCACCAAGGCGCCTTCAAAGGAGCGTTTTGCCCCTGCCACGGCTCCGACTATGATACGTCCGGCCGCATCCGCGTGGGGCCGGCACCCGCCAACCTCGCAGTCCCGCCCTACAAGTTCGCCACGGAATCGAAGCTCGTCATCGGCTGACACCGTCATGGCCGGCGTCGAAGCCTCTCGAAGCTTTCCGGCCGAGAACGGGGACCCCTCAGAATGACCGGACATCCGACGTACGTCCCGAGAAGCGCAGCGGCCAAATGGCTCGAGAGGCGGCTCCCGATCCTCGGCTTGTTGCATTCGTCCTTCGTGGTCTTCCCGAACCCGCGCAACCTCAATTATTGGTGGACCTTCGGCGGCATCCTCTCCTTCATGCTCGCGGCGCAGATCGTGACCGGCGTCATCCTCGTGATGCACTACACGCCGCAGTCGCATCTCGCCTTCGCGTCGGTCGAGCACATCATGCGCGACGTGAACTACGGCTGGCTGATCCGCTACGCCCACGCGAACGGCGCGTCGATGTTCTTCATCGCGCTCTATATCCACATGTTCCGCGGGCTCTACTATGGTTCCTACAAGGAGCCGCGCGAGGTCTTGTGGCTCCTCGGCGTCGTGATCTACGTGCTCACGGTCGCCACGGCCTTCCTCGGCTATGTCCTGCCCTGGGGCCAGATGAGCTTCTGGGGCGCGACCGTCATCACGAGCCTGTTCTCGGCAATTCCCCTCGTCGGCGACACGATCACGACTTGGCTCTGGGGCGGCTATGCGGTCGATAACGCGACGCTCAACCGGTTCTTCTCGCTCCACTACCTGCTGCCGTTCATGATCGCCGGCGTCGTCGTGCTGCATATCTGGGCGCTGCATGTCCCGGGCTCCAACAATCCGGCGGGGATCGAGCCCCGGAGCGACAAGGATACGCTGCCGTTCCATCCCTATTTCACGATCAAGGACGGTTTCGCGCTGGTCTGCTTTCTCGTATTCTATGCCTGGTTCGTCTTCTACGTGCCGAACTATCTTGGCCATGCCGACAACTACATCGAGGCGAATCCGATGCAGACCCCGGCGCATATCGTGCCGGAATGGTACTACCTCCCGTTCTACGCGATCTTGCGCTCGATCCCCTCGAAGCTCGGCGGCACGGCGGCGATGTTCGCAGCGGTCCTGATCATCGCCTTCGTGCCCTGGCTCGACACCTCTCGGGTGAAGTCCGCGGCCTATCGTCCGATCTACAGGATCTTCTTCTGGCTCTTCGTCGCCTGCTGCGTGCTGCTCGGCTACATGGGCTCGAAGCCGCCGGAAGGCATCTATGTGATCACGGCGCGCCTCCTCACCTTCTATTACTTCCTCCACTTCCTGGTGATCCTGCCGGTGCTCGGCCTCGTGGAACGACCTCGCGCCGTGCCGAAATCGATCGCCGAGGCCGTGCTCGGCAAGAAGCCGCATCCCCTCTCCGTGGATGCGCATCCGTGAAATCGCTCCGAAGGCACCGCAAAGGCGCCGTCGCGGCAGGAGATCATCGATGAGGCATTGCACCTTGGCCGGTCGTGTCGCGCTGATCATGCTCGTCGGGCTCGCGGCCCTTGCGAGCGGTCTCGGCCGATCCGCCTTCGCCGAGTCCGCGGACAGCGATTCCTTGCACGATACGCCGAAGCCGCCGCGCCAGGAATGGTCCTTCTATGGGCCGCTCGGCAAGTTCGACCAGGCTCAGCTCAAGCGTGGGCTCGAGGTGTATCGCCAGGTTTGCGCCAATTGCCATTCCTTGAAGCTCGTCGCCTTTCGTGACCTCGCCGCGCGAGGAGGGCCGGGCTTCACGGAGGCGCAAGCCAAGGCGATCGCGGCCGAATACACGATCGAGGACGGCCCGAACGACGACGGCAAGATGTTCTCGCGGCCCGGCCGCCTCAGCGACTATTTCCCGTCGCCTTTCCCGAACGAGCAAGCCGCCCGCGCGGCGCTGACCGCGATCCCGCCCGATCTCTCCGTGATCGCCAAGGCGCGCTCCTACGAGCGCGGCTTCCCGCTCTTCCTCGTCGATCCGATCATCCAATACCAGGAGCACGGCGTGGATTATCTCTACGCCTTGCTCACCGGCTATACCCACGAGGACGATCCGAACTGGGACGAATATATTCCGGGCCACAGGATCGCCATGGCGAAGCCCTTGAGCGACGGCATGGTCGAATATTCAGACGGCTCGCCGCAGACCATGCATCAATATGCAAGGGACGTCTCCGCCTTCCTGATGTGGGCCGCCGAGCCGAGGCTCGAGGACCGTAAGAGGATGGGCTTCAATGTCATCATCTATCTCGTGGTCTTCGCCGCGCTGCTTTATCTCGTGAAGCGCAAGATCTGGAAGAAGGTCCACGCCGGGCATTGAGAGTTTCGTGGCGGCTCCAATGGGTCGGTTCGAATTTCCGTGACGCGCCATTTTTTGGACCTTCCCGGCTTTAGCCAGCTCTCGACAAGCTGGCCAGACCACATGGCGCGTAATTGCTCTCCCTGGCGCTGTGACGTGGGGGTTGGCAGGGGCGTTCGGGCGAGGGTGAGGCGTATGGGCTGATCAGCGCGCTCGAGGCCTGCGCCGACATCTTCGAGCCTGCCGAATGCGCAAACTACTTCAAAGCCTGTGGATATGATACAGGTTGAGCGGATTGCGCTCTAAGCTTCTTGCATTTCTGAATTTCTTGAACTTTGCGCCTTCGCTGAAATTCCGCTGCCGTTACCTGCCGAAGACCAGGCGACGCTCAAGCGCTCGCAGCCGCTTGGTGACGCCGACCGCGCATTTCGCTATAAGCGCGGTTTCCGCAAAAATTCTCGATGCCCGGGATCTTCGCCATGCCTCCCTATCGCTCTCGCACGACGACGCACGGCCGCAACATGGCGGGCGCCCGCGGCCTCTGGCGCGCCACCGGCATGAAGGATACCGATTTCGGCAAGCCGATCATCGCGGTCGCGAATTCCTTCACCCAGTTCGTGCCGGGTCATGTGCATCTGAAGGATCTCGGCCAGCTCGTCGCGGCCGAGATCGAGGCGGCGGGCGGCGTCGCCAAGGAATTCGACACGATCGCGGTCGATGACGGTATCGCCATGGGCCACGACGGGATGCTCTACAGCCTGCCCTCGCGCGAGATCATCGCCGATTCCGTCGAGTATATGGTCAACGCCCATTGCGCCGACGCGATCGTCTGCATCTCGAACTGCGACAAGATCACGCCCGGCATGCTGATGGCGGTGCTGCGCCTGAACATCCCGGCCGTCTTCGTCTCGGGCGGCCCGATGGAAGCCGGCAAGGTCCTGCTCGGCGGCAAGGAGAAGGCGCTCGACCTCGTCGATGCCATGGTGGCCGCGGCCGACGACAAGATCCCCGACCAGGAGGTCGCGGTCATCGAGCGCTCGGCTTGCCCGACCTGCGGCTCCTGCTCGGGCATGTTCACCGCCAACTCGATGAATTGCCTGACGGAGGCGCTCGGCCTCGCGCTTCCGGGCAATGGCTCGATGCTCGCGACCCACGCCGATCGCAAGCGCCTCTTCGTCGAGGCCGGCCATCTGATCGTCGATCTCGCCCGCCGCTGGTACGAGCAGGGCGATGCCTCCGTGCTGCCCCGCTCGATCGCGAGCTTTGCGGCCTTCGAGAACGCGATGACGCTCGACATCTCCATGGGCGGCTCGACCAATACGGTGCTGCATCTCCTCGCCGCCGCCCACGAGGCGGAGGTCGATTTTTCCATGCGCGACATCGATCGCCTGTCGCGGCGCGTGCCGGTGCTCTGCAAGGTCGCGCCGTCCTCGCCCGACGTGCATCTCGAGGATGTCCATCGTGCCGGGGGCATCATGGCGATCCTCGGCGAGCTCGACCGCGCCGGCCTCGTCCATTCGAACTTGCCGACCGTTCATTCCGCGACGCTCGCCGACGCCCTCGCGCGGTGGGACGTGGCGCGCAGCGCGAGCGAGACGGTGACGGACTTCTACCGTGCCGCGCCGGGCGGCGTCCCGACCCAGGTCGCCTTCAGCCAGGCAAGGCGCTTCGACGGGCTCGACCTCGATCGCGCGACGGGCGTGATCCGCGACGCCGCGCACGCCTTCTCGAAGGACGGCGGGCTCGCGGTCCTCTATGGCAATCTCGCCGAGGAGGGGTGCATCGTGAAGACGGCGGGCGTCGATGCCTCGATCCTGACCTTCGCGGGTCCGGCGCGCATCTTCGAGAGCCAGGACGCCGCGGTGGACGCCATTCTCGGCGGTCGGGTGAAGCAAGGCGATGTCGCGGTGATCCGCTACGAAGGCCCGCGCGGCGGTCCCGGCATGCAGGAGATGCTCTATCCGACGAGCTACCTGAAGTCGAAGGGCCTCGGCAAGGCCTGCGCCTTGATCACCGACGGGCGCTTCTCCGGCGGCACCTCGGGCCTTTCGATCGGCCATGTCTCGCCCGAGGCGGCGGAAGGCGGCCTCATCGGGCTCGTGGAGGAGGGCGACCTCGTCGAGATCGATATCCCGAACCGGCGGATCCATCTCGCCGTGGCCGAGGCCGAGATCGCGCGGCGCCGCTCCGCCATGGAGGCCAAGGGCAAGGACGCCTGGAAGCCCGCGCATCGCGAGCGGAAGGTCTCGGCAGCGCTGAAGGCCTATGCCGCACTCACGACGAGCGCCGCGCGAGGCGCGGTGCGAGACGTCTCGCGGCTCGGGTCGTGAGGGGAGCCTCGTCCCCGGGAGGAAGCTGCGCTGCGCCTCGGACGGCTGTTAGGCACTCGTTATCTTACAAAAAGCTGACAAGCGACTCTCGATGTCGTACCAAGGCTTCCATCACGATCGGGAGGCCTCATGATTGCGGCTTCGAATGGAAGTGCCGAGATACTCACCGCAATCTATGATGCCGTTCTGGATCCATCGCGTTGGGATGAAGTCGTCGGGCGTATCGTCGCGGCCACGAATTCGGTGAGCGGCAGTATCGCGATCAGGCGGTCGGGGTCTATTCATCTGTCGGCCATACACAATATGGACCCCTTCTATCTCGATCTTTATGCGAAGAATTTTTATAATAGGAACCCACTCGACACCCTCAAGGACTCGCTGAGTCCTGGCCAGATAAGATCATATACCAAGGTCACCCAAAGCAGGACGTTCAAGAGCTCTGCCTATTTCAACGAATTCATTCACCCGCAGGGCTGGGGTGACGGTGTCATCTCCTGCCTCGCGCGTGGACAGACGGCTTCAGGCTATTTCGGGATCATCCGATCGCCCGACCGGATGTTGGTCGAACCCGCGGAATGGAATCTCCTCGAGACGGTCGTCCCGCATTTGCAGCGTGCCGTGGAGGTCCAACGCCTCCTCTTGCGAGCGACGACGATCGCGGATTCCCTCGGCCAGGCTTTTACCGCGGCAGGATTCGGCGTCCTTCTCGTCTCCGGGGACTGCGGGGTCCTCTTCGGCAACGCCAAGGCCGAGGAACACATTCGCCGGCGTGTCGGCCTGGGATATGCCCGAGGCCGGCTCGTGGCGACGGACCGTGTCGTCAACCAGCGCCTTCAGGCTCTCGTGCGCGCGGGCACGAAGACGGAGCACGGCACCGAAGGCGGAGGCGGAACACTCGAGCTTCGGCGCGAGGGGGAGGGACAGCGGCTTATCGTTCACGTCATCCCCCTCGTACCACAGCGCACTTGGGCGATCCTCGATCGTGACCGGCCAGCCGCCGCAGTTTTCGTCGTCGACCCCGGCGCGGACCTTCTCGTCCGAGTCCGGCAATTCGCCGCGAGATTCGGGCTGACAAGCGCGGAAATACGAGTCCTCGCCGAGATCATCGCCGGAAGCCGCATGCACGCCGCTGCCGACAAGCTGAAGATCGCCGAGGGAACGGTGCGCACCCACGCGAAACGTATCCTCGCCAAGACCGGAACGACGCGTCAAAGCGAGCTGATCCGGCGATTTTTCGAGACGAGCTTGCCGGGGTCTTCGGGCTTCTGGTGACGCTCCGTGTCGTGTGGTTGCGCAGCGCCTCGGCCGCTAGGGTGTACCTCGCAAACGCGCTTGTCCTGGATCGCAGTGACGACGGGCCGGGGAATGGAAATCGTCTTTCTCGACAATGGATTGATCGGCCGGGGGGAGCACAGTTACAGCCTCGCCAAGTCAGTCGGCGCGGCTCTTGCCCGGCGCGGGCTGCCACACCGGATCTATGCCGCAAGAAGTGCCGACCCGTCAGTCGTCGTCGAGCTCGGCGCGATTCCCCATTTCACGCACACGCTCTACGACAGCAAGCGCCCGCTCCTCGTGCTGCCCGGATGGGCGCGAGGCGGTTCCACCGAGCTCGCGATCTCCGAACGCAGAACCGCGAGGGTTCTCAATGCCTCCTACGCGCGCGACCTAGCCGCCCTGCCGCGCGCCATATGGAATCCCGACAAGCTCGTCGTCGTGCCGGGCCTGTCGCAGAACCAGATTTTCGGTCTCCTCCGCACCCTCTTCGCCGTGCCGGAAGCCCGACGGCCTCGTGTCATATGCCAATTGATGTTCCCGCCCGATTGGACGTCCTGGGGCAGCATCTCGCGCCTCGGGGCCGAGCTCTATCGCAAAGCGTTTCGCCGCGCCGCCCCGCTCATCGGAAAGAGCTTGTTCTTCACCGCCGAGAACGAGCCGATCGCAGGACACTATCGCGCGCATTACGGGATCGACGCGCGCATCCTGCCCGTGCCTTTCGGCGGGGCGCACCCGGCACGACCCTGCAAAGGATGGCCGACCTTCGGGTTCCTCGGCTATTCCAAGTGCGAAAAGGGCTTTCACCTCCTGGCCCCGGCGATCGAAATCTGCCAGAAGCACGGGATCGACGCTGACTTCGCCATCCAGGTCCGCCACGACGGCTGGGAGGCGGCAACAGTCGCGGCGGAGGCAGCCTTGCGAAAGATGGACAGGGTCCGCCTCGTCGAAGGCGTGCTGGACGCGGACGAGTTCGACCGCGAGATGGACCGGATCGACGTGATGCTCTTGCCCTATGATCCGGCGCTCTTCGGGCTTCGCGGCTCCGGCCTCTTCACGCAATCGGTCGCGGCAGGTCGCCCGGTCGTTGCCGCGGCTGGAACCTTTGCCGGAGTGGAGATCGCGCGGGGCGCCGCGGAGGGCGTCGCGTTTTCTCCCTACGATGCAGCGGCGCTCGCCGAGGCGATCCTGCGCTCGGCTTCCCGCCTCCCGGAAGCCGGCGCTCGCGCGGCCGGTCTCGCCAAGGACTTCGCGCGCCGGCACAGCGCCGACGCCTATGTCGATGTGCTTCTGAGGCACATGCCTGCGTAGCGGTCGTCTTGCCTTGCCCGATGCGACGCGCTAGCGCTCTCGCATTCCCGGGGACCCCCATGACGGCGAAGCCGACTCTCACCTATGCCGATGCCGGGGTCGATATCGACTCGGGCTCCGCCCTCGTCGAGGCGATCAAGCCGCTCTGCCGTGCGACACGGCGGCGCGGCGCCGATGCCGAGCTCGGCGGCTTCGGCGGCCTCTTCGACCTGAAGGCGGCAGGCTTCACCGACCCGATTCTCGTCGCCGCGAACGACGGGGTCGGCACGAAGGTCAAGATCGCGATCGACTCCGGCCTCCACGGCACGATCGGCATCGACCTCGTCGCCATGTGCGTTAACGATCTCGTCGTGCAAGGCGCGGAGCCCTTGTTCTTCCTCGACTATTACGCGACGGGCAAGCTCGATCCGAAGGTCGCGGCAGAGGTCGTGAAAGGCATCGCCGAAGGCTGCATCGCGGCGGGCTGCGCCTTGATCGGCGGCGAGACGGCGGAAATGCCCGGCCTCTACGCGAGCGCCGACTATGATCTCGCGGGCTTCGCCGTCGGGGCGGTCGAGCGCGGGCGGCTCTTGCCGAGACGCGATATCGGCGAGGGCGACATCGTGCTGGGGCTGCGCTCGTCCGGCATCCATTCCAACGGGTTCTCGCTGGTCCGAAGGATCGTCGCGGACCATGCCCTCGACTGGCATGGGCCTGCGCCCTTCATGGCCGAGAAAGGCCTCGCCGAGGCGCTGCTCGAGCCGACCCGCATCTACGTTCGGCCGCTCCTCGAGGTGTTGCGCGCCACCACGGGCGTGAAGGGCTTGGCCCATGTGACGGGCGGCGGATTTCCGGAAAACCTGCCGCGAATCCTGCCCGAAGGTCTCGGCATCGCGCTCGACCTTACGTCCTTCCCCGTGCCGGACGTCTTTCGCTGGATCGCGCGGGCGGGCGGCATCGCCGAGGCCGAGATGCTCAAGACCTTCAATTGCGGGATCGGTATGGTCGTGGTGGTAGCAAAGGCCGAGGCCGATGCGGTCGCTAATGCCGTCGCGGCGACCGGCGAGACGCCGATCGTGCTCGGCGCGGTCGTCCCCGCGCAAGGGTCCGACCGCGTGACCACGCGTGGAAAGCTCGACTTGTGATCCTGCGACGCAAGCGCACCGCGATCCTCGTCTCCGGCCGCGGATCCAACATGCGCGCGCTCGTCGAAGCGGCGCAGGGCCCCGATTTCCCGGCCGAGATTTGCCTCGTCCTGTCGAACCGGCCGGATGCGCCGGGCTTGGCTTTCGCCAAGGAGAAAGGACTCGCGGTTGCGGTCGTCGATCACAAGATTCACGCCGGCCGCGAGGAGTTCGAGCGCTCGATGCAGGTGCTGCTCGAGCTCCACGGGATCGATCTCGTCTGCCTCGCAGGCTTCATGCGCCTGCTCACGCCGTGGTTCATCGGGCAATGGCGCGGCCGCCTCGTCAATATCCACCCGGCCCTCTTGCCCGCCTACCGCGGCCTCCACACCCATGCGCGCGCGCTCGCCGACGGCGTGAAGATCCACGGCTGCACGGTGCATTTCGTCGTCGAGGCCATGGACGAGGGGCCGATCATCGCCCAGGCCGCTGTCCCTGTCCTCGATACGGATACGCCCGAGACTCTCGCTGCGAGGGTTCTCGCGCAGGAGCATATCATCTACCCGGCGGCGCTCGGGCATATCGCCGGAGGGTCCTACACCGTTCGAGGCAACCGTGTGCTGCTGGGTGAGCCGGCGGCGGAGCCGCTGCCGCTCCTCGTGCCGCCGGTCGCGTAGGTTTCGGTCCGCTCAGAAGAATCCCATAGCCTTCGGGCTGTAGCTGACCAGGATGTTCTTCGTCTTCTGGTAATGGTCGAGCATCATCTTGTGGGTCTCACGACCGATCCCGGACTGCTTGTAGCCGCCGAAGGCCGCATGCGCCGGGTAGAGGTGGTAGCAATTCACCCACACACGCCCGGCCTCGATCGCGCGGCCGAAGCGATAGGCGCGGGTGCCGTCGCGCGTCCACACGCCAGCGCCGAGGCCATAGAGCGTGTCGTTGGCGATCGCGAGCGCCTCGTCGTCGTCCTTGAACGTGGTCACGGAAACCACCGGGCCGAAAATCTCCTCCTGGAAGATCCGCATCCTGTTGTGGCCTTCGAGCACGGTCGGCGCCACATAGAAGCCCTTCGCGAGGTCGGCGCCGACGTCCGCCTTGCCGCCGCCGGCCAGCACCTTGGCGCCCTCCTGCTTGCCGATCTCGATATAGGACAGGATCTTCTCGAGCTGGTCGTTGGAGGCTTGCGCCCCCACCATGGTCTCGTCGTCGAGCGGGTTGCCTTGATGCATCGCCTTCACTCGCGCGAGGCACCGCTCCATGAACCGGTCGTAGATCTTCTCGTGCACGAGCGCGCGCGACGGGCAGGTGCAGACCTCGCCTTGGTTCAGGGCGAACATCGCGAATCCCTCGAGCGCCTTGTCGAGGAAGTCGTCGTCCTCGCGGGCCACGTCCTCGAAGAAGATGTTGGGCGACTTGCCGCCGAGCTCGAGGGTCACCGGGATGATGTTGTCCGATGCATATTGCATGATGAGCCGGCCGGTCGTCGTCTCGCCGGTGAAGGCGACCTTGGCCACACGCTTGTTCTGCGCGAGCGGCTTGCCCGCCTCGAAGCCGAACCCGTTCACCACGTTCACCACGCCCGGCGGAAGCAAGTCGCCGATCATGTCCATGAGCACCATGATGCTCATCGGCGTCTGCTCGGCGGGCTTCAGCACCACGCAATTGCCGGCGGCGAGCGCGGGCGCGAGCTTCCACACCGCCATCAGGAGCGGGAAGTTCCACGGGATGATCTGTGCGACCACACCGAGCGGCTCGTGGAAATGATAGGCGACGGTATCGTGGTCGATCTCGCTGAGGCTCCCTTCCTGCGCGCGCAGGCAGCCGGCGAAGTAGCGGAAATGATCCACCGCGAGCGGCAGATCCGCGGCCTTGGATTCACGGATCGGCTTGCCGTTGTCGATCGTCTCGACGAGGGCGAGAAGGTCGAGCTTTTCCTCCATCCGGTCGGCGACCTTGCTCAGGATGCGCGCGCGCTCTGCCGGTGCCGTGCGTCCCCAGGCCTCGCGTGCGGCATGGGCGGCGTCGAGCGCGAGCTCGACGTCCTCGGCGCTCGAGCGGGCGATCGTACAGACCGTGCTGCCGTCGATCGGCGAGATGTTCGCGAAGCTCTGGCCCTTCACGGCCGGCACCCATCGGCCGCCGATGAAATTGTCGTAGTGCGGCCGGATCGCGATCTGATGGGCGATGTCGGCGAGAATCTTGTCCACCATGTTCGCCTCCCTGCACAGCTGGTCGCACATTGTGCGCCAGCGCGTTCCGCTGTCGTTCCCGCGAATTTAGCATCTCGGGAACGTTTGGGAAGCCGCAGGAAAGCGAATTATCTTTCGGGGCCGCCGCGACAGCCGAGCCATCGCACGAGGGAAGGCGCGAGCTCTCGCCGGAGCTTGCGCTACACCGGCAGCATCGCGCGGCGTCTTCGGCATCCTCGGCCGCAGCGAGCGAGACCGGAAGCTCGGGTGACCTCGAGCGAGATCGAACCTAGATCCGCCCGAGCAGCGCCAGCAGCAACACGACGACGAGAACAAGCCCTAGAATCCCACCCGGGCCATAGCCCCAATTCGCGCTATAAGGCCATGTGGGCAATGCACCGAGCAGCAACAGGATCAAGATTACGATCAGAATTGTAGACAACATCTCGTGACTCCCTTCATGCTATCGACTCGGAGGTTGCGCAATGCGTCCAGCAAGACCGTCGGCGCGCGCTCTGTCGTCAGCGCGCCGGCATAACGTCGATAGGTATCATTGGTTCCGGTTTGCCACCGACCGCCGAGGCTCCTCCACCTGCAGCGAGACGCGGTGGTACCGCAAAGGCCTATGCCGCGACCACGCCTGCACGAGAAACCCGGGCCGCTTTCGTTCGTTGATCCATTCTGAACGCAACCTCGCGAGCGCAAACGGATCGATCTGCCATGACCTTGCAACCGAGCTGGGAAGACATCGCGCTTCGATTGGCGCTCACGCTACTCGCCGGAGGCTTGCTCGGCCTCAACCGTGGGGTTCATGGCAGGGCTGTAGGCCTGCGCACCACATGGCTCGTGACTCTCGCGGCTTCGTTGGCGATGTTGCTGGCGAACAGCCTCGTCGACACTACCGATCGCCCGCCCGAGTCCTTCGTGACTATGGACGTGATGCGGTTGCCGCTCGGCGTGCTGACGGGAATAGGCTTCATCGGGGCCGGTGCGATCTTTCGCAACGACACGCTGATCACCGGCGTGACCACGGCCGCCACATTGTGGCTCGCGACGATGATCGGCCTATGCCTCGGCGCCGGTGAAATCTCCTTGGGTCTCGTCTCCTGCGGGATCGGGTTCCTGATCTTGAACTCGACCCGAATCGAAGCCGCCTTCAGCAAGGATCGCATGGCAACGCTCGAAGTATGGGGAAGCGAGAGCCTCTCCGACGATGCGGTCCGAGGAGTTCTCGAATCCTTTGGCGTCAAGGTTTCGGCTTCTTCGATCCGGCTGGACAACGAGGGGAAGCTGAAGCATCTGCGGTTCGAGATCGAGCGGCGTGAGTCCTCGGACTGCGGTGTGCCCCCGCCCTTCCTTCAGCTCGTCGCGGAGCTGCCGCATGTCTCCTCCCTGGAGTGGAAGGCGGTCATGCTTCCGGTTTGATCAGGGTCGCTCTCCGAGGATCGGCCGCTGCCGTCGAGACTTTTGAGGAATTGACCGAGAAGAATGCTGAGGACGGGGCCGATCTCGGTGGCGATCGAGACCCTGTCAGGTCGGCGCCAGACCCGGAATGTCGTGATTCTCCTGGCTGCGGCCGCGCTGGCTGTCGTGGTGCCGGCTCGGCCCGCAGGGCTGCGATGCTCGATCCGATCGACGCTTTGCGCTACGAGTGAAGCGACGGACGGCGCCCGCCGATGTCGTCCGATGCGTGCCCGGTCGAGCTCGAGGAGTTCACCTCGGCCCCCTGGATCACGATGACTTTGGATCGAATCGATCCGAAGTCATGAAACGTGATCGAGTCCAAAAGCTTAGTGCGGGATGCGGGCGGAAGACCGGTATCCACTTTTCCTCATCCCGCTCTAGCGGCAGGAGGCGGTTTCCGGTCCGTGTCACCCCGAACGTCGCCGAGCGGCCCCGGTCGTGCATGGCCGGACTGCGGCCTTCTCTTGTAGGCTCGTGATCCGCGAGACCGGGTTGCGCGTGCCGGTCCCGCCCTTCATAGAGGCGGGCGAGGCGATCGTCGTCGCTGCGAGCAGCGTCGTCGCTACGAACGAGGGGACCTCCATGCGCCGGGCGGAGTAGAGCAATTTCGGTTTCGATGTCGATGCTTCGAACCATCGACATCGATGACGGAAACGGGTCAATTTTTTCGGGACAGGCTCCAGCGTGATCAAATCCGCCCTCATGAACGTGATGACAGCGGCCGCCCTGAAGGCCGGACGCGGCCTGAAGCGCGACTTCGGCGAGGTCGAGAACCTGCAGGTCTCGGTCAAGGGGCCGGGCGATTTCGTCTCGGCCGCCGACCGCAAGGCCGAGAAGGTGCTCTTCGAGGAGCTTTCCAAGGCGCGGCCGGGCTATGGCTTCGTGCTCGAGGAGAGCGGCACGATCGAGGGGCCGGACAAGAGCCATACCTGGTATATCGACCCGCTCGACGGCACGACGAACTTTCTTCACGGCCTGCCGCTCTTCGCGATCTCGATCGCGCTCGCCCGCGAGGGCCAGCTCGTCGCCGGCCTCGTCTATAATCCCGTGACCGACGAGATGTTCGTCGCCGAGAAAGGGCAGGGCGCCTATTGCAACAATCGCCGGCTGCGCGTCGCTGCGCGGCGTGACCTGGCCGACACCCTGATCGGCTGCGGCGTGCCGCATCTCGGCAAGATGAACGACCACGCTCGGTTCACGAAGGAATTCAACGCCGTGATGGCGAAGGTCGCGAACCTGCGCCGGCTGGGCTCCGCCGCGCTCGATCTCTGCTTCGTCGCCGCCGGCAGCTACGACGGGTTCTGGGAGCGCGGCCTGAAGTCCTGGGACATGGCCGCCGGCATCGTGATCGTCCGCGAGGCCGGCGGCTTCGTGACCGACGCGGACGGCGGCGAGGACATGATGGGCAAGGGCTCGGTCTGCGCCGGCAACGAGGCGATCCACAGGCAATTGCTCGCGCTCGTGCGCTCGTAGGTCGCGACGAGCTCCAATCCCGGCTCCTGAAACTGCTCGATTTCAAGAGCATCGAGCGGAGTGCGGGCGTGCTGCAGCAGCGCGAGACCGGGCAGGATCAAGGGCGCGACGAGCGCCCGTTCCGCGTCGGCCCGGTCAGAGCGAGAGCGCAGCTTGCTGCGGTCGTGGCGCCCGCGGTTCTTCGTCGTCCCCAGCGGGCGACCCCTCTCGTATCGAGCCACCCCTCTTGAATCAGAGGTGATTCATAGGATTCGATAGGTCCCCGGTCGGACACTCGGGACGGCCTGACCATCGTCATCTATTTCCTGGCCATGGCGATCGCGCTGCCGGCC
This sequence comes from Beijerinckiaceae bacterium, assembly GCA_024304885.1. Taxonomy (GTDB): domain Bacteria; phylum Pseudomonadota; class Alphaproteobacteria; order Rhizobiales; family Beijerinckiaceae; genus Methylocapsa. The sequence continues at coordinate 1,098,621 of JALJOM010000003.1, forward strand.
CGATGTCAGGCGAGGTAGTCGTGGACGACCTCGCCGAGGCCGAGCGTGAGGTCGGCGATGAAATGCTTGGCGGAGACGATCTCGCGCACCGGCAGGCGCGCCACGTCGCACATGGCATGCTCGAATAGCTGGATGGCGGCGGGGCCGGACCATGCCCCCTTCAGCGTGACATCCTCGAGATAGTAGCGAACGAGCTCGCAGACCCGCGGCGTGCAATCCACATGCGGGATGATCTTGATCATGAAGTTCGGGCCGGCGAGGCTCGCGAGCAGCGGGGCGGGATCGAGCTCCTTGTGCTTGTAGCCCATCGTGGCGGAGACGCAGAGCACCGAGCCGTAGTGCAGCGTGCAGACGATGGTCTCGCTCTCGTGGCTGATCCTCGGGCTCGCGAGCTTCTTCGGGAAGCCCCAGATCTCGCGACCGCCGGCGATCGGTGCGTTGTCGTCGAGATACATGGCATGCACGTAGCCGCCCTCCTGGACCGTGCCGTCGGCAGCGCGGAAGCGCACCGGGATCACCTGCCCGGTCTCGGTATAGTCGCCGAAGCCGGTCGAATCCGGCATCCGGATGAACTCGTAGTGGACGAGGTCGGCGGCGACCTCGAGCGGCTCGGGGACGACCTCACGGAGGACCTGCGGGTCGGTCCGGTAGCTGACGATAATATACTCGCGATCGTAAAACTTGTAGGGGCCGCGCGGGTAGGCGGGATCATTGAGCGGCATCGCGAAGGCATTCGCGCGGACGTCGGCAATCTTCATCGCTTCAGGCTCCGGGATATGGGGTCTCGTGCGTGGGATGCCGCATGCGCGGCAGGTGGCGAGCGATCGGGTGCGAGGCTACTCGCGGCCGTCGCGGGCGAGGTCGAAGGTGCGGACCCCGTCGGGGCCGTCGGGTCGCTCCAGAACCTCCGGATGGCGCAGGGTCCGCACGGCATCGTAATAGCCGGCCTTCCAGTGCTCCTCCATGGTCCGCCGCGAGAACTCGTAGTCCTTGGAGGTGCCTTCGTAGTTCTTGGCGTGGTAGATGAGATGGACGATGTTGTAGACCTTCTCGTCTGCCGCGGCTGCGAGCATCTCGGCTTCCGGAGTCTGGCGGAGGTCCTTCGGCAGATCGGTGAGGAGCTTCGCTGCGGCCCGGCGCAGCCTTTGCGCCTTCTTGAACTGGTCGGTCGCCGCGCGCGTGCGGCTCGAGTAGCGAATCTCCTTCTGCCGCAGCTCGGCCTCGAGCAGGTTGCGCGGCGTCTCGCCGCGTGCGTTCCAGAGGTCGATCTGGAAGGCGAGCGTGTCCTGCCGCGGCGTGCTGTCGAGCACCCACTGGAGCGGCGTGTTGGAGACGAGGCCGCCGTCCCAGTACTGCTCGCCTTGGATCTCGGTCGCCGGGAAGCCCGGCGGCAAGGACCCGCTCGCCATCACGTGCTCCGGCCCGATGTCGCAGGTCGTATTGTCGAAGTAGACGAAGTTGCCGGTGCGGACATTGACCGCGCCGACGCTGAATCGCGTCGTCCCGTTGTTGATCAGGTCGAAGTCGACGAGCCGCGCGAGGGTCTCCCGCAGCGGCGTGACGTCGTAGAAGCTCAAGGAATCCAGGCCTCCCTGGGGGGTGAGATAGGGCGGCGGGACGCGAGGCTTGAAGAAGCCCGGGGCGCCGCCGAGGAGAATGTTGAACGCGCGCGCCTGGTTGACGAGCTGATGCGTATAGTCGTCCTTGATCTCGATGCCGAGGAGGGACGGGACGCCGAAGGGTGAGGTGCTGATGGTTTCCCAGAACTCGCGCAACCTCGCGACTCGGTGCTCCGGCGGGTTTCCCGCGATCAGCGCGGCGTTGATGGCGCCGATCGAGATTCCCGCGATCCAGTCGGGATGAAGATCGGCCTCGGCGAGCGCCTGATAGGCGCCGGCTTGGTAGGCGCCGAGCGCGCCGCCGCCCTGCAACAGAAGGGCGATCCGCTCGAAGGGCGGGCGCCCGGCTCGCCGATGAGTCTTGTGCGTCGGGGACCGGGTAGCGGGCATCGTGAGCTCCATGCGTCGAGCAAGGGGTGGTAGGCCCGAAAGATCCATCAGGGGGCGACGCCTCTGCATGGTAGCACAGGACCGCGCGGCGTCGAAACGCCGGACCGGGGGCTCGGTGGGAGACGCCGCACGCGTCGATCGTTTTCGCACCGCGCAAGAACGCTGTGAAGGTTGCCGATATGTCACAGCCTCTGCTCGGGCCCCGTGCTAGCGTGCCGGCTGCACGACCTCGGGGGCGCATCGCGCGGACCTTCGGGCGAATGCTCGACGTCGATTTGCCCAGCGGGACGAGACATGCGCGACGAGGCTTGCAGGCGCTCAGCGGCGGCGGCACTTCGCCTCGTCGGTCTCGCAGCTCTGCTCCTCGTGGGCGGATGCGCCGTCGGCCCGGACTTCGCGCCGCCGCCGGCCCCAGTGGCGGAATCCTGGCTCGAGTCGAAGAGCAAGGCCGTCGAGACGAAGCGACAGCGCTACGATGATTGGTGGAGGGTCTTTCGCGACCCCGTCCTCGATCGGCTGATCGAGATCGCCTCGACCGAGAACCTGACCCTGCTCAGCGCCGGAACGCGGGTCCTCCAGGCCCGCGCGACGCTCGGCATCGCGATCGGAGAGCTCTATCCGCAGCAGCAGCAGGCGATCGGCGCGGTCACCTACAACCTCCGGAGCCGGTCGGATCCCACCACCGTCCCTGTCATCGCGGCGTCCAACTATTGGCGCGACGTTCTCGGGGTTCAGGCGCTCTGGGAGATCGACATCTGGGGCAAGTTCAGGCGTGGTGTCGAATCCGCCGATTCCGCCTATCTCGCCTCGATCGCGAGCTATGACGACATCCTCGTCACGCTGATCGGCGACGTCGCGCGGACCTATGTCGGCATTCGCACGCTCGAGAAGCAGATCGCCATCGCCCGCGCCAACGTGGTGCGCCAGAGCAAGGTGCTCCGAATCGCGCGCGACAAGTACGAGGGCGGCACCGCGACGAAGCTCGACGTCTTCCAGGCCGAGAACGTTCTGGCGACGACGCAGGCCTCGATCCCCCAGCTGACCCTGCAGCTCCAGCAAGGGCAGAACGCGCTCCGCGTCCTTCTCGGCATGGCGCCCGAGCCGCTCGGCTTCCTGCTCGCGCGCTCGACGGGCAAGATCCCGTCCGCGCCGGGCAAGGTCATGGTCGGCATCCCCGCCGACCTTCTGCGGCGCCGGCCCGACATCAGGGCCGCCGAGCTCAGGGCCGCGGCACAGAGCGCCCAGATCGGCGTCGCCTTCGCGGACCTGCTTCCGGCGGTCAGCATCACCGGGACCTTCGGCGGCGCGGCCAGCACGCTGCTCGGCAACAATCTCGCCAATATCTTCCAGCCGACGGGACGCTTCTTCACCATCGGGCCGTCGTTCCAGTGGAACCTCCTGAACTACGGGCAGATCACCAACAACGTGCGCCTGCAGGACGCCACGCTCCAGCAATACCTCGTCGATTATCAAAATTCCGTGCTGAATGCGCAGCGCGAGGTCGAGGACGGGCTTTCCGCGACGCTGCAGTCGCGTGCCCAGGCCGCTTACCTGCAAAAGGCCACCAAGGCCGCCGAGGGCGCGCTCGGCATTGCCCTCCTCGAATATCAGCAGGGCACGCGTGACTTCACGACCGTTCTCACCGCCGAGCAGAATCTCTATGCTGCGCAGAACAGCCTCGCGCAGGCGACCGGCAATGCCGCGACGGGCCTCGTTGCGGTCTATCGGGCGCTCGGCGGCGGCTGGCAGATCCGCGAGGGCAGGGGCTTCGTCGATCCCGCGACCGCGGAAGAGATGCGCGCCCGGACCGATTGGGGTGGGCTCCTCGCGCCGGCCGGTGCGCCGCTGCAGCCGGATCCGGGCCTGCCCGGGCCGGAGAACCGCGGTCCGACAGTCGGAGCACCGGAATGGTGAGGACTGTCCAGAAGGGGTGTTCTGCGATGCGGTCGAGACCTTTCCGTCATGGCGCGGCATTGCTCGCCTTGGTGATGGCTGGCGTCACGGCAGGTTCTGATGTGTGCCTCGCCGAGTCCTGGTGGGAGAGCTGGTTCGGCAAGCCGGCGCCCGCGGAGACTCCCGCCAAGCCGGCGGAGCCGGGCAAAGGCGCGCCGGAGGCGAAGGCGCCTGCGCCGCAAGCTACCGGCCCGACGGTCCCGGTCATGCTCCCCGAGCGCCAGAAGGTGACGGAATTCGTCGAGCTCACCGGCAATGCCGCGCCGATCATGACGGTGAAGCTCATCGCTCGCGTGGAAGGCTATCTCGAGAAAATCCACTTTCTCGACGGCGATTTCGTGAAGGAAGGCGATCTTCTCTTCACGATCCAGCAGGACCAGTACAAGGCTCAGCTCACCCAGGCCGAGGCACAGGTCAAGGCGACCAAGGCGGCGCTGTTCTATGCGAGGACCGAGGTCGATCGCTACACCGCACTGCAGAAGAAAGGTGCGGCAGCCCAGGTCGTCGTGGACAATTGGAATTTCCAGGCCGCCAAGACCGCAGCCGAGCTCGCCTCCGCCCAAGCCCAGGTGGACATCGCGCAGCTCAACATGGACTATACCGAGGTGCGTGCGCCTTTCGACGGGATGATGGGCAAGCATCTCGTCGATATCGGCAATGTCGTAGGCAAGACCGGCCAGCAGCAAACCGTGCTCGCCGAGATCGTTCAATTGAACCCGATCTATGTCGTCGCCAACCTGAGCGAGCAGGACGTGCTGCGGATCCGGGCCAATCTCGGTGAGCGCCGCTTGACCCATGCTGAGCTTCTCGAGGTCCCGATCGAGGTCGGCCTCGAGCCGGGCGGCCCCTATCCCTACAAGGGAAAGATCCAATATGTCGCACCGGCGGTGGATCCCTCGACCGGTACCCTCCTCGTGCGTGGTATTCTCCCCAACCCGGACAGGGCGCTCCTGCCCGGGTTCTTCGTGCGGTTCAGGATCCCGAAGGGTCGCGTCCTGCCCAATGCCTTGCTGGTGCCGGACCGCGCCCTGCAGGCGGATCAGGGCGGGCGCTATCTCCTCGTCGTCAACGCCGATAACGTGGTCGAGAAGCGCTACGTCACGCTCGGCGAGCTCGTCGGCGAGCTTCGCGTCGTCGATTCCGGGGTCGATGCCGATGCCCGCGTGATCGTCGGCGACCTCTGGCGCTCGAGCCCAGGGACGAAAGTGATGCCGCGGCTGACCACGCTCGACGCCTGGCGCGCGGGGAGCAAGGGGAGCCGGCCCTGATGGCGAAGTTCTTCATCGAGCGGCCGGTCCTCGCGAATGTTCTCGCGATCGTCCTCGTGGTCCTCGGCTTGGTCTCGCTGTTTCGCCTGCCCGTGTCGCAATATCCGAACATCGTGCCGCCGACCGTCCAGGTCACGACTCGCTATCCCGGCGCGAGCCCGCAGACCGTGATCGACACGATCGCCCTGCCGATCGAGTTGAAGGTCAACGGCGTCGACGGCATGCTCTACATGCAATCGACGAGCGCGGCCGACGGCACCTACAACCTGACGGTCACCTTCAAGATCGGGACGGATCCGGACACCGCCCAGGTGCTGGTGCAGAACCGGGTGTCGAACGTGCTGGCGTCCCTGCCGCAGGCGGTGCAGGCCCAAGGCGTGACGGTGCAGAAGAAATCCACCGCCATCCTGCAGATCGTGACGCTCGATTCGCCGGGCGGCACCTACGATTCCCTCTTCCTCTCCAACTACGCGACAATCAACCTCGTCAACGAGCTCGCCCGCCTGCCGGGTGTCGGCAACGTCAATGTCTTCGGCGCCGCCCAATACGCGATGCGCATCTGGCTCGATCCGGAGAAGCTCTATTCGTTCGGGCTCGTGCCGAGCGACGTCATCATGGCGGTGCGCCAGCAGAGCCAGGTGGTCGCCGCCGGCCAGACCGGGATGCCGCCCGCGCCCCCGACGCAGGACTTCCAATATACGATCGACATCCAGTCCCGCCTCGACGATCCGAGCGAGTTCGAGAACATCGTCGTCAAGAGCCAGACCGAGGCCGGCGGCCGCCTCGTTCGGGTGAAGGACGTAGCAAAGGTCGAGCTCGGCTCGCAGACCTATTCCCAGCAATGCTACCTCGATGGGCGACCGGCGGCCGGCATCGCGATCTACCAGACCCCCGAGGCCAACTCCTTGCAGGTCGGCGAGGAGGTCAAGAAGAAGATGGAGGAGCTGTCGCATCGGTTCCCGAAGGACATCCGATACGGCATTCCCTACGACACCACGATCTTCGTCGAGGCCTCGATCGACGAGGTCTACCACACCCTCTTCGAGGCCGGGGTCCTCGTCCTCATCGTCATCCTGGCCTTCCTGCAGAACTTCCGCGCGACCCTCGTCCCAGCGACCACGGTGCCCGTCACCATCATCGGCGCCTTCGTCGCCATGGACATGCTGGGCTTCAGCATCAACCTCTCGACGCTTTTCGGCGTGGTGCTGGCGATCGGCATCGTGGTCGACGACGCGATCGTCATCGTGGAGGCGGTCTCGCGCTATATCGAGCGGGGCCTGTCGGGCCATGACGCCGCGGTGAAGGCCATGGGCGAGCTGATCGGCCCGATCATCGGCATCACCTTGGTGCTGATGGCGGTCTTCATGCCGGCGGCTTTCCTGCCGGGCCTCACCGGCCAGATGCTCGCCCAGTTCGCGATCGTGATCGCCGCGACGGCGCTCATCAGCGCGATCAACGCCGCGACCTTGAAGCCGACCCAATGCGCGCTCTGGCTCCGCGCGGCCGTGCCGATGGACCAGCGCAACTGGTTCTATCGCGGGTTCAACGCGGTCTACGAACGGCTGGAGAATGCCTATGTCTTTCTCGTCCGCCACCTCGTCGCGCGGGCCGGCCTCGTCGTCCTGGTCGCGCTCGCGGTGTCGGGCTTCGGGATCTGGGGCACCGCGCGCCTGCCGACCGCCTTCATCCCCAACGAGGATCAGGGCTATGCCATGATCTCCGTACAATTGCCGGACGGCGCGGCGCTCGGACGCACCGTCGCGACCCTGCAGGAGGCCACGCAGATCGCGCTCGCGATTCCCGGCGTGAAGCAGGTGATCACGATCGCCGGTATCTCCGTGCTCGACAACAGCGCGTCCTTGGCCAATGCCGGCATCAACTATGTGATCTTCGACGATTGGGCGAAGCGCGAGAAGGAGAAGGGCCAGGATCTCGTCAGCCTCGTCGAGGGCCTGCAGCAGAAACTGCAGTCCGTCTCGGACGGGAGGGCGTTCATGCTCGTGCCGCCGGCGATCCAAGGCATCGGCAATGCCGGCGGCTTCCAGCTCCAGGCCGAGCTCTTAGGCGGCAGCTTCGACTACGCGAAGCTCAGCGAGGCGACGGATGCCGTGATCCACAAGGCACAGGCCAATCCGCAGATGCAGCGGATCTTGACCACGTTTCGCCCGGATTCGCCGCATGTCAGCCTGACGGTCGATCGCACCCAGGCGGAGACCCTGCGCGTGTCGGTCGGCGACGTGCTGTCCACGCTGACATCCTATGTCGGCTCGACCTACATCAACCAATTCAACAAGTTCGGCCTGTCGCTCCAGGTCTATGCGCAGGCCGATTCGCACTATCGCCTGCAGCCGGACGACCTCTTGAACCTCTACGTCAAGAGCAAGGACGGCAACATGGTGCCGATCGGCACGCTCGCCCGTCTCGGGCCGGTGACCGCGCCGCCCTTGATCACGCTCTATAATCTCTATCCCTCGGCGACGATCATCGGGGCGCCGGCGAAGGGATTCAGCTCCGGCCAGGCCATGGCCGACATGGAGGCGATCGCCAGGGCGACGTTGCCTACCGACATCGGCACGGAATGGAGCGCGATGTCCTACCAGGAGAAGATCACCGGGAACCTGCTCTACTGGGGCTTCGCTCTGTCCGTGCTTCTCGTCTATCTCGTTCTTGCCGGGCAATACGAGAGCTGGATCCTACCGCTCGCCGTCATCTCGGCGGTGCCACTCGCCCTCCTCGGGCCGGTCCTGACGCTCACGAGCCTCGGCGTCGACAACAATCTCTATGTCCAGATCGGGCTCATGCTGCTCATCGCCTTGTCGGCGAAGAACGGCATCCTCATCGTCGAGGTCGCGCGCGAGCACAGGTTGATCGACAAGAAGTCCATCCTCGAATCGGCGGTCGAGGCGGCGCGGGCGCGGTTTCGCGCGATCCTCATGACCTCCTTCGCCTTCATCCTCGGCGTCCTGCCGCTCGTGCTCGCGACCGGGGCCGGCGCCAATGCGCGGCGTTCCCTCGGGATCAGCGTGTTCACCGGGATGCTCGCCTCGACCTGCCTCGCCGTCGTCTTCGTGCCGGCCTTCTTCGTCGTGCTGCAGCGGCTCGACGAGCGCTTCCGCGAGAAGAAGCCCGTCGAGGAGCCCGCTCACTGAAAATAGAGGAGGCGGGCCTCGGCGAGCGCGCCGGCGCAGGCCGGGTCGTTTTGCGAGTCGAGCCTCTTGGCACGGGCGAGGACGGCATCGAACCCCGCCTGCGCTTGCTTCTTCGCCCGGGCGACGGATTCCGGTGTCGGCTGATGCTCCATTTGTGCGCCGATCGATTGCGGACCGCTCGGCCCCGCGTCGGGGCTCCCCTGTGCCGCCCGCACCTCCGCCTCGAAGCTCGCGATGTCCGCGGTGCAGGGTCCCGCATGCGCCGAGGCCGTACCGATGACGAGGGCCGCGACGATCGAAGCGATGCATGCTGTGCGCACGGCGGCTGTGCTCCCTCGGGTTCGAAACCGCGCCCGGTGGGCGGGCGCTTTCTCCGGACGACCCTCCCTGGATCCGACGACGTCACGGGAGAGCGCCCCGGAGCCGCCGATGTCCGGCGGATCGGTGAGGCGGTGCACGCATGGCACCCTTTTGCGCTCCGCTCGTTCCACGTGGGTCCACGCCGCGGGCAGGTCGGTGACGATTCGGCTTATTGCGGTTCGAATTATATCAGCTATCATCGTAGCCGTCGCGGCACCATCGATCGATTGGGTCTTCCGGCGATCTCCCGAAGGGCGGGCGCGAGACCTTGTTCGCGGTGACGTGCGAACGTCATGGAGCGCGCTTACAGGCGGGCGCAAGGCACGCGGGAAACCGAGGAGTCCGAAGGGCGTCATGCGCGGACCGGTGCCGGTTCCGTGCCTCGAGGCCACGAATCATCCCGCGATCCGGGGCTCGTGACGGCGGTGCGCGGCGGATAGAGCAATTTCCGGCGGGCCGAATCACGGCTCGCGTCGTGAGATTGCGACGAGGCAAGAGTGTCGCGCGGCTTCCGATTCCACCGAATCCGAAATCGCACGTGAGCCTCGTCGGAACCGGGCAGGGGTTCGCGTCGCAAGAACGCGACCCCGAGACATAGAGAGCCGTGATCCGACGAGATCGGAAGGCGGCGCGAGGCATGAAGCCGAGATGCGGCGGGCATGGGCTCGGTGACGAGCCCGAGCGACGACCGAATGGGCAGGAAAGAGGGGGCGAGAACCATGGCTGAGACGAGAACCGTGGCACGACTTCTGTCGCTCGTTGCGGTCGTCGCGACCGGAGCGTTGCTGGCGTCCTGCGGCTCCGGTCCGCAACCGGGTACGGTTCTCGACGAGGCCAAGACGGCGGGCCGCGACGTTGCCTCCTTCCCTCATGCGGACGAGGACTACTTCCGCGATATGGACAACGGCGTCGCCTTGACTCCGGAAGAGGTCAAGGGCCGCAACATGTGGATCGTCTGGACCGGAGGCAATGATCGCCAATGGGACAAGCTCGGTCCCTTGGGGTTCGGCACCTTGGATCTCTTGAAGATCGTGACCTCGCATCCGTCGCAGCGGGTCACCTACGGCGACGACAAGGACGCGCCCTACAACCGTGACACGCGTTGGGCCTGGCTCGGTGGAGTCAACGAGCCGTGCTTCAGCAAGGCGACGCGACCGGATCCCGATCGGTTCGGGCTCTGGCTCGATGTCCGCAGCAAGGACTGCCCTGCGGATCCCTTCGAGAACGAGGAGAAATATCCGGGCGTCAAGATCGGCGCGCGCGGCCAGCCGATCGGCGGCGGCAAGACCTTGCCGGTCGGATCCTACTACGGCACTGCGACGGGCATCGTCGGCCTGCGCCTGTTTCCCAATCCCGATTTCGACGAGAAGGCCGCGAAGGAGTGGGATCCGGAAAGGTTCTACACCGATCCGCAGTATTACAACCGCCCGGATCTGGTCAGGCCCTACCGCGTAGGCATGTCCTGCGGATTCTGCCATGTCGGCCCGAGCCCGATCCATCCGCCGGCGGATCCGAGCAATCCGTCCTGGGCAAACCTCAGCTCCAGCGTCGGCGCGCAATATTTGTGGTCCGACCGGCTGTTCAGCTACAAGGCGCGGCGCGACGATTTCGTCTACCAGGCCTTGAAGACCTATCGTCCCGGCGCGATGGACACCTCGCTCGTCTCGACGGATTACATCATAAATCCGCGCACGATGAACGCGATCTACCTCCTCTGGCCGCGGCTCGACCTCGCCTATCGCTGGGGCAAGGAGACGCTGAAAGGGGGCGAGCTCGACAACAAGCAGTTCAACGACTTCGTCCCGCCGGACAATCTCCTCTCCGAACTCTACAAGGCGCCTCACGCCTGGTCTCCCCGCGTCCTCAAGGACGGCTCCGATTCCGTCGGCGCCCTCGGGGCCTTGAATCGCGTCTACCTCAACATCGGCCTCTTCAGCGAGGAATGGTTCCTTCATTTCCGGCCGTTCTTCGGGGGGCAGCCGATCACCCCGATCAAGATCGCCGACGCGCAGAAGAACTCGACGTACTGGCGGGCGACCGAGGAGGGTACGATGGCGATGGCCGCCTTCTTCCTCAAGGCGGCCCAGCCCGACCATTTGAAGGACGCGCCGGGCGGCGAGAAATATCTTCAGGCCGATGCGGCGACTCTCGCCCGCGGCCGGCAGGTCTTCGCCGAGACCTGCGCGCGCTGCCACTCGAGCAAGCAGCCGGAACCCGCTCCGGGAGTGGATCCCGGCGGGTGCGCCGGGCCGGAGTATCTCACCTGCTTCAAGAAATATTGGGCCTGGACCAAGACCGACGCCTACAAGGCGGAGATGCGCAAAATCGTCGACGATCCGGACTTCCTCGAGGACAACTACCTTTCGACCGAACTGCGCGTGCCCGAGACGCTCTTGCGCACGAATGCCTGCAGCCCGATCGCGACCAACGCGCTCGAGAACAACATCTGGGATAATTTCTCGTCGCAGACCTACAAGACCATGCAACCGGTCGGCTCGATCACGGTGCATGATCCGGTGACCGGCGAGAAGCGGCCGTTCGTGGTTCCGGGGGGCGGACGCGGCTATACGAGGCCGCCATCGCTGGTCAGCGCCTGGTCCACTGCCCCCTTCCTCCTCAACAACACGCTCGGCCCGTTCACCACGGACCCCTCGGTCGACGCGCGGCTGCGGGTCTTCCAGGCCTCGATCGAGCAATTGCTGTGGCCGGAGAAGAGGGAATTCGATTCGGTGCTCGGCAACAAGGTGCCGGGAACGATCGATCGCACGGATGCGCGAAGCTATGTCAAGCTCCCGGTCGGCTACCTTCCGTCCTGGCTCGCCTGGATCGCGGGGGACAAGGATGATCTCGAGATCGGGCCGTTCCCGAAGGGCACCCCTATCAGCCTCGTCGCCAACGTCGATCTTCTGCCCGACAACGTCGGCCTCGCCACGAAGCTCTTGAACGACGTGAAGCTCCTCGGCCTCGGCGTCCGCGGGCTGTGGAGCCTGTGGACCGCGGACCGCAACGCGACCGACGCAGAGCTGCTCGAGCATTACAGCGGGATGAAGGACCCGCTTCTCGGCGTCAGCAAATGCCCGGATTTCGTGGTCAATCGCGGCCATTATTTCGGGACGGCCGAGTTCAACAATGTCGACGGCTTGACGGAGGACGAGAAATATTGGGGGGTCGAGCCGCCGCTCGCCGACGACGACAAGCGTGCCTTGATCGAATTCGTCAAGACCTTCTGAACGGCGTTCGTCCGTGCCCGAGCGCGAATACGACTATGTGATCGTCGGTTCGGGAGCCGGCGGCGGGACGCTCGCGGCGCGGCTCGCCGAGTCGGCGGCGGTCAGCGTCTGCCTGCTCGAAGCGGGCGGCGACCCCCTGTGGGGGCGTGCCGACCCGACGCTGCCGGAAGACTACGAGGTTCCCGCCTTTCATCCGTTCGCCTCGGAAAACCCCGCGATGAGCTGGGAGTTCTTCGTTCGGCATTACGCCGACGAGCGGCAGCAACGGCGCGATCCCAAGCTCGTCGAAGGCAAGGGGATCTTCTACCCGCGCGCGGCCACGCTCGGCGGCTGCACCGCCCACAATGCGATGATCTTCGTCTATCCGCACGAGTCGGATTGGGAGAAGATCAGGGACATCACCGGCGATCCGTCCTGGTCCGCGCGGGAGATGGAGAAGTATGCGCGCAAGGTCGAGGATTGTCGGCATCGCCCGGTCTGGCGCTTCCTGCGCCGGTTCGGCCTCGATCCGACCGGGCACGGGTGGGACGGCTGGCTTTCGACCGAGATCGCGATCCCGCGCCAGGCCTTTCGCGACGACAGGCTCGTGCGGGTCGTCTTCGGCGCGACCTTGCGCGAGATCTTCGGCTCCTCCGGTTGGCTGAGCAAGCTGTTGGGGCTGATCCGGAGCAAGGCCGATCCGAACGACGAGCGCTGGATCGCGTCGCACAAGACCGGGCCTTGCTTCACGCCCTTGAGCACGCGGGGCCACCGCCGTGGAAGCGTCCGCGAGCGGGTGCTCGACGTCGCGCGCCGCTATCCGGATCGCTTGCACATCGTCACCGACGCCCTCGCCACGCGCGTCCTTTTCGACGACGTGCGGCTTCCGAACGGCGATCTTCGTGCGGTCGGCGTCGAATATCTGGCGGGGGAAAAGCTCTACAAGGCCCATCCCGGATCCGGCGCGTCCACCGGGACGAGGCGGATCGTCCACGCGCGGCGCGAGGTGGTTCTCTCCGGGGGGGCCTTCAATACGCCACAGCTCTTGTTGCTTTCGGGCATCGGGCCCGAGGCCGATCTCGTCGCGCACGGGATCGAGGTCGCGGTCCCGCTCGCAGGGGTCGGCAGCAATCTCCAGGACCGTTACGAGGTCGGTGTCGTGCACAGAGCGAAGGAGCCGTGGCGATCGTTGCGCGGCGCGCGCTTCGAGAAAGGCGACCCGCTGTTTCGGCAATGGCAGAAGGGCGGCAAGGGCTTCTACGGATCGAACGGGGTCGCGCTCTCGTTTATCATGAAGTCCGATGCGAGCCCGGTCGATCCGGACCTCTTCTGCATCGGGCTCCTCGGTCGCTTCACCGGCTACTACCCCGGCTACTCGCGACAGATTCCCAAGCATCTCGACACGATCTCCTTCGCGCTCTTGAAGGCCCACACCACCAATCGAATGGGCAAGGTGACCTTGCGCTCCTGCGATCCGCGCGATCCTCCCGAGATCGACTTTCACTATTTCGAGGAAGGAAGTGACGTAGATGGCAAGGATCTCCGTGCGGTGGTCCAAGGCGTGGAGGCGATCCGCAACATCACGCGCGGCCTCGTGAACGAGGGGCTGCTGTATCCCGAGGACCTGCCCGGCGCGGACGTGACGTCGGCGAACGGCCGGCTCGAGCAGTTCATTCGGGACAATGCCTGGGGGCATCATGCTTGCGGCACCTGCCCGATCGGCCCACGCGATGCGGGCGGCGTGCTTTCGGGCGACTTCGCGGTGCACGGCACGCGCGGCTTGAGGGTTGTCGATGCCTCGATCTTCCCGGAAATTCCGGGTTTCTTCATCGCGAGCGCCATCTTCATGATCGCCGAGAAGGCGGCCGACGTCATGCTTCGCGAGGCCGGTACCAGGTGAGCGATGTGCGCTATCGCACAGCTCGGAAGCAGCTGGTAATGTAAAGGTAATAGTTAGAAAGTTTGGAGGCTGTCCTGGATCTGTTTTCGAGAACAACTTGTATTTTTGACGGGTTTCGGCTAGGCTGATGCCATCTACATTAGAGGTTGTACAATTCTAGATATACACACATTCCGTGCAGCCCGTGTGGCGACGAAGCAATGCGGTCGCGCCGTGGTGACGTGCCGCTTCGCAAGTGTCGAGGTATCCGTCTTAAGCCGCGCCGCTCGTCCGGCGCACCTTCGGCGAAGGTGACGAGCCGCCTCGGTCAACTGCGAGCCGACCTGAAGTCGAGCCGAAACGTAAGGGGGAGGTCATGGGCGCAGATATCATCTTCGAGCCGCTCGAATGGCGCAATATCCGAATCAAGAACAGGATCTTTCGCTCCAGCATCAACGGCCGCTGGGACAACGAGGACGGGAGCCTGACCCAGCCTCGGGTCAACTGGGAATCCAAGTTCGCCGAGGGCGGCGTCGGCGCGATCATCTCCTCCTTCGTGCCGGTGCTGATGGAAGGGCGCATCCTGCCCAACTACGGCACGATCCACCGCGACGACTTCATCCCGTTGTGGGCGAAGGTCGGCGAGGCGGTCCACAAGCACGACTGCAAGTTCATCATGCAGCTCAGCCACTCCGGTCGCCAGCTCGATCTGCAGGGAGTGTCGAACCTGAACAAGCGGAGCCGGAGCTCGACGAGCAAGACGGAATCCTTGAACGGAATCCTCACCCAGGCGATGACCCAGGAGGAGATCGACAAGGTCGTCAAGGCGTTCGGCGACGGCGCATGGCGCGCTCGCGAGGCCGGGCTCGACGGTGTCGAGCTCCACGGCGCCAACGGCTACCTGATCTCGCAGTTCCTGAGCTCGGGAATCAACGATCGCACCGATGGCTACGGCGGCGATATCCGCGCCCGCGCCCGCTTTGTGCTCGAGATCATCGCGGCGATCCGCGACCGCTGCGGCCCCGACTTCCATCTGCAGGTCAAGTTCAACGCGATCGACTACAACAATGTCATTCCCTGGGAGAAGCCCGGCAACGTGCTGGAGGAGAGCATCGAGGCCGCGAAGCTCTTCGAGGCCGCCGGCGCCGACGCGCTCCACATCTCCACGGGCAGCCTCTTCCCGCACCCGCTGAACCCGCCGGGCGACTTCGATTTCGACACGATCGCGAGGACCTATGGCACGGTCCTTCCGGCCGGCATCTACACTTTCCGGAACCTCCTCCTGTTCCGCTTCACGTGGCTCCGGCCGATCTTCCGCTGGCTGTGGTTCCGCATGAAGGCGGGACATCCCGTGGAAGGCGTGGGTCTCGCGGCGGCCAAGGCGATCAAGCAGGCCGTCTCGATTCCCGTGATCAGCACGGGGGGCTATCAGAGCTCGAACTTCGTGCGCGACGCGATCTCGAGCGGCGCGATCGACGGTGTCGCGATCGCGCGGTCGCTGATCGCCAATCCCGACCTTCCGAAGCAATGGGCCGAAGGGCGGGACCTGCCGGCCATTCCGTGCACCTATTGCAACAAGTGCCTGCTCAATGCGC
Organism: Beijerinckiaceae bacterium; assembly: GCA_024304885.1. Lineage (GTDB taxonomy): Bacteria > Pseudomonadota > Alphaproteobacteria > Rhizobiales > Beijerinckiaceae > Methylocapsa. The sequence continues at coordinate 1,114,043 of JALJOM010000003.1, forward strand.
CGGCGAACCCGCTCGGCTGCTACGAGCTCGAGCGATACGGCGGCGACTACGACAAGATGCTCGCCGAGATCCTGTCTGTCTACAAGGTCCAACCCGAGCTCGTCGTGCCCTGAGCCGACCCTGTGGGTGTAAGAACAACGAGCAGCGACAGGTAGGAGACCTCGACAGTGGCAAAGCAAGGCGGCGCGCTCGGGCGCGTAATCCTCGTCATCGCGGCGATCCTGATCGGTGTTCCGGGACTCGCCGTGCTCGGAATCGGCGGAATCGTCGCGTGGCGCTACTTGCTCCGCCCCGAATCCACGCCGACCTATACGAATATCGTCGAGCACTGGAAGTACGGCTCGATCGGCAGCGAGGTCACGGGACTCCCCTATTGGGTGTGGAAGGCGCTGCCGGTGCTCTTTCCGGAGAAGCTGCCGAACGGCGACTTGTCGTCGATCGGGCTCCTCTACGAGACCGACGCGAGCGGCAACAAGCTCGACCTGCCGATCGGGCTCAGCCGGCGCACCCTCCAGGGCGTCGAGCGGGCCTGGTTCAATTGCGCGCTCTGCCATACCGGAACCGTGCAAAAGACCGCGGACGGAGCTCGCGAGATCGTCTCGGGCATGCCGTCGAACAATCTCGACATGCACGGGCTCATCGCCTTCGTGGTCGGCATCTCCGACGACCCGAGGCTCGCCCCGGATAGCTTGATCCCGGCGATGAAGAAGGCCGGTGCGAAGCTCGATCTCATCGACGAGGCCTTCTGGCGGTTCCTCGCCATTCCCGTCCTTCGCGAGACCCTGCTCCAGCAGCGCGCGAACCTCGAGCCGCTCCTCGCCTATCAGCCCGTGTGGGGGCCAGGCCGGGTCGATACCTTCAATCCCTACAAGGTCATCCAGTTCCACGAGAAATTCGACGACCTCACCGAGGCCGAGAAGGTCGGCGTGTCGGATTTTCCGACGACGTTCAACCAACGTCCGCGCGGCGATCAGAACATGGAGCTGCATTGGGACGGCAACAATCCCTCGCTTCAGGAACGCAACCTCAGCGCTGCGCTCGGCGCGGGGGTCACCGAGACATCTGTCGATCATCCCGCGATCGACAGAATTGCGGAATGGCTCCTCGACCTGCGTCCGGCACCGAGCCCCTACACCCCGGACCCCGCCAAGGTCGAAGCCGGCAAGGCGGTCTATATGGCGCAATGCGCGACCTGCCACGGCTTCCAGGGTCCGGACGGCTACGTGTTCGAGGGTGAGTATCTCGGCAAGGTCGAGCCCAACGCGAAGCTCGGCGCCGACAGGTCGCGGCTCGACAGCTATACCCAGAAGCTGCGCGACTACCAGCTCACCCTGTTCAAGGATGTGGACGGCGGCAAGTACCAATTCCGCCACTTCAGGAAGACCGACGGCTACGCCAACCTTCCGCTCGACGGGCTGTGGCTGCGTGCCCCCTACATGCATAACGGATCCGTGCCGACGCTCGCCGACCTGTTGCTGCCGCCTGAGCAGCGTCCCAAGGCCTTCCTGCGCGGCTCGGATGTCCTCGATGCGGAGAAGGGCGGGTTCGTCGCACCGGCCTGCGTGCCCGGCGAGAAGGTCGAGAAGGGATTCTGCTACGACACGAGCGTGCGCGGCAACGGCAATGGCGGGCACCTCTACGGCACCGACCTTTCCGGCTCGGACAAGGACGCTCTCGTCGCCTATCTCTTGACGTTCTAGGCGTTCGCCCGGAGCGGCGCCTCCGCCGCCGGCAGTGGACGCGTGGCGCCTGAACTTGCAGCTCCAGCGCCGGGCGTCGATCGAAATGTGGGCATCCGACGAGCAAAGGACTCGGCAATGGACGAGAACAGGTATCTCCTCTGGTTCAGCCGGGTGGTGTGGGCCGGCATCGCCGCCAATTGCCTCCTCGCCGGCTTCGCCCTCGTCGCGCCGGTGACCGTCATAAACCTCGTCGGGCTACCGATGGCCGAGCCTCTGGTTTGGCCGCGATTCGCCTCCTTCCTGCTCTTGCTGCTGTCCGGATTCTACGTGGCGGCGGCGAGGGATCCGCTCGGCAATCTCTACACCTCCGTCTGGACGGTCGCCTGCCGCGTCGGAGGCGTCGTCTTCTTCTCCATCGTAGGCGGGAACTACATCGTTTTCGCGCTGTTCGACCTGACCTTCGGTTTGCCCGAAGGAATCCTGCTGTGGCTCGGTGTCTCCGCCGCGTCGAAACAAAAATAACAAAAGGAGCGCGCCACCCATGAGAAAGACCCTTCCTTGGCTCGTCGGTCTCCTGGTCGTCCTCGGCGGTATCGGGTGGCTCGCGTATGATAAGCTGTTTCGGCGGGACTTCCCCGTCTATGCCTCGGACGCCGAGTATTTCAAGTACGGGTCGATCGGCAACGACAGCGAGAACGGCGTGCCCTATCTCGTCTGGCGCGTGCTCCCGACGGTCTTCCCCGACCTGTTTCCTGGTCCGGGCGGCTATGCCTCGCTCGGGTTCTATTGGGAGAAAGGCCGCTCGGAGGCCGATGCTCCCGTGGGATTTTCGAAGGCACGCATAGGTTTCGAGCGGATGGCGATCAACTGTGCCTTCTGCCACAATACCATCACGCGCAGCGCGCTCGGCGCAGAGCCGGTCGCCTATCCGACCGGCCCTTCGAACCTGACCGACGTCCAGGCCTATCAGCGGTTCCTGTCGGCCTGTGCCTCCGATCCGAGATTCACGCCGGAGGTGCTCCTGCCGGAGATCGAAAAGGTCGCCCCACTTTCCTTCATCGACCGCGCCCTCTACCGGTTCCTGCTCATCCCCGCCACGCGCCAGGCGCTGCTCGACCAGAAGGCGGTTTTCGCCTGGTCCTTCACGAGGCCAGTGTGGCACGCCGGGCGTATCGACCCGTTCAACCCGGTGAAGTTCGACATGCTGAAGCTTCCCGACGACGGCACCATCGGCAACTCGGACATGATGGCGGTCTGGGGGCTCGACGCCCGCAATGCGATTCGTCCCGACGCGCCATTGCATTGGGACGGGCTCAACACCTCGATCCGCGAGGTCGTGATCAGCTCGGCGCTCGGCGACGGCGGACGCGCGAGCGCGCCGAACTTCTTCGATTCGATGAATCGGATCGAGCGATACCTTCGCAGCTCCCGCGCTCCGGCCTCGCCCTACGAGGCGGCCCCCGTCCTCGTCGAGCAGGGTGCCGCCGTGTTCGCGGCGGAGTGTGCCGAATGCCACGCAAAGGACGGCGCGAAGACCCTCACCGTCGTGCCGTTGGCGGAGGTCGGGACGGATCGGCACAGAACCGACATGTGGACCATCGCGGCCCGCGACGCCTACAACAACTACAACCAAGGCTACGACTTCGGCTTCAAGTCGTTCCAGAAGGTCGAAGGCTATCTCGCCGAGCCGCTCGACGGCCTCTGGTTGACGGGACCCTATCTCCACAACGGCTCGGTCCCGACCGTCGCCGATCTCCTGGAGCCCGCCGCGGCGCGGCCGAAGGCTTTCGTCCGCGGCATCACCGTGCTCGATTCCGAGAAGATCGGCTTCGTCGCTCCGGCATGCGTGCCCGGCGCGAAGCTCGACGAGGGCTATTGCTACGATACGAGCGAGGCGGGCAATTCACCCGAGGGCCACGAGTACGGGACTTCGTTGCCGCCGGCCGACAAGGCGGCGCTCATCGCCTACCTGAAGACTCTCTAGCTCCCGCCGGCCCCTCGGGGCCGGCCGACCGCGGTCATGCGAGCGCGGCCTGCAGCTCGGCGAGAATGGCATCGCCCATCTGCGCTGTAGAGACGCTCTCTGTCGCGTCGCCCGCGATATCGCCGGTTCGGATACCCTTCGCGAGCACGCCCGCGATCGCTTGCTCGACGCGATCGGCGAGATCGCCGAGGTTGAAGGAATAGCGCAGAGCCATGCCGAGCGAGCCGATCATGGCGATCGGGTTCGCGATGCCTTTGCCTGCGATGTCGGGCGCCGAGCCGTGCACGGGCTCGTAGAGCGCCTTGCGCGTCTCGGTCCTCGGGTTCTTCTCGCCGAGCGAGGCCGAAGGCAGCATGCCGAGCGAGCCGGTGAGCATCGAGGCCACGTCGGACAGCATGTCGCCGAAGAGATTGTCGGTGACGATGACGTCGAATTGCTTCGGCCGGCGCACGAGCTGCATGCCGAGCGCGTCGGCGAGCTGATGCTCGAGCGTGACGTCGGGATATTCCCGCGTGTGGAGAGCGCTGATGACCTCGTGCCACAGCACGCCCGATTTCATCACGTTGCGCTTTTCCGACGAGGTCACCTTGTTGCGGCGCTTGCGGGCGAGATCGAAGGCCACGCGGCCGATTCGCTCGATCTCGTAGGTATCGTAGACTTGCGTGTCGATGCCGCGCTTCTGCCCGTTGCCGAGGTCGATGATCTCCTTCGGCTCGCCGAAATAGACGCCACCGGTCAATTCTCGCACGATCATGAGATCGAGCCCCTCGACGAGCTCGCGCTTCAAGGAGGAGGCGTCGGCGAGGGCCGGATAGCAGATCGCGGGGCGGAGATTGGCGAAAAGCTCGAGTTCCTTGCGCAGCCGCAGGAGCCCCGCCTCGGGACGCACGTCGTAGGGCACGTGGTCCCATTTCGGGCCGCCGACCGCGCCGAAGAGGACGGCGTCCGCTGCCTTGGCGCGATCCATGTCGGCCTCGCTGATCGCCATGCCGTGTGCGTCATAGGCGGCGCCGCCGACGAGGCCTTTCTCGACCTCGAACCGCACGACGCCGGCTTCGGAAAGCCAGGCCAAAATCTTCTCGACCTCGGCCATGACCTCGGGGCCGATGCCGTCGCCGGGCAGGACGAAGAGCTTGTAGGATGTCATGGTGGGTGGCTTTCAGGCAACGGTGTGGGGAATTGGGACGCGGGCGCTCGATGTGTGCACGCGAAAGGGCAGCGAATGCGCAAAATCCCTCCCCGGAACGGGGAGGGTGGCTGCGGAGCAGCCGGGTGGGGTCGAGCTGGTGTAACCCCATCCGGCGGCGGTGCTTCGCACCGCCGCCACCTTCCCCTTCAGGGGAAGGATATGCACGAGTCGTTATGCCGCGACGAGCTGGCGCAACACATAGGGGAGGATCCCGCCGTTGTTGAAATAGTCGAGCTCGTCGAGCGTCGCGATACGGCAGAGGAGCGGGATCTTCTTCACCTTGCCGTCCGCGAGCGTGATCTCGGCCTCCATGGTCTGGCGCGGCTTCAGGTTCTCGCCGAGGCCGCGGATCGTGACCTGCTCGTCCCCTTTGAGGCCGAGGCTCTTCCATGTGGTGCCGGGCTCGAAGGTGAGCGGCAGGACGCCCATGCCGACGAGGTTCGAGCGATGGATTCGCTCGAAGGATTCGGCGATGACCGCGCGCACGCCGAGGAGCCGGGTACCCTTCGCCGCCCAGTCGCGCGACGAGCCGTTGCCGTACTCGGCACCCGCGAAGACGACGAGAGGCACGCCCTCCGCCTGATATTTCATGGACGCGTCGTAGATCGAGAGCTCCTCACCGTCCGGCCAATGCCTGGTATAGCCGCCCTCCGGCACCACGCCGTCCTTCTCGCGGATGAAGTTCTTGATGCGGATGTTGGCGAAAGTGCCGCGCATCATGATCTCGTGGTTGCCGCGCCTCGTCCCGTATTGGTTGAAGTTGGCCTTGGAGACCTGGCGCTCGACGAGGTATTGGCCCGCGGGCGAAGCCTCCTTGATGGAGCCGGCCGGAGATATGTGGTCGGTCGTGATCTTGTCGCCGAAAAGCGCGAGGATGCGGGCGTTCTCGATGTCCGTCACCGGATCGGGTTCCCGCTTCAGCCCCTCGAAATAGGGCGGGTTTTGCACATAGGTCGAGCCCATGTCCCACTTGTAGGTCTCGCCCGACGGCACCTTGACCTTGCGCCAATGCGCGTCGCCGTCGAACACATTGGCGTAGCGCGCCTTGAACACCTTCTTGGTGACGAATTCCTCGACGAAGGCCGCGATCTCGTCCTCGGCCGGCCAAATGTCGGCGAGGAAGATCGGATGGCCCTTCTTGTCGTGGCCGATCGGATCGGTCTCGAGATTGACCGCAACGGTGCCAGCGAGCGCATGGGCGACCACGAGAGGAGGGGAGGCGAGGTAGTTCGCCTGGACGTCGGGGCTGACGCGGCCCTCGAAGTTGCGGTTGCCGGAGAGCACCGCAGCGGCAACGATCCCGTTGTCGTTGATCGCCTTGGAAATTTCCTCGGGCAGCGGACCCGAGTTCCCGATGCAGGTGGTGCAGCCGAACCCGACGAGGTTGAAGCCGAGCTTGTCGAGCGACTTCTGCAGCCCCGACGCGGCGAGATATTCGGCGACGACCTGGCTGCCGGGCGCGAGCGAGGTCTTGACCCACGGCTTCGTGTGCAGGCCCTTCGCCACGGCGTTCCGCGCGAGCAGGCCCGCGCCGATCAGCACGCTCGGATTCGACGTGTTGGTGCAGGAGGTTATGGCGGCGATCACCACGTCGCCGTGGCCGAGATCGAAATCCTTTCCCTCGACGGGGAAGCGCTTTTTCGCCTCGCCGGGTTTCTTGTATTCGGTCTCGAGCGCCGCGCCGAAATTACCGCCGACCGAGGCGAGAGCGACGCGCCCCTCCGGCCGCTTCGGCCCCGCCATCGAGGGCTCGACGGTGGCGAGATCGAGATCGAGCGTCTCGGTGAAGACGGGATCCTGCGTATTTCGCGTGCGCAGCAGGCCCTGCGCCTTGGCATAGGCCTCGACGAGAGCCACGCGCGCAGGGGTCCGGGCCGAGGTCGAGAGATAGGTGATCGTCTCGGCATCCACGGGGAAAAAGCCACAGGTCGCGCCATATTCCGGCGCCATGTTGGCGATCGTCGCGCGGTCGGCGAGCGACAGATGGCCGAGGCCGGGACCGTAGAACTCGACGAACTTGCCGACCACGCCCTTCTTGCGGAGCATCTGCGTCACGGTGAGCACGAGATCGGTCGCGGTGACGCCGGGGCGCAGCGCGCCGAAGAGCTTGAAGCCGATCACCTCGGGGAGGAGCATCGAGAGCGGCTGCCCGAGCATGCAGGCCTCGGCCTCGATTCCTCCCACACCCCATCCGAGCACGGAAAGACCATTGACCATGGTCGTATGCGAATCGGTTCCGACGAGCGTGTCGGGGTAGGCGACCTCGACCGTCTCGGGCTTGCCGCGCGAGGGCGTGTACTTCTCCTTGCGGGTCCAGACCGTCTGGGCGAGATATTCGAGATTGACCTGATGGCAGATTCCGGTGCCGGGCGGCACGACGCGGAAATTGTCGAAGGACCCTTGCCCCCATTTCAGGAAGCGATAGCGCTCGCCGTTGCGGTCGTATTCGAGATCGACATTGGTCTTGAACGCCTTGTTGCTTCCGAAGGCATCGACGATCACCGAATGGTCGATGACGAGATCGACCGGGACCAACGGGTTGATCTTCTGCGGGCTACCGCCGAGCCGCGTCATCGCATCGCGCATGGCGGCGAGATCGACGACGGCGGGGACCCCGGTGAAATCCTGCATGAGGACGCGGGTCGGCCGAAACGCGATCTCGCGCTCGGTCTTGCCCTTGTTGGTCAGCCATTCGGCGACGGCTTGGATGTCGTCCTTCGTGACCGAGCGTCCGTCCTCGAAGCGCAAGAGGTTCTCGAGCAGGACCTTCATCGAGAACGGCAATTGCGAGATGCCGGCGAGCCCGTTCTTCTCGGCGCTCTTCAGCGAGAAATAATGATAGGTCTTGCGACCCACGGTGAGCTTCTTGCGGCATTTGAAACTGTCGAGCGAGGCCATCGCGATTGTCCCCGTGGAGCGGATCGAAGGTCGGAAGGATTCCGGGCTTATAGATAATTTCCGCGCGTCGAGCTACAGCGACGAGCGTGGAGGCGAAAAAGCCCAGGAGCATCTCCCTTGCTGCGGATCGAAGCCTCGGATATCGCCGTCGAACGCGGCGGACGCAGGGTCTTGTCGGGCCTCTCCTTCGCGCTCGATGCGGGCGAGTGCCTGCTCGTTACCGGGCCGAACGGCGCAGGGAAATCGACGCTCTTGCGCGCCATGGCCGGACTCCTGCCTCTGCGGAGCGGCACCCTGTCCCACACGCCCGACAGCGATGCGCCGCTCGCCGAGCAGGCCCATTTCGTCGGCCACGCGGATGCGCTCAAGGGAAGCCTCACGGTCGCGGAGAACCTGACCTTTCTCGCGGCGATGCTGCGTACCGGCGAGGCCGGTTGTTCGGTCGAGGGATCGCTCGCGGCCTTGGGCCTCGCCCGGCTCGCGGACCTCCCCGCGTCCTATCTGTCGGCCGGGCAGAAGCGCCGAGTGGCGCTGGCACGCTTGCTCGTCGCGCGCCGGCCGCTCTGGCTCCTCGACGAGCCCTCGACCGCGCTCGACCGCGCGGCACAGGGGATGCTCGGGAAGATCATGGCCGCGCATCGCGCCGACGGCGGGCTCATCGTCGCCGCCACGCACGCGAGCCTCGGGATCGACGGCCGTGAGCTGAAGCTCGGGGCGTCGTCGTGACACTGTACCGACCTCCGAGGTCTCCCCTCGCGGCGCTGTTCCTGCGCGAGATTCGAGTCGGGCGGCGCATCGGCGGCGGCAGCATGCTGGGCGTGATCTTCTTTCTCGTTCTGGTCACCCTCACGCCCTTCGCCATCGGACCCGATCTCGCGCTGCTCTCACGGATCGCCCCGGCGATTCTCTGGCTCTCGGGGCTCCTTGCCACCTTGCTCGGGCTCGATCGCCTGTTCCAGGCCGACTACGAGGACGGCTCGCTCGACCTCATGCTCACGAGCCGGACGCCGCTCGAGCTCGTGATCCTGACGAAATGCGCCGCACATTGGGTCCTGACCGGCCTGCCGCTCGTGGCCGCGGCCCCTTTGTTCGGCCTCATGTTGGCGATGCCGGCGCAGGACCTCTGGCGCATCGCCCTCTCGCTCCTCGTCGGGACGCCGGCCTTGACCTTGATCGGCGCGATCGGCGCCGCCTTGACCGTCAGCCTCAGGCGCGGCGGGCTTCTGCTCGCGGTCCTGATCCTGCCGCTCTCGGTCCCGGTCCTCATTTTCGGCGTCGCGGCCGCGGCGGCGACCGAGTCGGGGCTTTTGCCTTTCGCGACGCCGATGATGATCCTTTGCGCCCTGACCCTGCTCGCGCTCGTCGGCGCGCCGGTCGCCGCCGCCGCAGCCTTGCGCCAGGCTGGCTCGTAGCATTCTTGCGACGCTCTGCTGCGTCGATTCGAGTTATGAAGACTGCGATGATTTGTTATCCTACGGCTCGGGTATCGTCGAAGCTCTGCGAGGCTCGCATGAAACGAACGGGCGTATTTCTGCTTGCCGCCGTCGGGGCCTGGAGCCTCTGGGACCCATCTGCCGTCGCGCAGGGCAAGCCGGCGACGCCGCCAGCCAGAACTGTACCCGCCAGGGCGCCCGCGATCGATCCGGCGGCGCTCGCCTTGGTCAAGGCCACGAGCGACAAGCTGGCCGCAGCGAGATCGATCTCCTTCGTCACCTGTGGCGCCTTCGATGTCCCCGCGCGCAACGGCCAGCCGCTCTTCTATTTCACCCGCTCGGAAGTGCTCATGGTGCGGCCGAGCAAGCTGCGGGTCGTCGTCCCCGGCGATGGGCCCCCGTCCGAGTTCTATTTCGACGGTAAGACCATCGCGGTCTTCCAGCCTTACACGGATCTCGTCGCGACGATGGAGGCGCCGGGCACGCTCGAGGAGGCACTCGAGGCGATCTACAAGAAGGCCGGGCTCTATTTCCCCTTCGTCGATTTCATCGTCGCCGATCCCTACGAGACCTTGACCGCAAGGCTCACGAGCGCGTTCGTCATCGGGACCTCGAAGCTCGTCGGCGGCACCGAGACGAATATCGTGTCGCTGTCGAGCAAGGACACGCATCTCCAGATCTGGATCGGGGTCGACGACAAGCTGCCGCGCCTCGTCTGGGCCACGCCCGTCAATCGTCCGAAGGAGCCTCGGCACATGGTCGAGTTCTCGGATTGGAAGCTCACGGGCGAGGTCGGCACGGCCGAAGCTTTCGCGCCGAGGACAAGCGAGTCGACGAAGCAGATCCCTTTCGCGCGGCCGGAAAGCCTCGCGGACAAGAAGCATTGAGTTTTGCGGGGGACGGAGGTCCAGAGCCATGCAGCCGAGACGATTGCTCGTAGGCGCCCTCGTTGCTCTCGCGGCGTCGGCCGGAGCCGCGGCGCCCGCGCACGCCTTCTTTCGGGCCGGCGGCTGGCACGCGGGCGGCATCGGCCCCGCCGGCGGCGTTTGGCATGCCGGCGGCTGGCATGCGGGCGGCTGGGCCGGCGGCGGAGTTTGGGGCGGCGGGTTTCACGGCCCGGTCGTGGTCAACCATTATTGGGGCGGCGGCTGCTGGGCCTGCGGCGGCGCGGCGGTGGTGGCCGGAGTGGCCGCGGGCGCGGCAGCCGTCGCGACCGCCTATGCGATCGGGTCCACGGTCGCGACCATTCCCGGCGGATGCGCGAGCCAGTACGTCGGAGGCGCGACCTACTACGTCTGCGGCGGAACCTGGTTCCAGCCCTTCTATGGGAACAATGGCGTCTATTACCGGGTCGTCGCCCCGCGGTGACCGAGGCGCGTCCCTTGGCCGGATTTGCGTCGGCGCTCGGTCGGCCTTAGATGCAGCCCATGCGCAACTACGCCAATCCGACCGAGTTCCTCCGCCTCGCCGATGTCCTCGTGCCGATCGCGGCCGCGATCACGGGCCTTTTGCTCGCGCTCGGCCTCTATCTTTCCTGGTTCGTCGCGCCGCCCGACTACCAGCAGGGCGAGACCGTGCGGATCATGTATCTCCATGTTCCGGCGGCTTGGATGTCGCTCTTCGTCTACGCGGTCGCGACCTCCGCCGCGCTCGGCACGCTCGTTTGGCGTCATCCGCTCGCCGACGCCGCGCAGAAGGCCGCGGCCCCGCTCGGCGCTTCCTTCACCTTCCTCTGCCTCGTGACGGGCTCGATCTGGGGCAAGCCAATGTGGGGCACCTGGTGGGTCTGGGACGCGCGGCTGACCTCCGTCCTCGTGCTGTTCCTGATCTATCTCGGCCTCGTTGCACTCTGGCAGACGATCGAGGACCCGGGCAAGGCCGCGCGTGCCGCCGCGATCTTCACTCTCGTCGGCGCGGTGAATATCCCGATCATCAAGTTCTCGGTCGATTGGTGGAATACGCTGCACCAGCCGGCCTCGGTGTTCCGCCTCGGCGGCCCGGCGATCTCGGGTGCCATGCTCTGGCCTCTCGTCGTGATGGCCCTGGCCTTCACCTTTCTCTTTCTCACGCTCCATCTCATGGCGATCCGCAACGAGATCCTGCGCCGCCGCTTGCGCCGGCTCGCGCTCCTCGCCGTGGACGCCGAGGACCACGCGCCTGATCCTTCCTGGGAGGCCGCGCTTGAGCGCTGATCCGAACATCGGCTTCGTCGCCGCCGCCTATGCGCTGGGCTTCCTCGTGCTCGGCGGGATGATCGCGTCCGTCGTCACCGACTACCGGCGCTTGAAGCGTGAGCTCTCGAAGTTTCCGCCCCGATCCGACGCTCGGGCGTCCGACTGACGAGCGCCGAGCCATGCTCACGCTCTATTCCTATTCCGAGCTTTTCGGCGTCGCCGACAACAACGGCTATGGGCTGAAGGTCTTCGCCTTGCTCGCGCGCGGGCTCGCCGATCTCCGGGTTCTGGCCGACCTTCTCCCGGCGGAGGGCTATTTCCACGGGCCGAAGCCGACCACGATCGACTGCGGCATCTACGGCTTCATCGCCAACATCTGGTTCTACGATATCGAGACGCCGCTGAAGCAATTCGTCTCGGCGCAGCAGAACCTCGTGGGCCATTGCGAGGCGATGCATGCCGCGGTCAATGCCGTGCCGGTGGCGGTCGAAGACAGGTAGAGGTACGCATGACGAGAACCGAGCCAGAGACCACACCGAAGCCGGCGACGCGCTCGCGCCTCGTCTATGTTCCGCTCGTCGTCTTCCTGGCGCTCGCCGCGCTCTTTCTCCTGCGGCTTTTCGCTGGCGACGCCTCGCGCCTGCCGTCCGCCTTGATCGGCAAGCAGGTTCCGTCCTTCGCCATGCTGGCGATCGAGGGGCTCGAAGGCACCCCCGGATTCACCGATGCGGATCTGCGCCAGGGCCAGGTGACGCTCGTGAATGTCTTCGCCTCCTGGTGCGTGCCCTGCCATCAGGAGCACGAATATCTGATGACGCTCGCGGGGCAGGGGGTGCGGATCCTCGGCCTCGCCTACAAGGACGACCCCGCCAACATCACGAAATTTCTCGGCGGGAAAGGCAATCCCTACGCCAAGGTGGGAGCCGACCGGTCGGGGCGCGTGGCGATCGACTGGGGCGTCTATGGCGTGCCCGAGACCTTCATCGTGAAGGGCGACGGGACGATCGCCTACAAGCTCGTCGGTCCGATGGATGCGCAAAGCCTTCGCACGGTCGTCCTGCCGCAGATCTCGGCGGCGTCGCGGTGAGTGCACCCCCGGTCTTCGCTCGACCGCGATCGCCGGGGGTATATCCGACAACCATGGTTCTCAGCGCGCTTGCGCCGCTTGATTGCGGAGGTCCCGGATGCGATCGTGGTTCTGCAACACACCTTGATATTGCCGGCGGACGATTGCTTCCACATCGGCAGGGAGACTCTCCTCGAGCGCGGCTTCGTATGCGTGCTTGGCGACGTCTTCGCCGCGCTCACATTCCGCAAGCACGGCGTAATCGTCCATTCCGGTGACCGAAGCTTTGATATTGGTCCATGCGCGGTGAAGGGTCCCGGTGATCGTGCCCGATTGGGTGGGTTCACCGCCGAGGCTGCGGATCTTGGATTCGAGCTCGATGGCTCCTTCGTCACATCTCTTTGCCGCGGTCTCGAATACCGTCTTGAGCTCGGGGTTGGTCACGGCGTCCGAGCAGGTCCGGAACCCGCTCTCGCCGTCCTTCGTCGTCTCCAGGAGGTTGTTCAGGGTCGTGATGACCTTTTGGTCGACCATCGATTCGTCCTCGCGAACGTTGCTGGGACGCATGTAATCGTTATCGACGCCCGTGGTTCCAACCCGAGCCTCGCCGCACGTGCTCCCTCCAGCCGAACTAATTTTATTCCTGCCCGATCAGCTTGAGCCAATCTTCTTCGGAAATGGTCTCGATGCCGAGCTCGGTCGCTTTCGCGAGCTTCGAGCCGGCGCCCGGACCCGCCACCACGAGATCGGTTTTTTTCGAAACCGAGCCCGCGACCTTGGCGCCGAGCCGCTCGGCCTGCGCCTTGGCCTCGTCGCGCGTCATGCGCTCGAGCGCGCCGGTGAAGACCACGGTCTTGCCGGCGACGGGGCTCGTCGTGGCGACGGCCTCCATAGGCACGACCGTCACATGGGTGAGCAAAGCGTCGAGGACCTGCTCGTTGTGGGGCTCGGCGAAGAAATCGGCGATGGCTTCCGCCACCACATCGCCAAATCCTTCTATGTTGTTGATCTCCGCGCGGGCGTCCGAGCCGACCGAAGCCGCACGTGCCGTCTCCCGTAGAGCTTCGAAGGTCCCGAAATGCCGAGCGAGGCGCCGCGCGTTCGTTTCGCCCACATGCCGGATCCCGAGCGCGTAGATGAAACGGTTGAGCGGAATCTCGCGCCGCGCCTCGATCGCGGCGAAGAGGTTGCGGACCGACAGCTCTCCATATCCCTCGCGGTCCTTCAGCTTGGTCGCGCTCGCCGCGTCCCGCTCCGGCAGGGTGAAGATATCGGCGGCGGTCTGGAGCAACCCCTCACGGTAGAACAGCTCGATCTGCTTGTCGCCGAGACCTTCGATATCGAAGGCGTTGCGCGAGGCGAAATGCTTCAGGCGTTCCACCGCCTGGGCCGGACAGACGAGGGCGCCGGTGCAGCGGCGCACGACATCGGCCGTGCCCGTTTTCTCGTCGATCTCCCGGATCGCGGCCGAGCCGCAGACGGGGCAGGTGGTCGGAAAGACGTAAGGAATCGCATCGTTCGGGCGCTTCTCCGGCACGATGCCGAGGATTTGTGGGATCACGTCGCCCGCACGCTGGACGGTCACCGTATCGCCCACACGAACGTCCTTGCGGGCGATCTCGTCCTCGTTGTGCAGCGTCGCGTTCGACACCACGACGCCGCCGACCGTGACTGGTTCGAGCCGCGCGATCGGAGTCAGCGCGCCGGTGCGCCCCACGTTGATCTCGATGCCGCGCAAAAGCGTCATCGCCTTCTCGGCGGGGAACTTGTGGGCCGTCGCCCAGCGCGGCGAGCGCGACACGAAGCCGAGCCGACTCTGCAGCGCGAGGCTATCGACCTTGTAGACCACCCCGTCGATGTCGTAGCCGAGGGTGGCGCGCCCGGCCTCGATCCTGCGGTAATGCGCGATGAGCTCCTCGGTCGAACGGCAGACCACCATGAGCGGATTGACGGGCAGCCCGAAGCTCTCGAAGGCTCTGACCACGCCCATTTGCGTCTCGGCGGGGAGCGCGCTCACCTCGCCCCAGGCATAGGCGAAGAAATGCAAAGGCCGCCCGGCCGTGATCGTCGGATCGAGCTGGCGCAAGGAGCCAGCCGCGGAATTGCGTGGATTGGCGAAGGGTGGCTTGCCCGCGGCCGCCTGCCGCGCGTTGAGGGCCATGAAATCGGCGCGGGTCATGTAGATTTCGCCGCGGACCTCGAGAACCTCCGGCGCGGTGCCCGCAAGCCTGTGGGGGATCTCGCCGATCGTGCGCACGTTGGCGGTGACGTCCTCGCCCTCGTAGCCGTCGCCGCGCGTCGCCGCCTGGACGAAAATCCCGTTCTCGTAGCGCAGCGAGCAGGAGAGGCCGTCGATCTTCGGCTCGGCCGTGATCGCGAGATCCGCGTCGGGCTTCAGCCCGAGGAAGCGCCGCACGCGGGCGACGAACTCGCCTACCTCCTCTTCGGTGAAGATATTGCCGAGCGAGAGCATCGGCACTTTGTGGCGGACCTTGGCGAATTTTTCCGAAGGCGCCGCCCCGACCTTCTGTGTGAGAGATTCGGGCGTCGCGAGCTCGGGGAACCTCGCCTCGAGTCCCTCGTAGCGCCGGCGGAGCGCGTCGTAGTCCGCGTCCGAGATCGTCGGCGCGTCGTCCGCATAGTAGCGTCGGTCGTGCTCGGCGATCTCCTCGCCGAGTTTCGCGTGCTCCTTGCGCGCTTGCGCCGGGGTAAGGCGCTCGATGGGCGTCGGTTGCTTCATCGGCCTAGCCGTTAGCCACGTTCGGCATCGACATGCCGATGTCCCGACAGGGACTTCCTTCGCTCAGGTCCCATAATCCGTACCCGTCGTACGCCAAGGTGCCGGCAAATTGCAGATTTCGCCATTCATCCTACGGCGGCGAGTGTGGCGGGCGGATCGATCCTGTCGAGGACGTGAGCTTTGCTCGCGCCGGCGTAGCCGTTGCTGTGCATCCTTGACAGGATCGCATCCGCCTCACCGATAATGCCCGCCGAGAGATGAATAGGTCGGTGTGATGCGGTGCGCCATGACCTCGTGTAGGTCTTGTCAGGGATTGAGGAACGTCTCGTCCACGGGGATTTGATAGCCGTTCGCGATCCGGTTCGTCTCGTTGGCGAGCCCGACCACCGCGATCAGCTCCGCCCATTGCTCGTCCGTCATTCCTTTCGCCCGCGCCGAGGCCGAGTGCGAAGCGATGCAATAGGGACAATTGTTGGTGACGCTGACGGCGATATAGACGAGCTCCTTCGTCAAGGGATCGAGCGTACCCGGCGCCATCACCTCCTTCACGTTCGCCCAGAGGCGCCGGAGCGTTGGCGGGTGGGTCGCGATCGCCTTCCAGAAATTGTTGATCCAATCTACCTTACGCGTCGCCTTGATGTCGGCATAGACGGCCGCGACCTCCGCCGAGGCCGCGGCTTCTTCGATCAGCTTTGCCAATGCTCTTCCTCCTGTCGTTCGGCCGTGAAGCCGGCATAGGTCAAGTAGGCACCGAGCAGGAAGGGGGTCATTGCATAAAGATAGATGCGTTCCTCGAAGCGGAGCCAGGCGATGAAGGACTCCATGACACCCGACGGCAGGAACACGAGCAACAAGCCTCGGAGCACGAGCACCCAGCCGAGCACCGTCACGACAATGGTCAGGACCCCGCCCGACCATCGGTTGTGGGCGAGCACGATCGCAAGACCGCTCGCCAGCGCAAGCATCCCGAAGAGGATCAGGGTCGGGCGATCGTTCATGAAGGCGGTCATGGTCACGACGAGGTCCTCGCCACGCAAAAGCAAGGCGACGGAGAAGATCAAGGTGAACAGCCCGATCAGCTTGGCAAGAAAGATCGTGAGCGGCGACATGCAAGCCTCCATCGCGAGGTGTCCACCCCGTTCCCTTCGTGAGCCGAGATACGCGTCCCTCTAAAGTGGCACGGCGGTGAATCCCGCATAGGTCAAGTAGGCACCGAGCACGAGGGGCAGCGTGGCATAAAGATAATAATGCCGTTCGAACTGCAGCGCCGCGAATGTATGCTCCACGCGTTCCGCGGGCAGGAAGAGCAGAAGGAGGCCCCGGATCAGAGTGACCCAGCCGAAGAGGGTCACGACGATCGTGAGCGCGCTGCCCGACCAGATGTTGTGGGCGAGCACGATGGCGAGGCCGATGACGAGCCGGATCGTCGCGATGATCAGCAGCATCGGCCGGTCGTCGATCATGGCCTGCATGGTCTCGATGTAGAAGTCCCGGCGCAGGAACAAGGATGCAGAGAGCAGCAGCGCGGCGCTTCCGATCAGCTGGGCGAGATAGATGGTGAGCGACGACATGTGGGCCTCCATGGCACGAGGGCCTACCCGGTTCCGTCCATCAAGCGGAGCGCCGCCGCGCGCGCCTCGTCCGTGATTGTCGCGCCGGCGAGCATGCGGGCGATCTCCTCGCGCCGCGCGGCCTTGTCGAGGCGGATCACCTTGGTCTCGACGCGCCGGCCCTTGTCGGCGGAGTCCTTGGTGATGCGCAGGTGGCCGCCGGCGCGTGCCGCGACTTGCGGCGCATGGGTCACGGCGAGCACCTGGACCTTGCCGGCGAGCCGCGCGAGCCTTTGGCCGATCGCATCTGCGACGGCGCCGCCGACCCCCGTATCGATCTCGTCGAAGACGAGAGTCGGCGCCGAGCCCTTGTCGGCGAGGACGACCTTCAGGGCGAGCATGAAACGCGCGAGCTCGCCTCCGGATGCAATTTTCATCAAGGGGCCGGGCCTCGTGCCCGGGTTGGTCTGGACCCAGAACTCGATGGCGTCGATCCCGTTGGGCCCCGGCGGCTCGGGACGGATTGCCGTCGAGAACCGCGCGCCTTCGAGCTTGAGAGGGGCGAGCTCGCCGTTCACGGCCGTGTCGAGTGCTTCCGCGGCTTTCGCGCGCGCCCGCGACAGCGCCGCCGCGGCCTTTGCGTAAGCTGCTTCCGCTTCCGCCACCTCTCGCGTCAATTTCACGAGCTTCGCCTCGCCGTGATCGAGGTCGCCGAGGCTTGCCGAGAAGGCTTCGAGGATCTTCGGCAGGTCGTCGGCGGGAACGGAATATTTCCGGCTCGCCGCGCGAAGCGCAAAAAGCCGTTCCTCGATCCGCTCCAGCTCGCGGGGGTGGAAATCAGCGGCGCGCAAGGCGTCGTCGAGCGCTTGCCCCGCGAGGTCGAGCGCGGTCAAGGCAGCGTCCACGGCCCTTACCGCCGGATCGATCAAGGCGGGTGCCTGGGCCTGGCGGCGCTCGAGCCGCCGCAGGGCCGAGGACAAGGCGGGCAGCGACGACGACTCGCCGGCGACGAGGCCGTGCACCTCGCGCAGCTCGGCCGCGACCTTCTCGGCCTGCATCATCGTGGTGCGGCGCAGCGCGAGCGCCTCCTCCTCGCCGGGCTCGGCGGCGAGCTTGTCGAGCTCGGCAAAGGAATGGCGCAGATACTCGGCCTCGGCGCGCACCTTCGCGAGGCGGGCCTCCTCGCGCTCCTTCATGGCGAGAAGCTCGTGCAAGCCGCGATGGGCGGCGCGGACCGCGGCGAGCTCACCGTGCAACCCGCCATAGGCATCGATCAGCTGGCGATGCAGCGCGGAGCTGACCAGCGCGCGATCGGCATGCTGGCCATGAATCTCGACGAGCTCGCGCGCGATCGCGCGCAGCGCTTGGGACGTGACCCTCTGGTCGTTGACGAAGGCGCGGGTGCGTCCGTCCGCGAGCTGGACGCGCTTGAGAACGAGGTCGCGCTCCGCCTCGATGCCATGGGCCTCTGCTGCGGCGAGAGCGGGGTGATCCGGCGCGAGATCGAATGCCGCGCTGACCTGGCCTTGGTCCAGCCCGGCGCGCACAAGAGCGCCGTCGCCGCGCGCGCCGAGCGCGAGCGAGAAGGCATCGAGCAGGATCGACTTTCCGGCGCCGGTCTCGCCGGTGAGGATCGTGAGGCCGGGACCGATCTCGAGATCGAGGGATTCGATCAGGACGATGTCGCGGATGGAGAGCTCGACCAGCATGGGAGGCGGTGGGCTCCCGCATGCGCTCCCGGATCCTCGACCATCCGGAGGAGCCGGAGCGCGATTCGAAGCCTGAACCCTATCACTTTTTCACGACGCGAGCCGGACAAGGCGGTGCATAGGCTGCTTCAGCCCAGGCCGAACTTCCGAAACGCCTTGGAGATCCAGGAGTCCTTGTCCTCTTGCGGCTCGAGCCCCCCCTTCTGCAGGCGGGCATAGGCGTCCTTGTACCAGGCCGACTCGGGGAAGTTGTGGCCGAGCACGGCCGCCGCAGTCTGAGCCTCGTTGGTGATGCCGAGAGCGAGATAAGCCTCGGTGAGGCGCATCAAGGCCTCCTCGGCGTGGCGCGTCGTCTGGTACTTGCCGAGCACCTCGCGGAACCGGTTGATCGCCGCCGCGTAGTTGTGCTGCTCGAGGTAGTAGCGCCCGACGAGCATCTCCTTGCCGGCGAGCTGGTCGCGGGTGACCTGGAGCTTGGTCCGCGCGTCCTCGGCATATTCCGATTTCGGGAACTTCTCCACGATCTGCGTGAAGAAGGCCGCGGCCTTGGCGGCGCGCGCCTGATCGCGGCTGATGTCGGGGATTTGGTCGTAGTTCGCCATGCCGGCGAGATAATAGGCATAGGCGACGTCGGGCGAGCTGGGATAAAGCCCGATGTAGCGCTGGGCGGAGGCGATGGCGTCGTCGTAGCTCTTGTTCTCGTATTGGCTGAAGGTCGTCATCAGGAGACCCTTTCTCTGCCATTGCGAGTAAGGATATTGCTTCTCGAGCTCGGCGAATTTCTTGGCGGCGCCCTCGTAGTCCTTGTTCTCGAGACGACCGAGACCGTCGTTATAGAGCTTCTCGGCCGGGACGTCCGGAACGATCTTGGTCTCGTACTTGTCCCCGCCGAGCAGGTTGAACGGGTTGAACGAATCGCTCGAGGAGCAGGCCGCGAGCGGGACCACGAGTGCGGCTGTTGCCGCTATCCGCAGCGCCCGCGACGAAGCCTTCGACAGATGCGGCTGAGCCATCTCGCTCGAGCTCCTCCTGAGCATGTTCGCGTGAACCGAAGGCCGGATCCCGCCGCGGAAATGCGACCAAGGAAAGTAACGAGCGCATGTTGCGGCGCGCCCGGCAATACTTCGCACCTCGAGAATACGACAAGGCGAAATTTTCGAGACCGATTCGACCGATTCGAGCGTCGTGCGGTCGCGGACCGTGCGAGCGGCCCGAACCATAGGGAGCCATCCAAGCGTCTGGTCGGACCAATAAGCGGCATAATTGTGGCAAAGATGCAGCGCGAAGCACCCTTGTCGTTTGCAATGCAGCAATCGACATCGGCAAGTCGTAATAGAAGCGGATAATCGCGCGCCGCTCGGTTCGCCGGGCGCGGCCGACTCGTGCTCGCTTCGCAAAGGATAGGATCATGCCGCGCATCCATGTCTGCCCGATGTCGAAGGTTTCCGAGACCGTGCGGGCGACCGGCGCCCGTAGCCTCGTCACCTTGATCAACCAGGGCACGATCGTCGAGCGCCCGCGCGAGATTCCCGCGAACCGCCACCTCTTCGTTGCGGTCTCCGACATTACCGAGCCGATGGACGGGCACATCCTTCCCGAGGAGAGCCATGTCCACCAAATCCTCGGCTTCCTGCATGGCTGGGACAGGAGCCATCCCTTGCTCTTTCATTGCTGGGCGGGAGTCAGCCGATCGACGGCCGCGGCCTTTATCGCGGCCTGCGCCTCGAGCCCGCACCGTAGCGAGGAGGAGATCGCGCGCACGATGCGCCGCAGCTCGCCGACCGCGACACCGAACTCGCGTCTCGTCGCGCTCGCCGATGCCGTGCTCGGCCGCGGTGGGCGCATGGCCGCGGCGGTCGCCGGCATCGGGCGCGGCCAGGACTGCGACGAGGCCGCGCCCTTCGCCTTGGAGTTGCCCTGAGCGCCAAGGCACGCTAGAGCCTTTTTCCAGCGAACCGGACACCGGTTCGCGTCGCGAAAATGCGATAAAATAGGAATCTAGAGCTGGTTTCCGATCCAATTGGATCGGAAGGTACTCTAGAGCAATTTCCATCGAAGCGGATCCTGCTTCGTGTCGCGAAATTGCGACAAAACAAGGATGTAGAGCGGATTTCCGAGTCCTTTGGATCGGCAGCCGCTCTTGGCCCTCCTCGCATGGGCACGTCCGGGGAGCACGAGGGCTGAGGGTGGCGGAAACTTTTGCGGACGTCGCGGGGCTTTCCTTCGAGAAGGCCTTGGCCGAACTCGAGCAGATCGTCGATCGGCTCGAGAAGGGCACGGTCGCGCTCGAGGAATCGATTGCGCTCTACGAGAGGGGCGAGGCCTTGAAGGCCCATTGCGAGAGCCTGTTGAAGACCGCAGAGCAGAGGATCGAGAAGATCACGCTCGGTCCCGACGGGAAGCCCACCGGCACCGAGCCGCTCGACGTCGCCTGAGCCGCGGCTCCGGCGGGCTAGAGCGGGATGAGGAAAAGTGTGCAGCGGTTTTCCGGCGCAGTCGCGTTTACGCAGATTACGTAAACTTATCTGCCTATCCCGCTCTAAGCTTTTGGAATCGAGAACGTTTCATGACTTTGGATCGATTCGATCCAAGGTCATGAAACGTGATCTAGAGCGCTTTCCCTCTTCAATGGAATCGGAAAGCAGCTCTACTTTCCTGTCTTGTCGCATTCTCGCATCGATGTCGATTTATCGAAACATCGAGATCGAAATGCGAACCGGTGTCCGGTTCGCTGGAAAATGCTCCAAGAGGGTACTGGCAAGGCGCTTGCTTCGTGCTCACCCCGGCGCCGCGCCCGAGCTCCGGGCCCAGAGAAGAGAGAGATCCGCCTGATGGGTGACTATGCCTTCGCCGAGCCGCCGGTCGTCTCTCTCATGTCGATGTCGACCAAGCCGTTCCCCGTGCGGCGCATCTATTGCGTCGGCCAGAACTACAAGGAGCACGCGAAGGAGATGGGGGGCAACCCCGAGGTCGAGAAGCCGTTCTTCTTCATGAAGCCCGCCGATGCGATCCTGCAGAACGGCGAGACCATGCCCTATCCTCCGGGCACGAGCGACCTCCAGCACGAGGTCGAGCTCGTCGTCGCCATGGCCATGGGCGGCAGGAACATCCCGCCCGAGAAGGTCAACGACATGGTCTTCGGCTATGCCGTCGGCCTCGACATGACGCGGCGCGACATCCAGGCCGAGGCACGCAAGAAGGGTCGGCCCTGGGAGATGTCGAAATCCTTCGATTTCTCCGCACCTTGCTCGTCGATCACGCCGGAGATGTACACTGGCGTCGTCGCCAAGGGCAAGATCCAGTGCAAGGTCAATGGCGAGCTGCGCCAGAGCGCCGACCTCGCCGACATGATCTGGGGCGTGCCGGAGATCGTCCACCACCTCTCGCAGCTCGTCGAGGTGTGCCCGGGTGACCTGATCTTCACCGGAACCCCGGCCGGCGTCGGGCCGGTCGTCAAGGGCGACAAGATCGAGGCGACGATCGCTGGCCTCGAACCGCTCCTGATCGAGATCGGCTGACCGGGGCCGAGCGTCGGCTCGAGCCCGGGATTCGCCGATTTCGACGCGCTGGAGTCACGCGACCTCGGACTGCGAGACCC
The DNA here is from genome assembly GCA_024304885.1 of Beijerinckiaceae bacterium. Classification (GTDB taxonomy): domain Bacteria; phylum Pseudomonadota; class Alphaproteobacteria; order Rhizobiales; family Beijerinckiaceae; genus Methylocapsa. The sequence goes on from JALJOM010000003.1 coordinate 1,136,066, forward strand.
GGAACGCGATGATCGCAACCCTGCGCCAGCTCACCACCTTCGCCGGTGTCGGTTTCGTCGCGACCGCGCTGCATTATGCCGTGCTGATCGCACTCGTCGAGGTCGCGGGGATCCCCGCGGTCGGCGCCGCGCTCTGCGGCTTCGTCGCGGGGGGCATCCTGTCTTATTGCCTCAACCGGCGTCACACCTTCAAGTCGGAGCGCCGGCACGCCGAAGCCATCTGGCGCTTCGCTATCGTCGCGGGTGTCGGCTTCGTGCTGACCTATCTCTTCATGTCGCTCTTCGTCGATCTCGGCGGCATGCCCTATCTGCCGGCGCAGATGATCACCACCGGGATCGTCATGCTGTGGGGCTTCGCCGCGCACAAGGCCTGGACCTTCGCCTGAGCGGCGGCGCTACTCGTTCGGCATCGGCCGGAAGTCCAAAAGAGCCTTGATCCTCCGGAAAAGACCCTCGCGGACCTGGCGGTAGGACTCGAGAATATGCTCGCGCGACCCTTCGACGGCGGTCGCGTCGAGGGTCGGCCAATAGACGACTTCGGAAGCGAGCGTGCGGGTCAATTCGAGCGCCTTGTGATGAGCTTGCGGCGAAAGGGTGACGACGAGGTCGAAATAGCTGTCCTCGAGATCCTCGAATGTATGGGGACGATGCTTCGACATGTCGATGCCGATCTCGTCCATGACAGCGATTGCGAAGGGGTCGGGCTTACCGGGCTTGATCCCGGCCGAGGCGAAATAGACCTGTCGCCCGAAATAATGCTTGCCGAGCGCCTCGGCGATCGGGGAGCGAACCGTATTCAAAGTGCAAGCGAAGAGGACCGATTGCGGCCGGCTCCCGGCAGGTGTCGTCATGAGAACGGCCCCTAGCCGCAGCGCGCAGCAGGCCTCGAAAAACGCGTCCCCGGAGTTCGCACCTCGTGCGGCAGGCGCCTCGAGCCTTCGATCTCGCACGCGACGCCGGGCGCATACAGTCTAGCGGATCTGTCGACGTCCCCCGAGCGATGACGGGCTCGCCGCTTCGGGTACGACGCACCCGTCGTCCGGTCAAGCCACAGGGGCGGACCGACATGCGCCGCTTCCCCGCACGGAGTGCGCGCCCCGAGCACGCGCAACGCCCCTCGTCCGGCACGAACGAAGGGCGCTTGGTCGCGAGGGCTCCGGACGAGGCCCGAGCAGCCTCGGCTCAGAAGGTCGCCGTCACGCCGGCACGTACCGCGATCGGCGAGCCTGGAGTGATGTTGTTGTTGTTGTGGGCTGTCGGATAATATTTCGTGTTGGTGAGATTCTCGATATTGACCTGGGCGCGCAGGTTGTCGTTCCACCTCCAGTAGACGGCTCCGTCGAGGCGGAAGAAGCCGGGCAGGGTGACGGTATAGGCGGGGAGGTTCCCCTGCGCCTCGGGAAGGCCGGCGAAGGAATAGGATTGATAGATCGCGCCGAGCCCGACACCCCACACGGGATCGATCTGATACTTGTTCCACAACGAGAAGACGTGATTGGGCGTCAACGGGACGATCGTCCCGGCCCTCGCCGCCGCCGTGTCGCTGGTGATCCGCACGTCCTGGTAGGCATAGCCGCCGAAGACCTGCCAGGCTTCCGTGAGGTTGCCGGCGATCGAGAGCTCGGCGCCGCGGCTCCGTTGGGCGCCGGTTTGCAAGAGCTGCGCCGTATTGGCGGGATTCGGCAAGGTGGTGTTGGTTCGGTCGAGCTGGTAGAAGGCGAGGGTGACGAGGAGGTCCGGAGTCGGCTCCCATTTGACGCCGCCTTCGTAGTTGGTGAACTGCTCCGGTTGCAGCGCAAGCTGATTCACCGCGAGCGAGGTGAACTGGTCGCCCGTAGCCGGAAGGTAGGACACGCTGTAATTGCCGTAGAAGGAGAGGTTCTCGAGCGGCTTGACGATCATGCCCGCCCGGGGCGACACCAGGTTGTTGACCTGCCTCAGCGCTTGGTTGTAGTTCGCATTGAGCGTGTTCAGGTTGCGGAAGCCGACATTGAAATTGTCGTATCGTACCCCCGCGACGATCTGGACGTTCGGCGAGAGCTCGAGCTGGTCCTGGGCATAGACGGACCAGACCCGCGCAACCGTATTGCTGTGTGCGTCCTGAGCCCGCGTCACATAAGAGATCGGCATGAAGGTGATGGGAAAGGCGCTCTGCACGAGCGTCGAGGTCGCGGCTGCGCTGAAGAAGCCCGTTCGCCTCAGGTTGAACGTGTCCTGGTAGCCGAACTCGGAGCCGAGCAAGAGCCTATGCACGAAGGGCCCGGTGTTCACCGACCCGGTCAGGTCGAGCTGGTTGAAGAGATTGGTTCGGTTCGTCGTGTTGTTGTAGGCATCAATTCGTACGAGCCCCGTCTCCGGGCTCACGCGACCGTTCGCGAAGACGTTCTGATAGAACTTGTCGTAATTCGCTGCGCGGGTGAAGTTCCGGATCTTGATTCCGAGCTCGGTGTCGCGCTCGTAGAGGACCTGGCCGGCCTGGACGTCGACGCGGGCATTGCTGTCGTAGGGGTTGCCGAAAAATCTCCCGCGCCCCGCGGCGAAGAACGGGTTGCCGAGCAGGGAAGGGATGCCGCGGTCTGCGGTGCGGCTGTCGTGGAAGAACTCGTAGCCGACCCGGATCTTGGTCTTGTCGTCGGGTCGGAAGGTCAGAGTCGGGTTCACGCCATAGCGTTCGAGCTTCACGCCGTCGCGATAGGACCCGGAGTTCTCGAAGAGGCCCAGAAAGCGGCCGGCGACGTCGTCGCTGAGCGGTTGGTTGGTATCGACCGTGACCCTGCGGTTGCCGAACGAGCCCAGTTGCCCGTAGATTTGGGTGAGCGGCGAGAAATGGGCTTCCTTCGTCACGCGGTTGATGACGCCGCCGCCGCCGCCGCGGCCGAAGATCATGGCGTTCGGGCCCTTCAAGACCTCGACGCGCTGGATATTGTAGAGGTCTCGAAAATATTGCGCGTCGTCGCGCACGCCGTCGATGAAGAAGTCCGCCGTGGAGGCTTGCCCGCGGATCACGGTCGCATCGCGATTGCTTTCGCCCTGCGCGAAGATAACTCCCGGCACGTAGCGCAACGCCTCGGCGAGGCCCTCCGCCGCGCGATCCTGAATCTGCTCTTGCGTCACGACGTCGATCGACTGCGGGATATCGATGATCGGCGTATTGGTCTTCGTGGCCGTCAAGGTGCGCTTCGCGAGATAGCTCTGAGCGCCGTTCTGGGTCGTATCGACAGTCACTTGCGGCAGCGTCACCTGTCCCGCCTCCTGTGCCGCGGCCGACCCGCAGGCGAGCACGGAAACGAGACAGAGGGCGGCCTGCTTGCCGCGACCGGGGTTCTTCGTGATTCCGATCGGCGCGGCACCGGAGCGGCGCCGATTCTTGCGGGCCTCGGCGCCCGTCCTCGTTCGTTTCGGACTCATGGTGCGATACCTCTTTACTTCTGTTTTGATCGCTTCTAAACTAGAGCTGCTTACTCGAAGCTAGCATAGGCCGGGCCTCGGACGATTCTTTATCGCGGTGGTACAAGTATTTGCTCGGACACTATTGCAAGAGTGTCACAATCTTGAATTAGAGGAGTTCGAAAAAAGCTCCTATGGCGCACGCCGATAAGCGTGCGCCACCGGCCCCACGTCCCGGGACGGAAGGTCAGAAGGCGATCCTCGCCGTGAAAGCCGCATAGCGGCCGGGTCCCGGGATCGCACGGCCTCCGAGCGCCTCGAAGTTCGTCACGTTCGAGATATTGTAGACGTTCGCTTGCAGCTGGACGTTCTTGTCGATGCGATAGATCGCATAGGCATCGATGGTCACGAAGCCCGGCACCCGTCCGGAATGGTCCACATTGGTCCAGCGCGGCCCGACGTAGAAGACGCTTCCGCCGATCTCGAGCTCGGGCGTGATCTTGTAGGTATTCGTGACCGAGACGCTGTTGAACGGCGTATTGGCGATCTGGTTGCCGACCTCGCTCGGATCGGCCACGCTGGAGATCAGGCGCCCGTCGAGAAACGTATAGCCCCCGAAGATCGACCATTGCTCGGTCACTTGCCCCGCGACCCCGACCTCGGCGCCACGCACCCTCGTCGTTCCGACCAGCTGATAGACCGGGGGCGGGCCGGGGAAGACCAGCTCGATCGCGTTCTGCTGGGTGGTCTGGAAGATTGCGGCGTTGAGGCTCAGCCTGTGGTCGAAAAGGTCGACCTTGCCACCGAATTCGTAGGTTTCGTTGGTGACCGGCAAGAGGTCTTGCTGGCCATTGGTGATCGTCGTGAACTCGCTCGGGGGGTTGAATGACGTGCCGTACATGAAGTAGAGGCTCGAGTTTTCCGTCGGATTCCCTACGGCGCCGGTTCGCCAGCTCACGAAATTGATCGTATTCTGCAGGTTGAACGGTACGTTCGATGCCGGTGTGCCCGATGTCGCCGGGCTGATCGTCCCGTTGCCGTTCACATTGGAGGTATATTGCCAGGATTTGTACTGATCGTAGCGAAACCCGCCGAGGACCTCGAGAAATTCGTTGAAAGCGATTTGGTCGCTGGCGTAGAGCCCGATAGTCCGCGCCACCGTATTCGTCGGCGTGTAGAAAGTCGGCAGCGCTCCGGGCGACGCGGGATAGGGGTCGGGATTTGCGGCGTTGACGCGATCCTTGGGGGTCGTGAAGGTCGTCCGGTAGTTGTCCCTGGTCTCGTAGGCGATCTCCATCCCGGACAATATGGTGTGGTGCCATCCCCAGGTGTCGAGCTGCCCGACGAGATCGGTCTGGCTCGCATAGAGCGTGTTGTTGGTGAAGTTCTTGAAGTAGCTCGGATTGTTGAGCCAGATCGATCCGAGCGGAACGGCCGACGTCAATAGGCGTGTGGCCGTATTGAACGAGGATCCTCCGATGGGTGCGTTGAAGAGATTCGTGACGGTCGAGAAGCTCGTCGCGCGGGCACGGAGGAAGCGGTTGACATCGGAGAACCGGAACGCCTGGGTCAGGCGCCACTCCTCGGTGAAGTCATGGGTGATCCAGCCGGTGGCGATATGGGCCTCGACTTTCTCGGTATCCGGCTCGCCGTTCGTTTGCACGCCGTAGTACTTGCCGCGCGACACCGGCAGCGGCTGGTTGAAGCTGGTTCCGAACCAGGAGCCCGGCAGGAACGGGATGCCGTAGTCGGGAATATTGTCGTCCTTCTGGTAGATGTAGCTGATCGTCGCCTTGGTCTGCTCGGTGGGCTGCCACGTGAACGATGGCGCCACGCCGAAGCGCTTCACCTCGATGAAATCGCGTCCCGCGACCGCCGCGTCGGTTCCGAGCAAGACGATACGTGCAGCGGCGTCTCCGAACTGCCGGTTGGCGTCGATGACGACGCGTGCACTCGGTGCAGTGCCGCCCGAGGTCTCGATCTCGGTGAAGTCGGTGAAGCGCGGCAGTTTCGTCGTGACATTCACCACGCCGCCAGTCGAGCCGCGGCCGAACAGGAACGAGGACGGGCCCTTGAGGACCTCGACGTTCTGGATCGAGAAGACGTCGCGGGTGTACCAGCCAGGCTCGCGAATGCCGTCGCGGTAGATGTCGTTACGCGCGGTGAAGCCGCGAATGTTGAAGGCGTCGCCTTGGACGCCGCCCTCCGCCGCCTGGAAGGTGATCCCCGGCACGTTGCGGAGCGCTTCCTGGAGCGTGTTGACCCTCTGATCCCGGATCAATTGCTGCGGGATGACGGTGATGCTTTGTGGCGTGTCGAGGATCGAGGTCGGCAATCGACTCAGCCCGAGGGTCTTCGGCGGGGCATAGGTGCTGGATATACCTTCGACGTCGATCGGGGTCAGCGTGACAGCTGCCTGCTGTTGTGCCGCTCCCTGCTGTTGTGCCGTTTCCCGTTCTTGCGCCGCTGCGCCGCTCCCGAGCATGACAGAGGCGAGGCCGATGGCTGCGGGCTTCAACGGTGCGCGAGCCTTGGCCCGGATGAATCGCGACGCGGATTTCGGTTCCGTCCCCGAATCGGATGGATATACTGCTACTGCTAGTGCTGCAGACATAGGAGTGCTTTTCCCTGCTTGTTTAGACAACGTCTAAGATGTTGTTTGTCTTGAAAAACCTAGCAGGAGGGAGCTTGTGATCCAACGATTGCGGTGCTGGTGTCGGCAGGTTTCCAAGCCGTGTAGTAGACCAGCAACAAACTGGAGTTAATTGAATTCTAGAATAGCCGATCTCTCGAATTGAAGTTTCTCGCTGGCACTGCAGAAACGCCTACCGCAAATGCAGGCGTTCGAGCCGATCTTGGAATTCTTGGCGTATCCTGTCCGGGTTCCGGTGCGGCCTGCACGACGGATCCGAACATCCGTGTCCGTCTCGCGATCGAAGTCGGGAAAGCCGCCGTGTTGGATGCGGGACGGCCGCTTGGTTCCCGACCTCGCTGAAAAATTCCTCATCTGTCCGATATGAGGGCAGCTTCAAAGAATCGTGCAGACGCAGCAGTAGTATATTCTGGTACATCCAGTTGATCTGGTCGGAAATATTTGATTTATAATCATTTTAAACAAGGTATTGCTTGATCTGCGGGCCGGTTGGTTGTTATGAGTGGCGGTCGTCATCTTTCACCGTCGAGCCATATGCCAGGTTTCCGTCTCCATTCGATCCGATTGCTGTGGCGTCGTGTGCATCTTTGGATTGCGCTCGGGCTCGGTCTCCTTCTCCTGCCGGTCGGCCTGACCGGCGCGGTGCTCGTGTTCCACGAAGAGCTGGATCGGTTGATCGATCCGGCGCTCTTTGCCGTCACGGAGGGCGGGCCAGGCAAGCCTCCGGGTCTCTACGTTGCGAACGCCGCAGCCGTCGTCCCCGGGGCGCTGCCCGTGCGCATGCGCTTTCCCGAGTCTGCGGACGCCCCGGTCATGGTGTTGCTGCGGAGCGGGGGGGCTGGCTCGGGCGGAGACTTGCGGGCCACATACCTCGATCCGGCGACAGGACGTGTGCTCGGTACGAGAAATTTCCGAGGCACCGCCGTCGGCCTCGTTCACTCGTTCCACGCGAACCTTTTGCTCCAGGCTTACAACGGGCGCGCTATCGTCGGCTGGACCGGAGCCGGCTTGTTGGTCTTGGCTCTGACGGGGCTTTACCTCTGGTGGCCTCGCAACGGCGGGTTTTTTCGCGGCCTACGCTGGCGGCGTGGACCGCTGACGAGTATCAACTTGCATAACATGTTCGGTTTCTGGATCTGCATTCCCTTGGCCATCGTGGCCGGAACCGGCATTACTTCGAGCTTCCCGCAGGAAACGCGCGCGGTTGTGGGTCTCGTGGCCGAAACGAGCCCGCGGCCCGAGGCTGGCGGCAAGCCATCGGTGCGGCTGGTCCAGGACGTCGATCGGATCGCGTCGATCGCCTCTTCCGGGCTCGAAGGAGAGCGATTGGTTTCGCTCGCGTTTCCGACCGAGCGCGGGAAGATCTGGCGGGTCCAGATCGCGCGCGGAGATGAGCTAGGCACGGTCGTGGTCGATGACGCGACCGGCGACGTGACCGTGCTGCCCGAAGCCTTGCCGGGCGATGTTTTCATGTCGATCCTGCGCCGCTTGCACGAAGGCGATCACCTCGGCCCGGCGTGGCGAGCGATTGTCTTCGTGACCGGCTTCGCTCCGATGCTGCTGATGGTGACCGGTGTGCTGATGTGGCTGCGCCGGGGCAAGTCGCCCGTCGCGCGCCAGCATGGCGAGCCTGCGGATGTCGTGCTGCGTGCGGCGGAAGGCCAAGATGCCGCCGCGTGAAAAAATCGTCGCCTCGCGTCCGAGGCTGTCGTGATCCGGGGTGCTCATACGTTGAAGCAGCAATGATCGTCCATATCCCAGAGGTACTCGACAAGATCCAGCTCGAGCATTGCCGTGAGGCAATGCGGCGCGCCGGATGGGTGGACGGCCGAGTTACGGCCGGCTATCGGTCAGCCATGGTCAAGAACAATCTCCAGCTGCCGGAAGGCGGCCCCGAGCATCTCGAGCTCGGGGACATCGTGTCACGCGCGCTCCAGCGCAATCCTGTCTTTCTCTCCGCCGTACTCCCGCAAAAAGTCTTTCCGCCCTTGTTCAACCGCTACGGGGTCGGCATGGGGTTCGGGTCGCACGTCGACAATGCCGTGCGGCAATCGGCCGACGGATCGGTCCGCATCCGGACCGATGTTTCCGCCACCTTGTTTCTCAGCGGTCCGGAGGAGTACGACGGCGGCGAGCTGACGGTGGAAGACACCTATGGCTGCCACAGCGTCAAGCTGCCGGCGGGTGATCTCGTGGTCTATCCGGCCGACAGCCTGCACGAGGTCACGCCGGTCACCCGAGGTGAACGGCTCGCCTCGTTCTTCTGGGTTCAGAGCCTCGTGCGCGACAAGGCGAAACGGGCGCTCCTGTTCGAGCTCGACTCGGCGATCGTGCAGCTCACGCGCGACGTGCCCGGCCATGCGGCGCTCGTGTCGTTGACGGCGACCTATCACAACCTCTTGAGGCAATGGGCCGAGACCTGAGCCCGCTGAAGGTGGCGGCAGGCGAGGAGCGGCAGAGACGCGTAAAGGGCATCGGCCCAAAAATTCGGTCAGTCAGAGGAGAGGAATTCGAGATGACGCGTGCGGAAATCGATCACGGGAGCGGGTGCCGCTCGCGAGTGCACCGGCTCGGCGGGCTTTTCGGGCTTCTCGGGCCGGCGATCGTGCTGTGCACCGGAATCGCGCTCGCCGAGCCGCCGGCTCCCACAGACAGCGCGGCGAGCGCACCGCCGCCCGCCGTTTCCGAAGTGCCGTCCGCGCCCCTCTCCGCGACCGAGCCGGCCGCAGAGGCCCAGGCCACGGGGACCAACGAAGCGTCCGTCGCGGCGAAGCCCTTGCCCAAGCAGGACGCCTATCTCCCCTCGGCGCTGCCCCACGACCTTTCGCCCTGGGGCATGTTCCGCAATGCCGACCGGCTGGTCCAGGCCGTGATGATCGGCCTCGCCTTCGCGTCGGTCGTGACCTGGACCGTCTGGCTCGCCAAGACCATCGAGCTCTGGCTCGCCGGACGGGCCGCGCGGCGCGAGCTCGAAGCGCTCGCAAAGGCCGGGACCTTGCGCCAGGCGGCCGGTGAGCTGCAGCGCTCGCGCGCGCCGGTTGCACTCCTGGTCGCGGCCGCGATGACCGAGGCCGACCGCTCGCAAGGGCTCGAGAGCGAAGGCGTCAAGGAACGCACAGCGGTGCTGCTCTCGCGGATCGAGGCGCGGGCCGGGCGCGCGATGACGCGCGGCACCGGCGCGCTCGCCACGATCGGCGCGACCGCGCCCTTCGTCGGCCTGTTCGGGACCGTTTGGGGCATCATGAACAGCTTCATCGGCATCTCGCAGACGAACACGACCAATCTCGCGGTCGTGGCTCCGGGCATCGCCGAGGCGCTTCTCGCGACCGCGCTCGGCCTCGTCGCGGCCATTCCGGCGGTCGTGATCTACAATATGTTCGCCCGATCGATCGCGGGCTATCGCGCTGTCCTCGGCGACGCCACCGCGGAGGTTCTGAGGCACCTGTCGCGTGATCTCGACCGCGACAGCTCGCCGCGCCATGCCGACGACGGCAAGGTCGTCCCGATGCGTCAACCCGCGGAGTAACCGAGATGGCGCTTCAGCTCTCCTCCGGCACCGACGATCTCGAGGAGAACCACGAGATCAATGTCACGCCCTTCATCGACGTCATGCTCGTCTTGCTCATCATCTTCATGGTCGCGGCACCACTCTCCACCGTCGATGTCAATGTCGATCTTCCCGCTTCCACGGCACAGCCGCAGCAGCGTCCGGACAAGCCCTTGTTCTTGACGATCAAGCCGGATCTCACGCTCGCCCTCGGCGAGGCGGCGATCGAGAAAGCGAGCCTCGCCGCCGCGCTCGACGCGGCAACGGGCGCCGATCGCGACCAGCGCGTCTATGTGCGCGCCGACAAGGTCGTCTCCTACGGTGACGTGATGGAGACGATGAACCTCTTGCGGGGGGCAGGCTATCTCAAGATCGGCCTCGTCGGCATGGAAGCCGTCGCGGCGAGCGGCGCCTCCCCCGGTGCGCCGGCGCCGGCAGCGGGGCCGCAACCATGACGGCCGCCGCCGCACCGATCCTGCCTCCGTCCAGGGAACCCTTGCCGCGGCATTGGATCGTCGCGGCGATCGTGATCGTCCTCGCTCACGCGGGCCTGTTCTATTGGATGATCCACGAGAAGTTCTTCGCGGCCGCGCCGGGCGCGCCCCCCGCAGCGATCATGATCGATCTCGCGCCCATGCCGGAGGAGCCGCCGATGCAGCTTCCGGCCGAGGTCCCGCCCGAGGTCGTCGAGCCAGAGCCGGAACCCGAGCCCGAGGAGGCCGTCGTCGTCCCCGAGCCGCCGCCGCGGGTGCCGAAGGCCGCCGCGGTCTTGATGGTGCAGCCGAAGCCCAAGCCCAAGAAAGTCGCGAAGCCGGAGACGAAGCCGGCCGAGCGGCCGACCCGGGCCGCCTCCGCTGCGGCCGGGGCGCCGACGTCGGGAGCCTCGATGACCAACGGCGCATCCAATGCCAGCTGGCATGCGATGGTCGCGGCGCATCTGCAGCGGCACAAGCCGCACAGCGCGCAAGAGAAAGGGAGCTGCACCGTCGCCTTCACCGTCGATCGCTCGGGTCATGTCCTCGGCGCGCGCTTGAGCTCGAGCTCGGGCTCTGCGGTGCTCGACAGGCTGGCGGTCGCCGCGGTCCAAGGCGCGAGCCCGGTGCCGGCTCCTCCCGCGGACGTCGCCGGCAGCCGGTTTCCTTTCAACGTGCCGATCAGGTTCAGATAGAGCCGTTCGCCGCGAGAGGCGGCCTTCTCGGCGACGCGCTCGCGGCGCCGTGAGCGGCTTTGTATGGGTCCGGCATGGAGTTCTGCACGCTCTTTGTGCTAAACTCGGCTCGTGCCTGATCAATCGGCTGCGTAGATAGCGGGCTATCGCGGTCGGCTCCGGTCACGACGCCCCCGCAGAGGTCATCCGGAGCGGAAGCCACGAAGAGCCTGTCGCATTGTCTCGAGCCCTGCGCTCAACGACCTCGAACGGACCAATCCGATGCTCTCCAAGCTGGACCAGTTGAAGGCCATGACGACCATCGTCGCCGATACCGGTGACATGGACGCGATCCGTGCCTATTCCCCGATCGATGCGACCACCAATCCGACATTGCTCTTGAAGGCGGCCAAGCTTCCGGCCTATGCGCCCCTCGTCGAGGAGGCCGTGCTCTGGGGCCACAATCATCACCGCATGACGAGCGAGGTGGCCGAGCGGCTCGCGATCAATTTCGGGGTCGCGCTCACCGGCATCGTTCCCGGACGGGTTTCCACCGAGGTCGATGCCGATCTCTCCTTCGATGTCGAGGGGACGGTCGCCAAGGCGCGTGCGATCATCGCGGAATACGAGCGCCGAGGCGTCGGCCGCGACCGCATCCTGATCAAGATCGCGGCGACCTGGGAAGGCATTCGCGCCGCGGAAATCCTGCAGGGCGAGGGGATCGACTGCAACATGACGCTCGTCTTCTCGCTGACCCAGGCCGTCGCCTGCGCCGATGCGGGCGCCACCCTCGTCTCGCCTTTCGTCGGACGGATCCTCGACTGGTACACCAAGGTCGAAGGCAAGACCTATACGGCCGAGACCGATCCCGGCGTTCTCTCGGTGCGCCAAATCTACAATTATTTCAAGGCGCACGACGTGAAGACGATCGTCATGGGCGCGTCCTTCCGCAACAAGGGCGAGATCGAGGCTCTGGCCGGCTGTGATCGGCTCACCATCTCGCCGGTCCTTTTGGACGAGCTCGCCAAGGACTTCGGCGAGCTGCCGCGCCGTCTCGACCCCGAGACCGCTGCAGCCCATTCGCCGGCGAAGCTTTCGCTCGACGAGAAGACCTTCAGGTTCCTCTTGAACGAGGATGCCATGGCGACCGAGAAGCTCTCCGAAGGTATCCGAACCTTCGCGCGTGACCTCCAGGCCTTGCGCGAGGTCGTGGCCGATCGTCTCTTGAACATTGCCGCCCGGCACGAGCTGATGAGCGACACGATCGCCGGGTGAGCCATGTCGCCGCTGCGGCACGCGAGAGGCCTTGCGCGATCGGTCCGGACCGCGCAAGGGCTCCGTGCTGCCGACGGTGTCAATTCGCAGGGAGGAAACCTGGTATGGCGATTGAACTGCAGCTGCTCGTCTGGTCCGTTGGGCTCGCCTTCGTTCAAGTCTTGGTGGCGGTCGTCGGCGCCGCGCTCTGGCACGGTCTCGACACGCTCCTCGGCAATCGCGAGTACATGTCCGATGTCCCGGGATGGGGCGGCCGGGCCGAGCGCGCCTCGATCAACATGATCCAGAATTTGGCGCTCTTCGCGCCGCTCGTTCTCGTCGCGCATGTCACGGGACGAACCAATGCGACGACGGCGCTCGGGGCGCAGATTTTCTTCTTCGCTCGCCTCGCCTATGCCTTCGTCTACCCGATCGGGATTCCCTACCTGCGCACGCTCGTGTGGACCGTGTCCGTGATCGGCCTGGTCCTGATCTTCATCCAGCTCCTGTAGGGCTCGAGGGAGAGGCCGGCGATCCGCGAGATCGCAAGAGCATTTTCTAGCGAAGCGGACACCGGTTCACGTTGCGAAAATGCGACACTACAAGAATGCAGAGAGGCTTTTCGATCCAGCCGGATCGAAAAGCCTCTCCATGCTCTCACGCTTCGACCACATAGGTTCCGGGCGCATCGCAAAGCGCCGTGTGGCCCTCGAGCTTCGGCGGGGCGAGGGTCCCCGTCGAATGCCGCTCGAGCCAATCGACCCATTCCGGCCACCACGAGCCGTCGTGGGGTGTGGCCGTTACCAGCCAGCGGCGCGGGTCGAGATGCTGGTCGTTCGCCGCCTTGGTGTGGACCCTGTAGCGGCGTCCCCGATGGCCGGGCTCGGAAACGATCCCCGCATTGTGGCCGCCGGACGTGAGCACGAAGGTCACGTCGGTATCCGCCAGCATGTGGATCTTGAAGGCGGAGCGCCATGGCACCACATGGTCGCGCTCGGTGCCGACCGCGAAGATCGGCACGCGAATATCGGTGAGCGCAACCGGTCGCCCGCCGGCCTCGAAGCGGCCCTCCGCGAGGTCGTTGCGCAGGAACAATTCCCGCAGATATTGTGATTGCATCCGATAGGGCATGCGGGTCGTGTCGGCATTCCAGGCCATGAGATCGGTGAGCGGCTCGCGCTCTCCCATCAGGTAGTGCTGCACCATGCGCGACCAGACGAGATCGTTCGAGCGCAGGATCTGGAACGCGTGGGCCATCTGCGCGCCGTCGAGGTAGCCCTGGCGCCGCATCAGCTCCTCGAGGAAGGCGATCTGGCTCTCGTTGATGAACAGGGCGAGCTCGCCGGGCTCGGTGAAGTCGACCTCGGCCGCAAGGAGCGAGAGGCTCTGCAGGCGGTCCTCGCCATCGCGCGCCATGGTCGCCGCCGCGATGGAGAGTAGCGTCCCGCCGAGGCAATAGCCCGCGGCGTGGATCTTCCGGCCGGGGAGCCGCTCGCCTATGGCCTCGATCGCCGCCGTCACGCCGAGCCGCCGGTAGTCTTCCATCCCGAGGTCGCGGTCGGCCTCGGTCGGATTGTGCCAGGAGATCATGAAGACCGTGAAGCCGTGATCCACGAGATGGCGCACGAGCGAGTTCGACGGCGACAGGTCGAGAATGTAGTATTTCATGATCCAGGCCGGGACGATCAAGATCGGCTCGGCTTGGACCAGTGCGGTCGTCGGCGCATATTCGATGAGCTCGATCAGCCGGTTGCGATAGACGACCTTGCCCTCGGTCACGGCGACCGTGTAACCGGGTTCGAAAGGCCCGTCGCGCTCGAGCTGCGGGGTGGTTCGGCGGTTCACCACATCGTCGACGAGATTGGCGAATCCGTCGACGAGATTGACACCGCAGGTTTCACGAATGCGCCTTTGGACCACCGGATTGGTGGCGATGAAGTTGGTCGGCGACAGCATGTCGAGCATCTGCCGCACAGCGAAGGACACGATGAACTCGTGCTGCGTGGTGACGCCGCGAATGCCTGTCGTGGCGTTGTGCCACCATTGCTGCTGCAAGAGAAAGGCTTGTGCGATCTGGTGAAACGGCCAGCTTCGCCATTCGTCGGCGACGAAACGCAGATCCTGCGGCAGGGGCTCGATGTCACGTGGATGGCCGGGCTCGGCGAACGGATCGAGCGCGATCGCGGCGAAGCGGGTCCATTTGCGCAGTGCCTTGCCGGCCAGCAGCATTCGGCGGCCGGGCGAGAAGGCGAGATGCACGCCCCAGTCCGCGAAGGCCGCGCCGATCGGCAGCGGCGACAGGCCGTTCAGGGCCGTGGCGAGCATGCCGCGAAAGGCATGGTCGATGAGGCCGGCGGCTTCCTCGAGCGGGTCGACCTCTCCGCTGCCCGCTTGCGGCTGCATCGGGCCGAATCGACGTGATCGCGGCGGCTCGATCGCCGGGCTCCGATCGGTCCCGGCCGATCCGGCGCGATCCCCGTGGTCGAGGAAGAGAAACGGAGCGAGGTCGATCGGCATACGGCTCTTCCGTGCAGCGAGCATCTTCCGGCGAGACGAAACCCGGTTCGGGTTGAGACATTACGCTGGCCAGTTTGCCATAGACGCAGCGCCGCAACAATCGGTGCTGTCGAGTCACGATTCCTTTCCCGACCCGACTGTCGCCAGAGCGATAGATACGAGTTTCTGGTCTGCCGTCCTGAAAGGTATCGTAGCCGCTTACGCCGCAGGTCCGCGGCTCATGGGGCCGTTCGCGGTGGGTGGTTTGCCGCACTTCATCGGATGGCCGGCATCACCGGTTCTCCTCGCCGCCATCGCCGGAATACACGTGACCCACGCCTTGTTGGCGGGAAGCGTGAGGGCTCCGTAGAGTGAGCCCGGACGGAACCGGTCGCGGCCGACCTCGCCCGGGCCGATGCTCGGCGATCGCCTATCGGTCAGATCGGGCCAGGTGTGCTCGGCGGATTCATCCTGGATTCCCCGGACGCTCCTCGCTCTTCCCAATAAGGCCGGGTGCCGAAATACTGATGCCAGCGCGCTTCCCAATCCCGGTCGGTCAAGCTGTCGTCGGTGAATTCCGGAGCATCCTTCAGCTGGCTCTCCGTGACGTTCGCTATGTAGCCTTCCTTTGCGGTGTCGTACCTGATGGCATTCCACGGCAATGGATAATGGCTGTGGCCGAGGCCCAAGAAGCCGCCGAAGCTCATGACGGCATAGCGGACCTGGCCCGAGACCTTATCGATCATGAGATGATCGATCTCGCCGATCTTGCTGCCGCCCTGATCGTATACCTTCGTGCCTTCTACCTTTTCGCTCGAGATGAGGTTGAATGTCGGGCTGGCTGTAGCCATGTTCGAGCTCCTTCTACGAGGTGAGTGTAAGCTGGCGACACCACATCCGTCACCGGTCAGGCAAGCATGCACCATAGGTGCTACGAAGGCCGATTGGTGCCACGAAGGCCGATGTCGTGGCGCGAGAACTCGTTGCTGTATTAAAGGTTCCGGCCACAGCTGCGCGACCGTCGCGTCGAGCGCTCGGCCGTCGCGCAGGACGGCGCGAGCGCGGCGGACCGTAGTTTGTGGGGCTCTGACCGGCGACGTGCCGTAGAGCACGTCGCCGGCCGATTGTCGCGGCGAGAGAGCGTCTTGCGATCGCAAGCGCTAACGCCCGACGTGTGCCGTGTCAGGTGCGTTCCGTCCTGTAGCAATTTCCAGCGAGGCGGATACCGTTTCGCGTCGCGAAATTGCGACAAAACAAGAATGTAGAGCTTGTTTCCGATCCCACGGGATCGGAAACCAGCTCTAGACGCCTCGTCTGAGAATGCCTCCGACCAAGGCGACGACGAAGAGCACGACCGCCACCCAGAACAACAGGCGAGCACCTTCCATGGCTGTCCCGGCCACGCCACCGAACCCGAACGCCGCAGCGATCAAGGCGACAACCAAGAATACCGCAGCCCAATAGAGCAGGTTCCCGAACACGTCGTCCTCCTGTGTCGATTGCTGTCGGACAGGAGAACGGTCGGATCGCGAGAGGGTTTCAGCTTGGGCGGGAAACCGCCGGCTGCGAGCGGCACGGGATCGAACGCCTCGCCGTGGTGGCGCGCAAGGCACGCTGGGTCCGGATGGCAGGTACCCTTGCCTTCGCCGAGCCCGAAATATTCCGCGCCCGGCTCGCGGCGCAGGTTGTGGTAGATCGGCTTCTCCCAATATCCGTGATCTCGGGCTTGGGTCGAGCTGTCCCGGGCGACGGAACCCGTCTCGGCCTACTCCGAAGCATCAACCTCGATCGGCGAAGCCATCGCCTCAACCCGCCCTTTTGATATCCGGCGGCGTCGCTTCCGTGGCGAGAGCCGCGAGCGCGGCCTCGAGCCCCATCGTCTGCTGATCCTGCGAGCCGAGGCGGCGGATCGACACCGTGCGCTCCTGCGCCTCCTTCTTGCCGACGACGAGCAAGACCGGGACCTTGGCGAGCGAATGCTCGCGCACCTTGTAGGTGATCTTCTCGTTGCGCAGATCCCCCTCGACCTTCAGGCCGAGCTTGCGCGCCGCCGCGATCGCCTCGTAGGCATAATCGTCGGCGTCTTGCGTGATCGTGGCCACCACGATCTGCAAAGGCGAGAGCCACAAGGGCAGGTGGCCTGCGAAATGCTCGATCATCACGCCCGTGAAGCGCTCGAGCGAGCCGAAGATCGCGCGGTGGATCATGATCGGCGTGGTCTTCTCGCTGTTGGCGGCAATGTAGAAGGCGCCGAACCGTCCGGGCAGGTTGAAATCCACCTGGACCGTGCCGCATTGCCATTCGCGCCCGATCGCGTCGCGCAACGTATATTCGAGCTTCGGGCCATAGAAGGCGCCTTCGCCCGGGTTGATGCCGGTCTTCAAGCCGCGCTCCTTCAACGTCTCGAGCACACGCCCGAGCGCCGTTTCGGCGCGGTCCCAGGCCTCGTCGGCGCCCACACGCTTCTCCGGCCGTGTCGAGAGCTTGATCACGATATCGTCGAAGCCGAAGTCGCCATAAGTGGAGAGGATGAAATCGTTGACCTTCAGGCTCTCTTCTTGAATTTGGTCCTCGGTGCAGAAAATATGCGCGTCGTCCTGGGTGAAGGCGCGCACGCGCATCACTCCATGCAACGCGCCCGAGGGCTCGTAGCGATGGACGATGCCGAACTCGGCGATCTTCAACGGAAGGTCGCGGTAGGATTTCAGCCCGTTCTTGAAGATCTGCACATGGCCGGGGCAATTCATCGGCTTCAGGGCGAAGATGCGCTCGTCTTCCGTCTTGGTGAGGAACATGTTCTCGCGAAACGTCTGCCAATGGCCCGAGGTCTCCCACAGGGCCCGGTCGAGCACCTGGGGCGTGTTGACCTCGACATAGCCTTGCTCGTTCTGGCGCCGCCGCAGATAGGCGACGAGCGACTGGAACAAAGTCCACCCTTTCGGGTGCCAGAACACCGTGCCCGGACCCTCCTCCTGGAAATGGAAGAGGTCCATCTCGCGGCCGAGGCGGCGGTGGTCGCGCTTCTCGGCCTCCTCGAGCTGCTTCAGATAGGCATCGAGCTCGGGCTTTGTCGCAAAGGCCGTCGCATAGATGCGCTGGAGCATGGGCCGGCTCGAATCGCCGCGCCAATAGGCCCCAGCGACCTTCATGATCTTGAAGGCGAATCCGATCCTGCCGGTCGAGGGCATATGCGGCCCCCGGCAGAGGTCGAGCCACTCGCCCTGCTTGTAGATTTTGAGATCCTCGTCCCCGGGGATCGATTCGACGAGCTCGACCTTGAAGTCCTCGCCGTGGCTTCCGAACCAGGCCTTGGCCTCGTCGCGGCTCCACACCTCCTTCGCAAAGGGACGGTCCGCGGCGATGATCTCGGTCATCTTCTTCTCGATGGCGGCGAAGTCCTCGGGCGTGAAGGGCTCGTGGCGATAGAAATCGTAGTAGAAGCCGTTCTCGATCACCGGGCCGATCGTGACCTGCGTACCGGGAAAGAGCTCTTGCACCGCCTCGGCGAGCACATGCGCGGCGTCGTGGCGTATGAGCTCGAGCGCGCGCGGGTCCTCGCGGGTCACGAACTCGATCCGAGCGTCGCGGGTGATCTTGTCGGAAAGGTCGGCGAGGGTCCCGTCGAGCACCATGGCGACGGATTTCTTCGCGAGCGACGGGGAAATGGTCTTGGCGATATCGAGGCCGCTGAGGCCGGGCTCATAGGCGCGCGCGGCGCCATCGGGAAAAGTCACCGAGATCATGTCGTCTCCTCGTGCTCACTCGCCGATACCAATCGGCGTAAGCGTTTCACTTCACGCGACCGCGAGCTCGGCCGGAATGCGTTTGCAGAGGCCCGGCGCGTCGCCGAGCCCTTCATATAAGCATGGCGGCACCTCGGCAACTGGGGCGCTGCGCGGATTGCAGCGGATAGGGAAGGGGGGCAGGGCCGGCCCCGGGGTCAAGGGCAGCCGGGCCCGTAGCGGCAATAGAGCGTGTGCATGACGGCGTTCGCCGCGTCGTCGGCTTGTCGCTCGGGAAAGTTGGTCACCACCACGACACCCTGATCGTGACCGGGATCAACCAGGATCTTCGCGAGGTTCATGCCGTTCGATCCGTTGTGGGTCAGGACCGGAGACTGCGTCCAGTCGAATTTCACCACGCCCCAACCGAGCGCATATTCACCCTCGCTCGGCGTGCCGGGGCGCGGATCCGGCAGCTTGCCTGTCGCGATATGGGGGCGATGGATCCGCGCGAGCGTCTCGGGCTTCACCAGGGCCGGGCCGCGCGTGCCGCGCCCGGCGTTCCAGCCGGCCCAAGCGGCGAAGTCGAGGACCGACATATGGGCGACGCCGGCGGGACCGAGCACCGGCGGCACGTCCGCGGCCGGACCCCATGGCATCGGGGTCACTTTGCCGCTTTCGCTGACCTCGTGTCCCACGGGAGCATCGAACCTTCCCCGCGTCGCTTGCGGGCCGAGGCCGGCGGTCGCGAGGCCGAGCGGCGCGAAAAGCCGCGTGGTGATCAGCTCTTCCCAAGGACTGCCGAAGGCCTTCTCGACCATCGCGCCCGCAATGAGATAGCCGAGGTTGGCGTAATGAAAGGCCGAGCCGGGCTTCGTCGTCGGCGCATGGGCTTTCCAGGCCGCGAGCACGCGCAAGCGCTGCTCGGGCAAGTTGTACTCGAAGGCGTCCGGGCTGAAATAGAGCTTGGCGACCATGTGCTCCGTATCGGAGGGAATCCCGCTGGAATGCGACAGGAGCTGCTCGAGGGTGATGGCGGCGAGGCCCGCATTCAGGCCCGGCACCGCCGCGCCGAGCACGTCGCCGATGGTCGAGGCCCAATCGAGCTTGCCTGCGTCGATCGCCATTCCGGCGAGCGTCGCCGTCATCGCCTTGGTGTCGGAGCCGAGGTGAAAGCGGTCGTCGAGCGAGACCTTTATGTCGGTTCCGTGCACGCGCACGCCGACTGCGCCCGACGCCACGATCGCGCCCTCCTTCACGACGGCAGCGGCCAGCGCGGGAAGACCATGGCGTGCGCGGATCGGCTCGAGGTCGGTGTTCAGATTGTCGGCCGCCTCGGTCGCGAGAGCCGGAACGGGCATCGCGGCGAGGAGAAGGGTGGCGAGACAGGACCGTCGATCCATCATGTTTTGCTCCTCCGCCGACAGAGGTCAGGATTCGCTGCCGAGCTCGGCGCTGTCGCGCCTCGTGGAGACTATGTTGCGGATCGTCCCTGCCGCAATGCTATTGGCGGCTCCACCGACGTGGATCATGGTCCCGATGGATGGCCGCGGCGTTCGGAGCAATCCGGTTGCGCGGATTTGATCGCCGCTTCGCGCAGATCCAGGCTATTCATGCGTCCATGTCGCCCCAAGTAGCGCCGCAGGCATTCGCTGATGTGTTATAGACGCGAGCCGAGGCTGACCACGACGAGCATGGGTATGAACGACCGCATCGCATCCGAGTTCGACTTGACACCGCCCGGCAAGGACGAATTGCAGGCCTTGGTCGCCGATCTCGGCGAGGACGAGCGGCACGTTCTGCTCGAGCACGGCACCGAAGCGCCCTTCTGCGGCATTTTCGTCGAGGAGAAACGCGCGGGAGTCTACACCTGCCGTCTATGCGGACTGCCGCTGTTCGAGGCCGGCGCGAAGTTCGAGAGCGGCACCGGCTGGCCGAGCTTCACGAGCCCCTTCTCGGGAAACCACCTCCGTTTCATTCGCGACACCAGCTACGGCATGATCCGCACGGAGATCGTTTGCGCTCGTTGCGGCGCGCACCAGGGGCATGTCTTTCCCGACGGCCCGCCGCCGACCGGCGAGCGATATTGCATCAACTCCATCTCGCTCGAGTTCACGGCGAAGGGCGAGCCGCTTCCGGACAAGCTCGGCCGGGGTGCGCCCGAGGGTGAGGCATGGGAGAGCCGATGATACCCGGGACACGCTGCGGTCCTGATTTTCGACCGGCACCGCCGTCTTGTCGGTCGCGCTAGAGCCCTGACGTTCGTGGCCATGCACATCACCACGGTAGGTCCCGACGTATCCCAGACAGGCGGGACGAGAGCCGTGTGATCGGCTGCGAGCAGACCGGCAACGAGCATCTCGTCCCGCACGAAAAGGAAACGGAAAATGAACACATCGACATATTCGCGGGCCCTTGTTGCTGTTGCCTCTCTGCTGGTCTTGCTATTCCCTTGCTCGCGCGGCGGGATGACCGCCATGGCCGACAGCCATGACCATTCAGTGGCGGTGGACGCGGCTGGCAACATTCGTGTTCCCGCCGACTATCGCACGAGCTACCAGTTCCTGGGAAGCTGGTCGGTTGCGGCCCACCAAGGCCAGGGTCCGAAAGAGTTCCACACCGTGTACGCCTCGCCGGGCGCGATCGCTCACTATCGGAAGGATGGGCTCTTCCCTGACGGCTCCATTGTGGTGAAGGAGGTATTCGAGACCGCCACCGAAGACATGACGACCGGCACGGTCAGCTACAGCCAGAAGTTGAAGGGCTGGTTCGTGATGGTCAAGGAGACAAGCGACCGCCACCCCGGCAATAAGCTGTGGGGCGACGGCTGGGGCTGGTCTTGGTTCGACGCCGGCGATCCCACCAAGACGACGTCGACGGATTACAAGGTCGATTGTCGGAGCTGTCACCTGCCGGCCCAGACCTCCGACTGGATCTACGTCAAAGGCTATCCGCCCCTGGCCGAATGACGGCGGTGTCTCCTCGCTCGTCGGGAGCCTCGTGCAGTGTGACCCGCGGTGGAGGTGGAATAGCAGGGAGCCGATCATGCGAGTCTTCATCGCCGGCGCAACCGGGGCCGTCGGCTTGCCGCTCATGCGGGCCTTGTGCACCCTCGGCCATCAGGTCATCGGAATGACACGCGCTGGCCGGGGTGTCGATCGGCTGCGCGAGCTGGGCGCGGAGCCTTCTATCGCCGATGCTTTCGACCCCGAGGCCGTGCTGCACGCGATCGACGCCGCTGCACCGGATGTGGTGATCGACGAGCTGACATGGCTACCTTCCGATCCCGCCCATCTCCTCGAGTCGTTGCCGAATAATACCCGCCTCAAACGCGAGGGGGGCGCCAATTTGCTCGCGGCGGCCCGAGCGGCCGGTGTGGGACGCATCATTATACAGTCCTATGGGTTCTATCTCGATGCTCCGGAAGGTGAGCTCGCCGACGAGACTGCCAAGCTTCGGGTTGACGCGCCGGGCGAGATTGGCAAGGGGGCACGCGCGGCCGGAGACTACGAAGACCAGGTTCTCGCTGCGCCGTCGCCGGAGGGAGTCGTCCTACGCTACGGCTTCTTCTATGGTCCAGGCACCTGGTATCGGCCGGACGGCGCCGTCGCGGAGCAGGTGCGCAGGCGCGAATCAGCGATCATCGGCGAAGGGAACGCCGTCTGGTCTTTCGTCCATATCGATGACGCGGTTGCGGCGACGCTCGCATCGCTGACGGGCGAGCCGGGCGTCTACAACATCGTCGACGACGATCCACTCCCGGTCGCCGAATGGTTGCCGGCCTTCGCTCGGTGGGTCGATGCGCCCGCGCCGCCGCGCGTGAGCGTGGAAGATGCACTGAAGGCGGCCGGCGAGGAAGCCGTCTCCTACCACACAAGTCTGAGAGGGGCCTCGAACAAAAGGGCCAAGGCGAATCTCGGGTTCGAGCCACGGCCGCTGTTGTGGAGGCGCGGCGCGGTCTAGCGCGTTGCCGCGGGGCATCATTCCCCAGTGCCGTCGGCGCCTCCTGGTCTGCAAGGTGCTGTTCACGGGTCATGAATGGTGTCCGCCCTAGATCATAGGCAGGAATTTGGACTGACCCGCCGGCTCCCCGCCACGCCGGCCTTGCACCGAAACCCGGCCTTCCCTATGGGTTCGCGCTCGGTCGCAAAAGGCGGCCGCCAGATGAAGCACGACTCTCGACCGGACCGCTTTCGAGCGAGCCCGGTGCCTTGGCGTGCCGGATCGCCGCCGTTCCTGAAAAGCCCTGCCAAGTGACAGACCTGAAACGCGCCCTCTCCCTGCTCGCCAAAGGCGGCTCGTTCACCCTCTCCTCGGTGACCGACGGGTTCGACGCCTTTTGCGTCGCCGATCTCGCTCGCGCCCTCGCAGCCGAGGCCGAGGACCGCGCAATCGTCCTCGTCCATGTCGCGCGCGACGGCCAGAGGGCGCGCGCCTTCGCCGAGGCGATGACCTTCGCCGCGCCCGAGATCGAGATCCTCGATTTTCCCTCCTGGGATTGCCAGCCCTACGACCGGGTCTCGCCCAATGCCGCCATCTCCGCGCGGAGAATCCTCGTTCTTTCGCGCCTCGCCCGGTCCCGCACGACGAGAGAGCGTCCGCGCATCCTCTCGACCACGATCAACGCGCTTCTCCAGCGTGTCGTACCGCACGACAAGATCGCATCCGACACCTTCTCGGCGGCGCCGGGCAATGTCGTGCCGATGGAAAGCCTCGTCCATTGGCTCGAGACCAATGGTTTTGCCCGTGCCTCGACCGTGCGCGACACCGGCGACTATGCCGTGCGCGGAGGAATCCTCGATCTCTATGCGCCGGGCGCCGTGGGGCCGGTCCGCCTCGATTTCTTCGGCGATACGCTCGAATCGATCCGCACCTTCGATCCCGAGACGCAGCGCACGACGGGGCAGCTCCGCGCGCTCGACCTCGTGCCGATGAGCGAGGTCGATCTCACGAGCGAGACCATGCGGCGGTTCCGCCAAGCCTATGTCACGCTGTTCGGGGCGCAGACGCGGGGCGATACGCTCTACGAGGCCGTGAGCGAAGGCCGACGGCATCCGGGCCTCGAGCATTGGCTGCCGCTCTTCTACGAGCGGCTCGACACGCTGTTCGACTATGTCGGCGCGGCGCCGTTCGTGCTCGATCCGCTCGTCGAGGAGGCGGCGGACCAGCGCCTCGCCTTGATCGCCGACTATTACGATGCGCGCAAGAGCGCCTATGACGCCGACCCGGCGCACGCGACCTACAAGCCGCTGGCGCCCGGAAAGCTCTATCTCGATGCGGCGGAATGGCACCTCGCGCGGGACGCGGCGCGCCTCGTGAGGGTGACGCCGTTCGCCCAGCCCGAGACCGGGCAGGGCCTCGTCGTGGACTGTGCCTCGCGACAGGGCCGCAGCTTCGCCGCCGAGCGGGCCGACGAGACCGCCAATGTGTTCGAGGCGGCGATCGCGCATGTGAAGGCGCTGCAGGGGGCGCAGAAGCGGGTGATCGTCGCCGGCTGGTCGGACGGATCGCGCGAGCGTCTCGGCCATGTCCTCGCCGATCATGGACTCTCGGGCGCGGTTCCGGTCTCCTCGCTCGCCCAGGCACTCGCGCTCCCGAAGGACAAGGTCGCGCTCGCCGTGATCGGGCTCGAGCAAGGCTTCGAGGCCGGCGACGTCGCCATCATCGGCGAGCAGGACATTCTCGGCGACCGGCTGCTGCGCCCGAAGAAGAAGGCGCGCCGCGCGCAGGATTTCCTCGCCGAGGTCGGCGCGCTCACCGCGGGCGATCTCGTCGTCCATGTCGATCACGGGATCGGGCGCTTCGTCGGCCTCCAGGCGATCACGGCCGCGGGCGTGCCGCACGATTGCCTCGAGCTGCATTATGCCGACGGCGCCAAGCTCTTCCTGCCGGTCGAGAACCTCGAGCTCCTGTCGCGCTACGGCTCGGAGGAGACCGAGGTCCAGCTCGACAAGCTCGGCGGCGGCGCCTGGCAGAAGCGCAAGGCGCGGATGCGCAAGCGCATCCTCGAGATGGCGGGGGGCCTCATCAAGATCGCCGCCGAGCGTGCGACGCGGACGGCGCCGAGGCTCGTGCCGCCCGAAGGGCTCTATGCCGAGTTCTGTGCAGGCTTCCCCTACGAGGAGACCGAGGACCAGCAGGCGACGATCGATGCCGTGCTCGCCGACCTCGCCGCGGGGCGGCCGATGGATCGGCTCGTCTGCGGCGATGTCGGCTTCGGCAAGACCGAGGTGGCGCTGCGCGCCGCCTTCGCGGCGGCGATCAACTCGAAGCAGGTCGCGGTCATCGTGCCGACGACCTTGCTCGCGCGCCAGCACGCCAAGAATTTTGCCGCGAGATTTGCGCATCTTCCGGTCGGCATCGCGCAAATGTCGCGCATGGTGAGCGCGTCCGACCTCCGAGCGGCCAAGGCCGGCGCGGCCTCGGGCGCGGTCGATATCGTCGTCGGAACCCATGCCGTCCTCGGCAAGGGTGTGAGCTTCAAGGATCTCGCGCTCGTCATCGTGGACGAGGAGCAGCATTTCGGCGTCAAGCACAAGGAGCGGCTGAAGGAGCTGCGCTCCGAGGTCCATGTGCTCACGCTGTCGGCGACGCCGATTCCGCGGACCTTGCAGCTCGCGTTGACCGGCGTGCGCGAGCTTTCCATCATCGCGACGCCGCCGGTCGATCGGCTCGCGGTGCGCACCTTCGTGTCGCCTTTCGACGACCTGCTCGTCCGCGAGGCGCTTCTGCGCGAGCGCTACCGCGGCGGCCAGACCTTCTATGTCTGCCCCCGCATCGAGCATATCGAGGAGGCGAGCGCCTACCTCCGCCAGAACGTGCCGGAGGTGAAGTTCGTCGTCGCCCACGGCCAGATGCCGGCGACCGAGCTCGAGGACAAGATGGCCGCCTTCTACGACGGCCAATACGACGTCCTGGTCTCGACCGCGATCGTGGAATCCGGCCTCGACATCCCGACCGCCAACACGTTGATCGTCCATCGCGCCGACATGTTCGGCCTGGCGCAGCTCTACCAGTTGCGCGGGCGCGTCGGGCGCTCCAAGGTGCGCGCCTATGCGCTCTTCACGGTCCCTCCCAACCGGACGCTGACGCCCCAGGCCGAGCGGCGGCTGAAGGTCCTGCAATCGCTCGATACGCTCGGTGCCGGCTTCCAGCTCGCGAGCCACGACCTCGATATTCGCGGCGCCGGCAACCTGCTCGGCGACGAGCAATCCGGCCATATCAAGGAGGTCGGCTACGAGCTCTACCAGCAGATGCTGCGCGACGCGGTGGAGGCGCTGCAGGCGGGGATCGAGGAGCCGGCCGAGGAGGCCTGGTCACCCTCGATCACGCTCGGCACTCCGGTCACGATCCCGGAGAGCTATATTTCCGACCTGCACCTCAGGATCGGTCTCTACAAGCGTCTTTCCGCGATCGAATCGATCGACGAGATCGACGGATTCGCCGCCGAGATGATCGACCGGTTCGGGGCTCTACCGGTCGAGGTCGAGCAGCTCATGAAGCTCGTCGCGATCAAGGTCCTGTGCCGCACCGCGCATGTGGAGAAGGTGGAGGCGGGGCCGAAGGGTGTCATCGTGGCCTTCCGCGACAATGCCTTCGCCAACCCGCAGGGCCTCGTGCGCTATGTCGCCGAGCAAGGCAGCTTCGCCAAGGTGCGCCCCGACATGAAGATCGTCTTCGTGCGCGAGTTCGAGACGCTCGACGCCCGCCTCGACGGCACGCGCAAGATTCTCCGCGCATTGGCCTCCCTCGCGACCAAGAAGGCGGCGTGAACTCAGCCGAGCAGCGGGGCGATTGACGCGGCCGCCCCGGCTCCCTATCGTTCTCGGCCGCTCCTGCCCGAAGGGATATCGAGCGCTTCCCACGCCTTCCGAGGACACACGATGCCTTCTGCGGCAAAGCCGGCCGCGGTGCCGCTCTCGCTATTCGAGGCCGCGAGCCACAGCCATGCGTGGCCCTTCGAGGAAGCGCGCAAAATCGTCGAGCGCATCGCGGTCACCGAGCAGCGCAAGGTTCTCTTCGAGACCGGCTACGGCCCCTCCGGCCTGCCCCATATCGGCACTTTCGGCGAGGTCGCGCGCACGACCATGGTCCGGCACGCCTTCCGGATCCTGACGAACGACGAGGTCGAGACCAAGCTCATCGCCTTCTCGGACGACATGGACGGGCTGCGCAAGGTCCCCGACAATATCCCGAACAAGGCTCTCGTCGCCGCCCATCTCGGCAAGCCCTTGACCCGTGTTCCCGATCCCTTCGGGACACACCCGAGCTTCGGCGCGCACAATAATGCGCGGCTTCGCGCCTTCCTCGATGCCTTCGGCTTCGACTACGAGTTCGCCTCCTCGACCGACTACTATACCTCGGGGCGCTTCGATGCGGCGCTCCTGCACCTACTCGCCAATTACGAGGAGGTGATGCGGATCATGCTGCCGACCTTCCGCGAGGAGCGTGCCGCGACCTACTCGCCCTTCCTGCCGATCCATCCGAGGACCGGCATCGTGATGCAGGTCCAGATCGACAAGATCGATGCCGACGCGGGCACGATCTTCTGGCGCGATCCCATGACGGGCGAGCATTTCGAGACCCCCGTCACCGGGGGCCATTGCAAGCTGCAATGGAAGCCCGACTGGGCCATGCGCTGGTGGGCGCTCGGCGTGGATTACGAGATGGCCGGCAAGGATCTGATCGATTCCGTGAAGCTTTCGGGCGCGATCGTGCGCGCGCTCGGCGGCCGGCCGCCCGAAGGGTTCAACTACGAGCTCTTCCTCGACGAGAAGGGCCAGAAGATCTCGAAGTCGAAGGGCAACGGGCTCACCATCGACGAATGGCTCACCTATGCCGGGCCGGAAAGCCTGTCGCTCTTCATGTACCAGAAGCCGACCGCGGCGAAGCGTCTCTATTTCGACGTGATCCCGCGCGCGGTGGACGAATATCTCGGCTTCCTCGATGCATATCCGCGGCAGGAGCCGAAGGAGCAGGTCGGCAATCCCGCCTGGCACATCCATTCCGGCGCGCCGCCGGAGCCCGAGATCCTGCGCGACAAGGAGAGCCACGCGACCTCGATCTCCTTCGGCATGCTGCTCAATCTCGCGGCCGTGGCGAACAGCGAGGATCCTCAGGTCCTCTGGGGCTTCTTGCGCCGTTATGCGCCGGACGTGACGCCCAAGACCCATCCGAGGCTCGACACGCTCGTTCGCTATGCGGTGCGCTATTTCGCCGACTTCGTCCGCCCGGCGAAGAAATACCGCGCGCCCGACGACGTCGAGCGCACCGCGCTCGGGCATGTCTCGGACATGCTTGCGGCATTGCCGAAAGGCGTCGGCGCGGAAGAGATTCAGGCGGGGCTCTACGACATTGCGCGCAAGATCCCACGATACCAGGACATGAAGGCGAAAGGCGCGACGCCGGAGCGGCCGGGCGTCTCGAACGACTGGTTCTCCATGCTCTATGCCGTGCTGCTCGGCGAAAGCCGGGGTCCGCGCTTCGGCTCCTTCATCGCCCTTTACGGGATTGAGGAGACGCGCGCGCTGATCGCCGAGGCCCTCGACGGCAGGCTCTTGGAAAGCCATGCTCCGGCGCCGGCGGAGGGACCTGCCTGATGGCATTCCCCGAGCCGATCGAATGGGGTGCGGACTGGCGCGAGGCAGAGGCCATCGCGATCTTCCTTCACGGCCACGGACAGACGGCGCAGGACATGCTCGAGCTCGCGCGCGCGATCGCGTGCCCGAATGTCCGCTATATCCTGCCCGGCGCGGACGGCGGCTCCTGGTATCCGAAATCGCTCGTCGAGAGCTTCGAGGAAAACGCGGCCGAGGTCGAGCGGGCGGTCGTGCATCTTCTCGGGATCGTCGAGAGCTCGCTCGGAAAAATCAATGCGCGAGATCGCATCGTCCTCGGTGGCTTCGCGCAGGGGGCCTGCGTCGTCGCCGAGTTCCTCGTGCGCCATCCGAGGTCCTATGGCGGTGCATTGCTCTTGACCGGCGGGCTCGTCGATATCGCGGCGATCGGGCGCAGGCCGGGCACCGGCCTCCTCGCCGTGCCGATCTATGTCAGCGGCAGCGAGATGGATGCCGTGATCTCGGTCGAGCGCACCCGCGGCGTGATCAAGACCCTCCAGGCCGGCGGCGCCCTGATCCGCTCCCACGTCTTCACCGAGCGGGGCCACGAGATCGCGCCGGAGGAGATCCTCGAGGCGCGCAAGCTTCTCGAGGACGTGAAGGCGGCGGTGAGTGATGCCTAGAACCGCGATTGGAGAAATGTGACAGCTCGGGTCCAGTCAGTCATGCCCGGCCTCGAGCCGGGCATCCAAGCAAGAGGCCTGGATGGCCGGGTCTAGCGCGGCCATGACGGTCTCGATCATTGGGGCAATGATCCGGAAGCACGTGGACTCTCGTGAATGAACCTCATCTACAAGATCGCCCCCGCTAGCCTCTGGCAGGAGGCGCAGGAGAAAAGCCGGTTCGAGGGCTCGGCCGTAGATCTCGCCGACGGATTCATCCATTTCTCGACGAGGGATCAGGTCGAGGAGACGGCGAGGAAGTGGTTCGCCGGGCAGGCGGATTTGATGTTGATCGGGGTCGATCCGGCCAGGCTCGGCACGGCGCTGCGCTACGAGGCCTCGCGCGGGGGCGCGCTGTTTCCCCATCTCTATGGTGTCCTGGCACTCGAGGCGGTCGTCCTCGCTAAGCTGCTCCCGATGCGACCCGACGGCACCCATGACTTTTCCGGGCTGCTGGCGTGATCCGGTTTCTGGACGCCCTCGCGCGTCCGCTGCTCCACCGCCTCGATCCCGAAGGGGCGCATCGGCTCACGCTCGCGGCGCTCGCGCGACTCCCTTTGCCGCCGTCGCGCTCGAGCGACCTGCGTCTCGAGATGAAGGCTTTCGGGCTCGAATTTCCGAACCCGATCGGGCTCGCCGCCGGCTTCGACAAGAATGCGGAGGTCGTCGATCCTGTCCTTCGACTGCGGTTCGGCTTCACCGAGATCGGGACGGTCACGCCGCGCCCCCAGCGCGGCAACCCACGTCCGCGCGTGTTCCGCTTGGCCGCCGACGAAGCCGTGATCAACCGGCTGGGATTTCCGAGCGAGGGCCATGCCACCGTTCACGAGCGGCTCCTTCTCCGGCGCGCCAAGCCAGGCATTATCGGGGTCAACCTCGGCGCCAATAAAGACTCGGAGGATCGCGTCGGCGATTACGTCCGCGGCATCGAGGCCTTCGCGGATGTCGCGAGCTATTTCACCATCAACGTGTCCTCGCCGAACACTCCGGGCTTGCGCGACCTTCAGCAGGCGAGCGTGCTGGACGATCTTCTCGCCCGCGTGCTCGACGCACGAGACAGGGCCGCGGAAAGCTTCCGCGGCAGGCCCGTGCTGCTCAAGATCGCGCCCGACCTTTCGCTCGAGGAGCTCGACGCGATCGTCTCGGTCGCGCGCAACAGACGGATCGATGGATTGATCGTGTCCAATACGACGGTCTCGCGGCCGGCCTCCTTGCGTGACGAGACGAAGCGCGAGGCCGGCGGGCTCTCCGGCCGGCCGCTCTTCGACCTTTCGACACGCATGCTCGCCGCGGCCTATCTCCGCGTCGAGAACCAATTCCCCTTGGTGGGGGTCGGAGGGATCGACCGCGCCGAGACGGCCTTCGCCAAGATCGAGGCCGGCGCGACCCTCCTGCAGCTCTACACGGCTCTCGTCTATCGTGGCCCACAGCTCGTCGCCGAGATCGAGCGCGGCCTCCTCCGACTTCTCGACGCGAAGCGCTACGCCTGCCTCGCGGAAGCCGTCGGCTCGCGCGCCGCCGATTGGGTGTAGCAGGGAGCAAGATTGCCTCGCTCATCGCTTGCGCGGAGAGGTCACGGCAAGGATTCGATAGCCGTGCTGTCGGGAGGTGCAGCAGGTCCATGGGCTGCGAGGCAATCTTGCACAGTCTATAACGCTCGTGCCGCCTCGAACCCGCCAGCCTCTCGATCAAGTAGGCGTGAAGGCGGTGACGGACAAGCGCCCGTAGCGCCAGGCGAGCGTGAGGCCGCGCACGGCGAAGAACACGAGCAAGGCCATCCAGAGTCCCGCATTGCCGAAGGGCTGCAGGGCAAAGACGCAGGCGGAATAGATCGCGAGCGACAAGAGCATCATGTTGCGCATGTCGCGGGTCCAGGTCGCACCTATGAAGACGCCGTCGAGCTGGAAGGCGAGCGCCCCGAGGAGAGGGCTCAGCGCCGCGAAGACGAGATAGGCGCGGGCATAGGCGCGAACCTCCGCGTTGGTGGTGAGAAAATCGATGAAAGCGTTGCCCCCGACGAAGGCGATCGTCGCGACGACCGCGGCAAAAGCGACGCTCCAGGTCAGGGTGAGCCTGAACGCCTTGCGAAAGCCCTTGCCGTCCTTGGCGCCGAGCGATTGGCCGCACATCTGCGCCGCCGCGGTCGCGAAGCCGTCGAGAAAGTAAGCGGACACCAACAAAAGATTCATCAGGATCGCATTGGCAGCGAGCTTGATGTCGCCGCCCCGCGTCCCCTGCGCGGTGAAGATGGCGAAGGCAGTGAGCAGGGCGGCGTTTCGGATCATGATGTCGCGATTGACTCCGATCATCAGGGAGAGCTCGGCACGATCGAGCACGAGGCCCCGCGGAATCGCGAAAAGGTTGCCGTAGAGGCGCGCCACGATCAGGAGGCCGAGGACCATGCCGCAAGCCTCCGCGACGAGCGTGCCCGTTGCCGAGCCGCGCACGCCGAAGGAGAGGCCGTAGACGAGCGCGATGTTCAGCACGATGTTGACAAGGTTGATGAAGACCTGGAGGCCGAGCGCGAAATCGGTGCGGCCGCGGCCCGTGAGCGCCCCGAGCACGGCGTAGTTGACGAGCACGAAGGGCGCCGACCAGACCCTTATGTCGAAATAGGCGCGCGCCGCCTTTGTCACCTCCGGGCTCGCGGCGAGCAAGCCGAAGGCGATCCACGCGATCACGGATTGGAGCAGGATCAGCACTGCGCCGATAGCAAGCCCGCAGATCAGGGCGCGCAGCAGCGTGGCGCCTTGCCGGGCCTCGTCGTCGGCGCCGAGGGCCTGGGCGGTCAGGCCCGAGGTTCCTTGGCGCAGGAAGCCGAAGCTCCAGAACAGGAAGTCGAACACGAGGGCCGCGGCGGCGATCGCGCCGAGGAGATGGGCCTCTCCGAGCCGGCCGATGACGGCCGCATCCGCGACGCCGAGAAGCGGCGTCGAGACATGGGCGAGGGTGGTCGGGATGGCGAGCGCGAGGACCCTGCGGTGGCTCACCCGCACGGGGTTGAAGCCGGCCTCGGCGCGCGTCTCCGCCATCTGGACGAGATCCTATGCTGGGTCGGGGTCCGATCGGCGGACGTTCTGTGCTTTTAGGGGATCAGCGCGGGCCGCGCATGTTCAGGAGCCGGATCACGAGCCAGACCGGCACCACGATCGCCGCCCCGACGAGGATATAGTCGGCGACCTCGCGGATCGCACCGAAGCCGAGGCTCCAGATGCGATCGATCGCATCGACGACCCCTCGATAGATGTCCGCCGGCCTGATGTCGAGCCACATCAGGAAGGCGCCGACGATCAAGGAGACGAAGAGAAGGCGGACCAGGACGCTCGCGGGCGTCCCGCCGAGGAATCGCTCGATCGGCGTCGGCTCGCCGCCGCGATCCGTCCCGTGCGCATGCCGGGTGGGCCACTCGGGTGGCGCCTCTCGGGCCGTCCTGTCGTCGTCGATCATGCGAACCTCGTCGAAAAGGAGGCGGACGCCTCCCGGAGCCACGTGCTCGAGCGGGTTCCGATCCGATTGAATCGGAAACCAGCTCTACATCTTTGTTTTGTCGCAATTTCACGACGCGAAGCGGTTTCCACTTCGCGGGAAATTGCACTAGATCACGATGAATTTGGATCATCGTACCGATCCAAATTCATGAACGTGATCGATTCTATAAACTCAGCGCGGGATGCGGGCGGAAAACCGGTATCCACTTTTCCTCATCCCGCGCTGGGCGCATCACTCTCACAGGCATTCGAGCGCAAGCGCCGTCGCTTCGCCGCCCCCGATGCAGAGCGCGGCCGCCCCGCGCTTCAGGCCATGTGTCCGCAAGGCGTTGAGCAGGGTCACGACGATCCGGGCACCCGAGGCGCCGATCGGATGTCCGAGCGCGCAGGCGCCGCCGTGGATATTGACCTTCTCGTGCGGCAGCGAAAGCTCCTGCATCGCGGCCATGGTGACGACGGCGAAAGCCTCGTTGATCTCGAAGAGATCGACATCGCCTTGCGACCAGCCCGCCTTCGCCAGGAGCTTTTGCAGGGCGCCGATCGGCGCGGTCGCAAAGGCGCTCGGCGCCTGGGCATGGGTCGCATGGGCCAGGATCGCCGCGAGCGGGGCGAGACCGCGACGCTCCGCCTCGGACCGGCGCATGAGGACGAGGGCCGCGGCCCCGTCCGAGATCGCGCTCGAGCTCGCGGCGGTGACCGTTCCGCCCTGCTTGAACACGGGCCTCAGGGTCGCGATCTTGTCGAGCTTGGCATCGAGCGGTCGCTCGTCCTGAAGGACGATCTTCTCGCCTCGGCCCGCGGGCGCCCTGACCGGCGTGATCTCGCGCTCGAAGGTCCCGTCGGCGATCGCCTTCTGCGCCCGCTCGAGCGAGGCGATGGCGAAGGCATCCTGCGCGTCACGGGTGAATTGACAGGCTTCTGCGCATTGCTCCGCGAAAGCGCCCATGGGGAGATGGTCGCCATAGGCATCCTCGAGCCCGTCGAGCATCATATGATCGAGGAGTTTCGCGTGGCCGAGGCGATATCCCGCACGAGCGCGGTCGAGGAGATAGGGCGCATTGGTCATGCTCTCCATGCCGCCCGCGAGCACGACCGCGGCGCTGCCTGCCACGAGGGCGTCATGGGCGAGCATGATCGCCTTCATCCCGGAGCCGCACATCTTGTTGACCGTCGTGCAGCCCGCGGCCTCCGGCAGCCCGGCCGCGAGCGCGGCCTGGCGGGCCGGAGCCTGGCCTTGTCCCGCGGGCAGGACACAGCCTAATATGACCTCGTCTACCTCGCCCGGCGGGACCGCGGCGCGCTCGAGCGCGGCGCGGACCGCCACGGCGCCGAGCCGCGGCGCAGCGAGATCCTTGAAAACGCCTTGAAACCCGCCGATGGGCGTACGCGCGGCGGCAGCGATCACGATGGGGTCTTCTCGCGCCATGCTCTCGTGACCTCCGGGGCCTAGCTTGGTCCTGCATGCAATATAGGAATCCTGCGTCAATGCACCACGGAGTGCGTGCTCCGGCGAACCGGACGCCGATCCTGGTCACAAAAGTCCTATGAAACAAGGGTTTGATGCCGCCGTTCGATCCCTGTCGCGTCGCACGGCGCTCGAGATGGATCTTGGATATGTAGGTGTCGTTATGTCTAAGAATCCGTCATTCCCGACGAGGCGGCGTGATCCGTTCGGGGCCGCCGAAGGCTTCTCCCACGCCCGTGATCGCTCACCGACGCTCGCGTCCGGTGTCGCAGAGCAATTTCCCGCGGAGCGGTGACCGCTTCGCATTTCGATCTCGTCGCTGGCGATCTGTCGCAACAGCGAGATCGCCATGTTTCGATCGTTCGCCATCGATGCGAAATTGCGACGAAACAGGAATGTCGAGCCGGCTTCCGATTCGACCGGATCGGAAGCCGCTCGAGGTCGTGCTCGAAGCAAGGATGAGAAATGAACCGCCTACTCGTGCTCGTGCGTCACGGCCAAAGCGAATGGAACCTGAACAACGTCTTCACCGGCTGGAAGGATCCGGCCCTGACCGAGAAGGGTATCGCCGAGGCGCGCGCGGCCGGTCAGAGGCTCGCCGCGCGCGGCTTCGCCTTCGATCGTGCTTTCACCTCCAAGCTCGTTCGCGCGCAGCACACCTTGAAGCTCATCCTCGGCGAGCTCGGCGCGAAGGACCTGCCGGTGACCGAGGATATCGCGCTCAACGAGCGCGACTACGGCCAGCTCGCGGGTCTCAACAAGGACGACGCGCGCCGGCGATGGGGCGAGGAGCAGGTCTGGATCTGGCGGCGGTCCTATGACGTTCGCCCCCCGGGCGGCGAGAGCCTGAAGGACACGGTCGCCCGGGTGCTCCCCTATTATATCAGGACGATCCTGCCGGCGGTGCTCGACGGCGAGAGCGTCATCGTCGCTGCGCACGGCAATTCGCTCCGCTCGCTGATGATGGTGCTCGACGGCATGACGCAGGAGACGATCCCGACCATGGAAGTCTTCACGGGCGTCCCGATCATCTACCGGCTGAAGGCGAACTCGCTGGTGGAGTCGAAGGAGGTCTTGAGCGCCTGACGCATTCCGGCGGAGAGGAGGTCGCGCGATGGGACTGCCCCTCGAGGCCGCGGCCGAGGCGCCGCGTGTGGCCCTCGCGCCCGGCCTTTCCTATGTGCCCGGCTACCTCGACGGCGCCGCGCAGGCGGGGCTCCTCGCCGAGATCGAGCGCGCGCTCGCCGAGGGACCTTGGTACCGGCCGTGCATGCCGCGCTCGGGACGTCCTTTGTCGGTGCAGATGACGAATTGCGGCCCCCTCGGCTGGGTGTCGGACGAGCGTGGCTATCGCTACCAGGCGCGGCATCCGACGACCGGCCGGCCCTGGCCCGCGATCCCCGAGACGGCACTTCGAGCCTGGGCGGAGCTTTGTGCCTATCCGCATCCGCCGGAAGCTTGCCTCGTCAATTTCTACGATGCGAGCGCGAAGCTCGGGCAGCACCAGGATCACGACGAGGAGGATCTTTCCGCCCCCGTGATCTCGCTGTCGCTCGGGGCCACCTGCGTCTTCCGCTACGGGGGAGTGAGCCGGCGCGATCCGACGCACAAGCTCGAATTGCATTCGGGCGACGCGATCGTGCTCGGCGGCCCGGCACGGTTGATCTATCACGGCGTGGACAAGATTCGTGCGGGCTCGTCGGACCTCGTGCCGGGCGGAGGGCGCATCAACCTCACGTTGAGGCGTGTCACATGCCCCGCAAATGGGCGGACATTCCAGAGTTGACCCGATTCTCGTAGGACCGACGCCCGCGCGGTCGCCAGCCGATCCTGCGCCGCCTAGGGAGGCGCGATCTGCTCGGCGGTATTGCCCAGAGCCTCGACATGGTGGCCGTAGTTCCTGGCGGTCTCCGGGTCGACGATCGAGAGGGGCGCCGAGATGGCGAGCCCCGCCGCGTGGCCGACCGTCGCCGCGGCCCCCGAAATAGCGAGCGAGAGCCTTTCACCGAACCCGACGCGCGCGTCTCCGAGAGTTTGGCCGCTAGCGATGCTGCGTCCGATCAGCTCGACGACCTTGGGATTTTCCGCATAGGTTCCGTGGGCGAGCTTGTCGGGTGATTGAATGCCCGCCAGATCGACGACGTGGATGCGTTCGCGTGCGAGATCGCTCTTGTAAGGTTCCTGGGTCGGGTCGATCCCGCCGAGTCGATCGTGGCCCCAGAGCTTTCTCGAGATCGCCAGCGCGCGGTCGTCCCGCGAGACGAACAAGATGAAGTTCGGCCGCGACGATCCCATGGAGTCGATCTGCTCTCGGGCGTTGTCGACATCGACATCGGGGGCGGCGAGGAGGACAGTCTTGATCTTCGGTGCGACCCTCCCGTCGCGGATCGCCATTTGGCGCAAGGCCTCGAGCGTAACCCAATTGCCCATCGAATGGGCCAGCACCGCGATGCTCGAGACATCGGGATTGTTCGATAGCCAGCGCAACAGGTTTTCGAGCCCGTTACGCGAATAGCCGGCGCTCTCCCGATCGTAGCCATAGGCCAGGACGCTGCCCTTGGACGGCCAGGTGAACAGCACGGGTGCGGCGTCCGTCCCCGAATCGTGGACGATCTGCGCGAAACGGAAGACCGCGTCGTCGAACCGGTTGTTGAACCCGTGCACGAAAACCACGGCTTGGCGTGTCGGCGCTTTCTTGATGAGCCCGGAGAAGATCGCGATCGCCTGGTCCCTGCTGACCTCGTTCGCCTGCAAGGTCACGAAATCCGTCGCAGGATTGCCGGGAACCTGCTGGGGCCATTGCACCTCGCCGATCTGCCGCGAGCCGTCCGGCGGGATCGACACGACGATATCGGCAAAGGCCGGAACCCGGCTGCGACGGCCGGAGAACATCTCGCCGCGCTCGCCTGTCTTCTCGCGGGTCGTCGCGATCACCATCTCGACCTTGCTCGCTCCCGGTACCGTCGCGGGAACGGGTGTGAGAAATCCGGTCGCGCGCGCTGCGCAGCCACTGATCGCGAGGGCGGCGACGAGGCAGAACGCCGGCGGCGCGGCACGACGTGCGCGAGCCTGGCTCGGCCTGTGTGGTGACCTCACGCGCGCAATTCGCGCTGATGGAAGCTGCATGGTCCGTGAGCTGCGCAAAGGAGGGATCGAGAGATACCAGCCGAGCCTTCACCCCGGGGAGGCCTCGACGAAGCTGACAGGTCCACCACCCCGCGGTCAAGACGCGGGCACCGGCCACGAGCGGGAGCGCGGTCTCAGGCATTCAATAATATCAATGGATTGAACTACGAGGTGCGTCCCGGGGACCGAGCTGTCGATGGATTTTGCGAACGAGGGTGGCTTTCCTGCCACATTCTGGAACCCCGCCCCGATGCAGTCGTCGTGGTCGGGCCTCAGGCGCGGATCTTTTGCGGCTGCTGCGGCCGACGCGCGGCCGGCGCGGTCAGCATGAGCTTCTGGCGCGGCGCATCCTTCGCGTCGGGAAGATGGACGAAGACGATCGTGCCGACACCGACCTCGGAACGGATCCGCATGGTGCCGCCGTGCAGCTCGACGAGCGATTGCGCGATGGCGAGGCCGAGACCCGCGCCTTTCATGCCGTTGTCGAGCGCTTCCTCGGTCTGCTCGAAGGGCTGGCCGATCCGCGCGCGCGCCTCGGCCGGCATGCCGACACCATTGTCCTCTACATAGACATTCAGGGCGCCTTGGATGAGGCGTGTGCGCAGGCTGATCCGACCATGCGGTGGCGTGAACTTCAGCGCGTTGCGCAGGAGAAGGGTCAGGACCTTCACGACCTTGCTGCGGTCGGCATGAATGCGCTTGCTCGGGAGGCATTCGGCGGAAATGCGGATTTCCTTTTCCCGCGCCGTCGCATCGACCGCGGCGAGGGCCTCGCGCACGACGCTGTCGATCTCGAACTCGCACTTCTCGAGGCGCATGCTTCCGGCCTCGAGGCTCGACATGTCGAGGACATTGGAGATCACGCCGAGGAGATATTCGCCGCTTTCCTTGATGTTGCTGCAATATTCGAGATACTTCCGAGACCCGAGCGCGCCGTGGGTCTCGCTCTGCATGACCTCGGAAAACCCGATGATGTGGGTGAGCGGGGTTCGGAGCTCGTGGCTCATGTTGTTGAGGAAGGCGGACTTGGCCCGGTTGGCGGTCTCCGCCTCTGCCTTCTGCTCGAGGTATCGCTCGGCGAGGTCGGCGAGCTGCTGGGCTTGCAGCTCCAGCGCCTGGCGCGACTTGCGCAGGTCGGCGACGGTCGCCATCAGCCGACGCTCCGACTCCATCAGCTGCTCCTCGTGGCGCTTCAGGAGGGTGATGTCGGTGCCGACCGACACGAACCCGCCGTCCTTGGTGCGCCGCTCGTTGACTTGCAGCCAACGGCCGTCCGCGAGGCGCGCCTCGTAGGTCCGCGCGCCCGCTCGAGGTCGCTCGCCCCGTGCGATCTCCGCCTGGACGACTGGGGCCCGTCCGCGCGACATGACCTCGGCATAGGGCGTTCCCGGCACGAGCGTATCGTTCGACAGGTTGTGGAGCCTCTGGAACTTCGAGTTGCACATGACGAGGCGGTTGTCGATATCCCACAGCACGAAGGCCTCTGAGATGCTTTCGATCGCGTCGCGAAGGCGCATGTCGGCTGTGGCAGTCCGCTCGACGAGAGCTTTCTGCTCGGTGATGTCCACGGCGATGCCGACGAGATGGGGCAGGTCTCCGGGGCGCTCTTCGACGAGCTCGGCGCGCGCGCGCAACCACACCCATTCCGAGTCGGCGTTGCGCATGCGGAAGGCGTGATCGATCGAGTCCACCTGCGACGTGGTCAGCATCTCGGCCATCGCGGCGAGATCGCCGTCCGCGGGGTGGACGAGGGCGTTGATGTCGCCGAACGACAGGAACTGGTCGACCGGCGCCATGCCGAGAATCTCGTACATCGAGTCGGACCAATAGATGCGCCCGCGCGCGAGATCCCAGTCCCAAAGGCCGCAGCGGCCGCGGCTCAGCGCGGTATCGACCCGCGCGCGGAGGCGCGCGCAAATCCGCTCGGAGTCGTGGACGCGCGAGGCTTGCCGGTAATAGGCCAGCGTCAAGGCGACGACGACGAGCACGGTGAAGGCGAGCAACCCGCCGGTACGGTAGGTGTCGGCACGCCATTCGGAAAGAATCGCCGAAAGGGGATGCACGAGGGCGACCTGTCCATAAGGTGCCGCTAGGCCGAGCACGGTTGCGAGCGCCGGTGTGCCGTCCGCGAGCTCGATCCGCAAGACGCCGGCCTTCTCGGCGAATGTCGTCAGCGGCTGCGTGGTCCCGAGGTAGTCGGTGAGCGCTGCGCCGAGATATGGTCCCTCGGGATGCGCGGCGACGACCACGCTGTCCGGATCGGTGACGAGGACGCGTTGGCCCTGTGCGAGACCGCGAGCCGGCAAGGCTCGTGCGAGTGCCGAGGACGCATCGCGCGGCTTGGCACCTCGCGAGCTCGCCTTCAAATCCGCGGCTACGGCGTTCGCGACGAGCTCGAGGTCGGAGAACCCCGCCGAGATCGCGTTGTTGTAGGCATCACGGGTCGTCACCCAGGCGACGGCGCAGAGGAGAGCCACGAAGGCCACGGCCATCGCGGGGACGCCACGGGAAATCCAGATGTCGAGGTCTGGAAGCGGAAGAAAGGATAGCCGCCTCGCCTTGAAGGCGAGTCTCTGCAATGCTCCTGCTTGCGCAGCAGCATGTGCCGCGTTCGCACGCGCCATGTCCGGCCCCCTCGAAACCGACTCGAAGGAGATGTGCCGCATCTGTTCGAGTCGGAGCCATGAGACTCTGACTTTGCGATTTTGTCCAGAATTTAATGAACCATAAACGAAAAAATTGAACGAGGGCCGAATCGGTGGATAACGCGGTTCGAGAGCTGCACGGCTCAACCAAGAACCAGAGCGATCGTAAATCCGTCGTAGCCTTTTCCGCCGACGGTCTGGATCGCCGTCGCCGTGACCCGCGGCTCGCGGGTGAGCCTCTCGTTGAACGCGCGCACGCCGCGCACCATGGGATCGGTGCTCGCGGGATCGATCACCGCGCCGTTTCGCACGACATTATCGACGATGATCGTACTGCCGGGTTTCGTCAGCCGGAGCGACCACTCGAAATAGTGGATGATGCTTTCCTTGTCGGCATCGATGAAGACGAGATCGAAGGGGCCGAGCCCTTCGGCCGCGATCTGCGGCAGCGTGTCGAGCGCCTTTCCGAGCCGCAAGTCGATGACGTGGTCGAGGTGCCCCTGCCGAAAGTTGGCGCGCGCGACCTCGGCGTGGCGCGGATCGGCTTCGAGCGTGACGAGGCGGCCGTTCGGGGGAAGGGCGCGAGCGAGCCAGATCGTGCTGTAGCCGCCGAGCGTGCCGATCTCGAGAATAGTCCGGGCGCCCTGGGAGCGTGCCAGGATGTGGAGTAGCTTGCCTTGCGGCGGCGAGACCGCGATGCGGGGCAGGCCGGCCCTCTCGCTCGCCTCGAGCGCGGCGTCGAGGACCGGGTCGGCCGGGATCATCACGTCCGCGATATAGCGATCGACGGCGGTCCACAGATCGTCGGCCATCGGGGCTCCGTGCTCGTGGGCTCACGCGAGTGAGCGCTGCGCGATGTCCTTCACGTCGGGGGACAGCGCCTGGACCGCGGCGACCCTCCGCAACGCCGCCTCGGCGAGCCTCCGTCGTCCGTCCTCCAGCATCCGCCAGCTCTTGAAGGCGGAGAGCAGCCGCGCCGCGACCTGTGGATTCTTGGGATCGAGCTCGAGGACGATATCGGTCACGAGCTGGTATCCGCTTCCGTCCGGCGCGTTGAATCGGGTCTGGTTGCCGGCGGCGAAGGCCCCGACGAGCGCGCGCACGCGATTGGGGTTCGAGAGCGCGAAGGCGGGATGCGCCATCAGCCGTCTCACCCGATCGAGCGTCCCGGGCTCCGCGATCATGGCCTGGAGCGCGAACCACTTGTCGATCACGAGCGGCTCGCCCTGGTGATTGTGGTAGAACGCGTCGAGCGCTTTCTCGCGTTCGAGCCCCCCCACATGGGCGAGCACGCCGAGCGCGGCGATCTCGTTCGTCATCGTCGTCGAGCTCGCGAGCTGGCGTGTTGCGAGACGCGTCCCTTCGCCGGGATCCCCGGCGGCGAGGAGGGAGAGCGCGACGTTGCGCAGGGCCCTGCGTCCGGCTGCGGCGGCGTCGGGGGAATAGGGCCCGTCGTCGGCGAGCCGCTCGTAGGTCGCGCGCAGGATGCCCGCGAGGCTCTCGCCGATCGTCCTGCGCAGCGCCTCGCGCGCGAAATGGACGGCGTCGGGATCGACGTTCTCGCCGATCTCCCTCGCGATGTCCGCCTCGCTCGGCAAGGTCATCACCTCGGCGACGAACGCCGGATCGTCGGAGGTCTCGATCAGGGTGCCGAGCGCCTCGACGAGCTCCGTGTCGCAGCACGGCGTGCCGCCGCTGCGGACTTGCGCGACCGAGCGGATCAGCAACCGGGTCGCGAAGGTCTGCGCCGCCTGCCAGCGATTGAAGCTGTCGCTGTCCTTCGCGACGAGCGTGACGAGATCGCTTTCGCTCGAGCCGAGATCGATCCTGACAGGTGCGGAAAGGCCTCGGAACAAGGACGGAACCGGGCAGCTCGGAACGTCGCGGAAGGTGATACGCCGCCGCGGGGTCGAAAGCTCGATCACGCCGCGTGCGAGCTCGGACTCGCTCGCGCCGTCCTGCGCGCCTGTGCGAAGCGGCAGGTCGCCGAGGTCACGCGAGACGAGGCCGAGCGCGATCGGAATGACGAAAGGTTCCTTCCTCTCCTGGCCCGGCGTGGGCTTGCAGGATTGGGCGAGGTCGAGCGTGAAGGCTCGCGCCGCGGCGTCGTAGGACGCGGCGATGGAGACGAGGGGCGTCCCGGCTTGGGTGTACCAGCGGAAGAACTGCGCGAGGTCGCGGCCCGAGGCTTCCGCGAAGCAGGCGACGAAGTCCTCGACGATCGCCGCGGTCCCGTCGTAGCGCTCGAAATAGAGATCCATCCCCTTGCGGAAGGCCTCGTCGCCGACGAGAACCTTCAGCATCCGGATGACCTCGGCCCCCTTCTCGTAGACGGTCGCGGTGTAGAAATTGTTGATCTCGAGATAGGTGTCCGGTCGCACGTTGTGGGCGAGGGGTCCCGCGTCCTCGGCGAATTGCGCGGCGCGCAAGGCGCGCACGTCGCCGATCCGATGCACCGCACGCGAGCGCATGTCCGAGGAGAACTCGTGGTCGCGGAAGACCGTGAGGCCTTCCTTCAGGCAGAGCTGGAACCAGTCCCGGCAGGTGATCCTGTTGCCGGTCCAGTTGTGGAAATATTCGTGCGCGATGACCGCCTCGATATGTGCATAGTCCGCGTCGGTCGCGGTCGCCGCCGAAGCGAGCACATACTTGTCGTTGAAGATGTTGAGACCCTTGTTCTCCATCGCGCCCATGTTGAAGTCCGACACGGCTACGATGTTGAAGACATCGAGGTCGTACTCGCGCCCGAACGCCTCCTCGTCCCAGGCCATGGCGCGCTTCAGCGCATCCATCGCATAGCCGGCGAGGGCCTCCTTGCCGCGCTCCACGTGGATGCCGAGCGCGACCTTGCGTCCGGAGCGTGTGGTGAACTCGTCGTGAACGGAGCCGAGGTCGCCGCCGACGAGCGCGAAGAGGTAGCAGGGCTTCGGGAAGGGATCGTGCCAGAGCGCATAATGGCGTGTAGTGCCGTCGATCGCCCCTTCCTCGATCTTGTTGCCGTTCGAAAGCAGGAGCGGAGCCTCGGCGACCTCCGCCTCGAGCCGCACGTGGTAGGTGCTCAGGACATCGGGACGGTCGAGGAAATAGGTGATCCGGCGAAACCCCTCCGCCTCGCATTGGGTGCAATAGGCATGGCCCGACCGATAGAGCCCCATGAGCCTCGTATTGGCGGACGGGTCGATCTCGGTCTCGGTCAGGAGGACGAAGGGTCGCTGCGGCGGCGCCGCGATCGTGAGCTGGTCCGGGGTGATGAAGCCCGCGGCCGCGTCGAGCTCCTCCCCGTCGAGCACGACCCGCTTCGCGACGAGACCGTCCCCGTCGAGCACGAGCGCGGCCCCCGGCCGGCCGTTCGGGTTCGGCCGGATTTCGAGACGCGCGGTCACGCGCGTCGCGGTCGGGTGGAGCTTGACATCGAGGTCCACCTTGTCGATCAAGTAATCCGGGACCCGGTAGTCTTCGAGCCGAACGGGTTCGGCAATATCGGTACGCATCAAAGCCTCGATCACGACGGAATGTGCGGGAAGGGCGGCGCTGTGCCGCTCTTTGCCCGCCAGCATAGAGCTTTGGCGGCGAAGCGCAAAGCCCGCGCGGGCGAGGGCCGGCCCGCGACCGTCGGCGAGGTCTCGAATCGCTTCCGATCCACGGGAATCGGATTGCGGCTCTCGCTGCTTAGTCTTGTCGCATTTTCGCTACGCGAAGCCACTTCGCTGGAAAATGCTCCAACCTCGAGGGAATTCGCAGATGGCTGCACGCATCGGGACTTGCTTGTGCTTTGGATTGGGCCTCGTCTGGCTCGCGCTCGCCGGGACGGCGTCGGCCCATGGTCCGGTGCGCCAGAAGCTCACCGAGAAGATCGAGATCAACGCGCCCCCGGCAAAGGTCTGGGAGGTGATCGGCAGCTTCCAGGACATGAGCTGGCACCCCGGGATCGCCAAGACCACGGGTGAGGGCGGCAACACGCCCGACGTCGCCAAACGCCAGCTGACGCTGGCCAGCGGCGGCACGATCGACGAGAGCCTCTACAAATACGATGCTGCAGAGATGAGCTATTCCTACCGGATCGACAAGGTGGACGTGAAGGTCCTGCCGGTCACCAACTACTCGTCGACGATCGTGGTGCTTCCCGCCGACGGGGGCAAGAGCACGGTGGAGTGGAAGGGTGCCTTCTACCGCGGCTATCCCAACAACGACCCACCGCCGGACTTGAACGAGGAAGCGGCGATCAAGGCGGTCACTACGGTCTACAAGGCCGGTCTCGAGGCGCTGAAGAAGAAGGTCGAGGCGAAGTGAGGCTTTCGGTCGTCTCGGCTGCGCTGCTCCTCGCTGCCGTGCCGGCGGCGGCCGACGAGGCCTTCATCACCGAGCAGGCCGGCGGTGCGGTGA
Organism: Beijerinckiaceae bacterium; assembly: GCA_024304885.1. GTDB lineage: Bacteria > Pseudomonadota > Alphaproteobacteria > Rhizobiales > Beijerinckiaceae > Methylocapsa. The sequence continues at coordinate 1,179,658 of JALJOM010000003.1, forward strand.
GCGTTCTCGACCTCTCGACGCGGAAAGTCGTGGCGCGCATGCCTGTCGATGGAAAACCCGCCGGGATCGGCATGGCCCAGGACGGACGCTTCGCCTATGTGACGAGCCCCGAGGGCAAGTTCGTCTCGGTCATCGACACGGCCGCGAGGCGTGTGGTGCGCCGTATCGACATGCCGGATGCGCCGCTCGGGATCGCGGTCGATCCGAACGGCGCCTTCCTCTATGTGGCCGGCTTCTACGAGCCCCGGCTCTACAAGGTCGACCTCGCCCGAGGCGAGATCGTCGCCACGCTCGAGATCGGCGCCTCGCCGTCGGGCGTGGCGCTGTCGCCGGACGGCGCGACAATCGTCACGGCCGATCGCGACGACAACCAGATCTCGATCATCGATGCCGCGACCTTCACCCGACGTTCCGTCGTGAAGGTCGGGCGGCATCCGTTCGGCGTGACGATCGACGGCGCGGGCAGGCGCGTCTACACCGCCAATGTGGAGAGCGACGACGTATCCATCGTCGATCTGCGCTCCGCTCTCTCGCGAGAGGAGGCGCCCGGCGTGGGGTCGCTCGTCGCGACGGTGCCCGTAGGCCAGCGCCCCTACGCAGTCGCCTTGGCGCAGAACAAGGGATTCGTCACCGACCAATACGGCGGCACGGTCTCGGTCTTCGACCTCGAGACCCTCGCGCCGTTGAAGCGCATCGATGTGGGGGAATATCCAGAAGGGATCGAGACGAGCGCGGATGAAACGCTCGTCTATGTCGCGAGCTGGTTCTCCAACGAGGTTTTCGCGATCGACACCCTGTCCTTGAAGGTGGCGGCGAGAATCCCGGTCGGCGACGGCCCGAGGTCGTTCGGGACATTCCTGCGCCGAACGCGATGAGGGTTTCGGGCGGATCGCTGCAGCACCGAGCCGTGCTCGGCGGAGCTCTCCAGCCGATCGACTGATCGAGAGCAGGCCGCAATTGATGCGCTTGCGCTGCGGCGACCAAGCGACGACCGAGGATCGAGCCTGACGGTGCGGGCCGCCGGCCGCGGTGGGTCATTACCCGAGCCGCGGGGGTTCGACGAGCGAAGCGAGCCTGTCGACCCACATCGCTGGACTCGAGGCACGGTGCCTATTCGATCATGACGGGTATCCCGGTGACGTAGATTTGGTTGCCGGAGATCGTGCCCCTGGTACCATAGGCGTCTTGGGTCTTGGTATATCTGGCGTCGACCGTGATCTTCTGCCACCATCCTTTGATATGCCACGCTATGGCTCGCGACGAGCCGAGCGCGCACCAATAGATATCTCCATACAGGGTGCAGCTCACGGTGCGTCCGGTCAGCCAGTCGCGGACGACCTGGTAGACCTTGCCCGCAGTCCGAGTCTTCCACGTTGCGCGGTTCCACAGGCCGGCCAGCGTCTCGGTCTCCTCCCACATGAACCAATAGGACCGCTCGATCCCGAGCGACGCCTCCAGGATGGTGTGGCGCGCGAGCCATTTCGACTGGTCCTCGTCGGTCACTCCATATCCCGGGGTCCAGCCCTTGACCCAGAAGCTGCGCTCCGTGTCCCAGAGCGGCTTGCTCGATTGACCATAGGCCGCCATGACGGCGCGGGTATCCTGGATGCGGGGGACGATTTTTTCAGGAGTACCGAACGTGTAGCCGTGAATGGCGACCACATCGACATAGGCGCCCCCTCCGAGAGAGAAAAAGTCCCGGAGCCAGGCAGAGCTGCCTTGAGGGCCGGGAGAGACGACGATGCCTCCCGCATTCTTGATGATCGGATAGGCGACCTTCGCCATGGCGACCATGTCCGCCGCGGTTCCCGTCCAGGAGTTCGGGGAGTTCGGCTCGTTCCACAGCTCCCAGTACTTGATGACGTTGCAATACCGTGCGACGATCGCCTTGACGAAGTTGGTCCACGGGCCCAAGTTCGATGTGGAGGGATAGCCAGTCCACCACAACGGTGGATTGATGAACGTGTAGAGGATCTCCTTGCCTTCGCTCGCGATCTTGCTCACATAGGCGTCCAGGGCGCTCCAGTCGTAGTAGCCGTTCCACACGTTGATATCGCCCCACGACACGCCTGGCCAGGTCGCCACGGTCCGCGCCGACGCGAACGAGACGGCTGGCCAGGGTAGGTAGTTGGGCGCCGCGAGATGCAAGCCCCAGAAGCTCGCTTCTACCGTCGGTGTCCGCGAGATTGTCGGGGCCGGCGTGCAGGCGCCGAAAGCCAGGCCGGCATCGCCCACCAAGAAGGAGGCGAGGAGAAGGACCTCGGGCCGCAGGGCTCTTTTGGGTTCAGGGTAGCCGCGGGTCAGCCGATTTCGGATAGACGAGCTCATCAGGGGACCTTTCCGCGGTGGTCCATGGCTTGCCGTGCAGCCTGCGCGCGGGCGACGAGTCGCAGGCTCGCAACAGCTGTGCGCGTTACGAGGAAGCGCGTAGCCCTTGGGACGACCGGATGATTTGGGGGTTCAGTGCCGCAATGAGGGGGTTAGTTATTATAGCAGTTATCAACTATCAACAAAAAATGATCATGGGATGCGATGATTCTTCCCCGCCGTGCCCGGCGCTCGTTCAACGCAAGCGGTTTCTCTTGTAAGCCACGGTATATATGGAAGATTGCCTGTGACCGCGCGCCGGATCGACTTTTCCGAGCTGTCGCGTCGCAATCTTCTCTCGCTCGTCTTTGCCGGGTCGCTGAAAGTCTCGCATCACGTTTACGGCACAGGTTCGCTTCGGACCCGAGGCCTCGCGCCAGCCGACCTTCGCGGGCCTCGCCGTGCGGGCGCACGCGCCGAGACTGTCCTCGGCCGTCCGTGCGGGGCCGAAGGCCTCCGGCGTGCCAGTCCTCCGATATGCTCGAGCGCTTGCGGCCACCGGCACGCTCGGTCCTCGCGCTGCAACGCCGACAAAACAAAACCAAAAAGGCAGCGCAGGAACGGCACGAGTCCGAATGGTTTGACAGACGCCTGTGCCTCGTTTCGAACGCCTTCACCTGCGAGCCGTGCTGCGAGCCACGCAAATCGGGGCGGCCTTCGCATGGACCCTCGGCGCGTTCGCCGCCGAGACCGCGCCGAGCCCGGCGAAAGGCGACCAGGAAATCAGGTCGGCTGCGGACTCGGACCTTTCGATTCGCAAGCTGGAGCTCCACGGGACTCGAGACGCGATGGAGGCGGCCAAGGACGAAGGCCGCAGGCTCGAGGCCGAGATCGCGACCATCCGGGAAGATCGAGCCAAGCTCGCCGCCGCGCTCGTCGCGACGGCGGAGGCCGCGAGCGAGATGGAGCGCCAGATCGACGAGAAGGAACGACGGCTCGAGGGACTGCTCCAAGGCCAGGCGTCGCTCGAAGGGTCGCTCGCGCGCCAGCGCGATGTGATCGCCGAGGTGCTCGCCGCGCTGCAACGCATGGGCCGCAAGCCGCCGCCTGCCTTGCTCGTTTCACCGGGCGACATGCTGCGGTCGATCCGAACCGCGATGCTTCTCGGCGCGGTCGTGCCGGACCTCCAGTCGGATGTCGAGGGGCTCGCCGCGGACCTCGCCGATCTCGTGGCCTTGCGGCGCTCGATCGTCGCGGACCGTGCGGCGCTCGCCGCGGACGCGGCACGGCTGGACACCGAGCGGACGCGGCTCGCGGCATTGGTCGCCGCGCGCCAGTCCGCGATCGAACTGGCCGAGAAAGCTCTCGGCACCGAGCAGCGCCGCATCTCGGATCTCGGCAAGCGCGCCGCGGATCTCGGCGAGCTCATCGCCAGGATGGAGACGGAGATCGACTCCGCCTCGCGCGCGGCGGCGGCGGCACGAGAGGCGGATGCCGCGCGCAAGTCCATCGAGACAGACCTGCATCGTTCTGCACCCTTCGCGGACCCCGCGCGGCTCGCGCCGGCGGTCGCGTTCGGCGATGCCAAAGGCCTGCTGCCGCTTCCGGTTTCGGGCACGCTGCTGCGCGGCTTCGGGCACAAGGACGGGTTCGGCGGGACCGAGAAAGGCCTGCTCATCGCGACACGGGCCGGGGCCTACGTCGCATCGCCGTGCGACGGCTGGGTATCCTATGCCGGCCCCTACCGCAGCTACGGCCAGCTCTTGATCGTCAATGCGGGGCAAGGATACTATATTATCCTTGCGGGCATGGACCGGATAAACGTAAATGTCGGCCAGTTTATCCTCGCGGGGGAACCCGTGGCATTGATGGGCGACCGGCCCACCCGCACGGCCGCCGCCTTGGCCGTCGGCGCGGCCCAGCCTACTCTCTATGTCGAGTTTCGGAAGGACGGGACGGCGATCGATCCTGGCCCATGGTGGGTCAAGGCGGAATTTCAGAAGGGTCGCGGATGATGCGCAAGGTCTCACTGGTACTGATCGGGGCAGCCTTCGGCGCGGCAGCATCGTTCGTCGCGACCAATCCTGCCCTGGTCCTGCTCGAGTCGGCCAGAGCGGCGGCGTCCGATACCTATCGCAATCTCAACCTCTTCGGCGACGTCTTCGAGAAAATCCGCTCCGACTACGTCGAGAAGCCCGACGAGCAGAAGCTCGTCGAGTCCGCCATCAACGGCATGCTCGGCTCGCTCGATCCGCATTCGAGCTACATGGACGCGAAGAGCTTCCGCGACATGCAGGTCCAGACCCGCGGCGAGTTCGGAGGCCTCGGGATCGAGGTGACCCAGGAAGAAGGGCTCATCAAGGTCGTGACGCCGATCGACGATACGCCCGCCTCTCGCGCCGGCATCAGGTCGGGGGACATCATCGCCGCCATCGACGACGAGAACGTTCAGGGCATGACCCTCAACCAGGCGGTCGACAAGATGCGGGGCGCGCCGAATACGACGGTGACGCTCAAGATCTTGCGCGGTCCCAACCGCGATGCCCAGGACATCAAGATCACCCGCGCGGTGATCCAGATCAAGTCGGTGCGCGATCGGCTCGAAGGCGACGACATCGGCTATATCCGCATCACGCAATTCAACGAGCAAACTGCCGACGGCGTGCGCGCCGCGATCCAGAAGTTCCTGACCGAGGTCCCGGCCGCCAAGTTCAAGGGCTATATCCTCGACCTGCGCAACAACCCCGGCGGCCTGCTCGACCAGTCGATCGCCGTGTCCAACGCCTTCCTCGACCGTGGCGAGATCGTCTCGACGCGCGGGCGCAACGCCGAGGAGACCATGCGCTACAATGCGCGTCCCGGCGACATTTCCAAAGGCAAGCCGCTCGTGATCCTGATCAACGGCGGCTCCGCCTCGGCGTCGGAGATCGTCGCAGGCGCGTTGCAGGACCACAAGCGCGCGACGATTCTCGGCACCAGATCCTTCGGCAAAGGCTCCGTGCAGACGATCATCCCGCTCGGGCAGAACAGCGGCGCGGTCCGGCTCACGACGGCGCGCTACTACACGCCGGCGGGCCGGTCCATCCAGGCCAAGGGGATCGAGCCCGATATCATCGTGCTCCAGGACGTGCCCGACGAGTTCAAGGGCAAGGACGACACCAAGGGCGAGGCCTCGCTCAAGGGCCACCTGAAGAACGGCGACGACGAGAAAGGCGGCTCGCAGGCTTACGTGCCCCCGAACGTCAAGGACGACAAGCAGCTCATCGCAGCGACCGAGATCCTTCGCGGCGTCTACAAGGCCTCGAACAAGGTGACCACGGCTCCCGGCGAGCCTGCGAAGCTGCCGAACTGAGCGAGGCTCCTTGCCAGGCTCGCCGAAATTGGCCGGGCCGGGCGCCGGGCCACGTCGGCGAGCGGGTAGGGTCCTGACGAAGCCGGCTGCACCCATTCGGGCCGGTGACAGGGGCCGATCGACCGGCCTGGAACGGCACGCATGGACGAGCTGCTCTCGAGATCCTGGGACCTGCTCGTCGGCCGTGCCGAGGGGCCGTTGCATCTGCGGCTCGTCATCCAGCCGATGATGGCCGCGTTCCTGGCGATTCGTGCCGGGGCGAGAGATGCGGGCGAAGGACGCTCGCCCTTCGGCTGGGCCGTGCTCGTCGGCCGCGGGAAACGCACCGATCTCCTGCGCGAGGCCTGGCACGATGTCGCGGCGCTCTTTCTCGCCGCCTTCGTGATCGATGCTCTCTATCAGGTCATCGAGTTCCGCTGGGTCTATGTCGTCCAGTCTTTGGTCGTCGCGGCATTGCTCGCGCTGCCGACCTACCTTCTGGTCCGGGGACCGACGCATCGCGTCCTGCGTCGCTGGTCGCGCATGAAGCGAGGCTGAGCTCACCCGGCCTGCGCGGCAAGAGCGGCCGCCAATGCGCCGACCTCCGGCCAGGAGAGACGAAAGGGCGGGCTGACGGCCTCGAGCACCAGCCCGTCGGCGGTGACCTTGGCGGAAAAATCGCGGTCGCTCGCGATCGGGCTCATGTAGATTTCATCGACCGTGCTCTTGCCTTCGGCGACCGCTCTCATGGCGCGGGAGACGGTTCGCGCCTCCTCGTGGGTCAGATCGAAGAAGAGACCTTCGGCCAGGGTGAGCCGCAGCATCGGGCCGAGCGCGCGGTGCGTGACGGCCGTAACGATTGCTTCGCTCATCCGAGCACCGGCGACAGGCCCGCGATCAAGGCCTTCCAGCCCGCGAGCGTTACCCGCTCTTGGTAGCCTTTGGCCTGAGCCGGGTCGAGGAACTCGATGAGAAAGGTCCCGTCGACCCAGACCTCGACGAGCTGGAAGGTGCCGTTGCCGCGGTCGCAGGAGCGCGTCGGCCAGCCCGCCCGCTCGGCGATCTCGAGGATGTCGGCCTCGGGCCGCTCGACGCAAATCGCGAGGTGAACCTCGGTCGCGCGGTGGTCTGGATCGTCGCCCGGCCTGTACTCGGCCTCGTCGGTTCCGTAGCGCAGGGTTCTCCCGCGCTTGATCACCTCGAGGAAGGTCTTGCCGTCGCTCGACCAGGCCAGGAAGGACTCCGGGCCGCCCGGCGGGAAGGGCGTGACCTCGCCTCCCATGATCTCGGCGAGCACGCGCGCCGCCTTCGCGGGGTCGTCCGAGGGGATCGATGCATGGGCGATCAGCATTGGTTCTCGTCCTCCCTTGCAGGCTCGATCCGAGCATCGGCGCCAGCGTCCCGCCTCGCATCGTTCGGCTCGGCTATTCCATTGCATCGGCGCGCCATGTGCGGTTTCGCACAGCGTGCGCGGTGGCACACGGATCAGGCCGGCGGCGCCTCGGCTCTGCGTCGGGCCTCCTGTTCCTCGACAAAGGTCGCGACCGTGTCGATGAGGCGGATTGCGCCCGGCATCCGTCCATAGGCGTCCATCTGCGCCTCGGTGTGAGGCAGGAGCGTGCGCCAATAGAGGATCAATTGCCGGATCAGAGCCTTGGCCCCGAGATTCGCAGTGGCGATCTCCGGGAAGGCCCGGACCCCGAAGCTCGTCTCGACATCGTCGAAGCAGGACAGGATATAGGTGCGATCGCTCGGGCTGAAAGGCAAAGGCCCGTCCGGCGCCCGGTTCACCATGCGCAGCTCGCTGAGCTCGGGGATATAGTCCTTCATGGGCTCGAGGTCCGATCGGCGCCTCGGCCGGAGCCTTCCCCGGCCTCCAGTCGCTCGGCGGCCTGCACAAAGGCCGAAGCCTTCTGCCGAAGGCCCGAGGCGAGGCTCGAGACGAGCGGGTCGCCCGGGTTCGGCGCCGTGCGCCCGTCGAGCCAGTCGGCGATCTGCTCGCCGTCCCGCGCGAGGGCCGCCCGCCAGCTCGGACCGTAGAGCAGTGCCGCGCCCTCGACGAAAGCCTCGAGAAGGTCCGTCGTGCCCGGGACGGACGCCGGCCTCGCCGCGACGGGGCCATCGAGGTCACGTGCCGCCTCGGCGAGCCGGGTGATCTCGGGCAGCACGGCGCGTATGGCCTCCGCCGCCGAGAAAGGCACGAGCCAGCGTCGCTCGGACACCCGCCATTGCGCCTTGGGCACCCAGCGCAGGAGCCTGTGCAGCGCCTCGCTATAGCCGGTGACGATGGCGATTCCGTCGTCCTCGATCCGGATCCAAGGGAGGTCGGGAAACGGGTTTCGCGCCAAGGCCTCGCGCGCCTCGTGCTCGCTCGTCGTATGGTTCGTCATGGAGGTCTCGCGTCCGCGGGCCGGGGACGACAGGCATAGACCGGGCCAGACACCCGCGCAGGAATCGCACCCGTCGAATCCCTTCGCGTTTCGTGCTACGAGGCGGGAGGGAGGCCAGCCATGACGCAACCGGCAAGGGTCACGGCCGCGGTCCTTGTCATCGGCGACGAGATCCTGTCTGGGCGCACGAAGGACAAGAACATCGGCCATATCGCCGACGTGCTGACCGACATCGGCATTTGCCTGCGCGAGGTCCGCATCGTCGCCGATCTCGAAGCGGACATCGTCGAGGCGGTGAATGCGCTGCGCAAGCGCTACGACTACGTGTTCACGACCGGCGGGCTCGGCCCCACCCACGACGACATCACCGCGGACGCCATGGCCGCGGCCTTCGGGGTCGGCATTTCCGAGGACCCGCGCGCGATCGCGCTTCTCGCCGAGCGGCTCGGGGCCCACAACCTCAACGAGGCGCGCCGCCGGATGGCGCGTATCCCCCATGGTGCCGAGATCGTCGACAACGATCTGTCCAAGGCGCCGGGATTCTGGATCGGTAATGTCATCGTCATGGCGGGCGTGCCGGCGATCATGAAGATCATGCTCGATGCCGTCGCGCCGAAGCTCGCGCGAGGACCTCGTGTGGTCTCTGAGACCATTGTCGCGGGAAAACTTCCCGAAGGGGCCTATGCCGGCGACCTCGCCGCCGTGGCCGCGGCCCATCCGGATCTCTCGGTCGGCTCCTATCCCTCGATTCGCGACGGCACCTTCCACAACGAGATCGTCGTGCGGGGGACGGACGAGGCCAAGGTCTCCGCCGTCGCCAAGGAGATCGCCGCGATCGTCGCGCGCCTCGCCAAGGAGCGGGTGTAGCTCCTGCCTCCGAGACGGATCGCGATGGAGAAGGCCTTTCATGTGTCCTGGGATCAGTTCCACCGTGACGCGCGGGCGCTCGCCTGGCGCTTGAGCGCGGCCGGCCCCTTCGTCGGTGTCGTCGCCGTTACCCGCGGCGGCCTGGTGCCGGCCGCGATCGTCGCCCGGGAGCTCGATCTGCGCCTCGTCGATACGTTTTGCGTCACGAGCTACGTCAACGAGACCGAGCAAGGGGCGGCCGAGGTCCTGAAGAGCGCCTCGCCCCTGCTGGCGGATCATGGCGGCGAGGGAGTGCTCGTCATCGACGATCTCGTCGATTCCGGCACGACGATGAAGCTCGTGCGGGCCGCACTGCCGAAGGCCCATGTCGCGACGGTCTATGCGAAGCCGCAGGGGCGCCCGGTCGTCGATACCTTCGTCACCGAGGTCTCGCAGGACACCTGGATCTATTTCCCCTGGGATCTCGGCCTCGCGTTCCAGGCCCCGATCGCGGGCAAGACCCCGCGCTGACGGGATTCGTCGAGATCGCGTCCGAACCGACGCAAATCCGCTCTCTGCCTTGTGGATCAGGCCGAATTCCGACGCGGTAGGCCAGGACAAGCGACTTGCGGTTTCATCCGCGCCTTGCCAAAGTCCTGCCCCCGCGCGCGAAGCCCGGCGACGTGGCGCTCGCGAGCGGATCGACCCGAAGCTCTATTGGACCTCAGATGAAAGTCACCCTCGAGCGAGCCGCCCTCCTGAAGGCGCTCGGCCATGTGCATCGCGTCGTCGAGCGCCGCACGACGATTCCGATCCTGTCGAACGTGCTCGTGCGCGCGGAGGGCCAATCCATCCTGCTCAAGGCCACCGATCTCGACCTCGAGATGACGGAAAGGCTCGCTGCCGATGTCGCCCAGAAGGGAGCCGTGACCCTGCCGGCGCATATCCTCTACGACATCGTGCGCAAGCTCCCAGACGGCTCCCAGGTGACGCTCGAGGCCGACGGCGAGCAAGGCCAATTGCTGCTGCGCTCGGGGCGCTCGCGATTCCAGCTCCAGTCCTTGCCGGAAAGCGATTTTCCCGACCTCGCGGCCGGCGACATCGGCCATAGCTTCCTGCTTCCCGCGGCCGATCTCGAGCGCCTGATCGACAAGACGCAATTCGCGATCTCCAATGAGGAGACCCGCTACTACCTCAATGGGATTTTCCTGCATACGATCGAGGCCGGCGGCCAGATCGTGCTGCGCGCCGTCGCGACCGATGGGCACCGACTCGCCCGGGTCGAGATGCCGGCTCCCGAAGGCTCGATCGGGATGCCCGGCGTCATCATCCGCCGCAAGGCGGTTGCAGAGGTCCAGAAGCTCGTCGAGGATCTCAGCGGCGAGGTCAAGCTCGAGATCTCGCCGACCAAGGCGCGCTTCACCTTCGGCGACGCGACCGCGGGCCAGGTCGTGCTCACCACGAAGCTGATCGACGGAACCTTTCCGGATTATGTCCGGGTCATCCCGACCGGCAACGACAAGAAGCTCGTCGTCGATCGCGATTCGTTTGCCCAAGCCGTCGATCGCGTGTCTACGATCTCCACCGAGAGGGGCCGCGCGGTGAAGCTCGCGGTCGCCGACGGCAAGCTCACCTTGTCGGTGACCAACCCGGATTCGGGCTCGGCGGTCGAGGAGCTCGACGCCGACTACGAATCGACGCCGCTCGATATCGGCTTCAACGCTCGCTACCTGCTCGACATCATGGGCCAGCTCGACGGCGACGCGGCTCTGTTCAAGTTCGCCGATCCGGGCTCGCCGACCCTGGTGCAGGACAAGGAGGGCGCCGCGGCGCTCTATGTCCTCATGCCCATGCGGGTGTGAGCCGGCGATCCGAAGCAGGCATTCCATCTGCCGATGCCATGCTGTCGATGCAGCGAGCACCCTCGCGTCGTGGCCGGTCGTCTCGAAAGACCAGAAGCTTTCAGCCGGCACCGGGAGCGATGGCTCGCGCTCGATCGACCGTCGCATTGCGGAGTCCTCGGCCAAGCCAGAGGCGAAGAAAAAAGCAAGTGGAGAGCAATTTGACGAGGCCGATCGCAGCAAGAATTTTTCTCGTCCTCGTGAGTGCAGCATCGCTGATGGGAGTCGGCTGTGCACAGAGCGAGGCTGCGCCGCGCTTCAAAGCGGTGGCATTCGACTATTTCGTCATCTTCGACCCGAGCTCGATTGTTCCCGAGGTGGAAAGTGCCTTTCCAGGCAAAGGCAAAGAGTTCACGAAAATGTGGCGCACGAAGCAATTCGAATATGGCTTTCTACGGTCTATTACCGATCACCATAAAGACTTTTTCAAGGTAACGGAAGACGCCTTGATTTACACGGCCGAAGCGATGAATGTCGCGCTGCCGCCCGAAACACAAAAACGGCTGCTCGATGCTTATCTTACATTGAAGCCGTGGCCAGACTCTCGAGATGCATTACGCAAGTTGAAGGCTGCTGGTGTCCGAATCATCACCATTGCGAATTTCAGCAAACAAATGCTGCGCGCGAATGCTGACAATGCCGGATTGACGGAATTTTTCGACGAATTGCTGAGCACGGAAATCAATGGCACATACAAGCCGGACCCTAACGCCTATGCGCTCGGAATGAAAAGCCTGCATCTCGAGAAAGACGAGATCCTTTTCGCCGCGTTCGGCGGCTGGGATGCCTTCGGGGCGAAAAGCTTTGGTTACACGACCATTTGGATGAATCGATTCGATCTCCCGATCGAGCAACTAGGAATTGTGCCCGACAGGATCGGCAACACGATGGACGATCTCCTCGACTTCGTATTGGACCAGCATTGAGTTTTCGTCGCGGCAAGCGCCGCCGAGCGCGCGCCCTCGTCAGAGGTTCTCGAACTTGGCTTCGCCTTCCGGGCGGGGCGGCATGACCGCGCTCGTCGCCTCGGCGCCGTCGATGGCACGCTTGATGGCGTCGAAGGTGAACGATTGCGCCAGCGTCGATCCGAAGTTGAGAAGCGCGGCCGGGCTTTTTGCATTCGAGCTCAACCGGGCCGCGATCACCTTGCGTCCGGTGACCGAGGCGGTCTGAACTTGCCAATTGATCCAGTCGTTGTTGCCTCCTTCCTTCCCGATGAGGCAGAGGAAATGCGTCGCCGAAATGATCTTGTCCTTCAGCGCGGCCTTGACCTCCTTTCCGGCATCGCTGTGGAAGGCGACTCGCGGCAGCGCCTCCTCGAACACGAACTCAAGCTCCGCATCCTTGTCCCAGTCGAGAAGCGTCTTCATGGACCCGAGGTCGTTGGTATGAAAGCAAACGAAGACGCGGGTCTTTTCCATGGACGAGGCTCTTTTCTAGTGCGGATCGGGGGACCTGAAAGGGGACGGTGACAGCCTCGTCTATAGACGACCGCAGGCGCGTTTCAAAGGACGGGCCCCGAGGAGAGCAATTTCCGCGCCGCCTCGATGGTTTCGAAACGAGGGAAGGGGGCCTGACGACGGCAGAGGGACATTCGCCGATTCGAGTGCGGGAGCCTCGGTCGGCAGGTGGGCTGCAGACGCCCTTCGAATCCGCCGGGTCATCTATGCCGTAGGCTGCCCGCTCGGGTCGTGGACGGCTCGGCGCTCGTGGCAGTGATCTTTTCGGGGAGCCCGAGGCCGACAAGGTCACAGCCAGGTCGCGAGGCTTCACGCTCGCGGCGCCGACGCTGCTGCCGTTCGCGATCGGACCATGGTGCAATGGCCACGATCTTGCGGATACAAGGTTTCCGGTTCTATTTCTCAGCCACGAGCCGAACGAGCCGCCGCACGTCCATGTGGATCGAGGCCCGGCATCAGCCAAGCTTTGGCTCGAGACCGTCGCAGTGGCGCGCAGCGTCGGATTTTCCGCGACCGAGCTCGGTGAGGTGCGACGCTTGGTCGTGACTTACCCGGTGCAGCTTCTAGACGCATGGCATGACTTCTTTGGCCCCGCCACTGACCTTTGCGTCAAGCATGTTCTTGCCGACGCGGATCGCCTGACGGTGGAACTGATGGCGATTTCCGTGCCGCTCGCCTGGTATCCGCGGCTCGCCGAGGCGACACTCGAGCAGCTCTCCCGTTGGGAAGTCGCCGGCGGTGGCTACGGAGTCCATTTGCCGGAAATCGACGAGGACTCGAGCACCGAAGGGTTGCTAAGAGGCGCACGCGCTCCTGGCGTGACGTAGCTACCTGGCGATTTGTCGCTGCGGCGGAGCGGTGTCCGAACATGCCCTCGAGGAATGGACGCCCGAAGCCGCACCCTATTGGCACAAAATCGCGCGGCAAAATCTCGAGCGGGCGAAAGCGTTGCTGGCTCAGCGCTGTGGAGCATGAGCATGCATGACGTCCGGAAAGTCGATCTAGCGTTTCGAGCGCGAGCGTCCTAAAGAGAGCCAGCCATGCGAGGCCTGCGAGCCTCGACGCCTCGAATGCCAGCCACCTCGCGCAAAAGCTCCGCCTCCCGAGGAGAAACATGCAGTCGGTCTTGATCGTCATCCACCTCATCGTCGTGACGGCGCTCGTCATCGTCGTGCTCCTGCAGCGCTCCGAGGGCGGGGCGATCGGGATCGGCGGTGGCGGCTTCATGACCGGGCGGGCCCAGGCCAATGTTCTCACCCGGGCGACGAGCATCCTCGCCGCGCTCTTCTTCACGACGAGCCTCGGGCTCACGATCCTCGCCAATATCAACCGGCCGCGGACATCGATCTTCGACAATGTCAAGGACCTTCCGGCAACGGAGGCGCCCGCGGTCCCGGCTGCGCCGGCGACCCCGGGCAGCCTGCTCGATCAGCTGAAGCGCATGGAGGAGCAAGGCGTATCGGCCCCCGCAGCCCCTCCGGGCGAGCCCCCGGCCGCATCGACGACGGAGGGCCCCGTGCCGGCGCCTGCCCCCGCCGCATCGGCGGAGCCCGTCAAGCCTGCAGAGCCCGCGCCGGCCGCTCCGCCGTCCGCGGAACAGGCACCCTCACCGGCTCCGTCTCGGCCCACCCCGGCGCCGAAGAAGAACTAGTGAGGCCGGCGGGGCCGGTCGCCGCCCGGTTTCCCGGGGTGAAAGCGTCACCGATCCAATCGGAAGGCGGCTCGTATTCCGGGTGGCGTTATCCGCGACTTTCGCCGTCGTGCCCGTCCCCGGATCAAGTCCGGGGATCGAGCCGGGCATCCGGGCTCCGCGGCCAAGTGCTTGCATGGCGGGGTCGACCCTCCCGCGCCGCTTGCCACGGCGCTTTCGCCCGGCCAAGACGTTCTATTGCTTTCGGCCGAGCTCGGCGTGACGCGTGGACGAGGCCCGTTCCGGCACTTGTCCCTCTCCCCGAGCGCGGAAAAACCTGCTAACCGTCGAGGCCCATGGCGCGGTATATCTTCATCACCGGCGGCGTGGTCTCCTCGCTCGGCAAAGGGCTCGCCTCGGCGGCCCTCGGCGCGTTGCTCCAGGCGCGCGGCTATACCGTCCGGCTGCGCAAGCTCGACCCCTATCTCAACATCGATCCGGGGACGATGAGCCCCTACCAGCACGGCGAGGTCTTCGTCACCGACGACGGCGCCGAGACCGATCTCGACCTCGGCCATTACGAGCGCTTCACCGGCCGCCCGGCCGGGCGCGAGGACAATATCACCACTGGCCGCATCTATCAGGAGATTATCGCCAAGGAGCGCCGCGGCGACTATCTCGGCGCGACCGTCCAGGTGATCCCGCACGTGACCAATGCGATCAAGGAATTCGTCACGACGGGAAACGACGGCGCGGATTTCGTCCTGGTCGAGATCGGCGGCACGGTCGGCGATATCGAGGGCCTGCCTTTCTTCGAGGCGATCCGCCAGCTCGGCAACGAGCTTCCGCGCGGCCATGCGATCTATATTCATCTGACGCTCTTGCCCTATATCGCGAGCGCCGGGGAGCTGAAGACCAAGCCGACGCAGCATTCCGTGAAGGAGCTGCGCTCGATCGGCATCCAGCCCAACATCCTGCTTTGCCGCAGCGAGCGCGAGATCGCGCCCGAGGAGAGGCGCAAGCTCGGCCTGTTCTGCAACCTGCGCGAAAGCGCCGTGATCGAGGCCCGCGACGTCGGCTCGATCTATGACGTGCCCCGCGCCTATCATGCCGCCGGCCTCGACCGCGAGGTGCTCGCGGCCTTCGGCATCGAGCCCGCGCCGAAGCCCGACATGAGCCGCTGGAACGCGGTGATGGAGCGCATCCAGAACCCCGAAGGCGAAGTCACCATCGCGATCGTCGGGAAATATACCGGCCTCAAGGACGCCTACAAATCGCTCATCGAGGCCTTGACCCACGGTGGCATCGCCAACCGGGTCGCGGTGAGGCTCGACTGGATCGAGTCCGAGATTTTCGAGACGAGCGATCCCGTGCCCTATCTCGAGCATGTGCACGGGATTCTGGTGCCGGGCGGATTCGGCCACCGCGGGGCGGAAGGCAAGATTCTCGCGGCCCGTTTCGCGCGCGAGCGGAAGGTCCCCTATTTCGGCATCTGCTTCGGCATGCAGATGGCGGTGATCGAGGCGGCCCGCGCGCTCGCCGGTATCGCGGAGGCCAACTCGACGGAGTTCGGCCCGACGAGCGAGCCCGTCGTCGGCCTCCTCACCGAATGGATGCGCGGCAACGAGCTGCAGGTCCGCGCCGCCGAGTCCGGCCTCGGCGGCACCATGCGCCTCGGATCCTACCCGGCGGAGCTTCAGCCGGAGTCGAAGATCGCGAAAATCTACGGAACCACCGAGATCGCCGAGCGGCACCGCCATCGCTACGAAGTCAACACCGCCTATCGCGAAAGGCTCGCCGAGAGGGGCCTCGTCTTTGCGGGTGTGTCGCCCGACGGCCTCTTGCCCGAGACGATCGAGCTTTGCGACCATCCCTGGTTCATCGGCGTGCAATTCCACCCGGAGCTGAAGTCGCGTCCCTTCGAGCCGCATCCGCTGTTTGCGAGCTTCATCGCCGCCGCGGTGGAGCAGAGCCGGCTGGTGTGAGAGATCAAACGCCGGGAAGCCGGATCACGAGCCTGCAGCCGTCGTAGAGCTCGAGGCAGCGTCCGTCCGCGAGCTCGCGCGCTTCGGCGATGGCGGCCTCGTCGTCGGTGCAGCGCAGCGCCTTCGATTTCGTGATCTTGCCTTTGTCGTCGAGCAAGAAGACTCGGTAGGACGCGGGCTCGGCGGGGCAATCCGAGGTCATGCGAGAGGGCTCCGATTCGGCACAGGGGTGCCGATGGTCGAGGTACGCATGATGCATGTGCCGCGCCGGCTTGATCGAGCGCCGTGGGAACCTTAGGCTCGACCTACCAATCTTACGACAATGATCGGGTGACGCATGGAGCGACGCAAGCTCGGAGATACCGACCTTCTCGTCTCGGCCCTCTGCCTCGGGACCATGACCTGGGGCGAGCAGAACACGGAGACGCAAGGCCATGCGCAGCTCGACTATGCGCTCGACCGCGGCATCAATTTCCTCGACACGGCGGAAATCTACTCCGTCCCGCCGCGCCCGGAGACGGCAGGCTCGACCGAGCGGATCATCGGCTCCTGGCTCGACGCGCGCAAATGCCGAGACAAGGTCGTCATCGCGACCAAGGTCGCGGGCCGCGGTCAGGCGACCTGGCTGCGCGGAGCGCCGACCGAGCTCGACCGCAAGAACATCACTGCGGCCGTCGAAGGGTCGCTGACGCGCCTGCGGACGGACTATATCGATCTCTACCAGCTGCATTGGCCGGATCGGCCCTTGAACCTCTTCGCCGAGCAGACCACGACCTTTCGCGATCTGCCGAAAGGCCCGGAAAACCCGATCGAGGAGACGCTCGCCGTCCTCGACGATCTCGTGAAGGCGGGAAAGATCCGCCATGTGGGGCTCTCGAACGAGACCGCCTGGGGAACCATGCGCTTCGTCCAGGCGGCGGAAGCCGGCAAGGGGCCGCGCGTGGTCTCGATCCAGAACGCCTACAACCTCCTCAATCGCACCTTCGAGATGGGCCTCGCCGAGATCGCGCTGCGCGAGAAGGTCGGGCTTCTCGCCTATTCGCCGCTGGCTCAGGGCTATCTCACCGGCAAGTACCAGGGCGGCGCGCGGCCTCCAGGGGCACGCACCACGCTGTTCAAGCGCGGCCAGCGCTACGAGAAGCCGAATGTCGAGAACGTGATCGACCAATATCTCGCTCTGGCGAAGGAGTTCGGCCTCGATCCGGCGCAGATGGCGCTCGCCTTCGTCACCTCGCGGCCCTTCGTGACATCCAACATCATCGGCGCGACGACGACGGAGCAATTGAAGACCGACGTGGATTCGATCGATGTGGTGATCCCGCCCGACCTCGAGAAGCGGATCGACGCCATTCATCAGGTGAGCGGCAACCCCGCGCCGTGAGTGATACCTCCCTATAGGGGAGGTCGGCGATCGAGGAGCATTTACCAGCGAAGTGGATACCGGTTCGCATTTCGCTGGCGATGTTTCGCAACAGCGACATCGCGATGCGAAAATGCGACCAAACAAGAGAATTGCCGGGTGGGCCCGCCATCACCGCGGCTTTGGGTTGTGAACGCAATTGCCTATCGCGTGAATGCGTACATTATAGTGTGTACCAATCGGAACGTGCATACCAACGTTCGAGACGAAAACCCGCAAGATCATCGCTCGGCTCGAGCGGGAGGGTCGGGTCGATATCGGTGGCGGCAAGCACGACCGATTCCTTCATCCGGTTCGGCCGTAGGTCATGATCACGGTTCCACGGCACTAGGAGCCGACGCCCGGAACGGCGCGGTCGATCGCCAGAGCGGCCGAACGGATCTAGGAGCGCGGCGATGCACTACGTAGGCATTCTCGGCGGTGCAGGCGAACTTAGGGGCGTGCGGATCCCCGACCTGCCTGGGTGCGTCGGTGCCGGATCGACACCGGCGGAAGCGCTCGCGGGCGCCACGAGGGCGGTAGGGGACGTGATCCCACACAAGGGCGGCGGCGCCGGCTTCGAAATACCCAGAGCGCGCTCTGTCGCCGAGATCGTCGCGACGGAAGAGATTGAAGGTGGCGAAGCCGCGGTCCTGATCCCTCTCCTGCTCGATTCCGGCCGCACCGTGCGCGCGAACGTCACCTTCGATGCCGGCCTGCTCGCGGCGATCGACGAGGCCGCGCAGCAACGCGGCCTGACCCGATCGGCCTTTCTCGCGAGCGCCGCGCGGGAAAAGATCGAGGCGCAGAGCTAGGCGTGCTCTCGAGGGCCGCGCCGGTCTTCGAGCCGACAAGGTCGGAGAAGGTGCTCGCTATCCTGAACGTCTCGGGGCGCCAGAGAACTGTCGAAGAGATGGATGCTGGTGTCCTGGCCGAGGCGAGGCGCCGGCATGGTCGTGATCGAGACGAACGTCCTGGTTCGCTTCCTCACGGCGGACCATCCCGATCAATCGCCGAAGGCCAAGGCGCTGACCCACGCCGAGGACGTGCTCGTCTGCACCCATGTCTTGCTCGAAACCGAGTGGGTGCTCCGAAGCGTCTACGGGTTCTGCTCCGTCGAGGCCGCAAATGCGCTCACCGCCCTTTTATGGATTGCCCCGCGTGACCCTGGAAGATGCGGCCCAGGCGTCCGAGGCGCTCGACTGGACGCTGTGCGGAATGGATTTCGCCGACGCCCTTCATCTTTCGAAGGCGAGAGGCTGTGATGCTTTCGTGAGCTTCGATCGCCGGCTGGCCAGGGGAGCGAGGAAGCTCTGCGACATCGAGGTCCGGACGCTGTATGGTCCCGACAAGCTACCAGCCGGGTCGTTTGCCATGAAGCGCATCCTCGACGAGCTTTCGGCACGCCGCTCGCGCGCCCGCGGTGGGGGCGGCGAGCACAGGATCGCGCTGCAGCACAAGCGCGGCAAGCTCACCGCGCGCGAGCGGATCGAGCTTCTGTTCGATCACGGGTCCTTCGAGGAGCTCGACATGTTCGTCGAGCACCGTGCGACCGAGTTCGGCATGGACAGGACCCACGTTCCCGGCGACGGCGTCGTCACCGGCTGGGGCACGGTGAACGGGCGCGCGGTCTTCGCCTTCGCCAAGGATTTCACCGTGTTCGGCGGCTCGCTCTCCGAGGCGCATGCGGGCAAGATCATGAAGATCCAGGACATGGCGCTGAAATATCGGGCGCCGATCGTCGGGCTCTACGATTCGGGCGGTGCACGCATCCAGGAGGGCGTCGCGGCGCTCGGCGGCTATGCCGAGGTGTTCCAGCGCAACGTGCTGGCGTCGGGCGTCGTCCCGCAGCTTTCCGTCATCATGGGGCCTTGCGCGGGCGGCGACGTCTATTCGCCCGCCATGACCGACTTCGTCTTCATGGTGGAGGACACGAGCTACATGTTCGTGACCGGCCCCGACGTAGTGAAGACCGTCACCAACGAGAGCGTGAGCGCAGAGGAGCTCGGCGGCGCGCCGGTCCATACGATGACGAGCGGGGTCGCCGACGGGTCCTATGCCAACGACGTCGAGGCGCTTCTGCAGGTGCGTAGGCTGCTCGATTTCCTGCCCTCGTCCAGTGGCGACGCTCTCCCGGAATGGCCGAGCTTCGACGATGCCGAAAGGCCGATCCCGTCCCTCGACACCCTGGTGCCGGATCACCCGGCCAAGGCCTATGACATCAAGGAGCTGATCGAGAAGATCGTGGACGAGGGCGATTTTCTCGAGGTGAAGGAGGCCCATGCGCGCAATATCGTGACGGGCTTCGCGCGTATCGAGGGCCGCCCGGTCGGCATCGTCGCGAACCAGCCGCTCGTGCTGGCGGGCGTCCTCGACAAGGACGCCTCCTGCAAGGCGGCGCGCTTCGTGCGCTTCTGCGATTGCTTCGATATCCCGCTCGTGACCTTCGTCGATGTGCCGGGTTTCCTTCCCGGAACTGCGCAGGAATCCGGCGGGCTCATCAAGCATGGTGCAAAGCTGCTCTTCGCCTATGCGGAGGCGACGGTGCCTAAGGTCACAATCATCACTCGCAAGGCCTATGGCGGCGCCTATGACGTGATGGCCTCGAAGCATCTGCGCGGCGACATCAACCTCGCCTGGCCGTCCGCCGAGATCGCGGTCATGGGCGCGAAGGGCGCCGTCGAGATCATCTTCCGGCAGGATATGGGCGACCCGGCGAAGATCGCCGCGCGCACAAAGGAATACGAGGCGCGGTTCCTCTCCCCCTTCGTCGCGGCCGAGCGGGGCTATATCGACGACGTGATCTTTCCGCACGCGACCCGCAGGCGTGTGGCAAGGGCGCTCGCGATGTTGCGTGGTAAGCGCCTCGCGAACCCGCGGAAGAAGCACGACAATATCCCGCTGTAGCAGCGCCGCGGCCTGACGCCGCGCCATGTTCCGTGCTAGGATCGCTACATGAGCACGGCCCTGAAGATCCCGGTCCGCATGACCGTCGCGGAATTCCTCGCCTGGGATGCGCCCGGTCCCCAGCTCTGGCAGCTCGTCGATGGCGAGCCCCAGGCCATGGCGCCCGCGAGTGTCACCCATGGCGCGATCCAAGCCGAGCTCGGCCGGCTGATCGCAAATCATCTCGAGGAGCGCGGGCTCCCTTGCCGGGTCGTCACGACGCCCGGCGTGATCCCGCGCGTCCAGGCGGAGATCAATTTTCGGATTCCCGATGTCGCCGTGACCTGCGCGAGCTATGCGAGCGAGGACGCCGCGCTGACCACACCCGTGCTCGTGGTCGAGATCCTCTCGCCGAACAACCAGGCCGAGACCTGGGCCAATGTCTGGACCTATACGAGCATCCCGAGCGTGCGCGAGATCCTCGTCCTCAGGACCGCGATCATCGGCGCCGATCTCTTGCGCAGGAACACAGGACGGGTCCTGGCCGGAGAAGCCTCTGGTGATCCGCGACGGCGACGTGACGCTCGAGAGCATCGGCTTCACCTTTGCCCTCGCCGCCGCCTATCGAACGACGCGACACGCGCCGAGATAGACTCTTGCCGAGCGTCGTATCGAGCGATGGTCGCGCCCCGGCGCCGGCGTTTCAGCTCGAAGGGAGGAATGCAATGGCAGCTTGCACCGAGACGCAGCATACCGACCATCCTCATCGGCACGGCCCGAGCTGCGGGCATATTGCGATCCGCCACGACGGCCACGTCGATTATCTCCACGACGGCCACCTTCACCACATGCACGAGGATCATGTCGATGAGCATGCGGTCGCGGTAGACTCCACAAATCCCGTTGAATGTACCCCTGAAATCCACTGCTCGCACACGCATGGTCCCGGGTGCGGTCACGAGGGGATCCCACATGGCGACCACATCGATTACCTCGTCGACGGCCGGCTTCATCATCCACACGGCGACCATTGTGACGATCACGGGCCCGTGGAGCTGGCTTGACTGACCGGAACGCGATTCCCGCGGGCACGAGTCGATGTTCCGAAAAGTCCTGATCGCGAACCGGGCCGAAATCGCCGCCCGCATCATCGAGACCGCGCGGCGCTTGGGTGTCGCGACGGTCGCGGTCTATTCCGAGGCCGATGCGCGCGCGCCCTATGTCGAGATGGCGGACGAGGCCGTCCCCATCGGCCCGGCGTCCGCGGTAGAATCCTACCTTTCGGTCGAGAGGATCCTCGAAGCCTGCAAGGCCACGGGCGCCGACGCGGTTCATCCGGGCTATGGATTCCTCTCCGAGCGCGCCGACTTCTCCCGGGCGCTCGAGGCTGAGGGCATTACCTTCATCGGCCCGAACGCGACAGCGATCGACGCCATGGGCGACAAGATCCGCGCCAAGTCGCTCGCCGAGGCCGCAGGCGTCTCGGTCGTTCCGGGCCGGCTCGAAGCTCTCGCCGATGCGCAGGAGGCGGTGAGGATCGCAGAGGCCATCGGCTATCCCGTGATGCTCAAGGCTTCCGCCGGCGGCGGGGGCAAAGGCATGCGCATCGCCGCCTCTCCGCGCGAGGTCGTGGACGGATTTGCCCGCGCCACATCCGAAGCGGCCAAGGCCTTCGGTGACGGCCGAATCTTCATCGAGAAATATATCGAGCACCCGCGCCACATCGAGATTCAGGTGCTCGGCGACAGATACGGGGCCCTCCTCCATCTCGGCGAGCGCGAATGCTCGATCCAGCGCCGCCACCAGAAGGTGATCGAGGAGGCTCCGTCCCCTTTCGTGGACGAGGCCATGCGCCACGAGATGGGGCGCCAGGCCCTCGCGCTCGCCCGTGCCGTCGAGTACGATTCGGCCGGCACGGTCGAGTTCATCGTCGCGCCCGACAAGAGCTTCTACTTCCTCGAGATGAATACGCGGCTCCAGGTCGAGCATCCGGTGACCGAGCTCGTCACGGGGATCGACCTCGTCGAGCAGATGATCCGAAGCGCCGCCGGCGAGCGGCTCGCCTTCTCCCAAGCCGACGTCCATCTGAAAGGCGCCGCGATCGAATCCCGGATCTATGCGGAGGACCCGACACGTGATTTCCTGCCCTCGATCGGCCGGCTCAGGACCTATACGCCCCCGCCCGAAGGCCACGAGGCCGGCGTAACGGTCAGGATCGACAGCGGCGTGCGCGAAGGAAGCGAGATCGCGATCTTCTACGATCCGTTGATCGCCAAGCTCGTCACCCACGCCGGCGATCGAGCCGGCGCCATCGCGGCGCAGGTGCAAGCGCTCGATGCTTTCGTGATCGACGGCATTCGCGCCAATACCGGCTTCCTCGCCGCCGTGATGCAGAACGCCCGCTGGCGCTCAGGCGACCTCTCGACAGGCTTCATCGCGCAGGAATTTCCCCGTGGCTTCACCGAGCGCGTGCCGGAAGGGGAGACGGCACATCGGCTCGCGGCGGTTGCCGCCGCGGTCGATCATGTCGTCAACGAGCGCAAGCGCATGATCTCGGGGCAGATGCGCACGGCGCGGCCGGTCCGGTTCGAGCGCGATCGCGCGGTGATGCTGGGAGGTGCGCGGCTCGACATTCGGATCGAGGAGGGGGACGTCGGCCTCCTCGTCCGTTTCGAGGCGAGCGGTCACGCCCATCCCTGCCTGTCCGATTGGGCGCCCGGGCAAGCGCTCTGGACCGGGACGATCGACGGCGAGGAGTTCCACGTCAAGGTTCGCCCTATCCTCAACGGCTTCGAGCTGGCCCACCACGGCTTCAGGGTCGAGGCGAGGGTCTATACACGGCGCGAGGCTGCGCTCGCGGCGCTGATGCCGCACAAGACGCGCCCGAACGGCATGCGGCGGCTCCTCTGCCCCATGCCCGGCCTCGTCCGCGCGCTCCATGTCGCCGTCGGCCAGGAGGTGAAAGCGGGCGAGCCGCTTTGCACCGTCGAGGCCATGAAGATGGAGAACGTGCTTCAGGCCGAGGAGGACGGGGTCGTGCAGGCGATCCATGCGAAGATCGGCGAAACCGTTCCCGTCGATGCGGTGATCATGGTGTTCGCGTAGCCTCGGCCCGAGCTCCGGCAGAGGGCCACCTACATGAGGGACTTGAGGCTGAGCGCGACCGCGATCAGGGCGCCGCCTCTCACGATGAGGGCGATCCCGACGAAAAGACCGATCGCGAAGAGGCCGGTGACGGGCCAGCCCGCAAGGAGCATCCCGCCGAGAATGGCGCTGATGAGCCCTTCGAGCACATAGAGTCCCTCTCCTCGAATGTGGGAGACCAAGGCGAAGGCGATGCCGAGAAGTCCCGTGACGATCAGGTAGAAGGAGAGGAAGAGGGTAACCGCTTCCGCGCTCGTCGCCGGGCGTGTCACCAGGATGAGGCCGGTGACGCCGAGCAGGATCGCCCACAGGAGATGGAGGAAGAAGCCGCTCCAGTTGCCGGCCAGCGAGAAGGTGAAGGTGAAGAGGACGAGGGCGGCGACGAGGAGCACGGTTCCTAGAAAGGTCATATAGACCAAGGTCGCGGTCCGGGCGCGCCAGACCGCCAGGACGCCGAGAAGCATCAAGCCGACGCCGAGCGCCAGGACCCAGTACCAATTGGCGATGAGCGTGGGCGACGGTTGTGCGACAAAGACATCCAATTGTTGCGGCATCTCGGATCCTCCCTGGCTCGTTCGGCCGCCGCCTCGTTGATAATCCGGTTCGTAGAAGCGACTCGCCGTCGAGACAGCATAATTCCGCAGGGGAGTTTCGCAAAATCCTGTGACGTCCATTTTTCAAGGACGCTGCGCGGTGACCTCGATGGTGACATGGCACAGGCCCTCGATGTCGGCGAGACGCGTCTTGTAGCTCGCCGGAGGCTGCGGGATCTCCGTCACGACACTGATGACGGCGGCGGTGTGGCCGGGACCGAGCTGCCACAGGTGGAGATCGGTGACCGCGTCGCCTCGGGCCTCGAGCCTTTGCCGGACCTTTTCCGCGAGAGCACGGTCGGGCACGCAATCGAGCAGCACGGCAGCGGAATCGCGCAAGAGGCCGAATGACCACCAGAGGATGACGGCGACGCCGAGAAGGGCGACCGCCGGGTCGATATAGGTGAAGTCGAGCATTCGCGCCGCGACGAGCCCGACGATCGCCGTGACCGAGGTCGCGGCATCGGCGAGGACATGGATATAGGCGGCGCGCAGGTTGTTGTCGCGCGCGGCCCCGTGGCCATGGTCGTGAGCATGCCCCTGCTCGTGATCATGGCCCTCGTGGGAATGACCTGCGTGGCTGTGGGGACCTTCCTGGAGGATGAAGGCACTGACGAGATTGACCGCGAGCCCGACGACGGCGATGAGGAGCGCCTCGTCATAGGCGATGACCACCGGTCGGGTGAAGCGCAGGAGGCTCTCGTATCCGACGAGGAGCGCGATGAGGACGAGCACGATAGCGCTCGCGAAGGCCGCGAGGTCGCCGATCTTGCCCGTGCCGAAGGCGAAGCGGGAATCGTGCTCTAGCCGCCGCGCGAGCGAATAGGCTGCGGCAGAAATGCCGAGCGCGCCGGCATGGGTCGCCATGTGCCAGCCGTCGGCGACGAGCGCCATGGATCCCGTGATGGCGCCCCCGACGATCTCGGCGACCATCATCACCGAGGTCAAGGCGACGACGAGCAGCGTGCGCCGCGCATTGGCCTCGTGCCGCGAGCCGAGGAACGCATGGTCGTGGCCGAGGCCGTCGCTCGTATGGAGATGCATCTCTTGTCAGCCCTGTGATCCGAGGTCGAGCACGAGATAAGGCGTCAGGACACGAGCTGCCACAAGAGAGCCGCGGCCTCCATCTCGCGAAAGCGGCGCGCCTTGCGCAGGAGGGCCTCGGCGTCCTCACCCCAGAGCTCCATCTCGAAATCCTCGTCGACATGGGCCGCCGTCCAGGCGGCGGAGGCGTCGACCTCGCCGTGAGCGACACGAAGCGCGATGAGCGTCGAGCCCGTGAGCGTCGTCATGACGTGCAAGGCCGCGGCGCGAAAGGCGGCCGCGGGGCAGGGCGTCAGAAGCCGATCGACCGCCTCCCGCAACGCGACCCGCGCCGGCTCGGGCTGCTCGACGAACATCACGCCGACCGCGCAGACCAATCGCGCGCCGAGCTTGTCCCGTGCGAAGGCGAGGTAGGGGTCCCAGGCGGCGGACTGCGCCGCGACGAGGGCTTCCGGCTCGCCGGCGCGATAGCAGACGAGATCGGAGCCGGCATATTTCACGATCTCGGCCGCGGTCGCCGTAAGGTCGCGCGCGACCCCGTCGATCGCGGAATTGACGAGTCGGGTCAGCGGCATGTCGGCGGGATCGATGATTTCCGCCTGGCGCGCCCATTCGGCCGCGAGCGCCTCGCCCGCGCCACGGGTCGGGACCGCGAGAATATTCTTCGCCGGGGTCTTGGCCGGGCGTCCGTCGAGGAGAAGCACGAAGGCGCCGTCGCGCGCTTCGGTCGTGACCTCCTCGTAGAAGCGCCGGGGCAGGGCCTTTTGCAGGTCGCGCCGTGCCAGCGCGACGGGATCGATCGGCTGGGCGGCACCGGGCTCGATCGCGTCGAGGATCCGCGCCGCGAGGTCGTCGTTGCTCGGGGTGTCAGGCATGCGATTCAGTGGGAGACGCCACTGCTATGACCAAAGCGGCATCGGCAAAGCTCTCGGACCATTCCGGGTCCTTCCGCAGCTCGGAGAGCTCACGTGGCTCGGGGACCGGGAGCTTGTCTTCCTGCATGCCTTCGGTCCAAAGCTCGAGTGCTTCCGCGGCATTCGCGAAAAGATCATCCAGCTCGTCGGCCGCGGAAAAACATCCGGGCGCATCCGGAAAGGTCATGCCATAGGCGCTTTCGGGATCCTTGTGGACAATGACGATGTAAGGCTTCATGGCTCCGGCCCGTCGGATTTTCGGCAGGATACGGGATTTGGGGCAGGGCGCGAAGATCCTCTATCGAGACCAATTGGATTTTGGAAGAGACTCGCGATGCTTGAAGGCCTGCCGCCGAACCGTGCCACCCATGTCATGCGCCTTTCCTGCGACGAGACGACGGCACGAAAGATCGCCGATATCGTCGTCGAGACCTTCGACCCTGCCGAGACGGCCGCCGCCGCCTTCGAGGAGGCGCCGACTACGGCGAGCTGGGCGGGAGGGCCCTGGATCGTCGAGGCCTATTTCGGTGCGCCGCCCGACGAGGCGGGAGTGCGCGCGCTCGTCGCGGCGGCGGCCGGGGACGAGGCGGCCGAGGCCCTCACCTTCTCTCGTGTCGACGAGCGCGACTGGATCGCGTCCTCGCTCGAAGGGCTGAAGCCGGTACGGGCCGGGCGCTTCGTCGTGCACGGATCCCACGATCGGGGCGTGGCGCGCGCGAACGAGATCGGAATCGAGATCGAGGCGGCCCTCGCCTTCGGCACCGGCCACCATGGCTCGACCCGCGGCTGCCTCGAGCTTCTGGATCGGATCCTCGAGGTGCGGCGCCCGCGCAGCATCCTCGATCTCGGCACGGGCTCGGGCGTGCTTGCGATCGCGGCGGCGAAAGCGCTCCGGCAAAAGGTTCATGCGGGCGACATCGATCCGGTGTCGGTCGCGGCAGCGCGAGGCAATGCGCGGTCGAATGGGGCAGGGTCGTTTCTGCGACCCGTGCGGGCAACAGGTGCCGAGCATCCCGAATTGCGCAACGGCGGCCCCTATGACCTCGTCCTCGCGAACATCCTTGCACGGCCCCTGCGCGCGCTCGCGCCGAGGATCGCGCGCTCGGCGGCACCCGCGGCCGATCTCGTCCTCTCGGGGCTGATCGCCCGCGACGTTCCAGGCGTCGTCTCTGCCTATCGGACGCAGGGCTTCGCGCTCGTTCGCAGGCTCGAGATCGACGGCTGGGTCTCGCTGCACATGAAGCACCGGGCGACCGTCCGGCGGACGACCCCGAGCTAAAGCGTCCGAGTCCGCGCCATGGCGAGGCGCACTCGCGCGATCGTCATGCTGCGCAAGCCCGCCACGTCGAAGCCGAGCACGACCACGGCATAGGAGACGACCCCCGTCCCGACTTGGAGCGCGAGCGTCGTCAAGGAGGGCACGTCGTCGCGCATCGGCAGGACCAGCGCCGCCATGCAGGCATTGGCGACGGTGATCACGAAAAGGTCGCGGACCCGCGGCCATTGCGGCTTCGACACGCTCGCGAAGCCGACGAGGACCACGAGGGCGACGAGCATCGCGCCGGCCTGTGCGATGGCGAGGCTCGAGGCGCCGTCGCGCCCGGGGAGGAAGACGATCAGCAAGGCGTCGGCGACGCAGGCCGCGATGGCCGCCGCGATCAACGGAACGGTCTTCTTCTCGATCTGGAAGATCGGATAGATCGCATAATGAATGATCGCCATGCAGAAGAGCCCGGTCATCATGAGCGGGAGCAGCTCGCCGAAATGGCCGTGATACTCGGCCGGGACGATCAGATATTCGATCGACGGCAAGGTCAGCCAGAGTCCGGTGCAAGCCGGCAGGACCATGGCGACGACGATCGTCATGTTGCGCGCGACCTGCTGGCGGCCCTCGGCCGGCCCGCGCAGCTCGTGCATTGCGACCGCGATCTGGAACAAGACGATATCGAGCGCCGAGCCGATCGCCTGGATCGCCTTGGTCCCGAAATCATAGGCGAGCGAGAATTGCCCGGTCTCCGAGAAGCCGTAGAAGATCGCGAGGACGGAACGATTGGCGAGCGGGATCGCGAGATAGAGGAGGTTGGCGACGACGATCGGCAGGCTGTAAGCCATCAAGGCGCCGGCGATCGCCACCCTGGCGAGGCCGGGATTCGAGCCGTGATCGCGCAAGGAGGCCCGCGCCGTGGCGATGGATCCGGCAAGGCTGACGATGCCGCCGACGAGGGTGATCTTGGCGGAGGCGAACCAGAAGGCGCCGGCACCCATCAGCACCAGCGCCATGACGTTCTTCACGAGCACGAGGCGGGTGAAGAGTCCGTCGTGAAACCGCGCCCGAACCAGCGCCGTGTGGTAGTCGAAGAGGCCGTTGGTGATCGCGATCCCGAGCGCGAGCGCGATCAAGCCGTTCGAAAGGGTGAAGGTCACGCCGGTGAGGACGAGAAGGCTCGCGGCGATGACGAGAAGCGTGGAGATGATTGCGAAGCCGCAGTCGAGCGTCGCGCGAAGCGCCGGCTCCTCGGTCCGGATCCGCTCCGAGTAGAACCGCGTGGCGCCGAGGCGAATCCAGTCGAAGAAGGCCGTCTGCACCGCGATGCCGGTCGCATAGGCGAGCGCGAACCGGCCATATTCCTCCGGCCCGAGGAATTTCGCGACGAGAAGCCCGATCGCGAAATTGACGAGAAGGCTGCAGGCGAAGGCGAGAAAGACGGTCATGATCTGCCAGGTCGCGCCAGCGGCGGCTGCGAGGCGGGGGCGAGCGAGTATCCCGGGCTATAGCTGAACACCTGAACCTTTCCCGAACCTCTCGCTTCCTGATGGGGCACCGTCACGAAAGGCATCACCTCGAATTGACGACACCCGAGCGGCGCCGCTCGGGCGCGGTGGCCGCGGTGCTTTCTTGTGCCGCGCAAAATGGCTAGAGCATTTTCCGGCGAACCGGAACCGGTTCACGTCGCGAAAATGCGACCGACCAAAGGTTAGAGCGATTTCCGATCCCAGGACATCGGAAAGCGCTCTGGAAAAGCGCATGACGCAAGATGTCACCTTTCTGGCCGCGGTGCTCGCGGGACTCTTGTCCTTCCTGAGCCCTTGCGTCCTACCGCTCGTCCCCCCCTATCTCACCTTCATCGCGGGGACGACCATCGAGGAAGTCGCGACGCGCAAGGAAAGGCGCGCCCGGCGCGACATCCTCGTCGCCGCGGCTTTGTTCATCCTCGGGTTCTCGACGGTTTTCGTCGGCCTCGGCGCGACGGCCTCGGCTTTCGGCCAGCTGCTGCGGGAGCATCTCTCGCATCTCTCGCTGCTCGCCGGCGTCGCGATCGTGCTCATGGGCTTTCATTTTCTCGGGGTATTCCGATTCGCGCTGCTCTATCGGGAGGCCCGGGTCGAGGTGCAAAAGCCGGTCGGGACCTGGGGTGCCTATGTCATGGGGCTCGCCTTCGCCTTCGGCTGGACCCCGTGCATCGGACCGGTGCTCGCGGCGATTCTCGCCGTCGCCGCCTCGCAGGAGACCGCCGGCACAGGTGCCGCGCTCCTTGCCGCCTACTCGCTCGGGCTCGGGCTTCCGTTTCTATTGGCGGCGCTGGCCATCGAGCCCTTCATCGGCTTCATGAAGCGGTTCCGACGCTACTTCGCCACGCTCGAGCGCATCGTCGGCGTGCTCCTCGTCGCGACCGGGGTCGCCTTCCTCACCGGCTCGGTCCAGGATCTCTCGTTCTGGCTGCTCGAGACCTTCCCGGGGCTGGCGAATTTCGGATAGTGCGGGACGAGAAAAAGCCCGCGGTCGTGGCGCTCGGCGCTTCCCGCCTCGTTGGGGGGTGAGTCTCGGCTTCCGCCCCGTCCTTACGCCGGGGGAGACGCGGGTCGAGCCGCGAGCTCTTCACCGGGAATTCTCGATTTTTGCACGACGGCGCCGGCGCACAGCAATTTCAGTCAAGACAGCGAATTTGGTTTTCGGCATATTGTGAAAATGGAATTCAAGCCTACATCCAAAGCAAGCAGCTATGCACGACGCATCAACCGTGTTCTCGATTATATCGACAAGCATTTGGATGAAACACTCTCGGTAGAGAGTCTTGCTAACATTGCAAATTTTTCAAAATTTCATTTCCATCGGCAATTTTCAGAATATTGTGGGATAAGCGTTTCTCGGTACATTCAATTGATGAGGCTCAAAAGAGCTTCGTATCGGCTAGCGTTCAATCACGGCGCCCCCATTATCGATATAGCGTTGGACTCGGGATTCGAAAATCCCGAATCTTTCTCCCGTGCCTTCAAGAACATGTTTGGTCAAACTCCGAGCGAGTTCCGTAAGAAACCCGATTGGGTCTCGTGGAGCAACCGCTACGAAATCGCAAATCCGCCACGCGAAAGGATGTACGAAATGGAGGTCCGAATTGTCGAGGTCGAGCCGATATTGGTGGCGGCGCTCGAACACAATGGCTCACCTGCCTTGCTCAACGACTCTGTTCAACGCTTTATCCAATGGCGAAAGGGAACCGGGCTGTCGCCGATCGACCAAAGCCAGACCTACGGCGTCCCATATAACGATCCGAACTCGACGCCACCTGAAGAATTTCGCTTCGACATTTGCGCCTCGGTGACGGAAACGGTGCCAATCAACCCGCAAGGAATTGTCACGAAGACAATTCCCGGCGGTCGCTGCGCCGTGGCCACTCATGCCGGTTCTCGAGAGAGGATCAGTGAAAGCGTATACGAGCTGTATCGAGAGTGGCTCCCGAAAAGCGGCGAAGAGTTGCGGGAGTTTCCCGTTTATTTTCACTACTTGAATCTCGACCATGACACGCCGGCCCATGAACATCTGACCGACATCTACTTGCCTTTGAGGTAGTCGGCGTTTCAGCGAGATAACGCATATCGTGAGGCCGGTGCTATTTCTGGTGGCCCAAGGCCCAGACATAGGCGGCGAGCGCCGCGACATCGGCTTGCGAGAGCTCGACCCCGCCGAGTGGCGGCATGGCCCCCAAGTTCTTCTTCGGATGCGGGACGCCGGCGACAATTGTCCGCGTGATGGAGTCGAGGCTCCCGTCGCCCCAGAGCCATGTGCCGCTCGTGAGGTCCGGCCCGACGGGCGTGCCCCTCGCGTCGCTGCCGTGGCAGCCGCCGCAGGTCGCGCCGCCCACCTCGCCGAGATAGATCCGCCGGCCGAGGGCCACTTGGTCCGCCGTCGAGCCGGGCGGCGTCGGGAGAGACGGCGCAGATGTGCCGGCCTCGGGACGGAGTCCTTCCGGTGCCGGTGCCGACAAGGCCTTCGTCACGTCGGCACCGCCGACATAGGTGATGCGCCAGATTCGCCCGCGTACATCGTCCGACACGTACAAGGCGCCGTCCGGCCCGACGGCGAGGCCCGAGGGCCGATAGGCCGCCCGGCCGGGTTCCTTGACGGCTCCGGCAAAGCCGTCGGCGAAAACCGTGAAGGGACCCGCGGCCTTGCCGTCGGCGAGCGGCTGGAACACCACATTATAGCCGCCCTGAGGTCCCGGGGCTCGGTTCCACGAGCCGTGGAAAGCCAAGAACGCCCCGCCCCGATAGGCCGCGGGAAACTGCGTGCCGGCGTAGATCTTCAGGTCGTTCGGCGCCCAATGCGCTGGAAAGAACGCGACCGCCGGGTCCTTGCTCGCGCAAATACCGACCGCCTTGCCGCCGTCGCCGCCATATTCCGGGGCGAGCACGAGCTTTTGCCGCTCGCCGTCATGGTAGCAATAAGGCCAGCCGTAGTCCCCGCCTTGCTTCAGCTCGACCATGACCTCGGCCGGGAGACTTTGTCCCTGCTCGGGGCGATAGAGGTTCGACCAGTTCTCGGCGAGCTGGTCGCGGCCGTGCTGGGTGGCGTAGATTCGTCCCGCGGTGTCGACCGCGATGCCCTCGGCATTGCGCAAGCCCGTCGCGAAACGCTCGGCCTTCGAGAAGCGCTGGTTGGTCTTGCTCGCGTCGTAGCGCCAGATGCCGCCGCGCGTCTCGAGCTCGGTGCAAGGATCGTTTCCCCGCGTTCGCGGCATCCGGTTGAAGATCTCGCAAGTATTGGTCGCGGATCCGAGATCGACATAGAGATGGCCGGTGGCGTCGATCGTGAACGGATGCATCGGGTGGTCGCCCGAGACCGGAAGGCCCGCGACGATCGTCTCCGGTGGGGTCTCGGGCGCGATCTCGCCCTCGGCCAGGGCGTAGCGCACGATGCGATCGTCGATCTCGGCATAGAGCGCGCCGCGATGGATCCCGATGCCGGTCCCGCCATGGGCACCGGTCGCGGGCGTTTCGCCGAAGCGCTCGATCACATCGGCGCGCCCGTCGCCGTCGGTATCCCGCAGCGCGACGAGAAACCCATCGGTCAGGGGTGCGCTGGTCTTGTAGTAGGCGCCGCTCCAGGTGTTGACGTAGACGACGCCATTCGGTGCGACGACGAGATGGCGCGCATGCCCGGGGATGTCGGCGAAGACCGTCGCGCAAAATCCGTCCGGGACGTTGATCCCGCCGCCGTTGCCGGGGCAAGGGACGGCTTGCTTTGCCGTCTCGGCCTTTTGGGCGAATACGGTCGTCACGAGCGCCAGGGCGCCGAAGCAGCCCGCCGCCACGACCGGAAGGGCGCGCATGGGCTCCGACCTGCGATATTTCATGGGCTCGGCTCCTTCGTTAGAGCAATTTCCAGCGTACCGGCCACTGGTCGGCGTCGCCCGGCGTCGCGGCGAGGCTCAGCGCGCAGCGAGCGGCACGGCATCGACCCGGAACGGCAGCCGTGGCCCCTCTCCCTCGCTCGGGTGAATCAGCCGGGAAAGCTGGCCCTCCGCAACCCAAGCCGTGCTTCCGACGCGGGTCACGCCCGTCGGCTGGAGATAACCCTCCCCGAGCGTCTCGATCGTCGCACTATTTCCGGCGATGGTGACACGATCGAGACTGCCGGTCCCCTCGATCATCAAGAATGTCGTGCCGTCGAGAGAGCGCAAGGCGTCCGGCAGGGCGATCGGGCGCGAGGTGACGAGCTGCGTGACCTTTCCGGGGGCGCCGTCCTTCACCTCGATCCTGAGCAGCAGGCCCGAGGCGAAGGTGTTCACATAGAGGTTCCCGTCGCTCCCGAAGGCGATTCCGTCGAGCCCGGCCCCATCCTTCGGCGGCACGAACAAGGGGTCGATCAGCCAGACCTCGAGAATCGCGCCGCCGGGCGCCAGTCGCAGTATCTCCGGCGCGAAGGAATTCGTCACAAAGACCGAGCCGTCGGGGCCGACAGCCATATCGTTGCAGAGCGTGCGGCTGCCCGGCAGGGCGACGGAGATCTTGCCTTCGCCCGTGCCGAGATCGAAGCCCTTCAGGAAGCTTCCCTCGACCTCGCTCGGCCCCGGCGCGTTGAAGGCGGAGGCATTGTTCGAGCAGACCCACAGCGTGCCCGAGCGCTCGTCGGCTAGGACGCCGAAGGTCGAGCGCGTGCCGAAGGCGCCGGGCGCGATAAAGGCCTCGGCGCGGGCTTGGCCAGGGCGCACGCGGACCACGCCGCCGTCGGCGAAGCTCGAGACATAGAGCGTGCCGTCCGAGGTGGAGGTGATGCTTTCCGGATAGGCGCTCTCGCTCGGAAGCATGATGCTCGACGCACCGGCGTTCGTGCCGAGCAGCGCTGCGAGGGCGAGGACGGCGCCCGAGCAAATCCGGCGGGCGAAGGTCGCGAAGGCCATGTCTCGTGTAGGGCACTTTCCGATCCCGGTGGATCGGAAAGCAGTTCTACTTCTGAGTATTATTGCATTTTCACGACGCGAACCGGCATCCACTTCGCTGGAAAATGCTCTGGGCATATGCATCCGTCCCCGTTCTCCTATCCGCCGCCATTGAAGCGTGGACCGGAAACCCGGTTCACGCTTCAATGGCGAGGAAGCGGATACGCCGAATACCACCGACGTACCGGGAATCCCGGTACTAGGCCGTTGTGCTCGGCGCTATATAGCGCTTCGGCTGCCGAGGGCGAGTCCAGCCCGGCGGTCCGCGCTTCGACGCGCTGCATCGCTGGACTTCGCCCTGGCGGAATGCGACAGGGAGAGGGCGCCGGCCGAAGGGGCGGACTCGTTCTTGCTAGCTCGAACCGGCCGGATATTCGCTCGAGGAAAGGACCCGGTGACTACATGGCTGAAGCTTCGACCGCATCAACAGTGACATGCGCCGGGTCGGAATCGACGCCGGCCGTCGATCCGGGGCGGTTCAAGGAGGCCATGAGCCGGATCGCCGCCGCCGTCCACATCGTGACCACCGACGGCCCCGCGGGGCTCGGCGGCATCACGGCCACCTCGGTCGCCTCGATCACGGCCGATCCCCCGATGCTGCTGTTCTGCATCAACAAGACGTCCTCGACCTATGCGCGGATGGTCGAGAACAACGTCTTCTGCATCAATGCCCTGGCGCCGTGCCACGAGACGCTGTCTAACGTCTTCGCGGGCCGCACCGACGAGCGTCTCGACGGGCGATTCGAGACCGGCGAATGGCGCAAGCTCGCGACCGGCGCACCCGCCCTCGCGGGCGCCGTCGCCTCCTTCGATTGCCGCCTTGTCGAGACGAAGGAGGTCTCGACCCACGTGATCATGATCGGCGCCGTCGAGGCCGTGGATTTCGGCGCGGAAGGCGAATGCCTCGCCTATGTCCACCGCAGGTACAAGACCGTCTAGAGCGGTTTCCGATCCAGCGGAATCGGACACCAGCTCTAGATCCATGTTTTGTCGCAATTTCGCGACGCGAAGTGGTATCCACTTCGCTGGAAATTGCTCTAGCCGAGACCTACGGCTCGACTTTGGTCAGGAAATCGACGACCACCCTGGAAAAACTCTCCGGGTTCTCGATCACCGACATGTGAGACGTCTCGAGCATCACGAGCTTCGCACCCTCGATCGCATCTGCGATCGCGGCTCCCATCGCCGGCGGGGTCGAAGGATCGTCGCGGCCGGCAATGACGAGGACCGGGGCCTCGATCGCGCGCATCGCCTCCCTGAGATCCATGTCGCGAATCGCGGCGCAGGCGCCGACAAAGCCTTGCAGCGGCGTTGCCCGGACCATGGATAGCACGCGCTCGACCTCGTCCGTGTGGCGCCGCCGAAAGTCTTCGGTGAACCAGCGTTCGGCGATGGCTTCGGCGACCGCGGCCATGCCGGACGTGCGGGCCGCCTGGATGCGGCTGTTCCAGAGGTCGGGGCCGGGCATATGCGCCGCGGTATTGGCGAGCACGGCGCGGGAGATCCGCCCCGGAGCGTGGGTGAGGATCCAGAGCCCGATCATGCCGCCTTTCGAAAGGCCGAGCCAATGCGTCCTCTCGATGCCGAGCGCATCGAGAATTCCCAAGACGTCGCGGGCGAACCCTTCGATCGAATAGGGTCGATCATCGGCGACGCTCTCGCCGTGCCCGCGCGAATCGGTGCGCACGACGCGGAAATGCTCGAGCAGGGCCGGCATCTGCCGATTCCAGAGACTGAGATTGGTGGCGAGAGGATTGGAGACGACGAGCGCAGGCTTGGTCGCGTCCCCTTCGACGAGCACGTTGAGGGGCTCGCCCGCAACAGTCATGATTCCCATAGGATTCTCCAGGTGCATGCGCGAGCTCGCCGCGCGACGTGCAAGACACAAAGCTTATCTCGTGATCGCCGCTTGCGGGAGCGGGAGGTTCGCCGGGCGAAAGCTGTGCAACGGAACGGGGATCGGAGCCGGCTCCGCGCGGATCGCAGGTCGGTCACGCGCACGCGGGACGGGCGGAGGCACAGCGCTTGCTCGTATCGAGAGAAAGGCTACATTAAGATGACCGGGGCAAGAATGTGAAATGTGCGAACGCCCACATCCGTCAGATTCGGGACGATGCAACAATGTCGAAGTGGGCGCGTTGCAGGTAGGGAGCACAGGTCAATGAAAGGCTCGAGGAATATCGACGGATCCGAGGTGTCCGAAGCCTTCATCAAGCAGCTCGCTGGCTATGGCCTGACCACGGCCGAAATTCTCTATCGCCTACCCGACCATCCCGGCTTGCTGCAATCCTATATTTGGCAAGACTACGATGTCGCCCCGGACTTCCCGACCTTGATCCGGTTCCTGACCTTCTGGCAGCGCAAGCTGGATGGTCCGCTCCACAGCGTGAGGGTCGGTCACTCGAAGCTGATTCGACCTGCGGAGATCAAGTCCTGCAACGGCGAGTTCCGGCTGCACTGAGCCTCGGCGACGACTTCCGCCGATGAGTGGAGCCGGTTTTCGATCCAGTGGAGTCGGAAACCAGCTCTTGGCGCGTTCGCGGGCCTCAATGCGTCTCGAAGGCCCGCAAGGCATCGACACAGGCCTGCTCGCATTCGCGGCACACATTAGCGCAGATGCGGCAATGCTCGTGGCTCACCCCGTGGCGCGCGCATTCGACGCCGCAAATCCGGCAGGCCTCGCCACATGCGGCGAGCATCAGCTCCACGATCTTCTCGTCGGATCCCGTGCGGCGGGTGCCGAGAGTTCCGGTGGCCAGGCAGACGTCGGCACAATCGAGAGTCAACCGGATGCACTGCCGCAAATCGTCGAGATTGTCCTCGCCGAGGCAGGCATCGGCGCAGGCCGAGCATGTCTGGGCGCAATCGAAGCACAGCTCGGGAAATCGAGCGAGGGCTGCGTGTGTCGGCGCTCGAACGCGAGGGTGGCTGTCGATCATGGCTTGAATGTGCATGACTCTCTCCTCTGCTTCGCTGTTGACCTACGTTCATCGATCCGTCGGTGCTACGACGACTCGAGCGGTTACCGATCCGGCAGAATCGGAAACCGCCACTACGTCGTTGCATTGCTGCAATTTCGCGACGCGAAGTGGTATCCACTTCGCTGGAAATTGCTCTAGACGTGCTCGGGCTTGCCCTTTCGCTTGGTCGCGGCGAGGTCGCGAAGCTGCTCCTCGGTCATGGAGTTGTACATTTCGCGTGCGGCGCCTTTCAGCTCGCCTCGTCCGATCTCTCCGCGCTTGGCGGCAAGGGCGGCGCCGGCCGCCTTCTGCTGGGATTTCGATCTCGCCGGCATCTGAAGCCTCACCGTTGAATCAGGGCCTGCCGTCATGCACATAGGCAGGGCGGTCCGCCTACAAACGGTCGGGAGGCCGAAGAGTTCGCGCCGGGCGTCCGGCGGCGCGCGCTTTCCACGAAGAAAGGCGCCGGTCGGAGTGCTCCGACCGGCGCCATCGCTCGACATAGGTTCGTCTTCTACTCAGCGCGGAGTCCTGTTACGGGCAAGCACCTCGACCGTAGCGCTTATCGGCTCGGGGGAGAGACGTTCGTCCTCCGTTTCGACGAGCTCGTCGTCGTCCAAGATCAACGCGGCGATGCATGCGGCGATCAAGCTCGTGACGAAGGCGACCGCGTATGCCGCCGAGCCCAGAACCTGGGCCATGACCGGCACCCGCAACCACATGTTGACGATCAAGCAGACGGCTAGAATCATAGCCAAGACCACGATTCCGAAGCCGTGGGTCTGTGGTGATCTCTCGGATTTTCGTGTCATCGACGATTCCTCGACTATTGAAGCATCCGATCAGTGCAATACGGTTTCATTTCGCATTTATTCGATTCTTCGAGCACCTGGTCGGCGCGTGGTGTGACCGCAGAGGACCGTTCGCGGGAAAGATCCTGCGCCCGGAGAATCGGTCCTGCGGATGTCGGATGGACGCGCGAGAGCGTTCGACGCTCGACAGCGCATCGGCCACGTTCTGCCGGCCATCTGTCGGCAGTCGGGACGATTGATGCCCATCCTCGGCTCGGTGAGGCTAATCGGTGAAGAGGCGAGGTGGTTCCAAACAAAAAGCGAGTGCCGGGCATTTTGCGGTAGCACATTGCCGCATCGAGGCAATGCAGAAAGACAACCGGTGCAGTTACACCTTATATTCTACCTTGTCATCCTCGCGAATTGCGGGAGCTGTGCTGTCACTGCCCGAGGCGAGCAGCGAGGGAACGGGGCTTGTTGTTCTGTCACATTTTCGCGGCGCGAACCGGCTTCCAGCTCGCTGGAATTTGCTCTAACGACCTTCGACCGGGAAGGCCGCAGTGATCAAGGCCCGCGTGTAGGCTTCGCGCGGGTGAGTCAGAA
The DNA here is from genome assembly GCA_024304885.1 of Beijerinckiaceae bacterium. Classification (GTDB taxonomy): domain Bacteria; phylum Pseudomonadota; class Alphaproteobacteria; order Rhizobiales; family Beijerinckiaceae; genus Methylocapsa. The sequence goes on from JALJOM010000003.1 coordinate 1,217,560, forward strand.
TATCGGAAGCCGGTCCGCATTCCACGACTCTTCCCGCCTGCATCACGAGGATCTCGTCGGCGACGGCGCGGATGACGGAAAGATCGTGGCTGATGCAGATATAGGCCAGTGCATGTGCGCGTTGCAGTCGCTCGAGCAGGGCGAGGATCTCGATCTGCACGCTGCGATCGAGCGAGGAGGTCGGCTCGTCGAGCACCACCAAGCGGGGCTTCAGGATCATCGCTCGGGCGATCGCCACGCGCTGGCGCTGTCCGCCGGAAAGCTCGTGCGGAAACCGATGGCAGAGCGTCGGGTCGAGCGACACTTCCTCCAAGGCGATTGCGGCCCGCCGCTCGCGCGCAGCGCGTGACAATGTGGGCTCGTGCACGAGCAGGCCCTCCGTCACGATCTCGCCGACTCGCAGTCGGGGGGACAGCGAGCTGAACAGGTCCTGAAACACGAGCTGCATCGAGCGGCGCAGCGGCCGCATGGCGGCGCGGTCGAGGCGCGTGATATCGCAACCGGCGAACCAAATCGATCCGCGAGCGGGAACGAGCTTCAGGATCGCCCGCGCGAGCGTCGATTTGCCCGAGCCCGATTCGCCGACGACACCGAGCGTGTGGCCTTCCCGCACGGCGAGGCTTATGCAATCTACCGCCTTGATCTCGTGCCGTGCCTGGAACCATCCGCCACGCAGCCGATAGCGCACCACGAGGTCGCGCGCAGACAACACCTCGGGCGATGTGGGCGCAGCCAGCTTGTGTCGCGCGGGCGGAACACTCTCGAGCAGCCGCCGCGTATAGGGGTGCTGCGGAGCCTCGACGAGCGCAGCGGTTCTACCACTCTCGACGATCGAACCTTCGTGCATGACGTGGATCTTGTCGGCATAGCGGCGCACCAGCGAAAGGTCGTGGCTGACGAGAATCATCGCCATGCCGAGACTCTCCTTCAGGTCGCGCAGGAGGTCGAGGATGCGCGCGGCAATCGTCACGTCGAGCGCAGTCGTGGGCTCGTCGGCGACGAGCACGTCCGGACCGCAGGCGATCGCCATGGCGATGGCGATGCGCTGGCGCTGGCCGCCGGAGAGCTCGTGCGGGAAGGCGCGCAGCCGGCGCCGAGGCGCGTCGAGCCCGACGAGGGCGAGGAGGTCCTCCGCCCGCGCCGCGGCGGCCCTGTGCGGAAATCCCGCCTTGTGCCGCAGCACAGCGGAAATCTGCGAGCCGACCGAGAAGAGGGGGTCGAGCGCCGACATGGGCTCCTGGAACACGATCGCGATGCGCCTGCCGCGAATCGCGTCGAGCGGCTCCTCCGGGAGCGTCAAAAGGTCCGCGCCTTCGAACTGCACTTTTCCGGTGGTCACGGCCTGCGGAGGCAGGAGGCGCAGTGCCGCGAGCAGCGCCTGGCTCTTGCCCGAGCCGGATTCGCCCACGATCGCCGCGACTTCTCCGCGTCCGAGGTCGAAGCTGACATTCTTGACGACGGCGGTCCGGCCGTAGCGCACCGAAAGATCCCGAAAGGCGAGGATGGTCCGGGCCGTCATGTCCATGTCACGCGCTCCTCGGATCGAGCGCCTCGCGCAGGCCCTTGCCGAGCACCTGCAGCGCCGCGAGCGTGATGCCGAGGAAGAGCGCGGGGAAGATCAAGAGCGTGGGGGCGCTCTGGATGTTGCGGGCGCCGTCGGCGATCAGCACGCCCCAGCTCGTCATGGGCTCCTGGACGCCGAGGCCGAGGAAGGACAGGAAGCTCTCGACGAGGATCACGCGCGGCACGAGAAGCGCGAGAAAGGCGAGGATGGGGCCGGCGGCATTCGGGACGACGTGGCGGCGGAGAATCGCGGGAGCGGTGGCCCCGAGCGCGATCGCCGCCCGGACATAGTCGCGCTCCTTGATCGAGAGCGCCTGGCCGCGCACGATCCGCGCCATGTCGAGCCATTCGACCGCGCCGATGACGACGAGGATCAAGCCGAGCGAGCGGCCGAAGATCATGGTCAGCACGATCACGAAGAAGACGAAAGGGAGCGCATAGAGGATCTCGACGAGGCGCATCATGACGTGATCGACGCGTCCTCCGGCATAGCCGGCGACGGCGCCATAGGAGACCCCGATGACGAGCGCGACGAGCGAGGCGAGCAGGCCGACCGCGAGCGAGACACGGCCCGCAACGAGGATGCGGGCGAGGAGATCGCGCCCGTTCACATCGGTGCCGAGGATGAAGGTCGAGTGTTTCAACGCGGCCTCGATCTCGATGCGACGGCCGTCGTCGTGGGTCTCGATCAGCTGGGGAGGCCCGAAGATGTCGGAACGTTCGAACACGCGCAAGGCACGCGCATCGATCGGCACATCGCTTGCGAGCCCGATGCGCAGACCATCGCTCGTGGGCGTGACGGTTTCGACCTCGACGCGCATGCGCCGCGCGAGGGTGGCCAGCGCATCGCCGGTTTCCTCCGCTGTGGGATGCGCGGTGACGGACGGCGCCACGAGGACGAAATCCCGATAGATACGATCATGCGCATGCGGCGAGAGAAACGGCCCGAGGAGGCAGGCAAACGCGATGGCGCCGAGGACGAGGAGGCTCGGCCAGAGCGCGCGGAAGCTCCCGCCGATGCTCATGCCGCCGGGCTGCATGTTGCGCAGTCTGCCATGTCGCTCGCCCTCCTTTCCCGCCCCATGGACCGCCGAGGTGCCAGGAAGCTACCATAGGACGAGGACCCGGGGCGCGCGCGGGTGCCGATGCAGGATTCGAGGGCAGGGAATGAAGGTTCGTGCCGATTTCACCGAGCGCGTCTCGGTCCGTCCGGGCGAGGAGGCCTGGGTCGCCTCGCCCCAGCCTGGAGTGGACCGGCTGATGCTCGACCGGATCGGCGGGGAGATCGCTCGGGCGACGAGCCTCGTGCGCTTTTCGCCGGAGAGCTTCTTTCCGTTCCACGAGCACGGCGGGGGCGAGGAGGTCTTCGTCCTCGACGGCATCTTCGAGGACGAGCATGGGAGCTACCCGGCCGGGACCTATCTCCGCGATCCCGTCGGTACCTCGCATTCACCGTTCACAACAGGCGGCTGCACCTTGTTCGTGAAGCTTCGGCAGTTCGCGCCGGGCGATACCACGCGCAAGGTGATCGACACTACACGCGGGGTTTTCGAGCCGAGCGAGTTCTTCGGCATCGAGCGTCTCGCGTTGCACCACTTCTCGGACGTCGCAGTGTCGATCGAGCGTCTCGCTGCCGGCTCTTCCGGTGCGCGGACCCTTCACGGAGGCGGCGAGGAACTTCTCGTTCTCGACGGCTCGCTCGTTCTCGACGGTGAAGCCTATCCGAAGGGCTCCTGGCTCCGCGATCCGGGCGGAAGCGAGTGCGAGATCGCCTCGGAGCAAGGCTGCACGCTTCTCGTCACGACGGGCCATCTCGCGCGGGGTGTCGTTCCGCAGTGAGGGTCGGCATGTCTGCCGTGATCGCGAGCGCAGCCTGCTTTGCAGCGCTGCTCGGAAAGAGCTAGACCGTCGCGGGCTCGCAGATGCAAAGGAACCGACGATGGCCAAGGATGAAACGGTCGAGAAGCTCGCCGGCTTGGAGGTCGAGCTCATCAACCGCATCTGGCAATGCATGAACGAGGAGGAGGACGCATTCGAGGCGATCTCGCGCCAGCTCGTCGCCAACCCCGGGCTCGCGGACCTGCAAAACTTCATCAATCACGCCTTGACCGGCGTTTTGCTCGCGGTCGCCTACCATCGCTTCAAGGAGACGATGCGGCCTTTTTTCGAGCCCGGCCAGATCGAGGAAGCCTTCTTGCACATGGTTCACAAGAAGGCGACCAACGTGGTCGATCATTGGCACGAGCCACCGGAAGCCACCGCGCATTGATACAACCGAAATTTATGCTCTCGGCTCGCGCCGGGCTCGCGCGAGCAGCCTCTCGGCGCGCGACAGATGCGGCCGGTCGAGCATCTCGCCGTCGAGGCTGATCACGCCGGCCTCGGGCGCGGCGGCAAAAGCCGCGACGATGGCTTCCGCCCGGGCGATCGCTTCGGGCGAAGGCGTGAAGGCCGCGTTGATGACCTCGACCTGCCCCGGGTGGATCGCGAGCTTTCCGGAAAAGCCGTCGCGCCGGGCGAGCTCGCATTCGGAGCGCAATCCGTGGAGATCGCGGAAGCCGGGGTGAATCCCGTCGATCGCCGGGACCTCGGCGGCAGCGGCGGCGAGGAGCGTCAAGGTTCGTGCGAGGACATAGGGGGCCGTCAGAGAGCCGTCGGCCGCGCGGCTGGTCTCGGCACCGAGGGCTGCAGAGAGGTCTTCGGCGCCCCAGGTGAGGCCGGCGAGGCGCGGGCTCGCCCCGGCATAGGTGCCCATGCCAAAGAGCGAGCCGGCGGTCTCGGTGACGAGCGCGAGGATGCGGGTCGAGCCGGCGGGAAGATCGTTCAGGGCTTCGTAGACGCCGAGCTCGGCGCCGAGATGCTGGACATCCGGGCCGCGGCTGCATTTCGGCAGGAGAATCCCGTCGGGCGCAGCCTCCATCACGGCCGCGAGGTCGGCGTCGATGTCGGCCGTGTCGAGCTGGTTCACGCGCACGTAGAGGCGTGGCCGCGGCTCGATCTGCCGGGCCTGTGCGAGGAAGCCGCGCGCGGTTTCCCGCGCCTTCGGCTTGCTCGCCGGCGCGACCGAATCCTCGAGATCGACGAGCAGCACGTCCGCGCCGCAGGACAGAGCCTTGTCGAGCTTTTTCTCGCTGTCGGCGGGAACGAAGAGCAGGGAGCGCATGAGCCTGGTAGCCTCGGCCCGGCGCGCGACAGGATGGCTCGCGTCGGGTCGGAGGATCATGCGCCGACGCGGCGCGCAAGGGCAATCCGGGACCGTGAGGCGCTACCGCCTCGCGCTCCCGGCCCCATCGAGCCGAGCAGTCAGTTCGGCTGCATTCCCTCGAAGCTGCGGTGCAGCTTCTCGACGACCTGGTCGATCGAGAAGCTCGCGGCGCGTTGGCGCGGCGGGAACTCCTTGAAGGTCTCCAGGAATTGCGCCACCTGGGCCTGCCCGGGTCCGAGCAAGAATACGTGGGAAATCGCCCAGTCGTAATAGGTGTTCGAGGTGATGTCGGCCCGCTCGTAGGGATCGGCGCGCAGGTCGAAGAGCTTCGGGACGCGAAGCGACGTAAAGGGCTCGGCCCAGACCCGCAAGGTGCCGGGAGCGCGCTGCTCCTCGAAGACGATCTTCCAGTTTTCGTAGCGCATGGCGACGATGTCGCCGTCGTCGTTGATGTAGAAGAAGTCCTTGCGCGCGCCATTGTCCTGCTGCCCGAGCAGGTAGGGGAGCTGGTTGTAGCCGTCGAGATGGACCTTGTAGGTTCGTGTCCCGGCCTTGTGGCCTTTGAGGAGCTTCGTCGTGATATCCGGGTCGCCGACCGCCGCCATCAAGGTGGGGAACCAGTCGAGACCGGAGAACATCTCGTTCGACACCTGGCCGGGCTCGATGTGCCCCGGCCAACGGATCATCGCGGGCACGCGAAACGCGCCCTCCCAATTGGTATTCTTCTCGCTGCGGAATGGCGTGGTGGCGGCATCGGGCCAGGTATTGGCGTGGGGACCGTTGTCGGTCGTGTAGATCACGATCGTGTCGCCGGCGATGCCGAGATCGTCGAGTTTCTTCAGGAAACGTCCGACGAGCGCGTCGTGCTCGACCATGCCGTCGGCGTATTCGGTCTTGGCAGTGAGGCCCGGCGGGCTGCGGTGCTCGTCGCGCACATGGGTGCGAAAATGCATCCGTGTCGTGTTCATCCACGTGAAGAAAGGCTTGCCGGCCTTGACCTGCCGATCGATGAATTCGAGCGCCGCAGTAGCCGTCTCGTCGTCGATCGTCTCCATCCGCTTCTTGGTCAGAGGCCCCGTGTCCTCGATCTTGCCTCCGGCGGTCGCGCGGACGACGCCGCGCGGCCCGAATTTCTTGCGAAACTCGGGATCGCGCGGATAGGTGTGCTCCTCCGGCTCCTCCTCGGCATTCAAGTGGTAGAGATTGCCGAAGAACTCGTCGAACCCATGCGCGGTCGGAAAGAACTCGTCGCGGTCACCGAGATGGTTCTTGCCGAATTGGCCGGTCGCATAGCCGAGCGGCTTCAGGGCCTCGGCGAGCGTGATGTCCTCCTTCTGGAGGCCGACGGTCGCACCCGGCAAGCCGACCTTGGAGAGGCCGGTGCGAAGGGTCGATTGTCCGGTGAGGAAGGTGGACCTGCCGGCGGTGCAGCTCTGCTCGGCGTAATAATCGGTGAAGACAATACCTTCCTTGGCGATGCGGTCGATGCTCGGGGTCTTGTAGCCCATCACGCCGAAGGAATAGGCGCTGATATTGGTCTGGCCGATGTCGTCGCCGAAGATGACGAGGATGTTGGGCTTTTTTTGCGCGGGAGCTTGGGAGAGCGCAGCGGAAGGAATCCACAAGGCGGCCAGAATGTGCGCCGCAGCAAAGAACCTTGCAAAGCAATGCATCGCCGTCACTCCGAACGAGCCCCGAAACGGCTCGCGAGTCATGACATTGGCCCGCCGACGTTACAGGTCCATGATGGTCACGAAGACGTGAGGTCGCGCCGTACCGACGTGCTGCTCTCGCTTTTAGAGCGGGATGAGGAAAAGTGGATCGCTGCGCGGGTTTTCCGGGAGCAATCGCGTTTACGCAGATTGCGCGAGCTTATCTGCCTGTCCCGCTCTACACTCTTGGAATCGATCACGTTCATGACATCGATGTCGATCTATCGAAACATCGAGATCGAAATGGACCGATTCGGTCCAAAGTCATCGTGATCTATCCTCGCGGCAGAGCATCAAGCATTGCCGGCGGCACTCGGCGATGAGCCGGCCGTCCTGCTGATAGGCTCGGTGGACGAGCTCCACGATGCCGTTGCCCGCCCGCGAGCGCGAAAGCCGCTTCGATGCGACCTCGCTCGTGACATGGATCGTGTCGCCTTCGAAGAGTGGTGCCGGAAAGCGCACCTCCGTCATGCCCAGGTTGGCGACGAGCGTGCCGAGGGTGAGATCGTTGACCGAGATTCCGATCATGAGCCCGAGGGTGAAGAGCGAGTTCACGAGCGGCCGTCCCCACTCCGTCTCGGTCGCGCAGAAATGCGCATCGATGTGGAGCGGCTGTGGGTTGAGCGTCATGTTCGAGAAGAGGATGTTGTCGCATTGCGTGACGGTGCGCGTGAGGCGATGCGCGATCACGGCACCGACGACGAAATCCTCGTAATAGAGGCCGCCGCGAGGATGGCGGCGAGGCTCGGGCGCAGGGTCGCCGTCAGCCATCGCCCACGGTCCCCATCAAGCCAGTGGCCTTGGCATAATAGAGAAGCAGGATCGTCTTGGCGTCGACGATCTCGCCGGTCTCGACCATGTGGAGCGCCTCGTCGAAGGTCGGCTCGAGGACTTCTATATCCTCGTCGCTGCCGGCGAGGCCGCCCCCTTTCCCGACCCGGTCGGACTCGGAATATTCTGCGGCGAAGAAGGTGATCCTCTCGGTGAAGCATCCGGGGCTCGTATAGGCCTCGAACAGGCGGCGCGGCTCGCGCACGCGAAATCCGGTTTCCTCCTCGACTTCCTCGACGATGCGGGTCGCGGCGTCGGCGCCGTCGAGCTTGCCGGCGCAGACCTCGATCAAGTGCTCGCGGCTTCCGTTGACGAGAGCCGGCAGGCGGAATTGGCGCACGAGAAGGATTCGTCCGCCATTGCGGTCGTAGAGAAAGATCGCCGCGCCGTCGCCTGCGTCATAGAGCTCACGGGTGAAGGTCTGCATTCGCCCGTCGTAGCGGCGGCGTTCCACCGCGAATTTGGAGAGCTGGCCTAGTCCGCGTGAGAGCATGTCGCGGGAGAGGATGCGCACCGAGTCGACCATCGCGCCGAGATCCGAGCCTTGTTCGAGGGTACAGTCGTAGTCCGAGCATCACAGACAAGAGCGGCTTCCAATCCAATGGAATCGGAAACCAGCTCTACTTGGTTTGTCGCGATTTCGCGACGCAAACCGGTGCCCGGTTCGCTGGAAATCGCTCTAAGCAAAATGCTTCTGCAATTGTCCGACGACCTGCTCGAAATCGTTCTGCTTGAATGCTGATATGTAGATATCATCGAGAACTTCAGCAAGCTCGCGATTCTCGGGATCGTTGAAGAAGTCGGCTAGGCTTTCGAGCATAGGCTTGATGACATAATCCGCCGTATTTCCTGCCTGGCCGGTTCCGAACAAGGGAAAAAGAATGCTACGTACAATGCCACGACCCTCGTCGGCCAGCCTCTGTTGCAGCTCTCTTTGCTCGGTTCCCGGTGGAGAAACGATACCGCGGTTTCGATTCAGGTCTTTCGCCTTGACCAGGGTCGTACGGACACATCGCTCGATTTGGTGTGCCTGCTTGAATGGGATTACGATGCCTTCTGCGTCGACGGCTTGCACCGCTGCAACATGAAATATGTAGCGAACCCTGTTGATGTCGGCTAATTCACTTCCAGGCCCCCCGGCACTGGTTACGAAAACCTCCGCCACCTGGACTGGACGACTGCGATCTCCCAGCTGCCAGTCGAGTTCCTGCTGAATCGTATCCTCGTAGCGCCCGGGGAGCACGCGCGCCCCTTTTCGTCGAAGCAACGACGAGATCGTGCGGCTTTCGAAGAACCTCGCCATTTGCATGTAGTCATTCTCGGAATTGACCATCACGTCGATGTCGCGAACCCTGAACATGTCGCCGCTCGCCACGTGAAGTCGAATGGGCCTCGTGTCGGTCTTCATCATGAATGTCGCGGCCCGTTGATTGTTGGCCGCGGTCTCTATCGGAGGATTCATGTGCGCGAGCATGCCGCGCAACCGCTCGGGCTTTTGTTCTTTCGTTCGCGAGCTGGCAGCCAGGAGGTCCCCTCGAAGCTCGGTAAGGAGAACCTCGCGCTTCGCCAAATTAATGCTGTTGGTAGTCTTACCCTGCAGGTGACCGATATCGAGGGCCTTGAGCTCGGCATCCATTTGGTCGCGAGTGAGATCGAACCCGAGAGGAACGATCGCGATGCCGAGAGCGGTAGACAACGCGATTTCCCGCCGAACCCATGGCGATTCCGACGTGCCTGGGCCGACCAAAACCAGCAGCACGTCGCTCGTGAGAATTTCGCGGTAGATCGCAGTCTCCCAGGCGAGTCCTCCTGCGATTCCTTCGTCGATCCAAGGCTTGAATCGGCCTTGATCCTCGGCAAGGATGAAATGAAGTATTCCAGCCTTCTCGTTCGGCCGTTCGCCGGCAAGCATTTTCTTGTAGCAAATAAACACGTTGATCGGCGTAGGCATTTCATTCCCCTGTCTGCTCAGACGGATAGCCTGAAACGCAGCATCATCGTATATCGCAGGAGAGGATGCGCAGGGAGACGTCCTCGGGGCTAGAGCTGGTGTCCCATCCAGCGGAATCGGACACCAGCTCTAGATCCATGTTTTGTCGCAATTTCGCGACGCGAAGTGGTATCCACTTCGCTAAAAATTGCTCTAGACTCCGAACTGCTCCTCGAGGTTGCGCTCGTTGAAGAGCCCCGGATCGTGGAGAAGGATGAGGTCGGTCGCGTGATCCATCGCGACCTCGACCTTGACGACGTTCTTCAGCTCGAAATGGTCGGCGACCGCGGCGACAGGACGCTTGTCGGCCTCGAGGATGTCGATCGTAACAAGGGCGCGGTCGGAGAGCAGCGCGCCGCGCCAGCGCCGCGGCCGGAAGGCCGAGATCGGGGTCAGCGCCATCATCGCCGAATCGAGCGGCAGGATCGGCCCGTGCGCCGAGAGGTTGTAGGCCGTCGAGCCGACCGGCGTCGCGACGAGGAGCCCGTCCGCGACGAGCTCGGCGAGCCGCTCGGTGCCGTCGACGAGGATGCGCATCTTGGCGGTCTGGTAGGTGCGGCGAAAGATATAGACCTCGTTGATCGCCCTTGCGCTCACGACGGCCCCCGCCCGATCGGTCGTCGTCATCAGGAGAGGGTGGACGATCGAGGCCTCGGCCTGGTCGAGCCGGGTCTCGAGATCCTCCTCGCGATATTCGTTCATGAGGAATCCCACCGATCCGAGGTTCATGCCGTAGACCGGCTTGCGCTTGCCCATGAACCGATGCTGCACCTGCAGCATGACACCGTCCCCCCCGAGCGCAACCACGACATCGGCGGTCTCGGGATCGATTTCGCCATGACGCGCGACGAGCCTTTCGCGCGCGACATTGGCCTCGGGAGTGCCCGAGGAAACGAAGGCGATCTGCTCGAATCGGTGCTTTGGCTCTCGGCCAGTGGCCATTCCACGAGTTCCTCTCGGGCCGCGGACGAGAGTCCCGGCACGTCGCGTCCTCGTCCGCCCCGCCTGAGACGGATGGCCGCGGCGCTTTCTATTCCACGACGTCGGCGCTGTCGCCTGCAAGCAGGAGCTGTGGCACCTGCGTGAAGCGCCTGGTGCCCCCGGCGAGGTCGAAGACCCAGACGAGATCATAGCGCTCGAAGGGCCAATATTGCGGCGCCGTAGTCCGGTCTCCGAGGAGGAGGTCGGCGATGACATGCATGGTGAGATGCTTCCAGGCGATGAGCGCGGGACCGGGGCCTGCGAGCACGCGGCGCACCAGCGCCTCCTCCTCGCCTTCGTAGAAGTCGCAGTCGAGCCTCGCGTCGGACAAGAGTTCCGAAAGCGGCAGCAGGGTTTGCTGCGGTCTCAGGCTCGGCGCCGAAGGCCCCGCCTTGCAGGCATAGAGCGCGCGCGGCCGCGCCAGTGCCGGATGGACGAAGCGATCGCCCTGCGGTGCGAAGAACCGGACCAGCGCGCCGGCACGCTGCCAGCCGCGCACGGTGATGTTTTCCTTGTCCTTGCGTCCCTCGAGGTTGACGCCGCGGAACTTCTTGTCCGGGCTCGGACGCTCCGCGTGGCGGATCAGCATGATCTTGTCGCAGCTCATCGACGTGCCTCCCGGCTCGGCTCACGGTGTCGCCGGAACGAAGGCCATGCAGGAGCCATTTCCAGTGAAGGGGCACCGGTTCGCCTCGCCGACAAGACAAGTATGTAGGGCGAGCTTCCGATCCGGCCGGATCGGAAGCTGCTCGACCGTCGTGCGTCGGGAACCCATCGGGAAGCTTTCGGGGTCGATAGGGCGAAGGGTCGCGTCCCGCGGCGGTTCAGGAGCGTGCCTGAGCGCCTGCCAGGACGGGGCGACACCTCCGTGACGGACGAGCACGGACGGCTCCGGAACGAGGGCTCGTCCGTGGGTGATCGTGCAACGGGCGGCCGACAGCGCAAGCCCAGGACGACCGGAGGAAGATCGCCGGCGACAGGTGACCGGTCGCCGGACGATGCTAGGCCTTGGCCATGCCGAGCAGCTGCTTCAAGGAGATCTGCTCGTCGCCGAGCTGCTCCGGCGGGATGACGACGCGCTCGCCCACGAAGCGCTTCGCGGCCATGAACTCGGCCGGCCGATTGACCGCGTCGGCGGCGATGACGCGCCCGTCCTTCAGGTAGAACGCAATGAAGGACGTCGTGTCCGTCGAGCCGCGGATCACGAGGTTGTCGTAGCCCTCGGAGATCCCGACCATCTGGAGCTGCAGGTCGTATTGGTCGGACCAGAACCAGGGCGCGGTCGTCGCCGGGATCGGCCTGCCGGTGATATGCGCGGCGACGATCCTCGCCTGCTCCAGCGCATTCGGCACGGATTCGATGCGGATCTTGCGCTGCAGGAAGCCGTGGTTCGCATGCATGGCGCAATCGCCGATGGCATAGATCGCGGGGTCGTTCGTCCGCGAGACGGCATCGACGACGATCCCGCCGTCCACCTCGAGCCCGGCCGCGCTCGCGAGCTCGGTATGGACCGCGAGGCCGATTCCGACGAGGACGAAGTCCGCCGGAACCTTGCCGCCGTCGGCGAGATCGACCGTCGCGACCGTCTTGCCGTCGGGCCCCGCCGAAAATCCCGAGACCGAGACGCCCGTCTTGATATCGACCCCGGCCTTGCGGTGCGTTCTCTCGTAGAACTCCGAGAGCGCGGGCGCCGTCACGCGGGCGAGCACGCGCGGCATGCCTTCGAGCACGGTGACGGTGAGCCCGTGTTTGACAGCGACAGCGGCCACCTCGAGCCCGATATAGCCGCCGCCGACGATCGCGAGGCGCTTGCCGGCCACGAGCCGCGGCTGGAGCAGATCGACGTCGGCGATGGAGCGAAGGTAGAAGATCTCGCCGAGATCGGCGCCCGGGACATTGATCTTGCGGGCGGTGCCCCCCGTCGCGAGCACGACCGCGTCATAGGGGAGCTTTTCTCCGCCCGGCAGCGTGAGCTCCTTCTTGGTCCGGTCGATCGCCTCGACATGGACGCCGAGGCGTACCTCGACATTGGCCTTCTCGTAGGCCGACGCCGCCTTGTAGATCAGCGCTTCGCGGTCGATCTGGCGGGCGAGATAGGCCTTGGAGAGCGGCGGGCGCTGATAGGGCAGGTAAGGCTCGTCGCCGAACAGAACGATGCGGCCCTCGAACCGGTTTTGCCGCAAGGCGGTCGCGACCTCGCCGCCGCCCTGACCGGCGCCGATAATCGCGACCGTCGCGTTGGAACCGAGCCCTGTACCTTCAGCCATCTTGCCTTGCTCCTGACCTTTGTGATTGCACACGTGCCTAATTGTTCGGCGGAACGAGCACCGCCGCGCCTTGAAGATTGCCGGCCCGGAGATCGCCGAGCGCCTCGTTCGCCGCGGCGAGCGGATAGGCGGCCGTCTCGGTGCGGACCCCCGCTTGCCGAGCGACTGCGAAGAAGTCGATCCCGTCGCGGCGCGTGAGGTTGGCGACCGAGACGAGGCTTCGCTCCTCCCAAAGCAAGCGATATGCAAAGCTCGGGATATCACTCATGTGAATGCCGGCGCAAACGACACGGCCACCCTTGCGCACGGAAGCGAGGGCGAGCGGTACGAGCGCCCCGACCGGGGCGAAGATGATCGCGGCGTCTAGGGGCGCCGGCGTCGCCGCGTCGGAATTGCCCGCCCAGCTCGCGCCGAGCCGGAGGGCGAAATCCTGCGCCGCCGTGTCGCCCGGCCGCGTGAAGGCGTAGATCTCGCGGCCCTGCCAGAGCGCGACCTGTGCGACAATATGCGCCGCCGCGCCGAAGCCGTAGATTCCGAGCCGCCTCCCGTCGCCCGCCGCGACGAGCGAACGCCAGCCGATGAGCCCGGCGCAGAGCAGAGGCGCGAGCGCGGCGTCGGCTTCCTCCTCGCCGAGCGGAAAGACATATCGCGCATCGGCGACCGTCTGCGTGGCATAGCCCCCGTTGCGCGTATAGCCCGTGAACAAGGGGCGATCGCAGAGATTTTCCCTCTCGCTGAGGCAATAGGGGCAGGTTCTGCAAGTCCGCCCGAGCCAGGGAATGCCGACCCGCATCCCGATCTCGAGACCTCGGACCTCCGAGCCCAGAGCCTCGATGCGACCGACGATCTCGTGGCCCGGTACGAGCGGCAGGGCAGGGTGCGGCAGCTCGCCGTCCACGACATGGAGATCCGTCCGGCAAACCCCGCAGGCCGCAATTCGCACAGCGACGTCGGTGGGACCTGGAACGGGGTCGGGGAGATCTTTCGGAACGAGGGGGCGGCCGATCGCCTCGAGAACCATCGCGTGCATGTCCGTGCTCCCGAGCGTCGAGCCCAGATGGCGCGGGCCGAAGCATCGAGCACCACGACAAGCAGGCTACGGTTCCTGGTCTATCCGGATATTTCCGACATTGTCGCGGCAGAAATCGGCAGAATAATCTTGTCACGCGGACGAGCCGTACCGCGGCGATTGCGATGGAACGGCTTCAGAGACGGAAGCTCAGGGAGGCAAAAACCGAGTCGCCCCTTACACGATTTTTGGCGGCAAACTCGTGGAACCACCGGCCGGCGAGGTTGATCTCTTGGCTCCCGACCTTGAATGTATAGCCGACGATTGGCCCGATCGACGCGATCCGGCCCTTGAAGGGAAGGATGGCCGGCACAAGAGCACCGCTGTCTCCCGTGTATTGCCGATAGAAATAGCCGCCGGCACCGACATAGGCGCCGCCCGGCAGGTGCTGGATGGCCGCATATTCGAGATGGAATTCGGCGCCGCTCCGGTAGTCTGTCCGGTTGTTGATCGCGTTGATCGTCGTGCCCGCGGCAAGCGTGAGCTCGAGGCCGGTCTGGAGGCTCAGGAACGTATAGGCGCCCTTGATATCGATTGCCGGACGGTTCAGCCCGGTGAACGAGAGAGCGCCCGCCCTGTAATAACCGGTCGGCGTGAATCCGGTCAGCGTCAGGTTCCAATGATGGTCGCCTTCGTGCCAGCCGAGGATTGCGCTGAAGGCGCTGTCGCCGATCGAGCTTACGGAATCGGACGTGCCGAGCCGGCGGCTGATCCCCAATGGACCCGTGAATGCGGCGCCGACGGATGTCCGCTCGCCTATGATCGGGACTGTCGCGGCAAAGCCGAGCGTCCCACCGAGAATCTTCGCGTCCGTATACCAAGCCGCGGTCGAGATGCTGGCGGCAAAATTCAGGTCGACGCCCAACGCGGTGATCCGGCCGAAGGGGAAGCTGACGTTGCGGCCCGCGCTGCCGTCGTAGAGGTAGAACGTATTCTGGTAATAGATACCCGAGGGTGGCGTATAGCCCGACATCGGGATGGAATAGCCGAGCAGATAATTGCTGATTCCATATTCGACGGCTTGCGCAGGCCGCGCCATCGACAAGCTCGCCGTTGCGAGCAGCGCACCCGCCAGGACACCGGACAACCTCCGCGCTGGTTTCGAGCGCATCTCTCGCCTCCGAATGAAACGGGCAAAGACTTCGACCCTATTCGCATGTATGCAAAACGGCATTCGCCGAGCAATTCGAAGCGCAGACGGAATCACTGCACCAAGAGCTTTTCGGGGCGTTGTGACCGATCTGCCACACGGGTCGAGGTGCCGATCTCGACACCTCGTGCCGATCGATTTCCATCACCGATCGATGCGATGCACACGACAGCGCCGAGCCTCGGCTCGCAACGGGGCGTGCGAAAGCCGAGGCTCGCGCAGCAAGCCGCCGGGCGGCGACGGTGCCCGACCGCTTGCGGTCGCTCTGCAGAATTCCGAGATCGTACCGAGCGTGCATCGGCCCGGCACGATCGTGTCACTTGTAGGCGGGCGCGCATTCCCCGTCGGCTTGCTTGGCGATCTTCGCCACCCGACGCTCGCAGTCGTTGCCGTAGGTCTTGCCGTCGCAACCGCAAACGGGCTTGAATTCTCGCGTGCAGGCCGTGGGGACGGCGACGCAGGTGCCGGCAATGTCCGCACCGCGGCACTTTCCCGGATCCAGATCGCACCAGAGTGGGGCGTCACATTGAATTCCGGCGATGCCGGCGCACATCGCCCCTTCGCCGACCGCAAATGCGGTATTCGCGCAGGGGACAAGTGCCATACCGGCAAGCATCAACGTGGCAGAAAACGTGCGGAGCATGAGGTCGTCCTCCCAATGACATCATTATGGGACGAAAACGGTGCAACGGTGTAGAGGTTCCGCCCGTGACGGCCCGACATGAAGGCTCCGGTGCGGCGCGCTCGGCTTGCGTGGCCGTCTAGGCCGATTATGGTCGTCCATCTGCCTCGGCTCGCCCGGCCTACGGCTGCCGGCATTGGGAGCGCTTGCGATGACCACGGGATCGCTCGTCGAGAAGATCGAGACGGCGCTCGCCGAGGTGCGGGTCATGGACGCGCCGCTCGCGGCGAAGCTCGACCATGTCGCGGCCTGCGTTCGTGAGCTGAGCCCGGCCTTCGCCGAGGCGGTCGATCGCTTCCTCGACCGGCTTCGGGCGAGCGCGGCAGGCACCGGCGCGCCGAAGCCC
Organism: Beijerinckiaceae bacterium; assembly: GCA_024304885.1. GTDB lineage: Bacteria > Pseudomonadota > Alphaproteobacteria > Rhizobiales > Beijerinckiaceae > Methylocapsa. Next base: position 1,233,356 of record JALJOM010000003.1, read on the forward strand.
GGCGACCCCATGCCGGATTTTCTCCTGCCCGACGAGACGGGCCGTCTTCTCGGCCTCGACGCGATCCTGGCCGAGGGACCCGTCGCTATCGTCTTCAATCGCGGCCATTGGTGCCCCTATTGCCGCATCAACACGGATGCGATCGTCGCGGCGCAGAACCTCGTCGCGGACGAGGGCCGTCGGATCGTCGCCATCATGCCCGAGCGGCAGCGCTACAGCCGCCTGCTCAAGGCGGAGTCCCATGCAGGATTTCCGATCCTGACCGACACGGACAACGGCTACGCGCTGGCGCTCGGTCTCGTCGTGTGGGTGAGCGACGAGATGCGCGCGATGATCGCGGCAGCAGGGTGGGACATCGCCGCCTACCAGGGCAACGACGCCTGGATGCTGCCGATTCCCGCGACCTTCGTCGTGGGCACCGACGGGCGCATCACGGAGCGCTTCGTCGATCCCGATTACCGCAAGCGCATGGCCGTCGAGGATTTGCTCGCGGCCTTGCGGGAGGCCCGCTGATCGGGCACGAATCCTTCGGAGCGACGGAGTTTGCTGCGGCCGGAGGAGGGTCGCGCATGGAAATGCATCAGATTCGCTATTTCCTCGCGGTCTCGGAGACGCTGAACTTCACCCGCGCCGCGGACCAGTGCCATGTCGCGCAGCCCTCGCTCACCCGCGCGATCAAGCTCCTCGAGGAAGAGCTCGGCGGCGATCTCTTGCGCCGCGAGCGCAAGCTCACGCACCTCACCGAATTCGGCCGGCGCATGCTGCCGCTCTTGCGCCAATGCTACGAAAGCGCGGTCTCGGCGAAGCAGCTCGCTGCCGCCATGAAGTCCGGGGACGTCGCGCCTCTGACGGTCGCGCTCTCCCACACGATCGACATGACGCTCCTCGTCCAGCCCCTCGCCGAGCTGATCCGTGCGCTGAAAGGCATCGAGCTGATCTTCCTGCGCGGCCGTCCGGGCGAGGTCGCGGGCCACCTCGAGAAAGGCGAGGCGGACCTCGCCGTCGCCGGTCCCCTCGACGAGACATGGGAGCGTCTCGAGTCGTGGCCGCTATTTACCGAGCCCTTCGATCTCGTCGTCGGCCCGGACCATCGGCTCGCCGGGCACAATGCGGTCGATCTCGCCGAGCTGCGCGGGGAGCGCTTCCTGTTTCGCTCCTATTGCGAGATGACCGAGCCCTTCGTCGCCCATCTGCGCACCCATGGTCTCGCCGACGAGGCACGCCATCAGATGGTCTGCGAGCAGGACGTCCTGAAGCTCATCGAGACCAATCTCGGGATCGGGATTCTTCCGCGAAGCCGAGGGCGGGGGCCGGGCCTTGCGCGCCTCGAGGTCATCGGGCTCGACCTGAAGCGCACGGTCTCCCTCTATGCGGTCTCTGGACGGCAGAGGTCCTGCGCCGCCGCGACGCTCGTGAAGCTCCTGCGCGCCGCGGACTGGAGCCTCGTGGCATGAGCCTCGTCGATACCGGGGTGGGGAGGGTTCCATCGAGATGGAGTTCGCGGTCTTGTACGGCTCCGTGAGGACGGAGCGCCAGGGGATCAGGGTCGCCCGATATGTCATGTCGGAGCTGCTCGGACGTGGGCACGAGGCGACGCTCGTCGATCCGATGGTCTACAGGCTGCCGCTGCTCGACCGCATGTACAAGGAGTACGAGGGCGACGCGCCTTCGGTGCTCGAGGAGCTCGCGACGCTCTATCGCAAGGTGGACGGATTCGTGATCGTGAGCGGCGAGTACAATCACGGGATCCCACCGGCTTTGAAGAACCTGCTCGATCATTTCCTCGAGGAATATTTCTGGCGCCCGTCGGCGATCGTCTGCTATTCGGCCGGCGTCTTCGGCGGCGTGCGCGCCGCGATGCAATTGCGCATGACGCTTGCCGAGCTCGGCATGCCGAGCATCTCGTCGATCCTGCCCTTCGGCCGGATCGGTGTCACGTTTTCCGAGGACGGCGTGCCGCAAGACGAGACCGTCCGGTCTCGCACCGAGCGTTTCCTGGACGAATTCGAATGGTACGCGCGCGCCATGGCCGCCGAGCGCGCCAAGGGCACTCCATATTGATCCCGGCCGGCCCTCATCGCTCGGAGCCTGCGAGGACGGAGAGGATCGCTTCGGTCTCCATCCGCGTGCGAAAATCCGGATCGACCCACCGCGCCAGCACACGGGCCTCGCGATCGAGGACGAAAGTCGCGGGCAGCGGGAGCATCCATCCCTCGTTGCCTTGGAACGCGCCGAGGTCGAGCCCGTGCTCGCGCATGAGCGCGATGACCTCGTCGCCGACCCACATGGCGAGGCCGATCGACAACGCATATCCGTTGTCGATATCGGACAGGACGACGAGCCTCTCGCCGAGGGCGCGTGCGAGCGGCGCTGTGCTCGACCGGGGCTCCGGCATGATCGAGACGAGCCTCGCCCCGTGGCTCGCCAGAGTGGGCAGGGCTTCGAGATGGGTCGCAAGCTCGATCTGGCAGAACGGGCACCAGGGACCGCGGTTGAAGCTCAGGATCGCCGGCCCGGCGCCGACGATGTCCTCGAGGCCGACGAGCCGGCCCGATTGATCCGGCAGCACGAAAGGCGGCATCGTCTCGCCCGGAGCCGGGGCTCCCGCGCCGACCTCGGCCTTCGCCAGATGATCGACGAGCCGGTCATAGGCGGCGACGAAGGGCGATCCCTCGGCGACCATGACATCGACATAGGCCGCGAGCCGCTCCCGCAGCGGCGCGCGCATCGCCAGGATCTCGGCGAGCACGTCCGCGGGTCCGGGCTCGTCGCTCGGTGCCTCTCGTCGAGATCCGCCCTTGTCCATGCGCCATCGAACCTCGGCCGATCGGATCGTGCCAATAGCATCGGGCTATGAATTTCTTAGGCAAGTCCTATTTCCGCAACCGCGCGGTTGCGCCTAGCGTTCGTCTCGAATGCATGCGGAGGCGGCCATGGACCGAGCCCACGAACGAGAACCTTCCGGCGGTGCCTCGAGCGCCGCGTCACAGGCCGGCGCAGTCGCGCGCGCCGAGGTACGAAAGCTCTCCGAATGTGGGCAGATCGTCCTCGTGCTCCAGGGCGGTGGCGCCCTCGGCGCCTATCAGGCGGGCGTCTACCAGGCGATGCAGGAGGCCGGAATCGAGCCCGATTGGGTGATCGGCACCTCGATCGGCGCCATCAACGCGAGCCTCGTCTGCGGCAATGCCCCCACGGAGAGGCTCGAAAAGCTCGAAATGTTCTGGAGCCGCGTCGGCCGCGCACCGGCGCTCGACGCCTTCCTCGGCCTGTCGCCGCCGGGCGTCGGGCTGCCGAGCCTCGTGACGCTGACGACTGGGGTTGCTCGTTTCTTCAGGCCCAATCCGCTCGCCTTTCTCGGCCCCGACATGCGCCTTTCCGCGGAGACCGCGGGCTTCTATTCCACGAGCCCGCTCGCCGAGACCTTGAACGAGCTCGTGGACTTCGAGCGGATCGAGTGTGGGGGGCCGCGCCTCACCGTGGGCGCGGCGAACGTGCGCACGAGCGAGATGCGCTATTTCGACAGCCGGGAGACGAAGCTCGATGCGCGCCACGTGATGGCGTCGGGGGCCTTGCCGCCGGCCTTTCCCGCGATCCGGATCGACGGCGAGCTCTACTGGGACGGCGGCATCCTCTCCAACACGCCGACCGAGGCCGTGTTCGACGACAACCCGCGCCGCAACTCGCTCGTCTTCGCGGTCCATATCTGGAATCCCACAGGCCCCGAGCCGGAGACGATCCGTGAGGTCCTGAACCGGCAGAAGGATATCCAATATTCGAGCCGCGCGGTGAGCCAGATCCGGCGCCAGAGGCAAATCCACCGGCTCAGGCACTACATTGCCGAGCTCGCCGCGCGGGTGCCGGAGGACGAGCGCCGCAGCGCTCTCGTCCGCGAGATGGCGAGCTACGGCTGCCTCACGCAGATGCATGTGGTGCGGCTGCTCGCGCCGCGCCTCGACGGGGAGGACCACACCAAGGATATCGACTTCAGCCGCGCCGGAATTCGCTCGCGCTGGGCGGCCGGCTACAAGGACATGTGCCGTGTCTTGAAGGAGGCGCCCTGGGAAGCCGACGTCGATCCGCTGGAAGGATTCTACCTCCACGAGATGCAACCCGAGACAACCCACATGATCTGAAGGGCCTGCGAGGGTGGCTCGGAGCCGTGCGGCCGTTGCCGATAGGTGCGAGCGGGTGGCGGACGCAGGGCGTCACCTCGTTAGGCCGAACGTCGTAAGGCAAAAGGCGTGGAGAGAGTCTAAGGCCTGCATCGCAATAGGTATATCGATGTAGCAAGAATGCCGACCCACATATGCTCCCTCTAGATCTCGTGCCGAGAAAATTATCATAGCAAACGAGCCAATTTTACAGTATGCATAGGCGTGGGTGCTCATCGAAGCTACCGTGCCGGACGTTCCCCTGCGCCTCGAAGAGTTCGTTACTATGTCCAAGCGTACACGTTGCAATAATCCGATATGCGTTCCCTCGGCTCCGACCAACGATGGTGGCCGAGCGCCGAAACGAGATTTGAGCGCGGAGGCTCGATCCATCGCAGCGCACTTGGCCGTCTCGAGCGAGGAGCTGGTGGGCCTGGCACGGTCGGCGCGGCTCGACTTTCTGGCCTATCTCTTGGGAATGGTGCGGCTCGAGGCCGAGATGATGTCCGGACGCCGGCATTAGAGCAATTTCCAGCGAACCGAACGCCGGTTCGCGTCGAAATTCCGCGATAAGGCGAGCACCGAAGCCGCGGCCCGAGCAGCGCGGAACCGATCGCGCGCGCCGAGACGGGCTCGGCGCGTTCTTGAAGCGCGAACCCATCTATTTGACCGCGACGACCATAGAGTCGGGGCCGACGAGATGCTCGACGCGCGTCGTCGAGAAGCCCGCCTCGTGCATCCAGCTCCGGCAATCCGCGCCCGTGTAGTCGAACCCGCCCGGGGTCTCGATCAGCATGTTGAGGCTCATCAAGAGACCGAAGGCGTTCTCACGCCGCTCGTCGTCGATCAAAGCCTCGTAGACGATCAGAGCGCCTCCCTTGTCGAGCGCGTCATAGGCCTTGGACAGCAGCAGGCGCTTTTCCTCGAGGTTCCAGTCGTGGAGGATGTGGCCCATGATGATCACGTCGGCCTTCGGTAGCGGGTCGCTGAAGAAGCTCCCGGCTCGAAACGACAGGCGATCGGTGAGCCCTCGCGCGGCGACGAAGTCCTCGAAGATCGGCTTCACCTGCGGGAGATCGAAGCCGATCCCGCGCAGGTGAGGATGGTGCTGCGCGAGCGTGACGGGAACCATGCCCTGCGCCGCGCCCACATCGACGAAGGTCTTGTAATCCTTCCAAGGGAATTTTGCCGCAATCGCCAGTGCCGCACCGAGGCTCACGCCGCTCATGGCCTCGAGGAAGCCGCGCAGCTTGGCCGGATCGGCATAGAGCGCGGCAAAGAGGTCTTCCCCTTCCTTCGCCTCGTTCTGGCTCTTGCCGGTCTTCAGCGCGTCGGTCAGATGCCCCCAGGATTGGTAGAGCCTCGCATTGGCCATCTCCAGCAGGCCGCCCACATAGGTCGGTTTCTTGCGATCGAGGAAGAGGTCGGTCGAGGCAGCATTGGTGTAGAGCCCGTCGTTGCGATCGAGGAGCCTCATGGCGACGAGGGAATCGAGGAAATCCCGCGCCGACCTTTCGTGCAAGCCGAGCCGCTTCGACAGGTCGGTGACATCGGCCGGTCCTTCGGCGAGCGCGGTGAAGAGGCCGAGCTCGACGGCGCTCAGAAGCACCTTCGATCCCCAGAAGCCGAACCCGATTTGCAGGATGGTGTCGGGCGTGGGTGTGGTCGTCACTGCAGGTTTCTCCGTTGGCGCGATTGCCGGCGTGGTGGGCGCCGGCTCGCGTCTCGATCTCGATGTTTCGAGTGATCGACATCGATGCGAGATCGCGGCGATACGAAGGAGAGCGGGTTTCCGATTCGAGTTCGGAGACCGCTCGAGCTGGATGATGCGTGGCCCATGCACGGCCGGCGACAGGTGCTGCGTGCGCTTACGCACATCCCGGAGAAAAGGTTTCGGTCCTCGGGCGCGTCATGTCCTCGCCGAGCGGGCGAGGACCTTGCCCGCGATCATTCGGCCGATCGGGATCGCGGAGGTCGCGGCAGGCGAGGGCGCGTTGCAGACATGCAGCATGCGCTCTGTCTCCGCGAAGAGAAAGTCGTGGACGAGCGTCCCGTCGCGCGAGACGGCTTGCGCCCTGATGCCGACGCGCCCGGGCCCGAGATCGTCGAGGGTCAGGCTCGGGCAGTATTTTCGGCATTGCGCGAGATAGGAGCGCTTCCAGAGCGAATCGCGCAGCTCGGCGAGTCCCGGCTTAAGGTGCTTCCCGACGGTACGCCAGAAGCCCGGGAACCGGAGGAAATCGGCGATGTCGCGAGCATCGACGGAGAGCTTCGGATAGCCTTCGCGGGCGAGGCCGAGCACGGCGTTGGGGCCGACGATGATGCCGCCGTCGATCGTCTTGGTGAGATGAATGCCGACGAAGGGGAGCTCGGGGTTCGGGACCGGATAGATCAGGCTCGAGATCAGTCCCCGACGCGATCTCGGCAAGGTGTAGAACTCGCCGCGAAACGGGATGATCCTGTGGTCGATCCTCGCCCCCGCCAGTGCGGCGATCCGGTCGGATTGGAGGCCCGCGCAGGCGACGAGGGATTTCACCTCGAAGGTTCGCCGGGGCGTGCGGATCTCGACTCCGGGGCCATGCTCGCGGATCGCCTCGACGGTCTCGCCGAGCGCGATTTCCCCTCCCGCCGCCTGGATGGCCTGGGCGAGGGCCGCCGCGACGCGCTTGTAGTCGACGATCGCGGTCGAAGGGACGAAGAGCGCTGCCAACCCGCAGATGTCGGGCTCGCGGCATGTGAGCTCCTTCGAATCGATCCGCTCGACCTCGACATTGTTCTCGATCGAGCGCTCGTGGAGCGCATCGAGGCGGGCGCATTCTTTCTCGTTCGTCGCGACGAGAAGCTTGCCGCAGGTCTCGACCGGAATGTCGTGCTCGGCGCAGAAGGCTTTGGTCGCCTCGGCCCCTTCGCGGCAGAGCTTCGCCTTGAAGCTTCCCGGCGCGTAGTAGATGCCGGCGTGGACGACCCCGCTGTTGTGCCCCGTCTGGTGGCGCGCGATCTCGCCTTCCTTCTCGAGCAGGACGAGGGAGGCGCCGGGGCGGGCGCGCAAGATTTCGCGGGCGGTCGCGAGGCCGACGATTCCTGCGCCGATAATGCCGAAGTCATAGATCACGTCGATGGTCCCGCGCCGCTGCCGACGCGGGACTAAAGCACGAGTGCCGTGCCTTCGTGAAGCGCGGCACGAGGACTGCGACGTCAATAGTCCATGCCGCCCATGCCGGCTCCGGCATGCGCGGGCGCGCGCTCGGGCTTCGGCTTCTCGGCGACCATGGCTTCCGTCATGACCAGGAGCGAGGCGACCGAGGCCGCGTCCTCGAGCGCGGTGCGCACGACCTTCGCCGGATCGATCACCCCGGCCGCGATCAAGTCTTGATATTGGCCGGTGACGGCATTGTACCCCCACGAATAGTCTTGGCTCTCGACGAGCTTTCCGACGATGATCGATCCGTCCTCGCCGGCATTGATCGCGATCTGCCGCACCGGGGCCTGGATCGCGCGGCGCACGATGTCGATCCCCGCCTTCTGGTCGGCATTCGCGGGAGCAAGGCCCGCGAGCGAGCGCGCCGCCCGCAAGAGCGGAATGCCGCCGCCCGGCAAGATTCCCTCCTCGACGGCCGCGCGCGTCGCATGGAGCGCATCGTCCACCCGATCCTTGCGCTCGCGCTGCTCGACCTCGGTCGCTCCGCCGACGCGGATCACGGCGACGCCGCCCGCGAGCTTGGCGAGCCTCTCGCGCAGCTTCTCCTTGTCGTAGTCCGAGGTCGAGGTCTCGATCTCGGCCTTGATCTGTGCGATCCGCGCCGCGATGCTCTCCTTGTCGCCGGCGCCGTCTATGATGGTCGTCGTGTCCTTCTCGACGACGATACGCCGCGCGCGGCCGAGCATGTCGAGTCCGGCATGCTCGAGCTTGATGCCGAGCTCCTCGGAGATCATCGTCCCGCCGGTCACGATGGCGATGTCCTGCAGCATGGCCTTGCGCCGATCGCCGAAGCCCGGCGCCTTCACCGCTGCGACCTTCAAGCCCCCGCGGAGCTTGTTGACGACGAGCGTCGCCAGAGCCTCGCCCTCGACATCCTCGGCGATCACGAGAAGCGGCTTGCCGGACTGGACGACGAGCTCGAGCAAGGGCAGCAGCACCTGCAGAGCGGAGAGCTTCTTCTCGTGGATCAGGAGATAGGCGTCGTCGAGATCGGCGCGCATCTTTTCCGCATTGGTCACGAAGTAGGGCGAGAGATAGCCGCGGTCGAATTGCAGGCCCTCGACGACGTCGAGCTCGGTCGAAAGGCTCTTGGCCTCCTCCACGGTGATGACGCCTTCGTTGCCGACCTTCGCCATGGCGTCGGCGAGAATACGCCCGACTTCCGCGTCGCCGTTGGCCGAGATCGTGCCGACCTGCACGATCTCCTCGTTGGTGACGACCTTCCTCGCGTGGCTCCGCAAGTCGGCCACGATTGCGTCGACGGCGAGATCGATGCCGCGCTTGAGATCCATCGGGTTCATGCCGGCGGCGACGGCCTTGACGCCTTCGCGCACGATCGAATGGGCGAGCACGGTCGCGGTCGTGGTTCCGTCGCCGGCCGTGTCGCTGGTCTTGGCGGCGACCTCGCGCAGCATTTGCGCGCCCATGTTCTCGAACCTGTCGGGAAGCTCGATCTCCTTGGCGACCGTCACGCCGTCCTTGGTGATCCGCGGTGCGCCGAAGGATTTCTCGATCACGACATTGCGGCCCTTGGGGCCGAGCGTCACCTCGACGGCTTGCGCGAGAAGGTCGATTCCGCGCAGCATCTTGTCGCGCGCCTCGGTGGAAAACTTGACGTCCTTCGCGGTCATGGAAATCGCTGCCTCGTCACGAGATCGGCGACTGCCGGGGCAGGGGCTCGTGGAAGGTCGCAGGCTTCCGGGGCAAAGCCACGCGCCGAAGCAGTGCCTCGAGAAAAAACGCCGTGCCGCCACACGGGTTCCGCACGAGCTGCCGCAGCGAGCTTCGAATCCTTACGTAATATTTTGCAGGTGCGAAGAACAAGGAAGCGCCGCAAGCTCGATCCGTCGCCGATGCTTGCGTGGACAAGAAAACCCGTGCAATCTGACCAGCAACGCGCGGTCGCCGCGAGCCGCGGGCAGCATTGTCATAAATGATCGAAGCGGGGAGGTGAGCATGACGGTTGCACTCATACTGGGGACCAAGGGACGGGACGTTGTCACGGCGGAGCCGCATCGCACCCTCGCCGATATCGCGGAAATCCTGGCGACGAAGAACATCGGCGCCGTCGTGATCGCCGATGGCCAGCGGCGCGTGCTCGGGATCCTGTCCGAGCGCGACATCGTACGGGTGGTCGGCAAGAAAGGCGCGGGCGTGCTGCACGACGCGGTCTCGAAGCACATGACCACGAACGTCGTCACCGTCACGGAGGCGGACACCGTTCCCGACACGATGGAGATGATGACCAACCGTCGCTTCCGCCATCTGCCGGTGGTCCAGGACCAGAAGCTCGTCGGCATCGTCTCGATCGGCGACCTCGTGAAATATCGCCTCGCCGAGATGGAGCAAGAGCATTCCGCGATGCGGGAATATATCGCCTCGGCGTGACGGGTTCGGGCGCCGAGGCGTGGCGCCCGGCGAGAGGGTGCCGTCTCGGCGCTATGTCACCCGTTCGAAGATCCTGCCGCGCGAAGCATCTTCCCTGACCCGAGCTTTCGCCGACGCATCGTCGGGTGCGGCCGGGGCCGGCGCGCGAAGCGAAGGCAGGACTTCTTGACACCCGAACGAGGGTCTCCTTTCTCGGCTCGACTCGAGCCGATGGAAGGAGGTCCCATGAGCTTTGCCGTCGATGGGTTTGCTGTCGATCCTTGGATCGCCGCGGGCGTGCTCGTCTGCGCGACGCTGACCGACGCCGCCTATGTGCTGTTCACCGCCTCGGTTCAGGCGAGGCGCCGAATCTGGGCCGCCAATTGGAGCGGCATCTGGTATCTCCTCTCGGCTTTCGCCGTGATTAGCTATACCGAGCAGGCGATCTATGTGCTGTTCGCCGCGGCGGGATCCTGGCTCGGCGCCTTTACTTCGGTGACCTGGCTACGGCACGATTAGGCACGGGTTGCGGCACGCCGGATACCCTTCACGCCCGGAAATCCGCGTGCTAGAAGCAAGGGCTCCGCACTATTCTCGTCTCGACGAGAAGGCTCTTCCAGCCGCGCGCATTTTCCCGACCGCGCCGCCATCTTGCACAGGAGCTTCCATTCATGAGCCAGTCCGCAGCCGAAAGGCCAGCTCCGAATCCGTTCTTCGAGGCCACCCTCGCCGAGGCCGATCCCGAGGTCACGAAGGCGATCGGGCAGGAGCTCGGCCGCCAGCAGCACGAGATCGAGCTGATCGCTTCCGAGAACATCGTCTCGAAAGCCGTGCTGGAAGCGCAAGGCTCGGTGCTCACCAACAAATATGCGGAAGGCTATCCGGGCCGGCGCTACTACGGCGGCTGCCAATATGTCGATATCGTCGAGACTCTCGCGATCGAGCGCGTGACGCGCCTGTTCGATTGCAAGTTCGCCAATGTGCAGCCGAATTCCGGGAGCCAGGCCAATCAATCCGTGTTCCTGGCCCTGCTGCAGCCCGGCGACACGTTCCTCGGCCTCGACCTCGCCTGCGGCGGCCATCTCACCCACGGCTCGCCGGTCAACCTCTCCGGCCGCTGGTTCAAGCCGGTGCCCTATGGCGTGACGCAGGACACCCAGCGGATCGACATGGATGCCGTCGCCAAGATCGCCGAGGAGCACAAGCCGAAGCTCATCCTCGCGGGCGGCTCGGCCTATCCGCGGTTCTGGGATTTCGCGCGGTTCCGCGAGATCGCCGATTCGGTCGGCGCCTATTTCTTCGTCGACATGGCCCATTTCGCGGGTCTCGTCGCCGGCGGCGTGCATCCCTCGCCCTTCCCGCATGCCCATGTCGTGACCTCCACCACCCACAAGACCTTGCGTGGGCCGCGCGGCGGTCTCGTCCTCACCAACGACGAGGCGATCGCCAAGAAGATCAACTCGGCGGTCTTCCCGGGCCTCCAGGGCGGTCCGCTCATGCACGTGATCGCCGGCAAGGCGGTCGCCTTCGGCGAGGCGCTGCAGCCGAGCTTCAAGCTCTATGCCCAGCAGGTCGTCGCCAATGCCAAGGCGCTGGCCGAGACGCTGCAGGCGAGCGGCTGGGCGATCACCTCGGGCGGCACCGACAATCATCTGATGCTCGTCGATCTGCGCCCGCAGGGCCTCACCGGCAAGGCGGCCGAGGCCTCGCTCGGCCGTGCCCATATCACCGTCAACAAGAACGGTGTGCCCTTCGATACCGCGAGCCCGATGGTCACCTCCGGGATCCGGCTCGGCGCGCCGGCCGGAACGTCGCGCGGTTTCGGCGTCGCCGAGTTCAAGAAGATCGGCGAGCTGATCGCCGAGACGCTGTCCGGGCTCGCCAAGAACGGTGACACCGGCAATGGCGCGGTCGAGGAAAAGGTGAAGGCGTCCGTCGCGGAGCTGACGAGCAAGTTCCCGATCTACTACTGACGGCGTTTCTCGAGCGGTTTCCGATCCGGCCGGATCGGAAACCGCACTAGCATGAACGAGACGCATCTGTGGCTGCTCGGCCCCGCGGCAATGCTTGCGACGGCCGCTCTTTTCCTCCACCGCCACCTGACGGGGAACAGCCTGTTTCTCGTGCTCGCGCCGCTTCTCGCCGCCGCAGCCTGCGCGGCCTATGTCCTTCTCGCCGTGCGCGGCTGGCGGGCCTTGCACTGTTTTCGCGGTGCGGGATGGCGCTGCCTCGGTTCCATCTCCAATGGCCTCTACCTGATCCATCAGCCTGTCGCCGGCGCCCTGCGCGGCCTCGTCCTGGGCGGCAGGCCCGATGTCGGGACCTGCCGCAGTTCGCGGTCAGTTTTGCGGCCCTGATCCTATCCGCCGGGATCGCATGGGCCTCCTGGAAATGCTTCGAAGCCCCCATGGTCGGCATCGGGCGGAGCTGGCGCTACGGCTGACTCCCCGCTCGCGCCGACGGCTCGGCCGAGGTCGAGCTCGAAAGCCTTGACAGGTCCTCGATCGGTGGGGTCATGAATAGGGCTCGACGTCAGGAACCGAGGCTGGTCCGCCATGCGTTGCCCCTACTGCGGCAGCCTTGAAACCCAGGTGAAGGATTCGCGGCCGACTGACGATTCCGCCGCGATCCGCCGTCGCCGGGTCTGCCCGGATTGCGGCGGCCGGTTCACCACCTTCGAACGGGTGCAGCTCCGCGAGCTGACCGTCGTCAAGAAAAGCGGCCGGCGGGTCCCGTTCGATCGCGAGAAGCTCTCGCGCTCGATCGAGATCGCCTTGCGCAAGCGGCCGATCGAGGCGGATCGGGTCGAGCGCATGGTGAACGGGATCGTGCGCCAGCTCGAAAGCCAAGGTGACAGCGACATCCCGAGCGAGCGGATCGGCGAGCTCGTGATGGAGGGGCTCCGCGGGCTCGACGGAGTCGCCTATGTGCGTTTCGCCTCGGTCTATCGCAACTTCCGCGAGACGCGTGATTTCAACGCCTTGATCGACGAGCTCGCGAATGGTCCGCAGGTCGGCGCGGACGACTCGCTCGAGGAGCCGCCGCGGGCCCGCTCGCCGAGCCGGGCATGAGCGACTCCGAGACGGACCGGCGCTTCATGGCCGCGGCCCTGGCGCTCGCTAGGCGCGGCCTCGGGCTCTGTGCGCCCAATCCGGCGGTCGGCGCGCTCGTGGTCTCGGGCGACGCCCTCATCGCCCGCGGCTGGACCAAGCCCGGCGGCCGGCCGCATGCCGAGACCGAGGCGCTGCGCGAGGCCGGACCCGCCGCCCGAGGCGCGACGCTCTATGTCACGCTCGAGCCGTGCAGCCATCACGGCAAAACGCCGCCCTGCACGGACGCGATCATCGCCGCGGGCCTGGCGCGGGTCGTCTATGCCGTCGGCGACCCCGATCCGCGCGTCGCCGGGCAGGGCCACGCGCAGCTGGTGGAAGCCGGTCTCGAGGTGACCGGCGGGATCCTCGCCGACGAGGCGCGCCGCGCCAATCTCGGCCATATCCGCCGAGTCTCGATCGGGCGACCGCTCGTGACATTGAAGCTCGCCTTGACCGCGGACCTCTATGCCGCGGGCTCGCACCACGACAAGCGCCTCGTCATCACGGGCGCCGCGGCCAACGGCTTCGTCCATGTCCAGCGTGCGCTTCACGATGCGATCCTGGTCGGCAGCGGTACGATCAGGGCCGACGATTCGCTCCTGACGGTGCGCCTGCCCGGGATGGACGCGCGTCGGCCCTTGCGCGTCGTGCTCGCGAGCGACCTCGCGCTGCCGCAGGAGACGCGGCTCTCCGCGACCGCAGAAAAATTTCCGACGCTCGTCATCGGCGGGGAAGGCGCACCCGCTGCCGTCGCGGATCGGCTGCGCCAGAACAAGGTGGAGGTCGCGCTCGTGCCGCGCGAGCCGACGACCGGCAGCATCGACCTTCCCGCTGCCTTCGCGCTTCTTGCCGCACGCGGCCTCACGCGCGTGTTCTGCGAAGGAGGCCCGCGTCTCGCCTCGCGGCTCGTCGAGCAGGGCGTCGTCGACGAGGTCCTGATCCTCACCGCGCCGAAGGCGCTCGGGCGGGAGGGCGTCGCCGGTCTCGGGCCCGTCGCGGCGGAGCTCCTCGCCGATCCCGAGCGCTACGAGGTTGTCGCGACGCGCCTGCTCGGCGCCGACCGGCTCACCCATTACGCGAGACGCATCTGATGTTCACGGGTCTCGTCAGCGATATCGGCGAGGTTTCGAGCGTGGAGGATCGCGGCGCCCTGAAGCGCCTGAGGATCCTCTGCTCCTATCCGGTGGAGGGAATCGCGATCGGCGCCTCGATCGCCTGCGCCGGCCCCTGCCTCACCGTCGTCGCGGTCGGAGGCGCGGGGCACCGCAGCTTCTTCGAGGTCGATGTCGCGGCCGAGACTCTTTTCCGCACGACAGCAGGTCGGTGGGCCGTCGGGACGAAGCTCAATCTCGAGCGCTCGCTGAAGCTCGGCGACGAGCTCGGCGGCCATCTCGTGACCGGCCATATCGACGCCGTCGCGACGATCACGCAAATCGAGGATTTCGACGGCATGCGGAAGATCCTCTTCCGTGCGCCGGACGATCTCGCGCGATTCGTCGCGGAAAAAGGCTCGGTTTGCCTCGATGGTACGTCGCTGACCGTCAATAGCGTCGCCGGCAGCGAATTTTCCGTGCTCCTGATCCCGCATACGCTCGAGGTCACGACCTGGAAGGACAAGCGGGCAGGGGACGCGGTCAACCTCGAGGTCGATCTCATGGCCCGCTACGCCGCGCGGCTCGCCGAAGCGAATTAGGCGGCGGTTGCCGAGCTGTGGCGGGGGAGGCTCGTCCTGCTGGGAAATTCCATCGAGGGCGAGGCGCTCGGTCGGCCGAGCCGAACCCTTCGAGCCCCGGCAATGCACCCCGCGGGCCTCTCGACTTTGTCGAACACAGCGCGAATGTATGCGTTGCGTTCCCTATTTGTGCGTGACATTTTCCCGGTTTGGCGGTAAAAGGCTCGCGCTGGAGCCAGACGAGCCCGACGCCGCGAAAGGCCGAGACCCCCATGCTGACCAAGAAGCAGAGCGAGCTGTTGCGCTTCATCCACGAGCGCCTCAAGGAGACCGGGGTTCCGCCTTCGTTCGACGAGATGAAGGACGCCTTGGATCTGCGCTCGAAGTCCGGCATCCACCGTCTGATTCTCGCCCTCGAGGAGCGCGGCTTCATCCGGCGGCTGCCCAATCGCGCGCGGGCGCTCGAGGTCGTGCGGCTGCCGGGTGGGACGGCGTTGGGCGAGGCCGAACGCAGCAAGAGGTTCGAGCCGAGCGTGATCGAGGGGAGCCTCGGGCGGGTGCGCCCCCTGCCGCCTTCGAGCTCCGACGACGAGCTCGGCCGTTCCGTCGTCGCGATCCCCGTCATGGGCCGGATCGCGGCCGGCACGCCGATCGAAGCGCTGCAAAACCGCAGCCATACGATCAGCCTGCCCCCCGACATGCTGCCGGCGGGCGAGCATTATGCGCTCGAGGTGCGCGGCGATTCGATGATCGAGGCCGGCATCTTCGATGCCGACACGGTGGTGATCCGCAAGCAGGACACGGCGGAAACGGGCGACATCGTGGTCGCTCTGATCGACGACGAGGAGGCGACCTTGAAGCGGCTGCGCAAGCGCGGCGCCTCGATCGCGCTCGAGGCCGCAAACCCCGCCTACGAGACTCGAATCTTCGGTCCCGATCGCGTGCGGATCCAGGGCAAGCTCGTGAGCCTCATCCGCCGCTACTGAGCCGCGAGCGCACAAGAGCGGGATGAGGAAAAGTCGACACCGGTCTTCCGCCCGCATCCCACTCTAAACCATTGAATCGATCACGTTCATGACCTCGGATCGAGTCGATCCAAGGTCATCGTGATCTCGTCACGGCGGGGCGCCGTCGTCGGCGTCGGCCCGATCGCGCGCGTGCTCGAGCCCCGGTGCCGTGACGATGCCCTCGTCGTCGGCGTCCGAGCCCTCGGAGAGAGGCGCGCTGCGGCCCCAGCGCGGTTTCGGTGCCTTCGACCAAGGCCGATCCTCGTTCGGCCCGCGTGCGGTGCGCTGCGTGATGCCCTTCTCGGTGAAGGCCAAGGTCAATGCGCCGGTCTGGCGCAGCGTGTCGCGGTCGATGACGAGGCTCGCTGCGCATCCGATTGGTGCGAAGCGCGGCGTGACGACGATGTCGGCGCGGACGCAATCCTCGGCGAAGGCGGCCTTGTCGAGGACCAGCGCGAGAATGCGCCCGTTCTGCAGCTCGCCGATGCAGCCGGTCTCGTCGCAGGCGGCCTTGCGGACGGCCTCGCGGCCCGCCCGCCCGTCGGCATCGGCGCGCAGCCATTGCTCGGCGGCGAACAGGCTCGGGCGCGATCCGATGACCGTGAGCTTGCCGTCCGGGCCTCGCAGCGCCACGGCTTCGCCCGTCGGTGCGATCGCGACGTCGAAAGCCTGGCCCGCCGTCACGCCGACGAAGCCGACGAGCGCGAAGGGAATGGCCATGGCGCGAAAGGTCCAGGTGCGCCACAGGACCACCGAGAGCACGGCGAGGGAGAGGAAGACGATTGCCCAAGGCGCGAAGGCGGGCAGGTGGAGTGTCGCGCCCGGCAAATGACCGGCGACCCGCGCCGCGGTCATGATCCCGTCCATCACGAGCCCGAGACCGCTCCAGATCCAGGCGTCGAGCCCGAGCGGGCTGAGCAGGGCGCCGAGCAGCGAGCCGGGCACGACGAGGAACCCGACGACGAACGAGGCCGTCGCGGCCGTGGCGCAGAGGGTCGTGAGGACCATCGCACCGAATCCGTTCCGCGTGAGCCGCATGAAAGCGTCGACCCGAGGACGGTGCTTTTCCCGTATCCCGTCACGCAAGGTCGGCCGGTAGAGTTGCTCGCGCTCGCGCGCCATGGCGTCGAGGCGCGCCTCGTAGACGGCGACGAGCGCGGCGACGGCGGCGAAGGAGAGCTGGAAGCTCGCCCCGAAAAGCGCCTCCGGCTCGGTCACGATCACGGCCAGGGCCGCCAAAGCGAGGTTGCGCATGCTGAGCGCCTGTCGATCGAGCAGCACGGCGCCGAGCAGGATCAAGGTCATGAACATGGCGCGGTCCGTGCTGACGGACGAGCCGGTCGAAAGATCGTAGAAGATCGCGAGAAAGACGGCGCCGAAGGCCGCCCATTTCTTGATCGGATAGCGCAATACCAGCGTCGGGCTCAGTGCGAGAATGCGGCGCAGGCCCACGAAGCAGATCGCCGCCACGAGCGTCATCTGCTGTCCGGAGATCGCGATCATGTTGGAAAGTCCGGCCTCGCGGATGACCTCGTTCGCCTCGCCGGACATGAGATCCCGCTTGCCGGTGACCATCGAGACCAGGATCGCTCCGGACTCTCCGCCGATGACGGAATCGATGCGCCGCGACAAGGCGTTGCGGCCTCGATCGAGCGCCATGAGGGCCTCGAGCTCGAGCGACGGCGCGACCGGCGCGGTCAAGCTCTCGATCTTGCCGAGCGTGTTGCCGACCGCACCGAGCCGCGCGAAATAAGCATCGCGCGCGAAATCATAGCCCCCCGGCAGGCTCGCCCGAGCGGGCGGCAGCAGGCGCGCCTTCAGGCGCACATAGGTCCCGGCCTCGAAAGGCGGCGTGCGCCGCGTGGTCAGGCGCACGCGAGCCGGCGTCGCGTCCGGCGCGAGGCCCTCCGCCTTGTGGACCGCCAGGACGAAACGAGCGCCCTTGCGGCGAAAGTCCATCTGCTCGACGAAGCCCTCGACCGTCGCGATGGTGGTTCGCTCGATCACCGGTGCCGCGACCCGCGCCGTGCGCCAGGCCGCCGAAAGCTCGCCGGCGAAGAAGGCGCAGAGCGCACAAAAGGCGAAGAAGACGGCTCTGTGCTCGCGCGTGCGCCAGGCGAGCCAGCCGCAGGCGAGCGCCGCCGGCAGCACGAGCCAAAGGGAGGGATCGCGTTCGGCGGTCAGATAGGCGATCGCGCCCGCGCCGGCGGCGACCGGAAGCCAGAGAAACGGCCGGCGCAGCGCGACCTCGGTCTCGGCGGCGCGCTCGACGTGCCGTCGAAACGCAGTGAGGCTCGCGGCGAGCCTTCGGGCAACACCCGAGGTTCCTGCCCCGCCTCGATCCGCCGTTGCTGTTCCCGCCCCTTGGAGCATCGGCGCAGCCTAGCCTATTTTGCATTTGTCGTGTTCCGAAAGCAGTCATTCGTCAATCAATTCGGAAGTCACCGAGCACGACGAGTCCAGCCGAGCCGTGACCCGGTCGGGTGAACGCTTTTCGGCGAACCGGCTTTCGGTTCGCGTCGGGGGAAAAGTCGAAGAAAGCGAGCCGCATACCCATCCTGTCGGAACAGGATGCACTCAGACTGCTTCCGCGTCATCCTGGCCGGCGTCGAGGATCCAGGTCCGGTCGCAGAAGGCGACGTAGATCCGCTCCTGGCCGAGCGCGATGGCGAGCTCGATCGCGAGCTCGTTCAGCATGGCCTCGATCACCTCGTCCGGGAGATGGCCGAGATAGGCATGGACGGCCTCCCCGGTGAAGATCGCGACCGGCTCGCGATCGGATCCCGCCGAACCGTCGGGGCGCGGCCAAGCGTAGGTCACCTCGGCACGCGTGAACATGCCGGAGAGCGCGGGCAGCCCGGCCTCGGTCCGGCGCTTCATCCAGGCGCGTGCCGTGCGCACCGCCTCGGAAACGTCGAAGACGCGGCCGGCCTCGGGATCCCATCCCTCGCGCAGGCCGACCGTGATCCGGAAATCGCGGCGCGGACCCCGCGAGCCGGCGACGATCGTGTAATCCTCGCGGCGCGGCGGTGGGTTGCGGGCGTTGGCGTCGTCCACGATGATCTCCTTCATCGAACGGTCGAATCCCCTCGTCGTCGAGCGGTCTCGCTGCCGGCACGGTAACAACGTCCACCCTTATCGAGCATGTCGGAATAGGGCATGCTCGTTCGTCCTCGTCACGGGTAGGAAGGGAAGACCACGATGCTCTATGCCGTCCTCTGCTACGATTCGGAAGCGATCGTCGGGTCCTGGACGAAGCAAAAGGACGACGCGGTCATGGCCGAGCACCTGGCCCACAACCGCAAGCTCGCCGCGGCCGGCAAGCTCGGCCCGGTCGTGCGGCTGATGCCGACGACGACGGCGACGACGATCAGATCCGGCAAGGAGCCCGTCGTCCTCGACGGGCCGTTCGCCGAGACCAAGGAGCAATTTCTCGGGTTCTGGGTGCTCGACTGCTCGAGCCTCGAGGAGGCGATCGAGGCGGCGAAATCCTTCCTGCACGGATCGGGAGCGCTCGAGATTCGCCCGATCGCCTATTTCGAGCCGGGGGGCGGGCCGAAATGACCGACCTCGCCTGGATCGATGCCGCCGTTCGTGCCGCCCGGCCGCGGGCGATCGCGGCCTTGCTGCGCTATTTTCGCGACCTCGACACCGCGGAGGAGGCGTTCCAGGAAGCCTGCCTGCGCGCCCTGAGATCCTGGCCGCGCAATGGTCCGCCCCGCGATCCGGCCGCATGGCTCGTCCTCGTCGGCCGCAACTTCGGCGTCGACGAGATCAGGCGCCACAAGAAGCAGGACCCGCTGCCCGACGAGGAGCATGTCTCGGACCTCGAGGATGCCGAGGCGAGCCTCGCCGAGCGGCTCGACGCGTCGCAATATCGCGACGACATCTTGCGCCTCCTGTTCGTCTGCTGCCATCCGGAGCTGCCCGCCGTCCAGCAGATCGCCCTCGCGCTTCGGGTCGTCTCCGGCCTCTCCGTCAAGGAGATCGCGCGGGCCTTCCTGGTCAGCGAGGCCGCGATGGATCAGCGCATCACGCGGGCGAAGCGCCGCATCGGCGAGGCCGAGATTCCGTTCGAGGCCCCCGGCGCGGTCGAGCGCGCGGAACGGCTCGGCGCCGTCGCCGCCATGATCTACCTTCTTTTCAACGAGGGCTATTCGGCGACGGGCGGCGATGCCCATGTCCGCGTCGGCTTGTGCGAGGAGGCGATCCGGCTCGCCCGCCTTCTGCTCGGCCTGTTTCCGAGCGAGAGCGAAGTCATGGGGCTTCTCGCCTTGCTGCTCTTGCAGCATGCCCGCGCCCCGGCCCGCCTCGATGCGACGGGAGCGATCGTGCTGCTCGACGATCAGGACCGCGGCCGCTGGGATCGCGCCATGATCGCGGAGGGTCTCGCGCTCGTCGAGAAGGCCCTGCGCCACAAGACGCCGGGTGCCTACCAGATCCAAGCCGCGATCGCCGCGGAGCACGCCGCCGCCGCTACGGCGCGCGACACGAGCTGGGGCAAGATCGATCAGCTCTATGTCGTTCTGGAAACCTTGCAGCCTTCCCCGGTCGTGACCCTCAACAGGGCCGTGGCCGTCTGCAAGATCCAGGGACCCGAGCCGGCGCTGGCAATGATCGAGCCGCTCGAGGCGCGACTTTCGACCTATTTCCACTTTTTCGGGCTCAAGGGCGGCCTGTTGCTCCAGCTCGGCCGCCACGACGAGGCCCGCATCGCCTTCGACCGCGCGATCGCGCTCGCTCACACGGCCCCGGAGGCCGCTCACATCAGGCAGCATATCGACCGTCTTCTGGAGACATGTGCCGAGGTCGCGCGTGACGACGCCTCGGCCTGACCGAGCCGACCGGGACGATGATCCGGCGAGCGTGCAGAGACCACGACCCGGCTTGACCTCGAGAGCACGACCGTCGAAAGTGCCTGCGCATGATTCGCAAGCTCCTCGAAGCCGTCCTCTTCACGAGCCGGTGGCTGCTCGCCTTCTTCCTGCTCGCTCTGGCATTCGCCCTCCTCGTCCTCGCGTTGAAGATGGGGCAGCATATCCATCATCTGCTGCCGCGCCTGTGGGAGGCGACCGAGACAGACGTGCTCGTCGAGATCCTCGGGCTCATCGACGCGACCTTCGCGGGCGCCTTGATCATCCTCGTCATCTTCTCGAGCTACGAGAACTTCGTGTCGCGCATCGATATCGGCGCAGATACCTCTTGGCCCACATGGATGACCAAGATCGATTTCGGTGGGTTGAAGCTGAAGCTCATGTCGGCGATCATCGTGATCTCCGCAATTCAGCTCCTGCGTGCCTTCATGGACGTCAAGAACACGACGGACCGGGAGCTGTTCTGGTTCGCCGGAATCCATATCGTCTTCGTCGTCTCGGCCGTGATGCTGGCGCTGACCGATCGGCTTTCGGCAAACGACCACTGACACCTCGTGCCTAGAGCGGGACGAGGAAATGCGTACACCGGTCCTCCGTCCGCATCCCGCTCTGAGCTTTTGGAATCGATCACATTTCATCACCTTGGATCAATTCGATCCGAAGTCATCGTGATCTAGGCGCGCAACACGAACAGGCTGCCGGTTCCACCCCGCCGCTTCAGCTCGGCGATGATCTCGCGCACTGCCTGATCCGAGGCATTGCCGGGTTTCTCGGGCAGGATTTCCTTGTTGCCGTAGGGTCGCGGCCCGATGCAGCCGACCACCCAGCCGACATGCGTCGCTTCGTGGATGAGAATATTGCGCTGTTGCTCGGTCGCACCACCCAGCACGCGAATGCAGGCGCCATCGTGCGTGTAGGCGGGCTTGCGTTTCTCACCCAGCTGCTTCACCACCTTGTTGCCCGTCTCGGCACGCAGGCCGTAGGGCTGATCGCGACCCACCATCCGGACATAGCCGATGTCCCATTTGTTCACCTTGCCGTCATTGGTCCGGTAGCGCTCGATCGTGGTAAAGTCCTTCTTGGCCTCGATGGCGCCTTTCACCACCAAGTGCACCCGCCGGCCCTCGAGCATCACGCATTCCTGGTGCTCGCCGGGAGCGAGCGGAATGTTGAACGGGTCGTCGAATCGCGCGAGCCGGACGGACCCGCCGACGAGCATCCTCATCGTTCCCCATAGCCCGCTGAGGAGCTTCTCTCTCGTCTGGTAGCGGGCGCCACGCTCCTCGGCAGTGAGGTCGTCCACATCGTCCTCGATGCTCCTGAGCGAGTGGTTGTAGATGAACTCGTCCTTCGGCCACCGCGTGTGCAATAGGGTCACGGTCTCCACTGGCCAGTCCTCCTTGTCTCTTCGGCGGCAATTCAGGCGGGTTCAGCCGGGCATGGCAGCGGCGCGCTGCGCCGGGTGGCGGTCGTGACGTTTACCGCAGCGGCCGGGTCCGGATATGTGCGGGAGCGCACGGAGCCCGCCCGGAGCCGCCGAGCCGCCCGCGGCCGGATGCGTGCCGACTGGGCAGCACGGCCATGTTTTTGATATGAAGGGTCCGATTCGCGACGGGCAGAAGAGTCGCGATCATCGCCTCGGCTCGGGCTGGCGAGACCGGCCGGCGTTTCGTCCATGGCGGGAAAGCGTGAAAGGAGCACCGAATGAGGAAGGGCGGGAAGCTCGAGACAATCGCCAGCGCGGCCTCGATAGCGCTCGTGCTCGCGGCGGGCGAGGTGGGCGCTGCGCAATGCGGCAACGGCGCGGCAGGCTTCGAGGCATGGAAGGATCAGTTCGCCGGCGAAGCGCGGGCGAGGGGCGTCAGCTCCAATGCCGTAGCGGCTCTCATGTCGACGCATTATTCTTCGGCGACGATCGCCGCCGACCGCGGCCAGAAGAGCTTCCGCCTGTCGCTCGATCAATTTCTCGCCAAGCGCGGCGGCTCCGCGATCGTCTCGCGCGGGCGTGCTCTCAAGCAGTCCCATGCCGCCCTCTTCGCCTCGATCGAGCAACGCTACGGCGTCCCGCCGGGACCGCTGCTCGCGATCTGGGGCATGGAGACGGGCTTCGGCAGCGTGCGCGGCAACCAGAGTGCCCTCTCGGCTGTGGCGACTCTCGCCTACGACTGCCGCCGTTCGGCCTATTTCACCGACCAGCTCTATGCGGCCCTGACATTGGTCGATCGCGGGATCATGTCCGCCGGCACGCGCGGATCCATGCACGGCGAGATCGGCCACACGCAATTCTTGCCGAAGAACATCCTGAACTACGGCACCGGAAATCTCGACAACGCGTCCAATGCGCTCAATTCGACAGCGAATTTCTTGCGAGCGCATGGCTGGCAGCCGGGCGCGGGCTACCAGCCGGGTCAGCCCAATTTCGGCGCGATCCAGGCCTGGAATGCGGCTTCGGTCTATCAGCAAGCCATCGCGCTTCTCGGCCAGAAGATCGACGGCGGCGAGGGCGGGTCTCGGACACGCTGAGCGCCTCGCATCGGCTCGAGCCCGGAGCCGATCGCCGCGACGCCGAGGATCAGGCTTCGGCGCGTGTCGGCTGCTCCGAGCCCGCGAGCAAGGGCGCGACGAGAGAGAGAAGCGCTCGGCGAAACGGCTCGAAGGCGAAATGGGTCTCGTAGAGGTGTCGCGTCGGGGCAAAGGCGCGATCCCCGGCGGGCGCATGCCTGCCGGCGAAGGCGTCGCGGAGCGCGGCCGAAAAGCTCGCCGCATCCGAGGCGAGCGTGACATTGCCGAGCCCGGCCGGATCGACGGCGATTCCTCGGAACGCGCAAGGCGTCGCAATCAAGGGAGCGCCGCAGGACAGTGCCTCGATCATCTTGATCGAGATCCCGTGCCCCTCGGTCGTCGGTAGGAGAACCGCCGCAGCATTCCCGTAGGCTGCCGCGAGATCGGCGACGCGCCCGAGGAACAAGGACGCGTGACGCTTGAGAAGGCTCGGCGCGCGCATGCGAAATTCCTGATCGACATTGCCGTAGATCCGGACCGGGATGTCCGGGGCGAGCGGCAGAACCTCGGTCAGGAACCAGACGAGGCCGAGGAAATTCGCATAGTTCGCGCTCGCGACGATGACGAGATCGGGCCCGCCCGGACCCGGCGCGATGGGCTCGACGGCCGGATAGAGCAGCGCATGACGCTTCTCGGGTAAGAGCGCGCGGAAGGCGGCGGCCTCCTCGTCGTTCAAATGGACGAGCAGATCGGCCCCGCGCAAAGCGTCGAGCTCGACCCTGAGCATGTCGTCGTAGCGGGCGACCGGGGGCACGGACCAGCCGGCGCGGTTGCGCAGATCATATTGGCGGGCCTGGAGGTCGTGCGTATCGAGCAGCACCGGGGCGCCGCCCGCGAGACGAAGGGCGGCCGGCATGCAGAAGAAATGATTGCAATGGACGAGATCGAGCGAAAGGCCGAGCGCAGGCCCGTCGGGGAGGGTAGCGAGCCGCGTCGTCGTCACGAGCATCTCGGCGTAGTTGCCGTGCAGCCATCGCCCCGCCGCGCGAAGGAACCTCGGATCGAGGAGCCGATGCCAGGGCATGCCGGAAAAGCATCTTCTGTCGGCCTCGAGGTCCTGCGACGCCGCGACATAGGCGCGGTGCCAGGGCGAGCCCTCGGTCGCGCCCGGCTGGTCGGCGACCGCGAGGCTCGTCACCGTCGCCCCCAGGGTCCGATAGGCCCGTGCCTGGGACACGAAGACCTTGTGGCTGCCGCAGGAATGCCACGCCGGGTGGACGAGAAGGACGTTCTTTCCCGATAGCGGGAGGCGCGCCTTCGATGCCACGCCGAGATTCGTTTCCGGGCTCAAGACAGGACGGCACTCCCGATCGCGACCTCGCTCGGCTTCTCGTCGCGAGCGACCGAGGCCGGCGCGCACCCCTCTATCACGTCTTGCGCGGCAGCGAGCACGGAAGGTACATGTTCGCCATGAAATCTTTTTCTCCCGACCGCGGCGACACCCTCAGCATTGCGACCGGTCCGCTCGACGATCGGCGAATGCTGCGATGGATCCGTGTCGCTCCTCGGCTCGCGCAGGCGCGCGGCGCGCTCTGGCGTGCGCTGCGGCGTCTCGGCCTCGATCGCCTTCTGCGGCTCGCGACGAAACCATCCGTCCATGCCTTCCTGGGTGATGCCCGGATCGAGGCGGCGAATCGATTCGTCAACAATCACATCATGGTGAAGCGCCGCCAAGCGCGCTGCAAGTCACAGCGGCCGGACGACGAGACGAAAGCCTATCTCGCGACGCATTTCTGCCCTCACCCGTTCACGACGCTGGAGACGACCCATACCGGCCTCGCCTTCGTGTGCTGCCCGGTCTGGCTGCCGACGCCGATCGGCACGCTCGGTACCGAGGCCATGGAGCTCTGGACGAGCCCGGCGGCGCGCATGATCCGGGAGTCGATCGTCGACGGCTCGTTTCGCCATTGCGACCACCGCCATTGCAGCTTCATCACCAACCGGACCTTGCCGCACCGCGACTCCGCGGCGGCGCGCGCCATCCTCGACGATTATGCGGCGAAAGGGGCGGTCGATCGCCTGCCGACCTATGTCACCCTCTCGCACGACAAGTCCTGCAACCTGTCCTGCCCGTCCTGCCGGTCGCGCACCTATGTCGCCGGCAAGCGCAAGCAGGCCGAGCTCGACCGGCTGACCGAGACGGCGATCCTGCCGCTGCTCCGTCATGCGGAGCGGGTCAACATCACGGGCTCCGGCGACCCGTTCGGCAGCAATCATTTTCGCAACCTGCTCCGGCGTCTCGCCGAGCCGGACTTCGCCTCGCTCGGGATCGACCTGCATACCAACGGGCAATTGTGGGACGAGCGGGCTTGGAACGAGCTCGGGTTGCAGGGGCGGGTGCGCTATGCGCAAATCTCGATCGACGCCGCCCGCCCGGAAACCTATGCGTTCGTCCGTCGCGGCGGCAGCTTCGAGCGCCTCCTCGAAAATCTCGCGTTCGTGAAACGTTTGCGCGACGCGGGCGAGATCACCTTCCTCGAGTTCTCCGTGGTCGTCCAGGCGCGCAACTTCCGCGAGATGCCGGACTTCGTCGCGCTCGGACGGCGCTTCGGCGCCGACGCGGTCTCGTTCCAGATGATCCGAAAGCGCGATATCTTCAGTTCCGGGGAATTCGAGGAGGCCTTCGTCGCGAGCCCGGAGCATCCCGATTATCAGGACTTTCTCGAGCTGCTGCGGTCCCCGGAGCTCGCCGCTCCCGACGTACGCATGGGCAATGTGCTGGCCTATGTTCCTCGTGACGACGGCCGGTTGCGCGGCTAGCCGAAACTCCGCCCGTCCGATCGCCCCGATCACGGCCTCGCGCCGGGTCGCACGAGAGTTCGCCCCCTGGCAAAGGTGAGAATGGCAAAGGTGAATACGGCAATGGCCGGCTGCGCGCCATCGAGCGGAGCTTATGGAATTGCGATCGTCGCCAACGACAAGATTGCGGACTGGCTCTTGCCGTTCCTCGAAAGCTATGTGGCGACGAACGCCGCCACCCCGCTCCATATCATTCCATACGACGACAACATTTCTCTCACGCGTCGGGCCGCCGAGATCTACGGCGCCCACATCGTCACCGAGGATTCGCGCGAGCTCGATGCCCTGGCGACGCGACTCTATCCCCTGTATCCCAAGCATCGCCGCAGGCTGAGGAAATTCCTGTCGCTCGCCCTGCCGCTCGACGAGGTCCTCTATGTGGACGTCGATACGATCCTCTTTGCGGACATGAGCGTCATGTTCGGCAAGCTGGAGCGGGGCAGGGTCGATTTCATCATGGCCTCGACGAGCGACGACTATGTCTACAACAGGAACCGGAGGAAATACGATTTCCTGCGCAATGCGCGCCTGTTCAACGACGGATTCTTCGTCACCTCGCGGGAGATCCTCTCGCTGCACGACTTCTACGACGTGATCGAGCAGGACGAGGCGATCTTCCATTCGGTCCGCAAGCGCGGCATGTTGTTCGCACAGCCGTTGAGCAACTTCGTCACCCATCGCCGCGCGCTGAAGATCGCGACGATCAGCGAATGCGTGGCGGGGGCCTCGGACGAGAGCTTCTACAAGGCGAAAGGCGTCACCTTCGACGCCGAAGGACCAATCGACGGCTGGGGCCAGCGTATCATGTTCGCGCATTGGGCGGGCGCGGTCGGCCTGCCGGGACGCCGTGGCTTGCTCGGCTGGCGCGGTCGCCGGGCCTTCGACGAGGCCTGGCAAGACTATGCGCAACGTGCCGCGTCGCGCATGAAGGCGGCAAAGGCGTGATCCTGGCGCGAGCACGCACTCGAGCATTTTCCAGCGAAGTGGCCTCCGGTTCACGTCGCGAAAATGCGATAAAACAGGGATCTGGAGCTGGATTCCGATCCAATTGGATCGGAAAGTGCTCTTGCGCGCGCATCGGCCGCCGGGCTCGGAGGCTCTGATGCCGCGCCTGCTTTTTTTCTACCTCGCGAAGCGGATCGCGCTCACCGCGCTCCTGATCGAGCTCAGCCTTTGCGTCCCGGTGGTCGTCACCTCGTTGTTCCATCATCTGCCGCCCGCGGCGCTGAGCAGCGGCTTGATGGTGCCTGCGCTTCTCGGCACCTTGCCGACCGCCCTCTACCTCGCGCTCCCCATGTCGATCGGCGTCGCGGTCGCGCTCGAGCTCGCACGGATGTCGAGCGACGGCATGATCGCAGTGCTCTACTCGCTGCGCTTGTCGGCGCGGGCGATCGCGGCACCCGCGGCCTTCGTCGGCGCGATCGGCGTGGTGATAGGGCTCTGGCTCTCCTCGGTCTTCGCGCCGGCGCATGTCGGCGGGATGCACGACGTGATCCACGTGATCCGCAACTCGCTCAATCATCGCATGCTCGAGCCCGCGCGATTCTACACCTTCGACAAGGGGCGGTGGACCCTCTATTTCGAGCGATGGCTCTCGGCCGATGTGGTGGCCGGAATCTTCATCTACAGAACCGTCGTCGAGAAGAACGAGGAGCAGGTCATCAGCGCCGCGCAGGCGGAGTTTCGCCGCAACGAGCATGGCGTCCTCCTGGTCCTGGTCGACGGATCGATCCTCACCCGGGTCCGCGGGGGCGCGGCGCTCAGGAGCGCGAATTTCGTCGAATATGCGATGCCGATCGACATGCAAGGCAGCGTCGGCCTGCCGCAACGCGACTGGCGCGGCGTCTTCGAGCTGCAGCCCTTCGAGTTCTTCGCTTCGATGCCGGCGCGCGAGACCGATCCACGGCGCTACAGCGAATGGATGAGCGAAGCCGCCAAGCGGTGCGGAATTCCGCTCCTCGCGCTCGCCCACGCGCTCCTGGCGATGGGCCTCGTCCTCAATATCGGCTCGCAGACGGGGCGCCGCTCACGCGCCACTATGCTCGTCCTGGTGACGCCGACGATCCATGTCGGCATCCTTCTCCTCGCCGAGACGATGGTGCGTCAGACTCCGAGCGCCATCTGGCTCGTCGCTGCGGCGATCGCGGCGGAGATCGTCGTGGGGATCGCCTTGATCGAGCGTTGCAACGGGCTCCTCGCTCCCGTCCCACCTGTCATGCCGAGATTCCCTCGGCCCGGCCCCGCGGCGACGTGACGATCCGCCCGAGGCGGCGCGACGGTCTCGGCCTCGCCGCACGCTGCGCTACAGCGCAAACCCCGCCTGCGCGGCGAGCTGGGCGAGATCGGTCTGCGGCCTGGCGCCGATATGCTGGATGATCTCGGCGGCCGCGAGCGATCCGAGCGCAGCGCAGGTCGTGTAGTCCTTGCCCTTGGTGACGCCGGCGAGGAATCCCGCGGCGAAGAGATCGCCGGCGCCGGTCGTATCGACGACCTGCTCCACGGGCGCCGCCGGCACGGCCAGAACCTCGTCCTTCGTCACGACGATCGAGCCCTTCTCCGAGCGTGTCACCACGCCGAGGATATTCTCGGCGCGAAGCGCTGCGACCGCCGTGTCGAAATCCGCGGTTTCGTAGAGCGAATGAAGCTCGCTCTCGTTGGCGAAGAGGATGTGCACCGAGCCGGAGCGCACGAGCCCCAGGAACTCGTCGCGGTAGCGATCGACGCAAAACGAATCCGACAGCGTCAAGGCGACCTTGCGCCCGGCCGCCCGTGCGATCTTCGAGGCCTTGACGAAGGCGGCCTTGGCGGCCGGCGGATCCCAGAGATAGCCTTCGAGATAGACGATCGCTGAGTCTCGCACGACCTCCTCGTCGATATCGGCCTCGGTCAGGTCCTGGCAGGCGCCGAGGAAAGTATTCATGGTGCGCTGCCCGTCGGGCGTCACGAAGATGAGGCAGCGCGCGCTCGCGGTGCCGTCGGGGGCGAAGCCGGTCGAGAAGGCGACCTTCGCCGCACGAATGTCGTGCGCGAAGATCGCGCCGAGCTCGTCGGACTTGAGCTTGCCGACGAAAGCGGCCCTGCAGCCGAGCGCCGCCGCCCCGATGATCGTGTTCGCCGCCGAGCCGCCCGAGACGACGGTCGTCTGGCCCATGGCCTTGTAGAGCTCTTCCGCGCGCTCCTCGCCGATCAGCGTCATCCCGCCCTTGTGCAGGCCTTGGGCGACGAGGAAATCATCGTCGGTCTTGGCGATCACATCGACGATGGCATTGCCGAGGCCGAGCACGTCGAACCGGCTGGAAGGCATGAGCACACTCTTGGCTAGGGGACGGGGCGGCGCGAGATTGCCCGCGGCCGGGCGAAAGTCAAGGCGACGCCGGGCTCGCCCGTCGCGGTTTCGGCAGTGCGCCGGGCATGCTATGGGACCGCCATTCTCCTTGTTCCCGAAAGCCCCATGCCGACCGAGCTTCGCCAAATCAGACGCGCGCTGATCTCCGTCTCCGACAAGGAGGGCATCGTCGATCTCGCCCGCGCGCTCGCGGGGCAAGGCTGCGCGCTCGTCTCCACCGGCGGCACGCG
This sequence comes from Beijerinckiaceae bacterium, assembly GCA_024304885.1. GTDB lineage: Bacteria > Pseudomonadota > Alphaproteobacteria > Rhizobiales > Beijerinckiaceae > Methylocapsa. Next base: position 1,262,655 of record JALJOM010000003.1, read on the forward strand.
CCAGGCGCTGCTCGCCGCCGGCATCGCCGTGCAGGACATCACCGATCTGACCGGCTTTCCCGAGCTTCTGGACGGACGGCTGAAGACCCTCCATCCGAAGGTTCACGGCGGGCTCCTCGCGATCCGCGAGAACCCCCAGCACGAGGCCGCGATCCTCGCCCATGGCATCGCGCCGATCGACCTCCTCGTCGTCAATCTCTATCCGTTCGAGGCCACGGTGGGGCAGGGCGCGCCCTTCGCGGATTGTATCGAGACGATCGATATCGGCGGCCCGGCGATGATCCGCGCCGCCTCGAAGAATTTCAACGATGTCGCGGTCGTCGTCGATCGCGACGACTATGCGCTCGTCCTCGACGAGATGAAGGCCCACCGCGGCGCCACGACGAGAGGCCTGCGGCAGAGGCTCGCGAGTAAAGCCTTCGCGCGGATCGCCGCCTATGACGCGGCGATCTCGAGCTGGCTCGCCGCCGAGAGCGGCATCGAGGCGCCCACCTATCGCGCCTTCGGAGGGCATCTCGTGGCGCCCTTGCGCTACGGCGAGAATCCGCATCAGGCGGCGGCGTTCTATGCCGCTCCGCAGGCGGGGCCGGGGCTCGCGACCGCGCGGAAGGTTCAAGGCAAGGAACTCTCCTACAACAATATCGGCGACACCGACGCGGCCCTCGAGCTCGTCGCGGAATTCGATCCCTCGCGCACCGCGGCGGTCGCGATCATCAAGCACGCCAATCCTTGTGGTGTCGCCGAGGGGGCGAGCCTCGCCGAGGCCTATCGGCTGGCGCTCCGCTGCGATGCCGTCTCGGCCTTCGGCGGCATCATCGCGGTGAACCGGATGCTCGATGCCGAGGCCGCGGCGGAGATCGTGAAGCTCTTCACGGAGGTCATCGTCGCACCGGACGCGGAGCCCGAGGCTCTCGCGATTCTCGCAGGCAAGCCGAACCTGCGCTTGTTGCTCACCGGCGGCCTCCCCGACCCGCGGGCGAAGGCGCTGACGTTTCGCTCGGTCGGCGGCGGCTTCTTGGTCCAGGGCCGCGACACTGCCGTCGTCGACGACATGTCGCTTACGGTCGTCACGAAGCGAGCCCCGAGCGAGACGGAGCTGCGCGACCTGAAATTCGCCTTCCGAGTCGTGAAGCACGTGAAGTCGAACGCGATCGTCTATGCGAAGGGGTGTGCGACGGTCGGGATCGGCGCCGGTCAGACGAGCCGCGTCGATTCCGCGCGGATCGCGGCATCGAAGGCCGCGGAAGCCGGCGCCGCAGCCGGCTCGGCCGAAACCCTCGCGAAAGGGTCCGTCGTCGCCTCGGACGCGTTCTTTCCCTTTGCCGACGGACTCCTGGTCGCGGCCGAGGCCGGTGCGACGGCGGTCATCCAGCCGGGCGGATCCCTGCGCGACACCGAGGTGATCGCAGCCGCGGACGACGCCGGCCTCGCGATGGTTTTCACGGGCACGCGGCATTTTCGGCATTGAGCAACGAGCAGCGCACCGGCGTCCCGCTTCGCTGGAAGATGCTCTCGTGCCACGACATCGCCTTTGCGCCGGTGGCGCAACTCCTGGTGGTGGAGTATGATCTGCTTCGATTTCCAACAAGCTGCAGCTGTCGAGGGGGGCTGCTCGAGGCCCACGGAGGAAGCAGTGGCAGACAGGCTTTTGGTCTATGGTTCGGACCTCGACAGCGTCGCCGCCGATGGGATCGCGGGCATCTGGTCGATCACGGCGAAGCACCGCAAGGCGGTCGAGGACCTCGACGATATGGTCGCCGCCCTCGGCTCCTATACCGCTCTCGACGAGCTCGTGATCTTTGCCCATGGCATGCCCGGCGGTATGACGCTCACGAGCGCGAGCTACGCTCTGACCGACCCCGCGATTGCCACGGCGTTCGCCAAGGTGAAAACGTCCGTCCAGCACATCCGCTTCGAAGGGTGCTGGGTGGGCGAGGCCCCCGCCGACATGGCCATCTTCGGTAGGCTGCTCAAGGCGAAGGACGTATCCGGCTTCGCCTGGGCAAGCTGGACCAACAGCGTCAAGATCAACATCCCGAAGGGGATCTCGCCGAACGACCTCGGCAAGTTCCTGAAGGACCAGAATTTCGAGCGATGGCTGATGCCCGGAAGCCCGACCGTGCCCGTTCTCGCCTCCATGGCGCGCACCGCCGCGGTCTCGCGGGTCCTCCCCATGCTCTGGTACCAGTATGGGCTCGACGAGAAGCCCCCCTATATCGATGACAACTTCAACAAGCTCGGCCGTCACAAATATGCCGCCCGCGGCGACGCCGCCAAGAAATCGATCGTCGCCAAGAGCGCCAAGAACAGCTCGGCGCCGATCTCGCCGTTCGAATACGTGACCGTCACGTTGTGACCGTGGGGGACGCGGGACCGCCGGCTCGGGCTTCGGTGTGGCGATGGCACCGTCGATGAACGGCCTCCGGTTTCTCGGGACCGAACGGCTCGACGGCACCTACCGAGGCGGAGCCTCGGCAGGCTGCCGAGCTCAGGCGAGCGCCGGCTCGTGATCGTAGAGCGACAGGCCAGGGTGGAAATAGGGATCGTCGCGCAGGGCATGGAGCCAGCGGGCATGCAACCGGCGCCGCTGCTCGGCATAGACATGGAGCCGCCGGAAGGTAGCCCCGCCCCGGCTCGCCGATTCCGCGTGAACGAGCCGAACCTGCGGGTCGAGCCGTGTCCGCCAGCCTTTCTCGGCGAGCCGCAGGCAGAGATCGATGTCGCCGAGCTCGACCGGAAAATGCAAGGCGTCGAAGCCGCCGACGTGCATGAACTTGCGCCGCGCCACCGCGAGGCAGGCGCCGGTGACGGCCCTGACCTCGTGCGCGACCTCGTTGCGAGAGAACCACCCGGGAGCCGTTTCCGGTGCGCCGGCGCCGAAATGCCCCGCGGCATTGCCCATGCCCAGAACGACGCCGGCATGCTGGATTCGCCCGTTCGGATAGAGGAGCAGGCCGCCGACGGCACCGACATCGGGCAGGAGGGAGGCGGCCACGAGACGGCCGAGCCAGTCCTCGGCAATAACTTCCGTGTCGTTGTTGAGGAAGACCAAGACATCGCATTTGCGCCGCGCCGCCGCCGCGTTGCAGAGCGCGGAATAATTGAACGGTCCCGGGCATCGCAGGACGGTCACGTTCCTGTCGCCGCGGAAGTGAGCCAGCAGCCGTTGCGTCTCGGGCTCGACCGAATCGTTGTCGATGATCACGATCGAGAAATTCGCGAAGACCGTTTTCTCGAAGATGCTTTCGATGCAGCGGCCGAGGAGCCGCGCCTTGTCCCGCGTCGGGATGACGATCATCGCCGAGGGATTGTCCGGCAGGCGAGTGATCGGCGCCGTGCTGCTCGTCTCCTTGCGCTCGTGCCGTGGCCAGGACCCGGCGCGAGACAAGAGGATCCTGCGCAGGCTCGCGACCTCGTGATCGGCGAACCAGGCTGCGGCCGTGGGCGGAACGGAGGCGTGGGTCACGAAGGCCAGCCGTTCGTCGTCGGTCCAGCCGGCAAAGATATCCCCCCGCACGAAAGCCGCGGTGCCGAGATAGGGACGCCCGGCTTCGAGGAGCGGGCTCCATCCGGGCTTGAGCACGGGCACGAGCCTGCCGCCTTCGCCGCGAAGCTCCTCGTCGCCATAGAGGATTCGGACCTCGGGCCGCCGCGCCGCGGCCTCGGCGATCGCCGCCAGCGCATAGGGGGGGAAGCGCGCCGCGGGCGTGGCCGCGCCGACGAAGGTCCTCGGCCCGCACTCACCGACACAGGCGGCAGCCTGGCGAGGGTCGATCCGGCGCACCCTCGGATCGTCGGAAAGAGCGCCGAGGTCGCTCATGGCGACAACGTCGAGCCGCCAACGCGGGAAGACCTGCGCCTGCAACGTATCGATCGTGGCCGCGAGCTCGCCGCGCTCCGCGCTCTCGCCATCGACGAAGATCCGGATCTCGACCGCCGTCGCCCAATCGCAGCGCGGCGCATCGATGGACCGCAGATCGAGGTCGCGTCCTCGTTGCTTGCGCCAATGCCCGTAGCGCGCGAAGGGGGTCGAGGCCGACGCCCAGACGAGGTTCACGTCGGATTCGTCATGCCAGCCGATCAACCGGGTCAGGACCGCGCTGCGCGCCCGGCGCGGCTTCTGCCGGACGCTGCGGAGGAGCTCGGCGGCGAAGCTCACGCGCCGGATGCCTGTGATCTCGAAATCGAACCGGCCGGTGCGGCAGGTCGGGCTGACCGCGATCGCCGTCGTGCCGCGCGGGATACGTGCGATGAAGGTCGCGCTCCCGGCGACTGCTCCGGGGGCGATCCGGTCGTGCCAATCCTCGGCAGGCCCGAGGAACCTGAACACCGGGCGAACCGGCTCGTCCCAGAAGCTCGTGCGATAGGTGAACTCGACGAGATGCCCGGGCTGCAACGCCGGATGCGGCGCGAGGGTGAGCCAGGGCTCGGTCGTGGTCGCGACGAGCCGTCCCTCTATCGCCAGAACGTTGGCTTCGGGTATCAGCGCCGGGCCCGGCGACGTCACGAGTCCTCCGACGAAATCGAGTGCGGCCTTGTCTCTCGAGGCCGCGTCCGGTTTATTGGATCGGTGACGCTGTGGCTACCCCTGAATGGCAGCAGTCCCGACGCTCGCACCTTCGCGGCGCGCCGCGCCTCCAAGGCCGTGCCCGTCCCCTTCCGCGGAAAGGTCCTGCCATGGCGTGGCTTCGCCCCGCGCTCGCGCTGCTCCTCGCTCTCGTGATCGCCCCGGCGGCGGGCCTTGTCGTCCTGCCCGTGCTCGTTCTCGTCGATCCGGTGACACGGGACGCCGCGCTCGCCGTCGGCCAGCTTCTCCTCGAGGTTCTCGGCGAGGCCGAGCTCGACCCCTCGGCCGGCGAGGAGGCCGGCGCCTTCCTCGCGTTCCTTTATGTTGCCGTCGTCGCGATCGTCTACTTCCCGCTCCTCCTCGTGGCCGGCCTCGGCGCGCTGACGAAGCTCGGCTCCTGGACCTTCTTCAGCGTTGCGACGGGCGCCGTCACCGTCGCCATGCCGTGGATCCTTCGCTCGGCTTTTCACGTGCCGCGCGCCGGAGCCGCGAGCGCGGCGGAGATGCGCTTCGCCCTCGTGCTGTTCCTGACCGGGGTCGTCACGGGCTCGGTGTATTGGCTGGTCTTGCGGACCTTCGGCGGGGCCGGCGACAGACGAGCCCCGTGACATTCGGCACAGACCGAGCGTTCCAGGCTTTCGAAGCCGTTCGTGACGCTTTTCGTTGGTCGATCAAGAGCGTAAAGTCGAAGATATTTTTCGCGGGCTCGGCGACCCATCCGGGCACGCGGCGTCGATAGCGCGCCCAGGGCCAGCGTCGGGGAGACGACTCGACCGCCACCTCCCTCCATCGCGACCGCCGCATCCGGCAACGACAGCAGCGAGGACACAACCGAGCGGTCGGCCGAAGCTTGGCTGGACACCTTCCATCTGCGAGCGAGGACGGCCGCTGCCGGGCCTCGTTCGGCATCGCGCCCCGACCGATGAGCCACAGCGCTTCGCGACACCGGTTGCGATGCGTCGGCCCGCGCATTATGGTCCGCCCGCCTCGGGCGAATCCTGTCGAGGAGGCGAAGCTTGGGGCGTAGCCAAGTGGTAAGGCAGCGGATTTTGATTCCGCCATGCGGAGGTTCGAATCCTCCCGCCCCAGCCAGGCAGCACCGGTTCCCGGAGGGGTCACCCGGATCGGGGGAGCGACTGAGCGGACCTCGCGAGCCGGTCTGGACACGTCCGCCGACCGGCACCTCTCACGCGGTGATTCGCTCGTCGTCCTCGCAGGACTCGCGCAGCACATAGCCGCGACCCCACACGGTCTCGATGTAGTTGTGGCCGGCGCTCGCGTTGGCAAGCTTCTTGCGGAGCTTGCAGATGAACACGTCGATGATCTTGAGCTCTGGCTCGTCCATCCCTCCGTAGAGATGGTTGAGGAACATCTCCTTCGTGAGCGTCGTGCCCTTGCGCAGCGACAACAGCTCCAGCATCTGGTATTCCTTGCCGGTCAGGTGCACGCGGGCGCCGCCGACCTCGACAGTCTTCTGGTCGAGGTTGACGACGAGATCGCCCGTGACGATCACCGACTGGGCATGACCCTTCGACCGGCGCACGATCGCATGGATCCGCGCCACGAGCTCGTCCTTGTGGAAGGGCTTCGTGAGATAGTCGTCGGCACCGAAGCCGAGGCCTTTCACCTTGTCCTCGATCGCGGCGAGGCCGGACAGGATGAGGATCGGGGTCTTGACCTTCGCGACGCGCAAGGTGCGCAGCACCTCGTAGCCGGACATGTCGGGCAGGTTGAGGTCGAGCAGGATGATATCGTAGTCGTAGAGCTTGCCGAGGTCGACGCCCTCCTCGCCGAGATCGGTCGTATAGATATTGAAATTCTCCGACCGGAGCATGAGCTCTATGCTTTGCGCGGTCGCGCCGTCGTCTTCGATCAATAGAACGCGCATGTGAGGTTCCCGCCTTCCTCCCGTCGGCCGCCTCCCGGCGCGCGAACTCGTGCAAGGCACCTCGCGTGGACGAGCACGAGCCGCCGCGGCGCGATGGTTCCTCGCTACGAATTCCGTAACCTTAACGGGGATTGGTTAACAAAACTATTCCTCTCGGCGAGGCACCCACAAATTCGCGCGCCCGTCCCCGACGGGTCCGTCGAATCGGGACGCCTCTTGAAGGGGAGCGTCGCGCTTCAAGCTTGCGCGAGGGAGGACGGAAGGCGCCGATCGCGGTCCATCCGGGCGCCGGGTCGAGAGCGCCTTCCGTACCTGTGGAATCGGAAAGCAGCTCTGCGTTCCTGCTTCGCCGCGTCCTCGCATCGCCGGCGATATGAGAGCCTTTGTCCACTGCGTTGGAAAATGCTCCGAAAGCCAAGTGACGAGTAACGAATAGGCAACTTTACTGCGGCAAGCTTCGCTCCACGGTGCGCTCGAGCACAGCGCGCTCGCATCGGCACATGAAACGATCCATCGGGGGGATCCATGGGCCGAGGATCATGTGACCGGGGAGGCTCGAACGTCGGCGCGCGCTCGGTCGAGCGCGCAGAGGCGGCTGCGGGCGGCCAGGGCTCGCGGGGCATGTCGCGACCGGGTCCGGGTACGAGAGGCATATCGGAGCTCGCGAGGAATGAAACCACAGGATACGCTCGCACGCCTCAAGCGCTTTCAGGTCGATGAGCGGCGCCGACGTGTGCAGCAGATCGAGTCGATGGTCGCAGAGTTCTCTCGCATCGCGCAGGAGCTCGACCGCGAGGTCGCGCTCGAGGAGCAGCGGGCCGGTATCTTCGACCAGGCCCATTTCGCCTATCCGACCTATGCGCGTGCCGCGAGAACGCGCCGCGACAACCTGGTCCGCTCGGCGGAGGACTTGCGTGCCCAGCTCGACGAGGCGCGCCGAAACCTCGACGAAGCGATCGCGGAGCTCGGCAAGGCTCAGGGCTACGACCATCGCGACAGGGAGCAGGACAAGGTGCCCGAGCCGTCGCCGGACATGCCCGAGACCTTTCAGAGGCTGCGCGCCGCCCGCGCGTGATCCGAGGCCGTCGCGGTCGATCGGGCGATCCGCGACGCCGTCCTATTGCTTAGCCTATGTATTTTTTCCCCATTCCGTCCTTGCGGTCCAGCCGCTGATCGTGCAGGGATGGGCCATCGGGCTGGTCCCCGGGCACCTTGACCGCCGGATGGGCACCCCGATCCGGAGGGCTATGAAGCGTATTTTCGAGTTCGTCTGGCCGCTCGTCGGCTTAGCCGCGGTCGCGCTGTCTCTCTGGCTTCTCTACCACGAGTTCCAGGGCGCCTCGCTCGGCACCGAGCTTTGGGCAAATCTGAAGCGGATTCCCCCTCGTGACGTGGCCTTCGCGCTCGGCTGCGTCGTCGTCGCCTATGCCGCGCTCGCCTGGTACGACCGCATCGCGCTCCGCCATCTCGGCGTCTCCCACATCTCCTGGCTTTTCATCTCCTTGTGCTCGTTCGCGTCCTATGCGATCGGGCACACGATCGGCGCCTCGGTCGTCTCGGGTGGAATGATCCGGTTTCGGGCCTATACCGCAAAGGGCCTGAACGCGGCCCAGGTCGCCGTCCTCGTCGCCTTGTGCTCCTTGACCTACGGCCTCGGCGTGATGCTGATCGCGGGGCTCGTCTCGGTGTTCGACCCGCAGTGGCTCGGCCGGTTCGGCGGCATGCTGCCGGAGGCTCTGACGAGCCCAGTGACGGCGCGGCTCATCGGCTTCGCCTTGCTCGCGGTCGTCGGCAGCTATGTCCTCGGCTCGATCTTGCGCTTGAAGCCCTTGACGATCTTCGGGTTCCGGCTCGAATACCCGCGCCCGGGGATCGTCGGACGCCAGCTGATCGCGTCCCCGCTCGAGCTTCTCGGCTGTGCGGGAATCATCTATTTCGCCCTGCCGGAGGCCGGCAATCCCGGCTTTTTCGCCGTGGTGGCCGTCTTCATCGCGTCCTTCTCCGCCGCGCTCGCCTCCAATGCGCCGGGAGGTCTCGGTGTGTTCGAGCTCTTGTTCATCAAGGCCATGCCCAGCATCCCGCAGGCGGAGGTCCTCGCCGCGCTCGTCGTGTTCCGGCTCTTCTACCTCATTATTCCGCTCTTGATCTCCTTGGTCATCGTGCTCGCATTCGAGCGCTCGAGGCTCGCTCTGGCTCTGCGCGAAGGTCCGCCGGCAGCCCCGCTCGAGATCGCTCGAGGAGCCGAGTGCAAGAGCGTCGGAGCGCCGCGCATGTGATCGCGCTAAAGCGCGACACCGGCCCCTCGAGCGCGGCATGGCTCTCGTCGCGTAAACGAGACGAGCGTGCTCTCGAAGCTCACCCGCCGCGGCGCCCACGAGTTGGGGCGAGGGTGCTCCCTGAGCGAGCCGACGAAGGCGTTCCGGCTCGTCGCGAGGTCCTGGCGTGGAGCAGACGAGTCTTGCCGAGCCGTCCGACCAGAGCGAGGTCTTCACCTTCCTGTCCGACCCGGCGACCCACGGCCTCCACGAGCCTGTTACCCGGATCGATACGCACGGCGCCGCGATCTTCCTCGCCGGAGCCGATGCCTACAAGGTGAAGCGGGCGGTCCGGTTCGCCTTCATGGACTTCTCGACCCTCGAGAAGCGGCGTGGCGCCTGCGAGAACGAGATCGCCGTCAACCGGACCAACGCTCCGGACCTCTACCTCGGCGTCGTCGCGATCACGAAGGGCGCCTCGGGTCTCGCCTTCGCCGGGGATGGTGACGTCGTCGAATGGGCGGTTCACATGCGCCGCTTCGACGAGGCGAGCACGCTCGACCGGCTGGCCGAGCGGGGTGAGCTCGCACCCGCGATCATCGTAGAGCTCGCGAGCGCCATTGCGGCCGCGCATCGTGCCGCGCCCGTGGCCGCGGGCAAGGATGCGACCACGACCTTTCGATATCAGATGGAGCAAGCGCTCGACGGCTTGGCGGGTGCGCCGGACCTGCTGCCGGCGGCCGCGGTCGCAAATCTTCGGGTAGCGATGCGCGAGGCCTTCGCGCGTGTGGAGCCGCTCTTGCGCGAACGCGAGGCCCGCGGCGCGGTCCGGCGGTGCCACGGCGATCTGCATCTCGGCAATATCGTCATGGTCGCGGAGCGCCCGGTGCTCTTCGATGCCATCGAGTTCGACGAGAAGATCGCGACTGGCGACGTGCTCTATGATCTCGCCTTCGTGCTGATGGATCTCTGGACGCGGCATCTGTGCCGCGAGGCGAGCCAGCTCTTCGCCCGCACCTTGTGGCTCGACCCGGATATCGAGCGGCAGCTCGACGGGCTCGCCGCGCTGCCCCTCTTCCTGGCGCTACGCGCGGCGATCCGTGCCGAGGTCACCGCGCTGCGGCCGGGCGACCGCACCGCACTCTCTGCGCTGGCGCGGCCCTATCTCGAAGCGGCGGAGGGCTTTCTCGCGCCGGCGCCGCTCTGGCTCGTCGCCGTCGGCGGCCTTTCCGGCACCGGCAAGAGCGTGCTCGCCGAGGCGCTCGCGGCCGAGATCGGGCGACCGCCCGGCGCCCTCCACCTGCGCAGCGACATCGAGCGCAAGCGGCTCGCGCATCGGGGCGAGCATGAGCGGCTGCCCGACGCGGCCTATCGGCCGGAAGCTACGGCGCAGACCTATGAATGGCTGCGCGCGCTCGCCGCGCGCGCGCTCGCGGCCGGCCAGAGCGTCGTCGTCGATGCGACGCATCGCAGGCCCGAGGACCGGGCGGCCCTGCGGGAGGTCGCCCGCGAGCACGAGGCGCGTTTCGTCGGGCTCTGGCTGGAGGCGCCGACCGAGCTGCGCCGGGCGCGGGTCACCGCGCGTCGCTTCGACGCCTCGGATGCCACGCCGAAGATCGCCGTTGCTCAGGAGAGCGAAGAGATCGGCGTGCTGGACTGGCAGAGGCTCGACGTCTCTGGCCCTCTCGCGGGGGTGATCGCAGCCGCGCGGGCAGAGCTCGCTCGGGGGCTCAATGCGCCAGAAGGTGGCAGCGACTCGTCTGCTTGAGAAAATCCTTCGTGACGCTGCCGAAGACCCATTCCCGGATCTTGCCGTGACCATAGGCGCCGGAGACCACGAGGTCCGCGCCTTCCTCGCCGGCGAGAGACTCGATCCGGCTCGCGACGTCGTCGAGAGGCGGCAGGACGCGGCTTGTCGCGCCGACACCATGGCAGCCGAGCCAGGCGACGACATCGTCCACGCTCGCCTGCGTCGCCGGCACATCATCGTCCTCGTCGATCGCTGCGACGATCACCTTGCGGCAGGCCCGCAGGAAGGGCAGCGCGAGCAAGACGGCGCGGCGTGACTGGGGCGTATCCTTCCAGGCGACGAGAACATGCTCGGCCGCCACCTTGTCGACCTCGGGTGGAACCATGAGAACCGGGCGCCCGGCGTTCATGATGAGATCGGCGGGGGCGAGGTCGAGATCGGGGTCGGGGGGAAGTTCGGCGGTCGGGCTTCCGACAATCACGATGTCGGCCGCGCGGCAGGCGGCAGCGACGAAAGGAAAGGGCGGCGAGACGGCTTGGCGCCATTCGATCGTCTGGGCGCGCCCGGCGAGCGCCGACCGGAACCGCGCCTCGGCCTCGCGAAGCCGTTTCTCGATCTCGGCGACGTCTTGCGCGACGACATAGGTAGCGGCGAGGCCCTCCGTGAAATAGAGCGGGACGACCTCGCCCCTGGCCGCAATGCCGATGACTCGCGCGCCGAAACGCTCTGCGAGATCGCCCGCGATCTTCAGTCGCGCATCATTGCGCTGGTCGAGGTCGAGATAGACCATCAAGCTCGTATAGTGCATTGGCGACCTTCCGTGGTTCGGCGAGACGGCGCAACCGCTCGATCCGTCATCGATCATATAGGGAGGTGAATCGTTTTGCTCGCGGCGCAGGAGAGGAGCCGCGTCGGGTCCGAGGCGAGCCTCGATCAGAGCGGATCGATCGAGGCGACCTGGAACAGGCGCTGTCCGCATTCGTCGCGGATCGACGCGTAGCCTCCGACGACGAATCGATCCGACCCGAGGCGAAATGTCGGAACCGTCGCGGGTTTCCGCGTGACGTCGTAGCGAAAGGCCCAGGTTCCACGTCGGGCGGGGAAGAGATGGCCGACCTCGCTCGGCGCCTCGGGGTGAACGCAGATCACGCCGCAGAAGTCGCGGTACTCGTGCCAGAGATCGACATCGATCCTGCCGTCCTGCGTGAGCGGCGCGACGAGCAGATAGCCGGTCGCGCCGTCTCGATCGGCAGGGCACTTGTCGAGCGCCAATTCCAGCCGGATCCGGCGAAAGCTCCACGGAAGCAACGCCCAGCTGGACTTCGCGAGCCGGTCCAGTTTTCCCATCCTGTCGCCTCGTCGTTCTAGAGCAACTTCTACCGAGCCGAACGCAGGTCCACTTATCGATCTCGATGTTGCGCGAGGCCCTTCTCCGAGCGCTTTCGCCCGAAGGGGAGAGAAAAGCGCTAAGGGGTCGAGGTAGATCGACATCGATGCGAAATTGCTACAAGACAACTATGTAAAGTGGGGTTCCGATTCGACCGGACCGGAACCCCGCTCCCGTCGCGGCTCTCGCGGCGAAGCGAGCCGATGCGAGCTCCGTCGCATCGACCGCGCCCGCACCACTGCTCGCGTGCTGGACAAGCTCGCGGCATTTTCCGATAGTCGCCGTGGAGCGCGAGCGACCTGTGCTCCTATGCCACGGCGGCGGCGTGGGACGCTTGATCCAGCGCAAGGCGGGCATCCGTGCCTGCGCCCCGCGCGCTCGGGGCAGGTGCTGCGCCGAAGACCATTGCGAGCAAGGCTCGCGACCCGAGACGATTTCAGAGATCCCATGGCGGCGACTCCGGATGATACCGACAAGGTTCGTCTCGCCGTGGAGGCGGCGGGCATCGGGACCTGGGATTGGGACCTCGATCGCGATACCGTCACCTGCTCGGAGACCTGCGCGCGCCTGCTCGGTGTGACCGGTCACGGCCCGCGGACCTACCCGGATCTTGCCGCTCTTGTGCATCCGGATGACCGCGAGCTGGTACGATCGGCTTTCGAGGCCGCGACGGCGACCGGGACCATCGACGTCGATTTTCGGGTCTTGCCCGGAGGCCGCCGGGAATTCTGGCGCCGTGCGCGAGGCGTGCTGCGAACCGACGCAGCGGGCACATCGAAAGGATTGACCGGGGTCGTCCTCGACATTGACGGAGAAAAACGCAGCGAGACGGAGCTGCGCGCGCGCAAGCGCCATCTTCAGTCGATTCTCGACACGGTTCCCGATGCGATGGTCGTGATCGGCGAGGACGGCATCATCCGCTCGTTCAGCGCCGCGGCCGAGAGGCTTTTCGGCTACCTGGCCGAGGAGGCCATCGGCCGGAACGTCGGAATGCTGATGCCGGAGCCCGACTCGGGGCATCACGATTCCTATATCCAGCGCTATCTGCACACCGGTGAGCGACGCATCATCGGGCTCGGCCGCGTGGTCACCGGCTTGCGCAAGGACGGCTCCACCTTTCCGATGCATCTCAGCGTCGGCGAGATGCGCTCCGGAGACAGCCGATTTTTCACGGGCTTCATCCGCGACCTCACCGAGCGCCAGGAGACCCAGGCCAAGCTGCACGAGCTTCAAGCGAACCTGTTCCACGTCTCTCGGCTGAGCGCGCTCGGCGAGATGGCCTCGAGCCTCGCGCACGAGCTGAATCAGCCGCTCGCCGCGATCAACAATTATCTCAAGGGGTGCCGCAGGCTGCTGGAGGCGAGCGAGCATCCGCGGGTCGAGACCATCCGGGACGCGCTCGACAAGGCCGCGGACCAGGCTCTGCGCGCCGGCGAGATCATCCGGCGCCTGCGCGACTTCGTCTCCCGCCGCGAGAGCGACAAGACGATCGTCAAGGTATTGCGCCTGATCGAGGAAGCGAGCGCGCTCGCCCTCGTCGGCGCGCGTGAGCAGGGTGTGAGGGTGCGCAGCCTGACCGACCCTTCCATTCAATACGTGCTTGCCGACCACGTGCAAATTCAGCAGGTTCTCGTCAATCTCCTGCGTAACGCCCTCGAGTCCATGCAAGGGTCGGAACAGCGCGAGCTCGACATCGGCGTGCGGCGCTCGGATCACGGAATGGCCGAGATCATGGTCTCCGATACGGGGTCAGGAATCGCGCCGGAGATTTTGCCACGGCTCTTCGAACCCTTCGTCACCACGAAGGACACCGGAATGGGGGTCGGATTGTCGATCAGCAAGGCGATCATCGAGGCGCATGGCGGACGCCTGTGGGTGGAACCGAACCCGAACGGCGGCACCATCTTCAAGTTCACGCTTCCGTTCGTCGACGAGGCCGAGCAAGATGCCGGCTAGCACTGTCGTTCAGGTGATCGACGACGATCCCGCGATGCGCGACTCGCTCGATTTCCTGCTGGGATCGGCGGGGTTCGCCGTCGAGCTCTTCGATTCGGCCGAAGCCTTTCTCGCCGCGCCGGCTTCGCATTCTGCGGGATGCGTCCTCACCGATGTCCGCATGGGAGGGCTCGACGGGCTCGAGCTGCTGTCGCGGTTGCGCGAGGCGGGACGCGATATTCCCGTCATCGTCATGACCGGCCACGGTGACGTGCCTCTCGCGGTCAAGGCGATGAAGCTCGGGGCGACGGATTTCGTCGAGAAGCCGATCGACGGGGACTCGCTGATCGCGGCCGTGCAGGCCGCATTGGCAACGGGCTCGGGAGCGACCGCGACGCCTGCGCCGAGCCCGGAGTTCGCCTCGCGGCTCGCGAGCTTGAGCCACCGCGAGCAGCAGGTTCTTCAGGGCCTGATCGACGGACGGACCAACAAGGAGATCGCCCGCACCTTCGATCTCAGCCCGCGGACCGTCGAGGTCTATCGCGCCAAGCTCATGACCAAGATGCAGGCCGGCAACATCTCGGAGCTCGTCAGGTTCGCGATCAAGGCGGGCCTTTCGCCGTCATGACGAAACGAATCAAGGGATGGATGCGTTGCTGCTCTCGCCCTTGGTGAAGGCCTCGACGACGCGCTTCTCGATCTCGTAGACCGGCAGATGTGTGAGATCATGGCCGATCTCGGCGCGGGTCGCGGCCTTGACGGCAGGTGTCGCGATCTTCCGGATCTGTCCCAGCACATGCGGCGGCGCGACGATCACGAGGCTGTTCGTCGCCCCGTCCCTCACGAGCTCGTGCACACGGTCCATGACGCCCGCGACGAAGGCATGTTCCTCCTCCTCGTGCCGATCCGTCTCGGCCATGGCGCTGCGGATCGTGCTGCCGGCCGCCTGGAAACCGCGTCCGGGCTTGTCGGTGACGAGCTCCCGGTTCGGCGCGTCCTGGTGCTCGCGGACCTCGCGTGTCTTCAAGTTCGGAAAGGTTTCGTCCCCGGCGTTCTCGAGGATGAGCGCCTTGCGGCCGTCGGAGACGACCACGAGGTCGCCGGCGCGCAGCGAAGGATTCGGCATTGGGGCCTCCACATCAAGCTTGTTCGCGACCAGTAGTGGCCCGAGGTTCCGCCTCGGGCCGAGCCTGGCTCGAGCGCTTTCCGTTTCGATGGAGTCGGAAAGCAGCTCTATTTTCCCGCTCAGTCGCATGTTCGCGACGTGAACCTTATGTCCACTTCGCTGGAAAGTGCTCTAGGCTTTCTTGATCTCGATCTTCTTCGTCACGGTCGGGGCCGGCTTCGGCACCTTCACGGTCAGGACTCCTTTGTCGATCGAGGCCTCGATCTTGGCCGGATCGATTCCCGACGGGAGCTGAATCGAACGCAAGAACGACCCGTAGGTTCGCTCCGAGATGTAGCGGTTCTTCTCCTTCTCTTCCTTCTCCGACCTCTTCTCGCCCTTGATCGTCAGGATGTCGTCGGTGAAGTCGATCTCGACGTCCTTCTCCTCGAGCCCGGGGAGCTCGGCCGTCACCTCGATGGATTGATCCGTCTCGGAGACGTCGACTCGCGGCATGACGTCGGTCGAGCGGAAGGCCGGGAAGCTGCGACCGAGATCGCTGACCATTCGGTCCAAATCGCTGTAGAGGGAGCTGAAGGGTTCGGTCACGCGGAGACGGTTGGTCGAGGGAATGAGAGATTTCAGGTTCATGTCTCGATCTCCGAGTTTGCGGGGCGCTCGGTTCGGCGCTCCGGTGCGATCTGCGGCGCGCTGGCGCCGCAGCTGCGGGTCACTGCCCAGGATCCTCGTCGCGACGGGTTCCGTTTCGGGTCGGTCCTGAGCTAGAACACCGGGGCTTTGCTCCAGCTGAAGGTCTCGAGCCCCGATGTCGAAACATGTTGCTCGCGCTCCGGCGGTCGTCCTCCTGCTCGCCCTGGCCGTCGCCGCGCCGGAACCGTCGCGCGCCGCGGACGGCGACCCGGCCTTGGGCCTGACGCTCGCGCAGGAATGGTGCGCGAAGTGCCACGCGACCGGCCGCTACGGCGACAGCCCCCTTGCGATCGCACCGCCGTTTCGCGAGCTGCACAAGCGCTACGATGTCGAGGATCTCGCCGAATCGCTCGCCGAAGGCATCCTGGTCGGACATCCGACGATGCCCTCGTTCCGTTTCGATCCGGATCAGATCGACAACCTCATCGCCTATCTGAAGTCCCTCGAACGCTGACGGGCGCGATCAGTCCAGGGTCAAGCGGTCCTCGACGACCTTCACGCCGGGGGCCGACCAGGCCGCGCGCTCGGCGAGCCCGCGCTCGTACCAAGCCTTTACCTTGCCCTCGAGCGTCACCTTGTCGTTGTCGACGATGACGCGAATGGAGTCGGCTTCGATCTCGGCGTTGCGCTTCAAGCTGTCCATGATCTTCTTGTGTACGTCGGCGGCCGCCACGCGCGGCCTGATCTCGATGAGGTTGGAAACCCCCGAGATGCCGGAAAGCTTGCGTACCGCCGATTCCGCCGCGAGCCGTTGATATTGCCATTCCACGGCGCCGGTAAGCGTTACCCAGCCTTTCTCGACCTTGACATGAATGCTGCCGTCCGGGACCTGCACGCTCCAATGGAGAATGTTCACCGCCCGCTGCGCGATCTCGTCGTCCGATCGCTTCTGATGGTCGGGGTAGCGGACCTCGATCTCCTGGGCGATCGCCCTCACGCCCTTGACGCGCTCGACCGCGCGCTCCGCGGCGATCTTCTCGACATAGCTCGCGACATGGCCGGTCAAGGTGACGACTCCCTTCTCGACCGAGACGCCGATATTCGCGGCATTGATGCTCGGCTCGAACTCGAGCTCGTCGATCACGAGCTGACGTAGGTCCAGGTCGTCCATGTGAGGTCTCCCTTGTGTCTCGATGTGAGGTCTTGCCCGCATCGGCCGCGGGCCAGCTTGCGCAATAACCGGGCGGGCTTGGTTGACTTGGGTCAATGGGCTGGCCCGCGCGGGGCCGGGCCGCCTATTCGGCGTCCTCCTCGAGCTTGCGGCGCTTGACGAGAACGACATGGCGCGCATCGATCAGCTGGACAATCCCGCTCGCCTGGAATTGCGAGAAGCCGCGCGACACGGTCTCGAGCGTGAGGCCGAGGTAATCCGCGATGTCGCGGCGCGACATCGGAAGCTCGACGACGCCCGTTCCGCCGAGCCTTTTGTCCATCTCGATCAGGAAGGCGGCCAGGCGCTCGGTCGCCGTCTTGCGCCCGAGCAGGAGCATGTGGTCTTCCGCGTGGCGCAGCTGACCGGCGGTCATGAGCCAGAGCTCCCTGGCGGCGCTCACGTCACGCGTCGCGAGCGATTCGATCTGGCTGCGCTTGAACAGGAGAACCTTGGTGTCGGTCGTGGCTTCCGCAGTGAGCAGGTGCCGCGTGCCGAGTTCGAACCCGAAATAATCGCCCGGCAGATGGAAGCCGCCGATCTGCCGACGCCCGTCGCGCATGACCTTGTAGGTGCGCACGGCACCCGACACGACCTTGTAGACGAACTCGTTGTCTTCCCCCTCGCCGTAGATTTCCTCGTCCCGACCGTAGGAGAAGCTCGTCCCCAGAATTTCGGGCGTGCTGGCGAAGAGCGGGGCAGGGGTCTGGCCGAAGCTTTGCGGGCGGAGCGCGGCGGGCCGGGTGGAGGGCGCGACGGTTTGGATGAACATGGGGTCGGCTCCTTTCGTTGCCGTCACCTTTCCCCAGAACGTCGCGGCACGCTATTCGGTCCGAACCCTTACGGCCAAACCCCTAGGTAGAATCCCGGAGCTGCGTAGCCGCCCCGCTTCGTTCCGCGATGCAGCAAATCCTGCGACGGCTCGGCCGGGATTCGGGTATCCTTGCGCGATCTCCCTCCTCGGAGTGATCGATGTCGCGTCGAAACAGCCTCGGAAAGGTCCCGGATCGACCAGCAATCGACCGACGCGATCGACGTGACGGCCGAAAGGACAGCGGTGTCTCGGCCGAGTGGCGGACACGTTCCCTTCCGGACCTCTTTCGCGCGCTTCGGGCCTCCAAGCGTGGGCTCGACTCGCCGGACGCCGGCGCGCGTCTGGTCGCGTTCGGTCCAAATCTCATCGGAACGAAACCGAGGTTGCGCCTCGCCTTCTCCTTCCTCGAACGCTTGCAAAATCCGCTCGTCCTCGTGCTCCTCGTGGCCGCGGCCGTCTCGGCCTTCACCGGTGACGCGCCGAGCTTCTTCATCATTTCGTTCGTCGTGGCCTGCTCTGTGGTGCTCGATGTGGTGCAGGAGCATCGAGCGCGGACCGCGGCAGAGCGACTTCGAGCGCAGGTGAGCCTCACCGCCAAGGTCATGCGGGACGGGCGCCCGACGTCCGTGCCGACCTCCGAGATCGTTCCCGGTGACGTGGTCTTGCTCTCCGCAGGCGATCTCGTTCCGGCCGACGCGCGCTTGATCGAGGCGCAGCATCTCTACGTGAACCAGGCGCTCCTCACCGGAGAATCCTTTCCGATCGAGAAGGGCATTGTGGAATCCGCCGAGCCCAGCCGCGACGGCGGTGCGCCGGACGATGCCGTGTTCATGGGAAGCTCTGTGGTCAGCGGCACGGCGAAAGCGCTCGTCGCCGCGACGGGTAGCAAGGCCGAGATCGGGAAGGTCGCGACGAGCCTGCAAAGCGAGCCGCCGCCGACGGCCTTCACGCTGGGGCTGCGAGACTTCGGCTTCCTGATCGTGCAGCTCACGATCGGCCTCGTCCTGTTCGTCCTCCTCGTCAACTTGCTGTTCCACCGCCCGCTGCTCCAGTCGTTTCTTTTCGCGCTGGCTCTCGCAGTGGGGCTCACTCCCGAGCTTCTGCCCATGGTCGTATCGGTCACCTTGGCGCATGGAGCACTGCGATTGTCGCGAGCCCAGGTGATCGTCAAGCGGCTGTCCGCCATTCACGACCTCGGCGGCATGGATATCTTGTGCAGCGACAAGACCGGAACTCTGACCCAGGCCCATATTGCGCTCGTGCGTGAGGTGGACATCGAAGGCACCGATAGCGCTCGCGCCATGCGGCTCGCGCAGCTCAACGCCGCTTTCGAGACGGGGATCAAGAGCCCGCTCGACGAGGCGATCCTCGAGGCGGGGCCGATCGACCTCGCGGACTGGCGGAAGATCGACGAAGTTCCGTTCGATTTCGAGCGCCGGCGCGTCTCGATCCTCGCCGAAGGCGAGGGACGACGCATCCTCGTGGTGAAGGGCGCGCCGGAGGACGTGCTCGCTCTCTCGTCGTGCTACGAGGCGTGCGGCAACGATCCGCTGCCGCTCGACGCGGCTGCTCGCCAGCGCGCCGAGGCGACGTTCGACCGGCTCGGAAGCGACGGCTTCCGCGTCCTCGGCGTGGCGTGGCGCGAGGTCGAGGCGACGCGCGATCATGCCGGGACCGCCGACGAGCGCGAGCTGATCTTCGCGGGGTTCCTCGCCTTTCTCGATCCGCCGAAGCCCGACGCCAAGGCGGCGCTCGATTCCCTCCACGCGCTCGGCGTCGGCGTGAAGATCCTCACGGGCGACAACGAGCACGTGACCCGCCATGTCTGCGCCGAGCTCGGGATCCCGATCGGCAAGACGCTCGTCGGGCCGGAGATCGCGGCCCTCGGGGACGAGGCCCTTGCGGCGCGGCTCGACGAGACGACGCTCTTCTGCCGGGTCACGCCGCAGCAGAAGTCGCGGATCATCGCGGCCTTGCGGCGCAAGGGTCATGTCGTCGGCTATATCGGGGACGGGATCAACGATGCGCCGTCCCTCCACATTGCCGATATCGGTTTCTCCGTCGATACCGCGACAGATGTCGCGAAGGAGGCGGCCTGCATGATCCTGCTGCGCAAGGACCTCGACGTGCTCGCGGAAGGCGTGCGGGAAGGCCGCAGGACCTTCGCCAACATCCTCAAATACATCATGATGGGGACGAGCTCGAACTTCGGCAACATGTTCTCGATGGCGGGCGGCGTGCTTTTCCTTCCGTTCTTGCCGATGCTGCCGGTGCAGGTGCTTCTGAACAACCTGCTCTACGATCTCTCCGAGGTGGCGATCCCCATGGACCGTGTCGAGGACGAGATGGTAGCGCGGCCGCGGCGCTGGGATCTTTCCGTCATCCGCAAATTCATGATGGTGCTGGGTCCGATCAGCTCGGCCTTCGACTTCGTCACCTTCGGCTTGCTGATCCTCGCGTTCCGGGCCGGGGAGACGATCTTCCACACCGCCTGGTTCGTCGAGTCGATCGCGACCCAGGTCCTCGTCATCTTCATTATCCGGACCTCGCGCCCGTTCCGCGATCCTCCGCATCCCTTGCTCGCGGCGACGTCCGTCCTCGCTGTCTGCGTCGCCGTGGCTCTTCCGTTCTCCCCGCTCGGGACCTGGCTCGGATTTGCGCCCTTGTCGGCGCATCTGTTGCTGGCGCTGTCGGGGGTGACCCTCGTCTACCTCGGCCTTGTCTACATGGTGAGACGCCGGTTCTTTGCCCGCCATGGATTGACGTGAGGGGAGGGCGCTTCCCGATCCGATCGGAAAGCGCCGTTCCGTTCTCGTTTGGTCGCGGGAACGGCGGTCGTGGATGCGCCTACGGGCATTGATAGACGATTTGCCCGTAGGCGTTGACCACCTGGACGCAGCCGGGGCGATAGTAATAGGCGCCGGCCGCGCCGGCGGCCGCACCCACCGCTACCGCTCGCCGCGTGGTGCGGCGCGCGACGCCGGCATAGCTCATCGGCGTCAGAGGGCGCCCGATGCGCGCTTGCGCGCTCGAGAAGATCGGGGCACTGCCGTCGAGCGAGGCCTGCTCGCTGACGAGGAGGAGGCCGATCGCGAACAGGCCCGCGAGCCCCGCACGGCCCAAATGCTTCATTGCTCTGGTCATTTGCTTCCTCCTACGGCGGTTCCGGGGGGAACCTCGTCGATCTCCGCGAGCGCCCCGACCTCGACCTTCTTCGCCCCTGCGGGCGGCCTGAAGGCGAATTCATCCGCCTTCGGTCGAACGTCCGTCTTCCAATCGTCGAGCCGCAACGTGTATTGAGGCATGCCGGTCACGGTCTTGCTGGTGATCACATATTTGCGCGGGATGGGCTTCGCGCCCACCTCGACCCACAATTGCCAATCGACCTCGGGATTGCGAAAGGCGAGATGCTCGCATTCCACGCCGTCGATCACGCCGCGGCCGATGTGCTTGGCGCTCAACACGTCCTTCATCAGCTCGGCATAGGCATTCGACAGCAAGAGGTCGGTGCCGGGCGCTTCCATGAGATAGGTGTCGCGCAGGCGATCGATCAGCTGGTCGATCGAGCCGGGCGCATCGAGCTGCGCATAGGCGCCGAGGTTCTTGCCGAAGATCGTCGCCGTCTTGCCGTCGGAGACGAGCTCGAGATCGGCATAGCCGCCGGTGCGGGTCACGTGGATCTTGTCCGGCCGAGCGAGCAGGAGACGGCCCGTGCTCGCGAACTGGATCTTCTGAAGGTCGGAGGTCAGAACCTCGATGTCGGACTCGAAGGTCGCGGAGATCACCTTCTGGCCGGCGAGATAGTCGGACATGGCCTTCAGGATCTTGCCCGCATCGCCTTCCTGCGCGTGCGCGGACGGCGCCTGGAGGACGACGGCGGCGAGCATCATGCCCGCTGCGGCCATGGTTCGGAACAATGCCGGCCGGCGCGTTCGGTGTCGGGCTAGCGCAACCATCACGACCTCCCTGTCGCCGCTCTAGATCTTTGTTCTATCGCAATTTCGCGACGCGAATCCGCGCAGCGATCCGGCTCGCCGGAAAATGCTCCGATCGAAGCTCGCCCCTCGTCGCTTCCGTGCGGCTCTCGTGCGACGGGTCGGCGGCGAGCGTCGGATCATCGGGCAGCGTAGCAGGGGAAGGCGCGGGAGGGGCCGTCGCGCGCGGTCATATTTTCGAGAGCGCTTGACGCATCTCGAGCGAGATCATTCGAAGAACGTATTTTCCGCGGGACGCGAGCCGATGCGCCAGGCGCCGAGTCAGATGCCGCCGCCGTCGATGAAGACGTCGTTGCGCGACTGGGCCTGGGTGATCTGGCTGCCGGGAGGCACGCTGTGGGTGAGCCACACATTGCCGCCGATGCTCGAGCCGCGCCCGATGGTGATGCGGCCGAGGATCGTCGCGCCGGCATAGACCACCACATCGTCCTCGATCAGCGGATGCCTGGCGCCGCCCTTGAGGAGATCGCCGTTCTCGTCGCGCTGGAAGCGCTTCGCCCCGAGAGTCACCGCCTGGTAGAGCCGCACATTGTTGCCGATCACCGCGGTCTCTCCGATGACGACGCCGGTGCCGTGGTCGATGAAGAAGCAGGAGCCGATCTCGGCACCCGGATGGATGTCGATCCCCGTGACCGAGTGGGAAATTTCGGCGGCGAAGCGCGCGAGAAGCGGGGCGCCGAGGGAATGGAGCGTGTGGGCCAGGCGGTGACGGATGATCGCGTAGATGCCGGGGTAGCACAACAGCACCTCGTCGAGGCTGCGCGCAGCGGGATCACCGCGAAAGGCCGCCTGGATGTCGGTCTCGAGCAGGGCGCGCACCTTCGGTACATGAAGGGCGAAGCTCTGCGTGATCTCCTCGGCCTGCCAATCGAGCGATCGATCGCTGATGCCCGACGGGCCGCAGGCGAGCCTGAGCTCGCGGCGTACCTGCTCGAGAAGCCCGTGCAAGGATTGATCGAGGGCGCGCCGCACGAAAGTGTCGACGCGGTCCTCGGTGAGGGTGGAGGGGCCGAAATGGCGCGGGAAGAGCGCCGCGGCGAGGCCGTCCAGAATCTCGGCCATCGCCTCGCGCGAGGGCAGCTCGTAGATCACGCCCTCGGGTTTCGTGCTCTGGCGCCATTCGGTGCGGAGAGTACGCAGATCCGCGGTGATCTTTTCGAGACGCCAATGCGACGGGGTCAGGAAGTCGCGATCGTCGTCGTCGAGCCTATGGTCCATGGCGAGACCACCTCCGCGGAAAGCAAGGATATGGGCACGCGACCCGGAAGCTCGATCGTCACGCGGATCGACGTGCCGACAGGAAGAATAGCGGCGCTCGTTGAGAAATTTTTTCTCTTTTCATGCGAATATGCGCTGCGCACATGACGACGTGTGGCGCTCCACAGCATTGCTTTTGCAGCGGCTTTCGGGAAGCGTGTAGGGGATTGTCGCGGCGAGAGCGGTGTCACCGGCGAGAGGCGATCCGGCTGAGCCGGATCGCCGTGCAGCGAAGGCGAAAACGGTCGCGCCCCTCACACGCCCGCGTCGCGCCGGATCTAGAGCGGCTTCCGATCGGGTTGAATCGGAAACCCGCTCTACATCCTTGTCTTGTCGCAATTTCGCATCGATGTCGATCTACCCTCGCCCTCGTAGGCTTCCGCGCCCGTCCTTCCGTTCCGAAAGCACGGAAGGACGAGTCCTTGCGGAGCCGTCCTCGCCCCTTCGCGCTTTTCTTTCTCCCCTTCGGGCGAAAAGCGCTCGGAGAAGGGCCTCGCGCAACATCGAGACCGAAAAGCGAACCGGTGGACACTTCGCTGGAGATTGCCCTGTGTTGTGACCCTACCTTGCGCGGTAGCTCTTCTGGGTCTGGATCTCGTGGAGCGCTGCGGCCAGTGCGTCGATGTCCTCTTTCGTGTTGTAGAGGGCGAGCGACGGCCGCACGGTGGATTCGAGACCGAAGCGGCGTAGGATCGGCTGCGCGCAATGGTGGCCGGCACGCACGGCGATGCCCTCGCGATCGAGCGCGGCGCCGACGTCCTCGCTGCGGCAGCCATCGAGCACGAAGGAGATTACCCCCGCTTTCTCCGTCGCCGTGCCGATGATCGTGAGGCCCGGCACGCCCTGAAGCGCCTGCGTCGCATAGCCGAGAAGCTCGTGCTCGTAGGCGGCGATATTGGCCATCCCGATCCGATCGAGATAGTCGATCGCGGCGCCGAGCCCGACCGCATCGGCGATATTCCCGGTGCCCGCCTCGAAGCGGAGCGGCGGCGCTTGATACACCGTCTTCTCGAAGGTGACGTCGGCGATCATGTTGCCGCCGCCCTGCCACGGTGGCATGGCCGCGAGCACGTCTTGCTTGCCGTAGAGGACGCCGATCCCGGTCGGGGCGAAGACCTTGTGGCCGGAGAAGGCGTAAAAATCGCAGTCGAGCGCCTGGACATCGACCGGCATGTGGGAGACGGCCTGGGCCCCATCGACCAGCACGCAGGCACCGTGGCGATGCGCGATCGCGACCATTTCCTGCGCCGGCGTCACGGTGCCGAGCGCATTCGAGACCTGCGGCAGCGACACGAGCCGGGTTCGCGGCGAGAGGAGCTTCGCATATTCGTCGAGGCGCACCTGGCCCGTGTCGTCCACCGGCGCGACCCGCAGCACAGCGCCGACCTCGGCGCAGAGCATCTGCCAGGGGACGATATTGGCATGATGCTCGAGCCAAGTGATGACGATCTCGTCGCCTTCCCTCACGTTGCGCCGGCCCCAGGCCTGGGCGACCAGGTTGATCGCCTCGGTCGCGCCGCGCGTGAACACGATGTCGTTCGCCGAGGACGCACCGAGGAAGCGGCGTACCTTCTCGCGCGCTGCCTCGTAGGCATCGGTCGAGCGCGCGGCGAGCGCATGGGCGGCGCGATGAATGTTGGAATTCTCGTTCTCGTAGAAGAGCGAGAGGCGATCGATCACCGCCTGCGGCTTCTGCGTGGTGGCGGCGTTGTCGAGCCAGACGAGCGGCTTGCCGTGCACCTTCTGATGCAGGATCGGGAAGTCGCGCTTGATCGCGTGAGGATCGAAGGCCCGCGGTCCGGAGACGAGATCGGGCGACAGGACGGGTTCGAGCCGTGGCGAGGCGGCTGGGACGCGTGGGTCCACGGTCGCGCCTTTGTGGGAAGGGGCCGCCGCGAGGCTCTCGTTCAGGAAATAATGCGTCTCGCCCCCGCTCGCCGGCGCGCTCGCGTGGGAAAAGCCGGTCGGGAATGTCGCGGGCGGGAAGGAGCTGAGCTCCGAAACTTCCTGCGGGCGCAGCTCGGCCTCGGTCGGGAAATTCTTGCCGTAGGTCGGCGCCTGCTCGATGTGGGGGCCGGGCGCGCTGGCGACGCCTGGTGCTCCGGAGATCTGCGCCTCGCGCGGCAGCTCGGGGTCTGGCGCAGCACCGAGAATGCTCGTTGCGGGCGGGGCAGGCGTGGCGCTCGGTGTGGCCGGAATCACAATGGGCCGTTCCGGCGGCGCTGCCGAAGCCGTATGCTCGACGAAGTAGAGGGAGTGCGCGGGCAGCGCTGAGGCGCCGGGAAGGCCGTGCGAAAACCCCGCGGGCACGTCGGGCGAGACGAGCGCGGTCGCCGGCCCGAGGCCCCGCAGCAGCGCGCCGAGGCCGGGCTCACTGAGGGAACCGGCGGTCGGCGCCTCGCCCTTGCCTGTGGATGGACCGGGAACGGCTGTAGGCGCGGCCGCGGCTCCGGCCGGGACGCCCGTCATGCCGGACGCGAGGGCGGCGGCAGGGATATGCCGGGTCGGCGCGCTTGCGGCGTCGAGCGGGATGACCGGGGTCTCCGTCGTGAAGGGGACGGATTGCGCGCCGAGGACGCTCGTGCCGGGAACCGCCGCCGCCGCGCCGATGGTGCCCGGCAGGGAGGTCGGCGGCGCCGGCGGGCGCTCCTGCAGGACCGTGAAATTGACGAGCGCGGCCGGGTCGATCGGCTGGCCCGGCGAAGCATTGAAGAAGGCATTGGCGAGGCGCGCAATCAGCCCGGGATCCATCACGGAGGGGGCTTGGCCCCCCCATTGGGGGGCCGCCGGTGTCGCGATCGGGGCACTCGCCGCCGCGTGCCGTGGGTCAGGCGTATTCATGGTAGAAGCCGACCTCCACATTGTCGAGCACGCCGAGGGCATCGGGCGTGAGGATCGCCGACGAGCAGTAGAGCGAGACGAGGTAGGAGGCGATCGCCTTGCGGTTGATGCCCATGAAGCGGACCGAGAGGCTCGGCGTCACCTCGCCGGGCACGCCGGGCTGGAACAGGCCGACGACGCCTTGCTTCTTCTCGCCCGTGCGCAAGAGCAGGATGCTGGTCTTGCCCGCTTCGTTGATCTCCAGCTTGTCGCTCGGCACGAGCGGAATGCCGCGCCAGGTGAGGAAGGGAGTGCCGAACAGGTTGATGGTCGGCGGCGGCACACCGCGGCGGGTGCATTCGCGACCGAAGGCCGCGATCGCGCGCGGATGGGCGAGGAAGAAGGCGGGCTCCTTCCACACGCGAGCGATCAGCTCGTCGAGGTCATCGGGCGTCGGCGGCCCGCGTCGCGTCGTGATCCGCATGAAATCCGCGGCATTGGGGACGAGCCCGTAGTCGCGATTGTAGATGAGCTCGCGCTCCTGCTTCTCCTTGACCTTCTCGATCAGGAGCCGAAGCTGCTCTTGAACCTGATCGTAAGGCTGGTTGTAGAGGTCCGAGACGCGGGTCTGGACATCGAGGATCGTCGTGACCGCGTTCAGGAAATATTCGCGCGGCGTCGTGTCGTAATCGACGAAGGTCTCCGGGAGGTCGGCGTCGCGTTCCCAGCTCGGGCTGCATTCGACATCGATCTCCTCGGTCTCCTTGACGCGATTCAGCCGGTAGATGCCGGCCTCGACCGGGACCCAGGGCAGGAAAGAGACCAACCAGCGCGGAGTAATTCCGCTCCATTGCGCACGTGTCTTCGTCGCATTCGCGAGCTGGCGCGCGGCGGGCTCGCTCAATGTTCGGCGAGCCTCGACGACGTCATCCATCCTGCCACCTCCTGGTCTTGGGCCACGACGAGCTCGGTTGGCGCCGTGTGTTGGTGAATTGTCGAGCTGATGGCGTCTAGCATCGACCAAGGAGAATTTTTTTCTTTTTTCACGAGCTACTGAAAATATACCAATCTATAAAATATATAGTCTCAATGAAGTCTTACATGTGGGAAGATTGCTCGGCAGATAGACTTTGCAGCGGAACATCGGCCTCGCGATTCACGCGGGTTCGAGTGCATCGCCGCCACGGCACGAGCGATGCCGTCGGCACGAGGGCTGCTTCGCCTTGCGTGGAACGTGGCGACAGGGCATTGCTTGCGCGACAATCCCGGACTGCGGCTCGCCCCGAGGCGCCCGGCCATGATCTCGCCGAAACCTGGCACGATCCGAAAAAGACACGAGCGGACCCGACCTTGACCGAACTCACCGATCTGACCCTTGCGGACGCGCGGGATGCGCTCGCCAGGAAGAAATTTTCCGCCGTCGAGCTCACCGAGGCCCATATCCGAGCGATCGAGCAAGCAAAGGTGTTGAACGCCTTCATCCTCGAGACGCCGGAAAAGGCCCGCGCGATGGCGGCGCAATCCGACGAGCGGATCGCGCGCGGCGCGGCGCGCCCGCTCGACGGCATCCCGCTCGGCATCAAGGATCTCTATTGCACCGAAGGGGTCGCGACGACGGCGGCGAGCCGTATCCTCGAGGGCTTCGTGCCGCCCTACGAATCGACCGTCACCGCCAATCTGTGGCGCGACGGCGCGGTGATGCTCGGCAAGCTCAATCTCGACGAGTTCGCGATGGGCTCGTCGAACGAGACCTCCTTCTATGGCCCGGTGATCTCGCCGTGGCGGCGCGCGGGCGCCGAGACGCCGCTCGTTCCCGGCGGCTCGTCGGGCGGCAGCGCCGCGGCGGTCGCCGCAGGGCTCTGCTTCGGGGCCACGGCGACCGACACGGGCGGCTCGATCCGCCAGCCCGCGGCCTTCACTGGAACCGTCGGCATCAAGCCGACCTATGGCCGCTGCTCGCGCTGGGGCATCGTGGCTTTCGCCTCCTCGCTCGACCAGGCCGGGCCGATCGCGCGCAATGTGCGCGACGCCGCGATCCTGTTGCGCTCGATGGCCGGGCACGACCCGAAGGACACGACGTCCGTCGATGCGCCCGTGCCGGACTACGAGGCATCGGTCGGGCGCTCGATCAAGGGCCTCAGGATCGGCATCCCGAAGGAATATCGGATCGACGGCATGCCGGCCGAGATCGAGGCGCTCTGGCAACAGGGCATCGAATGGATGAAGGCGGCGGGCGCGACGATCGCGGAGATCTCGCTGCCGCATACGCGCTATGCGCTTCCGGCCTACTACATCGTCGCGCCGGCAGAGGCCTCGTCGAACCTCGCGCGCTACGACGGCGTGCGCTACGGCTTGCGCGTGCCGGGCAAGGACATGGTCGAGCTCTACGAGAACACGCGGGCCGCGGGCTTCGGCAAGGAGGTGCGACGGCGCATCCTGATCGGCACCTATGTTCTTTCGGCCGGCTATTACGATGCATATTATGTGAGGGCGCAGAAGATCAGGACTCTGATCAAGCGCGATTTCGAGACGGCTTTCGCGGACGGGGTCGATGCGATCCTCACTCCTGCCACGCCGTCGGCGGCCTTCGGGCTCGGCGAGAAGGGCTCGGCCGACCCCGTGGAAATGTATCTCAACGACATTTTCACGGTGACGGTGAACATGGCCGGCCTGCCGGGCATCGCGGTTCCGGCCGGCACATCGGCGGAGGGCTTGCCGCTCGGCTTGCAGCTGATCGGGCGCGCCTTCGACGAGGAGACCCTGTTCGCGGTGGCCCATGTGATCGAGCAATCGGCGCCGAAGGTGGCTTTGCCGCCGCGGTGGTGGGTGTAGATCCCTCCCCTTCTAGAAGGGGAGGGTGTCAGCGAAGCTGACGGGTGGGCTAGCTTTCGATCGTCGGTCGCCCCCATCCGGCCGCTGCACGGCCTCCTTCCCCTGCAAGTCCGGCTTGGCCGACTTGCGCATATACAATGCCGAACTCGGGTAGACCCGAGTTCGGTGGGGGAAGGATCCCTTTCGATCGGCGAGGGTGCGGAAACGAGGAGACGGGCATGAATAGCCATGCGAAGCCAGAAAAGCTCATCAAGGGCGCGACCGGCGACTTCGAGGTCGTCATCGGGCTCGAGGTCCATGCGCAAGTGACCTCGCGCGCGAAGCTCTTCTCCGGCGCCGCGACCGAGTTCGGCTCCGAGCCCAACGCCAATGTCTCGCTGGTCGATGCCGCCATGCCCGGCATGCTGCCCGTGATCAACGAGGAATGCGTGGCCCAGGCGATCCGCACGGGGCTCGGGCTCAATGCGAAGATCAACCTGCGTTCGGTGTTCGATCGCAAGAACTACTTCTATCCCGACCTGCCGCAGGGCTATCAGATCTCGCAGTACAAGAGCCCGATCGTCGGCGAGGGCGTCGTGACCGTCGATGTCTCGCCGACCGAACAGATCGAGGTCGGGATCGAGCGGCTGCATCTCGAGCAGGACGCCGGCAAGTCGCTCCACGACCAGTCGCCGACGGAGTCCTTCGTCGATCTCAACAGGTCCGGAGTCGCGCTGATGGAGATCGTGTCGAAGCCCGACATGCGCTCGGCCGACGAGGCGCGCGCCTATGTCACCAAGTTGCGCACCATCTTGCGCTATCTCGGCACCTGCGACGGCAACATGGAGCAGGGCTCGCTCAGGGCCGACGTCAACGTGTCGGTGCGCCGTCCAGGCGAGCCGTTCGGCACGCGCTGCGAGATCAAGAACGTCAACTCGATCCGTTTCATCGGCCAGGCGATCGAGGTCGAGGCGCGCCGCCAGATCGGCATCCTCGAGGACGGCGGCAAGATCGATCAGGAGACGAGGCTCTTCGATCCCGTGCGCGGCGAGACGCGCTCGATGCGCTCGAAGGAGGAGGCGCATGACTATCGCTATTTCCCCGACCCGGACCTTCTGCCGCTCGAATTCGACCAGGCCTATGTGGATGCGCTCGCGGGCTACCTGCCCGAGCTGCCCGATGCCAAGAAGGCGCGGTTCATGAAGGACTACGGCTTGCCCGCCTATGACGCCGGCGTGCTCGTCGCCGACAAGGAGACCGCGGATTACTTCGAGGCGGCGGTGAAGCATGGCAGCAAGCCGCGCGATCCCAAGCTCGTCGCCAACTGGGTCACCGGCGATGTCGCAGCCTATGCCAACTCCCTCGGCCTGCCCGTCGCGCAGACCCACATCGCGCCGGCGCAGATCGCTGGCCTCGTCGATCTCATCAGCGACGGCACGATCTCCGGCAAGATCGCGAAGGATGTCCTTGCCATCGTCATCGGCGAGGACAAGGACGGCGATCCCCGCGCGATCGTCGAGGCCCGCGGCATGAGGCAGGTGACCGACACGGGCGCGATCGCCGCGGCCGTCGATGCGATCATCAGTGCCAACCCCGACAAGGTCGCGCAGGCGAAGGCGAAGCCCACGATGCTCGGCTGGTTTGTCGGTCAGGTGATGAAGCAAACCGGTGGCAAGGCCAATCCGCAGGCCGTGAACGAGCTCTTGAAGGAGAAGCTCGGCATCTGATCGTCGGCATGTTGGTGCGAATCACTTCATGTGATTCGCACGAGTGGCTCCGGTTTCGAAGCTCCACCGCGCCCTCGAGGCGCGGTTTTTTTCGGTTCGCACGAATTTTTTTTCAAGGTCTCGTGACGGTCGTCGCGGGGCTCGCAACCGTGCCTCGAAAGGCTCGCGCATGGCCCGAGGTCGAGTGCGATCCGGCCTCGCTCGAAGCTCTCGATCTCGAGCAAACGCGGCCACGCCACAGGGCCAAGGAGCGTTGCGGCAGCCTCGGAAGGCCTGTGGTACGATCCCGTAACATACATAAAAACAACGATATGAGACGAAGCCTGTCGCATCTCGTGCGGCTCGTCGCGCGGCTTCGGAACGGCCGATGCCCGAGCTCGCCGACCGGCTCGGCACGCATGCTCCGGGCTCGACTCTCGACTCGAACTTGCCTCGAGACGATCCACATCGGGCCGCCCGCGGCTCGATCGGCGGTGGTCTTCGATGTGGTTCCGAGGCCGCGATCGCGGTCCTACCCGCCAATGTCGCCCGGGTACCTCTTGCACGACCGCTCGACAACGCTACCCTGTTCGAACCTCTCGTCGGTAAAGGATCGAGCCGACGAAATAGTCGAGGGGATATCGAACATGGTGAAGGCAACCACCAAGGCGCCGCCGGAGAAGAAGACGGCCGCGAAAAAGGCAGCGACGAAATCAGGCGCGGCAACGAAGACCGCGGCCGCCAAGCCTCCTGCAAAGGCGGAACCCAAGAAGACCACAGCGAGCCCGGTGACGGCGAGCAAGGCTCCGGCGAAGAAAGCGGCCGCGAAGAAGCCCGTCGCCAAGGCAGGCGCGGCGAAGCAGGCTCCTGCGAAGGCCGCGGCCAAGACGGTGACGAAGGCCGTCGCGAAATCGGCACCGGCCAAATCGGCGGCAACCAAGACGGCACCTGCCAAGACGGTACCTGCCAAGACGGCACCCGCAAAGTCGGCCCCGGCGAAGGCTCCCGCCGCCAAGGCCCCGGCGAAGACGGCTGCAGCCAAGAAGCCCGCCGCCAAGGCCGCACCTCGCAAATCGAAGACGCCGCCGCCCGAGTCGAAGTAGGGACGTCCGTTCAGCGAATTGATTGCAGCCCGTCTCGTTCGACCGGCCGGCGTGATCGTCTCGGTCGGCTACGCTCGCAGCGCGCAGGCGTGCTCGCCTTCGTCTCGCGAATGGATGGCGCTGCAAGGTCTCGGCGCTCGGGATGCCCGGCGGCGAACGGAACGCCTGTCGACGGGCAGGGCATTCGAGGCAGCGCGGTTCTTCCCTCGCGTCCTCAGTTTTCGCGCGCCGCGCTCGCGCGCCATGCGCGCCGGGCGAAGCCTGCCCGAACAAAACGAGTCCTCCCCTTCAACAAGCCGATTGCATTTTGCCGCCGCGCGGGTCTAACCTCGGGATGCCGAACATCCTGGGCATCCGTTACGCGCAAGTGGCTCCCTCAAGAAGGCCAGCCTCGCGTCCCATTCACGGTGATGCCCCTTCGGCACCATGACTGAGATACCCTGCGGAATGCTCAGGTCCGCCGCATCTCCTGGGTCCGTAGGGTCGGCCGGCGCGCAATTGGTTCTGGAGTGGCCTCCTCGAAACGCCAACTGCCGCCGGCCGCCTTCGTCGGCCCGCTCGGGTCGGGGGCTGTCGTGGCGAGGATGCCGGCTCTGGAGCATTTTCCAGCGAAGTGGTCTCCGGTTCGCGTCGCGAAAATGCGATAGCGCGACGAAGTAGAGCACTTTGCCCACGCGCGGATCGGACCTCCGAGGCCGAGACGATCCGGGGGCAACGGCACGACGTGGCTCAGAACTCCCGGTCGAACGGGTTTCTCGGACGTTGTGCGCCGAGGCCGGGTAAGCGGCCCTTGGGCGGAGTGGGTGGCTTCGCCCTCGGTGTCGGCAAAGTGACCCGAGGCGGAGGGAAGGGGGGCGGAACGAATGTGCCGCCGTCGTTCGGCGTGTCGGCAGAGGGGTCGACCTCCGGCTTGGGCAGCGACAAGGTCACCTCGTGGCTCCCGTTCTTGAAAACCGTCGTCCTCGAGTCGATGCTGCTCAGCGTCCAGCCCGATCCTTCCTCTCCGATGCGCAGCCTCAAGACCTCGCCCGCCGTCGAATCGAGAAAGACGGCGATGGTGTCGTCGGAGCCGACGATGGTGCCGACCAAGGTCAGAGCCGGGGGCTCCGGATCCACGGGCTCGGGCGGAGGGGGAGGCGCGACTGCGCGAGGCCGCTCCACGACGGCGACGGCCGGAGGGCGCCGCGACTCCGAGAACAAGGGACGCTCGCGCGTCGCCCGCAACGAATCGAGCGGGATGGTCCAGAGCGGATTGCCGCGCGCGGGAGCAGGCGCGGAGGCCTCGCCGTCCTCGACGGAAGCGGGCGCGGGGGTGGTGTCGCGCGGGGCTCCCGCGTCCGGCTCCGTGCGGGCGACCGCGCCGTCGACGAGCGGGTCGCCGGCTTGCCCTCGGGCTGTTGCAAGCCCGCCCCCGAGAAGGCTCAGCGCCAGGCTCGTCGCAACGATCCGCTTCATGGTTTCGCCTGCTGCCATTGGCCCGAGATGCTCATTTGCGCGCGAAGTCGCGAGCCAGGGGTCGACTTGCCTTGTTCCTGCACCGGTTGAAGCAGGAGACGGTCGATGAAGAGAAACGGCATGCCGGCCTCGATGTCGTAGAGCAGCTTCTGCACCGCAGCTTGATCGATCTCGGCGGCGATCGTGAGGCTGACGCGGTCGGACGCTCCTTCGGCTTGCTCCAGATCGACCTGCGAGGAGAGAACGCTGCCGCCGGCATCGCGCACCAGCGCCGTGACGTGCTTCTGCAGCTCCGCACCGGCGATCGTCAGGGTCGGGGCGTCCAGGAACGGGGATCCGGTCCTCGCGAGGCTGCCGTCCTCGCCGCCCCGGGCCGCGGTGGTGCGGCGGCTCTCCATCCGCTCGAGAAGATCGGCACTCTCGGAATAGCCCGCATAGCGCTCGGCGAGACCGCCGAGCGCGAGCCAGGTCGTCGCGACGAGACAGACGATCGCCGCGACGTAGTAAAGAACGACGAGCGCGCGCTCGCGCCCCGGCAATTTCGCCAGGAGGTCTCTACCGATCATGGCTTCAGCTGTCGCGGAGGCTTTATCCCGGCCTCGATGTGGAAGTTGTCGCCCTGCTTGGCAAGCGAGCGTGTGGTCGGCGCGAGGAAGCTCGCCGCGCTGAACTGAGGCGCCCGCTCGAGCAGCGCGATCAGCGAGGGGGCATCCTTGGTCATGCCGATGATCTGAACCTTGCCGTCCTGAACCCGCAGCTCGCTCAGGAACGTGTGGTCGGGAAGGGTCGCGGCGAGCGCATCGAGGACGAGGACACTCGACGGCGTATCGTACTTGCGTCGCTGCAGGGCGGCGACCGGCTCGCTCGACGGGTCGTGCCGAGCGCGCAGCGAGGCGCGGATCGTGTCGATTTGTCCCTCGATCTCCGTCTGCCGCGCCTCGAGATCGGATCCGACGACGATCAGGGCGAGGATCGACGCCGCGGCAAGCCCTCCGAGGCCGAGAAGGACGCCGAGAAGGACGCGCCGTGCCGTTCGAATCTCGCGCGTCGCCCGTGTCTTCTGGTCCGAGACGACGATCGGCGGCCCGCCGGCCTCGGGGGACACCACGCAGAAGCGGATCGAAGCCGCGCCGAGGCCGGACAAAAGGTCGCCGAGCGGCTCGAGCATCTTGCGCCCGGTCGCAGCGACCGTGACGGTCATGCGCCCGCTCGTGGTTTCGATCGGAGCGCTCCAGCCGAACGAGGCATTGGCCGCACTCCATGGGGTCAGGCGGTCGATCTGGGTTCGGATGATCCCTTCGAGAAACTCGCCGGCACGCGACGGCAGCTCCAAGGGCCGGAACAGGAACCGGCTCGGCTGAAGCAAGACCTCGACGCGTGCATCCTCGACGAGCGCCTTCAAGCGGTCCTCGTCGGCGCTGGGCAGGGCCTCCGGAGCGAGCCGAAACGAGGTCTCGGGGTGCTCCTCCGAGTAGGGGTGCGGGAGGCCGTCGGCGACGAAGCGACCGTCCTTCTGCTCGATGAAGCGCGCATGCCGGGTCGCGCGCAGATGCTCGATGCCGGCGAGGGCGGTCTCGGCGACCTCGTCGATCCAGCGCGACAATGCCAAGGTGATCCGCGACGGGCTTCCCATGACGGCTCCATTCACCTCCATCTACGCGGCGCGCCCGCTGCTCCGGCGCCGCACGCTGAACGCTTCACCGGTTCCGCCTCAGCCGACCGGAGCGTCGAAATCGTCCGACCAGTGCAGGATCCGATAGGGGTCGAAGCCTCCATCCATGAGAAGGATGACGACCTCGGCGTTCACCCGACGTCCGCTGTCGAATCCGACACGGACCTTGAGCCGGGTCGCCTTGCGCTGGTCCGCCGAGGCGCTCGAGCGGGCCTCGCCGAGAAGCTCGATTACCCTGCGCGGATCGCCCTCCTCGCGCACCTTCAGGACCTCCTCCACGGTGAGCGGGGTCATGCCCGGCAGGGCCGAGAGGACGGCGGGATCGGCGAGCATCGGGTCGATCTCCGCGCGGCCGTTGTAGACCGTCACGTAGTCCAGCATCTGCTGGACGAGCTGCGGGGGCAGGCCGAGGACGAGGCGCAGCTCCGCGACGTTCTGGAAGTCTCCCTGGCGCGGCAGGCTCGCCGCCTCGGCGCCCCGGTAGTATTCGAGCTCCTCCCTGCCGCCGCGGGTATCCGGCGTGGATCGCCAGCCGATGATCCGATCCGCGTAGAAGGCGGCCGCATCGCTGTCCGCGCCGAGGACGGCGAAAAGCCCCTGCAGCAAGGGCTTCTTGGCCAGGTTGAGGTCCACGCGTGCGCCTTCGGAGCGAAGCTCGACCTCGACCCGAGCCTTTCCGACCTTGCGGGTGAAGCTGTCGAATCGCGGTACCGTCTTTTCGGCGGGCGCGATCAGCCGATGGGCGGCGAGCTCGATACCGGCCTTGATCGCGGCTTCGGCCTCGAGCCTGGTCTCGCCGAGCTTCGATCCGATGGACGTTTCGATCACATGGCGCGAATAGACCGAGACGAGCGCGGCGAGCGCGGCGAGGATCCAGAGCACGGCCACGATGACGAAGCCGGCCTCGCGATGGCGGTCCCGCTGGCGAGACGACGGGCCTGCCGCGCGGCTCACCGCCTCGGCCCCTCTGCGACATTGGGGAGGGAGACGAAACCCCTGCGGGTGAGCTCCTCCATGCATCCGTAGGCCGAAGGAGTGCGCGTGCAGATCGCGGCCGCGTTGGCGTGGGGAGAGACGGTCATGATCGTGTCCTGCGCCATTCTCTTCGTCATGTCCTTGATCGTGATGCGGATCGCGCTCGGAAGGACCGGCATGTCGAGCCACTGGTCTCGCCATTGGCGGTTCGAGTCTGCATAGGCGAAGGAAACACGGAACGGCTTGCGCAGCAGCGCGACCCGGTCCGAGAAGTCGATCCCTGCCGACCCGCCGTCCTTCGAGCCGAGCAAGGCGAACGGGGCGCGCGAGCGCACGAGGGAAACGCCGATCTTCCCCTCTTCTTCCGCGATCTTGATGATCTCGAGGCCATCGGCCGAATTCGGCCCGAGGGCCGAGCGGACCAGGACGACCGACGACGGCGTGCCGGCGAAGGTCGCGCGGAGGCTCGTCGGGGTGAGCGAGAGGACCTCGGCACTGACGAGGTCCGCGGCAATGCGCTCGGCGGCGAGAGCGACGAGATCGGCGTTCTGAAGACGCGACAGTCCGAGGTTCCAGGACGGCAGCCAGCTCGCCGTGACGGTCCGGAGCATGGAGAGGACGAGCGCGGTCAGGGCGACCGCGACGAGGGCCTCGAGAAGCGTGAAGCCGCGGATTCGGCGTCTGGAGCATTTTCCGGCGAAACGGAAACCGGTTCGCATATCGATCGCGACGTTGCGCGAGACCCTTCTCCGAGCGCTTTTCGCCCGTAGGGGAGAAAGAAAAGCGCGAAGGAGTCGAGGGTAAATCGACATCGATGCGAAAATGCGACGAGGCAAGGGTATGGAGCCGCTTTCCGATTCGATGGGATCGGAAAGCGCCCGTGCCACTCGCGATCGGCTCGTCCGCGGGCGCGTCATGGCGACAAGGCTCGTCGGCCGAGGCGGAGGGTCTCGACGCGGAACCTCTCGCGCCCGGGCGCGCGCAGGGTGATCGCGATCGCCAGAGGGACCCACGCGCCCGCGCTCCGCGTTCCGGTCTCGTCCTCGCCGAGCGCCCTCACCTCCATCGACCAGGTGATCCCGTCGATTTGGCCCGAGCTCGAACCCGGCAGCAGGTGCGACCGATCGGGCAGATTGGCCTCGAGGCTTCGATATGCCGCAAGCAGGGTCACGCGCTGCTCGACCCTCGTCGTGCCCTCGACATTCGCCTCCATGAGCGAGCCGACGACCGGAAGCGTGATCGCGACGACGGTGAGCGCGACCAGCACCTCGATCAGGGTGAAGCCCGCGCGCGTGCTCATCCTCGTGACCGTGCCTGCCGAAGAATTTCGATGCCTCCGGTCAGCCAGGTCACCTCGACCTCGAAGGTCGTGCCGAGCCTCGAGAGGTAGAGATGGCCGCCGCAGGACATGCCCGACGGGAAGAAGTCGATCGAGCCGGCCGAGGAAAGGCCTGCGCATTGCGAGAGGAGCCGGATGTCGAAGCCGACGTCGCCCGGAAGCCGCACCACCCGGCGGCTCGACCCGGAACGGAGGAGCCGTGCCGGTACGTCGACCTGTGTCCTCACGCGACGACCGCGCCTGATCGCGGCATTGCGGTCCGCCTTCAAGACGGAGGCGGCTTCGACGGCGTAGCGTTCGAGCTCGGTCAACGAGGTGGAGCGCGGCATCGCCGGCAGCGCCAGCGCCCCGAGCATCGCGACGATTGCCATGACGCAAACGGTCTCGAGCAAGGTGAACCCTGCTCGCGCGGCGTCCGGCTCGCTCCTCGGCGAAGGCGCAGCCGGCTCGGCGAGCAAGGACCTCGGCGCGACCCTCGACGGTCGGCTCATCGCCTGCTCCGGTTGGTGATCGCGGTGTTCTCTCCGCTTCCGCCTTCCCGCCCGGTCGGTCCGTTGGACGAGAGATCATAGGCTCCATGCTGGCCGGGCTGGCGATAGACGTAGGAGTTTCCCCACGGATCGAGCGGCACGGCCGAGCCCTTGAGATAGGGGCCGTTCCAGTTGCTCGCGCCGGCCGGGCGCTTGACGAGGGCGGTGAGGCCTTCGTTGGTCGTGGGATAGCGCCCGTTGTCGAGGTAGTAGAGATCGAGCGCGCTCGCGAGGCTCGAGATCTGGATGTCCGCGGTCTTGGCTTTCGACTGGCCGAGGTAGTTCAGGACGCGCGGTCCGACGAGCCCCATGATCAGCCCGATGATCGTGATCACGACAAGGATCTCGATGAGGGTGAACCCCTCCTGGCCGGACCTGCCCTCGGCTTTTTCCCAACGGGCTCGCGACCAACCGACGACGTGCTTCACAGGCGGGACCTCCGACTTCATCCGATGACTGTCCGACGACTTATCCGACGACTTATCCGACGACTTATCCGACAACTTGGCTGACCGACATGAGCGCGGTCATGACGGAAACGATCAGCCCGCCGACGATCACGCTGATCGTCACGATGGCCGCCGGGCCGACGATCGCGACGAGACGGTCGAGCGCGCGCTGCAGCTTGGCCTCGTAGAACTCGGCGATACGCTCGGCGAGCTGCGGCAGCTGCCCGGACTCCTCGCCGAGCCGCAAGGTGCGCACCGCGAGCGCCGGGAGGGCTTTCGTCTCGGCGAGCGCATCGGACAGCTTGCCGCCGCGGCGGACGAGGTCTTGCGTCTTGCTCCATGCCTCGGAGCGTCCGGACGAGGCCATCATGTCGGCGAGGATACGCAGCGTCATCGTGAGCGGGACGCCGCTGCCGAGCAGAACCCCGAGGTTACGGCAAAACAAGGCCGCCGTATGAAATCCGAGGATT
This sequence comes from Beijerinckiaceae bacterium, assembly GCA_024304885.1. Classification (GTDB taxonomy): domain Bacteria; phylum Pseudomonadota; class Alphaproteobacteria; order Rhizobiales; family Beijerinckiaceae; genus Methylocapsa. The sequence goes on from JALJOM010000003.1 coordinate 1,300,799, forward strand.
CGGCGCACGAAGGGCAGACGCCCGAGCGGCCCCAGGAGGGCAGCGCGCGTGCCCTTGCGCCGCAGGAGCAGGAAGCCGGCGCCGACAAGCACGACCAGAGCCCCGAGCAGGAGGTCGGTCTCGTTGCGCAGGATGTCCGAGAGCGCGAGGAAGCCCCGCACGATCGGATCGAGCTCGGCATTGAAGTCGCGCAGCACGCTCGCGAACTGGGGCAGGACGAAGGCGAGGAAGAACACCAGGACCGCGACGGCCGCACCGAGCACGAAGGCCGGGTAGCGCAAGGCATCGGAGACGCGCCGACGCAGGGTCTCCGCCCGCACCCGCTCGGCGGCGAGCACCTCGAGGACATGAGCGAGCGTGCCGGACGCCTCGCCGACGCGCACGAGCGCGACATACATCGGCGGGAACAGCGAGGGATGCGGCGCGAGGGCATCGGCGAAGCTCTCGCCGGTCAGCACGGCCGCGGTGATCTTCTCGATCACCGGACGCATGCGGCCGAGGTCCGCGTCGGCATGCTCCAGCTCCAGGGCTTCGTTGATCCGCGCGCCTGTCCTGAGAAGCAGGGCGAGGTCGCTCGTGAAGAAGGTGATGTCCTCGTAGCGCGGCCGCGACAGGAATCCGAACGCTCCGCCGGAGCCTTGCCTGGCCTTGTCCTCTCCCACGGAATCGATCGGGATGAGGCCGAGATACTCGATTCGATGCGCCACCTCGGAGGCGCTCGGCGCCGCGATCGAGCCGCTGACGATCTCGCCGGTCCGTGTCAAGGCTTTGTAGCGAAAGCTCGGCATGGCGTCAGCGCACCGTCGTCACGCGCAAGACCTCGGCCGCCGATGTCGTTCCGGCGCGGCATTTCGCGATCGCGTCCTCGATCATGGTCGTCATGCCGGCCTGCCGCGCGGCTTGATCGATCGCGCGGGAATCCGCACCGGGTCCGACGAGGTCGTAGACTGCACCGTCCAGGACGAGCAGCTCGAACACGCCGCAGCGGCCGCGATAGCCGGTGCCGCCGCACCGCTCGCAGCCGTGCGGCTCGTGCACGACCTCCCCGGCGCGCAATCCGAGCATGGCAAAGCGATGGTCCTCGGTGATATCGGCCTCGGTCAAGGTGTGGGGACGCTTGCAGCGATCGCAGAGGATACGGACGAGGCGCTGAGCGATCACCGCCCGCAGGGTCGACTTCAGGAGGAAGCCCTCGACCCCGAGATCGAGCAGGCGTGGCACCGCTGCGGCGGCGGTCTCGGTATGGAGGGTCGTGAGCACGAGATGGCCGGTGAGGGCGGCATGGACCGCGATGCTCGCGGTTTCCGGATCGCGCACCTCGCCGACCATGATGACGTCGGGGTCCTGTCGCACGAAGGCGCGCATCGCCGTCGCGAAGCCGAGCCCGATCGAGGGCTTGACCTGGGACTGGTTGACCCCTGGGATCTCGTATTCCACAGGATCCTCGATCGTGAGGATCTTCCGCGACGGGTCGTTCAGGATCGAGAGCACGGTCGCGAGCGTCGTCGTCTTGCCGCTTCCGGTGGGTCCTGTCACGATGACGAGACCATGCGGCAAGGCCAGGAGTCGGCGCAGGGTCTTCTCGTCGGCGGCGGCGAGGCCGAGCTTGGTCACGTCGAGCAGGCCACGATCGCGCGGCAGCAAGCGGATCACGGCCGACTCGCCGTGCTGCGTCGGCATGGTGGCGACGCGAATGTCGATCTCGGTCCGAGCGACGCGTTGACGCGCGGCGCCGTCCTGGGGCAGCCGCCGCTCGGCGATGTTCAGCCCGGCGAGGATCTTTATGCGCGAGATCAGAGCTTGCGGCACGGCATCGGCGGGTGCGGGGACGGCGCGAAGGAGCCCGTCGACGCGCATGCGGACGGTGAGGCCGTTGCGAAACGGCTCGATGTGGATATCGCTGGCCCTGAGCTCCATGGCCCGCTCGAGCAGGTCGTTGACTGCCCGCACGACCGGGGCACCGCTCGCGAGATCACGCAGGCTTTCGATGTCGTCCTCGGCCGCGGCGCTGGTGGCCGCTGCGTCCGGCGCCGTCGCTTCGTCGGCGCCGAGCCTCGCTCCGAGAATGGTCGCGATATCCTCGAAGGAGGCCACCTCGACCTCGACCTTGCGGCCGAGGACGATCTCGGCGGCGCGGACCGCCGCGGCGTCGGTGGGATCGGCGACCGCGACCCTCGGCTTGCCGTCCTCGACCGCATAGGGAAACACGACGGTCTCGCGCAGGAAGCGAGGCGAGAAGGCCGAGGTCAGGGGTGCGGCCTCGACGAGTTGCGGCAGCAGCACCCGGTCGAAGCCATAAAAATGTGCCACTTCGTCGGCAAAGCTGTTGGCGGATAGGCCAGTTTCCTGCCACAGACGCCGCAGGCCCTGGTCCGCGCCGCCGGCCGGTAGCGGGTCCTCGGCGACGAATTCGGGGCTCAGATGCGTCTTGCTCACCAGATGGGCCGCAAAATCGGCCAGGGCCTTGGAGGTCATCGACGGGTCCTACGCACAGCACATGTCGTGCGACCGAGGATCGCGTGTGGGTCGCACCCGAGCTCCCTTGCCGGGGGCCTCGTGCTCGACGAGCGAGCCTCGCCTACAGCATTTTCCAGCGAAGTGGCCTCCGGTTCGCGTTGCGAAAGAGCGATATTGCCGAGAAGTAGAGCCGCTTTCCGATCTACCCGGAACGGAAGGCGCTCGAGGCGGCCCGCCATCCGAGCGGCGGCTCTCGCCGAACCTCGCAGCCGTTGCCGCCGGATGCGGACCCGAGGTCCGACACAGGATATACGATGCGACAGGGCACCGCAAAAGTGGCATGGGTTCGGCAGGATTGAATGGCGCCTTCCACCGGCGCGCAGATCCTGCGCCTCGGACGGGCTCGGGATCGTGATGTCTCGGAGCATTTCTGCGTGACGCTCCACCCCAGGCCGACGCGAGGATTGCACAATTGCGGAGGAGAGTCCGGCCACGGACGATTCGTCGCGCAACGCGGGCTCCCTCGTCCCGAAAGCAGGTAAGGCTTGTCGATGCCCCCGCACCACTTCGGACCTTTCCGGCCCGGCGCCATGCCGCGATCACGATTGCGTTGTCGCGGCGGGTTCGGCGGGGGCATCGCGGCGTTCGTGATAGCAGCGGTGGCTTGTGCGGGTGTGTCCGGCTGTACCCTGACGGCGATCTCCGATGCCGGGACGGAGCAGCCCGACGCGATCGATCGGCTGCGCGGGCTCGATCTGTCGCCGCGGCAGGTGCCCGGAATCGCGGAGCCCGGCGCGGGCGCCTCCGTGCAGGCGCGAGTCTACTATGGTGCGGATTCTACCGCGCAGCTTCGGGACGGGACCGGGCCGGGTGGTGGCGCGGGCGACGGCGCGCTCCAGGGAATCACGGAGGAAAGCCCCGAAGGAGTCATGCTCGACTTCGAGAACACGCCGATCGCGGCGGTTGCCAAGGTCGTGCTGGGTGACCTCTTGCGGGTCGGCTATGTGATCGATCCGCGGGTGCAAGGCACGATCAGCCTGTCTTCCTCGCGCAAGATCCCCAAGGCCGATCTCCTCTTCGTGCTCGAGACCGCGCTGCGCTCGGCCAATGCGGTCCTGGTGCGCGAGCGCAGCGGCTATCGAATCGTGCCCGCGGAGGATGCGATCGGCTCCGGTCCGACCGATGCCGCGGGGCAGGCCGGCACGCCGGGCTACGGCGTCACCGTGATCCCGTTGCGCCATGTCTCGGTGCCGTCGATCCTGAAGCTCCTCGACGGCTTCGCCGCCAAGGCCGGCGCGGTTCGCGGCGAGCCCGGTGCCAACCTCGTCGTGGTGACCGGCACCGCCGCGGAGCGCCAGAGCGTGCTCGATACGGTGAGGAGCTTCGACGCGGACTGGATGCGCGGCCAGTCGGTCGGCATCTTTCCGATCAAGAACACGACGCCCGAACCCATCCTCGCGGAGCTCGAGAAGATTCTCGATGCCGGCGAGAACGGGCTCGGCCAGGGACTCGTGAAGGCACAGCCGATCTCCCGGCTGAACGCGATCCTGTTGGTCGCGCGAAAACCCGAGCTCCTGGAGCGGGCCGGAAAATGGATCGCACGGCTCGACGCCTCGTCGGTCGCGGCGACCGGAGTCAAGGTCTACAAGGTGCGTTACGGCGAGGCGCGCCAGCTCGCGCGACTGCTGACCGAGATGTTCACGGGCGGGGGGCGCGGCGCGGCCGACGGGACCGAGGCGCTGGCGCCGGGCGGGACCGCGACCGGTGCCGGCGCTTCGGCGTTCGGCGGTCTCGGCGGCACCGGGCAGGGCGGCTTCGGCCAGTCGGGCTTAGGCCAGTCGGGCGCCGGCCAAGGCGGCTTCGGCCAAGGCGGCTTCGGCCAGGGCGCCGCTGGGCAGGGCGCCGCCGGGCAGGGTGGGTTCGGGACGCAGCAAGGCGGGCTCGGGCAAGCCGGGCTCGGGCAAGGCGGGCTCGGACAGGGCGGCTTGGGCGGCGAAGGCCAGCAGGCCTATGGCACCCTGCGCCCGGCGAGCGAGCAGGAGGGAGCCGCGACCGGCGCGGCAGGCGGCGGTGGCGCGGGCGGCGGGCGGGCGCTCCTGCCGGGGGTGCGCATCCTTCCCGACACCGTCAACAACGCGCTCCTGATCTATGCCGATCCTGCGAGCTACAAGATCATAGAGCGGACCTTGAACCAGCTCGACCGGCCGCAGCTGCAGGTGGCGATCGAGGTGACCTTCGCGGAGGTGACGCTCAACGACACGCTGCAGTATGGCGTCCAGTTCTTCCTCGGCTCGACCGACCTCGGGCTCGGCTTGAACCAGGGCTACGGGGTCAATACGGCAGCCGGACCGATTGGCGCGGCGATCCCGCCGCAACCCTTGCCGAACGCCCTGCCGGGGTTCAACCTCGTGTTCGGCAACGCCTTGACGCCGCGGGCGGTGATCAGTGCGCTGCATCGGTTCACCGACGTGCGGATCTTGTCGAACCCTTCGCTCGTGGTGGTCAACAACCAGGTGGCGACCTTGCAGGTGGGCGACGCGGTGTCGGTGACGACGGGGGCGGTGACACCGACCGCGGGGGGCACGCCGAACGTCGTGAGCAGCTTGGACTACCGTAACACGGGCGTGATTCTGCGGGTGAAGCCGCGGATCAACTTCAACGGAGTGGTCTCGCTCGAGGTCGAGCAGGAGATCAGCAACGCACAGCCCAATCCCAATGCGACAGCGACGAATCCGAATCCCAACTTCGCGCAGCGCCGGGTGAAGAGCGCGATCCAGGTGGCGAGCGGGCAGACTGTGCTGCTCGCCGGATTGATCGCCAACACGCAGAATCGGGCGCGCGACGGCATCCCGATCCTCGAGCAATTGCCGCTGGTAGGGGATGCGTTCTCGCCCTCGAACACCAAGTCGCTCAGCCCGCGCACGGAGCTCATCGTCTTCATCAAGCCACAGGTGATCCGCGACGGGGTCGATGCCTCCTTCGTGGCCGAGGAGCTGCGCGCCAAAATCCGCGGCGACAAGATCGGCTCGGTGCGCCCGCTCGGCGCGATCCAGCCGGACCCTCCGCCGGCCCTCGTGCGATGAGGTAGAGCCTCGGCCGTGGGCTGGAGCAATTTCCAGCGAGCCGGATCCCGGTTCGCGTCGAGAAATTGCGGCAAGACGAGACTATGGAGCGGCCTTCCGATCCGCTCGGATCAAGAAACCGCTCAGAACCGTGTCACGATATCGGCGAGGACCGGGCGGGGACGATCGTCGCGGGGGCCCGGGGCGCGTCCGACGTGGACGAAGCCCGCGACCTTCTCGTTGGCCGCGATGCCGAGGCGTTCGAGGACGGCGCGGTCATAGGCATACCATTCGGTGAGCCAGACCGTGGCAAAGCCCAAGGCGTTCGCCGCGACGATCAGGTTCATGCACACGGCGCCGGCCGACAGGACCTGCTCCCATTCCGGGATCTTCTCGTGCGGTCCGGCGCGGGAGACCACACCGATCACGAGAGGCGCGAGCGAGAAGCGCTTCCTCTCGGTCGCGAGCTGCGCCTCGTCCGCGCTGGGATTGGCCTTGGCGAAGACCTCGGCGACGATCGCGCCGGCGCGATCGCGCGCCTCGCCGGCAAAGACGATGAACCGCCAAGGTGCGAGCTTGCCGTGATCGGGGACACGCGCGGCGACCCCCAGAATCGTCTCGATCTCTTGCGCGGTCGGGCCTGGTTCCGCCAAGGCGAGGGCCGGCGCCGAGCGGCGTTTCGCGAGAAGCGCGATCGTATCGTTCATCAGAGGTTCACGGGTCCGGAACTATCCACGGCCCCATCAAACCCCGTGGCGCGGCGAGACACAAGGCGCAAGATCGGGCAGGTTCGTCCGCGGCGAGCGATGGCTCGAACATCAATTCGCCGAATTGACGCGCAAGACTCACCGGACCCTCGAGGGATCGACCAGAATTTGAGCACCTGCGTAGCCCGATCGACCATGATACCCTCGACCGATCCCCTTACTGCTCGCGCGAGCACACCGAGCCCGAGCGCTTGGACCAGGGCGAGCACGGGACTCGCGATCGCGGCCGTGGTCGCCTTCGTGGCTCTCGCAGCGGCTGCCTGGCTCGCGAGCGGCACCGTCGTGCCCTGGGACTCGAAGAACCACTTCTATCCGATGTTCCGCTTTCTCGCCGATTCCTTGCGCAACGGCGAGATCCCGGTCTGGAATCCCTATCATTTCGCCGGTCATCCGACGGTCGCGGACCCGCAGTCCCTTTTGTTCACGCCGAGCATGGTGGTCCTCGCGCTCGTGGCGCCTCAGGCCTCCATGCAGCTCTTCGACGGCGTGATCCTCGCCCATCTCGCGGTCGGCGGCTTGTGCTTTCTCGGCCTGTTCCGGCGCTGGGGCTGGCATCCGGCGGGCGCGGTCCTCGCCGCGCTCGTCTTCATCCTCGGTGGAGCTGCCTCCTCGCGCCTGCAGCACACCGGGATGATCATCTCCTATTCCTATTTCCCGGCGGCGCTGTGGAGCCTCGAGCTCGTCCTGCAACGGCGTTCCTGGCGTGCCGCGCTGGTCTTCGGCGCCGTCGCGGCGCTCATGGCGCTCGGCCGAGACCAGGTCGCCTTCCTCCTCGGCAACGTCCTGATCGGCCGGGTCGCCTGGGCCGTCGCGGCGTCGGGCCGCCCGCTCGCCTATCTCCGCGAGAGGGTCCTCGTCCTCGGCCTCGGCGGCGCCACGGCCGCGGCGCTTCTCGCGGTCCCGGTCCTCCTGACGATGCAGTTCCTCGACGAGTCGAACCGGCCGGGCATCGCCTATGGGGTCGCTGCGGCGGGCTCGCTCGCTCCGGTCAACCTCGTCACGCTGCTCGCGCCGAACTTCTTCGGCTCGCTCGAGCGGTCCTACGACTATTGGGGCCCTAACTATGTCTCGATGGCCTGGCCGGACTGGACCGACCGCGCCGTCAACTACCTCTTCATCGGCACGCTGCCGATGCTGCTCGTCGTCTGGCACGGGCTCGCCGCCGGTCGCCTGCTCGAGCGGCCGATCCGTTTCGTTCTCGTCGTGCTCGCGATCGCGCTCGCCTTCGCGCTCGGGCGCTACACGCCGCTCTTCGGCATCGCCTTCGACTGGTTCCCCGGCGTCTCGCTCTACAGGCGTCCGGCCGACGCGACGTTTCTCGTCAACATCGCGCTCGCCTGCGGCGCGGGCTTCCTGCTCCACCGCTACATCGAGGACGGACCGCCTCGATGGCTCGACATCGGCTCCGGGCGCCTCGCTCTCGCTCGTTGCGGGCTGACTTGCGCCGCCGTCGTCGCGCTGATCGCGGCGGGCCTCGCCTTCTCCCATATGGAGAAGCACCTACGCTCGTCGCTCGTCGAGCTCGGCATCGCCGCCGCGCTGGTGGTCGGAGGGGGCCTCGCCCTGCGTGGGTTGCGGGCCGAGCCGCGGCGCGCGCTCGCCGCGGCATTGGTGGTGGCGCTGACCGGTGCGGAACTCTTGTGGCGCAATGCCGCCTCGTCCCTCAATGCAGAGCCCTTCGACCGCTACAGCGTCTATGCCGAGATGCGACCGGGCGAGGCCGCCGGCCTCGCGATCTTGCGCAAGGAGCTCGCAGCCGAGGCCCGCGCGGGGGAGCATCCGAGGGTCGAGATTCTCGGCCTGAACGGGCCCTGGCAGAACGCGTCGATGGTCCTCGAGCTCGAGGATACGCTCGGCTACAATCCGCTGCGGATCGAGCACTACGAGCGCGCCGTCGGGACCGGGCAGAACTCCGAGGATCTGGTCGAGCGCCACTACCCCGGCACCTTTCGGGGCTATAGATCGCACCTCGCATCCTTGCTCGGCATCGAGTATCTGATCCTCGGCCGGCCTTTGACTGAGCTGCCGCGCCACGTCCCGAGGCCGAGCGCGACGCTGATCTATGCGAGCGACACGATGTATATCTACAAGCTCGGCAAGGCGGCGCCGCGCGCCTATTTCGCCTCGCAGGTCGAGCCGGTCGACAGCGCCGAGGTCCTCGACGAGGAGTCCTTGCCCGCATTCGATATGACCCGCGAGGTCCTGATCGACCGATCGAGCTTGCGCGACCTGCGATCCTCGGGCCTCGTCGAGGACGAGGCGAGCACCACGAGCGCGCCGGGCCTCGCGAGGCCGGGACCCTCTACCTTGTCGAAGGTCGCCATCACGCGATATGCCGATAGTGCGGTCGAGATCGACGTCGATGCGCGGGAAGCCGGGATCGTCGTGCTGCACGACCTCTATTATCCCGGCTGGGAAGCCTATGTGGACGGCGCGCCTGCCCCCGTGCTCCGCGCGAACCTCCTGTTCCGCGGTGTTGAGGTGCCCGCGGGCCACCACAAGGTGGATTTCGCGTTCCGGCCGCTCTCCTTGGCCAATCTCGGATCCGCGGCGTCGAATCTCTTGAACCGGGCCGTCGAGTGAGGCGTGCCTTGCCTCCGCGCAGCCACCGGCACGCGAGCCTCGTTGCGATGCTGATCCTCGCGTCGGCCTGTGGGTCGGCCCTGGCGCAAGGCGGCGGCCCGCACGAGCTCGCCTCGGACGAAGGCCCCTTCCCGGTCACCCGCAACATCGTGCACCTGTCGGCGAAGCTCGCCACGAGCGACTCCCAACCCGTTCGCAGCGGCGTGCAATGGCGCGTCTTCGAGGAGGCGGAAGGTTCGGAGGGCACCCACCGGCTGGTCGCCCAGTCGTCGGAGGCAACTCCGGCCTTGACCCTTCCGAACGGGACCTTCGTCGTCCATGCGGGCTTCGGTCTCGCGGGCTCGATGAAGCGGATCACCGTCGCCGGCAAAGGCGTCACCGAGCGCCTGATCCTGAATGCCGGCGCACTGCGTATCGCGAGCCTGCTCGGGGATGCCCCGATCCCTCCGGCCCGCTTGCAGGTGGCAATCTACGTGCCCGAGCCCGGCAACTCGGAAGCGAAGCTCGTCGTCGCCAATGCCAAGGCTGGCGACACGATCGGCTTGCCGGAAGGCCCCTATCATGTGGTCTCGACGCTCCTCGATGCGACCGGGACCGGTGCCACGAGCCCGACCAATTCCGTCGTGAGCGCGGAGCTTCGGGTTCAGGCCGGAAAGGTCACCGATGCCACGCTCCGGCATCGGGCGGCGACCATGACCTTGAAGCTCGTGAGCGGGCCTGGCGGGGAGGCGCTGGCCAATACGGCCTTCACCATCCTGACCCCGGGCGGCGACGTCATCCGGGAGATGATCGGGGCCTTTCCGTCACTCGTGCTCGCGGAAGGCCAATATGTCGCGATTGCGCGCCACGTCGGGAAGACCTACCAGGCCAATTTCGATGTCGTGTCGGGGGTCGATCGGGATGTCGAGGTGCGTGCCGATGCCGAGGCGCAGCAAAAGGATCTGCCGGCTCGGCCCGATCCGCAGCGCGAGCCCCCCCAAGGGTCGGGACCCGAATGATAGCGGTTGCACGAACCCGCTCCCCTCGGGAGAGGGTGGCTGGCGGAACCGGCCGGGTGCGAGTGCCCGGGTGAGGGTGCTCGAGCGGGACGAGGAAAAGTGTCCAGCGGTTTTCCGGCGCAGTCGCGTTTACGCAGATTGCGTAAACTTATCTGCCCTTCCGCTCTGAACTTTTGGAATCGATCAAATGTCACGGCTTTGGATCGATTCGATCCAAAGTCATCGTGATCTAGGGCCCCTCATCCGCTCGGCATCTCGCAACTTGGACGGCGGCGGATCCGGTGAGGTCCGTGTGGCGGTGACGGATGGAAGACCGCTTCAGGGCGTCGTGTCGAGGAGATGGAGCGCGCCGCCGTCGCGCGCGAGGCCTCAGGCGCTTGCGGCCAGCTTCTTCACGATCTCGCGCTTCAGCGCGAGCGCGCCTGGCGACAGATCCGAATCGCTCGCCTTGATCAGGAAGGCGTCGAGCCCGCCGCGATGCTCCACGCTGCGGAGCGCCGAAGCCGAGACGCGCAGCCTGACCTTGCGCCGCAAGGTATCGGAGATCAAGGTGACGTTGCCGAGGTTCGGCAGGAACCGTGTCTTCGTCTTGCGGTTCGAATGGCTCACCAGGTTGCCGGTCAGCACGGCCTTGCCGGTCAGCTCGCAGCGGCGGGACATGGATTCCTCTTGGGGTCGAATACCAGGGTCGTAGGTCGAGCCCCGGCACTTAGTCGAGGCAGGCCGCGCCGTCAAGCGCATCCGTGGGCTCGGCAGGCGTCGGCGTGATGTGCCGGACCGCTCGGCACCGCGGGCAGCGCATTTCTTAAGGTTAAATCTCCTTTAACCGCGGTCGGCTAGCCTGCGGTCGATCGGCATTCCCCAATGCGCGTGGTGATCTCGCCTGCTCGGGGCGCGGCAGCCGGGACGTGACGTGGCGGTGGGATGCGATGCGAACGACCTCTAGCTTGACGGCTCTCGATCGTATCCCGGACCCGCTCCGCACCTTTGTCCTGCGCCGAGGTGCCGAGGTCTTGGGGCTCGGGCTCGTGATCCTGGTCGCGGGCACGGCCTTGGCCCTTCTGACTTGGTCGGTTCAGGATCCGAGCCTCAATCACGCGACCTCGGGGCCGGTGCGCAACTGGCTCGGCTGGCGCGGCGCCGTGGCCGCCGACCTCCTGATGCAGATGCTCGGAATCGCCGCCGTCACGATCCTCGTCGCTCCGGGCTTTTGGGGATGGACGCTCGTCACGCGGCGTCGTCTGGACCGGCTCGAGGCGCGGATCCCTTTGTGGGTGCTCGGCGCGGTGGTCACGGCGGGCCTCGCCTCGATGCTCCCTTCGACGGACCGCTGGCCGCTTCCGAGCGGGCTCGGCGGCGTCATCGGCGATGCCGTCCTCGTGCTGCCCTCCCGCCTCTTCGGCGGTTTCGGAGCCGGCATGCTGCTCGTCGCCGTCGCCCTCGGCCTCGCCGCGGTCTGGTCCTTCTCGGGCGCAATCGGGACGAACGACGCCGACGACGGCGGGGACGACCTCGGCATGGAACCGGCGGGCCCTGTGCGAGGCGCGATCTGCGACGATAGGGGCCGTGGCGGCGCGCGGGGCCGGGCCAGGGATCTGCTCGCAGCGGCTGCGGCGGCCGCATCCGGCATCAAGGCCGGCCTCGCCGGCCTCGTCGCGTCACATCGCACGGCACCGAGACCTCGACAGGAGCCGGCGCCGTGGTCCGAGGGACGCGAGGAGCCGACCTTGTTCGAGAAGCCTCTCGACCTCGCCTCTCTTCCGTTGCGACTGCCGGAGCCGGAACCGGAGGACGGCGCCGGGTTCGATGCCGCGGCCTATGCACCTCCGGCGGCGCGGGCCGCGTTGGGCCGGCGGAACGAGGCGGGGTCCGCGGTGCCGGAGGCGCCGCAGGAGTCCTCGCTCATGCGCCGGGTCGTGGCCGCAGCGCTGAAGCCGTCGCGGCGAGCGCAGGACGACAGCATCGCTGCGGCGCGCGGCCCTTCTCGGCGGGATGCTCGAGAGGCTTATGCGATGCCGCCGCTCGGCATGCTCGCGGAGCCGAGGAAGCCCGCAGGGCACAAGGTCTCGGAGGATGCGCTCGGCCAGAACGCGCGGCTGCTCGAAGGCGTGCTCGAGGATTTCGGGGTCAAGGGCGAGATCATCAACGTGCGCCCAGGCCCCGTGGTGACGCTCTACGAGCTCGAGCCGGCGCCCGGCATCAAGTCCTCTCGCGTCATCGGTCTCGCCGACGACATCGCCCGCTCGATGTCGGCGATCTCGGCGCGCGTCGCGGTCGTGCAGGGCCGCAACGCGATCGGCATCGAGCTGCCGAACCAGATCCGCGAGACGGTCTTTCTGCGCGAGCTCCTGGGCTCGGAGGATTTCGAGCGCACCAAGCACAGGCTCGCGATCGCGCTCGGCAAGACGATCGGCGGCGAGCCGATCGTCGTCGATCTCGCGCGCATGCCCCATCTCCTCGTCGCGGGCACGACGGGGTCGGGCAAGTCGGTCGCGATCAACACGATGATCCTGTCCTTGCTCTACCGGATGAAGCCCGAGGAATGCCGGCTGATCATGGTCGATCCGAAGATGCTCGAGCTCTCCGTCTACGACGGGATCCCGCATCTTCTGACCCCGGTCGTCACCGATCCGAAGAAGGCGGTCGTCGCGCTGAAATGGGCGGTCAGGGAGATGGAGGACCGCTACAAGAAGATGTCGAAGCTCGGTGTCCGCAACATCGAGGGATTCAACGCCCGCGTCTCCGAGGCTCTGGCGCGCGGAGAGACCCTGACCCGAACCGTGCAGACGGGCTATGACCGCGAGACCGGGGAGGCGGTCTACGAGCAGGAAGCAATGCAGCTCTCGGTCCTGCCCTTCATCGTCGTCATCGTGGACGAGATGGCCGACCTCATGATGGTCGCGGGCAAGGACATCGAAGGCGCGATCCAGCGCCTCGCCCAGATGGCCCGCGCGGCCGGCATTCATCTCATCATGGCGACCCAGCGTCCCTCGGTCGATGTCATCACCGGCACGATCAAGGCGAATTTTCCCACACGGGTCTCGTTCCAGGTCACGTCGAAGATCGACAGCCGCACCATCCTCGGCGAGCAAGGCGCCGAGCAGCTGCTCGGCCAGGGCGACATGCTCTACATGGCGGGCGGCGGGCGCATCTCGCGCGTGCATGGGCCCTTCGTGTCGGACCACGAGGTGGAGCACATCGTCGCCCACCTGAAAGCCCAGGGCCAGCCGGACTATCTCGACGCGATCACGAGCGAGGACGATCCCGAGGAGGATGTCGGGGAGGGGGCCGCGCCCGGCGGCATGGATGCCGAGGAGGCGGGCGACCTCTACGACCGGGCAGTCGCGATCGTGCTGCGCGATCGCAAGTGCTCGACGAGCTACATCCAGCGCCGCCTGTCTGTCGGCTACAACAAGGCGGCCTCGCTCGTCGAGAGGATGGAGCAGGAGGGCGTCGTCGGCGCGCCGAACCATTCCGGCAAGCGGGCGATTCTCGTCGGCGGTGGCATCGACCGCGGCGCCTTCGATCTCGCTGCGGAAGGGTGAGCGCAAGGCGCCGGATCACGACGACCTCGAGGCTTGCGGCGAGGCGAGCCCCGGCCTCGACAGATTGCTACAACCCGTCGCCGGCCCCGTGTCACGCCGGGTCGGACGGCCGCCTTCTGTGTGTGTCGCTCCTCCGAGCGCCCGAGCGCTGCGGCGACCCTAGAGCGGGATGAGGAAAATTGTACAGCGGTTTTCCGACGCAATCGCGTTTACGCAGATTGCGTAAACTCATCTGACTATCCCGCTCTGAACTCTTAGAATCGATTACGTTTCACGACTTTGGATCGAACCGATCCAAAGTCATCGTGATCTAGGGCGTTGTCCAGTGAAGCGGACACCGGCTCGCGTCGCGAAATTGCGACAAAACAAGAATGTCGAGCTGCTTTCCGATTCCATCGGACCGGAAAGCGCTCTAGCACGCCACTCAGTGCCTGACGTCGATCGCGCCTGCCGTATTCTCGAACAGCAGGTCGTAGTAAGCTCCCACGGTGGGGTGGCGGGCGAACCGGTTGCGCCTGACCAACCGAAACCCCCGCTCCTCGAGGAAGCTCGTCAGCGAGGCGACCGTCGCGCAATTTTCGTAGGATTCGAAATCCGCAGCTTCCGATTGAATGAACTTCAACCGCTTCAGGTGATCTCCCATTCCCTGCAAGACGAGGAGCTCCGAGCCCTGGGTGTCCATGACCAGTACATCATAACGAAGAATATCGATTCCGTTAGCCGCCAAGGCGCTCGGCAAGGTCGAGGTCCGTAGCTCGATTTGCTCGACGAATTGGACGTCGGGCCAGATCGCCTTGTGATGCTTCAACGCGAGAATCGACGACGACTGACCGCCATTGTTCGCGACATGGAACGTGACGCTGCCGCCGTCATGGTCGGTCACGAGGGCCTGGATGGCGGTTTGGTTGTCGTAAGGGGAGATATTGGCCTTCAATTCCTCGAAGGTGCTCGGCATCGCCTCGATCCAGACGACCGGCAACCGGAAATGCGCGTAAAGCTCTCGTTCTTGGCCTGCGTTCGCGCCGACATGCAGCACACCATTGCAATTTCGCAGGTAGGCATTCTTCTGCCTGGCACGCATGGCGTGCAACTGCCCTTTCAGCGCGTTGATCGGCCCCAAGTGCTTCAGCACGTCGAACATCTGCGATCCTTTCATGCATGGGGCCAGGACAAAGCGAGGACGACCGAAACGGCGTCCCATTCTGACAACTCACCGCGGTGGCGGGCCTGTCACAGCGGGCACCGGCCGCGCGCTACGTCGGAGACCGAGGACCTCTGCCTCGGCCGGGTGCGATTGGGGGACGTCCCGCGCCTGCGACGTCGAGGACCTTTCGGAAATCCGGACTCTCCCGGGCGCAGGCGGTGTCGCACCGATCCGCATCGACATCGGTCAGGACCATAGTGTTCCGGAGCGCCCCGGCAGCTCGAGAAAGCGATATCGACTCGGTTTCCGATCGGCACGTCGCCGCCGCCAGGCGTCCGCCGATCGACCGATGGCGTGGTGCGTCGGCGGACATTGCGACGACGCGAAAGTCGAGTGCGCGGCAGTGGGTTGCACAAGCGCTGCGCTGCAGCTTTGTGTGCCGGTTATTGTGCACAGACAAAGTCCGTGTCAAGGACAAGTGTACCGCGCCCCTCGATTATGGTTTGTTGCCTTCTGCGACGTGACCTATGATGCGCGAGCGGACATGTGACAGGAAGCGACGTGGCGGACCCGAGGTCAGAGGCGATTTCATGAAGGGAGCGGCAACCGCCTTGATCGGGATTTGCCTTGTTGCGGCCACCATCGCGCCGGGCCGAGCCGAGGTGTCGCCGGCAAAGCCCGCGAAAACCGCGCCCGCTCCCGCGAAGGCCTTCGTGCCGATGGACCCCGCGATCGCGATCCAGAAGGCCAATGCCTATTTCAACTCGGCGACGACCATGGTCGGCGATTTCGTGCAGATCGGGGCCGACGGCCGGCGTTCCGAAGGCAAGGTCTATATCCAGCGCCCGGGCAAGCTCAGGTTCGAATATGCGCCGCCCGCCACGCTCGAGATCGTCGCGGACGGGCTCTCGGTCGCCGTTCACGATCGCAAGACCGCGACCAAGGAGATCTATTTCATCAGCCAGACCCCGCTCAAGTTCCTGCTGAAGGACCAGGTCGATCTCAACCGCGATGTCCAGGTCGTCGAGATCGCGAGCGATCCCTCGTCCGTCACGATCCTCGTCGAGGACAAGGCGACCTTCGGCGGGACGTCGCGGATCAAGCTCGTGTTCGATTCGGTGAAGTTCACGCTCAAGCAATGGCAGGTGACCGATCCGCAGGGCTACGAGACCTTGGTCTCGCTGTTCAACATCGATCTCACCAAGAAACCCGACCCCTACCTGTTCCAGATCACGCAGGAACGCATCCCGAACACGAATAATTGAGGCGGTCGCCACCACCGCAAATCGCGGGTAGACGCTTGAATTCCCTCCGGCGGGGCCTATCTTTCTCTCGTGTGAGCGACGCGACCGTCCAGGCGTATCCCCCCGTTCCGCCTGATACGGTTCACCGGACCCCTCCCGGTATGTCTCGCTCCAGGGGGCGTCCGGCCAATGGCCGGACGCCCTTTTTTTGCTCTGGGTAACCATCGCGATCCTGCGGCTCCGCGGGCTTTTGCGCTTGCCCGCAGGGCCGAGCCATGGTCCTTCCTCGAAAGCATGATCCGCGCGTGGGCTCGCCGCGCGCAGCACGGCGTCATGTGCGAACCAGAAATTTCGAGCGCAGGCCCTCATGACGCAAGCGGACCGTGCTCGAGGGTGGCGCTGCCCGCCAGCGCCGACGAACGACCATCGGGCTCGACATGCGCTTCTCCCTCGCCACCTGGAACATCAACTCGGTGCGCCTGCGGATCGACCTCGTCGCGCGCTACCTCGGCGAGCATGCGCCCGATGTGCTTTGCTTGCAGGAGACGAAGTGCAAGGACGGCGATTTTCCCCGCGCCGCCTTCGAGGCGCTCGGCTATTCCCACATCGCTGTGAACGGGCAGAAGGGCTACCACGGGGTCGCCGTCGTGGCAAAGCTCCCGCTCGATAGGATCGATCGCAAGGAATTCTGCGCGAAGGGCGACGCGCGGCACATCGCCGTGACCCTGGCCCCGCCGGGAGCCGGCGGCCGGGCGATCACGCTGCATAATTTCTATGTCCCGGCAGGGGGTGACGAGCCCGATCCCGTCGTCAATCCGAAGTTCGCGCACAAGCTCGCCTTCCTCGACGAGATGGCGGAATGGATCGCGGCGGAGCAGATCGCGAGATCCGACGCGATTCTGGTGGGGGATCTCAACATCGCGCCGCTCGAGACCGACGTCTGGAACCACAAGGCGCTCTTGAAGGTCGTCAGCCACACGCCGATCGAGGTCGAGCATCTCGGCCGCGTCTTCCAGGCCGGTCCCTGGATCGATGCTCTACGCCATC
Source organism: Beijerinckiaceae bacterium (assembly GCA_024304885.1). Classification (GTDB taxonomy): domain Bacteria; phylum Pseudomonadota; class Alphaproteobacteria; order Rhizobiales; family Beijerinckiaceae; genus Methylocapsa. The sequence goes on from JALJOM010000003.1 coordinate 1,317,646, forward strand.
ATGTCCCGCCCCAGGACCGGCTCTACACCTGGTGGAGCTATCGTGCGCCCGACTGGGCCAAGGCCGACAAGGGTCGCCGGCTCGACCATGTCTGGGTGAGCCCGAGCCTGAAGCCTTGCCTCGACGGACTCTCGGTCCTGCGCGAAAGCCGGGGCTGGGACCGGCCGTCGGATCATGTGCCGGTGATGGTCACGCTCGACCTTTGAGCGGCGTCGGCTGCGGCGAGGGCGCCCGTGCGGACGGATCCGAGCTCGCTCGTGAACTGCCGCAGGCGCTCGCCGAGGGAGCGCCGCAACGCCTCTGCGCTCGTCGGATACTCGCAAAGGACGCGGTGAAAGAGCTGGCGCGAGATCCGCAGGATCGTGGCGGGCTCGCGGGCGATGGCGGTCGCCGGCCGCGTCGTCGGAGTCAAGAGTGCGGTCTCGCCGACGAGGCCCGGGGCGCGGACGATACGGGCCGTTCCGGTGCCGGGATCGCCGGCATCGAGCGCGATCGAGCCCGTGAGCACGACGAACCCCCCGTTCGACGGCTCGTCGCGGCGAAACAAGACGTCGCCCGCGCGCAAGACCTTGGTCTCGGCCGAAAAGGCGAGGAGCCGCAGCGCATCTTGCTCCAGCACGGCGAAGGTCGGGATTCGGGCGAGCTTGGCGATGTCGTCCTCGAGGCCCATGACCGCGCTCCCCTGTCCGCTCGTGCCGGCGCGAGCCCGGCTCACGGAACCAGCTTGTAGCCTCCGGCCTCGGTAATCAAGAGCTGCGCCTTCGCAGGATCATGCTCGATCTTCTGGCGCAGCCGATAGATATGCGTCTCGAGCGTATGCGTCGTCACGTTGGCCTTGTAGCCCCAGACCTCGCGCAGGAGCACCTCCCGGCTCACGACCGACTGCCCGGCCCGGTAGAGGAATCGCAGGATCGCGGTTTCCTTCTCGGTCAGGCGTAGCTTCGTGCCCTTTTCGCCGATGAGGTGCTTGGCTCCCGGCTGGAACGTATATTGCCCGATCCGAAACAAGGCCTCCTCGTTGGTGGCATGCTGGCGCAGCTGCGCCCGCATGCGCGCGAGCAGCACGGCGAAGCGGAACGGCTTCGTCACATAGTCGTTCGCGCCGGCATCGAGGCCTTGGACCGTGTCGAGATCGCTGTCGTGCCCGGTCAGCATGATGATCGGGTTCTTGAACCCTTCGCTGCGCAGCTTCTTGACGACCTCGCGCCCGTCGATGTCGGGGAGGCCGACATCCATGATGACGAGGTCCGGCGTCTCGTGCTGAACCGTGGCGATCGCTGCCTGCGCGCAATCGGCTTGAGCCACGGTGAACTCGTCGTGGAGCGCGAGCTGCTCGGTCAAGGCCGAGCGCAGCTCGGCATCGTCGTCAGCGATCAGGATCTTGAGATTTTGGGTCATGAACATGCCCTCGCGCGGTCCTTGCTCGTGGTGCCCCCGTCGATCGACTCCCGTGCGGCTTGCGCTCGTCCGGTCGGGTGGCGGACGAGACGGTCGCCGCTACCGATCTCAGCGGCCGAAATTCCTTCGATTCCGCCATGCAGAAAAAATCCCTTCGTCGCGCACTCGACAAGCTCGCGAACGTTTACACCGAAGCAAGGCTCGAGATTATTGATCTGGCTCAAACCCGATCCGCCGACGAGGTCCGGCCGTGCCCATCGTCCTTTCGGGCTCCTCTCGGACCTCTTTGCCTCTTGCACGCCGAGCAGGCTGCGACGTCGCCATTCCATCCGACGAGAGGTGAACTCGAGATGAATGCGCACCAGTGCCGGAAGATGCCGCCAAGAAAACGCTCCTCTATGCCGCTCACAGGACCTCGACCGATCCGGATCGGCCTGACGAGCCTTGTGGTGACGCGCTGCACAACGCCAGCTGGACAAGGAAAGTTCCAAGCCGGGCGACTGCATGCAGGTCGGCTCGTCGTCCCTTGTGCGCTCGGCGCCGGCGGATTGAGCCGGATGAAGAGGGAAGGCGATCACGCGAGCCCCATCGGAACCTTTTCTCTCTTGCTCGGCTATTATCGGCCGGACCGGATGCGGCGATGGAGTTCGTCCCTGCCTTTGACGCCGCTCCGCCCGGGCCTCGGATGGTGCGACGACATGGCGAGCCCAGCCTACAACAGGCTCGTCTCGATCCCGTATCCCTGGTCGCACGAGCGCTTGTGGCGCGACGACCATCTCTATGACGTCGTGATCGTCCTCGACTATAACTACCGCCGTCGGCGCAGCGGGCGCGGCAGCGCGATCTTCCTTCATTGCGCGCGCCCGGACCTCGCGCCGACGGAAGGCTGCATCGCCTTGCGCGCCGAGGACTTGCGCCGCCTCCTTCCGCGTCTCGCGCCTGATGTCGTGGTGACGGTGCGATGATACAAGGGGCGCGGCACGGTCCGTTGCAGACGAGCCGAGCCGATCCTATCCTACCAGGCGACAGCCATGGAGCGTGCCGATGGCTTGGATCGATGCCTTGTCGCTCGACGACCTCGAGGCCGAAGGCAGGGCGGTCGTCCGAGCGACCGGTCGCCAGATCCTGGTGGTCAAGGCCGGCGAGCGCCTCTTCGCTTGCGCCAATCGGTGCCCGCATGAAGGCTATCCCTTGCTCGAGGGGACGCTCGCCTGCGGCGCGGTCCTCACCTGCAACTGGCACAATTGGAAGTTCGATCTTTCGACCGGCGAGACTTTGGTCGGCGGCGATCGGCTCGATCTCTTTCCGGTTCGCGTCTGCGGCGGCCGCGTGCTGGTCGAGGCCTCCGAGCCGGATCCGGCAGAGCGTCGCAAGGCGATCTTGAAGGGTCTCCCGAAGGCGCTCTACGACCGCGACCAGCAGCGCCTGGTGCGCGAGACGGCACGCTTGGCGCGGATCGGCGCGGATCCTGTCGACGCCGTGCGCCGGGCGGTGATCTGGGTCGCCGAGCGGCTCGAGTTCGGCACGACCCATGCCCTCGCCGGCGCGGCGGATTGGCTGCGGCTCTACGACGACCCCTCGACCGCCGAGGACGAGAAGCTCGTGGCGCTCGGCGAGATTCTCGGCCACGTGGCGGAGGACGGGCACGGCGGCAAGAATTATCCGTTCCCGAAGGGCAAGGCCGACTGGAACGCGGCCGCCTTCTACGCCGCAGTCGAGGCCGAGGACGAGGCAGCGGCTTCGGCTCTGGCCAAGGGGGCGCTCCGTGACGGCCTGACGCTCGACGGACTCTTTCCCGCCCTGGCGAAGGCGGCGCTCGCCCATTACAACGACTTCGGCCATTCCGTCATCTATACGGTGAAGACCATAGATCTCGCGCGCCGCCTCGGGCCGGAGCTGGAGCCTGTTTTGCTGCGCCTCCTCGTCCGCAGCCTCGTTTCGGCGACACGGGAAGATCTCGTGCCCGAGTTCGCCTCCTATGCGGCGCGGATCGAGGCTTGGGGCAAGCCGGTCCTGCGGCATCCCCCTCTCGCGGCGGCTGGCCTCCTGACGGCCGGATCGGCGAAGGACGCCATGGCGCTCGTCGGCGCTTGGGGCTTGCGCCACGCGCCCGAGCGCATCTTCGCCGTCCTCGTCGAGGCGGCGGCCTGGCAGCTCCTCCACGCCGACGAGACATTCATGGTGCGGGCCGACGGCAAGCTCGCCGACAACGTCGGCTGGCTCGACTTCACCCATGCGCTGACCTTCGCAGAATCGGGGCACCGCGCCGCGCGGCTCGTCCCGCAGCTTTGGCCCGAGGTCCTGCTCCAGCTCGCCTGCTTCGTCGGACGCAACTGCGGCTATACGGACGAAAATCTCGACGTGAGGCCGTTCGCGGTGCCCGATGTCGGCGTGTTCCTGGCGGACCGCAAGCGCGGGCTGTTCGACCACGGCCGCGATCGTTTCATCGTCTCCGTGCATCTCCTCAAGACGCTGATCGCGGCGAGCATCCTGATCGAGTCGGTGCCCGACGCGACGTCGCTGATCGCGGCGGGGCTGAACCGGCTCACGCATGCGCGGATGAAAGGCCGCCATGTCCTGCGCACGGCGCGGCAGATGCTTGACCTCGTCGCGCGGCAGTGAGCGCGAACTTTTGGTGCGTCTCATGCACGACCCGACCGACGTCGGTCGCGTGCCGTTGCACACCCGCGCAAACCCCGGCTTGTAGCGAGCGCGAGATGCCCGCGGCAGGTGTTACCCGCGTGTCGGCCTCACTCACGGGCGCAGCGGACCCGGCTCTACATCATGCGCGCGGAGGCGGTCGGCGTCCCCGAATGTCGTAGGGTTCGATCGGCGGTTCGAGCTTGAACGCCACGTTGAGCGGGCGTAAGGTCGCATGAGATGCGAGCCGATCATGTGGGGAGCGTCCCGGGGCGAGAGCCGCCGGCGCCGAACGTGGGTGTGGTGCCATGAGGGGATCGAGCCTGCGGCGGTCGAATGGTCGCAACCTGCGCATTCTCCCTCTCGGCGAGATCCTTCTTCTCCTGGTCGCGGTGCTCTGGATCGGCTCGGCTCATGCAGCCCCCCGTTCGGCCCCGACGGGTCCGAGCAACTGCTTGGTGAACCTTCCCGTCACGACTCCGCTGGCGGGGTCACACCGAGTGGTGCAGCTCGTCAATTGCTCCAACCAGGTGCTGCTCGGTGCCGCGAACGGAGCCTACAGGGCGGGCGAGCCCTCGACCGCGGTCTTCCCGCGCGAGAAGACATGGGTGATGCAGCCCTACGACCCGACGAAGCCCTACAAGCAAAACGGCCCGAACGGGAACATCCTGACGATCGACATTCCGCAAGCGTGGGAGGACACGAGCCCCGCCGGGTCCCTGGGCCCGAGGCTCTGGGCACGAACCGGTTGTCGCTACGACATCGCGAGCGACAGGGCTCAGTGCGAGACCGGCGGCTGCGGCGGCAAGTATGACTGCAGCAAGGCCAATCTCGCCGATGTAGGGGCGACGACGCTGTCCGAATGGACCTTCTATCAGCAGGTCTCCAGCGGAGGCATCGGCTACTTCAAGGATTCGCCCGATATCAGCGTGGTCGATGGCGCGAACCTCACCATCGACATCCAGCAATACGGCGGCAGCCCTCACGACCCTTTCGACGCATTGGGGGGCCACAGCATAAACTGGCTGGCCGAGAACTACCCCCTCGCGCAACATGGGCAAGATTTGCGCGCGACGTGCATTCCCTCGTTCCAGCTGAAGCGCTCCGACATGACCTCGGGAATTCTCGGCTTCGTCATGGTGGGGAACGATGGCCATCCGCTCGGCGGCGACTATGCGGTCGCCTGCTTCTCGAATTGCGGGAAGTACAAGTTCGTCGTGACCCCGAATTCTGGGTGCGACCCCGACAAGGCCGATTATCAGACGTGCCTACGCCTCTACGACACGTTCTGCTTGTTCCTTGACGCGAGCGCCTATGGCGGGTCGTGCAAGACGGACAAGGATTGCTTCTTCGACAAGATCGATTACGGGATATCGTGCTACAAGAACGGGCCGACGGGACCTGCTGCCCCTACGGGCCAGTGCGCCGGCCGAGGGTTCATCGCGCAGAAGTCCTGCTCCGCAAGCGTCTGCACGTTTCCCTATGGTTACGTCGATCCCGTGAACGGGCAACAATATTATTCGACACAGCCGCCCTACGCGCAGTGCAGCGATATCACGAGCGATCCGACGGCCTGCATCGGCGACGATACGATCCACGCGGTCATGCCCAAGGCTTATTCCTGGCCGAACGACCCCCAGGTCTACAGCGGCAATGCGCCGCTCTATCGCGTGATCTTCTCGCCCGGAGGCACTCCGTCGAATGCCCCGCCGATCTCGCCGAGCGGACCCATACCGCTCTGCAGCCAGCTGCCGGCGATTTACGACTACCCCACACAGTACCAATCTTGCCGGCAATACGTGAACCAGTCGGAGTTTGCGGTCGCACAGCCGAGGACCGCGGAGAATCCGAACTGGGCCTGTGTCCTGCCGCCGGGCGACTCCGGCGACAATGGTGTCATCTGCCGGTGGAAGGCGCCCGGCTTGGCCAATCGGCCGCAGGATCGTGGTCGCGGGCGATCCCGTTGAGCTCGCGGAAGATTAAAAGAAGCTCTCGAGCGAGATCGGGGTGACGCCGGAACGCTCGATCTCGATCACGAAGCCGACGCTGCGCGCGACGAGCTTGTCGCGCTTCGAGATGCCGACGCATTCGGGCTCGCGCGAGGTGGCGATCTCGGCGACCGGTGCGCCTTTGCCGAGCGCGCCGCCGTCGCGGGAGAGGCCACGCAGCCGGCCGCGTGCATTAGCGACCACTGCGGTCGTGCCGAGGAAGCCGAGGACCTGCCCCTCCTCGACCGGCTCGCCGATGAGCTTCGAGCCGTGGAAGAGCCCATGATGCGGAGCGTGGACGAGAGCTCCGTCCGCAAAGGCCTCGTCCTGCGCGGGAGCGCGGTCCTTCACTGTGCCTTCGCGCAAGACGGCGCCCGGATCGCGCCCGCCGATATCGATCACGATGTCGCAGGTCTCGCCGGCGACGAAGCCGCGTCCGAGCCCGATCGTGAGGCTGCTCAAATGGCGCAAGAGCTCGCGGCCCCGATCCGTCGCCGGGCGCGCATCGACGATGACATCCCAGGGCCAGCGGGTCGTGACATCGTCGAAAGGATGCCAGAGCACCGGGATGAAATCGCCGCTGCGCAACCCGTTCAGAAAATCATTGGTCTTGTCGGCGCGCCGCGCCTCGACGCCCTCGAAGGTGCAGGTCCCGTCCGACCAGGCATCGGCGAAGCCCATCCGCCGCCGAATCGTCTCGGGAGGCGACGGCTGGCTGATCGCCACGGCATGCCCGGCGAGATGAAGCTTGCGGGCGACGGCCGAGGCGAGCTCGTCGATCCCCAGGACGAGGACGGAGGTTTCTTCGGTTTCGCTCATCGCTACCCGATTCCGCGCGTGACTTGGTAGCACCAGCTTGGCGCGGTGCCACGGCCCCGTCAACAAGCAAAGCGCGTTCCAGATGGTTTCTATTCCGCCGCGAGAGTCCCCGAGGCTCCGAGCCACGCCGCGAGGTCGGCCTCGGCGCGGGCGGAGAGCGCGGCCTTCTTGGCGGCGGCCTTCTCGGCACCGCGCATCCTTTTGCCCTCCTTCGCGGCGAAGCCGCCGGAGAGCGGCGGGAACAGCCCGAAATTGACGTTCATCGGCTGGAAGGACGAGGGGCCTCCATCGATCACTGTCACATGGCCGGCCGTGATGTGGTTCACGAGCGCGCCGAGCGCCGTCGTCGGGGGCAGGGGACGAAAAGCTTCGCCGCGCCGCTCGGCCGCCGCCATGCGCCCGGCGACGAGCCCGATCGCCGCGCTCTCCACATAGCCTTCGCAGCCGGTGATCTGGCCGGCGAAGCGCAGCCTCGGATCGGCCCGAAGCCGTAAGCCGGAATCGAGCACCTTCGGCGAGTTGAGGAACGTGTTGCGATGCAGGCCGCCGAGCCGCGCGAAGCTCGCTGCCTCGAGCCCCGGGATCGTCCGAAACACCTCGACCTGGGCGTGGTGCTTCAGCTTGGTCTGGAACCCGACCATGTTGTAGAGCGTGCCGAGCGCATTGTCCTGGCGCAGCTGCACCACGGCATAGGGCTTCGATGTGGGGGCGTGTGGGTTGGTGAGACCGAAAGGCTTCATCGGGCCGTGGCGCAAGGTCTCGCGCCCGCGTTCCGCCATGATCTCGATCGGCAGGCAGCCGTCGAAATAGGGCGTGTCCTCGAAGGCCTTGAATTCCGTCTTCTCCCCGGCGAGGAGCGCGTCCACGAAGGCCTCGTAGTGCTCGCGCGTCAATGGGCAATTGATGTAGTCGGCTCCCGTCCCCCCGGGTCCGGCCTTGTCGTAGCGCGACTGGAACCACGCCTTCGACATGTCGATCGTCTCGAAATGCACGACGGGCGCGATCGCATCGTAGAAGGCGAGATCCTTCTCGCCGGTGAGGCCGCGGACCGCCTCGGCGAGCGCCGGCGAGGTCAGGGGCCCCGTTGCGATGATCACATTGTCCCACTCGGCCGGCGGCAGGCCTGCGATCTCCTCGCGGCGGATCTCGACCAAGGGATGCGCGGCGAGCGCATTCGTGACCTCGGCGGCGAAGCCGGTCCGGTCCACGGCGAGCGCGCCTCCGGCCGGGAGCTTGTGGGTATCGGCCGCGCGAAGGATCAGCGAATCGAGCGCGCGCATCTCCCGATGCAGGATGCCGATGGCGCTCGTCTGCGGATCGTCGGCACGGAAGGAGTTCGAGCAGACGAGCTCGGCGAGCGCGTCGGTGCGATGCGCGGGCGTCGCGCGAACGGGGCGCATCTCGTGCAGCACGACGGGCACGCCGGAGCGCGCGACCTGCCAGGCGGCCTCGCTGCCGGCGAGCCCGCCGCCGACGACATGGACGGGTGGGGTTTGTCGGATTTCGGACATGGGGAGATGCTAGAGCATTTCCTCGTCGAGATGCGAGGAAATCAGCGTTGCGAGCCGTGCAAAGGTGTCGTCGACGCAAGATGTGTCGCGCGATCTCGGAACGGCGAGGAGCGGCGCATCGGCGAAGCGCGAGAGCGTGTCGAGGGTCGCCTCGAGCGAAACCGAGGAGCCCTCCGACTCGCTGATCACGATGGCGGCGAGGTCGAGCCCGCGATGGAGCAGCACCGCTTGAGCCGAAAGCACATGGCTCAAGGCGCCGAGATAGCTTCCGCCGACGAGGACGAGCGGCACGCCGAGCCGCATCATCAGGTTCAGCACCGTATGGTGCTGGTCGAGCGGGGACATGATACCGCCCACGCCTTCGACGAGCAGGATCGTCTCGTTTTGTGGGACGGCGTCCCGGCACTGGGCGACGACGGCTTCGAACGGGACCGTTCCGCCTTCGGCGGCGGCAGCCATGTCCGGCGACAAGGCCGCACGAAAGCGCCAGGGGGCGATTCGCGCGAGAGCTTCGGGCGTGACGGGCTCGCCGAGCGCCTCGAGGAGGAGGGCTGGGTCGCTCCCCGACGGTGCCGTGGGGTCGAAGCCGCTCACGATCGGCTTCAAGGCCGCGACCGCACGGCCTTCGTGCCGCAAGCGCCGGATGAGCCCGCAGCAGACGAAGGTCTTGCCGATGTCGGTTCCGGTTCCGGTCACGAAGACGGCGGGCATGGTGCCGGCACCTCGGTTCGGATGTCGCCGACCGCCCGGGACACGGCATTGGCGAGGCGCAAGATGTCGTCGTCCCGGTGCCCGGCGGTGAAGGCGAAGCGCAGCCGCGCGGTGCCGGCGGGGACGGTCGGAGGACGGATCGGCACGACGAGAAAACCTTCCGCTGCGAGCTTCGCCGCGGCGTCGAGCGCAGCCTCGGCGCTGCCGACGACGAGGGGCACGATCGGGCTCTCGGCCTCGGGTAGGCCGAGTCTCGCGGTGAAGCGCCGCGCCTTGGCGAGCGGCTTGGCCGTCAGCGCGGGGTCGGTCTCGATGATGTCGAGGGCCGCGATCGCCGCGGCGGCACTCGCCGGCGGCAGGCCGGTCGAATAGACGAAGGTTCGCGCGCGGGTCTTCACGAGATCGATCACGGGCGCGGAGGCGCAGAGATAGCCGCCATAAGAGCCGATCGCCTTGGAGAGGGTTCCCATCTGGAGGGGCACATGTACGTCGGCGCCTGCAGCGGCGGCGGAGCCACGGCCCGCGCCGATCACGCCGAGCCCATGGGCGTCGTCGGCCATGAGCCAGCATTCATGTGCGGCGCAGAGCGCCGCGAGAGCGCGCAGCGGCGCGCGGTCGCCGTCCATGGAAAAGACCCCGTCGGTCAGCAGGAGAACGTTGCGGAACCGCGCGCGTTCCTTGCGCAGGATCTCCTCGACATGGCTCGAGTCGTTGTGCCGGAACCTGAATGTCCGGGCAGGCGACAATTGCGTGCCGGCATAGAGGCAGGCATGAGCCAGCTCGTCGATCAGGATCATATCTTCCTTGCCGACGAGGGTCGGGACGATGCCGGCATTGGCGAGATAGCCCGAGCCGAAGACGCAAGCCGCTGCGGTTCTTTTCAGGCGCGCGAGCCGGGCCTCGAGCTCGGCCAGCAGCGGGTGATTGCCGGTCACGAGACGCGAGGCGCCGGAGCCCACGCCATAGCGCTCGATTGCGGCAATGGCCGCGGTCTTCAGGGCAGGGTGGTGGGTGAGGTTGAGATAGTCGTTGCAGGAGAAGGAAAGAAGCCGCTTGCCGTTCCGCGTGATCCACAAGCCGTCCTCGCGCAAGCTCAGAGCGAGGCGGCGGCGCAGATGGGCGCGCTCGAGCTCGGCGAGTTTTTCCGACGCGAAGGAGTCGAGCGTACCCATCGTGGGCAATGAAACCCCATGCAGCGCGGTACCCTTAGGATTCAGCGATATCGGCCAGTCGGATTGTGCCATTCATCCTACGGCGGCGAGTGTGGCGAGTGGGTCGATCCTGTCAAGGATGCGAAGCACCGCCTCCGGCGGCGCGAGCCAGCTCGCGTCCTTGACAGGATCGAGCCCGCCTCGCCGATAATGCTCGCCGAGAGATGAATGGCGCGGTGTGCTGTCCTGCCGATACTGAATCCTAGAGCGGGACGAGGAAAGGTGTATAGCGGTTTTCCGGCGCAATCGCGTTTACGCAGATTGCGTAAACTTATCTGCCATCCCGCTCTGAACTTTTGGAAGCCATCACGATGACTTTGGATCGATTTGATCCAAAGTCATCGTGATCTAGACCATTTTCCAGCGAACCGATTACCGGTTCGCGTTGCGAAAATGCGATAAAACAATGAAGTAGAGCTGCTATCCGATTCCGTCGGAACGGAAAGCGCTCTAGAGATCCGACATGGGAAGTCGAATGAGCGCCGGCTCGCCGAACTGGCTCACGCGCGGCCTGCCGCATCTCTGGCTGCCCTATAGCCAAATGCAGACCGCCGCGCCGCCGCTCCCCGTCGTCGCGACGCAAGGGACACGCATAAAGCTCGCCGACGGGCGCGAGCTGATCGACGGGATCGCGAGCTGGTGGACCGCCTGCCACGGCTACAACCATCCGCACATTCGCGAGGCCGTGATCCGGCAGCTCGATGCGATGCCGCATATCATGCTCGGCGGCTTGGTGCACGAGCAGGCCGCGCGGCTCGCGACCCGGCTGACCGCGCTGATGCCACGGCGTCTCGACCGGGTCTTCTTTTCCGATAGCGGCTCGGTCTCGGTCGAGGTCGCGATGAAGATGGCCATCCAATATCGGTTGAACCAGGGGGAAGCCCGCCGCGGAAAATTCCTCGCCTTCAGGGGCGCCTATCACGGCGACACATTCGCCTGCATGTCGGTCTGCGATCCGGAGGAGGGCATGCATGCGCTCTTCTCCGGCGTCCTGCCGCGGCAGATCATCGCCGAGCTTCCGACCGACGAAGCGCGTCTCGGGGTCTTCGATCGGCTTCTCGAGCAGCACGCCCACGAGCTGGCGGGGATCCTCGTCGAGCCTCTGGTGCAGGGGGCGGGCGGCATGATCTTTCACGCGCCCGAGGTTTTGCGCCATATCCGGGCGGGCGCCGACCGCCACGGCCTTCTCCTGATCGCGGACGAGATTTTCACAGGGTTCGGCCGCACAGGCACGATGTTCGCCTGCGAGGCGGCAGGCATCGTCCCCGATATCGTCACCTTGTCGAAGGCTTTGACCGGCGGGACGCTCGGCCTCGGGGCAACGATCGCGAGCAGCGTGGTCTTCGACGCCTTCCTGTCGGACAGGCCGGAGCATGCCCTGATGCACGGCCCGACCTTCATGGCAAACCCGCTCGCCTGTGCTGCCGCCAATGCCTCGCTCGATCTGTTCGAGACCGAGCCGCGGCTCGCGCAGGTCGCGAAAATCTCTGCGCGGCTCACGAGCGGCCTCGAGCCCTGCAGGGACATCCCCGGCGTGCGCGACGTGAGGGTCAAGGGCGCGATCGGGGTCGTCGAGCTCGAGAAGATTTCCGACCTGAACGATCTGAAGCGGCGCTTGGTCGAGGCGGGCGTCTGGGTCCGTCCCTTCGGGCGGATCGTCTATCTGACTCCCGCCTTCACGATCGAGGACGCGGACCTCGCAACGCTCACCTCGACCATTGTCGCGGTGCTGCAGGATTTCTCGCGTAACGGTGCTGCCTGATGCGCGCTATGTCCAAGCGCGTCCGGCATAATCGATCGCATAGGCGCCGGGGCGAGCGGCAATGGCGGCGAGACCATGGAGGACGATGTCCTCCGCGATGACGATCTCCGTGCCGATGTCCTGCATCAGCGCGGCATAGGGCGCCTTGTCCTCGAATCGCGTCCGAAACGCCTCCTCGTCGAGGAACGGGAGGATCCTCGGGAGGACCCCGCCCGAGAAGGTGACACCGCCCTTCGCCAGATATGCGAGGGCGAGATCGCCGGCAAAGCGCGCGAGCAGGAGCCAGATCGCGGCGAGCGTCCGCGCCTCCTTCCCGCCGGGCTCGGCGCGCGCGCGTTCGACGAGCGCGATCTCGTCGAACTCGGGTGCGGCTTTTCCAGCGGCCAGACAACGCGCTCGATGCAGCCGAATGAGGCCAGGACCAGAAAGCACGCTCTCGGCGGTGACGCGTCCGAGAGGCCCGCGCTCGATGTGCCGCCAGACGGCCTCCTCCTCTGGGCCGATGGGGGCAAAGTCCATATGGCCTGCTTCGGTGGCGACTGCGAGATAGCGGCCTTCGACCTCGAGAAGCGCCGCCGTGCCGAGGCCCGTGCCGAGGCCCATGACGAGCCGCGGTCCTGGCCTCTTCTCGACAGCTCGACCGATCGAGCGGACCCATGCGGGCTTCACCGCCGGAAGGCTCAGGGCCTGGGCCTCGAAATCATTGAGGAGAAGGCCCTGCGCGAGCCCGAATTCTGCGGCGACCGTGTCCCCGTCGATCGCCCAGTCGGCGTTCGTCATCTGCACCTTGCGGCCCGCGACGGGGCCGGCGACACAGGCGATCAGCGAACGCGGCCTTTCGGGGAGCCCGGGCAAGACGACGGCGAGGGCCGCCTCGAAGCTCGCGAAGTCCTTGGTCTCGACGCGCGGTCCGCGTTCGAGCGGCGTCCCGGGATCACGCAAGGTCGCGAAGCGGGTATTGGTGCCGCCGATGTCACAGACGAGAACCGGAAAGGGAAAGTCCACGAGACTTGCGCGCTCCCCCTGCCGCATGGAATGTTTCTCGGCGAGCGACTAAGAACGGCCCCGCAAGACCAGGAGCCTCGACACGTGAGCTTTCACTACCATCCGCTGTTTCCGCTCGGCAAGGACACGACCCCCTATCGCAAGCTTTCCTCGGACGGCGTGAAGGTCGAGACGCTCGGCACCCGCGAGTTCCTCGTCGTCGAGCGCGAGGCCATACGCGCGCTCGCCGAAGCCGCCATGACCGATATCAATCATCTCTTGCGGCCGGCGCATCTCGCCCAGCTCGCCGCGATCCTCGACGATCCCGAGGCCACCTCCAACGACAAGTTCGTCGCTTTCGACCTTCTGAAGAACGCCAATATCGCCGCGGGCGGTGTCCTCCCCATGTGCCAGGATACGGGTACCGCCATCGTGATGGGCAAGAAGGGGCGCTTCGTGCTGACCGACGGCGAGGACGAGAGCGCGCTCGCCGAAGGGATCAAGGACGCCTACGAACGGAAAAATCTACGCTACTCGCAGCTCGCGCCGCTCTCGATGTTCGAGGAGCGCAACACGAGAACCAACCTGCCGGCGCAGATCGAGATCTACGCCGAGGGCGAGGACGCCTACAAGTTCCTGTTCATCGCCAAGGGGGGAGGCTCGGCGAACAAGTCCTACCTTTTCCAGGCCACGCCGTCGCTGCTGACCCACGAGCGAATGATCGCCTTCCTGCGCGAGAAGATCCTCACCCTCGGAACCGCGGCCTGCCCGCCCTATCATCTCGCCGTCGTCATCGGCGGGACCTCCGCCGAGCTCACCTTGAAAACCGTGAAGCTCGCCTCGACGCATTATCTCGACAGCCTGCCGACCGAGGGCGGCGAGGACGGCCATGCCTTTCGCGATCTCAACCTCGAGGCGGAAATCTTCGCGCTGACGCAGGACCTCGGCGTCGGCGCGCAATTCGGCGGCAAATATTTCTGCCACGACGTGCGGGTCGTGCGGCTGCCGCGCCACGGTGCCTCGCTGCCGATCGGGATCGGCGTCTCCTGCTCGGCCGACCGGCAAGCGCTCGGCAAGATCACGCGAGACGGCGTGTTTCTCGAGGAGCTGGAGCGTGATCCGGCGAAGTATCTGCCGGACGTCGACGAGGCGGCGCTCGGCGGACCCGTCGTCGAGATCGACCTGACGCGGCCGATGCCCGAGATCCTCGCGGCGCTCTCGTGCCATCCGATCAAGACGCGGCTCTCGCTGACCGGCCCGATGATCGTCGCGCGCGACCTGGCGCATGCGAAGCTCCGTGAACGGCTCGAGGACGATCTGCCCCTGCCGGACTATTTCAAGAACCATCCGGTCTATTACGCCGGCCCGGCCAAGACGCCGGAAGGCTATGCCTCCGGCTCGTTCGGTCCGACGACGGCGGGGCGCATGGATTCCTATGTCGATCAATTCCAGGCGGCCGGCGGCTCTCTCGTCATGCTGGCCAAAGGCAATCGCGGGGCAGAGGTACGTGCGGCCTGCGCGAAGCACGGCGGGTTCTATCTCGGCTCGATCGGCGGCCCGGCGGCGCGGCTCGCGAAGGACTGCATCAAGAAGGTCGAGGTCCTCGAATATCCCGAGCTCGGGATGGAGGCGATCTGGCGCATCGAGGTGGAGAATTTTCCGGCCTTCATCGTCATCGACGACAAGGGCAACGATTTCTTCAAGGAGCTGAACCTGGGCTAGAGGCTGCTGGGGACTGCCAGTAAGTCATTGATAGCTATAGGCCTTCCGGCATGCTGATATTCTTGAAACGCAAATGAAATCAATAGCTTGCAGTGTGGTCCCTAACAGCCTCTAGAGTGGGACGAGGAAAAGGGGACAGCGGTTTTCCGGCGCAATCGCGTTTTCGCAGATTGCGTAAACTCATCTGCCTATCCCGCTCTGAACTTTTTGGAATCGATCACGTTTCATGACCTTGGATCGATTCGATCCAAGGTCATCGTGATCTAGAGCTGCGTTCCGATCCGGCCGAATCGGAAACCGGCTCTACATCGGTGGTTTGTCGCAATTTCGCGACGCGAGCCGGCGTCCACTTCCAAAATGCTCTCATCGTCGCTGGTTGAGGCTCGGTGATGGCCCGTCGCCGCTCGCGAGTCGCCGCGCTCGCTTGGATCCGGTGCTCGATCTCCGCATTGACTACTGCCGGGCCTTCGTCCCACGCGGAGTCCACGATCCTCACATAGGCGAATTCGCGCTCCACTTCACGAACCCGGCCGGCAAGCCGATCTTCGTACCAGCGTGTCCAGACCCCGAGCTTTGCTCCGACCATGCCGAAGCGCGAGGCGAAAGTGCCGCTGAGCACCTTGCGAGGTCCCTTGTCGCATTCCGGGGGTCTTGCACGTCATAAGGCTTGAGCGAGCATAGCCGCGGAAAACCCCGCCAGCAGGAGGCCAGGATGCCATCGAACCGGATCGATCTCGTCGCAGCATCGGCAATGCTGGCGCTTGTTGCCGGCGTAGCGGACGCGCGTGCCGAGGAGCAGCCGGCGGTCCGTCAGGCGACCATGCAGCTCGTGCTTGCGGATCCGGTCACCCTCGCCGGTGCGGGTGCGCGCAACCCGACGGTCGCGGTCGATCCCCGCAGCGGTGTCGTCTATCTCGCCTGGGCGCGCGAGGTCCCGGGCGCGGCGCCAATGGCCACGGCGCGCCAGCACAAGAGGCCCGACCCCAAACTCGAAGCCGTGGTCGCCCGCTCCGACGACGGCGGCCGCAGCTTCGGCACGCCCGTCATCGTGAATGCCTCACACGACAAGGTGCAGTCGTCCTCCGTCAGCCCGACCCATGTCGCGGTCGGTCCGAAGGGCACGGTCTATGTGCTCTACAGCCGGGAGGATCCGGAGTTCGCGCTGGAGGGAAGCCCCTACCGAGGGCGCAATCTCCTGCGGCTCGTCCGCTCGGACGACGGGGGCAAAAGCTTCTCCCCTCCGGTCGAGATCGGCGGGGAAGGCGACGAAGGCGTGGTCACGTCGCTCGGCATGGCCAACCTCTTCGTAGCGCCGGACGGCTCGCTCTACGCGTCTTGGCTCGATACGCGGGAAACCTTCGCCCATATCCGCGAGCACAAGAAGGACCCGCCGAAGGAAGCCTATGCGTCGCAGCTTCGCGTGGCGCGCTCGACGAACGGGGGGCGGACCTTCTCGAAGAGCACCCTGGCGGCCGAGCCGGTTTGCGTCTGCTGCGGGACCAAGGTCGCGCAAGGCACCGAAGGTCCGCTCTTCGCCAGCACCCGTGGCTCGTGGCGCGAGCTGAAGGGCTCCTACGATTCGGTGCGGGACATCGTCGTTGCCGCGTCATCGGATCACGGCCGGACCTGGTCGGAGGCGATCAAGGTTCACAACGACCGGTTCAAGATCAGCGGCTGCCCGGATGTGACGCCCGGGCTCTCGGTCGATTCGAAGGGGCGGCTGCATGCGGCGTGGTACACCGGGACGGAGCGCCACCCCGGCGTGTTCTACGCCGTCTCGTCCGACCAGGGGAAGACGTTCTCGCAGCCGGTCGCCCTGCTCGTGGACGAATGGGTGCCCTATGCCGACGTCAAGCTCGCTCTCGATGCGAACGACAATGCATGGGTCGCCTTCGAGGATCGCCGCGGCGACATCGATCTCGTCCAGCTCGTACGCATCGGTGCCGACGGTTCGCTCGCCCGTGCGGAGCCCTGGGCGGGGACGATCCCGGACCTGGCCGCGTTCGGGGATGGCGCCATCGTCGCCTCGGGCCGTGTGGCGGCGGCGGATGCCGATTTCGGCCGAGGCGGCGGCATCGAGGTGCGGATGGCCCGTCCGGGAAGCGGATCGTGAGAGCAGGGCGGTTCGTCGGCTTCTTGCGCGCAGCCTTCTTGGTCGTCGTCCTGACGCTGGCGGCGGCCCCGGGCGCGCCGGTCTCGGCACAGGAGCCAAGGACTGCTCCGGACTATTCTGCGCGCGTGCTCGGCAGCGACGCGAGCGCGACCGTCGCGGGGCTTCGTGGCAAGGTCGTGCTGCTCAACGCTTTTGCCACCTGGTGCGCGCCGTGCCGCGCCGAGATGCCGGATTTCGAGGCGGTCTACCGGCGCCTGCGAGACCGTGGTCTCGAGATCGTCGGCGTGAACGTCGACGAGGGCGAAGCCGACGAGAAGGTCCTGCGTTTCGTCGAGAAGCTCGGGATCGGCTTCCCCGTCTGGCGTGACCCGGCCAACCGGTTCTCGAAGCGATTCCGGGCATTGGGCGTTCCCGAAACCGTGCTCATCGGTCGCGACGGGACGATCCTTCGCCATTGGAACGGGCCGATGGATCCGGGCGCCGCGGAGAACCTCGCCGCCATCGAAGCCGCCCTCGGAACCGGAGGCGCGGAGACGGCCGAGCCCGGACGGGACGACCTCGCCGCGACGCTGCTGCGGGGGCGGCGCCTCGCCGAGCAACGCGGCTGCCTTGCCTGCCATGCGACGGACGGCGGGAACGGCGCCGGACCCGCCTGGACCGGATTGCGGGGCAGGGAAGTCACGCTCGACGACGGCAGGCGGGTGACCCGCGACAGCGCCTATCTCGCGCGCGCCATTCGCGATCCCGACGCCGACATCGTCGCGGGATACGAGAAGGGCGTCATGGCCGGCGCCATGCCGGGTCGGTCGTTGACCGACGAGGAGGTCGCGGCTCTGGTCGTCTACTTGGAGAGCCGTTGACGTATCCCGGGCCCGAGTGCGGGTGTCCATGCGCCGGTTGCGGGCTCGAAGCCCGCTCGAAGATGCGGCTGGCCCTCATGGCATCACCCCGAGACGGCGCGTCGCGCTGCCTCCGGGCGCGGGGGTATCCTCGCGCCCGACCCGCTCGTCCTTCGAGATCCCCACGTCATGGGCGTCGCGGCGCGAGGACATGGAAGCTCGACCGGACCGTCAGGCGGTGATGGTCTCGCGCGCCCCGGTCGCGGTTGTCGCAGGCGCCGCCTCGATGGGCTCGACGACGATCATCCAGGACACCCCGAACTTGTCGGCGACCATGCCGAATCGCGGGGAGAAGAAGGTCTCGGTCAGCGGCATCTGCACCTGGCCGCCTTCGGAGAGCGCCGCGAAGAGCTTTTCCGCTTCCGCCACGTCCTTCGGCGAGAGCGCGAGGGAGATTCCCTGGAAGCACGCCTGACCTCGGCACTGACAGTCGGAGGCCATGACCGTCGTCTCGCCGATGCGCAGGGCGCTGTGCATGACCTTGTCGCCCGCCGGCATCGGGCCGGCGCATCCCTCGCCCGGGCCGGGGGCCGGGGCGTCCTTGAAGCGCATGAGCATTAGGACTTCGGCGCCGAGCGCGCGACGATAGAACTCGATCGCCTCGTCGCAGCGGCCGTCGAAGTTCAGATAGGCTTGAACCTGCATGGGTTTTCCTTCTCTCGATGTTTCGACAAATCGATCTGGGATACCGGCCTCGCCGGTTCTGCGACGGCCGTTCGAGCGCGTGCTCCCTCGTACGACGAACGAGCCCGGAGAATATCGACAAGGCTCCAGGTTTTTTGCAGGGCAGGCCAAGAATCGATTTCGTGATCGCCCTCGACAAGCGGCGTCGGGGCTCGAAACGGCTCTTGCGCCCAATGCGACGGTCGATCGGATCGGCAGACTCCGCGCGGTCGGAATTGCTCGGATCACTTCGCGTCTTGCCGCGACTGCCGTTAATGTTCCAGTCCCTTGACCTTGATCGATCTGATCCAGGAGATGTTTCTGCCACCGGCGATGTCACCCACGAAAACGAGCCGGGCGAAGCCGCCGCTTGCTTCGTCGAGAAGCACTCCGTCCTGCTTGTAGGCCACGAGAACTTGCTTGGCACCGAAGCGCGGATTGAGCTCGCCGGCAGTGGTCGTGACGACATAGCCGTCCGTTGCCGTTGCGATAATCACCTTTCTCAGAATGTCGTTCTTGACGTTCGGGTCCGTCTTGATGCCGACCTTCTGCAACAGGTCCCACAAGGGCACGCCGGTGAATACGCTCGTCACCTGGCCCTGCCCGGTTGCAAAGGACACAGTCAAGGTCGTCGGCGGCAATGCTTGCAGATCCGCGAGCTTGAACGTGGTGGGTGTGACGACGTCACCAAAAATCTTGAAGCTCGCCGAATATCCGCTGGAAGCCGGCGGATCGGCATAGGCGGCCGAGATGTTCGAGAACATCAGCTGCAGCGCGAATACGCTCGCAGCCAAAAGTTTGAACGGCAACATTCTGGAATTCATCAACATGCCTCCTGCGTTGGACGGAGCGAGGAACCGGGCCCGGATCCGCGCCGCCACATATATCATTAAGTATATAGCTCGTCACAAGGAAATTGCGCTTGGGCTCGTGGGGAAGAATGTCGGATTTCGCCTCCGATCATTCTAAAGATGACGTTTTGTGGTGGTTGGTCGTGAATAACCGGCTGCCGGCCCTCTCTGATCGGCGGAAGGGGGGCGATGAGCTGTCTCGTGAAAGTGACTTTACATATAAAGATATCTGCATATATTGTTTTCCTCGAACGAACCCAGGACCTCCCCCGTGCCCGGCTCCGAGCCCGCATCCTTCGACGGTCTTCTCTCCGCCCTCGCCGCGGCGGGCGAGGCGACGCGCCTGCGCCTCCTCGCGCTCCTCGCCGAGGCCGAGCTGACCGTCAGCGAGCTCGTGACCATCCTCGGCCAGTCGCAGCCGCGGATCTCGCGCCATTTGAAGCTTCTCGTCGAGGCCGGTCTCGTCGAGCGTCATCGCGAGGGGGCCTGGGTGTTCTGCTTCGTCGCCCAGGCCGGGCCGGCAGCCGGCCTCGCGCGCGACCTGATCGGGCGGCTCGCGCCCGGCGATCCGCTTCTCGTCGCCGATCGGGCGCGGCTCGCCGAGGTGCGTAAGGCCCGCGCCGACCATGCCGCGCGCTACTTCGAGACTCATGCCGCGACCTGGGACGAGCTTCGGGCCATGCATGTCTCCGAGGAGCGCGTCGAGGCCGCGATCCTCGATGCCGTAGGTCCCGCGCCGATCCGTGCCGTGCTCGATCTCGGGACCGGAACCGGCCGCATGCTCGAGCTGCTCGCGCCTCTGGCCCTGCGCGCGGTCGGGATCGATCAATCGCCGCACATGCTGAGCGTCGCGCGGGTCCGCCTGGAACGCGCCGGCCTGCGCAACGTGCAATTGCGCCAAGGCGACATCTATGCTGTTCCGGTCGAGCCCGATTTCTACGACCTCGTCGTCGTCCATCAGGTCCTGCATTATCTCGACGATCCCTCGCGGGCGGTCCGCGAGGCGGCGCGGGCCTTGCGCCCGGGCGGGCGCATGATCGTCGTCGACTTCGCGCCGCATGCAGAGGAGAGCCTGCGCACGACCCAAGCGCATCGGCGGCTCGGCTTCGCGGCCGAGGAGGTCGCAAGCTTCATGGCGGCGTCGGATCTCGATGTCGTAGAGACGAGGAATCTCGTGCCCGAGACGACCGAGGGCGGCAAGCTCACGGTCTCGCTCTGGCTCGGCCGCGACCGCCGAATCGTCACCGATCCCGTCCCCCTGACTGCGCGCGAGGTCGCATGAACGAGACCATGTTTTGTAGCTTTCCGCGTCCGAGCCGCAGTGCTTGCCCCGGCATCAACGTCTCCTTCGAGTTCTTTCCTCCGAAGACGGAGGAGATGGAGGCGACGCTGTGGGATTCCATCAAGCGGCTCGCGCCGCTCGGGCCGAGCTTCGTCTCGGTCACCTACGGCGCCGGAGGTTCGACGCGCGAGCGCACCCATGCGACGGTGGCGCGGATCGTTCGCGAGACCGACGTGAAGCCTGCCGCCCATCTCACCTGCGTCGCGGCGAGCCGCGACGAGATCGACAGGATCGTGAAAGGCTATTGGGATGTCGGCGTTCGCCACATCGTCGCGCTGCGCGGCGACCCAAAGGACGGGGTCGGAACCAAGTTCCACCCGCATCCCGAGGGCTACGAGCATTCCGCGGCGCTCGTCGCGGGAATCCGCAAGGTCGCCGATTTCGAGGTCTCGGTCTCGACCTATCCGGAAGGGCATCCGGAAAGCGCCTCTGTCGAGGCCGACATCGATGTCCTGAAGGGCAAGATCGATGCCGGCGCGACGCGCGCCATCACGCAATTCTTCTTCGAGAATTCCAGCTACCTGCGGTTTCTCGACAAGGTGCGTGATCGTGGTATCGACATCCCGATCGTTCCCGGGATCGTGCCGGTGCAGAACTTCAAGGCGACGACCGCCTTCGCGAGGAAGGCCGGCGCGAGCATCCCGCAATGGCTCGCCGATCGGTTCGAGGGCCTCGACGACGATCCGACCACGCGCCGCCTCATCGCTGCTACCGTGGCCGCCGAGCAGGTGCTCGATCTCGTCGATCACGGCATCAAGGATTTTCATTTCTATACGATGAACCGCGCCGATCTCGTCTACGCGATCTGCCATCTCCTGGGCCTGCGGCCCAAGCTCGAGCAAAAGGCCGCCTGAATGACCCGCACGATCCTCGAGGACGACACGGCGACGGCGCTGCGCGCCGCTGCGCGCGAAAAAATTCTCGTGCTCGATGGTGCCATGGGCACGATGATCCAGCAGCACAAGTTCACCGAGGCCGATTTCCGTGGGGAGCGCTTCGCGGATTGGCCCCGCGACCTGCGCGGCAACAACGATCTCTTGAGCCTCACCCAACCCCAGGCGATCAAGGCGATCCACCGCGCCTATCTCGACGCCGGCGCGGATATTCTCGAAACCAACACATTCAACTCGACCCGGATCAGCCAAGCCGACTACGGCATGGAGGAGCTCGTCTTCGAGCTCAATCTCGCCGCGGCACGGCTCGCCCGCGAGGCCGCCGACGAGGCGCGCGCGCTGGACGGCAGGCGCCGCTTCGTCGCCGGCACGTTGGGGCCGACCAACCGCACGGCGTCGATCTCTCCCGATGTCAACAACCCTGGCTTCCGGGCCGTCACCTTCGAGGACTTGCGCGAGACCTATCGCGAGGCCGCCTTTGCCCTCGTCGAGGGCGGGGCCGACATCCTCATGGTCGAGACGATCTTCGACACGTTGAACGCCAAGGCGGCGCTCGCCGCGATCGACGATGTCTTCGCGGGCCTCGGCCGGACCTTGCCGATCATGATCTCCGGCACGATCACCGATCTTTCCGGCCGCACGCTCTCGGGCCAGACGCCGACCGCCTTCTGGTATTCGGTGCGCCACGCGAGGCCGATGACCATCGGCCTCAATTGCGCGCTCGGCGCGCGCGAGATGCGCGCCCATCTCGCCGAGATCGCGCGCGTCGCCGATACGCTCGTCTGTGCCTATCCCAACGCCGGCCTTCCCAACGAGTTCGGCCTCTACGACGAGAGCCCGGACTATATGGCCTCGCTCGTCGGCGAGTTCGTCGAGGCGGGCATCGTCAACATCATCGGCGGCTGCTGCGGCACTACGCCGGACCACATCCGTGCCATCGCCGATCGGGTGAAGGGCATAAAGCCGCGCGCTGTCCCGAAGGTCGAGCCGCTCCTGCGTCTCTCCGGGCTCGAGCCCTTCACGCTGACCCACGATATTCCCTTCGTCAACGTGGGGGAGCGGACCAATGTCACGGGCTCGGCCAAGTTCCGCAAGCTGATCAAGGAAGGGGATTTCGCCGCCGCCCTCGATGTCGCGCGCGACCAGGTGTCGATGGGGGCCCAGGTCATCGACGTCAACATGGACGAGGGCCTGCTCGATTCCGAGAAGGCGATGGTCGAGTTCCTGAACCTCGTCGCCGCCGAGCCCGATATCGCGCGCGTGCCTATCATGATCGATTCCTCGAAGTTCGCAGTCATCGAGGCCGGGCTCCGTTGCATCCAGGGCAAGGGGATCGTCAACTCGATCTCGATGAAGGAGGGTGTGGAGAAGTTCGTCGCCGATGCCCGTAAGGTGCGGGCCTATGGCGCGGCCGTCGTGGTGATGGCTTTCGACGAGAAAGGGCAGGCCGACACCAAGGACCGCAAGGTCGAGATCTGCTCGCGCGCCTACGAGATCCTGACGACAGAGGTGGGCTTCCCCCCCGAGGACATCGTCTTCGATCCGAACATCTTCGCGGTCGCGACCGGGATCGAGGAGCACGACAACTACGGTGTGGATTTCATCGAGGCTACGCGTGAGATCCGCAAGCGTTTCCCGCTCGTCCACATCTCTGGTGGCGTGTCGAATCTCTCCTTCTCGTTTCGCGGCAACGAGCCCGTCCGCCAGGCGATGCATTCGGTCTTCCTCTACCATGCGATCGCAGCCGGCATGGATATGGGAATCGTCAACGCCGGCCAGCTCTCCGTCTATGCGGAGATCGCCCCCGAGCTGCGCGAGGCCTGCGAGGACGTGGTGCTCAACCGCCGCCCCGACGCAACCGAAAGATTGCTGGCGCTCGCCGAGAGCTACAAGGGGCAGGGGACCGAGCGGTCCGAGAAGGATCTCGCCTGGCGCGAGCAGCCGGTCGCAAAAAGGCTCGAGCATGCGCTGGTCAACGGCATCACAGAATATATCGACCGTGACGTAGAAGAGGCGCGCCTCGCGGCGACGCGGCCGCTCGACGTGATCGAGGGACCGCTCATGGCCGGCATGAACGTGGTCGGCGATCTTTTCGGCTCGGGCAAGATGTTCCTGCCGCAAGTCGTCAAGTCGGCCCGCGTCATGAAGCAGGCCGTCGCCTATCTCATGCCTTTCATGGAAGAAGAAAAGCAGAGAACCGGGGCGACCGAGCGGTCGAGCGCCGGCAAGATCCTGATGGCGACCGTCAAGGGCGACGTGCACGATATCGGCAAGAATATCGTCGGCGTGGTGCTCGCCTGCAACAACTACGAGATCATCGACCTCGGCGTCATGGTGCCGTCTGCGAGGATCCTCGCCACGGCGCGTGAGGAGAAGGTCGATGCGATCGGCCTTTCGGGACTCATCACGCCCTCGCTCGACGAGATGTGCTTCGTCGCCTCGGAGATGGAGCGCGAGGGGTTCGAGGTTCCGCTCCTCATCGGTGGGGCGACGACGAGCCGCGTCCATACCGCCGTGAAGATCCATCCGAACTATGCGAAGGGCCAGGCAGTCTACGTAACGGATGCGAGCCGCGCCGTGGGTGTGGTGCAATCGCTCTTGTCACCGCAATCCCGCGAGGCGACGATCGACTCGGTGCGCGCGGAATATTCCAAGGTGGCGGAGGCGCACCGCAGATCCGAGGCCGAGAAGCAGCGCCTGCCGCTCGCCAAGGCGCGCGCCAACGCGTTTCGCGTGGACTGGACAAGCTATCAACCGCCGCGTCCGCTCTTCACCGGCACGCGCGTGTTCCGCAGCTATGATGTGGGCGAGCTCGTCCCCTATATCGATTGGACGCCCTTCTTCGGGACCTGGGAGCTGCGTGGGCGCTATCCCGAGATTCTCGACGACGAGAAGGTGGGCGAGGCGGCGCGCCAGCTCCTCGACGATGCCCGCGCCATGCTGAAACGTGTGGTCGAGGATCGCTGGTTCGATCCCAAGGCCGTGATCGGCTTCTGGCCGGCGAATGCCCTCGGTGACGATATCGTGCTCTACACGGGCGAATCGCGCTCCGAAAGGCTCGCGACCTTCTGCACGCTTCGCCAGCAATTGGCGCGGCGGGATGGGAGACCGAACATCGCGCTCGCCGATTTCATCGCCCCGGCGGACTCGGGAAAAGCCGATTACCTCGGCGGCTTCGTCGTCACCTCCGGCGCGCGCGAGGACAAGATCTCGGAGCGCTTCGCCAAGGCCAACGACGACTACGGCTCGATCATGGTGAAGGCGCTCGCCGACCGTATCGCGGAGGCCTTCGCCGAGCGTTTGCACGAGCGGGTGCGGCGCGAGTTCTGGGCCTATGCGCCGGACGAGGAGCTCACCAACGAGCAGCGGATCGATGAAGCCTATCGCGGGATCCGGCCGGCGCCCGGCTATCCGGCTCAGCCCGACCATACCGAGAAAAAGACGCTGTTCCGGCTTCTCGATGCCGAGAAGCAGACCGGTGTCGCCTTGACCGAGAGCTTCGCGATGTGGCCGGGCTCCTCCGTTTCCGGCCTCTATCTCGCGCATCCCGAGTCGCATTATTTCGGGGTGGCCAAGATCGAGCGCGATCAGGTCGAGGATTACGCGGCCCGCAAGGGGATGAGCGTGGCCGAGGTCGAGCGCTGGCTCGCTCCGGTCTTGAACTACGACCCGGCTTCGATGGCGGCCGAAGCGGCGGAGTAGGCTCCGTTGCGGGCGAGCGACCCCGACCTCGAGCGCTATCCGATCCCGCAGAAACGGATTGCGCTCTCGACTCCCTTCTGGTCGCCATTTCGCGGCGCGAAGTGGTGTCTAATTCGCCGGAAAATGCTTTAGCCGGGGTCGCTGCCGGCGAACGATCAGTGCAAGGTGTTCAGCCAGTTGTCGACTTCCTCCTTGGCCTTGTCCTTCGCATATCCATAGCGCGTCTGGAGCATACCTTCGAATTGCTCGCGGTGGCCTTCGACCTTCTCGAGGTCGTCGTCAGTCAGATCGCCCCATTTCTCTCTGATCTTTCCTTTGAACTGCTTCCAGTTTCCTTCGAGTCGGTTCCAGTCCATTAGAGATCTCCTTTAGTCTAGGACACGCTTCTGATTTTGAACGTGCCTGTGCTTCGGCAAATCCAGAAGTGCCGGAAAGGTTCCAAAGGTGCGGCTCGCCCGAGCGGGGGGCCGGTGCCTCGCCCCGCAGCCGCGCCGGACCTCTTGCTTCGCCCGCGCAACTCCTTGTGAGTGCAACCGATTCCGCGCGCTTCGGATCGCTTGAGCTTCGCTGCTATTGAAGCCTATCCGATGGCCTCTATCGATATTCATCGATCTTTGCTAAACTGTCGCCGATCCGTTTCAGCTTCGATTTTCTCGTGAAGGGTTACCCATGGTCGTCAGGGTCGCGACGGTCGCGTTCGAAGGGATCGAGGCGCGCCCGGTCGACGTGCAGGTCCAGATCGCCAACGGCAATGTCGTCTTCACCGTCGTCGGCCTCGGCGACAAGGCCGTCGCCGAATCGCGCGAGCGCGTCCGCGCCGCGCTCAACGCCTCGGGTCTCGCCCTTCCGGCGAAGCGGATCACGGTCAACCTCGCCCCGGCCGATCTGCCGAAGGAGGGCAGCCATTACGACTTGCCGATCGCGCTCGGCATCATGGCCGCGATCGGCGCGGTCCCGGCGGACGCCTTGCAGAATTACACGATCCTCGGCGAGCTCGCGCTCGACGGCACGGTGACCGCCGTCGCCGGCGTCCTGCCTGCCGCGATCGCCGCCAATGCCCGCGGCCACGGGCTGATCTGCCCCCATGATTGCGGTCCGGAGGCGGCCTGGGCGTCGCAGGACCTCGACGTGCTCGCGCCGCTTTCGCTGATCCAGCTCGCCAATCATTTCAAGGGGACGCAGGTGATGGCGCGGCCGCGTCCGGCGGTGCGCGCGCAGCCCGGAGCCCAGCCGGATCTGCGCGACATCAAGGGCCAGGAGAGCGCCAAGCGCACGCTCGAGATCGCCGCCGCGGGCGGTCACAACCTCCTCTTCAACGGCCCTCCTGGCGCGGGAAAATCCATGCTCGCGGCGCGGCTCCCCTCGATCCTGCCGCCGCTCGGGCCGAGCGAGCTGCTCGAGGTCTCGCTCGTCCATTCGGTGGCGGGCGATCTCGCGGGCGGCGCGCTCACCGACCGGCGTCCGTTTCGCGCCCCGCATCATTCGGCGTCGGCCGCCGCTCTCGTCGGCGGCGGCACGAGGGCGCGGCCGGGCGAGATTTCGCTCGCCCATCACGGCGTGCTCTTCCTCGACGAGCTGCCGGAGTTCCAGCCCCAGGTTCTCGACAGCTTGCGCCAGCCGCTCGAGACCGGCGAGGTCGCGATCGCGCGGGCCAATCATCGCATCGTCTACCCGGCCCGCTTCCAGCTCGTCGCCGCGATGAATCCCTGTCGCTGCGGCCATGCGCTCGATCCTGGCTTCGCCTGCAACCGGGCGCCCAATGCACGCTATATCGCCCAATATCAGGCGCGCCTCTCCGGCCCCTTGCTCGATCGCATCGACCTCCACGTCGAGGTGCCGGCCGTCGCCGCCGCGGATCTGATGCTGCCGGCTCCTGCCGAGGGATCGAAGGAGGTCTGCGCGCGGGTGACCGCCGCCCGCAACATCCAGGTCGCGCGCTACGCCGCTCTCGGCCTTCCCGGGGTGCTCACCAATGCCGCGGCGCCGTCGCATGTGATCGAGGCCGTCGCCGAGCCCGACGCCTCCGGCCTCGCGCTCGTCCGCGAGGCTTCCGAGCGGCTGCATCTTTCCGCCCGGGGATTCCATCGAGTCCTGAAGCTCGCCCGCACGATCGCCGATCTCGACGGTCTCGAGAAAGTGACGAGCCTCCACCTCGCCGAGGCTTTGTCGTATCGGATCGATACGACGCGGCAGCTCCGTGCGGCCTGATTGCAGCCGAGCAGGTCAGAAGCCGAGATAGGCGAGGACTGCAGCGAGGAAATTGTTGAAGGCGTGGAAAGCGATCGCAGGCTTCACGCTGCCGGTGATCTCGCGCATCGTTCCGAGCACGAGACCGATCGGAAATATCGCCAGCGCATAGAGATGCGTGCTCTCGTAATGGAGCAAGGCGAAGACGGCCGAGGTCACGACGAGGGTCGTCGCGAAGCCGAAATGGTGCCGAAGGTCGGTATAGATCCAGCCCCGAAACAGTAGCTCCTCGGCGACCGGCGCGCAGACCACGGCGACGAAGGCGAGGACGAGGGCCAGGGCGGGACTCTCCGGCATCTCGAGCCAGGGTCCCGACCGCGGAGCGAAATGGTGCAGCGCGAAATCGGCCAGGAACCCATAGGCGAGGGCAACGGCGGCGAGCAGATAGACCCGGCGGTCGGTCCGCCGCGGGTTCCACGGAAGCCAGGCGACGAGGTCGCGCCAGCCGGAGCGGCCCCTGAGCCACGCCTCGATCAGCACCGCTGCCGCGAGCGCCGTGTAGACGAGGACAGAGATCGCGAGCCCCAAAGCCACGCCCGACGTCTCGGTTCCGAAGATCGCACGCAAGAGCCGAATCCCCGGGCCACCCGCGCCCGGTCCGAGCAGGATCTGCTCCAGGGCCAGGACGAGCGCCGCCGCGAAGGCGAGGAGCAGCGCGGTGATCATCGCGATCGTCGCGAGCCCGACGCAGAAGCGGAAGAGCGCGGCGAGCTTCATGCGAGTCTGCAAGGGCCTCGTCCCCTTAAGCATTAGCCACGAAGTGAAGCACGCTTCGAAGGCGGCGGATACCGGTCGCCGGGTTCGCCTTTGAAATTAGGCGCGAAGCGCTTATATTGGGTGTGCCGCCTCGTGCGGCTATGGCGATAAACGGCGTCGAAATAAGCTCTTCGGACCCGGGGGCGGTACCCGGCGCCTCCACCCGAGCCCGTTCTCCTCGATCGAGGAGGGCGGGTTCCGGCGGGGGCGAAACAGGTTCGACGGGGAGTGTAAAGGACTGTCTTTCGCTCGGCATGGTTCCGCCGTCATCGGGCCGAACCTTATAGTTGCCAACGACAACTATGCTCCGGTTGCCGTCGCCGCGTAATGCGGTGATAGCACCGAAATCAAGCCCTCGGGGGTAGCACCTCGAGGCGGGGTCCGGAGGCACCTGGCAACAGAAGCCTCCACTCTCGTCCTCTCGGCTCGCGTGCAAAGGGGAGGGTGCAAGGGCGTGCCGATGGCGACCGACTTGATCCGATACGACCTGCTCATCCAGGATGCCTTGCGTGGTGTCGTCCGCAGGGTCCTCGCCGACGTCGCCCGCGACGGGCTGACCGGCGAGCATCACTTCTACATCACCTTTCGAACCCATGCGCGCGGCGTGCGGCTCTCGGCGCGGATGCGGGAGCAATACCCCGACGAGATGACGATCGTCCTGCAACATCAGTTCTGGGACCTCTCCGTCACCGACCAGGCCTTCGAGGTCGGCCTGTCGTTTCGCAACATTCCCGAGAAGCTGCTCGTGCCGTTCGAGGCCGTGACCCGTTTCTCGGATCCTTCGGTCGAGTTCGACCTGAAGTTCGAGCCCGAGGAGGAGATCGCGGAGACGGGCGCCAATGACGAAGGCGCGCCCGGCACCTTCGGCAAGCCGAAGCTCGTGACCGAGGAGGAGCCTGCGGTGGTCCAGTCCCGAGGCGAGGGCGAGGTCGCGGCGGCGCAGACCGGATCGGCCGAGCCGGCCGAGGCCAATGTCGTCTCGATCGACATGTTCCGCAAGAAGACCTGACGCGCATCCGCCGAGACAGCCGGGGGGAATCGGAATGGGCGAGATCGTCAACTTGCGCCGCGCCCGCAAGGCCAAGGCGCGCGCGGCGGCCGAGGACCAGGCCGCAGCGAATCGCGCGCGGTTCGGACGCTCCAACGCTGAACGGGAGGCGCTCGACAAGGCTCTGGCCCTGGACGCGCGCAAGCTCGACGGGCACAAGCTCGACGGGGAACCGCGCACGCCCGCCGTCGACGGGCCGGTCACGACGGGCTGACCCGCCCCGACTCAGTCCTCGTGCACGAGTGCCGCCCAGGAGAGGCAGCAGACGGCGACGAAGGTCAGCCCGGCATTGGCAGCATGGGCGGCTTCCCATTGCAGCCGCAGCCGCGCCCAGTGCTCGGGCATGACCGTCCAATTGTCGGTGACGACATTGGCCGGGAACGTGAAGGCGAAGAAGATCGCGAGCGTCGCCGCGATGCAGGCCGCAGCGGTCGCGACGAAGGGGAATGCCCGGCTTTTTCCGCGCAGCCGGGACGCCCAGGCGACATCGGCGACGAGCGCCGCGACGAGGACGATCCCGAGCCACGCCCATCCTCGGTAGATGTTCTGAACGATGAAATAGGTCTCGTCGGCGAGCTTCATCTTGTTCGGAAGCTCGAGGAGATGGGCTCCCGCCGGCACGAGCGCGAGCGCGGTCAGGACGATGGCGAGCCAGGCGACGATCCGGGTTGACATGACATCGGCTCCGTTGCGCGCGAGGAGGGACGATCAACTACCGACATAGGAGGCCGCGGGCCCGATTTCGACCGCAGCGCCTCGGCAATCATGGCGGATGCCAGGGCGGGTTCACAGGCACGAAATTCTCGTCTAGGAAGATAGCGGCCTGCGCCTGCGCGACCGCCGAGGACGCTTGTCGTTTTCGCGAGCACGCAAAGACAAGAATAATGCGCTTCGCGCCGGGCATGGCTGCGGCCCGGGCCTGAGCCCTCGGGCCGCGCGGCTCGAACCGCCGATCTTCGGAAGGACGCACCCGGCACACAGCGGCCGGAGCGGCCTTTTTTTATGGGCTCCGGGTCTTTGCTTCGTCGCCTCTCGGCGATGCGACCCGGTGCCCGTGTCGCTGGAAAATGCTCAGACGGGACTTCATGCCGAAGCGGACCGATCTCTCCACGATCCTCATCATCGGCGCCGGACCGATCGTCATCGGGCAGGCTTGCGAGTTCGATTATTCAGGCACCCAAGCCTGCAAGGCGTTGCGAGAGGAAGGCTATCGGATCGTCCTCGTCAATTCCAATCCGGCGACGATCATGACCGACCCCGACCTGGCGGACCGGACCTATCTCGAGCCGATCACACCGGAGGTCGTCGCCAAGATCGTCGCCGAGGAGCGCCACGCCGTGCCGGGGGGCTTCGCGCTGCTGCCGACGATGGGCGGCCAAACCGCGCTGAACTGTGCCTTGTCGCTGCGACGGATGGGCATTCTCGACAAATACGATGTCGAGCTGATCGGGGCGAGCGCCGAGGCGATCGACAAGGCCGAGGATCGCGAGCTCTTCCGCGAGGCGATGCGCAAGCTCGGTCTCGAGACCCCGCGCTCGCATCAGGTCAAGTCGCTCGCCCAAGCGCTCGACGCGCTCGACGATATCGGCCTGCCGGCGATCATCCGGCCGTCCTTCACGCTCGGCGGAACCGGCGGGGGCATCGCCTACAACAAGGCCGAGTTCATCGACATCATCGAGCGCGGCATCGATGCCTCGCCGACGAGCGAGGTCCTGGTCGAGGAGAGCGTGCTCGGCTGGAAGGAATACGAGATGGAGGTCGTCCGCGACAAGGCGGACAATTGCATCATCGTCTGCTCGATCGAGAACATCGATCCGATGGGCGTCCACACCGGCGATTCCATCACCGTCGCTCCGGCGCTCACGTTGACCGACAAGGAATATCAGGCGATGCGCGACGCCGCGATCGCGGTCTTGCGCGAGATCGGCGTGGAGACCGGCGGCTCGAATGTCCAGTTCGCGGTCAATCCCGAGGACGGCCGGATGATCGTCATCGAGATGAACCCGAGGGTCTCGCGCTCCTCCGCGCTCGCCTCCAAGGCGACGGGATTCCCGATCGCCAAGGTCGCGGCCAAGCTCGCCGTCGGCTATACGCTCGACGAGATCGCCAACGACATCACGGGCGGCGCTACGCCGGCCTCCTTCGAGCCTGCGATCGACTATATCGTTACCAAGATCCCGCGCTTCGCCTTCGAGAAATTCCCGGGTGCGGACAACGTGCTCACCACGGCGATGAAGTCGGTCGGCGAGACCATGGCGATCGGGCGCACCTTCGCGGAAAGCCTGCAGAAGGCGCTGCGCTCGCTCGAGACCGGTCTCGACGGCCTCGACGAGATCGAGATCGAGGGCCTCGGCCTCGGCGACGACAAGAACGTCCTCCGCGCGGCATTGGGCCTTCCGACGCCCGACCGGCTCCTCGTCGTGGCCCAGGCGCTCCGCCACGGCATGACGCCCGAGGAAATCCACGAGGCCTGCCGGATCGATCGCTGGTTCATCGAGCGTCTCGAGGAAATCCTCGCTCTCGAAAGGATGGTGCGCCGGTTCGGCTTGCCGGACGATGCCGATAACTTGCGCATGCTGAAGGCCGCCGGCTTCTCGGACCTGCGTCTCGCGACACTGGCGAGGGTGCCTTCGGCAGAGGTGACCGCGTTACGCCGGCGGCTCGGCGTCGCGCCGGTCTTCAAGCGGATCGACACCTGCGCCGCCGAGTTCGCCTCGCCGACCGCCTATATGTACTCGACCTATGCGCCGCCTTTCGCCGGAGCGCTTGCCTGCGAGGCGCACCCGACCGCGCGCAAGAAGGTCGTGATCCTCGGCGGCGGCCCGAACCGGATCGGGCAGGGGATCGAGTTCGACTATTGCTGCTGCCACGCGAGCTTCGCGCTCCGCGAGCGCGGTTTCGAGACGGTCATGGTCAACTGCAATCCGGAGACCGTCTCGACCGACTACGACACGTCGGACCGGCTCTATTTCGAGCCCTTGACTGCGGAGGACGTGCTCGAGATCCTCGCGACCGAAGCCGCGGCGGGCGAGGTCGTCGGCGTCATCGTCCAGTTCGGCGGCCAGACCCCCTTGAAGCTCGCCCATGCGCTTGAGCAGGCAGGCATCGCGATCCTCGGAACCAGCGTCGATTCGATCGATCTCGCCGAGGACCGCGACCGGTTCAAGCGGCTCCTCGACAAGATCGGCGCGCAGCAGCCGAGGAACGGAATCGCCTATTCGGTGGAGCAGTCGCGCCTGGTCGCGGCCGAGCTCGGCCTGCCGCTCGTGGTGCGTCCCTCCTATGTGCTCGGCGGGCGTGCCATGGCGATCATCCACGACACCAACGCCTTCGACGACTATCTTCTCGGCACCCTGCCGAGCCTCGTCCCGTCCGAGGTCAAGGCGAGATACCCGAACGACAAGACCGGGCAGATCAACATGGTGCTCGGCAAGAATCCGTTGTTGTTCGACCGCTACCTGTCGGATGCCGTCGAGATCGATGTGGATGCGCTCTGCGACGGCACCGATGTCTTCGTCTGCGGCATCATGGAGCATATCGAGGAAGCCGGCATCCATTCCGGCGACAGCGCCTGCTCGCTGCCGCCCCATTCCTTGCCGAGCGATGTCTGCGCCCTCCTCGCGGAGGAGACGAGAAAGCTCGCGCTCGCGCTCGGCGTCCGCGGCCTGATGAACGTGCAATATGCGTTGAAGGACGGCGATATCTATGTGCTCGAGGTCAATCCCAGGGCGTCGCGCACGGTGCCCTTCGTCGCCAAGGTGATCGGCCTGCCGGTCGCCAAGATCGCGGCGCGGATCATGGCGAACGAGAGCCTCGCGAGCTTCGGCTTGAAGAACGGCACCTGCGACCACGTCGGCGTGAAGGAAGCGGTGTTTCCCTTCGCGCGCTTCCCCGGCGTCGATACGGTGCTCGGACCCGAGATGCGCTCGACCGGCGAGGTGATCGGCCTCGACCGGTCCTTCGCCGTGGCTTTCGCCAAAAGCCAGCTCGGCGGCGGGACCAAGGTGCCGACCGCCGGCACGGTCTTCGTCTCGGTGCGGGACGTGGACAAGCCGCGCATGCTCGACACGATGAAGCTCCTGACCGAGCTCGGCTTCGAGATTTGCGCGACCGGCGGGACCGCGCGCTACCTCCAATCGAAAGGCCTCGAGGCCAAGCGCATCAACAAGGTCTCCGAAGGGCGTCCCCACGTGGTCGATGCGATCAAGAACGGCGGGATCCAACTCGTCCTCAACACCACGGAAGGCGCCCAGGCGCTGGCCGACTCGCGCTCGCTCCGCCGCGCGGCGCTCCTCCACAAGGTGCCGTACTACACCACGTTGGCGGGAGCGGTGGCCGCGTCGCAAGGGATCAAGGCCTATCTCGCGGACGATCTCGAGGTGCGCGCGCTGCAGGATTATTTCGCCTGACGAGGTACGGCAGGGCGGGGTGGTGCTCAAATCAGCCTCGAGCCCTTCAGGCTCGCATGGCCGTGCTTGCCGACCGCGATGATCTGATGGGTGAGCTGATCAACCTGACCGAGGCCGACATTTCCGACAGCGCCGGTGCGCAAGCAATCCTCTCTGCGATCGACGAGCGTTGCCTCGAGTTCAGCGCCGCTTTGCCGAGGCCGCCGCCGACTGGCGCACGCTGATGGACAAGGCGGCCTTGGAGGATTCGTGATCGAGATCGTCCGGGTCGAGAAACCGACCGGATTCGAGGTGCTGACTCGGCGCCGGGTGGTGGGGCCTCCTTCAGCATCACGACACGAGCTCCGGATGTGCGCGGTGGCACAGATTGATCACCAAACCAGAGTGATGCTTCGAGCATCGACCATCACGACGCGGAGCATCCCCGTAAAGCGGAGGCGCCAACGCAACGAGGTCCTGAGTTCCCATCTTCGGAAAGGGGGATCGCCATGGCTGCCTGGGAGCATCGGTACGGTTGGAACGCCGAAGTGTACTACCGCTATCGCAAATACGTCATGTCCAAAGCCAAGGACTATGAAAGTAGCGATAGGGACTGTGCCGATGTGGCTATATCGCTCATCATCGACTTTGCGGCGGGCCTCAACCTGTGCCTTACTTTCCAAGACGCTACGGGCGGAATGTACATCTCCAAGGCCAAGGGCCTCATCCAACCGACGACCAGAGGGGGCTGGGAGTTGAACGACAGCATTACCTGGAGATCGAAGGAGGAGTACGTCAAAGCCGTGCTGGGGAGGACCAGCGCCTGGGATCTGGCCCGGTACAACTGCAGGGTCAACCAATTCGGACCGGTGCCCGGCGACCTGATGCTCAGGGCGAAAATGGGGTGGGTTGGCCCTTTTAAATACCCCGCGAGTCACGCCGCCCTTGTCTTCGGAACCTACTCACCGGGCCAGCGCGCGGAGCCCGAGTACCTGGACGTGAAGGGCTATCCGAATTTTCCGGGCGGCGACGCCGCGATGAAGGCCTTCACGCAGACCCGCTATTTCCGGGGAGACGTCGATGCCAACGGCTTGACGATCGCCCGCGAGCCGAAGCCGCCCTTCGACAAGGATGTCCATTTCAATTTCCTGAATTCCCGCGGCGACGCCAAGCGCAACGCCGAGTTGATCTACTTTGCCAACGCGCGTCAGATCCGCG
Organism: Beijerinckiaceae bacterium; assembly: GCA_024304885.1. Taxonomy (GTDB): domain Bacteria; phylum Pseudomonadota; class Alphaproteobacteria; order Rhizobiales; family Beijerinckiaceae; genus Methylocapsa. The sequence continues at coordinate 1,352,512 of JALJOM010000003.1, forward strand.
AGGAGGGGTTCGATTTCTACGAGTACTCGCTTCTGGTCACCGACAACTGGCCGGACTTCAAAGGCGACGGGGTGCCGCCGTTCCGCACGCACAAGTATCGGGAGCAGCGCTAGATCACGATGACTTTGGATCGATTCGATCCAAAGTCATGACACGTGATCGATTCCAAAAGTTCAGAGCAGCAGCCGATCAGGTTGAATCATAACCGGCGGCGGCGAAGACGTTCGTACATTCGTCGGGCGTGAAGAGGTCGATGATGCGCCCGATGGCGCCCCAAAGGGCGCTGACCGTGCGTTCAGCGGCCTTTCGGAGATGCGCTTCGAGTTTGGAGAAAGCGTTTTCTATTGGATTGAAGTCGGGGCTGTAGGGCGGGAGGTAGAGAAGCGTTGCACATGCAGCCTCGATCATCGCCTGCACCCGCGCCCCTTGTGGCTCGACAGATTGTCCATCACCACGATGTCGCTCGGCCGGAACTCCGGGACCAGGACCTTCTCCACATAGGTCTCGAAGGCCTCACGGTTGATCGGTCCGTCGAGAACCCAAGGTGCGATCATGCCGTCGATGCGGAAGCCGGCGACAAAAGTGGTCGTCTTGCAATGGCCGTGCGGTACGCCGACCCGCAGCCGCTCTCCCCGCGGGCGGCGGCCATGCGTGCGGGCCATGCGTGCGGGCCATGTTCGTCGAGGCCCAGGTCTCGTCGAGGGAGACGAGGCGCTCCGGGTCGAGGTCGAGCTGGCCCTCGAACCAGTCGGTGCGGGCGGCCTTCACGTCGGGGCGATCCTGTTCCGAGGCATGGGTGGTCTTTTTTGCGCGTGATGTCGTGGCGCACGAAGAAGCGACGGATCGTACCGCAGCCGAACGACTGGCCCTTCTCCCCCAGCGCCTGACGCAACTCCTCGACGGTGATGTCGGGCGTCTCCTCCAGCACCGAGAGGATCATCGCCTTGTGGGCCTCGATCCGACCGGACTTGCGGTCTCCACCCATGACCTTCGGCCGGGCATCGCCCTGCTCGCGCTCGCGGGTCCGCCAGCGGCTGACACACGACGCGCTCACCCCGAACCGTAGCGCCGCCTGACGGCAGAACAGACCACACGCCACCGCAGCCAGAACCCGAACCCGAAGATCGAGGGACAAAGCTTTCGACATGCCCGCCGGCCTCCACCTCCGGCAGGCAGCTCGAATCACCAAAACCCCGATTCGGGAATCCCCCACGATTCAGCCAGGTCGCCTCACGCTCCAGTCTTCGTCTGCCTCCGTCGCCAAAACTGCATCGATCTTGCGCAGCATGGCACTCCAGCCCATCTCCGTCCGCTTCACATATTCGGCCCAGCGTTCATCCATGCTGTGCACGATGGTCGCGCGACATCCGCCCGCAAGAGGCTCAAGCGTTAACGTGACGAGAGAGGAGTTCTCCTGTTCGTCTTCCTCGGAGGTGAACCAAGAGCCCCAATGCACGGCCTCGCCTGCTTCCCGCATGTCCGAAAAAGTGAACTTGCCGCCGACCCGCGCGTCGATCTCGATTCTGCGGACGTCGAAGGGGGGCATGTCCTGAACGGCCTGTGCCATCCAGGACCGCACTTTGATCGGATCGAGCCATGCGTCGAATACGCGCTCAGCAGACGATTTGAACTCACGGACCGCCTTCGCTTCAAGCTTTCCGGACACGCTTTTTCTCCTTCGGAGGTCGGATTTCGCTCGTGGCATCTTCGGCCGTCAAAAGATCATCAATGGCTTGGAGCCGGCTCGCCCAAAAGGATTGCTGAGCCGCAATCCATTGTTGGGCCTCAGACAGTGGCTCGGGGCGGAAGCGAAGTATGTGGTCACGCCCGGACACATTCCGCTCGATGAGCCTTGCGCGCTCCAAGAGACGGATGTGCTTGCTTACCGAATTCAGCGAGATCGAAAACTCGGCTGCAACATCGGTGACGCGGGCTTCCGAAGCCGCCAGTCGCTGCAATATGCGCCGCCGAATTGGGTCAGCGAGCGCCATAAGCGTCCTGTCCAAGTCTGCCGATGGCCCTTCGTAGCGCATCATTCATCCTTTTCGGTGAATTATGTCGAGTGCTGCCCCGAGTGTCAACCGGGCGGAACTCGCGCCACGACGCTGAGTCTGTTCTGAAACGAGACGTGGTTGATTGGAGCACTTCCGCTACGGCGCGCTGTCGCGATTGGGTAGGTCTTAGACAGATCACAAGCCAATACTTCGCGCCCTCCCAAGCTGCCACGAGACCGAGCCGCCTTGCACAATCCCCATGACCTCGCGGCCCAATTGGCGGTCGATGACCGGCCGCCACGGAACAGGGGTGAACTCGTGGCTTTTCTCGACCACGGCAAACTTGCCGCTCGATAGCTGCACGGTCCCGATGAACTTGCCGACGACGCTCTCGCCGTCCGTGGCGGCGCGGAACGGCAAACCCTTGCTCTCCGCCATCTCCGCGCCGACACGGGCGACCTCGCGCTCGCGCAGGGTCGCTAGAAGGTTGCGGCGGTAGAAGACGCGGCGGTTCTACTGGCGTGTAAGTCGCCCCGGTCGATCAGATGATCGCGCCGCCGGTCCATCGCGTCGTGGACCTGCGGTCCGAAGCCTGGCGCCTGCGTAAACGCGATTGCGCCGGAAATCCGTTGTACACTTTACCTCTTCCCACTCTAGGCCTGCTGGAGCCGACCCGCTGACCTTTCGCTTGCCGGGTCACGATGCAAAGGAGCCTGGATTTTCGGTGCTCCCATAGACGGTGGGGAGGAGAGTGCATCGCCTTGGCGCTCGCCGCCCTGGTCGGGTGGTCCGGCTCTGCGCTTGTGGATCCCGGCAAGGACGAAAGCAGGGTCGCCGCGCGGCACTCCTCCACAAGGTGCCCTACTACACCACCTTGGCGGGGGCGGTGGCCGCGTCGCAACGGATCAAGGCCTGTCTCGTGGACGATCTCGAGGTGCGCGCGCTGCAGGATGATTTCGCCCGAGGGGCGACCTCGGCTTTGCAGGCGCCTCCCGGCCGCGGATCGGGGGCACGGTTCGGGATCGTCCTGCGGTGGTGCAGATCATGGCTGATAACCGATAATTGAATATCGTTACTTGTCGAAGGCTCCTCGGTTCGGCTATCGTTCGACACGGTTTCAGCTTGCGGGACCTCGTAGAAACTCCCGCCAGGTCCCGTCGATATCACCGGGCCACGCCTGCAAGACTTTTCCTGCGGGAGCGCTCATGTCCTCGATTTTCGGCGACGATCATGTTCCTCGCGAGCCGGTTGCGACCCTGGCGGAGCGGACTGCCGAGCTCGAGGCACGCAACGTTCGGCTCGTGGTCGAGATCACAGACCACGAGCGCACCGAGGAACGGCTCCGGAATGCCTCGCTCTTTGCGCGCAACCTGATCGAGGCGAACCTCGATCCGCTGGCTGCGATCGGCCGAGACGGCAAGATCCTCGAAGTGAACGAAGCCGCCGTCCGTGTGACCGGGGTCGCGCGCGAGGCCTTGATCGGCAGCGAGTATGCCGAATACGTGACCGAGCCGGACAAGGCCCGTGCCGGCATGGAGGAGGTCTATGCCAAAGGTTTCGTGACCGATTTCGCTCTCTCGATCCGCCATAGCTCCGGCAAGGTCACCGACGTGCTCTTCAATGCGAGCGTCTTTCGAGACGCGAGGGAGGATGTCGGAGGCGTCCTCGCGGTCGCGCACGACATCACGATGCAAAGGCGGATGGAACGGGCGCTCGCCTTCGACGCGGGTGTCCTGTCCACCATTCAACAAGCATCGCCGGACGGCATCCTGCTGGTCGATGGGCGAGGACAGATCGTCTCCCGCAATCGACGTTTCGTCGAGATGTGGGCGATCCCGCCGGACATCGCCGCCGGCAAGAGTGATGCATCCGTGCTCGCCTTCATCGCCGAGCAGGTCGCCGACCCGCCTTCGTTCGTCGCGCGCGTCGCCGAGCTCTACGCGAATGCCGACGCGACGAGCCGTGACGAGGTCACCCTCGCGGATGGTCGGGTCCTGGATCGGATCACGACCCCGGTTCGGCTCGACGACGGGACCTACCTCGGCCGTGTCTGGTTCTTTCGCGATATCAGCGAAAGCAAGCGGGCCCAAAGTGCCCTCCGGCGATTGAACCGGACGCTCGCGACGCTCAGCGCCGCCAATGCGGCGCTGGTTCGCGCAACGAGCGAGACCGAGCTTCTCGAGGAGATGTGCCGCGTCTGCGTGGAAATCGGCGGCTATCGTCTCGCGTGGGTCGGCTTCGCCGAGCACGACGACTCCAAGTCGGTGCGGCCGGTCGCTCGGGCCGGCGAGCCCGTGGACTATGTCGAGCTCGCGACGATCACCTGGGCGGACAGCCAGCGGGGACGCGGACCGGCGGAGACCGCCATTCGCACCGGTGAAGTGCAGGTCGCACAGGACATCGAGACCGATCCGGCCATGGGGCCCTGGCGCGAGGCGCTGCACGGATATCGTCTCGAGGCGAGTGCAGCCCTCCCTCTGCTGAACGGCTCCGACGTGCTCGGCATTCTCGTTCTCTACTCGGGCGAGCGGGATGCGTTCGGATCCGACGAGATCTCTCTCCTGAAGGAGATGGCTGCCAACCTCGCCTTCGGAATTGCCGCACGCCGTGATCGAGCCGGGCGCGAGGCGGCTTCTCGCGCGATGCAGGAAAACTTGAAATCCACGGTCCAGGCCATCGCCACCGCGGTCGAGATGCGCGACCCCTACACCGCCGGCCATCAGCGCCGTGTGGCAATGCTCGCGGGAGCGATCGCCCACGAGATCGGCTTGACGGACCGGCAGACCGAGGGCCTCGTCCTCGCCGCGACGGTTCATGACGTCGGCAAGATCAATGTCCCGTCCGAGCTCTTGAACAAGCCGGGCAGGCTGACACCGCTGGAATACCAGGTGGTCCAGACCCACGTCCAATCCGGCTACGACATCATCAAGGGCGTGAGCTTTCCCTGGCCGCTCGCCCAGATAGTTCTGCAGCATCACGAGCGCCTCGATGGCTCGGGCTATCCGAATCGGCTCGTCGGCGACGCGATCTTGCTCGAGTCCAGGATCCTGGCGGTGGCCGATGTCGTCGACTCGATGATGTCGCATCGGCCCTATCGCCCCGCGCTCGGATTCGAAGCCGCGCTCGACGAGATCGAATCCGGCAAGGGCCGCCTCTACGACCCGGCTGTCGTCGAGGCCTGCACCGCGCTCTTCCGTCAGAAAGGCTTCGAGCTCCCGAGGTAGGGACTCGACGCGGCTCCGCCGAAAACGAGCCGATGCCGACCCGTCCCCGATCGTGCAGCAAACGGTCGAACGACGACAACAACAACGAAGAAAGACCGTGCAGCAGCATATCTGGAAGATCGAATGGGACGACAGCCTGAGTGTCGGCATCCCCGAGATCGATGCAGACCACAAGCAATTCATCGTCTTGGTCAACCGGCTCAACAAGGCGATCATCGATCGGATGGAGCTGAGCGAGATCAAGAATCGATTGCAGTCGATCCTCGAGGATGCCGTCCGGCATTTCGAGCACGAGGAAGGCCTGTTCAGGCAGTGGAACTATCACGATGTGGACGCCCATGCGCGCAAGCACGCGGAGATCGTGAGCACGCTTCGGACGATCATGGGCCGGGTCGGGAGCGATACCTTGATGCCGCAATGGATCGAGGTCGGGCTCGAGATAAAGGACACGTTGATCACCCACATCTCGACCGAAGACATGAAGTACGCGCAATTCTACCGCAATTCTCCCGAGCTGCATCGGCAATGATCGCGCCGTGGGTCCTCTAGAGCAGCTTCCGATCCGGTGGAATCGGAAAGCCGCTCCACGTTCTTGTTTTGTCGCAATTTCGCGACGCGAACCGGTGTCCACTTCGCTGGAAATTGCTCTAGATCTCGATCCGGGCGAAGCACGCGCCGTCACGGTGCCGTGGTATTCGGCACAGGCCGGATGAACCGCCGTCTCCGAGCCGAGGCTCAGATCAGCCGCAGGCCCTTCAGGCTCACATGGCCGTGCTTGCCGATGATCAGATGATCGTGCACCATGACGTCGAGCGGCTTGCCCACGGCGATGATCTGGTGGGTGAGGTGAATATCCTCGGTCGATGGCTGTGGGTCGCCCGACGGGTGGTTGTGGACGAGGATGAGCGCCGAGGCATTGAGCTCGAGCGCGCGGCGCATCACCTCGCGCGGATAGACCGGGGCATGATCGATTGTGCCCACACCCTGGACCTCGTCGGCGACGAGCTGGTTCTTCTTGTCGAGAAAGAGGATGCGGAACTCCTCGTGGTCGAGGAAGGCCATGGCGGTGCGGCAATAGTCCACCACCGCGCCGAAGCTCGACAGGGCGGGGCGCTTCATGATCGAGGATTTCGTGAGGCACCGCGCGGCCGCCTCGATGATCTTGAGGTCGGTGACCACGGCCTCGCCGATCCCGTCGATCTCGAGCAGCCGCTCCGGCCGTGCCGAGACGACCTCGGCGAAGGATCCGAACCGCGCGACGAGGGCCTTGGCAAGGGGCTTGATGTCGCGCCGCGGCATTGCGCGAAAGAGCACGAGCTCGAGCAGCTCGTAGTCGGCGAGCGCTTCGGAGCCGCCCTTGCGGAAGCGCTCGCGCAGCCGCTCGCGGTGGCCGAGATAATGCGGTTGCGGTGCCTCCGCAGCGTCGGTCTCGACCTCGGCCCGGCCCTTGCTCACGGGGAGGTCGGAGCGCGCCCGTACGGCGGGCGATGCAGGCCCTTCGGCGAGAGGGTGAAAATCTCGTAGCCGGTTTCGGTGACTCCGATCGAATGCTCGAATTGCGCCGACATGGAGCGGTCGCGGGTGACCGCGGTCCAGCCGTCGGCGAGGATTTTGACATGGGGCCGGCCGAGATTGATCATCGGCTCGATGGTGAAGAACATGCCGGTCTTGAGCACAATGCCCTCGCCGCGGCGCCCGTAATGCAAGATGTTGGGCTCGTCGTGGAACAGGCGCCCGAGCCCGTGGCCGCAGAAGTCGCGCACGACCGAGCAGCGCTCGGATTCGGCATATTCCTGGATCGCCGCCCCGATATCGCCGGTCGTCGCGCCGGGCCGCACGACGGACATGCCGCGCACGAGGGCCTCGTAGGTGACCTCGACGAGGCGCTGGGCGCGGCGCGGAACGTCGCCGACGAGATACATCCGGCTCGAATCGCCGTGCCAGCCGTCGAGGATGAAGGTCACGTCGATATTGACGATATCGCCGTCCTTGAGCGGCTTGCGGTCGGGCATGCCGTGGCAGACCACGTGATTGATCGAGGTGCAGATCGACTTGCGATAGCCGCGATAGTCGAGCGGAGCCGGGTACGCGCCGTGGTCCATCGCGAACTCGAAGATCAGCTGATCGAGCGAGTCCGTCGTCGTTCCGGGCTGGATCACGTCCGTCAGCATGTCGAGCGCGTCGGCAGCGAGGCGTCCGGTCCGCCGCATGCCCTCGAACGCCTCGGGACCGTGCAGCTTGATATGGCCGGGCCTGCGGCCCGTGATCTCGACGGCATCGACAAAGGTCATCGGGTTTGCTTTCCACGCGGTCCCGGCTCGGGCGCGAGCGTAGTTCTGGGTGCATCGTCACGGCTTTTCCGCCTCGGCGGGCCGCGTCATGGTGAGACCGTGTCGCGCCGCCGCTCTCCCCGAGCTCGTGGGCGAGGGAGGGCAGCGGGGCCGGTCCGATTTCACCGCAATGTAAGCCATCGAACGTGCGAAGCAAGGGCGACACTCGTGCCCGCAACCCCGGAGAACCGATGCTGGAGTATGCTCTCGCCGCCATCGACCAGATTTTCTCGAAGCCTTTTCGCGCGGTCCTGCTGAAGGCTTTGCTTCTGACCTTTGCGCTTCTCGGCCTCGTCTTCGTGGGGGTCGAGGCCGGGCTCGAGAAGCTCGTTTCGGCCTCGGTGACCTTTCCCTATGCCTGGCTCGCGAGCGCGGTCACGATCCTCGGCGGGATCGGCCTCTTCGTCGGCCTCGCCTTCCTCGTCGTGCCGATCTCCTTCGTCGTCGCGGGATTTTTCTTCGACGAGCTCGCGGACGTTGTCGAGCGCGACCTCGACCCGCAGGGACCTCGAGGTCGGGCGTCCCCGGCCGCCGAGGCGCTTCTCGTCTCGCTGCGTTTCGCCGCGATATCGCTCGTCGTCAACCTCGTGGCCTTGGCGCTCTGGTTCGTGCCCGGGCTCAATGCCCTCGCCTTCCTCGGCGCCAATGCCTATTTGCTGGGGCGCGGCACCTTCGAGCTGGCCGCCCTGCGCTTCGTGCCGCTCGGCGAGGTGCATCGCCTGCGTGCCCTGCATTCGGTTCGCTTGTTCCTCGCGGGGCTCGTGATGGCCGGCTTCGCCGCGGTTCCGGTCCTGAACCTGCTGTCCCCGCTCTTCGTCGTGGCCTTCATGGTGCGGGTGGCCCACGGCATCTTGCGGCGGCGGACCGCGCCGCCGATGCGGAAGCGGCAGTCCAGTCGCGGTTGAGCCGTGGGCTCTCCGATCTTGTTCTGTCGCAGTTTCGCGACACGAAGCGGAGTCCGGTTCGCTGGAAAATGCTCCAGAGCGGGATGAGAAAAAGTGTACAGCGGTTTTCCGGCGCAATCGCGGTTACGCAGATTGCGTAAACTTATCTGCTTATCCCGCTCTGAACTTTTGGAATCGATCACGTTTCATGACTTTGGATCGATTCGATCCAAAGTCATCGTGATCTAGACGACCCGGGAGCCGGCGAATTGTCCCGTTCTTCGATAGCGGTAGAGATAGGCCGGCACGATGGTCTCGAAAGCGCGGGGAACGAAGCCGAGGCCGGCGAGGGTGCGCCCGTCCGCGATGGCCGCCTGGGACACGACATTGTCGTGCTTCAGGAGCTCGACCTGATCTTTCGTGATCGCGAAGGTCTCGGGAAAAAGCCCGAACGAATATTTCATGACGGTCTCGGTCACGGCGCCGATCGTCTCTGCGCGCTCGAAAGGAATAGGGACGAGCCAGCGCTTGCGCTCGATCGTGGCCAGGATGAATTCGAGAATCCTCTTGAAGGTCGAGATCTCGGGTCCGCCGAGCTCGTAGGTGGTCCCGGGGCGCGCCCCGCCCTCGACGGCACGCGCGACGGCGTCTGCGACATCGCCGACGAAGACCGGCTGGAACCGCGTCGTTCCGCCGCCGATCAAGGGCAGCGCCGGCATGAAGCGGGCCATCTCGGCGAAGCGATTGAAGAACCGATCTTCCGGCCCGAACACGATCGACGGGCGAAACACGATGGTTTCGGCGCATGCGCCCCGAATCGCCGTTTCGCCTGCGGCCTTGGTCCGCGCATAGGCGGAGGCATGGGCCGGATCCGCGCCGATCGCCGAAAGGTGCACGAGGCGGGTAATGCCGGCTTCCCCGGCGGCCTCGCCGATCGCCGCGGCGCCGTCGACATGGACGGAGTCGAAGCTCTGCGGCCCGGCCTCGGCGAGAAGGCCGACGAGATTCACGATGGCCTCGGCGTCACGGACCGCGTGACAGACGGAGTCCTTGTGGCGGAGGTTGGCCTGGACGGCATGAATCTGGCCGACGCCTCCGAGCGGCTGGAGGTGGAACGCGAGCTCCGGGCGACGCGATGCCACGCGGACCCGAAAGCCCTGGCGCGCGAGGGCGCGGACCACATGGCGCCCGATAAAGCCGGATCCGCCGAAAACAGTGACGAGCCGGTCCGCCTTCACCCATTCGTCCGCCATGGTCGCTTCCTGGTCCTAGAGGTCTTCGAGGTCGTGCCGGCAGGCTCCATAGCCCGCTTTTGCGCGAGAGGGAATCCGCAAAAGGCGCAAGCGGGAAGGGTCTCGTGATCGCTCCGCGGGGGCGCCCGGTAACACTGCCTTCACGACGCTCCCGTGTAGCCGGCCCGGGCCCGCCTTGGTCATTGACAAGGACGCCGGCCGGCACCTATGTGAGCGCAGGGCCCAGATGGCGGAATTGGTAGACGCGCTGGTTTCAGGTACCAGTGGTGAAAGCCGTGGAGGTTCGAGTCCTCTTCTGGGCACCAAGAACAGATATGTAGTTTCATCTATCCGATTCGACCGAGTAAGTCATACATCATCGTAAAGCGAAATATCGAGAATCGCTCAGATCCAGCATGATTCGACGACCACGAACTGCTGGGCGCTTCGTCTCAAGGCTCGGTCCGCATCGTCGCGGCTGCGAGAGTGGAGCGTCGGTCCAGGACCGGGTGCCCTTGACAAGGGACGGAAATATTCGCAAATACATGACCGGCACGATACGGTGCCGGATTTGCTTGATGCAGCATTTTAGAGGTGCAGAGTGAGTGGGTGTAGTGATCATCCCTTCGTTGACGCTCTACTTCAAAAGTACTATGGACGCACGGCAGTCGTCGCGGTTATCGGTTTGGGCTATGTAGGCCTTCCCCTCGTGGGCGCGTTGCTGCACGCCGGCTTTCCCGTGCTGGGCCTCGATATCGACGAGGCCAAGGTCGAGTCGCTGAAGCGGGGCGAGTCCTATATCAGCCACATCCCGGGCGAGATGTTCGCCGAATCGATCGGAAGCGGGCGTTTCCGTCCCACGGTCGATTTCGCGGCCCTGCGCGAGGCCGACGCGATCCTGATCTGCGTGCCGACCCCCTTGACGCACCACAGGGAGCCCGATCTTTCCTTCGTCGAGCGCACGGCGCGGTCGATCCTTCCGAACCTGCGCTCGGGCCAGCTCGTCATCCTGGAGTCGACATCCTATCCCGGCACGACGCGGGATCTGATCAAGCCGATCCTGGAGCAGTCGAAGCTTCGGAGCGGTAAGGACTTTTTCATCGCTTTCAGCCCCGAGCGCGAGGATCCCGGCAATGCCGAGTTTTCGACGAGCCGCATTCCGAAGGTCGTGGGCGGGGACGGAGAAGATGCGCTCAACCTCGCAGACGCGCTCTACAGCTCGTTCGTGTGCAAGACCGTGCGCGTTTCCGGGCTCGAAGCGGCCGAGGCCGTAAAGATAACAGAGAATATCTTCCGCGCGGTGAATATCGCGCTCGTCAACGAGCTCAAGATCGTATTCTCGGAAATGGGTATCGACGTCTGGGAGGTCATCGAAGCCGCCAAGACGAAGCCTTTCGGATTCATGGCTTTCTATCCCGGACCCGGCCTCGGCGGGCACTGCATTCCGATCGACCCGTTCTATCTCACCTGGAAATCGCGGGAATACGGGCTGCCGACGCGGTTCATCGAGCTCGCCGGCGAGATCAATACGATGATGCCGCGCTATGTCGTGTCTCGCCTCGTGGACGAGCTGAACGCGCGTAAGGGACGGGGGCTGAACGGATCGAAGATCCTCGTCGTAGGTCTCGCGTACAAGAAGAACATCAACGATACTCGTGAAAGCCCCTCCTTCAAGCTCATCGAGCTCCTGGAAAGGCAAGGCGCGACCTGCGATGTGCACGATCCTTACGTTCCGGTGATCCCGCCTACGCGCGAATATGGCGCCCTCGCCGGCCGTCCTTCGGTCGCGCTGACACCGGAAGTCGTCGCGAGCTATGATGCTGTATTGATCTCGACGGATCACGACGATGTCGACTACGAAATGCTTGCGCGAAACTCGAAGGTCGTGATAGATACTAGAAACGCCCTAGCTCGTGCGGGAATCGTCGGACCGAATGTCGTAAAAGCGTGACCGAACCTTGTCCCGCGACGCTGATCCTGTCCGGAGGTATCCGCGGTGGGTTTGCGCCCATCTTCCCCCGCCATCGCCTCTCCTCTGGACTGCATTCGGCGTCGCGCATGTGCTGTGAGAGCCGATGTCGGCGCAAAGTATAAGCAGGCATTGATGCGATTGTCACGCGGCTTGGCTTGGCTGCCTTTGTGCGCCTCGATCGTGTTGAGCGGGTGCGAGGTCCTGCCCGCCTCCGGTCCTACGAACTTGGATATGCGCGCCGCTCGTGAGGCCGACGCCCGTTCCGAGGACCTCCCTTTTGCCTTCGTCGAGATCACGAAGGACATTGTTGGCACGCTCGCCAGGGAAACGCCGAGGATATCGGCTACCTTTGCAAATCGACAGCCGCCGAAGGTGGTCCGTTTCGGCACCGGTGACATCGTCGGTGTCACACTCTTCGAATCCGGCGCGGGCGGGCTCTTCATCCCGATCGAGGCCGGGGTGCGGCCTGGCAACTTCATTACATTGCCCACCCAGGAAGTCGACGACAAAGGCAATATTACAATTCCCTTCGCTCCGCCGATCCCGGCGAGGGGGCGGACCGTACCGGAAATTCAGCAGTCCATCCTGGACGCCCTCAAGGACCGCGCGATCGACCCGCAGGTGATCGTTACACGGCTCGAGCAGCGCGCTTCGTTGATCAGCGTTCTCGGCGACGTCAACGCCCCGGGGCGTTTCCCCGTGAATGCCGCGGGCGAGCGCATATTGGACGCGATCGCCCGTGCCGGGGGTCCGAGGAGCCAGGGCTTCGACTCGTGGGTAGTCTTGGAGCGCGCTGGGAAGCGGGCGACGGTGCCGTTCGGCGCCCTCGTCTACGAACCGTCGAACAACATCTACGTTCATTCGAACGACACCATCTACCTGTACCGCGAACCCCAGACCTTCGTCGCGTTCGGCGCTTCCGGACGCCAAGCGCATGTTCCTTTCGACGCATGGCGCATCTCGCTCGCCGAAGCTGTCGGTAAGGTCGGGGGTCTCAACGACGAGAAGGCCGATCCCGGCGCCGTCTATCTGTACCGCGGGGAAACCCGAGGCGTCGCGGAACTCCTGGGCTTGGACACATCGAGATTTCAAGGGCCGATCATCCCAGTCATCTATGCCGTCAACTTGCGTAATCCGGGAGGATATTTTCTCGCGACGGAATTTCCGATACGTAACAGAGATGTGATCTACGTTTCCCATTCCGTGGCTACGGAAAGCGCGAAAGCTATGGATTACCTCAGGGACATTTTCGCTACCGTCAATGCTCCGCTTACTACCGCGACCAACGTCCTCATATTCAAAGACCTGCTTACTAATCCGCAGGGTGTCGTGACCACGACCTCGTCCACAGCGATTGTCGCTCCGCAATAGGTGTTCGATCGAGCATTGCGGAGCTAGCGCATAGCTACCGAAGACAAGCAGCTACATGGGGCTTGCCACACTAGCTATGGTGTAGTATTCAGCTGTTTCATTAAAGCGAATAGGATGGAGGTCCACGTGTCGGACGCACAATTGATTGAACCCGACGAAGCATCGTCTCAATCCCATTGCGGGCCGATCGTGGCAATTTCCCCCAGCCATGTCGTGACAATTCCGGTATGGAAACGTATGCTGGATATTGTCATTGTGCTGATCGCAGTGCCTTGCCTATTGCCGACATTGCTAATGATTTCGATCCTCATCAGGTCCACCTCCAAAGGGCCGTTGCTGTTCAAGCAGGAACGCGTCGGTCTGCGGGGAAAGCCCTTCACCATCTTCAAGTTTCGAACGATGGTCGCCGGCGCGGACACGACGGTTCACGAGAACCACACGAGCGACCTGATCGACAGCAACAAGCCGATGACGAAATTGGACGCGCACGACAGCCGCCTGATCGCATATGGCCGCATCCTGCGGGCCGCCGGCCTCGACGAGCTGCCGCAGCTTTTCAATGTGCTCCGGGGAGAGATGAGCATCGTCGGGCCGCGTCCCTGCCTGACGAGCGAGTATGCCAAATATTCGGCCAAGCAAAGGCAACGATTCGACACGCCGCCGGGCTTGACCGGCCTTTGGCAGGTTTCGGGCAAGGGACGTCGAACCTTCAATGAAATGATCGACCTCGATATCTACTATCTGCGTAACCGTTCCTTGTTCTTTGACTTGAAGATTATCCTCAAGACGATCCCCGCCGTGATGCACGAAATAGAAGATATACAAAAACCGAGCGTGTCCTGAAAAATCTCGCACGCCAGGAGACGCACCAGGAGATAGGCCGGGAGACATGCGAGCGACCATGTCGTTCGGGCATTGCGATCGTTGTCAAAGCGACGAGCCAGTCGAGCGTTTCTGGACGCGCGGTTCGGTCGCGGTGGCGTGTCAGTGCGCCTCGTCCCAGTTTTGCGCGGCCTTGGCGTCCACCTGGAGAGGAACGCTGAGCTCAACCGCGGGATGGGGCGCATCGGCCATCACCTGCCGGACTACCTCTATCGTCGCCGCCACTTCCGAATCCGGCACCTCGAAGACGAGCTCGTCGTGCACCTGCAGCAGCATCTGCGCCGAGAGCCGAGCTTTCTCGAGTGCTGCGTCCATGCGGATCATCGCGCGGCGGATGATGTCGGCGGCCGATCCCTGGATCGGTGCATTGATCGACGCGCGCTCGTTGAAGGCCCGTTCAGACGGGTTCGAGGCGGTGATGCGTGGATAGTGGCATTTGCGCCCGAAGATCGTCCGCACGAAGCCGTTCTCGCGGGCGAATTTCTTGGTCTCGTCCATATAGGTGCGAATGCCGGGAAAGCGCTCGAAATACTTCTTGATATAGGCGCCGGCTTCGTCGCGCGGAATTCCCAGCTGATTTGCCAATCCGAAGGCCGAGATGCCGTAGATGATGCCGAAATTGATCGCCTTCGCGCGACGGCGCACCTCGGAGGGCATGCCTTCCACCGGCACCCCGAACATCTCGGACGCCGTCCTCGCGTGGATGTCTTGCCCCTCGTCGAAGGCCTGTCTCAATTGTGGGATATCGGCGATGTGGGCGAGGAGCCTCAGCTCGATCTGCGAGTAGTCGGCCGAGATCAGCTTGTGGCCTTCGGCCGCGACGAAAGCCCGGCGGATCTTGCGTCCAGCCTCGTTGCGCACAGGTATGTTCTGCAGGTTGGGCTCGGAAGACGACAACCGACCGGTTGTGGTGGCGGCGAGCGCATAGGACGTATGGACTCGACCCGTTGTGGGATTGACATAGGAGGGCAGGGCGTCGGTATAGGTTGATTTGAGCTTGGAGAGCTGGCGCCAGTCGAGGATGCGCGCGGCGAATGTATTGCCTTGCTCGGCGAGATCGTCGAGCACGCTCGCGGCCGTCGACCAGGCGCCGGTCGCGGTCTTCTTCGCGCCGGGCAGGCCCATCTTGCCGAAGAGAATGTCGCCGAGCTGCTTCGGCGAGCCGAGGTTGAAGGTCTCGCCCGCCATCTCGTAGATCTCGGCCTCGAGCCGCGCCATGTCCTCTGCGAACTCGCCCGAGAGGCGTGAGAGGATCGCGCGATCGATCAGGGCGCCGCGCCGCTCCATCAGCGCCAGAACCTCGGCCATCGGGCGCTCGAGCGTCTCGTAGACGCTCGTCATGTGCTCCGCGGGCAGGCGCGGCTTCAAGACCTGCCAGAGCCTGAGCGCGACGTCGGCGTCCTCGGCCGAATATTCGGTGGCCTTGTCGATCGGAACGCGAGCGAAGCCGATGAAGTTGCGCCCGGACCCCGCGACCGCGCTGAAGGCGATCGGCTGGTGGCCGAGAAATTTCTCGGCGAGGACGTCCATTCCGTGATCGCTGCGTCCTGCGTCGAGCACATAGGACATGAGCATCGTGTCCTCGATCGGCCGGACCTCGATCCCGTGCCGGCAGAGCACGAGCCAATCGAACTTCATGTTCTGCGCGATCTTGAGGACGTCTCGCGCCTCGAGCAGGGGCTTCAACCGCGCGAGCACGGCGTCGGAGGGGAGCTGGCCGGGCAGGAGGTCGTTCTCGCCGAAGAGTGCACCACCGCCGTTCGGGCGATGCCGCAGCGGGACGTAGACGGCTCGGCCGGCATGGACGCAGAGCGAGATGCCGACCAGCTCGGCCTGCATCGGGTCGAGGGAGGTGGTCTCGGTGTCGATCGCGATCGTGCCTTCCTCGCGCGCCTCGGCGATCACCGCATCGAGCCGCTCGAGCGTCGTGATCGTCTCGTAGGCCGTCACGTCGAAGGGTCGCTCCTTCGCCGCGGCGGCGCGGGCTGCGGCGAGCTCGCCTGGACCCGACGCGATCGCCTCCTTCTTCTGCGGCTCGCCGTAGCGGGTATTACGCTTGGGGGTAGGGGCCGTCGCGGCCGCGGGCTCGGCGGCCGTGTCGAGCTCGGGCGATGGTCGAGGCGCGCCGTTCCGGTTGCGCCAGCCGGCCTCGCCGACATAGGCCGGGTCGGGCTCGATCTCGGCCGCATCCAAGCCATAGGCCTCGGCCGCGCGCTTGGTGATGGTGGAAAATTCCATCGCCTTGAGGAAGGCCACGAGCGCCTTGCCGTCCGGCTGATGGACCCCGAGCTCGTCGAGAGGGATCTCGACTGGCACGTCGCGCACCAACGAGACGAGGTCACGCGAGACCTTTATGAGCGCGACGCTTTCGGGATCGGTCAGGGTCTCGCGCCGCTTCGGCTGCTTGATCTCGGCGGCTCGGGCGAGCAGCGTGTCGAGGTCGCCGTATTCGGTGACGAGCTGCGCCGCGGTCTTCAGGCCGATGCCGCGCGCGCCCGGAACATTGTCTGTCGAATCGCCGGCGAGCGCCTGGACATCGACGACCTTCTCCGGCGGGACGCCGAAATAGGCGACGACCTCCTCGGGCCCGATGCGGCGCTCCTCCCGCGCGCCCTTGGCTCCGGCCTCGCCCGAGGCCGGGTCGTACATCGCGACGCCCGGTCCGACGAGCTGCATGAGGTCCTTGTCGGCGGACACGATCAGCACATCGGCGCCGCGCTCGCGGGCTTGCCGTGCATAGGTCGCGATGAGGTCGTCGGCCTCGTAGCGGTCCTGCTCGACGGGCGTGAGGCCGAAGGCACGTACGGAGGCCCGCATGAGGGGAAACTGAGGGACGAGGTCTTCCGGAGGCTCCGAGCGATTGGCCTTGTAGGGCGGATAGATCTCCTTGCGGAACGAGTTTTCCGACTTGTCGAAGACGATCGCGAGATGGGTCGGCTCGATCCCGGCGGCACCCTCGCGGATGAACTGGAAGAGCTTGGTGCAGAAGAGCCGGACCGCCCCGGTCGGCAGCAGGTCGGACCTGTAGTTGTACTTGGCGGCCTGGCGAATCGACTGGAAATAGGCCCGGAACACGAAGGACGACCCATCGACGAGGAAGATGTGATCGCCGGCTTGGACGGGACGGTGAACAAGGGTCATCGGAGCCATTTTCCGCGAGGTGGACAGCGGTTCGTGTCGTTGAAATTGTGACGAAACGAGAATGTGGAGCGGGTTTCCGCTTCCGCGGGATCGAAGCCCGCCTCGGCGCAGCATCCGGCCGGGAGCCCGAGCATCGGCCGCGAGCATAGGCTGGGACGAGGGGCTCGGCCAGCAAAACACGGCGCGAGGCGGTCGCGTGAAAAAAGTCGATTCCCGCACGCAACTTTCACTGATCAACAATCGTTAACTGTCGCCAACCGGGTGAAGCGTGCCCACGCTTCCCGGCTTCGTACGTCATGCGACGGCCGTCCCGGTGCACTGCGAGGTCAGTATATCCAGGGCCAAGCTTTTCAGCCCGAGGCTCGCTCTCGCGCGGGAACGGATCTTCGGTCATCGAAGTTCGAAAAGAGCAAAGCCCTGTCGGCTTGACCCGGCTGGCCGTCTTGGCGTTTACGGAGGCGCGCGCTCGACGTGCCGGCGGGACCGGGCTCGAGGATGATCTCGCATGGTCGGCGAGCCTCGGGCGGGCTTGCCGTGGTTTGGAGGAGGGGCTTCGTGAAACGTGACCGGGAGCTGGATTTCGAGGCTGTCTTCAACAGCCTTCCGGCACCATTCTTGGTCATGAGCGCCGATCTCGAGATCGTGGCGATCAACCAGGCCTATCTCGACATGACCAAGCGGTCGCGGGAGAGCTTGGTCGGCTCCCCCTTGTTCACGGCCTTTCCGGCCGAGGGGGAAGCTCTGCGCGTGCTGCAAGACTCGTTCGACCGGGTCCGCGCCCAAGGGGTCGTCGACGTCGTGCCCATGGTGCCCTATTCCATGCCGGTCGAGGGCGGGTTCGAGCAGAGGTTCTGGAGCTGTACTCATGTGCCGGTCCGCGGCGAGGACGGCAAGATCGCCTTCGTGCTGAAGAATGCCCACGACATCACCGAGCTGAAGCAGGCGAAGGACCTCGCGTCCCTCTCGGCGCTGCCACCGCGCTCGGTCACCGCGACAGCCGAACGTGCCGAGACGGTCCAGGTCCTCAACCAGAGCCTGCTCGCCACGGTTCATCACTTGCGCGCCTTGTTCATGCAGGCGCCGAACTTCATGTGTGTGCTGCGCGGGCCGGACCATATTTTCGAGATGGCCAACCTGGCATTCCAGGAGATCGCCGGCGGGCGGGAGCTCCTCGGCAAGACCTTGCTGGAAGGCCTGCCGGAAGCGGCGGACCAGGACTATCTCGCGATCCTGCGCAAGGTCTACGCGACCGGGGAAGCTTATGTCGGGCGCAAGATGAGCGTCATCCTTCCCGGCAAGCCGGGCGCCGAGCCGGAGGAGCATTTCATCGATTTCGTCTGCCAGCCGATCGTGTGCGATGGCGGCGAGGTGAGCGGCATTTTCGTCGAAGGCAGCGACGTGACGGATCACGTCCGTGCCGAGCAGCGCCAGGCGTTGTTGATTCGGGAGCTGCACCATCGGGTTCGTAACACGCTCGCGACCGTCCAAGGGGTCATGAACACGACGGCGAAAAGCTCGGCGAGCGTCGAGGAATTCCAGGTCGCCTTCGCGGGACGGATCGCCTCGCTCGCCAACACCCATTCGGTTCTGACCGACGAGCTGGAGCAGTCCGTTTCCTTTTGCCGCCTGCTGAACCAGGAGCTCGGACCCTATCGGGACGAGGAAGGGCTAAGGGTGAGGCTCAAGGGGTCGGCGATCGATCTGCCGTCACAGATCGCGGTCCCGCTCGGCATGGCCGTTCACGAGCTCACCACCAATGCCGCGCGCCACGGGGCCTTGGCGAGCGAGACCGGCCATGTCGAGGTGGAATGGAGCCTCGTCGAGCGCAACGGCGAGCGCGCGCTCCTGTGCGAATGGAGCGAGCACGATGGTCCCGCCGTGACCCCGCCGTCCTCCGATGGATTCGGCGCGATGATGCTGACGCGAGTCCTCTCGCAGCAAATCGGCGCGGACGTGAACGTGGCTTTCGATCCCGAGGGGTTCAGGATGCGGATGGTCGTGCCGCTGGACTTGAAGAGATGACGTCGCTTCCGCTCGGCGCGGCGATGTAGCGCCGGAGGCCATGCAGGGACCGCGAACGGGGTCCGGGACGTTCTCGAGGTAGACGAAACCGGTGCGGTCGACTCGACCGCCGGTGAAGTGCCCGGGCGCCTGGCAGGCGATCGCAGCCCGGAGCGCCTCCTCGGCGTCGTCGATATCCATCGAGGGCGTCGTCGTGGAGCCAAGCATGCCGCTTTCGTAAGCGTCACGTCGGCATGAGCATGGCCATGATCAGTATGCGCAATCGCTCGGGGCCGTGAGCCCTGTGACCGAAAATGGGCGCGATACGCATCGGCCAGCGCTGGCACTGCAAAGGTCCGCAATAATGGCGAACCATGACGTAGTATTCGTATCCCTTACTTGCATAGCGCTTCGCGGCTCTGGAGCGGATGATCATCTCGTCGGGAGAAAGAGAGGCATCGACCTCGGCATGATACTTGGACTTGTCGTTGCTCAGCTGACCGGCGCGGAACCTGAAGCAGCCGAGGATCGTGTCGATGATGACGAGATCGGTCTGCCTCGCGAAACGCCGCCACAGATCGAAATCGCCGGCTAGCCTGAACTTCGAATCGAGGCCGCCTACCTTTTCCCACAGACGAGGGCGCCAGAACGTGCCCTCCTGTTGAATGAAGGGAACCGCGAAGCGTCCTTCGAAAATTCCGGCGGCGATGGCTTGGCGCGGGAACGGAATGAGCGGTGATATATGCAGCACGGCCCCGACTTCATTGATCACCGTCGGCCGCCCTGTCACCCAATCGATGTCCGGAAAACCGGCGAAGGCCTCCGCCACTGTGGTAAACGCACCCGGCTGATAGCGATCATCGGCATTGATCCAGGCCATCACATCCGCCTCGCCGCAGGCCGCGAAGCCTCGATTGACCGCATCGTAGAGGCCTTTGTCGGGTGCGCTCGCGTAGGAAAACTCGATGCCGTCGCAGCAAATCGGAAATTCACCCGCCAATCGCGCCTGCCAAGCGGACAATATCTTCAAAGTGGCATCCGTCGATCCGCCGTCTTGAACGTGGTAGCGGATCGTGAACGGCCCCGCTTGGCTCACGACGCTGAAAATGGTCTCGTCGAGGAATTTCTCGCCGTTGAGAACCGGCGTGACGATATTGAAGCGCATTGGCTTGTCCATCCTCCTGCAATCTACGAAGCAACATATGCTCGTCTAGGTCCGGGCGGCCCGGGTGACCCGAGGGCAAAGGGGTGCCTGAAATGGCGGAGCGAGGCGAAACGAGTGGATATACGACGTCGAGCCGAACACGTCGGACGTCTGCGAGGCCGCCTGCGGAGCGCTGCGCGACGGCACAAACGCCGGTCAGCCGAACCAGTGCAGTGCCGACAAACGCTCCGCGGCTACCGGAGGTGCCCATCTCGAGCATCCGTGACGCCGTAGTCCCGCGCCTCCTCGGTGAGGGTCTTCGGCTTTATCCAGGTTCCACTCGTTTTCCAGCGCCAGAATTGCACATCCAAGATCACATGTCGGCGCAAAATCCGATATTTCCACTTCCACGTGTATGGAGCGCCCAGTAAAACTTTCAATAGATCCATACGAAGCTTGAAGAGGTTACCATAAAAAAAAGCGAGCCTTCTCCACTGGGACATCTTCCCGATCTTGTCGACTTCGGTCAAGAACGCGCTGGAGTTGTGCGATCTGTATTTTCGTAGGACCACGGGGAGCGCCACAATTTCACCCGAAGCGGCGAAACGCGCTAGCAAAGGGTATTCCGATCCGGTCATCATCGTCGGTGCTTTCATGCCTGCCACTATGGAGTTGCAGAGTTTTGTCTGCATCAAGCCATAAATGCACAGGTGGACATTCGGATATGCGAATTCGAAGAATGGAATACGCCGGATTTCCCAAGGCAGTGATTCCCTCGTGTCCTCCAATTTGTCTTCGCGCAGCTCGACCCCGAACTCGTCGATAATTGCGAAGTCAACCGCGGCAATGACAGTTCGAGTGTTCCGGACCAAGTAGTTCACAGTATGCTCGAGAAAGCCTGGCTCTAGAATGTCATCATGAGCAAGCCATGTGAAGAAGCGTCCTCTCGCGTGTCGGACGACAAAGCCGAAATTCCAAAAAGCGCCGTAGTTTTTTTCATGCCTGATGTACTTGAGTCTGGAGTCATGTTTCACTTGCTCGAGACAAATCTCTCGCGTCGCATCGTTGGAGCAATTGTCAGCTATAATCAGCTCGAAATCGGTGAAAGTCTGGTTCAGCACCGAGGCGATCGCCTCGCGAATGAATCGCTCACCATTATAGACCGGCATGCCGATGGTGACTGCAGGCGCTTTGGCTTGTTCTTCGTGTTGAGCTATTGACATCTCGAGCTGCCTGGCATGTCGTTCGGTCGACGAAGTGACGTTCTAGTCATGGAGGGCGGTACGAGATATCGGTTCTTGCTATGACTGGCCAGGAATAAATCTCGGATGCTGTTTCAGCGGATGGTGTGCACCGGTCTCGATTCCATAGTGCCCAGCGAATGGGTGAGGTCGGTACTGCCGGATCCGGTGCAACGACATTTGGACGACCCGCACGATCAACGGCAAGGAGTGGAGCGCGAGCTGTGTGGCGGCTCGTGCCGCGAGAATGCGACAGGACGAGTTCGTGGAGCGCCTTGCGACTCGGTCGGGTCGGAGGGCGCGCGACGTCGTACGAACGAGAGGAGACGACACGCGTGCCCATCATGGTCGAGATCGCACCCGGCGAGCTGATCGACAAGATCACGATCCTCGAGATCAAGCTCGAGAACATACGCGACGAGGCGAAGCTCTCCAACATCAGGCGCGAGCACGCGATCTTGACGGATGTGCTCGTCCGCGAGGTCGCGGCGACCGACGAGCTGGCACGCTTGACCGCTGCCCTCAAGGGAGTCAACGCAGAGCTCTGGCGGATCGAGGACGCCATTCGCGATCAGGAACGGGCGAGGACTTTCGGCGCGGAGTTCGTCGCCTTGGCCCGTTCCGTCTACCGCACCAACGACCGCCGCGCAGCGCTGAAGCGGGAGATCAACGATCTCTTGAGAAGCGAGATCATCGAGGAAAAGAGCTACGCGGCCTATTGAGCGGTCGCTCTACGGATCGCAGCGGGCGAGGGACGATGGCCGGAATGCCGCCATGATGATCCGCGACGAGACTCCCGCAGATCATGCGACGATCGCTGCGCTGCTTCGCGCCGCCTTCGCAGGCAGCGCCGAAGCCCGGCTCGTCGAGGACCTGAGAGCGGGCGGCCTCGTCATCTCTGCCCTCGTCGCGGTCGAGAGCGCCGCTGTCGTCGGCCACGTCATGTTCAGCCGGCTTTCGCTCGAGTTCGACGGGGTGCCCCGTAAGGGGGCCTCGCTCGCGCCGCTCGCCGTCGCCACGAGCCATCGGAGCAGGGGCATTGGCTCGAGCCTCGTGGCGGCAGGCCTCGAGCGTCTCGCGCGTAACGGCGTCGAGGCCGTCGTCGTCCTCGGAAGCCCGGCCTACTACGGGAGATTCGGCTTCTCGGCCGAGCTCGCGAGCCGTCTCGAGGCGCCCTTTCGGGGCGCGGCCTTCATGGCCCTCGAGCTCGTGCCGGGCGCGCTCGCCGGGGAACGCGGGAGCGTCCACTATCCCGAGGCCTTCGGCCTCGCGTCGCACGAAGGTCGCGACCTTACGTAAGTTTCATGCCGCCGAAATGGCGGAGCAATGCGACAGGCCCTATCTCATCGTCAGCGCGGCTCGGCCCGCTCGACGTCCTGAAGGAGTGTAGAACGATGCTCGATATTCGGTTGCCTCGGTCAGATGCCGCAGGCGCATCCCGCACTGTGCCAAGCAGCGGGCGCAAGCTCCGTGCGGCGCTGCTCGGCGCCGTGGCGACGGCCGCGGTCGCCGGCATGCTCGTCGATGGCCTCGGTCTTTCCGGGCAGGCTCTCGCTGCGCCTGCCGCGATCGACGCCCCGGTTCCGTCTTCGGTGCCGGCCTCCTTCGCCGATGTCGTCGAACGGGTCCGTCCCGCGGTTGTCTCGGTCAAGGTGAAGGCCACCGAGACCGCCGAAGCCGACGACGAGTCCGATATGCCGCAATTCACCCCGGGTGACCCGCTCGAGCGCTTCTTCCGGCGCTTCGGCGAGGAGTCCCCGTTCAAGCGCCGCGGCAAGCCGCACAAGGTGCAGTCGCAGGGCTCCGGCTTCATCATCTCGCCGGACGGCTATGTCGTCACCAATAATCATGTCGTCGAGAACGCCACCGAGGTGTCCTTGACCATGGAGGACGGCAAGACTGTCCCGGCGACCGTCGTCGGGACCGACAAGAAGACCGACCTCGCGCTGCTGAAGATCTCGCAGTCGGGAACCTATCCGCATGTCGGATTCGGCACCGCGGTCCCGCGGGTCGGCGACTGGGTCATCGCGGTCGGCAACCCGTTCGGGCTCGGCGGCACCGTGACGGCCGGGATCGTCTCCGCGCGCGGGCGCGACATCGGCTCCGGCCCCTATGACGACTTCCTGCAGATCGATGCGCCGGTGAACCGCGGTAACTCGGGCGGCCCGACCTTCAATCTCCAAGGCCAGGTCGTCGGCGTGAACACCGCGATCTTCTCGCCGACCGGCGGAAGCGTCGGCATCGGCTTCGCCATTCCCGCGGAGACCGTGCAGTCGGTCGTCGCGGCGCTGAAGGACAAGGGCTCGGTCGCGCGCGGCTGGATCGGCGTCCATATCCAGCCCGTGACCCAGGAGATCGCCGACAGCCTCGGGCTCAAGTCCACCAAGGGGGCGCTCGTCGCCGAGGCTCAGCCGGATTCGCCGGCCAAGGCCGCGGGCCTCAAGTCCGGCGACGTGATCCTCGGGATCGACGGTGAGCGCATCGACGGGCCGCGTGAGCTCGCCCGCAAGGTCGCGGCCCTCGGACCGGGCAAGAAGACCGAGCTCACCTATTGGCACGACGGATCGGAAAAGACCGTCAGCGTCAAGCTCGGGGCCTTGCCCGACGAGAAGGAAGCCCGCGCGACCCCCGGCGCGCCGCGCGACAAGAGCGCTCTCGCGGGGCTCGGGCTGACACTGGCGCCGGCGGACTCGGTGCCCGGAGCCGGCGGCGAGGGCGTGGTCGTCACCGATATCGATCCCGACGGGGTCGGCGCGCAGAAGGGCTTGCGCGTGGGGGACGTCATCGTCGAGGCCGGCGGGAAAACCGTCGGTAAGCCGACGGAGATCGCCGCAATCCTCGCCGAGGCCAAGAAGGACGGCCGCAAGGCCGTGCTGCTTCGGGTCAAGGGCGCCCAGGGCATGCGTTTCGTCGCCATCGCGACCAATCAAGCTTCCTGAAGCCGCTGCCTCTCGGCTGACGAGCGCGCGCCGCCAAGGCCCCTTGCAGCGGCGCCGCGCTCCAGGATGCGACAGGCCGGGAGCCTCTCCCGGCCTGCTGCGCTGGCGCAGTTACCAGCGAGGTGGCCTCCGGCTCGCGTCGCGAACATGCGACAATGCGCGCAAGGAGAGCAGCTTCCGATCCAGCCGGATCGAAAAGTGCTCGAGCCGCCACAATCCTCTATAGATCGGTCATGCGCATTCTGATTGTCGAGGACGACCCGGAAGCCGCGAGCTACATGGTCAAGGCCTTTCGCGAGGCGGGCCATGTCGCCGATCACGTCGAGGACGGGCAGGCCGGCTACCAGCGCGCCCACGACGAGGCCTATGACGTGCTCGTCATCGACCGTATGCTGCCGAAGCTCGACGGGCTCTCCCTCGTCGTCCGCCTGCGCGCCGAGAAGATCGCCACGCCCGCCTTGATCCTTTCGGCGCTCGGCCAGGTCGACGACCGCGTGACGGGGCTTCGCGCCGGCGGCGACGATTATCTCGCCAAGCCCTACGCCTTCTCCGAGCTGCTCGCCCGGGTCGAGGTCCTCGCTCGGCGGCGGCAGGCCGGGGTCGTGGAGGATACGGTCTATCGGGTCGACGGGCTCGAACTCGACCGGCTCGCCCACAAGCTCACCCGGGACGGCAAGGAGATCACCTTGCAGCCACGCGAGTTCCGCCTGCTCGAATACCTGATGAAGCACGCGGGCCAGGTCGTGACCAGGACGATGCTCCTCGAGAATGTCTGGGACTACCATTTCGATCCTCAGACCAATGTCATCGACGTCCACGTGTCGCGGCTACGGGCGAAGATCGACAAGGGGTTCGATCCTCCGCTCCTGCACACGGTCCGCGGCGCGGGATACATGATCCGTGACGGCGCTCGGTAAGCTTTTTCGCACGACCGTCTTCAAGCTTTCGCTCGGCTATCTCGTGATCTTCGCGATCGGGGCCGGGCTCGTCCTCGGCAATGTCGGCGCGAACGTGAAGGCTTTGATCGAGGAGCAGATCGCGCAGACCGTCGCCGCCGATATCGCCGGCCTCTCCGAGCAATATGCGCAAGGCGGCATCCGCCGGCTCGCCGAGACGATCGAGAACCGAAGCCGCAGGCCGGGCGCCGGCCTCTATCTCGTCACGACCGCGTCCGGGGAGACGATCGCCGGCAATATCCAGAGCCTGCCACCGGACCTCATGCTGCGCTCCGGCCTCATCGAGACCTTGTACGAGACACCCGGCGGCGGCCACGAGAAGCATCGCGCGCTCGCCCGAATCTTCATTCTGCCGGGCGGCTATCGCGTGCTCGTCGGGCAGGACCTCGAGGAGGGCGAGACGCTTCGCAATATCCTCAGCGGCGCGCTCCTCACCTCGCTCACCTGGCTCGTGATCATCGGGACGCTCGGTGGCCTCTTCGTCGCGAGCCGCGTCCTCAACCGGGTCGACGCGATCAATGCCGAGGCGCAGTCGATCGTCGCGGGTGATCTCTCCGGCCGCCTGCCGCTCGCCGGGACCGGCGACGAGCTCGATCGGCTGGTGCAGAACGTAAACGCCATGCTGGAGCGAATCGCGCTGCTGATGGCAGGTCTGAAGGAGGTCTCGGACAATATCGCGCACGACCTCAAGACGCCCCTGACGCGCCTGCGCGGGCGCGCCGAGCACGCCTTGCGGATGGCCGCGAGCCCCGAGGACTATCGCGGCGCGCTCGAGAAGGTGCTCGAGGAATCCGACCGGCTCATCCAGATTTTCGACGCGCTGCTCGCGATCGCGAGGGCCGAGGCGGGTGCGGGCCGGGAAGGGATGGTCGATTTCGACGCGGCGGCGGTGGCGCGCGACGTGGGAGAGCTCTACGAGCCCGTCGCCGAGGAGCGCGGCATCACGCTCGTGGTCCGGGCGCCGGAGGGCCTGTCCCTGCACGGCAGCCGTGAGCTCATCGGCCAGGCGCTGGCCAATCTCGTGGACAATGCGCTGAAATACGGTGACCGGAACGGGGGGCGAGCCGCCCCCTCGCGCTTTCTCGAAGGCGGCATCTTGGGACCCTTGGCCGCGAGCGCTACGAAGTCCGTCGAGATCGTCGCGGAACGCCGCGCCGGCAGGATCGAGTTCAGCGTCGCGGATCGCGGCCCGGGCATCGCGGAGAAGGATCGGCCGCGCGTGCTCGACCGGTTCGTCCGCCTCGAGAATGCTCGGTCGCGGCCGGGCTCCGGCCTCGGACTCTCGCTTGCCGCAGCGGTCGCGCGTCTGCACAATGGCACCTTGCGCCTCGAGGACAACAAGCCCGGCCTGCGCGCGGTCCTCTCGCTTCCGGCGGGTCCCGTCGCAATGATCCCGCGCCATGGGCGCAGCTGCGTGAAAGGCGCTGCGGCATGACCCCGGGCGCGCCGTCCGAGCCCGAATGGACATCGAGCGACGATGCCGCCGGCGCGCCGCTTTGGCAGCGCTTGATCTCGCTTCCCATCTGCGCGGACGCGCAGCGTGCAGAGGCGCGCGTGTCCGACCTCCTCGCTCGCGAGGACGCGGAGGGTCTGCGGGCACTCTCGGCCGAGGGCCGGGTTCGAGACCTCTTGCTCGCACTCGCGGATCATTCCCCGTACCTTTGGCGGCTCGTGACGGCCGATCCCGTGCGCGCCCACCATTGCCTCGCGACGGCACCCGAGGTCGCGCTGGGCGCGTGCCTACGCGATCTCTCGGACCATTGCGACCGGGCCGAGGACGAAGCCCTGCTCGTGCGCGCCTTGCGGCTGGCGAAGCAGGAAACCGCCCTCGTCGTCGCGCTCGCAGATCTCGGAGGCGCGTGGGATGTCGTGACCGCGACCCGAGCCCTGTCGCGGGCCGCGGAAGCCTTCATCCGGACCGCTCTGCGTTTCCTCTTGCGCGAGGCTGCCCGTGGCGGGAGCTTTCGTCTCGCGGACGAGTCGAGCCCGGAGACCGGCTGCGGCGTCACCATCCTCGCCATGGGCAAGCTCGGCGCCGCCGAGCTCAACTACTCGAGCGACGTCGATCTCGTGGTCTTCTACGATCCCGCCGCCGCGTCGGTCGCGGCTGTGGCCGAGCCCGCCGCGATCTTCGTGCGCCTGACGCGCAATCTCGTGCGCATCCTGCAGGAGCGCACCAGGGACGGCTATGTGCTGCGCGTCGATCTCCGCCTGCGTCCGGATCCCGGCTCGACCTCCGTCGCGATCTCGCTTCCGGCGGCCTATAGCTATTACGAGACGCTCGGCCAGAACTGGGAGCGTGCCGCGCTGATCAAGGCGCGACCTGTCGCGGGCGACATCGCCCTCGGCATGCGGTTCCTCGAGACGCTCGCACCCTTCGTCTGGCGCAAGTATTTCGACTACGCCGCCATCGCCGATATCGCGGCGATGAAGCGCCAGATCCAATCCGTGCGCGGCCGCGACGAGATCGTCGTCGCGGGTCACGACGTGAAGCTCGGCCGCGGCGGCATTCGCGAGATCGAGTTCTTCGTCCAGACCCAGCAATTGATCTTCGGAGGCAAGCGGCCTTGGCTCCGCGGCAATCGGACGCTCGACATGCTCGAGGCGCTCGGTGCCGACCGCTGGGTGACGCGCGAGGCGGTGGGGGATCTCCGCGCGGCCTATGTCTTCCTGCGCTCCGTCGAGCACAGGCTGCAGATGATCGACGACGAGCAGACGCAGCGGCTGCCCCAGGATGCGAGCGCGGTCGGCCGCTTCGCCCGTTTCTGCGGCTACGCCGACGAGGAGGGCTTCGTCGCGGACTTCCTCGGCCATCTCGGCCGTGTCTCGGACCATTATGCGCGGCTCTTCGAGCATGCACCCGGGCTCGATGCGGCCGCGGGAAGCCTCGTCTTCACCGGCGTCACCGACGATCCGGAAACGCTCGAGACCTTGTCCCGCCTGGGGTTCGAGAAGCCCTCACTCGCGGCAGCGACCGTGCGGGGCTGGCATTTCGGCCACAGGCTCGCGGTCCGAACACCCCGCGCGCGGGAAATCCTGACCGAGCTCGTGCCGCTCCTGCTCCAGGCCTTCGCCAGGTCGGGCGACGCGGACGCGGCGCTCGCGAACTTCGATTCCGCGCTCGCGCGCATGCCGGCCGCCGTCGAGCTCTTTGCGATCCTGCGGTCGAACCCGCGCCTCTGCGAGCTCTTCGGCGAGATCCTCGGCGGGGCGTCGCGCCTCGCGCGGACCGTGATCACCAATCCGCATGTGCTCGATGCGACGATCGATCCGAACAGCCTCGCGGCGCCGCTCGACGAGGCGAGCTTTCGCAAGCGTGCGAGCCATCTCCTCGACCCTGGTCTCGGGACCGAGGACTTTCTCGATGCGATCCGCGATTTCGCGCAGGACGAGCGTTTCGCGCTCGGCCTGCGCCTCTACATGGGCATGATCGAGCCGGCCGAGGCGGCGGCCGGCTATTCGGCGCTCGCGGGGATCATCGTCGCGGTCTGCCTCGCCCATCTCGAGCGCAGCTTCGCCCGCGGGCACGGGGCTGTTCCCGCTAGCCGGATCATCGTCCTCGGGCTCGGCAAGCTCGGCTCGCGCGAGATGACCGCGGCCTCCGACCTCGATCTCATCCTCGTCTACGATTTCGACGAGGAGCGGCCGGAGTCGGACGGTCCCCGCCCCCTCCATGCGGTCCAGTACTATACCAAGATCGCGCAAAGGCTCGTCTCGGCCTTGACGGTGGCGACGCGCCGCGGCCGTCTCTACGAGGTCGACATGCGACTGCGTCCCTCGGGCCGCAAAGGCCCAATGGCGACCCAGCTCGACAGCTTCGTCGAGTATCAGCGCAAGGAGGCCGAAACCTGGGAGCACATGGCCCTCACCCGGGCGCGGGTGATCGCGGGTGACGCGTCCCTCGCCGCCGAGGTCGAGGGCGCGATCCGAGGCATCCTGATGCAGCCGCGCGGCGACGGCCTCGCCGGGGAGGTCGCGGACATGCGCCGCCTCATCGCGAAAGCGAAGGGCGACGAGGACCCATGGGATCTGAAGCTCGTCGCCGGAGGGCTGATCGATATCGAGTTCATCGCGCAATATCTGGTCCTGCGCCATGCCCATGCGGCGCCGGAGCTGCTTTCCGCCTCGACCGCGGCTGTGATCGCCGCGGCAGGCACGCGGGACTTTCTCGCGCCGGCCGATGCCGACGCCCTGCTCGCCGCACATCGCCTCTATACGAGCGTCACGCAAATTCTCCGGCTCGCGCTCGACGACGGCGTCGATCCGAGGCAGGCGAGCGCTGCCGTGCAGCGGCGTCTCGCCAAGGTCGCGGACCTGCCCGGAATGACGGCGCTCGAGAACGACCTCGCCGAGCGACGCGAAGAGGTTCGTTGCATCTTCGACCGCATCCTGGGATCCTGATCGCCGAGGCTCGGCATGTTGTTCTTCCGCGACGGCGCGATCTCCGACGAGGCGACCGGGCCTTTCGATCTCCGCGACCGAGGCCTGCTGCTCGGTGACGGCGTCTTCGACACGGCGCTTGTCCTCGGCGGGAGGATCTTCCGCGCAGCCGCTCATCTCGAACGTCTGCTTGCGGCCGCGCGGGAGCTCGGCATCGATGCCGACGAGGCCGCCGTCCGCCGCGCCGCCGAGACGCTCGCCGAGCGCGGCGGGCAGGGGGTCCTGCGCACGAATATCACGCGCGGCCCGGGGCCGCGGGGCTTGCGCCCGGCGAGCCCGCAGCGCCCCGCGATTTTTGCGAGCCTCGCCGAGCTTCCCGCGCAGGGCGCCTTCGCGCCCGTGACCCTCGGGATCGCGACGATCCGGCGCAACGAGACCTCGCCCACCTCGCGGCTCAAGACCCTGAATTATCTCGACGCCGTTCTCGCCGTCGGCGCCGCCGCCGCCGCGGGATTCGACGAGGCGCTTTTCTCGAATTGCGCGGGGCGGGTCGCCTGCGCCGCGGCGGGCAATGTCTTCGCCATCCGTGGCGGCGAGATCGCCACGCCACCCGTCGCCGACGGTGTCTTGCCGGGGATCGTCCGCGACTTCATCCTCGCGGAATGCGGCGGCGTCGAGCGCTCGCTCGACATCGCGGATCTGGTCACGGCCGATGCCGTCGTCGTGACGAGCAGCGTGAGGCTGATCGCGCCGGTCACGAGGATCGGCGACACCGCTCTCGCATCGTGCCGCAACGAGGTGGTGAGAAAGATGCAGGAGCGCTTGTGGGCAGCGATCCGAGTCGAATGTGGCGTCGCGCCGCCGCTGCCTGTCGTGACCGACGCGGCCGAGACGGGCGGATAGTGGCGATGGAGCTCGAGCGCTTTCCGTTCCGATGGACTCGAAAAGCAGCTCTATTTTCTTGTCTTGTCGCATTTTCGCATAGCGATGTCGCTGTTGCGATACATCGCCAGCGAAATGCGAACCGGAGGCCACTTCGCTGGAAAATGCTCTTGGTCTGGCCACCTTCCGCGAGCTTCCGCGACTCCTGCGGGTTGGCTTCGCGGCTCGGATCCTGCCGGCGCTCCGCGCCGCCGGTCGCATCGCGATAGATCTCGCCTTCCCGCCGGCGTGCCTCGCCTGCCGCAAGGCGACAGATACCGCGGGTTCGCTCTGCGCCGACTGCTGGGGAAGCGTCCGCTTCATCGAGCGGCCCTATTGCGAGCGGCTCGGAACGCCGTTCCCGGTCGATCTCGGCCAGGAAGGGCTGCTCTCGCCCGAAGCCGTCGCCGACCCGCCGGTCTATGAACGCGCCCGCGCGGTCGCCCGCTACGAGGACGGTCCGGTCCGGATCCTCGTTCATCGCCTGAAATACTACGATCGGCTCGAGATCGCCGAGCCGCTCGGAGCCTGGATGGCCCGCGCGGGAAGCGACCTCTTGCTCGATGCCGATCTCCTCGTGCCCGTGCCCTTGCACAGGAGCCGGCTGCGCTCGCGCCAATTCAATCAATCGTGCGCGCTCGCCGAGGTCGTCTCGTGCCGGTGCGGAATTCCGGTCGATCCCTTCGCGCTCGAGCGCGTGCGAAGCACCGCGTCGCAGGTCGGGCTGTCGCGCTCGCAACGTGCGATCAACTTGCAGGGCGCTTTCCGGGTGCCCGACGCCATGGTGCCCCGGATCGCAGGCCGCAGGATCGTGCTCGTCGATGACGTCCTCACCTCCGGAGCGACGGTGAATGCCGCCTCCCGCGCGCTGCTGCGGGCCGGGGCACGCCGCGTCGATGTCCTCGTCCTCGCGCGGGTGTGCACCTCCTGATCCTTCGCGCGGCGCGGTCCGCCGTCAATGAAACAGGGCGAAGGTCTTCTGCAGGGTGATCCACACGCCCCAGGCCAGCGGAACCCCGACGGCGGTCCAGGCCATTGCCGAGACGAGGGCTCTGCCCGCGCCGCCGTTGCCGGCCTTGGCTACGAGCACGCGGAACGGGCCGCTGCGCGGCGGAGCCGGCTCCAGGCCTTCCTCGACGAAATCCTCGAAGTCCGCGTGGGCCTCCGCTTCCGCCTTCTTCACCGCTGTGGCCGAAATCTTCTTGTCGGCGGCGACCTCCTCGTCGGTCATGAAGAAGCGCTCGGCGACGGGCCGCACGAGGAGATTGCAGATCATGCCGAGAACGAGCATCCCGGCGAGGATGTAGAGGGTCTGGTTGTAGACGGCCTCGCGCGGAACGCCGTGGTCGAGCTGATAGTCGCGAATGTAGTTGACGAGAACCGGTCCGAGCACGCCCGCGGTCGACCATGCCGTCAAGAGGCGTCCGTGAATCCCGCCGACCATATGGGTGCCGAACATGTCCGCGAGATAGGCGGGAATGGTGGCGAAGCCACCTCCATACATCGAGAGGATGATGCAGAAGGACAGCACGAACAAGACGACGTTGCCCGAATGCGCGGCGAAGGGCGCCGAGGCATAGAGCAGGAAGCCGAGGCTGAAGAAGATCGCATAGGTCGTCTTGCGGCCGAGGCGGTCGGACCAGGTCGCCCAGAAGAACCGTCCGCCGATGTTGCAGAGGCTGAGGAGGCCGGTGAAGCCCGCCGCGATCGCCGCGACCTGCTTCTTCTGCTCGCCGTCGAGCTCGTTGAACGTGATGTCGAGCCCGAGCAGCTTGCCGCCGAAGACTTCCTGCAACATGGGTGACGCCATGCCGATGACGCCGATCCCCGCGCTGACGTTGAGGCAGAGCACGCCCCACAGCAGCCAGAATTGCGGAGTCTTCCAGGCGACGTCGATATGGACATGACGATGGGTCACCATCCTGTTCGCGGCAGGCAAGGGCGGCGTCCAGCCGCGCGGCTTCCAGCCGTCGCGTGGAACCCGGTAGCCGAGCGCGCCGCCGACCATGAAGACGAAATAGATCGCCGCCATGGTCACGAACGTCTCCCACACGCCGATCGAGGTCGGAGTCGCATAATAGCCCATGAGCTTGTCGGCGAGCGGGGCGCCGATCATCGCTCCGCCGCCGAACCCCATGATCGCCATCCCGGTCGCCATGCCGCGGCGGTCGGGAAACCACTTGATCAAAGTCGAGACGGGGGAAATGTAGCCGAGCCCCAAGCCAATGCCGCCGATGACGCCGGATCCGAGCCACAACATCCAGATTTGATGGAGCCAGACGCCGGCCGCCGAGATCAACAGCCCGCCACACCAGCAAAAGGCGGCGGCGAGCCCGGCCTTGCGCGGGCCGGCATGCTCGAGCCAATGCCCGAACACGGCCGCCGACGAGCCGAGAAAGACGAAGAACAAGGTGAAGGTCCAACCGAGCATGCTGACCTTCCAGTCGCAACTCGTGGCGAACACCGATTGAAGCAAGCTCATATCGGCCGGGCAGGCCTTGGGCTCCGTGACCCCGATCGCGCGCGACAGCGGCAGCCAGAACACGCTGAACCCATAGGCCATGCCGATGCAGAGATGGATCGCGAGTGCCGCAGGAGGGACGAGCCAGCGATTGAACCCGGGTCCGGCGACGGAGCGCTCGCGGTCGAGAAAGCCCAGTAGATCCCCTCGTGCGACCCGCATGGCCACTCCCCTCGTCGAACTGCGCAGCGCATGCCGACCCGGCGACTCCACCGCCCCCCGCGGCAGGATCACGTCGTCGCTGTCGGTCCCGGATTGTGGTCCCGAGCGCAAAAGTTGGCTTATACCGCAGCCCAAATGATGACAATGCGAAACCCGGGCGTGGCACGCGGCGATCGATCTCGCCGGGATCGCCGGCCGAAGGGGCATGGAGAGGGCACGATCGTGCGTAGCTTGACCGTTGCTGTCGAGAGCTTTCCGATCGCGGGCACCTTCCGCATCTCGCGCGGCGCGAAAAGCGAGGCTGTCGTCGTTGTCGCCACCTTGGACGAGGCTGGCTGCCGAGGCCGGGGCGAGTGCGTGCCTTATGCGCGCTACGGCGAGACCGTCGAGAGCGAGGTCCGTCGGATCGAATCCGTGCGCCCTGCCTTGGAGCAGGGCGCCGATCGCTTCGCGCTCCAGGATCTGCTCCCCGCGGGGGCGGCCCGGAACGCGCTCGATTGCGCGCTCTTCGATCTCGCCGCGAAGCTTTCGGGCCTGCGCGCCTTCGAGATCGCCGGGGTTCCCGTTCCGGCCCCCGTGACGACGGCTTTCACCCTCTCGGTCGGGTCGCCTGCAGAGATGGCGACGGCCGCCGCCGCCGCCGGTGCGCGTCCGCTCCTGAAGGTGAAGCTCGCGGGCGAGGGCGACCCGGCGCGCATTGCCGCGGTCCGCGCGGCGGCACCCGACGCGACGCTGATCGTCGACGCCAACGAAGCGTGGGATCGCTCGACCCTCGAGCGCAACCTCGCCGCCTGCGCAGCGGCCGGTGTCCGTCTGGTCGAGCAGCCGCTCCCCGCAGGCGCGGACTCGGCGCTCGACGAGATCGACCGTATCGTTCCGGTCTGTGCCGACGAGAGCCTGCACGAGCGAAGCAATCTCGGCGATCTTCGCGGGCGCTACGACGCGATCAACGTGAAGCTCGACAAGGCCGGAGGGCTGACGGAGGCGCTCGCGCTCGTCGCGGAGGCGCAGGCGCAAGGCTTCCAGATCATGGTCGGCTGCATGGTGGCGACCTCGCTCGCGATGGCTCCGGCCCTGCTGCTCGCGTCGCACGCCCGCTTCGTCGATCTCGACGGACCGCTGCTCCTCGCAAGGGATCGCCCGGATGGGCTCGTCTACGAGCGCTCGCTCGTTCATCCGGCCTCACCCTCCCTCTGGGGGTGAGCGCCGGGCATCTTGCGGTGCCCGTCGAGCCGGCGAAGTCTATGCCGCGAGCGAGCGCACCAAGCGGTGAAAATCTCGGCTCGCCTTCTTCAGCCCGAGGAGCGCGGCGACGAAGTCCGGAAGGCTCTTGTCGTCCAGGGCCGGGTCCTGCCGGCGCGCGATCTCGATCGCGGCCGCGATCTCGAGCTCGGCGATCTTGTCGAGCCTTTGCAGGGTGACCGGCGCGGCCGACCGGTCACGCACGGGAGGCTTGCGTCTCTGCTTCTCGGTGAACCAGAAATCCGCGTCGTGGCCGAGGTGGGGGGCGGAGGCCTGCAGGTAGGCCAGTCCGCGCGCGACCGCCTCCGCGATTCGCTTGCCAACCCGCTCCTTGCCGAAGAAGGCGGCGACGCGGCGCGTGATCTCGTCGCGATGGATCGGGCCTTCGCGCTCGATCACGGTTTCGATGAGATCGGCAACCTGCTCGGCCGTGGCCGATTCGAGGGCATGCCCGAGCGGCGTCGTGCAATGTGCGAGGGAATAGGCCGGTTGGCGGGCTCGGATCCCGATGTTCTGGGCCGGCCGCGGCGGGCTCGACGGGCTCTGCGACGCCGCATTCTCGCGCAGGCCTGCCTCGCGCCGCGCGGCGTCGAGCGCGGCTTTCAGCCCCTCGATCTGCGCTGCGCGCCGGTAGAACCAATCCGTGCTCCAGATGCGATGGAACCGCCAGCCGAGCCGCTCGAGGATTTCCTGGCGTTGCCGGTCGCGCTCACGCGCCCAGAGCGCGGAATGATAGGTCACGCCGTCGCACTCGATCGCGAGGAGGTAGCGCCCCGGCGCGCTCGGGTCGCGGACCGCGAGATCGAGCCGGAACCCGGCCGAGCCGACCTGCTTGTCGACCACGTAGCCGAGGCTCTCGATCGCCTCGGCGACGGCGGCCTCGAAGGGCGAGTCGAAATCTCCTCCGGTCGGGGCAGATACGTCGAGCACTCCGGAGTCCGCATATTCGAGGAAGCGCTTCAGGACGCGTGGACCGGCGCCGGTCGCGCGATCGAGGTTGATGTCGCCGGGGCCGAAGGAGACGAAGACCTCGCAACGGATCCGAGCCCGGGTGAAGAGGACATTCAGCCGGCGCTCGCCGCCTTCGGCGGAGATCGGCCCGAAGGCCATGCTGTCGAGCGGCTTTCCCGCCTCGCGCGGCCCGAAACCGACCGAGACGAAGATCACGTCGCGCTCGTCGCCTTGCACGTTCTCGAGGTTCTTCACGAAGACAGCCTCGCCGCCCGTCTCGCGCAGGCTCGCGTCGAGCACCGGATCCTCGCGTCGACGTGCGTCCAGAAGATCGCAGACGAGATCGCGTTGAGCCGTCGAGAAGGTGACGATTCCGAGCGATTGCCGGGGGTGCTGGCGCGCATGGTCGGCGGCGGCGTCCACGATCGCCTGAGCCTCGGCGAGATTGGTTCTGAGACCGCCGCGGTCGTAGGCGCCTCTCACACGGCGCAGGATCAAGCCTTTGTCGGAGCGTTCGAGGGTCGGCGTCGGCGGCATGACGAGGTGGCGGTAGAATTCCGCGTTCGAGACCTCGATCAAGGACTTGTGCTGCGACCGGTAGTGCCAGCGCAGCATGCGTGTCTCGAGGCCGCGCGCCTCGCACAAGGTCAGGATGCTCTCGAGGTCGGTCGGCGTCGCGGCGCCGCTCGGCGGCAGTGTCCCTTCCTCCTCGTCGTCGTCCTGCGTCTCCGCCTCGTCGGTGACGAGGCGATCGAAGAAGCTCGACGGGGGCAGCTGCTTCTTGTCGCCGACGACGACGATCTGGCGGCACCGCGCGATGGCGCCCAGCGCCTCGGCCGGGCGAATCTGGCTCGCCTCGTCGATGACGAGGAGATCGAACTCCACGGCCCCGGGAGGCAGGAATTGCGCGACCGAGATCGGGCTCATCAGGAAGACGGGCTTGATCCGCTGGATCGCCGGTCCTGCTGCCGCCATCAGCTTGCGCAGGGGCATGTGGCTGCGCTTGCGGCCGATCTCGCCGCGGATCACGCCCATGGCGCCCTGCGCTCCCGTCGGGAGCGCCGCCCGGTGGCGTGCCAGGATGCTCTGGACCGTCTCGTCGCGTCGCCGTCCTTCGAGCTCGGCGAAGCGCAAGACGAGCCGTTGATGATCCGCTCCTTCGAACGCGGCGAGATCCGGGTCGGCTTCGATCGCCGTGGCCCAGCAGGCTTCGGCGAAGGCCGCCTCGAGCTCGGCCGCGGCACGGCCCGGATCGAGCGCGCCGGACGCGAGGCCGTCGACGATCGCCGCAGGCCCGACCGCACGCAGCGCCCCGTCGGCCTGGACCAGCCGCGCCCATTGCTCGAAGCGGACGGAGCTCGCCGCCCAGATCTCCGCGCGTTCGGCCAGGGCTTCGAGATCGAGGCGGGTGATCGAATCGACGTGAAAGGCCGCGTCGATATCGAGATCGAGCGCACGGACGACCTTTCCGAGCTCGAAGGCGACGCCCGCGAGCTCCCCATCGAGCCGCGCCGCGAAGCGGGCGGCCGCGCCCTGGCGCAAGCTCGCGACGGCTCGCACGACATCCACGCGCGGGTCTGCCGCCCTGATCGTCTCGATGATCCGCACGATGACGAGGAGGCGGGTGAAATCCGTCCGCTTCCCATGCCAGTCGGGTCCGAGGAACCTCGCGAGACTCGCCGCATCGGGGCCGAGCGCGGCGAGGCGGGCTCGGCTCTCGATCAGGGCGTCGAGCAACGCGATCCGCTCGCGGTGGCGTGACGGAAGAGGCACGGTCAGGAGGTCCACCAGGGATCGGCAAGCGTTCCGATAGTCGGTGCTGCAACGGGCGATCCAGCTCGTCGCGCCTTTCGCGAGCGGCATGCGGAGCCGTTCCACCGGAGCCGTCCAGGCCGCGGCTCGAAACTTTCGCGCAAACGGCGCTTGATGCGCTTGCCACCGAAGGGCTCGCGTCGTGGCATCGAGGATGCGCGACAGGCTCGGAGCCGTCGCGCAAGCGATGGCCGTGCTATCGCTGCCTTCGGGAAGCAAGGCGAAGAGGCGCAAGAGCGTGACGAGGCACTTGACGCTCGCGGGCGTCGCCGGCTGGTCGAGCCCGAGCATGAAGCCGATCTCGGTCGCGGAAACGGAGAGTGCCCTGGCACCGGCGATGAGCGCGTGCAGCTCCCCGAGATGGCGCTGGAGGTCGCTGGGCTGCAGGCGGGTGCGTCGAACTCCGACATAGGGGTGTGAATCGCGAGGACCGGCGCTTGCCGTCAAGGCGGCGAAGGCCTGGGTCAGCGCGAGCCGAAGCTCGAAGTCCGCGCGGCTCCAGGACGCCGCCTCGGCGACCAGCTTCGCATTTGGGATGATCTCGCGTGCGGCCATCGCGATCTGGATCGACAGCGCGCGATAGGGGGTCATCCCGGTGTCGCCGATCTGGCGATGCAGCCGTGATGCCGTGCCGTTCAAGCGGTCGCGGAGGGCGCCGAGCTGATGGATGCAGTCCTTGCCCGTCGCGGGAGCCACGGCCTGTAGGGCCTGGTCGAGCCGATCCGCGACGAGCCGCTTGCTGGCCGACGGCCCGTGCAGCTCGAGGCAAATGTCCTCGAGCCCGACGTTGCAGAGCCGGGCATGAACGACATCGAGCGCAGCCATTTTCTCGGCGACGAACAAGACCGTCTTGCCGTCGTGAACGGCGCTCGCGATGATATTCGTGATGGTCTGCGACTTGCCGGTGCCCGGCGGCCCTTGAACGACGAGATTGAGTCCGGCACGGACCGTCTCGATCACCTTCGTCTGCGAGGCGTCCGCATCGACGACCTGCACGATGTCCGCCGGCGCGAGGACCTCGTCGAGATTGGTCGACTCCGTAAAGATCGGCGGCTCGCCGGCGAAGCCGTCGCAGAGGAGCCCTCGGAGCAACGAGTGGGACAGAAGCGCGCGATCGGGCCAAGTGCCGGGCTCGAGGTCGCGCATCATCAGGTGCTTGGAGAAGAAGCTGAAGCCGAGCTCGATGTCGTCGCTGTCGATCGACCAACGACGCTTCGGCTTCGTCGCCGCCGCGACGGCCTCGAAGTAGCTGCTCGGCGTCCAATCGTCGGACTCCGGCACCGCGGGAAGCGACAAGGCGAAGTCGCTCCTGAGCCGTTCCTGCAAAGCTTGGTTCGTCGTGATCTCGTCGTCGCGCAGCTTGAGATCGAAGGTCGAGCGGCGCGGGTCGCGAACGAGGACGACCGGGACGAGAATGAGCGGCGCGTGGCGAGGAACCTCCGACCTTTCGTCCTCGTACCAGCGCAGGAACCCCAAGGTCAGGAAGAGGATGCTCATGCCTCGTTCTTCCTCGGCCGTCTTGGCGTCGCGATAGATCCTCTGCAGCCTCCTTTGCAGCTGATCGCCGGAAAAAGTCGTCTGCAACCCGTAGCGGGCCTCGCGGCCGAGCCTCTGCGTGACGAGCCGCGGCCCTTTCGGCCGCGGCAGGTCCTGGCCGACCTCCGGCGTCTCGTCCGCCGCGAAGAAACGCAAGGTCTTGCCTTCGCGCACGAGATGCCGAAACACGCAATCCGCGTTCGTGCCCACGACGCCGAGAGCGCGTGCCCGTCGAGCTCCACGAGGAGAATGGATCAGCCGATTGCGGATCCCGGTATCGACGAGCTTCATCCGAGCCTCGGCAAGGCTTTTCTCGATGGCCGTGCGAGCTTCGACGTGCTCCGGTGCCGGTTGCCGGCGCACCACGTGAATGGAAGCGATCTTGCCCATGGGAATACCTGTGCCGAAGCCCCGAGGCTGCCGAGGAACAGTCGTGAGAAAGCCAGTCTCGAATGTGTACGTCTGATTGAATGTTGAGTAAACACTATGAATATAATTCAGTCGAATCATTATGATCAAAACGTTACGAAAAGATTTGTAAACTTTCCTCTTCATGCAATGCAGTGCTGAGGGCGGCTGAGAATATTTCGAGACCAATAGCCAAAAAAAGCCATCCGGCTGGCACCGGATGGCTCGGATCGGGCAGGTCGAGGCGCAATCGCGAAGACCGATATTCAACTTAAACTGAAAATATTCACGTGCAGCGTGTGCTGCTCTTCAGTGGGCGAGCTTCTCGGCGACCGCGCCGCGCGCTTCGGCGAGGTGGTCGAAGTGGCGCCGATAGCTGCCGAGCCCCATCGTGTCCGAGCGCAGCTCCATGATGAGATCGTGCAGCTCGGCCGCGGGCACCAAGGCTTCGACCTCGTCCCAGCCGGGCCAGCCGGGTCGCTCCGAATAGCCGAGGATTTGGCCACGGCGTCCGCTCAAGAGACGTTGGGTCGCCGCGGTGAAGCTGTTCGGTACGGTCGCTGTCACGTGGTCGATCGGCTCGAGCAGGACCGGCTCGGCCTTGGAGAGCGCCTCGGTGACCCCCATGCGTGTCGCGGTCTTGAAGGCCATGTCGGAGCTGTCGACGGTATGGAAGGTCCCGTCGAGGAGCGTGACCGCGACGTCGACGACCGGATAGCCGAAGGGCCCCTTCTGCATGGCGTCCTCTGCGGCGTCATGGACCGCGGGGATATATTGCTTCGGCACGGCGCCGCCGACGATCTTGTCGGTGAAGGCGAAGCCTTCGCCGCGGGCGCGTGGGGCGATCTCGAGCTTCACGTCGGCGAACTGGCCATGTCCCCCGGTTTGACGCTTCAGCCGAGAATGCTGGGTGACGACCTTCTTGATGGTCTCCTTGTAGGGGGTTTTCGGCGTCGTCGCGGCGACGGCGAGATTGTAGATCGTGGCGAGCCGGTCGAGCGCGAAGTTGAGATGGATCTCGCCCTGCCCGTGGAGGACGGTTTCGCCGGTCTCGACATTGTGCTCGACGGCGAGAGCCGGATCCTCCTCGAGGAGCTTGTGCAGGGCGGCGGAGAGCTTCACGTCGTCCTTGCGGTCCTTTGTCGCGATGGCGAGCGCGAACACCGGAGGCGGCGGCTCCGGGAACGGCAACGACTCTGCCCCCGACGCACCGAGGACAGCGCCGGTCGGCACCCCGTCGAGGCGCCCGATCGCCACGAGCTCGCCGGCCTCGGCGTCCGCAATCCGGATCTGCTCGCCGGCGACGATGCGAGAAATTCCGCTGACGCGGGTGCTGCCGAGGGTCGCCCCGTCGTGCAGGACGCCGCGCCAGACCCGCCCGAAGGCGAGCTTTCCGGCCTGGACGGTCTTGAAAATCTGGAGGAGGGGCTGATCGCCGGCCGCGACGCCATGGCGCTCCGCGGACTTGCGCGCGGGCGGCACGTCGTGCCGCAGGGCCTTCCAGAGCCTGAGGATCCCGTGCCCGTGCACGGCCGATCCGACCAGAACCTCGACGATTGTCCCGGTCGCCTGATCCTTACGCAAATGGCTGTAGAGCTCGTCGCGGGTCGGCTCGACATCCTCGAGAACCTTCTCGAGCAGCTCGTCGTCCTGATCGGCGAGCACCTCGGTGAGGTGGGCCAAGGCATGCTCCTCGGTGGCGCGCAGGCCGGCGGGCAGCTCGGCCGGCTCCGGATTGCTCGCCCCGCCGTAGCGATAGGCACAGGCGCGGACCACATCGACATAGCCGGTGACATGATCGCCCTCGCGGATCGGGATCTGCCGGAGCGCGATCGGAAATTTCGAATGGGCCTGCAGCGCCGCCTCGAGATCCGCCGGATCGGTCGTGAGCATGTCGATCTTGTTGACGAAGACGAGGTGAGGAATGCCGCGCTCCTCGAGCGCACGCATCAGGAGCGGGAGGGTGGACAGACGATCGGGTGAGGGCTCGCAGACGATGACCGCGAGGTCCACCGCGGCGAGCGCGCTCGAGGTCTCGTAGACGAATTCCACCGAGCCGGGGCAATCGACGATCGACCAGGGATCGCCGAGGAAGGTGCAATGGCCGAGCCGCAGCTCCGTGCTCATGGAACGGTTGCGAGGATCGACAGTTCTACGGAGCGGCGAGCCCGCCGCGGCGAGCAGGGCCTCGAACAAGCTCGACTTACCGCTGCCATAGGGGCCGATGAGCGCGACCGAACGGGGCCCGACCGTTGCGGTCGCCGACGAGGATACGGACATGTTGGCGTCTCCTGTTATGTTCCGGCCGTCGTTTCGTGCGGCTCGGTAGAGCTAGAACTCGGTCATGCCGTCGCCGGATCCACGCGAGGATGGATTTTGCCTTG
Source organism: Beijerinckiaceae bacterium (assembly GCA_024304885.1). Taxonomy (GTDB): domain Bacteria; phylum Pseudomonadota; class Alphaproteobacteria; order Rhizobiales; family Beijerinckiaceae; genus Methylocapsa. The sequence goes on from JALJOM010000003.1 coordinate 1,394,140, forward strand.
CGTCAACGGGCGATGGCCGAGCGTCGTGGTGGATGCTGCGATGCACCACAAAGCCTGCGCGAGGTCCACACACGTCTCCCGACAAGTCGAAGTTGCTCCGGTGCGCAGTCGACGATCACGACGGCAAGAATTTGCACATTATCGTGATAGGAAGCATTGCCGAGTTACATAACATTCATTTGCCCGCCCGGCATTGCCGCAGGACACTATCGGGCCTGCAACTTTCCCATGAGGCGAGCATCATGAAGAAGCATCTTCTGCTGACCGCGGCGATCCTGTCCTTGTCGCTGCCGATCTCGACGGCATTCGCAGAGCCGCCGGGGCGCGGCCCCGAGCACCATCGGGCATTCTCCGCCGCGGATGCCGCGGCCTTCACGAATGCCCGCATCGCCGCGCTGAAGGCCGGTCTCGAGCTGACGCCCGCGCAAGAAAAGCTCTGGCCCGCATTCGAGGCCACGCTTCGCGATAACGCCAAGGCCCGTGCCGCGCGTCTCGGCGAATGGCGCGAGAAAAAGGAGGAGGCGCGCGAGAAGCCGGATGTGCTGGCGATGCTGCGAGCGGGAGGCAAGGCTCTCGCGGAGCGCGGCGCGGAGCTGGAGAAGCTCGCCGATGCCGCAAAGCCCCTCTACGACACCCTCGACGAAGCCCAGAAGCGGCGGTTCGGCGTGCTGCTCCACATGATGCGCCAGCCGCTCGGACCGCGTCATATGGGGCGGGGACCGCACCGGGGGATGGGGATGGGGGCCGCACCGCAGCAAGACGACGAGTCCGACGACAAGGACTGAGTGCTTCCTCCGAGTGGTACGGCGCGGGTTCGATTTCCGACCCGCGCCGACGCCGCATGTCGCTAGAGCGGGACGACAAAAGCGTACAGCGGTTTTCCGGCGCAATCGCGTTTACGCAGATTGCGTAAACTCATCTCCCCATCCCGCTCTGAACTTTTGGAATCGATCACGTTTCACGGCTTTGGATCGATTCGATCCAAAGTCATCGTGATCTAGAGCAATTTCCCGCCACGTCGATCCCGCTTCGCATATCGATCTCGAAGTCGCGCGAGACCCTTCTCCGAGCGCTTTTCGCCCGAAGGGGAGAAAGCAAAGCGCGAAGGAGCGAGGACGGCTCCGCAAGGCCCCACCCTTCCGTGCTTTCGGAACGGAAGGACGGGCGCGGAAGCCTACGAGGGCGAGGGTAGATCGATGTCGATGCGAAATTCCGACGAAGCAAACGTGTAGAGCTGGGTTCCGATTCGATTGGATCGGAAACCGCTCTAGCCGGAGCCCGGCTGATGTTCGGGTGCCGCGGCCGCGAAAGGCGCAAGGGCACGGGCCGCGGCGTCGGCCGCGACAATGCGCGGATATGGTGAAAGATCCACCTCGAACCGGCGCGCGTTGTAGGTCTGCGGTACGAGGCAAATGTCGGCCAGCGTGACCCTGTCGCCGATCGCGTGGGCTCCGGCAGTCTCGGCGAGCCTCGCCTCGATGGCGTCGAAGCCCGCCGTGATCCAACCGGCGGCCCAAGCCGTCTTGGCTGCGCCGTCCGCGCCGAGATCGGCCCCGAGCTTCTCGAGGACGCGCAGGTTTCCGAGAGGGTGGATATCGCAGGCGATCGTGTAGGCGATCTCGCGGCAAGCGGCGCGCAGCCTCGGATCCTGCGGCAGCAAGGGCGGATCGGGGTAGCGCTCGTCGAGGTAGGCGATGATGGCGAGCGATTGGCCGAGCCGGAAGCCGGGTTCTTCCCACATCGGCACGAGGCCGGCAGGTGCCATGGCGCGATAGGCTTGGCCGCGCTGCTCGCCCTGCCTCAGATCGACGGGAGCGGCCGTGGCGGTGATCCCTTTGAGGTTCAGGGCGATGCGGACCCGGTAGGCGGCGCTCGAGCGCCAATAGCCGTAGAGGATCGGTTCAGGCATTGCTGTCCTTTTGGGGCGCGACCTTCTGCTCGATGGCGCCGAAGATCGATTGTCCGGCGGCATCTTTCATCTCGATCCGCACCTCGTCGCCATAGCACAGGAACGGCGTTCTCGGCGCACCGAAACGCAGCGTCTCGACCATGCGAAGCTCGGCGAGGCAGGAATAGCCGGCGCCGCCCTCGCCGATGGCCAAGCCGAAGCCGCCGTCCGGCCCTTTGTTCGAGACCGTCCCGGAGCCGAGGATCGTCCCGGCCGCGAGCCGTCGTGTCCGCGCGGCATGGACGATCAGGGCCGGGAAGTCGAAATTCAGGTCACGGCCGGCGTCGGCCCTGCCGAAGGGCAATCCGTTGACGTGAACCAGCAAGGGCAGGTGCAACCGCCCGCCGTCCCAAGCGGTACCGAGCTCGTCCGGCGTCGCCGCGACCGGCGAGAAGGCCGAGGACGGTTTCGCCTGGAAGAAGCCGAAGCCCTTGGCGAGCTCGGCCGGGACGAGGTCGCGCAAAGAGACATCGTTCACGAGAAGGACGAGGCGGATCGCCGCGGCGGCCGTCTCCCGGTCGGCGCCCATCGGGACATCGCCGAGGACGACGGCGACCTCGGCCTCGAGGTCGATGCCGAAGCTCTCGTCGGCCGCCCTGATGTCATCGCAGGGCGCGAGAAAGCTGTCCGAGCCGCCCTGGTACATCAAGGGATCGGTGTAGAAGCTCGGCGGCATCGGGGCACCGCGCGCCTTGCGCACGAGCTCCACATGGGAGAGATAAGCCGAGCCGTCGATCCATTGATAGGCGCGGGGCAGGGGTGAGAGCGCAGCCTTCGGGTCGAAAGGCTCCGATGCCGCCGCGCCGGACTCGAGCGCCGCCGCCAGGGCCGCGAGCGGCGGCGCCGCGAGCACCCAATCGTCGAGCGCCTTCTGGAGCGTCGGGGCGATCGCCCTCGCATCGGCCGCACGCGAAAGATCGCGCGAGACCACGACGAGACGCCCGTCGCGTGTGCCGTCGGCGAGAGTCGCGAGCTTCATATGCCGGTCCCGTTGCGGTCAGCCGGGTCGAAATGCCTCTCGAGATGCTGCCAGCAGGCGATGTAGTCGGCCTGCAGGGTCGGCAGCGTCGCCGCATAGTCCGTAGGGTGGTGCGGATAGCGCGATTCCAGCATGAAGGCGATGCTCCCCTCGAGCTTCTCCGGCCGCAGATCGGCGGAGGTGGCCTTCTCGAAGGCGGCCGCGTCCGGGCCGTGCGGCAGCAGCGCATTGTGGAGCGACAGGCCTCCGGGCAGGAAGCCCTCCTGCTTCGCATCGTAGCGGCCGGTGATCAGGCCCATCAGCTCGCTCATGCAGTTCATGTGGTACCATGGTGGGCGAAAGCTATGCTCGGCGACGAGCCATCGGTCGGAAAATACCACGAAATCCACATTGGCGATGCCGCGCTCCGCCGACGGCGAGGTCAGGACCGTGTAGATCGACGGGTCCGGATGATCGATCAGGACCGATCCGATTGGCGAGAAAGCCCGTAGATCGTACTTGTAGGGGGCGTAATTGCCGTGCCAGGCGACCACATCGAGCGGCGAATGGTCGATCTCGGTCGTGTGGAAGCTCCCGCCCCATTTCACCGTGAGCCGGCACGGCACCTCCTTGTCCTCGTAGGCGGCGACCGGTGTTTCGAAGTCGCGCGGGCTGGCGAGCCCGTTGGCGCCGATCGGGCCGAGCTCCGGCAGCTCGAGCCTGTTGCCGTAGTTCTCGCAGACATAGCCGCGCGAGGAGCCGTTCTCCGGCGCGATCTTGAACTTGATCCCGCGTGGGACGACCGCGATCTCGCAGGGCTCGACCGCGAGCTCGCCGAGCTCGGTCGCGATCACGAGGCCGCCCGACTGCGGCAGGATCATGAGCTCGCCGTCGGCATCCATGAAATAATCGTCGGTCATGGCCTCGGTCACGAAATAGAGATGAGCGGCCATGCCGACACGAAGGTCTGCGTTTCCCGCCGTGGTCATGGTGCGCAGGCCCGAGACGAAGGTAACGGCCTCGTTCGGTATCGGCGCCGGGCTCCAGCGCAAGGGACCGAGCGGCAGAACCTTGTCGATCGGCTGCGGCGCGGTTTTCCATTCCGGCACATCGACCCGGGTGAAGCGCCGCATGTGCTGGACGGAGGGGCGGATCCGGTAGAGCCAGCTGCGCGCATTGGACGCCCGCGGGGCAGTGAAGGCCGTGCCGGAAATCTGCTCGGCATAGAGCCCATAGGGGCAATGCTGGGGCGAGTTTTGGCCCCTGGGCAGGGCGCCCGGCAAGGCTTCCGTCGCGAGCTCGTTGCCGAAGCCGGTCATATATTCGTGAGGCATGCGAGGCACTCTTCGCCAGCGGGGCCGGGGGCCAGTGCAGGGGCAGGACAGATTTGTCCTGTCGCATTCTCGCATCGATGTCGATCTATCGAAACATCGAGATCGAATGTGCGAAGCGGCGTCCACTTCGCTGGAAAATGCACTCGCCCGCGCGGCAACCTCCCTATAGATAGAGCGTCCTTTCGCTATGTGCAGGCATTCCCGCCGCCGTTTGCGGCGAAAGAAGCCTCGTCCGTCTCCGAGACGGTGTAAAGTTCATTCCGAAGGCGGACTCGACCTTCCCGCCTTCAGAGCGGGATGATGAAAACTGGACACCGGTTTTCCGGCGCAATCAAGTTTACGCAGATTGCGTAAACTTATCTGCGCATCCCGCTCTAAACTTTTGGAATCGATCACGTTTCATGACATTGGATCGGTTCGATCCAAAGTCGTCGTGATCTAGAAGCCGCGGAGGTTCGGATGCCAGAAAGGACGCTCACGGTTCTCGTCGCCTCGATCATCGTCCTGGTCGCCGGCCACGACATCGATCATGTGATCCGAGGAGATTATCGCGCGGGGACGTTCGTCGAGTTGCTGCCGATTGTTGCCGTGACCGTCGTCAAATATGCGATCCTCGGGCTTGGGTTGCTCTTCTATGTCAGGGGCAAGGTTGGCCCCGGATTCTGGGCGATCCTCGCGGGTATCAGCGTGCTGCTCGCCTGGCTCGCGCATTTCAGCCCGTTCTCGGAGCAGACGCCACAGTTCATATTCCATGCCTACGCGACTCCGGCGGCGGGCACATTCGCGGTCGCTTGGCTCGCCGCGCTGATGCTCGTGCTTGTCGCCACGACGCTCTACGCCCTGGTCCTATGGGCCAGAGCCTCGAAGTGACCGCATGGAGACGTGGGTGCGGGCCTCGCAGAGCGCTCGGCCCTGACCGTCCTCACGCCGTCAGGACCCCGCGGCGGATTTGATCGGCCTCGATAGATTCGAACAAGGCGCGGAAATTTCCTTCGCCGAAGCCCTCGTCGCCTTTGCGCTCGATGAACTCGAAGAAGATCGGGCCGATCAATGTCTTCGAGAAAATCTGCAAGAGGAGCTTCGCGCACGTCCCGGGGCCGGTGATCCCGTCGATCAGGAGGCCGCGCCCAGCGAGCGCGTCCAAGGACTCCCCGTGGCCGGGCAGGCGCGCCTCGATCTGCTCGTAATAGGTGGCGGGCGGCGCCGGCATGAAGTCTACTCCACGCGCAGCCAGGTCGCCGACCACGTCGTAGATGTTGCGGCACCCGAGCGCGATATGCTGGATGCCCTCGCCCTTGTAGTCGCGCAGATATTCCTCGATCTGGCTCTTGTCGTCGGTCGATTCGTTCAAGGGGATGCGGATCTTGCCGCAAGGGCTCGTCAGGGCGCGCGACACGAGCCCCGTCATCTTGCCGGAGATGTCGAAATAGCGGATCTGCCGGAAGCCGAAGAGGTCACGGTAGAAGGCATACCAACGGTCCATGTTGCCGCGATGGACATTGTTGGTGAGGTGGTCGATCGTCTCGAGCCCCACTCCGACGGGCGCCGGGTCCTCTTCCGCGACCCAGTCGTATGCGTCCTGGTAGGCCGAGCCCTTCGCCCCGTAGCGATCGACGAAATAGAGGAGGCTGCCGCCGATCCCGACGATCGCCGGGACGTCGAGGCATTTCGCGCCCATGTCCGTGGTATATGGCTCGGCGCCGCGCGAGACGGCATGGGCGAAGGCGCGCTCCGCATCTGCGACGCGCCAAGCCATGGACGGCGCGCAGGGGCCATGGAGCGCCGCGAAGCGCCCGCCGCACGTATCCGTATCCGCGTTCGAGACGAAATTTATGTCCCCCTGCCGGTAGAGCTCGATCGGCCGCGTCTTGTGCCGCGCAACGCGCGAAAACCCCATGCGTCGGAACAGCGCCCGAAGCGTTCCTGGATCGGGGCTCGCGAATTCCACGAACTCGAACCCGTCGGTCCCGGCGGGATTCTCGGCAGGGCCGGACGGTGGCGGCACGTCACGAACATGGAGGCCCATCGGAGCACGCTCCGCAGCTTTGGTTCAGTGCCGAAATATAGTGCGTATGACGCGCAAGGTGCGTGTATAATGCGCTGAGATCGGGTTTCTGACGCACGGATCATGCATGATTATGCCGAACGCGCACGGATCGATCGGGCTCGACTCGTTCGACCTGAAGCTCCTCGCGGCGCTTCAGGAGGACGGACGCCTCACCAATGCCGAGCTCGCGGAGCGCATCGGCCTTTCCGCCTCGCAATGCTCACGGCGTCGCATCCGGCTCGAGGAGAGCGGTATCATCCGAGGCTACGAGGCCCGGATCGACGCCGAGCGTGTGGGGCTTCCGGTCCTGGCGCTCGTGCAGGTCGTGCTCGGGACCCACTCGAACGACAATGCTCGAAAGTTCGCGGCCTTCGTCAATTCCGTCGAGGAAATCCAGGAGGCCTATTCCGTGACCGGCGACGCCGACTACGTGCTGAAGGTCGTGGTGGCGAGCCTGCCCGATCTGGCAAAGCTCATCAGCGATACGATCCTCGTCCATCCCACGGTGAGCCACGTCAAATCGTCGATCGTGCTCGGCCGGCTCAAATGCGTGAATCGGCTGCCGCTTGGGCCGACCACGTGAGCCGAGGCCGGTCGTTAGCTCTTCCCGGCGACGAGTAGCTCCGCGCCGGTGATCGCCGCGGCGTCGTCCGACAAGAGAAACAGGATCGCCTTGGCGAGCTGAGTGGGCGCTACCCATTTGGAGAAATCCGCCTTGGGCATGTCGGCGCGGTTGCGCGGCGTGTCGATGATCGTCGGCAGGATCGCATTGATGCGCACACCCGCCTCCTTCAGCTCTTCCGCCACGCTCTCGGTGAACCGCAGGACTCCCGCCTTCGAGGCCGCATAGGCGCCCATCCCGGCTCCGGCTTTCCGTGCCGGGGCGGCGCTGATGTTGACGATCGCACCTCGGGCCGCACGAAGGAAGGGCAGGGCGGCCTTGGTCGCGGTGACCGCCGTCATCAGGTTCATCTCGAAGAGGTCGGACCAGGCTTCGAGCTCACCGCCGTCGAGCGTCTGCCAGCGAAAGCCGCCCGCGACATTGGCGAGGCCGTCGATCCTGCCGAAGCGCGCGACGATTGTCTCGAAAGCGCGCGCGGTTGTTGTGAAATCCGTGAGATCGACGTCCTCCAGAATCGCGAGCCGGTCGTTCTTCTCGATGCCGGGAGCCGAGCCACGCCCGACCAGAGCGACCGAACATCCGGCGGCGAGCGCGGCCTCGCCGACGGCGCGGCCGAGGATACCGAAGCCGCCCGTCACGATCACGACCTTGCCTTGCATGATCTCCTCCTCGGTGCGAAGTCCTTAACCAGTGACGTGTTCCTTGGCGCGGCTCAGGGCATAGGCCTGGGTGCCATGCGACAAGACGATATCGTCCGGCGCGAGCGCGGCGATGGCAATGTCCGGCAAGCCGGCGAGCCTCTGGTAGATCGGCGCGAAATCTGTCGAGGTCGTGGTCAGGAGCAGCTCCTCGAGCGAGGGGACGACGAAGTAGATCTGCTGGAAATCGTCGATCCTGTAGGGCGTGCGCATCACGCGCTCGAGATCGAATCCTACGCGGTGCGGCGACTCGGACTCGAGCGCGAAGATCGATTCGGTCCGCGACGACACGATCCCGGCCCCGTAGATTCGCAGGCCCGCGGCACTGCCCATGAGTCCGAACTCGACCGTGTACCAATAGAGCCGCGCGAGACGCTGCAGCGCGTCGAGACCGAGCGCCCGCAGCCCGCCTTTGCCATAGGCCTGCATGTAGTCGGCGAAGACCGGGTCGGTGAGCATGGGCACATGGCCGAAGACGTCGTGGAAGACGTCGGGTTCCTCGATATAGTCGAGCTCGTCCGCGCGTCGGATGAAATTGCCGGCCGGGAACCGTCGGTCGGCGAGATGCTCGAAAAAGACATCGTCCGGCACGAGGCCGGGGACCGCGACCACCCTCCAGCCGGTGATTGCCTCGAGCTTCTCGTTGAGCAAGGTGAAATCCGGAATGCCTCTCCCGTGCAGGTCGAGCGCGTCGAGGCCGCGCAGGAAGGCGTCGCAGGCGCGGCCGGGCAGCACCGCGGCCTGCCGGTCGTAGAGCGTGATCCAGGTCTGGTGCTCGGCCTCGGTGTAGCTCTCGAAGCCTTGCGGGATGGTCCAGTCCGGGGCTGCGCCGGGCGGCGGCTTCGCCATGACATGGAGCGCGACCATGGCAATACTCCCCACACTGAATCTCCGACGTCGAACAGCTCGAGAGCGACGATCCGGCGCCGATTAATATTTAGGCGCGGGCGCGCCGGGCGAAAGGGCATCGTCCGAAAATGCAACAGGACTGAAACGTTGCGGTCTCGAGCAGCGCGCGTCGAGACGGTAGCGAGGCTAAGGATTCGAGCTCGCCGCAAAACTTTCGTTCGGAACCGCCATTAGGGGTGGCGACACTCGCATTGACACCGGGCCGGATTCGTCGAAAATCGGAGTTACGGGGACCGCGATCTCCCCGCTAGGCGAGAAGCCCAAGCATCGCGTCCAGCTCCCTAGAGCCGAGGACGCCGCATGCCTGGAAGCGCCCCTTTCCTCCCCCGAAACCCGCTCTTGTTCACCCGCAGTGACGTTCACGCGGCGCGGCGGGCCGTTGCGCGCAACGCTGCGAGAGAGGGCCCGATCGTCGTCGCATGCGCATGTCGTCGATCGGAGCGGGCTCGAGACAATCCAGGAGATCCGTCATGACCACGACCATCGACCGTCGTACCCTCCTTCACGCCGTTGCGGGCGCCGCCGTGGCTAGCACTGCAACAGGAACGATGACATCTGCTCCTGCGGCAAGCCCCGCGACCTACACGCCGAAGCCTTTGTCTCTCGATCCGAAATCGATCAAGGGCATTTCCGAGAAGGTCCTCGCCAGCCATTACGAGAACAACTACCTCGGCGCGGTGAAGCGTCTCGGCGCTATCCGCGGACAGCTCGCCGATCTCGATTTCGCAAAGGCTCCGAATTTCGTCGTGAACGGGCTGAAGCGTGAGGAGCTGATCGCCTTGAACTCGGCGATTCTCCACGAGCTCTATTTCGACAGCCTCGGTGGCGGTGGTGCGCCGTCGGGTGCGCTCCGCGACGCGATCACGAGCGATTATGGAAGCCTCGAGCGCTGGCGCGCGGAATTCTCGGCGATCGGCAAGGCCGAGGGCGGCGGCTCCGGTTGGGTCATCCTCGCCTACACGCCGCGCGAGAAGAGGCTCGTCACCCAATGGGCCGCCGACCATACGACGACGATCGCCGCGGGCCGTCCGCTGCTCGTCCTCGACATGTACGAGCACGCCTACCACATGGACTATGGCGCCAAGGCCGGCGCCTATGTCGATGCCTTCATGGAGGCGATTGCCTGGGACAATGTCACGAGCCTCTACGCGCAGGCGAGCCGCGAAGGGTGAAAAATCGGGGAAGGAGCCGAGCGGTTGTCGAATCGGTGATGGCTCGCTCGACTGCCCGCGTCCCCCCCTCATCGGGCGCCAATAGCCTGTCGCTTGCGACGGGCGTCCTTTCGGGACGCCCTGTGGCGCCACCTTCTCCCCGTTGGGAAGAGGGAACGCCGCTAGTTCTTCGACTTGTCGACGAGCTTGCTCGCGCCGATCCACGGCATCATCGCGCGAAGCCGCGCGCCGACCTCCTCGATCGGATGGGCGGCGCTCTTCGCCCGCATCGCCTTGAACGAGGTCTGGTTGACCGCGTTCTCGAGCATCCAGTTGCGGGTGAAGCGGCCCGACTGGATATCGTCGAGGACCCGCTTCATCTCGGCCTTGGTCTCCGCGGTCACGATGCGCGGCCCGGTGACATATTCACCATACTCGGCCGTGTTGGACACGGAATAGTTCATGTTGGCGATGCCGCCCTCGTAGATGAGGTCGACGATGAGCTTCACCTCGTGCAGGCATTCGAAATAGGCCATCTCCGGCGCATAACCGGCCTCGACGAGCGTCTCGAAGGCGTTGCGGATCAGCTCCACGAGCCCGCCGCAGAGCACGACTTGCTCGCCGAAGAGGTCGGTCTCGCATTCCTCGCGGAAGGTGGTCTCGATCATGCCCGCGCGGCCGCCTCCGATCGCCGAGGCGTAGGACAAGGCGAGCTCGTGCGCATTGCCGGAAGCGTTGCGGGCGACCGCCACGAGGCAGGGCACTCCGCCGCCACGGAGGTACTCGGAGCGCACGGTATGGCCGGGACCCTTCGGCGCGACCATCGACACGTCGAGATCGCCGCGCGGCTCGATCAGGTTGAAGTGAATGTTGAGCCCATGCGCGAACATCAGCGCGGCGCCCTGCTTCAGATGCGGGCCGAGATGCTCGCGGTAGATGTCGCGTTGCAGCTCGTCGGGGGTCAACATCATCACGACATCCGCCCATTTGGCGGCGTCGGCGACGCTTTTCACCTCGAGCCCTACGGCCTCGGCCTTCTTGGCCGTCGCGGAATCGGCGCGCAAGGCGACGCAGACTTCCTTCACGCCGGAATCGCGCAGGTTCAAGGCATGCGCATGGCCTTGGCTGCCGTAGCCGATGATGGCGACCTTCTTGCTCTTGATGAGGTTGATGTCGGCATCCTGATCATAGTAGACGCGCATGACCGTGAGCTTCTCCTGGCGACGATGGTGTTGGTTGATTGTCGAATCTACGTCGGATCCTTGCCACGCGACATGGCGGCGACGCCTGTCCGCGAAACCTCGACGAGGCCGATCGGGCGCATCAGCTCGATGAATTGATCGACCTTTGCCACGGCCCCGGTCAGCTCGAAGACGAAGCTCTCGATCGAGGCGTCGATCACGCGGGCGCGAAAGGCGTCGGCGAGGCGCAAGGCCTCGTCGCGATCGTAGCCCTTGCCGGCGACCTTGATCATGGCGAGCTCGCGCTCGATCGATTGGCCGCGCAGCGTGAGGTCGGTGACCTTGTGGATCGGGACCAGGCGCTCGAGCTGGTGGCCGATCTGCTCGATCGCCTCGGGCGTGCCGGAGGTGACGATGGTGATGCGCGAGAGATGCTCGGCATGAGCGACCTCGGCGACGGTGAGGCTCTCGATGTTGTAGCCGCGCCCGGAAAAGAGGCCGACGACACGCGCGAGCACGCCCGGCTCGTTGTCGACGAGGACCGAGAGCGTATGCGACTCGAGATTGACCTTGCCGAGAGCGGAGGAATAGGGCGAGGGCGGCGCGGCGGGAGCATTCATGGCGCTACACCAGCATCTTGCCGGCGGCGTCGATCACGCCGCCGATGGACTCGTCGATGTCCGGCAGGATCATCTCGTTGTGGGGCTTGCCGGACGGGATCATCGGCAGGCAATTCTCGCTCTTGTCCACCACGCAATCGAAGAACACCGTGCGCGGCGTCTCGATCATCTCGAGGATCGCGGCATCGAGGGCGGCCGGGTCCGAGCAGCGCATTCCGTAGGCCCCGAAGGCTTCCGCGAGCTTAACGAAATCGGGCAGCGCTTCCGAGTAGCTGTGCGAGTAGCGTCCGTCGTGCAACAGCTCCTGCCATTGCCGGACCATGCCCATATATTCGTTGTTGAGCACGAAGATCTTGATCGGCAGGCAATATTGCGCGGCGGTCGAGAGCTCCTGGATGCACATGAGAATCGAGGCTTCGCCCGCGATGTCGACGACGAGCGAGGACGGATGGGCGAGCTGCGCACCGATCGCCGCAGGCATGCCGTAGCCCATGGTTCCGAGGCCGCCCGAGGTCAAGAAGCGGTTCGGCTCCTCGAAATGATAGTGCTGTGCCGCCCACATCTGATGCTGGCCGACCTCGGTCGTGATGTAGGTGTCCTTGCCCTTCGTCAGCTCGTAGAGGCGCTGCACCGCATATTGCGGCTTGATCACCTCGTGCGACGGCTTGTAGGAGAGCGACTTGCGCGCGCGCCAGATGTCGATCTGCTTCCACCATTCGGCGAGCGCGACGGGATTGGTTCTCACGTCGCCGGCCTCGAAGGCGTCGAGGAGCTGCCGGAGCACGCGCGTGCAGTCGCCGATGATTCCAATGTCGATCTTGACGTTCTTGTTGATCGACGAGGGATCTATGTCGATGTGGATCTTTTTCGACCCCGGCGAGAAGGCGTCGAGTCGTCCGGTGATGCGATCGTCGAACCGCGCCCCGATCGCGATCATGAGATCGCAATCGTGCATGGCGTTGTTGGCCTCGTAGGTGCCGTGCATGCCGAGCATGCCGAGCCAGCGCTCGCCCGAGGCCGGATAGGCGCCGAGGCCCATGAGCGTCGAGGTGATCGGAAACCCAGTGCGCGCCACGAGAGCGCGCAACAGACGCGACGCCTCGGGACCGGAATTGATCACGCCGCCGCCCGTGTAGAGAATCGGGCGCCGCGCCTGCGCCATGAGGGCGACGGCCTCAGCGATCCTCTCGGGATCGCCGTCGAGCCTCGGCTTGTAGGTCTTGTGCTCGATCTCCTGCGGCCCGCTATAGGCGCCGACCGCGAACTGCACGTTCTTCGGGATGTCGACGACGACCGGTCCGGGGCGCCCGCTCTGCGCGACATAGAAGGCCTCGTGGAGAACGCGAGGCAGATCCTCGATGCTGCGCACGAGGTAGTTGTGCTTGGTGCAGTGGCGGGTAATGCCGACCGTGTCGCATTCCTGGAAGGCGTCGGAGCCGATCAGATGGGTCGGCACCTGGCCGGTGATGCAGACGAGCGGGATCGAATCCATCAAGGCATCGGTCAGCCCGGTGACCGCATTGGTCGCGCCGGGTCCGGACGTGACGAGAAGCACGCCGACCTTTCCCGAGGAACGCGCATAGCCTTCCGCGGCATGTGCCGCGCCCTGCTCGTGGCGCACGAGCACGTGGCGGATGTCGGTCTGGTGGAACAAGGTGTCGTAGATCGGCAGCACTGCGCCGCCCGGATAGCCGAAGATCGTCTCGACCCCTTGATCCCGCAAGGCGCGCACGACCATCTCCGCGCCGGTCATCACCTCTGCCATCGTCCTGCTCCGAGGGGGTGCATTCTTTTGTTCTATTTCGATTTCGAGCAACAAAAAAGGCCCCGCAGGGCCTCGTGCATCGCCAGTCGCGGGAGCCGGAGCCTATCTCCGTCCCGTCCCCGGCGTCGTTCCTACGAGAATGAAAAGCCGCATCGGCGAACCTCGTCCTTGCCCGACCTTTAGCCGCCGCGCATCGCCCCGTCAATCGTGTCGAGGGGAGAGACGCGCCTCATCGCCTCGACTTCTGCCTTCCGTCGAGCGCGAAGGCGCCGCCGCCCGCCGCGGCGAAATAGAGAAAGACGAAGCAATAGAGCGCCGCCAGCTCGCCCTGGTTCAGGATCGGGAAGTAGCTCGTCTTCGCGTGGGCGAGAAAATAGGCGACCGCCATCTGGCCCGAGAGGATGAAGGCGACGGGTCGGGTGAAGAGGCCGAGCAAGAGCAAGATCCCGCCGACGACCTCGATCACGCCGGCGAGGCCGAGAAGCGACCAGAGCTCGAGCTTGTCGAAGCGCGCGACATGCGGAAAGTGGAACAGCTTCGCCGTGCCGTGCTGGAGGAACAGGAGCGCCGTGACGATCCTGAGAATCCCGAGGACATAGGGCGACGACGACGTCGCGAGGCGGGCAAGGTCCATGATGACGAGCTTTCTTCCGGGTCGGCGGCTATGCTCACGGTCGTCGCGCTCGCTGGACCGCGCCGGCCGCAGGTCCTTCCAAACGCCGGCGCCCTCGACTAGTCATAGCGCATGACCGAACCCAAATCCGTTCTTTCGGCTTCCCAATCGATCGTCAAGGTCACGGCGCGGGCGCTCTTGCTCGGCGACCGGATCGATGCCGCGGGGCTCGAGCGGTCCGACATGATCTCGGCGACGCCGCTCGCCTTTCAGGTCGGCGCCAACGGCTTCGTGGCGCTCTATCGGTTCGGCGTCGCGGTCATGATCGGCTTGTCGCCGCTCGAGGAAGACGATGTCCTGAAGCAGGTGAAGCTCAGGGTCACCGGCACGCACGAATCGATCGACGACGAGACGGCGATCCTTGAGATCGCGCCCGAGCACGACGACAAGATTCCGCCCGGCGGCGCGATCGAGATCAAGGATTTTTCCCCCGAACGGCTGCTCGTCGTCGCCGACGCGCTGGCGAAGAGCGTCTCGCTCGGGCGCGACGAGCGCGAGGTCAATGCGGTCTTCGACATCGTCGAGCCTTTCGCTGCCGACCTCGCACGCAACGGGCGACCACCTTGGAAACGCGGCGCGATGCTGCGCCTCATCGGCCAGACGCTCCTCGTCCAGCATCGCGTCTCCGGACGGGTGGCCGTCGAGGAAAAGCCAGACGTCTTGTGGGATCGGCCGGATCTCGAACGGCTCTATGCGCGGCTCGAGGACGAATACGAGCTGAAGGAACGCGCCGGGACCTTGTCGCGCAAGCTCGGCACCATCGTGGAGACCGCCCGCACCATCACCGACATCATCGACGCGGATCGGGCGACCCGCCTCGAGGCGACGATCGTCATCCTCATCGTCGCCGAGATCGTCATCACCATCGGCCAGATCATCTTCGGCCTGCATTGAGCAGGGCTTCGCGTGCGATCGCGAAAGCGTCCTCCGGCACCGCCCAGCGAAGCATCGCGAGCTGATGGCGCGCGAAAGTGAACTGCCGCTTGACGTAATGATAGGTGTCGAGCTTGGACCTTGCCGCCGCCTCGGCGAGGGAGAGGTCGCTGGCGAGAGCTGCGAGGAGATGCGGGACGCCGTGGGCGCGCATCACCGGAAGGGTGGGATCGAGCTGCCGGGCCTTCAGCGCCGCGACTTCCTCGAGCGCACCAGACGCGATCATGGCATCGAAACGCAGGTCGATCCTCTGCCTGAGCCAGGCCCGGTCGGGCGCGAGGAAGAGCGCGACGAGGTCGGCTTCGGGGAGGAGCGGCGGCAGCTTCGAGGCCCGGAAGCTCGCGAGGCCTCGGCCCGTCGCCTCGAGAACCTCGAGCGCGCGCAGGACCCGTTGCGGATCGGTCGGGCGTAACTCCGCGGCCGTGACAGGATCGCGGCGTGCCAGCTCGGCATGGAGCGCGGCGACCGGGACGTTTCGAGCGCGCGCCCGCACCGCGGCGCGCACCGCGTCGGGGACCGTCGGGATCGCCGAGAGTCCCTGGGTCAGTGCCTTGAAATAGAGACCTGTGCCGCCGACGAAGATCGGCAGGCGGCCGCTGTTTCGCGCTTCGCCGAGGGCCTTGCCGGCGTCCGTCAGCCACAGCCCGACCGAATGGTTGATCGCACCGTCCACATGGCCATAGAGCCGATGCGGAGCGAGAGCTTCCTCCTCCGGGGTCGGCCGCGCCGTGAGGATCCGCAGGTCGCGGTAGACCTGCATGGAATCGGTATCGATCACGAGCCCGCCGAAGTCGCGGGCGAGGCGAAGCGCCAGGGCGGACTTGCCGCTCGCCGTGGGGCCGGCGACGAGGACCGCCGCGGTCATTTTCGAGGGGTTCCATGTTTCGGCGGCTACCCCGCCTTGCGCAGCTCGCGCGGAATCGGAAAGAACACGCTCTCGTCGGCGGTCGATAAAATCTCCACGTCGAGGTCGAATCTCTGGGCGAAAGCGTCCATGATCTCCTCGACGAGGACCTCGGGGGCCGAGGCGCCGGCCGTGATGGCGAGCGACGAGATCGTCTCGAAGAGCGGCCACTCGACATCCTCGGCACGCAGCACGAGGCGCGCGAGCTTGCAGCCGGAGCGCTCGGCGACCTCCTTCAGCCGCTGCGAGTTGGAGGAATTCGAGGAACCGACCACGAGCAAGGCATCGACGACGGGTGCGACATGCTTCACCGCGGCCTGGCGGTTCGTCGTCGCGTAGCAGATATCCTCGCGCTGCGGCCCGACGATCTCGGGAAAGCGCCGGATCAAGGCATCGACCATCGTGCGGGTGTCGTCGAGCGAGAGCGTGGTCTGGGTGCAATAGGCGAGCTTCTTCGGGTCGGTCGGCTCGAGCGTCTCCACGTCCTCGGGAGTCTGGACGAGGAGGATCGAGCCCGGCGGCAATTGCCCCAAGGTGCCGACGACCTCGGGGTGGCCGGCGTGGCCGACGAGGACGATCTGGCGTCCTCGCGCATGATGCAGCTCCGCCTCGCGATGGACCTTGGTGACGAGAGGGCAGGTGGCATCGATCGCGAAGATCGCGCGCTTGTCGGCCTCCTCGGGAACCGACTTCGGGACGCCATGGGCCGAGAAGATCACCGGCTGCGTCGTGTCGGGCACCTCGTCGAGCTCCTCGACGAAGATCGCGCCCTTCGCCTTCAGCCCTTCGACGACATATTTGTTGTGGACGATCTCGTGGCGCACATAGACCGGCGCACCATAGATGCGCAGGGCCTCCTCGACCGTGTCGATCGCGCGGACGACGCCGGCACAGAAGCCGCGCGGGGCGCAAAGGAGGACGCGGAGCTTCGGCTTGGCGGTCATATGGTGCTCGGCTGGAGTCGGCTGCGGTTCTGGAGGGGCGCCACGAGGCTGTCAAGCCCGCTCGAAGGGCTCGCCGGCCCAGCGACCCTTTGGCGCGTCGCCCGGGGCTCCGTCGAGGCGGGGATCCGCCCCTATCGAAACGATGCAGGCGTCGGTATGATTTCGAGGACGAACGAGACCGAGGCCCCCGGGATCCGATGCCTGAACTCGATCAGCTCCTGCAGGCGCTGGCTCTAGTGGCCCTTCTGCTTTATCTCGTGCCGGCGGCCTTCGGTCCGAGCCTTTCCGAGCGAGGCCGTCTGTGGCTCCGGCGCGGTGCCATTCTCGCGCTCGGAACCGCGCTCGCGATCGCGGTCGTAGCAGCTCTCGTCTGGCTCCGCCGCGGCTAGGGTTTTTGGGCGCCTTCGAGCGAGCTGGTCCGGTTCGCGCCGGAAAAATGCTCTATCCCTCTTCGTCGAGCTCGACGACGACCTTGGCCAAGCGGTTCACCACGGCGTGCCAGCCGCTCTCGCCGCTCATGATCTCGTAGACTGCCGCGGCGTCCGGCGTGAAGCCCGCATGCTCGAGCCGCACATGGGTCCCGTTCGGCAGCGGCGAGAGGGTCCAGGTCACCACCGTATCGATATAACGACCGAACCCCGGCAGGTTCGGTGACCCGCCGCGCCAGCTGTAGCGCAATCGCCAGAACGGCGAGGCGTCGAGGACCTCGCCGCCGGAAATCCCGTCCCAGTCGCCGATCGGCGCGCTGCGAAAGCTGAACGCGTGGCCGACCTCGGCGGCAAAATCGTTCGGCATGAACC
Organism: Beijerinckiaceae bacterium; assembly: GCA_024304885.1. Lineage (GTDB taxonomy): Bacteria > Pseudomonadota > Alphaproteobacteria > Rhizobiales > Beijerinckiaceae > Methylocapsa. The sequence continues at coordinate 1,411,627 of JALJOM010000003.1, forward strand.
AGCGGGCGATGAGATCGGGCTCGGTCAAGGCACGCCAGACGGTTTCGGCCGGCTGAACCAGCATGCCTTCCACGACGATCGCGCGCGACGCCTCGGCCTCGCTCACGGCTTCGTCCCCTGCGGCAGGGGCTCGACCCAGACCGCCGTGCCATAGGCGAGGACCTCGGTGATCCCGTCCATGATGTCGTTGGCGTCGTAGCGCATGCCGACGATCGCATTGGCGCCGGCCTGGCTCGCATGCGCGCACATATGGTCGAAGGCTTCCTGCCGGGCGTTCTCGGCGAGGTCGAGATAGGCGCCGATCTGGCCGCCGAAGATCGATTGGATGCCGCCGACGAAATTGCCGATGACGCTGCGCGAGCGCACCGTGATGCCGCGCACGAGCCCGAGATGGCGGACGATCCTGAAGCCTGCGACCTCGTTCGTCGTGCAGACGATCATGCGACGCTCCTTCCCGTCGGCGGTGCCGCGCTACATCTTTGCATTATCGCATTTTCGCGACGTGAACCGGAGGCCACTTCGCTGGAAAATGCTCTAGATCACGATGACTTTGGATCGAATCGATCCAAAGTCATCGTGATCGATTCCAAAAGTTCAGAGCGGGATGCGGGCGGAAAACCGCTATACACTTTTCCTCATCCCGCTCTAGGCGCTCACCATGGCCCCGGTCGTATCGTAGTTCAGCTCGGTGACATCCTCGTCCATGCTGATCTCGGCGCGCTTCAAGACGCCGTCCGGGTAATATTCGTAGCGGTGCGAGATCTCGACGGCGCCGTAGACCATCTTCTCGAAGCCGAGGAGGCGGTCTTGCTCGTCGTAGAAGGCGCGAATGAACGTATTGCGGTTGTTCAGGTCCGCGAGCTCGAGCGGATTGACGAGCTTCACCGGCAGCTTGATGCCGGTATAGGACACGAAATAGCGGCAGTTCTGGAGTTCGTCGTCAGTCATGCTCGAGGGCGCCCTTCTCGCGCGCAGGTCCCGCACCAGGGAAGACGACGATCCTACGACAGAAGCGAGGCCTTTCACAATGGCCCTGGTCGAGGTGGCCTTCAGCCCCGACGAGAAATCTATCCATGATCGCGCTTGACGCGCCGCGGCACGCGTCCCAGTCTTGCGCAATGGCCCGCGCCCGCGACCAATTCGAGATCACGCCCGACATCTTGCTGCGCGCTTACTCGATCGGCCTCTTCCCGATGGCCGAGAGCGCGGAGGATCCGAACTTGTTCTGGGTTGATCCGGAGCTGCGCGGTGTCTTTCCGCTCGACAAGCTCGTCGTCTCGAGGAGCCTCGCCAAGACGATCCGTTCCGACCGCTTCGAGGTGCGCGTCGATCACGATTTCGAAGCGGTGATCGACGCTTGTGCCGAGCCGAAGGAGGGGCGCGAGAAGACCTGGATCAACACGCGGATCCGTCGGCTCTACCGGCAGCTCTTCGACATGGGCCGGGTTCATACGGTGGAATGCTGGGCCGACGGCGAGCTCGCCGGCGGGCTCTACGGCGTTCACATCGGCGCGGCCTTCTTCGGGGAGAGCATGTTCCATCGCAGGACCGACGCGTCGAAGGTGGCGCTCGTCCATCTCGCAGCGCGGCTTTCGCGCGGAGGTTTTCGGCTGCTCGACGCGCAATTCGTCACGCCGCATCTCGCCTCGCTCGGGGCAATCGAGATCCCGAAGGAGGCATACCGGCGCCTGCTCGGGGACGCGATCTCGCATCAGGGAAGCTTCTGGTGCTGGTCGAAGGGCGAACGGGTGCCGGGCCGGCTCGTGCTCGCCGCCTTGCCGAGCCAGAGCCGATAGAGCGGCTTCCGATCCCGAGGAATCGGAAATCCGCTCGACGTCCCTGTTCTGGAGCATTTTCGCGACGTGAAGGCGTCGGCTATGACGAATTTGGAAATTCGCCTTCGTTCGAATCGAAGGAGAAGCCACGGCATCCGAGCGGGCAACGAAAAAGGGGCTATTTTCTCCACTTGTTGAAAATGATGCTTGCCAGAATGAAGAGACCGCCTACCGCGAGCGCCGCAAATGCAACTCCTGCTTCCAAGGGGATAGCGTCCATTTCTGCCTCCGTTCGACGAGGAGTTCCGAGGGTCGTATCGCCTAGAGCAATTTCCAGCGAACCGGAGACCGCTTCGTGTCGCGAGATTGCGACAAAACAGAAATTTAGAGCGCCGAGACGGAAAGGGCACCGAGTCTAGGAAAGGCTCGCGTATTGCGCGAGCAGCGCGTCGCGCGCCTCCGTGATGGTCCGGTAATCCTCGTCGCTGCCGCCGGCGTCGGGATGAGCGATCTTGGCGAGCCTCCGGAAGGCGGCATTGATCTCCGCCACCTCGAGCGGGCCCTCCAGCGGCAGCTCCAGGACCTCGCGATATTCCTGGTCGTCCTCGAACTCCAACCTGAGCAGCATGGCCCGGCGCTTCTCTCGGGCCTCGAGGCGCAGATCGACCTGATCCTCTTGCCATCTGAGACGCGACATGACGAGGCATGCGCCGAAGGCGATCCGCCCCAGCGTCTCGAGCTCGTCGAGGCTGAAAGGCCCCACGGCGTCATAGGGCGGCGCCAGGAAGGCACTCCTGCCGCCCTCGCCGTGCTCGACCCGGCCGATCGTCACCGTATCGAGGATTCCCATGGTGCCGTTCCAGACGACCCATTCTTCCGTGTCCGACATGCCGCGCGCCTTCGTTCACGAGCCGGCGCCGCGCCCGCGTCGACTTGCGTGAAAGAGCGCGCGACAGCCGGAGCGTCGGTCACGCGATGCATGTTCGGAGCCAAACTGGAGCGCCCCGTGAACGGTAGGCCTCACGTCCGAGCAGGCGGCTCGGATGGAATTCGATCCTATCGGACCGGAAAATATTCTAGGCCGGCCTCCGATCCGGTTGAATCGGAAACCGGCTCTACATTCTTGTTTTGTCGCATTTTCGCGACACGAAGTGGTCTCCGTTTCGCTGGAAATTGCCCTAGGCGCGAGCGATCTCCGCCGGTTCCTGAACCTGCACCGGGCTTCCGTCCGCATGCGCGAGCGCCGGAAAGTCCTCCGCCGTGATCGCTTCCTTCATCAAAAGGAGCTCCACGCCCTTTTCGAGATCGTTCCGCCGCTTCGTCAGGACATCGCGTGCGACGGAAAGGCCGGTCGCGACGATATCGCGGACGCCCACGTCGATCTCGCGTTGCGTCTCCTCCGAGGCAGAGGCCTTCTCGCGCTGCTCGAGGCCCAGGAAGGATTGCGGCGGCGTCTTGTAGGTCCGCTGGCCGATGCTCGGAACCATGCCGTAGAGCGTCACCATCTCCGTCGCGATGTCGGTCGCGCGCTGGAGATCGTCGGCGGCGCCCGTCGAGACATCCCCGTCGTAGATCAGCATCTCGGCGGCGCGACCGCCCATGAGCACGGCGATGCGCTGGCGCAGATCGCTCTCGGCGAGGAGAAACCGATCCTCGGTCGGGCGCTGGATCGTGTAGCCGAGCGCACCCACGCCGCGCGGGATGATCGAGACCTTGTGCACCGGATCCACATCCGGCAGGCTCGCCGCGACGAGGGCATGGCCCATCTCGTGATAGGCGACGCGGCGGCGGTCGCGCGGCGTGAGGATGCGGCTCTTCTTCTCGATCCCGGCGATGATGCGCTCGATCGCTGCAGTGAAATCCGAAAGAGTGACATCGGCGCTGCGGCGTCGCGTCGCGATGACCGCCGCCTCGTTGACGAGATTGGCGAGATCGGCGCCGGTGAAGCCCGTGGTCAGGCCGGCGACCTGATCGAGATCCGTCTCGGGCGCCAAGGTGACCTTGCGGACATGGACCTCGAGGATGTCGCGACGGCCTTTGCGATCGGGCCGATCGACCAGGACCTGGCGGTCGAAGCGTCCGGCCCGGAGCAGCGCGGGATCGAGGATCTCCGGGCGGTTCGTCGCCGCGAGCAGGATCACCCCGATCGAGGGATCGAAGCCGTCGAGCTCGGAGAGGAGCTGGTTGAGAGTCTGCTCCTTCTCGTCGTGGCCGCCGAAGGTTCCTGCCGTGCGCGAGCGGCCGAGCGCGTCGAGCTCGTCGATGAAGATGATGCAGGGCGCAGCCTTGCGAGCCTGCTCGAAGAGATCGCGGACCCGCGCCGCGCCGACGCCGACGAACATCTCGACGAACTCGGACCCGGAGATCGAGAAGAACGAGACCCCCGCCTCGCCGGCGACCGCACGGGCGAGCAGGGTCTTGCCGGTGCCGGGCGGACCGACGAGAAGAATGCCCTTCGGCGCCCGCGCGCCGAGGCGGCCGAACGAGGCCGGGTCCTTCAGGAAGGCGACCACCTCTTGGAGCTCGAACTTCGCCTCGTCGACCCCGGCCACGTCCTTGAACGTCACCTTCGTGTCGGTCTCGACATAGACCTTCGCGTGCGACTTGCCGATCGTCATGAGGCCGCCGAAGCCCTGCTTCTCGGCCATCTTGCGGATGAGGAAGAACCAGAGGACGTAGAAGAGCCCGATCGGGATGACCCAGGACAGGACCGCACCCAGCATCCCGGCGGGCGGCGAGCCCTTCACCTTGATCCCTTCGGCCGCGAGCTTGTCGGCGAGCGCCGGATCGACCCGGACCGCGACGACCTTGGTCGTTCCGCCGGGTTCCGGGTTCTTGAGGGTCCCCTCGATCCGGTCCTGACCGACCACCACCTCGGAGATCTTCTTGTCCGCGACGAGGGATTGGAACTCGGTATAGGACACGGTCTCGACTTGCTGGTACGTGCTCCAGACCTGCTGCACGAGCATCACGCCGAGAAAGGCGGCGATGATATACCAGACCGTCCAGGCCTGCTTTCGATTGATCGGTTCCACGCTCGTCTCCCGCGGTGTTCATCGGCACCCGGGAAGAGAACGAGATGTTCGGCGCATGGTTGCAAATCGGTGCGGGACGCCCGAGCCGTCGGAGGCGAGCCGGGCAGGCGAGTCAGTAGGGGCGGCCGTCCTTGTGGGTGAAACGCCACGTCCCGTCCGGGGCGAGGGCCGCTGCGAGGTCGTCGTCCGGGTAGGAGACCTCGTCCCCGGCGGCACGGTCACCGATCTCCAGGAAAACCACGTCCGCGTCGGACCGATTGACGAGATGATGCGCTACACCGCCTGCCGGAAAGCCGGCGCACATGCCGGGCCGCAGGACGATTTCCTCGGTGCCGACGAGCAAGGTCGGCGTCCCCTCGAGGATATAGACGAGCTCGTCCTGACGCGAATGGCGGTGGAGGAGAGCGGAAGCCGCCCCCGGCGCCAGGCGTGTCAGGTTCACGCCGAAATTCGTGAGCCCGAAGCGATCGCCGAGGGGACGCTTCTCCCGGCCGGCAAGTCGCGAGGCGAAAGGCTCCGGCGCGATCGACGCCTTCGCGCGCGGCGGTGCAGCGGCGGCCTCGATCGGCAAGACGGCCGCGATGGCGCTCGGGCGCGGTGGAGTGTCCTCCGGCCGCATCGCCTGCCTCCGTTTCAGCAGCTGAGGCCCGAGACGAGGTTCGGCATGTCGAGCGGCCGGAACCCGTAATGGGTCAGCCACCGGACGTCCGCCTCGAAGAACGCCCTTAGATCCGGCATGCCGTATTTCAGCATTGCGAGCCGGTCGATGCCCATGCCCCAGGCGAAGCCCTGGTAGATCTCGGGATCGAGGCCGCAATTGGCGAGCACGTTCGGGTGCACCATGCCGCAGCCGAGAATCTCAAGCCAGTCCTCGCCCTCGCCGAACCGGATCTCGCCGCCCTTGCGGGAGCATTGGATATCGACCTCCATCGAGGGCTCGGTGAAAGGGAAGAAGCTCGGCCGGAACCGCATCTTCACGTCGGCGACCTCGAAGAAGGCCTTGCAGGATTCCTCGAGGACCCATTTCAGGTGGCCGAGGTGGGCGGAACGGTCGATGACCAGGCCCTCGACCTGGTGGAACATCGGCGTATGGGTCTGGTCGGAATCGCAGCGATAGGTGCGGCCCGGGCAGATCACCCGGATCGGCGGCTTCTGCGCGAGCATGGTGCGGACCTGGACCGGGCTCGTATGGGTGCGCAGGAGCTTACGCGTCCCGTCGGGGCCGGGCGCGAAGAAGAACGTGTCGTGCATCTCGCGCGCCGGATGGTCCGGCGGGAAATTCAGCTTGGTGAAGTTGTAGTCGTCGCTCTCGATGTCGGGGCCTTCCGCGATCGAGAACCCGAGGTCGGCGAAGATTGCGGCGAGCTCGTCCATGACCTGGCTGATCGGATGGATACGGCCCGTCTCCGCCGGCTGAGCCCGGGCGGGAAGCGTCACGTCGAGCGTCTCGGTCGCGAGCCTGGCTTCGAGCGCCGCCTCCTTCAGGACGGTGCGGCGCTCCGCCAAGGCCTCGGCGACCTTGTCCTTCAGCGCATTGACGAGCGCACCGCGGGCCTTGCGCTCCTCGGGCGCCATCGTGCCGAGCCTCGCGAGGAGTGCCGAGATCGATCCTTTCTTGCCGAGCGCCGCGACGCGAACCGCCTCGAGCGCCGCCTCGTCGGATGCAGCCGCGATCTCCGCGAGCGTTCGGGCCTCGAGCTCTGTCACGTCGTCCATGGTCGCTTGTACCTTTCGGGTCGTGGTGTTCATGCCATCCAGTCGCGGCGATGTCGAGACGTGCGCTTGTGCCGCAGCGCAGCGTGAAAATTGACAAGCCAGCGCTCGCCGGCTAAGGGAGCGGCGTCATCCCGCATCCTCGAGGAAGGTCCCATGGCGAAGCGCTTCGGAGCTGCTTTCGTGTCGCTCTGTATTGTCTTTATTACGCCTGCCGGGGCCGAGGACGCGCTTCTCGCCGCCGCGCGGAACCTCTTCGAGCCGATCCCGCTCACGCCGCCCGAGCTGCCCGGCAATCCGGCGACGCTGGAGAAGGTCGAGCTCGGAAAGATGCTCTTCTTCGAGCCGCGGCTGTCCGCGAGCCATGCGATCAGCTGCAATTCCTGCCACAATCTCGGCCTCGGCGGGGCCGACGGCGCGCCGACCTCGGTCGGGCATCGCTGGCAGCGCGGCGGGCGCAATGCACCGACCGTGCTGAACGCGGGCTTCAACCTCGCCCAGTTCTGGGACGGCCGCGCCAAGGACCTCGAGGAGCAGGCGGGCGGGCCGATCGTCAACCCGATCGAGATGGCTTCCACCGAGACCGACGTGGTCGCGCTGCTGCGGACCATTCCCGGATATGGCGTGGCCTTCGCCGGGGCATTTCCCGGCGATCCGAGCCCGGTGACGCTCGACAATGCGCAAAAGGCGATCGCGCTCTTCGAGGCGACGCTGATTACCCCGAATGCGCCGTTCGACCGCTATCTCCGCGGCGATCACGACGCCTTGACCGCGAAGCAGAAGGCCGGCCTCGCCCTCTTCATGGAGAAGGGCTGCGCCGATTGCCACAACGGCCAGAACATCGGCGGCGGCATGTATGCGCGGTTCGGCGCGACCATCAAGCCCGGAGCCGAGCTCCTGCCGCCGGACGACAAGGGCCGCGCGACGGTCACGAAGGACGCCGACGACACCTATGTCTACAAGGTTCCGACGCTGCGCAACATCACCCTCACCGCGCCCTATTTCCACACCGGCAAGATCTGGAGCCTGAAGGAGGCGGTCGCCTCGATGGGCGCGATCCAGAAAGGCGAGCAGCTCTCGAAGGACGAGGTCGAGAAGATCACGGCCTTTCTCGAGAGCCTGACGGGCGAGCAGCCGAAGGTGACCTATCCGATCCTGCCGCCCGACGGCGCGACCTCGCCGCGCCCCGCGCTGTAGGTTCGGGCGGAGGCCCGGCGGGGCGACGTCCCGCCGGCCGCTCGATTTTCCGGCTCTTGTGCTATTCTCGCGGTGCATCCACGGATTGGCCGTTGCACAATCCGATTCGAGCGAGCCGCCATGCAGAGCCTTGCCCGCGTCCCCTTCTTCAAGGACGTCACCGACCTCGATTTCGAGCGTTTCGACCGGCGCTGCACCTGGAAGCGCTTCGAGGAGGGCGCGACCGTCGTCGATTTCGAGGACGAATCCTCCGACGTCTATTTCATCATCACCGGGGAGGTTCGCGTCCTGATCCGGACCGTCGCCGGGAAAGAGGTGATCCTCGGCGAGATCAAGGCCGGCCAGTTCTTCGGCGAGATGGCGGCGATCGACGCGGTGAAGCGCTCGGCCAATGTCACGGCGCTCACGCGCTCCGAGGTCTGCATCATGCCGCCCGCCGTGTTCCGCGAGGTGATCTTCGCCTCGCAGGCGACCTGCGAGCGGATCCTGCGGCTCTTCACCGGACGCATCCGGGAGCTCAACGCGAGGCTCACCGAGCATTCGATTTTCGACCTGAAGCACCGGCTCTATTCCGAGTTGCTCCGCGCGGCGCACCCGAGGCCCGGGAAGCCCAACGAGCGCGCGGTGACGCCGCCGCCCTTCCATCACGTGCTCGCCGCGCGGATCGGCTGCCGCCGCGAGCAGGTGACCCGCGAGCTGTCGGCCATGGCGCAGGAAGGCCTCGTCGAGAAGACCCGGGGCGCCTTGGTTCTCTTGAAGCCTCACGTGCTCGAGACCCGCCTCTCGGAAGCTATGCGCGAGGGGGGCTAGCGCACTTGGTGTCCGAGGCACCTGCCATGCCTCTGCTGCGGCTCGAGCATGTCACGAAGCGCCACGGTGGGTTCACTGCCGTGAACGACGTGTCGCTCACCATAGGAAAGGGTGAGCTCTTCGCCCTTCTCGGACCGTCGGGCTGCGGCAAGACCACGCTCTTGCGCCTCGTCGCCGGCTTCGAGACCCCGGACCAAGGCCGCGTCCTCATCGACGGCGAGGAGGTGACGGAGGTGCCGGCGCATCGGCGTCCCGTCAACATGATGTTCCAGTCCTATGCGCTCTTCCCGCATATGAGCGTCGAGAAGAACATCGCCTTCGGCCTAGTCCAGGACGGGTTGCCGAAAAAGGAGATCGCGGCGCGGGTCGCCGACGGCCTGCGCCTCGTCCAGCTCGAGGGGCTCGGCGCGCGGCGCCCGGATCGATTGTCGGGCGGCCAGAGGCAGCGCGTGGCGCTCGCCCGAGCCCTCGTCAAGCGCCCGAAGCTCCTCCTCCTCGACGAGCCGCTCGCCGCGCTCGACAAGCGCCTGCGCGAGGAGACGGGGTTCGAGCTCGTGCACCTGCAAAAGACGCTCGGCACGACCTTTCTCGTCGTCACCCACGACCAGAAGGAGGCCATGGCCATGGCCGGCCGTATCGCCGTGATGCGTGCCGGCAGGATCGAACAGATCGGCACCGCCGCCGAGATCTACGAGCGGCCGGCGTCGCGCCACGTCGCCGAGTTCGTGGGCGAGATCAATCTTTTCGACGGGGAGGTCGTCGGCCCCGACGAGGATCGGCGAAAGGTCGCGACCGCGGCGGGCGTGCTCGATATCGGACCTCGAGCCCGCTTCGCCCCGGGAGCCGCGATCATCGTCGCCGTGCGCCCGGAGCGGGTCGTCCTCGCGCGGACCGCGAGCGGCGCGATCGAAGCCAATGCCTTCCCCGGTACGATCGCCGAGAAAGCCTATCTCGGCGATGTCACGCTCTATCGCGTCGCGATCGCCGCGGGCCTCGTCCTGCGCGCCGCGCGGCCGAATACGGGTCCGGGCGACGAGATGTTCGAGCCCGGCGATTCCGTCGTCGCGACCTTCGCGCCGGAGTCCTGCGTGGTCCTGCGGGCATGATCGCGCGCCACCGACGCCCCGCACAGGCCGGCCGGCTTGTCGTCCTCGGCTTGCCCTATCTCTGGCTCCTCGCCTTCTTCCTCGCCCCATTCGCGCTCGTGCTCCGGGTCGCCTTGTCGCAATCGGCGCTCGGCCGTCCGCCCTATACGCCGGTCTTCGACACGCTCGATCCCGTGATCCTGTCGCAGAAGCTGCGAGAGCTCTCGCTCGATGCCTTCGCCCGGCTTGCCGCGGACTCGCTCTATCTCGACGCCTATCTCGGCTCCTTGGCGATGGCCGCCGCGGCGACCTTCGTCACGCTCGTCCTCGCCTTTCCGATGGCGCTCGCGATTGCGCGTTCGGACGCGCGGCTTCGCCCCTTGCTGCTGGTGCTGGTGATCGCGCCGTTCTGGACCAGCGCGCTCGTGCGCGTCTATGCTTTCATCATGATCCTGAAGGACGAGGGCCTCTTGAACCTCGCCCTTCGCGGCCTCGGCCTGATCGACGCGCCGCTCCATATTTTCGCGACGAATACGGCGGTCCTGATCGGGATCGTCTATGCCTATTTTCCCTTCATGGTCCTGCCGCTCTATGCCGCCCTCGACGCGCAGGACAAGACGCTACGGGAGGCGGCGGCCGATCTCGGCGCCGCACCGTTGCAGGTCCTCGCGCGGATCACGCTGCCACTCGCCTGGCCGGGCATCGCCGCCGGCTCGCTCATGGTCTTCATCCCCGCGGTCGGGGAATTCGTCATCCCGGACCTTCTCGGCGGCTCGGGAACCTTGATGATCGGCACGGTGCTCTGGAGCGATTTCTTCGCCAATCGCGACTGGCCGGCCGCCGCGGCCGCGGCCGTCGTGCTGCTCGCCTTGCTCGCGGGCCCGCTCGCGCTCTACGAGCGCCTGCAGGTGAAGGACGGAGCGCTGACGCCGAGGGAAACCCCATGAGAGGCGCGGCCCCGCTTCCGCGTGCTTTCGTGCTCTGCCTCGGCTTCCTGTTCCTCTACGCGCCGATCGCGCTCGTAATCCTCTACAGCTTCAATGCCTCGCGCCTCGCGACCGTCTGGGGCGGTTGGTCGCTACGCTGGTACGGTGCACTTCTCGAGAACGAGCAGCTTCTCGCGAGCGCCGCGACGACGGCCGAGGCCGCCGTCGCCTCGGCGACCATCGCCACAATTCTCGGCACGCTCGCGGCGATCGCGCTCGATCGTTTCGCGAGGTTCCGGTCCCGCACGCTCTTTGCGGGGATGATCTATGCGCCGCTCGTCCTGCCCGAGGTCGTGATGGGCCTCGCGCTTCTCCTGCTCTTCGTCTCGCTCGGCCTCGAGCGCGGCTTCGTGACCCTCGTCGTCGCCCATGCGACGCTCGGCCTCGGCTTCGTGACCGTGATCGTCCGGGCGCGGCTCGTGGGCGTCGATCGGACGCTGGAGGAAGCCGCAGCCGATCTCGGCGCCGGGCCGGTGACGACCTTCTGCAGGATTACCTTGCCGTTGATCTTTCCCGCCGTCGCGGCGGGCTTCCTGCTCGCGATGACCTTGTCGCTCGACGATCTCGTGCTCGCGAGCTTCACCACCGGACCCGGATCGACCACCCTGCCGATGCGCATCTACAGCGAGGTGCGGCTCGGCGTATCGCCCCAGGTCAATGCCGTCTCGACGCTCATGATCGCCTTCGTGTGGCTGAGCCTCGCGGCGGCCGCGCTCCTCGACCGCTGGCGGCGAAGCACGCGAGTCCCGTGACACGCTCACTCGAGCGCAAGAGCGCTTTCCGATCGGACGGAACCGGAAAGTGCTCGGGCTCAGTCGTGGGTGCTGAAGCGCCCGTGCCGTGCGCCCTCGGTGCAGCGCGCGAACTGCGCATGGGTCAAATGGATCAAGGTCGCGTGATCGCCGCCCTCGAGGTAGATGTCCGGCTGGGCCTCGATACTGTCGTCGACGACGACATCGAGCCCGTAGCACTCGCCGGCCGCCGGAACGGCGCCGAGAGCGCAGTCCTCGAACAATTGCCGAACCTCTTGCTCGGTCGCCAAGGTGACGTCGAAGCCGAGCAGCTTCCCGAGGTCGGGCAGGTCGATGTGGCGTGAGGCCGGCAGGATCGCAAGGACGAAGCTGTCGCCGTCACGAACGACGACCGCCTTGGCGATTCGCTTGCCGGATATGCCGCTCGCCTGGGCCGTGCGGCTCGACGACAAGGTCGGCTCGTGCAGGACCACATCGTAGTCGATGTTCTTTCTTTCCAAATAATTCTCGAGCGTTGGAGTGACGGTCATCGTGGGTCCTCCGATGCTGGGAGCGAGCCTCGCGACGTCCGGGCCTCGGCGTTGCAGCTGCACTTCACGACCCGGGCCGCGGCTCGATCGTCTGCAAACTATATGTCTGCCGCTTGCTGCTCACAATCCGGAATTGGACGAGGTGTCATAGTAACACTAAAGCCAAAAATGCGGAACTAAAGCTTCAGAAACAGCTTTATCTTGACAAGATGCAGGGAGCTTCGGCGCGACACCAGGTTTCACGTGTGTCAAAATTTCGAACGGGGTAAGAATAAACCATCTCGGCTCTGCCGAGCCACCCGGGAGGAACACGCGATGTTGTACAATTGCAAGAGCGCGGACGATGTCCTCGAGACGATCAAGAAGCACGCAATCGAGATGGTCGATCTCCGGTTCGCCGACCTTCCGGGCTTGTGGCAGCATTTCTCGGTTCCGCCGCGGGCGCTCGATCTCGACAGCTTCGCGGAGGGCGTCGGCTTCGACGGCTCCTCCATTCGCGGCTTCCAGGAGATTCAGGAAAGCGACATGATGGTGGTTCCGGACCCCGCTACGGCGTTCCTCGATCCGTTCACGGAAGCGCCGACGCTGGTCCTGATCTGCAACATCCGTGATCCCATCACGCAACAGCCCTACAGCCGCGACGTTCGGCAGGTGGCGCAAAAGGCCGAGACCTACCTCGAGGAGACGGCGATCGGCGACGTCGCCTATTTCGGTCCGGAGCTCGAGCACTTCGTCTTCAACGACGTGCGCTACGATCAGAGCACCAACTACGGCTATTACGAGATCGACGCGGTCGAGGCCAATTGGAATGCGGCGACCGGAAGCAGCCCGAACCTCGGTCACAAGCTGCGCCCCAAGGAGGGGTATTTTCCGGTTCCCCCCGCCGACGCCCTCCAGGATGCGCGGACCCATATGGTGTCGCTCCTGGAAGCAATCGGCATCGAGGTCGAAGCCCATCACCACGAGGTCGCGACGGGCGGCCAAGGCGAGATCGACATGCGGTACGCGCCACTGACCCGGATGGCCGACAATGTGATGATCTACAAGTATGTGGTGAAGAATGTCGCGCGCAAGCGGGGCATGACCGCCACCTTCATGCCGAAGCCTCTGTTCGGCGACAACGGCTCGGGCATGCATGTCCATCAAAGTGTGTGGAAAGGGGGACAACCGATCTTCGCAGGCACCGGCTACGCCGGGTCCAGCGACGTGATGCGCCACTATATCGGCGGGCTCCTGAAGCACGCCCCGGCATTGCTCGCGATCTGCGCACCGACCGTCAATTCCTACCGTCGGCTCGTGCCCGGCTTCGAAGCGCCGGTCAATCTCGGCTACTCGGCGCGTAATCGCTCGGCGGCGTGCCGAATCCCCATGTATACGGCGGACCCGAAAGCCAAGCGGGTGGAGTTCCGCTGCCCGGATCCTGCCTGCAATCCCTACCTGGCGTTCGCGGCGATGTTGATGGCGGGTCTCGACGGCATCCGGACGCGAATCGATCCGGGTGAAGCGATCGACAAGAATCTCTACGATCTACCGCCGGAGGAGCTCGTCAAGGTGCCGTCGGCGCCGGCCACGCTCGAGGAGGCGCTCGACGCGCTCGAAGCCGATCATCAATTCCTGCTCGCCGGTGGTGTCTTCACGAAGGACGTCGTAGAGACCCATCTCGCCTACAAGCGGACGCGGGAGATCGACGAGATTCGGCTACGCCCGCACCCTTACGAGTTCGTTCTCTACTACGATGTTTGAAGAGGGGGCTCGTCGATCCGACGCCGCGTTGCGCGTCAGCGCGACTTCGAGATGCTGCCGAGGATCCCGCGCAGGATCGCGTGGCCGATCTTCGTGCCGGCCGTGCGCGCGGCCGACTGAACCGCCGAGCGGAACGCGATTTCTGCGGTCGACATTTTCTTGCGGCCCGACCCCGATTTGGTGCCGAACAGGGCTTCGGTGACCGTTCCGGCGAGCGTGCCGAGAAGGCCGCCGCCCGATACGGGTGCCTCCTCCGCCGGGCGGTCCTTGCCGAGAGGCGCAGCCCCCTGCGTCGCTCCGCCCGCACGGCGCTGGAGACTCTCGAAAGCCGATTCGCGGTCGATCGAAGTCTCGTACTTGGCGCGGAGCGTGCTCGCCTCCATGATCGCGCGGCGTTCCTCCACGCTGATCGGCCCGACCCGCGCCATGGGCGGGGCGATCTTGCAGCGTGTCACGACGGACGGATTGCCCTTCTCGTCGAGCATGGAGACCAGGGCCTCGCCGACGCCGAGCTCGGTGATGGCCGCAACCGTGTCGAGAGCGGGATTGGCGCGAAAGGTCTGCGCTGCCGCCTTGACCGCCTTCTGGTCGCGCGGGGTGAAGGCACGCAGCGCATGCTGGACCCGATTGCCGAGCTGTCCCAGCACGGCATCCGGAATATCGAGCGGATTCTGGGTCACGAAATAGACGCCCACTCCCTTCGAGCGGATGAGCCGGACCACCTGCTCGATCGCGTCGAGGAGGGCCTTCGGCGCGTGATCGAAGAGAAGATGCGCCTCGTCGAAGAAGAAGACGAGCTTCGGCCGCTCGGTGTCGCCGACCTCCGGCAAGTGCTCGAAAAGCTCGGAGAGCATCCATAAGAGGAAGCTCGCATAGAGGCGCGGCGCGGCGAGGAGCTTGTCGGCGGCAAGCAGGTTGACGACGCCGCGGCCCGACGCATCGGTGCGCAGGAAGTCGTTGATGTCGAGCGCCGGCTCGCCGAGGAAGGCCGCGGCCCTCTGGTTCTCGAGCGTGAGCAGGCGGCGCTGGATCGCGCCGATCGTCGCCGGGGCGACATTGCCGTAGCGCTTCGTCAGCGCCGAGGCGTTCTCGCCGACATGCTGCAAGACCGAGCGCAGGTCGGCGAGATCGAGGAGCAGAAGGCCGTCCTCGTCGGCGAGCCGGAAGGCGATGTTCAGCACCCCCTCCTGGACCTCGTTCAGCTCGAGCAGGCGCGCGAGGAGCAGGGGACCCATGTCGGAGATCGTGGCGCGGACCGGATGGCCTTGCTCGCCGAGGAGGTCCCAGAACGCGACCGGGAACCGGTCCGGCGCGTAGGCCACCCCGATTTCTCGTGCGCGGCGCACGAACGCGGGCTTCGACTCGCCCGGCATCGCAATTCCGGCGAGATCGCCCTTCACGTCGGCCGCGAAGACGGCTGTGCCGGCTCGGGAGAACCCTTCCGCCAGAACTTGCAAGGTCACGGTCTTGCCGGTCCCGGTCGCCCCTGCGACGAGCCCGTGGCGATTGCCGAGCGCGAGCAACAGGGTGCCGAGGCCTTCGTCGGCTTTGCCGACGAGGATGCGGTCGGGGGGTGGTCCTGGATCATCGCCCATCATCGGGTTCCTCACAGCAATTTCCGGCGAAGCGGCGCTGGTTCGCATATCGCCGGCAATGTTCCCCAACAGCGACATCACGATGCGAAATTGCGAAAGAACGAGAACGTGAAGCGGGTTTCCGAGGCGGTCGGATCGGAAACTTCTCGCGAGTACAGCTCGGCACGAGGTTCGTCGGTCATTGTCCCCGGGGCCGGCGCCAGAGGAACGCGTCGTGCAGAGGTCCTATACAAGATTCTCGCGCCCGAGTGTCGAATCGGTCGTGCAGCTCTCGTTTCGAGGGGATCGGCGCGCTTGCTTTTTCGGCTTTGCCCGGGACGATGCCTTACCTGAACGGGTCATGACAGTCCTCTGAAAATAGTGTGTCATGTCCAGGAATGAGCAGTCGATGCGGCGGTCCGAATGACGGCAAGCGCAATTTCCAGCGAAGCGGAGACCACTTCGCGTCACGAAATTGCGACAGATCAGGACGTAGAGCGGAGTTCCGATCCAGAGGAATCGGATCTCTGATCGAGGCGACGAAACGAGGCTCGAATGGATGACTTGATCGCACGTATCAGCGCTTCCGCCGGCATCGAGCCCGAGGTGGCTCGGACGGCCGTGGGGTTGATTCTCGCCTTCCTTCGCAAGGAGGGGCCGGCGCAAGACGTCGACGCCCTGTTCGCGGCAATGCCGGGTGCTGCCGAGGCGGCGGCGGCTGCCGATGCCGGCGGCGGCAAATCCCTTTTCGGTGGCCTCATGGGGCTCGCTGGCAAGCTCGGGGCGCTCGGTCTCGGCATGGGCGAGATGCAGGCGGTCGGCAAGGAGGTGTTCGGCTACGTCCGGGAGAAGGCCGGCGACGAGCGCGTCGGCCAGGTCGCCGCGGCCATTCCCGGGCTCGCCCAGTTTCTGTGAGCGTGGCGCGCAGCATTTTCCTCCAGCGGGTGCAGGGCTCGGCATGTGCGAAACTCCACCTCGATCCGTCCCGGCACGGGGCAAGGTTCGACCACACGAGCACCGCGACGAGGTCGCCGAGATTTCGAGCGAATCGGCGCTATTTCACCGGCGTAGCTGAAACTTCGGCAACGTCCATGCAGTAGGTTCACGAGGGCGGCGAGACCGAGCTTCCATGCAGCAAGCAAGACGAATCGCTCGTGCAGACATCAGCATTCGGAGACGAGCCGATGGGTGAGGTCCTGAAATTCCGGTGTCCGAGGCGCAAGCCAGGCACGAGCACTCCGACGCAATCCGCGACCATTCTCCTTTTCACCGGAATTTGGCGCTGCCGCCTCGACGATGCCGAGGAAGCACCGAAGCCGTTGCGCAGGCCGCGTGCAAAGCGCTCGGCAGCAAGGCATTTCGACGCTCTGCTGCCGCAGGAAGCTCCCGTGATGACGGCTGCAGTGCCGGAGGGAGTTGTGCGCAAGCGAGGAGGCAGAGCTCGGATGAGCCCACGGGACTAGATCACGATGACTTCGGATCGAATCGATCCAAAGTCAAAACTCGATCGATTCCAAAAGTTCAGGCCGAGATGCGGGCGGAAGACCGGTGTCCGCTTTTCCTCGTCCCGCTCTAGCCGGCCGGCGACCCGGATACTGGTTCGTATTACGCATTGCGACGTTGCTGTTGCGAAACATCGCCAGCGAAATGCGAAAATGCGATAAAATAAAGCTGTAGACTTGCATTCCGCGCCACGGATGCCAGCTCCGGAACCGTCCTCGGCGAGCCCGCGCCGGTTCGCATCGCGAAGAGCTCGACACTTCCGCGCGCGGGTGCACCATTCCTGCTCGATCGGACGGGACGAAGCCTGTGATTGCGGCCGGACCGAGGTGCATCATAGTCGATGCGTCGCGTGACCATCGTTCGTGCTGGCCGCGACGCGAGTGTCGTAAAGCGTGAGCTTCGCGGCAAAGGTGAAGCAGCGGCTCATTCCACGGCGATCGCCTCGGCCTCGCACCTCAGTCGCATCACGCGTTCCTCGGCGCCGGGCCATTCCCCCGGCAGCGGGGACGGCGCGTCGACGAGAACGATCCCCTGAACTGCCGGCGCGACGAGGCGCAGCTCTTGCGGCGCATCCTCGTCCGTGCCGGCCGACGTCTCGATCTCCTCCAATTGCGATGGGCTCAACACGAGGATATTCAGCTCGCGGCGGACCGCGGCGCGATCGGTCAGGGCGAAGAAGACGTGACCGTCCCGGGTCCGGAACGACAGCATGAGCAGCCGGTCCGCATCGATCGTGCCGGCGAGGCGAAGCGCCGTCTTGGACAGATCGAACAGGCAGACCGCCCGCGCCACAGCCGGATCGCTGAAGGGAGGAAGCGGCGCGCCCGGCGCAGGTCGGGGCAGGAGCTGCATCCTCCCGGGCTCGGTCAGTGCGGAGAGCCGCGCGAAGGGATCGGCCTCGACGAGACGTGGAATCGCGAGGATCGCGACGATGTGGACGATCCCGGCGACGCAAAGGGTCGCGAACACGAGGAGCGCTGCGGCGAGGAAACGGTCGGTCGGGTTCATCGGCAGCGCAGCTTCGTGATCCGTGGCAGGGCTGTGCCGTCGAGCGGCGCGGACCTCGTGTCGAGCTCGGTGTCGTAGAGGCGCAGGACGAGGACGAATCGCGTCGCGTTGCCGTTCGGCAGCCAATTGCCGGGACGGGCTCGAGGCGCGACGATGATCTCGAAGCCGCCATCCGCCGACCGCAAGATCTCGGCCGACGTGAAGCCGTAGCGGCCGGCAGCATTGGCGACGAGATCGCCCTCGGGCGAGTGCACCGAAAGCGTCCAGTATCGCGCGCGCGGAACGGCGCCCGCGACGACATAGTCGCAGCCGGGATCGAATGTGGCTCCGGCGCTGTCGCCGCGCGCCGTGATGCTCAGCCCTTCCGCGGCGCCGAGCGGCAGCTCTCCGGAGCGCGCCAGCATGGCGCGGGTATAGGGGTCGATCTCGGTCGTGCCTATGCTCGGCCGGTAGGTCCAGGGTCCCGCCTCGACCGTGCCGATGCCTGTCCCGCGCTCGATCGCGAGAAAGGTGAGCAGGAGCCCGAGCAGGATGCCTGCGACGCAGACGGCGAGGATCCGGCTGAACGAGGCGAGGATCTGGCGTGGCGTGCTCAGCTCGCGAAGCCGAGATTTCTGCGCCGGGCGAGATCCGGTGCGGCCCCACCATATCATCTGCATGCACCGCCGTGTGGAGTTGCCCTACCGGGTCGCACGACCGGGATCGGGTCGTCTCGAGGCGACATCAGCCGCCGTGCTCCGGGACGTTGTGCCGCGCCCGAGCCGCGGCATCCCCCTTGTCGCCGCCGAGCACGGCGGCATCGGCTTCGCCCGGGTCCTGTCGCCTCTCCTTGCTCGCCCTTTCCGCCATCGCGGCCTCGATCTCCCGAAGGACCTCTACGGCGCGTGCCGAAAGACCGCCCGGTCGTTGCGCGGTGGCTGTCTCAGCAGCCGGAGAAGGTGCGCCGGCGGGGGTACCTTGCGCGGCGGCGAGCATCGGCCGTCCCGGGAGCGGCCTCGGATCGAGCCCGCGATGGGCATAGGCCATGACCTCGTGCCAGGTCGACGCCGGAAGCGAGCCGCCCGTCATTTTCTGCATCGGCGAGTCGTCGTCGTTGCCGAACCAGACCGCCGCGACATAATTGCCGGTGAAGCCGATGAACCAGGCGTCCTTGTAGCCGTTCGTCGTCCCGGTCTTGCCGCCGACCTCCCTGTCGTCGAGCCGGGCGCGCCCGCCGGTGCCGGCCTCGACGACCTTCACCAGCATGGAATCCATCGTCGCGATCGTGTCTTCCTCGATGATCCGGTGCGGCGCCGACCCGTCGCGGTCCTGCCGGTAGATCACCTCGCCGCGGCTGTTCGCGATCTCGACCGCGGCATAGGCCGGCGCGCGCAGGCCGCCGTTGGCGAAGGTGCAATAGGCGGAAGCCATGTCGAGGACGGTGACCTCGCCGGCCCCGATCGGCAGCGAGACGGTGTCGATCAAGGGCGTCGTGAGCCCCATGGCACGCGCGGTCGCGACGATCTTGGCGCGGCCGCGCTTGGCGGCCTCGAACATGTTGTTGTGGCCGGGTACCGAGTCGGCCTTGCCGATCTCGACCGAGAGACGGACCGCGACCGTGTTCAGCGATCGCGCCAAGGCCGTCTCGAGCGGAACCCTGCCGGCGAAGGTCCCCTTGTAGTTGCGGGGGCACCAATTGCCGAGGCAGATCGGGGAATCGACCACGATCGTGGAAGGCTTGAACTTGCCGGTCATCAACGCCGTCACATAGACGAAGGGCTTGAACGACGAGCCCGGCTGGCGCAGCGCGTCGGTCGCGCGATTGAACTGGCTCGCGCCATAGTCGCGCCCGCCGACCATCGCTCGGAGTGCCCCAAGCGGCTCGACGACGACCATCGCGCTCTGATCCGCCTTGTAGCTCGGGCCGTGCTGGCGCAGCTGGTCCTCGATCGCCGCATCAGCGACCCTCTGCAGGTCGGTATCGAGCGCCGTGCGCACCGTGAGCACGCGATCGTCGCCGAGCTTGCCCGCATCGGCGAGCCTTTTCACCTCGTCGTAGGCATAGTCGAGGTACCAATCCGGGCTCGACTCGCGGCTCCGCTCGATCGCCTTCGCGGGATTGCGCAAGGCGGCGTAGATTTGCCCCTGGGTCAAGTAGCCTGCCTCGACCATGTTGCTGAGGACGATCGCGGCCCGAGCCCGCGCGGCGGGCAGGTTGATGTGCGGCGCGAATTTCGTCGGCGCCTTGAACAGGCCCGCGATCATCGCCGATTCGGCGAGCGAGAGATCGCGCACCGACTTGCCGAAATAGAACTTCGCCGCGGCTTCGACGCCGAAGGCTCCGCCGCCGAGATAGGCGCGATCGAGATAGAGGTGAAGAATTTCCTGCTTTGGCAGACGGAACTCGAGCCAGACCGCGAGGTAGGCCTCCTTGATCTTGCGCTCGAGCGTGCGCTTGCTCGACAGGAACAGGTTCTTGGCAAGCTGCTGGGTGATCGACGAGCCGCCCTGAACGACGGTGTTCTCGCGGGCATTGACGGTCAGGGCGCGCAGCGTGCCGATGATATCGACCCCGAGATGATCGAAGAATCGCCTGTCCTCGGTGGCGAGAACCGCATGGATCAAATGAGGAGGAAGCTCCTCGAACGGGACGGAGTCGTCGTGATTGATCCCCCGGCGGCCCGCCTCCCGGCCGTAGCGGTCGAGGAAGGTGACGGCGAGATCGGTCTTCTTCAGCCAGTCCTCCGACGTCTCCCGAAACGCCGGAACGGCGAGGGCGAGGGCTCCGATGCCGAGAACGACGCCGATCGTGAGCGTCTCGCAGGCGAGCTCGTCGAGGAGCCGGCGCCATCCACGGATACGGAACCGGCTCAGGAACGCCGAGTAAGCCGCGTAACGGTCCTGAGCCTGCACGGCGATCCAGAACAGGGCGGAATCGACTCGCGCATCGACCTCGAGGGAGGTCCGTTCGATCCGCTGCCGGAGACGCGAGAGCCATGGGCGGTCGAGCAAGGTCGAATCTTCCTGTCCGATGCTGCGGAGCAATCGTCGTATATATAATATCGGGGCCGTCTCGAGACGTGGGAAAGATCCGCTCGAGGCGCGGACGCGCTGGAGAAGCGCCGCGGCGACCGCGCGAAAGACGAGAACACACATGCAAGACGACGTGCGTCCGCAGGTCCGTTTCGCCGGAAATGGCACCGAGCCGGCAGGAAGCGAGGGCGGTCAGAACGATGCCGCGAGGCCGTTCTGGAAGGAGAAGACCCTGGAGGACCTCACCCCGGCCGAATGGGAGAGCCTCTGCGACGGCTGCGGCCGGTGCTGCCTCGTCAAGCTCGAGGACGCGGACACGGGACAGATTCATTTCACCGACGTGGCGTGCAAGCTACTCGACGCCGAGACCTGCCGCTGCCGCGACTATGCGAACCGCCGGCGCAAGGTGCACGACTGCATCGGCCTCACGCCCGACGGGGCCCGCTCCCTCGCCTGGCTGCCGCCCTCCTGCGCCTATCGCCTCGTCGCGGAGGGGCGCGACCTCGCCTGGTGGCATCCGCTCGTTTCCGGCCGAGCTTCGAGCGTGCACGAGGCGGGCGTCTCGGTGCGCGGCCGCGTCAGCCGATCCGAGCGCCGCGTCCGGCTCGCCGACTATCCCGATCATATCGTCTCTTGGCCCGGAAAGCGGCCGCGCCCGCGGCGCCCGAAGGCCGGCTGATCGGATCCGAGCCCTTCGTCGCGCCGTCCTCTCTCGACCCGCCGCGATCCTCTGGAGCAAATTCCGGCGAAGCGGACACCGGTTCGCGTCGCGACCTTTCGTGGCGCGACGCGGCGGCGCGCGTCACTCGAGCGGGATGAGGAAAGTGGACAGCGGCTCTCGGCGCGCATGCCGCTCTAAACTTTTGGAATCGATCACTTTTCATGACTTTGGATCGATTCGATCAAAAGTCATCGTGATCTAGGCCCGCCGTGGCGCACGGGCTTGCGCGGCTTCGGATCCTCGAATATGGATATTTACTCTATGCAGTCTATAGACTATAAAAGCTCATTCCCCGGAGCGAGCGAGACGATGACCCGGCCTACGAGCATGGATGCGATCGACAGGAAAATTCTTCGCGTCGTGCAGAAGGACGCGTCACTGACCATTGCCGAGATCGCGTCCCGGGTCGGCCTCTCCCAGACCCCCTGCTGGAAGCGGCTTCAGCGTCTCGAGTCGACCGGCGTGATCAAGCGCCGCATCGCCGTGCTCGATCCGGCCAAGCTCGGGCTCGGGATCACGGTCTTCGTCGCCGTCGAGGTCGGTGATCATTCCGGCCGGGCGCTCACCCGCTTCGCGACGGAGATCGCGGCGATGGACGAGGTGATGGATGTCTATCGCATGGCCGGGGATGTGGATTTCATGCTGCGGGTGGTCGCGCCGGATACGGCGGCCTTCGATCTGTTCTACAAGCGGCTGATCGAGGCAATGCCCTTGAAGAAGGTCACTTCGCGGTTCGCGCTCGAGAGCATCAAGTCGGAGACGGCCTTCCCGATCGCCAACGTGTAGGTCACGCGACTCGAGCGCGAGGCCTACCGTTCGAGGTCCGCGCGCTGCTCGCGTTCGCGCTCCTGCCGCAACATGGAGAGAGTGTAGCTCTCAGGGCGCCGATGCCGGCTTGCGGCGCTCTCCGGCTGCGCGCCGGACGTATCGTCGAACTCGATCCGGCGTCGGCCATCGGACCCGGTTGCAGGCCGCGATGACGTGCCCCACCGGCGGCTCGAGGGTCACCCGGTCACGAAACGTGCGCACCCGATGCACGACGCTACGTGGGTCCACCCGCTGGTAGCAAAGCAACATGCCGTCGAGCTTGCCGCGCTGGACAAAGCCGACGCGCCGCAACCGCAACTCCAGATCGAATGCGTCGTCGTAGAGGTGCCAGGCGCTGCCGTCGGTGCCTTTTGCCCGGACGTCGAAGTTCGTCAGCAACCAGCCGCCCGGCCGAATGGTGCGATGCAGGTCGCGGACGGTCGCATCGAAATCCGGAACGTGCGTCAGGGTGTCGATCGAGGTGACCACGTCATGACGCTCGTCCGGGAGCGTGCCGGTATTCAAGTCGAAGAAAGCGACGCGGTCGCCACGGCGGTCGAGTCGCCATTGCGCGAAATCGAGCAAGGACCTCGAAACATCGGCGGCGGTGGTGTCGAAGCCGATCCGGGAGAAAAGCTGGCTCGTCACGCCGACGCCGGATCCGAAGTCGAGATGGCTCTTTCCGGAACAATTCGTCCGGGCGAAACGCGCGGCCGCGACCGAGGCGGGAAAGCCGAAGCCCGAAGCCTGGAGATAGGCATACCAGAGCAGGTCGAACGACCAGGATTGCACGGAGTTGTAGAATTCGCGCAGACCCTCGCGCGTCGATCGGTCCGCCGCACGCCATTCGTCGACGCTCCATTCCTCCCAATGGCGGCAGCGGCGCAAGGTCTCGTCCGACGACAGGCCGTAGTATCGGGACAGATCGTCCAGGATCGCGTTCCGGATATCCATGCCGTCATAGCGAAGGCATGCGCGGAACAACGTCATCTCCTCGCTGAACCAAGACCCTCGTCGCAACTTCGACCAGAGCTTCGGATCCGGTTCGGCCTCCTCCGCCGGATCGACGTGAAGGCCTTGGGAGGAGCCGATCGGAGGGGCCAAGATCCTGCCGAGGCCGGACAGCATACGCTGCAGCGCGCCGCGGCGTTCCGTGACGGTAGAACCAACTGTGGTGTCGACGAGAGGCATTTGTCATTCCGAGCCGGGGTCATCATTCGGGCTCTGCTTCGGGCGTTCATTGTAGTAGGTGAGCACCGATAGCAACTCGCTTGTATCATTCATCGACAACGATTGTGAGACTGAACCGCGCGAGACGAGGTCACGCTGTGGTGAACAGGTCACGCGCTGACGCAAGGAGGGTAAGCGAGGGCAGCACAGCCGTTGGTTGCGGCGGTCTGTTTCGTCAATACCATTCCTCCCAGCGGTCGTAGGCTCCGCGGAGCAGGGCCGTGAAGGTCCGATCGTGATCGACTCTCGTGACGAAGGTCCGTGCCACCGTGCCGGGCGGTCGGGTGTCCTCGGCTTGAGCATAGACGACCTCGTAGCCGGCCTCCGCCGCTGCCGTCCGGGCCGCGGCTGGCCAGTTTCGCGATTGCCCGAAGGGCACGGCGAACTCGGTGGGCCTGAATCCGAGCCGCTTCTCGAACATGTCCCGCGAGCCCTCGAGCTCGTCGCGCATCCGGGACGGCTCCAGCTGGCCGAAGTCCGGATGCGTCACCGAATGGCTGCCGAGAGCGGCTCCGGCTCCGTCGGCCGCGAGATCGTGCAGCTCGCGCCATCCGAGTGCATTCTCGGCGGTGAAAGCGTCGCGTTGCTCGGCCCATCCCGAGATGACGAACACCGTCCATGGGATCCCGTAATCCCTCAGGATCGGCGCCCCATGCGTTCGGACACTCTTCAACGCATCGTCGAAGGTGATGGCGAGCTCGTTGGCTCGACCTCCGTATCGGGCGACGTGCGCGGCGGGAACGAACTGGAAGCCGGCTTGGAACGCGAGCTCTATGTGGCGACGAAATTGCGCCGGCGTGACGTCGTTGACGCCCATCCACGACTGGCCGATCGAATGATAGCAAAGGATCCGCCCGTGCTTGCGACGCCGGCCCCGAGAGCCGGTCGCCAAGGCATGGCGCTCCACATACATGCGCGCGGAAGCGATCCGTGCGCGCCGCAATCCGACCGCGCGCGCAATGCGCTTGAGCTGTTCCGCCATCGGCGCCATGGAAAGATCCTCGGATCGAGCGAGACCGGATCGGAAAAATCCTACGCCGACAGTCCCTTCGCAATACGAGGCGCCCGCCACGCACCCACAGGAGAGCGGCGACCGCGAAACGGACGGCGATGGATGATACAACGAGACGAGGAGGGCAGGTGGTCGCCCCCGAACGCCTACGCCGGTGCAATTAGTTCATTACCGCGTGAAAGTAAAGCTCCAGTCTGAAGCGCGTTATACCGGCGGGCAGGCGCGAAGTGCTGCCGGTCGATGCGACGCAGGTCCCGCGTTCACGCTTCAGTCCTGGACGGCCCGACCATCTTTCTCGGGTCGACCAGACGATCGAACTCCTCGACCGTGACATAGCCGAGCTTCGACGCGGCTTCCCGCAGCGTCAGGCCGTCGTGCTGGGCACGATGGCAGATTTGCGCGGCCCTTTCGTAGCCGATCGCCGGGGCGAGCGCGGTGACGAGCATGAGGGAGCGTTCCACGAGTTCCGCGATGCGCTTGCGGTCGGGTTCCATGCCCTCCACGAGGAACCTCCGGAAGTTGCTCGTGCCGTCCGTCAGGATTCGAATCGACTGCATGATATTGTGGATGATGAGCGGCTTATAGGCATTCATCTCGAGATGGCCGCCGGCCCCTCCCATCGCCACCGCCATGTGGTTGGCCATGACCTGGATCGTGATCATCGTCAGCGCTTCGCATTGCGTGGGGTTGATCTTGCCCGGCATGATCGACGATCCGGGCTCGTTCTCGGGCAGGATCAGCTCGGCGATCCCCGCGCGTGGGCCGCAGGAGAGCAGCCTGATGTCGTCGGCGATCTTGCGGAGCGACACCGCGAGCGTCGAGAGCGTCGCGGAGAGCTGCACCAACGCGTCATGCGCGCCCTGGACCGCGAACTTGTTGTCGGCCGTGACGAAGGGCAGGCGCGTCAGCTCCGCGATCTTCGCGGTGACGGCGCGGTCGAAGCCCGGGGCAGCGTTGAGCCCGGTGCCGACGGCCGTGCCGCCGAGCGCGAGCCGATAGGCTCCGCCGAGCGCTTGCCGCAGGCGCTCGATGTCGTCGTCGAGCATGACGACATAGCCGGAAAGTTCCTGCCCGAGAGTGAGCGGTGTGGCGTCCTGCATGTGGGTGCGGCCGATCTTGACGATGTCGGACCACGCCTTGGCCTTGCGGTCGAGCGCGTCGCGAAGGCCCTCGAGCGAGGGAAGCAAGGATGCGACTGTCCCGACGGCCGCCGCCATATACATGGCCGACGGGAACGTATCATTGGTCGATTGCGACATGTTGACGTCGTCGTTCGGATGAACCGGGGTCTTCCCGCCCAAAGGCTCGTGCGCGAGCTCGGCGCAACGATTGGCGATGACCTCGTTCATGTTCATGTTGAATTGCGTGCCGCTGCCCGTCATCCACACATGCAGCGGGAACATGTCGCGATGCCGTCCGGCGAGGATCTCGTCGCAAGCCGTGACGATCAGGTCCCGCTTGCTCGGAGCGAGCCGGCCGGCCTCGGCGTTGACGATCGCCGCCGCCTTCTTGAGGACGGCATAGGCATCGATCAGCTCGCGCGGGATCAGGTCGTCGCCGATCGAGAAATGGTCGAGCGAGCGCTGGGTCTGCGCGCCCCAGAGCTTGTCGGAGGGCACGAGGACCTCTCCCAGGCTGTCCGTCTCGATGCGAAAGCCGGTCATGATCGTCCCTCCTCGGGAAGCCTCGATCGACACATAGGTCTGCGACGCGCGCACGGCTATAGACCCTGCCGCAGGTGGCTTGGCCGTTCCGCGAACGAGCGATAGGATGGCGATGCTGGCGTCCGAGCCGGGCCGGCCGGGATGCCTGGCGCCCTACCGACTTCCGAGGATCACGACCCCCGAGATGACCTCGATCCTGCCGTCTTCGCCGGCTCTCCCGGTCCTCGATCTCGGTCGCCTGGATGCCGGCCCCGTTGCGCGCGAAAAATTCCTCGCCGACCTCCGTGCGGCCGCCCACGCGGTCGGCTTTTTCTACCTGACGGGCCACGGGGTCGAGGCTCGTCTCGCGGACGAGGTTCTTTTCGTCTCGCGGAAATTCTTCGCGCTGCCGGAGGAGGACAAGCTCTCGGTAGAGATGGTCAACTCGCCGCATTTTCGCGGCTATACGCGTCCCGGCGGCGAGCTCACGCGCGGCGAGCGCGACTGGCGCGAGCAATTCGACATCAACTCGGAACGTGATGCGATGTGGCGGCCGGGGCTTCCCGCCTGGATGCGCCTGCAAGGCCCCAACCAATGGCCGCAGGCCTTGCCGGAGCTGCGCCCGGTCCTTCTGGCGTGGCAGTCGAGCATGACCGAGGTCGCCGCGACGCTCCTGCGCGCTTTCGCCGAGGCGCTCGGCCAGGAGCCCGATGCCCTCGACCCCGTCATCTCGGCCGCGCCGAACCAGCATATCAAGATGATCCGCTACCCCGGCCGCGGCGAGGCGACCGGCGATCAAGGGGTCGGCGCGCACAAGGACAGTGGCATCCTGACGCTGGTCCTCCAGGACACCGAGGCCGGGCTCGAGGTGGAAGCCTCGGACGGAGCCTGGATTTTGGCGCCGCCGCGGCCGGGAAGCTTCGTCGTCAATATCGGCGAGCTGCTCGAGCTCGCGACCGACGGCTACTTGCGGGCGACCATGCACCGCGTCGTGGCGCCTCCAGCCGGCGCCGAGCGTCTCTCGGTCGCCTTCTTCCTCGGCGCCGGGCACGATTGCACGATGCCTTTGCTCGCGCTTCCAGAGACGCTCGCGGGTGCTGCCCGGGGCCCCGCGCGCGATCCCGAAAATCCGCTTTTCCAGCATGCCGGGACGAATTATCTGAAAGGCCGATTGCGCTCGCATCCAGATGTCGCGGCGCGCCACTATGCGGGCCTCGCCGGGCCGATCCCATGACCCCTAGAGCATTTTCCAGCGAAGTGGATGCCGGCTCGCATTTCGCTGGCGATGTTTCGCAACGGCGACATCGCAATGCGAAAATGCGAGTAAGACGAAGATGCAGAGTGCTTTCCGATCCTGTCGAATCGAAAAGTACCCCAGCCCGAAGGAAGAGCCGATGCCGGTGCTCATGCAGGTGAACTTCTTGCCGGGCGAGAAGCATGATCGCGAAACGCGGGAGGACTTGAACGCCGTCGCCCGCTTCATCTCTGGCCTCCCGGGCTTTCGCTGGAAGATCTGGATCCGGGATCCGGCGACATCGATGCGGGGCGGCATCTATCTCTTCGACGACCTGGCGGCCGCCCGGGCCTTCGGCGACGATCAGCTCGGCCCGCGTCTCGCCGAGGACGGCGCGCGCGATATCTCGATCCGCTATTTCGAGATCGACGAGGAGGCGAGCGCGATCAACCATGCGCCGCTGATGGGCGTGGCCGCGGCCTCATGAGCGAGCCTGGCCCCGGAACATCCGGCGAGGCGCGGCGTCCGGCGCCGATCATCGTCAACCAGGGCGGCCAGAAGCTCGGCGAGCGTCTGGCGGCGCACCCGTCGAAGCCACAAGTGGTCGCGCATCCCAAAGGGGCACCGCCTTGGGAGATCCCGCCCGAGGCCGACGTGCTCGTGACCCACCAGCACCTCTGGGCGCGCCAAGCCGCTCCGCCTCCGGGCTGGCCCTTCGGGCTGCGCTTCATCCAAATTCTCACGACCGGCGTCGAGCTCTTGCCGCGCTGGGTTCTCGACGGCCCGATCGTCGCCTGCGGCCGCGGCATCCCGGCGGCGCCGATCGCGGAATTCGTGCTCCTGTCGATCCTCGCCCACGAGAAGAACTTCGAGGCGATCCGCATCCGCGCCGCGCAAGACTGGAAGCCGCAATGGAACGAGAAGCCGCTCGGCACGCTCGGCGGCAAGGTCCTCGGCCTCGCCGGCTACGGGGCACTCGGGCGCGCGATCGCCGCGCGGGCCGAGCCCTTCGGGATGCGCATCCTGGCGCTGCGGCGCGGCGGCGGCGCGGTCGATCCCCCGGCCGAGCCCGCGCCCGACTTTCCTTCTCTGGTCGCCGAGGCCGATCATCTCGTGCTCGTCCTGCCGCTGACCGCCGAGACGCGGCACATTCTCGATGCGGCAGCTCTGGCGCGGGCAAAGCCGTCGCTCCATGTCGTGAATGTCGCGCGCGGCGCGCTCGTCGACGATACCGCGCTCCTCGCCGCGCTCGACGAAGGCCGCATCGCCGCCGCGAGCCTCGACGTGACCGAGCCCGAGCCTTTGCCCGAGGGCCATCCTTTCTATGCCCATCCGAAGGTGAGGCTCACGCCACACATCTCCTGGTCGGATGCGACCTCGGCCGAAAGGCTCATGGGCAAGGTTCTCGCCAATCTCGATCATTACGTGCGCGGCGAGCCGATCGAGGATATCGTCGATCCCGTGCGCGGGTATTAGAGCAATTTCCAGCGTGGACCGCTGCGCGGCTTCGCGTCGCGAAATTGCGATAAAACAAGACAGTAGAGCTGCTTTCCGATGCGGAAAGCAGCTCTGTGGCGATGCCGGAGAACCGGCGATGAAGACCGGGACCGCGACGTCGATCCGTCCCGAGGTCGCGCGGCTCACCGCCGGGCAGGTCGGGACCGAGGCCGGAGGTGTGCTGAACTTTCAGTCGCTGTGGGAATGGATCGTGGCCGCGGAGCCCGATCTCCTCGATTGAGCCTCGTTTACGGCAAAGGGCGAAGTATGGACGATATCGTCGGTGAGACGTTGCAGGTGCGCGAGCCCGTGCACGAAGGGGAGGGGTTGCGGGGCGTGGGTCTTCCCCTCGTCAGCATCATCGTCATCAACTACAACTACGGCCGGTTTCTTCCCGCGGCGATCGACTCCGTCCTGCGCCAGACCTACCCGCGGATCGAGATCATCATCGTCGAGAACGGCTCGACAGACGACAGCGCCGATGTGTTGCGTGGCATCCTCGCCCGCGCGCCCGCGGTCAAGTCCGTCGAGCTGATGCCGAACCGCGGCCAATCCGGGGCGGTGATCGCCGGCCTCGCCGAGGCGCGCGGCGCCTATGTGGTCTTCCTCGATGCCGACGACCTGCTTCTCCCGCATTGCGTCGCGACCCACATCTATGTGCATCTCTCGCTCCGCGAGCATGTGGGATTTTCGAGCGGCGACATGCTGCAGCTCGTCGGCGATCAGGTCGTGCTCGGGACGGAGGAGGCGTTCAACCGCACGATGCAAACCCGCAAAGGGGTCCGGCGTGGGCTCGTGCGTCCGTTTCGTCCCTTCGTGGGGGACTCCTGGCCCGGCGCTGACCTCGACGAGGAGATCCTCGAGCGCCTGCGCTTCGTGGCGCCCGGTCCGAATTGGCTCTGGTCGCCGACCTCCGGCAATTGCTTTCGCCGCGATGCGCTCGACCTCTTCCTCGACAAGCCGGAGCTGCCGAGCCTCATTACCGGGAGCGATCTCTATCTCTTGCTCTGCGTCAATGCGATCAGCGGCAGCGTGCTGATCGACGAGGCGGTCGCGGTCTACCGCATCCACGGCCGCAACCAGTTCTCGAACCGCGCGCAGCTTTCCCATGTGGTCTGCTACGATCCCGCGCGCACGAGCGGCATGGACCAGCAGGCGAGAGCCTATGTCGTCGAGCACTTGATCGAGCGGGCCGAGCGCTTCGTCGGGCGCGGCTGGGACAAGGTCCAATACCTCGGCCTGTTGCGCCGCCTCGACCGGCCGAACCCGGACGGCGAGACGCCTTGGTCGCGACGTTCGCTCGTCGCGACGGGGTTCGTGCGTCGGTTCGAGGAGCTCGCGCCATTGTTCGGGCGTTGGATCCTGCTCGGCTTTCTCGTCCTGCAGGGTGTTCCTTTGTCGAAGGTGGCGCGGCTGGCGTCCGGAAAATAGGGTTCAGCGGGCCGGCGCGAAGTCCGCCGCGCCGCCATGAGCCGCCGACCATCTCGCCGGCTCGCCGAGGAATTTCTCCACCTCGTCGAGGGTCGCGGCATCGAATGTGTGGCGTGTGCGGGCGACGGCGAGCACGTCGTGCCAGGTCGCGAGCCTGTGCAGCGTGATGCCGAGCTCCGCGAGCAGGGTAGGGGTCTGCGGAAAGACGTCGTAGAAAAAGAACACGAAGGCGTGGTCGCAGCGCTGCCCGGCCTCGCGCAGGGCATTGACGAAGCTCTGCTTGCTGCGCCCGTCGGTTGCGAGATCCTCGACGAGGAGCGCGCGGCCTGCGTTGTGGAGGTCGCCTTCGATGCGCGCGTTGCGCCCGAAGCCTTTCGGCTGCTTGCGGACATATTGCATCGGAAGCGTCAGCCGGTCGGCGATCCAGGCCGCGAAAGGGATGCCCGCCGTCTCACCGCCCGCGATCACGTCGAGCACCTCGTAGCCGATCTCGCGCTCGATGACGGTGACCGCGTGGTCGATCAGGCGCCGGCGCAATCGCGGGTAGGAGATGATCTTGCGCATGTCGGTATAGACCGGGCTTGCCCATCCCGAGGTGAAGATGAAGGGCATTTCCGGACGGACGAGGACCGCCTCGACCTCGAGCAGGAGCTCGGCGGTCTCATGGGCGATCGCGGCTTTCTCTTGGGCGGGTAGGGACATGCGGGGGACTCGTGCGGACAGCGGTGTGACACCCTTCCTTGCGCGGCTTCTGGGGCGGCGTCAAATAAAGGGCCGTATGTCCTTTGTCGAGAAATCGTTTCCTTTGAAAAGTTGGGGTACGTCGAGGGTGGATCGCGTCCTCGACGGAAAGGTCCTGCGCTGCGGCGAGGCGCTCGGCGAGAGCCTCGGTTTCTCGGGGTAGAATGATCATGCGTCGAGCACAGCGCGAACCGCTGGGCGCGCTCAGGGACGCTGTCTCGGACAGCTGACACTTCCTTGAAGGCTTTAGGCCTGTAAGCCCCTCAGCGCCTTCTCATAGCGCTTGACCAAGCGCTCGCGCTTCAGCCGCGAGAGCCGCTCGATCCAAAAAACCCCGTCGAGCTGGTCGATCTCGTGCTGGTGGCACACGGCGAGCAGTCCCTCGGCCTCCTCGAACTGCTCGGCGCCGTCGAGGTCCTGATAGGCGACGTGGACGCGGGCAAAGCGCTCGACCTCCTCGGCGATCCCGGGCATGGAGACGCTGCCTTCCTGATGGCGCAACCGCTCGCTCGAGGCCCAGACAATCTTCGGGTTGATATAGGTCCGCACCACATCAGAGGCCGAAAGCTGCAACACCACAACCTGCTGCAGGACACCGATATGCGGTGCCGTGATTCCGATCCCCGGTGCCGCACGCATCGTGTCGAAGAGATCGGTGGCGAGGCCGCGCAAGCCATCGTCGAACACAACCACGGGCTCCGCCGCCACATGGAGGCGCAGGTCGGGGAATTGCACGATCGGCCGAACCGTCACCTCGTCGCTCCACATCGCGCAGCCGTGGAGAGATGCCTCTACAGCACGCTCTCCGATATCCTGCGCTCCGCCTCGTCGATCGCCTCCGGTGTGCCGACATGCAGCCACAAGCCGTCGAGCCTACGGCCGTGGAGCCGCCCCTTCTCCGCCGCCTCGAAGAAGAACGGAGCGAGGCGAAACACGTCGCGCGTCTCGGCGGCGAAAAGCTCGGGCTTGATGATCCCGATTCCCGTGTAGACGAAAGGCGCGACCTCGGTCTCCTTGCGCCGGGACAGCCGGCCGTCGGGGCTCATGAGAAAATCGCCGGCCCAATCGACCCCGACGCTCGCGGTCGTCGCGGCGACGAGAAGGAGCACGTCCATCTCGTCCGGATTCCAGGCCTCGGCGAGGCGCAACAGATTGTCCGATGGCCCGTCGATCCAGAAGGCATCGGTGTTGGCGAGGAAGAAGGGCGCCTCGCCGAGCAGCGGCAGGGCCTTGCGGATCCCACCGCCCTGGTCGAGGAGCTTCTGCCGCTCGTCGGAGACGATGATCCTCGGGCGCGTGCGCGCGGAAAGATGCGTCTCGATCTGGTCGGCGAGGTAGTGCACGTTGACGATCGCGGTCGAAAGCCCCACCGCGTCGAAGCGGTCCAGCACGTGGTCGATCATGGCCTTGCCGGCGACCTTCACGAGCGGCTTCGGAACATGGTCGGTCAAGGGCCGCATCCGCGTGCCGAGACCTGCGGCGAAGACCATGGCTGTCTCGGGCATGAACTCCTGCATGTCTCGCAGCGCTCCGATTCCAGTGCGGGTTTCCGATTCGAGCCGAGCCGGA
This sequence comes from Beijerinckiaceae bacterium, assembly GCA_024304885.1. GTDB lineage: Bacteria > Pseudomonadota > Alphaproteobacteria > Rhizobiales > Beijerinckiaceae > Methylocapsa. The sequence continues at coordinate 1,444,235 of JALJOM010000003.1, forward strand.
AAACCGCACTACATTCTTGTCTTGTCGCCTATTCGCGACGCGAACCGGCGTCCACCACGCTGGAAATCGCTCCGAGGGCTCGGGCATGTCCTCGTCGAAGAAAGCCGAGCAACCTTCTCGGGAGACGTTCAGGGTCGGTGCGATGCCGGGAAAAGTCCCGGAAGATGGGTCTCGTACCACGCCGCGAGCTCGGCCAGCGCCGGATGGGCGAGGTTCTTGCCGAGAGTGCGCGCGACGCGCGGGATATGGGCGAGATAGGAGGGCTTGCCGTCGCGCTCGGAGAGTCGCGCGAAGATCCCGAGGACCTTGGTCGCCCGCTGCGCGCCGAGGATCGCATAGGCTCGCGTGAAGGCGCCGACGTCGAATGTCGGCTCCGCCTCGCGCCGTAGCCGGACATAATGGGTGAGAAGGCGAAGCTCGGCCTCGTCCGGGACATCGACGCGCGCATCCTGCAAGAGCGAGACGACGTCATAGGCCGGAGCGCCGAGGACGCAGTCCTGGAAGTCGAGGATCCCGACGCGGGCGAGCCCGGAGCGCTCGGGAAGCCAGATCAGGTTCGGCGAATGATAGTCCCTCAGGGTCCAGGTGTGGCGCTGCGCGAGCACCTCCTGCACCGTCTTGCGCCAAAGGCCGACGAAGCTCGACCGGGCGCCCGCCGCGAGCCGCGCCTCGCTGTGGAGAGGCACGAACCAGTCGAGGAGAAGCTCGACCTCGATCGAGAGCGCATCGACGTCGTAAGGAGGAATCCTGTAGGGATCCCCATCGTCGACCGGCAGGGTGTCCGGCAGGGCGAGGCCGTGCAGATGCGCGAGCGCCTCCGCCGCGCAGGCATAGCGTTCCTCGATGATGGTTCCGTTGCCGACGATCGGCGTGCTCCCGAGGTCCTCGAGGAGGACGAGGCCCGCGGCGAGATCCGCGGCGTAGATGTCCGGCGCGGAAAAGCCGAGGCGTCGCAAGCCTTTGTCGATGGCGACGAAGGGCTTCACGTCCTCGGCGAGGCGCGCGATCGCGCTATAGGGCTTGCCGTAGCGCAGCGGTGAGCCGTCCGGCCGTCTCGGCGCGATCATCAGGATCGCGGTGCGCCCGTCCTCGGCGAGGAGGCGCTCGTAGGATCGCGTCGAGGCGTCGCCCTGCAGGTGGCGGCGCTCGGCATGGTCCCAGCCGCTCGCGGCGAGAAGCTCGGCGATCGCCTTCGCCTTCGCGAGCTTTTCGGCGAAGGACCCGAACCCGGTGAGGAGGGCCGAGCGATAGGAATCGCCGCGCGAGGCGTCGAGCGCGAGGCAGACGTCGAGCCGATCCTCGGGCAGCAGGGATGCCGCGCGCTCCGGCCATTCGAGAAGCACATAGGCACCGTCGCTGGCCTCCTCGAAGCCGAGCTCGGCGAGATCGGAGGCGCGCTCGATACGATAGAGGTCGGCGTGAAGGATTCGACCCTCGTCCGCCTCGTAGATCTGCATGAGGCTGAAGCTCGGGCTCGGAACCTCGAGCTCCGGGTCGCCCACGAGCGCGCGAACGAGCGCCCGGGCGAAAGTCGTCTTCCCCGAGCCGAGACCTCCCGTCAGGGTGACGAAGTCACCGGGCGCGAGCAGGCTCGCGACCTCCGCGGCGAGCCTTGCCGTCGCGGCCTCGTCGTCGAGATCGCGAACCCAGGCCGTATCGCTCGCCTGGTCCTCGTCCGCCTCGGCTTCTGTCGCGTTCATGCCCCTCGCGCCGTCATTGCGTCCCTGCGCCGTCGTGCCGTGGCGGCAGGGTGCAGGTCACTTTTGTCCCCGAGCCGAGCTCCGACAAGATCTCGATATGGCCGCCGTGCATCTCGACGAAGGCGCGCACGAGCGAGAGGCCGAGCCCGACGCCGCGATGGCGCGAGCCGGCCGTATAAGTCTTGAACCGGTCGAAGACATGCTCGATCACTCCCGCCGGGATGCCGCGCCCTTGGTCGCTTACCTCGAGAACGATCGTGCCGTTCGGGCGCTCGGCGGCGAGGCCGATCGTCTGGCCCGGCGACGAGAAGCCGATCGCGTTCGACAAGAGGTTGAACAATATTTGCCGGATTCGCTTGCCGTCGGCAACGAAGCTTCCGATCCCCTCCGCCACGGAAATCCGCAGCCGGAGATCCGCCTCGGCGAGCCTGTCCTGCACGCCCTCGGCGACCGCCTCGATCGTTTTCGCGATATCGACCTCCTCGAGCGAGAGCTCCATCACGTCGGCATCGATCGAGGCGAGGTCGAGGATGTCGTCGATGAGGGCAAGGAGCGCCGCCGAGGACTTCATCACGTAGCCCTGATACTCGAGCTGCTTCTCGTTGAGCGGCCCAACTGCGGGATCGCCGAGGAACTGGATGAAACCGATGATCGTGTTGAGAGGCGAGCGCAGCTCGTAGGAGACATGATGGACGAAATCGTTGCGCAGCTTCTGCGCTTCCTCCAGGGCCTGGTTGCGCTCGGTCAAGGCGCGCTCGATGTTCACGCTCGCGGTCTTGTCGATGAAGGCGAGGAGCGTCGCGCCGTCGGGAAGCGGCGAGGCCGAGCAGTCGAGCACCGACCCGTCGCGGCGCGGCAAGCGGCGCTCGATCGCCATGCGCTGATCCTGCCATCCCGCGACCGTCGAGCGAAGCTCGTTCCAGGTTTCCGCATTGCCGAAACGCGCGAGGCACGCCTCGGCGACATGATCGATATGCGGGCTGTCGGCGAGGTCGTCCGCCGCGAGCCCCCACAAGGCGGCGAAAGCCGGGTTGTAGAGCTTCATCCGCCCGTCGCTGCCGAAGACGGCGACCCCTTCCTTCAACGTATCGAGCGTCTCGCCCTGCACGCGTAAGAGGCCGTTGAAGCGGGATTCGAGGTGGTAGCGCTCGGTCACGTCGTCGAAGAGATAGGTGACGCCGCCTTGCGGATTGGGATTGATCACCGTGCGCAAGGTGCGTCCGTCGGGCAGGTACCAGACTTCCTGCCGGGTCTCGAGCAATTGATAGAAGGACAGGAGGCGCGCCTTGAAGGCACGGAAGTCCGACTGCTGCGGAATGGCGGGCGAGCCGGCGCCCTCGGTTCCGAACAAGCCGAACTCGGGCAGGACCCGCGCGCTGCGTAAGCGGTCGAGGATTTCGGGCTCTGTCGGGTTCTGGTCGAGCCACGCCTGGTCGAGCGCGAAGAGCTGGCGATAGGCGGCATTGTGAAAGACGAGCCTCTGCCCGCGGTCGAAGATCGCAACGGCGGTCGACAATTGATCGAGGGTCCGCGCATGAGCCTCGACCTCTCGCTTCAAGGCGACACGTATCGTCTCGATCTCCGAGAGGTCGAGGGCCATGCCGACCGAGGCCGTCTCGGCCGGTGCCTCGACGATCTCGAAGATCCTGCGCTCGCCGGCGACCGTGACCGAGGCGCGACCGCGGAAGGCTTGGCCGGCACTGCGCGAGGTTGCGATCGCCTCCCGAGCCGGACCCTCGGTGAGCTCGAGCCCGGAAGCGACGACATCTCGCTGGTTCTCGGCATCGACGGCTCGGGCATAGGCGCTGTTGACCCAGGTCAAGGCGCCGTCGCAGTTGCGCACCCAGGCGGGCGCGGGCAGGGTTTCGAGCATCGCCCGGAACGCCTCGAGGTCCTGCTTCGTCTGCGCTTGGAGCTCGGCGAGCCTCGCGACCTCGAGCCGGTCTCCCGAAACATCCTTGATGCGCATCACCGCCGAGCCACCGATCGGGCGACCGTCGATCTCGACGTGGCGTCCAGCCGACGTCTTGACCGAGAGGCGGAACGAGTCGCCGTGCTGGCGCAGCCGCGCGGTGAGCTCGGCGAGGGACCCGGCCGCATTCGTCGGGAGCCAGGACGAGAAGGCGAGCACGCGGCTCGGGTCGGAGCCTGCCTCGACGAGCCCGAGGTCGCCGGCGATCCCGGCAGGCTCCTCGTCACCGTCCCACGCGATCATGACCTGGGGCTCCGACGCGAGGAACAGCTCGGCCCGATCGAGCCTTGCCCGCAGGTCGTGGAGCTCCCTTTCGAGCGCGGCCTCGCGCGCGGTGGAGAGTCCCCTGAGCCGCTTGTAGGAAAATGTGGCTACAGACGAGAAAAGCGCGAGCGCGGCGACGAGGGATGCGCCGGCCAAGCTGCCGAGGTCGAGCCATGACCCCGTGAGGACCTGGCCCGTGGCGCCAGCGGCCGGAAGCACCGAGACGACTACGAGCGCGCCCGAGCATTGTCCGGCGAGGCGGAGACCGCGTCGCGTCGCAACGATATGACCGAGCGAGGAATTCGAGCCGCGCTCCGCTTCTGCGGGAGCAGACCGCGCTCCAGGCGCCGCTCGCGTCATCCACCGCCGCCAGCGCCCCGCCATCGAAGCCTCCTCCTCGCGTTTCCTCCGGGCCTCGGCTCGGGCGAAGCAGTCCATTCTAGCGCCAACGAGCAGGCTCGCGAAACCGGTTCCGGGTGCGGCCGGCCGGATCGGAGCGTCGATCCAGCCCGAGGCAAGGTCGCACGGCGACAGTCGGCGCGATCGGTCGTGCGACGAGCCAAGCGGCGTGCCCCCGGCCAAGGACGGCCGGCGCGGCCGAGCGGTATCCGATCCGGCCGGATCGGAAACCGCTCTACATCTTTGTCCTGTCGCAATTTCGCGACGCGAACCCGCGCAGCGGTCCACTTCGCTGGAAATTGCTCCAGGCCTGCCCCGCGGGAAATCGACGCAGGGGATCCGGGCGCGCGCACCGGGAACGCGACCGCGAGCGAGGTCATGGCGCATGCGACCGTGGAGCGAACAGAATTTACGTATAGAAACGAGATGATACAACATAGTGTGGCCGCTTCGGACATAATACCAAATCATGTTCAGATATACCGTATCAATAGCCAAATTCTAGTCGTCTCTTTAACGGAATATGAAGATACAGATTGATCGCTATGCGTAATAGTGCTGCTCGTATTCTAGTTATGTTGAGAGTTTGTTCAATTGACGAGTCTACAAGACGGGAGGGAACGGACACGAATCGGTCCGAGGCTGCGGGTGCCGGTCCTTCCCCCGAGAATGCTTTCCGGCGCGGTCGCTCGAGCCGGGTCCGTGGGAACTCCCTTCTGCGAGGCATGATGGTGCTTTCGAATCTCGATATCGCTCGCAAGCTCGCCTTGGGCTCTGCCTGCGTCCTCCTCGGCGTCGCCGCCATGTGTGCCACTCTGTACTTCGTCACGAGGTCGCTCGACGCGGCGGCAGAAGCCGCGACCAGGTCTTTCGTGGTCGCCGCGGACATAGACCGTGCGACCTCCGCGATCTCGGAGCAATCCCGCGCTGCGAGCGGCTATCGCCTCGGCCGAGACGAGCGCTTCGTCGCGATCTACGAAGACGCAGCCGAAAGATTCGCCGCGAGCCTCGCGAAGGCGCGCAAGGATTCGGCGGGGCAGGCCGAATTTCTCCCGTTGATCGACAAGGTCGAGACGGCGGGGAAAGTCTGGGTCGCCGAGGTCGGCGCCCCGACGATGCGCCTCGCGCGCGACAGAAATGGTCCCGATCCGGCCGCCGACCCCGCGAGATCGACGGACGGCGCGAAAGCCTTCGCGGCACTCGCGGCCGCGGCGGCGGAAGCGCGCGAGAAAACCGCGCTGCGCACGACGGAGGCGTTGAACGAGCAAAGCTTCCACATGAGCCTCGCCCTATGGGCAACCTTCGTCGGCGGGATCACCGCGGTGCTCGTGTCGGCCGTCGTCGGCTGGTGGCTCACGCGGGCGATCGCGCGTCCCGTCCGCGCGATGACCGAGGTTATGAACAAGCTGGCCGGAGGCGACGATACGGTCGAGATTCCGGCGATCGGCCGCAAGGACGAGGTCGGGCGCATGGCCGATGCGGTCCAGGTCTTCAAGGACGCCGCGATCAAGAAGAAGAAGAAGGAAGCGTGGGAAGCCGAATCGATCCTCGCCTGGAACAAGGAGAACGAGGAGAAGGCGGCGAAAGAGGCAGAGGAGGCACGCCAGGATCAATTCGCGATCCAGAGCCTCGCGCAGGGTCTCGGCCGCCTCGCCGAAGGAGACCTCGTCTATCGGATCGAGAGTCCCTTCGCCGCGAAGGCGGAGAAGCTTCGGGCCGACTTCAACGCCGCGGTCGAGAAGCTGCAGCAGACGATGCTCTCCGTCCACACGACGACCGAGGCGATGCGTGCCGGCAGCGGCGAGATCGCGACCGCGGCGGACGACCTCTCGCGGCGCACCGAGCAGCAGGCCGCGAGCCTCGAACAGACGGCGGCGACGCTCGACGAGATCACCCAGACCGTGAAGACGACCGCGCAAGGCGCCCTGCATGCGCAGGACGTCGTCTCCGGCGCGAAAGCCGACGCCGATCGCGGCGGCGAGGTCGTGCGCAAGGCGATCACCGCCATGGGCTCGATCGAGTCGTCGTCGCGCCAGATCACCCAGATCATAGGTGTCATCGACGAGATCGCCTTCCAGACCAATCTTCTCGCGCTGAACGCCGGGGTCGAGGCGGCGCGCGCCGGTGATGCCGGCCGAGGCTTCGCCGTGGTCGCCTCCGAGGTCCGCGCTCTGGCGCAGCGCTCCGCCGAGGCGGCCAAAGAGATCAAGAGCCTGATCTCGGTCTCCTCGACCGAAGTGGGGCAGGGGGTGGAGCTCGTCGGCGAGACCGGCAAGGCGCTCGAGCGGATCGTCGCCAGAGTCACCGAGCTCAGCCACATCGTCTCCGACATCGCCGCGAGCGCGCAGGAGGAATCGACCGCCCTGTACCAGATCAATACCGCCGTGAGCCAGATGGACCAGGTCACGCAGCAGAACGCGGCCATGGTCGAGGAGACCACCGCCGCCGCGCATTCGCTGAGCCGCGAGGGCGCGGCCTTGTCGCGCCTCGTCGCGAGCTTCGAGGCGGGCCAGAGCCAGGCCCAGGCCCCGGGGCCGTCCAAGACCGGAGCGGGTGACCGCAAGAAGCTCGAGGCGAAGCTCGGTGCGTCCCGGGCGACGAAGCCCGCGCTGAAGAGCCTGCCGGTGATCGGCCGCGGCAATGCGGTGCGCAAGCTCGAGCCGGTCGCCGTCGCGACCGCGGCCGAGGAAGGCTGGGAGGAATTCTGATGCCGGTCGGTTTCACCTCCAACCCTCGGATCGTCCCCGTGCTCGAGCTGTCCGAGGTGCTCGATATCAAGGCTGCCGCGCCGCTGGCCGCCGCCTTCCTCGAAAGGCGCGGCGCCGAGATCCTGGTCGATGCCGCGCGCGTCGAGAAGCTCGGCGGCCAATGCCTGCAGGTCCTTCTCTCCGCCGCCTTCACCTGGAAAGCCGACGAGCTGCCGTTCGGGATCGTCGAGCCCTCCGCTGCCTTCCTCGATGCCTTGGCGCTTCTCGGCGTTCCCGCGGATGCGCTCGGCGACCAGGGTCTCGCGCGATGAGCATGACGATCCTCACCGTCGACGATTCGCGCACCATGCGCGACATGCTGAAGCTTGCCTTGTCGGATGCCGGGTTCCGCGTGGTCCAGGCCGAGGACGGCGTGCACGGGCTCGAGGTTCTTCGGCTCGAGGCGCCCGACGTCATCGTCACCGATATCAACATGCCGCGCATGGACGGCTACGGTTTCATCAAGGGCGTGCGCAGCGACGATCGTCACCGCGCGGTCCCGATCCTCGTGCTCACCACCGAGAGCGATGCCGAGAAGAAGGATCGAGCCCGCCGAGCCGGCGCTACCGGCTGGATCGTCAAGCCCTTCGATCCCGTGAAGCTCGTCAGCGCGATCCGGCGCGTGGCGGCGTGATCTCCCGATAGCTCTACCGAGAAGGACCGCCGCTCATGGATTCCCTGGCCGCGATCAAGCAGACCTTCTTCCAGGAATGCGAGGAACAGCTCGCCGAGCTCGAGAGCGGGCTCCTCGCCATCGAGGGCGGGATACAGGACTCGGAGACGGTGAATGCCGTGTTCCGCGCGGTGCATTCGATCAAGGGGGGCGCTGGGGCTTTCGCTCTCGACGACCTCGTCCGCTTCGCCCATGTGTTCGAGACCGCGCTCGACCATCTCCGCGCCGGCCTCCTGCTGCCCTCGGCCGAGGTCACGGGCTGCATGCTCCGCGCCGCGGATGTCCTCGCCGACCTCGTGCGTGCGGCCCGCGACGGCGGGTCCGTCGATGCCGCGAGGTGCAAGGCGCTCGGAGAGGAGCTGGCCGCCCTCGATCCTGACGGTGCAGGCACGGTTCCCGAGACCGACGACGGCATGGACGGGATCGACTTCGCCCCCGTCCTCGTCGAGCTCGACGATCTCGATGCCCTGCCCGCGCCGAGCGGGCGTCACTTCACGATCCGCTTCACGCCACACCCCGATCTCTATGCCAAAGCCAACGATGCCGCGGTGATCCTTCGCGAGATCACGCGGCTCGGCGATGCGACGATCACCTGCGACACGTCCGACGTGCCCTTGCTGAGCGAGCTCGATCCGGAAGGCAGCTGCCTCTCGTGGACGATCCGGCTTCGGACCGCCTCGGACGCGGCCGCCGTCCGCGAGGTCTTCGAGTTCGTCGAAGGGGATTGCGACGTCGCGATCTCCGCGGAGGCGGAAGAAGACGGCGAGGATCTCGATGTCGCCGCCTTGCTCGCGAGGCTGCAGGGCGAGGTCGCCGGAGAGACGGCCGAGGCGACCGCGCAACAGCTGATCGCGGACGAGACGCCCCTGCCGGGCTCCGAGGTGATCGATCTTTCGGAGGTCCGCCGCCAAGGCAAGGCCCACGAGGTCGCCCCGGAGCCCGCGTCGAAGCCCGAGGCCACGGCCGCGAGCACGGCCGCCCCGCCGACGATCCGCGTCGATCTCGATCGCGTCGATCGCCTGATCGATCTCGTCGGCGAGCTCGTCATCAACCAGGCCATGCTGGCGCAACGGGTCTTCGAGGCTGGGCTCGCCCGTGCCTCGGGGGTCGCCGCCGGCCTCGACGAGCTCGAGCAGCTCACCCGCGAGATCCAAGACAGCGTGATGGCGATCCGGGCGCAGCCGGTGAAGTCGGTGTTCCAGCGCATTCCACGCCTCGTCCGCGAGGTCGCGGCGCTCACCGGCAAGACGGTGCGCCTCGTGACCGAAGGCGAGGCGACCGAGGTCGACAAGACGGTGATCGAGCGCTTGTCCGATCCGCTGACCCACATGATCCGCAACGCGATCGATCACGGCCTGGAGAGTCCGGAGGCGCGGCTCGAGAAGGGCAAGCCCGCGGAGGGCCAGGTGCGGCTCTCGGCCTTGCATCGGTCGGGACGCATCGTCATCGAGGTTGCCGACGACGGCGCCGGGATCGATCGTCCGAAGGTCAAGGCGATCGCCGCGAGGAAGGGCCTCGTCGCGGCCGACGCCGTGCTGTCCGACGAGGAGATCGACAACCTGATCTTCCTGCCGGGCTTCTCGACCGCGGCGAGTATTTCCGACATCTCCGGGCGCGGGGTGGGGATGGATGTGGTCAAGCGCTCGATCCAGGCGCTCGGCGGGCGCATCTCGATCGCCTCGAGGCCCGGCGAAGGCTCGACCTTCACGATGAGCCTGCCGCTGACGCTCGCCGTGCTCGACGGGATGGTGGTCACGGTCGCCGGCCAGACCCTCGTCGTGCCCTTGACCGCGATCGTCGAGACCCTTCAGCCCAAGGCGGTCGAGGTCCACGGGCTCGGAGGGGCGGCGCGCGTGATCGCGATCCGCGAGCATTTCGTGCCCTTGATCGATGTCGGGCGCGAGCTCGGCTATCGTGGCAACGACGCCGATCCGCTCGATTGCGTCGCCCTTCTCGTCGAATCGGAAGGCGGCGCCCGCAATGCGCTGCTCGTCGATGCGATCCTCGGCCAGCGCCAGGTCGTGATCAAGAGCCTCGAGGCCAACTACCGCCACGTCCCGGGCATTGCCGCGGCCACGATCCTCGGCGACGGCCGCGTCGCCCTGATCCTCGACGTCGATGCCGTGGTCGCGCGCTCGCGCAGCGACGCCGCCTCCCACGAAACGTTCCTCGCAGCAGCAGGTTGAGCCATGACCGAGTCGCAAAAGAACCACGGACGTCGCAAGGCCGACCTCACCCGGGCCTACGAGCTCATCGCGTTTCGCATCGGCGCGCAGGAATTTTGCGTGGACATCATGTCGGTGCGCGAGATTCGCGGCTGGACGCCGGTGACTCCGCTACCGCAATCGCCGGGCTTCGTGCGCGGCGTCGTGAACCTGCGCGGCGCGGTCCTGCCGATTGTCGATCTCGCGGCGAGGCTCGGATTTACCGCCGCCGAGCCGACCGCTCGCCATGTGATCATCGTCACCCAGATCGGGGAGCAGGTTGTTGGCCTGCTCGTCGATGCGGTCTCTGACATTCTCACGGTGACCGACGACCTCGTCCAGGCGACTCCCGACGTCGCCTCGGAGATGGCGAAGACCTTCGTGCGCGCTGTCATCGCGGTCGAGAAGCGCATGATCAGCCTGATCGCGGTGGATCACATCCTGCCCGAGCCGAAGTGGACCGGCGCATGAGCCCCGTCCGCCACAAGGAGAGAGCACGCGAGCCGGCCGCCGGATGCGAGGCCGGCGACCTCTTGCTGACGCGCGACGATTTCGGCCGGATCGCCGCGATGCTCCATGCCGATGCGGGAATTCACCTTACCGAGACGAAGGCCGCGCTCGTCTATTCGCGGCTCGCGAAACGCTTGCGCAGCCTCGGGCTCGAGAGCTTCCGCGACTATTGCGCCCTCGTCGATTCTCGGCAGGGTCACGACGAGCGCCAGAGTATGCTCGCGGCCCTTACCACCAATGTGACGAAGTTCTTTCGCGAGCCTCATCACTTCGACCATCTCGCGAAATCCGTCCTGCCTCCGCTCGTCGAGGCCGCGCGGCGCGGAGGGAAAATCAGGCTCTGGTCCGCCGCCTGCTCCAACGGGCAGGAGCCCTATTCGATCGCCTTGACCCTGCTTTCGGTGATGCCCGACGCGGCGCGCTACGACGTCAAGGTGCTCGCGACCGACATCGATCCGAACATGCTGAAAGAGGCCGACCGCGGCGTCTACAGCGAATCGGCGGTCGCCGCGGTGCCGGCGGCGCTGCGCGCCCGCTGGTTCTTCCGGGTGTCGGGCAAGAGCGATCGCGGCAGGGAACCGGCTGAGCTGAAGGTCGCGGACAATGTTCGTGCGCTCGTCTCGTTTCGCGAGCTGAACCTCGTCGGGGCCTGGCCCATGAAAGGGCTGTTCCACGCGATCTTCTGCCGCAACGTCGCGATCTATTTCACCGAGGAGACCCAACGCGAGCTCTGGAGCCGCTTCATGCCGAGGCTCGAGCCGGGCGGCACCCTCTATATCGGGCATTCGGAACGGCTGACCGGACCTGCCGCCGAGGCCTTCGAGACCGACGGCATCACGACCTATCGGCGGCTCGGCACCGCAGCGCGGGAGGTCCGGCCATGAGAGCCGTGCGGGTCCTCGTCGTCGACGATTCGGCGACAATGCGCGGCTTGATCCGCGCCGCGCTGTCCCGCGACCCCGAGGTCGAGGTCGTCGGCGAGGCGGCGAGCGCCGAGGATGCGCGCGCGGCCATCAAGGTCCTGAACCCCGACGTGATCACCCTCGACGTCGAGATGCCGCGGATGAACGGCATCGCGTTCCTCGACAAGATCATGCGGCTGCGCCCGACCCCGGTCATCATGGTCTCGAGCCTGACGAGCAGGGGAACCGCGGCCACGCTCGAGGCGCTCGAGATCGGTGCGTTCGATTGCGTGGCGAAGCCTTCGGCCGGGGATCCCGAGGCCTTTGCGGGATTGACCGTCAAGGTGAAGGCTGCGGCGCAGGCCCGTCCGCGGCAAAGATCCGAGCGGCTGGAGCCGCGCACCCCGACCGAACCGGGGCTCGGGCACCCCTACCGGCCGGACGGGCGTATCGTCGCGATCGGCTCCTCGACCGGAGGGGTCGAGGCGCTCGTGGAGGTCCTGTCCGAGTTTCCCGACGACTGCCCGCCGACGGTCATCACACAGCACATGCCCGCGACCTTCACCGCGAGCTTTGCGAAGCGTCTCGATCGGCTGTGCAAGCCCGAGGTCCGCGAGGCGGAAGACGGCGCCCTGCTCGGACCCGGCCGAATCTATCTCGCTCCGGGTGGCGCCGCGCATCTCGTGATCAGTGCGTCCACGCCGTTTCGCTGCCGCTTGAAGGGCGCCGAGCCGATCAACGGCCATCGTCCTTCGGTCGATGCCCTGTTTCGCTCGATCGCCGCCGCGGCCGGCCGCCATGCGGTCGGCGTGATCCTCACCGGCATGGGCCGCGACGGGGCCGAGGGGCTGCTTGCGATGCGCCGCGCGGGAGCCGTCACCTTCGGCCAGGACGAGGCCTCCTGCGTCATCTACGGCATGCCGAAGGCCGCGTTCGAGATCGGAGCGACGCAGAAGCAGGTTCCCCTGTCGCGGATCGCGTCGGAAATCCTGAGAATAACCCGAGTGGAGGGAGAAGACCGATGCCTTTCGCATCAGCCTTGAGGGTCTTGATCGTGGACGACCAGCTGACCAGCCGCCTCCTGATCCGCGGCGGCTTGCAAGAGCTCGGCGTGTCCGACATCGAGATGGCCGCGGATGGCGAGGAGGGGCTGAAGGCCATGATGTCGAAGCCCGCGCATCTCGTCATCTCGGATTTCAACATGCCGAAGCTCGACGGCATCGGCTTCCTCAAGGCGGTCCGCGCCCACGAGCCGACCCGCAAGGCCGCCTTCATCCTTCTCACTGGACGCGGCGACAAGGCCTTGATCGAGCGCGCGGCGAAATACGGCGTCAACAACTACCTCGCGAAGCCTTTCACGATCCCGGCCCTCAAAGCCCAGATCGAGGCTGTCGTCGGACGGCTGAAATGATCCGAACTCGGCTCGCTCCTTCGGCCGGATCCGAATCGGAGCGCACGGTCCATATCATCCAAGGCGAGTATCATGTCACGGGCGACCCGAGCGTGATGCTGACGACGTTGCTCGGCAGCTGCGTCGCCGCGTGCCTGCGCGATCCCTACGCGGGCGTCGGCGGGATGAACCATTTCCTCCTTCCCGGCCGGGATACGCGGGCGCGGCGCCTCGAAGCCGAAAGCTACGGCGTGCATCTCATGGAGCTCCTGGTGAACGGGCTCTTGCGCGAGGGCGCGAGGCGCGACCGGCTCGAGGCCAAGCTGTTCGGCGGTGGCCGTACGATGGAAGGCCTCGCCGATATCGGCGCCATGAACGCCGACTTCGCCGAGCGATTCCTCGCCAACGAGGGGATTACCTGCGTCGGCGGGAGCCTGCGCGGCGACCAGGGCCGTCGAGTCCAATATTGGCCGGTGTCCGGCCGCGCTCGCCAGAGCTACCTCGCGGCCGACAAGTTCGCGCCACCGCAAAGTCTCACGCGTCCCGCGATCCCCGCGGGCGGCGGTACCGTCGAGCTTTTCTGAGATGGGCGATTCTTCTTCAACCGGATGCCGTCGAGAGCCCTCTCGAGCGCGCGAGGGCGACCCACTGTTCCGATTGAGCATGACGGACGCTGCGACGCCCTCTCGAGCGCGCGAGGGCGACCCCACCGCCGCAATCGAGTCCTGTTCCTGTCCCCCCGGCCTCGATCCCAAGCCGACGGTGCCGCTGCGTGACGTGCTCGATCGCGTTGCTCGCGAGCTCGCGCATCTCGCCGATCTCCTCGCCAGGTTCGAGACCGAGGTCGGCCCCCGAATGCTCGAGGCGGCGGAGCGCGATCCGAGGCTCGTGTGGCATCTGCAGGGGCTCGACCAGATCGTGCAGCGTGCGACGGGCCTCGTCGCTTTTCTCGCGGCGCTCGCCCCCACGGCCGGGGGCCGATGCCGCCTCGACCCTGGGCCGGCGGCGGGCGTTGTCACGCTCGCGGATATGGCGGCACGGCTCGGATTCCGCGACGACGAAATCCCGCCGGCCGTGGTCGACGAGGGCGACTGCGAGCTGTTGTAGTCTCCGCGAGCCGTTCTACCGCGCGCGCCGCGCGAGGGTGGCGAGCTGGGTGCGATACTCGGCCTCGATCTCCATGCCCGTCGCGTCCGTGCTCGCGAGCAGGAGCGACGCAACGAAGGCCTGATCGTTCAGAGGGTCTTCCAGGGCCTCCTCGATCTCCGGCACATTGGTCCGCGGCCTCGTGAGGTTGAAGCGCTGCTGGCGGATCGTGACCCTCCAGCTCTCCCGCAGCCATTCGGCGAGGATCGGCATCAGCTCCTGCACGAAGTTCGAGGATCGCGCCCGCTGGAGGACCCGTAGGCCCGCGTTCCAGATGTCCTTCGGGTCGAGCGCCTTCTGATCGAGCAGGGCTTTCATGTGCTGCCCGACGGCATCGTCGAGGGTGACGATCGGATCGATCACCTGCATGCAATGGCCGATCGCCGAGGATCCCGGATAGTTCGGCCCGAGCTGCGCGGTCAGCCGTCCGTGCACCTCGACCACCGACCTACGGTCCCGCTTCAGCCCCGCGACGATGCAGAAGGCCATGGCCGCGTCGTCTGCCTCGTAGACGATCGCCTCCTCCCGCAAGTCCGCCTCCGCGAGCGAAGGAATATCGCCGCGCGGCATCGCCAACCTGCCGAGGCTCGGCATCACCCGCAGATAGGCGGTTGCTTCGAGCCAGGGCACGAGGCTCGAGGCGAATGCCCCGGGATCATGCTCGATGATCGCCCGGTTGATCTTGTCCTTGCGCTGCACCACGTTCGACATCGCGCCTTCGTCCAAGTGCATTTCCAGCGAAGCGGGCACCGCTTCGAACATCGATCTCGATGCTTCGATCGATCGACATCGAAGTGAAAATGCGACAAAATAAAGATCTAGAGGAGCTTTCCGATCCAATTGGATCGGATGGCGCTCTAGTCCCGCCTCCGACGCTTCGGCCCATGCAAGTTGCGGCCCTCGGGCATTTTCCAGCGAAGCGGACCGCTGCGCGGCTTCGCGTGGTGGAATGCGACGAGACAGAGATCGAAAGCGGCGCGTGGCTTCGTCGGACGCTCACCCGATTATCACTTGTCCTTGGCCAGGTCCTTGTTCAGGCGCGAAGGGCTGATCGTCTGGATGATCTCGCGCTGCTCCGGCTCGACATAGGTCACGAGCGCGACCATGCCCGCATAGACGAGCCCGGCGAGAATTCCGACGATCAGGAGGAACCGAAACAGGGTCGGCATAGGGCCACCACGAGATGGAGATGCTTATCGGCCGAATGCCCCGTCGGAGGCAAGGTACCGATGGCGATTTACCACTGGCAATAGTGGACCTACGGACGAATTGTTCCTTCGAGCATCTTCCCGTCGCTCGCGACGATCGCGACCTCGAGCAGCCGCGAGGGCTCGACCGGGCCGATCCGCACGGCCGAAAAATCCTCGGCGTGACCGATGCCGCCCCGCTCCGACAAGACACGCACGACCTTGCCGACCTGCTCGGCGAGATGCGCCCCGAGCGCGGTGTCCCCTGCCTCGCGGAGCCGCTCTGCTCTCTCCTTCACGAGCGCGGGCGCGACCGCCGGCATGCACGCCGCCGCGGTCCCGGGCCGCGAGGAAAACGGAAATACATGCAGATGGGTCAACCCGCAGTCCTCGACGAGCGCGAGCGTGTTGCGGAACATGTCCTCGCTCTCGGTGGGGAAGCCCGCGATGAGGTCGGCACCCAGAACGAGCTCGGGCCGCCGCCGCCGCAGCTCGGCACAGAAGCGCACCGCGTCGGCGCGGCTGTGGCGCCTCTTCATGCGCTTCAGGATCACGTCGTCGCCGGATTGGAGCGACAGATGGAGATAGGGCATGAGTCTCGGCTCGCGGGCGAGCGCATCGATGAGGCCGGCGTCGGCCTCGATACAATCGATCGAGGACAATCTCAGCCGTGCGAGGGCGGGCACCTCGCCCAGAATCATCCTCACGAGTGAGCCCAGCGGGGGCGCTCCAGGAAGATCCTGCCCGTAAGCCGTGAGATCGACTCCGGTCAGCACGATCTCTGGAAAGCCGCGCTCGACGAGGCGGCGGGCCGCGACCACGACCTCGTCCATGGGCACCGAACGCGACGGCCCGCGCGCGAAGGGAATGATGCAAAAGGTGCAGCGATGGTCGCAGCCGGTCTGGACCGGGAGAAAGGCCCGCGCATGGTCGCGGATCCCCTCGCTCGGCAAAGGGGACGACGGAGCTCGCGACCTCGCTTCGTCTCGCGTCCATGACCTTGCCCAGGTTCGCGGGTCCGCCTTGTCGCGGTTGCCGACAACCCCGCCGACCTCCGGCATCGCCACGAAACGCGCGGGATCGATCTCCGCGGCGCAGCCGGTGACGATGATCTCCGCATCCGGCCGTTCGCGCTTGATCCTGCGGATCGCCTGGCGTCCCTGCCGCTCGGCTTCCGCCGTTACCGCGCAGGTATTGACGATGACGAGGTTCTCGCGCCCGGCTGCGAGCGCGGCGCGGCGGACGAGGTCGGATTCGACGAGGTTCAGCCGGCAGCCGAAGCCGACGACCTCGACGTTCGTTGCCCCCTCCCGAGCAGTCCTCAAACGGTAAGCTCCGCGAAAAGGTGAGGGTCGAGCCGCGTCTCGAACTCGTAGGCGACGGGACCCGTCATGACGACGACGTCGTCCGCGGCTCGCCATTCTATGTCGAGGTCGCCGCCGGGAAGGCTCACCACCGCGCGGCGAGCGGTGCGGCCGGTGCGGGATGCGGCGACGAGCGCCGCGCAGGCGGCCGAGCCGCAGGCACGCGTCAGGCCGGTGCCGCGTTCCCAGACCGCGAGCGCGATGTGGTCCTCGGCGAGAATTCGGGCGAGCGAGATATTCGCGCGCTCGGGGAACATCGGGTGCGTCTCGAGCATTGGCCCGAGCCGCGCGAGATCATGCGCGGAAAGATCGGCGACCCAGAAGATCGCATGCGGATTGCCCATGCTGACGACCGACGCGGGCCCAAGAGCCGCGGCGGCAGCGGGAAGCGGGCCGAGGTCGAGCATGCTCGTATCGGCGCAGGGCAGGGCCAAGGGAATCTCGCTCCAGCCGAGGCGCGGCCGGCCCATCTCGACCGAAAAGCTCCAGTCGCCGAGGCGACGGCAGGCGAGGCGCGCCGCTTCGGTCTCGAGCACGAGCGCATCGCGCGAGCCGTCGCGGCAGAGAAACCATGCGACGCAACGAGTGCCGTTGCCGCAGGCGCCGGCCTTCGATCCGTCGCGATTGTAGATCGTCATGAAGGCGGCGCACTCGGGGGAGCGCGGCTCGTGGAGCACCATGAGCTGGTCGAAGGCGAGCCCCTGCGCCTCGCCGATCGCGCGGGCCTCTCCCATCGAGACCTCGAGGCCGCTGCCGCGCAGGTCGAGGACGAGGATCTCGTTGCCGAGACCGTTCATCTTGGTCACGGGGCGGTCGCCGAGCGGGTTCATGCGGCTCCTGTCCTTATTCGCGAAGGTCGGACGAATGCTGTCGATATAGGGGGAAACCTCGCGGAGGGCCACGGATTCGCCGAAGTGCCGCCGCCCTCTCGTCCTGGTGCAGTTCTGTTTCGTGCGGGGCGGCGAGCCGGCTCTCTTCTTCGGATGGGGGCCGCTCCACTACAGAGCATTTTCCAGGGAAGCGGGCATCGGTTCGCATTTCGCTGGCGATGTTCCCTCGCCCTCGTAGGTTTCCGCGCCCGTCCTTCCGTGCCTACGGAACAGAAGGACGGGTCCTTGCGGAGCCGTCCTCGCCCCGTCGCGGTTTTCTTCCCTCCCTTCGGGCGAAAACCGCTCGGAGATAGGGCTTGCGCAACAGCGACATTGCTATGCGAAAGTGCGATAGAGCAAAGAATAGAGAGACGCATTCCGATTCGACCGGGACCGGACGCGCTCTCGAGCAGCGGCAAGCCGCACTTCGCGAAGGCGGCGGACCAGCCTGGACGCGGCTATGACATCCTTCGAAATCATGAGAAGCTGGACGAATGCCTTGATGGCGGGGACCCTCGTCGCCGCCCTCGCACAGGGGGCGCTCGCGCAATCGGGGCAGCCGGTGCCCGCGGGCGCTGCGGTGCGCGTTGTTCCGGTACAAGCTTCGCCGGGCGCCGAGATCGAGCCGAAGCCGCAGCTCGATTCGCGCAGCGACCTCCCCTCCATGACCGTCGAGGTCGCGGCACGGCCGGTCGTCCTGACGCGCGGAAAGGCGGAGTGGTCCGACGGCTTCAAGGTGATCGTGGAGTCGATCGCCAAGGTCGATCAGGCGATCCGTTCGGCGGGCCTGACGCGAGCCGGGCGTCCGTTCACGGTCTTTCTCGAGACCGACGAGGAGGGATTCCAGTTCGAGGCGATGATCCCCATCGCCGAGAAGCCGCGCGGGCAAGCCGCCCTGCCCGAGGGAGTCGAGGTGGGCACCTCGCCGGCCGGCAAGGCGATCAAGTTCCAGCACCGCGGCCCCTATGAGGAGATCGAGTCGACCTACAACCTGATCACCACGTTTCTCGACGAGAAAGGCCTCGAGGCGCAAAACCTGTTCATCGAGGAATATCTCTCCGACACGAAGGATCCTGCCGACGTGGGCCTCGAGGCGGATATCTATGTCTTCCTGAAGTGAGCCCGCAGAACCGGACGATCGAAGGGGCATGCCGCGCGCGTGCTCGCGTGCGAAATATTACGGCGGCCGTGCCGCCGCGCCCTAAATAGGGGGGGCTCGAGACAGGCCGTGCCGAGAGCGTCGCGGAAATGCGGCTCGACGGCCGGGTCGGCGGAGCTCATCCCCACCGAGGGCGCCACGGTGACGACCGCATATGACCTCGTTCGCTATCCGAGCTGGCCGATCCCGGAGACCCATCCGGCGGCGCTCGCGGTCTTTGCCGCGCTCTACGGCCTGAGCTTCGTGCCGCATTACGGGTGCCGCGTGCTCGAGATCGGCTGCGGCGAGGGCGTGAACCTCATGAGCATGGCGGTCACGACGCCCGGGTCCGAGTTCGTCGGCATCGACCTCGCCGAGACCGCCATTGCGCAGGGGCGCGCGACGGCGCGGGCCGCGGGGCTCGGCAACGTGACCCTCGTCGCGCAAGACCTGCTCCGAGCGACGACCGACCTCGGCCGGTTCGACTATATCGTCGCGCACGGCTTCTATGCCTGGGTGCCGGAGCCCGTTCGGCTGGCCATGATGCGGCTCGTCGGCCGCAGCCTCGGCCCCGACGGCCTCGCTTTCGTGAGCTACAATGCTCGCCCGGGCTGCCGCTTGCGCGAGGCCTTGCGGGATATCTTGCTCGATGCGACGCAGGGGCTCGAGGATCCGAGCGAGAAGCTCGAAGCAGCCCATGCGGCGCTCAGGCGCCAGATCGGGCTCTGGTCCGAGGCCGATCCGTTCCAGCACGCATTGGCGATCGAGGCGCGCGACATGCTGAAGCGCCCGCCCGCGCTCTTGTTCCACGACGAGCTCGGCGGCACCTATGCGCCTCAGCTCCTCGGCGCCGTAGTCGAAGCGGCGCGTGCGGAAGGTCTCGAATATCTCTGCGATGCGACGCCCGAGCTGAACGCCGAGGCTCTGTGGCCGTCGGAAACCTTCGAGAAGGCGCTGCCCTCGACGGGGGGCGACTGGGCGAGGTTCGAGCAGATTTCGGATTTCGCCGATATGCGGCGCTTCCGCCGCTCGATCTTCTGCCGGGCGGACCGCGGAATCGATCGCGGGTTCGCTCCCGAGCGGCTGGACGGGCTCTTCGCGAGCGCCGAGATCGCTCTCGTGAAGCAAGAGGGAGAGGAGCGGGACGGGTTCCTGCTCCGGGCCGGCAACGGCGCCGAGCTCACGACCCGCGATCCGGCCTTTGCGGAGCTTCTCGCAAAGCTCGGCCTCGCCTTCCCGATGAGCCTCTCGCTCGAGGGGATCGGCACCTATCCCGAGCTCGCGCGGGGGCTCCTGCATCTTTTCGTCTCGGGAATCGTGACCCTCTCGACGGCGCCTTCTGGCTTCGTCCTGACGCCCGGCGAGCGGCCGCTCGCGAGCCCGCTCGCTCGCACGCAGGCCGCGCAAGGAGAGACCCACCTCGCCTCGCTGCGCCACAAGCCGGTCCATCTGACCGATGCGGGAGCCCGAGCCTTTGTCGCGCTCATGGACGGGACTCGCACCCGAGCCGAGCTCGCGCGGGCGATGGCCGATCAACCCGGGGTGACGGAGGAGAAGGCGGCGGCGCGGTTGCCCGAGGGGCTCGCCGAGATGGCGCGGCTCGGGCTCATGATGGGGTAGGGCGCGCGCGCCCGCGCCCCTTAAAACGGCTTGGCCGCGGCGAGCCGCGCGTAGGCGTCGAGCGCCCGCGCGAGCTGCTTGCTCGTATCGGTCAGGGCGGCCTCGACATAGCCGGCCGCGGACTCGCCGCGCTCGTCGCCGACGGCCGCGACGAGCTCGCGGGCGAGGAAGGCCTCGCGCACCTCGATGTCGTGCATCTCGCCGAGCGCCTCCTGAAGCTTCTCCAGCGCCTTGACGAAAGACTTGCAGGCCTTGCGGCGCATCGCGACTTCGGGGACGTCGAGGAAGAATTCCGACATGTAGCGCATCTTCTTGGCGTCGATCCGAATGCGGTGCCTCGCGGCCGGATCGAGCCCCGCGAGATCCCGACCCGCGGCGACGAGCCGCTTGTGGCGCTTCCGCAATCGCCTCGTCACGAAATCGGCGACGCAGGTCTCGGCACTTTCAGCCTGTTGCTGCTGCCATGCGCCGGCCTCGATCCAGGCGACGAGATCGACGAGAAACATCCGGCATCGCTCGCCGGCGAACCCGTCCCGCACGGCCTCGTGCGCCGCACTCCGCCGCGCTTCGACCTCGCCGTTCGCGAGCGCCGGAACCGCGCCGGCGCCTTCGAGCTGCATGACGTCGAGGTCTCGCGCGGTTCCGAGCAGGCCCGCGAGCCACTTCAGCTCGCCCGATAGAGCCTCGAAGGCGTCATCGACGATCATCGGCTTGAAGAGCGTGAGCGCCGCGCGGAGGCGCCGGATCGCGACCCGCGCCTGATGTACCCCTTCGACGTAGTCGGATCCATCGAGGGCGACCACGTTCAGCATGAGGTCGTGGAGACAGGCCCGGCAAATCTCCTGGAAGGCTTCCTTGCAGGTCATGTCGCCGCGAAGCCGCGGATCCGAGCCTTTGGCCGAGCGGCCGGAGAGTCCCGCGGCGAGGCGAAAGCCGCGCTCGGCCTTGCTGAGCAAGCCGAGGCGAAGCGGCGCAAGAGCACAGGCGGCGCGCGCGACATCGAACAAGGCGTGGGGCGTGCCGGCTTTCAGCTCGAGCTCGAGCTCGCAGACGGGGAGCTTTGCTCCTCCGGCCTCGATGTGGCCGACGTCGATCACGCCCTCGATCTCGGCGCCGTTCACGTTCACCTCGAACACCCGACGTTCGACGGCGACCTCGAAAACTGGCCGCAGCTCGGCCTTGACCCTCCGCTTGCCGACGAGATCTGCGAGAGGTGTCGTTTCGGCATAGTCTAGATCGAGCGTCGCCGAATTGGTCTCGGTCTCCCATTCGCCGCGGGCGATCAGCGAGGCGGTCTCTTGCTTGATCGTCTCGAGGTAGCGGTCGCCGCTCTTGCGGATGCGGAGGCTGAACCCTTTCTTCCAAAGGTCCTGATCCGGCGTATCGAAATAGGTGGTCGAAACCTGGTGTCGAGCGGCTCGGGCCAAGTCTTCGTGGAACTCCGGGAGAGCCTCGACCTTCGCGAGGTCGTCCCGGCCGAAAAGGAACTTGAGCTCGACCTCGCGGCTCGCGAGCTTGTCCATTCTTGTGCCTCCGAAGGCTGCGATTGTCGCGCACCGAGGCGAGCGCGTCGAGTCGCCATCGCGGCCGCGCACGAGGGGGACGAGATCGGACCGGGCCGCTGCGCTCAAGGCTTGCGGGTCAGCCGGAACACGCCTTGCTCGCCGAACATGTTCCAGATCCAGGGGGCGGTCGAGGCGAGCGGCGTCCCGAACCGATCGAGGGCGACGCAGCGTTCGATGCGCGCATCGACCTCCTGCACGAGCGCCACGAAGTCCCGGATGGTGCAGAAATGAATATTCGGGGTCTCGTACCAGGCGGCGGGGAGGTTTCGCGTCCGCGGCATGTGGCCGCCGATCGCGACCTGGAGGCGAATGCGCCAGTGGCCGAAGTTCGGGAAGGAGACGATCGCGTGGCGTCCGATCCGCAGCATGTTCTCGAGCACCTTGCGGGGCTGGCGCGTCGCCTGGATCGTCTGCGACAGGATCACATAGTCGAAGGCGTCGTCGGGATAGGCGGCGAGATCGGTATCGGCATCGCCCTGGATGACGGACAGGCCCTTGGCGACGCAATCGTTGACGCCGCGCTGCGACAGCTCGATGCCGCGGGCATCGACGCCCTTCTCCTCGCTGAGGAGGCGCAAGAGCGTGCCGTCACCGCAGCCGACATCGAGAACGCGGCTGTTCGCCGCGACCATGTCCGCGACGAGCAGAAGATCGACGCGGGGGGAGGGAAGGGACGGATGCGGCAAGGGCTCGGCGCCGTGCATGGTCACCCGATGCTCGCGGCGGGAGGGAGCCCGCGGGCGCGGGCGGCGGCGTCGAGGAAGCCGCGGGTCGTGGCGAAGAACTCGGGAATGTTGAGTAGGAAGGCGTCGTGGCCGCGATCGGTCTCGATATCGACGAAGGAGACCGAGGCGCCGCCGGCATTGAGGGCATGAACGATGGCCCGTGAGGCGGCGGTCGGATAGAGCCAGTCGGAATTGAACGAGACCACGCAGAACCGCGTCCTGGTATTCTTGAAGGCGAGGGCGAGGGAGCCGCCGTAATCCGCCGCGAGGTCGAAATAGTCGCAGGCGCGGGTCATGTAGAGGTAGGAATTGGCGTCGAACCGATCGACGAAGCTCATGCCTTGGTAGCGCAGGTAGTTCTCGATCTGGAACTCGGCATCGAAGCTGAAGGCCGGTGCCGCGAGGCCCTGGAGCTTGCGCCCGAACTTGCTCTGCAGGGCCTCGTCCGAGAGATAGGTGATATGCGCGGCCATGCGTGCGACGGCGAGGCCCTTGGTCGGGACGACGCCTTCCTCGAGATAACGGCCCTTGCGCCAGTCGGGATCGGCCATGACCGCTTGGCGGCCGACCTCGTGGAACGCGATGTTCTGCGACGAATGCTTGGCGGCGGTCGCGACCGGCATCGCCGCGAAGACCCTCGACGGGTAGCTCGCCGCCCATTGCAGGACCTGCATGCCGCCCATCGAGCCGCCGACGACACAAAACAAGGTGTCGATGCCGAGATGGTCGATCAGCATGGCTTGGGCCCGGACCATGTCGCGGATCGTCACGACCGGAAGGTCGAGGCCGTAGGGGCGGCCCGTCGCCGGATTGAGCGAGGCGGGACCGGTGGTGCCCATGCAGCCGCCGACCACGTTGGATGCGATCACGAAATAGCGGTCGGTATCGATGGGCTTTCCGGGACCGACCATCGTCTGCCACCACCCGGGCTTGCCGGTGATCGGGTGGTCGTTGGCGACATGCTGGTCGCCGGTCAGGGCATGGCAGACGAGAATCGCGTTGGACTTGTCGGCGTTCAGCGCGCCGTAGGTCTGGTAGGCGATCGTCAAGGGGCAGAGCGTGCTGCCCGCGTCGAGCTCGAGCGGACGGTCGGGGCCGAAGTGCACGACCTCGCTATGCGGCGCATCGACCTCGCGAAGCCCGGCCGCCTTGATCGCCGTTACATAGGACACGGATCCGCCGATCGTTCGATATTGCGAACACAGTGTCCGTTTTATAGGAGAAGGCTTTTTCCAGAGTCAAGATCGAGCCGGGTCTTTTCTTCTTCGCGCGCGTGAGGGCCGAGACTCGGCCGCGTCCTGCTGTCGAGGCCCGTGACGGGCTTCTCCGCGTCAGGTCGACGGGTCGAGCTTGAAAAATGCGGCAGCCGCGCTGGCAGAGTCTTGCTTGGCTCTTCGTGCCTCCTCGAGCC
Organism: Beijerinckiaceae bacterium; assembly: GCA_024304885.1. Classification (GTDB taxonomy): domain Bacteria; phylum Pseudomonadota; class Alphaproteobacteria; order Rhizobiales; family Beijerinckiaceae; genus Methylocapsa. The sequence continues at coordinate 1,468,021 of JALJOM010000003.1, forward strand.
GCGTGATCTCGGCCTGCAACAGGGTGATACGCTCGTCGATCTCATGAACAGAAAGGTCGTCGAGCCTCTGTCCGATCTCGTGAGATGCCACCACCTTCCGGGGTGGTGCCCCGAAAACCTCATCGTCGTCTCGAGCCATGGCAGGCTACCCCGCGCGCCGTGAACCGCAAAACTCGGTCGGGCTACCGCACCGGGCCCGACCATCGCGCCGGCACTGCAGAGGCGAACCGACTCGTAATCGTCCGCATATCTTGATCGGTCGTGCCGCGTGGTGACGCGGCAAACGCAATCGTGCCGGGTGTAAGAATACCACCGGAGCTCCATGCGACGCTCGCGCGCATGGAGCTGGATCGAACGCATGCGGGTACCCGAAGACGCTGCCGAGACGAGGGCAGTCCGCTCCGAGAGCTGCTTCAGATCCGGCCGGATCGGTGACCCGCTCGACATCCTTGCTTTGTCGCAATTGCACGACGCGAAGTGGTATCCACTTCGCTGGAAATTGCTCTAGAACGGCAGGTTGAAGACTCGGCCGGGGACGAGCTCGCCCTTCTCGATCGCGCCCACCGCGATGACGACCCCGCCGCAGGCGGCATAGGCCGCGCCCTCGGCCGGCGCATCCTGGCCGCGGAGCAGGATCGGCTGGCCCCGCCTGAGCCGCGCCGCCGTGGTGCGATCGACGACCACCCGCGGCATCTCGAGGAGGCCCGACTCGACGCAGCGCAAGGCCTGCGCGGCGGCATCACCCTCGGCGAGCTCGGCGAGCGCAACCGCGTGCTCCTCCCGGAACGGGCCGACCCGGGTGCGCCGCAAGGCGCTGACATGGCCGAGGCAGCCGAGGAGGCGGCCGAGGTCGCGGGCGAGCGCGCGGACATAGGTCCCCTTGCCGCAACGCGCCTCGAAGACCGCCGCGTCGGGCGTGAAGCTCGCGAGGTCGAGCGCATGGATCGTGACGGGACGCGCGGCGAGATCGGGGATCTCGCCGTCGCGGGCGAGATCATAGGCGCGTTCGCCGTTGATCTTGATCGCGGAAAAAGCCGGCGGCTTTTGCAGGATCGTGCCGATGAACCGAGGAAGCAGCGCGGCAATCTCGGCCTCGGTAGGGCGCTGGTCGGACCGCGCGGTGACGGTTCCGTCGGAATCGTCGGTATCGGTCTCGGCGCCCCAAGCCACCGTGAAGCGATAGGCTTTCTCGCCGTCCTGGACGAAAGGCACAGTCTTCGTCGCCTCGCCGAAAGCGATGGGTAAGATGCCGGAGGCCAGCGGATCGAGCGTCCCCGCATGGCCGGCCTTGGCGGCATTGTAGAGGCGCTTCAGGCGCGAGACGGCATGGGTCGAGGTCATGCCGACGGGCTTGTCGAGCACGACCCAGCCGTTGATCTCGGCACGCGAGGATTTGCGTTTGCTCATGCGGGCTCGTCCGGCTTGCGTACGAGGTCCTGCTGGACCTTGGGCGAGGCGAGCAAGGCATCGATCCTGGCGCCCTGCGCGAAGCTCGGGTCCGGCTTGAACCTGACGTCCGGCGCGTAGCGGAGGTTCACCCGCCGCGCGACCTCGCCGCGGACGAAGGACTTGTGGCGTTCGAGCGCGGCAAGGACCTCGCTCACGTGCTTGCCGCCGAGAGGCATGATGTAGACGGTCGCGAGCTTGAGATCAGGGCTCATGCGCACGTCCGGGACGGTCACGACCTCGCCTTCGAGCGCAGGGTCGTGAATGGCGGCCTTGGTCAGGAGCTCCGCCATGGTGTGGCGGATGAGCTCGCCGACGCGCAACATCCTTTGCGACGGCTCGCCGCCGTGGTGATGGACTCTGGACATGGAAAGCTCCGGCGCAATCAGCGCTCGTCTTCGGGTGCTTCGTCGCCCTTGGGAGCAAATGGCTCGACGAAGGGTCGCGTCCCGCTCTGCGGCGGCGGCGCGAGGCGACGCGGCACCCGTGTCGAAATCTGCATCGCCGGCCCGATGCCGGCGATGATCTGCGTCAAGGTCGCGTCACAACGAGCGCTTGATCTCCTGCACGTTGTAGCACTCGATGATGTCGCCCGCGCGCATGTCCTGATAGCTCTCGAAGGCCATGCCGCATTCCTGGCCCACCACGACCTCCTTGACCTCGTCCTTGAAGCGCTTGAGCGTCGAGAGCTTGCCCTCGTGCACGACCACGTTGTCACGGATGAGCCGCACGTTGGCGCCACGCTGAACCGTGCCGTCGGTGACACGGCAGCCGGCCACCTTGCCGACCTTCGAGATGTTGAAGATCTCGAGAATCTCGGCATTGCCGAGCATCTCCTCGCGCAAGGTCGGCGCGAGAAGCCCGGACATGGCCGCCTTCACGTCGTCCACGAGGTTGTAGATGATGTTGTAGTAGCGGATTTCGATGCCCGACTGCTCGGCGAGCGAGCGGGCCTCCTTGTGGGCACGCACGTTGAAGCCGATCACTGCGGCGTGCGACGCCTCCGCGAGGGTGATGTCGGATTCGGTGATGCCGCCGACGCCGGCATGGATCACGCGGGCGGCGACCTCGTCGGTATTCAGCTTCTCGAGCGTCGCGATGATGGCCTCGACCGAGCCCTGGACATCGCCCTTGATGACGAGCGGGAACTCCTTGCGGCCGGCGCTCTTCAGCTGGCTCATCATATCGGCGAGCGAGCCGCGCGCCGAGGATCCGCGCGCGGCGGCCTTCTCGCGCTTCTGCCGCTCGCGGTACTCGGTGATCTCGCGCGCCCGCGCCTCGGTCTCGACGACCGCGACCCGATCGCCCGCCTCCGGGGATCCGGAGAAGCCGAGAACCTCGACGGGCATGGACGGCCCCGCCTCGTGCCGCGGCTGGCCCTTGTCGTCGAGGAGCGCGCGCACGCGCCCCCATTGCGAGCCGCCGACGATGATGTCGCCGACCTCGAGCGTGCCGCGCTGGACGAGGACGGTCGCGACCGGCCCGCGCCCCTTGTCGAGACGGGCCTCGATGACGGTTCCTTCCGCCGCGCGAGCGGGATTGGCTCGCAGGTCGAGGAGCTCGGCCTGCAAGGCGATGAGATCGAGAAGCTTGTCGAGGTTGATCCCCTTGGTCGCGGAGACCTCTACCTCGAGCGTATCGCCGCCGAGCGATTCGACCTGAACCTCGTACTGCAAAAGCTCGCTGCGCACCCGCTCGGGCTTCGCCTCCGGCTTGTCGATCTTGTTGATGGCGACGATGATCGGCACCTGGGCGGCCCGCGCATGCGCGATCGCCTCGGCGGTCTGCGGCATCACGCCGTCGTCGGCCGCAACGACGAGAACCACGATGTCGGTCACCTTGGCGCCGCGCGCCCGCATCGCGGTGAAGGCGGCGTGGCCGGGCGTGTCGATGAAGGTGACGGGGGACCCGTTCGGTGCGACGATCTGGTAGGCCCCGATATGCTGGGTGATGCCGCCCGCCTCGCCGGCCACCACGTTGGCGTGGCGGATCGCGTCGAGGAGCGAGGTCTTGCCGTGATCGACATGGCCCATGATGGTGACGACCGGCGGGCGCGGCAAAGCCTCGCCTTCGGCATCGGGGACGTCGAAGAGACCTTCCTCGACGTCCGATTCCGCGACGCGCTTGACCGTATGGCCGAGCTCGACCGCGATGAGCTCCGCGGTATCGGCATCGATCACGTCGGTGATCTTCGCCATCTGGCCCTGCTTCATGAGGAGCTTGATCACGTCGACGCCGCGTTCCGACATGCGGTTCGCGAGCTCCTGGATGGTAATCGTCTCGGGCAGGATCACCTCGCGCGACAGCTTCTCCTTCTCCTGGACATGGCCCTTGAGGCGCTGAACCCTGCGCCGGAAGGCCGCAACGGATCGCGTGCGCTCGTCCTCTTCTCCTGTGACGGTTGCGACGGTCAAGCGCCCGCGCGCCTTCGGCTCGGCGCCGCGCGTGGGGCGCGGCACGACGACCTTGGGCGCGACGCCCGGGCGGCGGATGATACGCTTGGCGTCCTCTTCCTCGGCAGGGCGCGCCGGCGCGGCCGGTGGCGCGGCAGAAGCCGTTGCCGGCGCCTTGCGCGCGAGGGGCGTCGTCGGTGCCGCGGCGGGCTCGCCGCCGGCGAGGCGGCGCTTGGCCTCTTGCTCGGACTTGCGCTTGGCTTCGGCCTCGTGCGCGCGGCGTGATTCCTCCTCGCGCTTACGGGCCTCGGCCGCGGCTTGCTCCTCTTTCTCGCGAGCTTCCCGCTCGGCACGCGCCTGGGCCTCCGCGGCAGCGCGCTTGCGCTCCTCGATCTCGCGCTCGCGAGCGCCGCTGAGAGCGCGAGAGCGCGCCTCGCGTTCCTCCTCGGTCAAGGACCGCAGGATGACGCCGGACGCGCTGCGCTGCGGCGCCTGTTGCTGGCGCGGGGAGGCGGATTGCGGGCGTGGCGGGGCAGCGGGTGCAGCAGGTGAAGGCGGCGGCACGGCGGAGGGAGCCTCCCGCGGCGGGTGGGTCTCCCCCGGCTGGATCGCGCGACGCTTCACCTTCTCGACGACGACCGCTTTCGTGCGGCCATGCGAGAAGCTCTGGCGCACGATGCCGGCCTCGACCGGACGCTTCAGCGACAGCGTCTTCGTCGGAGCCACATGCAGCTTGGTGTCACCGGGAGTCTTGGTTTCCGTCATAAGTCTCGCATTCCAGGGCCCGCGCCCATTCGAATTCCCGTGTGCCGGCTCATGCTGCCGGCGGCCCGTCACGACGTCAGTCCGATGTCGAATCGTGAGGTAGGCCCGACACTTCCGCGTCCGCCGCCCCGAATCGATAGAGCGCCAACTTGCGGCATCGCGCCAGGAACGCAAGGCTCGCCGAGCCAGGGACCAACGCCGCATGTATCACATTTGTCTTGCCCAATGCCAAATCCAATTGGTCCGACCGAAACAGCTCGATCGGTGGTTCGGTGGAGCCGCCCGGCACGGACCTGTTCAGGGACCGATCGAGCTTGCGTTTTCCGTCGGCGCTGCCGTCGCCGGCATGGACGAGGGCGAGCACCCGGCCCGCGCCGATCGCCGTCTCGACCTTGCCGGTGCCGGTCACCACCTGGCCGGCCTTGTTGGCCAGGGACAAGGAATGGAGGCAGTCCTCGGCCAACAGCCGATCGATCTCGGCCGGCAAGGTCTCCGACGCCTGCACCTGCGCCTTGAAGGAGCGTGCGAAGGCCCGGCGCCGCACCGCCTCGGCGACGCTCGAGGCGCGCGCCGTCACCCACACCCCGCGTCCCGGCAGCTTGCGCCTGATATCGGGGACGACGACGGTTCCCGGCCCGACCACGAACCTGATCATCGTGTCCGGGGTGCCTTTTTGCCGGGTGACGATGCAGGTGCGTTCCGGCCCGGATTCGGCGTCGCTCGAGCGCGTTCGTGCTTTCACTCGTCTCCTCGAATGTTCGGCTCGGCCGAAGCCTCCTCCAGCGCGCCGGTTTCCTCCGGCGCCTCGATCCATCCGGCCTTGACCCTTGCCGTCATGACGAGCGATTCGGCCTCCTCGCGCGAGATCTCGAACCCGTCGAGAATGCCCGGATGCTTGATCGTCTCGCCGTCCTTGCGCTCGCTCCAGCCGACGAGATCGTCGGTGGCGCAGCCGGCGAGGTCCTCGACGGTCTTGATCTCGTTCTCGCCGAGCTTGACGAGCATCGCAGTCGTCACTCCGGCGACCTCCTTCAGCTCGTCGGAGACGCCGAGCTCGATCCGGCGCGCGTCGTTCTCGGCCTCGATCCGCGCGAGATAATCGTTCGCACGGGCCTGGATCTCGGCCGCCGTATCCTCGTCGAACCCTTCGATCGTCGCGAGCTCCGCGGTCTCGACGAAGGCCAGCTCCTCGATCGAGCGGAATCCCTCCGAGGCGAGCAGCTGGCCGACGACCTCGTCGACGTCGAGCGCGTTCATGAAGGTCGCCGTGCGCTCCAGGAACTCCTTCTGGCGACGCTCGGACTCCTCGGCCTCGGTCAGGATGTCGATGTCCCATCCGGTCAGCTGCGAGGCGAGCCTCACGTTCTGGCCGCGCCGTCCGATCGCGAGCGAGAGCTGATCGTCGGGCACGACGACCTCGATGCGCTCGGAATCCTCGTCGAGCACGACCTTGACCACCTCGGCAGGCTGCAGGGCGTTGACGATGAAGGTCGCCGCGTCCGGAGACCACGGGATGATGTCGACCTTCTCGCCCTGAAGCTCGTTGACGACGGCCTGGACCCGGGAGCCCCGCATGCCGACGCAGGCTCCGACCGGATCGATCGAGGAATCGCGCGAGACCACCGCGATCTTCGCGCGCGAGCCGGGATCGCGGGCGACCGCCTTGACCTCGATCACGCCGTCGTAGATCTCCGGCACCTCCTGGCGAAACAGCTTGGCCATGAACTGCGGATGCGTGCGCGAGAGGAAAATCTGCGGCCCGCGCTGCTCGCGGCGCACGTCGTAGACATAGGCGCGGGCGCGGTCGCCCGGGCGGAACAGCTCGCGCGGGATCAGCTCGTCGCGCCTGATCGTCGCCTCGCCGCGGCCGAGATCGATGATCACGTTGCCGTACTCGACCCGCTTCACAACGCCGTTGACGATATCGCCGACGCGATCCTTGTATTCCTGGTATTGCCGGTCGCGCTCGGCCTCGCGGACCTTCTGCACGATGACCTGCTTCGCCGATTGCGCCGCGATGCGGCCGAAGTCGAAGGGCGGCAGGGTCTCGGCGATCCAATCGCCGACCTGGGCCGCGGGATTCTTCTTGCGGGCGTCCTTCACGCTGATCTGGACCGCGTCGTTCTCGACCTCGTCGACGACGAGGAGCAGGCGCGAGAACCTGATCTCGCCGGTCCTCGGATTGATCTCGGCGCGCACCTCGGTCTCCTGCCCGTAGCGCGACCGCGCGGCCTTCTGGATGGCGTCCTCCATCGAGGTCAGCACGATCTGCCGGTCGATCGATTTCTCGCGGGCGACGGCATCGGCGATCTGGAGGAGCTCCAGCCGATTTGCGCTGACTGCCATGTTCGTCTCCTATTTCGCCTGCGGCCGACCCGGGCCGCGCAGATCATTGCTGCCGGTGCGCGGTCGTGCCGGCTCGGCGGATTGCGGCTTCGCCTGCTTCGGCCCGGCTTGGATCCCGTAAGGCAGGATCGGTTTTGCCTTGCTCGGCTTGCCCGTGGCGAACCGCCCCGGTCCGCGCCGCGGCGCAGGGGTGGCGGGAGCCGGGTTCGCCGCGGTCTCGCCTTCGCCGCCCTCGCCTTCGTGAGCCACGTCGCGCTCGGCCTCCTTCGCCGCCCTGAGCGCGTTCCGGATCAGCGCTTCCGTCAGGACGAGCTTGGCTTCCGCGATGTCGGCGAGCGCGAGCGAGACATTCGCCTCCTCGCCCGGCCCGACGTCGCCGCGCGCGAGCCTCACGGCGCGCTCGGCCCCCTCGCCCTCGAGCGCTCCGACAAGACCACGGAACCGCTTGCGGCCGTCGAGCCCGACCTTCATCTCGAACCGTGCCTCCTGGGACACGGCACGTTCGAGATCGGATTCGCGCACGAGAGGCCGATCGATCCCCGGCGAGGATATTTCGAGCCGATAGGGCACCTTCACGGGATCCTCGACGTCGAGCACCGGCGACAAAGCCTCGCTCACCGCTTCGCACTCGTCGATTCCCATGGATCCGTCGGGTCGCTCCGCCATGATCTGCACGGTCGTGCCGGCCTGCGCCGACATCCTGACCCGGACCAGCCGGAACCCGAGATCCTTCAGCACCGGCTCGGCGATCCGCGCGATCCGCGCGGCGACACCCGTCTCGACGACGAAGCGTGGCTCGTCGACCGAGCCCGGCCGTGTGCTTCCAATAGTCGCGTCTCGATGCAAGCCCTGTCGATCCATTGCCGGCACCCCCGGCGTGAATTGAGGATTGCCTCTCGGCTCCCGAGCCCTCGGACCGGGACACGTCGATTTCCGCCAGGTGGGGCGTATCGCCGTATCCGCTGCCGCGCCTTCGAAGCGTGGGTCGCGATGCGGCAGGGTCCGAGCGGCAATAAAAAAGAGCGGGTCCGGCAGGGCCCACTCTCAGCTAGGCGGTAGCTTTCGACCAGCCGACCGTCACGAGAATTTCGAATGCCGTGAGAATAAGCACGTTTGCGGCGTTTCGCAAGTCCTAGGCGAGACGAATTCGTCCCTGGAGCCGCCGAAACCGCGTCATGCGGCCCGGCCCTCGTGCGGAACACGACACCCGCCGAAGCGTTGCCGACCCGGTTCGCCGGCGATGATCGGGCGCGTGCCATACGATCGAGCCGACACGGAAGTAGGGGCTCGTCTGACCCGGATCAATGACCGCACCCGTGCCCGCGTGCTCACTCCGGGGCTTCGAACCGCATAGGGCGGACAAGGAGAGCTGCAGGAGCGATGAGCGCGCACGGCCTCACTCTTCGCGCCGAGGGCATGCATTGCACGGGCTGCGAGCATATCATCGAGGAGGCCGTCAGCAGGCTCGCCGGCGTGCGCCGGGTGAAGGCGGATTATCCGACCGAGACGGTCGCGATCGTGTTCGACCCGAGCCTCACCGACGCCGACGCCATTTGCACTACGATCGCGCGCAAGGGCTATCGCTGCTCGACTGCCGACGCGGCGAAGGCAACGCCGCGCCGGGCGCGTCGTGCCGCTCTCGCGGTCCTCGGCCTCGCCGGCATCCTGCTCATCGTCGCGCTGGACACGAAGCTCATCGCCACTGCGGGAGTGCCCGATGTCGGCCGGCACATGGGCTACCCGCTCATTCTCCTGCTCGGCTTGCTCACGGGGTTCCATTGCGTGGGCATGTGCGGCGGCTTCGTCCTGAGCTACACCGCCGCCGATGCCGCCGCCGGGAGGGGGGCCTACGGCTCGCATGCGCTCTACGGCGTGGGAAAGACCCTGTCCTATACCTCGATCGGAGCCCTGTTCGGGCTCGTCGGCGCGGTCGTGACCTTCACGCCGCTGCTGCGCGGCATCGCGGGGGTGGCGGCCGGGCTCTTCTTGATCCTCTTCGGGCTCAACATGCTGAGCCTGCTCGCTCCGCTCAGAAGGATTCGGCTGAGCCTCCCGGCCTCGCTCGAGGTTCTCGTCGGCAAGCAGCAAAAGCGGAGCGCGAGCCGGCCTTTCGTGATCGGCGTGCTGAACGGGCTCAACATCGCCTGCGGGCCGCTCCAGGCCATGTATGTCATGGCGGCGGGCACCGGCAGCGGCCTCACCGGCGCCGCGATGCTGTTCACCTTCGGCATCGGAACCTTGCCGGTCCTCACGACCTTCGGCGTCCTCACCACGTTGATCTCGGCGTCCCTCACCCATCGACTCTTGAAGGCCTCGGGGGTGGTGCTCGTGGTCCTCGGGGCCGTGATGATCAACCGGGGCTTGATTCTCACCGGGACCGGGCACGACCTCCAGTCGGTCGTCGCGGCATGGACGCCGGCCGAGCGCGAGATCGCGGCGCCGCCGGACGCCGGTGCCGAGATCCAGGAGATTACGATGGAGGTGACGGCGGCCGGCTACGTGCCGAACCGATTCACCCTGCGCAAAGGCGTTCCGGTACGATGGGTCATCGACGGCAAGGTGATCACCTCCTGCAATCGTCGGATCGTCGTGCCGGCCTTCGGCCTCGAGTTCGACGTCGCGGAGGGCCGGCAGGTCGTCGAGTTCACCCCGACGCAGCCGGGACTCGTCCCGTGGAGCTGCTGGATGGGCATGTTGCACGGGAGCTTCGACGTGCTCGACACGAGACCGCAGGACGCAGCGACCGTCGCGCGGCGCGAGCCGGCAGCGAACGCCGGGCAAATGCCCCGGGACGACGATCAGGTGAAACCATCCGCGACGACCGTCGAGCCAGGGACCGCCGCCGAGTTCGCACCGGCGCGCGATCATGCAGCGGCTGCTCCGGCAGCTCGGGAGCCCGCATCGGCGGGGCCCGAGGTGACGGGGCCTGCAGCCGCCGCGCCTGTCGCACCCGAGCCGCCTGTCGCCGACGGACACGAAACCTACAGGATCGTGGTCGGCGATACGTTGAGCGGCATCGCCCGGAGGGTCTATCGCGATCCGCGAGGCTGGCGCAGAATTCTCGACGCCAATCCGGGGCTCGATCCACGCCGGCTGCAGCCGGGCCGGATCATAGTCGTGCCGCGTTCGGAGCACCAATCATGATGACGGAGGAAGAGGACCGATGCCGCCTGTGCTGACTTTCCATGTCGAGGGGATGGCCTGCTCCGGCTGCGTGGAGCGGGTGGAGAAAGCGATTCGAGGAATGCCGAGCGTGACGGACGCGAAGGTCGATCTCGCGGCGAAGCGCGCGGTCGTGACCTTCGCGGGCACCCCGGACGCGAAAGCCGTGATCGCAGCGATCGTCGCGGCCGGCTACGAGGCCGCGCCCGAGCCTGCGTGAGCGTCAATATTTCAGGTATTGCTCCTGGATCGCGCGGCCGAGGAGATCGGTGCTCTCGACGAATTCGGTGATGAACTCGTGGAGCCCGATCTTGAAAATCTCTTGCGTCGTCGTGCGCTCGAGACGTGCGAGCACCTCGTGGGCCTGGGCTTGCGCGGGTCCCGACACGCTATAGGCCACGGCGATCGAATCGAGGTAGTGCACGATATTCTCGTAACAGGCGATGAGCGAGCGCGGCATCTCGGCCTTGAGGATCAAGAGATCCGCGATGAGCCACGGCTTGACGCTCTCGCGATAGACCCAATGATAGGCATTGAGCGCCGAGACCGCGCGCAGGATCGAGGTCCATTGAAAATAGTCGATCGAGCCGCCGACCGTCTCGTCGACCGGCAGCAGGACGTGGTATTTCACGTCGAGGATGCGCGCGGTATTGTCGGCGCGCTCGATGTAGAGGCCGAGACGCGAGAACCAATAGGCGTCGTTGCGGAGCATCGTGCGGTGGGCGGAGCCGTCGTAGTCGAGCGAGGTTTTCTTCACGAACTCGAGAAAGCGCGACAGCTCCTCGCGATCGAAGCGGCCGCGCCCGAAGTTGCTGTCCTCGAAGCGCTTGAGCTCGATCCAGGCGCCGTTGATCGCATCCCACATCTCGACGGTGAGCGCGGTGCGCACGGCCCGGCCGTTGGCCCGGGCGAGCTCGATGCAATTGCAGATCGACGAGGGATTGTCGGATGCGAAGGTGAGATACTCGACGACGCTCGCCTCGTCGATTTTCCCGCGCGTCGCCCGGAATCCTTCCGCCGCACCCGACGACTCGAGCGCGCTTTCCCACTCGGTTCCGGACCCGGAATAGTTCGTCGGCAAGGCGGCGAGGCGCTGCGTGGCCTCGACCGTGCGGGCGAGGAAGTCGGCGCGCTCCATGTAGCGCGCGAGCCAGTACAGGTGGTCGGCGGTTCGCGAGAGCATGAGTTCGACCGGATGCGAGCTGAAATCGGGCAGGCGTCGCGGAGGACGCAGGCCTCCGCGGTGATGGCCTCAGGATTGTCCTTGAAAGGCGACGGATTCCTCGAAAATTCGGTCCTCCACGATCCATGTATCCTTGGTGCCGCCGCCCTGGCTCGAATTGACCACGAGCGAGTTCTCCTTCAGCGCGACCCGCGTGAGGCCCCCGGGCACGACCCTGATGCCGTTCGTGCCGGTCAGGACGAAGGGCCGCAGATCGACATGGCGCGGCGCGATCCCCGCGCTGACGAAGGTCGGCGTCGTGGAGAGCGCGAGGGTCGGCTGGGCGATGAAGTTCTCGGGATTCGCGCGGAGCTTCTCGGCGAAGAGGTCGATCTCGGCCCGCGAGGCATGAGGCCCGACGAGCATGCCGTAGCCCCCCGAGCCGTTGACCTCCTTCACGACGAGTTCGCCGAGATGCGACTGCACGTAGGAAAGCGCCTCGGGCTCGCGGCAGCGCCAGGTCGGCACATTGCTCAGGATCGCGCGCTCGCCGAGGTAGAAATCGACGATCTCGGGCATGTAAGTGTAGATCGCCTTGTCGTCGGCGATTCCCGTGCCGACGGCATTGGCGAGCGTGACGTTGCCGGCATGGTAGGCGCGCATGAGGCCGGGGACGCCGAGGATCGAATCCGGACGGAAGGTCTCGGGGTCGAGAAAATCGTCGTCGATCCTGCGATAGACCACATCGACACGCTTCTTGCCCTCCGTGGTACGCATGTAGACGCGATCGTCCTCGACGAGGAGGTCGCGCCCCTCGACGAGCTCGACGCCGAGCTTGTCGGCCAGGAACGAGTGCTCGTAATAGGCCGAGTTGTAGCGGCCGGGCGTGAGAAGGACGATGGTCGGCTCCTGCCCGACGGGGACCGGGGCGGCCGAGCGCAGCGACGCGAGGAGCGCATCGGGATAGTTCTCGACCGGCGCCACGCGATGCTCGGCGACGAGGTCAGGCACGAGGCGCATCATCACCTCGCGATTTTGCAGCATGTAGGAGACGCCCGACGGCGTGCGCACATTGTCCTCGAGAACGTAGAAATCGTCCTCGCCGGTGCGAACGAGGTCGATCCCCGCGATATGCACATAGATGTCGTGGGGGACCCGCTGTCCGGCCATTTCCGGCCGGTATTGCGGATTGTGCAGGACGAGATCTGCCGGGATCCGGCCGGCCTTCAGGATCTCGCGGTCGCCGTAGACGTCGGCGAGGAACAGGTTGAGCGCCTTCACCCTTTGGACGAGGCCGGCCTCGAGCCGCATCCATTCGGAGCGCAGCACCATGCGCGGAATGATGTCGAAGGGAATGAGCCGCTCGCCGGCCTCCTTGTCGCCATAGACCGCGAAGGTGATTCCCATGCGGCGGAACATGAGCTCCGCCTGGACGCAGCGCGATCCGAGCACGTCGACGGGGGTCGAGGCGAGCCAGCGGGCGATGCGGCCATAGGCCGGACGGATCGCCCCGTCGGGCAAGGTCATCTCGTCGAAGCACGATCCTTCCGGCACCCGCGAGCGTCCCCCGTTGCAACCCCGGCACCGCCGTTCCGCGCTGCGGAAAGTGCCTCGCGCGATCATCGGACCGGAACCTGCCTCGGGCAAGAAAAAAAGCTTCGCGCGAGAAAGCCCGATGCAACTTTCGCCGCCGTGCGCCGGTACTAGTCGCAACGCGCCGTGATGGCGGGCCGCGACCCTGATCACAGGCATCAAGGAGAGATTCGTGAATCTTGCTCGCCGCGCCGCATGCGCCGTCGCCGTCGCCGTCGGCCTGACTGCCGGTGCTGTCGTCGTGCTCGCGGCCGCGGAGCTCTCCGTCGAAGCCGGGGGAGTACCGATGGTCGCGTCGAAAACCATCTTCGAGAATCTCGCCGCCTCGAAAGATCACAAGTCGCTCGTCGCGGCGATCGAGGCGGCCGGTCTCGCCGAGACCTTGCAAGGCGAGGGGCCTTTCACCTTGTTCGCGCCGGTCGACAAGGCCTTCGACAAGCTCGCGAAGGGGGCCGTCGCGAAGCTCCTCGAGCCCGAGAGCAAGGACGAGCTCGTCGCTCTCCTCGCCAATCATATCGTGCCCGGCCGCTCGAGCGCGGCCGACCTCGTCGTCGCCGCCGAAAATTCCGGCGGCAGGGCGACGCTCGCGACCCTCGGGGGTGGGGAGCTCGTCGTCACGCATGACGGGCGCAAGGTCGTGGTCCTCGACGCCAAGGGTGGCAAAGCCGCCGTGACGATCCCCGACGTCGCCCAGAGGAACGGTGTCATCCACGTCGTGGACAAGGTGTTGCAGCCGCGCGAGTGAGCGACAGGATTTCTCCCTACACGTGGGCGTCTAACGAAGGTCGGCTGATGGCGTCGTCGGGATCATATGCTGCCGCTGTGGGTGCGACGCGTGGTGGCGCTCGCCGCGTGATCCACCCGTTGCTCGTCCGCCTGACCCATTGGGTCAATGCGGCAGCGATCCTCGTCATGATCGGAAGCGGGCTCGAGATCCACAATGCCTATCCGACCTTGCCGTTCGTGGTTCCGAAGGTCGTCACGCTCGGCGGCTGGCTCGGCGGCGCGCTGCAATGGCATTTCGCCGCGATGTGGGTGCTCGTCGCCAACGGCCTCGTCTATTTCTCCTATGGCGTCGTCTCGGGGCGCTTCGCGCGCAAGCTCTGGCCGATCTCCCTACGCGAGGCCGCAAGGGATGCGGTCGCGGCGGCGCGAGGCCGCCTCTCGCATGCGGATCCGACTCTCTACAACGCCGCGCAGAAGCTTCTTTACTCGGGCGTGATCCTCGCGGGGTTCGTCGTCGTCCTGTCCGGGCTCGCGATCTGGAAGCCGGTCCAGCTCCAAGTCCTCGGCCTCCTCTTCGGGGATTTCGACGAGGCCCGGCTCGTACATTTCTGGGCCATGGCCGTGATCCTCGGCTTTCTCGTCCTGCATGTCGGCATGGCGCTCGCCTTTCCCCGCAGCCTCGTCGCCATGATCCGCGGACGCTGAGCAATTAGGCCCTCGAGATGCTCGGAAAATCCCGCGCCCGCCACCCCGATACGACCGTAATCCTGAAGGAAGCGGCGCGCCGCCTCGATCCGCCGACCCGCAGGCTCTTCCTGCGCAACGCCATGGGCCTCGGCACCCTGACCTTGCTCGGAGGCTGCGACGTCGTGGACGGGCTCTCGGCGGAGCGGATGCTGGGCAAGGTCTCGGATTTCAACGACCGGGTGCAGGCCTGGCTGTTCGATCCGGCAAGGCTCGCCCGCGAATATCCCGAAGCCGCGATCACGCGGCCTTTCCCCTTCAACGCTTTCTATGCGGAGGAGAACGCCCCGAACGTCGATCCGGCCACGTTCCGCCTCGACGTCACGGGGCGCGTGGACGACGACCGGCCCTGGACCCTCGACCGGCTCTACGCGCTGCCGCGCTTCACCCAGATCACCCGCCACATCTGCATCGAAGGCTGGAGCGCGGTCGGCAAATGGACCGGCCCGAGATTTTCCGATTTTCTCGCCCGTATCGGCGCCGACACGCGGGCGAGATACGTCACCTTCCGCTGCGACGACAATTACGTCACGAGCCTCGACATGGCGAGCGCGCTGCATCCGCAGACGCAGCTCGCCTTCTTTTTCGACGACGAGGTCCTGCCGCGCAAGTACGGCTTCCCGATGAAGCTCAGGGTGCCGACCAAGCTCGGATTCAAGAACCCGAAGCATATCGGGGAGATCGAGGTCGGCGATGACTTCACCGGCGGCTATTGGGAGACCTACGGCTACAATTGGTTCAGCGGGCTTTGAGCCGTTGCACCGTCTCGTGGCAGTGCAATCCCGGAAGCTTCGTGGGGCCGGCCACATCCGCGCATTGCTCGTCGCGCGCGCAGGGATTATGACCTCGGCACGGGCCGTCGCATTCCTCTCGTGGATCGTCGAGGGTCGAGCGTCGCGCAGCTTCGCAGGCGAAGGCGCGGAGGGGGCGATCGAACCGACCATCGGGCCCTGACGAAACCCGGTGCCGAAGCCGAGGCGACCTTTGTGATCGAGCAGGTGATGATCTTCTCGCTCGGGTTCCTGGTCGCCGCGCTCGGCGCGCTCGCGATCGCCCCGGCGTTCTGGCATCGCGCGATCCGGCTCGTGACCCGCAAGCTCGAGCTTCAGCTCCCGGCCTCGGCGCGCGAGGTCCTGGCCGGGCGCGATCTGCTGCGGGCCGAGCTCGCGGTCGAGCAGCGCAAGCTCGAGCAGAAGGTCGAGTCCCTCGGCGCCCTGCGCGCCCGCGACATGGCCGAGCTCGGCCGCCACATGGTGGCTGTCGCCGGCAAGGACGCCGAGCTCGATGTGCTTCAGCAGCGCCTGACCGCCCGGGACGAGGAGAATGCCGACCTTCGGCGCTACTTGGCCGAAGCCACGGATGCGCTCGATGCGACCACGGCCGCGCTCCACGACGCCAACGCGCGCTGGGACCGCAGCGAGGCCGATCTGCACGAGGTGCGGCACGAGCTCGAGGCGACGCGAAAGCGCTGCGCCGACCAAGCCGAGGTGCTCGCGGAGCTGGAGCGCAAGCTCGTTCACGAGCACGATGCCCGCGGGCTCGAGACCGCCGGGAAGGTTCGGCCGACGGACGAGATTTCCGGGCTTTGGTCGGGGCACGACGCGGCTCTCGCCCGCCTGAAGGCCGCATCATCCGACATCTTCGGCGAAGGCCCGGGCCGCCTCGTGGCCGAGGGGACCGAAGCCGAGTCTCGCGCGGAGCCGCGCGAGCGGAGCGAGTCGCCTCTCGCGGCCGATCCGAGCTTTCGTCGCGACATCGATCGCCTGGCGGCGGATCTCCTGGCCTACGACGTCGATGCCGAAGCTCTCGAAGGCAGGCCTGCGTCGGGTCACGCGCCGGCCGATGCGCGCGCGGTTCTGCGCAAGCGCATCAGCGAGATCGGCGAGAGGGCGATCCGGCTCGCGGGGGCGGGACGATCTGCCGGGCCGCGACAGGAGACATCGAATGCACCGGCGCGCATGGAGGCCACCGAGCCCCGGGGCTGACGCCTGCGCGAGCGGGGGGACGCTACGGGCCTCCGGGCGATATTTGTTCATGCCTCGTTCAGGACTCTCTCGTCAGCCTGGATCCATGATATTTCGCGTGGCGGGCGTCGGCCTCCTCGTTGCGTGCCTCGGCGGATCCGCGCAGGCGGATCCGGTGCCGCGACGCGTCTGCTTCACCACCGCCGAGGCCCGTGACAAGATCGTGGCGCTCGGACTCTCGGATCCCTTCCGCCTCGTGCGTGGCGCGACACGGTCGGTGACGGCGGAGATCGTCGGCGTCGAGCTCTGCCTCTGGAACGACAGGCTCGTCTACGAGATCAGGCTTCTGCCTCGAGACGGCCATGTCGGTCATGTCTTCATCGACGCGCGGACCGGGGAGACCGTCGCACCCAGGCCCCCGCGTTGACCTGTAGAGTTCGAGGCTTCGAGCATGCGCCTCTTGGTCGTCGAGGACGACAGGGATCTCAATCGCCAGATCGTGACTGCGCTCGTCGATGCCGGCTATGCCGTGGACCGTGCCTTCGACGGTGAGGAGGGCTGGTTCCTCGGCGATACCGAGCCCTATGATGCCGTGGTCCTCGATCTCGGCCTGCCGAGAAAGGACGGACTCTCGGTTCTCGGCGAATGGCGCAAGACCGGCCGGACCATGCCGGTGCTGATCCTGACCGCGCGGGATCGCTGGAGCGACAAGGTTCAGGGCTTCGATGCCGGCGCCGACGACTATGTCGCCAAGCCCTTCCACATGGAGGAGATTCTGGCGCGGCTGCGGGCCCTGCTGCGGCGCGCGACCGGTCACGCGACGAGCGAGCTCGCCTGCGGCCCCGTGCTTCTCGACACCCGCGCCGGGCGCGTCTCGGTCGATGGCCAGCCGGTGAAGCTCACCTCGCACGAATACCGGCTGCTGTCCTACCTGATGCATCACGCCGGAAGGGTGGTCTCGCGCAGCGAGATCGTGGATCACCTCTACGATCAGGATTTCGATCGCGATTCGAACACGATCGAGGTCTTCGTCGGACGCTTGCGCAAGAAGCTCGGTGCCGACGTCATCAAGACCATGCGCGGGCTCGGCTACCTCCTGGCCCCTCCCGAGACGAACGGGGATGCTTCACATAGGCCACGCTGAGCGAAGGCTCCGGAAAGTCCTTCGCGGGCTCCTCGCAGTTCTGCCGCCGGGATCGCATGATCGCCCGGTGCGATCGATCGCGCGACGGCTTCTCGTCATCTCGTCCGTGTTGAGCCTCGCCATCCTGCTCGTCGCCGGGCTCGTGCTCTCGACCATCACCCGCCGCACCGCCGAGATGCGCTTCGACGACGAGCTCGGCGCCTATCTGCGTGTCCTCGTCGCCGACATCGCGACGCCGGGAGAGACGAGCCGGACCGATCCGGGCCAGCTCGGGCTCCCGCAATTCGAGCTCCCTCTCTCGGGCTGGTATTGGCAGATCACGCGGCTCGACGCGGAGGCGCCCGAGATCCGGAGCTCGCGCTCGCTCTACACGGCGCGGCTTCCGAAGCTCGCCGACCATGGCGTCGAGGCGGGTCTCGGCGGTGCCCGGGCAGGCTACGCGCGTGGACCCGACGAGCGCGTGCTGCGCATCCTCGAACGGGTGATCGATGTCGGCGACACCGGAATCTTTCTCGTCCAGGTGGCAGCCACCACGGAGGAGCTCGATTCCGAGATCGCCCGGTTCGAGATCGGTCTCGCGGTCACCTTCGCCCTTCTCGCGCTGGCGCTCGCAGGCTCCTCCGTCCTGCAGGTCCGTTACGGCCTGAAGCCGTTGCGGCACATGCGCGAGGCGGTGGCCGCGGTCCGGCGCGGCGAGGCGGAGCGAATAGGCGGCGCTTTCCCGCAAGAGATCGCGCCGCTCGCCGACGAGCTCGATCTTCTCGTCACGACCAATCGCAACGTCGTCGAGCGCGCCCGCACCCAGGTCGGCAATCTCGCCCATGCGTTGAAGACACCCTTGTCGGTGATCATCAACGAGGCGGCGCAGGATCGCGGGCCGCTCGCCGAGAAGGTCGAGGAGCAGGCCGGCATCATGCGCGACCGGCTCGCCCATTATCTCGATCGCGCCCGCGCCGCGGTCAGCGCGCAAGGGATCGGGCTCGCGACGGAGGTCGGGCCGGTCGTCGCCGCGCTTCTGCGCACCTTCGAGAAAATCTACGCCGGTCGCGCGGTCGCGTTCACGGCCTCGCTGCAGGGCAATGTGCGGTTCCAGGGCGAACGTCAGGATCTCGAGGAGATGATCGGCAATCTCGCCGACAATGCCGGGAAATGGGCCGCGAGCCGGGTCACGGTGACGGTCGCACCCCGGCCGCCGCGTGGGCTCGACGCTAGGGCCTATTTCCGCGTCACGATCGACGACGACGGGCCGGGACTGGAGCCCGAGCTGCGCGAGAAGGCGCTGGAGCGGGGCGGGCGGCTCGACGAGACGAAGCCGGGCTCGGGCCTCGGGCTTTCCATCGTCGCCGATCTCGCGACGCTCTACCGCGGCGGGCTGACGCTCGAGACGAGCCCGGCCGGCGGTCTCCGGGCCGAGCTCACGCTTCCCGCGGCGTGATCCGATAAAAATTCCTATGCCAGAAGCTCGCGCTTCCAGAGCTCGAGTTGCCGACGCCGCTCCTCGAGGCCGTTGAGGCCGCCGTTGAGCGCGTGCGTCTCTCCGACGAGATCGTCCTTCTCGGCATGGGGCAGGCAGCCGAGAAGCACCCAATCCGCGACGCCGCATTCGAGCGTGTGCGCAGGATCGATGATCAGCTCCGGGGCCGAGAGGATGTCGAGCCCGGCATCGTGCTTCTCGAGGAAGGCTTGAAGCCTCGTATAGCCGTCGTGACCCGTGACCTGGGTCATGCCGGCGCCGCGGAAGCGGTAGCCGTCGTCGGACGGCGGCGGCGCGTTGCCCATGCGCCCGCCATAGGCGATATCGGCGATCATGCGCGGATTATGTGCGGCGCGCTCCGCCATCGTGGGCGTGAAATGGGTCGGAAACACCTTGCGCAACCGCTCGGCGGAATAGTTCATGTTCTCGACCATCTCGAGGCCCTGGCCGCATTCCTCGCTGGCCTGCGCCATGAAGTGGGCCATGGCGAGCGCGGATGTGACGCCGTATTTCGGAAAGACGACGGACGCCGCGGCGACGATACCCTCGACGAGGCCGGCAATGTGCTGATCGCCGTGCGGCCAGCGGCGACGCAGGATCTCGACGGTGAGCGTGGCCATCCCGTGCCTTCTCGTCGTTGTGGTGATGCCGGCGGCAGGATGCAACAGGCATGTCATGGATCTGTCCGGGACGCGCTAGAGTGCCTCCATTCGATCCGAAGGGCAAGGCAGCGCTGTCGCTCGATCGCGGCACCGCGATCTCGGTCTCGCGCGCAGCCGGCGTGCTCGCCGCGGTCCCCCTGGTTTGCTACCGGCCGATCGAGGGGTCGATGTAGAGCGCGAGCAGCTGGCCGCCTTGGACCAGCTCCGCGGCGCTCGACGTGCGATGGGCCTGCACGGTCATGAGGAACCAGCCCGAGCCCAGGATGGCGGACGCGTCGACGACTCCCGAGGATTCCGCATCGTTGGTGAGGAAGCTCGGGTTGGTCGTCGCGTTGCCGCCGAAGAATTTCGCATTGTGCACAGCCACCTGTACGAGCTTGCCGCTGTCGATTCCGTAGACGTAGATGCGCGCCAGCCGGTCGGTGCCGCCGACGTCCTCCTGCAGCACGATCCGCCCGAGCTCGTCGATCGTGATGTTGTCGAGCATCTGATAGGCGGGGTCGTCGTTCGGCGTGGTGCCGGCGCCGTCGTAGAAGCGATTGGTGAGCAGCATCTCGATCGTGCCGCCTTTCTCGGGCTGCGTGAGATCGTCGAAGCGCAGCCGCCACAGGCGCGACGGGCGCCACGTGTCGGGGCTCGCCGAGATCCGGCCGGTGGTCACGAAGTAATAGTCGCGTTCCTTGCCCGGCCGCGGGTCCCAGGCACCGTCCTCGACACGGATGAACTGCGTCACCTGCCGCGTGATGGCGTCGTCCTGGATCTGCGCGCCGGTCTTGCCCGATACGTCGCCGAGATCCGCGAGCGCGAAGCGCGCCGAGGTGATCGCCGGCACGCCCGGCATGCCGAAGACGATGTCCTTGCTTTCGCCCGCTACGATGCGGCCCTTCGCCTCGACCCGAACGCCGTAGAGCCTGCCGCCGGCGAGCCCCGCCCGCTCCACATCGTTGCCGGCTTTCTGCTTCGTGCCGACATAGACGTAGAGCTCGCTCGGCGGCTCGACGCAATCGGGCTGGCCTGCGGTGCGGCAGACATTCGCCGTCGTGACGTCGGTGTCGCGGCCGGAATCGTCGTTCAGCATGACGATGGTCTTGGCCTGGCGATAGGGGCTCGCCACCGCGTTCTCGAACGACATCTTGCCGAGGTGCGGTAGCTCGTAAGTCTTGCCCTGGTCCGACCCGGTGAGGACGTGGGCGAAGACGCGGCCATGGTCGCTCGACTCCGGCGGAGAGGTTTCCTCCCCGCTCAGGAAGATGCGCTCGGCCGTTCCCGTCTCGCCGTCGAGGAAAGCGTCCTTGCGTGCCAGATCCGCTGAGCACAGCCGATCGAAAGCGGTCGTGCCCGGCACATGGCTTCCGGTCCAGGTCATCACGTCGGTCGGGGTGCCGAGGTGATCGCGGCCCGCGAGGACCTTCAACGTGCCGCGCTCGATGAGCCAGCGCGAGACGAAGGCGCCCTTCGAGCCATGCGCACGCGCCACGCCCTTGCCCTTGGGCAGCTCGTGGTCGGCGACGAGATTGAAGGACGTCGGGCTTTCGGGCCAGATGCCGAGCCCGTCGGGAATGCCGACCATGCGATAGCCATCGACCGTATAATCGCCTGCGGTCAGGATCGAGACGGTGGACACGCGATCGATCGCGGGAAGTACATAAGGCCTCGTGGTCGTGCTCGGCCCGACATGCTGCGCGACGGCAGAGCCGCAGATCGAGCTGCCGCCAAGTAATGCGAGGATCGGCAAAAGTCGCAGGTTCACGTTCGTTCCTCTGTTCGAGCCGAGCACCTGCTGATGCGAGTCTCGTATTACGAGAATACGACAGCACCTGCGTCCGCCATAGCTTGTCTCGCGGACCCGCGTGATCGGTACTCGCGCGCGCCAGACCCGACGCCGCTCGGCAATGTCACTTTGCAACGGGCAGGGCGGCCTTTATGAAGGGCGCGCATGTTCGCGCTGATCATCGCCAGCTTGACCGCGATCGCGGTCCTCGGCCTGCTCTGGCCGCTCGTCCGGGCGGGGCGTGCTCCCACGCGGGCTGCCTGCGCCAGCGATCTCTATCGGGCGCAGATCGCCGAGATCGAACGGGACGCTGCGCGCGGCCTCGTCACGGGCACAGAGGCCGAGGGTGCGAAGGCCGAGGCCGCGCGGCGCCTCCTCGCCGCTGCCGAAGCGACGCCGAGCCCCGAGGCTCGCTCTCGATGGGCCGGCTGGGCCGCCGGGCTCGCGGTACTCGTCTTCGTGCCCGGATTTTCGCTGGGCCTCTACCTTGGGCTCGGCCAGCCGGAGCTCCCCGACGCGCCGCTCGCGGCACGGCTCTCCGCGCCTCCGGCCAAGACCGATCTCGCCGCCGCGGTCGGTAAGATCGAGGCGCATCTGAAGGAGCATCCCGACGATGCGCGTGGGTGGGAGGTTCTGGCCCCGGTCTATCTCAAGCTCGGACGTGCCGAGGAGGCGGCCTCGGCCTATGCGAGAGTGCTGCGCCTTCGGGAGCCGACGCCCGAGCTTCGCACCCGCTATGGAGAAGCTCTCGTCTTTGCCGCCGGAGGCATCGTGAGCGCCGAAGCGCGAAAGACCTTCGAGCAGGCGCTCTCCGAGGACTCTTCCCTCGTCAAGGCACGCTTCTTCCTCGGGGTCGCGGCCGAGCAGGACGGCGACTTCCCGAAGGCCGCGGAGATTTGGGGCAAGATCGCCGGCGAGGAGCCGGAGGGCTCGCCCCTCGGCAAAGCCTTGCGCGAGCGGATCGCGGGCCTGTTCACGACGGCACGGTCGGCGGGGCAGGGGGAAACGGGGAAAACCGCCGCCGCGATCGCCGCGCTGCCGCAGGCCGACCGCGCGAGCGCGATCCGCGGCATGGTCGAGCGCCTGGCGTCGAGGCTGACGGCGAACGGGCAGGACCTCGAGGGCTGGCTCAAGCTCGTGCGCGCCTATGCGGTCCTCGACGAGCGCGAGAAGGCCGCCTCCGCCTTGGCCGAGGCCAAGCGCAACCTTTCCGGCGATGCCGCGGCAAAGGCGCGCATCGACGCGCTCGCCCGTGAGCTCGGCCTCGACACCGGGGGCGCCTCGTGACCCGCAAGCAACGCCGCTTCACCCTCGTCGCCGCCGCGCTCGCGGTGCTCGGCCTCGCGGTCGGCCTCGTGCTCGTCGCGCTGCGCGACAATATTGTGTTCTTCTACGGGCCGAGCGAGCTCGCGGAGAAGGCGCCGAAGCCCGGGGCACGGCTGCGGATCGGCGGCCTCGTGAAGGAGGGCTCGCTGCGCCGCGAGCCCGGCCAGACCGTGCATTTCGTCGTCACCGACACGAAAGCCGAGGTCGCGGCGACCTATACAGGGCTCTTGCCGGATCTCTTCCGCGAGGGGCAGGGCGTCGTCGCGGAAGGCACGCTCGGCAAGGACGGGGTTTTCCATGCCGAGAGCGTGCTCGCCAAGCACGACGAGCGCTATATGCCGCGCGACGTCGCCGATGCCTTGAAGAAGCAGGGTCTCTGGCAGGAGAACCCGAAACCATCGAGCATGGCCCGATAAGCTCTGCCGTCGAGGGAACGATGATCGTCGAGACCGGCCACTTTGCTCTCGTCCTGGCTTTGGCCGTAGCCCTCGTCGGCTCGGTGGTGCCGCTTTGGGGCAGCCTCGTCTCGGACCGGCGTCTCATGGCGCTCGCGCCGCCGGCCGCGATCATGGGCTTCGCGCTCGTTGCGACATCCTATGCGGCCCTGACCTATGCCCATGTGGTCTCGGACTTCTCGCTCGCCAACGTGATCGAGAACTCGCATTCGCTGAAGCCGTTCGTCTACAAGATCAGCGGCGTGTGGGGGAACCACGAGGGCTCGATTCTCCTGTGGGTTCTCGTGCTCTCGCTGTTCGGCGCGCTCGTCGCGCTGTTCTCTGCCTCGATGCCCGAAGATTTCCGCGCCGCGGTCCTTTCCGTGCAATCCTGGATCGGCGCGGCCTTCATCCTGTTCATCCTCTTGACCTCGAACCCCTTCGCGAGGCTGGTCGAGGCCCCGATGGAAGGCCGCGACCTCAACCCGATTCTGCAGGACCCCGGGCTCGCGATCCATCCGCCGCTCCTCTACCTCGGCTATGTGGGGCTCTCGATCACCTATTCCTTCGCGGCCGGAGCCTTGATCTGCGGCCGGATCGATTCCGTCTTCGCGCGCTTCGTGCGCCCCTGGACGCTCGTCGCCTGGATCGCGCTCACGCTCGGGATCGCCATGGGCTCCTACTGGGCCTACTACACGCTCGGCTGGGGCGGCTTCTGGTTCTGGGATCCCGTCGAGAACGCTTCCCTCATGCCCTGGCTCGCGGCCACGGCCCTGCTCCATTGCACGGCGGTCATGGAACGGCGCGAGGCCTTGAAAATCTGGACGATCTTCCTCGCGATCCTCGCCTTCTCCTTGTCCCTGCTCGGGACCTTCCTCGTCCGCTCGGGAGTGCTCACTTCGGTTCATGCCTTCGCGAGCGATCCCACACGCGGAATCTTCATCCTCGCGATCCTGATCATCTTCATCGGCGGATCGCTCGCGCTTTTTGCGCTCCGGGCGGGGACACTGAAGCAAGGCGGGCTCTTCGCGCCGATCTCGCGCGAGGGAGCGCTCGTCGTCAACAACCTGCTGCTCACCACCTGCTGCGCGACGGTTCTCGTCGGAACCCTCTATCCGCTCGCGCTCGAATCCCTCACGGGCGAGAAAATCTCGGTCGGCGCGCCCTTCTTCAATCTCACCTTCGTTCCCCTGTTCGTTCCCTTGTTCCTGCTCGTGCCGATCGGGCAGAACCTCGCCTGGAAGCGGGGCGACCTTCTCGGCGCGGTACAAAGGATTCGGGTCGCCGTCGCCGTCGGGCTCGGTGTGGCACTCGTTGCGGAATGGCTGCGCGGAGGGCCGGCGGTGAGCGTCGTGCTCGTCGGCGTCGCGGCCTATGTCATCGTCGGCTCCTTCGCCGAGATCGGCCGCCGCGCGGCGGGCGGCGGGGGCTCGCTCGGTGAGGCGGGGCGACGCCTCTTGGCCTTGCCGCGCCAGGCGCTCGGGACGGCCTTCGCCCATGCCGGTCTCGGCGTGACCCTGCTCGGCCTCGCCGCGACCGGCTGGGGCGTCGAGACGATCACGACCATGAAGCCCGGCGACACGGCCGAGGTCGGTCCCTACCGGGTCACGCTCGAAAGCCTCGAGCCGCGCAACGGCCCCAACTACACCGAGCTCGTCGGACGCACGATGGTGCGCGAGGGCGATGTGCAACGCGCCGTGATCGAGCCCTCGACGAGGTTCTATTCGGTGCGGCGCATGGCACGCACGGAGGCCGGCATCGTCACGCTCGGCCTCGGGCAGGTCTATATGAATATCGCCGACCCGAAAGACTCCGGCACGGTCGATGCGCGAATCTATTGGAAGCCGCTCGTGTCCCTGATCTGGATCGGCGCTTTGGTCATGGCCTTCGGCGGCGGCCTGTCGCTCAGCGACCTGAGCTTCCGGATCGGGGTCGCGCGGCGGGCGCGGCGTGTTGCTGCCCCACATCCACAACCGGCGGAATAGGTCGATGTGGTTGCGCTGGCTGTCGATCGTCTTGCTCGTCGCCGCACCCTTGGCTGCGGGAGCTGTCCAGCCCGACGAGATCCTCGCCGATCCTGCGCTCGAGGCGCGGGCGCGGGCGCTGTCCGCGGAACTCCGCTGCATGGTCTGCCAGAACGAATCGATCGACGATTCTCATGCCGATCTCGCGCGCGACCTGCGCTTGCTCGTGCGCGAGCGGCTGAAGGCGGGCGACAGCGACGATTCCGTTCGTGATTTTCTCGTCGCGCGCTACGGGAAGTTCATATTGCTGAAGCCGCCGCTCGACCTCTCGACGCTCCTCCTGTGGTCGGCGCCGGCCCTCGTCCTCGTCCTCGGTGCCGGCGCGATCGTGCTCGCCATGCGGCGACGGGCGAGCGCTGTGGCGACCGCGGGGCTCGACGCGGCAGAACGCGAGAAGCTCGAAAACCTGCTAGGTAAAGACGACGCTTGACGCTGGTCAACGCGGGCTCAGCCGAGAGCAGGACGGCTCCCGAGCGCCCGAATTGCGCAAGATCAATGCTTCGTTATTTGGTCTGCCTAGTCGTTCGGGTAAGCTCGATGCCCATAATCGAGATGGAGGGAGCCATGACGCCCGGCCTCGACGAAATACTGCCCGATGCCAAGGACTACATGAAGAAGATCGCGCTCGCCGAAGCGGAGCGAGCTTCCAAGGAGGCGACGGCCCATGCCGAAGCGGAAGCGGAGAAAAAGGCGCTGATCGATCAATTATCGAACCCCTCGGGCCTCTCGGACGAGGAGGCGATCAAGCGGGCGATCAGGATCATCGAGCGCGCGGTGAGCAACGGCTTGACCGAGGTCCAGTTCCGTCGATTCCCGAATGAAATGTGCACGGACCGCGGGCGTGCCATCAACCAACGGGAGGACGGCTGGGAAAATACCCTGACTGGGGTCCCGAAGGAAATCTACAACTTGTGGGACAAGTATTTTCGCCCACGCGGCTACAAGCTTTTGGTCGAGATCGTCGATTATCCGGGCGGGATGCCCGGCGATATCGGCATGACCCTGAAATGGGGCTGAGGGGCCGCCGCTCCAGCGGCCCGTTCGGACCGAATCGCGCAAGAGCAACCATCATTCGCGGAATCGCCGCTTCCCGAGGCCCAGGGCTACGGACGACGATGCAGTGCCTTGCTCATCCCCTGCTCGTCCGATCAATTTCCTCGGGTGCCGATTATATCCCTTTCTACGCGGACTCGATTTGAGAGCCGAGTTGCAGCGGTGTGTGCTGGAGGACTTCAGCCGTCCATCGCCCGGAGGTGACGTCATCGTCTTGTCAAGGGCTGGCGCTAAGAGCTGGCGATGATGGTCTGGAGGGCACATGCTCGGCCTGCAAGGCAGGAAAGCGCTGGTCGTCGGTATCGCCAATGATCAGTCGATTGCTTGGGGCGTTGCTGAAGCGTTGCACGACGCCGGTGCTGAACTAGCCGTCACCTACCTCGACGCGAAGGCCGCGCCCTATGTGCTCCCGCTCGCGGACTCGATCGGCGCCAAGGTCATTCTTCCTTTGAATGTCGAGGAGGATGCCGACCTCGATGCGCTCTTCGATGCGCTTACCGCGAAATGGGGACGGCTCGACATTCTCGTCCATTCGATCGCTTTCGCGCCGCGCGAGGATCTCCACGGTCGCGTCGTCGATTCCTCACGCGACGGGTTCCTTCGCGCGATGGACATCTCGGTGCATTCCTTCATTCGTATGGTCAAGCGTGCCGAGCCCTTGATGAAAGAGGGTGGGAGCTGCCTGACGATGAGCTTCTACGGCGCGGAGAAAGTCGTCAGCTCCTACAATCTCATGGGTCCGGTGAAGGCCGCGCTGGAAGCGACCGTGCGAGAGCTCGCGAGCGAGCTCGGCGCTCGCAACGTCACGGTCAATGCCGTGTCGCCCGGCGTCATGGCGACACGCGCGGCGTCCGGCATCCGGAGCTTCGACGCGATGATGGCCGAGGCCGCCGAGCGGTCGCCGCTGCATCGGCTCGCGACGATCGAGGATGTCGGGGCCTGCGCAACCTTCCTGGTGTCGCCGGCCGCGCGCAACGTCACTGGTTCCGTGATCTATGTCGATGCCGGATACCACATCATGGGGTAGGAGCAGCGCCGGATCCAGGCGAGTTCTGCGTCGCGAGAACAGCGTAGCACGCGGAATGAGGAGATCACGATGGCCGATCATGTCGTCACCTTGAATGCCGGCTCGTCCTCGATCAAGTTCGGGCTCTTCGCCAGCAAGCCGAATCTGCCGCGCCCCGTGGCCTCGGGCCAGGTGGATGGGATCGGCGCCGACATGTGGTTCAAGGCGCGGCATGCCGAAGATGCCTCTACCACCCAGCGCGACCTCGCGGACATGCCGCGCGGGGACGGTCATCGCGCCGCGATCGATGTCATCTTGGGATGGATCGAGAGGAGCTTTCCCGACGCTCGGGTTGCGGCAATCGGCCATCGTGTCGTTCACGGCGGCCCGGATTTCGCGGGACCTGTTCTGGTGACTCCCGATGTCCTGACGTGCCTTGGTAAGCTCGCGCCGCTCGCACCACTCCACCAACCTCACAATCTGGCCGGCATCGCCGCCGCGACTGAGGCATTCCCCGGGGTGCCGCAGGTGGCCTGCTTCGACACCGCGTTCCATCGCGGCCATTGCTTCGTCTCCGACACCTTCGCGCTCCCGCGCCGCTACTACGAGAAGGGAATCCGGCGCTATGGATTCCATGGCCTGTCCTACGACTACATCGCACGGCGGATGCGCGAGATCGCTCCTCTCGAGGCGGCCGGCCGGATGGTCGTTGCCCACCTCGGCAACGGCGCGTCGATGTGCGCGATCGAGAACGGGCGCTCCGTGGCCTCCACGATGGGGCTGACGGCGCTCGATGGATTGCCTATGGGAACACGCTGCGGCCAGATCGATCCGGGTGTCCTGCTTTATCTACTGCAGCACGAGCGCTTGCCTGTCGATGCTGTCGCCGACCTCCTCTACGAGGAATCCGGCCTCCTCGGCCTCTCCGGCGTCTCGCAAGACATGCGTGAGCTGGAGCAGTCTGATGATCCACGGTGCCGGGAAGCGATCGACTATTTCGTCCGCCGGATTCGCCACGAGCTCGGCGGCTTCGCCGTGACCCTCGGCGGCATCGACGCCGTGGTGTTCACAGCCGGGATCGGAGAGCATTCCGCGCTCGTGCGCGCCGCGGTCCTCGACGGGCTGGAATGGCTCGGCGTCGTCCTCGACGCCGAGGCCAATGCGCGGCACGACCAGATCATTTCCACCCCGGCCTCTCGGCTCCGAGTCTATGTCGTTCCGACCGACGAGGAGGCGATGATCGCAGACCAGACCATCGACGTCGCTGGCCTCGCCCGAATCTCTGCTGCCGCCTGACGCGAGGACGACCGCCTTGGATCCATATTTCAGCCCGATCGACGCCCCGATCGATTGCGCACGCGATGCCGAGCTTGCGGCGCGGCACGCCCAGCTCGTCTTGAAGTCCATCGGCCGCCGATGCGAAGCCATGGGTCGCACCCATGGTGCGCGGCTGCGCGAGATCGCTTCGCGCTCCGGCGCGCTCACGCGCCGTGCCCACGACCTCTCGGCTCGGCACGAGCTGCAGCAACAGGGCTTGGCCTATGCGATCGATGCTGCCCAACGCGCAGTCTTGACCCTCGAAGCCCTGGTCCAGCGCGGCAACAACGACCGCGCCCATGCCGAGGCCGGAACGCCTCCGGTCCTCGTCTACGAGTCCGAGGTCGTCGTCGACGGCGCGGCATTGCCCCGGCCGGTCAACTATGTCCTTTTGAGGATTCTCCCGCCGGACGGGCTCGAGGTCTACGCCTGGAAGCGCCCCTATCTCATCGTCGACCCGCGCGCGGGTCACGGCGCCGGTATCGGTGGGTTCAAGACCGACAGCCAGGTGGGGGTCGCGCTCCGCGACGGGCACCCGGTGTATTTCGTGGTGTTCCGTCCGCATCCGGAGCCGGGCCAGACGCTGGCCGACGTCATGCGGGCGGAGGCCGCCTTCGTGAAGGAAATCGCGCGCCGCCATCCGGCGTCGCCGAAGCCCATCATCGTCGGAAATTGCCAAGGCGGGTGGGCGATCGCGATCCTCGCTGCCGCCAATCCCGACATCACCGGTCCCCTCGTCCTCAACGGCTCGCCGCTCGCCTATTGGTCGGGCCGTATCGGGGAGAACCCGATGCGCTACAATGGTGGACTGCTGGGCGGTGTCGTCCCGGCGATGGTCCTGTCGGATCTCGGCAATGGCGTGTTCGACGGCTGCAATCTCGTCGCGAATTTCGAGATGCTCGATCCCGGCCGTAACTACTTCGCCAAATATTTCGATCTCTACCGGGATATCGACAAAGGACGCGAGCGGTTCCTCGGCTTCGAGCGATGGTGGGGTGGGTTCCATTTCATGACCGAGGCCGAGATCGAGTGGATCGTCGACCAGCTTTTCGTCGGTAACAAGCTCGCGCGCGGCGAGGCGCGGATCGAGCGTGGTCGCTATCTCGACCTCAAGGCGATCCGCTCACCCATCATCGTCTTCGCCAGCCACGGTGACAATATCACGCCGCCGCAGCAGGCGTTGAACTGGATCCCGGCCTCCTATGCCGACGAGCACGAGATCAAGATCCGGGGCCAGCGAATCGTCTATATGGTCCACGAGAAGGTCGGACACCTCGGAATTTTCGTCTCCTCCTCCATCGCCAAGAAAGAGCATGCCGAGGTTGCCTCGACCATGAAGACTATCGAGGCGCTCGCGCCCGGTCTCTACGAGATGAGGATCGACCAGGTGATCGGGGAAGGCGTCGCGGCGCGCTTCCTCGTGAGCTTCGAGGAGCGCAGGCTCGACGACATTCGTGCCTTGGACGACAGCGACGGCGACGAGGCGCTTTTCGCGGCCGTGGCGCGTCTGTCCGAGCTCGGCGGCGACGTCTACGATCTCGCCCTGCGGCCCTTGGTTCAGGCCTGTGTCACACCACAGCTCGCCGACCTCTATCGCAATCTTCATCCGTCTCGGCTCCAGCGCGAATTCTTCTCCGACCGGACGCCGGCCTTCCGAGGGGTCACGTTCCTGGCAGGCGCGGTTCGCGCCGAGCGCCGACCGGCAGCGGCGGACAATGTCTTCGTCGAGGCCGAGCGGCTCTGGGCCGACATGGTGCAGCAGTCCTTCGATGTGATGCGGGATCTGCGTGACAGTCTCTACGAGTGCCTTTTCATCGGCATCTATGGGTCGCCGATCATGAATTGGATCGGGCGCTCGAAGGCCTATCAGCGCGCCAAGAAGGATCCGGCCGAGCTGCGGTTCCTGCCCGACGTCCAGGCCATTCTCCTCGGCGTGAATCGGGGCGGCTTTGCCGAGGCCGCCATCCGCATGCTCGTTCTGCTCGCCGAATCCCGCGGCGCGGTGCGCCGCGACAGGCTCGAGCGCTCGGCGAGGGTTCTCGACCGAGACGAGCCCTTCGCCGGGCTCGGCGCCGAGCGGCGGGCCGCGCTGATCCACGAGCAATCGGTGATCGCAGAGTTCGAGCCGGATCGGGCCATCGATTCCCTCGCCGAGCTGCTGCCCACGCCGGATTTGCGCACCAAGGCGCTCGGCGTCGTCGAATACATCGCAGGCCCGATCGAGGAGATGGAGCCGCATACCATCACGATGCTGCAGCGGTTTCGCCGCGCGCTCGGCCTGCCGGCGATCCAGACGACTCTCGCGACGAGCGATCCCTTGGCGAGCAACCGCGAGGCCTCGGCCATGGAGCCCGCGGCCTGAGCCTCGCTATCTCCCAGGCGAGGTCTCGAGCCGCGCGAGGTCGAAGCCGTCGATGTCCTGCAGGAGCTCGATGAAGGCCGTGGCGCCATAGTCCGCGCAGGTCTCGCCCTTCTGCCGCGTCGCCGCCGCCGCATTGCCCATCGCTCCCGACGGCGAGAGATCCTGGGCCATCCAGCCGAAGCCGGTCGGCCGCCCGGCACGGAGCCAGGTGAAGTCCTGCTCCATCTCGGCGCTGCGCGAGGGGAAGTTTTCGACGCGCTCGGTCCGGACGAGATCGGGCCGGAAAGTCAGCATCAGCGACGTCTCGATGTCGCCCCCATGGATCCCGTGCGCCTTCTCCTCCGGCGAGAACAGGCCGTCCGGCGTGCCGAACCTGTGCCAGGTCGCCATCACGACGAAAAGGCCAAGCCGCGCGCGGAGGTCGTGGGCGATCGTATCGAGAATCGCGACATTGCCGCCGTGCGCATTGAGAAGCACGAGCTTGCGGCAGCCGGCGCGATGCACGCATTCGCCAAGCTCCGTCCAGACCTTGAGCGCCGTCCTGGCGGAGAGGCTGAGCGTGCCCGGAAAATCCCTGTGCTCGACAGAGCAGCCGCAATTCTGGACCGGCAGAAAGAGCACCGGCAGATCCGCGGGCAGGCGCGCGACGACACGCTCGAGATAGCCCTCCATGATCTGCGTATCGACGCCGAGCGGCAGATGCGGCCCGTGCTGCTCGGTCGCCGCGACAGGCAGGACGGCGATCGTGCGCGCCATGTCCGCCGCGCGGACATCGGTCCAGGTCATCTCCGCCCAGTAGCGTGTCGGGAGCATCCGTGCGTCTCGCGGTGCGGCGAGTTCGATTGCCGCCAGGATACGATTGGTCCTATATCAGGGCTCGTGATGCAAGGAGGAACGCTGGCGGACGGCGGCGAGGTCGAAACGGCCGGTCGTCGAGCGTAGGCCGGAGCCATCAGACCAATTTCCGGCGAACCGGACATCGGCTCGCGTCGCGAAATTGCGATAGAACGAGAATGTAGAGAGAGCTTCCGATCCCGAATCGGAAACCGGCTCTAATCGGCCTCGGTCGGGAGTCTCGTCAGGGAGCGCGGGGAGGCGGCCTTGGAAAAGTGGACCTACCAAAAGGACGGCGCAATCGGAGGGCCGGTCCGGAAGGACCAGCTCACGGCCCTCTACGAGGCCGGCGAGATCACCGAGCGGACGCTCGTGCGGAGCACGACCGCGGGGGGCGGATGGCAGCCTTACGAGAAGGTCGCTGGGGTGCGGCTGCGCGCCAAGGGGCGGCCGCTGCCTCGCGCGATCGCGAAGCTCTGGCCCTGGTTCGTCGTCGTGATGCCGCTCGCCGTCGGCCTCATCGACGTCTTCCTGGTCCAGTCCAAAGGCAACGCCTATATCGCGACGCATACATGGATCGGCCATGCGCCGGTCATCGTGAATCTCTCGGCACTCGCCTTGTGGCTCGTGCTGATCTGGCGCGATATCAAGCGCGCGGATCGAAGCCACGGCTTCTCGGAGATGATCATCTGGCTCGTCGCCACGCCGGTCTTCCAGGCCTTCAGCTGGTGGGGCGCCGCCCTCGTGTCCACGCTGATCAACCTGTCGTTCGGGTTCGAGGTGCCTGCTTGCGACGGCGACGTCGTCCAGGCGCAGGTCCGCGCCGAGTTCGATCGGGTCGTGGCAAAGCGCGGGGAATCCGGCGCACGGGCGGTGGCGCTTGAGGACATGCGGCAGCAATGGGGTGGGGAGCGCATCAGGATGTGCGCGGCGAGGCTCGAGGCGACGACGCGATCCTACTCGGTGCGCTACAAGATCGAGGACAAGGGCAACTGGCTCTTCCGCAACACGATGCACGGGCTCTATGTCACGACCTTCGTGGAATAGGGTGAACCGACGGAGATAGGAGCCGCGTAGATCTTCACTCCGCCGCCACCTTCGGCAGGGGCAGTCGTTCCGGATCCTCGCCGCGATCGATCGCCGCGATCTGATCCTCGAGCACGGAGATCACGTGCTGGGCGAAGGGGCCGACATGGAGGTAGATCACAACCATCGTCACCACCGCCTCGAAAGCGAGCGGGTTGCGCGACAAGATGGTCGTGACGAGGCCCCAGAACAGGCGCGCGTGCTCCGGGCCGCTCGTCGACATCTTCCACATGACGCGCGCGAGCGTCCTGAAATCCTTCAGAATATAGGAGGGGCGCCGCATCTGCATGAGATAGGGACGCCGTAGCGCCCGCCCGACCGTGCCCACGCGGCTGAAATAGGCCTCCGGCGTGTAGATCCGTTCGAGGACCTTCTTGTAGTCTTGCAGGATGGCGCGCTTCGGCCGCAGCGGAACGAAGTTGATGCCTCCGGTGCATTGGTCGCCTTGGCCGGACTTGTCGGGATCGTAGGTATCATAGCCCGGGTAGAGCCGTCCTTCGCGCTCGAGCCGTCGCGTCATCTGCGTGTTGGGCAGGGCGGTCAGCAGCCCCACCATGCAGACCGGGATGCTGGTCGCCTCGATGCATCCCACCATGTCCTCGGAGACGACTTCGGTGTCGGTATCGAACCCGACGATGAACCCCGCGAGCACGTACAGTCCGGCGGAGTAGATCGCGAAGACGCTCTCCTCCATGCTGCGCCAGGCGTTCTGCTTCTTCTGCGCGGCGACGAGCGTGTCGGTGTTCGAGCTCTCGATGCCGACGAAGACCGCGAAGAAATTCGCCGCGCGCATCATCTCGAGAAGCTCGGGATCGTCGGCGAGGTTGAGCGAGGCTTCCGTCGAGAACCGGAACGGGTAGTTGCGCGCTTTTTGCCAGGCCGTCAGCACCGGCAGGAAGCGCTTGATCGCCTTCTTGTTGCCGATGAAATTGTCGTCCACGAAGTCGAGGTGGCCGCGATAGCCGAGCGTGTAGAGCCGATCGAGCTCGGCCACCATCTGCTCGTTGGTCTTGGTGCGGGGCGCCCGGCCGTAGAGCTCGATGATGTCGCAGAACTCGCAATTGAACGGGCAACCGCGCGAGAATTGCACGCCGACGAAAAGATAGTGCTCGAAGTTCAAGAGGTCGAAGCGCGGCACGGGGCTCCTGGTGACATCGGCCTTGAACTTCTCGGCGCTGTAGCGCCCCTCGCGCTCGCCGCGTTCCCAGGCGGCGACGAAGGTGTCGATGATTCCTTCCGCCTCGCCGAGAACCAGGAAGTCGGCGGCCTCGTAGATATGCGGGCTCGAGGTCGGATCGGGGCCGCCGACGCAGACGATCTTGCCGAGTCCCTTGCAGCGTCCGATGATCTCGAGCGTGTCCGGCTGCTGCGGCAGCATGCCGCCGGTCATCACGAGATCGGCGCAGAGGAGGTCGCGATCCTCGAGCTCTTCGACATTGCGGTTGACGAGCCTGAGATCCCAGGTCTGCGGCAAGAGCGCGGCGAGCGTGATCAAGCCCAGCGGCGGGCACGGGGCGCGGGCGCCCGTCGCCTCGCAAGACGCGCCGAAGCTCCAGAACGAGCTCGCCGTGAACTTCGGGAAAACCAGAAGGACCTTGGGGGGCGTCGCTGTCAATCTCCGCTCCTTGCTGGTTGCGGCTCTGCTCGAGCCGGCTCAGGCCGGCCGAGTCTAGGGGCTAACGCTGCGCGGCGCCACAGAAAAGAGGATCGCGCCCCGAATCCGGGCTTCTCGGTGATCTCTCGCGCGATTAGTGCTATTGCGCCGGCGCCGAAGCCCGGTTGCACGGATTCGAGCGAGGTCGTGCCGTGAAAATCCTACGTTTCGCTCTCGCGGCACTCGTCTGCGCCGCCTCGCCCGCCTCGGCGCTCGACGAGGTGACCTTTGCGACCAACTGGCTCGCAGAGGCCGAGCACGGCGGCTTCTACCAGGCCAAGGCCGACGGCACCTATGAAAGATACGGGCTCGACGTCACGATCCTGCAGGGCGGGCCGCAAACCAACAACAGGCTTCTCCTCGCGGCGGGAAAGATCGAGTTCAACCTCGGCGCCAACATGATCCAGGCCTTCGATGCCGTCGCCGCCGATACGCCGATCGTCGCCGTCGCGGCGATGTTCCAGAAGGATCCGTTCATCCTGATGTCGCATCCGGGTATCGGCCTCGACCGGTTCGAGGACCTTCCACGCGCAAAGGCCTATATCGGAAAGGAGGCGCAGGCCTCGGTCTATCAATGGTTGAAGTCCGCGCACGAGTTTCGCGACGAGAGAGTGGAGCCCTATTACTTCAACTCGGCGCCCTTCATCCGCGACAAGACATCGATCCAGCAGGGCTATGTGACATCGGAGCCTTTCGAGATCGCGCGGCTCGGCGGATTCGAGCCCAACGTGTTCCTGCTGGCGGACTACGGCTACGAATCCTATTCCACCCTGATCGAGACGCGTCGTGATCTCGTCGAGCGCAAGCCCGACCTCGTGCAACGCTTCGTCGATGCCTCGATCATCGGCTGGTATCGCTATGTCTACGGCGACGGAGCCGAGGGCAATGCTCTGATCCTGCGTGAGAATCCCGACATCACCGCCGAGCAGCTCGCCTATTCGCGAGCGAAGCTGAAGGCCTATGGAATCGTCGATTCGGGGGAGACGATGCGGCTCGGTATCGGGGTCATGACGGACGCCCGAGTGACGCGCTTCTTCGGCGCGATGGTGAAGGCCGGCCTCTTCGCCGACAATCTCCCCTACGAGCGCGCCTATAGGCTCGACTTCGTGGGCAAAGGGGTAGGACTCGACCTGCGTCCACAGAGGTGACGCAATCCACATATGGGGCTCGCGATGCTCGACACGACAAGGCCACGCGCGCTCGTCACCTTGCACGACGTCGGCAAGGTCTATGCGACAGGGACGGTCGCGCTCGCAAATATCGACCTCGAGGTCCGCAGCGGCGAGATCCTCACCCTGCTCGGGCCCTCGGGCTGCGGAAAATCGACGATCCTGCGTCTCGTCGCCGGTCTCGACACGCCGACGTCGGGCGTGCTGTCTCGAAACCACGCGAACGTGAGAGGAACCGTCGGTTTCGTGTTCCAGGATCCGACCCTCATGCCTTGGGCCGATGTGTTCGACAATATCTACCTGCCGCTGCGCCTGCAGGGCCAGTCGCGGAACAAGGCCGCGCCCGCGATCGCCGATGTGCTCGAGCGGGTCGGGCTCGCCAGGTTCGTGAAGGCGTTTCCGCGCGAGCTTTCCGGCGGCATGCGGATGCGCGTCTCGATCGCGCGCGCGCTCGTCTCGCGCCCGCGCCTCCTCCTGATGGACGAGCCTTTCGCCGCCCTCGACGAGATCACGCGCTTTCGCCTCGACGACGACCTCGTGGCACTACAGGCCGAGCTCGGCACGACGATCGTCTTTGTCACCCACTCGGTTTTCGAGAGCGTCTATCTTTCGAGCCGCATCCATGTGATGGCCGCGCACCCCGGCCGAATCACGGCCGAGATCGAGATCGACACGCCGTCGATCCGGCGCGGGCGTGAGTTCCGCACGACCCCGGCCTATCTCCATTATTGCAGGCAGGCCTCGGATGCCTTGCAGCGCGCGGCACCCGGAGAGGACGCCTGATGGCGCTTTTGGCCCTTGTCCGGCGCCTGGCCCCCCCGGCACTCGTTTTCACGGCCTTGCTCGGAACCTGGGAGGCCTTCGTGCGGCTGGCGGAGGTGCCGAGCTTCGTCCTTCCGGCGCCGAGCCTCGTCGCTGCCACGCTCGTCGCCGACCGCGCGACGCTCCTTCCGGCACTACTCGTGACGCTGAAGATTACGGGTTTTGCCCTCGCCGCGGCGGTCGTCGGTGGTGTGGGTCTTGCGATTCTCTTCTCCCGATCGAGATGGATCGAGCGCTCCGTACTGCCGCTCGCGATCGTGCTCCAGGTGACGCCGATCGTCGCGATCGCGCCTTTGCTACTCGTCTATCTCGATCCTTCGACCGCAGTCCTCGTCTGCGCCTTCCTCGTCGCTTTCTTTCCGATCCTGTCCAACACCGCGCTCGGCCTCGCCTCGACCGACCGCAACCTCCTCGACCTCTTCCGCCTCTACGGCGCCTCGCGCCTACAGACGCTCCGCCTCCTGCGCCTACCGGGGGCCTTGCCCCATTTCCTCGGAGGCGTGCGGATCGGCGGCGGCCTCGCGCTCATCGGCGCGATCGCGGCGGAGCTCGCGGCCGGAGCGGCGGGGAAGGGCGCCGGCCTCGCCTTCCGCATCGTGGAAGCGGGCTATCGCCTCAATATCCCGCGCATGTTCGCCGCGCTCGCCTTGATTTCGCTGCTCGGAATCGCGATCTTTTCCGCGCTTGCGCTTCTCTCGAATCGCGTGTTGCGCCGCTGGCACGACAGCGCGCTCGACCAGGACAAATAGAACCCATACGCGCGGGCCTTTTTCTCGATACGGCACCGGTCGCTTCGCCTTGCGCAAGGAGCCGAACGGGGACAGACTCCAAATCCGCTCGCTGCCGGGAGAGTCTGCAAGATCGTGCCTGGAACCGTGCGACGGGGGGGGGGGGCAGGAGGGACCAATGAAATTCGAAGTCGTGGACCTCGAAGGCGGAATTACGAAAGTCACTCTCGCCGGGAGGCTCGACATCGACGGTGCGGCCGCGGTCGAACGGGAGCTCAACGCCACGGCGGCCAGGAATGACCGTGTCGTGGTGGATCTTTCCCAGGTGACATTCCTCGCTTCGCTCGGCATTCGTGCGCTCGTCACCGGCGCCAAGGCGACGGCCGCCAACGGAGGCAAGCTCCTGCTCCTGAACCCACAGCCGAACGTCGAGAAAGTCCTGCGGGCGACCAATGTGGACAAGGTGATGCCGATCGTTCGCGATCTCGAGGAGGTCGCGGCGGTCTTTCTCCTGTGAGGCCTGTCCCGTGGCGGATGGTTCCGAGACTGCTTGGCGTCGCGAGTTCGTCGGCGTCACAGGTGTGGTCGGTAGTGCCGCGAGATGGCTCGACTCGATCGTCACGCGACTAGGTCTCCCGGATGGGCAAGCGAACGCCATGCAAGTATGCCTGGAGGAGCTCGTGTCGAATATCGTGCGCCATGGTGGTGTCGATCCGGCGTCGGCACCACCTGGTCCCGGATCCGACGCAGCGCCCGCGCTCGCGATCTCGATTTGCGTTGCTGCGCTTCCCGACCGCATCGTCCTGACGATCGAGGACAACGGGCGGCGCTTCGACGTCGTCCAGGCGCCCGCAGGGCCGATCGACGCTCCGCTCGAATGCGTGGTACCCGGCGGCCTCGGCATCCAGCTCGTCAAGAGCCTGGCGAGCAGCCTCCGCTATTGTCGCATCGAGACCGGCAATCGCGTCGTTGCCGAGTTCGCGAGCTAGGCTGCTGCCCGGCCGCTGAAGTGCGGCAACCACAGGATTCGTCGTGCCTCGTGACCACACCGACACGTCCATGTTTCCCGGGCTCGGCGGTTCGGAGCCGGCCTTCGCGCTGCTCGAGGTCCTGCAAAAGAGTCTCGCCGAGCTTCGCCCGGTCGATCTTCAGCCGGGCGATGTGCTGATCCGCCAGGCCGACGCGAGCGAGTGGGCCTTCTTTCTCGAGAGCGGCTCGTTGCTCGTCTATTCGGAAACGAGATACGGGCCGGTGCCGCTCGCGACGATCCAGGGGCCCCGTCTCGTCGGCGAGATCGGGGCGCTCGCCGAGATCGCACGCACCGCTAGCGTCGAGGCGGCGACCTCCGCGCGCGTCTACGAGATCGATCGCGCACGGCTCGTGGAGCTGGCGCGGCAGTCACCGGAGCTTCTGGTTTCCGCCGTCCGGCAATTGGGCCGGGAGCTCGAGTCGATGAACAAGGCCATTGCTCTGTACACGAACGCGCTGGCGGCACTCGAGAGGCGGGACTTCGACGCGGGCATATTCGACGATCTGGCGCATGCATCTCCACAGCTTCCAGAATTCTCGGCCGCGTTTGCCCGCTTCGCCGATCAAATCACCAGCAAGCGGCGGAGCCAGGACGAACTGGCCGGTGCCGCGCTCATCCAGAAATCCTTCCTTCCGAAGGAGCCGATGATGAAGCTGGCCGGCAGCGGGGTGGAGGTCCAGGCGAGGATGCGCCCGGCTCGTGAGGTCGGCGGCGACTTCTACGACTACTTCATGCTGGACGCAGACCGAATGGTGCTGGTCATCGGCGATGTCTGCGGCAAGGGCATACCGGCCAGCCTTTTCATGGCGGTCGTCGTGACGAGCTTGCGCACGGCGGCGCGCGAGGAAGCGGACGTCTCGTCGACGATTGCACGTGCCAACGCCCGATTGTGTCGCGACAATACCGCATCGATGTTCGCCACCACGTTCTACGGTGTGCTGAACCTGCAAAGTGGGCTCCTCGAATATTGCAATTGCGGACACAACGCGCCGCTCCACCTCCCGGCTCAGGGTGAGCCCCGCGAGCTCGTCGCGACCGCGCTGCCGCTCGGGATGCTCGCCGACCGCCCTATGGAGGTCGCGAGCGTCGAGCTCGCGCGCGGGGACGACCTCGTCTTGTTCACCGACGGCGTCACCGAGGCAACCAACCCGGCGAATGAGGAGCTCGGAGACAATTGCGTGGCGGAGGTTGTCTCGAGCCTCCGGGGCAGGACGCCGGCAGAGGTGGTTTCCGGGATTTTCGAGGCAGTCGATAGATTCGCACATGGTGCGGAGCAGGCGGACGATATCACCTGTGTCTTGGTCAGGCGGCGTGACTTGGGAGTGTGAGAGCGCAGCGCCAAACAGGGCAGGCCTCGCCTTCCGACCCGTCGAGGCCGAATATCGCCTCGACATCGCCTGCATGTCCGCCGCGCTACATTTTGATCTCGCTACCCGGCATCGCGACGTCTTCCGTCTTCTCCATCCTGTCGATTCTCGCGCTGCCGCGCTGGCACGACAGCGCTTTCGAGCTGGAGCGGTAGTGCGCAGCCGAATTTTTTTTCCCGCAACGGCCGCATCATCCCTTGATCTGAATCTTATTTCGATTATTCTAGAAATATCGACAAAAAGTGACGGGTCAAAGCTCGTGATCCGAATGACTGCATGAGGAGTTGGTCGCCATGAAGCGCCTGCACATTCACGTGTCCGTCGATGATCTCGCATCATCGATCCGCTTCTATACCACGTTGTTCGCGGCGGAGCCGACGGTCGAGAAGCCCGACTATGCCAAGTGGATGCTCGACGATCCACGCGTCAATTTCGCGATCACTCCACGCAGGGGCGACGCGGGATTGGATCACGTCGGGATTCAGGTCGAGACCATGGACGAGCTGAATGAAGTCTTTGGACGGCTGCGGCAGGCAGGCGGGCAAGTGCTGGAGCAAGGCACGACCACCTGCTGCTATGCGAAATCTGAAAAATCGTGGATCGTCGACCCGCAAGGTCTCATGTGGGAAGCCTTCCTGACCACGGGCGAAAGCACGGTCTATGGCGACCGCGTCGATCTCGCATCCCATACGAGCGGTGACACCTGCTGCACGCAGGAAACCCCACAAGGCGTGTGCTGCGCGCCGAAGCCGGAACTGGCCCGCGACGCCCCATGCTGTGAGCAGGGTGCAGCGGCATAGCTGTTGCCGTCTGGTCGGTCGGGTCCGTGCTCGCCTGACAAGGGGTTTCAAACCGATCCTGCAAAACCTGCTCGAGCCCTGCAATCCGACCTGATAGCAGACCTCGAAATCAGTGCTCGGCTCAGCGCGTCTGATGCGGGGGCCGGGCGCATGACGAGGCATTCAGTCGCCTTCATCCCGCCGGGGCGACGAGAATTCGTCGTTTCGCTTGGATAAGCCCCTTTTCAGGCGCGCTTCCGCAGGAACGAGCAGCGAGCGGAAGGGTTCGTGCGATGGCCCAGTCCACCGCTCCCGCTTGCCGATCCCGTGGCGCGCCTGTAATTTCGGCGAGCGATCAGCGCCGCCCCGGGGTTCGGCCGCGGTTTCCCGTGCCGGAGGCTCCATGCCCGACATAGAAGCGAGCAAGCCTCAGGCAGATGAAAAGAAAAAGCCCGAGGCTCCAACGGCTGAGGAGAAGCATTTCGTCACCCGTCACGAAGGCACGTTTCACGGGACCAGGATCACCTATCGGGCAATCGCCGGCGAGACCCGTCTGAGGGACAAGGAAGGTAAATTTCGCGCGAGCCTCTTTACATTCGCTTACCTCGCCGACACCCACAGGGACCCTGCCGAGCGTCCGATCACCTTCTTCTTCAACGGCGGGCCGGGGTCTGCCTCGCTGTGGCTCCATATGGGCGCTTTCGGCCCGAAGCGCGTGGTGGTGCCGGGCGACGGGTCCTTTCCCGCAGCCGCCCCCTACGAGATTGCGCCCAATCCGCTCTGCCCGCTCGACATGACCGACCTCGTCTTCATCGATCCGGTCGGTACGGGGTTCAGCCGCGCGCTCGGCGAATCGAAGCAGGAGGAATTCTGGGGACTCGACCCGGACGCTGCGCTCGTCGCCGATTTCATCACGCAATTCTTGTCCGAACATCGCCGCTGGGCCTCGCCGCGCTATCTCGGCGGGGAGAGCTACGGCACGACCCGGGCAGTCGCGGTCGCGGGCAAGATGCAGAGCACCTTCGCCGGCGTCGCCTTCAACGGCCTCGTCTTGATCTCGGTCATCCTCGATTTCCACACCGCCCGCTTCGAGAAGGGCAATGTGCTGCCGGATGTCAGCTATCTTCCGACCTATGCGGCGACCGCGCTCTACCACGGGCTGGTCGAGCCGGGCCCGCGAACCCGCGACGG
The DNA here is from genome assembly GCA_024304885.1 of Beijerinckiaceae bacterium. GTDB lineage: Bacteria > Pseudomonadota > Alphaproteobacteria > Rhizobiales > Beijerinckiaceae > Methylocapsa. Next base: position 1,509,555 of record JALJOM010000003.1, read on the forward strand.
CTTTCTCGACGAGGTGCGTCGCTTCGCGCTCGACGATTACGCGCCAGCGCTTCTGGCCGGGACCCGCATCGATCCCGAGCGGCGCAAGACGATCGCCGAAGCGCTCGCATGCTTCACCGGGCTCGACCCGGCTTGGCTCGGCCGGACCCGGCTGCGCATCGATCCGACGCGATTTCGGAAGGAATTGCTGCGCGACCGCGGTGTCACCGTCGGGCGCTTCGATTCGCGCTATCTCGGCACCGACTACGACGAGGCAGGTGAGGCGCCGGACGACGACCCTTCGGCCTATGCGGTGAAAAGCGCCTATACCACGGCCATGCAGGATTATCTCGGCCGCGATCTGCGTGTCGTGCAGGATACGCCCTATGTCACCTTCTCGCTCGAGGCCCTGAAGAAATGGAACTGGGACATCCCCAACGAGAAGGATTGGTTGCGCTGGCCGGGATACGTGAACATCGCGCCCGAGCTCGGACGGCTGCAGCGGGAGTGCCCGGAGCTGAAGGTCCTGATGGCGAACGGCATCTATGATCTCGCGACTCCTTTCTTCGCGGTCGAGAATACGATCGCGAGCAACGGGATCGACGCCTCGCGTATCACGATGCGCTATTACGATGCCGGCCACATGATGTATGTGAACGCCGCTTGCCTGGAGCAACTCGTGACAGATTTTCGCGCGCTGCTCGGCCGGGCGGCGTGACGTCCGGCGATCGGGAGCCTCGAGCGGCATGACCGGGGTCTCTGCACAACGCATCCTGCTCGTCATCGGCGGTGGGATCGCTGCCTACAAGGCGCTCGAGCTGATCCGCCGGCTGCGCGAAAGGAGCTACGTCGTTCGCGCGGTGATGACGGCGGCGGCCCGGCATTTCGTGACGCCGCTTTCGGTCACGAGCTTGACCGGAACCAAGGTCTACGACGACCTTTTCGCCGTCTCGGACGAGGCGACGATGGGCCATATCGAGCTCTCGCGGGACGCCGATCTCCTCGTCGTCGCGCCAGCGACCGCGGATCTTCTCGCCAAGATGGCTCGAGGCCATGCCGACGATCTCGCCTCGACGCTGCTGCTCGCGACCGACAAGAAAATCCTGGTGGCGCCGGCGATGAACGTGCGGATGTGGCTCGCGAGCCCCACGCAACGTAACGTGGCGACCTTGCGCGAGGACGGTGTGCTCTTCGTCGGGCCGGAGGACGGCGACATGGCCTGCGGCGAACACGGTCCCGGCCGGATGAGCGAGCCCGCGGCCATTCTCGGCGCGATCGAGGCGGCGCTGCGGGGCGAGACGAGGATCCCGCTTCCCCAGCATCTCGCGCCGGGCCGGCGTCTCGCCGGGCGGCGCGTCGTCGTCACGTCCGGACCGACCCACGAGCCGATCGATCCGGTGCGCTACATCGGCAACAGATCCTCGGGAAAGCAGGGCCATGCGATCGCTCTGGCCGCGGCCGAGGCGGGCGCAGAGGTCGTGCTCGTTTCCGGCCCTGTCGCGCTCCAGGATCCTGCGGGCGTCTCCACCATCCGCGTCGAGACCGCGCAGGAGATGCTGGCGGCGGTGGAGGCGGCGCTGCCTGCGGATGCCTTCGTCTCCGTCGCGGCAGTGGCCGACTGGCGCCCCGCGGCACCGGCACCGGAGAAGCTCAAGAAGGGCCGCGGCACGGCACCGGCTTTGACCTTGGTCGAGACCCCCGACATCCTCGCCAAGGTCGCGGCGCGTCCCTCCGGCCGGCCGGCGCTCGTCGTCGGCTTCGCCGCCGAGACCGAAAATCTCTTGGATCACGCGCGCTCGAAGCTCGCGCGGAAAGGGTGTGATATGATCATCGCCAATGACGTGGGCGCAGCGGGCTCCGTCATGGGCCTGGATGCAAACGAGGTGACGCTCCTGACCCCAGGCAGTGCGGAGACCTGGCCGCGCATGAGCAAGAGCGAGGTCGCGCATAGGCTCGTGGAGCGGCTCGCGGATATGCTCGATCGGCTCGACCATGAGCGATAGGACGCGTGTCGATCTTCTGCGCCTGCCGCACGGGGAGGGGCTGGCGCTTCCCGCCTATCAATCGGCGGGCGCTGCGGGATTCGACCTCGTGGCGGCGCTCGCGCCGGACACCTCGGTCGTGCTCGCGCCGGGCCGGTGGCACCTCGTCCCGACCGGCATAGCGCTCGCGCTTCCCGAAGGGTTCGAGGCACAGGTTCGGCCGCGATCGGGGCTCGCGGCCGATCACGGCGTGACGGTTCTGAACGCGCCGGGCACGATCGATTGCGACTATCGTGGCGAGATCCTCGTTCTCCTGATCAACCACGGGGAGAGGGCTTTCGAGATTGTCAGAGGCCAGCGGATCGCACAGCTCGTCGTCGCCTCGGTGATTCGGGCTCGCCTCGTGGAGGTGCGTGAGATCGTGCCGACGACACGGGGCGACGGCGGGTTCGGCTCGACCGGGACCGGGAGCCTCTGGGCAGGGGGCGAGCGATGATGTTCCTGTCGCGGCGCAGCCTTCTCGCCTTGGCCGCGGTCGTCGACATCGCACGCTATGCGCGGCCTCTGCCGGTCGCGGCGAAGGCGCTCGCGCAACGGCTCGACTTGCCGCCGCGTCATCTCGAGCCGCTGCTGCAGTCGCTCGTCCGAGCCGGAATCCTCAAAGGCTTGCGCGGACCGCGCGGGGGCTACGAGCTGGCGCGCGAGCGACGGCGCATCACCGCGGCCGAGATCCTGCGCGCAATCTCGAACGATCCGACGGACGGCGCGAAGGAAATGCCGGGCTGCCGCCTCGTCTCGCAGGTCATCGGGCCCTTGCTGGACACCGCGGGGACTGCTTTCCTGGCCGAGCTTGAGACCCTCACGATCGACGACATGTGCCGCCGTGCCGAGACCCTCGGCGTCTTCTCCGAAGCCGAGAGCGGGTCCGATTTCGCGATCTGAGCCGCCCTCGGCCTCGACGATGCGTATTCACGCCGACAGGGCACGGGGCTCGCCTGAGGCGAGCTTTCGCATCGCGTCCGCGATCTGTCGCAACAAGACGGCTCCCGAATAGGGCTTTCGCACGAATAGTCCGTTACGAGGGATATTCGCCCGGTCGATCTCTCGGCCGCCCGAGGTCAGGACGATGCCGATGCCGGGACAGAGCTCGCTCGCCCGTGACGCGAGCGCCACCCCATCGAGCGCGCCGGGCATCTCCACGTCCGAGAAGACGACGCTGATCTCGGGATTGGCCGCGAGAATCTGCAACGCCTCTGTCGCATCGCAGGCCTCGAGAACCGTGAAGCCCGCGTCCGCGAGGATGTCGGCGCCGACGGCCCGAACGCACGGATCGTCGTCGACGACGAGAACAAGCGGCGGGCCGGCTTCGGTGGTCTGTTCCATGTCCGCAAGAACAGGAGAATTCGAAGTAAGTTCCTACGGATTTTCTTGACGGTTAAGAAACCCTTTCGGCGCTCGTGGCCTGTGCCAGAGCAGGCTTGTACTCGGCCGGGTGGCGCGGTACCGAGGTCGCAGCAGCGACTGCTTGTGCTCCGCACGGCGGTCAGCGCTCCCGAACACGCGGATCAGCGCATGGACGATGAAAAGTGGCTCGAGCGACGCTATTATGGCGGCGACCTGCCGGCGGAAGCCGAGCGGGCCCTTCATGCCGTGGGGCTCTGCTGGGAGGACGACACGGCGGCCGAGGCGCATATCCTCACCGCGCTCGCGTTGGCGCCCGATCATCTCGCCGTTCATTATGGAGCCTACAAGTTCTACTACTACAAGCGTCGGCTTCGGGACGCGCTGCCGCATGTCGAGGCATGGGTCGCGGAGGCGATCCGGCGCAATGGCTTGCCCCACGACTGGCGCGACGTGACCCCGAATCACGCGGATTTCACTCATTTCGACGGCGAGCCGAGGCTTTTCCTGTTCTCCTTGCGCGCGATGGGGTGGCTGCTCGCGCGTCTCGGACGGATCGACGAGGGGCGCGCTGCCCTAGAGAAGGTCGCCGGCCTGGACCCTGACGATCAGATGCGTGCACGCCGTCTCCTCGCGGTCCTCGATGCGCCCGCCGACGAGGACGACGACCTCGCGTCGAGCTCGTCCGTGCGGAGCTGAGCATGGTCGTTCGAGCCGGCAGCCCGAACCGCGTTGCTCCAAGTCGCGGTTTGCGCTATTGAACCGGAAAATCGGAGCCTCGATCACGATCCCTCGAGCATTCGACGGGACCGGCCGAGTATGTCCTTGGGTGCCGCGGTAGGGCGCGATGCCGGCTTCCGGCTTCGTCATGCGCGCGGCGGGAGAGCGGTGGGAGCCATGGCGGACGTCGAGTTGGGCCGAGGTCGTCCGGATGACCGGCGGCCCTTGTCTCCACACCTGCAAATCTACCGACCCACACTCACCATGACGATGTCGATCGCACATCGCATCACGGGGGTCGTGCTTTATCTCGGTACCTTGCTTCTCGCCTGGTTCCTCATTGCCGCATCGACCAGCGCCGAGGCCTTCGGGGTCGTCTCCGGCTTTCTCGATTCGATCCTCGGCCGGCTGATTCTTCTCGGCTTCACATGGGCCTTGTACCATCATCTCCTCGGCGGCATCCGCCATATCATATGGGACAGCGGCCGCGGCCTCGAGCCGCGCGAGCGCGAATGGCTCGTGAAGGCGACCTTGATCGGCGGGCTCGTCCTGACCGCCCTCACATGGATCCTCGGTCTCTATGTGCGGTGATGCGTCACGTCGGCAGGCACCCCGCCGATCTCGTGCAACCGTGGTGCAGGCCGCCACGCAGCTTTCCCACCTTCGAGGACTGACCCGGCATGGCCATTGAACCCGCATCGTCTCGAGCCGCGGCGAGCCACACGAGATCCCTCGGCACGGCGAAATCCGGCACCGAGGAATGCTGGCACATGCGCGTCACGGCCGTTGCGCTCGTTCCCTTGGCGATCGCCTTTGTGGTTGCTCTCGTCTCGCTTCTCGGCAAGGACTATGTGGCAACGCGGACCTTGCTCGGCCAGCCGCTTCCTGCGCTCGTGATGCTTCTTTTCATCCTCGCGGGCGTCTATCACATGAAGCTCGGCATGCAATCCATCATCGACGACTACATCCATTCGCCGAAAGCCAAGGAATTCGCGCTCCGAGCCAACCTGTACTTCTCGATCTCGATCGGCCTCGCCTGCATCTACGCGACATTGAAGCTGAGCTTTACCTGAGCTCCGGTCGCTACACGACATCCCGGCGGCACGACAAATCCGGAAAGGCAATGCCATGGCAGGCAACGGCACAATCAATGGCGCGGCTCCGGCTCGTAACGGCGTAGCCTATCCGATCACCGATCACACGTTCGACGTCGTCGTCATCGGTGCCGGAGGTGCAGGGCTCCGGGCCACTGTCGGTTGCGCCAAGGCCGGCTTGCGCACGGCCTGCATCAGCAAGGTGTTTCCGACGCGCTCGCATACGGTCGCCGCGCAAGGAGGCGTCGCCGCCTCGCTCGGCAACATGGGTCCGGACGACTGGAAATGGCACATGTACGACACCGTCAAGGGGTCGGACTGGCTCGGCGATCAGGATTCGATCGAGTATTTGTGCCGAAATGCGCCCGAAGCCGTCTACGAGCTGGAGCATTGGGGTGTCCCTTTCTCGCGCACGGAGGACGGCCGTATCTATCAGCGCCCCTTCGGCGGGATGACCACCGAATTCGGCAAGGGCCCGCCGGCGCAGCGCACCTGCGCTGCCGCGGATCGCACCGGCCATGCTATGCTCCACACGCTCTACGGCCAAGCGCTGCGGCACCACACCGAGTTCTTCATCGAATATTTCGCGATCGACCTCGTCATGGAAGACGGCCGCTGCCGCGGCGTCGTCTGCCTGAAGCTCGACGACGGAACGATTCACAGGTTCCGGGCGCAGCTCGTCATGCTGGCGACCGGCGGCTACGGTCGTGCGTTCTTCTCGGCGACCTCCGCCCATACCTGCACCGGCGACGGCAATGCCATGGTGCTGCGTGCCGGCCTGCCCCTTCAGGACATGGAATTCGTCCAGTTCCACCCGACCGGAATCTACGGCGCCGGCTGCCTTATCACGGAAGGGGCACGAGGTGAGGGCGGCTACCTCACCAACTCGGAGGGCGAGCGCTTCATGGAGCGCTACGCGCCGTCGGTGAAGGATCTCGCGCCGCGCGACATGGTCTCGCGCGCGATGACGATCGAGATTCGCGAAGGCCGCGGCGTCGGCAGGAACAAGGACCACATCTACCTCCACCTCGACCATCTCGATCCGAGGATCCTGCACGAGCGGTTGCCCGGGATCTCGGAGAGCTCGAAGATTTTCGCCGGTGTGGATGTAACTCGGGAGCCGATTCCCGTCCTGCCGACCGTCCATTACAACATGGGTGGCATCCCGACGAACTATCACGGCGAGGTGGTCGTCAAGAAGGGCACCGACCCCGATGTCGTGGTCCCCGGTCTCATGGCGATCGGAGAGGCGGCATGCGTGTCCGTCCATGGCGCGAACCGGCTCGGATCGAACTCGCTCATCGACCTCGTCGTCTTCGGCCGCGCTGCGGGCCTGCGCGCCGCCGAGGTCGTCACGCCCGGCGCGGATCAGGCCGACCTGCCCGCCGACTCCGCCGACAAGGCTCTGGCGCGCCTCGACTTTTTCCGCAATGCCAAGGGCGATATCCCGACGGCCGAGCTGAGGCTGCGTATGCAAAAGGTCATGCAGAACCATTGCGCCGTCTACCGCACCGGCGCGACGCTGGCTGAAGGAGCCGCTCTCATCCACGAGGTCTGGGAGGCGCGGGACCACGTCGGGATCACGGATCGCTCGCTGATTTGGAACTCCGACCTCGTCGAGACGCTCGAGCTCGACAACCTGATCGTCCAGGCAGTCGTGACCATGGACGGCGCGGCGAACCGCACGGAATCCCGCGGCGCCCACGCGCGCGAGGATTATCCCGACCGCGACGACAAGAACTGGATGAAGCACACGCTGGCCGCGATCGATCCAGAAGCGCACGCGGTCTCGATCGACTATCGTCCCGTGCACAGCTACCCGCTGACCAACGAGATGCATTATATCGAGCCGAAGGCACGGGTGTATTGAAGTGTCCTGATCCGGACGATTGGGCGACAAACTCGATGACGTTCTACGAGAGACGTCGGGGCATCTCAGGCTAGGCTGCACCATGGTCCAATTCACCCTCCCCAAGAACTCGACGGTCGGCAAGGGCAAGGTCTGGCCGAAGCCCTCGGGCGCGAGCAAGATCCGCGAGTTCCGCATCTATCGCTGGAACCCCGACGACACCGCCAATCCGCGCATCGACACCTATTTCATCGACCGTGACGACTGCGCGCCGATGGTTCTCGACGCGCTCATCTGGATCAAGTCGAAGGTCGATCCGACCCTCACCTTCCGGCGTTCCTGCCGCGAGGGAATCTGCGGGTCCTGCGCGATGAATATCGACGGGACGAACGGGCTCGCCTGCACCAAGGGAATGGACGAGATCAGCGGCGCCGTGCACATCTATCCGTTGCCGCATATGCCGGTGGTCAAGGACCTCGTGCCCGACCTCGGCGTCTTCTATGCACAGCATGCCTCGATCGAGCCTTGGCTGCAGACGACCTCTCCGCAACCCGAGACGGAATGGCGGCAGTCTCCGGCGGACCGCAACAAGCTCGACGGCCTCTACGAATGTATCCTTTGTGCCTGCTGCTCGACCTCGTGCCCGAGCTACTGGTGGAACGGCGATCGCTATCTCGGGCCGGCGGTCCTCCTGCAGGCCTACCGCTGGCTCGCCGATTCGCGCGACGAGGCCACCGGGCAAAGGCTCGACACGCTCGAGGATCCGTTTCGGCTGTACCGTTGCCACACGATCCTGAATTGCTCCAAGGCCTGCCCGAAGGGCTTGAACCCGGCCAAGGCGATCGCCGAGATCAAGAACTTGATGATCGAGCGCCAGGCCTGAGACCGAGCCCGCCTTGATTCGCCCGACCTGTTCAGGTCTCGGCCGTTATCGGCTCGTTGTTGCTTTGGCGCTCCTCGCTTGGCTTCATTCCGGGGTGCTCGTCGTGGCGCAGACAGGCGAGCGCCCCGCGCTCGATCGTCTGGCGGACATCGGGCCGGCGATCCGCGCCTGCTGGACGCCACCCTCGGACGCAACCGGCATGGAGTTGACCCTCGTCTTCAGCCTGGATCGCAGCGGCGCGGTTCTCGGCAAGCCCCGGATCAGCTATTCCAAGCTCCACGGCGATACCGAGCAGCAGAGGCACTTTGTCGCTTCCGTGCTCACCGCGCTCTCGGCCTGCACGCCGGTCCGGATCACCTCCTCGCTCGGCGCTGCGATCGCCGGTCGCCCCTTCGCCATGCGCTTCAGAGCCCCGGGTCCGCGGCCGAAGATCGAGAGGCGGGCAATCGTGCCGGTGACTCCGGCTTCTCCTCGGCTCATGGCAGCCGCGCACCCGGCGTGAGCGGAGCAAATGTGGCCTCTTGCAGGGTGCGGCACGAAGGTGTCTCTTAGGGGCTTGAGCGCCGGGGCGGCTCGGAGCCCGGGCCGAGGTTCGACATGCATGTCGATGCGCACCCCCGCGACGGGAAGGCGCGACAGGACGCCTAGAGCGGTTTCCGATCCGGCTGAATCGGTAACCGCTCTATGTCTTTGTTTTGTCGCAATTTCGCGACGCGAAGTGGTATCCACTTCGCTGGAAATCGCTCTAGGCTGCGAGTGTCGAGGAAAGGCAAAAGAGCAGGACGATGGACAAGGTCCCGATGACGGCGCAGGGTCACAGCGCGCTCGAGGAGGAGCTGAAGCGGCGCCAGCAGATCGAGCGCCCGCGGATCATCCAGGCGATCGCCGAGGCGCGCTCGCATGGCGATCTCTCCGAGAACGCCGAGTATCACGCGGCGAAGGAGGCGCAGTCCCTGAACGAGGGCCGGATCGCGGAGCTCGAGGACAAGCTGTCGCGGGCGGAAGTGATCGACGTGTCGAAGCTGTCGGGGACGACGGTGAAGTTCGGGGCGACGGTGACGCTCGTGGACGAGGACACGGAGGAGCAGAAGACCTACCAGATCGTGGGGGAGGCGGAGGCCGACGTGAAGGCGGGGCGGGTGTCGATCACCTCGCCGACGGCACGGGCCTTGATCGGCAAGACGGTCGGCGATTCGGTCGAGGTCTCGACGCCCGGCGGCGGCAAGAGCTACGAGATCCTCGGCGTCGCCTTCCAGTGAGCCGCCTGCTCCGCCGGAGCTCGGGCGAGGCTCCGGCCGTCGTCGGCGCGGCGCAAGGAAAGCGGGCGAAGATCGCTCTGGCGCGTCTCGTGCCGTTCGAGCCTCGGTGACCGAATCGGGGACAGCCGTTTTTTCGACGCTTTAACGGAGCCTTATGACCCCGGCGTCACCTTGAGCCGCTCGAATTTCGGCAGTCGTCCCATGCGCCTTACTCACCTCCGCCTTCTGGCCCTCGTCGGCTTCCTCGTCATCGCGGGGTGCGCCGGTCGTGGCAGCCTTCTCGACGACAGTCTCGACGGCCTGCCCAACGCCGCGAATTTCGACGTTCACGGAATCGATGTCTCGAAATATCAGGGCGATATCGATTGGGCGAGCGTGCGCGGCTCCGGGGTCCGTTTCGCCTGGATCAAGGCGACGGAAGGCGGTGATGTCCTCGACGAGAAGTTCGCCCGCAACTGGGAGCAGGCGAAGGCGGCCGGCGTTCCGCGAGGTGCATATCATTTCGCCTATTGGTGCCGCCCGATGATCGAGCAGGCGGCATGGTTCAAGGCCAACGTCCCCAATGATGCGGACGCCTTGCCTCCGGTCCTCGACGTCGAGTGGAATGGCCATTCGAAAACCTGCCCGAAACGAATTCCTCGCGATGTTGCGCTCGCCGAGATGAAGGTGATCCTCGCCGATATGGAACGTACCTACGGCAAGCGGCCGGTCATCTACACGACCGTCGATTTCCACCGCGACGTGATGCAAGGCGAGTTCAACGACTACCCCATCTGGGTACGCAGCGTTAAGTATCACCCTACCGTCAAGTATGGCTCGCGGAAATGGAAATTCTGGCAGCATACCGCGGAGGGGCGTGTCGCCGGCATTCGCGGCAATGTCGATCGCAACGCGTTCAATGGCACCACGAAGGACTGGCACACATGGCTCGCCAATGTCATGGGGCCTGGGCGCGAGGCTCGGCGGGATGACGTCGTCGTCGCCAAAGGCAATTGAGTGACGGCGAGGCAAGCGGCGGCCGTGCGGCGTGCAGGCCTGCTCGCCTGCGAACATGGCATCGATCCGGTCGAGCCGAATTGCAGGCAAGCTCCGGGGCGAGCATTGTCCCAGCCTCACGGCGCGAGACCGCGTCCGGCACGCTGAACGAAGCCCCCGACCAGCGGTAGAGGCTCACTTCACCTTGCGCCGCTCCTCGATGAGGAGGGTCTCGATATCGCCGAGGATCACGGCGGGGTCGAGAGTCGCGTTTGCGTAGATCTCCCGTACCCACCCCCGCGGGTCGATCAGGAACACCTTTAGGAGGTGGTTCAGCACCAACGTGCCGCCCTCCGACGCCGCACGGTCGATCGAGATCTCCGTACCCATGTCGCGCAACAGGCGGTCGAGAAAGACAGTCGAATAGGTCGTGAGGAAATGCCACGGCACGATCGCCGAGTCCGTGGACGTGGAGCGCGCGAAGATTGCGAGCATTCGTGGGGTGTCGTGCCGGGGATCGAGGCTGACGAATACGAGCCTTACCTTTGCGTGCAGATCGGGGCGGTCCTTGACCTCTTGTCGAATCGTCTCGAACGCTTCCCAGGCGCGTGGGCAGCCCTGCGGATCCCCACAGGTTGTGTAGATGAACGACAGTAGCGTGATCGCCTTTTGCGTGTAGCGTGAGAGTGGGCGCGGGATGTTGTTGCCTTCGAGCACGATCGCGAAGGGCACACGCTGAATTCGGTTCAGCATATAGCTGCCGGGAGGCGGCAAGGGGAGCCCCACCGAGGTCGCCTGCGCGGCAAGCGTCGTGGCGGCGAGCGCAAGTCCGAGGACAGCGAGAAGCGTGCGATACATTGGACGATGTCCGTCGCGGCGGGTGGTCGTGTCCCTGAACGGACCGCGATCGGCGCGGCTCGCGGAACACGATCGCGAAGCGGTCACGCCAGCTTGCCTCGGCCGGCCGCAAGGCCCTCCGTGCTCGTTGTCTGGCACCGCGCGGCCGCGACAACCCGTAACGGCACCTGAACGTCGGCCGAATCGTTAGCGACCTTGTTGATCAGTGGCCCGATCTCGTAGAAGTCGAGAACCTCGTTGCCGGGCGGTTTCAGCAATGCGTAAGCGCGATCCGCGGAGGATTCGTCCGGGTCGAGCCAGAAATCGAAGCTCTCCGGTTCGAGGATCGCCGGCAGCCGGTCGTGGATCGCGGCTGTCGCGCCGTTCGCCGCAGTGGTCACGATGCAGGCGGTGTCCAGCTCCTCGCCGTCGGGGCCGACCCAGGTCTCCCAGAGGCCTGCTAATCCCAACGGGTTCCCGTCGCGACGATGGACGAGATAGGGGCGTCCCGCGGCGGCTCGGGCCTTGGCCTCTCGCCGCCATTCGTAGAATGCATCGGCCATGAACAGGCAGCGGCGCCGCTTGAAGGCCGCGCTGAAGCTCGCCTTGGTCAGCAGGCTTTCGCTCCTCGCATTGAAGATCAGCGGAAACGATCTCGGATCCTTGACGAAATGCGGCAGGAACCCCCACCGGACGAGCTGCATGTGCCGGCCGACGCGACCGTCGGCGTCGCGGCGCACCACGAGAATGGGGACCGGTTGGGTCGGTGCGATATTGTAGCGCGGCGGAAAGTTCGGCTGCTCCCTATAGCGAAAGAAGCTGCGCATTGCCTCGGGAGGCAGGGTGATGGCGAAGCGTCCGCACATGCACGCCCCTTTTCAGCTTCGGCGCTCGAGGAGGAGCTTCGCGATGGCGGCACGAAGCTCGCCGACACCCTCGCCGCTCCGGGCGGAGGTGAAGATCACCTCGGGAAACGCAGCCGAGCGCCGTTCGAGCGCGGCCATCACCGACTCGATCCTTTGCGCCTGGTCCGCGGCCTTGACCTCGTCCCGCTTGGTCAGGACGACCTGATACGAAACCGCGGACTGATCGAGGAGGTCGAGTATCTCGGTGTCGAGCGGCTTCAGGCCGTGGCGACCATCGACGAGAACGTAGACGCGGGCGAGAGGCGCACGCCCGCGAAGGAATTCCCTGCAGAGCCGGGTCCAGGAGGCGATCATTTGCTTCGACGCCGCGGCGTGACCATAGCCGGGCATATCGACGAGGCGCAGCGTTGCGGCGCTTCCGCTCCCGCCGAGCCCGAAAAAAACGAGCTGCTGCGTCCGCCCCGGGGTATGCGAGGTCCGCGCGAGGGCCTTGCGAGCGGTCAGGGCATTGAGGAGCGAGGACTTGCCCACGTTCGAGCGGCCGGCAAAGGCGATTTCCGGCGCGCCGGCAGGCGGCAGCTGAGCGGTAGAGGCGACCGCCCATTCGAAGCCGCAGTGTCCGGCAAAGAGCTTGCGGCCGATCTCCGCGTAGTCGAGCTCGTGCGAGGGCTCGGTCGGCGCCAGTTCCAGCGGCAAGGTGTTCGCGCTCCAGCAGGGATCCGGAGCGGGTCCGGCTCCGCAGCCGGACTCGCCGGTCATGTCGTTCGCGGCTTCTTGCGGAACATCGCGATGAGGTTGTCCCAGAGCTCGATCTTGACGCCCGCTCGCTTCATGATCAGGCTCTGCTGCAGGACGGACAGGACATTGTTCCAGGTCCAATAGATGACGAGGCCCGATGCGAAACTGCCGAGCGTGAAGGTGAACAAGACCGGCATCCAGGCGAAGACCTGCTTCTGGATCTCGTCCGTCGGCTCTGGGTTCATCTTCATCTGGAGGAACATGGACACGCCCATGATCAAGGGCCAAATTCCGATCGCGAGATAGGGGCCGAAGATCGCGACATGGGTCGGATCGTAGGGGAGAAGCCCGAACAGGTTGAAGATATTGGTCGGGTCCGGGGCCGACAGGTCCTTGATCCAGCCGAAAAAGGGCGCCTGGCGCATCTCGATCGTGATGAACAGGACCTTGTAGAGGGCGAAGAAGACCGGGATCTGGATCAGCATCGGCAAGCAACCCGAGACGGGATTGATCTTCTCACGCTTGTAGATCGCCATCATTTCAAGCTGCTGCTTGTGCTTGTCGTCCGGATAGCGGTCCTTCAGCGCCAGGATCTCGGGTTGGATGGCCTTCATCTTGGCGATCGACATGTAGCTTCGATTGGCCAGCGGATAAAACAGGGCCTTCACGAAGACCGTAATGCACAGGATGGCTATACCGAAGTTTCCCGTGAACTTGTAGAAGAAGTCGATCATCCAGAACATCGGTCTCGTGATGAAATAAAACCAGCCCCAATCGATGAGGAGCTCGAAATTCTTGATCCCGAGATGGTCCTGATAGCTGTCGAGCGTCTCTGATACCTTTGCTCCCGCGAAGACTCGCGTCGTGACGTCGACGGAGGTGCCGGGCGAGAGCGTCATCTGCTCGCGAACGAAATCCGAGCGATAGGTTTTCGTCGGCTCGCCGCCGCGCGCGGCAAAGCTCGCCTCGATGGGCTTGGTTTGGTCCGGAACGACGGCCGCGGCCCAATATTTGTCGGTGAAGCCGATCCAGCCTCCAGTGCCCTTGAAGGTCTTTGTCGCCTTGTCTTCCTTCTCGATCTTCTCGTATTTCAGCTCCTGCAGGCCTTCGTCGCCGATGACCCCGACAAAGCCTTCGTGAAGAACCATGACGCCGGACGTTTTCGGCGTCCCCTGACGCGCGACGAGCGCGTAGGGCGCGAACGAAACGCTGTTGTCCCCCTTGTTCTCGACGGTGTCGGTCACGGTGAACATATAGCGGTCATCGACCGAAATCTTGCGCCGGAACACGAGGCCGTGCCCGTTGTCCCAGGTCAGCGTGACCGGTGTCGTCTCGGTGAGCAGATCGCGGTCCGCGGTCCAGAGCGTGTCGGAGCGCGGCAGCACCAGGTTGGCACTCGGGTCCGCGACGAATCCCGCTTCGGCGTAGTATGGCGCGGCCGACCCGACCGGCGAGAGAAGCACGATGTTCGGGCTGTGCGGGTCTGTCGTCTCGCGATAATCCTTCAGCGCCACGTCATCGATGCGGGCACCCTTGAGGGAGATGGAGCCCTCGAGGCTCGCGGTCGCGAGCTTGACCCTCGGGCTGTCAGCCAGGGCCTCGGACCTGGGCTTGACGACGAGGGGCTTCTCGACGGCAGGGGCCGCCGGAGCGGGAGCGTTGGCCGAGCCGGGCGCCCCCGACGGCTGGCCGGGCACGACCTGGGCTTGCTGTCCCCGCATATGTTCTTGGATTTGCCGCTCCTTCTCGAGCTGCGGCGCGGTGTAGAGCGCGTTCCAGCCCGTGATCACGAGTAGCGACAGAGCGATCGCGAGGAGAAAGTTCTTGGTGTCCTGCGTCATGCTTATGGCGCCTTGCCTGTCCTGTCCTTGCGCGGCCGACCCCGATTCGAGTCCGGCGCGAGCCGATTCCCTCGGGGCAACCGGTCCGAGCAGCCCGGTACAGTGCCTGCCTTCGGGCTCTCGCGGTCGATGCGCACGAATGCCTTTGCCAGGGTCTCTGCGAGCAACGCGAAGGGCAGCCGGAGTGCCTCGCCTCGTGCCACGATCACATAATCATGTCCGGCGCGCGCCGGAAGTGGGACAAGGCCTCGCAAGGCTTCCCGGAGGCGTCGGCGAATCCGGTTTCGCTCGACGGCGCCGCCGATCTTCTTGGTTACGGTGATGCCGAACCGCGGTGCGGTGCCCCGACGGGAGTCCGGCGCGGTCACATGGATGCCGGAGAGGGAGCCCGCTCCCTCGACGGAGGTCGACGGCGAGACTGGTTTCAGCCCGGTCGTCGCCCTAGGTGCCGCCTGCAAGGTGAAGGCCGAGGTATGGACCCGTTTGCCCTTGGCGACGTCGAGGAATTGCCGGCGCCGGGTGAGCCGCTCGATCGGGTTCGGACCTACGTCCGAACCCGTGGGCGGGGCTACCGACGCGGCTTCCCAAAGCTCCGTCACGACAATTCTCCCGACCATGGGCGGCAGGGTTTCGGCAGACGAGCCGGATCGTCCGTTCCCGAGGAGTGCAGCATGCAGTGCGCACCGAGCAGGAACGGGCACGCGCGAGGCTCCGGAGCCGGCCGTAAAAACGACCGAGGCCCTCCACGACCGGTCCGCGCGGCGATTCTCCTGTCCTCTCGCCGTTCGACCGCGCCGGCATGTGAAGCAAAACGTCAGGCGGACAACCGCTTGCGCCCGCGCGCGCGGCGGGCAGCGATGACCTTGCGTCCGCCCGAGGTCGCCATGCGCGCGCGAAATCCGTGCCGCCGCTTGCGCACGAGCTTGCTCGGTTGATAGGTCCGCTTCACCGTCCAACTCCATTCGAAGAAAGCCGCTGCCGAAGATCGAAGAGCACGGCAAGATAGTCCTTACGGACGCGCATGAGGCAGGCACCCGGCTGGCGAGCCACACGCCGGCCGCCGGAAAAATTCCTGCGCGGAGCCGCACAACTCGACGTGCATCGAGAGACTGCGTATTGCCACACGACCATGCGTCGTACGAGCGTCCCCGGCCGCGGACTGCGCAAACCCATGACCAATAAAGCCGTCACCCGCAACGGGCGCGACCTCGATTGGAAAACGCCTGCGCGGCGCGAAGCCGAATTTGGCGGACTTATAGAAGCAATGCTCGGCGGAAGTCAATTTGCCGCGCATGGTGCGACTCCTCCTGTCCAGGGCTGGTGTGTCCACGACCGAAAGGATTGCTCGAGGGCAGGGGTCGAACTGTGCGGGCTTGCGGAGGAGCAATCGAGAGGCTCGGCGTCCGCGACGAGAACCGGGAGGGAAGCCAGAACGGCACCGCCGAAGGTCATTATCGTCAAGACGGTTCCACCAGCACGATTGGCGCAATTGCGACGAGGCTGAAAGTTCCTGAGCGCGGGAAATCCCCTGGCGGGCGCGACTGCCCCGCCCGTCGGCACTCTCGAAGCGTGGCCGTTGACGCGTCGCTTCGTGGTCGACCCGACCCGCCACTCCACGATGAAGTAAGAACGCACCTTTCGACGTCGATACGATGGATTGACCTGCAACCAACTGCGAGCGCAATATGCGCGAGTTGCACCGGCGACCCCTGTCGTTCGCGGCCTCGATCTATACTCGTCGCGATGTCGATCCTGCTACAACACGTTCGGCATCGCGATCGGTGAGCGTGTGCTCTTGGTGTGGGAGCGAAAAGTGCTCTGCCACACGCCAGGGAATAGGGCACGTTTGCACGATCGTGCAGCATCCGAGCATCCCGGTGTTTGTTTCGCGCCCTCTGTATATATCAGGCGCGCCATGTAAGATCGAGCGCAAGCGTCCTCCGACGGCGTGTTGACTTGAAACACGTTGCGAGCGCAATATGCGCGCGTTGACGGGGCGACATATCCGTCTCTCAGTTATGGACCTGTCGATCCGACGCGGCAGAATGGTGCGCCGGACCTGACGGTTCGGCACGTTTCCAACCCGAACAATCGTGGAATCGTGCATGGTGACATTCAGCGCCGGCCAGAAGGCGGCTCTTCGCCTGCTGGAAGGTTCGCAGCGTTACACGTGCATTGCCGGCGGTACCAGGTCCGGAAAGACCTTCCTGATTGTCCGCGCGATCGTCGAGCGTGCACTCAAGGCTGACGGTTCCCGTCATGCCATCTTGCGGTTCCATGCGAATGCGGCGCGCGCCTCGATCGCGCTCGACACCTTACCACGCGTCATGCAGCTGTGCTTCCCGGAGGCGAGCCTCAAGGAGCATCGCCAGGACGCTTATTTCGCACTGTCGAACGGCTCGCGCATCTGGATCGGCGGCCTCGACGACAAGGACCGTGTGGAGAAAATTCTAGGCCTCGAGTATGCGAGCATCTTCCTCAACGAGGCATCGCAAATACCCTACTCCTCGGCGTTGATCGCGTTCACTCGGCTGGCCCAGGTCATGCCGCGGCTCGATCAGAAGGCCTTCGTCGATCTCAATCCCGTCGGCAAGTCGCATTGGACCCATGTGCTGTTCCGGGACAAGCGCGATCCGATCTCGATGCAGCAGCTGAAGGACCCCGAGAGCTACGAGCTCGCGTTCCTGAATCCGACCGACAATGCCGCGAACCTGTCGAAAGAGTTTTTGCGCAGCCTCGAGAACCTGCCGGAACGGCAGCGCAAGCGCTTCTACGACGGGATCTACGTAGACGATGTCGATGGAGCTCTTTGGACCTACGAGGTCATCGACCGCTTCCGATGCGCGCCCGAGGACATACCCGATGATCGACGAGCTTCGGTGGTGGTTGGGCTCGATCCCTCCGGCGCCGCCGGCCGAGACGATCTCGGCGCCGACGAGATCGGGATCGTCGTCGCCGCACGCGGCATCGACGGTGATTGCTATATCCTCTCCGATCGCTCCTGCCGCGAGGCGCCGGCGATTTGGGGGCGCCGTGCGGTGGTCGCATTCCACGAATTTCGCGCCGATTGTATCGTCGCCGAGAGCAATTTCGGCGGAGAAATGGTGCGGGCCACGATCGAGGCTGCCGATCGTGCTGTTCCGGTGCGCCTCGTCACCGCGAGCCGCGGCAAGGCGGTGAGAGCCGAGCCGGTCTCGGTGCGTTATGCGCAAGGGCAGGTCCATCATGTGGGCCGGTTCGCCAAGCTCGAAGATCAGCTCTGTGCCTTTTCGTCGGCCGGCTATTCAGGACCCGGCAGCCCCGACCATGCGGATGCGGCGATCTGGGCTCTGACGTACCTGTTCGGCGCCGACGACGGGACCGGCATCATCGAGTTCTACAGGCGAGCGACACAGGCGGAGAAGATCTGCTAGCGCATCTTCCAGCGAATTGGCCTCCGGTTCGCGTCGCGAAAATGCGACAAAACAGGACTCTAGAGCTGGTTTCCGATCCAATGGGATCGGAAAGTGCTCCAAGGCATCGGGTCGAGCAATGACCGATGCCTCGTCCGACCGAAGCCCGTCGAAACACGAAGGAACCCACATGGTCGAGCGGGGCACGGGGCAACGACAATGGTCGCTCAGCCCATATGAAGTCAATGTCAGCTTCGGCCCGGCGACGAATGCCGGCGACGGTACGAGCTGGTTCGGACCGTCGCCGCCGATTACACCGCTTGCGCCTCCGGAAGTTGCCGGACGCCAATGGGATTTTCCGGCCGGATACAACCTTTCGACGCTTTCCCGGCCCCATGAGCCCGTGACCTTTTCGACCTTGCGTGCCCTGGCCGACGGCTACGACCTCCTCAGGCTGGTGATCGAGACGCGCAAGGATCAAGTTGCCGGACATACCTGGACGATCAATCGACGTGACAAGGCGCCCCCTTCACCCGCGGTGAAGGCACGCATCGATGCGGCGAAGGCGTTCCTGGCGCGTCCAGACGGAATCCACTGCTTCGCGGACTGGCTTAGAATTCTCCTCGAGGAGGTGTTCGTAACCGATGCGGCAACTCTCTACATGAGTCGTGATAGGAGCGGACGCCTCAGAGCCCTGATGCCGCTCGATGGGGCGACGATCAAGCCCATTCTCGACAATTGGGGTCGAACGCCGCAACCCTATCTGGAAAACGGCAAGACGATATATCCGCCTGCGTACCAGCAAATCCTGAAAGGCTATCCGGCAATCGATTACTCGGTTCGGGATCTGATCTACCGTCCCCGCAACCTACGCGTCAACCGCGCCTACGGCTACAGCCCAGTCGAGCAGATCGTCACCACCGTGAATATCGCATTACGGCGGCAAATGTATCTACTCGATTATTTCACCGAGGGGAACATTCCAGACAGCCTGATCGGCGTGCCGGAAAACTGGACTCCCGACCAAATCGCGTCATACCAGAAATATTGGGATGCCTATTTCGATGGCGACCAAGGACGTCGACGCAGAGCGAAGTTCGTTCCCGGTGGCGTTGCCAAGACCTTCGTACAAACATCCGAGCCGGAGCTCAAAGGTGCATTCGACGAGTGGTTGGCGCGACTCGTTTGCTTCGCGCTCTCGATCTCGCCGCAAGCGCTCATCCAAACGATGAACCGGGCGACTGCAGAGACCCAGAAGGATCTCGCGCAGGAAGAAGGTCTCGCGCCGATTCTCGGGTGGGTGAAGCGCCTCGTCGACGACGTGCTTGCAACCGAGCTCGATGGGGATGACCTCGAGCTCTGCTGGTGCAACGAAAGCCAAATCCATCCCGTTGACCAAGAGAAGATTCTGTCGAGCTACACGTCGAACGGAATACTCACGATCAACGAAGCACGCGGCGTACTCGGCCGCGATCCGTTCGATGACGCGTCCGCCAACCTCCCGATGATCTCGTCCAGCATAGGCAATATCGCTGGACCGGACTAGGCGCCGCGGGACGCACTTCGATTGATGCGTCGGCCAAACAAAGCGCAAACCGCTGCAAATCGCAGTCCCATAGTTGGAGATGCGGATGGGTGACCTGTCCATGTTCATTCCGATTACCAAGGTCGATGCTACGCAGCGCCTTGTCTACGGCATCGCGACCGCGGAGGTCCAGGACCGGGCCGGCGAGATATGTGATTATGCGTCGACGAAGCCACATTACGAACGATGGTCGGAGGAGATCGCACAGTCGACCGGCGGCAAATCCCTCGGTAACCTGCGTGCGATGCATGGCCCTGTCGCCGCGGGTAAGGTCACGGCGATCAACTTCAACGACGACGCACGGCAGATCGAGATTTGCGCCAAAGTCGTCGACGATCTCGAATGGATCAAGGTTACCGAGGGGGTCTATACCGGGTTTTCACAGGGTGGCGCCTACGAGCGGAGATGGACCGACGACGATGGTCTTACGCATTACACCGCCGTGCCGACCGAGATCTCCCTCGTCGATCTACCTTGCTTGCCAGAGTCCCGGTTCGAGATGATCAAGGCGGATGGAACCCTCGAATTGCGGGCCTTCGAACCTGGATCGGCTCTTGCGGATCGGCTCGATGACTTCCTCCATGCGCTCGCGCTGCTGGGCGAGCTGTCGAGCGACGAGCTCGACAAAGTGCCGGACCTCGCACCCTTGATTGAAGATGTCCATGATTTGGCCGCGCGTCTCGCTTCAATCGTCCGCACGATGCCAATCGACGGACCTTCATCGCGCGGAAAGCCCCGCGCTACGTGGGATATTTCCGAGGACAGTGCCGCTAGAGCCGAAAGCAACGCAAACGGCAGAATGCCGCGCAATACCGATTTCGTTCCGCGAATCCATTCGGATAGCCGGGAACGCACGAGGCGACCTCGTGCGCCGGTTGTCGCGTCGAGTACCGATCGGCAGGCAGAAAAGATGTTGCGTTGGGATCTCCAAAAGCGAATCGATACGTTTCAATCAATGCTCGATGATGTCTTGAAGCGTGTAAAGAACATAGAGCAGCAGCCATTACCGCTGCCATTGAGCGGAGGTTCCAGAGTGGTTGCAAAGCACGCGGACGGATTGGAAACTCTCGGTGCATCGACGACGATCGATACGTTGCTCACGGACCCGGAAGCTCTGTCGCTGCTCGCGATAAGGCTCGCACAACGCAATGGGCGCGTCTCTTTTCGATAACGTAACTTCTACATGGGCTCAGCGGCCCAGCCGAATATCTCTCGTTCCAAGTGCCGATAATCTTGACGACGAAGCGTCCCGACCCGATCCGGGAAGGGAGATATACAGCGAACCGCATTTGTCTGGCTGATTGGCGTTCGCGATTCCCAGCAATGTTCGCAGCCACCAGGAGCAAAACATGACAATTCACACCGATGCTCAGGACATTCTGGACAGGCTGAAGGCCGCGCAGCGTAGGCCGCTCGGTGATCCTCGGTTCAAGGATCTCGCGAGCCTCGGCAAATCGACATTCGGGCAAAGCGCGAATCCGACTTCAGGGCTCACTTTCTACGATCTGGAACTAGGTGCGAAATTTCTTTACCCCGTTCTGACGCCCTTGAGGAACATGATCCCGCGTGTTTCAGGCAAAGGGGGCATTCAGGCCGCGTGGAGGGCAGTGACAGCCATCAATACCACCGGTTTGAGATTCGGTGTCTCGTCTGCCAATCGGGGCGGTGTGCTCGCTGTGGCGACCCAGGACCTCGCTGCAGCATACAAGGGAATCGGTGTCGAAACGAGTGTCGATTTCGAAGCGCAATATGCCGGGCAGGAGTTCGATGATGTCCGTGCTATTGGTGCCAAGACTGGCCTCGAGGCATTGATGTTGGGCGAAGAAGCCATGATCCTCGGCGGCAACGGCTCGCTTGCCCTGGGTACAACGCCGACACCGGTACTTTCGGCGTCGACTACGGGCGGGTCGCTGGTCGCACAATCCTGGTCGGTCGTCTGTGCGGCCATGACGCTCGATGGTTTGATGAATGGGAGCATCGAGGCTGGGGTTCAGGGCGCAATTACGCGCATGAACGCAGACGGTACAAGTGATACTTTTGGGGGGGGGCTTGCCCGCGTAAGCGAAAATGCAACCGTCGACACGACAGGGACGACAGGGTCGATCGCTGCGACAGTCTCACCCGTACCCGGCGCGGTCGGTTACGCGTGGTTCTGGGGGGCAGCCGGGTCCGAGGTGCTGGGAGCGATCACGACTATCAACTCGCACGTGATCACGGCCGATGCTGCCGGTTTACAATCGGCTGCATCTCTAGGTACGAACGACAACTCCGTCAATTCGTTGGCGTTCGACGGCCTGATCTACCAAGCGATGAGGCCTGGCTCCGGTGCCTATACTATGACGATGCCGACGGGCGTCGCCGGTGCTGGCACGCCATTGTCTGCTGATGGTTCGGGAGGTATCGTCGAGATCGATCTGGTCCTGAAATCCATGTGGGACCGGTATCGGTTGTCTCCGGACACGATGTGGGTGAGTTCTCAAGAAGCGTCGAATATATCTCGTAAGGTACTGCTGGGGTCCCAAAATGCCGCGCAGCGCTTCGTGTTCGAAGCCGCCCAGGATATGGTCGGTGGTGGCATCATGGTTCGCACGTACCTGAACCGCTATTCGATGCAGGGCGGTAGCGCGGTGGATGTCAAGGTTCATCCTAACATGCCCGCAGGAACGATCCTGTTTACGACCAAGATGCTTCCCTATCCGCTTGCCGGCGTCGGCAACGTAATTCAGATTCGGACGCGTCAAGAGTACTATCAGATAGAATGGCCGTTGCGCACGAGGAAATACGAGTACGGCGTCTATGCAGACGAAGTGCTCCAGAACTACTTTCCACCTTCAATGGCGGTGATCACGAATATTGGCAATGGCTAGCGAATAGAACGGTATAGACGGCGCGCAGCGACGCGCAGTTGTACGCTCCCGTGATCGACTGGTCTCGAGAGCGGCGGCGACGATGTGATCGTCTTCGTTTGCTAGAGCGGCGCCGCCTACGAGGACCACCCCCATACGCCGATATCCATCCATTCACAGGTGGGAAGGAACAAGGTCGTTGAATTAACCAGGTCTTTCCTATTTCCTTCGGGCTCGGTGGGCAAGATCACGTGCATCGAGATCGGATTGGATGTACTGCGTACGCGCCGATCGTCTGTCCGGGTTGGCGGCTGGAATGAACCCACCGGAGCAGGCGACTCGTGCACGATCGGATGTATGCGTCTGCGGGCCATCATAGATGGGGGACCTGAGTGAACCACGTCGAAATATGACCGGCGATCTAGTCCACTGATATTGGATTTATCGCCGGATCGGTATCCATAGCATAGGTGAGGTTTGGGACAGTCCGAGGACCTTTTGTTGTGTTCGAGACCTAAAGGCTCGGCACCAGGAGCTCGCCTGGATGGAGGGCGATGATGCCTAGAGGGGCGCGGAACTAGGGAAAGACAGCCATATCATGGGGCAGTCCAACGATCTTACCAGCCTAGCCGATCTCAAAAGCTGGCTTGGGGTGTCGGGTTCCGACGATGATGACCTTCTCGAGCGACTGGTTTCGCAGACGAGTCGCGCGATGCTCAAGTATCTTGATCGGTCATCGATCCTCCCCAATCGGTATACGGAATGTTTCGACGGAGGGAACGAGAAGTCGATTGTTCTACGTGAATGGCCGGTAACGTCGATCGAATCCTGCACCATGAACGGGCTATCGCTTCTTCCCTTGCATGGGGGAAATGGGACGACCGCAACGGCATACGTTCTCGACATCCCGGACACGCTTCCTCCAGGGCGTATGCAGAGGCTCTCGCTGCGCGGCGGCGTTTTTGCCCGTGGCGTGCAGAATATTGAAATCTCATACCACGCCGGGTATCAGATCACAGCCGAGCCTGCTGTCGTACCGTTGGTCCCGCCCTACGAGATAGATGTCTTGGCTCCGCACGGGCGTTTTGCATCCGACATGGGGGTCCATTACGCCAATGGAGTCTCGCTAACGAAGACCTCGGTGGTACCGGGTATCGGGCAGTATTTTTGCTCGGATGGCCTATATGTGTTCTCGGGCGCTGATTCGGGAGCGTCAGTGACCGTGTCGTACGGCTATGTGCCAAGTGACATCGCACGTTGCTGTATCGAGTGGGCGGCTGATCAGTACCAATATCGATTGAGGATTGGGCAGGCGACAAAATCCCTGGGCGGCCAGGAAAGCGTTTCATTCATCGTCAAGGACATGCCGGATTTCGTCAGAGCAGTCTTGCAGCCGTATAGACGGGTTGTTGGTACATGATGAGTTCCAATGAGCAACTACGGGGCTTTGTCCGCGAACGAGTTTCGAGGATTCGTGTGGCTCTTGTCGCAAGACTCGAAGGGCTCAGTGGCGGCAAAGGAGTAACAGAGGTACTCCGCGGTGCCTCACAGGCGTTGAGCTCTG
The DNA here is from genome assembly GCA_024304885.1 of Beijerinckiaceae bacterium. Lineage (GTDB taxonomy): Bacteria > Pseudomonadota > Alphaproteobacteria > Rhizobiales > Beijerinckiaceae > Methylocapsa. The sequence goes on from JALJOM010000003.1 coordinate 1,533,366, forward strand.
TGGCTCTTGACCTCGATGGTGCTACCGAAGGTGCGGCGTCCGGCAAGGACGAGGAAAGCACCGTGCTTACTCTCGGAACGAAGAATGCCGCGCGTGACATTGCGAGCGGAAGGCGGTCGAAGATGGTGGGGCTAACGAATGGCTATGCCCTGAATGTTGCGCGGATCGAACGGAACAATTCGGCGACCGAGGAGGACATAACAAAGCGCTCATTGGCCGGTACTGAAAAAGCGGGTCTCGCTTCGGACCTCAAAGCGGCAATCTCCGGCGCGCTAGGTCGTGGCCCGAACGGTGGCTGAAGTTCGGCTTTTGTCATCGGATCTTTATGCGTGAAATGCGGGGAGAGAGAGATTATGGCGGTATCGACCCGCGAGTGTGCGATCGCCGCCCTGAGATCGCTCGTTGCGGACTCGTATACGTGGAAGACCGGACCGTACCGGCGTCTCAAGCTGTGGAGCGACGTGCCGTTCTCCTCACGTCCCGCTTGCTATCTCTACGAAGGCGGCGAGGACGTTTATGCGTGGACGGAAAATGCACGACCAAAGCGAATTATCGATGTAAGAATTTTCGCCTATATGAATGCAAAAGAGTCGAGCGTTGTCGGCGGTGCATTGCTTAACGACGTGATGGACGCGTTGGATGCAGCGTTCCTCCCGAGAGGCACGGATGTTGTTCTCGGCAGAAGCACGCTGGGTGGGACCGCGTATCAATGCCGAATTGACGGCAAGGTGTTGAAGGATCCCGGTGATCTCGACGGCGACGCATTGCTTGTCGTACCTGTCCGGATCGTTCTTCCATGAATTCGGACAACGAGCAAGCAGATTTGGACCGCATCGTGAGCCTACGTGAGTGTAGGTATCGTTGGCCGGCCGTAAACCGCGGCAGGTGAGCCCGTGTCGATGCAGGGGATCGGTCGTGAGCTGTGTCGCCGAGACTCGGCGAGCTGAGCGTGACCGCGATCACCTGAATTCGGTGTCGACACAATGGTTCGGTGGCGCATTTTGGCATTTGCTCCGGGATAGTCCTGCTAGCCGTCGTTAACCTAGGCGACAACATAGGGGAAAAGGATGTATAGCTTCGGCACGGGCGTATTGCTTGGAACCCGCACGGATATTCCGAATGCGACGCCTGTGAATTTCGGGTTGGTCCAAGAAGTGACCATCGAGGAGACGGCTACGATAAAGGAGCTGCATGGTCAGTTTCAACGTGCGATTGTCGAGGCGCGCGGTACAATCAAGACGACCGGCAAGGCGAAGGTCGCGCGCATTTCGGGTTTGGCGTTCGCATATCTTTTCTACGGCGTGACACCTGCGGCAGGACAGCTCGCGACAGCGTTTGCGGAGGCGGGGACGATACCGGCTTCGTCTCCGTTCACTTTGTCCGTTGCGAACGCGGCCGGGTTTTCCGATGACAATGGGGTCGTGTATTTGGCGACTGGACTGCCACTGATCAAGGTTGCGACAGCGCCGGATATTGGAGAGTATTCGGCATCAGCGGGTATATATTCGTTCAACGCAGCAGATGCGGGAAAAGCTGTGCTCGTGAGCTATACGTATTCGGTGAGTGGGATGGGTCACAAGTTTACGGTGAGCAACCAGCTCCTCGGTACCACGCCTACGTTTCAGGCGCAGTTCTATACGACCTTTCAGGGCCAGGCGGTTTCGCTGACATTGAACAACTGTACATCGAGCAAGTTCAGCTTCAAGACCAAGCTCGAAGATTTCGTGATGCCGGAGTTCGATTTTTCGTGTTTCGCCGATGCCGCCGGCAACGTCATGACATGGTCCTTCGCGGAGGTGTCGTGACATGCGGTTGCAGCCGGAAAGGATCAGCTTGGGAGAGAAGGAGTGGGTCATCCGGCCGTTGACACTACGGCAAGTCCAAGAAATCGAGCCGATTCTCATGGAAGGAGATAAGGCATCGAGCGGAAGCATCGGGGCGGCGTTGGCAATTGTCGCGATCGCGATTCGGCGTGACGATCGGGAGGCCGCATCCAATCTCTTGGATATCGAAGCGACTGCAGCGGAAATCGGTGTCGCGATGGGTACCGTTTTGCGTTTGGGTGGCTTCATTCAGTCAGACGGGTCAGGAGGGTTGTCTTCGGGGGAAGCCCAGGCGGGTGTGACAGGTTCGGTCGAGGCTCCCGGCTCGATTTCGGAAATGTCTACGCCCGCTTGATGACTGCTTGTGGCTATACCCCTGACGAGATCGATGACATGGCGTTTTGTGACGTTCTCGGCCTCCTTGCGTATTGGGAGGAGTGGCCTCCGGTTCACGAGATTCTGAAATGCGTCTATCGCATCGAACGGAATAGGGAACCTCCTGCGAAATCCGGTGGGACCGATCCGAGTGCTATCGGAGACCTTATTGCGAGATTCCCGGGTGGTTACGTCCGAGGAGGTTAGACCTATCGTTTTCGTGAAATCGATGGCGACTCAGACGAGGATCTGTTGCGATGTCCGAAGATGTCATCATCAAGCTCAAAGCCGATGTTTCGGAGTTGGAGCGAGGGTTGCGCGAAGCCGCTACCGCGATGGATGCCACCCTTGGTGCCATGAAAAGCGGAGCGTCGCAGCTCGAGGCATCCTTCGCATCGGTGTCCCGCGGCTATGGGGCGAATGCGGCCCAACGGGTCTCCGGCATGCAGTCGTCGAGCGCGGCCGAGCTGTCCGTCGCTCGGCAATTGGAGTCGAGTCGCTATGCTATCGCATTGAACGGGGTGAGAGAGCAAATTTCGCTCGTTCGCCAGCAAGCCCAGACGGCACAGATATCTCGTCAGCAGGAGCTCACGAGCCTCCTCGCTCTCGACCGCCAGAGGGAGGAGGTCGAGCGCAGGCATCTGCAGGTTGTGGCTGGTTTGCATCGTCAAGGAACCGCTGGTTACGTTGCTGCTCAGGCCAGGATGACGGAGATCGCGAGTGAGTCCGCGCTCCGACGACAGGAAATCGAACGGACAGCTACGTCCCAAATGTACTACGACTATCGACGCTCGTTCGATCAAATAGGTGGGAGTGTATCGCGATCGATTACAGGCATGATCGCGGGCACGACATCTTTGCGGGACGCCGCACGCAACATCTTGCTGCAGGTTATCGAATCGTTCATTCAAGCCCGCATTCGCATGCTTACGGATTGGTTGGCCGGTGTAGCCGCGCAGACCACCGCGACGACTGCAGGCGAAGCGTCGAAGACCGCGGCTGTGGCAGCGGGTACCTCGGCGCGCGCGAGTTTGGAGACGAGTGCCGCGGCTGCGTCCGGGTTCGGCATCATATCGAACATCCTGAAGAGCATTTTTGCATCTGCAGCGCAGACGTTTGCAGGCATTTTTGGCTTTTTGTCGCCGATTATGGGTCCTGCGGCCGCAGGGCCGGCGCTGGCGGGCCAGGCCACCGTGCTCGGCGTTGCGAGCGCGCTCCCGGCCTTCGACGTCGGCTCGTGGGAGCTGCCGAGCGACATGATTGCCCGCGTCCACAAGGGCGAGATGATCGTTCCCGCAAGCCCCGCGGCGGCTTGGCGTTCGGCGTTCGATCAAGGTCCGATCGGCGCGGGCAGGCAGGTCATGGTCAGCCCGTCGATCAACGTATCGATCCAGGCGATGGACGGTCAAAGCGTGCGTAGAGTCTTCAAGAACAATAGCCGCGAGATGTCTCGGGCGATCGGCGAGGGTGTGCGGCTCGGAACCTATCTCGGCTCGAGCCGGCTCCGCGAGGCATGATCCTCAAACGGGGCTCGGGATGTGACCTACATCAACGGGGCGAACCTGCTTCCTTCGACGGGGGAGTTCACCTATGCCACGACAGCGCGGATCGGTCAGCGCGTCACGGAAGCCATCGGCGTCGGAGTCAATTTCTACGCCTCCGGCAAGACCGCGGGGACCTATGCCGGCGAGGAGGCCGACTTTCCGCGCGCGATCGACCAGTTGCAAACGGCGTTCCCGGCTTGCACGACAGTCTCGTTGATCGTGTCATGGTTCTTCAACTCGACGTCGGCGGGCTCGTGCAAGGTCTATCCTTCGACCACCTACCTCAACAACGGGAGCGTGATCGATCCGAGCACGGGGACGCCCTACTGCACGGTCGATCATTCCTTCTATTACTGGAACGGCTCGGCGTTCACGCCGGATGAATGGCGGGTTTCGAGCCTCGACACGACATCGGCGGCGATCATCCCGATCAGCAAGATCGGATCGTCCTTCGCCTATGGCGGAACGCCTTCGGATCACTCGATCCTCGAGGCGATCGCCGATCTGAAGTCGCGCGGCCTGCGCGTGGTCTTCTATCCGTTCCTGCTCGGGGACATCCCCGGTTCCTACCCGTGGCGTGGTCGAATCGGGCACTCGCCTGACATGACGACGGCCGCCGAGAACGCGGTCGCCGCCTTCCTCGGCTCGGCAACGCCGGCGCAGTTCACGGCGAACGTCGGGCTCGGAACGGTCGCTTATACCGGGGCCGTGAACAACTTCTGCTACAGAAGGATGATCCTCCACTATGCCCATCTTTGCGCTATGGCCGGCGGTGTGGAGTTATTTCTTGTTGGATCTGAGCTGCGCGGTCTGGAAACCATTCGGGGGACTTCCTGGACCAAGGACGGCGGCGGTCCGCCGGCGACATGGGACTATCCCTTCGTCGCCGGATTGATCGACCTCGCCGACGACGTGCGGTCGATCTTCGACGCGGCGAGCCTGACCAAGGATTTCGCCGCCAAGCACAACCTGATCAGCTATGCTGCCGACTGGTCGAGCTGGATGGGCTACCAGCACCCGGGCGAGGACGGACAATGGCCGCACCTCGACGCGCTGTGGTCGCATCCCAATATCGACCTCGTGTGCTTCGACAATTACCTGCCGTTGTCGGACTGGACGATGGGCGACGGTGGGCTCGACGTCCTGAATTGGGCCGTGCCGAGGTTCTCCGGGACCTGGCCGCCCGACGAGACGCAAATGAGTGGCCTCGGCCTCGCCGGGACGCCGAGCTTGCTCTCGAAACCCTATTTCAAGGCGAACATCGAGGGTGGCGAGAAGTTCAGTTGGTTCTATGCCGGCGACGACGAGAACCTCGGCCGCGGGCTCGATCCGTCCGGCTCCGGGGACCAGGTCTCGCGGCCCGAGGGGGACCGCCTGGCGCAAGTCCGCTCGCGGTTCTACCCCGACCAGGAGCTCCTCGCGCCGAAGCAGCTTCGATGGTGGTGGAACAACGAGCACAAGGCGATCTACGACACCGGGGCCGGATGGGCGCCTCAAGGCAGCGCGACGGCATGGGCGGCGCAATCGAAATCGATCGCCTTCACCGAATACGGCTATCCGAGCTGCGACAAGGGCACGAACCAGCCGAACCTCTTCTTCGACTCGAAGAGCTCGGAAAGCGGGACCCCATATTGGTCGATATGGCACTCGGTCTATGGCGGCAGCTATGCGCCGGTGCCTGACCGAACGATCGCGCCGCTCGCCCTGCAGGCGGTTCACGAATATTGGTTCGTGGACGGCAACAACGAGACGTCCGGATCCGGCGTCACGATGCTCGACCGGCCTTTTTTGCTCGGTCTGGTCCTGGGATGCGCGGCCGTTCCCCACCTTCCCGAAGCGGGGTGACGTGTGGGGCGACGCGCCGAACTGGTCGGCCGGGCATTGGGTCGAGGGCAAGGAGCCATATTTCCCGCCCGGTTCTACCGACCCGCCGCCCGGGCCTGGTGCATGGCCGGCCTTCCCGGTGCTCGTCGGGCAGGGCTGGTCGGTGACCTATTCGCCGAAGCATGTCGTGATGCACGAGGAGCACGTCTCCGGCCGTGAGGCCCGAGCGGCGCGAACCTCGGAACCATTGCTCGAGATCGAGCTCACATACGATGTGCTGCGCATGGGCAGCCCCGCGGAGCTCGAAACGCTCGCCGGGTTCTATGCTGGGCGGAAGGCCGCCAATGCGCCGTTCATCTTCCCTGTGCCGACTGCGCTCGTCCCCGGGTCAGGCCCGGGGATCGAAACGTCGATTACGGCTCGCTTCGTCGACGACCATCTCGACCTCGAGGAATTCGTCTCGCGGCTCTGGCGCGGCGAGGCGGTCAAGATCGCGCAAGTGAGAGGTGAGTAGTGCCGCCGCCAGTCTTTCCGAACCTTGCCGGCCAAGGCTGGTCGGTGCACAAGCGGCCCGGCTTCTCGACGCGGACGGCGACCCATGTCTCCGGCCGCGAGGTCAGGGTGCCTTTCTTTTCGTTCCCGCTTTACGAGTTCGAGCTGATGTTCGAAGGTCTCGACTCGGACGGGAGCTTCCCGGGCCTCGGCGCGAGCTCGCTGCAGAGCCTCATGGGGCTCTACCTGCAGGCTCGAGGCAGCTACGGGACCTTCCTCTATACGGATCCGACGGATAGCGCTGCGACGGCGCAGCTCCTCGGGATCGGAGACGGATCGAGAACCGCCTTCACATTCCAGCGCACGCTCGGCGGGGCAATCGAGCCCGTGTCCTACGTCACGAGCGTGTCCAACGTCTATCTGAACGGGATCGACCAGCCGAGCGGGTGGAGCTTCACCGCGCCGCGGACGCTGACCTTCTCGGTCGCGCCAGAAAATGGTGTGACAGTCACCGCGACGTTCACCTACGCTTTTGAATGCCGGTTCCTCGACGACCAGGTCGATTTCGAGAACTTCATGAGCGGACTGTGGAAGGTCGAGAGCCTGAAGTTCAGGAGCGTGAAGTCATAGCATGAATTCCATCTCCCCACGAGGGTAGGTGCCTCGCGTAGCGAGGCGAATGAGGGGTAAATGCGTTCAGCTTCTCCAGCTCTCCTCGCGCACTTGAACGCCTTGCGCTCCGGTGACGCGCGGACGCTCGTCGCCAATCTCTACACCTTCACATTGCACACCGGCACGATCCTGACTTATACCGATGCCGATGTTCCCATCACGTGGAACAGTTGCACGTATCTCGCCGAATCCGCTCTCGTCGGCGGGCTGAAATTCAAATGCACGGCCGGTCTCGAGGTGGATCAGCAGGAGATCACGATCGCGGCGCGCGAGACGGATACGGTCGGTGGTGTTCCATTCCTGCAGGCGCTCAGGAACGGTGCCTTCGACGGCTGCGCGATCCAGCGCGAGTTGGCCTTTCTCACGGCGTGGAACGCGGTGCCGATCGGAACCGTTCTCCTGTTCAAGGGCAGGATCGGGACCATCGACAGAATCGGCCGGACAATGGCCGAGATCACCGTCAATTCGGATCTCGTCATCCTCGACATCGAGATGCCGCGAAACGTCTACTCGCCGTCGTGCGTGCATGTGCTCTACGATTCCGGCTGTGGTCTCGCCAAGAACGCGTTCGGCGCCAATGGGAGCGTCGAAGCAGGATCGACAACTTCCGTCATCAATTGGGCGAGCGCGTCCGCGGCCTATAAGCAAGGAACGATCACGTTTACGTCCGGCATCAACAACGGTGTCTCGGGGACGATCAAGGATGCGAGCAGTAGCGCATTGACGCTGGTCGCGCCGCTCCTGAATGTTCCTGCGACAAGTGACACCTTCACGGCATATCAGGGGTGTGATCATACTCGGGAGACCTGCCAAGCGAAATTCGATAATCTACCCAACTTTCGTGGGTTCCCGTATATCCCGCCGCCGCAATATTCATTTTGAGCCATGATGACAGCCGAGCGCCGAAAAATCGTGACAGAGGCCCGCAAATGGGTCGGAACGCCATACCATTGCCAGGGGGATGTACGCGGCGCACGTGTCGATTGCGTGATGCTGATCATCCGGGCCTATGTCGATTGTGGAGTCTGCTCGTCGATCGACCCGAGGCCATATTCCGACGACTGGTTCCTGCACAGGTCAGAGGAACGCTACCTCGGCGGTGTGCTCGAGCATTGCGTCGAGGTCCAGACCCCACGTCCGGCTGACGTGGCAGTCTTTCGCTGGGGCCGTTGCTACTCGCATGGGGGAATCGTGACCGCTCTAGTGCCACTGACGATCATCCACGCTTTCCAGCCGGCGGGGTGCGTGATCGAGGAGCCTGTCGAGAGCAACTGCACGCTTGCCGATCCGCGGCGTCGGCCGCGCTTCTTCTCGCGGTGGGCGTGACGTATGAGCTTCTTGCGCAAGCGCGGTCCGAAGCCTGCGGAAATCCCTCAGCTGACCGGTCTGCAGATCCAGACTTCGTCGAATGCCGTGCCGATCCCGATCGTCTACGGCGTCAACAAGATCTCACACAACTTGATCTGGACCGGGAAGTTCGAGGCGATCCCGGAATACACTAAGACGGGGGGCAAGGGCGGCGGGCGCGGGACATTGAGCGGCTATCATTACAAGGCCGACCTCGCCCTTGGGCTGTGCGAGGGGCCGATCTGGGGCGTCGATCACGTTTGGAAGGATCAGAGCGTCACGAATATCTGGGGGACGCCCTTCGGCCTTTTCTACGGCTCGGCGACGCAAGCCCCGTGGTCGTACCTCGGCTCGGAATTCTGGTGGCAGGCGCTTTCCTATCGTGGGCTCGCCTATGTAGTCTCGGCGTCGCACGATCTCGGCGCATCTGCGACTCTCGGTGCGATGCAATGGGAGATCTTGGGACGGCTCTATCCGCCCGTGAACACCGCCAATCAATTTGACGCCGACCCCGCCTTGGTCATCTACGATTTCCTGACATCCGCTCAATATGGAGTCGGGTTCCCGGCGGCCAGCATCGACGCGACGTCGCTCCTCGGATCCTCGGGTGGATCGTCCTTCCAGGCCTATTGCAAAGCGGTAGGGATCGCCTTCTCGCCTGTGCTGGCGAACAGGGAATCGGCGAATACGATACTCACCCGTTGGCTGCAGCTCACGAACTCGGCCGCGGTCTGGTCGGGCGGCAAGTTGAAATTCATCCCCTATGGAGATCAATCGATCACAGGCGCGGTCTATCCAAGCGGGACCTGTACTTTCACGCCGAATTTCACGCCGGTCTATGCGTTGACCGACGACGATTTCGTCCGCGAGGAGAACGGGGACCCGGTCCAGATCGAGCGCAAGGATCCATACGCGCTCCACAATTTCCAATCGCTCGAGATTTCCTATCGGCTGAACGGCTATAATTCCTCGACCGTTCACGTGTGGGATCAAGGGTCGATCGAGCTCTACGGACGCCGCGACGGCCCGACGATCGCAGCTCACGAGATTACTGAGCCTTACATAGCCTCTCGTGTCGGCAATCTGATCTTGCAGCGGCACATCTATATCCGAAACACCTATTCCTTTCGGCTCTCCTTCGAATTTTGCCTGCTCGAGCCGATGGACATCGTGACCTTGACCGACTCCGCGCTCGGCCTCGCCTCTACGCCGGTGCGCATCGTCTCGATCGAGGAGGACGAGGACGGCCTCTTGAGCGTTACGGCCGAGGAGTTCTCCTCCGGCGTCGGAACGGCGCTCGCCTATCCGGTGCAAGCCAACGAGGCGTCGATCCTCGAGCGCAACGTCGTGCCGTCGTCGGTCAATCCGCCGGTGATTTTCGAGCCCCCGGTCGGCCTCAGCGGAGGCGAGCGGCAGGTATGGATCGCAGTCTCGGGCGGCCTTGCGACGACGCGCCGCCTCGAGGAAGACGGCTCGACAGGCGAGCACAACGTCGCGGCGACGATCGACTATCCGGCGGGCTCGACGCCGGCGATCGGGACGGGAGTCTCGTTCCGGGCCTATGTCCTCGCCGGCGAGCGGACGGCGTGCAGGCTCCGCATTCACGACGGAGTCGCGGTCCAGAGCGTGTCGTTCGACCTCGCGACGGGGGCAATCTCCGGCGCGACGGCAGGAATCATGGCCTCATCGATCGAGCCCGTGACGGGCGGATCTTGGTATCTCGTGACGGTCGCTTGCGCCATCGCCGCGGCGGTCGATCCCGTGGTCTCGATCGTGCTCGAGAATCCTCTCGGCACGGTCTCCTATTCCGGGACGGCCGGGGACGGACTCTTCGTCTGGAACCCGGAAGTTTCGATCGATGGCACGTCCCCGTCGATCTTGACGATCCCGTTCATGGCCTCGGGCGCGGCCTTCGACCCGGACGCCGAGGACCCGCCGCTCGGCGTCGAGGGCGAGGCCGACCCAATGTGGGGCGGCTGTATCGTCCATCTCTCGACCGATGACGCCACCTATGGGCAGATCGGCCAGATCAACGGGCCGGCCAGGCAGGGGGTCACGACGGCCTCGCTGGAGAGCGGTGGATCATTGCTCTCCGTGAGCCTCGTGCAAAGCGCCGGGACGCTCGAACCGGCCTCGCCTAGTGATGCCGCGAACGGCGTGACGCTTTCCCTCGTCGAGGACGAGCTCCTCGCCTATTCCGGCGCGATGCTGGCCGGGCCGAATACCTACGATGTCACCGGGCTCGTGCGTGGGCTCCAGGGCACGATGGTGCCTACAAGCCACCCGAGCGGCTCGCGCTTTGCCCGTCTCGACGATGCGATCTTCAAATATGCTCTGCCGGCGGCCTATGTCGGTCAGGTGCTCTTCCTGAAATTCCAGAGCTTCAACATCTTCGGGCTCGGGCTTCAAGACCTTGCGACGTGCTCGACCTACGTCTACAGGCCGACCGGGTTGGGGGCCGGCATGGGGCCGATCCTGCAGGCGCTCGCGCTCGGGCAGGACGTCGATCTCGGGCTGCTTACCGAAGCGGTCACGATAGAGGAGGACCTGAGCGTCCTGTCCTACGCGCCTAGTACCACTGTCGATCTTGGAGCAATGGGATGAGCGGACGGCTACTCCGGCGACGAGGCACCGCAACCGATCACGCAAACTTTAGCGGCTCGGAAGGTGAGTTTACCTACGACAGGACCAACAAGCGTATCATCGCGCACGACGGCTCGACGGCCGGCGGATTTCCCGCAGCGAAACTGTCGGAGGTCGTGACGGCGGGGCGAACGTCCGTTTCCGACGACGCCTATACGGTTTTGCCGTCGGACCGAATTGTCGCCTATACATCGCTCACTGCAGCACGCATCGTCTCGCTGCCGGCGGCGAGCAGCTATCCTGTCGGCGTGCCGCTATGGATCATGGACGAGGCCGGGTCGTGCTCCGGGATTAGGACGATCACGGTGATTGCCGCCGGAGACGATAGGGTCGATGGCTCCGGGAATATCGTCCTCGATGTGCCGTATGCAACGATATGCCTCGCCTCGAGCGGGACGGGAAAGTGGACGATCATTTCAGGCGAGCCAAATCTGTCGCCCGCCATGGTCGGCATCAATGCGACTCCCGATCCTACGAACAAGCTTTCGGTGAACTCGAGTGCTTTGCTCTTCAACAATGTGGGTAGCGGAGTCCAGGTAAAGGTCAACAAGAACACTTCAAGCGATACGGCGTCGTTTCTCTTCCAGACCGGGTTTTCGGGCCGAGCGGAAATCGGAACGACAGGTGACGACGATTTTTACTTCAAGGTGTCTCCGGACGGAACGACATTCTACGATGCGATCCGGCTCGCCGCGTCGTCCGGCATGGTTACACTGCCGATTGGCCAGCTGAGGTTTCCGGCTACGCAGAATCCTTCATCGGATGCGAACACGCTCGATGACTACGAAGAGGGTGCCTGGACGCCCATGTTGCAGTTCGGTGGTGCATCCACCGGAATTGCTTATGGGGCGCAAACGGGGCGATATACAAAGATTGGTAACCGGGTGTTTGCCGACATACTCCTCACGTTGTCAGCGAAAGGTACGGCGACGGGCGACGCGAGGGTCTCGGGACTTCCTTTCGCTCAGGCCGCGGTCGCCAATGGAAACGTTACGGTGACGTACTATGCGAATATGCTGGGACTGACGGGCCACATCTCCGGCTTCGTCTTCTCGAGCGTGTGCTTTTTCAACCAGTCCGGGGCGATGAGCGTGTCCCCGATCACGGACGCTCACTTCACGAACAACACGCAGATGCAGTTGCACCTTTGCTATTTTGTCTAGTTGGCGCTTCGAAGTCGCGGCTTTGAAGCTCGTCGTGATCCTGAAATCGTGATTGATGTTCGCGAACGAGCTCGTCGTAGCATACGACGGCCACGAATGTTGTCGCGGAATACTAGGTTGCCCGAAAGGAGGAGGTGGCTTTATGGCCATCATGATCGCTCAACCGCAGATATGGACTATGGTCGGCACAGGTCCATTGCGGATCTTTCCGAAATCATGGCGCCTGGGAGTCGTTATCTCGGAGGCACCTCCGGGCCCGGACGATCCACCCGACGAGATCCTTCAGCCCGACATCGGACAAGACTTCAATGTCATGCTTCCGATCTATGTGAAGCCCTTGGATGAAGCCATTGTTGCGATCGGGGTGGCCCAGATCGCTTTGCCTTCTGGTAGCAGAAGTGATTCGGACGGTACCTGTTTCCCCAATCACGGCCCGAGCAACAGCTTCATGCCGATCAATCTCATTCCGCCAGGAATATCCGGTTCGTCGACTGTCGGATCAATTCTTGCGGTGGACCTCGGTACATGGACCAACACTCCGACAAGCTACATGTACCAAATCCTACGCGATGGCGCGGCAATCGCCGGCGCTGGCGGCATCGTGTCGGTTCCGAACGCCGCCTATACGGTTGAAATTGTCGATGTGGGTGCGACCTTGACCGTGAGTGCAGCTGCGTCGAATGATTATGGTGTAGGGGGCCCGATAACAAGTGCGGGCCTGAGGATCGGCTAGGCAACTAGTGATAGGGACGGTGTTCCATGGGACGGAAATATGTCTACGTGGCGGCAATGATAGCCGTCGTCGCTGTAGGGTCTCGTGCACATTCGCAGCAGGCGGTCGTCCTGAAGGCGACCGGCGTCAGCAATTGCGCATCCGGGCTGCCGACGCCCGGCGTGGCAGGTAGCCCGATTGCTCTTGCAACGGATCTCTACGGCCATCTGTGTCTCCTCGGTGGCGGCAGTGGGGGCAGCGTATCGTCCTCGAGCTTCACGGTCGGATTTCCCTCTTCGGGCGTTGCGATCGGCGTCAAGGACCATACCGGTACCAGCTTGACGCATCTCAAGGTAGATGCGTCGAATAACCTTGTTGCGACGCTTGCCGGATCGCTGCCCGGCTTTGCGAGCCCCCCGGCCATAGCGCAGTCCGGGGCCTGGAACGTCGGGTTGACCGGGCCGCTGCCGGCGTTCGCAACGGTCCCTGCCTTCAAGATTGACCAATCGACACCGGGCTCGTCGAATTTGGTCGAGGTCGGGGGTGCGCTGCCCGGCTTTGCGAGCCCGCCGGCCGTAGCGCAGTCCGGCGCATGGAGTGTCGGGGTAACGGGGACACTGCCGGCCTTCGCAGCGGTCCCTGCCTTCAAGATCGACCAATCGACACCGGGCATGTCGAACTTGGTCGAGGTCGGCGGAGCACTTCCGGCTTTTGCAAGTCCTCCGGCCGTAGCTCAGTCGGGCGCCTGGAGTGTCGGTGTAAGCGGGACCCTGCCGGCCTTCGCAACGGTCCCCGCCTTCAAGATCGACCAATCGACACCGGGCATGTCAAACTTGGTGGAGGTCGGGGGAACACTTCCGGGCTTTGCGAGTCCTCCGGCCGTAGCTCAGTCAGGCGCCTGGAGCGTCGGTTTAACCGGGACCCTGCCGGCCTTCGGGTCGCCTCCTCCGGTTTCACAGTCCGGCACGTGGACGATGCAGCCGGGCAATGCCGCCAATACGACGCCATGGCTCATGACGGTAGCGCAGGGAGGCAATTCGGCGACTGTCTCGGCAGGGGGCGCGCTGAGAGTAGATGGCTCGGCCGCGACGCAGCCTGTGTCGAAATCCGGCACATGGGGGGTCGGAGTCGAGGGCGTCCCATATGGCTCGGGCATTGGCAGTCTCGGGGTACCAATCGGTGGTATGAACGCAAACGGGTTGTTGACCCCGCCGCGTACTTTCTCGATCGGCACTGGTGGTACCTCGGAGTCGATGTTCGGAACGAACATACGCATAACAAATCCGGCCGGCACAACTTCTGTGGAGGCGGGTACTTACGTGAGCCCGCTATTTACCAGCTCCGGGTCGGTCAGTGCCGGCGCGAACGTGCCGACGACATCCGCGGTCACCTATTCGGCCAACCAGTCGATTGGCGGGTTGCAGACGATCTCGGTATTCCGCAGCACTTCCGTCAGATCGGGAACGCTATCGAAAATCAGGGTCGGGTTCAAAGGCGCGAACCAAACCCCTTCCCTGAAGGTATACGTTTGGGAGGCAAACCCGAACAGCGGCGGGACAACGTGCACGAACAATGCTGCGTTCGCAGCTGGCGCGGCGGACTGGGACAAACTGGTAGATATCTACACGATCGTGCCGACGACATCGACCACCACGGCAATGACGAATGGGTCAATCGATCTGGCTACGCCCGTCGTCAATCGGGACGGTGCCGCGACGACGAACCTCTACGCCTGTGTCGTAACGGAGTCTTCCGTCACGCTCGCTAGCACGAGCGACATGGTCTTCCACATGCGCGTTGCTCAGGATTGATGCCATGCTCAGGCCCGTATTCGTCTCACTTTGCCTTCTGGCAGCGCTGTCAAACGTAGCCGATGCGCGCTCGGGGATGCGCGGCCTGGTCGGTAAGCGCTCCGTAATCGTCACGAACGCCCCACCATACCTCGACAGTACGTTCTTCGGATACCACGAGGGAGGCATCGTGGATCTGACCGGGATTAAGCCTCCGAGTAATACCTATGATGTCATACGCCTCATAGCCCAATGGGGCGGTGCGGGTTCGCTCGGCAGCCCATACCCGACGGGGTGCGGCGGATACAATGCGTGCGGGATAGACCAGTGGGCTCGCTTCGAGAAGACCCAAGGCCAATACGAGGATGCGCTTCTCGTCGCTTCTGCAAAGGCACTGAAGGCGCGAGGGATCAAGCGAGCAGTCGTCGCCTATTATTCCCCTCCCCTTTGGGCGCTCCGCGGCAACCGCTACGAGGTCGCAAACGCATCGATCCCGGCCGGAAGCCCGGTTACTATACCGGCACCGTCGAACAACCTCATGAACGGGCACCAAGTAGCCATCGTCTGCGGCGTCGGGTCCGCGCTGCCGACCGGATTGACGTGCGGCACGACGTATTATGTGAGGAATCGCACGTCCTCCAGTTTCCAGCTCTCTTCGAGTTCCGGTGGGGCGCTCATCAACACGTCCGGAACTGCCAGTACGGGAAGCTCGATTGTCCTCTTACGCTCCATTCCAGGCAACCTCGCAGACTTGGCGAATTACGTAAAGGAGATTGTCCAGCGGCTTGCCGCTAATGGTATCGAGGTCTATGCCTATGAGGGCCTGAACGAAGCGAATTCTACACAGCAGCCGAGCATATACGAGGACGCGCAAGCCTCAGTAGAGCTTGTCGCGATCCAAAAGACGATCTTCGAGGCGATTAAGCGCTTTAGCCCGAAGACGCTGGTATTCTCCTCGCCAACCAACACCATGGGGCGAGCGAATTCGGGCTCCGGGTGCTACGGTGGTATGTGCTGGGTCGAAAGCTATGCGTCCAACAGGCTGCTGGCATACTCGGATGTACTGGCATTCCACGGGTATCCGCATGGCGTCGACTCACAAGGCTTTCATGCTGATCTCGTGTCCATCAAGAACTGGATGGCGAAGAATGGTGCCGGTGGCAAGAGGATAGCTCTTACCGAGTATGGTCTTTATGGGAGCAATGGCACTGACTCTCCCGGAGGTAATACCAAATACGTGTTCCAGCGGCTTTTCGTCCTGGCCGCGCACAACATACTGTTCCAGGCGCCATATGCTTGGGACGCCTTCGGATACTCCCAAAATATCACCTCTGGCGCGTTGTTCAGCGGCAACGGTGACGGATCGCGTACCGTATTCAACTTTACGAACCCGTCGGACCAGGCGTTCTTCGTGTCGAGCGTGTCCAGCGTCTTTCTGGACGGAGTGTTGCAGGCGAGTGGGTGGACATTCACGGCTCCGAACACTTTGACGTTCTCGAGTGCTCCCGGTAATGGAGTGGCGGTCACGTCGTCCTATACGAGGACAAATTACGGGTGGGCGATGTTCACCTATCCGTCTGGTCCGCGTAACGTCTACGGTGATGCCCTGATCACGGTCCGGGCGAGGCTGCTCGGATTTCTTGCACTCGGCTATCCCGTTTTCACTGGCGACACGGCGTATGTCGACTTTCGCAACCGGAACGGCCGGCGCCTTCGCGCCGTCTGGACAATCTCCGGGGCCGCCGGGTCGCATACCGTTCCGGAATGGGGGACGCGCTACTTCAGCATGTCCGGCACCGAGACGGCTGCCGCGCCGGGTTCCTCGATCACGATCGACGGGATGCCGAGGATGATCGAGTCTCTGTAGGCGCCTTGCGACGCTTTGAAATCGGCACATGCGGCCGTGCGCGGGGAGGTGACCATGAACTTCGTCAACTTGAAGGCCAGAGCTTACACAGTGGACGATGTCGAATCGGCCGCTCGTGAGGTTGGGTGCGAGGTCGCCGCATTCCGGGCTGTCGTACAGGTCGAGACCGGTGGCCGAGGTTTCGATGGAAAAGGTAGGGTCAAGGCACTTTTCGAGCCGCATATATTCTATCGAGTCCTGTCGGGGGAGAAGCGTCGCTCGGCTGTCGCGTCGGGTCTCGCATATGCGAAGTGGGGGACGCGGCCCTATCCTGCGGATTCCTATCCGAGGATCCTCGCGGCATGCAGGATCGACGAGGAACGCGCATTGCAGGCGGCATCATGGGGTCTTTCCCAGATCCTCGGGTTGAACCATAGAGCGGCAGGGTTTTCCAGCGCCTCGGAGATGGTCGAGGCCTTTTGCGTGGACGAGGGCGTGCACCTTGCGTCGATGGCTCGGTTCATCGTCGCGAAGAAGCTGGACGGCGCGCTGAAGCGCAAGGACTGGGCGGCTTTTGCGTATGGGTACAACGGTCCTCGCTATGCGGTGAATGCCTATGACAAGGCGCTCGCGCAAGCCTATGCCCATTTCAAGCTCGATATTCCAATGGTTTCCATGATCGTGCCGCTTCCGACGCCTCGCCTGAGCGTCGAGATGCCCAAGCCGGGTCTCCTGCCGCGTAAAGCACCGAAGCTGTGGGATCGAATCGCGGCGATATTCCGACGGTGAATGTGAACTCCGTGCTGCGCTGTCTCGATCGAGAGCCCGGATCGCGGGTAGGGAGATGTCCGACCAAACGGGACGCTCGAACCACGGCACTGACCGCTGCTCGGCACGTGCCAAGTCGTTCCGTAGATGAGAACCTTGGCACGGTATCCCAAAAACCGCTCGTGTGCCGCTTTGTGAATTCGACGGGAGATCCTGCTCCGGGCTGGGACCAACGTAGAGCGCACCTTCGGGATCGAGGCGCATTCCGGTTCCCAGATCGTCGCAAGGTCAGCTTGCCATAGGGATCGTCCTGCGGCATGCCCTGCATCATCGCGATGGCGAAGGGCTTTTTCTTACCGATTTGTGGACCGTGGCGGCCTCCGCGTCGGACGCCGAGGGACCGCCCCACATCGATCGACGATCTCGCAAGGCTGAACGACGAGCCGGACCCGTGCGGGACGGACCACGGCCGATTCGGGGACTTCTGTCGCGCTATGGTAAAGGTGCGGTGATGCCTGAGACTGTCAATTCGGCGAACAATGAGCTTCTGCACCAAAAGATCGATGCCATCGAAAAGGCCATGGGTGCAGCGAGCGAAGCAATCAAGGAGCGTATCGTCTTGTCCGACCAGCTCCGAGAAGAGAAGATCGATACAGTCTACGAGTTCGTCAAGCATCTCTATGACGAGGTCAAGGGATTGCGGACGGACGTCAAGTTTGTGAGCAAAACCCAACACTATCTCCTTGGTGCATGCGGGTTCGCATCCGTGATCCTCCCCATCGCGGTCGCCGCCATCGGATATCTCGTGCATCGGAATTGACTCCAGCTCCGCAGCCAAGCGGCGGAATCCGTTCTGCCGAGGCTTGATCGCTCGCCGTGCGAACGGACCCACCACCCGGCGCGCCTGGTCCGGCATTCTTCTGTTACGTCAGCCGCGGATCCTGAGCCTGCCGAGTGCGGTGGCCGGTGCCGGCGGCGGAACCCGTTTCCCTTGTTCCTACACCTTACAGCGTAAGCAATCCTGCGCGCTCGTGCGCAGTGTCCTGCATCGTGCCCACGATCGTGCCGGTGCCGGTGTCGGTCGCTAGGTAGCGCACATCACGAGATCCGGAATGTGGATCACGCTCGAACTGAGCGATCCGATGCGCAACCGGCTGGATCGGCTTCGAGCTGCGTGGACTTGATCGTGATCGGCGGATAGGTCGTTTGCCTTTTGCAAAGGAGGTGGGCTCGATGATTGGTCTCGTTGTCGGAATTGCGAGCCCTGCGGCACTCTACGCCGTAGGCGCGTGGCTCGAAACGATTGGCACGATCGATGGGGTGGTCGATGAATTCTACACGCGCTGGCCTCTCGCTACGATCGGCTCGTTGGTCGGCGCGCTGACGGTGATGCACGCGTGAGCTCGGCTCAGGCTTTCGCGGCCTCGAATTGCAATTTGTGGTGTCCGCTATAGTAGGAGTGAAGCATGCCTGTACCCGGTGATATCACGACATGGATGGGAATCTTGCGGTCTCTGCTCTCGGCGATCGGTGGGATTGTCGCGACCCTCGGGTTTATGAGCACAGAGGATGTAACGGCGTGGTCGAATATCGTGATCACGGCGGCTGGAGCGCTGATGCCGGTCGGGGTGGCGATTTGGTCTGCAGTTCATCACACGACGGCGAATAACCCGAATTTGAAGACGATTCCGTGACCGATCCCGTTCTCGGGCTCCGGTCGCGTCTCAACGGGATCTTCGTGCGGCTCGTCGATGGGCCGTACCATTGTGCTCGATCGGGGATTCCGAGAAGCTCTATACGGCCGCGCCGGTCTCGGGCACGCCATTCGGCAGGCACTTCGAAACCAAAGGGCCCAGACTTGCCTGGGCCACCGTGTCGGGTTTCGAACCGCCTCGGCGAACGTCGCGGTCTTGCGTACCGCGTCCTGTGACAAGGCTTCGCAGGTTCACCGGCATGCGGACACGACGCGCGAGGCCGGGGACGATGCCGGCAAATGCGATAGAGAATGCAACGCGCTCGTCAGGGCGGAGGTGGTACACTGATGGTCGAGGATCGACACGTTGGATGCGCCCTTGGTGCCTTGGAGGCCATTCATTATCGCGTCGTGGAGGCGAGCCCCGATGCGAAGATCGTGATCAACGAGCGCGGCGAGATCGTCGTGTTCAACCAGCAGGCCGAGCTGCTGTTCGGGTACGACCGTACCGAGGTGCTCGGCAAGGATTTGCGCATTCTCCTACCAGAGAATGCGCATCCTGCTCACGAGAAGCACATCAAGCGCTTTTTTGCACGTCCGCAAACTCGTGAGATGGGCACGGGCCAGGTTCTCCTCGGGGTCGATCGCAACGGCCGGCAATTCCACGTGCAAATCAAGCTTGCGCCGATCGTGGTTCCGAGCGCGGGAAAGCACTGCTTGGCTGTCGTCCGAGCGGTGTCCGAAGAGGATGGCGAGCATGCAAGTTACGTTGTCGGCTGAGGCAATCCTGGGGGTCGTCATGGCCTTCGGGAGCGCCATGGTGACCTGGCTGGGCTACCTTCACACGCAGCTCGGTACCATCAAGGTCTCGCTCGCCGAAACTCGGCTGGAAAACAAGACGCTGTGGGATTTTCAGCTTCGCCGCGGAGCGCTCGAGGCGATCGGGAACGGTGTCGCTACAAAAAACTCGCCGTTGAAGGTACGTGAGGAATTTCTCGTGGTAAACGAGGAACTCGGCAAGCCACTCCGGGAATTCTACTCGAAGATCGGACGCCCCGCCATGACCAACGCGGAGCTCGCGTTCCAGATCGAGCGTCATTTCGGCTCCGAGATCGTCGACAAGGTCTGCGTCCCGCACGGCCTGAGCTACGGGGCGTGTTTGATCATCGCCATAGCAGTGGCCAGAGGTGATCCGGTCGTCGACGTATAGCAGAGGGCGGTTTCCGCGACCTAGAGCGGTTTCCGATCCAGCGGAATCGGACACCAGCTCTAGATCCATGTTTTGTCGCAATTTCGCGACGCGAAGTGGTATCCACTTCGCTGGAAATTGCTCTAGCCTCGTGGCGCGGTCGGGCCGGGAGGCCGGCCGTGATCGACAAGGTGCTCGATCGGCGCGCTTTAGGGTGCTCTGATCGGTTCCAGGATTGCCTTCTGTCGGATCGTGATCCGGCGTCAGAGTGCTTTTCGACGGTCCATACCGTATGTCGATGCTCGGCCCCTGTCCCGCCCCGGCGGGGCAGGGGCCTTTTTTCGTGCGTGCGGCTCGGCCGCACGCGGGCGTCCGGGTCGTCGCTTTTCGTCGCTCGAGCTCGGTGCCGATGGGCGCGAGTCCATGGTCGGCTCGGTCGACTTGGGCTATGGTCCCGCCGGGCCGGTGGGTCGCAAAGGACGACCGAGCTGCGACGTGGAGATGCAGATGGGCACGATCTACGATTTCTCGGCGGTGACGTTGCAGGGCGTGCAAACGCCGCTCGCCGAATTCTCCGGGCAAGTGGTTCTCGTAGTCAACACCGCAAGCAAATGCGGGTTCACGCCCCAGTACGAAGGGCTCGAGGCGCTCTACCGCAAGTATAAGACGAAAGGATTTGCAGTGCTCGGCTTTCCATGCAATCAGTTCGGCGCCCAGGAGCCCGGGGATGCATCCGAGATCGCGCAGTTCTGCTCGCGAATCTACGACGTGACATTCCCCATGTTCGCCAAGATCGATGTCAACGGCCCGAGCACGCATCCGTTGTTCGCGTTCTTGAAGAGCGAGGAGCCCGGCGTGCTCGGCACCGAGGCGATCAAATGGAATTTCACCAAGTTCCTGGTCGATCGTGAGGGTGCGGTCGCCGGGCGCTTCGCGCCGACTACGACGCCGAAAGAGCTCGAGGCGGAAATCGAGAAGCTCCTTTAGGAGGGCCGCGCGATATCGTATCACGCCTTTTGCCGGATTGACTCGGCCCCTCCGGGCGGGGGAGGGGTTTCACCCGGCGCGAGAGAACTGGAGGCGACTTCATGCCGCTGCGGCTGGATACGAGAAGCGCGGAATTTCAGCAGGCGTTCGCGAGGCTCCTGGCCCACAAGCGGGAAACCGCCGAGGATGTGGATCACGTCGTCGAGGCGATTATCGCCGATGTCGTCGCACGAAAGGACGAAGCGCTCCACGCCTATTCGCTGAAGTTCGATCGGGTCGACCTCGCTCAAGTCGGATTGCGGATCGGCGCGGACGAGGTCGACGCGGCTCTCGCCGGCTGCTCCCCCACAGCACTCGATGCCTTGCGGCTGGCACGGGAGCGCATCGCCGCCTTTCACGAGCGGCAAAGGCCGCAGGACCTGCTTTTCGCGGATTCCTTGGGGGTCGAGCTCGGCTGGCGCTGGCGTCCGATCGAGGCCGTCGGCCTTTACGTTCCGGGGGGCACCGCGAGCTATCCGTCCTCGGTCCTGATGAACGCGATCCCGGCGAAGGTCGCGGGCGTGTCGCGCCTCGTGATGGTGGTGCCTGCGCCCGACGGACACCTCGAGCCCCTGGTCCTCGCGGCGGCGCGCCTCGCCGGCGTCGATGAAATCTATCGCGTCGGCGGGGCTCAGGCGATCGCCGCTCTGGCCTATGGGACCGAGACGATCGCGCCGGTCGCGAAGATCGTCGGCCCCGGCAATGCCTTCGTGGCCGCGGCCAAGCGGCGGGTTTTCGGCACCGTGGGCATCGACATGATCGCCGGGCCCTCCGAAGTCTTGATCATCGCCGACGACTCGGCCGATCCGGAGTGGATCGCCGCCGATCTCCTCGCCCAGGCAGAGCACGATGCCGCCGCGCAATCGATTCTGATCACGGATTCGTCGGGCTTGGCCGATGCCGTCGAGGCCGCGGTCGCGCGTCAGCTGGAGGCGTTGCCTCGGCACAATATCGCAGCGGCGAGCTGGGAGGAATTCGGCGCGATCGTCCTCGTCGGAGACCTTTCCGAGAGCCCGAGGCTCGCCGATCGCCTGGCGCCGGAGCACCTCGAGATCATCACCGAGCGATCCGAGGAGTTGAGCCGCGCTGTCAGCAACGCCGGGGCGATCTTCCTCGGCCCCTACACGCCGGAGGCCATCGGCGATTATGTCGGCGGGTCCAATCACGTCCTGCCGACCGCGCGCTCCGCCCGGTTTTCCTCGGGGCTCGGCGTTCTCGACTTCATGAAGCGAACATCGATCCTCAAATGCACCGCCGAGAGCCTCGCCACGCTCGGACCGGCGGCGGTCGCGCTCGGCCATGCCGAAGGACTCGACGCTCACGCGCGTTCCGTCCAGGTCCGGCTCGCCACGCCGCCGTCATGAGCGGGAGAGACCCGCGCGAGCGTAACCGTCTGGTGTCGATCACTCTGGACGAGGCCTCGATCGGCCGCGGCTCGCCGGATCAAGAGCACGAGCGCCAGGTTGCGATCTACGACCTCCTGGAGGAGAACGTTTTCGCGCTGCCCGGCCATGATATGGGACCCTATGGATTGCGGATCGCGCTCCAGGAAGCCAAGCTCGCCCTGGAAATCCTCGACGAGAGCGGGGCGCCGATCTTCGTGCACATCCTTTCGCTGACGCCGTTTCGCCGTCTCCTCAAGGATTATTTTCTCGTTTGCGAAAGCTATTACGCCGCGATCCGGACGGCCATGCCGAGCCAGATCGAAGCCGTCGACATGGGGCGCCGGGCTCTCCACGACGAAGCCGCGCAGCTCCTGATCGAGCGCCTGAAGGGCAAGATCGAGTGCGACCAGGACACAGCCCGACGATTGTTCACGCTCGTCAGCGCTCTGCATTGGAAAGGCTGAGCCTCTCGTCGCACTCGGTCCCGCCTGCCCGGGGACACGCGAGAGTGAGGGAAACCCGCTTCCGCGCGATCGCGCGCGATGTCGTTCGGCACCGATTCCCGGCATCCTCATGCGGGTGACCGAAGCGGCGACGACTCCGCTCGGCCGTTCATCAATGTGATGCACTCGGTGATTTCGGGGATGATACGGAGCGCGGCCGTCCGACCCATTGCAACGAGCTCATCGGCACGGTGGAAATCGAAAAGGCCGATCGTGCCGAGACGCGCATTGATGACGACGTCCGGTGGATCGCCGGAGAGCCGCGAGCGCGAAATCCGTCCTTGGGCGATGTTGAAGGCGTCCATCATCGCGCTGCCGATGCCCGGCGCACCGTCCTCGCGCTTGCCGAACAGACGGCGCAAATTGCCGCTCACGCCGCCGAAAAGGCGTGCGGTCAGGCTCTTGCCATGGTCGGGATCTTTTGCCGCGAGCTTTTCGAGGTCGGGTTCGAGCGATTGAGGATCGCTGATAATGCTTCCCCGGTATACGGTATCCCCGACGAGGTTGACGGCGATCACGAGGTCGGCACCGAGGGCGCGGCACACCGTCACCGGCACCGGGTTGACGAGGGCGCCGTCGAACAGCCAGCGACCGTTGATGTTCACGGGCTCGAAAATCCCCGGGAGAGCGTAGGACGCGCGCACGGCACGGGCGACATCGCCCTTCGTGACCCAGACCTCGTTGCCGGTGCCGCACTCGGTGGCGACCACCCCGAATATCTTGTCGAGGTCGGCAAATGTCCGGTTGCCGATCGTTTCCTCGAGGCGTTCGCGGAGCTTTCGCCCGGTCAGGATTCCGACACCCGAGAACGAGACATCCATCAGCGAGAGCACGGCCTTGGTCGTGAGGCTGCGCGCGAAGGCCTCGATCTCGGCGAGCTTGCCGCACGCATAGCAGCCGCCGACCACCGCTCCGATCGACGTACCGGCGACAATGTCGGGATGAATTCCATGCTCGGCGAGCGCCAGCAGCACGCCGATGTGCGACCATCCGCGTGCGGCGCCTGCGCCGAGCGCGATGCCGATCCGTCGCCTCGACTCCGTTGCCGGGTGCTCGTCCGATGCCGGCCGGCCGAGCGCGTCCCAGCCGTCGACACGTGCGTCTCGTACTGGAGGCATCGTGGTCACGTGTTTCCTCCTCGCAAGGTGAGCCGCGCGAAGCAGCGTGCGGCTCGCGCCTCGGATCGCGCGCAGTGTCGAGAGCGCTGCCGCGACGATGTTCGGGACGAGCGCGCGCGACGTTGCCTTCGAGCACCAGCGCGCAGGGAAACCGCGAGCCCGACGAGCTCCGCTTGCGCCGGCCGGTCAGGTTCGAGGCCGCCACGGGACGCGGAACTCGCCCTGATCTTCTCTGCCATATGGGATGCGTGCCGCCTGTTGCACAGGTCGCCGCCGAGCTTGCAGGAGCGCGTGCAGCGCTGGAACGCCGGACAACGATCGTCTCTGCACGACTGTGGGCGAGGACGTTCCGCTCAAGGCTAGTCGTCCGCCGTCGGCTCGGCAGCGCCTTCCGATCCGATCGAATGTGGGAAGCATCAGTGCAGGATGGGAATTCTCGCGCGGAGCAACGCAACCCGGGTCGTCGCGCAGCAAAGGCCCGGTCGGGTCGCCCGCGGCGCGACGGCTCATCGCTCTCTCGAGGCGAAGATCGAGTGCAAGAGGGCGACGAGATCCCTGGAGACACGCCAGTCCCTGACATAGTCGAGGTCCGCGTCGAACCCTTCGGTGGCGTGTGCCTCGCGGCGGTTCGGCCGCACGGGCGCCTGAATCAGGCCGGGCCGCGCCGAGAGATAGGTCGCGCTCCGCTCCCCGAGGTGGTCGACCTCGGACGGATCGAGCGCTCGAGGGCCGACGAGGCTCATCTCGCCGCGGATGACGTTGACGAGTTGCGGCAGCTTGTGGATGCCAGCCTCGCGCAGGCAGGCGCCGATGCGTGCGCTGCGGGTCGCTCGGCGAGACGCCGTCGTGGCCGGCGCGGATGCCCTGCCGTCGCGAGCTGTCGTCACGAGCTCGATCATATGGAACGACCGTCCCCCGAAACCGAGCCGGGGTTCTCTCTTGAAGACCGGCCGCGCGCCAGCGCATTTCAGCGCTGCGGCGGAGACGAGGAGGAGAGGGAAAGTGAAAGCGAGAAGCACTGACCCGAAGGCGATATCGAACAGGCGCTTCGGCGTTCCACCCAAGCACCCCTCGGCAGTTTCTCCCCGCGGACCTGAGCTCGGACCGGCGACCATGGACTCCAAGACTTTCGAGCTTCTGCGCGAGCAAAGGCTTGGAAGCGCCTCGGACCGTGCTCGACTGCTGCGGCAGGGCACGGAGCTCAGGCGACGAAATCTCTCGGAACCGATGCTTGGATTTGTAAGCTTTCGGGGGCATCGGTTCAACGTAAAATTGCAGCGGCACGGATATACCCATGCATTTTCTGGGAAATCTATGGTCGGCCGGCATTCGAACAACTGATCGCGACAAATAACGTGTGCTCGACAATTGTCGAATATCGTGCCCGGACATCGAATTTCGGGCCGATACCGGTCCTGAAATACCGAGGCCGGACGAAGCATCGTCTGGGGCTCACCGAGGCGGCAATTCGGTGCTGCTCGATGGTCACCGTGCGAGACGCCATGAAACCGAGGACGACCCGAAGCCACCTCCGGCGAGCCGGCATCCGGGTCACAAAACCATTCTCTACCCGCCGGTGACGCTCATGTGGCGCGCGACTGCGGGGGCCGGATGGGACCGCTCCATGACGAAGTCGTGCCCTTTGGGCTTGCGCGCGATCGCCTCCTCGAGGGCGCCGTGGAGCAGCTCGTCCGAGGCCGAGGCGCGCAAGGGCGCGCGGAGATCGGCGGCATCGTCCTGGCCGAGGCACATGTAGAGCGTCCCCGTGCAGGTCACCCGGACGCGATTGCAGCCCTCGCAGAAATTATGCGTGAGCGGGGTGATGAAGCCGAGCCTTCCCCCAGTCTCGCCGACCCGGACATAGCGCGCGGGGCCTCCGGTCCTGTGGTCGAGGGCCTCGAGCGTGTAGCGGTCCCGCAGCCGCGCCTCGACCAGGCTCAGCGGAAGGAATTGATCGACCCGGTCTTCGTCGATCCGCCCGAGCGGCATGACCTCGATCAGGGTCAGGTCCATGCCGCGGCCGTGGGCCCATTCGAGCATGGGCACGATCTCGTTCTCGTTGACGGAGGCCAGCGCCACCATATTGACCTTGACCTCGAGCCCCGCGGCGAGCGCCGCGTCGATGCCGGCCATGACCTTCACGTGATCGCCCCAACGCGTGATCGCCCGGAACTTCTCGGGGTCCAGCGTATCGAGCGAGACATTCACGCGACGCACGCCGACCGCCGCGAGCTCGGAGGCATATTGCGCGAGCTGCGTGCCGTTCGTCGTGAGCGTCAGCTCGCCGAGCGCCCCGCTCGCGAGATGGCGCGACAGGGCGCGGAAGAGGCTCATGATATTGCGCCGCACGAGAGGCTCGCCGCCGGTGATCCTGAGCTTCGTCACGCCGCGGGCGATCAGGGCCGAGCAAAGCCGATCGAGCTCCTCGAGGGTGAGGAGGTCGTGCTTCGGCAGGAAGTTCATGTCCTCCGACATGCAATAGACGCAGCGCATGTCGCACCGGTCCGTCACCGATATACGGACATAGGAGATTTTTCGGCCGAACGGATCGACGAGCGGCGCGCGCGCTCCGGGCGCCGGCACTGGTTCGGAGCTTGCTTGGTCGATGGCGGGTGCGATTGTCATGGCGACATGCTAGCATTTGCATCCGCTGGAATGCCAGAAGATCGGACGGACGCCCGGTCGGATCGGGCACCTCGAGCCAGGGCAAAGCTATGGGTCAGACGATCGGGCAATGGCCGACGGAGCTGCGGCTGAAGGACGAGGGCCGCCTGCTCCAGGTTCGGTTCGAGAGCGGCGCCGCCTTCGACCTCACGGCGGAATATCTGCGCGTGATGAGCCCGAGCGCCGAGGTTCAGGGCCATAGCGAGGTGGAGCGGGTGACGGTCGGCGGCAAGCGCAATTGCCGGATCATCGCGATCGAGGAGGTCGGCACCTACGCCGTTCGGCTCACCTTCGACGACCTCCATTCGACCGGAATCTACACCTGGGACTATCTCTACGAGCTCGGGTCCGGGCACGACGAGAAATGGCCGGTCTACGAGGCCGAGCTTCTGGCCAAGGGGCTCGATCGAGACCGGCCGGGCCAGAGGTAGCCGCGTCCGGGCGGGGGCGGAACCGGACCGCGCCCGCTGCGTTCAGGACAATTGTCCCTCCCGCCGAGGCTTCGAGGCACGGTGCCCTTCTCGACTCCGATCGCGATCGCGATCTTCCTCACGATCTGGTTCACGGTCCTGTTCGCGGTTCTACCGTTCGGGGTCCGCTCCCAGCACGAGGCGGGAGACGTCGTCCGCGGCACGGATCCCGGCGCGCCCGTCGCGCCGCGCCTTCTCGTCAAGGCGCTGTGGACGACCGTCATTTCCGCAGCGGTCTTCGCCGCTCTCGTGGCGCTGGCGCGCGCCTCGGGCGCATGACCGGCGCTCGCGTTGACGGCCACGGGCGTTCCGGCTAGTCCAATCCGGTCCGGGCTGTCATGATGTCCTTGGCGTCGAATGTGGCGCATGCGACCGCTCGAGCGCGACTTTTGGGCCGGTAGCTCAGCGGTAGAGCACCCGACTTTTAATCGAGTGGTCGTGGGTTCGATCCCCACCCGGCCCACCATCCTGCTTCGCGCGGCGCGCTTCGCAGGAATTGCATTGTCTTCAAGCGCGAAGCTGGACGCTTTCCGAAGCCTCGGCGTAGGGGGCCGGCCGAATGCGCTATGTCTATCTCTTGCAGAGCGCCACCTTTGTCGGTGAGCGCTATGTCGGCGTTACATCAGACCTGCGAAGTCGCCTCGACGACCATAATGCTGGAAAGTCTCACAAAACGTCCAAGTTCGCTCCGCGGAAATTGGTAACCTATGTGGCGTTTTCCGATGAGCGAAAAGCCGCTGCTTTCGAGCGATATCTCGAGTCCGGGTCCGGTCACGCGTTCGCCGACAAGAGACTTTGGTAGGGATCGAGCATATTCCGAGCATGATCGCCGACTTGATCGAAGTAAGCGGAAGAGCATGTGAGTGCCGGCCGAACCATGAAGAGGACGCACGATTCAGCTGGCGTTACGCCTAGCCCTTCGTCAGCACCGCATAGAACGCATAGCCGCGATAGCGCCGCTCGAAGCGGCAGCGCATCCTGCGCTCGGCAGCGAACTCGGCGAGCTCGGCTTCCAGCGTCGGGCAGGGATGCACCGAGAAGAGCGCGAGCCAGCGCTCGAGAATAGATCGAAAGGCTGCCGGCAGCCCCGCCTGATCGCCGAAATCGACGATATGCAGGGAGCCGCCCTCGGCGAGACAGTCGCAGGCTCGCGCCAGCGCCGCTTGCCAATGCGGGATCATCGACAGCGCGTAGGAAACGAAGATCCGATCGAACGACGCAACGCCGAACAGCTGCACCGGGTCGAAGATCGTGGCATCGGCCCGCGCCGTGACGATCTTCTGCGCGAGACCGGCTCGTGCGATCGAGCGGCGCGCGGACGCGAGCATCATGGCCGAGACATCGAGCCCGTAGAATCGGGCCTCGGGGAACGTCCTCGCCGCGCGCACGAGATTGCGGCCGGTGCCGCAGCCGATCTCGAGCACGCGCCCGCCCGCGGGCGGCTCGAGCCCGGCGACGAGCCCGTCGCGCCCGAGAAGATAGAATTTCCGCGTCGCATCGTAGATGTGGCGCTGGGTGCGATACATCGCATCCATGAGGCGGGCGGCGTCGCTCGCATCGCGCTCGTCGAGAATCGGGCTCGTCACGCGTCACCCTCCTGCTCGAGGCGTTGCCCGGTTCGAGCGCTTTCCGATGCCGTGGCATCGGAAAGCAGTTCTCCAGTGCAGTCTTGTCGCAATTTCGCGACGCGAACCGGTACCCGGTCCGCTGGAAATTGCTCGAGCCGATACAAATGGAAGCCGCCGTAGATCGACGAGCGATCACGCCGGCAGAACTCCCGGCAGGCCTCGGGATCATAGTCGAAAGAGTCGAGAATGTGGTCGGGGATTCGCCCGGGCAGAAGCCGCTCGTCAGCCGCGGTGCGGAAGACGACGCGAGCGCCGGGCCGCGCCGTGCGCAAGATCTCGGTCCAAAGCGCGGTGAGATCCGCATCGTTCATCCAGTCCTGCGCGTCGAGCAGGACGAAGCAATCGACGCTCCTCGGCGGGCTCTCGGCGAGAAATCGGGTCATGCTGTCGTGGCGGACCCTGACCCGGTCCGCGCGCTCCCGCAAGTCTTGGAAGTTCTCGCGCTGAAGATAGGGCGGGAGCGCGGCGCCTTCGGCGGTCGGGTAGCGGCGTCCGAAGGCCTGCCAGGCGAAATAGTTCGAGTCGATCGGAAATCCGCAGGCGAGCCGCTCCAGCCTCTGCTTCAGCACGCAGGCGATTCCGTCCGCCTGATCGGCCGCGAGCGCGCGATATTGCGACGGAGGAATGCCGAGGCCGTAGAGCGTCGCGGGCTGGCGAATGAGCCAGCGGATGATCGGCTTGTCCAGCATCGGCGCCAGGTGCTGCGCATACATGGCTTGCTGCTCGTCGAGGCTGCGCGCCTTCAGGATCGCGGCGGGATCCCGGCCGTAGAGCCGCGCGACGAGATGGCTCGTCCCGATGAACCAACCGAGCAGGCCTTGGCGGTAGAAATTCTCCGCGAAGGAGTCGATGCGGGCTTTGCCGCCGAGCCTGCGTCCCTCCCAATAGGTCCGTGACGCGGCATCGAGCCGAGGCCGGATGAAGCGGCGATAGGCTTCGACATTGGCGGCCGTGTCCGACCGGCCGAAGAAGGCGAAGAATGTCTCGTAGTCGGGCAGATGGCGCAGCCCGCAGAGCTTGAGCCGCGTCAAGGCGACATGAGCGCCGTTGAGATCGACCGCGGTGATCGCCGCCGGATTCGCGGTGAGATAGGACAGGACGTTGCATCCGCCCGACGCGATGGTCACGACGTGATCGTCCGGCCCGATCCCGAGCGCGTCCATATCGACGACAGGGTCTTCCCAGATTTGCGGATAGACGAGATGCTGGAACGCGAAGGTGAAGAGACGTTCCAGGAGGCCGCGCTTGGAAAGCGGGGCCGATTGATGAACCGCGGCACTGAGGCCGCTCGTCGTCGCTCGCCGGATCGCTTGTGTCGAAGGGGTCACGCTCGTCTCGAAGGCTGGTTGGCAATCCTTCACGGCTAGGCGAGGGATGTGACACAGGCGTGAAGATTTATTTTGAAATCAATGACATCACCATGAATTGCCGAGCCGGGGCAGGGCCTCGATGGCGCGAGCCGGGGCGGAAGACGGCCCACCGGCGTCGGCTCGCGGCATCTGATGTTCGTTGTTCGCGAGCGAAAGCAAGGTCCTCTGCTCGAGGCCGATCAATAGTTTGTGTGAGTGATGACTATTACAAATCTTTGTCATGCATAAACGGCTCGAAAGCCGAGCTGCCTGCAAAGCAATAAAATATATGAATGATCCTCATCGCGTCATGAAGATCACAGTAGAAGAAACTCGAGCTTTATACGGCCATAGTCTCATCATATCGCCCCTGCACGGACCAGCCTGCTCGAAAAACGAGCCCAAGAAGGTCCAACGCAGGAGTCGAAATATTGATAAAATCCGTAACGATTGGAATGATCATCCTTGTATCTTCCTCGGCTGCACAGGCACAAACCTGGACCGGAAAAGCCTCATATTACAAAGCGCCGAGCCGAACCTGCGCGCATCGTTCCCTCCCGTTCGGTACCCAGGTGCGGGTCACCAATCTCGCCAATCGCCGCTCGACCGTGCTCGTGGTCAAGGATCGCGGCCCGTTCATCAAGGGACGCATCATCGACGTCTCGTCGCAGGCGGCCGATGAGCTCGGATTTCGTCGCGCGGGCGTGGTCCAGGTCGCGGTCGAGACCGTCGCCAACTAGAGCGGGACGAGGAAAAGTGGACAGCGGTGTTCCAGCGCAATTGCGTTTACGCAGATTGCGTAAGCTTATCTGCCTTTCCCGCTCTGAACTTTTGGAATCGATAAGGTTTCAAGACTTTGGATCGATTCGATCCAAAGTCTTCGTGATCTAGCTTCGCAGGAGATCAGCCGGGCTCGAAGGTCTCGGGCTTGAGCGGGCGCGCGAGCAGGCGCGCGATCGCGTCGTCGATCGAGAGCCGCTCCGCGAGCACGGCATCGACCGCCGACGCGATCGGCATGTCGATGCCCTTCGCGTTGGCGAGGTCGACGAGGATTCCGCAGGTGTGAACGCCTTCGGTGAGGCCGGCCGATTCGATCGCTTCGGTGAGGCTGCGGCCGGTGCCGAGGGCGAGTCCGAAGCTGTAGTTCCGCGACGTCGGCGAGGTGCAGGTCAGCACGAGATCGCCGAGACCCGAAAGGCCCATCAAGGTTCCGGGCTCGGCCCCGAATGCCCGGCCGAATCGCGAGAGCTCGGCAAAGCCGCGCGCGACGAGCGCCGCGCCCGCGCTCGCGCCGAGGCCCCGCCCGGCGGCGATCCCGTTCGCGATCGCGAGAACGTTCTTGGTCGCGCCGCCGATCTCGACCCCTCTCACGTCCCCCGACGAATAGACCCGAAACGACGGGGTCGAGACCAGCTCGGCGAGATCGGCCGCAATCGCGGGGTCATGAGCCGCGAGCGTGACCGCGGTCGGCAGGCCTTTGGAGACATCCTGGGCGAAGCTCGGGCCGGAGAGGATCGCCGGCGGGTTTTCCGGCAGGACCTCGGCCACGACCTCGCTCGCGAACCTCCCCGTCGCGAGCTCGATCCCCTTGCTGCAGACGATGACCGGCACGCCCGGCGCAACATGGGGCGCGAGGGCGCCGAGAACCTGGCGCAGCGCTTGCGCCGGAACGGCCGCCAGCACGACGTCGCTGCCCTGAAGCGCGGCGAGATCCGCCGAGGGACGAATCGACGAGGCGAGCAGCACGCCCGGCAGCCGGCGGGCATTGACCCCTGTTGCCGCAATCTCCGCGACATGGGCCGGATCCCGGGACCAGAGCACGACCTCGGAGCCCGCGTCCGCGCGGGCCGCGAGATTGGCGAGCGCCGTCCCCCAGGCGCCCGCCCCGAGCACGCCGATGCGGCGCTTGCGGTCGATCGCCATTCTCGTTCCCCCGTGTGCAGGCACGGCGACCCGGGCGAGCCAGGATCGCCGCTCGGGCTCCGCATTCCGTCGCCTCGCGACGCGGGTTTCTCCGACATATCCGCGGCCTCGGCAATATGCGCCCCTGCTCGCGACCGGCCGAGGTGATCGTCCGCTCAGAGATCCTCGGAACGGGCGAGGAGCGCACGCCAATGACGCCGGGTGATCTCGGCCGTGGTGGCGATGTCCTCGATGGCGAGCGGCGTCAGTCCCTGCCGCTCGGCCTCGGCGAAGATCGAGGGGGGAAGGGGCCAAGGCGGGCCGCTCTCTTGCGTGTCCTCGTCGCGCGCCCGAGCGACGAGAAGAAGGCGCCCGCCGGGGGCGAGCAGGGATCGCAGCGTAGCGAGCGCCTTCGGCAAAAGCTCGACGGCGAGCGCCTGCAGCGTATAGCATTCGTGGACGAGATCGAAGCCGTGACGCCAGGCCTCCGGCGCGGCGAAAACGTCCGCGGCGCAATAGGTGACCTTCGTCTGAGGAAAGCGGTCCTGCGCCCAAGCGACGGCGGCGGGAACGAGATCGAAGGCCGTCACCGCCGCGCCAGCGCGCGCGAAGCATTCGGCATTGTCGCCGAGGCCGCAGCCGACGTCGAGCACCCGCAGCCCTGCGATCCCGCGCGCCTGCAGCCCGATCCAGGATTTCGTCAAGGGATGCGGCACCAGATTGGCCCAGGGGACGCGGGCGGGGTCGTTCTCGGCGCGCGCGTAGACGGCCTCGAACCAGGCGCGACGTAAAGGGTCGGCCTGCGCGTCGCTCTGCATGGCCGGGTCGATCGCATCGAGCTCCCGCCGAGCCGCGGCTCTGCGGGCCTGGAACTCGGGCGAGGCCGGGTCGAGGCTGGAGGTACGATCGTCGGGCATGTGTTCTCACCTATGGTCCGATTTCATCCGCTCGGCTCTCACCGCGCGCCGAAGATCGCGCTGCCGACCCGCACATGGGTCGCGCCGAGCTGGATCGCGAGCTCGAAATCGCCGCTCATCCCCATGGAGAGCATCGTCAGCCCGTTCCGCGCGGCGATCCGGTTCAGAAGGGCGAAATGCGGCGAGGCCTGGTCGTTCACCGGCGGGATGCACATGAGGCCCGCGATCTCGAGCCCATAGGTCTTGCGGCACGTCTCGAGGAAGGCGTCGGCCACCTCGGGCAGCACTCCTGCCTTCTGCGGCTCGGCCCCGGTATTGACTTGGACCAGGAGGCGAGGGTGGCGCCCGCACCTCTGGATCTCGTCCGCGATCGCCCTTGCGATCTTGTCCCGATCGACGGTCTCGATCACGTCGAAGAAGGCGACCGCGTCGCGGGCCTTGTTGGATTGCAGGGGCCCGATCAGATGCAGCTCGAGGTGGGAGGCGCCGGCCTTCAGCGAAGGCCATTTCTCGAGGGCTTCCTGCACCCTGTTCTCGCCGAAGACGAGTTGCCCGGCCTCGAGCACGGGCATGATCTCGGAGATGGGAAAGGTCTTCGAGACGCAGACGAGCGTAACGTCCTTCGGGTCGCGCCCGGCATCCCGCGCCGCGCGGGCGATCCGCTCCCGGACTTCGGCGAGCCGATCGAGGGTGGTTGCAGGGCTCTTCGTGTCGTGCTGCGAGGTCATGGGCCGAAGCTGCTTGCGGCGCTCGCGTCCGAGCGATCGCCACAGAGGTCCCGGCTATATGCTCTGCAATGGGCGCAACGTCCACGGCTTCTTGCCGCAGCACCGGGTTTGCGCAGATGCCGCGCCGTCGTGTCGTCCTCCGTCGCCGAAGCGACGAGCTCGCGGCGACCTGGCACGCTGCGAACCACCGGAACGACATGCCAAGCTCGGCCCTCCGTTCGGCAATGGGTCGGACCGCTGCGGTAGCTGGGGCCTTCGCGCTCCGGCCCGTTGCTCGACGACCCCGCAAGGGGCAAGATGACGCCAGACTCGCCTCGAGACCGGAGGAAAGTCGGGGAGCAGGCCAAAAGCCCCCACGCAATCGCGCCGCCGTTCCGCGACCTGTACCAGCGCTAGCCCGTCGAAAGCCTCGAATTAGCCTTCGCCGAAGGGATTTCGACGGGCCAACCGACCATGCCGCAATTTCGTTTCGAGCCGCATCAGATCACCAGCCTGATCGCTTTTCTCAAATCACTTCAATAGCGGAGCCTCACGCCATGAACCGCCCCGTGTCGCTGATCCTGTTCCTCGCCCTCGTGCTGGGCGGCGGCCTCGTTCTCGGCTCACTCTCGACGCAGGGCGAATGGTATGCCGGCCTCGCCAAACCCTCCTTCAACCCGCCGGCCTGGCTGTTCGGGCCGGTGTGGACGGTGCTCTATATCCTCATCGCCGTCGCCGGCTGGCGCGTCTGGCAACGCGATCGCACCGGCTGGCCGATGAAGCTCTGGTGGGCGCAACTCGCCCTGAACTTCCTGTGGACGCCGGTGTTCTTCGCCGCGCACCAGATCGGGCTGGCGCTGATCATCGTCCTTTTGATGCTCGCGGCGATCCTCGGCTTCATCGCCACCGCATGGCGGCTGGATCGTGTGGCGGCATTGCTGTTCGTGCCCTATGCCGCCTGGGTGGCCTTCGCGTCGGTGCTGAACGGCGCGCTCTCTATGTTGAACTGAAGGACGTCGGATGCGCCGTCGCATCGTCATCGTCAACGACAAGATGCAGCGCGGCTACCGCTACGAGCTGGTCGCGCCGGCCGGCCGCGGCTTCGATCCTGGCTTTTTCCCCGACCTCGCGCCCAAGCGGATGCTCGAGCTCGGCGTGTTCTGCGGCAAATATCTCACCGATTGCCGCAACGAATTTCCCGTGAGCTGGTTTGCCCGCGCCAAGCTCGCGCCCTCGAGGCGGGATTGCTCGCTCAATTGCTTCGGTGTCGATGCCAGCCAGCCCTTGTCGGAATGGCGGAGGAAAGGCTGGATATATCCGGACGATCCGCGCGGCTGGTTCCAATGGTACTGCCGCTACTACATGGGCCGGCGCCTGCCCGAGGAGGACGCCCGCCAGATCGGGCGCTGGAAGGCGATGCAGCGCCACGTTGCGCAAATCAGGAAGCATTGCGAGCCGGGCGATCCCACGTGCCGGCCGCGCCAGCGACAAGCGCTCTTGCACTGGGCCTACGACAGCCGGAAAATTTAGGGCCGTCCTTTCGATTGCTCGAGGATGCCTGGTCTCGGGCCAAGTCAGCTCATTGCCGAAAGCTTCCCGAAGTGCTCGGCGAGGAGGTAATAGACCGTCACGCGGTTCTTCGTGCGATCGCCCTTCATCTGGTCTGCGACCGTCTCGATCGCTCGATCGAGCTCGGCATCCGAGTTCGTCAAACCCAGCTTCTTCTTCAGAAAATTGTCGCGTACGCGCGCCACTTCTTCCTTGTCGGTGAAGGAGACCAGAGAGGAATCCCGCTTCTGCAATGCAATGCCACAGTAACGAACAATTCCGGCGATCGCCATGTCATCGGCATTGCTCGCGTACTTTCTTACGTCGGCAGCCCAATCCTCGGCCATGGCGTCCTCCTGTGGTCCATGGCTTGATATTGGAAATGTGCTCTCGGACCTTGCGTTGGATCAAACCGCAAGCATTCTGCGGCCAATCCGGCCTGCTCGGGGGCTGCCCAATGACGCGCTGTCGCCGGGCGAGCGCGCGGTGCGGCCGATCGCTCCTATCTGGACGAAGGCGTGTAGCTTCTCGAACTCGCGCGGAACGGGCAAAGGCTGTTCGAGAGGCAGGAACCGCGCGAAAAGCGCCGGCTGCTCGATTTCGTACTATCGAACTGCACTTGGGAGGGCGGCAACGTGGTCGCCACCTTCCGCCAATCGTTTGATCTGTTGGCAGAAACAGCCGCGATCGCGTCGCGTGCCGAGGCGGGAGAGGCGGCGAAATCGGCCAAAACCGAGATTTGGCTGCCGTTCCTGAACGCTTATAGAACCATGTGTCTCGTTCCGGATCCGGATTTCCGGCTGGTTCTTGAAGAAATGCGGGACGCCCGGCTAGCCGCGTGATTTGTTCAGTGGATCGCCGTTTAGTCCCTGGTTGACAGCGGCCCTCGAATCGTGTGTAAAGTGAGACCTAAACAGATGACGGAGCAAAAGTGATGAAGGCCGGGACGGAGAAGTTCGGCGCGTTCATCCGCCGGGAGCGGGAGGCAAGGGAGATCGGACTGCGCGAAATGGCGAAGAAGATCGGGGTAAGCCCGACGTATTTGTCGAAGGTGGAGCGTGACGAGTTCACGCCACCTACGGAGGACAAGGTGCGGTCAATCGCACAGATCATCGAGTGCGATCCGGACGAATTGCTGGCGATGGCTGGGCGCGTCCCCTCCGACTTGGCCGACATCATCAAGCGGCATCCCGTCGAAATGTCGGCGCTGCTGCGAACCGCCAACGGACTTGACGCCGAGGAGCTCGCCCGGCTGGCGCGACAAGCGAGAAAAGCCAAAGGCGAGTGAAACGACCGGGGCGCGACCCCTCCGATGCAGATGAAGGATGACCGATGACCGGTTTTGTTCCGTATATTGCCGAGGAAGCCATCGAGCGCGACGCGGCGGCGCTGCTCGCAGAATACGCGCACGCACGGGGCGTGACGCTCGCACCACCGATCCCTTAGAGGTCATCGTCGAGAAGCACCTCAAGCTGCGGATCGAGTTCGATGACATGCACGCACGCCATAATGTGCCGCGCCCGTCGAGCGGCGAGACCGACATCCTTGGCGCGATTTATGGCGACGGCAGCGTCTTCATCGACGAAACCCTAGATCCCGAAGAGTACCCGGCTCGCGAGGGCCGCTACCGCTTCACGTTGGCCCATGAAGGCGGCGGCCATTGGCGGCTACATCAGCACCTTATCATGCAGGACACGGCGCAGGCCTCGTTCTTTGACGCGGTGGGCGCGCCCAAGTTCATCTGCCGGTCGAGCCAGGCGAAGGAGAGGGTGGAATGGCAGGCCGATTTCTACGCGTCATGCCTGCTGATGCCGCGCGCGATGATCTTCTCGGCCTGGGACAAGTTCTTTCCCGACGGAAAGCCGCGCGTGCTTCAGCCGCAAACGCCGATTGCTCACTCTTTCGCCGAGATCCCGCGCGGTCACGCAATTGGCGATATCGAAATCTCTGTAATCGACGATGAGGCTTTGGAGCGGTTCTGTAAGCCTTTGGCCGAACACTTCATCGTCTCGCCCATCGCCATGCGCATCCGGCTGGAAAAACTCGGGCTCCTGCATCGTGTGGTGCCGCTTCAACGGCTTCTTGCCAGCAGGTGACCCTGCCCCTTTTTTGAGGAGAATGTAAAGTGTCAAGTGGACAGGAGAAATCCAACGTCATTGCCGCGGCTGACGGGTTCGAAACCCGCGACTTCTACCTCGCCTGCTTCCTGCGTTGCACTGGCTATGAGCTGCTCGATCTGCGCGCCGAGGGCCGGCGCAAGGTCTTCGTGTTTCAGGATCGGCCGACGCGGCGCGACGACGTGATGGCGTTCTACGGCGACGCCGCCATCGTTCGCCCGCAGGCATTCGCCGCTACCATCAAGGACATGAAAGGGCTTCTGCACAATGGTTGAGGCACCGATTGCACCCTCGTCGCCGCGCATCATCCACGGGCAGGTCCGCGAGGCGCTCGATTGTCTGGAAGGGCTTGTTGTCGATGGCCTGAAGCACGGCTTCTTCGATTATTCGATCGCCTGCGAGGTCGGTAACGGCGGCAAGCGCCATCTCGTGATCCGCGCTGGCAAGAGCCACAAGTTCACAATTCCCGCAGAGGAAGTGCCGCACTGACGGCGGCTTTGATTGGCGATCCCTGCGACGGGGACGACGAAGATGCAGATTATTTAGGGTCCAGCGTCATCGGTGGGAATCCGAGACCGGAGGCCAGGAGCACGGAGCGGCAGAACCGCCGGTGAGGTCTTCGATGAAACGTCTCGACGCTGCAAACGACAATGAATTGGGGCGGCAAATCGCCCGCACCCGGCAACTCTGGCAACCGCGCACGGGCCGCAACCTCACCGATGAGGACGTGCGGCAAATCCTTCACAACGCAACCGGCTTTTTCAGCGTGTTGGCCGAATGGTCGCGTGCCGAAAAGCTCGCCGCAGCCAATGACCATGCCGCGCCCGTTGTGCCTAACGATGCCGAGGTGCGCCATGACCGCTGAAACCATCGCCAAAGCCCTTGGCGGGCATCGGGCGGGAGCAACATGGATGGCGCGTTGCCCGGCACATGACGACTCAAGCCCGAGCCTGTCGATCAGCGCGGGCAAGGATAGCAAGGTGCTGGTCCGCTGCCATGCTGGATGCAACCAGCGCGAAGTGATCGCCGCGCTTGCGGATCGCGGTCTTTGGGATGCGACCGGTAAACGGGCTGGCCGCTTTGCCTACAAGCGCCGGATTAATCTTTCCACCGAACCTGATCCCGACGCGATGGGGCGCACGGAGGCGACGCTTGCGATCTGGCGGGCCTCTCAAGGCGTCGCAGGTTCGCCCGCCGAAACCTACCTGCGTTCGCGTGGGATCACGCTTTCGCTGCCACAGAGTTTGCGATTTCATCCCGGCCTGAAACACGCCTCGGGCGGCGTCTGGCCAGCGATGGTGGCGCTGGTGACGCACGGCGCTGGCGGCAAGTCGATCGGCATTCACCGCACGTTCCTGGCACGCGACGGAAGCACGAAGGCGCCGGTGGATCCGGTGAAGATGATGCTCGGCCCCTGCCGTAGCGGCGCGGTGCGGCTCGGACCGCCCGGCGAT
Source organism: Beijerinckiaceae bacterium (assembly GCA_024304885.1). Taxonomy (GTDB): domain Bacteria; phylum Pseudomonadota; class Alphaproteobacteria; order Rhizobiales; family Beijerinckiaceae; genus Methylocapsa. The sequence goes on from JALJOM010000003.1 coordinate 1,572,035, forward strand.
GCGCTGATGATCGGCGAAGGCGTCGAGACATGCCTCGCCGCGATGCAGGCAAGCGGCCATCCCGCCTGGGCGGCGCTTTCGACCTCGGGCCTTCGCACTCTCGACCTGCCGCGGGAGGTTCGCGACGTGATCGTGCTCGCCGATGGCGACGATCCCGGCGAAGCGGCGGCGCAGGATTGTGCCTGGCGCTGGAAGCGAGAGGGCCGGCGCGTGCGCATCGCCCGCCCACCGCACGGCATGGACTTTAACGATCTGCTGCTCCGCGCGCTCCACGTCGAGGAGGCCGCGCGATGAACAACCCGGACGCTGCTGGCCATGACAATCCTGTGAGCGCGGCCATCGATGCCGCCGAGGAAGTTCGCGATACGCTGGACAGTCTCGTCGAAAGGACCGCCACCGATCCCGGCGCCGCCTTCGCTCCCGAAACGCTCGAACGGCTCGTCGCGCTCAAGCGGGACGATCGCGCTGCCTTCGAGGCGCTGCGGGTGCGGCTAAAGAAGGCCGGCTGCCGGGTGACGGCGCTCGACGAAGCCATCTCCCAGGTGAGCGGCGACGCGGTCGGGCGTGGTCCGACGCAAGCTGACATTCTGATCGAACTGGCGCAATCGGCCGAGCTATTCCACAGCCCGGACGGAACGGGCTTCGCCGACCTCGACATGAACGGCCACCGGGAGACTTGGCCGATCCGCGGCAAGGGGTTTCGCCGATGGCTAACGCGCCGCTTTTTCGAGGAGACTGGCGGCGCGCCGAGTTCGGAAGCACTGCAATCGGTTTTGAATGTCATCGAGGCGAAGGCACATTTCGACGCCCTGGAGCGCACGGTTCATATTCGCGTCGGCGGGCTCCATGGGCGGCTCTATCTCGACCTTGGCGACGAGGCATGGTGCGCGGTGGAGATCGACGACACCGGCTGGCGGGTGATCGACTATCCGCCGGTCCGGTTCCGCCGCGTTTCGGGCATGAAGCCGTTGCCAATTCCGGTCCCTGGCGGATCGATCGAGACCCTGCGATCCTTCCTCAATGTTCAATCGGACGCCGATTTCGTGTTGGTGGTCGCGTGGGCACTGGCGTGCCTTCGCAATCGCGGTCCCTATCCGGTGATCGTTCTATCAGGCGAACAGGGTTCGGCGAAATCGACCTTCTCGGCTGTATTGCGGGCACTGCTGGATCCGAACACAGCGCCGCTGCGCGCCCTGCCACGCGAGGATCGCGATCTCTTCATCGCCGCTAGCAACGGCCACGTGCTCGCCTTCGACAATGTGTCGGGCTTGCCCGCATGGATATCCGACACGCTTTGCCGCCTCGCCACCGGCGGCGGCTTCGCGGTGCGCCAGCTTTATTCCGATCAGGACGAGGTGCTGTTCGATGCCGCCCGACCGGTGATCCTGAATGGCATCGAGGACATCGTCACGCGGCCTGATCTGGCCGACCGTGCCGTGTTCCTCACGCTGGAGCCGATCCCCGATGAACGCCGCCGGCCCGAACAGGAATTATGGGCTGCGTTCGAGGCCGAACGACCGCGCGTCCTCGGCGCGTTGCTCGACGCGGTGTCCAAGGGGCTAGCGATGCTGCCACGCACCAAGCTCGAAAGGCTTCCGCGCATGGCGGACTTCGCCTTGTGGGCGACGGCCTGCGAAACTGCGCTCTGGCCTGCTGGCACATTCTGGTCTGCCTATTGCGGCAATCGTGACGAGGCGGTGGAAGGCGTGATCGATGCCGATCCAATCGCCGCCGCCTTGCGCGCTGTGATGGTCGAGCGGTCGGAGTGGACGGGAACGGCCTCGGAGCTTCTGGGCGCCCTGGCCGAGGCGGCGGGCGAGCGCATCGCAAAGTCGAAGACCTGGCCGGATAGCCCTCGGACGCTGTCAGGCAGGCTGCGCCGGGCAGCGACTTTCCTTCGTAAGCTCGGAATCGAGATCAGTTTCGCGCGCGAAGGCCGGGCGCGAACACGGATGATCCACATCACCACGAGCGGAAGTCCACCCGTGCCAGAAACTGAAGGGGCACGATCGTCCGCATCGTCCGCGCCGTCCACGTTTCGGCCAGTAACCAATTCGGCCAAAGGCTTCGCGGTGCGGACGATCGACGTTCCTGCGGACGGAGCGACAGGCGGCAACGGTCCAACTGTCCGCTTCAATCGCTTGAAAACCGTTGGTGAGACCGATGCGGACGGTGCAGACGCAAATCACGCGACTCAATCTGCCCCGGAAAATGTGCGCTGGAGGGCTCGGCTATGAGCGCGGCCGAAGCCCTGAAGGCGGCGCGGGCGGCTGGCGTCCATATTGGGATCGACGGCGACTCGCTGACGCTCGAGGCTGCCGCGGAACCGCCGCACGCGGTGCTCGATCTGCTGTCGCGTCACAAGGCGGACGTCCTAGCCTTGCTGCGCATTCGCGAAAACGACCGGTCGGGCGCGGATTGGCTCGCTTTTGTTTACGAGCGGGCGCGTATAGCCGAGTTCCGGATGGGCCTGTCGAGAGCAGAAGCCGAGGACCGCGCCTTTGACTGTTGCGTGGTGGAATGGCTCAATCGGAATCCGGTGCGCTCGCAGCCTGGCCATTGCCTCCGTTGCGGCGAGGCCGAGGACGCCCACGCCCCCCTTCTGCCCTTCGGAACAGAAACCACCGGCCACGCCTGGCTGCATTCGCGGTGCTGGTCGGCATGGCACACGAGTCGGAGAGCCGAAGCGGTGGCTGCCCTTTCATCCATGGGAATCTCGAATTGAGGGGACAGCAATGAACGCAAGAACGCCTGCCAGCGCGGCTACTGCGATGACGGTGGTCGCCAATGATCCAGAAAATCTCAAGGGCGAACTGAAGGCTATCGGCGGTTCGAAATCGGATCACTGGAACAACCTGCTCGCAAATCAGGCGATCGCGTCTCTTTGGACAAAGCACTCCGATGACGAGACGCGCAAGCGCCAGCTCAATGCCACCGTCATGGCGCTGATGGGCATCGGGCCGAAGGATGAACTCGAAGGCATGATGGCGGCGCAGCTCATCGCCGCCCACAACGCCGCGATGGAATGCTATCGGCGCGCCATGATCGGCGACCAGACCTTCGAGGGCCGACGAGAGAACCTCGCCCAAGCGAACAAGCTCTCTCGGACCTACGCCACGCTGCTCGAAGCGCTCAATCGGCACCGCGGCAAGGGCCAGCAGAAGGTCACGGTGGAACACGTTCACGTCCATTCCGGTGGTCAGGCCATCGTCGGCTCGATCGGGGCCCCGGGGGGTGGGGATCGCAGGAAATCGGAGGATCAACCCCATGCAAAGCAGATTGCCCATGCATCGGAGTCCCCGATGCCGAGCCCGGACGAGGGCCGGGACGCCGTGCCGGTCGCCTGCAATGCCAAACGGCCGCTGCCGGATGCACGGCGGGCTGTCGCCGGGCGCGCCGAACGGGAATAGGAATGCCCTCAAGCACGGCCGCTATACCGTGGAAGCCATCGCCGAACGCAGGCAGCTCGCAGCACTGCTTCGCGACATGCGCGCCCTGGCTCGCGCCACCGAAGGAGAAGGGGAATGAATCTTCGGCGGGAAGACACGCCCTATGGCATGGCGCGACCCGGGCTATTCCTTGCGACTTCCTCTGCGAGTACAAAAACAAAAGGCCTGCTGCTACCTAGGGTTAGGTCCACCTTTTTTGAGTGCGAACCCGCCCGGATCACGGATATAGTTCCTCCAGATTGATGAAACATAGGGACACCGTCCGACGGTATGGACAAACGTTCACTGAGCGAACGCGATATCTGCACCAAATTCATTACGCCCGCCCTGCGTTTGGCCGGGTGGGACGAGATGCTGCAAATCCGCGAGGAAGTCGGTTTCACCAAGGGCCGCATTATCGTGCGGGGCAAGCTCGTCACGCGCGGCCAAGCCAAGCGAGCCGACTATGTCCTCTATTTCAAGCCGAACATCCCGCTCGCGCTGATCGAGGCCAAGGACAATTCTCATAGCGTCGGCGACGGGATGCAGCAGGCGCTCGATTATGCCGCGACGCTCGACATCCCGTTCGTTTTCTCCTCGAACGGCGACGGCTTCGTTTTCCACGACCGCACCGCCGCCAGCAATCCGCGAGAAGCCAATCTCGGTCTCGACGCTTTTCCTTCACCGGCTGATCTGTGGGCTCGCTATCGCACCTGGAAGGGCCTCGACGCCCAGGCCGAGCAGATCGTGCTTCAAGATTACTATGACGACGGCAGCGGCAAGGCCCCCCGCTATTATCAGGTCAACGCCGCCAACGCCGCGATCGAGGCCATCGCCAAGGGCCGTGATCGCGTGCTGCTGGTGATGGCAACCGGTACCGGCAAGACTTACACCGCGTTTCAGATCATCTGGCGTCTGTGGAAGGCAGGCCGTGCCAAGGGCGTTCTCTATCTCGCCGACCGGAATGTTCTGATCGATCAGACAATGGTCAACGACTTCCGTCCGTTTGGCGGCGTCATGGCCAAGCTCTCGACCAGCGCCAAAACGATCGAGCGGCAGGACGGCAGCACGGTCGATCTGACATTGGCGCTCGACAAGAAGCGGCGCATCGATACCGCGTATGAAATCTACCTCGGGCTCTATCAAGCGATCACCGGCCCGGAGGAACGGCAGAAGATTTACCGCGAGTTCTCCCGCGAGTTCTTCGACCTGATCGTGATCGACGAGTGCCATCGCGGCAGCGCCGCCGAGGATTCGGCGTGGCGCGAAATCCTCGAATATTTCTCGGCGGCTACGCAAATCGGCATGACTGCCACGCCGAAGGAGACCAAATACATTTCCAACATCGCCTATTTCGGCGAGCCACTTTACTCCTATTCGCTGAAGCAGGGCATACGCGACGGCTTCCTCGCCCCCTACAAGGTAGTGAAGGTCCATATCGACCGCGACGTCGAGGGCTATCGGCCCGAGAAGGGCAAACTCGACCGCGAAGGCGAGGAGGTCGAGGACCGCATTTACAACGCCAAGGATTTCGACCGCACGCTGGTGCTCGACGACCGCACCAAGCTCGTCGCACGAAGGATTACCCAGTTCCTAAAAGAGAGCGGCGACCGGTTCCAGAAGACGATCGTGTTCTGCGTCGATCAAGAGCACGCAGCTCGGATGCGCCAGGCCCTTGTGAACGAGAACGCCGATCTAGTCGCCGAGAACCACCGCTATGTCATGCGTATCACCGGCGGCGATCCAGAGGGCCAAGCCGAGCTCGGAAATTTCATCGACCCGGAATCGAACTATCCGGTGCTCGTTACAACCTCGCGCCTGCTTTCGACCGGCGTGGACGTTCAGACATGCCGGCTCATCGCCCTCGACCGGGAAGTCGGCTCGATGACAGAGTTCAAGCAGATCGTCGGCCGCGGCACCCGCGTGCACGAGGACACGCACAAGTTCTATTTCACGCTGATCGACTTCCGTGGCGCCACGACCCATTTCGCCGACCCGGCGTTCGATGGCGAGCCGGTGCAGATTTACGAGCCGGCGGATGGCGATCCCGTTGCTCCGCCGGACGATGCGCTGCCGACCGACGAGGAAGGTTCGCCGCTGCCCGAGACGCCTGACGCCGACGAAACCATCGTCGATCAGCCGGGCCTACCGTTGCCGGTCGGCGGCGGGCCGCAGAAGAAGGTCTATGTCGATGGTGTCAGCGCCAGCATCATCGCCGAGCGCGTCGAATATCTCGACGAGAACGGAAAACTCGTCACCGAATCCTTGCGCGACTTCACGAAAAAGGCGCTGAGGAAGCGCTTCGCCAGCCTCGACGATTTCCTCAAACGCTGGAAGGCGGCGGACCGCAAGCAGGCGATCATCGAGGAACTGGAAACGGAAGGCTTGCCGCTCGATCCGATCGCCGAGGAACTCGGCAAGGACCTCGACCCCTTCGATCTCATCTGCCATATCGCTTTCGACAAGAAGCCTCTCACTCGGCGTGAGCGCGCCGAGAACGTCAAGAAGCGCGACGTCTTCACGAAGTATGGCGGCCAAGCTCACGCCGTGCTCGATGCGCTGCTCGCCAAATATGCCGACGAAGGCGTGCTCAATCTCGATGACACGAACGTCCTGAAGATCACGCCCTTCAGCGCGATGGGCAGCGTCGTCGAACTCATTCGAGCCTTCGGTGGCAAGCCCGATTACGAGAAGGCCGTCCACGAACTGCAATCCGCACTTTATCAGGAAATCGCGTAAGTCATGTCCGTCCGCACCATCGTCAAATCCATTCAAGACATCATGCGCCAGGACGTCGGCGTCGATGGCGACGCACAGCGCATCAGCCAATTGTGCTGGATGTTCTTCCTCAAGATCATTGATGATCAGGACCAGGAGCTCGAGCTCACCAAGGACGATTACCGCTCACCGATCCCGACGAAATATCAATGGCGTGCTTGGGCGGCCGATCCGGAGGGCATCACCGGGGACGCGCTGCTCGCCTTCGTCAATGGCGAGCTGTTTCCCGCATTGAAGGGCCTTGTCCCGACAGGCAAGCCGGGGGACCGCCGCCGGGTGGTGCGTGACGTGTTCGAGGACGCCTATAACTACATGAAATCCGGCCAGCTGATGCGACAGGTGGTCAACAAGATCAATGGCGTCGATTTCAACGACCTGAAAGAGCGCCAGCACTTCGGCGAGATTTACGAGCAAATCCTCGCGGACCTCCAATCGGCCGGCAATGCCGGCGAATATTACACCCCGCGCGCCGTCACCGCCTTCATGGCGGACCGCATCGACCCGAGGCCCGGAGAAATCCTGTTCGATCCCGCCTGCGGCACAGGTGGCTTCCTGACTTGCTCGATCAATCACATGCGCAAGCACTATGTGAAGCGCCCGGAGGACGAGCAGAAGCTACAGGGCGCCTTGCGCGCCGTGGAGAAGAAGCAGCTGCCGCACATGCTCTGCGTCACCAATATGCTGCTGCACGGCATCGAGGACCCGAGCTTCGTGCGCCACGACAACACGCTGGCGCGGCCCTATATCAGCTATACGCAATCAGATCGCGTGGACATCATCCTCACGAACCCGCCCTTCGGCGGGCGGGAGGAAGACGGCATCGAATCCAACTTTCCAGCCCATTTCCGCACCAAGGAAACGGCCGATCTGTTCCTCGCGCTTATCATTCGCCTGTTGAAGCCTAACGGGCGTGCCGCCGTGGTGCTGCCCGACGGCACCTTGTTCGGCGAAGGCGTCAAGACGCGTCTCAAGGAATATCTGATGGAGGAATGCAACCTCCATACAATCGTGCGCCTGCCCAATTCCGTCTTCAAGCCCTATGCCTCGATCGGCACGAACCTCTTGTTTTTCGAGAAAGGCACGCCGACGAAGGACATCTGGTTCTTCGAGCATCGCGTGCCCGAGGGCCAGAAGGCCTATTCGATGACGAAGCCGATCCGCTTCGAGCACCTGAAGACCTGCATCGACTGGTGGGGCGGGCCGAAGCGCAAGGACCGCAAGGAGACGCCGCTCGCCTGGAAGGTCACCGCCGAGGAGGTGAAGGCGCGGGGCTATAATCTCGATATCAAGAACCCGCATGTCGTGGCGGACGAGCACGGCGACCCGGAGGAATTGCTCGCGGGTCTGACCGCCGCTGAAGCGGAGACAGTGCGCCTGCGGGACGAATTGAAGGCGATCCTCGCCGAGGCCCTCTTGCGGTAAAAGGCGAGTGGCTCGAAGATGCTATGGAACCCCCCGAGGGACCTCCAGGGAAGCGCAGCCATGCACGCCGAGATCGCCGGGAAGCGTGAAGAAATTATTGCGCTGTGCCGCCGCTATGGCGTCACGCGGCTCGAAATATTCGGCTCGGCCGCGCGTGGAGAGGACTTCGATCCGGCGGCCAGCGATGTGGACTTTCTCGTCACTTTCGGCCCCCGAGCTCGGACCGATTTCGCCGCCTTCCTCGATTTTAGGGAGGCGCTGGAAGCGCTTCTGGGACGGTCGGTCCATCTCGTCGAGCGGCCGGCGGTCGAGGCCAGCCGCAATTACATCCGGCGGCGCAACATCCTGGCCGGGGCCGAAACACTTTATGGCTGACGCGATACCGGAGCGCGATCTGGCGCTGCTGCTCGACATGGTGCTGGCGGCACGCGATGCGCTGGATTTCGTCGACGGCATGGGAGAAGCGGCGTTCATGGCGAGCCACCTGCACCAGAATGCCGTCATCCGTTCGCTGGAGGTGATCGGCGAGGCAGCGGGCAAGGTTTCGTCCGCGACCCGCACGGCGCTCGATCACATCCCCTGGCGGGACATCATCGGAATGCGCCATCGCCTGATCCACGGCTATAACGACGTCGAGTTTGACTCGGTCTGGAATGTGGTGACGCGGCACCTGGCCCCGCTCATCGCGGCGCTGGAGCCGTTGATCCCCGCCGAGGAAGGGCCGCAGGCATGAACGCCGAACGCCTTCTCGCGCATTACGAACGTATCGCCGACGCGCCCGACGCGATCCCGCGCTTGCGCCGGTTCATTCTCGACCTGGCCGTCCGCGGCAAGCTCGTGCCACAGGATCCGAACGACGAGCCGGCGTCGGAACTCTTGAAGCGGATCGCAAAGGAGAAGGCACGGCTGGCTAAGGCGGGGGAAATCAAGCGCGAGACCCCCACGGAACGCGCCGACGCCGACGATCTTGGCTTAGATCCGCCTGCCGGATGGTCGGTAGCTTGCCTATCAGATATTGCAGTTTGCATGGATTACCGCCGTATCCCCATTAACGGCACCGAGCGTGAAGCTCGGATCGCGGGCAAATCACAGAAAGCCCTCTTCCCTTACTATGGCGCCACGCAACAACAGGGCTGGATCGACGACTATCTCTTTGACGGCGAGTTCATTTTGCTCGGCGAGGATGGCGTGCCGTTTCACGATCCGCTCCGAACCAAGGCCTATCTCATCACTGGCAAGTCGTGGGTCAACAATCACGCACATGTTTTTCAAGCCATTCTGACGTCGCCACGGCTCTTGGTGCACTACCTGAACGTCTTCGACTACGCGGGGCGGGTCGTCGGTGCGACGCGCGCAAAACTGAATCAGGCGCAAGCGGTCACAATTCCCTTTCCCATCCCGCCTCTCGCCGAGCAGCACCGCATCGTCGCCAAGGTCGATGAGCTGATGGCGCTGTGCGATCGGCTGGAGGCGGCGCGGGCGGAACGGGAGGCGACGCGCGACCGGCTGACGGCGGCGAGCCTCGCCCGCCTCGACGCCCCGGATCCCGATCCGGCGACCTTCGCCGATCATGCCCGCTTCGCGCTCGACAACCTCGCCGCCCTCACCACACGCCCCGACCAAATCAAGCAACTCCGCCGGACCATCCTCAACCTCGCCGTGCGCGGCAAGCTCGTGCCACAAGACCCCAACGACGAGCCGGCGTCGGAACTTCTGACAAGTGCGAGGCATTCAAAACAGCTTCTCAGAAAGCAGCGGGGTATTAGTCGCGAGGAAGATCCGGAGTTCTCCGACTCTGCCGGGGAACTCGGATCACCAGCACATTGGGAGTGGGCGCACCTATCAGATTTTGCCCTGGTTCTTGGTGGGAAGCGACTGCCCGCTGGAGCAAGCTTTTCCGAGGAACCCACCAAACACATCTACATTCGCGTGACCGACATGAAGGACGGCACGATCTCCAATGAAGGAATCAAATACATTTCTCCTGAGGAGCAACGCCATATTTCTAAGTACACGATAGATCAGGACGATATTTACATAACAATTGCTGGGACGATTGGCGAAGTTGGACAAGTCCCCCCGATGTTCCATGGTCAAAACCTGACAGAAAATGCCGCAAAAATCGTATTTCGTGGAGTAGACCGAGACTTTCTGATTTTGGCATTGCGAGCCAATGATGTGCAAAACCAGTTCTCGGAAAAGACTAAGCAAATGGCTCAACCAAAGCTCGCTCTCAAACGCATTTTGGGGGCTAGAGTTCCTGTGCCACCCCTCGCCGAGCAACACCGCATCGTCGCCAAGGTCCACGAACTGATGGCCCTCTGCGACCGGCTGGAGGCGAGCCTCGCCACCGCCGCCGACACCCGCCGCCGCCTGCTCGACGCCCTCCTCGCCGAGGCCCTCGCGCCTGCCGCCGCCCGCAACCGCGAGGCGGCCGAGTGAGCGGACTGTTCCTCGATTACGAGAATGAGAGCTTTCCGACGTCCGTCCTGCCAAACGCGCAAGGTAGCCTGAACGTCACCTGGGACGATATCTTGTGGGCGGCTATCACAGTAGGCCGGCCCGACGTATTCCATGTTTTTCAACATGGTTCTGCCTCGATTCACGAGGCAATCTTCCGATGGTCGATGGTACGAATGGCGCTGCAGCAACGTGGCCCGCGCGGCCAGAAGCTCGTGCGCACCGACCTGTTCAAGCAAATGGATCCTACCGAGAAGGGCGCAGTTAATTATTTTCTCGGGCTGCTCACCTGCAAGCTATTTGCGTCGAAACTCTTGGACGCGCCATGGACCCTGCACCTCGATGTTTTTAGACCCCTGCTGAATCCTCGGATGATAGGCGGGCGCTCAAGACCGGACATGGTGGCGCAATCGTCTTCAACTGCCCAATGGCACGCCTTTGAATGCAAGGGACGCGCGTCCGTGCCGGGTAACAATGAAAAGCAAAAGGCAAAGGCGCAAGCGCAGCGATTGGTGAGCGTCAGCGGTGTGCCATGCGCCCTCCATGTTGGAGCCATCACATTTTTCAGAAATGACGCTGTCGAGTTCTATTGGCGTGATCCCGAGCCGGGTGCTGCTCGTCCAATCTCACTGCCAAATCCAGAGTTCGCGTGGCGCACTTACTATGAGCCCATCGCCGCGTTGATCCGAAACCGAGGCGGCGTTGCACCACCCACATTGGACACGTCGGCGTCCATATCGATAGAGGAACTGGACCTGACCGTTCAAATCCATTCGAGCATCGCTCCAACTATACTTACCTCAGACTGGCGGGCGACACGGGGCGAGAGAGTCTCGTGAGGAGCTGGCCACAAGTGGCTTTCAGGCGGATGGTCTTCTGGTAAAGGCAGGACCGACATGGTTCGAACGCCGTGAAGCTGTTGAAACTGGTTAAGAGGGTTATGGCCAATCGCGCTTTCGCCTGCTACATCGGCATCGACTATTCTGGAGCGAAAACGCCTACCGCGAGCCTGCGGGGCTTGCGCGTCTATTTGGCCGAGGGTGATGAGCCCCCGGTCGAGGTCGCGCCACCAGCGTCGCCGCGTAAGTATTGGACTCGTCGCGGCATCGCCGAATGGCTGGTCGAGCGGCTTGCCGAGGACGCGCCAGCGCTGGTCGGCATCGATCACGGCTTCTCGTTTCCGCTGCGCTATTTCGAGGCGCACGGCCTCAAAACAAACTGGCCCGCTTTCCTGGACGATTTCCAGCGCCATTGGCCGACCGACGAGGATCACGCCTACGTCGATTTCATCCGCGAGGGCGTACTGGGCAACGGCGCGGCGCGCACCGGCAATCCCCGCTGGCGGCGGCTGACCGAGGAGCGCGCAGGCGGCGCCAAATCGGTGTTCCATTTCGACGTGCAAGGATCGGTGGCGAAATCCACCCATGCCGGCATTCCCTGGCTGCGCTTCATCCGCCAGCGTCTCGGCCAGCGCGTGCGTTTCTGGCCGTTCGACGGTTGGGATATTCCGGCCGGGCGCTCCGCGATCGCCGAAGTTTATCCTGCCTTGTGGAACCGCGCCTTTGCCAATGAGGGCCGCACCCCCGACCAGCACGACGCCTTCTGCATCGCCGCCTGGCTTTCGCGCGCCGATCACGACGGCAGCCTCGCCGCGTTTCTGAAGCCCGACCTCTCACCGCCCGAACGCGCGCTGGCGCAGGTCGAGGGCTGGATATTGGGCGTGCCCGGCTTGATCCGCACGGGCAATGGGCGCGATGGTTCCCGAGCGCCCGCTTGCGATCTATAAGTGTTTACGTCACACTAAACGAGATGAAAAGAGCTTTGCAACCTGCACCCGCCGATCCCGCCCGCCGCCAGGCGGTGATCTATGCCCGCGTCTCCTCCAAGGAGCAGGAGAAAGAGGGATTCTCGATTCCGGCTCAATTGAAGCTCCTCAAGGAATACGCAGCCGCGCAGGGCTTCAGCATCGCGCAAGAATATGTCGACGTCGAAACTGCCAAGCAGATGGGCCGCGCAGCCTTCGGCGAGATGGTCGCCTTTTTGAAGGCGCACCCTTCGGTTCGCGTGATGCTGGTCGAGAAGACCGATCGGCTCTATCGGAACCTCAAGGATTGGGTGACGGTCGACGAGCTGAACGTGGAGCTGCACTTCCCGAAGGAGGGCGTCGTGCTCTCCCGCGAGTCGCGCTCGTCGGAAAAGTTCATGCACGGCATCAAGGTGCTGATGGCGAAGAACTATATCGACAATCTGTCCGAGGAAGCTCGTAAAGGGATGCAGGAGGTAGAGCAAGGCATCTGGCCGACCAAGACGCCGCTCGGCTATCGCAACATCACCGGCCCGGACGGCAAGAGGATCATCGCTACTGATCCCGCGACCGCGCCGCTCATCGCTAAGTTGTTCGAATGGTACGCGCGCGGCGACATTTCTCTGAAGGAGGCCGCACGCAAGGCGCACGGGGCGAGCCTCGTCTATCCGCGAAGCGGCGCCAGGGTGCCGGTGAGCACCATCCACACCATTCTGCGCAACCGGCTCTACACTGGCTGGTTCGAATGGAACGGCAGGCTCATCCAAGGGAGGCACGAAGCGCTGGTGCCGGTCGAGCTATGGGAGCGGGTGCAAGGCGTGCTCGACGGCCGCTTCGCCAAGAAGGCCAAGCGCGGCAAGCACGACTTCGCTTTCTCGGGTCTGATCGCATGTGCGCAATGCGGTTGCGCGGTGGTCGGCGAGATCAAGAAGCAGCGCTACGTCTATTATCACTGCACGGGCTACGCCGATAAGTGCCAGGGCAACCCGGCCACTTGCCGGCGCAAGCACGTGCGCGAGGAAGCGCTCGAGGCGCAGTTTACCGATTTGCTCGGCCGGCTGAAATTCGACGACGAGGTGCTCGAATGGGTGCGCGAGGCGCTGCATGCGAGCCATGCCGACGAGCGCCGCGAACACGAGGAGGTGATCCGGCGCCATCAGGGCGAATACAAGCGGCTGGATGAGCGCATTCACGCCATGTACGTCGATAAGCTCGACGGGCTCGTCGATGCGGCGTTCTTCGAGCGAATGTCGAACCAGTGGCGAGAGGAGCAGAACCGGTGCCTGCGCGAGATCGAGCGTCTGCAAGCGGCCGATCGCTCCTACCTGGACGAAGGCGCGCAACTCCTCGAACTCGCGTGGAACGGGCAAAGGCTGTTCGAGAGGCAGGAACCGCGCGAAAAGCGCCGGCTGCTCGATTTCGTACTATCGAACTGCACTTGGGAGGGCGGCAACGTGGTCGCCACCTTCCGCCAATCGTTTGATCTGTTGGCAGAAACAGCCGCGATCGCGTCGCGTGCCGAGGCGGGAGAGGCGGCGAAATCGGCCAAAACCGAGATTTGGCTGGGGGACCTGGATTCGAACCAAGATTGACGGAGTCAGAGTCCGCTGTTCTACCGTTGAACTATCCCCCACCGGGACGGGCCGGAACGCCCACCGGCAGCCGGCGGCGCGCGCATCGAAGCGCTCGGACCCGACGGCGCCCCGTGATCTAGTGTCTGGCTCCGGCCCTGTCAACGCTCGGCCAGGCACTGCAGGCGGAGCCCGTCGAGCTAATGATAGCTCTCTCCCTCCCTCAGCTTGCCGCGGAAGGTCCAATAGACGAAGGCCGTATAGCCGAGGATCAAGGGCAGCATGATCGCGACCCCGTAGAGCATGATCTGGAGCGAGGCCTGCCCTGCGGCCGCCTGCCAGAGATCGATCGAGGGTGGCACGAGATAGGGATATGACGAGATCGCGAGCCCGAGGAAGCAGAGCAGGAAGATGCCGATCACGCCGAGGAACGGCTTCAGCTCGTCGCCGCGGGCGATCGCGCGCCAGACGAAAGCGACGAGCGCCGCCGTCGCGAGCGGCAAGGGCCACAGAAAGAAGATGTTCGGCACCGAGAACCAGCGCGTCCAGATATAGTCGTAGCGCAGTGGGGTCCAAAGGCTCACCAGCGCGGCGAAAAGCACGACTGCCGCGAGAAAGAGCGGCGCCATGCGCCTTGCGTGGCTTTCGACCTCGCCGGTCGTCCGGATCAAGAGCCAGCACGCACCGAGCAGGCCATATCCGGCGACGAGCCCGAAGCCGCACATCAGCGAGAAGGCAGAGAACCAGTCGAACGGCCCTCCTGCGAAGGCGCCGTTCTCGACCTCGATCCCGTGCAAAAGACCGCCGAGCACGAGGCCTTGCGAAAAGGCGGCGAGGATCGAGCCGCCCGCAAAAGCCCAATCCCAAGCCTGCTGATAGGGTTTCGCCGTCCAGCGGAACTCGAAGGAGACGCCGCGCAAGATGAGTGCGAGCAGCATCAGGATCAGCGGGATATACAGGGCAGGCATGATGACGGAATAGGCGCCTGGAAAGGCCGCGAGGAGCCCGCCGCCGCCCAGCACCAGCCAGGTCTCGTTGCCGTCCCAGAACGGCGCGACGGAGTTCATCATCGTATCGCGCGAGCTTTCGCTTCGCACCGTCGGGAACAGGATCCCGACACCGAGATCGAACCCGTCCAAGATGACATACATCACGACGCCGGTCGCGATGATCACGAGCCAGACGAGCGGGAGAAGCCAGTTCCAGTCGAGCATCATTCGTCTCCGGTCGCCTCGCTGAGGCCGCCCGCAGCGGCGGACATGGGGCGCGACGGCAAGCCGCGTTCCCCGGCGATGACCGCCGGCGCCGGACCCTTGTTGATCAACCGGTTGATCGAGTAGATGCCGGTCGAGAACACCACGCCGTAGACGAGCACGAACAAGGCGAGGGAGACCGCGACGGTCTCGGTCGTGAGCGGCGAGGCTGCCTGCGCGGTGCGCAGGATTCCGGTCGCGATCCAGGGCTGGCGACCGATCTCGGTCACCATCCAGCCGGAGATGATGGCGATGAACCCGGCGGGCCAGGACAGGGCTGCGACCCTGAGGAACACGGGGCTCGTGTCGAGCCTGCCGCGCACCCACAGATAGGCCCCCCACAGGACGAGCCCCACCATGGCGAAGCCGATCGCGACCATGATCCGGAAGGCGAAGAACACAGGGGCGACAGGGGGCCTATCCGCCGCGGGAAAGTCGAGGAGCCCGGGGAACTTGCCGTCCCACTCGTGGGTGATGACGAGGCTTCCGGCATGCGGGATCGCGAGCTCGAAGCGGTTGGTCTCGGCCTCTTGGTCGGGCCAGGCGAGAACCACGAAGGGCGCGACCTCCTTGCCGTTCCAATGGGCCTCGATCGCGGCGAGCTTCACCGGCTGGTACTCGCCGGTGTCGAGCCCGTGTAGGTCGCCGATGAAGACTTGCGCCGGGGCGAGGATCAAGGCGAGGCCGAGCCCCATGTGCAGCATGGTCCGCGCATGGTCCGGGTAGCGCCCGGCGAGGGCGAAACGCGCGCCGACGGCGAGGACGACGAAGGCCGTCGTGAGATAGGCGGCAGTGACCATATGCGCAAAGCGCATGGGGAAGGTGGGGCTGAAGACGATCCGCGCCCAATCCAGCGGGTAGGCGATGCCGTCGCGGACCTCGTGGCCGGTCGGATGCTGCATCCAGGAGATCGCCGAGAGGATCCAGAAGGCCGATCCCGCCGTCCCGATCGCGACCATCACGGCCGAGGTGACATGCAGCCAGCGCGGCACGCGATCATGCCCGAACAGCATGATGCCGAGGAAGGTCGCCTCGAGGAAGAAGGCGGTCACGACCTCGTAGGCGAGCAAGGGACCGACGACATTGCCGACGACGCGGGAATAATGGCTCCAGTTGGTGCCGATCTCGTAGGAGAGCACGAGACCCGAGACGACGCCCATGGCGAAGGAGACCGCGAAGATCTTGGTCCAGAACCTTGCGAGCTGGTTGAACTTCTCGTTCCCGGTGAGGCCGTAGCGCACGAGCAGAACCGCGATGAAGGCGGACAATCCGATCGTGAAGGCGGGAAAGATGATGTGGAAGGTTACCGTGAAGCCGAATTGGATCCGGCTCAGGAGTACGTGATCGAAATCCATCTGAACCCTCGTGACGGCGATCGGGCCGCTCGCAAGGTCCCGGCGCGCGGATCCGAGCCCGTCCTCGACCTGGCGCAGGCACCCTCGCAGGAAATCGCGACGCTTTTGCTACGACTAGAGCGGCTTCCGATCCCGTAGAATCGGAAACGGGCTCTACCGTCTCGCCTTGTCGCATCTTCACGACGCGAATTGGTCGCCGCTTCGCCGGAAAATGCCGGAGCCCGCCGCAAGGCTTGCCACGCTCTGGCCGCGGGGACAAGTCCCCCGTCGCCCGATGGGCGCGCCGATCATGCCCCGCATTTCATCCCGTTCAAGGGGTTTGCCGGATCCCAGCGGTAGGCGAGCGTCTCGAACCGCATCGAGAGCGCATCGACGAGAAGGAGCTTGCCGACGAGACCCTCGCCGAACCCGACGATCTCGCGGAGGACCTCGAGCGCCATCATCGCCCCGAGAAGCCCGGTCAAGGCGCCGAGCACTCCGGCCTCCGTGCACGCGGGAACCGTGCCCTCCGGCGGCGGCTCGGGAAACAGGCAGCGATAGGTCGGATTGGGCTCGCCCGTCGCGGCGGACTCGTAGGGCCGCAGGACGGTGAGCGAGCCGTCGAAAGCGCCGACGGCGGCGGTGACGAGCGGGCGCTTCTCGTAAAAGCAGGCATCGGACACAACGTAGCGGGTCGCGAAATTGTCCGATCCGTCCGCGACGACGTCGTAGCCCGCGACGAGCGCGCGCGCATTCGCGCTCGTCATCCTCGTCTCGAGGGGCACGACCTCGACATGGGGGTTGAGCCGCGCGATGGCCGCGCTAGCGCTCTCCACCTTGGGGCGGCCGATATCGCTCGTGCCGTGCAGAACTTGGCGCTGAAGGTTCGACAGCGAGACCTTGTCGTCGTCGACGACGCCGATTCGACCGACGCCCGCGGCCGCGAGATATTGGAGCAGCGGCGAGCCGAGACCTCCGGCTCCGATGACGAGGACACGGGCAGCCTTCAGCTTGTGCTGGCCGGGTCCGCCCACCCCGTGCAGCACGATATGGCGCGCGTAGCGCTCGATTTCTTCCGCGGAGAGCATCGCGACTGTCTCGTACCGGAAAACCTCGGTCGCCGGTACGTCGTTTTTTCGTCGCCTCCGCGCTTCGGCCCCGCAGGCCGCGTCACACGGCGGGCTACTTGCCGGCAGCCTGTCCCTCGCCGACGACCCGCAGCGGCGCCTCGCTCGGGCGCGCGACGGCGACGGGACGCATCAGCTTGGCGAGAATCTCGTCCCTCGGGCCGAAGGCCTTGACCTGGCCCTCGCCCATGACGAGGAGCTGGTCGAGCCCGACGAGCGCATTCGGGCGATGCGCGATCACGATGACGATGCCGCCACGCTGGCGGATGCCGAGGATCGCCTTCGTCAAGGCCTCGTCGCCCTCGCGATCGAGGTTGGAGTTCGGCTCGTCGAGCGCGACGAAGAAAGGGTCGCCGTAGAGCGCGCGCGCGAGGCCGATGCGCTGGCGCTGGCCCGCCGACAGGAAGGCCCCCCCGTCGCCGATTTCCGTGTCGTAGCCTTGCGGCAAGGTGACGATCAGGTCGTGGACGCAGGCCGCCTTCGCCGCCGCGATCACCGATTCCGCCGGCGCGTCGGGCTCGAACCTCGCGATGTTCTGCGCGATCGTTCCGGCGAAGAGCTCGACATCCTGCGGCATGTAGCCGAGGTGCCGGCCGAGCGCGTCGCACGGCCATTGGTCGAGGGCGGCCCCGTCGAGCCGGACCTTTCCGCGCAGGGGAGACCAGACCCCGACGAGAAGCCGCATGAGCGACGACTTGCCCGATCCGCTCGGTCCGAGGATCCCGAGCCCGGCTCCGGCCTCGAGGCCGAAGGCGACATTCTGGACGATCGGCTGCGTGCCGCCGGGAGCGACCGCGGTCACGGCCTCCACGTCGAGCCGCTTGCAGGGAGGAGGCAGTGCCAGGGGCTCGTCCCGGTCGGGCAGGGCCTTCATCAGCTCGCCGAGCCGCGCCCAGCTCTGGCGCGCGGTGACGAAGCCCTTCCAATTGGCGACCGAGAGCTCGACCGGGGCGAGCGACCGGGAGGTGAGGATCGAGCTCGCGATGATGATGCCGGCGCTCGCTTCCTGGTTGATGACGAGATAGGCGCCGACCGCGAGGACGCCGGACTGGATCACCATGCGCAGGATCTTCGAGAGTGAGCCGAACCCGCCCGTCACGTCGGACATGCGCCGGCCCGCATCGAGATGATCCGCGCTCGCGGCGGACCAGCGATCCGCGAAGCGGCCGCGCATGCCGAGGGCCGAGATCACCTCGGCGTTGCGCCGAGCCGAGTCCGCCAGAGCTTGCCGGCGCAGGGAAACCGCGAGCGCATCCTTCGAGATCGTGCGGGTGCTCAGCTCGGTCAGAACCGTCACCGTGACGAGAAGGAGCGCGCCGAGAAGCGCGGTCACTCCGATCAAGGGATGAAACAGGAAGCAGATGCCGAGATAGAACGGCATCCAGGGAAGGTCGAACAGCGCCGAAGGGCCGGGGCCGGCCAGGAAGCCGCGGACCTGGTCGAGATCGCGCACCGGTTGCCCGGTCGCCTGGCCGCGGAATTTCAGCGGCAGGACCACGAGGGCGTCGAAGACTTTTCGGTTCAGCCTGTGATCCAGCCACATGCCGATCCGCGCGAGGATCCGGCCGCGGATCGCGTCGAGGAAGCCCTGGAACGCGTAGAGGGCGAGCGCGAGGATGCCGAGACCGACCAGCGTCGCGAGGCTGCGGCCGGGAATGACCCGATCATAGACCTCGAGCATGAAGAACGAGCCGGTGAGCGTGAGCACGTTGATCACGGCGCTCACCAGCGCGACCCCGAGGAAAGCGCTTCGGATATAGGAGAGGATCGGCGTCACGTGCTGTTCGCTTCCGTTGGGCGTCGGTCACGACCCATGAGCACGCCACCGAACCGCCCGCCCCGTGTGGACGGGGACCGGCGGCGGGGGCCGGCTCGTGTCCGCTACCCTCGGCCTGTCGAATAGGGCAGTCCTGTGAAAGCAGGACGACACTGCGTCTCGAGCATAGCCCGAGACCCGTGCTCATACCAGCCGATTCCCGTCGGCCGTCGTGCGAAACCGCACGCCCCGGCAGCACGCGTGGGGTTCGTAGGTCTCGCCACAAGGGCGGGCCACAATGCAGCTCTACACCCTCGTAGGATCGCAGTGTCGCGATGCGAGCCTCGGCCCCGATCACAGGAACGCGTGAGGTGCAGGTCCTCGCAGGATTTCGCGGCGTCTGCGGCCTGTGGAGTGATGCCCGACGTAGATATTCACCACTCCACACGCTGGAGAGGGTCCGCGTTCCGTCGCCGCGCGCGGGCGTCGAAATCGGTGGTGCGACGAGCGCCCGTTTCACGTCGGTTCGACGGCTCGGAAAGGGCAGCTCGCTGCGGTCGTGGCGTCGAGGTCTTCGGCCCTTGGCGCGTCACGACTTTGCGCAAGGGACTCGACCAGACCTATGCGGCTCGAGAAGGTCTCGGAGCGAAGCTCAGAGGTCGAGAGAATCCGCGGTCCGGCTCAGGGGCAGGACCTTCAATCTCGCGGTTCCCTGCTGGATCATCCCCAGCGCCTCCGCGGCGCCTTCCGCGAGATCGAGCTCTCGCCCGCGAATGTAGGGACCGCGATCATTGATGCGCACGATCACCGTGCAATTGTTGGCGGGATTGGTCACGAGGAGCCGCGTTCCGAAGGGCAGGGTTCTGCTCGCAGCAGTAAAACCCTTCTTATCGAAGCGCTCTCCCGAGGCCGTGAGCGTACCTGATGCGTAATATGATGCTTTCATCAAATATCCGTCATCCTGGCTGGCGAAAGAGACCGAGATCGGGCAGGACGAGGAGACTACGAGAGCGGCCAGATATATTTTCTTCAACAGAGTTTACCCTTCGTTGTGAACGAAGGGGCGGGCGATATATTTAGATTGTGGCCAGAAAGAGATGCCGAAATGGCAACAAGCCTCGGCTATCCGACGAGGCCTCCACCGCGGTCCGTACACGTCTCATGAAAGTCGCCGCGATCGCGACGCGAAGCGGGGAAGGAGCCGAGAGTAAAACGGATGTCATGGAACGCCTGCAAGGAGGGCGCGTATCGGCGCATCGTCGGAGCCACGCTCCGTCAGCCGGCGCCGTCCGATCCCGAGCAGCAGGGGCATGTCCACCGATGAATCACACCGACCTCGATCGCCGCCGGTTCTTGGGCAATACCGGTGCTATGCTCGGCCTCGGAGCGCTCGGTGCCGGCGCGCCGGCGATCGCCTCGGCCCCGAGCGTGGCAGCGCCCGCCATTGTCGCCTCCGGTCGCCCCGGCCTGCCGCTCTGCATGCAGCTCGGCGATGCGTCCCTTGACGGTCTCGTGGTTTGGGCGCGGGCGGATCGTCCGGCGCGGATGATCGTCGAAGTCTCCCGGGATCGGGATTTTCGCCGAGCCGTCCGTCGCGTCGGCCCCGCGGCCACCGAGGCGACCGACCTGACGTCGCGCCTGTTTCTCGGCGGCGTCGCGCCCGGAAACGACTATCATGTGCGCGTCGCCTTCGATCATCCCGACGAAGGTCGAGGGCTCGGCCCCTGGCTCGAAGGCCGGTTTCGTCTTCCGGCGCCGAACGGCAAGAATCCGATCCGCTTCCAGTGGTCCGGCGACATGTGCGGACAGGGATGGGGTCTCAATCCCGAGTTCGGCGGCGCGCGCATCTACGAGACGATGCGCCGGCGCAACCCGGATTTCTTCATCATGAGCGGCGACAGCATCTACGCCGACGGTCCTATCGTCGCCGAGGTGACCGCCGAGAACGGCCGCATCTGGAAGAACATCGTCACAGAGGAGGTCGGCAAGGTCGCCGAAAGCCTGAAGGAGTTTCGTGGTCGTCACCGCTACAACATGCTGGACGACAACGTGCGCCGGTTCGCGCAGGAGGTGCCCCAGATCTGGCAATGGGACGACCACGAGGTCGTCAACAATTGGTCGGCATCGAAGGATCTGTCCGCGGATCCGCGCTACACGGAGAAGGACGTGAGCGTGCTGATCGCGCGCGGCCGGCGCGCCTTCCTCGAGAACGCGCCGATGCGCTGGGAGTCGATCGGCTCGGGTCCGAGATGGGCGCTCGGCGAGCGGTGGGAGCAGCGCTGGGGGGATCTGCCCGATCGCGTCTATCGCCACATTCCCTACGGCCCATTGCTCGACGTCTTCGTCGTCGACATGCGCAGCTATCGCGGCCCCAACACCTACAACCTGCAAGCCACGGAGAGCGGCGAGACTGCTTTCCTCGGCAACGAGCAGATCGACTGGCTCGTGCGAAATCTCGCGAGGTCGCGCGCGACCTGGAAGGTGATCGCGGCGGACATGCCGATCGGGCTCCACATCGGCGACGGCAAGGACGCCCAGGGGCGCGCGCGTTGGGAGGCTGTTTCCAACGGGACGGACGGACCGCCGCTCGGCCGCGAGCTCGAGATCGCGCGCTTGCTCGGGAGCATCAAGCGGGCGGGCGTGCGCAACGTGGTCTGGCTCACCGCCGACGTCCATTATTGTGCCGCGCACTGCTACGACCCTGCGCACGCCGCCTTCCAGAACTTCAGCCCGTTCTGGGAATTCGTCGCCGGCCCGCTCAACGCCGGCAGCTTCGGCCCCGGCACGCTCGACGACACCTTCGGTCCGCAGCTCGTCTTCTCCAAAGCTCCGCCCGCGGGCCAATCCAACTTGTCGCCGTTTGCCGGTCTCCAGTTCTTCGGCGAGGTCGATATCGACCCCTATACGAAGGCGATGACCGTGGATCTGCGCGACATCGACGGAATGTCGGTGTTCAGCCAGACGATCGCCGCGCAAGGCTGACGACCGAAGCTGCTGTCGCTCGCGGTGCTCGGCGGGCCGATCCTATGCCGCGCCGCGCCGAAGCTCCGAGAGGAGCCTCGCGCCCGCCGTGCGGAAGGCGGCCTCGTTCTCGGCGAGGCCTGCGACCGGCGAGGCGCGGTGGTCGTTCGGCGGGCGCGTGCGGCCATAGACCGTCCCGTCGTCCTGCTTGAAGCTCGCGATGATGTTCAGGAGGCTGCGACGGAGCGGCTTGCGGCCATGGTCGCCGAACAGCCTACCGTTCGAGATCGACGGATGGGTGATGTCGGGCGCGGCATGGAGCGTCGTCTCGCTGAACCTGATGATCGCGCCGCCCGGCGCCGCGACGACGCCTTCGGTTGCGAATTGCCGAGCGAAATCCTCGGCCGACGACGCTCGGCGCGCGCGGGCGATGCGTTGCCCCATGACGCGCGCCGCGTAGAACTCGGTTCCGAGCGCCTGGCCGTCCATGCCGCCTCGTGCCTCGATCGCGGTCACGACATAGATCACCATCTTGCCTTCGCTCGCATGGCGATGAATGCGGTCGAAGAGAAGCTGCTCGCCTCTTTGGTAGGCGCTGCGGAAGAATTGCAGGCTCACCTGGCATCGGTCCGCGACGGCTGCGCCGGCGTGGGCGTAGAGATCGTCGAGGATCACGGCCGTCGTCGGCAGCAGAAACGCGAGGTTGCTCGGGACACAGACGATTCGGCTTTGCTGCGCCTTGATCTCGAAGGCGCCGACATTGCAATCCTCGCCGGTCGCGAAAGCCTCGAGGTCGGGGACATGCCCGATGATCTCGGGGAAATCGCGATCGGAATCGAGATAGGCGCGGGCATCGCCGTTGCGGCCGATCCCGTGCGCTTGCGCTTGGTCGACGCCTCGCGGCTCGATCACCAATCCTTCGTTCGAGAGATCACGATATTCGAACGTCATGCCTCGAGCCGTGCCGGCGATTGCTTGCTCCGGTTCCCCGCCGGCGGCCAGATATCGCATAGCGGCAGCGGAGCCGGAAGCGTCTTTTTCGGCCGCGCCGCGGGCACGAAAAAGGCCTTTGCCCGAGGAGGGCAAAGGCCGAGTGCGGACTGTCGAAGGCTCGCGGCGGGGAGAGGCGAGCACCGGAAGCCTTTCGCCGACTCCGCTCACCAATAATGGCGCCAGTGCGGCCCGCCGCCCCAGCCATAGCCATAGCCATAGTGATGACGCCAAGGACGGTGATAGCCGTAGCCGTGGCGCCACGGACGCGGTCCCCAGCCGTGGCGGCGCCCGGGAACCCGATAGCAATTGCCGTAGTACGGGCAGACCCAGCGAACCGCCTCGATCTTGCCCGCGGCATCCGCCGCGTCGGCTGCAGCCGTAACGCGACCGTTCATCGGTAGTGCCGACGCAGGTAATGTACCAAGCCAAAGGCCAGCAAGACCAAGACAAAAGGGAACGACAAGACTCAATCCGGTTTTCATTTTCGTCTCCAACGCGCCTAGTCCTGACGTTTCTACGTCTTTCTGGACCCCTGCGCGGTGACGAATGGCACAATGCCACTTAAACGCGAATGAAAAGCGCCTTCATCTGTCATTCATGTTGGAGCGCTCTAGAAAACTCTCGACAGCTAATGCGCGATTCGGGCAAGGAAAGCCTTGGTCCGCTCGTGGCGCGGCGCCGAGAAGAACGTCTGAGGCCGATCGATCTCGACGATCGCGCCGTGATCCATGAAGACGATCCGGTCCGCGACCCGTCGGGCGAAGCCCATCTCGTGGGTGACGCAGATCATGGTCATGCCCTCCTCGGCGAGCGCGACCATCGTGTCGAGGACCTCGCTCACCATCTCGGGGTCGAGCGCCGAGGTCGGCTCGTCGAACAGCATGATCCGCGGCTTCATGCAGAGCGCCCGCGCGATCGCCGCGCGCTGCTGCTGACCCCCCGACAATTGGCCGGGAAATTTCAGCGCCTGGTCCGCGATCCTCACCTTGCCGAGCATGTGCATCGCCGTCGCCTCGGCTTCGCTCCGGGCGATCTTGCGCACCTGGACCGGGGCCAAGGTGCAATTGTCGAGGATCGACATATGCGGAAACAGGTTGAATTGCTGGAACACCATGCCGACCTCGCGGCGGACCTCGTCGATGCGCCGCAAGTCGTCCGTGAGCTCGGTGCCCTCGACCCGGATCGTGCCGGCCTGATGCGCTTCCAGCCGGTTGATGCAGCGGATCAGTGTCGACTTGCCGGAGCCGGACGGGCCGCAGACGACGATCCTCTCGCCTCGAGCGACGGCGAGATCCACGTCGCGCAGGACGTGGAACGTGCCGTACCATTTGTTCACGCCGACCATCTCGATCGCCGGCGCGGTCTCGAGAGTTTCACGCTCGTCCATCGTCGCTCCTTCCCGGCGCCTTGCTCGCCCCGCCGTACCGCCGGGACCTGCGGCGCAGCTGGTACTCGAGCCCGCCCGCGGATATAACCCGCTCGTTCACGAAGGGGCCATTGCCGATGAAGAGCGAGCTTCCGTCCATGTCCCGAGGCGGCGCACAAGGCGAGCCTGTGTCGCCCGGGATCAAGCTCGCCCTCGATCTCGGGCCTCTGATCCTGTTCTTCGTGGCAAATGCGCGGCCGAAGCTCTTCGAGCCCCTCGTCGCGCCTTTCGTTCCGCAGACCTTGCTCGCTGGCGAGAGTGCCGGGCTCTACACCGCGACGCTCGTCCTCATGCCGGCCGTCGTCGCCGCTCTCGCGGTCTCTTGGCGGCTCACGCGGCGGCTGCCGATCATGCCGGTGGTGACCGCGGGCCTCGTCGTCGTCTTCGGAGCGCTCACGTTCTATCTGCAGGATCCGAGCTTCATCAAGATGAAGCCGACCGTGCTCTATGTCCTCTTCGCGCTCACGCTCTACGTGGGGCTCGCGCTGAGGAAGCCGTTGCTGCCGATCGTGTTCGACAAGGCCTTCGACCTGACCGAGCGCGGCTGGCATGTGCTCACCTTGCGCTGGGCCAATTTCTTCCTCGTCCTCGCCGGCCTCAACGAGCTCGTCTGGCGCACGCAATCGAACGATGTCTGGGTCGCGTTCAAGTTTCCCGGAATCTTCATCCTCGTGCTCGTCTTCTCGCTGGCGCAGGCGCCTTTCATAATGCGCCACACGAGCAAGGAGCGCGCGGAATAGCTGGCACGGAAGGCTCCGACAAAGCCGTAGCAGACCCTCCGTGGGGGAGACGAGACCCCCTGGCCCCGACGCGTGCCGAGTCGTCGAACTGGATTCGACGCGGCCGAAATAGCGCATGACGCACGCGGCGGCGCGCCCTATGTACGGGTCTCCGACCTTGTCTTGATCCGTGTGAGCCGTGCGATGGTCCCTTCGATCGATCAGCTTCTCGACCCCCGGAGCCTGCTCGTCGTCGGAGCTTTCGTCGCCGTCGTCCTCGTCGCCGTCGCCTTCCTGCTCGGCCGGGAGGTAGAACGCAGGAGCCGAACCGGAGGGCAAGCCGCTGCGAAACCGCGACGGCTGGCTCTCGTCGAGTCGCTCGACCTCGACGCCCATCGCAGGCTCGTCATCTTGCGCCGCGACGCGGTCGAGCATCTCGTCATCGTCGGCGGACCGAGCGACATCGTCGTCGAGACAGCCATGGGGCGAGCGACAGGCGAGCTCCGCGCGGATGCGCCGCCGCTGCGCGGCGTTCGAACGGAGCCGGACGAGTCACGAGGCTTGCGAGCCTCGCCCTTCCTCACCGAGGAGCCCGCTCTCGTGCGGGAGCCTGTGCCCATTTTGCCGCAGCGGAGCCCGGAACCTGCGGCAAGCCGTGGCGCCGAGCATGTGCCTCCGCCTGTCGCAGGCCCCTCCGCCCACGCGCCGTTCCGTGCGCCGTCCTCGTCCTCTGCGGGCGAGTCTCGCGCGGCTTCGCCCGTTCCGCCGCGTCGCACCGTTCCGCCGCCGGGATCGGTGACCGGACATTTCGTGCATCATCGGGCACCGGCGGTCCCGCCGACGAAACCTCCGCCGGTTGCCGAGCCCGCGCGAGAAAATACGCCATCTGCCCCGCCGCGCAGCCTCGCGACGCCCGTCCTGCGATCGCCCCCGCCGGTGCTTCCGAGCGAGCCCGAGCCGAAGCCGGCGGACTCGGATCGCGTCGATGCCCCGGTCGCGTCGCCAGCCACGGACCCCGGATCGGGCGAGGCCTCGGTTCCGCCTGCCGACGAGACGGTCGTCTCCGGGCCGGGGGAGCCGTCGGACGCGAAGGGCGCGGAGCCTGCTCGGACGGAAGCCGACGCGACGGCCGACCGGCCTCAGGAGCCGCAGTCATCCCCGGAAGCGGAGGTGGAGGGTGGCCGCGATCCGATCGATCGGCTCGAGGCCGAGATCGCGCGCCTGCTCGGCCGCGCGTCGGCGGATCCCTGAAGTCCGAGCTTCGACCGTTCTTTGCTAAAGACCGAGCTCCCCGAGGCCCGGATGGTCGTCGGGGCGACGGCCGAGCGGCCAATGGTACTTTCGCTCGGCCTCGGTGATCGGAAGGTCGTTGATGCTGGCAATCCGCCGGCGCATCAGGCCGTTCGCGTCGAATTCCCAGTTCTCGTTTCCGTAGGAGCGGAACCAGTTGCCGCTGTCGTCGTGCCATTCATAGGCGAATCGCACGGCGATGCGATCCGAGGCGAAGCACCAGACGTCCTTGATCAGGCGATAATCCTGCTCGCGCGCCCATTTGCGTCTCAGGAACGCGATAATCTCGGCGCGCCCGGTCAGGAACTCGGACCGGTTGCGCCAGCGGCTGTCCTCCGCATAGGCGAGCGCGACGCGCTCGGGGTCGCGGCTGTTCCAGGCATCCTCGGCGAGGCGCGCCTTCTGCGCGGCGGTCTCGGCCGTGAACGGCGGAAAGGGCGGTCGGCTCGTCGTCATGCGGACCTCGGGACAATTCGGCCGAAGCAATTCGGCCTATTGGTAGGGTCCGTCGCCCGACCTGTCGAGCACGCTCGAACGAGTCGAAGTGTTGCGGCATTGGCCGGTATTCTCCTTCGACCTTCTTCCGGCGATCCTTGCCGTGGGGTGCGACGCCGACCGGTCCTCTTGACCCTGACGCCGAAACTCGATAACGAGGCGCCTCCCCGGCGGCGCGTTTCTGCTTCCGAGGTCTTGCGGCGACGCTCTTCGCCGCTCCCGAACGCACCCGCGGCGCTTCCGTCTCAGCCTTTGGACGAAGCGCCTGTCGGCTCGGCCCCCGAGGTCGAGCAGAGGAGGGCGCGTGCCTCCCCGGCCGGGCGAGGACGCGAGTTCCGTGACCCAAGCGCTCCTTGGCGCGGGGCGCAGGCGTGTCCGATCCGGCGTATTCGTTCGAGAGGATACGCGATGACGAAGCGCATCGAAGCCAAGCACAAGATCGACCGCCGGATGGGCCAGAACATCTGGGGTCGTCCGAAGAGCCCCGTCAACCGGCGCGAATACGGGCCGGGCCAGCACGGTCAGCGCCGCAAGGGCAAGCTCTCGCCCTTCGGCACCCAGCTCCGGGCGAAGCAGAAGCTCAAGGGCTACTACGGCAATATCTCCGAGAAGCAGTTCCGGAAATATTACGCCGAGGCGATCCGGATGCGCGGCGACTCGGGCAACAACCTCATCGGCCTGCTCGAGAGCCGCCTCGATGCGGTGGTCTATCGGGCGAAATTCGTCCCCACCGTCTTCGCCGCGCGGCAATTCGTCAACCACGGCCACATCAAGGTCAACGGGCGCCGGGTCAATATCGCCTCCTACCAAGTGAAGGTGGGCGATGTGATCGAGGTGAAGGAAGCCTCGCGCCAGCTCGCGAGCGTGCTCGAATCGCAGCAGCTCGCCGAGCGCGACGTGCCGGATTATTTCGATATCGATCCGACGAAGCTCAACGTGAAGCTGACGCGGATCCCGTTGCCGACGGAGGTGCCCTATCCGGTGATGATGGAGCCGAACCTCGTCATCGAGTTCTACTCGCGCTAATCGTCTGATTGAAAAGGCGGCGTGGAGCCGGTGCCCTCGGATCCATCGTGTGGCCTCGAGGGCGACAGGGAATGCCGCCGATCCGCAGGCGGTATCGAAAAGGATATCCTCACCCGGCCTGCGCCGCCTCGGCTTCGCTCGTCAGCGCGAGCCAATCCTCCTCGGCCGCGACGAGCGCCTTCTCGAGGTCGCCGCGCTGGGACGAGAGCTGCTTCGCCTTGACCGGATCCTTCTGGAAGACCGCCGGGTCCGCCAGCGCCGCGTCGATCCTTCGCATCAAGTCCTGGAACTTGGCCATTTTCTCCTCAGCCGCGGCGATGCGCTTCTTCAGCGGGGCAGCCTCGCGTCGTGAGCTCGCGACTGCCGAAACGGCGCGCTCGGAACGCGCTTCGGCTCTCTCCCGCGCCTTGCCGTTGCCGGCGCCGGCCCGATCGAGGACGAATCTCTTGTAGTCGTCCATATCGCCGTCGAAGCTCTTGACCGTGCCGCCATCGACCAACCACAGGCGATCGGCGCAGGCATCGAGCAGATAGCGGTCGTGCGAGACGAGGATGATTGCCCCGCGATAGTCGTTGATCGCCTCGATCAGCGCCGCACGGCTGTCGATATCGAGATGGTTCGTCGGCTCGTCGAGAATCAACAGGTGCGGCCCGCTGAAGCAGGCGAGCCCCATCAGAAGGCGGGCCTTCTCGCCGCCCGAAAGCTGCGCGATCGACGTATCGGCCTTCACGTTGGGAAAGCCGAATTGCGCGCATTTGGCCCGGATCTTGGCTTCCGGGGACTCGCGCATGAGCGCCGCGACACATTGATAGGGCGTCGCGTTCTCGTCGAGGTCGTCGACCTGGTGCTGCGCGAAGAACCCGACCTCGAGCTTCGAGGAGCGCCTCAGAGAGCCGCCCATCGCCTGGAGCCGTCCGCTCACGAGCTTCGCGAAGGTCGATTTGCCGTTGCCGTTGGCGCCGAGGAGCCCGATGCGATCGTCGTCCGAAATATTCAGCGAGAGCCGCGCCAGGACGGGCGTTCCGTCATAGCCGGTGCTGACGTCCTCCATCGTGACGATCGGCGGGCTCAGAGGCTTCTGCGGCGAGGGGAGATGGAACGGCAGGACCTCGCCGTCCACGATCGCCGAGACAGGCTCGAGCCTTGCCAGCATCTTGAGGCGCGATTGCGCTTGCGACGCCTTGGTCGCCTTGGCGCGAAAGCGATCGACGAAGGATTGCAAGTGCTTGCGCTGCTCCTCCTGCTTCCTCGCCTGCTTGGCGAGGATCGCCTGCTGCTCGCGGCGCTGGCGCTCGAAGCTCGTGTAGTTGCCGCGCCAGAGCGTGAGCTTCGCGCGGTCGAGATGCAGGATGTGATCGGCCACGGCATCGAGCAGGTCGCGGTCGTGGCTGATGACGAGGATGGTCGCCGGATAGCGCTGGAGATAATCGACGAGCCAGAGCGTTCCTTCGAGGTCGAGATAGTTCGTCGGCTCGTCGAGCAGGAGCAGGTCGGGGCTCGAGAAGAGCACGGCCGCGAGCGCGACGCGCATGCGCCAGCCGCCGGAGAACTCGGAAAGCGAACGGTTCTGCGCCGCCTCGTCGAAGCCGAGGCCGGACAGGATCGCGGCCGCGCGGGCGGGGGCCGCATGGGCGTCGATATCGACGAGCCTCGTGTGAATTTCCGCGATGCGCGTGGGATCGGTCGCGGTCTCGGATTCGGCCACGAGCCGGGCGCGTTCGAGATCGGCCGCGAGGACGAAATCGATCAAGGTGCCGGGACCGCCCGGAGCCTCCTGCTCGACGCGCCCGATGCGTGCTCTGCGCGGGAGCGAGAACGCCCCGGATTCGGGCGCGATCTCGCCGGCAATCATGCGAAAGAGCGTCGTCTTGCCGGCGCCGTTCCGGCCGACGAGGCCGATCCGGGCGCGCTCGGGCAGGGCGGCCGTCGCCTTGTCGAACAGGATGCGCGGGCCGAGCCGCAAGGTCACGTCGTTGATGTGGAGCATGCGGGCTTGTCGCCGAGGTTTCTTCGCAATGCAAGATGGGGGTCGCGGCTCAGCTTCGGCGGCCGAAGGCGAGCCGGCCCTCGACGAAGAGCGAATAGCGCGACATCCCGAAGCAGAAGGTGAAATAGAACAGGGCCGCGAAGGCATAGCCCGTGGCCGAGATCGTCGGCCCGGCCCAAGCCGGATCGAGGCGCGCCGATTCGATCGTGCGCAAGAAGTCGAAAATGCCCACCACCGCGACGAGCGTCGTGTCCTTGAACAGGCCGATGAAGGTGTTGACGATTCCCGGAACGACGTGGCGGAGCGCCTGAGGCAGGACGATGCGGCGTTGGATCGTGAGCATGTGCAGCCCGAGCGCCTGAGCGGCCTCGATCTGCCCCGCGGGGATGGCCTGCAAGCCGCCGCGCACGACCTCCGCCATATAGGCGGAGGCGAAGAGGGCGACGCCGATCAGCGGCCGCAAGAGACGATCGGGCGCGAGAGTCTCGGGCACGAAGAGCGGCAGCATCGTGTTCGCCATGAACAGGACCGTGATCATCGGCACGCCGCGCAGGATCTCGATGAAGCTCGTGCAGGCGAGGCTCAGCACGGGGAGGCGGGAGCGCCGCCCGAGCGCGAGAAGAATCCCCAAGGGGAGCGACACGACGATTCCGACGAGAGCAACGAGCAAGCTGACGAATATGCCGCCCCAGAGATTGGTCTCGACGCGGACGAGGCCGAGCGGGGGGGCGCCGTAGAGCAGGACGAAGGCCGCAAGAGGAAAGGCCACGAAGAACAGGATCGTGGCGGCGCGCCGCCAGGGCGCATCGAGCCAGAGGAGCCAGACGATCAGCACACCGCCGAGGACCAGCGTCGTATCCACGCGCCAGCGCTCGCCGAGAGGATAGGCGCCATAGACGAGATAGGGGAGCTTCGCGGCGATGAACGCCCAGCAGGCTCCGGCGCCCGGCGCGCGGCAGGCGGCACCGTCCGGAGCGATGAAGACCGCGTCGAGAACGAGGAACCGCAAGAGCGGCGGCAGCGCGAGGCCGATCAGTGCGAGGCCCGTGAGCGTGATGAGGCAAGAGCCCCAGGAGCCGAGGAGGTTCTTCCGCAGGGTCGCGGCGAGGCCGGGCGGTGGCGGCGGCGCGCGGCCCTCGGCGGCGTGGCCGGCACGAAGGAACGGGGGCTCACCCCCGGCCACACCTCCCGCCACGGCTAGCGTTCCACCAGCGCGACGCGGCGGTTGTAGAGATTCATCGCCGCGGAGGCGACGAGCGAGATCGCGAGATAGACCGCCATCGTGACGAGCACCACCTGCACCGCGGCCCCGGTCTGGTTCAGGACCGTGCCGGCGAAGACCTGCACGAGATCCGGATAGCCGACGAAGACCGCGAGCGAGGAATTCTTGACGAGGTTCAGGTATTGGCTCGTCAGCAAGGGGACGATGAGCCGCATCGCCTGGGGAATGAGGACGAAGCGATAGGTTCGCGAGGCATCGAGCCCGAGGGCCGCGGCGGCCTCGCTCTGTCCGCGCGGAACCGCCTCGAGCCCGGCGCGCACGACCTCGGCGATGAAGGCCGCCGTATAGAGCGAGAGCCCCATGACGAGCGCGACGAGCTCGGGGGTCAGGCGCAGGCCGCCCGCGTAGTTGAACCTTCCCAGCTCGGGACGCTCGAAGGTCACCGGCCAGCCGAATGCCGCCGTCGCGAGCACGGGCGGCAGCACGAGCGCGAGAGCGATTACCGCCACGCGGACCCCTTGCGCTGGGCCGTGCCTGCCGCGCATGCGGCGGAAAAGCACGAAGGCGACGCCCATCCCGAGGAGTGCTGCGAGCGCGACCGGTGCGAGGCTCTGCGCGGCGATTGGCGCCGGCAGGTAGAGGCCGCGATTGGTGAGCGCGCTGCCGAATGGGAGGAGCAGGGCCTCGCTCGGGGGCGGCAGGGGCCTCAGGACGGCATTGTACCAGAACAGGAGCTGGAGCAGCAGCGGCACGTTGCGCAAGCCTTCGACATAGGCGCTCGCGAGGCCGCGCAAGAGCATGTTGGGCGAGAGACGGGCGATGCCGACGAGAAAGCCGAGGAGCGTCGAAAGCACGAGGCCTATCGCCGCGACGAGGCACGTATTCAAGAGCCCGACCAGAAAGGCGCGGCCATAGGTCGAGGTGGCGGAATAGGCGATCAGGCTCTGGTTGATGTCGAATCCCGCGGGATCGTCGAGGAAGCCGAAGCCGGTCGGGATCCCGCGCGCTTCCATGTTGGAGCGCACGTCGAGGAAAGCCGCGACGAGGAGCCCGCCGAGCACGGCTGCGACCGCGACCTGGACGAGCGTGCGGCGAAGGGCGGGGGAGGTCGCGAGGCGGGACAGCGGGGCTGCGAGGCGACGATGAGCCGCCGCCTCATCGGACCGGCGGCGCATAATGGAGCCCCCCTTTCGACCAGAGCGCGTTGATGCCGCGCTTGATCTTGAGGTTGGAGCCTTCGCCGAGATTGCGGTCGAAGATCTCGCCGTAGTTGCCGACGAGCTTCACGATCCGATAGGCCCAATCCGACCCGAGCCCCAGAGCCTCCCCGAAATTGCCCTCGAAGCCGAGAAGCCGCCTGACGTCGGGGACCTCGGACCTCGCCTTGTCATCGACGTTCTTCGAGGTCACGCCGAGCTCCTCGGCGTCGAGCAGGGCGAAGGCCACCCACCGCACGAGGTTGAACCATTGGTCGTCGCCTTGGCGCACGACCGGACCGAGCGGCTCCTTGGAGATGATCTCGGGGAGCACGACATGAGCGTCCGGCTCCGCGAGCTTGCGCTGCTCGACATAGAGGCCCGAAGCATCGGTCGTGTAGGCGTCGCAGCGCGAGGCCTCGTAGGCCCGCACCGCCTCGTCCGCCGTGGCGAAGACCACCGGCTCGTATTTCATGTTGTTGGCGCGAAAGAAGTCGGCGAGGTTGAGCTCGGTCGTCGTTCCCTGCTGGACACAGATCGAGGCGCCGGCAAGGTCGAGCGCGGAGTCGAGATTCTGCTTCTTGCGGACGAGGAATCCCTGGCCGTCGAAATAGGTGATCGCGGCGAAGAGAAATCCCTGGCCGGCCTCGCGGCTCAGCGTCCAGGTCGTATTGCGGGCGAGGAGGTCGATCTCGCCGGATTGCAGGGCCGTGAAGCGGTCCTTGCTGCTGAGGGGCAGGAAGCGCGCCTTGCTCGCGTCGCCGAAAATCGCGGCGGCGACCGCTCGGCAGAAGTCGATGTCGAGACCCGCCCAGGCCCCGTGATCGTCCTGCAGGCCGAATCCGGCGAGCCCGAGGTTCGAGCCGCAAACGAGATGCCCGCGGTCCTTCACCTGGTCGAGCGTGGCCGCCGAGGCTGCGCCGCAAGACAAAAGGACGGCGAGCGCAAGTGCGATTGCCAACGAAGCGGATACCACTTCGCGTCGCGAAATTGTGACAAGACCAAGATGCAGAGCTGGTTTCCGGTTCCATCGGATCGGAAACCACTCTAGCGCGGCCAATCTGAGCATGGAGGTCTCGTCCGTCCGATCGGGGTTGAGCACGCCGCCCCGAGGGCCGAGCGCCGCGGCGCCATTAGAGGGGAACGTCGGAGACGGTCAAGAACCCGGCGGTGCCGCGGCCGGCGGACAGGGTTCCAGCTCTCTGGAAAAATGCTTCTAGGACAGGTCCATCGCATAGCGCTTGAGGTCGGCGAGGTCGCAATAGTCGAGCGCACCCTCGTGCGTCGCCTGCAGCACGACTCGCGGCATCTTCCCGGCCTCGAAAGCCTCCTGCCAGCGCGGCGCGCAGAGGCACCAGCGATCGCCGGGCCTCAATCCAGGAAACCCGTACTCCGGGGCAGGCGTGGAAAGGTCGTTCCCGCGCGCCTTGGAAAAGGCGAGGAAGTCTTCCGTCGCGACGATGCAGACGGTATGGCTGCCGATATCCTCGGCGGTCGTGTCGCAGCAGCCGTTGCGATAGAACCCCGTGACCGGATCGAGCGAGCAGGGCTGCAAGGTCTGGCCGAGCACGTTACGGGACGGCCTGCGTCGGCCGCCGCCGGTTTCGTCCTTGAACATTCGTCATGTCCTGTTTCGAGGTCGCGCGCGGCGAGGAAACCAGACAAGCGCGCCGCAGGCAACCGACTCTCGCAAGGGTCACGCCGCGGCCAGGCTCTCGAAGAATAAAAGCCCGTCGGTCCCGCCGACGAGCGGGTCGATGAGGTTCTCGGGATGCGGCATCAGGCCGAGAACGTTGAGCTTCTCCGAGTAGATCCCGGCGATGTCGTGCATCGATCCGTTGGGGTTGGCGGCCCCGCCTACGACACCGTCGCGATCGCAATAGCGGAACGCCACCCGGCCGTCGCCTTCGAGACGCGCGAGCGTCTCGGCGCCCGCGACATAGTTGCCTTCGCCGTGCGCGATCGCGACCTCGATCACCTGGCTCGGCTCGTAGTGCGAGGTGTAGGCCGTGTCGTTGCGCTCGACACGCAGGTGCTGCATGCGGCAGACGAAGCGGAGATTCGCGTTGCGCATGAGGACGCCCGGCAGGAGCCCGGTCTCGACGAGGATTTGGAAGCCGTTGCAGATGCCGAGCACGAGGCCGCCGCGGGCAGCATGGGCGCGCACGGCGGCTATGACGGGCGCCCGCGCGGCGATGGCGCCGCAGCGCAGATAGTCGCCGTAGGAGAAGCCGCCGGGCAGCACGACGAGGTCGGTCCCGGGGGGCAGGGCGGTCTCCGCGTGCCAGACGAAAGCCGGCGCGCGGCCGGTCGCGGCCGTGAGTGCCCGCGCGACATCCTTCTCGCGATTGGACCCCGGAAAGACGATGACGGCTGCGTTCATGGCCGCTGCGCTCAGCCGAGCTCCACCTGGTAATTCTCGACGACCTGGTTCGCGAGCAATTTCTCGCAGGCCTCGCGGAGAACGCCTTCGGCCTTCGCGCTGTCGGTGAGCGCGAGCTTGATGTCGAAGACCTTGCCCTGGCGGACGCTCTCGACGCCCTCGACGGCGAGCGCGCGCAAGGCATCCTCGATGGCCTTGCCCTGCGGGTCGAGGATGCCCGTCTTCAAGGTGACGAGAACTCTCGCTTTCATCGATGCTCGGCCTTCTGCTCGGGTGCCGCTCGCCGGCGGCCCCGGCCCAAAGAAAAACGGAGGCCTGCGCCTCCGTGGAGATCGATTTGCGCTCGCCGCAAATCGGGCTCTTCGGTCAGCCTCGCCGCAGGTTCGAACCCTTGCGATCCTGCCGAGAGCAGCCTTCGCGGAAATGTCTTCTGCATCTTGCGCGAAAGCTTATCCTCGGGCCTCCTCCCGGAAGCACGACCTTATTGGACGAGCTTGGGCCCGACCGCGCGGGGCTGCTCGTTCTCCTGCAGGATGCCGAGACGGCGCGCGACCTCGGTATAGGCCTCGACGAGCCCGCCGAGGTCCTGCCTGAACCGATCCTTGTCGAGCTTGTCGTGCGACTTGATATCCCACAGCCGGCACGAGTCGGGCGAAATCTCGTCGGCGACGGCGATCCGCATCATGTCGCCTTCCCAGAGCCTGCCGCATTCCATCTTGAAATCGACGAGCCTGATGCCGACGCCGAGGAAGAGCCCGGACAGGAAGTCGTTGACCCTGATCGCGAGCGCCATGATATCGTCGATCTCCTGAGGGCTCGCCCAGCCGAAGGCGGTGATGTGCTCCTCGGAGACCATGGGGTCGTCCAGCTCGTCGTTCTTGTAGTAGAACTCGATGATCGAGCGCGGCAATTGCGTGCCTTCCTCGATCCCGAGCCGTTTCGCGAGCGAGCCTGCGGCGACATTGCGCACGACGACCTCGAGCGGAACGATCTCGACCTCGCGGATGAGCTGCTCGCGCATGTTGAGGCGGCGGATGAAGTGGGTCGGGACCCCGATGTCGTTGAGGTTCTGGAAGATGAACTCCGAGATACGGTTGTTGAGGACTCCCTTGCCGTCGATCACCTCGTGCTTCTTGGCGTTGAAGGCCGTGGCATCGTCCTTGAAATGCTGGATCAGCGTACCGGGCTCGGGACCCTCGTAGAGGACCTTGGCCTTGCCTTCATAGATGCGGCGGCGGCGATTCATGGGAATTAACCGTGGCTTGAGATGATCCATAGGCGGCCGTGGCTCCTGTGAACGTCCTGGAGCCCGATCCCGAGCTTGCGCGTGTCCCCTATGAACGTCCGAAAGCGAGACGAGCAGCGTGGCGCGAGTGTCAGGCGGGGCAGGCATAGGCTTCGAGGTCGGATGGCGCCGCGGTGACGTGAGGTCCGGTCTCCGGCTCGAGCCCGAGAGGCGACCGACGGCGCCAACCTATCCGAAAGCACAATTCCGCACAATGCCGGCCGGTGCGTGCGATCTCGGCCGGCTTACGATCCTCCGTATCCAGTGACCCCAGCGTGCTCTAACAGAGAATCATGGCCGAAAACAGTCGGATTTCATGGCTCCGCTTCGCGTTCCGGTGGATGGTGTTTTCCTGGAACCGGCCTTATATGAGCAAAGGTCCGCAGGGGCCACGACGGCACTTGTCCATTCGGGGAATTCCATGACGACTTTCGACAAGCGTGAACGGGCCTTCGAAGCCAAGCTCGCGCATGACGAGGAGCTGAAGTTCAAGGCGAACGTGAGGCGCAACAAATGGCTCGGCCTCTGGGCCGCCGAGAAGCTCGGCAAGACCGGGGAAGAGGCGGAAAGCTATGCCGCCGCACTCGTCGCCGCCGACCTCGAGGAAGTCGGCGACGAGGACGTCTTCAGGATGCTCCGCGCGGATTTCGACAAGGCCGGGGTCGCGCAGTCCGACCATCAGATTCGGCGCAAGATGGACGAGCTTCTCGTCGCGGCCGTCGAAGAGATCAAGACCGTCGCGGCGGCGGCCAAGGACAAGCCGCACCATTAGGGTCAGGACCCGATCGAGGCGCGGGAAGAACCTTTATCCCCGGGCGGAGCAACCGCGGTAAGCGGTTGCGGAGGGGAGACGGACTCGAATCGCTAGCGATGCGAGCCGGGATGAGGGGTCGCGATCGGCGAAGGTTTCTGGGCTGAACCGTCGCGGTTTGCTTTTTCTCGCTTCGGGCGAAAGCCGCTCGGAGCCAGGGCTCGCGCGATCTGCGGCTCGAGCGAGCGCGCCGCACCGAGGCGGCGCGGGTCCTCGACGCGCTCGCGCACCGGACCTGCCTTGCGCACCGGACCTGCAATGAAAAGTTAAGCCGCATGGTCGAGTGTGCGGCGATCATGCGCCGGACGCCGTCAGTGCCCGCCTCGCCGGATCCCTTCTCGGCGGCCGATCCTCGCCTCGCCGCGCTCGCGCGTGACTGGATCGTATCCCTCGTCGCCGAGCGCCGGGCGTCGGCCCATACGGTCGCTGCCTACGAGCGAGACCTGCGGCAGTTCCTGTCCTTCGCGACGACGCATCTCGGCGCGCCGCTCTCTCTCGAAGGCTTCGGAGCGCTGGATGCCGCCGACGTGCGCGCCTTCCTGGCGTCGCGGCGCGCGGACGGCGTCGGAAGCCGCTCCTTGATGCGCCAGCTCGCGGGCCTCCGATCCTTCGCACGCTTCCTCGAGCGCAGCGGCGCCGCGAAGGCGGGTGCTTTCGCGGCCGTCCGCACGCCGAAGGTTCCGCGAAGCCTCCCGAAGCCCTTGACGACGGCGGCTGCCTGTCGCGTGGTCGAGGCCGAGACGCGTGCGGCCGAGGACCGTCCGGCCTGGATTCTCGCCCGTGACGCCGCGGTGCTCGCCCTCCTGTATGGCGCCGGATTGCGAATCTCCGAAGCCCTCGGCCTCAAGCGCGCCGAGGCACCGCTCGGCGCGGTCGATGCCGTGACCGTCATGGGCAAGGGACGCAAGCAACGCATGGTGCCCGTCATCGCGCCCGTGCGCGAGGCCGTTGCCGCCTATCTCGCGCTCTGCCCCTATCACCTGCCGCCGGATGGCCCTTTGTTCGTCGGCGCGAAAGGCGGGCCGCTGAGCCCCCGCATTCTGCAGCTCGTGGTCGAGCGCCTGCGCGGTGCGCTCGGCCTTCCCGATACGGCGACTCCCCATGCGTTGCGCCATTCCTTCGCGACGCATCTTCTCGGTCGCGGCGGAGATCTGCGGGCGATCCAGGAGCTTCTCGGCCACGTATCGCTCTCGACGACGCAAGCCTATACCGCGGTCGACAGCGTTCGGCTCCTCGACGCCTATCGCTCGGCGCACCCGCGCGCGCGGTGACGCGCATTCATCGAGGCTCCGGCGCTTGTTTTCGAGCCGAGCGGCCCGATATCATTGCCCGCGACCTGCTTCGGACATGATTGCGAGGCCTCGGCATGATTACGCGTCGCGATCTGATCGAATCCGTCGGAGCCGGAGCCGGCGCGGCGTTGCTCGGAGCGGCTTTCCCCGCGCGCGCGGAGGGGCCTGCAGAGGGACGCGCGGAAGGAGGTGCCGGTCCGGAGCTTTCTCCGCTCCTGCCCGCAGGCACGCGTGCCGAGGCGCGGCTCGAATCCCTTCCCGGCAAGAAGCCCCTGATCAAGCTCACCACTCGGCCGCCGAACTACGAGACGCCGATCGAGTACCTGAAGACCGCGATCACGCGAAACGACGCGTTCTTCGTCCGCTACCATCTCGCCGATATTCCCGAGGTGGACGCGCGCACCTGGAAGCTCAGAGTCGGCGGAGCCGCGGCGAAAGCTTCCCGCGAGCTCGACCTCGAGGAGCTGAGGAAGCTGCCCGCGGCCGAGGTCGTCGCCGTCTGCCAATGCGCCGGCAACCGGCGCGGGCTGTTCCGGCCCCATGTCGCCGGGATCGAATGGGGCAACGGCGCCATGGGCTGCGCCCGCTGGAAGGGTGCGAGGCTCGAGGACGTGCTGAACCTCGTCGGGCTCGGCCCGGATGCGCTCGAGATCGTCTTCGACGGCGCCGACGGCCCGGTGGTCGCCGGTGCGCCGGACTTCGCGAAGAGCCTGCCCGTCGCCAAGGCACTCGAGAAGACCGTGCTTCTCGCCTACGAGATGAACGGTGAGCCGCTGCCGCATTGGAACGGATTCCCGGTGCGGCTCGTCGTGCCCGGCTGGAGCGCAACCTATTGGGTGAAGCACCTGACCTCGATCGAGGTCGTCGCGAAGCCCTACGACGGGTTCTGGATGAAGCCCGGCTATCGGATCCCTTCGGGAAGGTTTCCGATCGTGACGCGGTTTCCGTCACAGGACACCGCCGTCAACGTGCCGATCACCGAGATCCTGATCAACTCGCTGATCACGAGTCATGCCGATGGCGCCGAGGTGAAGGCCGGGGCGAAGCTCGTCATCGGCGGAATCGCCTGGGACGGCGGCCACGGGGTTCGCTCCGTCGAGATCACCGCCGACGACGGCAAGACCTGGGTCGCAGCGGAGCTCGGCGAGGATCTCGGCCCTTTCGCGTTCCGGACCTTCCGGCACGCTTTCGAGGCCGCCGCGAGGGGATCCCACACGTTTCGCGCGCGCGCGACCAACAGAATCGGGCAGACCCAGGTGGCCGAGCTGATCCACAACCCGCCCGGCTACCATCACAACGTCATGCAGCCCGTCACCATCTTCGTTACTTGACCTCGGGCGCTCGTCCTCTCTCGAATGCCGAGTGCTGCCGCGCACGGATGGCTTTCGGCTCGGCGCTATGCTCTCCCGACGTCGCGCCGCCGCCGGGACGCACCGCTCGAAGGACCCGAAAATACCGGGTCCCGAGCATGACGTTCCGAAGGTCGTCGCCGATAGCGAGATGTGCTCGGAGAGCGCCTCTGATAATGCGTTCGAGAACGTATTCTGCACGGAAGCGATCCTCGGCTCGGCGACAAGGACCAGCTTTTGTGAATCGGCTCAACCCCTTCAGCTGCGTCCACTACGGTGCATCCGTCTTCAGGAGAGCATCAATGAAAGTCGAGGAGCTACAGAAGTACGAGTACTGGATACCCAAGACGCCACACGAAATCTTCTTCGCAGCGAAGGCGCACGGGGGCTGGAAGACCGTGTTCCCCGCGGCCAAGCCGTTTCCCGTCTGGGCGAGCAAGGTTCGAAACTACTTCAACATCTTGCCGACATGCCTGACGCGGCTGCCGGAGAAGAACGCCAGGCACCTCCTGGACCGGACGATGTTCTTGCCGTTTCTCGTCCGGGCCAGAAATGATTACTGGGCGAACAGGACCTATCAGGACTACAGACCGAAGCCTTGGGGTTACGATCCGCCGCCCTTCAAGCCTCATCCTCGGGCTCCGGCCAAGATCCCGGATCACATAATGAAGCTGTCCCAGAAGGAGGCGATCGCTCAGCAGCAGGCACTGTCCGGCGACGTTTATCTCGACAACCACAATCGCCCGTGGTTCCAGATGGCGGCCGGTTCCACGATCTATCATTGGGGAGATCACCCCGACTCGCCAACCGCCGAGGCGATCTATCAGGACGTCGTCATGAGGCAGGACGATACGCCCGTCTTCAAGCTCGTCTCGCCGGACGACAACGGCGGGTCACAGGAGGTGATCATCTTCAACGCCGAGATAAAGGACGGCCCCTACAACAACCGAAACAAGGCCATCGGTGAGTTCGGTAAGCCGATCATCGTCAAGGCAGCGATCGAGACCGACCCGATATTGCAGGGTTCATACAACTACTCCGAGACGACGACTCAGGGTCTCGCAGAGCACGAAAGACGTGACGTGAAGCCGCATGTTCACAACACCTTCTTCTACGTGAATCCGCCCGATCCGTTCTCGGCGCTCAGCCAGCGAAGGTTTCCGGTTCTCGACCGCGAGGGCAAACCCCTCGCCGACCAGGTCTAGGTGAAGGGAAGCCCGTCGGTCGGCGAGTCTCGATAGACCCCCCGAGGTCGAGGCTTCGCGAGTTCCGCCGGGTAGGAACCGCTTTTGACTGGAGCCTGCCCAGCGCGTAGAGTCTCCATTTGCACTGATCGATGTTCGAACGGCTCGAGCCGCGAGGCGTGCCCATGAGACGGTTCCTGCTTCTCGGTCTTGCCGTGGCGAGCATTGCGTCGGACCTGCGCGCCGAGCCGGATATCGCCCTGAAGCCGGGGCCGGGACGCGATACGGTCGAGGCGCAGTGCTCCGCCTGCCACAGCCTCGACTATATCGTGATGAACTCGCCGTTCCTGACCCGGACGCAATGGCAAGCCGAGGTGAGGAAGATGATCGAGGCTTTCAAGGCCCCGATCGATCCTGCCGATGCCGAGGCGATCACGGATTACCTCACGCGCGCCTACGGCGGGTGAGACCGCGCGGTTCTGTCGGCTCGGCAAGGCACATCCCCACGAGCGGGAATGGCTCGACTCCTCCTGAACCCGCATCCGGGGCGCGGTGCGATCGGTTCCCTCGTCAGAGCGGACGCCCGGCGCCGAGGCCGTAGCGTTGCGCGCGTGGCCGGTCCTGGCCCTCGTCGATATGCGCCGCGAAGGTCGCGAAGGCGCTCGGGTTGTGGCGCGCATTCGTTGCCGATTGCGTTTCGTATGCGGCGGTGAACTCCGAGATGTGGATCGCGTCGTCTCCCGATGGCCTGTCGATGACGTGAATTCCTTCGTGCATCATCATGGCGGCGAGCGAGTTGACGCCGGTCGTGTCGATGTTGGTCACCGCGACGGGGTCGTGCTTGAAGTCGGAATAGGGCGGCCCGAACAGCACGGGGCCACCGAAAGCGGCCTCCGCCGCGGTATCGAGGCCAAGCGTACAGATCGAATGCCGCAGCATCGCGGAATTGGCCAATGTGCGTTGCAGAGCGCGGAAGTTGCCCAGCAGCGGATCGATCGTCGAGACCGTGATGAATTCCTCCGACCCGGCGCGTGTCCCGCCGGGAGCCACGAGCTTGAAATGCGTCTTCAAGGCGACCATCGTGACACCGTCGGCGGTCACGAAGTCGAACGCGCCGAAGGAGAGCATGTTGCGCACGTCCTGGAGCGCGGTGATCGCCTTGCCGACCTTGCGTTGCGCGAGCGGCACCACGGTCTTGGCGAGCAGTCCGCCCCAATGCGCACCGGCCGGCGGCGACCACCCGCGCATGGCGAGATCGAGGGCACCGAGCACCTCGCGGCCCGCGATGCCGGCGTCGAGCTTGAACCCGAACCGGGTCTCCGCGGCACGGACAGCCGCTGCGGTCTGCGTCCCGAAATTGCCGGTCGGCCCGGCGGGGATCGGAAAGCCGGTCTGGATCAGTGCCGTCTGAAGCAGCCCGACCGCCACCTTGTCGGTCGCCCCGGCCTGCAAGGGCGGCGCATTGTTTGCCGCATTCTGGATACGCGCGTTCGCAGCCCACAAGGGAGCGAGCAATGTGACGGTCACCCAGAGCCTCCTGTCGTCGAGCCGAATCGGCGTCCAATCCTATTCATTCTCGCCTTCGATAATCCTTCGAGAGGTGCGAAACCACACAGTGCAATTTCCGGCGATTGCACGCATTCTTCCCCGAATGGAGGTCTCCCGCGAGCCCGGACGAAGCGCCCCCGGGTCGTCATTCGACCCTATGAGCCTTGTCGCGAGCTCGTCCCCGTGAGCGCGGCTCGGGACGGGACCACGGGCAGGCGTGCGCGAGGAGGGGGCTACCCAATCTCGCTCCTCTCGCTTATGGTCCGCGCGACTTTCCATCCGGGACGAGAGCATGGCTACGCATTCGACGCCGCATTTTCACAACCAGCCGGGGGTGCCGCAAGTGCGCATCGGCTCGAAGGAATTCATGTGCATCGGCGCGCTGCCGCCGTTCGATCACCCGCATATCTTCATCGACATGGGCGACGAGACCGAAGCGATCTGCCCCTATTGCTCGACCCTTTACGTCTTCGATCCGACGCTCCATGGCGGCAGCGTGCCGCCCGAATGCGCCTATGAGCCCGAGCCCGCGTCAGAGCCGGCCTGAGCCGCGTTCGTCCCGATCGTGGAGCGGCGAAGGGCGCTGATCGCGGGCGCAGGGATCGGAGGGCTCTCCGCGGCCTTGTGCCTAGCCCGAGCGGACTTCGAGGTCTCGATCTTCGAGCAAGCCCCGAGGCTCGAGGAGGTCGGCGCGGGGCTTCAGCTCTCACCCAATGCGAGCGTGATCCTGCGCCGCCTCGGCGTGCTCGAGCGTCTGCGCGCGGCAGCCCTCGAACCCCGAGCGATCCGGGTTCGGCGTGCGCGCGACGGGCACCTTCTCGCCGTCCTGCCGCTCGAGGATGCCGAGTGGCGCTGGGGCGCGCCTTACCTCCTCGCCCATCGCGCCGACCTGCAACGCGCGCTCGTCGCCGCGGTCGCAGCAGAGCCCAGGGTCGCGCTGCGCACGGGCACCGCCGTCACGGATTTTTCCGCGTCGCGCGACGCGGTGACGATCGCGCTCGAGGACGGGGAAGCGGCGACCGGCGATCTCTTGATCTGCGCCGACGGCGTGCGGTCCCGCCTGCGTGAAAGGCTCGTCGGAGCGGCACGCGTGGTGCCGAGCGCGCGCCGCACCGCCTGGCGTGCACTGGTTCCGGCGGCCTCGGTCGCGCCCGAGCTGCTTCAGCCGGATTCG
Source organism: Beijerinckiaceae bacterium (assembly GCA_024304885.1). Lineage (GTDB taxonomy): Bacteria > Pseudomonadota > Alphaproteobacteria > Rhizobiales > Beijerinckiaceae > Methylocapsa. The sequence goes on from JALJOM010000003.1 coordinate 1,615,309, forward strand.
AACCTCTGGCTCGGGCCGGGCGCGCATGTGGTTCATTATCCGCTGCGGGGCGGATCGGTCGTCAACCTCGTCGCGGTCCTCGACACGGCTCCGAAGGTCGCGCCGCGCGAGGGCGCTTGGTCGACCCCGGGCGATCCGGCCTTTCTCGAGCGGAGGTTCGCCGGCTGGGCGGCACCCTTGCGCGACCTGATCGCGGCGGCGCCGGACTGGCGGATTTGGCCGCTCGTCGAGCGCGCGCCGCTCGCCCGCTGGACGCAGGGACGCGTCGCCCTCCTCGGCGATGCGGCCCACCCGATGCTGCCGTTCCTGGCGCAGGGCGCGGCGCAGGCGATCGAGGATGCCTCCGCGCTCGGTGACGCTCTATCCGCTGCGGTCGATGTCGAGCGAGGCCTCGTCGCCTACGAGACCATGCGCCGGGCGCGGGCCGACCGCGTGCAACGGCAATCCCATGCCCAAGGGACGATCTACCACCTCTCGGGTCCGGCCGCGCTCGCGCGTGATCTCGCGATGCGCGCAGCCGGCGGCCGCACTCTCCTCGCCCGCTACGATTGGCTCTATCGCGTGGGCTCGGTCCCCACCTGATCCGCGCGGTGGATGCGGCTCGCGATGTGGGAAGTGGTGGCACCGGCGGCACGGAACGCGACGCGCGCGGAGGTCGGATGCTCCGACGCCACCGCGCGGCTCGGCGCCTCTAGGAAGACATCGACCTGCTGGCCCACGAAGGCCGGGAAATCGGCCGGGCGGAACGCGTAGATCGCCTGGAGGACGCGCGTATCCACGCGCTCGGATGTGGCGCCGGTCAGCGAGCGCTTCGGCAGGACATAGGGCTCGAATCGCACGAAGGAGAGCGCAACGGACATTTCCGAGTTCCCACGTACGCGGGCGATCGCCCGCGTATCGGGGTGGACCCGCCAGGAATCCGCCTCGTCGATATCGACGCGCACATGCAGCGGATCGATCGCTCCCATCGTCATCAAGGGATTGGCGAGCACGCCCGCCTGCGCATATTCGCCGAGCCGGACATTGACCTTGAGGATCGCGCCGCGGACCGGCGCCTTGACCACGGTCTTGTCGAGATCGGCCCGAGCTCCGTCGCGGGCCGCTGTCGCCCGCGCGAGCCGCGCCTCGGCCGCGCGGCGCTCCGCGAGAAGGACCGCGTTTCTCTGCCGTGCGCTGGCGAGCGCCGCCTTCATTGCGGCCACCCTCGCGCCGGCCTTCTCGACGTCTGCCGTGGCGGTCTCGAAGCGTTGGCGCGTCGCCCAGGCGCCGCGGACGAGCGTGGCGTAGCGTGTGTGGTCGAGCGATGCGCGGGTGCGTTCCGCCTCCGCGCTGTCGAGGTCGGCGCGGGCCTGGTCGATCAGGTCGCGCTGCAGGACGATGCTCTGGTCGATCGAGGCGATCGCGGCAGTTTCCACCTCGACCGCCGCCTCGCTCTCCGCAACCGCCGCCTCGTAGTTGCGCGAGTCGATTGCAAACAGCGGCTGGCCGACCTCCACCAGATCGCCGGCCACGACATGGACTCGGGAAACCACGCCACCGCGCTCGATGGCGAGCGCGATCACCTCGCTTCTCGGCTCGACGATGCCGGTTCCCGCGACATCATTGGTGAAGCCGTGCGTCGGGGCCGCGATCGGCGGCGCCGTGACCTCGCGGGGACGGTATTTCGAGGCGATCGACCATGTGGCGAAGGCCATCGTGGCGACGGCGAGGAGAGGGATGCCGTGCCGTGTGACGGAAAATCTTCGGGTCATGTCAGGCGACCTCCAGGAATTGACCGGCAGTCGCGGTCCGGACAGAGCGGATCCGGCCGTCCTCCATGGCCGCGATGCGGTCCGCGAAATGGTAGATTCGATTGTCGTGGGTGACGACGATCACCGCGCGGTCGGCGGCGAGCGCCGCCTCCTTCAGGATCGTCATCACGGTCTGGCCGGTCTCGGCGTCGAGCGCAGCCGTCGGCTCGTCGCAGACGACGAGATTCGGCGCATGCACGACCGCACGCGCGATCGCGACCCGTTGCTGCTGGCCGCCCGAGAGCTGGCTCGGCAGCTTGTCGATATGCTTGCCCATCCCGATCCGATCGAGAATTGCGGCGGATTGCTGCGCCGCCTTCGCCATGGGCATGCCGGCGGCCACGAGGGGGATCGCCGCGTTCTCGGCCGCCGTAAGCGCCGGCAGGAGGTTGTATTGCTGGAAGACGAAGCCGATGGCCTTGCGGCGAAACGCGACCTTCTCCGAATCGCGCAGCTTCGTGAGCGGCACCCCGCAGGCCTCGACGGTCCCGTGCGTGGGGCCGAGGATTCCGGCGATGATCGAGATCAGCGTGGTCTTGCCGCAGCCGGACGGCCCGACCAGCATGGTGAGCTCACCTGCGGGGATGTCGAGGTCGATTGCATGCAGCACCTCGACGATCCCGTCGCCGGCGGGAAAGGACTTGGTGATGCCGCGGCAACGCACGGCCATCGACGGATCAGTCATGTGGGTCAGCCTCTGAAGACGATCGCGGGATCGACGACCATCACCTTGCGGACGCTCGCGAGGCTCGCGATGACGATGATGACGAGGACGGCGCAAGCCGTTCCGAGGGCCACCTGCCACAACAGCTCGAAGCCGCGAAGATTGATCGAGACGCGCGAGGTGAGCTCGAAGAAGGCGGCGCAGAGCCCGATCCCGAACGCATAGCCGACGGAAGCGACGACCATCGCCTGCAACAGCACCATGCGCAGGATGGTCATGTTGGAGACTCCCATGGCCTTGAGCGAGCCGAACTGGCGCAGGTTCTCGAGCACGAAGATGTAGAAGGTCTGCCCGACGACCGCGGCGCCGACGATAAAGCCGAGCGCCACCGTGATCCCGAAGTTGACCGGGATGCCGGTCCTTTTGATGTAATAGCCGATGGTCGCCGCGGCGAAATCCTGCCAGGTGAGGGCCTTCAACCCGGTCTCGGCGGCGATCCGCCCCGCGAGGTGGTGTGGATCCTCTCCCGGCCGCGCGCGCACGAGGACGAAGGACATTTGCTTGCGCATGAGCCCGATATAGTTCATCGCGCTCGAATATTTCGTATAGACCACCGGGAACGTGGTAAAGGGCGCCGAGGCCTCGCTGATGCCGACGATCACCGCGCGGCGGTCGTTGATCTCGATGACCTTGCCGAGCGCGTGCTTCTCGCCGGGCCACATGAACTCGAATCCGGCCCTGTCGATGATGATCGCGTCGGGTTGCTTCAGGCTCAGGGCCGAGCCCAGCACCATGCGCGGCGTGACTCCCACGAGCGTCGCGTCGTCCACGCCGAGCAGGATCACCTGCTGCAGCACCCCGCCCTGGGTGTGGGCGACCGTCAGGCCCTTGTAGAACGGAACCGCCCATTCGACGCCATCCACGCCCCGCACGCGGCCGAGCTGCGTATCGGTCATGGGCTCGATCTCGTCGACGTAGAGGACGCGGGGGTCCATGACCCAGATGTCGGCTTCGCGCGCGTCGAGGATCTGGCTCGCCGTGCGCGACATCAGCCCGGCGAAGATCGAGATTTGGTTCGACATCAGCATGGTCGAGAAGGCGATGCCGAAGACGAGCCCGAGGTATTTCGCGCGATCGCCGAAGAGCATGGTCAGCGCGACACCGTTCATCGGAAGCGCTCCCGAATATGACCGAACGGTTCGGTCAACTGCTTGACTTAGACGACCTCACGGCCTATGTCAATCCTGACCGAACCGTTCGGTCAATACGCTCGAGCAAATGTGAGCAGGAGGAAAGATGCCCGATCCGGCCGAGCCGAAAGGCCTCGCCCCGGCGGAGCTTCGGGACAGCACCAAGCGGCGCCAGATCATGGAAGGCGCGCGCGACGTGTTCCTGGCCCGAGGCTTCGATGCCGCGAGCATGGGCGAGATCGCCCGCGAGGCGGGGGTCTCGAAAGGCACGCTCTACGTCTATTTCGACAGCAAGGAGAAGCTCTTCGAGGCTATCGCGCACGAGGTCTGCGGGGGCCAGGCCGAGGCCGTGTTCTGCCTCGATCCGGCCGATCACGCTATCGAGGCCGTGCTGACGCGACTCGGCCGCGGCTTCGTCGGCTTCCTGTGCCGATCGGGATCCATGTCGCCGCTGCGCACGATCATCAGCATCGCGGAGCGCATGCCCGAGATCGGCACGAGATTCTACGAGGCGGGTCCGGGGGAGGGCGTTCGCAAGCTATCGGCCTATCTCGAGGCTCAGGTCGAAGCCGGCGTGCTCGAGATCGAGGATTGTGAGGTCGCCGCGGCCCAATTCCTCGAGTCCTGCCTCGCGACGATCCTGAAGCCGCTCCTCTTCAATGCGGCCGACCCGCCGACGGACGCGCGCAGGGACCATGTGGTCGCCATCGCGGTCCGCACCTTCCTCGCCGCCTACCGTCCTGCCGCGCAGGCGCGCAAGACGCTGGCGCGAAGGTCACGGTGACGCGGCGCGGTGCTCGTCGCGCGCGGCAGAGAAGACCTCGCGCGCGGCATCGGCATTGAGCGCGGCGATCCCGAGCCCCACGATCAGATCCGGCCAGGCCGAGAGCGTCCAGGCGGTCACGAACCCCGTGGCGACGATCGCGATATTCGCCAAGGCATCGTTGCGCGCCGACAGGAAAGCCGCGCGCGTGAGGCTGCCGCTGTGGTGGCGGTAGCGCGTGAGCATGAATGCGCAAGCGAGGTTCACCGCGAGCGCGCCCGCCCCCGCGAGCGACAGGGGCACCGGGTCGGGCACCTCGAACGTCATGAGCTTGTCGAAGGCCGTCCAGAGCGTGGCGAGCCCGGGAACGAGAAGGATGCCGGCGAGCAACATGCCGACCCGCGCCCGTGTGCTCGCGGTCATGCCGAGCGCCGCGACGATGAGGAGGTTGACCGAGGCGTCCTCGAGAAAATCGATGCTGTCGGCGAGAAGCGAGACCGAGCCGATCGCCAGCGCGACCGAAAGCTCCACGCCGAAATAGGCGAGGTTCAGGAGGGCGACGAGGGCCACGACGCGGCGCAGGCTCTGCGGCTCGGCCGCGCTCCCCGGGGAGAGTTCCTGGTCCATTTCATCCCTTCGTTCGCCTCTCGATGTCTCGACCGGTACACGATTCTCGGGTGGCGAAACGCCGCGTCCGACCGGCTCGACACGATCGCAGAGGTGCATCTCGGTCGCTCTCACCGGTAGCACGGCCGGTTTGCCGGGTAATGGCGCAGAGCTTGCTTGGATTTCGTCCAAACTGGTCGCGGCGAGCGAACGAGCCTCCATGAAGACTTTTCTCGATTGGTCGGCCTACGACACCTACGGGATCGGCGACGCCTATTCCGGCATTCCCGCGACCGGCGGAAATTATGCCAAGGCGGTCGCGGTCTGCATGCACAGCCGGGACTGCCAGAACACCGGCAAGGGCGTGATGTGCCCGAGCTATCGCATCACGGGCGACCGGGCCCATTCGACCGAGGCACGCGTCGCGGCCTTCAAGGCGGCGCTCAACGGCGACTACGGCGAGAAATCCTTCGACGATCCGCGCCTCGCCGAATCGATGGACCTCTGCGTCTCCTGCAAGGCCTGCAAGAAGGAATGCCCGAGCTCGGTCGATATGACGCTGATCAAGACCGAGTATCTCGCCCAGCGTCACGAGATCCTGGGGGTTCCGCGTCGCACGCGGCTGTTCGGCGGCGTGCCGGAATGGACCGGACGCCACCGCCGCCTTCTCCGGCTCGGGATCTTCTTGCGCAACAAGTCGAAGGTTCTCGCGAAGCTCGCCGAGCGCTTCCTCGGCATCACGTCCCGCCGCCCGATCCCTCTCCCTGCGAAAAAGCCCTTTGCCGGGTTCGAGAGCGCGGCAGACGGCGAGCGCGGCGAGGTGATTCTCTTCGTCGATACGTTCTGCCATCATTTCGATCCCGAGATCGCGGAGGCCGCCGTCACGGTGCTCACGTCCTCGGGCTACAAGGTGAGGATTGCCGAGCCCGCTCCGGACGACCCGGAGCCGAGTCGGCCGCTCTGCTGCGGGCGCACCTATCTCACGACGGGAATGGTCGAGAAGGCGCGTGGCGAGGGCAAGCGCGTGCTCGCGGCCTTCCGCCCGGAGATAGCCAAGGGGACCCCGATCGTCGGGCTGGAGCCGTCGTGCCTGCTCTCCTTGCGCGACGAGCTCTACAGCCTCGGCCTCGGCGCGGAGGTCGGCGATCTCGGCAAGCAGCTCTATCTCTTCGAGGAATTCCTCGTCCGCGAGCATCAGCAGCGCGGCCTGAAGCTGAACTTGAAGGCGCTCGACCTGCCGACAGCGCTGGTGCACGGCCATTGCCACCAGAAGGCTTTCGGGGTCATGAAGGCCACCCGCAAGCTGCTGACCCTCATCCCCGGGTTCAAGTTCGATATCATCGAATCGAGCTGCTGCGGCATGGCCGGGAGCTTTGGGCTCGAGGCGGAGCACTACGAGGCATCCATGGCCATGGCCGAGGTTTCGCTCCTTCCGGCCGTGCGCGCGTCCGCCGAGGCGACCCCGATCATCGCCAACGGGTTTTCCTGCCGCCACCAGATCGCCCATGGGTGCGGGCGCCCGTCGATTCATATCGCCGTGCTCGTCCGCGACGCGCTGGCCCTGAACTGACGGATCCTCGCATCTCGTACCTCACGCCCGAGGCTGCGGCGACGGGTTTCGTGGAGGTGGGGTCGGATGACGGCGCGCGCCGCGTCTGCGACACTCTCGGTTCCTGCGACGAGGAGCGAGAGGTCCCTGATGCACCTGGACGAGGACAAGATCGACGACGCGGTTCTGGCGCTGCTCCACCTCGGGCTGCACGACGGCCGAGCGTGGAAGGGGTTCGACTGGGATGCCATGCGAAGGCTCCACGAGAAGGGCTTCATCGGCAATCCTGTGGGCAAGTCCAAGTCCGTGTTCATGACCGAGGCCGGTCGCCGCCGGTCCGAGGAATTGCTCGAAGGGCTCTTCGGCAAGGCCGACGCGAGCGCCTGACGCGGGCGCGATCGAGGCGGCTGCGGACGGACGCCGCGCTCGCCCGCCCGACAGCGACAAATGAGCGCTCCAGGTCAAGCTCGTCTCCACTTCCCGAGGCAGACTCTGCAACAAGTATGGGATCTGCCCACTCGACCGGGTGGTTGACACTCGTGGGTCTTGGGACAATCTCTCCCCTGCAGGTCTCGATGCGGCTCTCGCAAAATGCCGGCCGTAGCGGGACGTGCGACTCTTGTGTCTCGGCACTGTCATGGTGGCCCTCGGCTGGTCTCGGCCGAAGGTGCGACGTGGGTGGGCGCGGTTCCCGGAGGGCACTCAGGTGCTCGGCCGCACCGGCTCGAAGCGTACCGAACCTTGTAGACGAAACAGGCGAATTGCCCGAAGCACAAGGGTAACGCCATGAAGGAGGGCCCAGCCCGCACGATGGGACGGGTTGAGCCGCTGCCTTCGGGGAGTATCAACCGAGGAACGTGATTGGGAGGTCGTCATGCAACATCTAGCCCGGGCTATCTTCTTGCTGAGCGTCGGCGCGACGCTAGCGCTTGCGGCATGCACTACATCGATGAACTGAGCTGAACGGCAGACGGTTCTGGTCTGGCCGTGCCTGCCCCGGGCCGTGGTGGGCGGCTGATCCGGCCGACATGATGCCGAAGACTTGTCCGGCCGCGCGGATCCGAGGTTCGCGCGAAGGGTCGGGTATGCTCCTCGCATCACTGGTCCGTTGACAGACCTCCGCCTTACGGCCCATTCGATCAAGAGGCCATGAGGCGGAGGTCACGATGCGGCAAATCACCAAGCGGCAACCCACCAAGCTCCTGGTGGCAGTCGGGCTTTGCATCGCGACCGCGCTAGCCGGTTGTACGCCCTCGACCGGCCCGAACCCCACGGCGAGCGCAGCTGCGTCGGGCCCGATCCCGCCCGATTGGCCCAGGCTGCCGGAGGGCGCCGCCTGTACCGGCGACCTGGTGCGCTTCCAGACGATCCTGAAGAGCGACGTCGACAAGGGCTATATCAACCGACCCGTCTACGACGAGGTCGAGCCCGAGCTGAAGACGGCCGCGGAGGCTTGTGCAGCGGGTCGCGACGCCGAGGCCCGTAAGCTCGTCCAAGCGTCGAAGCAGCGCTACGGCTACCGTTCCTGAGACCGCTCGGGCCCGTCGAGGCCCGCAGTCTCGTCCCAGCGCGGACGACGGAGCTAGAGCGGGATGAGGAAAAGCGTACAGCGGTTTTCCGCCTGCATCTCGCTCTGAACTTTTGGAATCGATCCCGTTTCATGACTTTGGATCGATTCGATCCAAAGTCATCGTGATCTAGAGCAATTTCCAGCGAAGCGTTGCGTCAGGCATCGGCTCCCCGATGAATGTCACGCGAGGTAGCCTCGATGCGGGCCGCGTCGGGTTCCAAGGACAGGTCGCTCGGTGCTCTCCCGAAAATCTCGAGCGACGCGGAATAGGCGGATCCTTGCTATTCGAGCGGGCGGTTGACACTCCGCAACCTCGGGACGATTCCTATCTTGCAGGTCGAAATGCGTTCCTCGCATCGCGAGCGACGTTGAAGGTCCTGCTGCCTCGTGCTTCTGCAGCGAGAAGAGTTCGCTGGCCGCAGCGTTCGATAGGAACAAGGCCGCTGGAAAAGCTCGCATTTCCGAGGTGAATTGCCCGAAGCACAAGGGTAGCGCCACGAGGGAATGGCCAAGTCTTCACGAGCGGGTGGGGCAGTGCACGTCCTTCTGGGGATTCAGAGGCCGCAGGGCGGTTGAATGACGTAAGGGCTCGAGGGAGTGCGTCTCGCTCCCGGCCAGGGGTCCGTCGGAACGCAAGCAAGCCTCTTCCGGGCGCAATCAGCGCGCGGTTCCCCCCGCGAGGGCATGACGCAGATAGCGCAACGTAAAGTCGGGCATTCGCGCCTCGTCGAGGTCCCTTTCCGAGTGGACCGAATAGAGGCCGTCGAGCTCGGGAAACGGATCGTCCGCGACGAAAGCCGCGACCCGGGCCTCGAGCTCCGCCGCGGCCAGAGGCGAGCGAACCGTTTTCATGCAGGCCACACGCGGCCCGGAGAGCACCAAGGTCCAGCCGGGGTCGGTCACCACATCCTGCGGCTTTATGCCGGTCTCCTCGGCGAGCTCGCGCTCGACGCTTCCGGCGAGATCGATCGTCCCGTCCTCGCGGCGGTCGTGCGGGTCGGGCGTTCCCGACGGGAAATAGATCAGGCCCGGATTGGCCGTATGCGCGTTCATGCGGCCGAGCACGAAGGCTCCGTCGTCGGAGACGAGCGCCGCCATCGCGAAGCAATTGCAGACTTGCCGGTCGGGATTGCCGAAGTCACGCCAGGCGATGAAGGCCTTGTAGTCGGCCTCCAGCGCGGCACCCCGCAGGATCCGCCGGCCGTCGTCCTCGTTGATCGTCATGCGATGCATGAGAAAGACCCGGCCGTTGTAGAGCCGCGGGTTTTGGGCGGTGAGCTTGCCCCAATGGCGATCGACGGCCGCGGCTTCCTCGATCGCGAAGTGCCAGGGCGTCTGCTCGACGCGATAGTCGATCTCGTGGATGTGCTCGATACGCGGCGGATCGACTCTCATAAGGAGAGGGTCCCCTCGGCGATGACGACCGCGTGCCCGCCGATCGAGACCGACGCGAGCCGTCCTTGCGCGATGTCCAGAGACAGCGTGATCGCGCTCGGCCGGCCCATCTCGAAACCCTGCTCGATGACATAGGCATGACGCCCGTCGGCGGGTCGCTCGAAAGCCGCGAGGACACCCGCGAGGGCGGCGACGGCGGAGCCGGTCGCGGGGTCTTCCGCAATCCCGAGGCTCGGCGCGAACATGCGCGCATGGAACGCATGGCCGGGCTCCACCGTGTCCTTCGTGTAGAGATAGACGACCGGCGATTCGAGACCGCAGAAGACGCTGGCGAAGGTCGCCGGCTCGACCCGGGCGTGCGCGATCGTCGCGAGCCCGGCGACTGGGATCAAGGCGCAGGGCAGGCCCGCGGAAAACAGCGACGGCCGGTGCCCGGGAAAGCCGATGTCCTTCTCGTCGAGGCAAAGCGCCGCGGCGATCAGCGCGTCGGGTGGCGGCGTGCCGGTCTCGACCGGCAGATGGGGGAGGACGAAGCTCGCGAAAGCAGCCTCGTCCTGGCGCCGAACGATGCGGCATCGCACCGTGCCGATCTCCTCCTTGAGCACCAAGGTCGAGTCCTCGGGCGGTCGCGGGCCGTCGCAGCCCGGACGTGTGAGCAGGACGGCCGCGCCGATGGTCGGATGACCGGCGAAAGGGAGCTCGGCTTTCGGCGTGAAGATGCGCAAGCGTGCGGCCGCGCCGCGCTCCCTCGCGGGGAGGACGAAGACGGTCTCGGACAGGTTGAGCTCGGCGGCAATGGCCTGCATCTGCGCCGCATCGAGCCCCTCGCTGTCGCTGACGACCGCGAGCGGATTGCCGGAGAGCGGCTTCTGGGTGAAGACATCGAGGAGATGATAACGTCTTTGCAAAGGCGGGCTCGCTCGGCAGGGTCACGTCACCGACGGGTGCACCGAGGCGACCGACTGCCACCAGGCGTCGAGCTCGCGGGCGGTGCAGGAGAGTTCCTCGTCGAGGCCTTGGGTGAACTGCCGCCAGGGTGCGAGATAGCGCGTCGAGACCGCGACCAGCGTCGGGATGCCGGAGGCGGCTGCCTCGCCGATCCCCTCGTAGACGCCTTTACCTTCGGCCTCGAGCTTGCCGAAACGATTGATGAAGAGAAGATCCGGGTGCCGCGCGATCGCCGCCGAGATCAAATGGCCGATCTCGGCGAGCGCGGCCGTGTCGATCCGGCAGGATTCCGAATGCTTGCCGAGATCCTGCAGGATCGGTAGATGCGCCCCGGTTTCGAGATCGAGCACGTGCGTGTCCTTGCATTCGCAGGATTCGACCTCCGCGGAAATCTGGATCACGCCGGAGAGCCTGAAGCCCTGCCGCGCGAGATCGGCCGCGAAATCCGCGACGAGCCGATTCACGTCCTCGCCCGGTTCGAAGACGACAGCGGCCAAGGATTTCGTCATGCGCTCCCCGCCGGAGTGCGCGGCGCCGCTCGCCGGATATGAAACATCGTCACGCCGTCCTTCGCCTCTTGTCGCTCGAGGATGTCGCCTTCCTGCCGCACCATATGCGGGATATCTATGACAGCCAATGGATCGGTGCAGGACGCGACGAGCAGGGCGCCGGGCGCGAGCTTACGCAGCGCCTTGCGGATCCTGAGCGCGGGCAGGGGACATTTCAGGCCGCAGAGGTCGAGGGCGATCGGGCAGGGATCGGCGGTCACAGGAGCATCAGCCGCGCCGAGCCGCCTCGATCGTGGCGACGTCGATCTTCCTCATCTCCATCATCGCGACAAACGCGCGTCTTGCTTCCTCGCCGCCGGCCGCCAGCGCCTCGGTCAGCACGCGCGGCGTGATTTGCCAAGAGACACCCCATCTGTCCTTGCACCAGCCGCACGCGCTCTCTACGCCGCCATTGCCGACGATCGCGTTCCAGTAGTGGTCGGTCTCTTCCTGATCGTCGGTGGCGATCTGGAACGAGAAAGCTTCGTTGTGCTTGAACGCGGGCCCGCCATTGAGCCCGAGACAGGGGATGCCGGCGACCGTGAACTCGACCGTCAGCACGTCGCCCGCCTTGCCGGACGGGTAATCGCTGGGAGCACGGAATACGGCACCGACCGAGCTGTTCGGAAAAGTCTCGGCGTAGAAGCGCGCCGCAGCCTCTGCGTCCTTGTCGTACCATAGGCAGATCGTGTTCTTGGCAATCGCCATCGCTCGTCCCTTCGCTTTCGAGCCGATTGCTCGGCGTTTAATGATCGGCCTCGAGGCTCGACCACGAACTTAGAATGCGCTCGTGCCATCCGACAGTCCGACGCCACCTCCTGAAAGGTGGTCGCGGTCTCGGGGCTGCGATTTGGAGCCCTGTCTTCGGGCCTACGATCAGTCCATTTGTAGACGGATATTTGTCGTCCTTTAGGCGCTTGCGGCTACGATGGCGTCGTCGAAATGAATTCGACCGGTCGAGCGCCCTGTCCAACTCTCTCGATGGACTAGGCCGCCATGATGGCAGTCACGGGGCGCGCGATGACGAGACGAAATCCCATGCTCATCACGTTCGATTTGAAAAGACGCCTGGACAAGGAGTTTTTCGCCCGCTTAGTGTCACAGCTGACCTCGGCATCGGGACCGACGCTTCGGGCTGCGCGCTCGGGGCAGGACCACGGCCCTGCGGCACGGCCCGAAGTGGTCTTCGGGGCGGGTCTCGCAGGCTATGGCCCTATGCGAATGGCGGTGCTCCAGAATGTGGAGCATTCCCACCGATAGCGCGTCTTTCGGCGAGCCGGAGAATGGTTCACATTTCGCTGAGGATGATTCGCAACAGCGACCTCGCTATGCGAAAATGCGACAAGCCAGGATCGCCTTGCGCTTTCCGATTCCGCTGGATCGGAAAGCGCCCGAGAGGGTGTCATGCCGGCCGAGATCGAGATCGGCTTGGTCGAAGCCTATAGCCGAGGCGAGACCACCCGCAAGGAGATCGAGGAGCGGGCCGGCGAGGCCGTGAGCTTCGGCGCGCATCTCGGCCAGCTGCACGCGCATCGCTTGTCGCTCCCCCGTTTCCCTTCCGATCCGCAGTCGCCGGGCGTGCAGCTCATCAAGCGCCTCGCGGAAAGAGCGATTCGTGCCGGATGAGGCTCGGGACTTGGGCTTCGCGCGGCTCGTGCCGCTCGGCGACGCCCTGGCCGCCCTCGAAGCGGCGTGCGCCGAGGTCGCCGCAGTGCGGCTGCGGGTCGGCGACGCCTGCCGCCGCGTGGCTGCCTCTGCGGTCTCGGCACCCGCTCCGGTGCCCGACCGCGCCATCGCGCTTCGTGACGGCTGGGCCGTCCTCGCGCAGGAAACTCTCGGCGCCTCGTCCTATGCCCCGTGCTTTGCCGCCACGGCCCCGAGCCTTGTTCGCGCCGGGGACCTTTTGCCCGAAGCGACCGACGCGGTGCTGCCCTTGCCCTTTGTCGATACGTCGGCCTTCCCTTGCGAGATCTACGGCCCGGTCGCGCCTCTCGAAGGCGCGCGGGGGCGGGGCGCGGACCTCGCTGAAGGGACGCTACTCGTCGATGCCGGCGAGGCGCTTCGGCCGGAGCAGGTTGCGCTTCTTCGGCTCGCGGGGTTGACCGAGATCGATGTCCGCGCGCCTTCCGTCTCGATCCTTGGCTTGGCGGGCACTCCGAGCCCCGCCGTCGCCTATGTCGCGGCCGCGGCCGAGCGCGAGGGCGCGAGCGTCAGCGTCGACTCCCCGAATGCGAGCGATCCCGTGGCCCTGGCGCGGACCTTGGCCGCAAAAGATGCCGATCTCGTCCTCGTCTTCGGTGACTCGAGCTGCGGCGGGACCATCGCGACGGCTGTCAGCGTGGCGGGCGAGGTCCTGGCGCACGGCCTCGCGGTTCGTCCAGGCGAGAGCATGGGCTGCGGCCTCGTAGCGCGCAGCTCCGCATCGGGTCCGGTCCCCGTCGTCTTCGGTCCGGACCGCCTCGAATGCGCGCTCGCGGCCTGGCTCTTGCTGGCCAGGCCCTGCCTCGACCGCCTCGCCGGCCGCAAGCCCCGTGAACCCGCCGCCTCTTTGCCGCTCACGCGCAAGATCGTCTCGGCCCCGGGCATGAGCGATCTCGTCCTGTTGCGGTGCGCGACGGGGGCGCATGGCAAGAGAATGTGGGAACCACTGGCGACGGGTGATATTCCTTGGGGTGTGATCCTCGACGCGGAAGCCTGGCGCGTGGTTCCGCCGGACTCGGAAGGATTTCCCGCCTGGCACGAGATTTACGCTCGAGCTCTCTGAAGCCACCCGAGGGCGAAAGACGACGATGCGTTCGCAGTCCGGCAAGGCGCGCCTAGAATGAGCGACTTCGCGACCAAGGATCCGAAGGCCCCCGCCGCGCAGGAACAATTCCTCAGCGTGCTGTCACGCGAGGAGGCCGCGCGCCGGTTCCAAGCCGCGCTCCCTATGCAGCCGCTCGGCGCCGAACGCGTCGCGCTCGGAGCGAGCCTCGGCCGGATCCTCGCCGAGACGTTGCGGTCCCCGATCGATGTGCCGCCCTTCGATCGCTCGCTGGTGGACGGCTTCGCTGTTCGCGCGGCCGATGTCGCTGCCGCGAGCGAGACCTCTCCGGTCCGGCTCCGCCTGAATGCCGAGACGATCGCTTGCGGGGTCCTGCCTCGAATCGAGGTGGCGGAGGGGACGGCGACGACCCTTGCGACCGGCGGCCCGCTTCCCCGCGGGGCCGACGCTGTCGTCATGGTCGAGCACAGCGACCCCGAAGGACCCGACCATGTGCTCGTGCGCCGTGCCGTCGCCTCCGGCCAGAACATCGGCTTCGCCGGGCACGATGTCGCGCAGGGCGAGACGCTCCTGCGCCGCGGCGCGCGCATCGGCTCCCGCGAGATCGGCATGCTCGCCGCTTGTGGCATCGCCGAGGTCCCGGTCACCCGCCGGCCACGAGTCGCGGTTCTGTCGACGGGCGACGAGCTGGTGCAGCCTGGCGAGCCATTGCGTCCCGCGGCCATCTACGATTCGAACGCGCCGGTGATCGCCGCCGCTATCGCCGAGAACGGCGGCGATCCAGTCTCTTTGGGCGCGATCGGCGACGACGAGGCCGCACTGGAGGATGCCATCCGCGCCGCGTTCGCGGGCTCCGACATGGTGATCCTCTCGGGCGGCACGTCGAAAAGCGCGGGCGACCTCACCGCACGGATCGTGTCGCGCCTCGGTGCCCCCGGCATCATCGCCCATGGCGTGGCGCTCAAGCCCGGCAAGCCGCTCTGCCTCGCCGTCGTGGGGGGGAAGCCCGTCGTGGTCCTGCCGGGCTTCCCGACCTCAGCCATGTTCACCTTCCACGACTTCGTCGTCCCGGTGCTCCGCGCCATGAGCGGGCTGCCCGCAAGGCGCGAGGTCGAGGTCGAGGCGAATGTGCCGGTGCGAGTCCTCTCCGACCTCGGCCGCACGGAATTCGTGATGGTCGCCCTGGCAAAGGGCTCGCAAGGCTTGAATGCCTTCCCTCTCGGCAAGGGCTCGGGCTCTGTCTCGGCCTTCGCCCAGGCCGACGGGTTCCTCACGATCCCCGACCTCGCCGACCATGTTCCCGAGCGCAGCCGCCACGCGGTCACCTTGCTCGATCCCACGAGCGCGGCGCCCGATCTCGTGATCATGGGCTCGCAGTGTATCGGGCTCGAGGTCGTGATCGACCGGCTCGCCGAGGCGGGCGTGAAGATACGCATCGTCGCGATCGGCAGCCTCGCGGGCCTCGCGGCGGCCAAGCGCGGCGAATGCGACATCGCGCCGATCCATCTGCTCGATCCGGAGACGAACCTCTACAATCGTGCGGTCCTCGGCCCAAGCCTCGAGCTCGTCGAAGGCTGGCGGCGCATGCAGGGATTGGTGTTCCGCGAGGGCGATCCGCGCTTTACGGCGAAAACCGTCGAGGCGGCGCTTTCCGCAGCGCTCGCCGATCCGGGCTGCCTCATGGTCAATCGCAACCAGGGCGCGGGGACGCGGATCCTGATCGATCGCCTTCTCGGCGCGGCCCGGCCGAACGGCTATTGGAACCAGCCTCGCTCGCACAATGCAGTCGCCGCCGCGGTCGCCCAGGGCCGCGCCGATTGGGGGGTCGCCATCGCACCCGTGGCGGGCGCCTATGGCCTCGGCTTTACGCCCTTGGGCGAGGAGCATTACGATTTCGCGATTCCCCTCGCACGCAGGGAGGAGCCTGCCGTAAAAAGCTTCATCGAGACTTTGGCGCGCGAGGATGTCCTGCAGGATCTTTGCGACATCGGCTTTTCCCCCGCGACGGACAGGCCTCCATGCGCGTGATCGGTCTCGCCGGATGGAGCGGCGCCGGCAAGACGGTGCTGATCGTGAAGCTCATCCCGCGCTTGCGCGCCTGCGGCCTCACCGTCTCGACCCTCAAGCATGCGCATCATGCGTTCGATATCGACACGCCCGGCAAGGATTCCTTCCTGCATCGCGAGGCCGGCGCGACCGAGGTGCTCGTCGCCTCTGCCAATCGCTTCGCGCTCATGCACGAGCTGCGCGGCGCGCCGGAACCCCGCCTCGCCGATCTTCTCGGACGTTTGAGTCCGGTCGATCTCGTCCTCGTCGAGGGCTACAAGCGCGATCGCCACCCGAAAATCGAGGTTTTTCGCGCGGCGAACGGCAAGCCCTTCCTCTATCCCGACGATCCGACGATCATCGCGCTGGCGAGCGACACGCGCGAGGGTGCACCTGCCGGCTTGCCGCTTGCCGATCTCGACGATATCGACGCGGTTGTTGCGCTCGCCCGAGATCTCGCGCTGCCGATCGAGGAGGTGCTGCAACGTCTCTCAGCCGCCGTTCCGGCCTGAGCATTCGGGAAGATCCATGGCACAGCTCGGCAAGGACATTTTCGTGGCGGGCGAAGCTCCGATGCCGGTCGGCGAGGCCGTCGCCATGTTGCTCGCACGCATCCCTTGCGTCGAGGGCACCGAGACAGTTCCCCTCATCGAGGCCGAGGGCCGCGTGCTGGCCCGCGATCTCACGGCGCCGATCGACCTGCCGAGCTTCGACAATTCTGCCGTGGACGGTTACGCCGTACGCTTCTGCGATCTCGCCGCCGGAGCCGAGACGATCCTCGCCCTTGGCGGTCGGGTCGCCGCGGGCCACGCGCTAGATCACGATGACTTCGGACCGAATCGGTCCAAAGTCATGAACGTGATCGATTCCAAGAGTCTAGAGCGGGATGCGGGCGGAAAACCGGTAGCCACTTTTCCTCATCCCGCTCTGGCACAGGGCGATCTCGCCGGCAAGGCCGTGCGCATCTTCACCGGTGCGGCCATGCCCTCGGGATTCGACACTGTCTTCATGCAGGAGGATTGCCGAACGCAGGACGATCGTGCCGTCGTGCTGCCGCCGGGGCTCGCTGAGGGCGCGAACCGGCGCCTCGCCGGAGAGGATATTCGTGCCGGCGCGGTCGCCCTCGCGAAAGGCCGCACGTTGCGGCCGGAGGATCTCGGGCTCGCCGCCGCGCTGGGCATCACACATCTCGAGGTACGGCGGAGGCTCACGGCCGCGATATTCTCGACCGGCGACGAGATCGTCGCGCCAGGTAAGCCGCTCGAGGTGCCCAAGGTCTATGACGCGAACCGTTTCCTTCTGCACGCGCTGTTGCACCGGCTCGGTGTCGCGGTCACCGATCTCGGCATCCTCGTGGACGACGCGCAAACGATCGGGACGGCGCTCCGCGAGGCCGCGGCAACGCATGATCTCGTGCTGACGTCCGGCGGCGTCTCGACCGGCGAGGAGGATCACGTCAAGGCGGCGCTGTCGAATAATGGATCGCTCGTCTTCTGGCGCCTCGCGATCAAGCCCGGCCGGCCGGTCGCTATGGGCATCATCGAGGGCACGCCCTTCGTCGGCCTCCCCGGCAATCCGGTCGCGGTCTTCATCACCTTCATCGCCGTCGTGCGGCCGCTCGTCGCCGCACTGTGCGGCGCGACCTACGAGCCCGCGCGGTTGCTGCCAGTGACCTCCGCATTCTCCTACAAGAAAAAGAAGGGCCGCCGCGAGTTCGTCCGCGTGTCGCTGCGCGAGGAGGGACCAGGTGCGTGGGTCGCGGAAAAATATCCTGTCGAGGGCGCCGCCGTCCTCACCTCGCTCACCCGCACCCACGGCCTCGTCGAGCTGCCGGAGGAGGTGACCTCGGTGCAGCCCGGCGATACAGTCGCCTATGTGGATTACGGCTCGATCCGGTAACGGGGGAGGTCGACTTCGCGATGCTCTACCTGTGGGTCATGCTCGGCAGTGCCCTCGGCGGCGGCGCACGCTACTGGCTGTCGGGCGTCATAGCCAACCGGATCGGCGAGACCTTTCCCTGGGGCACGATCCTCGTCAATGTCTCGGGCTGCCTCGTCATCGGCTTCTTTTCGACCCTGACCGGGCCGGACGGCCGCCTTCTCGTCGGCACCGAGGCCCGCCAATTCGTGATGATCGGCCTCTGCGGTGGCTATACGACCTTCTCCTCCTTCAGCCTGCAGACCCTGAACCTCGTGCGGGACGGTGAATGGCTCTATGCCGGCGCCAACATCGGCGTGTCGATCGTGCTCTGCTTGCTGGCGGTTTGGCTCGGCCACTTCCTTGCCGTCTCGATCAATCGGTAGAAGGAAATACGGCCATGCAGATTCCCCGCGACGCCATGCTGCTCCGCATCTTCATCGGCGAGGACGACAAGTATCAGCACAAGCCGCTCTACGAGGCGATCGTGTTGAAGGCGCGCGAGCTGCATCTCGCCGGCGCGACGGTGCTACGTGGGCCAATGGGCTATGGCCATTCGAGCCGGCTCCACACGGCGAAGATCGTGCGGCTCTCCGAGGACTTGCCCTTCGTCATCGAGATCGTGGACAGCGAGGAGAAGATCAATGCCTTCCTGCCGGTTCTCGATTCTATGATGGGCAACGGCCTCGTCACGCTCGAGAAGGTGCAGGTGCTGCAATATGGGCCGAGCAGTACGCGCTAGTGAAATTTTCAGCGACGTGGATACCACTTCGCATTTCGATCTCGATGTTCCGATAGATCGGCATCGATGCGAAATTGCGACACTACAAGGGTGTAGAGCGGGTTTCCGATTCCACCGGATCGGAAACCGCTCTAGCGTGTCGCCGCGTCACGTGGTGCCGAGCGTCGCGAGGTTGTAGCCCTCCTCGCGCAGCACGCGTTGCACGGCAGGCCGCGCCAGCATCCGCGTGTAGTGCGCTTGCAGGTTCGGGGGCAGGGGGATCTTCGTCTTGTCGGCCCAGAATTCGACATAGAACAGGATCGGGTCCGCGATCGAGAAAGTCCCGACCACATAGTCCTTGCCCGCGAGCTGCTCGTTCAGGATCTGGAAGCATTTTTCCACGAGCTCGCGGCCGAATGTCCTCACCGCCTCGTGGTCGGCCTCGTTCTTGGTGAAGGTCGGCGTCGCGAAAATCCGCGCGAAGCCTTGCCCGTGCACCGTCCCGACGACGAAGGCGAGGGTCTCGATCACCCGGGTCTCGGCCTCGGCGTCGTCGGGGAGGAGCTTCGCGCGCGGATGCGTCTTGCCGAGCCAGAAGGCGATCGATTGGACTTCCGTCAGCGCGGTGCCGTCGTCGCGCACGAGCGCGGGAATGGTCGATTTCGGGTTGATCGCGACATAATCCGGCTTGTAATGATCGCCGCCCGGGAGGTTGACGATATAGGCCTCGAAGGCCTTGTCGAGCTCCTCGAGAATGATGTGAATTCCGGTCGAGCAAGACCCCGGGGTCATGTAGAATTTCATCGCGTCGCATCCCTATGCCGCCCGGCCGGGCTGCGGTTTCGCCATGGTCCGGAATGGAGCCGAGCATCTTCCCCGAAGCCGACGCAAGATTCGATCCGGTCGAGCGGATCGAGGGCCGTCTCGATGCGGGCGTGCTGTTTCTCTGCGATCATGCCTCGAATGTGCTGCCGGCCGCCTATGGCACGCTCGGCCTCGGCGCAGACGCGCTCGGCCGGCACATCGCCTATGACATCGGGGCGGCTGGCGTGACGCGCCAGCTCGCCGCGCTGTTCGAAGCGCCGGCGCTGCTCACGCGTTTCTCGCGGCTCCTGATCGACGCCAACCGGGGTGCCGACGATCCGACCCTCGTCATGCTCCTCTCGGACGGCAAGATCATCCCGGGCAATGCCCATGTCACTGCCGACGAGATCGCCCGCCGGCGCGATGCCTTCTGGCGGCCCTATCGCGCGGCGATCGGCGCGACGATCGAGGCCATGATCGCGCGCGGCCCCGTGCCCGCGATCGTCTCGATCCATTCCTTCACGCCGGTCTGGCGGACGACGCCGCGGCCCTGGGAGGTCGGGATTCTCTGGGACCGCGACCCGCGTTTCGCCGCCCCCTTGATCGCGGCGCTCGCTGCCGACGGCCTCATGGTCGGCGACAACGAGCCCTACGATGGGGCGCTCGTCGGCGATACGCTCGACGAGGAGGTCACCCGGCGCGGCCTCGCCGGTCTCCTGATCGAGACGCGCCAGGACCTCGTCGCGAGCGAGGAGGCGGCGCTCGCCTGGGCGGACCGGCTGGCGAGAAGCTTGCGCCCGGTGCTCGCGCGCCCGGACGTGCACGAGCTTTCCTTCGTGCCGAGCCGGACGGGACGCCATTCGTGACCGATTCGTGGGGATGACCGCGGCCACCGGCTTGACGGCCACAGTCTCGAAACCTTCAACTCGTAGGAAGCACGCAGAAACGCGGGAGCGCTTTCCATTCCGATGGAATCGGATAGCAGCTCTACTTCTTTGTTTTATCGCATTTTCACGACGCGAACCGATGTTCGCTTCGCTGGAAGGTGCTCTAGGAGAAGGTCACGGATGACACACGACGTCGCCGATACGGGGGTCGCCGCCGAGGAGCTGAAGCAATTCGTCGAGCGGGTGGAGCGGCTCGAGGAGGAGAAGAAGGCGCTCTCGGACGATATCCGTGACGTCTATGCCGAGATGAAGGGGCGCGGCTTCGACGTGAAGGCGGTCCGCCAGATCGTCAAGATCCGCAAGCAGGATCATTCCGAGCGCAAGGAGATGGAAGCGATCCTCGAGCTCTACATGTCGGCCCTGAACATGACCTGACCCGATGCCGGAGCCGGATCCGCCGGCTCCGGCTGCCGGTAGCCGAGCCGCGCATTCAGCAGGTCGAGCATTCTGGCCGCCGCCTCGGGAATGGATGTGCCCGGCGGGAAGATCGCCGCGACGCCCATGTCCCGCAGCGCGTCGAAATCCTGCGGCGGGATCACGCCGCCGACCACGATCATGATGTCGGCGCGTCCCAGAGCCTCGAGCGCCGCCCGCAGGCGGGGCAGGGCGGCGAGATGCCCCGCGGCGAGAGACGAGACCCCGACGATGTGAACGTCGGCCGCGGCGGCCTCTTCGGCGACCTCCTCCGGGCTCGCGAAGAGCGCGCCGAGCGCGACCTCGAAGCCGAGGTCGCCGAGCGCGGAGGCCACCACCTTCTGGCCGCGATCGTGCCCGTCCTGCCCGACCTTGGCGACGAGGATCTTCGGCGCTCGCCGGTCGTTCTCCGTGAAATCCCTCACGAGGCTTTCCGCTCGCGCGAAGGCGAGGGACTGGCGCCCGGTCTCGCGCGCATAGACCCCCGTCAGCAACTCGGACCTCGCGTGATGCCGGCCGAAGACCTTCTCGAGCGCTTCCGTCATCTCGCCGACCGTCGCTCGGGCGCGCGCGGCCTCGATCGAAAGCGCGAGGAGATTGCCTCCGCTCCCCGCACCTTCGGTCAGCGCAGCGAGCTTTTGCGCGACGAGGCGCGCATCGCGCGTCGCCCGGAGCTCACCGAGCTTTTCGACCTGACGCCCCCGCACCGCGCCGGTATCGACCTTGAGGACCTTCACGGCATCGTCGGTCGCAGGCCGGAATCGGTTCACCCCCACGACGGCCTGCGCGCCGCTGTCGATACGCGCTTGGGTCCGCGCCGCCGCCGCCTCGATCCGCCGTTTCGGGAGCCCGGCCTCGATCGCCTGGACCATGCCACCCAGGGAGTCGATCTCCTCGATATGGGCGAGAACCCGAGCGGCGAGCTCCGCGGTCAGCCGCTCCACATAATAGGAGCCGCCCCAAGGATCGATGATCCGCGTCGTGCCGCTCTCCTGCTGCAGGAGGATCTGCGTGTTGCGGGCGATGCGGGCCGAGCTGTCGGTGGGCAGGGCGAGGGCCTCGTCGAGCGCATTGGTGTGGAGCGATTGCGTATGGCCCTGCGTCGCGGCCATGGCCTCGACCGCGGTGCGGATGATGTTGTTGTCCACGTCCTGCGCGGCGAGCGACCAACCGGAGGTTTGTGCGTGGGTGCGCAGGACGAGGCTCTTTTGCGAGCGGGGCGCGAAGCCTTCGACGAGCTTCGCCCACAGGAGTCGTGCCGCGCGGAGCTTCGCGACCTCCATGAAGAAGTTCATCGAGGTCGCGAAGAAGAACGAGAGCCGCGGCGCGAAATCGTCGACGGCGAGACCCGCCGCGAGCGCGGCGCGGACATATTCGAGGCCGTCCGCGAGCGTATAGGCGAGCTCGAGATCGGCCGGGGCGCCCGCCTCCTGCATGTGGTAGCCGGAGATCGAGATCGGGTTGAATCTCGGTAGGTTCCGCGAGCAATAGGCGATCACGTCGGTGGTGATCCGCAGCGATGGCCCGGGGGGATAGATATAGGTGTTGCGGACCATGAACTCCTTGAGAATATCGTTCTGGATCGTGCCGGCGAGGCTCGCCGGCGCCACGCCCTGCTCCTCGGCCGCGACGATATAGAGCGCGAGCACCGGCAGGACCGCGCCGCTCATCGTCATCGAGACCGATATGTCGGCGAGCGGGATGCCCTCGAGCAACGTGCGCATGTCGAGGATCGAATCGATCGCGACGCCGGCCATCCCTACATCGGCGGCAACTCGTGGGTGGTCGCTGTCGTAGCCTCTGTGGGTCGCGAGGTCGAAGGCGATCGAGAGGCCCGTCTGCCCGGCGGCGAGGTTCGCACGGTAGAAGGCGTTCGACTCCTCGGCCGTCGAGAAGCCGGCATATTGCCTTATCGTCCAGGGCCGCGCGACATACATGGTCGGGTAGGGACCGCGGAGAAAGGGCGCGATCCCCGGAAACGTGCCGAGCGTGTCGATCCCGGCGAGGCTGTCCTCATGGTAGATCGGATCGACGGCGATGCCTTCGGGGGTAAGCCATGGCTCGGTCGGCAGAGCGGGGTGAGGAAAGGTGGACACCGGTTTTCCGCCGGCATCCGGCTCCAGACTTCGGGAATCGATCACGATGAATTCGGATCGATTCGATCCGAATTCATCGTGATCGAGTTTCGCGCCGCCGTCGCTCACCTCGGCGAACGGCAGGCTCGAGAAATCCGGGATCGCGCTCATGAGCTGTTTTCCGGCGACCCGTCCGGTCCCCGAACGACACATAATGCGTCGGTCTCGGCGCAGCCAGTCGCTCGCGTCGCGTGGTCGTCAGCTCTGACGCGCCGCGCGCCAGGTTCCGGCGCAGGCCAGGGTCGGCGACGACCAGGTGCCCGATCCTTGCCGGCCCTTCAGACGGCCGACGACATGGGCGACCTCGTTGAAGCCGCGAAAGGCCAGCGACACGAACCCGCGGGGATTGATCTGGCCCGAGGCTTCGAGCGGCGTGGCGCCGGTCGAGCTGACACGGCCGCCCGAGATCGCGATGGTCCAGAGATAGGACCGGTCGCAGGCACCTTTCTCGGTGACGATCCGGACGGCATAGACTCCATCGTGGCTGGCCGGCCGTGTCAGGTGCGGATTGGCTTGGCCATAGGCGGTTTCGAGCGGCGGCAACAGGCTCGCGGCGACTGCGGCGCCGGCCAGGAGACAGGACTTGCGGCTCGGACTCATCTCGTACCCCTCCCAAGATGTTGCTCGGATACGGCAAGGCAATCAGAGCGATTTCCAGCGAAGCGGGCGCCGGTTCGCGTCGTGAAATTGCGACAGGACAAAAGCCCCCGAGCGCAGCCTTCGGAAATCCTCGCAATCGGACAGGGTGCGAAGGCCGGATCAGCTCATGGTAAACATTTCATGAATCTCGCAAGTGCTCAAGAGAGCTGCGCCGACGCCGCGCGGGGCCTATCCTCCGCGGCGTCACCGACGGTGCCGCGCAAGTCCGCGAGCTTGTGGATTTTCGCCGACGGGGAATAGGAGCCGCGGTCGTCGCGGGGCATGATCTTTCAGGCTTTCAGCACCGACCCGACAGAAGCGCGCGTGAGACAGAAACCCATCTTCACCATTCCGCCCGGCGCGCCGTTCCTTGCGACCTTCGTCGCGGCCTTGCTCGAGGGGCGGATCATCGAGGGCTATTCGCGCGCGCTCGGACCGCTCGAGATCGCCGATGCGACGATCTACGTGCCGACGAAGCGGTCCGCCTCGGCCTTGGCGGAGGAATTCTGCGCGGCGCTCGAGCGGGAAACGGTGATCTTGCCGAAAATCCTGCCGCTCGGCGCGCTGGAGGAGACCGAGACGAGCCTCGTTTCCGACGAGACCTCTCTCGACGCCGAGGGTCTCGACCTGCCGCGGGCGATCGGCGAAATCCCCCGTCGTCTCCAGCTCGCCGAGCTGGTCCTGCGCTGGTCGCGCGCCCTGCGCCACGCCATCGTCTCGGTAGATGCCGAGGGCCGACGCGAGGTGGACAGTCGCGAGGCCTGCCTCGTCGGAACGACGGCGGCTGATGCGTGGCACCTCTCCGGCGAGCTCGCAGACCTCATCGACGAGCTGATCATCGAGGATGTCGCCTGGAAGAAGCTCGACCCGCTCGTCTTGCCCGAGTTCGACCCCTATTGGCGGATCACGCTGGATTTCCTCGACATCGCCATGACTCGCTGGCCGCGGATCGTCGCGGACCTCGGCCTGGTGGACAAGGCGCGGCGCCAGGTGGCGCTCGTCGAGGCGCATGGCCTCCGCCTGCGCGAGGGGCACCTTGCGGCACCGGTGATCGCGATCGGATCCACCGGCTCGAACAAGGCGACCGCGCGCTTGCTCGCGGCGATCGCAGCGGCGCCTCGCGGGGCCGTGGTCCTGCCGGGCCTCGATCAGACCCTCGACGAGGCGTCTTTCGCGCTGATCGCGGACGACCCGGATCGAAAGCGCGAGGCCGCCTTCACCCATCCCCAGGCCATGCTCTGCAGGCTCCTGCCGGTGCTCGGCGTCGGCCGGGATGAGGTCACCGCGCTGGGCGCGCCGTCCCGGGCGCTCGCGGCGCGGGAAAGATTCCTGTCCGAGGCTTTGCGTCCGGCCGAGACGACCGACGCCTGGCAGGGGTTCTGCGAGAGGCTCGACGCGCCCGCGCTCGCAGCCGCCCTCGAAGGTATGACCCTCGTCGAGGCCGCCGACGAGCGCGAGGAAGCGCTCGCGGTCGCGATAGCCTTGCGCGAGGTCCTGGAGGATCCGAAAGCGACGGCGGCCCTGATCACGCCGGATCGCAATCTTGCCCGAAGGGTGCGGGCCGACCTCCTACGCTGGGGGATCGCGATCGACGACTCCGCCGGGGAGCCGCTGCTCGCTTCTCCTCACGGCACGCTCGCTCGCCTCGTGATCGCCTGCGCGATGCGCGGAAGCTCGGCGCTCGACCTCGCGGCGCTGCTCTCCCATCCGCTCACGTGCCTCGGCCTTTCCCAAGCGGAGCTTTCCCGCCTCGCGGGCCTGCTCGAGATCGGCGTGCTGCGCTCGAGGGGCCTCGCCGGGCAAGGCCTGGATGCGCTCCTGGCGCAGCCCCAGGCTGCCGTCGCCCGCGCCAGGGCGGAAGCCGGGGAGCGCTTCGCGCATCCGGCCAAGCAGCGCATCTTTGAAGAGGACTGGGTGGGAGTCGAGGAGCTTCTCGTCCGTCTGCGTGACGCGCTCGCGCCTCTCTCGGCGCTCGCGGCCGAGCCGGGGCTCGCCGCCTGGGTTCGAGCGCATCGCGAAGCCTGCGCGCGCGTTACGGGTGCCGATGATCCGAGCGGCGAGGATCATGCGGCGCTCGACGCGCTGTTCGACGAGCTCGCGGCGAGCGCCACGGGCTCGCTCGTCCTCGACACGGACGCTTACGCGCATTTCTTCGCCGTGGTCGCGCGCGAGGTGACGATCGGCGCGAGCCTCGTGCATCCTCGCCTCGAGATCCTCGGCTTGCTCGAGGCTCGCCTGCTGCCGGCCGATGTCATGCTGCTCGCGGGACTCGACGAGACGATCTGGCCGCCGCAAGCCAAGACCGACGCCTTTCTCAACCGTCCGATGCGCGCCGCCTTGGGTCTCACGCCCCCCGAACGCAGGCTCGGCCAGACCGCGCACGATCTTCTCATGGCGCTCGGCCACGAGAAGGTGATCCTGAGCCGGGCGAAGAAGCGCGGTGGAGCGCCGACGGTCGCCTCGCGCTTTCTCCAGCGCATGGCCGCGCTCGGGGGCGAGACCTTGCACGCCTGCGCGCTTCGCGGCGAGCGCCTCCTGCATCTTGCGCGGGAGATCGACCGGCCCGACCGCGTCGCGCCGATCGCGCGGCCGATGCCGCGCCCGCCCGTCGAGCGGAGGCCGACCGCGCTCAGCGTCTCCCGGATCGAGACGCTGCGGCGCGACCCTTACGCGATCTATGCGGAATATATCCTGCGCCTCGTCCCGCTCGATCCGCTCGGCGCCGTGCCCGGACCGGCCGAGCTCGGCACGGCGATCCATGCGGGGCTCGAAGCTTTCGTCGCGAGATATCCCCTCGGCCCCTTACCTCCCGAGGTGCGAGGGGAGCTGCGTGCCCTGCTCGAAGCGAGGCTCGGGCCCCATCTCGCCGATCCGGACTTCGCCGCGGTGCAATGGCCGCGCCTCGAGAAGACGATCGATTTCTATCTCGGCTTCGAGCAGACGCGGCGCGAGCGCATCACCGAGATCGTGACGGAGGTTTCCGGCTCGCTCGACATCGGGCTCGCCGACGGCTCGCGGTTCCGCTCGAGCGCGCGCGCCGACCGGATCGAGCGCCACGCCGACGGTACGCTCGTGCTCGTCGACTACAAGACCGGGACGCCGCCGAGCCCGAAAGAAATCGAGGTCGGCTTCTCGCCGCAGCTCACCCTCGAGGCGGCGATGGCCATGCGAAACGCCTTCGGGCTCGGCTGGAAGCCGAAGTCCATCGAAGGCCTCTATCTGAAGCTCGGCGGCAAGGAAGGCGGCAAGGCGATACAGATCAAGTTCGACGATGCGACCTTCGCCGAGGTCGCCGAGCGCCATCTCGCCGATCTCGTCGCTCTCCTCGACCAATATCGCGACCCCGCGACGCCCTATCCGCCGCGGCCCTTCCCGAAATTCGCCAAGAGGTACAACGACTACGACCACCTCGCGCGGGTCGCGGAATGGTCGCTCGGCGGCGAGGCCGAGGGGAGCGGGTCATGACGCGCGCCTCGGCGGTTCCGCGCCGCACGCTGGAGAAGCAGCACCAGGCGTCCGACCCGGCCGCCTCGGTCTGGGTTTCCGCCAATGCCGGATCGGGCAAGACCCATGTCCTGACGCAGCGCGTCCTGCGGCTCCTCCTCGACGGCGTCGCGCCGTCGAGGATCCTTTGCCTCACCTTCACCAAGGCGGCCGCAGCCAACATGGCCGAGCGCGTCTTCAGCCAGCTCGCGCGCTGGACGCGCCTTTCCGACGAGGATCTGCACGTCTCGATCCTCGAGACCGGCGCGCCGAAGCCGACCCGGGCCGATCTCGTTGCCGCGCGACAGCTTTTCGCCCGCACGGTCGAGACGCCGGGAGGCCTGAAGATCCAGACGATCCACGCCTTCTGCGAAAAGCTTTTGCATCATTTTCCCTTCGAGGCGAATGTCCCGTCGCGCTTCGAGGTGGCGGACGAGCGTCGCGAGGCGGAGCTTCTCGCCCGCGCCCGCCGCGAGATCCTGGCCGAGGCCGCCGAAGGGGAGAAGCTCGGTGCGGCCCTCGCGTGCGTCACGGACGAATGCGGTGCGGAGGATCTCGAGAAGCTGATCCGGGAAGCTCTCGGGCGTCGCGACAGGTTCCGTGGGGCTGTCCACGAGGACCCCGAGCCGGCCCTGCGCGCCGTGCTCGTGCTCGCGGCGGGTCGAACGGACGAGGCGATCCTTCGCGACATGGTCGAAGGCGGTCTCTCGGCGAAGCAGCTCGACGAGATCGCGGACTTTCTCGAGGGAGGCTCCAAGACGGACCGGAGTCGCGCCGAGCTTCTGCGCGGCCTTTCCGCCGCTTTGCGATCCCGAGCCCCGGCGAATGAGGTGCTGTCGCTTTCCCTGGCATTCTTTTTCACAGACAAGGGCGAGGGGACACCCACGGAAAGACTCCTGACCAAGGTTCCTGCCGCGGCGCGGCCCGATATAACCGAGGCACTTCGCGCCGAGCAGGACCGTCTCGAGACGCTCCGCGACGAGCGCCGCGCTCTGGCCGCCTGCGCGCGCACAGCCGCCCTCTTGATCCTCGTCGGCGCGATCGTCGAACGCTACGAGCGGCTGAAATCGCAGCGCGGCGTTCTCGATTTCGAGGATCTGATCGAGCGCACCTCGATCCTGCTCGAGCGGTCGGAGGCCGCCTGGGTGCTCTACAAGCTCGATGCCGGCATAGATCATGTGCTCGTCGACGAGGCGCAGGACACGAGCGAGGCGCAATGGCGCATCCTCGACCGGCTCACGGAGGATTTTTCCGCGGGCGCGACGGCGCGGACGGCCCAAAAAACCTTCTTCGCCGTCGGCGACGAGAAACAATCGATCTTCTCCTTCCAGGGCGCGGCGCCGCACATGTTCGCCGAGATGCGGCGCAGCTTCGAGAGGCGGTTCGCGGCCGGTGGGAAGCCCTTCGCGCCGGTCGCGCTCACTTTGTCGTTTCGCTCGGTTCCGGGCGTCCTCGCGGCGGTCGAGTCCGTCTTCGCGCCGCCGGAGCATCAGAAGGGCCTCGTCGCAAGCGACATCTGGATGCCGCACGACGCCCTGAAGGCCGGGCTGCCGGGTCTCGTCGAAATCTGGAAGCCCGAAGCCGCCGAGGAGGGCGCGCCGAGAAGCGATTGGCGCCTGCCGCTCGATGTGCTCGACGAGCCCGATCCTGCGAGCAAGGTCGCGCGGCGCGTCGCCGAGAAGATCGCGGCGCTCGTCGCCGAAGGATCACAGAACCGCGTCCACGATTCGAAGAGTGCGCGGCCGCGACCGATCCGGCCCGGCGACATCATGGTCCTGGTGCGCAAGCGCGGCACTTTCTTCGAAGCCGTGATCCGCGCCCTGAAGGCGAAGGGCGTACCGGTCGCGGGCGCCGACCGGCTCGTGCTGTCGAGCCATATCGCGGTCCTCGATCTCGTCGCCGCCGGCCGTGCCGCGCTCCTCCCCGACGACGACCTGACCCTCGCCGCGGTGCTGAAATCGCCACTGATCGGCCTGGACGACGACGATCTTCTCGCGATCGCACCTGACCGTCCGGGGAGCCTCCACGAGGCTCTAGCCGCGTCGGAGAGCCCGCGTCATGTGCAGGCCGCCGCGAAGCTCGCGCGCTGGCGCGAGCGCAGGGCGCGGAGCCCCTTCGCCTTCTATGCCGAGCTCCTCGGCACGGACGGCGGGCGCCGTGCGCTCGAAGGCCGCCTCGGTCCTGAAGCCCGCGATGCGATCGACGAGTTCCTGGCGCTCGCCCTCGCGCAGGACGAGGAGGTCGCGCCCTCGCTCCAGTCCTTCCTCGCCGAGGTCGAGGCCATGGACGCCTCGATCAAGCGCGACATGGAGACCGGGGCCGACAGCGTGCGGGTCATGACGGTTCATGCCGCCAAGGGTCTCGAGGCCAAGATCGTATTCCTGCCGGATACGTGTTCCGCGCCTTCGGCGCATCACGATCCGAACCTCTTCGAGATCGGCGCCGATCGCATCCTCGTCTGGTCGCCCGGCAAGAAAGCCGATACGGCCGCGCTCGCGGCGGCGCGGGAGCGCGCGCGGCAGGCGGCGGAGGAAGAATACAGGCGGCTCCTCTACGTGGCGCTCACGCGCGCCGAGGAGCGGGTCTATATCAGTGGCTTCTACAAGACGCAGAAACCGGCCGAGGTTTCCTGGTCGGCGATGATCGAGCGGACCCTCTCGGAGATGGCCGGGGTAGAGAAGGTCCCGGCCTTCTGGAACCCGGAAGAGACGATTCTGCGCTTCGTGTCCGACGCAGGTTCGCTCCCCGATGCCGTGGAGCCGGCGAGCAATGCGCCCCCTCCGGGTGCGGGACAGGAGGTCCCGCCCTGGCTTTTCGAGCCCGCCGCGCCCGAGCCCTCGAGGCCGCCGCCGCTGCGGCCATCGCGTGCGCTCGATCCGAGCACAGCGACCACTGCAGCCCGGGTGGCCGCGCAGCACGCCGGCCTCCTGGCGCACAGGCTCCTGCAGGTCTTGCCGGGGATCGCGCCCGAGCTGCGTCGCGAGGCGGCGCATGGCTTTCTTGCAGGGCAGGGCGACGGCCCTTCCGAGGCAGAGTGCCGGGACCTCGTCGAGGCGGTCCACCGCGTCATCGAGATGCCCGAGCTCGCCGAATTGTTCGGCCTCGGCTCGCGGGCAGAGGTTTCCGTCGCGGGACATGTGCTTCTGCCGAGCGGCGTGCGCATCCCGGTCAGCGGGCGCGTGGACCGAATCGCCGTGACGGACACCGCCGTGCTCGTCGCGGATTTCAAGACCGGTGCGCGGCCAGAGACGGTGCCTTCGGCCTACCTGACGCAGATGGCGCTCTATCGCGCGGCGCTCGCGCCGCTCTGGCCCGAGAAGCGCCTTCACATGCTCTTGATCTGGACGGCGGGACCATCGGTCACCTGGCTCGACGACGATCGTCTCGATGGTGTTCTCCTCGGGGTCGAGCCCGAGACCCACACCGCAGATGTCGTGAGCGGATCTGTCGAACCAATCGGGACGCGAAGAATTGACCTCGGGCGCGAGAAGAGAGGGCACTGACATGCGAATCGTCCTTGCAGCCGTCACGGTGGTTTCCCTACTCGTCGGAAGTGCATTCGCGGGCCGTCCTGTGACCGCAGACGAAACAGTGCGGATCAGCGAAGCCTTGGCCGCAGCCGGGTGTACGGGCGGCGAGATCGAGTTCGATGACGGAAAATTCGAGGTCGAGAAAGCGACGTGCGCCGACGGGAAGCTCTACGAGCTCGTCTTCAATTCCTCGTTCGAGCTCGTGAAGAAGGAGCTCGAGGACTGACTGCGAGCCGCAGTGCCGAGCCTTGACGCCAGCGGGCGGCCTCCTTACGTTCCGCCGCACATCGAGACGGGTCGCTGGCCCAAGACAACGAGTAACCGAGGACGAGAGACGACAATGTCGACGGTCAAGGTGACGGATGCCACGTTCAAGAGCGACGTGGTCGGGGCGAGCGGTCCCGTGGTGGTGGATTTCTGGGCCGAATGGTGCGGCCCCTGCAAGATGATCGGGCCGGCGCTCGAGGAGATCGCCGACGAGCTGCAAGGCCAGGTGACGATCGCCAAGCTGAATGTCGACGAGAATCCGGGTGTCGCCGGCGCCTATGGCATTCGGACGATCCCGACGCTCATGCTGTTCAAGGGCGGCAAGATGGCCTCGTCGAAGATCGGTGCCGCGCCGAAAGGCGAGCTGAAGAAATGGATCACGGACGCGATCTGAGGTCCGTGCCTCTTCCGCGTTTCTGCTAGAAGGGCCTCTCGGGAGGTCCTTTTTGCTTATGGGGCATGCACGCGAGACGCAGGCCGATGCCGCCGAGCGGGCCATGAGGCACTATGCGGTCAAGGAGATCTTCGCGTCCCTCCAAGGCGAAGGCGCCATGGTCGGGCGGGCGGCGGTGTTTTGCCGCTTCGCGGGCTGCAATCTCTGGTCCGGCCGCGAGGAGGATCGTGCGGAGGCGATCTGCCGCTTCTGCGACACCGATTTCTTCGGCATCGATGGCAGGGGCGGCGGAAAGTTCGCGAGTGCCGGGGCCCTCGCCGCGGCCATCGAGCGGGCCTGGAGAGGCGATGCCGAGCGCCGCTTCGTCGTCTTCACCGGCGGCGAGCCTCTGCTCCAGCTCAATGAGCCACTGATCGAAGAGATGCACGCGATGGGCTTCGACGTCGCCGTCGAGACGAACGGGACCATCCCGCTGCCGCCCGGCCTCGATTGGGTCTGCGTCAGCCCCAAGGCTGGCGCGCCGCTCGTGGTGGAGAAGGGCTCGGAACTGAAGCTCGTCTATCCGCAGGAGGGGCTCGAGCCCGAGGACCTGACCCGGCTCGATTTCGCGCAGTTCTGGCTGCAGCCGATGGACGGGCCGGACGTTGCGGTGAATACCGCGGCGGCGGTCGCCTATTGCCTCGCCCATCCTCGTTGGCGGCTCAGCCTCCAGAGCCACAAATGGATCGGCATCCCGTGAAGATCGCACAGGCCTTCCGGTTCGAGGCGGCGCATCATCTGCCGAACGTGGCAGAGTCCCATCGCTGCCGCAGGCTGCACGGCCATTCCTATCGGATCGAGCTCCGGCTCGAGGGGCCGGTTGATCCGGTGACCGGCTTCGTCGCCGATTTCTTCGAGATCGAGGCCGCCTTCGCGCCCTTGCTCGATCGGCTCGACCATCATTGCCTCAACGAGATCGAGGGCCTCGAAAATCCGACGGCCGAGAATATCGCGATCTGGATCTGGGACCGCACCAAGAAGGCTCTGCCGCGGCTCTCGAGCGTGATCGTCTTCGAGACACAGGACTGCTGGGCAGAATACGACGGGACGTGAACTACGGAAACCACATAGCTTGAGATTTCTCGACGAAGCGAATCGCCGGTGCGCGTCGAGGTAAATGCGACAAGGCGAATATATGGTGGGTCACAGTTTGAATTTCCCCTTGTGGCCCCGGGCGCCCCTTCGTGGAAGCTGCGGGCGGATCAAATGACGCTCGACTTTCGCACATATCTTTTGCACGATCTAAGGCATTGAAAACTCAGAAGTGAGCTACTTGTGCAAAACTCTTAACTTATGCACGGCAACGGCGATCGCCTATTTGTCGGCTTTGGCTTCTTTGCCGGTAAGGTCCGAGGGTTTCAGCGAGAGGAACTTATCCGGCGTTTTCCATGTGCCTGGCAGATGTTTATTCGCCCATTTGCAAACGGCTTGCAGCACGGGGAGCAATTCGGCTCCCTTCTGCGTCAGCGCATAGTCGTACCTGATTGGGTGTTCCTGATAAGCGCTCTTCTCGATAAGGCCGAATTCCTCCAATCGTAAGAGTCGATCTGTCAGCACGTTCGTCGGGATGTGTTCAGGAGATTGAGAAAACTCTCCGAACCGCGTTTTCCCCATTGAAAGATCGCGAATGATGACGAGCGTCCATCGGTCGCCAAAAATATCGAGAGAGGTGGCTATCGGGCATCCCGACCTGAGCTTTTTCAAGGCGCGCATCGTTGGCTATTAGTGACTTGCGAATCACAAGTGACTACTCTAATCTACATCGGATGAAACGCATAATCGAGGAGAAAGTCCAATGCCAGAACCTTTCCAAGGCCGCTGTCTTTGCGGCGCTGTCCATTATGAATGCAATGCCGATCCTCTCATGTCCGGTCATTGCCAGTGCACCGATTGCCGCAAGAGCAGTGGGACAGGGCATAGTTCGCACCTCGCCGTTCCTCGGCCCTCGGTGACCGTATCGGGGGACGTGACCGTCTACGACAAAGCGGCTGACAGCGGTCATATCGTCTCGCGCGCTTTCTGCCCTCGCTGCGGCGCACCGATATATTCGTTGAACGACGCAATGCCCGAATTGATGTTCCTCAGGGCGTCAAGTCTCGACGACCTCGAAGTGTTCAAACCTCAAATGATCGTTTACGCGAGCCGTGGCGCTTCTTGGGATATCTCCGATACAACGTTGCCGCGCTTCGAAAAAATGCCGCCCATGATGGGAGGCTAGCGGAAATGGCATCCGACCCTGCGCTTGTTGAACGACTGCGATCAGTTCTCGCGCACCACCCGCGCATCGAAGCGCGCCGCATGTTTGGCGGCGTCTGCTTCACCCTGAACGGCAACATGTGCGTCGGCGTCCACAACAAAAACCTCATTCTTCGTGTCGGTGAAACGCGCGCCAAAGAGTTGCTAACCCGTGAAGGGGTCAAGCCCATGGACCTGACCGGCAAGGTTATGAAAGGATGGGCCACAATACTCCCCGAAGGAATCCGGTCTGATGCTCAGCTTTCCAGCTATGCACAGCTCGCGGTCGATTTCGTTGAAAAGCTTCCACCGAAATAGCACGCGAAATCGGCCTCAAATGCCATTTTATCCCATTTTAACAGCGACTTAAGCCGCATTTCAAAATTCTTGATTTTTGCACCAGCGCCAGTTGGCTGGAAGTGGATGTCCGCACCTTTCTTGCGCGTCTCATTCCTGTAAATTTTTCCGAATCCTCCTAAGGTCGTTTTGAAACTCGTAAAAAACAAACGCCGCGAAACTAGGGAGGATCAGCATCACAGAAGTTTTCAGATACTCCCCAACACCCCACTGAGCTGGCCCGAATGGATCGCAAATCCAGACGTACAAGCTCCATGAAATGAACCATAGGCCGGAGAAGAATTTCCATCCCTCTAGTGTTGGCTGCCACTTCGCTTGCCAACCGGCTATAGCCGCCAAGGCGTGGAATATGCGCCAAACCCACCCTCCAGCTGAAAGTTGGAGCCCCTCAACCCGCAAGAAAACAAAAAGCAGCAGTTCAGAGCTGCTCGATATGTATAGCGCCACTGCTGCAGAAAGACATCCGTCAGCAACCCTTGTCAAACACCTAGTTACTTCTGAAGGGCTTATGGGAGACGTCATTGGGTAGTGACTCCTAGATTAGCGTCAGCGTAGATGGCCAATGTCGCATAAAATCCCAATATGGAGCGCGTAAGGGCCCGCTCTCGGCGCAAAGCAGAAATTTCAAACTGAGACACTGCCGAAGCTCTACACCGCGAGGCTGCGGCTCGGCTCCGTCCCGAATCCCTTGATCTCGATGCGGTCCGGATAGAGCGAGACGATCGCATAGGCGGTTTCGGTGGCGGTATCGACCATCCCCTTGAAGTTCACGAAATGCTTGCCGGCCGAGATCCCGTAGTTGCCGGCATGATCATGGCCACAGAGATAGGCGAGGAACGAGCGGCGTGCGGTGACGAGCTTCACGAAGCGCTCGGCTCCCCACATCGAGAGCCAGGTCTTCGGATAGACGGGATAATGTCCCATGACGATGATCTTCTCGCCGGCGGCCTCGGCGCGATCCATGGTCTCGTCGAGCCAGGCATATTGCTCCTCGCCGAGCCCGCCGTTCCACTCCTTGGCGTTCGGCTCGCCGCGCTCCTTCATCGCCTGAAGCGTCTCGACCGCGAGCCGAAACCGCGGGCTGTCCTTTCGATGCGCGACGAGGCTGAGGTCGGTGCCGTCGATGACGATGAACCGGATGCCGCCGGCCGCGAAATCGTAGTAGCGGCGCGCGAGGCCGAGCGCGCGGGGGACGGAAGCGAGGTAATCGGGCCCGACCTCGAAATCGTGATTGCCGAGCACGAAGAGCTTCGGGTGCAAGAGCCTGTCGTAGAGCGGCAGGATATGGCCGTAGCTTTCCCAGTGCCGATCGATGATATCGCCGAGGGTCACCACGAAGGCGAGGTCGGTCTCGGCGTTTAAGGCCTCCACCGCCTCGCTGAGCTTCCACAGGCTGTTGGCGTAGTAGCGATTCATCGCCGGCGCAACGGGAGCATATTGCGGATCCGCGATGACGCCGAAACGCAACGGAGTCTCCCGCGTGGGGACCTCCGCGCGCGGCTCGGGGGCGACGAAGGTGGAGCCGATCACGGCGCCCGTCATCTCGAGTGCCCTGCGTCTCGTGACCATGAGCCTACCCGGCCGCGCAAGGGGAGCTCTACGAGCTTCAATTCGGCGCCAAGCGACGCATGAGGTCGCGGAGCGTGCTGCGATTTTCCTTGGTGCAACGTTGCGCGTCGATCTCGGCCTGCAACGACCCGGACAGCCACCAGCTCAAGGCGATCTTGGCCACATCGACCTTGTCGTTCGTCCAGATATCCTTGCATTGCCGCTCGTCGCGCGGATCGGCGTTCGGGTCGGGGGCGAGATCGGGCAGTGCCGCGACGCCGAGCTTGTAGAATGTCGATGCCCCACATGTGGTCGCCTGGCACCTCGCGAATGTGCGGACGACGAGGTCCTTGGCTTCTGCTGCATGCCCGTCCCGCGTATTCAAGAGCGCCTGGAAAGGCGCGCTGAAGATGCCGAGGAGCCGGGCCGGAAAGTCATTGCCCGAAGGACCTACGAAGGGCGTGACCACCTGCCGCTGCGGCACCGAGACGTCCTCGACCTCGCGCTCCGGATCGTTCGAGATCGAGAGGATGATCGGCTGGAGGCCGTATTCGAGCAAGGCATTCGCGATATCGAGCGCGGTCGTATCGCCGGAGTTCTCGAAATAGCCGCCGTCGACGAGCCGGTCGCCGAAGCTCGCCTCACCGGTGACCCCGACGGTGCCCGCGGGCGAGATGACCGGGAATCGCGCGCTCCCGATCGCAGCGGTCGAAAGCCGGATGTCGGGGGCGTCGAGGTCGTAGCGGAACGTTCCCGGAGCATCGCCGGGAGCGCAGTCCCCGCCCTGAATGTCTGGCGTCTTGCACGGCGACGACATCAACTCGAAGAGATCATAGGCCTGAGTATAGAGTCCTTTCGGCTGTCTCGCCCGATCCGGAAAGGTCGATGCGAGGTCGGAGACGACGATCCTGCGCCCGGTCTGCACCGAGGTCACGTTGAGGAGGAGCAGCGGCAGCCAGCTCGTGTCATCCGCGGTTTTCGCGTAGGCGAGCGGCAGGTAGCCGAACCGCCGCCGCAACCCGACCTCGGTGGTGCCGGATCCGCTTGCCCCGGCGCCCACGACCGCCTCGTAGTGCTGCTCGAAAGCACGCTCCAGCAAGGCGGCACGATCGTCGAGCATCGAGGGGCCCGCGACGATGTAGCGGGCCGGCGCGAAATTGTCGCGAAAGCCGAGACCGATGAAGACCGGCGAGAGATAGTCTCCCGTCACGAGTGCCTGCAGGCAATCGCGCCAGGTGAAAGGCTGCTTGCCGGGGCCCACCTCCTCGGCGCGAAACCATGTGCGGTAGGAGTTCCGGCACGGCGGGGCACCACCTCGGTCGTTCATCGCATCGGCGAGCGCGGTCCTGATCGCGACCGCCCCCACCGATCCGCCGGAGACTCCCGACATCGCGAAAATCCGCCGTGCCGGATTCGGGTTGCCCGGCGCCGACGGCATGCGATCGAGGATCTCGCCGACGAAGGTCGCCGCCGCGAACGCGGCGCGGCTCGCTCCGCCGTCGATCGCTATGACGAGAGGCGGAGGGCAGCTTGTGGTCTCGCAACCGTTGGCGTTCTTCCACCTCTCTACGGCCGTGACGAGATCGATCTGCCGCTGGGCCGAGGAGCTCGTCGTGACGGAGACCGTGCGCAGATCGTTGAAATGCACGTTGAGCGCGGTCACCACCAGGCAACCGACGACGGCGATCGCAATGTAGGGAATGCCGTCGCGATGCGCGCAGCGCTGCATCCAGCTCAGGATCAAGACGAGGCTCCCGAGCAGGAAGGGAATGAGCAACGCGCGTGGAAGGAACGTCGCCGGAACGAAGGGAAAATGATAGGCCAGCACGAAGATGGCGAAGGTCGCGAGCAGCGACCCCCAAATGAACGTCTCGAGCGGATCCTTGTCCCTCGGCCAGCCCGGTATCTTGCACGACAAGTAGTCGATCAAGGGTTGCCGATAGATGACGAACACGACGAACAGGACAGCGATGACGACATCCGCCGCCAGCAGAACGACGAGCTGGAAGAGCGTCTCCTTGCCTTCCGCCAGCCCGTTCGAGGCCCATTGCGTCGCGAGGGCATGCAGGATGCCGATCGCGAAAGCCACGAAAGGCAGGACCCCGAGCACACGTGGGACCCACTTGATGGCTAAGGCATGTTCCTCGCGCAAGGTCGCTTGGAGCAGCACCAGGTCTTCCATGCCGTGGGGTTGCGCGCGCAGCTTGCGGCGCAGGCTCGCCGACACGAGCCATTCGTCGTCGTCCAAGGTCCAACGGGCACCGAAATGCACCGGAAACGCCCAGACGACGAAGAGCGCCACGAAGACGCTGCCCCAATAGGCGATCGCGCCGAGGAGGCTGGTGTTCCACGATGTATCGGCGAAAAGATTCTGGGCCGGAGCGGCGACCTGGAACAGGTAAAGGCCGAGTACCGCGCTCACGACGCTGACCCGGCAAGCCCAAAGCACGCGCCCGAGACGCACCACCGGCACCCAGACGAGTTGAAACCACGCGACCGGCTTGGCCCACATGATCTCCTCCCCTCGAAATACGCGAGGATGCGCGATGCGCCCGACAGCTGGCTTTCGGCACGACAAGACTTCGTGTAGGTCGCGGCGGTGGCCTCGAGCAAAAATGGGCTACGTCGGATATCCTGCGACAATTCTCAGAAGATTGATAGCTAAAAATGGCTCGCGACTCTGGCCGAGCCTGCCGTCCCTCGACCCCCGCTCGATCACGTTCGACCGGTAGGCTCCCGACGGCAAAGGATCCAACCTCCGCCGATCTCTCCGCGCGCAAGCACCCTACGAGCGGCAATCGCGAGATCCCACGAGGATGTCGCCTTGCTCGAGGACCACAGGCCACGCCGGGACCAGGCGCGATCCCCGCTCGGGCAGGGTGACCCGCTGATCGGGCTCGTGAGCTTCAACGTGCGGCGAATTTCTCGATCTCTGCGCGGGCGCGGTCCGCCAGGAGCCCGAGCTCCGCTTCCGCGAGCCCGCCGGCGAGGGTATATCGCGCACCCTTCTGCCGCCACGAGAGCGCCGGTCTCGTCGGGTCGTTCGGCTTGGGCGCGCGCGGTTCCGTCTCGCCTCGAGCCTTGTCGATGCAGAGCGTGACCTCGATATCGGTGCCGGTCCTGTAGAGCAGGCAAGGCGCCGCGCTCGGCGACCCGGGGCTCGTGCGGATGCCAGTAAGCGTCAGTCCCGCATCGGAAAGGTTCGGCACGATCAAGAGCTCCGCGAATGGTCTCTTGGCCGAGCCATTGTCCGCGAGCCCCGGCTCGTAGGGCACGACGGCCTGCAACGTGCGGTCGACGAAGGGCACGTCGTCGTTGCGGGCAATCGGCACGCGCGATTCGGTGCCGAGCCGCGGTTGCTTTCGCGCGTCGAGCCGTTCGGCGATCATGCCTGCGGCGAGCGCGGTCGCGACCCCGGCGGCGAACGCGAGGCCGAGGCCGACCGTCGTGAGCCCGCCGCTCCGAAATCTGCCGCCCGGCGCCTTCGAGCTCCCTGGCCCCGACGCCGAAGGTCCGATGTCGGCAAAGGCACTCATCGCGCACGGCAGGAGCGACGGAGACGCCGGCTCGGTCAGGACATCGGCGAAGGCGGCCCGCAGCGCCTCGTTTTGCCGGCGCCAAGCTTCGGCCCTGGCGGCGTCGGCAGGACAATCCTGCAGGTGGGCCAGCATCGCCTTCTTGCGCGCCGGGTCCAGCTCGCCGTCGACGAAGCCGTGCAAGTCCTCGTCACTGATGGAGGGCAGGGGGGCGGACAAGGGCGGCGCTTCCTCGGGGCGATCGGCTTTTTGCGTCATTCGACGACGCGCAGGTGCGCCGGACGTGGCTTGCAGGAACGCACTGGGCCGTGCGCGTAGAGGATTCGCGCGATCGCCGCGCGCGCGCGCGACAGGCGCGCGACCAGGACGCGCCGTGATACCTTCAGGATGCGCGCCGATCGTGCGTAGCGGAACCCTTCGACGGCGACGAGGAGGAGGGCTTCGCGTTCCTCGAGAGGCAAGTCCGCGAGCGCGCGAGACATCTTGTCGGCCGAGGCCGCGGGACTGCCGCTGCGCTCGGGCCTCGCCGAGCCGCCGGCGCAAAAATGCCCCGTCTCGATCGTGCGGCATGCGCCGAGGCTTCCGGTCCGCACGGCATCGCGGTGAATGAGCGTCAAGAGCGCGTAAAGCCCGACCTCGAGGTCCAGCCAACGCGAGAGAAGCCCGATCTCGCCCCGGCTCGCCAAGGTCGCGCGAACGAGATCGTCGGCGAGCGCCGCCGCCGCCGGTTGCCCCGAGACGAGGCCGCGCGCATAGCGTCGAAGCCTCGGAACATAGAGATCGAGATCGTCTCGGAATGTCACCACCCGCTCCGTTTCGAACGAAGCCGGAACTCCTGGTCTCGGCCCGAGCCTCCGGTCGGCTCAGGGAGCTAGGGCGACGAGCCCTTCCATGATGGCCTCCGGCCGCTCCAGGCGCAAGGCGCGGCTCTCGTCTCGGCCTCCGATCCGGCGTCGCGGCAAAGGCCGCATGTTCGCGATTGCCTTCTCCTCGACCTCGGCCTATTCCCTCGAGCGCTTTGCTCGGCGGCGTCTCGCGTGACCGAGCCTTGCGCGGGTCGCGCTTCACGTCTTGGCGTGCAAGGCGTCGCCGCTTCCCACCCCCGCGGCATTGCATTAAGCAAGCCCGGCTCCTAAACGCGGCGGACGCGACCGCCGTTCCTTTCGATCGCTGTCCCGTACTCTGCTCCGGATCGAGAATGACGCAAGCGGAAATCACCAGCCCAGAAATGAAAGCCTCCGGCGTCCTCGCCGGAAAGCGTGGCCTCGTCCTCGGGCTCGCCAACAACCGTTCGATTGCTTGGGGAATCGCCAAGGCGGCCCATCTCGCCGGCGCCGAGCTCGCCTTCACCTATCAAGGCGAGTCGCTCGAGAAGCGCGTGCGGCCGCTCGCAGAGGAGGTCGGAGGCCTGGTGCTCGGGCATTGCGACGTCACCGACACCGCCACATTGGACGCGGCATTCGACGAGCTCGGACGGATCTGGGGCTCGGTGGACTTCGTCGTTCACTGCGTCGCGTTTTCCGACAAGGATCAGCTGACCGGCCGCTACGTCGATACCACGGCCGAGAACTTCACCACATCCCTCTTGATCTCGTGCTATTCCTTCACCGCCGTGGCGCAACGGGCCGAGCGCCTGATGCCGGCGGGGGGTGCCCTTCTCACCATGAGCTATTACGGCGCCGAGAAATGGATGCCGCATTACAACGTCATGGGCGTCGCGAAGGCCGCCCTCGAGGCGAGCGTGCGCTACCTCGCCGCCGATCTCGGCGAGAAGAACATCAGGGTGAACGCCATCTCGGCCGGGCCGATCAAGACCTTGGCGGCGTCGGGCATCGGGGACTTTCGCTACATCCTGAAATGGAACGAGTATAATTCGCCGTTGCGGCGCACCGTCACGATCGAGGAGGTCGGCGAGTCCGCGGCCTTCCTCTTGTCGCCCATGGCGCGTGGCATCACGGGCGAGATCCTCCATGTCGATGCCGGCTATCATGTCGTCGGGATGAAGAACCCCGCGGCCCCCGATATCTCCGTCGTCGGCTAGGTCACGAGGAATTTGGATCGAACCGATCCAAATTCCTCGTCCCGCGCTAGGATCGAGGCAGCTCCGCGGTCGAGGCTCGGCCTCGCCGCGTGAGTTCGAGCGACGGCGCAGCCGCGCGAGCCGGACGAGGGCTCGCACCGAGAATTGGTCGCCATCAAAGGGATTTACGCCCGCTCGCCGTGGGCGTCGGCGCGGTGCGTCTCGGGCCGAGCGTTCAATAGCGCGCGGAAACGGGCCCTTGCCCGCAATCGACCGTCACCACCGTCTGCGGCGGCGCGAAGGGCTGCTCGATCTGCTCGACATGGATGCAATGCTCGGGCACCCGCCGATAGGTATAGCCGTAGGGAAAGGGATGGCCCCAGAACGGCAAGCCTTCGACGGTTCCGAGAGGTCTCGCATCCGTCACGGAGGGTGAAAGGCTCGCGCCGAGCACGGCGCCGACGAGGGCAGCTCTCGACAATTGTGCCATCATCATCTGCAACTCCCCCGTCGGGACCCTGGTCCGGACACGCCTCGACCTCGGCGAAACGAGGCTAGCTGTCGCAGGGCTGCGAGGCAAGGCCGTATCGGGGGCCTGGACCGAACCGCGATCTGTGTTGCATTCCTGCATCAAGTCCGCGCGTGTCACGCGTGTGCGACCGCGAAGAATCCCCCTGCGTCCGACGAGCCGGCCGCAGGCCGACTGGGTTGCAAATCCGTTTCGGGGCTCCAGTTCAGGTGTGGGAATTCGTCCCGGGCAGGTTTGGAGACTATGGATATGGGTATCTTCGGTTCGATCGTATCGAAAATCTTCCCTCACGGCTCGAAGTCGATGGGCGGTCCCTCGACGGAAGCGCAATCGACGGCATCGGCCACGGCTCCGACGGGCGACGGCGCCACCGCCCCCGCCCCCGGTCCCGCCATGGCAGAGGTCGATGTCGAAGCCGTCCTGGAGGACCTCGCCTCCAAGGCATCGGAGCGCTTGAACTGGCGCAGCTCGATCGTCGACCTCATGAAGCTCCTCGGCTTGGACAGCAGCCTTTCGGCACGCAAGGAGCTGGCCCGCGAGCTGCACTATTCCGGCGATACCGAGGATTCCGCGGCCATGAATGTTTGGCTCCACAGCCACGTCATGCGCAAGCTCGCCGAGAACGGCGGCAAGGTGCCGGATTCGCTCATAGGCTAGGGTAGCGAGACGCGACCTCGCGTCGCACACGACGCTGCAAAACCTGCTCGGAACCTGCTACAAGCCCCGCCGAGCACCGAGCGCGAGCCCGATCGGCCCGAGAATTGCCGGCCTCGCGACTCGCATCGATCATCGGAGGCAGGGATGAGCAGCAACGGACAGGCGCAGGACGAGATCGCAGGGCTCGTCGCGCAAGCGGTGGCGGTCGAGAAATTGGGCGATACGATCTTCCGTGCGGCGGAAGGCCGGCGCGACCTGCCGATGCCGCTCGGCGAGACCTTGAA
The DNA here is from genome assembly GCA_024304885.1 of Beijerinckiaceae bacterium. GTDB lineage: Bacteria > Pseudomonadota > Alphaproteobacteria > Rhizobiales > Beijerinckiaceae > Methylocapsa. The sequence continues at coordinate 1,657,598 of JALJOM010000003.1, forward strand.
GCAGATCGCCGATCTCGCAGGTGCCTGCGAGGAGACCCTCGCCGATCGCCCGTCGGAGGGACTTGCCGGGGCGACCGCGGAGGCGCTGACGGCCGCGCTCGGAGCGATTCGCGCGGGGCTGGACAGTGTCGTCGTCTTCCAGGCGCTCGAAGGCACGAGCTACGAGACGAGGACCGTCGCCAACGACTGAGGCTCGCCTTGCCTCTCCCTCCGCAGCCTCGCACCGAGGTCGCTCGGCCCGTGTCACGGGGCGGGCCAAAGGGTGGGGGTGTTCCACGCGATCGCCGCATGATTCGAGGCGCTGTCTTCGGCTGCTCCGAACTCGAAGGCGAGGTTTGTCGGAACCGGGTCTAGATCACGATGACTTTGGATCGAATCGATCCAAAGTCATGAAACGTGATCGATTTCAAAAGCTTAGAGCGGGAGGCGGGAGGAAAACCGGTATCCGCTTTTCCTCATCCCGCTCTAGAGCAATTTCCAGCGAAGCGGGCACCGGTTCGCGTCGCGAACTTGCGATAAAACCAGGAAGTATAGCGGGTTTCCGAATCCACCGGATCGGAGACGCTCGAGACGAAATCTCCCGCGAGGCGGCATCCGCCTCGCGCTTCGATCTCGTCGCTGGCGACTATCGCCCCAACGCGATCGCGATGTTTCGATCGATCGACATCGATGCGAAATTGCGACAAGACAAGAGTGTAGAGCGGGTTTCCGATTCAGCTGGATCGGAAAACCCGTTCTAGTGCCGACACGATGTCGACCTGCGCGCTTGCCTTGATCGGGCGCCCGCGACCTCGGCGCGTCGGCTCGCCAAAATCCCGGAGCTCGATCGCTCTCATGCCCGAATCCCCCTCAGAGCACCGCGCCCGACTGAAGACCAGGACGAGGCTCGTGCACAGCGGCCGGCACCCAGCCGACCAATATGGATTCGTCAACACGCCGATCTATCGCGGCTCGACCGTGCTCTTCCCGACGCTCGAGGATCTGACGAAGCGCAACGCGCGGTTCACCTATGGCACCCAGGGCACGCCGACCACGGAGGCCCTGGAGACCGCCTGGACCGAGCTCTCCGGCGCGGCCGGCACGGTGCTCGCGCCGACCGGTCTCGCCGCCATCGGCCTCGCCCTGCTCACCGCGGTGAAGGCCGGCGACCATCTGCTCGTCATGGATTCGGTCTATCGGCCGACGCGAATCTTCTGCGACACGATCCTCGCCCGCATGGGCGTCGAGATCACCTATTTCGATCCTCTGGTCGGCGCCGGGCTCGAGGCCCTCGTCCGCCCGACCACGAGCGCAATCTTCCTCGAGACGCCCGGTTCGCAGAGCTTCGAGATCCCCGATGTTCCCGCCATCGCGGCGGTCGCCGCGGCGCGCGGCATCTGCACGATTCTCGACAATACCTGGGCGACCCCGTTGTTTTTTCCTCCCCATGTGCATCAAATCGACATGGCGGTCGAGGCGGGGACCAAGTATCTCTCCGGCCATTCCGACCTTCTGCTCGGCCTCGTCACGGCCAATCAGCGATGGTTCCCGCGGCTTCGCGCAACCTTCGACGCTTTCGCCATGTGCGCCGGACCGGAGGACGTCTTTTTGTGCCTGCGGGGCTTGCGCACGCTCGAGCTCAGGCTGCGCGAGGCGGAGCGCCAAGGGCTCGCGCTCGCGCAATGGCTTTCGAAGCGCGCGGAGGTTGTCCAGGTCCTGCATCCCGCGCTTCCCTCCTGTCCCGGCCATGCGATCTGGAAGCGGGATTTTTCCGGGTCGTCCGGGCTCTTCTCGGTCGTGCTCGCGCCTTGCTCGCAGGCGGCGCTCGCCGCTATGCTCGACGGTCTCGAGCTGTTCGGGATGGGCTATTCCTGGGGCGGGTTCGAGAGCCTCGTGATCCCCTTCGATTGCCGCAGCTATCGCAGTGCGACGGTCTGGAACCCGCCGGGTCCCGCGCTTCGCTTCTCGGTCGGGCTCGAGGACATCGGCGACCTCGAGGAGGATCTCGACCGCGGATTCGCGCGGCTTCGCGCGACGGCGACTTGAGCTGGTTTCTTCGAGCAAAATATCAGAATTAGCGAGATTATTTCTATAATTCATATGCTTATATATGTTTCCTAATCCTGAGTCTCAGGTATGCACGCGAGTGCCATACGACCTTGAAAAGTCGCTTTAAGTCATTGTTTTGTTGAATTTTGTGAACCTCACCAAAGCCCGCTTCGCTGAGCGCCGCTCGAGAGCAGCGTCCAGGCGAGGCAACAAGTGAGCACTCTCTGTTCCGTGGTGGAAATGAACGACTTTTACCGCTTTGTTGAACTAGAAGATCCAGAAATCGGCTTCGGCGGGCGGACGTCCCGAGATCGGTCGCGGAGATCAGCGTCATGCATGTCTTGCGGCTCGCGCTCCTGATCGTGTCCGTCCTCGTCGGCGTCGGACTCTTGGTCGTATATTTCAGCGCCACGCGGCCCGTGGAAGAGCAGCCGGTTCCTGCACCGGTCGAGGAACGGCAGGCGAGTGCGGAGGAAATCGCGGCCGCGCGCCGGGAGATCGAGACGGCGCTGGTCGAAGCCCCCGAATATGCCGAGGTCACGTCCCGGCTGAGCACGCAGTTCCCGGCCGAATACGAGACTTTCCTCGCGGAGGCGTCGCGTCGATCAGCCGTCGCCGGCACGGCGGCGAGTGTCGATATGCTCGTCTTCGAAGCCGCGCGGACGCTACGTGCCTCGCGCGGCATCCTCGCCGCCAAGGCCGGCGTCGCGGCTCTCGACCGCGTTTTCGAGCTTCAGCGCGACATGCTTCGCGCCTTGGCGCTCGAGGATCCGCGTCTCTGCGTCGATTTCCTCTACGGCGGAGCGGGGGACGGCTTCTTTCGCTTCTCGGCGCAACATCGGGCCCTCGTCGCGCGCTTCGCGCTGGCCGGGCTCGACGCGATCAGCGATGGCCAGGCGGCACGGATCGACCGCGAGACTCCGACCAGGGACGATCTGCGGGCACTGGAGGACGGGCTTCTCGCGAAAGGGCTCCAGGGGGACGAGATCGAGGCCGTCCTCGACGCCAAGACCTCCGATCCGCCGATCGAGGACGAAAGATTGTGCCGCGCCGGCCGGATCTATCTCGACGTCCTCTCCAGCCTGCCCGAGCCCGCCCGCATGAGGCTCTATGGGCTCGCGGTCGAGCTCATGGCGCGCTCGTGACGCGGCGCGGGCTCACGGCGCGCTCTCGTCGCGCCGCGCACGCAAGGCCTCGGGAAACTTGGCATCGACCCAGCGCTCGAGCGCGGACCGATGCTTGTGGTAGAGGAGGCCGAGGCCGATGATCGCGAGCCCGATCCCGGACAAGGCCAAGGAGAACCAGAGCGTATCCTCGAAGACGTCATAGGCGAGATGGCCGAGATAGATCGCGATGCCGAGCCCGCCGAATACGGCGTAGATCCGGCGATCGGCGAGCAGCGAGAACAGGACGAGGCCGATATTGATCACGCAATACAGGAAGTTGAGCCATTCGCCGGAGTTCTCGCGCCAGGAGAGCCCGCCCCAGAAGGCCGCGGCTCCGGCGAGGTGAAGCCAGAAGGCGAAATCGCCGCGCGATCGCCCTCTGAGGTCGATGGTCCAGGCGACGAAGACGAGCGAGAGGCCGAACCAGAGCGACATTTCGCGGCGCAGCGCGAAATTCGCGACGCGATCGGGCGTGAGCCAGCCGGCGAGGTCCATCGAGAGGAACCACAGCGCGACGGCCGCGACGAAGGTGATGAACGGGAAGGGATAGAAGGAGAGGACGAGCGCCGCGGCGGCGATCGTTCCGAGCTCCATCCAAACCCAGCTCGAACTGATCCACGGAAAGAAATCGCGGTAGCGGACGGGCTCGGGCTCGCCGGCGGGCCAGAGGCCCAGCATGTCCTGGACGCCGTAGATCGAAAGGGGGACCATGGCGACGGCGACGGCCGCGGCGAGGCCTCCGGGCGTCCGCAGGCCGCGGCCGTGCCAGAGATGATGGCACAGCGCGAGAAAGCCCGCGCCATAGAGGAGACCGGTCGCCGTGAGGGCCGCGCCGCCCAGGCGGTTGAAGGCCTCCGTCGTGAAGACGCCCATCGCCAGCATGACGACGAGAGTGCCCGCGTACCAGAGGACATGGGTCAGGTCGAACCGAATCGCGAGCGCCTGCGGCTCTCGGCCCGCGTCTCGGCGTTCGGCCTCGTCGTCCCTGTGCCGACGCAAGAAGGCGACGAGGGCGGCGTGCGACGAGTCGGTCAAGAGTCCGGCGTCGCGCGCGGCGACGAGATCGTCCTCGCTGAAGCGCCGCGCGTCGGGCGTGCTTACTTCCCGCCGAAGGGCCAAAGGCTCGCGAGCCCCGACCGGCTACCGCCCGCGCCGGGCTTTCCGATCTCCGCGGTGGTCGGATCGATCACGCTCTTGACCTCGGAGACGCGATTGGCCGGAAAGCCGCCGCGCTTGGCATGCTCGAGCACGGATTGGGCGTCCGGCGCGATATAGATGCAATATATTTTATCGTCGGTGACGTAGCTCTGGACCCATTGGACCTTCGGCCCGAGCTCGTTCAGCACCGCGCAGGACTTTGCGGAAATCGCACCGAGTTCCGTCGCGCCGAGACGGCCGGCGCCGGGAATGTCGCGCTCGATCACATATTTGGGCACTTCGGGCTCCCTTTCGGAGGGCGGGGCCGAGCTCGCACCGACTGTCTATCGCGTCCGTGCGAACCCGTCGTTCCGAGTGGGTATTGAACGGGTCCGGCCCTGTCAACCGGCTTCGGTGTGTGCGTGGATCAAGCTTATCTGAAGTAAATCTTTCGTGCCGGGCCTCCACATCTCTCGCCCGGTCGATGGAGCCCCGCCGCTCGCGGGAGCGGCGGGAGCCTTCGCCGGCTCGGCCCCGATGAGCTTCGCCGGGTGCCGCCCTTCGTTCAGTGCCGGGTCGGCGCGTTGATCGCAATTCGCCTGGCCTTGGCGCGGGCCTGCTCCGCCTTCGGCAGCTTGATCTCGAGGACTCCGTTCTTGAAGGTCGCCTCGACCTTGTCCTCCTCGACATCCATCCCGACAGGAATATGCCGCTCGAAGTGCCCGTAATAGCGTTCGTTGAACTGGCGGTCCTTGTCCTCGATCTCCGATTTCCGTTCACCTCGGATGACCAGGACCCCGTCGGACAAGCTGACCTCGACGTCCTTCTCCTCGAGCCCGGGCAGCTCGGCCATGACGCAGATTTCCTTGTCGGTCTCCGTCGCCTCCAGCTTCGGCCATTGTCCCATGGCGAAGGACGGCCGCGCGCCGAGGAATGTCGGCATGTCGAAGCCGCGCAAGGCCTCGTCGAAGAGTCGGTTCATCTCGCGTTGAAAGGCGAGGAACGGGTTCGACCGGTCGCTCCGGTACACTTCCATGGGCTCGCTCGACCCGCGCGCCCAGGGGATGAGATCACGCATGTGCATGGATCGGTTTCCTTTCCCGCAAGCGGATGTCATAGATTCGGCATGGACCGCATCGTGTCGCCCGCGCGACGAGCACCGATCTGCCGGCTCGGGCGACAGTGCGATTCATGCCGGTAAAGTTGGAACCCGATCCGGCCCGATCAAGGGGACGCGAGGGCGAGGGGGCGTCGCCTGCCTCTTGCGCCGCCGCGCGACCCGGTCCATTCTGCCGATTCGATACCGGAACCGGCCAAATGGCCGATCGTGGGTCCGTGATCGGAGTGGATCATGAGCGTCATCAGGCATGATTTCGGCATGAAGGATCGCGAATGCGTGCGGCGCTTCGCGAAGCTGACGAGCCTCGAGGAGCAGCACGAGGCCAAGGTCCTCGCTAATCCGCTTCCCTATCTCGAACGTGCCAACGAGCGGATCTCGCAGCTGGAGATGGCGCTGCAGGAGGCGGGAAACGCGGCGAGGTTCACGGTCGGCGTCGATTCCGATCCGGAATGGACCGAGAACATCCTCGTCGACAAGGCGGAATACGAGCGCCTGGTCCGCTGCCGGGACATCGTCGAGGCAGCGGTCACGAAGCTCTGACCGGACCGGCCGACCTCACATCCTGCGCTGCTCTGCGGTCTTGGCCTGGCGCCGTCTCGCATGCAGGATCCATTCGGTATAGCCGTTCGGCTGTGCGGCGCCCTTGAAGACGAGCTCGGTCGCGGCGCGGAAGGCGAAGCCGTCGAATGCGGGAGCCATCGGCCGATAGAGGTTGTCGCCCGCATTCTGCCGATCGACGACCAGAGCCATCCGCCGCAGCGCCTCGGCGACCTCGTCCTCGGTCACGATCTTGTGCCTCAGCCAATTCGCGAGGTGCTGGCTCGAGATGCGCAGCGTGGCACGATCCTCCATCAGGCCCACGTCGTGGATATCCGGTACCTTGGAGCAGCCGATGCCCTGGTCGATCCAGCGCACCACATAGCCGAGAATTCCCTGGCAATTGTTGTCGATCTCCTGCCGGATCGCCTCGGGGGAAAACGTGCCGCCGCACGTCGGGATCGAAAGGAGCTCGGACAAGGGCGGCGGGCTGCGTCGCGCGAGGATTTGCTGACGCTTCACCACATCCACCTTGTGGTAATGCACGGCATGGAGCGTCGCCGCGGTGGGTGAGGGGACCCAGGCCGTGCTCGCGCCAGCGAGCGGATGCACGATCTTCTGTGCCAGCATGTCGGCCATCTTGTCGGGTGCCGCCCACATTCCCTTGCCGATCTGGGCCTTGCCCGGCAGGCCGCAGGCGATCCCGACATCCACATTGGCGTTCTCGTAGGCCGCGATCCAGGCGCAGGACTTCATGTCGTTCTTGCGGATCATCGGGCCGGCCTCCATCGAGGTATGGATCTCGTCGCCGGTGCGGTCGAGGAAGCCAGTGTTGATGAAGAACACGCGATGCTCCGCGGCCTTGATGCAGGCCGCGAGATTGACCGAGGTGCGCCGCTCCTCGTCCATGATGCCCATCTTGAGCGTGTAGCGCTCGAGCCCCAGCATGTCCTCGACGCGGCCGAACAGCTCGTCGGCGAGCGCCACCTCGTCGGGGCCGTGGAGCTTCGGCTTCACGATGTAGACGGAGCCGTGGCGGCTGTTGCGCAGGCCCTCGGTCTTCCTCAGGTCGTGCATCGCAACGAGCGAGGTCACGGCGCAATCGAGGATTGTCTCCGGCACGGGCTCGCCCGCACGATCGAGCACGGCGTCGGTGAAGATGTGGTGACCCACGTTGCGCACGAGGAGGAGCGCGCGGCCGTGCAGGGTCATCGGGCGGCCGTCACGGTCGATGTAGGTGCGGTCCTCGGTGAGGCGGCGCTCTATGAGCAGGCCCTTCTTCTCCAGGGTCGCGGTCAGGGTGTTCTGCATCAGGCCGAGCCAGTTGCGATAGATCTCGACCTTGTCCTCGCCATCCACGGCGGCGACGGAATCCTCGAGGTCGATGATCGTGCTCAAGGCGGCCTCGAGGATCACGTCGGAGACGCCGGCCTTGCTCTCGGCGCCGACGAGGCTGCCCTGGTCGATCTCGATCTCGATATGGAGGCCGTTCTGGCGGAGGAGGACGACCCCGGAATCGGAGGATCTCCTCTTATGGCCGGCGAAGCGGCCGGGGTGGGCGAGCCGCGTGTCGAGCCCGTTCTCGAGCCGCACGACGAGCTCGCCGCCGACGACCTTGTACTCGATCGCCGACCGGTGGCTTCCTGAAGCCAGGGGCACGATCTCGTCGAGGAAGCCGCGCACCCAGTCGATGACCTTGGCGCCGCGAACCTTGTTGTAGCCCTTGCCGCGCTCGGCCCCGTCCGTCTCGGGGATCACGTCGCTGCCGTAGAGCGCGTCGTAGAGGCTTCCCCATCGTGCATTGGCGGCATTCAAGGCGTAGCGGGCATTCGAGGCCGGGACGACGAGCTGGGGACCCGCGACCCGCGCGACCTCGAGGACATTCTCGGTCGAGATCGTGAACGGTGCCGGCGCCGGGACGATGTAGCCGATGCCGCGCAGGAAGGCCTCGTAGCGGGCGGGGTCGAACGGCCGAGTCGCGTTGAGCCGATGAAATTGATCGATCATCGACTGCAGCTCGTCGCGAAAGCGCAACTGCTCCTTGATCCGCGGCGTGAGGGCGTCGATCGACGCCGCGAGCCCCGAGAAGAAGTGCTCGGGCGAGACGCCGGTGCCGGGCATCGCCTCCTCCACGAGGAAGTCCCGCAGGACCGTGGCGACGCGAATTTCACCGATTTGCACGTAATCCATCGTGGTCTCGTCCCGGCGGGAGGAATTGCCTGCGTGGACCGGTCCGCGGAAGGGTCCGGCCCGTGACGTGGTGGAAGAGCCGGTGGAGTGCCGGGCTCGTCGGGGCGGGTCAGTCGCCGGCGAGCCCCAGCGGCTCGCAAATGTTGGGGGACGGCCCCATCAAGGCCAGCTCCTGCGCCTTCAGCCTCTCGTTGAGAGTCATCTTGGAGGATACGGCGTTGCGGACGTTCACCCAAGCCTGATAATAGCGCTGCTGGTTCGAGTTCGCCACCGCGAGATCGAGCCAGGTATAGGCCAGCACGTAGTCTTGCGGCACGCCTTGGCCCTTGTCGTATTGCAGGCCGAGGTTGTATGCGGCCGGGGGATAGCCCTTGCCCGCGGCGCAGCGATACCAGAGCGCGGCCACATACTGGTTCTGGGGGACGCCGCGACCGTGGAAATACATGAAGCCGAGGCGCGATTGCGCGACGACGTTGCCGCGCGCCGCGAGGTCGAGGAGGAGGCTGGCCGCCCGCGTGTAGTTTCCGGCGGCGTAGGCGGCCTCGGCGGCGCGTAGCGTTGCAGCCGCGGCTCGGCCCGGCGACAATGCTACGGCGAGGAGAACCCCGACGACGAGAATCCCGAGAAAGCGCACGACGTCCCTCACATGTTCGGGTAGCGCGGGCCGCCGCCGCCCTCCGGCGGCACCCATGTGATATTCTGCGCCGGATCCTTGATGTCGCAGGTTTTGCAATGGACGCAATTCTGCGCATTGACGACGAAGCGCGGATTGGTCTTCTTCTGGTCGTCGTCGTAGACGACCTCGTAGACCGCGGCCGGGCAATAGAGCCTCGCCGGCTCGCCCCAGGTCGGCAGGTTCCGCGAGATCGGAACCGCCGGGTCCTTCAAGCGCAAATGCACCGGCTGGTTCTCCTCGTGATTGGTATTCGAGACGAAGACCGACGAGAGCCTGTCGAAGGTGAGGACGCCGTCGGGCTTCTGGTAGCGAATCGGCTTCACCCGGCTCAAGGGATCGAGGCTCGTGTGATCGGGCTTGCCGTGGGGTAGCGTGCCGAGAAGCGTCGCGCCGAGAATCTGGTTCACCCACATGTCGAGCCCCGCGAGCGCGATACCTCCGATCGTTCCGAATCTCGTCCACAACGGCTTTACGTTGCGCACCTTGTAGAGGTCCTTGCCGATTAGTGAGCCGCGCCACGCCCTGTCGTAGCCATCGAGCTCGTCCTGCGCCCGTCCGGCCCGCAAGGCGACGACCGCCTCCTCCGCGGCGAGTATGCCGGAGAACATCGCATTGTGCGATCCCTTGATGCGGGGGACGTTCATGAAGCCGGCCGAGCATCCGATCAGCACCCCGCCCGGGAAGCTGAGCTTCGGCACGGATTGCCAGCCGCCTTCGGTGAGCGCACGCGCGCCGAAGGAGATCCGCCGGCCGCCCTCGAAGGTCGGCGCGATCAGGGGATGAGTCTTGAAGCGCTGGAACTCGTCGAACGGGGACAAGGTCGGATTCCGATAGTTCAGATGGACCACGAATCCGACCGAAACGAGATCGTCCTCGAAATGATAGAGGAAGGAGCCGCCCCCGGTCCCGTTGTCCAAGGGCCAGCCGAACGTGTGCTGGACGAGCCCGGGCTCGTGCCGCGCCGGGTCGATCCGCCAGAGCTCCTTCAGGCCGATCCCGTATTTTTGCGGCTCGCGCGCCTTGTCGAGCTCGTAGCGGCGAATGATCTCTTGCGCGAGCGAGCCGCGCGCCCCCTCTGCGATGAACGTGTATTTCGCGCGAAGCTCGATCCCGGGGGCATAGCTCTTCTTGCGGCTGCCGTCGCGTGCGACACCCATGTCGCCGGTGGCGACGCCCAAGACCTCCCCCTTCGCCCCGTAGAGCACCTCGGCCCCGGCGAAGCCCGGAAAGATGTCGACCCCGAGGGCCTCCGCCTTCGCGGCGAGGTAGCGTACGACGGTGCCGAGCGAGCCGACGAAATTGCCCCGATTGTGCATGAGCCGCGGCAGGAGGATTTCGGGGATGCGCAGATCGCCTGCCGGCCCGAGGATATAGAAACGGTCGGACGTGACCTCGGTGGTCAGAGGCCTCGCCTTGTCCTCGCGCCAGCCGGGAAGCAGGCGGTCGAGCGCGATCGGGTCGATGACTGCTCCGGAGAGAATATGCGCGCCGGCTTCGGCCCCTTTCTCGACCACTCCGACGGTGAGCTCCGGCGCGAGCTGCTTCAGGCGGATCGCGGCCGAAAGGCCTGCCGGGCCCGCGCCGATGATGACGATATCGAACTCCAGCGTATCTCGGCGCGGTGTCGCGGGGCCTGCCTTCGCCATGATTCGGTTCCTAACATTGCGCGCCGTTCTCGGCAGTTGAAAGATTGGCCGTCCGAGCCTCTCGATCCTGATGGTCTTGTCCTGGGGGTCGATGCCTCCTTTCTGGGTCCTGCGCGCCGTTGGCGGCCGGCTGGAGCGGTATCCGATCCCCTGGACTCGGTAACCGGCTCTACATTCTGTATTGTCGCATTTTCGCAGAGCGATATCGCTGTTGCGATGGATCGCCGGCGCAATGCGATCCGGCATCCGCTTCGCCGGAAAATGCTCCAGGCCTCGCCGCCTCTCGCCGCGTGGTCGCGACCGTCGGCGAGAGGACTCGACGGCTCCTAGGCCTATAGGATTGCGGGGCTTGCATCAATCGGCTCCGGCCGCGGCGGGTGGAGTACACGGCTCGCGATGGACGAGGATCTGATCGCACTTTTGCGCTGGTATCGCGACATGGGTGTCGATCTCGCGATCGACGAGTCTCCGCACGACCGGTTCGCCGAGTCGCCTTGCCGGCCGGTCACGCGGGCCGACGTCGCCGAGACGACGCGACCGGGACCGTCGCAGGAGGCGCGTCCTGCGCCGCTTCCGGAGCGACCCGCGGGCCTGCCGCAGGGCACCGAGGCCATCGAGCAGACCGCGCGCGAACGCGCCGCAGCCGCGCGGAGCCTCGACGAGCTGCGCGGCGCTCTCGCGGCTTTCGACGGGTGCGGGCTGAAGGTGACGGCGACGCAGCTCGTTTTCGGCGACGGCAACCCCGAAGCCGACATCATGCTGGTCGGGGAGGCGCCCGGGGCGGAGGAGGATCGCGAGGGCCGGCCCTTCGTCGGCCGCGCCGGGCAATTGCTCGACAAGATGCTTGCTACGATCGGCCTCGACCGCAGCAAGGTTTATATCGCCAATGTCGTGCCGTGGCGGCCTCCGGGTAACCGGACGCCGACGCCCGCCGAAATCGCGCTCTGCCTTCCGTTCACCAAGCGCCAGATCGAGCTCGTCTCGCCGAAGATTCTCGTCTGTCTCGGCGCGCCCTCGACGCAGACGCTGCTCGGCGCCAAGGACGGCATCATGCGGCTTCGCGGCCGCTGGCTGGACTATCGTCTCGACGGGCAAACCATTCCCGCCTTGCCGATGCTGCATCCGGCCTATTTGCTGCGAGTGCCGGACAAGAAGCGTCTCGCTTGGCAGGACCTGCGTATGCTCGCCAAGGCGATCGAGCGGCTCGCGGCCGAAGCGAAAGGCGCATAGGTCCTGCCCGCCATGCGCGCAAGATTGCAACGAGGACCGAAGATCGCATAGTGAATTGCAACCCGCGGGGCAGGCACCAAGATCGGGAGCGGAAGATGAGATGGGAAGAGTTCGGCCGCTCCGAGAATATCGAGGATCGGCGCGGGGGCGAGCCCGGGGGAGGGGGCTTCATCCGGGGAGGCGGCGGCCTCGGCCTCGGTACGATGGTGGTGCTCGGCCTCCTCGGCTGGGCGCTCGGCATCGATCCGCGGCTCTTGATCGGCGGCGCCGAGATGCTCTCCGGCGGGCGCCAGCATCAGCAGTCGGTCGAGAGGCCGCAACGCAAAGGCGTACCGCCGGACCAGATGGGGCAATTCGTCTCCGCGGTCGTCGCGGCGAACGAGACCGTCTGGTCGGAAATCCTGCCGCGCCAAGCCAAAATCCGCTACGTCCCGCCGACGCTCGTGCTCTTTAGCGGGGCGACGCGCTCGGGCTGCGGCCACGCGCAATCGGCCATGGGGCCGTTCTATTGCCCGCTCGACCGCAAGGTCTATCTCGACACGTCCTTCTTCCAGGACATGCAGCGGCGCATGGGCGGCGGCGGCGACTTCGCCTATGCCTATGTCATCGCCCACGAGATCGGGCACCATGTCGAGAACCTGCTCGGCATCCTGCCGAAGGTCCAGGCCGCCCAGCAGCGCGCCTCCGGCCGCGGCCAGGCCAATGCGCTCTCGGTCCGGGTCGAGCTGATGGCCGATTGCCTCGCCGGCGTCTGGGCCGCTCATGCCGAGCAGAAATATCGGTTTCTCGAGAAGGGCGATATCGAGCAGGCGGTGCGGACCGCGCAAGCGATCGGGGACGATCGGCTGCAAAGGTCGTCGCAAGGCTATGTCGTGCCGGATTCCTTCACCCACGGGTCCTCGGCGCAGCGCGTGCAGTGGTTGAGCACGGGGCTGAAATCCGGCCAGATCCAGGCCTGCGACACCTTCGCGAGGTAGCGCGATTTCCGGCGTGGCGGGTCCCGCTTCGCATTTCGATCTCGTTGTTTCGAGAGATCGACATCGATGCGAAACGGCGAAAGAACAAAGATACATAACAAAGCCGTAGAGCACCTTCCGATTCTCCTCGATCGGAAAGTGCTCCAAGCCGCCGACCAGCTTCGGCATAGCTGCCGAGGGAGCGCCACTCGATCCGCAGCCATGGTCCTACCGGGGCCGACACACAAGTGTCATGAATCTTCGATCGAATCGTTGCTTCTGCAATAATTGTTGAATCGAGGAAAATCATTATGCCGAGCAAGCAATCACTTGCGCGTGCCGTTCGCGAGCGTCTCGCCAGCGAAGACGTGAAGGCGCAGATTGCGCATTCGTTGCACTGCGTCGAGAAGCGGCGTCCCCTCCGCGCCGAAAGCGACCCCGCGCGGCGGATTCGGCGCGTCCAGGCCGTCACTGGGCTCTCGGGGCCGGCCGCGGAGGCGGTGGCCGACTACGAAAATCTCGACACGCTCGGGCTCAGCATGGCGGAGCTGACCGGCGCCGAGGCCATCCAGGGGCGCACGATCGATTTTCTCGGCTCGGCCTTTCTCGAGCTCGGGGCGAAAGCGGCGCGGGCGGTCGCACGAATCTCCTACCGCGACGACGGCCAGGGGAACGGAACCGGCTTCCTGATCTCCGATCGGCTGCTCGTCACGAACAATCACGTCTTACCGGACGCACCTGCGGCCGCGGGCTTCATGGCGGAGTTCGATTTCGAGCTCGGCGCCGATCGCAGGCCGAAGCGGGTCACCCGCTATGCGTTCGACCCCGACGCCTTCTTCCTCACCGACGATCAGGACGATCTCGACTATACGATCGTCGCCCTGAGCCGGCGCCTCGAGGGACCGGCGGAACTCGCCGATCTGGGCTATTGCGCGCTGAGCGGCGCCGGCGACAAGCATACATTGGGCGAGAACGTGAATATCGTCCAGCATCCCGATGCGCGGATGAAGGAGATCATCGTCCGCGAGAACAGGCTCGTCGCGCGCTTGCCCTTCGCGCTGCACTATCTCGCCGACACCGAGCCGGGATCCTCGGGCGCGCCGGTCTTCAACGATCAATGGGAGGTCGTCGCCTTGCACCATTGGGGGGTGCCGCACCGCGAGATCGAGCTCCCGGACGGCGTGCCTCTTTCGAAGGACGCGAACGAGGGGATCCGCATCAGCGCGATCGTGCAGGAGCTGGAAGAGCACCTCTCGCGCATGTCCGGCACGAAACGCGACCTGCTCGAAGCCGCGCTCCGCCTCGGGTCCGAGACCCGCGCCGCGCGGCAACCGGTCGTCGTGAATACTGGCGCTCCTTCGCGAGCGGAGCCGTCGAAGCCCTCGGAAGGGACCCGGCCGACGATCCACGGGGACGGCTCGGTCACTTGGCGCATCCCGATCGACATCACGATCACGCTCGGCCAAGGGACGATGCCCGTCGCCTCTCCTGCGGCTGCCTCGCAGGATGTGGCGCAGGACGAGCGTCCCGCCGTCGGTGCCGCAGCGCCGGGACCGGTCGCGAGGCCCGGCCGGGAAAAGGTGCGGCCGAACCCGGATTATCGCCGCCGGTCGGGCTACGACCCGGCCTTCCTGCCGGGCGGGCATGTCGTCGATCTGCCGATTCTTTCCGCCGCGCAGCTGGAGGTGGCGGCCGAAAACGGCCAGGCGCGGACCGGCGAGGATCCGTTCGAGCTGAAGTACACACATTATAGCGTGAAGCTTCACGGCCGGCGGCGCCTCGCCTTCTTCAGCGCGGCCAATATCGACGGGGCCACCTCGAAGAACGTGAGCCGCACGACCGGCGCCGTCTCCGAACCCGGCGAGGCGCTGGAGGATCCGGAAGGGTTCGAGGCGCGCGAGCCGTGGTTCGAGGATCCTCGGGTCGCCAACGACGAGGAGACGAACGACAAGCTCTACCTGCGGCAAGCCATCGATGGACAAAACCCCGGCCAATTGCGGATCTTCGAGCGCGGTCATCTGACCCGGCGCCAGGATCCGGCCTGGGGCAGCGAGGCCGATGCGATCGCCGCCGATGCCGACACGTTTCATTTCACGAATTGCGCGCCGCAGGTCGGCTTCTTCAACGAAGGCAAGTCGAAGCGCGAGGGCGAAGCCGCGGAAGGCAAGGGCGCGAGCGGGACCCTCCATTGGCGCGCGATCGAGGACTATGTCCTCGACAATGCGCGAGCGCAGGATTTGCGCGTCAGCGTCCTCACCGGCCCCGTGCTCGACGACGAGAGGGATATTCCCTGGCGGGGCGACATCATCCCCGATTTCAAGGTTCCCCGTGAGTTCTGGAAGGTCGTCGTGCGGGTCGAGAACGGCGAGCTCCTTGCCACGGCATTGTGCGCCGACCAGACGCCGTTGATCGAGCAGCTGCCGGAGGCGCGCGCGGCAGGATTCAAGGATATGTCCAAGGTCGCGAAATATCAGGTCTCGATCGTCGAGCTCGAGCGCAAGACCGGCCTCGATTTCGGAGAGGCGATCCGGGAGGCGGACACGATCTCGCCCGCCGCGGAAGCGCGGCGAGCCCCGCTGACCAGCATCGCGCAGGTTTCGCTCGAAAAGCCCCGGCCGGAAGCCAAGAGCGGACCTTCGTCCGGCTCGCGCCGGTCCGCGGCGAGCCGCCGGCGCAAGCTGGGCTGATCAACCGACGCGACGCGCGACGGAGCGGAGCGCCGGCGCCTTGCCGACATGCCGGACGAGATGTCGAAACGTGCCGGGGGGCGCATGGAGGCAGCGGTCGCGCGGCGCGATCAGGCCGGCGAGCGGCGCGAGGGTCGGGAACAGGCGCTCCAGGAAGGCTTCTGGCGCGACGTGCAGGCGTGCCACGCAGGTCCCGGTCGCGCCGCCTCTATCCGAGACGAGGTCTCCGGCCTCCTCGATGAAGCCGGCTTCCGGCGCATGGCCCGAGCGCAGCAACAGGAGATCGGGTCCGCGGGCGGCCTCGAGCGCTTGGTGGAGCCATTCCGGCTCCGAGGCCGCCTCGACGAGGCCGCAGCCCGCATGATCGGCGATCAAGGCGAGGTCTCGGCCCACCGGGCCCGCGATGAGGACATCGCGCAGAAGGCCTTCGACATTGGCCCGGACGAGCGAGGCGAGCGTGCGGACCAGCGCCTCGGACGGATCCAGGGTCCGGCTCCGGGACTGGCCGATGGTTTCCTCGTGGAGAACGATCACGGAAAGCACGTGGCGGCATCCCAACGGGTCGAAAACCCGCTCTAGACTCCGAAAGCCTCCTTGAACGCCGCGAGCTTCTCCGGCTTGTCGAGGCCCTTTTTCGGGTTCCATTTGCGGGAATTGAAGAAGGACCGCACCTCGACGGTGACTTCCTTGCCGCGGAGGTACCAGCGCTCGACGCCATCGGGCAGGACGACCGCCGGGCCGTCGCTGCGATGCACTTTGCCGTCCTCGAACCAGACCTGGCTGTCCACGTAGATGTAATAGCCGAGCAACCGGCCCATGTCGTCCTGGTTCGCCTCGTCGACTAAGCGCATCTCGGCCACGTTCCCTTGTCTCCTTCTCGATCGATCGAGCCCGCGGGCTCGGGCCGGCGGTCCGGCATCCTTCCGGCGTCCTAGAGCGCTTTCCGATCCGACTGAATCGCAAAGCAGCTCTACGTTCTTGATTTGTCGCATTTTCGCGACGCGCACCGGATGCCGGTTCGCTGGAGAATGCTCTAGCAGCGAATGGGCCACGTCGATATCCCCCTCCTTGCCGCAGGCGGCGATCTCTCATGGCGGAGCCGGGGGCGGCGGACGATTGCGCTCGATATGGCGGAAGCTCCAAGCGACCTCGACATCGACGCCGGTCGCGCCGTGGACGGCGATCTGGGCGCAGGGCCTCGGGCCGTCCGGCGAGGCGAAAAAGATGCTTTCCTCGATCTCCGCCGTGCCGGCTTCGGTCTCGAAAAGCCAGCGCCTGCCGTCGGCGAGGACGCACAAGGCCGCCCGGCCGTCGCGGACCCGCTTCACGCGCACGCTCGGATGGATGTGAAAGCGGACCGCGAAAGGCCGCGGCTCCATCGCCCGCGCGCCTTCAGGGCCGGTCGCAGCGACCAGCCGATCGAAGCCGTCGAGCCGGAGCCCGTCCTTGCGCATGACGAGCCGGCGCTCGTGGACGAGGCCGAAGGTCGCGACATAACCGTCGTGAGCGACGATGATCTCGGTTGCGGCGATGCCCTCGTGCCGCTCGGCCTGGACGTCCTGCGGCCCGAAGACGATCTCGTCGCCGAGCCATTTGCCGAAGCCGGTTCGGGAGGCGAAGCGGCAGGTCGAGGTATCGTCGATCACGAGGGTCGAATGGGCGGCCGTGACTCGCGCGGCCTCGCGTGCACCGGCGCGATTGGGGTCCGGCGCGCCGCAATTGACCACGAGCCGCTGCTGGCCGACCGAGAGCTCGAACGAGGCGCATCCGGCATGCGCCTGGCTCGAGAAGGCGCGCGGCGGCGGGCGTCCCGCATCCACGAGGACGATCGTGTCACGCGCCTCGATCCGCTGGTATCCGGAATGCGGGGCATTGACGAGCGGCAGGGCGCGGAGGTCGTCGTAGGCGAGAACCGTCGCGAGCTGCTCCGGCGGCGTGACGCCCATGCCGTTGAAGAGCGCGAGCGAGCCGTCGCCGTGGCGGAACAGCCGCAGCATGGGGATCATGCGATCGACCGCGTTGAGCAGCGGGGCGGGGACCTCGAACCCGCGCGCGGCATAGACTTGGCGCAGCGGCAGCAGGTCGAGAAGAAGGTCGATGGAGGTCATGGGATTGCGGCAGACGTGCCCGCCGTCCGGCAGAATCTGGCGCTCGAGCTCCTCGGCGAGGAGCCGGTTCGCGCGGAGGTAGAGATTGCCGGCACCTTCGGCGCAGAGCCCGAGCTCGACGAGGGCGATCGCCGCAACGAGGCGCGGCTCGCCGTCGAGCCCTCCGGCGATCGCGCCTTGCAGCGCATCGCGCGCCCGTCCGATTCCCCTCATGAACCGGCGGTAGAAGTGGTGATCCGCGCCGTCCAGGATGATCGGGGACTGCGAGAGCCAGGCGATCAGGCGGCGCGCGACGACGAGAGGCTCGAAGGCCGGACCGCGGCGCGGCCGGTCGGCGAGCGCGAGGAAATCGTCGACGAGGACACGCGCATTGGCGCGCGCGAGGGCGGTGTCGGCCGCGCGCAGATGGCGCAGCCAGCTGAAGCCCGCCAGCGCGCGGGCCCAGGAGACGGACGGCGGCTCGAGCTCGAAGGGCGAGCGGCCATGCGTATTGACGATCTTGCCGCCGAAGGCGAAATAGCCCGCATAGATATCGGCCGCGAGCGTCGGATCGGCGGTCCTGATATCCTGCGGCGCGATCAGGAGCCGGTCGGGAGGCCTTCGCCACAGACCGGCCACGGCACGCAAGGGCTGCAGCAGCCATCGCCACAGCACTCGAAGCCCGCGCAGGACGACGAGCCGAACGAGCCGCAACCGGTCCTTGAAACCTGCACCGATCACGGACCTCGTCCCCCTGTCGTGGCGAGAATGGGATTCGTTCGGGCTGTGCCAGCCGGAGAGCCGGGCGCCGGCCGCCTCGCGACACCCACCGACGTCCGTCCGGAGCGACCGAAGCCCTTGCCTCCGAGGACTCTATCGCGTCGATTGGCCTCGCGAGAGCGGAGCCCGCTCGGATGCCGTCCCGGGTCGCGAAGGACGAGCTCCGAATCGATCGCTTGGAGCATGTCCGCATCGCATGGACCGGGCAAGGATTTCAAATCGCTCGGGGCTCAGCGCCGGCGAAGGCGCGCGGCGAAGAATCCGTCGAGGCCGGCGAGCCGCGGCTCGGTTCCCGGCAAATGCGACGGGAGCGTGCGCAGGTCGCCGTTCGCGTCGAGACTTTCGGAAAGCCCGCCGACCTCGTCCGGCGTGATCGGCACGCGGGTCAGGTCGGGATGGCGGCGCAGAACCGCCGCGATCTGCAGCTCGCCTTCCTCCGGCTCGAGCGAGCAGGTGCAATAGACGAGGGTTCCGCCCGGCCGGGTGAGGGCGATCGCCTTGTCGAGCATGCGAGCCTGAAGCTCGGTGAGCCGGGAGAGGTCGCTTTGCCGCTTGGTCCAGGCAATGTCCGGGTGGCGACGGATGGTCCCCGTCGCGAGGCAGGGCGCATCGAGCAGGACCGCGTCGAACGGGGCGTGGTCGAGGGCCGCGACATCGGCGACCACGATCTCGGCGCGAAGGTGCAGGCGCTCGAAATTCGCGGCGAGGATCTTCAGCCGCTCGGCGGAGCGATCGATCGCGGTGACCTCCGCGCCGGCCGCCGCGAGCTGGGCGGCCTTGCCGCCCGGCGCCGCGCAGAGGTCGGCTATTCTCATGCCGGCTCGCGGGTGCAAGAGGCGAGCGGGGAGGGCGGCGGCGGCATCCTGGACGAGCCAAGCCCCTTCCGCGTATCCGGGAAGCTCCGTCACGGGATCGTGGGTCCGCAGGCGCAAGGAGCCAGTCGGCAAGGTCACAGCCCCGAGCCGCTCCGCCCAGGCGCCGGCTCGGTCGAGGAGGGTGAGATCGAGCGTGGGCTCCTGCCGATTCGCGGCGGCGATCGCCCGCGCAATGTCCTCCCCGTAGGTCTTGCTCCAACGTGCGGCGAGCCAGGCCGGCGTATCGTCGTCGAGCGGGTCGCTCGTCGCCAGGACCTCGGCTCGCGAGCGGGCGAGATTGCGCAAGACCGCGTTGACGAGCGCGGCATAGGGCACGCCCTTGGGCTCCTGCCGGGTCGCGCGCACCGCGAGATCGACGGCGGCGTGATCGGGCGCGTCGAGAAACAGTATCTGCGCGGCGGCGACCACGAGCGTCCATTCGAGATAGGCGACCTGGCGGGGAAGCGCGGTCGCCATCAGCCCGGCGAGGGCGTTCCTGATCGTGCCGAGCCGGCGCAGGCCGACCGTCACGATCGAGCGCGCGAGCGCGACGTCGCGGGCCTCGAGACCGGCGATCCGCGACGGGACCATGCGCGGCGAGAAGCATTCGTCGAGGGGATGGCCTTTGACGACGATGTCGTGCAGGATCGCGGAGGCGGCGAGCCTCGCGGCGAGCCCGGGGGGCCGCTCGGCCGCGAGCCTTTGCGCCTCGGCGCTCGCCCGCGGCCGGCTGCCCGCCGACGGCGGGCGAGGGCGGCGGCCGGACGGCGGACGCGGCGGTCCGTTCAAGCGCCGGCCCCGGCGCAGGAGGCGCAGCCGGCTCGCTCCAGGCTCGTTTCCCCGCGATCGATCATGAGCTACCTTTACAAGCCCGCGCCGGACTTATCCAGGCTGCGCGCCGCCGTTCGAGGTGCGAGATGCAGGACGAGACACCCTTCGAGGTGCCGACCGAAGCCCCCGTGAAGGTCCTGAGCCCCGCGGCCCGGCGTGCCCTCGCAGAGGCCGAGGAGCGGCGCCGGCTCGCGGCCGAGCGCGCGCAGCAGGCGCGCCCGCGCGAAATCGACGGCCGCGAGGGCCCCGAGCCGACGCGCTACGGGGATTGGGAGGTCAAGGGGATCGCGAGCGATTTCTGACGGCCCCGCCGCGTCGCGTAACCTCATCTCGCTTCGAGCCTGTCCGCGACCCAGCGGGCGAAGCGCAGCAGGCGCGTATCCGCGTAGAGAGGGGCGACGAGCTGGATTGCGACCGGCAGGCCATGGGGACCGCGATGCGTCGGCAGGCCGATGGCGGGGACGTGCAGCAAGGTCCACAGGCCTTGGAAGGTCGAGACGCCGGTGGAGTCGAGGCCGCGCGGGGCTTCACCCGTGGCGCAGGGCGTGAGAACGAGGTCGAAGCCGGCGAAGAGAGAAGGCAAGAGAGCCCGGGCGGAGGCCGCCGACCGCAAGGCATCGACGTAGCGTGCATGTGGGATCGCGAGCCCGCGCTCGACGGTCGCGGCCATGTGGGGGCTGAGCCGATCCCTGTGATGGTGCCATTCGTAGGCGAGGGCTCGCGCGCGCTCGTAATCGTCGATGGTTCCGCGCGTAGCCACGATGTCGTGCAAGGTCGCGGGTAGGACGAGGTCGCGGATTTCGACATGCTCGGAAAGCCGTTCCGCGGCGGTCTCCACGGCCTGCCGCGTCTCGGGCAGCGCCTCGTCCCAAAGAAACGTGCGGCAGAGGCCGATGCGGCGCGGCGCGAGCGGCTCGAGGGGCACGGGCTCTCGGGACGCGAGCACGTCGGCGAAGAGCGCGATGTCTTCGATCGAGCGGGACAGCAGCCCGATCGTGTCGAGCGTATCCGAGGCGAGCTTCAGGCCGGCGCGGGAGACGATGCCGAAGCTCGGCTTGTAGCCGATCACGCCGCAATAAGAGGCGGGCCGCAGGATCGAGCCCCCCGTCTGGGTGCCGAGCCCGACCGGCACCATGAAATCGGCGACGGCCGCGGCCGAGCCGCTCGACGAGCCGCCCGGCGTATGGGCGAGGTTCGACGGGTTGCGGGTCGGACCCGGCGCGAAGCCCGCGAATTCGCATGTGATCGTCTTGCCGAGAAGGATCGCTCCGGCCGCGCGAAGCCGAGCCACGCAGGCGGCGTCGGCCCGCGGGCGATGGCCGCTGTAGATGGGCGAGCCGTATTCGGTCGGAAGATCCGCCGTGTCGAGAACATCCTTCGCGACGAAAGGCACGCCATGGAGCGCGCCGAGGCGGGGACCTCTGTCGCAGGCACGGGCTTCCTGGAGGGCGACGGAAGGGTCGAGCGCGGCAAAGGCGCATATCTCGGGCTCACGGGCCGCGATTCGAGCGAGGCAGGCCTCGACCAAGGCCTCGGACGTGAGGTTCCCGCACGCGATGCGCCGTGCTGCCTCGGTCGCGGTGAGCTTGTCGTGGGAGACCATCGTCGCCGGCATGGCCGGGGAGCTTCTCCAGGAAGGCGAGCCATCGCAACAGCGATGTCGCACGGCAAGAATTAGGCTGGACAGCAGCCCCGAACCGCTTTCCGATCCCGCCGGATCGGAAACTGCTCTATAGGGCGCGCCGAGGTTCGTCGCCCTCGATCTCCTGGCACGAGCCCGGCTCGGCGCTCGCCGAACCCGAGGCGCGACAGCGACGGCGCTCGATTCGCGACCTCACTGCCGCGTGATTTGCGTGCAGTACAGCCCAAATCTTGCTTGGAGATCGGGCAGCCCCTAGCCACGGCGGCGCCACGATCGCAGTGCACTCGTTTCCTGTGGATCCTCGTGCAGGCTGTGTCTAGAATAAAGTGGCTTCGGGGAATCACGCAACGTTGGAGGTCGCCATGTGGACAGCCAGCCTCCTGCCGACTGCGGGAGCTGCAGGGAAATTTCGAATGAACTTGTCATTACGGAATTTGCCTTTGCGGGCTATTGGCTCCTTCTCTCGTGATGCATTGAGCTTCGGGTTGGCATTTCCGTTCAAGCATTGCTTCCATGTGCTGTGCCACAAGCCGATGCTGATGTCTCTTCCGGGCACCGGATCCATAAATATTCGTCCTGGAACGAGCGACATGGATGTCGTACGCCAAGTATTCGGGCAACATGATCTCGATCTCTCCAAGTGTGTCCAGCACGCAAAAGTTCAAAGGCATTACGAGGAGATGTGCGCAAAGGGGCAAGTGCCTATCATCATAGATGCAGGAGCGAACATAGGGGCCGCCTCGATCTGGTTCGCTTCGAGGTATCCAAAGGCGAAGATCCTGGCTATCGAACCCGATCCCGCAAATGCAGCTTGTTGCCGGACGAATACCCGGACCTTCGACAATATCGCCGTCATCGAGGCCGGGATCGGCTCCTCCTCCGGGGGCTTGACGCTGGTGAACCCGAGCGGAGCGAGCTGGTCCGTCCAGACGGAAAGATGCGCGGAGGGCGGCGACGTGAGCATTCGCACGGTCCCGGACCTCGTCGCCTCGGTCCCGAACGGTCGCCTCTTGATCGTCAAGATCGATATCGAAGGATTCGAGTCCGACCTGTTCTCTGCGAATACATCGTGGATCGACGATGCGGTGGTGATCGTGATCGAGCCGCACGACTGGCTCTTGCCGGGGCAAAAGTCGAGCCGTGCGTTTCAGAAAGCGTTCGCGGAGCGCGAGTTCGAGGTCGTTCTGAGCGGAGAGAACCTGATTTATTTCAATCTTTAGCGCTGGTCCGAGCGGCCGCTGCGAGCGCCCGGGTCCCGCAGCCGCAGCCGGGCCGCGCCGAGCAAAAAGCGGCGCCCGATCTCCAACTCGATTGACCGCCTCCCCGGAATGGTGCTGTGGTCCCGGCATCCGAGATTGTCTCGGTGAGCCAATACGATCGGATGCGATGGATCAGGAGCGCTACAACGCCCGCGAGGCCGAGCCCAGGTGGCAGAAGCTCTGGGAGGAGTCCGGCCTCTTCCGCACGGCTAACGGGGATCCGCGCCCGAAATATTACGTCCTGGAGATGTTCCCCTACCCCTCGGGGCGCATCCATATGGGCCATGTCCGCAACTATACGATGGGCGACGTCATCGCCCGCTACAAGCGGGCGCGCGGCTTCAACGTGCTCCATCCCATGGGCTGGGACGCTTTCGGCATGCCCGCCGAGAATGCCGCTTGGCACAATGCAACCCATCCCGCGGCCTGGACCTATGCCAATATCGATTCGATGCGGGGCCAGCTGAAGTCGATCGGCCTCTCGCTCGACTGGTCGCGCGAGATCGCGACTTGCGATCCGAGCTACTACAAGCACCAGCAGAAGATGTTCCTCGATTTCCTCGCGGCGGGGCTCGTCGATCGCAAGAAATCGAAGGTCAACTGGGATCCGGTCGACCAGACCGTGCTCGCCAACGAGCAGGTGATCGACGGGCGCGGCTGGCGCTCCGATGCGCTCGTCGAGCAGCGCGAGCTGACCCAATGGTTCTTCAGGATCAGCGACCACGCCGAGGACCTTCTGACGTCGCTCGACGGCCTCGAGCGCTGGCCGGAGAAGGTCCGCCTCATGCAGGCGAACTGGATCGGACGGTCCGAGGGCCTGCTCTTGCGTTTCGAGCTCGAGCCCGCGGCGCGCACCTCGGCACGCGAGGTGGAGGTCTATACGACGCGGCCCGACACGCTCTTCGGCGCGAAATTCATCGCGATCGCCGCCGACCATCCGCTCGCCGCCGAGGCCGCGAGCTCGGACCCGGCGCTGCAGGCCTTCATCGCCGAGTGCCGGCACCGCGGGACCTCGGCCGAAGCCGTCGAGACGGCGGAGAAGAAGGGCTACGATACCGGGCTGAAGGCCCGCCATCCGTTCGACCCGGCCTGGCATTTGCCCGTCTATGTCGCGAATTTCGTGCTGTTGGACTACGGGACGGGGGCGATCTTCGGCTGCCCAGCGCACGACCAGCGCGACCTCGATTTCGCCAACGCCTACGGGCTCGGCAATACGCCGGTCGTCTGTCCTCCCGACCAGGATCGCAGTGCCTTCGTCGTCACCGACAAGGCCTATGACGGCGAGGGGATCCTGATCAACTCGGGCTTCCTCGACGGGATGACGATCGAGGCCGCGAAGGAGGAGGTCGCGCGACGGCTCGAGGCAACGAGCCTCGGCAACCGGCCGCAGGGCAAGCGTCAGGTGAACTACAGGCTGCGCGACTGGGGCATCTCGCGCCAGCGCTATTGGGGCTGCCCGATCCCGATCGTTCATTGCGAGAGCTGTGGCGCGGTGCCGGTGCCGGAGGCCGATCTCCCCGTGGTCCTGCCGAAGGATGTCTCCTACGACGCGCCGGGCAACCCGCTCGATCGGCACCCGACCTGGAAGCATGTCGCCTGCCCGTGCTGCGGCAAGCCCGCGCGACGGGAGACGGATACGATGGACACCTTCGTCGATTCGTCCTGGTATTTCGCGCGCTTCACCGACCCTTGGAACGACACCGCGCCGACCACGCCCCCCGCGATCGCGGATTGGCTGCCGGTCGACCAATACATCGGCGGAATCGAGCATGCGATCCTGCATCTGCTCTATGCGCGATTCTTCACCCGGGCCATGCAGAAGGCCGGCCTCGTCGGCACGCTGAAGGAGCCTTTCGACGGGCTCTTCACGCAGGGCATGGTCGTCCACGAGACCTACAGGACCATGGCCGGAGACTGGGTCCTGCCCGCCGAGGTCAGGCTCGAGCAGGGCAAGGACGGGAGGCGCGCCTTCCATATCGCCACGGGAGAGGACGTCTCGATCGGGCCCGTCGAAAAAATGTCCAAGTCGCGGAAGAACGTCGTGGATCCCGACGAGATCATCACGAGCTACGGCGCCGATACCGCGCGCTGGTTCGTGCTGACGGGCTCGCCGCCGGAGCGCGACGTGATCTGGACGGAGGAAGGGGTGCAGGGAGCCTCGCGCTTCGTGCAGCGGCTGTGGCGCCTCGTGGGCGAGCTCTCCGATCTCGCCGCGCCGCCGCGCACTCCGGTTCCCGCCGGCCTGTCTCCGGCCGCGCTCGAGGTCCGAAAGCTCGCGCATCAAGCCTTGATCAAGATCGAGGACGATCTCGAGAGGTTGCATTTCAACACGGCGATCGCGCAGGTGCACGATCTCGCCAACAAGCTCTCCGCCGCGATCGGAACGATCGAGAGCGCCGAGATCGGCGCGGATCTGCGCTTCGCCTTTCGCGAGGCGGCAGAGATCCTGGTGTCCTGCTTCGCGCCGATGATGCCGCATCTCGCCGAGGAATGCTGGGCGCGGCTGGGACACACGAGCTTCGCCGCAAAGGCGCCGTGGCCGGTGGCGGACCGGGCGCTCGTCGTCGAGGACAAGATCGGCCTGCCGGTGCAGGTCAACGGCAAGAAGCGGGCCGATCTCGTCATCGATCGCGCCGCCGACGATGCCGCAATCGAGTCCGCGGCGCTCGCCCTCGAGCCCGTTCAGCGGGCCCTCGAGGGTCGTCCGGTCAAGAAGGTCATCATCGTTCCGAAGAGGATCGTGAATGTCGTCGCGTAACCGCGCAACGCGGCTGCCGAGAGCTCCTTGGGCCTGCCTCGCGGTCCTCCTCATGGCCTCGAGCGTCTCGGGATGCATCCACCCGCTCTATGCGCCGCCCGAAGCCGCGACCGGCAATGTCGCGGCAAACCTGCGGGCGATCGCGGTCGAGCCGATTCCCGACAGGATCGGTCATTACCTCGGCAACGAGCTGGTTTTCGCGTTCAACGGCACAGGCTCGCAGGTGCAGACGAGATACCGGCTTCTCGTCGGCTTGCGTCAAGCCGTGCAGACGCCGCTCATCGACACGGTGACCGGGCATGCGAGCGCAGGCGATCTCGTGGTCTATGCCGATTATCGGCTGATACCGTTCGAGGGCGGCGATCCGATTACCAGCGGAACGGCGATGGCGGTCGCGAGCTACGATCGCACCAGCCTCAGGTTCGCCAACCTACGGGCCGCGCGTGACGCCGAGATTCGCAACGCGCGGACGCTCGCGGAGCAGATCCATACGCGGATCGCGGCCGCCTTTGCCGCGAAGGGCTGAAGGGATTTGCCGCGAGGCGGACAAGGGCTCGTGCCGCGAATAATGCGGCAAAGCAAGAAAATAAGGGCCGCTAGCCGAGTCCATCGGAACGGAAAGGGCTCTACAGCCCGTTCCGGCTCGACCGAATCGCGCGGCGCTCGAGAGCATTGCTCTTCACCTACAAGGATGCCAGGAAGTTGACGAGGTCGTCCTTCTGCTCCTGCGTGAGCTCCAACGCGAACTGCTGGTCGTAGAATTCGACGACCTCGGCCAAGGTCGACGCCGAGCCGTTGTGGAAATAGGGCGCGCGTGCTGCGAGCCCACGCAATCCGGGAACCTTGAAGGCGCCGATGTCGGCGCATTGGCCGGTGATCAAGGCGCGACCCGGATCGGTCACCTTGAAAACCCGGCCGGCGAGATCGCCCTTCGTGCAGGTCAGGGTCAAGACCGGCAATCCGCCGATGTCGAGCCCAGGCAGGTCTTTTGCATCGGCCGTGCCGATATTCAAGAGCGTATCGAAGGAATGGCCGCCCACATTCGGGGTATTGTGGCAGAAGCCACAAAAGCCATTATTGAACACTTGCTCGCCGCGCGCGACAGATCGACGATGTTGCGCCTCACGGTCCTTCCGTGGGTTTTCTGCCCAAGCTTCATAGAGGTCGAAGATTGCGGGATCGAAAGGGGCTCCCGTGGGATTGCGCCCCAATGGATCGTTGATCCCGACATAGAAGCTCGATTGCAGCAGGGGCAAGATCGCAGGACCGCCGGTTACGGTCCCCTCGTCGAGCCGACGCGCCCGAATGTCGAAAATTTGCGCGGTGTAGAGGCCCTTCTCGAATCCGACCATCTGTGCTTGTCGAAAGGCATCGGGGGCGGCATCTGCCTCGGCATGGATCAGGGTTGCATCGACCGCTTGGCTCTCGAGCGTCGGCTCGCGTCCATCCCACATGATGCTCGCGTTGAATCCGAGATTCGTCGACGGGAGCGGACGCCGGTAGACCGAGACGATCCCTTCCGTCGGACTCGTCAAGCCGGTATCCCGGTTCGTCGTGCACTTGTAGGGGTCGTCGACCGCCGAGACCTCGAACTGCAAGTCCTGCGCCCGCGGAAGCGGTAGGCCGATGCGGATCAAGCCCTTCTCGATCAGGAGCTTGTAGGCCTTGCGCCGGTCGTCCAGCGTCGCGACGGGGGCTGTCGGGCAGGTGGCACCATCGACGCGGCGAAACAGCGGATCGAATCCCGAGCTGGCCTCGAACCGCGCCTTGGCACTCGCTGCGCTCACGCTCCATCCGTCCTGCGGTTGATGGCAGGAGAAGCAGGTGCGCCCGTTGGTGCCGAGATCGGCGAAGAACGCGTTCCGGGCCGTGAGCGTCGGACCTCCCGGCTGGTAGGTCTCGATCACGCCCGACGGATTCCGATCGAAGCGATACTTGAAGACGACGCTCGGCGTACGCTCCGCCTTGTGGCGGAAATCCAGGAACTTTCGCATTCGCTGCGCGTGGTCGATCGCCCCTTTGCGCCAATCGCGGAAGGTCCCGGCTGGAGTTTCCGCAATTGCCGGTTCATGCGCAGCGAAGGCAAGCAGCGGCAGCACGAGGCGCACGACACGAAGCTTGAACCACATTCGAAGACTTCTCCTTCTCGTCACGCCCGGCATCCGAGGAAATCCGATCTTCTGATCTCTCGTATCGAGACCAGAACATAACGATGTATACAGTACGGTCCTCCACGTGCCCGCACCGAGCGTGCCACGGTCGTCCCACACCGGTTGCCGGTGCGTCGAAGCTCGGCTCGATCGCCGGATCGAGACGGGAAACGGGCATGAAAGAGGATGCTATACTCCGACAGGTATTTTATCGATACCACAATCAGGGCGTGTCGACAATCACCCGAGGGTGAGCAGGGTTGCGACGAAATGGATCACGGCGGCGTCGCCACCGCTGCCCCTTTCGTAGTGTGTGACGATGCGGGGAGGCTTCCGAGGCTGCGAAGGAACGTCTCGCATCGGGACTCGTCGACTCCCGATACGTCGTTGGTATTAGCGTATTCCCTCGCTCGTGTCTGAAGCGGGATGCGCGTAGCGAAAATGCTTCAGCCGTGATCGAGAAGTGAGGTGAGCGTCGAGCCCCGGTCGATTCCGCCGACCTTCTCGTCGAGGCCGTCGGCGCGCAAGAGATCACGCACCGCCCCGTGCGCGCCGATGATGCGAAGCGCGATGTTGTGCTCGGCGAGCGCGCCGTGCAGATCGTGCAGCATGCGCGCGCCCGCGAGATCGAGAAAAGGCGAGGCCGAGAGATCGCAGACCACCAGGCGGATCGCAGGCGGGCCGATGTTACGAAGCCGGCCCTTGACGGTTTCGTGAACGGACTCTGCGTTGACGTAGATCAAGGATGCCTCGGGGCGGAAGGCGATCACGCCGGGCAGCGCCTCGTTCTCGGGATGACGAAGAAGGTCGGAATAGAGCCGGGTGCCCGGAACGCGGCCGAGAAAAGCGACATGAGGCTGCGACACGCGGGCGAGCAGCATGACCGCCGAGGCCAAAGCGGCGAGCAGGATGCCTTGAAGGATTCCGAGAAGCAGCACGGCGACGAGCGCAATCGACGCGGCGTAGAAGTCCAGCCGGCTCACACGCCACATGTGTAGCAGGGCCGGAAAATCCAGCAATCCGGCGATGGCGGTGAGCACGACCGCAGCGAGCACCGCCTTCGGCAGGTTCTCGAGCAGGCCCGTCAGGAACAGGAGAGACAAGGCGAGCGTGATCGCGGCGAAGACGAGCGCGAGCGGAGTCCGAGCCCCCGCCTTGTCGTTGACGGCGGATTGCGAAAGCCCCCCACCGACCGGATAGCCCTGGGCGAGCGCGGTGGCGAGGTTCGCGGCGCCGAGCCCGAGCAGCTCTTGGCGTGGGTCCAGCACGTAGCCGTGCTTCGCCGCGAAGGTGCGGGCGGCCGAGACACTCTCGATATAGGCGAGCAGCAGGCAGCCTGCCGCGAGCGGAAAGATGCCCTCGACATCGCGCAGCCGCAGCGCCGGCCCGGCGAGGGTAGGGAGCCCGGCCGGGATCGTGCCTGTCGTCGGCACGCCGAGGGCGGGCAGGCCGAGCAAGGCTGCGGCGAGGATCGCCAGAGCGACGACCCCGAGCGCAACGGGCTTTCCGGGCAGCGCGCGCTCGCCGAAGAACAAGAGCAGGATCGCGACGCCACCCACGGCGAGGACGACGAGATTGGTCTCTCCGAGCTGCCCCAGGAGGAGCAGGGCGCGCTCGAAGAAGTTCTGGCCTCCCCCCGGCACGCCGAGAAGGCCCGGCAGCTGCGACATCGCGATCGTCGAGCCGGCCCCGGCCTTGAAGCCGACGAGGATCGAATCGCTGACAAGCTTGACGAGGACGCTGAGCCGCAGCGCCCATGCGACAAAGCAAAGCGCCGCCACGGTGAAGCCCGCGAGGCTCGCGATCTGAGCATAGCGCGTGGCGTCCCCGCCCGCCATGGCTCCGACCGTCCCAGCGATCATGAGCGAGATCGCGGAAGTGGGGCCGATCGCGAGCTGGCGCGACGATCCCATCAACGCATAGCCGAGCCCGCCCAGCATATAGCCATAGACGCCGACCTGCGGCGGCAGCCCGGCGAGCGCCGCATAGGCGAGGGAGACCGGGATCGCATAGGCGGCGAGCGTCACGCCGGCGATCATGTCGTTCGGGAGCCAGCCGGGACGGTAGCCCGCCAGCCACCGGGCGAAGGGGAACTCTCGCAGCGTCATTCGGCCGAGCTAGAACACCTCCGGGACGAGCTTGTCGCTGTAGTCGGGCTCGACATAGTCGTCGTCCTTCTTGCGCTTCGGCAATTCTACTTTCGGGCGTGGGATCTCCTCGTAGGGAATCTTGCTCAGGAGGTGGGTGATGATGTTGAGGCGCGCGCGCTTCTTGTCGTCGGATCGCACGACGAACCACGGCGCCCAGGGCTTGTCGGTGGCACGGAACATCTCGTCCCTGGCGCGCGAGTAGTCGTACCAGCGCGTGTAGGATTTCAGATCCATCTCGGAGAGCTTCCAGATCTTGCGGCCGTCGTCGATCCGGTCCTCGAGCCGCCGCGTCTGCTCGTCCTGGCCGACCTCGAGCCAGTATTTCAGAAGGATGACGCCCGAATCGACCATCGCCCTCTCGACCCAAGGCGCATTCGTCAGGAACACCTCGACGTCGTGGTCGGTGCAAAAGCCCATGACTCGTTCGACGCCGGCCCTGTTGTACCAGCTGCGGTCGAAGATCACGACCTCGGAGGCCGCCGGCAGATGCGGCAGGTATCGCTGGATATACATCTGGGATCTTTCGCGTTCCGTCGGCGCCGGCAGCGCGACGACGCGGAAGGTCCGCGGGCTGACACGTTCCGTGATCGCCTTGATCGTCCCGCCCTTGCCGGCACCGTCGCGGCCCTCGAAGACGATGCAGATTTTTTTCTTCTCGTGGCGGACCCATTCCTGGAGCTTCACGAGCTCGACATGGAGGCGGGCGAGCTCGCGCTCGTAGTCCTTGCGCGTCAGCTTCTGAGCTTCGGACGGGGTCTCGGCCCGCTCCTCGGGCGCCTCTGCCTCGGCCTGCTTCTTCTTCGCCATCGTCGTCACTCTGTACGAACTTGCCGGGCGCGGGAGCCCGTCTCCTGATGATGATGCGCACGAAACGCCGATAGGACGGGGTTCGCCGTCACATGTCGTTGATCTGGGTCAGCGTGCATTCGCCGTTTCCCGAAATTCGCGCGACGACAGTCGGGCGCGACTATCCCACTGCAACAACAAAATCTTGCACCGTCGGAACCGCGCTCACGGTGACGCACACGTCGAGCCCGATCGCATCGTTCGCATCGCCGATATATCCGCCCGAGATCGGGAGCGCTTGCTCGGCTGCCCGCGTCGCGCCGACGCGGATCAAGTTGGTGCCTGCCACGAGCCCGTTGGTCGGATCGTACTCGACCCAGCCGGCGCCCGGCAGGTAGACGGCGCACCAAGCATGCGTGCTGCCGCCGCCGCGTGCAACTCCGGACGTATCGTCGTAGAGGTAGCCCGTAACGAAACGGGCGGCGAGGCCGAGGCTCCGCAAAGCCTCCATCATCAATAGCGCGAAGTCGCGGCATGTTCCCGAGCCGCTTGCGAGCGTCTCGACCGGCGCCCGTGTACCTTCCTCGTAGCGTGCTTCGTAGCGGAACTCGGCCTTGATCGCATGCGACATGGCCTCCAGCATCGTCAACGTCCGCGTGCTTCCGGGGCTCGCGACGAAGCGGCGTGCCCAGGCGTCGACCTTGCCGTCCGGGTCCGGCAGCTGCCGCTCGGCGAGGCATGCCAGATCGAGGATTTCCTGTGACGCATAGGAAAACGGAAAGAGCGCCGCCGCCGGCTCGAGAGAGTAAGCCGGCAATTCGGGACCTGCGGGATAATGCGTCAGGTCGAGGGTCGAGACGATTTCGAGATGCTTCGTCCGCAAGGTCTCGCTCCATTCGACCAAGCAGATGGAACTGTCGAAGACGTCATGGGTCCACCAAATCCGTGCGGGCGGAGGATCGATCTCCAGCGTGGCATTGTGCAGCCGAAGATCATGGCTGTCGTCCGGGCGGACCATCATCCGGTGGCGCGTGAGCCCGACGGGAGTGCGATACTCGTAACGAGTGGAATGGACGATGGAGATATGCGGCATGGGTCGGCCTTTGCGGCGCTGTCCGTGGCGCGGCTCGTTGAGCCCCGGGGCGCTCGATCCATCTATGATTCGTAGCACGACTAGGCCACGGCAAGATTCTGCTAGAGCGGGACGACGAAAAATGTACCGCGGTTTTCCGCCCGCATCCCGCTCTTAACTTTTGGAATTGATCACGTTTCACGGGTGTTTTCGTACCCGATCGGAATGCTGCGGCGCGCCGGCAGCCGAGCGGGAAGGCTCGCCCGGTCGCCGAGGCCGCTGCCTGCAGCCAAGGTTGCGCTAATTTGACGCGCTCGCCGTGCGACCCCTTGTGCACCGCGGCATGCGGCCAGGGTTGCGCGTGGAATTGCTCTATGTTACCCAGCCTCACCTCATCGGGCGGGGCGCGCTGTCGCGTCTCCTTCCCCGTCCCCGGCTTCCGTCAGTGCTGCGACGCGGTTTCGGCCTTCACCGGAACGAGCCGAATCTCGGGAGTCCGGTCGAGGCACGCATTCGTTCACGGCGGGGGCACCTTTGGCGCAGCTAGAGACATTGGTTTCCGGAATGGCCGGGCGCTATGCCCAGGCCCTTTTCGAGCTGGCCTCGGAAACCGGGGCAACCGACGCGGTCGCCGCCGACCTCGCCGCCTTCGCCGCGCTCCTCGACGAGAGCTCGGATCTCCAGCGCTTCGTGAAGAGCCCGGTCTTTTCCGCCGAGGAGCAGGTCAAGGCGCTCGGCGCGATCCTCGAGGCGGCCGGGATCACGGGCGTCGCCGCCAATTTCCTGAAGCTCGTCGCCTCGAAGCGCAGGCTCTTCGCCGTCGCCGACATGATCCGCGACTACAAGACGCTCCACGATGCCGCGCGAGGCGTCGCGCGCGCCGCAGTGACGGTCGCCGAGCCCCTGAAGGACGAGCATGTCGAGGCGCTGAAGGGCGCGCTCGCCGAGCTCACCGGCGGCAAGGAGGTCGAGATCGCGGTGAAGGTCGATCCCGCGATCATCGGCGGCCTCGTCGTGCAGCTCGGCTCGCGCATGGTGGACGGCTCGCTCCGAACCAAGCTCAACTCACTTCGCACCCGTATGAAAGAGGTCGGCTGATGGATATCCGCGCCGCTGAAATTTCCGCGATTCTCAAGAAGGAGATCGCGAGCTTCGGTACCGAGGCCGAGGTCACCGAGGTCGGCCAGGTCCTCTCGGTCGGCGACGGCATCGCGCGCGTCTACGGCCTCGACAATGTCCAAGCCGGCGAGATGGTCGAGTTCGAGAACGGCATCCGCGGCATGGCGCTGAATCTCGAGAGCGACAATGTCGGTATCGTCATCTTCGGCACCGACCGCGACATCAAGGAAGGCCAGACCGTCAAGCGGACCGGCGCGATCGTGGACGTGCCCGTCGGCAAGGAGCTGCTCGGCCGCGTCGTCGACGCGCTCGGCAACCCGATCGACGGCAAGGGGCCGATCAATGCGGCGCAGCGCGCACGCGTGGATGTCAAGGCGCCGGGCATCATCCCGCGCAAGTCCGTTCACGAGCCGATGTCCACGGGCCTCAAGGCGATCGACGCCCTGATCCCGATCGGGCGTGGCCAGCGCGAGCTCATCATCGGCGACCGCCAGACCGGCAAGACGGCCGTCGCGCTCGACACGATCCTGAACCAGAAGCCCCTGAACCAGGGCACCGACGAGTTCGCCAAGCTCTATTGCGTCTATGTCGCGATCGGCCAGAAGCGCTCGACGGTCGCGCAGTTCGTCAAGGTGCTCGAGGAGCACGGCGCCCTGCAATATTCGATCGTGGTCGCGGCGACCGCCTCCGACCCGGCGCCGATGCAGTTTCTCGCCCCCTTCGCCGGCGCGGCCATGGGCGAGTATTTCCGCGACAATGCGATGCACGCGCTGATCATTTACGATGATCTATCCAAGCAGGCAGTCGCCTACCGCCAGATGTCGCTCCTGCTCCGCCGCCCGCCCGGTCGCGAGGCCTATCCCGGCGACGTGTTCTTCCTCCATTCGCGCCTGCTCGAGCGCGCGGCCAAGCTCAACGATGCGCGCGGCGCGGGATCGCTCACGGCGCTTCCCGTCATCGAGACCCAGGCGAACGACGTCTCGGCCTATATCCCGACGAACGTGATCTCGATCACCGACGGGCAGATCTTCCTCGAGACCGATCTCTTCTATCAAGGCATCCGGCCGGCCGTGAACGTCGGCATCTCGGTGTCGCGCGTCGGCTCCTCGGCGCAGACGAAGTCGATGAAGAAGGTCGCCGGCAAGATCAAGGGCGAGCTCGCGCAATATCGCGAGATGGCCGCCTTCGCCCAGTTCGGCTCCGACCTCGACGCGGTGACGCAGCGCCTGCTCGCCCGCGGCTCGCGTCTCACCGAGCTCCTGAAGCAGCCGCAGTTCTCGCCGCTGAAGATCGAGGAGCAGGTCTGCGTGATCTATGCCGGCGTCAACGGCTATCTCGACGCTTTCCCGGTCGGGCGGATCCGGGCTTTCGAGGACGGGCTCCTTTCGCTCCTCCGAACGAGCCATGCCGATCTCCTCGAAACGATCCGCGCCTCGAAGGATCTCTCCGACGACTCGGCCGCCAAGCTGAAATCGATCGTCGAATCCTACGCCAAGACCTTCGCTTGATAGACAGGCGCCGCGCCGCGGCGATCGGGATCGACCATGCCCTCTTTGAAGGATCTGCGTAACCGGATCGCCTCGGTGAAGGCGACGCAGAAGATCACCAAGGCCATGCAGATGGTCGCCGCCGCGAAGCTCCGGCGCGCTCAGACTGCGGCCGAGTCGGCGCGGCCCTATGCCGAGCGGATGGAGAAGGTTCTCGTGAGCCTCGCCGGCGCTCTCGACGCCGGCGCCCAGGTCTCCGGCCTGCTCACCGGGACCGGGCGCGACGAGACCCATCTCCTCGTCGTCTGCACGGCCGAGCGCGGGCTTTGCGGCGCGTTCAACTCCTCGATCGCGCGTCTCGTGCGCGACACGGCGACCTCGCTGCTCGCCCAAGGCAAGACCGTGAAGCTCCTCTTCGTCGGGAAGAAGGGCCACGATATCCTCAAGCGCCAGTTCGAGCGCCAGATCCTCGAGCTGATCGAGCTGCGCAGCGTACGCACGATCGGGTTCGATACCGCCGAATCGATCGGTCGCAAGATCGTCGGCCTCTACGACGCGGGCGAGTTCGACGTCTGCACCTTGTTCTTCTCGAAGTTCAAGTCCGTGATCACGCAGATCCCGACCGCGCAGCAGCTCATCCCGCTCGCTTTGCCGAGCGAGGGCGCGGCGACCGAGGGGCTCGGCGTCTACGAGTTCGAGCCCGACGAGGAGCAGATCCTGAAGACGCTGCTGCCGCGCAACATCTCGGTCCAGGTCCTCCGGGCATTGCTCGAGAACGCCGCCTCCGAGCAAGGTGCGCGCATGAGCGCGATGGACAGCGCCTCGCGCAACGCGGGCGAGATGATCAAGAAGCAAACCTTGAAATACAACCGTTCGCGCCAGGCGATGATCACCAAGGAGCTGATCGAGATCATCTCCGGCGCCGAAGCGCTCTGAAGACACCGAGAGAGCAAGAGGACGAAGCATGGCCGAAGCCACACAAAACACGCCCACGGGCTACGTCACGCAGGTCATCGGTGCCGTGGTCGACGTGAAGTTCGACGGTCATCTGCCGGAAATCCTCAACGCGCTCGAGACCGAGAACCGCGGCAGCCGCCTCGTACTCGAGGTCGCCCAGCATCTCGGTGAGAACTCCGTCCGCTGCATCGCGATGGACGTCTCCGAGGGCCTGACCCGCGGGCAGCGCGTCACGGACACGGGTGGCCCGATCACGGTGCCGGTCGGTGAGGATTGCCTCGGCCGCATCCTCAACGTCATCGGCGAGCCGGCCGACGAGCTGCCTCCGATCGCCACGACCAAGCGCCGCGCGATCCACCAGCCCGCGCCCACCTACTCGGACCAGTCCACCGAGGCGCAGATCCTCGTGACCGGCATCAAGGTGGTGGATCTCCTCGCTCCCTACGCGAAGGGCGGCAAGGTCGGCCTCTTCGGCGGTGCCGGCGTCGGCAAGACCGTGCTCATCATGGAGCTCATCAACAACGTGGCGAAGGCCCACGGCGGCTACTCGGTCTTCGCTGGTGTGGGTGAGCGCACCCGCGAAGGCAACGACCTCTACCACGAGATGATCGAGTCCAAGGTCAACGTCGATCCCCACGAGCACGGGGGTTCCGCCAAGGGTTCCAAGTGCGCGCTGGTCTACGGCCAGATGAACGAGCCGCCGGGCGCGCGCGCCCGCGTCGCGCTCGCGGGCCTCACGATCGCGGAGGATTTCCGCGACCAGGGCCAGGACGTGCTGTTCTTCGTCGACAACATCTTCCGATTTACCCAGGCGGGCTCGGAAGTCTCGGCGCTTCTCGGGCGCATTCCTTCGGCGGTCGGCTACCAGCCGACGCTCGCGACCGACATGGGCGCGCTGCAGGAACGCATCACCACCACCACCAAGGGCTCGATCACCTCGGTCCAGGCGATCTACGTTCCGGCCGACGACCTGACCGACCCGGCGCCCGCGACGTCCTTCGCCCACCTCGACGCGACCACCGTGCTGAATCGCTCGATCGCGGAAAAGGGCATCTATCCGGCGGTCGATCCGCTGGATTCCACCTCGCGTATGCTGTCGCCGCTGATCGTCGGCGAGGAGCACTACAGCGTGGCGCGGCAGGTGCAGCAGACGCTGCAACGCTACAAGGCGCTCCAGGACATCATCGCGATCCTCGGCATGGACGAGCTCTCCGAGGAGGACAAGATCACGGTCGCTCGCGCCCGCAAGATCGAGCGCTTCCTGTCGCAGCCCTTCCATGTCGCGGAGGTCTTCACCGGCTCGCCCGGCAAGCTCGTCGCGCTCGCCGACACGATCAAGGGCTTCAAGGGCCTCGTCGAAGGCAAGTACGATCACCTGCCCGAGGCGGCCTTTTACATGGTCGGCTCGATCGAGGAAGCAATCGAGAAGGCCGCGAAGCTCGCGGCGGCCTCGGCCTGAGCCGGAGCCGACGGCGACCCTTCGATGATGAGGGCGCGCCCCGCCGGGGCCGCGCTCTTCCAAGACCTACGACCGACCGATCCTCGGGGACCTGAACATGGCCATTCACTTCGAGCTCGTTTCTCCCGAGAAGCTGTTGTTCTCCGGCGATGTCGAGTCCGTCGTCGTCCCGGGGAGCGAAGGCGAGCTCACCGTGCTCGCGGGACACGCGCCTTTCATGTCGATCTTGCGTCCGGGCGTCGTGGCGATCTCGGAGGCGCCGGGAAAAAGCCAGCGCCTCTTCGTGCGCGGCGGCTTTGCCGATGTCGCGCCGTCGGGTCTCACCATCCTCGCCGAGCATGCGATTCCGCTCGATGAGCTCGATGCCGGCTTGCTCGACGCCGACATCAGGGATGCCGAGGAGGACGTGGCCGACGCCACGACCGACGATGCCCGCCGGGCCGCTTCCGAGAAGCGCGATCAGCTGCGCGAGCTGAAGGCCGCGCTCAAGATCTGAGCCGCCGGGCATTCTTCCCCCATCGCTGCCGATCTAACCTCGTCCCC
This sequence comes from Beijerinckiaceae bacterium, assembly GCA_024304885.1. Classification (GTDB taxonomy): domain Bacteria; phylum Pseudomonadota; class Alphaproteobacteria; order Rhizobiales; family Beijerinckiaceae; genus Methylocapsa. The sequence continues at coordinate 1,694,905 of JALJOM010000003.1, forward strand.
TTCGCGGTTTTCTTCCGCCCCTTCGGGCGAAAACCGCTCGGAGACGGGGCTCGCGCAACAGCGAGATGGCGAAGGGGGACGGCGGCGGTTCGACAACCGGATGGGGGAATGGACATCCTCCCTGCGCAAGGGACGGCTTTTCCCTCGTGCCCGAAGATCCTATGAACCCTGCGTGAGCTTTCCGACAACCGGTCACGCATGGCGCCGCCGCTTCTCCTCCTGCAAAATATCGCGCTGACCCTCGGGGGAACGCCACTCCTCGAGGCCGCCGATCTTTCGGTCTCGGCCGGTGAGAGGCTCTGCCTCGTCGGGCGCAACGGCTCCGGCAAATCGACGCTCTTGCGCATTGCCGCGGGGCTGATCGAGCCCGATTCCGGCACGCGCTTCTTTCAGCCCGATGCGACCGTCCGCTATCTCCCCCAGGAGCCGGATCTCACCGGCTACGCGACCGCGCTGGACTATGTCGCGGCCGGGCTCGGGCCTCTCGACGACCTGCACAGGGCGCGCGCGCTTCTGAACGATCTCGGACTCTCCGGCGAGGAGCTTCCGGCGCGGCTCTCCGGCGGCGAGGCCCGCCGCGCCGCGCTCGCCCGCGTGCTGGCGCCGGAGCCCGATATCTTGCTTCTCGACGAGCCGACCAATCATCTCGACCTGCCGGCGATCGAATGGCTCGAGGCCGAACTGAAAGCGACGCGCTCCGCACTGGTCTTGATCAGCCACGATCGCAGGTTCCTGCAGAACCTTTCACGCGCGACAGTCTGGCTCGATCGCGGCCGGACCCGCAGCCTGTCGCGGGGCTTCGGAGAATTCGAGGCCTGGCGCGACGAGGTCCTGGAGGAGGAAGAGCGCCAGGCCCACAAGCTCGACCGCAAGATCGTCGCCGAGGAACATTGGCTGCGTTACGGCGTCACGGCCCGGCGCAAGCGCAACCAGAAACGCCTCGCGACCCTCGGAACGATGCGCAAGGAACGGCGCGAGCGGCGCACCGCGCCCGGAGAGGTCAGGCTCGTCGCGAGCGACGCGAAGCTCTCCGGCAAGCTCGTAATCGAGGCGGACGGCGTGTCGAAGGCTTTCGGCGACCGGCCGATCGTCAAGGGGTTCTCGACCCGGGTGCTGCGCGGCGACCGCCTCGGTGTCGTCGGTGCCAACGGGGCCGGCAAGACGACGCTCCTCGGGCTCCTGACGGGCGCCCTCTCGCCGGACGAAGGCACGGTCCGCCACGGCGCCAATCTCGCCATGGCGAGCCTCGACCAAGGCCGGGCACACCTCGACCCCGCGACGACCTTGAAGGATGCGCTCACCGGCGGCGGCAGCGACTATGTCGAGGTCAACGGCGAGAAGAAGCACGTCATCGGCTACATGAAGGATTTCCTGTTCGGGCCGGAGCAGGCGCGCACCCCCATCGGCAAGCTCTCGGGCGGCGAGCGCGGCCGCCTGATGCTCGCCCGCGCCTTGGCGCAGCCCTCGAATCTTCTCGTCCTCGACGAGCCGACCAACGATCTCGACCTCGAGACGCTGGATCTCCTGCAGGAATTGCTCTGCGACTACGCCGGCACGATCCTCCTCGTCAGCCACGACCGGGACTTCCTCGATCGAGTCGTGACCTCCGTCCTGATGAGCGAGGGGCAGGGGCGCTGGATCGAATATGCCGGCGGCTATTCCGACATGGTGGCGCAGCGCGGGGCAGGGGTCTCCGCGCCGGCTCGCGCGGGGGAGAAGCGCAAGGCCGAGAAGCCGTCTTCCGTGGCAGAGAAGGCGTCGGCGAAGGCCCGCCTCAGCTTCAAGGAGAAGCACGCTCTCGAGACGCTTCCGGCGCGGATGGAGGCGCTGCGCCGCGACATGGGAAAGCTCCGCGCTCTTCTCGACGATCCCGAGCTCTACGCGCGCGATCCGGCGAAATTTTCGAAAGCCACGGAGGCCTATTCGAAAGTCGAATCGGAGCTTGGCGCGGCCGAGGAGGAATGGCTGGAGCTCGAAATCCGCCGCGAGGAGATCGAGAGCGAGAGTTGATCCGCTCGCAGCCCCAGTGAGCCTGTAGCGGACCTCGCGTCCAATTCGGCACGCTTTGGTTCGCACGATGCGACAAAGCGTCCCCCAGAATGCGCAGCCGGGCGGTTCCGCACCGATTCATGTTTGGACTTCCGTCCAGCACGGCGAGCGTTTCAGGGTGGGTGACCTTATGAAAGCAAGATGCGACCAGCCGACGAACTTCGCTTTTCGTCTCCGCGCGCTTGCTGAGCGCAGGGGCAACGTCGGCAGAGGATTTTGGCCGCTGCTCGACTGCCAATGAGGCAGGACGGTGGGGATTTACCGTCACCGGAGAGAACACGAGCGGTGGTCCCGATGCCATTGTCGGGAGCGGCAGCGTGGACGCCAGGGGCAATGTCGATCGAGCGCTGAACGAGGTATCCGACCACACCGTCTACAAGGGAACGCACACAGGGAAAGCTACGATAAAGCCCGACTGCACGGCCACACTGGAGCTCGATGTTTCCGAGTCTCCACCTCCCGCAACTCCCGTACCGGTTGCCAAGGCGACATGGGAATTGGTCTAGGTCGATAACCAGACGGAAATTCGGGGGATTTTGACAAAGCTGGTGCCGTCCGTCGGCAGCTGCGCGCTGCCGGTCCAAACGCTGAATGCAAAATCGCAGCTCCCCGGGAAATCGGGGCGATTTCGACGCGACTGGTAGCCGCTTTCCGATCCGAACGGGTCGGAAAGCGCGCGCCCGGCAAAGCTATTTCTGGCGATACTTGGTCAGGAATTGGTCAATGAGATTATTGGCCTCGGTCGTGTCGAGCCAGCCCTCGAGAATCTCTTCGGTCTTGAACTCGCGGCCGAGGTTGAACGGCTCGTCGTGGCCCTTCATGCGCAGGAACGCCGCCCATTTCCCGGACGGGAGCTTCTGCATGAGGACTTCTTCGCCTTCTTCGAGATTCATTGTCGTACGTCTCCCCGTCGTACGGCGTCGCCACCGCACTCCTCACTGCCTGGCTTCTATGCAAAGGCTGGACCTGCTGATCGAAGTGGTGGGCGCACAAGGGCTCGAACCTTGGACCCGCTGATTAAGAGTCAGCTGCTCTACCAACTGAGCTATGCGCCCCACCTGCCTCCCTTGCCGCGCCGCGGAACGGGGAAGCGCCGCGGCATGTAGCAAGGAAGACTCCCGCTGTCCAGCTTTTCGCGTCAGCCCGTGAGTGCTGCGGGCCGCGACTTGCCGCGCTTCACCATGAGCTTGTTCAAGGCGGCGATATAGGCCCGTGCCGAGGCGACGAGCGTGTCCGGGTCCGCTCCCTTGGCGGTGACCGATTTCCCGTCCTCGGCGAGCCGCACCGAGACCTCCGCCTGGGCGTCGGTGCCCTGCGTCACGGCATGGACCTGATAGAGCTCGAGCACGGCATGGTGCGGCACGAGGGCGCAGATCGCATTGAAGACGGCATCGACCGGGCCGTTCCCGGTCGCCTGATGCGTCTTCTGCTCGCCGTAGACGTCGAGGGTCAGCGCCGCCGATTGCGGCCCGTTCGTGCCGGCGATCACGGTCAGCGCGACGAGCTTTATGCCGTCGCCCGCATGGCCTATCTCGTCGTCGACGAGGGCGATCAGATCCTCGTCGTAGACAATCTTCTTGCGGTCGGCGAGGTCCTTGAACCGCGCGAAAGCGTCCTCCAGCGCGTTCTCGCCGAGATCGTAGCCGAGCTCCTTCAGCTTCTCGCGGAAGGCGTGGCGGCCCGAATGCTTGCCCATCACGAGCGAGGTCTTGCTCACGCCGACGCTCTCGGGCGTCATGATCTCGTAGGTCTGGGCGTTCTTCAGCATGCCGTCCTGATGGATGCCGCTCTCGTGGGCGAAGGCGTTCCGCCCGACGATCGCCTTGTTGTATTGCACCGGGAAGGAGCTCACCGCCGAGACGAGCTTCGAGGCCCGCGTCAGCATGGTCGAGTCGATACCGGTGTGATAGGCGAGCCGGTCGCCGCGCACGCGCAGCGCCATCACCACCTCTTCCATGGCCGCATTGCCGGCGCGCTCGCCGAGCCCGTTGATCGTGCACTCGACCTGGCGCGCGCCACCGCGCACGCCCGCGAGCGTATTGGCGACCGCGAGGCCGAGGTCGTTGTGGCAATGGACCGAGAAGATTGCCTTGTCCGAGCTCGGCACCCGCGCCCGCACGGTCTCGAAGAGTGCCTGATATTCCTCCGGCACCGCATAGCCTACGGTATCGGGAATATTGATCGTCGTCGCACCCGCCGCGATGGCGCGCTCGACCGCGCGGCAGAGAAAGTCGATCTCGCTGCGGGTCCCGTCCTCGGCCGACCATTCGATGTTGTCGCAGAGGTTGCGCGCATGGGTGACGCTCGAGGTGATCATCTCGAGCACCTGCTCCGGCTCCTTCTGGAGCTTGTACTTCATGTGGAGCGGCGAGGTGGAGATGAAGAGATGGATGCGCGGGCTTCGCGCCTTGCGCACCGCCTCGGCGCAGCGGTCGATATCCTTGGCGGAGGCTCGGGCGAGGCCGGCGACGGTCGCGCGCTGCACGCGCGCGGCAACCGCGGAGACGGCCTCGAAATCGCCTTCCGAGGCGATCGGGAACCCGGCCTCGATGATATCGACGCCCATGGCATCGAGGAGATCGGCGACCTCGATCTTCTCCTCGAGCGTCATCGAGGCGCCGGGCGATTGCTCGCCGTCGCGGAGCGTCGTGTCGAAGATGAGGACTTGCTCGGAATTGCGCCGCGTAGCGTCGGGCGCGGGAGTCTCATGGGTCATGGCTAAGGTCCGGAGAGGAATGTCGAAGGCTCAAAATCCCCTGAGCGCCAGGGCGCGAGCCCGGCCGGCCCTCAGGGGCGGCTAAGCCGTAGCATCGTCAGCGCGCACGCCATCACGGCCCGCGGCGCTTCGCTCGCGGTCCGGCTTTCGTGCGTCGTCTCGGCCTTCGAACCCACCTTGGTTCGCCTCTCGTTTCGTGCGGTGAAATGTAGCGGCCGCTCCGCGCAAAAGCAAGGGAAGGCGATCTGAGCTGTCTCGGACGACTCGAGAATAAGCTTTCGAAGAGTATCTCTTGCAAGATCGACCAATTTCACCGACAAATTTGGACTGATATGATAGTAAAGTATTAATTCAAGTAACCATCGACCAAGGTAGAATATCGATTGTTGCTCACGCCCCCGCGCAGGCCTCGCAGCGTCCCGAGACCTCCATCATGGTCGCGCGCGGCGCGAAGCGCGCTTCCGCCGCGAGGCCGGCGAGGCTGCCGCGGAAATCCTCCGACGTCGCCTCGACCACGCCGCCACAATGCTCGCAGATGAGGAACACGATCGGCTCCCGCGCCTCGTGGGCATGGCCGCAGGCGAGGTACATGTTCCGTGACGCGAGCCGATGCACGAGGCTGTTCTCGAGCAGGAAATCGAGCGCGCGATAGATCGAGATCGGGGCAGGGCGCTTGCCCGTCTCCTCGGCGACCTTCTCGATGAGGTCATAGGCGCCGAGCGGCCGGCCTTCGCGGGCGAGAATTTCGAGGATTCGCTGCCGGCCTGGCGTCAGCGAAAGGCCGCGGCTCCGGCACGAAGCGAGCGCCGCCTCGAGCGCCGAACGAGAGTCTGAACCGCTCATCGCGGCATCCTTCCGGCGAGGGATCTGGCGCGATCCGTTTGAAACTGTCATCGTTACATTATACCCGAGTGGTTCGATCGAAGCACTCGTGACGTACAGGAATGCCTTCAATGGTTTCGTCATTTGTCCGCGATGTCGTCGAGAAGCTGCGCGGTGCACCAGGCGCCGCATCTGCCCAAGGAGGTCCCATGCCCCTCGAGAAGCGCAATGCCATCGTCACCGGCTCGACGAGCGGGATCGGTCTTTCCATCGCCCGAGCCTTCGCCAAGGAGGGCGCGAACGTCGTCCTGAACGGCTTCGGCGATACCGCGGCGATCGACGCCGAACGGGCCTCGATCACGAAGGACTTCGGGGTCAAGGCCTTCTATTCGAGCGCGGACATGTCGAAGCCCGACGAGATCCGCGCCATGGTGAAGGAGGTCGAGGAGAAGCTCGGCAGCGTCGATATCCTCGTGAACAATGCCGGCATCCAGCATGTCGCGCCGATCGAGGAGTTCCCGATCGAGACCTGGAACCTCATCATCGCGATCAATCTCTCCGCCGCCTTTCATGCGATCGCCGCCGCGGTGCCGGGCATGAAGGCGCGCAAATGGGGCCGAATCATCAACACGGCCTCGGCCCATTCGCTCGTCGCCTCGCCGTTCAAGGCGGCCTATGTCTCCGCGAAGCACGGCATCGCGGGGCTCACCAAGACGGCAGCGCTCGAGCTCGCGACCCATGGCGTGACGGTCAACTGCATTTCGCCGGGCTATGTCTGGACACCGCTCGTCGAAAAGCAGATCCCGGATACGATGGCGTCCCGCAACCTGACCCGAGAGCAAGTGATCAACGACGTGCTCCTCAAGGCGCAGCCGACGAAGCAATTCGTGACCTCCGATCAAGTGGCGGCGCTCGCGGTGTTCCTTGCCTCGGATGCAGCGGCGCAGATCACCGGCGCGAACTATACGATCGACGGCGGCTGGACCGCGGAATGACGCTCGCTCAGCTCGGTCCAGTAGCCCGGGCGTCGCGTGCCTCCGGTTCTGGCCAGAGCAGGAGCGAGACGACGAGGAGGATCAGCAAGCCGCCCGCCATCCCGCCCAAACGATCGATTCCCGGCCAGATGCTCGTCGGCGGCCCGAACCCTTGCACGAGCGTGATGATGAAGACGAAGGCCGCCTGCGTGCCCACGTAGCCGACCCCGCGCTGGCTTCCCTGCAAATAGGTGCCGACATAGACCCCGGATGCGAGCACCAGCATGAAGGGGAGGAACTCGGTCAGCGGAATTCGGAGGCAGGCGAGAGCCGCGAGTCCGCCGAGGAAGCAGCCGATCAACCTGTGAAGGGCGCGATCGACGATCAGGCGACCTTGATCCACCGGATGGTCGGACAAGACCGGAACCGCCATCACCACCGCCACGGTGATCGCCATTTGCGAGAAATCGTAGAGTTCGAACCAGCTCCAGACGATCGGGATGAGGGCGACGGTGATGCCGCTCCTGATGGCATGTAGCACGACGGGCCACCGTGCGCCGAGAAGGTCGCTCCATCCCTGTGGGGGTGCCGCTGCAGGACCCGGCTCCTCGGGCGCGAGGAGGAGTGCGACGACGACAGCGGCAAGGCTGCCGATGACGACCTCGCTCGTCCGATAGACGGCGAGGTCGAAGGCGAGCACCGGTCGATCGAGCGACATCAGGAGGATGAGGTCGAATGTCACGGCGGTGAAAAGCCAGGCATAGCCGTGGGGGCTCACCTGCACGCCGATGACGCCGATCGTCGTGACGATAGTCAACGTCAGGCAGAAGGCGACATGGTCATAGGCCAGCCAGGGCGTTAGAAGCACGGCAGCGACCGCACCCGCGATGGTACCGATGATCCGCAGCGCAGCCTTCCGCAGGGACGCCGGGACGCTCGCCTGAATCGACATGAACCCGGAGATCGCCGCCCACCACACATCGTCGAGATGCAGCGTCAGAGCGGCCGTCGTCGAAGCTGCGACGGCAAGCATCGCCATGACGGCGAGTCGTGCCCGAGGTCCGCGGAACCCGATTTCCACGAGGTCCTGCCGCACCGCCGACAGGATCGTGCCGATATTGTCGAATTCCTCGCCGATCGCCTCGAGGACTCGGCTCATGGGAAGATCACCACGCGGGCGTCGGCACCCATGTAGAGCGTGAGATCGGCGGGCGGATCGACGAGGTAGAGAGTCACCGGAAAGCGCCGGCGCAGCCGAATCCAGTCGGTGGTCGGTGCCACATAGGGGAGAAGCTTGTCCGGTCCAGGTTCTCGGCTGATCCCCCGGGCGATGCCCGCGACTCGCGCCCGAAACAAGCGCCAGGGATGCGAATCGAGATAGACCCAGGCGAGCTTTCCGATCGCGAGCCGATCGACGTAATATTCCTTGAAATTGGCGATGATCCGCCAGGCCGTCGCATCGACGATCCCGATGATGGGCTGGTAGGCGGTGCCCGAGTCACCCACACGCACGGTCAGGTTGTTGATGGCGCCGTCGGTCGGGGCCGGCACCTTGGTGCGCGCCAGGCGCCATTGGGCCGTCGCAAGTTGCGCTTCCGCCGTCGCGTGCCTCGATTGCTGGAGCGCGAGGTTCGACTTGCTTTCGGCGATCGATGCCTGCGCCGCGGCATTGGCGGCTTGCGCCCTGCGCAGGTCGTCGTTCGCCTTGTCGAGCGATTGCTGGGATACGGCAGAGGTCTTGACCAGAATGGCGTAGCGCTGCTGCGTGATCTGGGCATAGGAGAGGGCAGAGGCCGCAGCATCTGCGGAATCTTGTGCGGCGAGGATCGCGCTTTGCGCCGCCTCGATCTGCGCGTGTGCCTCGGCGACCTCGGCCTGACGCTCGTCTACGACGAGCTGGAACGGGACCGGGTCGATCGTGATCAGCGGGTCGCCTTGGCGGACATCGGCATTATCGACGACATGGACCCCGATGATCCGCCCGGTAACCTCGGGCGCAACGGCGACGAGATCCGAGCGGACATAGGCGTCGTCGGTATAGGCGACGAAATAGGTCGTGATCTCGTAGGCGAGGAAAGCCGCGAGCAATCCTCCGAGGACGAGCGCAATTCGGGTCCGCCGTTTCAAGCCTGGCTCCGGTCCCTTCCGTTCGAAACCGGGCCAGGCTTATGCCGAGCGCGCTCGGCTCGTCCACCCCCCGCCGCCGCGTCAGGCTTTCTCGGGTGCATTCGTGAAGAGGACGCGTCCGACAAGTCCTGCGACGATGGCACCGACGATCGGGGCTGCCCAGAATAACCAGAGCTGGTCGGCATAGGCCTGGTTGCCGGCGAGAAGCACGACGAGGGCAGGGCCGGTGCTACGTGCCGGATTGACCGAGGTATTCGTGACGGGGATGGAGACCAGATGGATGAGCGTCAGGCAGAGCCCGATCGAAAGGCCCGCGAACCCGGCCGGAGCCGTGACGGAGGTCGAGCCGATGATCACAATGAGGAAGATGAAGGTCAGGAGGGCCTCGATGAGGGCGCAGGCCTGGAGCGAATAGCCTCCTGGGCTCAGTTCCCCGAAGCCGTTGGACGCGAACCCGCCGAGCTCGAACCCGGGATGGTCTTGCGCGATATACTTCAAGAGGAAGGCCGCTGCGATCGCACCTGCGACCTGCACCAGGACATAAGGCACGACCGACCAGGTCGATGTCCGGCCGCCGAACCAGAGGCCGAGCGTGACCGCCGGGTTGAAATGCCCGCCGGAAATATGCCCGAACGCATAGACGCCGGTCAGGACGGTCAGGCCGAATGCCAGCGCTACGCCGACAAAGCCGATCCCGAGATGCGGATTCTCTGCCCAGGCGGCAGCGAGCACGGCACTGCCGCAACCACCGAAGGTGAGCCAGAATGTCCCCAGGAACTCGGCGAGAATGCACCGGATGAATATCATGAGCGAGCCTCGGATCGCCGGGATGTGGCCCGTCGCGCCAGAACTACAGGCAATCGTCGCCGGGGTGACATGCTCGACCCTACAGCACGAGTGCCGACGAAAGCGGACGCTCCGGAGATTTCCGCGATGGCTTCCGAAACAACGAATTGCTTCCTGAAGAGCAGCGTGACCGCGGGCGTGATCATTGACCGAAGCTCGGCAGGCTGTCAAATCCGCGCCGCACGCCGGCCGGCCCCATCACACGACGGACGGCCTGCGTTCACCTCGTGACGACGACGCTACTGAACGCGTTCATCCCCCTCAACGAAGGCGCAAGATCCTGCAAGGGTCACCGGCTTCGGCGGCCGGCGCATGCGGCTCGCGGATCAGGAGGCAATCCGCCGTCGCGAGCACCCGCAGCAGGGAGGAGTCCTGCCGCTCGAAAGCTGTGGCGATCGGCAGATCCGCCTCGCGCGTAGTCAGCTTCGCACGCAGAAAATCCTTGCGGCCGTCATTGGCACGAAGCGCCGCGCCGAGCACGGCCGGCTCGCTCGGGAAGGCGTGCGCCGTGGGATCGCCGCAGAGCGCGCGCACGAGCGGCACGAGAAACACCACGCCGGCGACCATGGCGGAGACCGGATTGCCTGGCAGGCCGAGGATCGTCATCGCGCCGAGCCGGCCGTGGATCAAGGGCCGACCCGGACGCATCGCGACCCGCCAGAATTCGAGCTCCATGCCTTTTCGTGCGAGTGCTGCCCTGACGAGATCGCGATCACCCACGGATGCTCCGCCGAGCGTCACCAGAACGTCGGCGGCGACCGCTTCCGCGAGTTCTATGCCGGCTTCGAGCGCGCCGGCATCGTCCCCGACAATCCCGAGGTCGAGGGGCTCGCCACCCGCGGTTCGCACGAGGGCTCCGATCGCATAAGAATTCGACGACACGATCTTGCCCGCGGCCTTCGCGCCGCCGGGGGGCGCCAGCTCGTCTCCCGACGCGAGAAGGGCGATGCGCGGAGGCTTGGCGACGGGCACCTCGGCATGGTTCATGGCCGCAGCGAGCGCGATGTGCGTAGGCCCGAGTCGCGTCCCCTTCTCGAGCAGGCGGTCGCCCTGCGCGAAATCGAAGCCTTTGGGCCTTACGAAGCTTCCCGGTGCGACGCGCGTCGCAGGAATGACGAAGCCATTCTCCACGCGCGCTTCCTCCTGCACGAGAACCGCGTCGGCCCCGTGCGGCACGGGTGCGCCGGTAAAGATGCGAGCGCATTCGCCCGGCCCGAGCGAGGCCGTGTCGGTGCTTCCGGCGGCGCTCACGCCGACTATCTTCAGCTCGACGGAGGGACTGGAGAGGTCTGCCGTACGCAGCGCGTAGCCGTCCATGGCCGAGACCGTCGTCGGCGGCTGTGTCAGCAGCGCGGTGAGGTCGTGTGCCAAGGTTCGCCCGAGCGCGTCGGCGAGCGCAACCGGCTCCATCGGGCGTGCCGTGAGCACTTTCGAGAGGATGGCCGCCCGGGCAGCCTCGACCGACAAGGATTGCGTCTCGGTCATGCTATGCGTCACGTCGCAAGTGGAAACCCTGGGTGGCGGAATAGCTCATGGATCCATCGCTTCATCGCGAACAAAATCGCCGGACTTTCCGCCGTGCTTCTCGACGAGCCTGATGGCGTCGATCCGCATGAGGCGATCCGCGGCCTTCAGCATGTCGTAGATCGTCAAGCAAGCCACCGAGACCGCGGTCAAGGCCTCCATCTCGACCCCGGTCCGGCCGGTGACCTTGGCGGTGGCCTGCACCTCGATCCCCGGCAGGGCAGGGTTCGGTTCGAGCTCGACAGTGACCTTGGTCAAGGGGAGGGGGTGACAAAGGGGGATCAGGTCGTGCGTGCGCTTGGCCGCCATGATGGCTGCGATTCGGGCCGTCGCGAAAACGTCGCCCTTCGCGGCGTTGCCGGCGAGCGCAAGGTCCAGCGTCTCCTTTTGCATGAGGATGCGGCCGCGTGCGACGGCGGTTCGCTCGGTCACGGCCTTGCCGGAGATATCGACCATGTCGGCTTCGCCGCCGAGAGAAAGATGGGTGAGGCCGGCCATGGCTTCTGAGCATCCCAAATCGCGATAGGTTCGTTGGTCGGCCGACGCCTGGAGCGGCTTCCGATCCGTTCCAAACCCAGCTCTACATTCTTGTTTTGTCGCAATTTCGCGACGCGAAGCGGCCTGCGCATCGTTGGAAATTGCTCTAGAGCGGGATGTGGAAGAGTGTACAGCGGCTTTCCGCCTGCATCTCGCTCTAAGCTTTTGGAGTCGATCACGTATCATGCCTTTGGATCGCTTCGATCCAAAGGCATCGTGATCTAGGTGCTGCGTTCCGGCCGGCCGGGCCTTGCGCCGTGCAGCAAGGCTTGCGTCGCAGCGACGACGTCTGCCTTGCGCATTAGGCTCTCGCCGACGAGCACGGTCGAGATGCGGCATTTTTGAAGGCGCAAGCAGTCCTCGTGCGTCGCAATTCCACTTTCGCCGACGATGATCCGATCGGATGGGATCTTCTCGGCGATCCGCTCGCAAACATCGAGCGATACCTTGAAGGTCCGCAAGTCCCGATTGTTGATTCCCACGAGACGGGTCTCGAGCCGCAGGGCTCGCGACAGCTCGGCCTCGTCGTGGATTTCGACGAGGATGTCCATGGAAAGGTCATGGGCGGCTCGGGTCAGGGCGCTCGCTTCCTCGTCGCTGACGCAAGCCATGATGATCAAGATGCAATCCGCGCCGTTCGCCCGCGCTTCGTAGACCTGATAGGGATCGAAGAGGAAGTCCTTGCGCAAGCACGGCAAATGGGTTGCCGCTCGCGCCATGTCGAGATTCGCGAGGCTGCCTTGGAACGACGGCCCATCGGTCAAGACCGAGAGGCAGGTGGCCCCGCCGGATTCGTAGTCCCTCGCCAAAGCCGCGGGATCGAAATCCTCGCGGATCAGGCCCTTCGAGGGACTTGCCTTCTTGATCTCGGCGATCAGCGCGATCTGGCCGCTGTCGTGCCGTGCCTCGATCGCCTTCACGAAGCCGCGGGGCGGGTCGTGATCATGTGCCTTGCGAGCCAAGGTTTCGAGCGGCATGCAGACCTTGGCCTGCGAGATCTCCCGTCGCTTGTAGGCCGCGATGTTTCGCAGGAAGTCTGTCATGGCCGAATGTCCCACGCATCCGAGGAACGCTCGGGAACACGGGAGCGGGCAATCGACTGATTCGAGGCTGCGACGAGGGCGGCGAGTGTCCCGGCCGTCCGCCCCTCGTCGATCGCACGAGCGGCAACGGCGGCCCCTTCGCGGAGACCGGAAGCCTCTCCCGCGATGACGAGCGCCGCCGCCGCATTCAGGATGGCGATGTCGCGATAGGGTGTCCGCGCACCGTCGAGCACGGCGAGGAGCGCGGCGGCATTGGCCGAAGGATCGCCGCCTGCGAGATCTGCCGGTGCAACGCGCGCAAGTCCGGCATCCTCGGGAGTGACTTGGAAGGTACGAATCTCGTTGTTTTCGAGCGAAGCGACAAAGGTCGGACCTGTGGTCGTGATCTCGTCGAGACCATCCGAGCCGTGCACGACCCAGGCCCGCTCGGACCCGAGCGCGCGGAGGACCTGCGCCAGAGGCTCGACCCACCCTTGCGCGTAGACTCCGACGAGCTGGCGACGGACGCTTGCCGGATTGGTCAGGGGCCCGAGAAGGTTGAAGATGGTTCGGGTGCCGAGCTCGGCCCGCGTGGCGGCGACGCGGCGCATGGCGGCGTGATGCGCCGGCGCGTTCATGAAGGCGATCTTGCATGTTGCGAGGCAATGCTCGACCTCGCTCGGCTCGAGATCGATCCTCACGCCGAGCGCCGTGAGAATATCGCTTGCCCCCGACCTCGAGGACACCGCGCGATTCCCGTGCTTTGCGACCGGGACTCCGCAGGACGCGACGATCAGGGCGGCAAGGGTCGAGACGTTGTAGCTGCCATGGCCGTCGCCGCCGGTCCCGACGATGTCGATCGCGTCTCTTGGCGCCTCGGCGCGCAGCATCCTCGCCCGCATGGCTTCGGCCGCCCCGACGACCTCTTCGACGGTCTCGCCGCGCACCCTGAGGGCCATCAGGAAGCCGCCGAGCTGAGCCGGCGCGGCCTCTCCGGCGAAGATCGCCTCGAAGCCGGCAACGGCTTCGGCCCTGGTCAGGCGCGAGCCCGAAGCGACCTTTCCGATCAGGGACTTGAACGTCTCCATGCTCCGCCTCAATGGGCCTTTCGCCGAACGTCGGTGTTCCACCGCGAGGCCAGATCGAGGAAATTCTCCAAGATGCGGAGGCCGTGCTCGGAGGCTATGCTTTCGGGATGAAATTGCACGCCGTGCGCGGGCAAGGACTTGTGCGAGATCCCCATGACGAGATCGTCGGCGGTGGCAGTGACGACCAGAGCTTCCGGCATCGAGTCGTTTCGGACCACGAGTGAATGGTAGCGCACCGCCCGGAACGCCCCGTTGATCCCGCGAAAGATCGTTTCGCCTTGGTGCTGGATCGAAGCGATCTTGCCATGGACCGGCTGGGGGGCACGTATGATGTCTCCGCCGAAGGCCTCGCCCAAGGCCTGGTGACCGAGACAGACTCCGAAAATCGGCACAGTGGAAGATGCGGCCTCGATGAGCTCGAGGCAGATGCCTGCGTCGCTCGGCCGGCAAGGACCGGGCGACAGGACGATCGCATCGGGAGCGGAGCTCAGGACGCTCGCGACACTCACTTCGTCGTTGCGATGGACCGTCACGTCCGCACCGAGAGAGCCCAGGCAATGCACGAGGTTCCAGGTGAAGCTGTCGTAATTGTCGATCAGCGTGATCGTCGTCATGCTCATGGGCCTCGCTCGAGACCGGTGTTTTGAGACGGTCCGAAACCGTGGTCAAGGCGAATTCCCGGCCTCCGGAGTCTCCTCGCCGTGGGGAGGACCCAGTCCTGCAATGCGATTCGAGATAGTTCAATGAATAACGAGAGTTCGGCGCCCCGCCACGGACCCGATGCCGCTCACGACGGGCGCCGGGTCATTCTTCCTCGCCGAAACGGTTCGCGACGAGGGCCTCGATTGCATCGAGCGCGAGCAAGGCCTCGGCTCCGGTCGCCGTGACCGTGATCGTGGTCCCTGGTCCCGCACCGAGGGTCAGGATTCCCATGATCGATGTCCCCCCTACGGTCTCACCGCACCGGCTGATCGTGACAATGGCATCGAAACGATCGATGCAATGGACGAGCTTGACCGTGGCACGAGCGTGGAGGCCCTTCCGATTGACGATCGTGAGGTGACGCACCAGCTCGCCCAAGCTCGCGTCGGCTTCGGGGCGGTCCGCGGGTCGAGCTCCCACATTCTCGTCGGTCATGTTCCGCTCAGTACTCGGCTCGCGATGTAGATATATTTTCGTCCGGCATCCTGGGCTTGCACCACGGCCTGGTCGAGGCTCGCCGTCTCGCGCACGGACACCAGCTTGATCAGCATCGGCAAGTTGATGCCGGCAACGACCTCGACCTCGGCGCCATTCATCACCGAGATCGCGAGATTGGACGGTGTCCCGCCGAACATGTCCGTCAGCACGGCGACGCCTGCTCCTGTGTCCACCCGCTTGATGGCCGTCAAGATATCCAGCCGCCGCTGCTCGATATCGTCGTCCGGGCCGATCGAGATCGTCGCGATTTGATCCTGCTGCCCGACGACGTGCTCCAATGCCGCGCGGAAAGCGTTCGCCAGCTGGCCATGGGTCACGAGGACGATTCCGATCATCGCACGACCCCGCAGTGGCGGCGCATGCGCGCCGAGAGTCTACGGACGTCCGAGGGAAGGCCGGGCATCAATGGCAAGTTCCGTCCTGAGACCACGTCCGAGGCTGCATCGAGATGCGCGGCTGCGGAAGGCGTCGCACCCTCGACTGCCGCGCTATCTTGTGCACTGCGGCGAACTTGGCAAGCGAAATGACGCCCTCTAAGGAAATCTGCCGCGAGCGTCAGCTTCGAGCGAGAGATTTCTCCGATGCAAGCGAAAATGCTGCAGGATGCGAAGAGCCTGGTCCGAAGGGCCGAGGTCGCTTCGCAGGGTCATCGAAGCCACGCTCACCCCTGTGATCATGATATCGAGATCGCCGTCCTCGGGGCAACGCGGTAGCTTTCTGTCCGACGACTCGAGGTCGATGACGAGCCCGAGGACGACAGCCTCCAGAAATCTCGTTCGAAAGATTCCCCGGCCGCGCCATTCGATCGCTCCCTGGATCGAGGGATGCCCGCGGGCAACGAGACGGCCGCCGGAACGCGCGACACAAATCCGATCGTCGCCGACGAGCCGAGAAAAATAGCCGAAGGACTCGGCCATCGAGGTCAGGGCGAGAGCCAATAGGCTCTTGCCGGCACCGGATACACCTCGGATCAAGATCCCCGTCTCGCCGACCACGACGGCACTTGCGTGAATATAGCCAGCGGGCCGGGTGCTGGCCGGATCGAGCCGCGGTGAGTCCGTCATCTGGCTTTCGGCAAGAATACGACGAAGCGGGCCCCGAGCACCGCGACCATGCCGCCCTCGCTCATTGGTCCTGTGCGATTGGTGGCGGTAATTCGCCCACCATGTGCCTCGATGATTTGACGCGAGATGGACAGGCCCAGTCCAGAATTCTGGCCGAACCCATGACCGGGTCGGTCGGTGTAGAACCGTTCGAAGATGCGTTCGAATGCGTCAGCGGCGATGCCCGGACCTTCGTCGTCGATGATGATCTCGAACCCTTCTCGCCAATAGCCGTTCGTCGACCAGTCCTTGGAAGGACGCATGACGAGTCGGACAGTGCCGCCCGGTGGCGAGAACGATCGGGCATTGTCGATCAGGTTGGTAAAAACCTGGCCGAGACGGGAATCGTGGCCGATCACCTTGTAGGAGACCTTGCGGTTCTCGTCCGTCGAAGCGTAGCCGAGGACCGTGAGGCTCACTTCGACCGAATCCTCTGCCGAGACCTGGTTCGCGATGGTCACGACGGCGTCGACGACACGCTCGATATCGACGACATCCGTTTCTGCCCGGGCGAGTTCCGCATCGAGCCGGGACGCCTCGGAAATATCGCTGATCAGCCTGTCGAGCCTGCGGACGTCGTGCTCGATGATCGCGAGAAGCTTCTGCTGTGCTTCCGGCTTGCGCGCGATGGGCAAGGTCTCCACCGCACTCCGCAATGATGTCAGGGGGTTCTTCAGCTCGTGCGCGACATCCGCGGCAAAGCTCTCGATCGCCTCGATCCGATCGTAAAGCGCCTTGGTCATATCGCGCAGCGCCCCCGACAGATGACCGATCTCGTCGGATCTGTCGGTGAAGTCCGGGATTTCGCGCCGGGATTTCGTGCCGCGCCGCACGCGCTCGGCCGCATCGGCGAGCCGCCGGATCGGCTCGGCGATCGTCCCGGCGATGAACAACGACAGAATGAACATGATGAAGGCGGAGACGAGGAAGATCCGGACGATCGCCCAGCGCTCCGTGGCGATGATGGAATCGATGTCGTCGCCTTGGGTCGACAGGAGAAGCGCGCCGCGGACCACCCGAAACCGCTGGATCGGCACGGCAATCGAGACGATGGTCTCGCCCTTGGCGTCGGCGCGCACGATCGACTGCGCGCTTCCGGCGAGAGCTTTGGCAACCTCCGGGTAGGTCTTTCCGTTGCCGACGCCTATATCTTCGTAGATCGGCAGCTCCTTGCGCCGGAGCAGCGCGGCGAGAAACGATCCGATGCGGTCGAGGAGCGGCTCGGGCCCTTCCGCCGAGGTCGCCGACAGGTCGTATTGGAGAATGTTGGACCGGCTCTTCGACGAGCGCGAGTCGAGCAGCAGATATCCGTCCCTGTCGTAGATCCGTGCGCGCGTTCGTGTCGGCGACGCAAGCCTCTGGAGCACGGGACCGACGCGTTCAGGGTTGAGCGAGAACTCGAAGGACGACAGGGAATCGTCCGCGACCGTGTAGCTTTCCCCGGGTGCGAGGCGGAGCAACTTTTCCGGATCGATGGTGATGGAATCCGTCTCGATCGTTGCCGAGGCCGCCACCGCCGCAGCGATGATCTCGGCTTGCGTCTGCAAGCTCAGGAGGCGAGCGTCAATCAACCCCTCGCGAAACTGGTTCAGGTAGAGAAATCCGACGAGCAGCGCCACGAGGCCGCCGAGATTCAGAACGACGATTCTCCGGGTCAAGGACGACGAGAACCGCGAGCTGACCGACCGCATTGCAGTGCGGACCCGAAACGCGACGTTCCTGCGGGCGCGTCGAATGTGGCGGGCCACCCCGAGCAGCCTCTCCAAGTTCACCGCTTCGTGCGCTTCGACGCTCATCGAGTGACGGTCCGTCGAGCTGGCATATCGCGCTATTCCTTGAATCGATAGCCGACGCCATAAAGCGTCTCGATCATCTCGAACTCTTCGTCTACAGCCTTGAATTTCTTTCGTAAGCGCTTGATATGACTGTCGATCGTGCGATCGTCGACATAGACTTGATCGTCATAGGCCGCATCCATCAAGGCGTTGCGGCTTTTCACGACCCCGGGGCGCGTCGCGAGTGCCTGCAAGATGAGGAACTCGGTAACTGTAAGCGTGACGGATTCGTTTTTCCAGCTGCAGGCATGGCGCTCGGGGTCCATCTGCAAGTGCCCCCGTTCAAGGACCTTCGCTTCCGCTTCCTTCGGCCCTGCAGCTTCCTTCGGATTGGCTCGGCGGAGAATCGCCTTGACTCTCTCGACGAGCAGACGTTGGGAGAACGGTTTGCGGACGAAGTCGTCGGCGCCCATCTTGAGCCCGAACAATTCGTCGATCTCGTCCTCCTTCGAGGTCAAGAAGATGACCGGCAGATCGGATTTTTGTCGGAGACGCCTCAGAAGCTCCATGCCGTCCATGCGCGGCATCTTG
Source organism: Beijerinckiaceae bacterium (assembly GCA_024304885.1). Classification (GTDB taxonomy): domain Bacteria; phylum Pseudomonadota; class Alphaproteobacteria; order Rhizobiales; family Beijerinckiaceae; genus Methylocapsa. The sequence goes on from JALJOM010000003.1 coordinate 1,713,279, forward strand.
ATATCGAGAATGGCGAGATCGGGCGGATCGCTCCGCATACCGTCGAGGGCTGTCGACCCGTCGGTATAGGTCTGCACGCGGTAGCCTTCTCCCTCGAGCGCGATCGATACCGACGCGAGGATGTTTCGGTCGTCGTCGACCAGAGCGATCATCGGCATGAGCAATCCTGACTTGGTAAGCGAGCGCCCCTCCCGAATAGCCGGAACGGTCATCGATTTACACGGGGCCGTTAGGTGCACCTCCACCGAGTCGACGGCGCGACACTCGCGAGTTGGGCAGCCGAGCAACTGGCTCGGTCCTTTCAAGCACAATGCGGTCTGCGGCATTCCGCAGAATCAGGTGAACGCGTCCGAGTACAGCGGCTCGGGTCCGCCGAATGCTCGGAGATCGGCACCTCGAACGGGTCGAGCGCATCACCCGTCCATGTCGTCCGCGCCAGGGAGGGCCTCGATCGAGGAACTCGGCTCGTCCGCTTCGTCCCTCGGCTCGAAGGAGCACCCGTTCCATGGCGTTCGCGCCTTGTCGTGCTGCCATCAGACCGCCGGATTTACGACATGATCGCATAAAACGAAAACTGAACGGCTGAAATAAGGCAAACGTCCAGCGTCTTGCGGCCGAGCTGCCGTCGCTCGGTGGTATCAGGCTCGAAGATCGCATTCGGTGCGAAAGAAAAGATACGCTCGTCAGCCGGCGCTGTTTCCGAGACTTCGGCAAAGACGGATATAATCGAACAGGTCGCTCAGCATAAAGTGCCGATTTTCAGCGATCCGCATATGCGAGACAGTGATCTCGTCGCCGGCGAGGTATCGATGCGCCGTAGTACGGAAGGGTTCAGGCAGGCCGAGATTGAATTGCGACGGTTGCACCAGCAATCGGCAGAGCTGATCGAACAGGAATCGAAACCGTTCGTCCTCGGGTTCCAGGTAAGCGGCCCCGAAATCCCGTCCGTAACGGTTGAAAAGGTCCATATAGTCGTCGAGGTCGGGCTTGTTTGTCACGCTGGCCTTCCCGGCTCGATGTCATCGCTTCGAGCCGGAGCCAGGGATAGAGCATTTCCCTTTCGACGTCATGTCGCAGCACGCTCATGCTTGCAGAATGGTCGATCGCCGCCGCGTAGCGCACCTGGGCACCATGGCGAATGGTACACGAGGCGTTGGCGCTATCGGGATAGCGGCGCAATCGGATGGCGGCGGAGGAAGGCGAGCGTCTCCGCCCGCAGCGCCTGGCCTTCGTCTCCCCACCAGCAAAAGTGTCCGCCGGACCGCGGTTGAAGGTACCGCCCCTTCGGCCGGAGCCGCCTAAGCTCTTGCTGGTGCGAGGGCGGACAATCGAGATCGAGCGGGCTATGTGCGGAAAGCACCGCGGCTTTCGACTTCTCCAGCGGGCAGCTCCAAGGCTGCGCCGCAAGCTCCAGCTCCTTCGACATGCCGGGATGGCGAAGGCTGAACGGATGGAGGGAATCAGAGAAGACGAGGAACTCGTCTCGGCGGCCCGGCAGTTCCAACTCTTGCCGGACGAGCGCTTCTCGCTCGTAGGGCCCGAGCTTTGCCTCCGTGCGCAGCAATTCCTGCATGGCGAAAGCCGGGGCGGCGCACGTGGTGCGCGACATCAACCAGGACAAGATGTCCCTGAAGCCGGGTGCCAGGATGATCCGGGCCAGCAGGGTGTCGGAGGTTTCCGGATTGGGCGCGTATCGCCCCGTCACAGCCGACCACAGAACGAGCGTGTGTGCGCGCTCGGCATGGCGCTCGGCGAAATGAACCGCGGTCGCCCCTCCCATCGACAGGCCGAACACATGGACCTCGGCCACGCCGAGCCGGTCGAGCACGCTGGCATAGAGATCGGCCTGCTCCCGGAACGACGTGTCGGCCGGAAGCGGCGCGCCGAGGTAGCCGGGTCTGTTGATCGAGAGGACGCGATAACCGGCTCCTGCGAGCCAGGCGAATTGCGGCGCGCTGTCCGGGCCGGAGCCACCGCCGAAAATGTACAGGATAGGCTCGCCTTCACCGATGTCGGCATAGAGAATTTGTGTTCCATCCAGCTCGAGCGTGCGAAGCCGTGAGCGAACGCGGCGAATTTGCGCGTGTCGCCAGAGCGAAAAGTCGCAGACGAGAAGGAAGAGGAAGGCGCAGATCGCGCTGGTCGCCGCCAGAAGCATGTCGCAGCCGTCAGCGGACCCTAGAGGGAGTGCGCGACTCGAGACAGCCGCGCATGCGTCGGCGATATGCGTTAGAGGCGGTTGCGCGGGCTCGAGGTTCGACTGGCCGCCGAAGCATCAATCGGCGCAGATCAAGCCGCGCGTGACATAGATTCGCCCGTCGGGACCGGTGATTCGCACGACCCGAACGCAATCTTCGTCCTCGCCCGGAGCGGCGCGCTCGAGTTGGAAGGCGGGGCCCTTCGCAAGACCCGTAAACGCGGTTCGCTCCTCGACCAGCTGGCGGCTGCTTTCGAGGATCTTGCCTTTGGGAGTAAAGGACAGCGGGGCGGCAACGACGGCTGCCCCCAGGCACGACACGGCTGTCGCGGCCATGGCTAGCTTGAAGCCCTGCTTGCCGAGCGTGTTGCGCACCTTGACCATGTTGTCCTGCCTCCCCCTCGTCCGTGCCCTCGCGGCGATGTCGGGATCATCGCCGAAATCCCCGTCTCGGATGTGCGTAATCACACAAGCGCCAAACGCTCCGTGGCCATGAAAGTTCCGCGCTGCGAGCAAAAAGCCGAAGCCTGACAGCCGACGCGGCCGAGGTGGCGTCTTCGGATCCGCGAGCGTGAGGAGGGCAGGGGGAACGCTTGGAAACAGTAGGCACGAGAGTACAGTCCGGCGAGACGCGGCGCTCGCCCGCGTGCTGCCGGACTGCGTCCTCGGAGATTGGGCTTGTTCCTGCCTGGCAGAGGTGCCAAAAGACCGCCGCATGAGAACGAATGACACCCGGAATCATCCGACTTTCGACCTTGCGGTTCGGCTCGTAGGTGTGATGCACCGAATTGCCGCAGGCGCAATCGAATACCGCGAAAGTCACGATGGGCCGGCCGACCTCGGCGAGGGCCGCGATGACGACCGCTGACGGCACCTCGATCGGACCGCGCCTGAAGCCGATCCTGGCGCAACGCCAGAGCGACGTGGATAAGGCGAAGGCGAAACGGTCCGCTGGCGCGCTCACCGGGATGATCGGTGAGGCCCCGATGACCAGGGGCTTTCTCGGCGCGCTCTACGAAAAGTTCGACACGTCGGGCAGGCCCGGGGTCATCGCCGACATCAGGGGCGCTTCGCCGCTCTCGAAATCGACACGGTCGCGTCTCGATGTCATGGAGCTCGCGGAGGACTTCCGAGATGCCGGCGCCACCTGCATCTCGGCCTCGCCGGACCGTCGCTACTTTCGCGGCAGCGTCGCCGACCTTGCTACAGCGAAGGCGGCCAACCTTCCCATTCTCGACAACGACCTCGTCGTTGACATCTACCAGGTCTATGAAGCGCGCTACGCGGGCGCCGATGCGATCTTGCTCATCATGAGCATTCTCGGCAATCAAATCACCGAATTCGTCGCGCGAGCGGAGTCGGTTGCCCTCGACGCCTATGTCGAGGTTCGTAACGAGGCCGAGCTCGAGATGGCGCTTGCCGCCGGCGCGACGCTCATCGCCGTCAACAATCGCGACCTCGAGACGCTCGAGGTCGACATGACGGTGTGCGAGCGGCTCCTGCCCAGGATTCCCGCGGATCGAGCCTTCGCGATCGCGTCGGGAGGGATTGCGAGCCTCGACGATATCGACAGGATGACGAGACTCGGCGCGAAGGCCGTTCGCGTCGCTACGGTTCTTTTGGAAGCCAAAGACCCTTATCTCGCATTGCATGCGCTCCTCGGCACCACGCCGCCGGACGATTGATGCGGCAGGATTCGACGTCCGCTCGCTGGCAGCGTCGATTTGCGGGGGATCGCAGGCTCCAGCGGCGCGACTTTTCCCGCAAGTCATGGTTCAACAGCGCGTACGCAAACGATTCCTGATCGGCTCCTCGAGAGCGTGACCACGAAAATTCCGAGCATCCGGAGTTTCCCGCTTGCAGACCCACGAGACACCATCGAGCTTCAGGACCGTCACGCGAGCATCGGATCGGAAATTCGGGCTCACCCTCGGGGTGATCCTTTGTGCTCTCGGCCTCTGGCCGGTGCTTCGCAGTGCGACCCTCCCGAATTTTTGGCTGCTGGCGCCTGGCGCCGGGCTCCTCTCGGCCGCCTGGTTGGTGCCGAACCGCCTCGCACCATTGAACCGCGCTTGGTTCAGGCTCGGGCTCGTCTTGAACGCGGTCGTCAGCCCGATCGTCATGGGGGTGATGTATTTCGGAGCCGTGGTCCCGCTCGCCCTGCTCCTGCGTCGAAACGGCAAGGATCTCCTACAGCTCGCGCTGCGGCCCGAGGCCGAGACCTATTGGGTCCGTCGCGAGCCTCCGGGCCCGCTGGCGGGAACATTCGACAAGCAATTCTGAGGAGAACCCCATGTCGCTGCTCGCCGAGCTCTATGAATTCCTGAGCGCCCGAAAGAAGCTCTGGTTGCTCCCGCTGGTCGTGCTCTTCCTGGCGTTCGGAGGTCTGTTCGTCCTGAGCCAAGGCTCGGTCGTGGCCCCGTTCATCTACACATTGTTCTGACGTTTCGAGTGCTCGTCCTCGGCATCTCCGCCTTCTATCACGACAGCGCCGCGGCACTCGTCCGCGACGGCGAGGTCGTCGCCGCCGCTCAGGAAGAGCGTTTCACGCGCAAGAAGCACGATCCGGGCTTTCCCGCGAATGCGGTCCGGTTCTGCCTGAGCGAGATCGGCGAGCCCCCGGGCAAGCTCGACCGGGTCGTGTTCTACGAGAAGCCTTTCGTGAAGTTCGAGCGGCTTCTCGAAACCTACCTCGCCTTGGCGCCGCGCGGCTTCTCGTCGTTCCGCAAGGCGATGCCGCTTTGGATCAGCGAGAAGCTTTTCCAACGGGATCTATTGCTGCGTGAGCTCGGAGCGATCGATCCTGCCCTCGGGGACAAGGCCAAGCTTCGATTTTCGGAGCATCATTTCTCGCATGCGGCCTCCGCCTATTACCCGTCACCGTTCCGTTCGGCGCTGGTCCTGACGATGGACGGCGTCGGCGAATGGGCAACGACCTCGGCGGCGATCGGCCGGGACGACGAGCTGCGCATTCTCAAGGAGATCAAGTTTCCCCATTCGCTGGGGCTGCTCTATTCGGCATTTACTTATTATATGGGGTTCAAGGTCAATTCGGGTGAATACAAGGTCATGGGCCTCGCGCCCTATGGCGAGCCGAAATACGCCAAGGCGATTCGGGAGCACCTGATCGATATCAAGCCCGACGGCTCGTTCAAGCTGAACCTCGATTATTTTTCCTTTTGTACCGGCCTCACCATGACCGACGAAAGGTTCGACGCGATCTTCGGGGGGCCGCCGCGGCGGCCGGACGAGCCGCTCGAGCAGAGACACATGGACTTCGCGGCCTCGATTCAGGCGGTGACCGAGGAGGTGGTCCTGCGCCTCACGCGCGCCCTCGCCGAGGAGACGGGGCAAAAGAACCTCTGCCTTGCGGGCGGGGTCGCATTGAACTGCGTCGCCAACGGCAAGGTGCTACGCGACGGAAAATTCGAGAATATTTTCGTGCAGCCGGCGGCGGGTGACGCGGGTGGCGCGCTCGGCGCAGCGCTCGCCGTGTACCACGATGAAGCCGGACCGACCAGCCACGCCAAGGCCGCCCGGACAGGCGACGGCATGAAGGGGGCCTATCTCGGGCCGTGCTTCGAGCAGGACGACATCGAGCGTCGCCTCGCGGCTGTCGGCGCGGTATTCACGACGGTCGGGCAATCGGACCTGATCGAGCAGACCGCGCAAGCACTCGCGAGCGGGCGCGCCGTCGGATGGCATCAAGGGCGCATGGAGTTCGGTCCACGTGCGCTCGGCAATCGCTCGATTCTAGGTGACCCGCGCTCGCCGACGATGCAGAAGGCCTTGAACCTCAAGGTCAAGTATCGAGAGAGCTTCCGGCCCTTCGCGCCATCGGTCTTGCGTGAACGAGTGGCCGAATGGTTCGAGATCGCTGTGGATTCCCCCTACATGCTCCTCGTCGCCGACGTGAAGCCGGAGCGGTGCCGAAAGATGTCGGCAGAAGAACAATCCCTATTCGGAATCGACAAGCTGAATGTCCAACGCTCGGATATTCCGGCGGTGACGCATGTCGATTATTCCGCCCGCATCCAAACGGTCCACAAGGAAACCAATCCGCTCTATCACGCCTTGATCAGCCGTTTCGAGGCCTTGACGGGTTGTCCTGTCCTGGTCAACACGAGCTTCAATGTCCGAGGCGAGCCGATCGTGTGCACACCGGAAGACGCGTTCAGGTGCTTCATGGGTTGCGAGATCGAGCTTCTCGCCGTCGGCAATTGCATCCTCCGCAAGGAAGACCAGAACGCGGCACTCGCCCGCGACTACAAGCACGCTTTCGAGCTCGACTGAGGAGGAAGGCTTCGACCTTCACCTCGTCAAGAGATCGGGCATCTCGCTCGCGATAAAGGCCTTGATGGATTGCGCCCGCGCGCGATGGGCGAAGGCCGTCGGGTGGCCGTCGCCCAGAATCTCGATGACGGCTCCTTCGGCCCTTTCCTTCGCGAGGGATGCATCGATGACGGATGCGCCGCCGCCTCGAAAGCGCTCGATGATCGAGGAATCCGTAAAGCCCGTTCCTCGTAGGTAATCGTCGCCGACCGGCAGATAGGAAACAAGCGTCGCTGCACCGTATTTTTTTCGTGCGATCTCTACTGTCGCAAGAACGATCCTGACGTAGAGCTCGACATCGTCATGGTCGACTCTTTGCCGGTAGGGTTCGATCGCGACCCGGTAGAGAGTCGTATTCTGCAGCAATTCCCTGAGTGCGAGACCCATGCCTTCACTGCAGGCTCCGTAGTACTCGATGCCGTCGCCGTGGAGCCGGTAGCGTGGCGCACGGAGCGTAAAGGTCGGCTTGCACGCCGTACGTTCCGCGTGCCAAGGCGCCGTCGTCAGGACGACAAGGCGGAGCCGAGTACCGAGCGCGGCATCGAACATGCCGGTTTCCAGCGCACGAAGGACCTGATTTGGTCCGTAGCCCCGAAATCCGAGGTTGAGCACACGAAGCCGACGATCGATCAGATCGGCAAAAGCTTGAGGTGTGGTCTCTGCGTCGTTGACGCCTTCGCCGAAAGTAAACGAATCTCCCAAAAAGGCGATCGTGGGACCTTCCGGGGTCGAATCGGTTTTGCGCAGGCGCAGGCCGTCGATCGTATATGTCACGTCATAGATGGTGGAACCGGTCCGTGGATCGCTCTTGCGCGCGGGATAGGCCCCGGGATCCGCCGCTCCCCATCCTAGCTCCGGTTTCGATGATTGAAAGCCCTTGCCGATGACCGGAATCGAGGTCCTTTCCGACTTGACCGCCAGCGCTTCGAGCGCCGCCAGTCCGAGCAACAGCGAGCCGACCACGACGAAGCCATCACGCAATTTGCCCCGCGCCAAGGACGCGAGATAGGCGACGCTGAGGAAAGCGAGAAACAGCGTGGCGGCAGTCTTGAAGCCGTAGGGATTCATCGATCCGACAGCGATCGTGGCAAGGACGAGGACGCCCACCGCAAGCATCGGACGCCACCAACGCCTGACCGCCGGAGCGATGTGGCGAAGTCGCGTGGGAAAGGCCGTCAGCCGTTGGATCCGGTCGTGCTTCTCTACCATCGCGGGAACCTGTCTCGAACCGGACAGTAGCTGCCGGCAGTGTTGTATTCGATATAGCCCACGAGCATGCTCGCCCTAGGACGAGTCGCGAGCCGTGTCGGATGGCCGTCGCCGAGTACGGCGAGGACAAGGTAAGGTGGAGAACCTCGAACTTATGGTCTAGCAAGTCGGCGAATTGCCGCCCCACTACGGATTTCGCGCCATACGAGCCTTCGGGAAAGATGGTCGAAATCTTCGGCACCGTGCCGAGCGCGGCACCTTCGATGGTGATCGAACCAAGCGCGAGCGAGGTGAAGACAAGGAACGCGTCCCGCAATTTCCCAGGCATAATGCATGCGAGATCGGCGAGAAACCGGCAGCTCGCGCTGAGCGCCACAATACGAAACGGTCCCGAGAATTGTAGCGATTCCGATACCACGATCAGTACGAGCAGCGCCGATTCCGCGACCACGTGGAAACGGGCCGCCCCCTTCCATCGACGGTCGTTCCCGATCCCAGCCCATCGAAAAGTCGAAGGCCGGATACGATGTTACGGACGGGATGTCCAGATCGAGCCGTATCGTTACGACACCGCTGATCACCCCCGATCCGGACCGGACGGAAATGCTTGCCCGGACGCGAGTGAAGCGCGGGTTCGCGAAGGCGTTGCCGTGTCGCATTCGGTTCATTATGCTTTGGCGGTTCCTATACTGGCGGCTTCGTCGGCCGCACGAGCCTGGCGTCCTCGTGACGCCTGGGAGGAGGGTGCGGCCTTGATCCTCAGTCGTGTCGACGAGGCGCGAGATGCTCTGAGATCTGTCATAGAGCAGTCTCGTCGAATCGTGGCCTTCACGGGTGCCGGTATCTCGACGGAATGCGGCGTGCCGGATTTCCGCTCAGAGAATTCGCCATGGGTGAGGTACAAGCCGATCGAGTTCGATCTGTTCCTGTCGGACATCCTGATGCGGGAGGAGGCCTGGCGTCGGAAGTTCGCCTTGGACGATATTTATGCCGGTGTGCAGCCCGGGCGCGGCCATTATGCTCTAGCTAATTTGGCCTCGAGCGGAAAGATCGAGGCCATAATTACCCAGAACATAGACAATCTGCATCAGCTGTCCGGGTTGTCCGAGGACCGGATCATCGAGCTGCATGGCAACGGCACCTACGCGACCTGCCTCTCGTGCGGGGTGCGCTACGAGCTCGCCGCGATCCGACGCGAGTTCGAGGCGACCGGCGCAGCTCCAGTCTGCGAAGTGTGCGATGGCCCTGTCAAAGCGGCGACTATTTCCTTCGGCCAAGCGATGTCCGCGCATGCGATGGAAAGGGCCCGTCTCGCTACGATGCAGTGCGATCTGTTCCTCGCGATCGGATCGTCCTTGGTCGTTTATCCCGCCGCCTCCTTTCCTATGCTGGCGTCGCAGAACAACAAGCGACTCGTCATCATAAACGGCGAAGCGACCCCCCTCGACTCGGAAGCGGACATTGTTCTGCGCGGCGACATCGGCGACATCCTCGAACCCTTCGCGACTTGAGCGAAGCTCGGTCCCCCGATGAGAGCCGCGGCGGGTCTGTGCCCTTGGGGGCGAGCCGATGACTCCCTCGGGAGGTCCGGGTATGATCGATCGTGGGTACCCGCTATGAGACAAAGCCCGCCGCTTTTGGATCTGCATGCCGGCTATTCATCGGGCGCGCGTGACATGCTTCGATCTTTGGTGCTTGTCCTTTTCGCACTCTTTTGTGCGGTCGATAGGCGCGACGCGGCCGCCGAAGAGAAGCTCGAAGCGCTCACGATCGTGACGAAGGGCGGCAAGCATCCCTTCTCGGTCGAGGTAATGCGGACGGAGCGACAACGCGAGCGCGGGCTCATGTACCGGAGATTTCTTCCGCCGGATCGAGGAATGCTGTTCGACTTCAAGGTCGAGAAGCCGATCATGATGTGGATGAAGAATACCTATCTTCCGCTCGACATGATCTTCGTTTCGCGCTCCGGCAAGGTCGTCGGCCTCGCCGAGAATACCGAACCCTTGTCCGAACGGATCGTCCCTTCCGGGGCTCCGGCCTGCGCGGTTCTCGAGGTCAATGCCGGCACGGCGAGGAAAATCGGCCTCGGCATCGGTGACGAAATTCGTCATCCTCTTTTCGGCGACTGAGCCCCTGGCGGCGGAGTACCGCTTGTTCGTCTCCTGGCCGCATGATAGCGAAATGTGCCGGAATGGGTTGGACTGGAGCGAGGTTCGGGGTATAGCGCAGCCTGGTAGCGCGGAAGTTTTGGGTACTTCAGGTCGCAGGTTCGAATCCTGCTGCCCCGACCACCCCGTGGCTTTCGTCACGACGTCGAGGGCCCGGGTCCAAACGATGCCCGAACGTTGCGATGCCCGAACGTTGCACCGCGCCCCAGGGCTCCGAGCCACCGGGCGAGTAGGGTCCGTCGTATCGAGGGGGCTAGTCAACATGGCTGCGAGGATATTCCGTCCCGCCAAGACCGCGACCCAATCCGGGTCCGCGAGAACGAAGGCATGGGTCCTCGAATATGATCAGCAAGAACCGCGTCGGATCGAGCCGCTCATGGGCTGGACGGCGTCGGGCGATATGTTGAGCCAAATCCGCTTGTGCTTCGAATCCAAGGACGAAGCGATTGCTTACGCCGAAAGGCAGGGGGTGGCATATCGGGTCGAAGAGCCGAAGCCCGCGACTCGAAATATCCAATCCTATGCCGATAATTTCCGAACGACACGCCCTGCGCAATGGACTCACTGAAGCCGGAAAGATCGGTTCGGGGCCAGGATCGAGGGGGCTCGAAGGGGTCGGCACGCAGTCTGCTGTCGGAGGTCCGAGCTCGAGACACGCTCGAACTCGTTGCTTCGATAATCGACAGGAGCAAGATTATTCGGCCCCGTAGCTCAGCAGGATAGAGCGGCCGCCTTCTAAGCGGCAGGTCGCAGGTTCGAGCCCTGCCGGGGTCGCCACGAAAATTGTAGGATGGGAGCCATTGTACCGGAATCGGAGCTCATTCGATGAACGAGACCCCCGGCAGCGTGCGTAGGATGGCGCGATCCAGCTTCCAGATCGATTGCGACCTCGTCGCCGCCGGGAGGCGGCTGCAATCGATGACGAGCGATTGCAGCCGCGAAGCGACCTCCGGCGCCTCCGACTGGAGATCCGCCAAGCATTCGGCCGCGTAGGAATTCAGGTTGCTGGAGTTCTCGAAACCATTGCTGTTGTAGCAGGAGACGCCGCGGGAAACGTGGCGCACGAAGGCGACGACCGTCCCCAGGATTTCCGCTTCCGCACCCGGGTCAACGGAATTCGCGTCCATTTCCATCACCAAGGTGAACGGCCCGTCGAGCGGGCCGAGGCAACCGCTCTCCGTTGGTAGAACGAACACTCGCTTGCACCGGTTCATGCCGACGCGATCCCTGTTTGGGGGTCTTGTTCCTGATTGCATGCTGGCGTCGGACCGGCGTCAGGACTCCTCGTCGAGGATCAGCTCGGGCACAGAGCATTTGCCGATGACATGCTCGCGCAGGATTCGCAATAGGTTCTCAGCCGTGAGCCTATGATACCAAACACCGTCCGGGTGGGCATAGGCCAATGGCTCACCAGTGCATTTTCCGAGGCAGGAGCGACGCACGCAGGACGCTTCCGCGACGAGATCCGCATTAAGCCGCGCCTCCAGAAGCTCGGTCCGCAGCTGCTCCAGGAGAATTTGCGCGTCGCCGGAGCTGTTGCAGCAAGGTCCGGTGCAAATCAGCAGACGCCGAAGCGCGGCGTCCCGACCGAATATATCCTTCATCGTATCGGCTCTCACCGGACGTGTATCGACCCCGCTAGAGCGCTTCCCGGTCGGCTCGAATCGAAAAGCTGCTCTACATCGATGTTTGGTCGCATTCTAGAGACGCGAACCGGACGCCAGTTCGCCTCGCGAAAATACTCCAGGCAATCGGCTTGCCAACGGCTGTCGGACCAGGGCCGGATCTTTTTCACTTCTGAGAATCAAGTCAAAACAATCTATGAAGAATCGAGACCAATTAATGAATTGTTCGCCACCGGGCGAGCGGGAGTTCCGCCCCGTTTTCCCACAAGCTTCACCGAAAGCTAAGTTTTTCGGGATCAATTGGACAAGGCCTGATTGCAGCAGGCGATCGGCGCCGGTCCCTCCTCGTGCAGCGATTCCAAAGGAGTGTTGCAAAAATATCCAAGTCTTTGATCTATCGAAAGTAACGAGATTTTCCGGATAGATTCGGGCGCTTCGGAAGGGCGGAGCGCGCCAAATTTTGTTCGGATTTTCCGGCGATGTGACGCAAAGTCCCGAGCGTAGCCAGAGCTATTGGCTGGCGCTCCGCCAGAGAAGTTCGGGTTGGCCTGCAACCCGAATTGTCTCACCGAATGCTCGATGAGAGTTCGGCGGGACGGGAGAGGCGGGTTCGGAAGGGGAACGGCACATGAGATCGACCGAACTGTCGAGATTTTCGGCGCAGCCTCTTGCTCGTTTCCGTGCTTGGGCGTTTGGAATTCGGTCTCGGCCGGCTTTGCGCTTCGTCGGTCTCGTGGGTGTCGCGGCCATGGCGCTTGGTGGTTGTGCCCAGCAGCCGGCCTATCAACGTACGACGCAATCGAAGGAATATTTTCCGGGCTCGATCTACGGGAAGCCGAGCCCACGTGTGGTCGCCTATGGCGAGCCTGTGCCTCGAGGTGGTGGTTTCTACATGGTCGGAAAGCCTTATTCGGTCGCGGGCCGGATGTTTTTTCCGACAGAGAAGCCGCGTGTGACGACCGGCCTCGCGTCCTGGTATGGCGAAGCATTCCACGGGCGTCGGACTGCAAACGGCGAAATTTACGATTGCGACGCGATCACAGCGGCCCATCCGACGATGCCTTTGCCGAGCTATGCACGTGTCACGAACCTCGACAACAGCCGTTCCTTGGTCGTCCGAGTCAACGACCGCGGGCCCTTCCATGACAACCGCGTCTTGGATGTTTCGCGCAAGACAGCGGAAATCCTGGATTTTCATGGCACTGGAACATCGCGGGTCAAAGTCGAGTACATAGGTCCAGCGGGCCTCGACGGATCGGACGATAACAAGCTCCTCGCGACCCTGAGGATCGGCGCCCCGGCCGTCTTCGCCGAGCGAGACAACGCGTCGAACGTGGAAGTGGCGTCGTCGTCTCGGTCGTCCGCCTCTACCGTTACTGCAACGGCCGAAGAAACAAAGGGTATAGATCCAAGCACGCCAATTGTCCCGCGCCGCGAGGCGGTTGCGGAACATCGACCTGAACTCACGAGCAGCAAGGGCGTAGCCATTGCCGCGGTCGCGCCGCTCCCTCCGGTACGTCCCTACAATGTCGGAAGGCATGCGCCGTCCCGTGGGCCTGCTGCGACTCAGATGGCTCGCGTCGGGTCCCGATAGGCCGGCGCCGTCGCATTGATTTCGCGCGACATATATTGCACATTCTCGGCCGAGTAGGCGAAGCGTCCATATCGGCAAGGTGGCTTCACGGCGAATGCCGAAACGACCGCCGCGAGAGACCCGGAATGGCCCATGACCTCAGCAATGCGCATGGACGCGATCGGCCTGTGTCTTCCGGTTTGCGCTCGGCGGGGCGACTGACTGGCCGCGGATTTCTGGCTGCCGCCTTGACGTGCGCTTGGACCGCGACTGCCTCTGCGCAAGCAGTCCAAACGAGCGTGCCGCACGCGATTCTGATCGATTTCGCGACAAGTAGCGTCCTGTTCGAAAAAGAGGCCGACGCACCCGTCGTTCCGGCATCGACGGTAAAGATCATGACCGCCGAGATCGTCTTTCACGAGCTCAGCCTCGGCCATATGAAGCTCGACGACCAGTTTCCGATCAGTGAAGCAGCTTGGCGCCTCGGCGGAGCTCCCTCTCGCGGATCGTCCATGTTCGCATCCGTCAACAGCCGAGTTCGAGTCGAGGACTTGCTACGAGGACTCGCAGTCGTATCGGGAAACGATGCCGCGATCGCGCTCGCGGAAGGCATCAGCGGATCGGAAGGCGCCTTCGCGACGATGATGACGAAGCGCGCGCGCGAGCTCGGCATGAAAAGCTCGACCTTTACCAATTCGTGGGGCAGGGGAGACCCGGAGCAGAAGGTCACGCCCAGAGACATGGTGATCCTTGCGGATCACGTGATTCGAACGTATCCGGACTTCTACAAATACTTCGCGGAAAAGGAATTCACCTGGAACAAGATCAAGCAGACAAACCGAAATCCGCTCTTGAGCATGAGCATCGGTGCCGACGGGATCAAGACCGGCAATATCGACGCGAGCGGATTTGGCCTCGTCGGGTCCGCGGTCCAAAACGGCCAAAGATTGATCCTCGCCCTATATGGCGCGCAAAGCGCCAAGGAGCGTGCCGCTGAAGCCATGAAGCTTTTGCTTTGGGGATTTCGCTCGTTCGAGACGAGGACCGTCTTCAAGGCCGGGGAGGCAATCGGCAAGGCGAAGGTCTATGGCGGGAACATATCCGATGTGCCACTCTCTGCCGTGTCCGACGTGCAAGTTCTGGTTCCTCGGACATCACCCGAAAGGCTGACCGGCAAGATCGTCTTTCTCGGGCCTCTGATCGCCCCAGTCGAGGCGGGCAAGAAGGTCGGTCGGCTCGAAATTTCACGCGGATCGACGGTGATCCTCGATGTGCCGCTCGTAACTGCCGGCTCGGCGGAAACAGGTGCGCTTCCGCGCCGGGCCATCGACGCGGGGTTCGAATATGCGGGGGCCATTATTCGAAAGTTCCTGGCCAAGCCATGACGATTGTCGCGCAGGATTCGCAGATGCGATCGCCGGTGCGGCGCGGAGCGTTCATTACGCTCGAAGGCGGGGAGGGGGCGGGGAAATCGACGCAAGCTCGCCACATCCTCCAGCGGCTTCGGGAAATGCGCATCGCGGCCGTCGGCACGCGCGAGCCGGGCGGATCGCCTGACGCCGAGACGTTACGCAAGCTCCTCCTTTCCGGCGACGCCGAGGCTCTCGGGCCGGCCGCAGAAGCGATCCTCTTCGCCGCGGCGCGGATCGATCATGTCGACAAGAAGATTGCGCCGGCGCTCGCGGCGGGGACCTTCGTCGTGTGCGATCGATTCGCGGATTCGACCCGGGCCTATCAAGGGGCGACAGGCAGGCTCGATCCGCGTTTTCTTCGCGCGCTCGACCGCGTTGCGCTCGACGAGCTTCGCCCGGACCTTACGGTGATCCTAGACCTGCCTGTCGAAGAGGCGCGTGCCAGATCAGCAGCGCGCCGGAACGACAACCTCGGTGATCGAGATCGTTTCGAACGTGAAGGCCTCGGTTTTCACCAGACCATTCGCGAGGCATACTTGTCGATTGCGGCCGAGGAACCCGGGCGCTGCGTCGTCATCGACGCGCGCGGAACGGAGGCGGAGGTCTCTCGGGCGATCTGGGCGACGATCTCCCGTCGCGTCCTGCGTAAGCCCGCTGCCGAATCGGCCCATGGCCCCTAGGCTACAAGCGCCGGACTCTGTCGAACGTGTCGCCGAGGCCGACCGCTTCGGCGATACGCCACACCCGCGCGAGAGCTTCGCGTTTTTCGGTCATCTCGCGACCGAGGCAGCACTGCTCGAGCTTTATCGCTCCGGTGACCTGCCACACGCCCTCCTGATCGAGGGACCACCCGGTATCGGCAAGGCGACGCTCGCCTGGCGCCTCGCGCGTTTCCTCCTGGCGCACCCGGATCCCGCGACTCGGGAGCGGAGCGAGGCCGGCAGTCTTATTGTCCCGCCCGACCACCCGGTGGCGCGGCAGGTCGTGGCTCTCTCGCATCCGGATCTGATCCTCCTCCGTCGCGCATGGAACGCAAAAGAGCACAAGCTCTTCAACGAGATCCGAGTGGACGACATCCGCAAGGCCGCGCAGATGTTTCGCCAATCGACTGGTCGCGGCGGCTTCAGGATTTGTATTCTGGACTGCGCCGACGATCTTAATGCGGAAAGCGCGAACGCAATGCTGAAGATCATCGAAGAACCGCCGCCGCGGTCCTTGTTCCTGCTTGTTGCGCATAGGCCTGCTCGCGTCTTGCCGACCATCCGATCGCGCTGCAGAAGAATTTCGATGAAGCCGCTCGGTGCCTGCGATATTTCCGACATCATCGGGATGCTCGGTTCCCCATGGTCGGATGTATCCGATTCCGAGCGGCAGGCTGCGGCCGCCATGGCACATGGGTCGCTCCACGATGCATTGCGACGCCTCGGCGGGAGTGGAACGCGAATTGGCATGCTCCTCGACGACATGATGGCTGGCTTGCCTCATCTCGACTGGAATAAGGTTCATGCCATAGCAGACCGTGTCGCACGGCCGGACGGCGCCCAAGATTTCGACACGCTGCTTCTTGCGGCGTTCGATTGGCTCGATCGGACGCTTGCTCGAGAGTGCGAAGCGGGGCAGGGCGCGCGTATCGAGAGCATCGCGAGCTATGCGGCGGTTTGGGAAGCAGCTGCCGGCCTGTCACGTCGGATGGCGGCCTTCAATCTCGACAAGAGGTCCGTTGTTTTGGCAATCTTCGCCGAGCTAGCCGCTGCCGCAAGGGGCGTCTCGATCTCGCATTAATTCAATTATATCAAAGCAAAATATGTTAATATTAATGTTTCGCATGGTCTCACCGTGAGGTGCTTTTCGAGCTTTGTTGGTTGGCATGGTTGCTCTTCGAGCAATGGTGCAGCGCCACAGTTTCATGGTATGACCCGCGCGCCGATCGAACCGCACTGTTTTTCGGGTTTTGGAGTCGATGAGTGACGCGCGGTCCTACTACATCACAACCGCCATTCCGTACGCGAACGGTGCACCGCACATCGGCCATGCCTACGAGCGCATAGCAACCGATGCGATTGCCCGCTTCAAGCGGCTCGACGGACACGACGTTCTATTCGTCACCGGCATGGACGAGCATGGCCTGAAAATGCAGCAGACCGCAGCGCGCGAAGGCTTGACGCCGCAGCAGCTCGCGGATCGCACTGCGGCGCAGTTCGCTTCTTTGGGAGCCGCCCTCGACGCACCGGCAGACGACATCGTCCGTACGACGCAAGAGCGCCATCACCTCGCGGCTCGAGAGATCTGGGCGCGGATGGCAGCGGCGGGCGATATATTCCTATCGAAGTATCCCGGCTGGTACTCGGTGCGCGACGAAGCGTTCTTCGATGAAGCCGAGCTTGTTTCGGGCCCTGACGGGACGCGGTTCGCCCCGACGGGCGCCCCTGTCGAATGGGTCGAGGAGGAGAGCTATTACTTCAGGCTCTCGGCCTATCGCGACCGATTGCTCGCACATTTCCGGGACCATCCGGAATTCGTGACTCCGGAAAAATACCTCAATGAAATCATTGCTTTCGTGGAGCGAGGCCTGAATGATCTCTCGATCAGCCGGTCGACCTTCGATTGGGGCATTCCCGTGCCCGGCGACCCGAAGCATGTCATGTATGTCTGGGTCGATGCATTGACCAACTACTTGACGGGCACCGGGTTCCCGGACCCGGAGGCACCGAGCAGGGCATTTTGGCCAGCCGATGCCCATGTCATCGGGAAGGATATTACGCGCTTCCACGCAATCTATTGGCCAGCCTTCCTGATGTCTGCAGGATTACCTTTGCCGAAGCAGGTCGTCGTCCATGGATTCTTGTTCAACCGCGGCGAGAAAATGTCGAAGTCCGTCGGCAACGTGATCGATCCCTTCGAGCTTGCCGCCCTCTACGGCACCGATCAGCTTCGCTATTTTCTGTTGCGCGAGGTGCCGTTCGGGCAGGACGGCAATTACTCGCACGAAGCAATCGTCGCGAGAATCAATGCGGATCTCGCCAACGACCTCGGGAACCTGGCGCAGCGATCCTTGTCGATGCTCGCCAAGAATTGCGGCGGCCGGCTACCAGCACCCGCGGAGCTGACCGGGGAGGATCGGGAAATCCTCTGCCAAGCCACGGCGCTCGCGCAAAAATCTCGCGCATCGATGCGAGAGTTCGCGCTGCATGCCGTGCTCGCCGAAATTTGGCGCGTGATCGCAGACGCGAACCGCTATTTCGCGGCGCAGGAGCCTTGGGTGAAGAAAAAGTCGGATCCCACGCGCATGGCGACGATTCTTTACGTTACAGCCGAAGTCCTGCGCATGATCGGGATCACGGCACAGCCGTTCATGCCGACGGCGATGACCAGGCTTCTCGATCTCCTGGGCGTCGCGACGGACGCTCGAACTCTCGCGGACAGCGAGGTTTTGGAGGCACTTGCGCCGGGGACATGCCTGCCGGAGCCGACGGCGCTCTTTCCACGCTTCGTCGAAGCCGAACGGGACGCCACGGGCTGATGCCGACCGCCTATGACCGAATTGTCACGATCCGAGGGACGAGATGTTGATCGACAGTCATTGCCACTTGGATTTCCCGGATTTTGCTCCCGAACTCGATGCGGTCGTCGAGCGTGCCCGCATCGCCGGGATATCGCGCATGATCACGATCTCGACGCGGGTCGACCGATTCGCCGAGGTCGTCGCGCTAGCGGAGGCCTACCCAGAGGTTTTTTGCACTGTCGGCACCCACCCCGACCATGTCCTCGAGGAACCGGGAGTAACCGCCGACCGCCTCATCGACCTCGCGCAGCATTCGAAATGCGTCGGAATCGGCGAGACCGGCCTCGATTACCATTACGACAAGGTTCCGCACGATGTTGCCCAGCGCGCGTTCCGGACCCACATCGAGGCTGCCAGGCGGAGTGGCCTGCCCCTCGTCATTCATGCCCGCGACGCCGACAGCGACATGGCCGCAATCCTACGCGAGGAAATGGCGTCCGGGCGGTTCAAGGCGCTGCTGCATTGCTTCACGGCCTCACGCGCGTTGGCGGAGGCCGCGCTTACACTCGGGCTCTACATCTCGTTTTCCGGCATCGTGACCTTCAAGAAGTCCGACGAGCTTCGCGAGATCGCTCGCGACGTCCCGCTCGACCGCCTGATCGTCGAGACCGATGCGCCGTTCCTTGCTCCCGTTCCGCATCGGGGCAAGCGCAACGAACCGGCTTTCGTTGCTGCCACCGCGACCGCACTCGCGGGTCTCAAAGGCATTTCGACCGATGAGCTAGCCGAAAAAACGACTTCCAATGTGCTGGCGTTATTCAATAAAATGGTTCCGCCGTCGAATGTCCGCAGGTGCGCTGCATGAGTCTCGCAGTCACGATTCTAGGCTGCGGTTCTTCCGGAGGGGTGCCGCGAGTCGGCCAGGGCTGGGGCGCCTGCGATCCGAGCAACCCCAAGAATCGTCGGCGACGATGCTCGATCTATGTTGAGCGCGAGAACGAAGCCGGCGCCAAGACTCGGGTACTCGTCGATTGCTCCCCGGATCTCCGAGAGCAATTGCTCGCTTGCGGAATTACTCGTCTCGACGCGATCCTGCTGACACATCCTCATGCGGACCACACGCACGGGATCGACGACGTTCGGCCGCTCGTCATCATGGCCCGAAGGAAAATCGACCTGCATATGGATGAAGGGACGTCGGCCCGAGTGCGGGCAACCTTCGGCTATATTTTCGAGACCCCGATCGGAAGCCAATATCCGGCCCTTCTAAACGAGCATCGTCTCGTCGCCGGAAACATGGTCCGTATCGACGGACTCGGCGGCCCCATCGAGGCCTTGCCGTTTCGCCTCGAGCACGGTGAAATCGACGCGCTCGGGTTCCGCTTCGAGACCATCGCCTATTCACCTGATCTCAATGCCATTCCCGAGGAAAGCCTCGGTTACCTCGAGAATCTCGACCTCTGGATCGTCGACGCCTTGCGGTACACACCACACCCGAGCCATTTTTGCTTGAGCGAGACCTTGCGTTGGATCGAGCGGCTGCGGCCCAAGCGCGCGATCCTGACCAACCTTCATATCGATCTCGACTTCGATCGCCTCGCTGGAGAGCTTCCTCCGAATGTCACGCCGGCCTACGACGGGCTCCAGGTTGCCGTATAGCTCCAGCGTCACGGCAAGGAATAGGCACAAGTGATTGATACAAGGAATGGCCGTCGCTCGACGCGACCACTCATCTCGTTCCATAATCTCTCTTATGCGAATCTCGCGCCTCGCTCTGTCCTAGGAAGATCGAAAGTGATCCGGTGCCCGAGATCCGGCGCCATTGTGTCGCGCCATTGCGACGTCGGTTGATATTTGCGGATTCGTGGGCACTGCCGCATTTTGCGCGTGCTTTTCGATGCGAACTGCTTCACACTGCAGCGTCGAAAGTGGGTGTGGCCGGATCGCTTGTCGCGGCAGCGTCTGGGAATGCCCGGGGTCAGTTTCGGTTATTGCGGAACGAATACTCGTGGAAACAACACGATCGGCGTGAGTCTGGCTAGCACCGGTTGGTTGCTGGCCTTTTCGCTTAGGCGAAGGTACAATATGTAAATGGCCGACGAGACGTGAGAGGCAGCGCGAGCATTGCGCCGAGCAAGGAACGCGCGTGCTCGAGCCTCGGGGGCAGCGTAGGCGGATACGAGCAGGCAGGTCATGAGCAAAGGTAGAGACTTCAGGGGACCCAAGAAGCGTGGCTTCGATGACGATGGGCCCTCGCCCTATGATTCGCCGCGGCCGTCGAGGACACCACGTTCGAGCTTCGGCGGAAGCGGTCCGGACATGCTTCCTCCGGCGACGGGGCCGTCGACCGACGCCGTCGTCAAGTGGTTCAAGGGCGACAAAGGCTTCGGTTTCGTCGAGTTGAGCAACGGATCCGGGGATGCCTTCTTGCACATCGGCGCTCTTCAAGCCGCCGGCTACGACACGGTGCCCCCCGGAGCCAAATTGAAGGTCCAGGTCACGAACAGCGTCAAAGGCGCTCAAGTTGCGCGCGTCCTCGAGGTCGATACGACGGGCGCTGCGGAACGTGCCCCACCGTCGCGTTCGTTCGGCGATTCGCCGCGCGCGCCGCGACGGACCCCCGACCCGTCGACTGCCGTTTCGGTCACGGGAACCGTCAAGTGGTTCGACGATAACAAGGGCTTCGGCTTTGTTCAGTCGAACGACGGCGGCAAGGACGTATTCGTTCATATTTCAATTCTCGCTCCTTCCGGCATCCAGCACCTCGCGGAAGGCCAACCGGTCACGATGAGGGTCGTCGATACGCCGAAAGGCCGCGAGGCCCTCTCGATCTCGCTCGATTGAGCTCGCCGCAGGCTCGGCACATCGACGAAAGCGCGCCTCGCGGACGACCCGCGAGCCGCGACTCCTCCCACTTGCTCGTGGCGCCGACCTTCGGATGACCGGACCTGGTCGCGAGGAGAGGCATCTCGTCCTCGAACCTGGTTTGTCCCGTCGCATGAAGCCGTCTCGCGACATCGCCCGGTTGATCGAGGTCATGGCGGCGCTTCGAACTCCGGATACCGGCTGCCCCTGGGACCTCGCACAGACATTCGAGACGATCGTCCCTTACACGATCGAAGAGGCCTACGAGGTCGCGGATGCCGTCGCACGGCGAGATTACCAGGATCTCCGGGAGGAACTCGGCGACCTCCTGCTTCAGGTCGTGTTCCAGGCTCGGTTGGCCGAAGAGCTCGGATATTTCGACTTCGGTGCCGTCGTCGAGGCAATCACGGATAAGATGATCCGGCGTCACGCTCATGTCTTCGGCGACATGCGCGGCCAATCGGTCGAGGAGATCGAAAGCCTTTGGGCGAAGGTCAAGGCCGAGGAAAAATCTGCGAGATCGGTCCGCCGCGGCGAGAACGGCCTCGCTGATGGCGACGGTGGCAGATCGGGCGACGGCCCTTCGAGCCGAGGCCTTCTCGACGATGTCACGCTTGCCCTGCCCGGCTTGACCCGAGCCGTGAAATTGCAAGACCTGGCCGCAACGGTCGGGTTCGATTGGAATGACCCGCGGCTTGTCCTGGCGAAGATTCGTGAGGAAACCGACGAGGTCGAGTCGGCTCTCGATGCCGAGGACAGAGAGGCTGTGACCGACGAGATCGGCGATCTCTTCTTCGCGGTGGCCAACCTCGCCCGTCATTTGCGAGTGGATCCAGAGGCCGCTGTTCGTCGAGCCAACGACAAGTTCGAGCAGCGGTTTCGCCACATCGAACGTGAGCTCGAGCGTGCAGGTCGTGACTGCCGAAGCGCAACCCTGGAAGAAATGGACGCGCTTTGGAACGAGGCGAAGCAGCGTGAGCTGGGGAACGCGTCCTGAAAGCGGGTCTACAGCACCCTGTCGTAAGCGTCGCGCTCGCAAGGGTCTGATATGGACGGAAGGAAGCGACGGCGGAGCGTTTCAGCACGATTTGGCGTCACACGAACAGTCATATGCACCGTTCCGTCCGGATTCGTCACCTTGCTCATGACCTCGGTATTCGCATGGAGCCAGCTGAAGCCCGCGCCATTTGCGGGATCGAGCACGATTTCGAAGGGAATTTTGCCCGTTGCCAATCTGGCTTCGAGCGCCGAAAGCAGATCGTCGATCCCCTGCCCCGTCAGCGCCGAAACCAGGATTGGTCGCCCTCCGTCAGACTTGTTGCGTGCAAAAGTCTGAGCTCCGGCCAGGCAATCCTCGTCCACAAGGTCGGCCTTGTTCCAGACTTCGATGACACGCCCTTCACCGGGATCGATCCCGAGATCGGCGAGAACAGATTCGACGTCCCCGCGCTGAGCCTCCATGTCGGCATGTGACAAGTCCCGAACATGGAGGATGACATCAGCCTCCTGAACCTCCTCCAAGGTCGCGCGAAATGCCGAGACCAGCATTGTCGGCAAGGCGGAGATGAAGCCGACGGTGTCGGAAAGGATGATATCGCTGCCATGCGGAAGAGCTACTCGACGCAAGGTCGGATCGAGCGTGGCAAACAGCATGTCCGTCGCGACCACGTTGGACTGGGTCAAGCGATTGAAGAGGGTCGATTTTCCGGCGTTCGTATAGCCGACGAGCGCGACGACGGGAAATGGTACGACGCGCCGGCTCTTCCGATGGAGGCCACGCGTCCGCTTGACCTTCTCGAGCTCGTGCTCGATCGAGCGCATGCGTTCGGCGATAAGGCGGCGGTCGGTCTCGATCTGGGATTCCCCTGGGCCCCCGAGAAAGCCAAACCCGCCGCGTTGGCGCTCGAGGTGCGTCCAGGACCGGACCAGACGAGACTTTTGATAAGCGAGATGAGCGAGCTCGACCTGAAGTGCGCCCTCTTTCGTCCTTGCCCTACGTCCGAATATTTCCAGGATCAGGCCGGTTCGGTCGACGACCTTGGCGGAGAAGGCTCTCTCGAGATTGCGCTGCTGCACCGGCGAGAGTGAGCAGTCCATGACGACGAGATCGATCTCGCCATCGGCGACGACGCGAGCGAGCTCGGTGACCTTGCCCTTGCCGAGGTAGGTCGCGGGACGAACACGGGAAACACTTACCGATTCGGTGGCGATCACGTCGAGATCGATGGATTCAGCAAGACCCTTGGCTTCGGCGATCCGAGCATCTCGGGTTCGTTTCGGTTCCGTGCAACGTGCGCCGGAGCCATCGGGGTCCTGGCGGCGCATGCTGCTTTCGTCGAGGTAAGGCCCGACCAAAAGCGCTCGCGTTGCACGATCGTCCAAATGCGCCTTTGCCTCGGTCGAGTGCCATCCAGGGGTGCTTGCGCGAGGTTCGATGCTCATATCCGACAAATAGCTATTGACGACGTCATTTCGTAGAGGGCGTCCGTTCGATCGCGAGCTGCGGGCAACGACGCCCGCGCGATTCGGGTGCGCTCCGCGGCGCTCCCGGCTTCGAGTGGCTCAGGGACCGGAATGACCGCCGTCATCGCCGGGCTCGAACATCTGGATCGGCTGTCCCGGCATGATCGTCGAAATTGCGTGCTTGTAGACGAGCTGCGAATGCCCGTCCCTGCGCAGGAGAACACAGAAGTTGTCGAACCAGGTGACGACACCTTGTAATTTCACACCATTCACCAAGAAGATCGTGAGCGGAACCTTGTTCTTGCGAACGAAATTGAGAAAGGTGTCCTGAAGGTTCTGCGGGCGGTCTGCTGCCATCCTTGATTCCTATTATGTTCTTGACGCCGTGGCGAGCGCAAAATCTGCACCGAAGGTAGTCGAGCAGTTCTACATAAGCCTCTACCCTCGAAAAATGGCGCGGAACGATGAGGCCGGACCACCTTTCGAGACGATCGGAATGTCAGGTTCCTTCCGTCGTTCGGCCATGCCAGCCTCCTGACGAAAAGCTACCGCTCGTCATTAGAGCCGCAGAAACGGCAGCCTGCAAGCGTTACTTCTGTGCAGCTTGTACAGGACAGCGGTTTCGACGCTGGACGACCGTCTGCCCCGACCTATTTCGTCCTCGCGGCGACGTCGTGGTACAGGGCGCGCAATTTCCGCGTGACGGGTCCGGGCCGGCCATCGCCGATCGGCTGATCGTCCAGGACGACGACCGGCGTGACCAACGTCGTTGCCCCCGTGATGAAGGCTTCGCCGGCGGAAAGTGCCTCTGCTCGGCTGAACTTTCGCTCCTCCAGCGCAAGCCCCAGGGAGCGGATGATGTCGATCAATGTCGTCCTGGTTATGCCGCGAAGGATCGAATGATCCAGGAAGCGGGTGACAATTGTGCCCGAGCGATCGACGATCCATGCATTCGACGCGGCACCTTCCGTGATCATTCCGTCCGAGTCGAGCAGCCAAGCTTCATACGCGCCCTTCTCCTTTGCCTCCTGGCGAGCGAGAACATTCGGGAGCAGCGAGATCGTCTTGATGTCTACCCGACGCCAGCGAATGTCCGGCATCGTCACGACCGCCACGCCCTTTTCGGCGACGCTCGCGCTTTTAGCCGGATCGACGGCATGGGCGGTCACGACCAGGCTCGGGGCCACCTGCCCCTGAGGAAAAGTGTGCTCTCGCGGAGCGACACCGCGTGTTACTTGAAGGTAGACATATCCATTCGAAACCTTGTTGCGCTCGACCACCTCGCGCAGGACGATCCTCATCGCGCCGGCCGAAAGCGGACTTGCGATACGAAGCTCGGCCAACGAACGCGTCAACCGTTCCATGTGGCGCGCTTCGTCCACCAGCGCACCATGGAAGACCTCGCAGACCTCATACACGCCGTCGGCGAACTGATAGCCCCGATCGTCGATCGAGACCCGGGCATGGTCATGCGGGACGTACCGGCCATTGACGTAGGCAACCCGGCTCATGCGCTCTCTTTGGATGTCGAATGGAACATGGGGTGGTACGGCTCGAAGCCGCGCCTGTGCACGATGCGTGCGGTGACCTCAGCGGACGGCATCACCGTCATGGCCTCCGCGACTGAAACCGTCAAGCGGTCTCGAACCGAGCGCGTGCCCTGCACGTTCGCCAGCCGGAAGCATGTCTCGTGATTCGCGGAATCACGCCGATGCGGACTTCGCGGCAGCCGGAAACCAAAAGGTGAGCCTATTCGATGAAAATCTTCGGGGCGACGCGAGCGCGCCCTTTTTCGAGGCGTGCCTTAACCTGTGCTGCTATGTCCTTGTAAATGATAGAGTGGGCGGCCGCGGGGTCTATCGCGACGACTGGTTTCCCCGCATCGGACGTCTCGCGAATTCCAATGTCGAGGGGCACCTCTCCGAGAAACGGAACGCCGTATCTCTCGGCCTCGTGGCGCGCCCCGCCGTGAGCGAAGATATCCGACCGCCCGCCGCAGTGAGGACACAAGAAATAGCTCATGTTCTCGATGATCCCGAGCACCGGCACGTCGACCTTGTTGAACATCGCGATGCCGCGCCGCGCATCGATCAAGGCGAGATCCTGTGGTGTCGAGACGACGACTGCACCGGCGAGCGGAACATTCTGCGCGAGCGTCAGCTGCGCGTCGCCGGTGCCCGGAGGCATGTCGACGACGAGACAGTCGAGCTCGCCCCAGGTGACATCGCGGAGAAGCTGCTGGATCGCAGCCATGACCATGGGGCCGCGCCAGATCATCGGGTCTTCCTCCTCGACGAGGAAGCCGATCGACATGGCCTTGATCCCGAAGGCCTCGATTGCCCGCATATGGCGTCCCTCCGCCTCGGGCTTCGACCGGATTCCGAGGAGGCGCGGAAGCGACGGCCCATAGATATCGGCATCGAGGATGCCGACACGCCAGCCTTGCGCGGCGAGCGCGAGCGACAGGTTCACGCAGGTTGTCGATTTACCGACTCCACCCTTTCCCGAGGCCACGGCGATGATGTTGGCGATGCCCGGAATCGCGAGGCCGCGAGGCGCCGCAGGTCTCGGAGCGGCCGGCGGCGGCACTGGAGCGGCCTCCTTCTCCGCCGTCAGGCTGACGAGCGCGGTGGCAACACCCAATTTCTTCACCGCCGCCTCGGCCGCGACGCGCATAGGCTCCAGAGCGGTGGATTGCTTCGGATCGATTGCAATCGAGAGATAGACCTTGTCGTCCTTGATGGAGAGCCCCGCGACCGCTCCCGACTGCGGCAGCGGCGTCTTGCCGTCCGGTCCAGGCACACCTTGAAGCGCGGCGAGAACGTCTTGATTGCTGACCATTCGGGTCCTGGCTCCAGTCCCGGAGGAATCCGCGGTCATATAGGCCCGGGCACCGACCGGTTCAATTGCACGTGTCGCTCGTCCGAGTCGAATAGCAAGACGTGAGCCAGGGATCGGGACGAGTTGACCGGGCGTTTGCCTGCGCGTGAGAATTCGGCATAGTAGCGCCCTAGCTCGCTTCGCCGCCGATTCATTCCAGGTGTTGCTTCGGCTAGGATCCGGTACCCCTCCCAATATCCCGCCATGGCTCCCGTATGGCTCGTGATCAGGCGAACACCTCGAGTGATGTCGGCTCCACGTTGCCTCGGTGCGGCTGGATCCTGCTCGTAGCCCTTGCTGCGTTGCTCGCCTTGCCGGCTTCGATGCGAGCCGGAGCACCGGACGCCGAGCTCCCTCTCGTGATCCGGATCGCGAGCGAAGGCGCTCGCCCACCGTACAATTATCTCGAAGGGACCGAGCTCGCCGGCTTCGAGATCGAGCTCGGGCACGCACTCTGCCTGCGCATGAAGGCCACCTGTAGCTTCGTCACGCAAGATTGGGACAATCTCGTGCCCGGTCTGATCGAGCGCCGCTACGATGCGATCATGGCGGCGATGGAGATCACCGACGAGGCGCGAGCGAAGGTCGCCTTCAGTACGCCATACGTCATGATGCCATCGGCCTTCATGGCGGCCAAGGACACGGAGATTACGGGCACGACGCCGTCTGCTTTGGCGGGCAAGCGCATCGGCGTCGAATCGGAGAGCGCGCAAGACTCGTATGCGAAAGAGGTTTTCAGGCTTTCGGAGATCGTCCCATATGGCAACCTCGAGGCGGCTATCCTCGACCTCGCCGAGGGGCGCGTCGACCTCGTCCTCGCCGCCAAGGACTCCTTGGCCGACTTCACGAGGACCCGTAGGGAAGCCCGGTGCTGTTCCCTGGTCGGAGACGTTCCGCACGATCCGGCCTATTTCGGCGATGGCATCGGCATCGCTGTGCGCCGCGACGACACGAAGCTCTTGCAGCTCTTCGACCGAGCCTTGGCGGACCTGCGCGCCGACGGGACCTTCACGCGAATCAGGGCAAGATATTTCGATTTCGAGATCGACCGATAGCAGGCTGACATGCCGGCTGTGCACGGTTCGCCGCCGCGGGAAGGACATGACCTATGGCTAAGATCGCGTTCTTGGGGCTCGGGGTGATGGGCTTTCCCATGGCGGGTCATCTTCAGACGAAGGGCCATGCCGTCACGGTCTTCAATCGGACGTCGGAGAAGGCGGAGAAATGGGTCGCCGCATTCGGCGGGACTGCGGCGCCGACCCCGCGTCTCGCTGCTGCCGGCCAGGACCTCGTTTTTACCTGCGTCGGCAACGACGACGACTTGCGGTCGGTGATTCTCGGACCGGAAGGTGCGCTCGCGGGGGTCGAGAAGGGTGCGGTCCTCGTCGACCACACCACCGCTTCGGCACATGTCGCCCGCGAGCTTCACGAGATTGCAAAAGATCGAGGCGTAGGCTTCGTCGATGCGCCGGTATCCGGCGGTCAAGCGGGCGCGGAAAACGGCGTGCTCACCGTCATGTGCGGCGGCGACCCGGGAGATTTTGCGCGCGCCGAATCGACGATCGCGGCCTACGCGAAGGCATGCCGGCTCATGGGACCGTCCGGATCAGGCCAGCTCACCAAGATGGTCAACCAGATCTGCATCGCGGGTCTGGTGCAAGGGCTCTCCGAAGGGCTCCATTTCGCCGAGCGAGCCGGGCTCGATCCGAGCGCAGTCGTCGAGGTCATCTCCAAAGGGGCCGCGCAGTCCTGGCAGATGGACAATCGTTCGAAGACCATGATCGCCGGAGAATTCGATTTCGGTTTCGCGGTGAACTGGATGCGCAAGGACCTCGCGATATGCCTCGACGAGGCGCGCCGCAACGAAGCGACCCTCCCCGTCGCCGCGCTGGTCGATCAGTTCTATGCGGAGGTTCAAGCGCTCGGCGGTGGACGCTGGGACACGTCGAGCCTCATCGCGCGGCTCACACGCAGGTGACGAAGGGCCCCTCGCCTTCTCGAGTGATCGGCTCCGCCGCGGGAAACAAGAGGCATGCGTCGCCGTAGCTGTAGAACCGGTAGCCGTGATCGATCGCATGAGCATAGGCGGCCTTCATGCAGTCGAGCCCGCTGAACGCCGCGACGAGCATGAACAACGTCGAGCGCGGCAAATGAAAGTTGGTCAGCAGAACATCGACGGCTCTGAACTCGTAGCCCGGTGTAATGAAGATCGACGTCTCTTCGGCGAAGGGAGCAAGGGTCCCGTCCGGCTGTGCCGCGGACTCGAGCAAACGTAAGCTGGTCGTCCCGATCGCGACGATGCGTCCTCCCTTGGCGCGCGCCGCATTGAGGGCCTCGGCCGTTGTTCTTGTGACCTCGCCCCATTCAGAGTGCATCTCGTGTCCGGATGTATCCTCCGCCTTCACGGGAAGGAAGGTCCCTGCCCCGACGTGAAGGGTCACCCGCTGTAACGCGACGCCCCTCGCCTGGAGTGCCGCGACGAGATCCGGCGTGAAATGAAGGCTTGCGGTCGGTGCCGCGACTGCGCCCGGTATCGTGGCGAACATAGTCTGATAATCGCGACAATCCGCTTC
The DNA here is from genome assembly GCA_024304885.1 of Beijerinckiaceae bacterium. GTDB lineage: Bacteria > Pseudomonadota > Alphaproteobacteria > Rhizobiales > Beijerinckiaceae > Methylocapsa. Next base: position 1,742,078 of record JALJOM010000003.1, read on the forward strand.
GTCGGTGGGACGCTTGCCCGCGATATAAGGCGGCAATGGCATTTTCCCGATACGCTCGATCGCGCGGTCGAGCGCATCGCCCGCTAGGGCGAAGTGCAGGACAACCTCGCCGTCCGTACCTTTTTCCAGGACCTTTGCGGCGACACTTTCGCTCGCCCCCGGGCCATTGCTTGCCGCGAAATGAAGTGTTTCGCCGCCCTTCAGCCTCTTGGCCGGCCGGGCGAAGGCGCGCCAGACCGAGACGCCTTCGCGTCGGTGCAAAGTGACCTCGACCCTCGCAGTCGTCTCACCTCGCGTCCGATATCCTTCGAGGCGGGCGGGTATGACCCTGGTCTCGTTGACCACGAGCACATCGCCCGGTCGCAACAGGCCGGGCAGGTCCGAAACTCTTCGGTCGTCGAGCTTCGGCGACACATTCGGATGCACGACGAGAAGCCGTGCCGAATCCCTCGGCTCGGCGGGCCGCAGTGCTATGAGGTCCTGCGGCAGGTCGAAGTCGAAGAGATCGACACGCATAGGCCGGTCCTCGCGGACCACGACCATGAATACCGAATCGGGGTGACCTCAGCTCACGGTCGCGGCGATGATCTTGTCCGGATCGCGTACCGGTTCTCCGCGCTTGATCTTGTCGACATTCTCCATGCCGGAGATCACCTTGCCCCAGACCGTATAGTTGCGATCGAGGAAGCGGGCGTCCGCAAAGCAGATGAAGAATTGCGAATTGGCGGAATTCGGATCCTGCGCCCGCGCCATGGAGCAGGTTCCGCGGACATGCGGCTCGGCATTGAACTCGGCCTTCAGGTTCGGATACTTGGATCCGCCCGTGCCTGTGCCATGCGGGCAGCCGGTCTGTGCCATGAAGCCGTCGATCACGCGATGGAACACGATTCCATCGTAGAATTTCTCGCCGACGAGCTTCTTGATGTGTTCCACATGACCGGGGGCGAGATCCGGCCGCATCTCGATCACGACCGTGCCTTGGGTCGTTTCCAATGTGAGAGTGTTACCGGCCTCCGGCATGCCGAGCTCCTGTTTGCGGGGAATTCGGCCAGCTGCATAACCGATGCGAGAGGCGAGGTAAACCGGGACGGCGATTCGTCGTTCGTTCGCGGAAAGATATCCTTGCGCATCTGCTGGCGAATGCGCAAGGATGAGAGCTAAGGTGTTCGTCAAGGCTAAATTTGATATCGGGCGTTCGGCGCCAGCACCCGGAACATACGAACTCATGACTTGTTGCGTGCCCGGAGGGCCTCCCTCCCTCGACGTGGCGGTTGGAAAACCCCTCCCTCGACGGCTCCATATGAAAACCCAAGTCCGAAACATCCCGACCATGCCAGCCTGCTTTCGGGGACGCATCTCCCAAATTGGGTATGCACGCATGCGAAATGCAGTGGGAGCGGCGCAACTCCGCTCGTTGCTCCCTGGGTAGGGGCACATGCGAACTCTCGACGAGATAGCTGTCGCAGGCCTGATCGAAGGGTTTTACGAGGCCGCCATTCGCCCGGAGCTCTGGCGGCATTTCCTCGCCGAGATGGCAACCACCTTCGGGGCCGAAGGCTGTGGCATGACTCCGGGACCCGGATCGCCCCTGCAACCGGTTTGCTCCCCTTCCATGGACGAAGCCTGCGAGTTCGGGCTGAAAGGTGGCTGGTACGAGCACAATCCCCGGATGACCCGCGGCGTTAAGCTCTTTTACGCGTCATGCGATGTCGTGACGGAGGCAATGCTTTTCACGCCGTGGGAGCTCGAGCACCTCCCGTTCCATGGCGAATACGTCAATCGCTTCGACCTTCGTCATTTCGCGGGCATGGTCGTTTCGGGCAATGCCGCGACCGGCCTCGCCTTTTCGCTCGAACGCGTCGCGAGCCAAGGCCCGTTCGCGGAAGCGGAGCTCGACGGGCTACGGAGGCTCGTTCCGCATATCCAAGCTGCCGGCCGCTTGGCGCTCAAGCTGGCCAATTCCCGCCAGGAGGGCGCGCTCGACGCTTTCGCGGCCTTCGATTGCGGTGCCTTGCTGCTGGATTGGCGGGGGCGGGTCACGCGCGTGAACGCCAAGGCCGAAACCTTGATGGGACCTTGGCTCAACATCCGAGGCGGCGTCCTCTCCGCCAGCGACCGAGAATGCGATGCCACTCTGCAGCGAATGATCGGCGCCATTACGTCCCAGTGGTCCCTCCAGGGTTCCGAAATCGTGGACCTCGTCGCGGTTCCCCGCCCGCCCGCTCGCCCCCTCGTCATGCACGGCGCACCGCTGGCCCGGTCCGCCACCGACCTGTTCCAGCAGGCAAAAGCCGTGATCTGGATCGTCGATCCCTACGCCAACCCGCTGCCCTGGGAACCGGTGCTACGCCAGGCGTTCGGCTGCACCAAGGCCGAGGCCGCGGTCGCGGTCGCCTTGGCCCAGGGCCGTGACATCGACGAGATCGCGCACATGCGTGGGGTGAGTCTCGGAACGATCCGAGCGCAGATCAAAGGCATCTTCGCAAAGACCAACACGCGGCGGCAGGCCGAGCTCGTCGCACTTTTGCTTCGCTTCGCGCCATTTCCGAAATGATGGCGGGGGTCGAAGGCGCCCCCGTTTCGACTCACGCCAACGCTAGAGCGGGATGAGGAAAAGTGTACGGCGGTTTTCCGCCCGTATCCCGCTCTAGACTTTTGGAATCGATCACGTGTCATGACTTTGGATCGACTCGATCCAAAGTCATCGTGATCAAGCCGGGAGACAGACCGAACCTCTAACTCGTGGCCGGACCGATGCCGAATTTCGACGCGCGGAAGCTCGCTGGCCTGATCGATCGATTTTATGAAGCCGCGGCACGCCCGGAGCTTTGGCGCGAGGTGCTCGCGCAATTCTCGGATGCGCTCGGCGCTGCGGGCAGCGGCCTGCTCGGTGGGCCGGCCGCTGCCTTTACGCCGGTCTGCACGGCTTCCATGGACGAGGCGCTAGACATCGGCCTCCAAAGTGGCTGGCTCGCGAGGAGCCCGCGGATGGAAAGGGGTCTCGAGGCCTTCAGTCGTGGCGTCGAGATCGTGACCGAAGCGACGCTCTTCACTCCGTGGGAACTCGGCCACCTCCCGTTCAACGCCGAGTACGTCTCCCGCGTGAGGGGGCGATGGTTTGCCGACTTCGTCCTTGCGGGCGAGGCATCGTCGAGCATCGTCCTGACGACGCAAAGAATGGTCAGAAGCGAACGATTCGCGCGGACGGAACTCGATGCGTTGCGCCGGCTCCTACCACATTTGCGACGTGCAGGTAAGCTCGCGCAACGGCTCGCCAAGGCTCATCACGAAGGCCTCCTCGATGCGTTTGCGGCCTTGGATTGCGGCGCGCTCCTGCTCGATGGAAATGGTCGCGTCATCCGGATCAATGGCAAAGCGGAATCGTTGCTGTCGCCAGGGCTGAGGATTCGTCTCGGATCGCTGTCCGCGGTCGACCAAAAATGCGACGCCTCCCTTCAAGCGCTGATCCGCTCGGCGACTTCCAGAGACTTGTCCCCAGAGGTCGCAACGATCGATACGGTTGTCGTGACCGGGGCGAGCGCTCATCCCCGAATTGTCTATGCCGCGCCCTTGGTTCGTTCGGCCACTGACTTGTTCCAGCACGCGGCAGCTGTCTTGATCCTTGCGCAGCCGGCTGCCGGAAGCAGGTGCGTCGAGCGCTTTCTACGCGCCGCGTTCCAATTCACGAGCGCGGAATCGGCCGTCGCTATGTCTCTCTATGACGGCCACGATGTCGAAGACATCGCGCGCATGAGAGCGGTGCGCCCCTCGACGGTACGGGCGCAGGTCAAGTCGATGCTCGCGAAGACAAACACGCGACGCCAAGCCGAGCTCGTCGCGCTTCTCGCGCACTGTACGCCAGTCGGTCGACAAGCTGCCGATTTGCCGGCGCAAGTCAGCGCTTCTTGGAGCCGGAGTCGGTCGCAAGCTGCATCTTGACGATCTTGTCGGGATCCGTGACCGCCCCGTTGTTCTCCTTGGTACCCTTCTTGATCTTGTCCACCACGTCCATGCCCGAGACGACCTCGCCGACGACCGTGTATTTGCCGTCGAGAAATCCGGCCTCGGCAAAGCAGATGAAGAACTGCGAATTGGCCGAGTTCGGGTCCATCGACCTCGCCATTCCGACCGTGCCGCGCTTGAACGGCGTCGCTGTGAACTCCGCCGGAAGATTGGGGAGATCCGACTTGCCCATCCCAGTTCCGGTCGGATCCCCGGTTTGTGCCATGAAGCCGGGAATCACGCGATGGAACACGATGCCGTCGTAGAACCCGCGCTTCGTCAACGTCTTGATCTGCTCGACGTGCTTCGGCGCGAGGTCGGGTCGCAGCAGGATCGTGACCCTTCCGTCTTTCGTATCGAGATAGATCTTGTTCTGCGATTCTTCGGCGCGGGCCGTGCCGGCGAGCCCGGCAACGACAGCACACGCGACGAGCAGAAGGCGCACACTTCTATCGAGCAACATCGGAACCTCGTCTCTCGCGTAGGGCGAAACATCGGATATGCGCGCGCGACGCGCGAGCATCGTCTCACCCTGACCTTTTGAACTCGGCGGCCAAGGCCAAGGATACGGCGTCGGGCACGAATCGGGACACGTCGCCACCCATCGAGGCGATCTGGCGGACCAATGTCGCGGTAATGTGACGGACCGCGGGGGAGGCCGCGAGAAACACCGTCTCGACCTCGGGGGCCATGACGGCATTCATCGCGGCCATCTGCATCTCGTAATCGAGATCGGTTCCGTCTCTCAGGCCGCGGATGATCAGGCGCGCGCCCGCGGCACGGGCGACATCGACCACGAGACCGGTGAAAATCCGCACGGACACCGCGCAGACGAGGCCACCGGGCTCGGAACGGCACACCTGCTCGACCAGCCGAGACCGCTCCTCGGCACTGAACACAGGCGACTTGCCGGGATGCGCGCCGATCGCGATCACGAGCTCATCGCAGACCGAGGCCGCCCGGCGGATGATGTCGAGATGGCCGTTGGTTAGTGGGTCGAAGGAGCCGGAATACAAGGCGACGCGGCGCATCCGTCGCTCCTCGCACTGACGTCAGGACCGGACTCGAGCCGGTTCCGCGGCACCCTGCCCCGTTTCGCACCATCGGCGCAACAGGGCTCGGGGGTCACGAAACCTGCTCGAGGAGAAGGCAGGTCCTGCCTCAGCTGACGCCGAGCTTCTTCTGCAGGTTCGACGACGAGGTCGTGTATTGGAAGGTCAAGCGCTTCTCGGGGTAGATATAGCGGTGAGCCCTCTGCGCGGCGAGCGATCCTTCGTGGAAGCCGCACAAGATGAGCTTCAGCTTACCGGGATAATGGTTGATGTCGCCGATCGCGAAAATCCCGGGGACGTTGGTCTCGAACTTCTCGGTATCGACCGGAACCAGGTTTTCCTCGAGGTTGAGGCCCCAATCGGCGATCGGACCGAGCTTCATCGTCAGGCCGAAGAACGGGATCAGCCTCTCGCAAGGAATAGCCTTTTCTCCGTCCGCTCCCTTGATCGTCACGGCCGACAGCTCTCCGTCCGCGCCTGTCAGGCTCGAGAGCTGGCCGATGTGGAGATCGATATTGCCGCCGGCGACGAGCTCACGCATCGCCTTGACCGAATGCGGCGCCCCACGGAATTCGTCACGCCGATGCACGAGGGTCAGTCGCTTCGAAATCTTGTGCAGGTTCAAGGTCCAGTCGAGCGCCGAATCGCCGCCACCGACGATCATCACGTTCTTGTCGCGGAAATCTTCCATCTTGCGGACGGCGTAGAAGACCGACTTGCCCTCATAGGCATCGATCCCGTCCACCGGCGGCTTCTTCGGCTGGAACGAGCCGCCCCCGGCGGCGACCATGACGACCTTGCATTCGAAGCTCAGGCCGTTCGAGGTGCGGACCTTGAACTGCGGCGCCTCAGCCGTGCCGAGAACCTCGAGGGCCTCGACCATGTCGCCGTAATGGAAGGTCGGGCCGAACGGCTCGATCTGCTTCATCAAGTTGTCGACGAGACCTTGGCCGGTCACCATCGGGTGACCCGGAATGTCGTAGATCGGCTTTTCCGGATAGAGCTCGGCGCATTGACCGCCGGGCTTGTCCAGCACGTCGATCAGGTGGCACTTGATGTCGAGCAGCCCCAGCTCGAAAACCGTGAAAAGTCCGGTCGGCCCCGCGCCGACAATAACGACATCGGTCTTGATCGTCTCACTCATTTAGTCTTGCTCCAAAGTCCTAGAACGTGATCCGTGAAGGCGGGAACCGGTTGCACGAGAAGATCCCGCGAAATCATGGACGCGCGAGCGTGATCCCGATCGTGACCGAAGGACGACGCTCAAGTGCGACGATGCGAACGGAAAGCTCGGCCGAGGAAAATCAGCGTCCAGGCCTGACCGAAGGACGAAAACCCTTCACGAGAGGCATGGACCTTTTCCTGCGTCATGCACGCACGCATGAGCCGCATCGCGTCGCATCGGATCGGGCACAATCGCCCTCGTTCCGGGTGATCTGTCGGCGAACCGGGTTCGCGTTGCCGCGGCTCGTGCTCGTCGATTACGCTAGAGTCACGAATTCACCAAAGCAAGAATCCCGCCATGGCGTCCAGATTGGTCGCCTATCCTTGCCGGTCCGGCGTCGTCACCGTCATGCCGTCCAGCTCCGGAGTGATCCTGATCTGGCAGCAGAGCCGCGAGTTCGGTTGCACATTATAGGCGAAGTCCAGCATGTCCTCTTCCTTTTCCGAGCGCTCGCCGGTCGCCGCCAAAAAGGCTTCATCGATATAGACGTGGCACGTGGCGCAGGCACAAGCCCCGCCGCATTCGGCGGTGATCTCGGGAACAGCGTTGCGGATGGCGCACTCCATCACGGTCGTGCCGTCCTCGCCGTCGCACACGCGCGCTTCGCCCATCGAATCTACGAAAGTGATCTTCGTCACAGGTTTCTGTCCATGCTGGTTATTCCTTGCCCGGCCCTATGGGTCACGAGGTGACGCGCCCCGCCCGTGCAAGAAGCCGATGATGATCTAGACCGTGTCCAGGAAATCGGCGATCCCCCGAACCCGCCCCGTTGTACCCTCGCTGCGCGGATCCTACCTCCTACCGGGAAAGCAAATTCCCGGCACGATGATTTTTTGTCCTATCCGCTGTTTGGCCTTCGAGCCGAATTTCGCTGCGCGACCGCGCTTCTCGGGTGGGCGAGACCAGCCGTTCCACGAGCTGGTACCCCCGGAGTCGACACGAGCCTTGCAGCCGGCGTGCCCCTCTCTACTCGACATGACAGGTCATGGTAAAGGTCCAGGCGTCCGCTGCCTTGGAGAGCTCGGGGCGCGGTTCGAGCGGTGCGGCAGCAAAATCACGCCTCGTCTCACCCACTTGCCCCGTAACGGCAAGCCCAGGCAAAATATCGCCTCGACAATTATCAGGGTGCCCGAGAACACAGGGTATCTATGCCCGATTCAACGGACCAAACTCTACCATTGCACGCCGCCGATGCTTCGACAAACCGCGGTTCGATTCTCTTGGACAGGTGCGATCAGGAATGGCGCGGTGACGACGTTAACGATGTTTCGAATTCCACTCGTGCCCAAGGTTTGAATCGCCACATTCTAGTTGTAAAGTAACTTTTGGTTAACGGTTCGGCATGTCGCTGCGCCGACTTGTTTTTGGGCGGGGCTCATCGTCCCGAGCCGAGCGACGATCACGAGGCATCCGATGGCGACATCCAAGAAGGCGCAAGATCCCGCGGCCGCCGCGCTTCTGGCCATCGAGGAGGCCTTGAACCTTCGCGGCGCCGAAGGAGCCAGCCAGCGCACGATCGGAGACGACCTGATCGAGCATGGACGCGAGCCGCAGGATCCCGAGCGGCGCTCGCGCGAGCGCGGCGCCAGGGTTCAAGCACCGCGACCGCTGCCGGCCGACTCGGATCACACGCCGGGCGAATTCCAACCGGCGAGCCAAGGCTCCGCCGCTTCTCGCCCGGGCCACCGATCGGCTTCCACCGCGCAGCCCGCCAACGACGATCGCTTTTCGGTCGGCGAGGTCTTGCGCGCCTTCGAGCTGCGCTCGAGCCCGAGGCCGATCCTCGTCGCAACGGTCCTTTCCGCGATCTGGATCCTGCTCACGGTCGCTGTCCTCGTCGCTGATCGAGCGGCCCTCTTTGCCGCGACCTCGGCCCTGACGGCGGTACCGTTCCTGGTCGTCGCAGTCGCCGGTCCGGTCGCTTTCTTCTTCGTGACCGCATTCCTGGTTCGCCGAACCCACGAGATGCGCCTCGCCGCTCGCTCCATGGCGGAGGTCGCGGTTCGTCTCGCCGAGCCGGAGACCATCGCAACCGAGCAAATGATCACGTTGTCGCAAGCGATCCGCCGTGAGGTGGCGTCGATGGGCGACGGGATCGAGCGCGCGCTCGCGCGGGCGGGGGAGCTCGAGACCTTGGTGCGGTCCGAGGTGTCGAATCTCGAGCGGTCCTATTCGGACAACGAGCGGCGCGTCCGCGCCCTGATCGCGGAGCTTTCGACCGAGCGCGACTCGATTCTCGCCAACGCAGAGCGCGTGCGCGGCGCGATCTCGCTCGCACACGATTCCGTCTCGCGCGAGCTCGAGACTGCCTCGACGCGCTTTGCCGAAAGTGTCGGTGAAGCCGCGGGCCGGGTGACGGTATCGCTTCTTTCGAAGGGCGAAGAAATCAAGTCCGCGCTGAACCGGAGCCGCGAGGACCTCGTGGATCAGATGAACGCGCAAGGCAATGATCTCGTGCAGCGCCTGACGCAGACCGGCGAGCAGGCACGAGGCAACCTCTTGGCCGCGAGCGACGGGATCGCGCAGGCACTCACCGAGCGCCTCGGCGAGATCGACGGCCGCTTCAAGGCCGCACAGGAAATGCTCGCCACCGGACTCGAGATTCGGGGCGACCAGCTTGCCCAGCGGCTCGAGGCGACCGGGGCTCAAATCGCCGAGAGCGTGACCCTTCGCGGCGAGACGATCGCGGCCCGCATCGCGGAAACGAGCGAACGTCTGCACGACACGGTCGCCGTGAAGGGAACGAGCCTGCATCGGGATCTCGCCGATCTCGGCGAGCATATCGCTGCCATGATCGACGAGCGTACGGCGGCATCCCACGAGCGAATCGAGGCCTCCTCGCGCGGCTTCGCCACCCTGTTCGAGGAAAGCCGGGCGAGTCTCGAGGAGCAGTTCGAGCGCCACGGCAGCGCCCTGCACGAGCGCTTTGCCTCGACCGCGGGGGAGACCGCGGTCGCCCTCACCAGCCATACCGATGCCCTGCATCAGCGTGTCGCCGCGAGCATCGCGGAGACGCTCGAGACCTTGTCGAGTCGTTCGACCGAGCTGCAGCAGCAGCTCGACCGCAACGCGCGTGAGACGGTCTCGGCGCTCACGTCTCGGACCGAGGAGCTCACACTGGAGCTCGCCGAGCGCCTCGATACGACGGTTTCGACTTTGTCGGATCGATCGGAGCGCTTGACCGGGTCCCTCGAGGCCTCGACGCGCAACGCAATCGAGGCCTTCAGCGGCCAGACCGAGGCTCTCCAGGCCAAGCTCGATACGATCTCGCAGGAGACCTTCGCGGCGCTCGGGCGCCATGCCGACGAGACGAGCGAACGGTTGGCGACGTCGACCCGGGCCTCGGTCACGGCTTTCACGAGCCATGCCGATGCGCTCCAGGAACGGATCGCCTCGACCTCGGCGACGACCGCCGTCGCGCTGTCCGGTCAGGCAGAGGCCTTGAACGCCCGCCTCGAATCGACGCTCGGCGAGACCCTCGGTGCCCTCACGAGCCACGCCGACCAGATGAGCAGCCGGCTCGAGACCACGGCGCGGACCTCCGTCACCGCGCTCACGAGTGCCACCGACGCCTTGCAGGCGCGGCTCGACACGGTCCTCGCGCAGCTGACAGGTCACGCGGAAGAGATGCGCGAGCGACTCGACAGCACGGCACAGACGTCGGTGGCGGCCCTGGCCGACGAGACGACCGCCCTCCAGCAGCGTCTCGAAACCGTGCTCGGCGATACGCTCGGGGCGCTGACGAACCACGCCGACCAGATGAGCGAGCGCCTGGAGACGACGGCCCGGACCTCCGTCGTCGCCTTCACCAGCGCGACCGAGGCATTGCATCAGCGCCTCGATTCGACGCTCGCCGAGACCCTCGACGCGCTCTCCGGCCATGCCGAGCGGATGAGCGACCGGCTCGAGACGACCGCGCACGAGTCCGTCACGTCCTTGACCGGAGAGACGGACGCCCTGCACCGCCGCCTCGACACGACCCTCGGTGAAACCCTGGGCGCGCTCACGAGCCACGCAGAGCAGATGAGCGAGCGGCTCGAGCTCACCGCGCGCCAGTCCGTCTCGGCCTTCGCCGGCCAGGCCGAAGCCTTGCAGGAGCGGCTCGCGACCACGGTGAGCGCGCTTTCGACGCTCGCCGAATCGCTGCGCACGCAATTGGATTCGACGCTCGACGAGACCTCGGGTGCGCTGTCGAACCACGCCGATCACATGAGCGAACGGTTGCAGGCGAGCGCCCAGCACACGGTCGCGGTCCTCGCCGGCCATACCGACGCGCTACAGTCCCGCCTCGCGTCCACGCTCGGGGAGACCCTCGGGGTGCTGTCCGGCTATTCGGAGCAGCTCAGCGAGCGGCTCGAATCGACGGCGCGCGATTCGGTTACCGCCTTCGACCAGCGCACGGACGAGCTGCGCCAGAGGCTGGCGGCGGTTCTCGAGGAATGCCTCGCCGCCGTCTCGGCCCGTTCGAGCGAGCTCGGGGAAACCCTGGCGGCGAAAGCGCTCGACGCCGTCAGCGCTTTCACGAGCGAGACCCAGGCCTTGCAGGAGGCTTTCGGCACATCCGCGCAGCAAGCGATCGCCGCGATCGGCTACCAGGCCAACGACATCAACGACCGCTTCTCGGAAACGGCGGGCGAGGCCATCGATGCCCTCGCCGCGCACGGCGATCGGATCACCGAAACGCTCGCTGGCCGGCTCGGCGCCTTCGAGGAGGCCGTCCTCGGTCACGGCGGCGCGATCGCCGAGCAGATCGGCGAAGGCGCAGAGCGATTCACCGCGACCCTGTCCGATCGGCTCGAGGCCATCGAGACGACGCTCGCGGTCCAAGGTGGCGCCCTGACCGACAAGCTCGCGGCCCATGCACAAGAGCACGCCGCGGCGCTCGAGACGCAAATCCATTCGTTCGAGGACCGCACGGCCGTCAAGGCGCGCGAGCTCGGCGCGACGATCGAGGCCATGGTCGCGCGGGTCGGCGAGGAGCTCGGTGCCCAGGCCCGGGCCCTCGAGACGATGTTCGGCGGGCGCGCGGCAGAGACCGCGAAGGCGCTCGCGGAGAGCGGCGCCGAGGCCGCTCGCGGCCTCGACGAGAAAGCGCTCGACATGGGGCTCATGCTCGCCGCGCGCGCAGCCGCGCTCGCCGAGACGCTCGCCGCCAAGGCCGACGAGATCAATGCCGTCCTCGGCGGACGCGCCGAGGCGATCGAAGGCGCGCTCGAGAACCGGATCGGGCAGTTCGAGGAGCGCGTCGTCGGGCGTCTCGACACCGTCTCCGGCGAGCTCGAATCCCGCGGGCGGATCATGGCCGAGACGCTCGCCGCGCGGACGAGCGAGATCGACCGGACGCTCGGCGCCCATGCCGAAACGATCAACGCGGCGCTCGACCGCGAATCGGGTCACATCGGGCAGCTCCTGTCGGGCCGTGCGGAAGAGATCCGGGACATGGTCGCTCAAGCGGTCGAGGATCTCGATACGACGCTCGCCGGGCGCGCCGGGGAAATCGGCGTCGGGCTCGCGGCGCGAGTCAACGAGATCAGCGTCGCCTTGGCCGATCGCTTGGCCGAGCTCGATGCGACGCTCGGCGGCCGCGGCGAGACCCTGAAGGTCGCGCTCGCCGAAAGGTCCGGCGAGCTGCACGAGCTGTTCGATACGCGGGGGCGGCGCCTCGTCGAGATCCTGACGGCACGCGGGGCCGAGATCACGCAAGAGATTTCGCGCCTCGGGGAGGTTGTCGCGGCGAGCCTCCAAGGCCACGGCACGTCGGTCGTCCAGGAGCTCGGTCGGCAGCAGGACGAGCTAGCGGCATCGATCGCTCGGTCCGCGGCGGAGCTGCGCGCCGCCGTCGAGACCGGCGCCGCCGCGTCGATCGGAACTCTGACCGAGGCCAATGCGAAGGTGAAAGCCGAGATGACCGATGTCGTCTCCGGCCTGTCGGCGAGCGGGTCGTCGCTGCAGGAGGCCATCGCGACCGCCGGTGCCGAGTTCGCTGCTGTCGAGGAGCGGCTCTCCGAGCGCATGGACGAGTTCCGCTCGTTGCTGGCCAAGGTGACCGACGAGGTCGCCGGCCTCAATCGGACTGCCGGCGATACGCTCGTGGAAGCCGGAAGCCTCGCGGAGACCATCGCCCGTCACGAAGCGAGCCTCTCGGCCTCGACCGGTGCGCTCGCGCGGTCTCAAGCTGAGCTCGATCAGCTGCTCGGCGCTCGACGCAACAGCCTCGAGCAGCTCCTGCAGAGCCTCGACAGCCGCCGCACGGACCTCGCCGACACGATGACGAGCTTCGCAGAGCTCGTCGACGAATCTCTGCGGAGGGCGGAAGCGCGGGCGCACGAGATCGGATCCCTCGTCGCGGAGACATCGCAAACCGCGACCGGCGCGATCGAGCGCCAGTTCGCCGACATCCGCACCAACATGGGGCAGGAACGGTCGCGGACCACGGAGGCGATGCAGGTCGTCTATGCGGAGGCCAATGCCGAGATCGAGAGCTTGTTCAGCCACGCGCTGGAACGGTTCCGTTCCGCAGGCGCCGAGCTCGGCGGCATGTCGCGCGAGATCCGGCGGGAATTGGAGGCGACCCGCGAGGCCTTGCGGGCGAATGTCGCCGACTTGCCGCAAGAAACCGCGCAGCAGGCCGCGGCCATGCGACGGGCGGTCGCCGACCAGGTTCGCGCGCTCGAGGAGCTGAGCGAGATCGTGACGCGCTCGGGACGCGCCTTCGATGTCTCGGTTCCCGCCTCCGCCATGGCCGAGCGCCCTGCCCCGGCGGCGAGCCAACGTCGGGTCGAGCCGGCCCGTGCGCCCTCCGGGCAAGCCTCGGCCCCGCTCTCCGCACGGGCAACGCCGCGAGCGCCGAACGGGCAAGGAGCCGACCGGAGCGGATGGCTGTCGGACCTCCTCGCTCGGGCCTCTCGGGACGAGGCGCGAGAGGCCGGCGCAATGGCTGCGCCGCGGCCGCAGCCGCTCGACCAGATCTCGCTCGACGTCGTCCAGATGATCGATCCCGACGCCGCCGCGGCGGCCTGGGACAGATATCGTCGCGGCGAGGCCAATGCCTTCACCCGTCGTCTCTACATCGGGCGCGGCGGCCAGACCTTCGACGAGATCAAGCGCCGCTACCGGCTCGATCCGGAGTTTCACGCGGCCGTCGATCGCTACATGCAGGAGTTCGAACGGCTCCTGGCCGAGGTCGGCAAGGACGGTCACGACGATGCGGCGACACGAACCTACCTCGCCTCGGAAACGGGCAAGGTCTATACGATCCTCGCCCATGCCGCGGGCCGGCTGGGCTGAGCCGCGAAGGGCGAGAGGGCCGGAGTGCCAGCCGGCCTGTAAGCCGGGTTCTGTATGGCGCGCGGGGTCGCCGCGCACGTGACGGCCATTCCTCTGGGGCGGCCGTTGCCGGCCGCCTCGAGCAACCAACCCGGGCGACGATCCGGAGACGGATCGAGGCCTTTTCTCCTGCGAGAAACGGCCCGCGTCGCCCCTATTCGGTCTTGCTCCCGGTGGGGCTTGCCGTGCCGCCCATGTTGCCATGCGCGCGGTGCGCTCTTGCCGCACCGTTTCACCCTTACCGCGACGGCACGACGGCCGCGCGGCGGTCTGATTTCTGTGGCGCTTTCCCTGGGGTCGCCCCCGCCGGACGTTATCCGGCACCGTGTCTCCGTGGAGCCCGGACTTTCCTCCGCCTCGACGCGGCGGCCGTCCGGCCGGCTGGCCGAGGGGACATAGGCGTGCGACCGATCGCCGTCAATCGCTGGCGGGGACTGTGGCCGCGAAAAACCGGAGCCGAGGGCATATCCGCCTTGACGGCGCCACACGGCTCTGTTGTGTGAAAGAGTCGGCGCTGCCGCCAAGACGAATCAGGACCCGGTCATGCAAAGGCTTTTCCCACTCGCGGCGGTCGCCGCTCTATCCCTGTCGGCGGCCGGCTGCGGCTATACGCCGGAGCAGCGCGCGGTGAGTGGCGGCGCGCTCGGTGCCGCGACAGGAGCCGCGATCGGAGCCGCGACCGGAGGTGGAGTCGGCGCAGCCCTTGCCGGAGGTGCGCTCGGCGCGGCAGGCGGCGCGATTGCCGGTGCCGCGACGACACCTCCGCCCCCGCCCCCGCCACAGGCCTATTATCGGCGCAGACCGCCACCGCCGCCGGCATGCGCGCAATTCAACTATGACGCCTATGGCAACCGCTACTGCGCTGCGTATTACTGAGATTGAAGCCCGACAGCAGCTTGGCGACGACCATTCGCCCGTCGCCAAATTACGGCGAGCGTAAGGGGCGGGTCCCCGATACGCTCGTCCTCCACTATACCGGCACTCCGACGGGCGAGGAGGGCTTGCTGGCACTCTGCGACCCTGCAAAAGAGGTGTCGGCCCATTACTTCGTGGCCGAGGACGGGGAGGTGATCCAGCTCGTCCCCGAGTCGCAGCGTGCCTGGCACGCAGGCCGCAGCTATTGGGCCGGCGAGCGCGACATGAATTCCGTCTCGATCGGAATCGAGATCGCCAATCCCGGCCATGACGGAGGGACTCCGCCTTATCCTCCGCAGCAGATCGCGGCCGTCATTGCGCTTTGCCGGGACATTTGCACGCGCTGGCAGATCACGCCGTGCCGCGTGCTCGGCCACTCCGACCTCGCGCCGGATCGTAAGGCGGATCCGGGCGAGCACTTCCCTTGGGCCGTGCTGGCGAAGGCCGGTGTCGGCCATTACGTGGCGCCGACCCCGATCGAGGCGAAAGGACCCTCCTACTCCCGCGGCGATCAAGGGATCGAGATCGAAGCACTGCAGTCCATGCTCGCGATCTATGGCTACGGGCTCAATATCACCGGCCTCTACGGAACCAAGACCGAAACCACCGTGACGGCCTTCCAGCGTCACTTCAGGCCGGCTCGGGTGGACGGGATCGCGGACCATTCGACACGGGACACCTTGCGCAATCTGCTCGCCGCACGGTCGCAGCTCTGAGCAATTCGCGCGAGGCTCGCAACGGCGCGCGGAACCTGCGGCCGGCTGGCATCGCGATCTCCAAAATGGCATCGGCGTTGCGTCGGTGGCGGGAGCGTCCCGCGAGGCTGTTGACCGGCCACGACGCCGCGCCCATGGTTCCGATCTTCTCATAGATCACGTTCCTGAATTCGCATCGAGGCGATCCGAATTCAGGAACGTGATCGATTTCGAAGTGTCAGAGAGCGGGATGCCGGCGGAAAACCGGCTTCCACCTTTCCTCGTCCCGCTCTAGGGGCGGGTCCTCACCCCGGTCGCGCTCCCCCGCCCCGGTTCGACGTCAGGCTGCACGCAACGGTGCTCATCCCATGGCCAAGATCGATCGCCTGCTGGTCGCCAATCGTTCCGAGATCACGATCCGAGTGTTTCGCGCGGCGACCGAGCTCGGCATTCGCACCGTCGCGATCTATGCCGAGGAAGACAAGCTCTCCCTTCACAGGTTCAAGGCCGACGAGGCCTATCAGATCGGTCGCGGCAAGGGACCGCTCGATGCCTATCTGTCGATCGAGGACGTGATCCGCGTCGCCAAGGACGCGAAGGTCGACGCGATCCATCCCGGCTACGGCTTCCTCTCCGAGAGCCCCGAGTTCGCCGAAGCCTGCGCCGAGGCCGGGATCACCTTCATAGGGCCGAGCCCGCGGACCATGCGCGAGCTCGGCAACAAGGTCGCGGCGCGCAACCTCGCGATCTCTTGCGGGGTGCCGGTCATGCCCGCGACCCCGCCCCTGCCCGACGATCCCATGATCGTGCGGCAGCTCGCCGCAGAGATCGGCTATCCGGTGATGCTCAAGGCGTCCTGGGGCGGCGGCGGGCGCGGGATGCGCCCGATCGAAGGCGAGGACAAGCTCGCCGAGACCGTGGCCAGCGCCAGGCGAGAGGCGAAGAACGCCTTCGGCAAGGACGAGGTCTATCTCGAGAAGCTCGTGCGCCGGGCGCGCCATGTCGAGGTTCAGATCCTCGGCGACACGCACGGGACCCTCGTCCACCTCTTCGAGCGCGACTGCTCGATCCAGCGCCGCAACCAGAAGGTCGTGGAACGCGCCCCGGCCCCCTATCTCGAGGAGGCGACGCGTGCCGACTTGTGCGAGGCGGCCCTGAAGATCGGGCGCGCGACGAGCTATGTCGGCGCGGGCACCGTCGAGTTCCTGCTCGACGCCGATACCGGCCTTTTCTACTTCATCGAGGTCAATCCGCGCATCCAGGTCGAGCACACCGTGACCGAGGTCGTCACCGGCCTCGATATCGTCAAGGCGCAGATCCGGATCGCCGAGGGCAAGCGGATCGGCGTGCCGGAGGACACCGGCATTCCCGCGCAGAAGGACATCAAGCTCTCTGGCCACGCGCTGCAATGCCGGATCACCACGGAGAATCCGGAAAACAACTTCATCCCCGACTATGGCCGCATCACCGCCTATCGCGGCGCCATGGGCTTCGGCATCAGAGTGGACGGCGGAACCGCCTATTCCGGCGCGATCGTGACGCGGTACTACGATCCGCTGCTCGAGAAGGTCACTGCCTGGGCCTCGACCCCCGAGGAGGCGATAAGGCGCATGGACCGTGCGCTCCTCGAATATCGCATTCGTGGTGTCGCGACCAACCTAGCTTTCCTCCACAACATCATCAACCACCCGAGCTTCGTTTCGAGCGACTACACCACACGCTTCATCGACGAGACGCCGTCGCTCTTCGACTTCAAGAAGCGCCAGGACCGAGCGACGAAGCTCCTCGGCTGGATCGGCGACGTGACCGTCAACGGTCATCCGGAGACCCGCGGCCGGGCCCGCCCGCCGGCTTCCGCGCGCGTTCCCGTCGTGCCGCATTTTCCGGCGCGCGAGGACCCGGAAGGCGCCCGCCAGCTGTTCGAGAAGCTCGGGGCGAGGAAATTCTCCGAATGGATGCGGGCCGAGCCGCGCGTCCTCGTCACCGACACGACGATGCGCGACGCGCATCAGTCGCTGCTCGCGACGCGGATGCGCACCCGCGACATCGTCGCTGCGGCCGACGTCTATGCCAAAGGCCTGCCCCAGCTCCTTTCGCTGGAGTGCTGGGGCGGCGCGACCTTCGACGTCGCCATGCGGTTCCTCTCGGAGGACCCCTGGGAGCGGCTGGCGCTCGTGCGCGAGCGCGCGCCCAACGTTCTCACGCAGATGCTGCTGCGCGGCGCGAACGGCGTCGGCTACACCAACTACCCCGACAATGTGGTGCGCTATTTCGTGCAGCAAGCGGCGAAGGGAATCGATCTCTTCCGCATCTTCGATTGCCTCAACTGGGTCGAGAACATGCGGGTCTCGATCGATGCCGTGCTCGAGACCGGCAAGCTCGCTGAAGGCGCGATCTGCTACACGGGCGATATCCTCGACCCTACCCGTGCGAAATTCTCGCTCGACTATTATGTGGGTCTCGCGAAGGAGGTCGAGAAGGCAGGCTGCCACATTCTCGGCATCAAGGACATGGCCGGCCTGTTGAAGCCCGCCGCCGCGCGTGTGCTGGTCAAGGCGCTCCGCGACGCGGTCGGCCTGCCGGTGCATCTCCACACCCACGACACGTCGGGCATCTCGGCCGCGACCGTGCTCGCCGCGGTCGATGCAGGATGCGACGCCGTCGATGCGGCGATCGACACGATGTCCGGCATGACCTCGCAGCCCTGCCTCGGCTCGATCGCGGAAGCCCTCCGCCACACCGAGCGCGACACCTTGCTCGACGCGGAGGCGATCCGGCAGCTCAGCTTCTATTGGGAGGCGGTGCGGTTCCAATATGCCGCCTTCGAGAGCGACCTCAAGTCCGGCACCTCGGAAGTCTATCTCCACGAGATGCCGGGCGGCCAGTTCACCAACCTGCGAGAGCAGGCGCGCGCGCTCGGCCTCGAGACGCGCTGGCACGATGTCGCCAAGGCCTACCGCGCAGCGAACGATCTCTTCGGCGACATCGTGAAGGTCACGCCCTCCTCCAAGGTCGTGGGCGACATGGCACTCATGATGGTGAGCCAGAACCTCTCCGAGGACGACGTGCTCGACCCGAAGCGGGAGATCGCCTTCCCCATGTCCGTGGTCGAGATGCTCAAAGGTGATCTCGGCCAACCGAAAGGGGGCTGGCCCGCGGCGATCCAGGCCAAGGCGCTGAAGGGCGAGAAGCCGATCGACGTGCGGCCGGGCTCGCTCCTGCCGCCGGCCGATCTCGCCGCGGCCCGCGCCGAGGCCGAGAAGGCTTGCGGCCGCACGCTCGGCGACGACGAGCTCGCCTCCTATCTCATGTATCCGAAAGTCTTCGTCGAATATGCGGGCACCGTGCGGCGCTTCGGCCCGGTCGCGGTGCTGCCGACCCCGGTCTTCTTCTACGGCATGCAGCCCGGCGAGGAGATCTCGATCGAGATCGAGCCTGGGAAAACCCTCGTCGTGCTGCTGCAGACGATCAGCGAGGCCGACGACGAGGGCATGGTCAAGGTGTTCTTCGAGCTCAACGGCCAGCCGCGCATCATCCGGGTGCCGAACCGAGCTATCGCGTCCAAGGTCGTCGCGCGGCGCAAGGCCGAGGACGGCAATCCGTCCCATGTCGCGGCGCCCATGCCCGGCTCGGTCTCGACCATCTCCGTGCTGGTCGGCCAGGAGATCAAGGCCGGCGACGTGGTCGCGACATTGGAAGCGATGAAGATGGAAACCGCGCTCCATGCGCCTCGCGATGGAAAGGTGTCAGAAATCCTCGTGTCGCCCGGCCAGCAGATCGACGCCCGAGACCTGTTGATGGTGTTGGCCTGAAGCCTTGCGAAAGCGGCTCGCTGGGTCGGACACGCTCGGCCGGTCGGGAGCTTGAGCCGAGGGCTTGCGGCGGGTAAGCTTCGTCCCATGGGGCTCGGCGGCGCGGTGCCGCAGGCGTGCTCGCACCAAGGGATCTCGGGCCATGGCGTCCCGGCAGATTTTCCGGCGCCATGCCGGGGCCACGGCTCTCGCCGCTGTCATGGGCTTCGTCGCCGCCACGGCGCTTGCCGCCGATCTCGCGGCCCCCGAAGTTCCACCCGTCGTCGCGGAGGACGCCGGCGTCGCCTGCACTTTGGACGATCCTTTCGCCCATGCCGCAACGGCCGCGGCCCTGCCCTGGCCCTCCGTCTGGCTCGGGCATTTCTCGGGCGGGCGCCCCTATGCCGACGGCGCCGGCAACAGCCTCGTCGATTGGCGCGACGAGAAGGTCTGCTTCGCGACTCGAGCGCGCTGCGAGGCCTGGATCGCGGCGCTGCGCCGATCCTATTCCGATCCCGAAGGCTATTGGACCTGCCTCTTCCTTCGCTGAACTCGAACTGACCTCGGGACTCGTGATGCTCGACAGGCTCCGCAAGTTCATCCACGCCGTGAGCGGCCTCGGCGACGAATCCGCGACCTCCTTCGCCGAGGACGATCATCGGCTCGCGGCGGCCGCCCTCCTCGTCCATGTCGTCAATGCCGACGGCACGACGGCCGCGGTCGAGCTCACCCGGCTCCGGAGCGTGATCGAGACCGAGTTCGGCCTCGACGCGCGCGCGACCGCGGAGCTGCTCGAGAAGGCCGAGGAGAGCGACCGCGAGGCGGTCGACTTCTTCCGTTTCACGAGCGTCCTGAAGCGGACCCTCGACGACGAGGCCCGCCGCAACATCGTCGAGATGATGTTCGATGTCGCCTTCGCCGACGGCGTGCTCGACGAGATCGAGGAGAGCTCGATCTGGCGCGTGGCCGAACTTCTCGGCGTCTCGACGAGAGAGCGTGTCTTGCTGCGCCAGCGTGTGGCACGGGAGGCGAGCGCCGGAGATCTCGGTGACGGGCCGACACCTGGTCCGTGGTCGCCGATGTCACCACGGCAGGCGGAGTGAAGGCCGGTGCCGGGCACGACCCCAAGGCGAAAGGTCACCTTGATCACCGGGGCCTCCTCGGGGATCGGGGCCGAGCTCGCACGGGTCTTCGCCGCCAAGGGTCATGATCTCGTCCTCGTCGCGCGTAACCGCGATCGGCTCGAGGCCCTGGCCGACGAGATCGCCGTGCCGGATCGGCCCCGCCCGCTCCTTCTCGCGATCGACCTTCTCGCACCCTCGGCCGGACCCGAGATCGTCGAGGCGCTCGATGCCGAAGGCGCGAGCGTCGAGATTCTCGTCAACAATGCCGGCTTCGGCCTCATCGGCGATACCGCGGAGCTTCCCCTCTCCGAGCAGCTCGCGCTGATCGACATCAACGATCGCATGCTCGTCGAGACGACCTTGCGCCTTCTGCCCCAGATCCGCGAGGCCAAGGGCAAGATCTTGAACCTCGCCTCGATTGGCGCCTATTGCCCCGGCGGGCCGGGCATGGCCGTCTATTATGCGTCGAAGGCTTTCGTCCTGTCCTTCTCGCTGTCGCTCGGGCACGAGCTGCGATCGCAAGGGGTCGGGGTGACCGTGCTCTGCCCGGGCGTCACGCGAACCGGCTTCCAGGAGCGCGCCGGCTTCACCGAGGCGACGGGCCTCATGCGCAGCAAAGGGCCGAGCGCCCGGCAGGTCGCCGAGGAAGCCTATGCCGGGCTGATGGCCGGAAAACGCGAGATCGTGCCCGGAATATTCAACAAGATCCTCGTTTTCGCCTTGCCCTTCCTGCCGAAATCCATGATCCTTTCGTTGCTTTATGGTGCGCAGCAGACCCGGCGCGAATCGCCCTGACGCGCACGCCGCCCTCGACCCTTTCGACCCGGCTGCTTTTCGCGACATGGATAGCTCGGATTCGCGCGGTACGATCCTCGTCGTCCTCCACCAGGAGCATTCGACCCCTGGCCGTTTCGGTACATTGCTCGCTGCACGAGGCTATCGGCTCGACCTCAGACGGCCACGGTTCGGTGATCCGCTGCCCGAGACGCTCGCCGAGCACGCGGGCATGATCGTCTTCGGCGGCCCGATGAGCGCGAACGACGCGGACGACTGGATCCGGCGCGAGGTCGATTTCATCGGTGTCGCCCTCACCGAGGACAAGCCCTTCCTCGGCATTTGCCTCGGCGCCCAGATGCTGGCGCGCTACCTGGGCCACAGGGTCTGCCCGCACCCGCAAGGCCGCGTCGAATGCGGCTATTACCCGATTCAGCCGACGGAGCACGGGCAAAGGCTCTGCGAGTGCCCCTTCCCGCGCCAGGTCTATCAATGGCATCGCGAGGGCTTCGATCTCCCCTATGGTGCGACGCTGCTCGCCAAGGGCCAGGATTTCGAGGCGCAGGCGTTCCGCTTCGGGCGAGCCGCCTATGGGTTCCAGTTCCATCCCGAGGTCACGTTCGCGATGATGTGCCGCTGGACGCTTTCGGGCGCCGACCGCATGGCCATGCCCGGCGCGCGGCCACGGCATCGCCACCTCGAGGGCTGGTTCCGCCACGATCGGGCCGTGGCCCGTTGGTCGGGTGCCTTCCTGAAAAATTGGCTTCGGAGCGGCACGGCGAGCCTCTCGGAATAGTGCTCGACACGAGGTCCGTGTGACACGCTATTCGTGTCATGCGAAATGTCACCATCTCTCTCCGCGAGGATTTCGCCGATTGGCTGCGCGTCGAGGCGGCCAAGTCGGGTACGAGCATGTCGGCCTTCGTCGCCGGGCTCCTCGAAGAGCGCATGGGGCGCGGCAAGGCGCAAATGGACGCACTCGAATTCTTCCTGAGTGGTCCCGTATTCGCAGGCGTTTCCGCCGATCTGCCCAAGCGGGATGAAATCCATGACCGCGAGGCTCTTCATCGACACGAATATTCTGATCTACGCGCTCGATCCGGCGGAGCCGGAAAAGCGCAGGATCGCGTCGGATTTACTGAGGCGGACGATATCGAGCCATACCTTGGCCGTGAGCCCGCAAAACCTGAATGAATGCTATCGCGTGCTTTTGGATCGGCGCCGCCTCGTCCCCAGGGAGGCGGCGCGCGCCTATCTGACCCATCTCGTGCCCCTGGTGCATCGCGCCTCTCGACGCGCGCACGACCGTCAATGCCTGGGAGGTTCAGGACGAGGCCGGGTTCGCCTGGTGGGACGCGCTTCTCGTCGCCTCGGCGTTGATCGCGGGCTGCAAGCTTTTCCTCACCGACGATATGCAGGACGGCCAGTGGATCGCCGGGATGCGGATCGCCAACCTTTCCTGCCGGACTTTTCCAAGCGCCTCGCGACGCAGTAGAAAACCGGATCCGGGTCGGTTCGGCTCGCGACTCAATAATATTTATCAAACAGTTATATAACTTTCCGGTTCTATCGGATCCGAAAGGACTCTGGCGCTATAGGCGCATGCCTCGCGTTTTCCCGTGGCGTGGCACGCAACGTTCGCGAAAGAGGTGCCGAACGAGCCCGCGAACAATCGGAAACCGGCTTTGCCGCACATGCGCGGGGGCATGAGATCTGGGTACCGCAATCCCTGACTGTACGCTCATTTTTGCATTCGACTTCATGAGTTTACGATATTATAATGAAGTATTACATGAGATAATGGGGAAGCGGGCCGAGCTTTGACGATCGCTACGGAGGAAACCGACAACCGTTTCCTCCGAACCGACGCCGAACGATCGGCGAACCGGGGCGTGGTCGGGGGAGCCACGGCCGCCGCGCGTTCCACCCCATGGAACACGGCATAGACCTCCGGCTGCGCATTCTCCTATCTCGCGAAGTTATCGGCGGACGTCCGCCGCTATCTCGGAACGGTCAAAGCCTGCGCATGGGCGACCGCATGGCCGAGGACCATCATCGCGACCGCCTGATGCAGCAGCCCTGCCCAGAGCGGTACGGCGAGAAGAAGCGTCACGATCCCGATCGCGACCTGAACGGCGACGAGCCCTGCGAGCACCAGTGACCGGCGGAAGGCGCGGCTCCTTCCCGCGACGATCGCGGCGACCGGCACCTGGAGCACGGCGAGCGCAAGGAGCGCATAGGCCGCCATGCGATGCTGGAACTGCACCGTCAGCACATTGTCGACGAAGTTGCGCCAGAGGGGCGCGAGCATGGAGAGATCGTCCAAAGGGGGGATGAAGGCGCCGTCGATCAAAGGCCAGGTGTTGTAGGCACGCCCCGCGCGCAGGCCCGCGACCAGAGCGCCGAGCCCGATCTGCAGGACGAGGACGAGTACGGTCCCGAGCGCGAGCCATTCGAGCACAGGCACGCCACGGCCCTGGAGCTCGGGCTTACGCCGCGCCGCGGCGGCCGCGAGCCACACCAGCGCGGCAAAGGTCACGGCGGCGAGCACGAGGTGAATGGCGAGGCGCTCTTGCGCGACCTCGATCCGGTCGGTCAGCCCGGACTTCACCATCCACCAGCCCACGGCACCCTGCAATGCTCCGAGAGCGAGCACGCCGAGGAGCTTCGGCTTGAACCCCGCCGGCAGCGAACCCTTCAACCAGAAATAGGCGAGCGGAAGCACGGTCGCGACCCCGATGAGGCGCCCGAGCAATCTGTGCAGCCATTCCCAGAAATAGATGAACTTGAAGCCCGCGAGGTCCATGCCCGGAAAGATCGCGGAATATTGCGGGATTTGCTTGTAGCTCTCGAACTCGGCCAGCCAGTCCGCCTCGGACAAGGGAGGAATGACCCCGGTCACGGGCTTCCATTGCGTGATCGAGAGGCCCGATTCGGTCAGCCGGGTCACCCCGCCGACGACGACCATCACGAAGACGAGCGCAGCGAGGCACCAGAGCCAGATCGCGACCGCGCGATGCGAGCCGGAACCTTCGACTGTCTCGAAAGGCCGCGATTTCGATGACAAGCTGTTCCCTCCTGGATCCTGCTTCGCTCCTCGACCGGCTCGCGAGGCCGGATTTTCCGACGAGGTCGCTAGAGGGGCTTCCGATCCGAATGAATCGGAAAACCCTCTACATTTTTGTTTTGTCGCAATTTCGCGACGCGAAGCGGTATCGACTTCGCTGGAAACTGCTCTGAGCCTGTCCGTGCCGCTCGAAACGTTGAACGGCTAGCGCGCCGCTGTCTCGAACCGCGACGCCGCATTCCGAATTCACCTCGCCGTGCAACCGAGATAGGAGAAGTAAATGGCACATGGCAACGCCTATTGCGCCGGGGTCGTGACGGCGATCCTGCTCTTCTCGGGAGCCGCCATCGCCCAGTCGGCGAGCGGTGGCCCTGGAACCGGATCCGCGCCGGGAGCGGCAGCCGGGCAAGAGACCGGCATGACCACTGGACCGGCGGCAGGGACGGACGTCGAGCCGAGCACGGCGATCCAGAAGGACTACGAAGGCCGTTCCACCTCGGATTCCAAGGCGAAAGAGGTCCCGCTCGGGACACCGGCCGCCGCCGGCATGCCGGGAGCCGAAGGTGCTCCCGGAACCCAATCCGGCCCCGCCGGAAAATGACAGGCTCGGAAGGCCGACCGTCGCTGGTCGGCCTTCCGCAGCTCGACAGCTTGCACGAGAGGCACAATCCCCATGCGTCGCAGGGCCCGCGGCTTCATCGGCAGCGTCGCGACTCTCGTTTTCGTGGTCGTCTATGCGATCGGCGCCATGCTCGTCGCCCAGACCGGCGCGTTTCGCGACGCTCCAGCGCTGGTGCAAGGGGCATTCTATGTCGCGCTCGGCCTCGCGTGGATTGTCCCGCTGATGCCGCTGGTCTCGTGGATGATCGCTCCCGACGAGTGAGCCGGCCTGCTCAAGCCGCGTCGCGGCCGAGGCTCGATGAGACGCCGCGCCGCAAGTGGGACGAGGCTCCGACGATCCGGACCTCGCGTGCGCCCTTTTCGACGAGGGCCGCCTCGGCCTTTCTCCACGCCATCTCGTTTTCCTGCGGCACGTTCACGAGCACGGCGCAGTCCGCCGCCGCGGCGAGGGTCAGCGCGGCATCGTCGAGGTCGAGCGGCGGCGCGGCGAGTACGACGAAATCATAGGTCTCGGCGAGGGCCGCGAGGACGGAGTGCGAGCCGCCGAGGTCGATCCGCCCGTCCAACTCGGCCGCCACATAATGGAGCCGTGAGGCCGCGTCGCGCCTTATCACCTCGGAAAAGGAGACGCGCCCTCGCGCGAGGTCCGTCATGCGCACGACACCCATCGGGGACTCCGTCCCCCGGGCGGAACGATCGTGAACCGGCGCCAGCGTGACATCGAGCCTTTGGCGCTTGTCGAGCCCGATCAGGATCGCCCGCGACTCGTCTCCGAGCCGGCGCGCGAGATCGAGCGTCACCCGAAGCGATTCGGCGGCTCCTGAGCAGCTCGTGGCGAGGACAATCGTTCCGGATGCGCTTCGACGTGCCGATCGGATCCGCTGTGCAACGGCAGCGACTGCTTGCGCGCCCTCCACCTCGTTTCGGCGCGTCGGTCCGACGGTCGTCGGGGCCGGGCGCGCGGATCCTTTGTCGCAGAGCCGCGGCAACGTGCTCGTGCGACCGAGCGGCAGCGGTTGCGTAATCGAGTCGTCGGACGGGTCGAGGCGACGTGCCCGCACCCTTCGGCCTACGACGAGCGTTCCGACCGCCGTCGCGAAGGTCGCCGACAGGCCGAGCGCGAGGCCCAAAGCCGTGTGCGGAAGGACGGGACGATCCGGCATGACGGCGCGGGACACGATTCGGGCCTCGGGCACCCCGAGCGTTCTCCTCTGCGTCTCCTCACGCATCTCGAGATAGAGATCGGCGATCCGGTTCGCGGCTCTCGCGGCGAGCTCGCGATCCTGAGATTCGAAGGCGATGGTGATTCGCCGCGACCTCGGCTCGGCGCTGACGCGGAGCCTGTCCTCGTAGGCCTGGAGGATCCGCTCGGGCCGGCTCATCCGGCCCGGATCGCGCTTCAGCCCCAGAAGGACCAAGAGATGCGAGGCGGGGCTCGAACCTCGGGCGCCCGTATCGAACTCCGGCCGCGAATCGATTCGGAGATCCTCGATCGCGCGTCTCGCGAGGTCTCGTGAGGCGACGAGCTGCGCCTGGCCCTTGGTCAAGGCGAGCGCCGCTTCCTCGCGATCGGCGGCCTCGACATGGGCGCGGAGACCGAGGAGGCCGAAGGTCCTCGCGCCGACCAGGACCTGCGCCTCGGCGCGGTAGTTGGGTGGCACGAGCACCAGAATCCCGCCCACAGCACCCGTCACGGCGACGAGGACCGCGACGAGCCCACCGAGCCATGCGGCGGCGCGAGCCCCGCCGGTGCCGGACTCGCGGGGTCGTATCGCGCCTTGACCGGTCTTCGGATCCATCGCCAGCTCCAAAATCCTCACCGCTGCCATCAAACAGCGTTAAGGTTGAAGCCGGGTTAATTTCGCGAAGCATCCCCGCGAAAGGGCGAGGCGGCTTTCGACTCTTGCGCTAGATCACGATGAATTTGGATCGAACCGATCCAAATTCATGGACGTGATCGATTCTAAAGCCTTAGCGCGGGATAAGCAGATGAGTTCACGCAATCTGCGTAAGCTCGATTGCGCCGGAAAACCGGTATCCACTTTTCCTCGTCCAGCTCTAAGAGCCGATCTTGCCTCTGACGGCCCCGTAGATTTTTTCCGTTATCTCTGCCGCCTGGGAGAGCAGCGACTCGACTTCGGCGATCTGCTTCTCGGCGAACTCGCGATCCTTGATCGCCTTGGCATTGATGTAGACGTTCAAGGCCGCGCTGCGCAGCCCGGCATTGGCGGCGAGCACTGCCACCCCGGCGTCGCTGATGACATTGAGGTTGCCCTTGTCGGCCACGTCCGCCGAGAGGCGAATCACCTCGAAGCAAGCCTTGACGGCGCGCAGGGGCGCGAGCGTCGCCTCCTTCAAGGCCGCCTGGATCGCCGCGGTGCGCGCGGCCTTTTCCTCGTCGGTCGCGCGCGGCAGGCCATAGGCGCCCATCACCGCATTGAACGCGGCGACGTCCTCCTCGATCGCGCCGGTGAGCTCGGCGCGTAGAGCTTCCGCCTTGGCGTTGACGGCCTTCAGGTCGTCAGAGACGGCCTCGTAGTTCTTCTTGCCGATGGTGAGATTGGCCACCATGGAGACGAGCGCCGCGCCGATGGCACCGCAAACGGCAGCCGCGCCGCCGCCCCCCGGCGTCGGGCGCTCGCTGGCGAGATCGTCGAGAAAGGTCGCGATCGAGCTATTCTTGGTCATCTTGTCGCGCTCCTTCCGGCTCACGCCAGGTTCTTGGCTTGTGCATAGATGTTCTCGGCGTCGAGCACCTGATCGGCGCTTTCGAAGAGCTGCCCGACACAGGCTCGGTGCAGCTTCAGCTTGAGCCCGCCGAGGCCGAGTGCGCCGATCACGATCTTGCCGTGCCGCTCCTTCGCCTTGTCGATCGCCTCGATCCCGCCGATGCCGAGCGGCGGCTGCGCATTGCAATCGGCGATGAGCTCGATGGTCGGGTCGTTCTGCCAGTCCTTCTCGTCGAGCAATGGAATGCCGATGGCGCCGGCCGCGAACACGATCTGCGCTCCCTTGACTGCTGCCGCGCGGGCTTGGTTGCTGGGGGCCTCGATCGGCGTCGGCGCGAAGCCGAACCGCTCGTCGATAGCCTTGCTCGTCGCCTCGGCGCGTTGCTTCGAGCGCGAGGTGATCGCGACCTCGGCGCCTTCGATATGCAGCATGGCCGCGGCGCGCATGCCGACGGGGCCGGTGCCGGCGAGCACGACCGCTTTCTTGCCCGCGAGCGGCCTCGCCTTGGCGAGCAGCGCGACACCGGCCGCGGCCGTGGTGTTGGAGCCGTTGCTGTCCAGCATCACCGAGACGCGGAAGTTCGAGAAGAAGCGCTTCTTGACCGCCTTGAACAAGGCCTCGCTGGCGACCATGTCGCCGCCGCCGACGAAGATCGCGGTAAATTGCTTTTCCTTGGGGCCGCGCGTGTAGATGGTGCCGTCGACCAACCCGCCGAAATTCTCCGAGGTCACGCCGCCGTAGCCGATGACGTGGTCGGCGCCGCCGTCGTAGCCGACAACCGTGTCGAAGACGCTCGGCATCGGATCGGTATCCAGCAGGAACAAGAGCTTCTGTGTCATGACCGTCTCATTCGTTTGAACCGGTTCTCGTGCGGGAATGAGGGCTTTGCCGAGCGCGCGAAGCTCGGCAGGGTTCGGCTGGAATTTCGAGTTGCGGGCTCGGACCCCAGGCATCCGACCGCATTGCGCCGCGCCTGAGGCCCTCCCCTTCCGGACAGGCACGCCGCTACGAGAGGGAAAGGGTCGCGATCGATCGGTGGGGCGAGTCCTCGTCGAAAAATCGAGCAGGTTGCTCGTTTTTCGTCGGTCTTTCTTGTCAGAGTTCCGCGCCCCTGCCAAGCCCGATCGGCGGCCTGTGAAGGTGGCGTCCGATAAGGTATAGGCGCCGCATGAACGTCCTGCTTCTCGGCTCCGGCGGGCGCGAGCATGCGATCGCGCTCGCGCTCCGCAAAAGCCCCTTCCTGGCGACGCTCTTCGCCGCGCCGGGCAATCCCGGCATCGCCTCTGTCGCCGAGATCGTCGCGCTCGATCTTGCCGACCACGCGGCCATTGCCGCCTTTTGCAAGCTGATCGGGATCGGCCTCGTCGTGGTCGGCCCCGAGGTGCCCCTCGTCGCAGGACTCGTCGACGACCTCGCGGCCGAGGGCGTGAGCTGCTTCGGACCGAGCCGGGCCGCGGCGCGGCTCGAGGGGTCGAAGGCCTTCACCAAAGACTTCTGCGCGCGCCACGGGGTCCCGACCGCGCGCCATGCGGCTTTCTCCGACATTGCCGCAGCCAAAGCCTATGCTCGGGCGCGTCCCGTCCCCATCGTCATCAAGGCGGACGGGCTCGCGGCGGGCAAGGGCGTCGTGATCGCCTCGACACGCGACGAGGCCGAGGCGGCGATCGCCAAGATGCTCTCTGGGGGCTTCGGCGTAGCCGGCGAGCGCATCGTGATCGAGGATTTTCTCGATGGCGAGGAAGCCTCGTTCTTCGCCCTGTGCGACGGCACGCGGGGCGTTCCCTTCTCGACCGCGCAGGACCACAAGCGCGCCTTCGACGGCGAGCGGGGGCCGAACACCGGCGGCATGGGCGCCTATTCGCCGGCCGGCCTCGTGGATGCCGCGCTCGAGGCGCGCATCATGCACGAGATCATCGAGCCGACCCTCGCCGGCATGGCGGCCGAGGGCGCGCCATTCAAGGGCGTGCTCTTCGCCGGGCTCATGATCGCTGCCGACGGCCCGAAGCTCGTCGAGTACAATGTCCGGCTCGGCGATCCCGAGGCTCAGGTCATCCTGCCGCGGCTCGAGGAGGACCTGCTCGCGCTCATGCTGGCTTGCATCGAGGAGGACCTCGGCCCGCGCAGGCTCCGCTTCTCGGACAGGACGGCGCTCACCGTGGTGCTCGCCGCGCAAGGCTATCCCGACGCGCCCGTCGCCGGCACCGAGATCGGCGGGCTCGAACGTGCGGCAGCCATGCCCGACGTGACCGTCACCCACGCGGGCACCAAGCTGATCGGCGGCAAGCTCGTCGCGAGCGGCGGTCGCGTCCTCAACATCACCGCGCTCGGCCGTGATGTGGCCGAAGCCCGTGCGCGTGCCTATGCGGCAGTCGATGCGATCGACTGGGACGGCGGCTTTTGCCGTCGCGACATCGGGTGGCGCGCGCTCGGACGCACCTGAAACTTTCCCGATCGGGCTCGCGTAAGGACCTGCGACCGGCAACGACAAGCCGGCCGATCCAACAGGAGCCCCACATGAAGCTCAGCACAACCTTCTTCGCCGCGCTCGTCTGCGTGGCCGGACTGTCCGGCACCGCCTACGCCGAGAAGACCAAGATTGTGGGCGGTGCCCCCATGTATCCGAGCAAGAACATCATCGAGAATGCGGTCAACTCCAAGGACAACACCACGCTGGTCGCGGCGGTGAAGGCTGCGGGTCTCGTCGAGACGTTGCAGGGCCCGGGTCCCTTCACGGTCCTCGCACCGACGAATGCGGCCTTCGATCAGCTTCCCGCCGGAACGGTCGAGACCCTCCTGAAGCCCGACAAGAAGGCCGACCTCACGAATGTCCTGACCTACCATGTCCTGCCGGGGCGGCTGACCACGAGCGATCTCTCCGAGGCGGTCAAGGCCGGCGGAGGCAAGGCGACCTTGCAGACCGTGCAAGGCGAGCCGATCGTCGTCGCGGAGAAGGGCAGATCGTTCACGATCACCGATTCGAAGGGCCGCGCGGCACGCATCACGATCGCCGACGTGCTGCAGTCGAACGGCGTCATCCATGTGATCAACAAGGTGTTGCTGCCCTGATCATCCACCATGATCCGTGATCCGGCGCGCGCGCCCGATCACGCGCATGGATCGCACACGACAGGCGCGCGGGCGGCTCTGATCCCCACGTGGGATTGATGCCCGGCAAGACATGGTCCGGTGTGGCGGAAAGGGGCGAATCTCAGCCGTTCGGTAGGTGGTCGAGGGACGCGAGAGTCACGAACCGATCCAGCCATCCGTGTCCCTCGTCGATGTCGCGCCATTCGGTCTCGCGAAAATCGATCACGACGAGGCAAGGCGCCGGGAAGCTGCGCCGCATGCCGGCGAGCCCGTTGCGGTCGCCGTCGCCCGCGAGCGCGCAGGCGAACTCGGCCACCGAAGGATTGTGCCCGACGATCAACAGCGTTCTCACGTGGTCCGGTACCTGGGCCAGAAGGGCATGAATGGCCTCGAGGCTGGCATTGTAGAGCGACGGCTCGAGCCGATGCTTCGGACGGTGCGGCAATTGCTGCTCGACGATCTCGAAGGTCTCCCGCGCCCGGACTGCCGGGGACACGATCGCGAGGTCCGGAACAATCCCGGACTTGCGCAAGTAGGCGCCCATGCGTGCCGCACCCGCGCGACCCGCATCGGCGAGCCGCCGCTCGAGGTCGGTCGCCGCGCGAGAGACGGCCTCGGCGTGGCGCAGGAGGATGAGACGCAACATGCCGCGCACTAGGCGTGCACGGGATCGAAGGGCGACCCGGCGACGCTCTGAGCGAGCGGGACCGCGGCAATGATCGATCCGGCGACCGCCGGCGGGACCCCTTCACCGGGCACGGGAAAATCCTTCGGGACGGCAGCGACGCGCATGGGTCGTAGCTCGCAATGGGCGGCCATTAGTGTCGCATCACGGGTTCCGAAGCAAGAGAGGCGGGTGCGCGACGAAGCCGCAGCGTGCGACCAGAGCGGTCCCCGCGAGGCCATGGACGCCGACTTTGTTTCGCTTCGTGTCGAAAGTTGATGCGAAAACAGCCGCCTCTTTGGGGAGAACACGCGAAATCGACTGGCGTGAGACTGGCGATCGCGTAAGCTTTTTTCGATACGCCGCGGCATCGAGCTCGTCCGCGCGCGGCAGTCGAGGCCAGGCAGCTTGATCGCTTCGCATATTCTCGGGACCGGCTCCTACGCACCGAAGAGGATCCTGACCAACCGGGACCTCGAGACGATGGTGGCGACCAGCGATGCCTGGATCACCGAGCGCACCGGGATCAAGGAGCGGCGGATCGCGGCGGAGGGCGAGGTGACCTCCGACATGGCCGTGGTCGCGGCCCGGCACGCCTTGGCCATGGCCGGCACGACGGCCGAGGAACTCGACATGGTCGTCGTGGCGACGATCTCGGCGGATATGCCGCTCCCGTCCTGCGCCGTCGTCGTGCAGGCCAAGCTCGGCGCCAAGCACGCTTTCGCCTTCGATGTCTCCGCGGCTTGCGCCGGGTCGCTCTACGCGCTCACCATCGCCGACCAGTTCATTCGTTCCGGTCGGGCTCGGCGCGTGCTCGTCGTCGGTGCCGAGCTCTTGAGCCGCCTCGTCGATTGGACGGACCGGAACACCTGCGTCCTCTTCGGCGACGCGGCTGGCGCGCTCGTGCTCGGACCGACCCCGGACCAGAGCCGCGGGCTGTTGTCGACCCACCTGCACTCCGACGGTACCTTGGCCGATATCCTGTCGATTCGGGGCGGCGGCAGCCTCAATCCGCAATCCGAGGAGGTTCTCGCCAGGAACCTGCACAAGATCGCCATGAACGGGCGGGAAATCTACAAGTTCGCGGTGCGCGTCTTGCCGGAGGCCATCGTCGAGGCGCTGGACGCGAACGGCCTCGGCGTCGCGGACATCGACCACGTCGTCTCGCACCAAGCCAATGCACGCATCGTCGAATCGGTGCTCGACCGGCTGCAGATCCCGATCGGCAAATGCTGGCTCAATCTCGATCGCTACGGGAATACCTCGAGCGCATCGCTGCCGATCTCGCTCGACGAGGCGCAACGGGCCGGGCGCCTTCGCCCGGGCGATCTCGTCGCGATGATGGCGATCGGCGCCGGGATGACCTGGGGCAGCGCCTTGATGCGCTGGTGAGTGCCGTGGCGGAGCGGGCTCCGAGACCCGTGGAGCTCAGTCTTTTCTCACCGATGGAGAACGGCTCCCGAGCGCATCGCGCCGTCGGCGAGCTTCTCGACTTTCGGCTCCTTGTCCGTCGCCGACGGTCTCGCCGCTACGACCTTGCTCGCCGCGGCGACGACCGCCTCCTTGAAGGCGCCTTCGATGGTCACGACGAAATTGTAGTGCGTTTGGGAGAAGGGGGCGGACCGGAACGGCTTGTTGCTGCGCCAGCCGACGAGGATCGCCCCGATCGCCGGAGCCGCATCGTCGGTGACGACGGCGCCGCCGGAAGCCCCGTCACCGGTCTCGCAATCGAAGGAGAACTCGCGGGTGCCCTCGGGGCCGACCGTCAATTGATCGTGCAGCATGCATCGTTCCATCGACAGCTTGCGCCCCTCGCCCCAGTCGATATGGCCGCGCGCGACGAAGCTGACCGGCGTTCTGGGCTTCGCCGCGCCGGCGAGCGCATAGGGCGTGACGCCTGCGATCGGCTTGGACAGCTTGGCGACCGCCCAATCGTTGACCGCCGCGATCGCATAAGGGTCCTTGCTCCCTGCGACGATCGACGACAGATCGATCGGCACCTTGACTTGCTTGCGTCCCGATTCGATGACGAAGCTACATGTCTTCGCCCGGGGCGCGCCACGCTCGTCGAAAAAGACATGTGCCGCCGTGGTCACGACATCGTCGGCGAGGGTGAGCTGGCCGGCGCCATGCGCGATGCCGCATTCGACGAGACCGGAGGCCGTGAACCTCTCCTTCAGCTCCTTCGGGTCGAGCTTGTTCCTCGCCGCGAAATCCTCGACCTCGCGCCGGCTGCCCTTCCCGAACAGGACGATCGGGGTGACTTGCGTATCCGCGATGTGCGCCGCTTGCGGGCGCGCGATCAGAGGCATGGCCACGGCCTGCGCGGAGATCGCCAAGCCCGAGACGACAACGACGGCGCCCAGGCGGCCACGATGCGACATCCTCTCGATCTCCTGTTCGACCGGCCGCGCGATATCGCAACCCCGTGAAATTGCTGACACGTTGAACGCTAGCCCGGCATTGCGAAAACAAAAAGGCAGGATTCTCGTCGTCTCGTGCCTCGCCCCCGCTTGCCTCGCATTCGCCCCGCCGTCGTTTGCGCTTTGAGATCGTCGCGATACAGGCGATAACTCGACGGCACGGTTACGACGACGGTCACGAGCGGACCCTGCCCGCATGGTGTCACCCCTTCCGAGAAGCGCCCGAATGCCGCCGCTCGTCGTCGCGGAAGCCTGCACTTTCTCGCACATGAAGCCGTAGGTTCGCCTGTCCTGTGTCTCTCTCGTTGCTCGATCGCTACCGCGAGTTGGTTAACCGAGGCTTGCTCGAACGAGACGAAGGCCAAGCCGAAGTGCTACAGAAGCTCGACCGGCTGCGGCAGGGACTTTCGAGCTTCGGCGGCCGGCGCAAGGCGCCCTCCCTCGGCCGGCTCCTCGGCACGAAGGGCCCTGTGGCTCCACCACGTGGACTCTACCTCTGGGGCTCGGTCGGGCGCGGCAAGACCATGCTCATGGACCTGTTCTTCGAGACCGCATCGATCACAGGAAAGCGCCGGGCGCATTTTCATGCCTTCATGGCCGAGACCCATGCCCGAATCCACGCGCGGCGACAGGAATCGAAGCGCAAGGGCGGTGAAGCGCCCGACCCGATCGCCTTCGTCGCCGACGAGATCGCGGCGAGGTCGCAGCTCCTCTGCTTCGACGAGTTCAGCGTCACCGATATCGTCGATGCGATGATCCTCGGCCGGCTCTTCTCGGCCTTGCTCCAACGTGGCGTGGTCATCGTGGCGACATCCAACGTGGAGCCCGCGCGGCTCTACGAGAACGGGTTGAACCGCGCGCTTTTCCTGCCCTTTATCGATCTGATCGAGGCCCACATGGACGTGGTGCGGCTCGAGGCCCGCACCGATTTCCGCCTCGAGAAGCTGCAGGGACGAATCGTCTATCATGTTCCTGCCAATGCCAAGGCGGAGCTCGCCTTGACCGCGGCCTTCGAGGCCATGACCGGCGACGCGCACGGCGCTCCGCTCGATCTCGACGTGCTCGGCCGTAAGCTGCACGTCCCCGAAGCCCGCGCCAATGTCGCGCGCTTCGCTTACGCGGACCTGTGCGAGCAACCGCTCGGCGCGGTGGACTTCCTCGCCCTCGCCCGGGCCTTCCATACGATCCTGATCGATGCGATCCCGGTCATCGCCGCCGACCGCCGCAACGAGGCCAAGCGTTTCATCACGTTGATCGACACGCTCTACGACAGCCACGTGAAGCTCGTCGCCTCGGCGGCGGCGGAGCCCGCCGGGCTCTACCTCGGCACGGAGGGACGCGAGACCTTCGAGTTCGAGCGCACCGCCTCGCGCTTGATCGAGATGCGGTCCGAGGCCTATCTCGCCTTGCCGCACGGGCCGATTGGCTCCTTCGGATCGGGCAATGCGAGCGGCCTCGTCGAGACCTGAAGGCGAGCCGAGGAAGGGGCCGGCGGATGATCCGATCGAAGAGATCAGGCGGCCCGCGCGGCTCCTCGCGGCCTGCGGCAGGCGAAAAGCTCTCGCCCCTGGTCGAGGCCTTTCTCGACATGATCGCCGCCGAGCGCGGTGCCGCGAGGAATACGGTCGAGGCCTCGATGCGAGACCTTCGCGACTATGTCTCGGACCTCGCGCGCGTGGGAAGGTCCCCGCTCGATGCCACGACCGCCGATATTCGCACGCACCTCGCTCGCCTGGAGGCGTCCGGCGCGAAACCCTCGTCCACCGCCCGCAAGCTCTCGTCGATCCGACAGTTCCACAAGTTTCTCGTCGGCGACAAGCGCCGCCCGGACGATCCCTCGCTGATCATCGAGGGACCACGCCGCGCGAGAGGCCTGCCGAAAATCCTGTCGATCGCCGAGGTGGACCGCCTCCTCGCGGTCGCGGGCGAGGGCTCGGACGATCCGGCGCGCCCGGCCGCCTCGCGCCTCCATGCGCTCCGGACAGCTGCCCTCCTCGAGCTGCTCTATGCGACCGGCCTGCGTGTCTCCGAGCTCGTCGCATTGCCGAAGGCGGCGGCACGAAGCACGCTCCCGTTGATCGCGATCAAGGGTAAGGGCGGACGGGAGCGGCTCGTTCCGGTGCCGGATCCCGCGCGGCGGGCGCTCCTCGCCTATCGTGCCGTGCTCGAGGTGAAGCACCCCGGTGCGGCCGAGGGTCCTTGGCTGTTCCCGGCCGAGAGCGCGAGCGGGCACCTGACGCGCCAGGCCTTCGCCCGCGACCTGAAGGCTTGCGCTGCCGCGGCGGGGCTCGACACCGCGCGGGTCAGCCCTCATGTGCTGCGCCACGCCTTCGCTAGCCACCTCCTGCAGAACGGCGCGGACCTGCGAATCGTGCAGGAGTTGCTCGGCCATGCCGACATCTCGACGACCCAAATCTATACGCACGTGCTCGACGAGCGGATGAAGGCGATGGTCCGCGATCTCCATCCGCTGACGGACGACGAGCAAGGAAGAGGGAGGTAGCCGACGGTTCGCGGCGCGCGCCGACAGCCTCCGGTCCGAAAGCTGCGGATGGTCGAAGAAAGCCCGGATCACAGGATCCGGCGTCCCCCCTCGGGATGGTGGACCCGTGTGACGGCATCGTGGACCAGGCGGACGAGCTCGGCCTGCCTGCGGGTTCCGGTCTTCTCGAAGATGCTGGAGAGCTGCGCTCGCGCGGTCGAGAGCGCGACCCCCCGGCGCTGGGCGGCTGCCTTCCGGCCATCACCCTTCGCGATTTCCGTGGCGAGGCTCGACTCGGCCGGGGTCAAGCCGAACGCGTCGCGGAGATAGCGTTCGAGCCGACGACGCTCGCTGTCCGGGTCCGTGAAGGCGACCATGGCGACCGGGGCACGGAGCCCGAGCCAGGGCGCCTCGGCGAGGCGGCCCTCGGCACCGAGCGGCGCGACCATGACGTGCAGCGGCGCTCGGCCCGGGCCACGCGCGATCTCGAGATCGCCGCCGCGGGTCCTGAGCGAGCCGAGCTTGGGTCTCGCCGCGCAGCTCGCGATCAGGTTCGTCAGCGCTCCGCCGTCCTCTGCTTCGAGGGTGCCGTCGTGCAGCACGAGGCCGTCTCCGGCGACCAGCGATGCTCTCGCGGCCGCATTGGCGAAAACGACCCGCGCCCCCGCATCGACCAGCACGACCGCATCAGCGAGCGCGTCGAGCTGCTCCGCCGCAGCCTCTCGTTCGAGATCGAGCAGGCGAATCTTGCGTTGAATGCGCACCGCGCGGTAGATGTGCGGCAGGGCGAACTCGAACGCTCGCACTTGTGCTTCGGAAACATCGTCCTCGCTCGGACCATTGGTGAAGCACACCAGCGCGGTGAGCCGATCCTCGATCAAGAGGTTCGCACCGACCAGGCCGAGACCGCAGTGCGCCGGCCGCCACCATTCGTTGAAGATGGCAGTCTTGGCGAAGGCCTCTCGCCCGATCAGCGACTCGAGCGAGAACGTCTGGCCCGTCGGCACCGCCGTCGATCGCGTCCAGAGCGGATTGTGAAAGGCCCAATAGGACTGGTAGCTCGCCAGGAACTCGGGATCCAGGCGCGGCGCGATCGAGGCGAAGGTCTGGGTTCGCTCGTCGAGCGACGCCATCGCCACCTGCCCGGCCCCGAGCACTTCGGCGAGCCGTGTCAACGCGCTCGGCCACAAGTCGGGATCGAGACCGGCTTCCCCGATCGTATCGATCAGGCCGATCAGCGCATCGTCCAGGCTCATCCTGGCCTCATGCTGGTTCCTAGAGCAGCGGCGACCGCGTCGTGTCGCGACACTGCGACAGGACATGAATGTCGAGCCTGTTTCCGACCCGGCCGGATCGGAAACCGCTCCAGGTGGCCCCGAACGAGCTTATCGCGGACCTCGGCCATTGCAAGCAAGCTCGAGCGTATGACCGAGGAGCCGGACAATCCCGGGCAGCACGCGCGGGCATCGGTCTTCGAGGACGCGGGCAAACCGCAACGCCGGACACTCGGTTTCACGACCCCTCCTGGGTCCGGCGTACGACCCGGCACCAGGTCGGATCCGAGAAAAGCCAGTGGCTGCGCGAAGAGGCCAGCGTCGGCGCTGCCGCTCGGCAGCGATCGGTGTGCCTCCAAGGGGAGGCGAACCCCGGGGGTCTCGTCCGCTGGTGAAAAGTCCAGATCTCGAGAAGCATCCTGGCCCGACCAACGGCCAACTCGCAGCCGCTTCTGCTTCGGTCGAGCCATGCCAAGCCCAATTGCTCGAGATCGCCGATCGTTCCAGGGCGCCGACGAAAGCAAGGCCACTGACCTTCGATCGCTAGGACAGACGTCCGAAGCCGTTGCGCGAAGCATCGCGTATCATATGTGAGGAACGTATCACCAGTATCCCCCCCCAGTGGACGTTCAACAATTTTTATCAGCAGTCAACTTTCACAATTCTTACGTCCACAATGCACTGCGCGCAAGCAGTTTTTGTTCACATTCCCACTCCGTCCCTGAGGAGCGGGCCGTGTCGTCTCCAGCCGGCACGCCTCGGGATGCCGCCTGCACCCAATGCAGCGCCGCATCGAATTGCGCCCTTCCCTTTCGACAAGCCCGGGCGCACGCCCCTGCCGATCGCAGCGCGTGCCCCGGCGGCATTCCGGCGGCATGCTTCTTCTGTCCTGCGGCGCGCTTTGCTATATCGCGGCGAGCACTTCCTGCAGCGCGCCGGATGCGGCGCGAGCATGCTATAGAGTGAGGATGCAGAGCTGGTTTCCGATCCAGTCGGATCGGAAACCGCTCCAAGTCAGCATAGGCGCTCACGCTTGACCATCTCCGCCGCGATCCATCATGTCACCCGCTACCGCTACGACAGGCCCGTCGCGCTCGGCCCGCAAACGATCCGGCTGCGCCCGGCCCCGCATTGCCGGACGAAAATCCCCGGCTATTCGCTGAAGGTGAGCCCGGCCAATCATTTCGTGAACTGGCAGCAGGATCCGCACGGCAACTGGCTCGCGCGCTATGTCTTCCCCGAGAAGGTGACCGAGCTCCTCATCGAGGTCGATCTCACGGCCGAGCTCGCGGTCATCAACCCTTTCGACTTCTTCATAGAGCCCTATGCCGAGACCTTTCCGTTTCGCTACGAGCCGGCGCTCGCGGCCGAGCTCGCCGCCTATCTCGATGCGGAGCCGGCCGGGCCGCGCCTTGCCGCCTATCTCGCGGCACTCCCCGCGGACCCGACCCACGTCATCGGCTATCTCGTCGAACTCAATGCCTCGCTCCACAGGGCGATCCGCTATGTGATCCGCATGGAGCCGGGCGTGCAGACGCCCGAGGAGACGCTCGAGCTCGGCTCGGGATCATGCCGCGACTCGGCCTGGCTCCTGGTCCAGATCCTGCGCCATCTCGGCCTCGCCGCCCGCTTCGTCTCGGGCTATCTCGTTCAGCTCCGCGCCGATATCGAGCCCCTCGACGGGCCGAAAGGCACCGAGCACGACTTCACCGACCTGCATGCCTGGGCCGAGGTCTATCTTCCCGGCGCCGGCTGGATCGGGATGGATGCGACCTCCGGCCTCTTCTGCGGAGAGGGCCATCTGCCGGTCGCCGCGACCCCGCATTATCATTCCGCCGCGCCGATCTCGGGCGTCGTCGAGCCGGCGAATGTCGATTTCCACTTCGATATGCGCGTCACCCGCGTCGCCGAGGCGCCGCGGATCACCGCGCCCTTCTCGGACGCGGCCTGGGACAAGCTCGATGCGCTCGGCGAGGCCATAGACGCCGAGCTCGTCGCCGGCGATGTCCGCCTCACCTCGGGCGGCGAGCCGACCTTCGTCTCGATCGACGACTTCGAGGCGGAGGAATGGAACACCGCCGCGGTCGGTCCGACCAAGCGCCAGTTCGCCGACAAGCTGATCCGGCGCCTGAAGGACCGCTTCGCGCCGGGCGGCATGCTCCATTACGGCCAAGGCAAATGGTATCCCGGGGAAACCCTGCCGCGCTGGGGCTTCGCGGTCTATTGGCGCAAGGACGGCAAGCCGATCTGGAAGAACCCCGCGCTCGTCGCCGAGGTGCAGGCGACGCGCCCGATCGAGGCGGCGTCGGCCTTGCAGAATGGGCAGGACGAGGCCGAGCGCGCGAAGGCCGAGCAGCTCGCCTGCGGCATCGCCGGGCGGCTCGGGCTCGACACGGACTATGTGGTCCCGGCCTACGAGGATCCCGCGGCCTGGATCCTCAAGGAAGGCGCTCTCCCGGACAACACCGATCCGCTCGACCCGAAGATCGAGGATCCGGAAGAGCGCAGCCGCATGATCCGCACCTTCGCGCGCGGCCTCACGAAGCCGACGGGCTTCGTCCTGCCGGTTCAGCGCTGGAATGCGCTCGCCGATGTCGAGCCGCGCGCACGCTGGCTCAGCGAGAGGTGGAAGCTCAGGCGCGACAAGCTTTTTCTCGTGCCGGGCGATTCGCCTGCCGGCTATCGGCTGCCGCTCCCGTCCCTGCCCTATGTCCCACCGGCATCCTATCCGTTCATCATCGAGCGCGATCCGCTCGAGGAGCGACAGCCCCTGCCCGAGCCGCGCGAGATCGCCCAGCGCGTCCAGGCCGAGC
Source organism: Beijerinckiaceae bacterium (assembly GCA_024304885.1). Taxonomy (GTDB): domain Bacteria; phylum Pseudomonadota; class Alphaproteobacteria; order Rhizobiales; family Beijerinckiaceae; genus Methylocapsa. The sequence goes on from JALJOM010000003.1 coordinate 1,782,143, forward strand.
CGACCGCGGCCGGCGCGAGGCAGGACCGCGTCGAGCAGGAGATCGTCGCGGGCGCGGTCCGCACCGCGCTCTCGGTCGAGCCGCGTGACGGCGTGTTCTGCGTGTTCATGCCTCCGGTCGAGCGGCTCGAGGATTATCTCGAGCTGCTCGCCGCGGTCGAGGCCGCCGCCGAGGCCGAAGCCATGCCCGTGCATGTGGAGGGCTATCCGCCGCCGCTCGACCCGCGTTTCGACGTCATCAAGGTCACGCCCGATCCGGGCGTCATCGAGGTCAATATCCATCCCGCCGCGAGCTGGCGCGCCGCGGTCGAGACCACCAAGGGCCTCTACGAGGATGCCCGCCATTGCAGGCTCGGGGCGGACAAGTTCATGACCGACGGGCGCCATACCGGCACCGGCGGCGGCAATCACGTGGTCCTCGGCGGCCCCACGCCGGCCGATTCGCCGTTCCTGCGCCGCCCGGACCTCTTGAAGAGCTTCGTCCTCTATTGGCAGAGGCACCCGTCGCTCTCCTACCTGTTCTCGGGCCTCTTCATCGGCCCGACGAGCCAGGCCCCACGCGTCGACGAGGCCCGCCACGACCAGCTCTACGAGCTCGAGATCGCCCTCACCAACGTGCCGAAGCGGGACGAGCCCACACCCTTGTGGATGATCGACCGGCTCTTCCGCAACCTCCTCGTCGATGTCACCGGCAATACCCATCGCACGGAAATCTGCATCGACAAGCTCTACTCGCCGGACGGGCCGACGGGCCGGCTCGGGCTGCTCGAGTTCCGCTCCTTCGAGATGCCTCCCGATGCGCGGATGAGCCTCGCGCAACAATTGCTGCTGCGTGCCTTCGTCGCCTGGTTCTGGCGCGAGCCGCAGGAGGGCTCGCTCGTGCGCTGGGGCACGACGCTGCACGATCGCTTCATGCTGCCGCATTTCGTCTGGGAGGATTTCCAAGGGGTGTTGGCGGACCTTTGCCGCGCAGGCTATGGCTTCGATCCGGAATGGTACGAGGCGCAGCGCGAGTTCCGCTTCCCCTTCTATGGTGCGGTCGAATACGGCGGGGTCCGCCTCGAGATCCGCCAGGCCCTCGAGCCTTGGCTCGTGACGGGCGAGCAGGGCGCGATCGGCGGCACGGTCCGCTATGTGGATTCCTCCGTCGAGAGGCTCCAGGTGAAGGTCAATGGCTATGTGGAGGGCCGCCATGTGGTCGCCTGCAACGGAAGGCGCGTGCCGCTCACGCCCACCGGCACCTCGGGTGAGGCCGTGGCGGGCGTCCGCTTCAAGGCCTGGCAGCCGGCAGCCGGCCTCCACCCCACCATCCCCGCCCACGCGCCTCTGACCTTCGACGTGGTCGATACCTGGAACGAGCGCGCGCTCGGCGGCTGCGTCTACCATGTCGCGCATCCCGGCGGGCGCAACTACGACACGTTCCCGGTCAACACTTACGAGGCGGAGGCACGCCGCCTCGCGCGGTTCCAGGACCACGGCCATACGCCGGGGCCGTTCCATGTTCCCGTGGAGGAGCGTTCCGCAGATTTCCCGCTCACCCTCGACCTGCGGCGGCCGGTTCGTCGATGAAGCGACGATCGGTCCCATAGCGACGGCCCGCTCGAGCAGCCAGCCGGGAAGAGAGCAATTGCGAGCGGGGCGGTCGCCCGCTCCGGGATGGGCGGAACATGACTTCGAAATCGCGGACCTGGACGACGCCGCGCGACATTGATCTCGGCCTCGCATGGATCACAAACGCCGCCGGAATCGCGATCGGCATCCTGCCCAACGGCTGCCTGTTCGCGATCGAGCATCGCGGCGAGAATGGAACTCTCCTCGTCAATCAGGTGCTCGGATCGCCGATCGACGGTGGCATCGCCCGTGTCGTGCTGCGCATCGGCGGCACCGAGCCGACCGGTTTCGAGCTTGTCGGCCCCCACGCCAAGGTCCGGTTCGGGACCGCGTCGGATCGTTGCGTCTGGGAGGGCGAGACACGGGGAATCCGCCATTGCGTGACCCTGGTGCTGCAGCCCGACGCCAGGGCGTGGCTGTGGCAAATCGAGGTCGAGAACACCGCATCGCACGACCTCCCGGCCGATGCGATTCTCGTCCAGGACATCGGTCTCGGCGGGCGTGGATTCCTCATGAGCAACGAGGCCTATGCCTCGCAATATATCGATCATCACATCGCGCGGCACGAGCGCTACGGCCCTGTCGTGATGAACCGCCAGAACCTCGCGCAAAACGGCCGCCACCCCTGGGTCGCCCATGGCTGCCTCGACGGTGCCGACGGCTTCGCCACCGATGGGTTGCAGATCTTCGGTCCGGCGTTCCGCGACAGGGATCGGCCCGGGTTCGAGACGGGCGCGGCCCTCCTGAGCGAGAAGCTCCAGCACGAGCAGGCCTGCGTCGCGCTCCAATCCACGCCCGTCACGCTCTCGCCTTCCGCACGCGCGACATGGCGCTTCTTCGGTCTGTTCAACCCCGACCACGCCGAAGGCTCGGGCGACACGGATCTCGCCCGACTCGATGCCGTGGCATGGCAGCCTGTGGCCGATGTTGGAATCGCTTCTTCGATCCCGCGCCGGAGCCTCGTGCAGGACGCCCCGGTCGCCGTCACCGCCCCGCTCGACGACGGCGGCCTCGCGTCATTCTACCCTGAGCGCTACCACGAGGAATGGTCCGACGGCCGGCTCCTGTCGTTCTTCGTGCCGGATCCGCCGCACAACCGCCACGTCGTGCTCGCGGACAAGGAGCTCCTCGTCACGCGCCGCCACGGCACGCTGTTGCGCTCCGGGCGATCCATGCTGCCGGACGACTCGATGCTCTGCGCCACATGCTGGATGCATGGCATTTTCGCCGCGCAGCTCACGATCGGCAACACCTCCTTCCACAAGCTGCTTTCGGTCTCGCGCGACCCTTATGACATCTCTCGGGCGAGCGGGTTGCGTATGCTGATCGATCAGGGCGACGGCTGGCGCGTGCTGTCCGTGCCGTCGGTCTTCGAGATGGGCCTCTCCGACTGCCGTTGGATCTACAGGCTCGGGGCTCGCACGATCATCGTGCATGCCATCGCCGCGGGCGACGATGCCGCCATGCAATGGCGTGTCTCTGTCGAGGGCGACCCGTGCAGGTTCCTCGTCTACGGGCATATGGTGCTCGGCGAGCGAGAGCTCGATCACGCGGGCCGGGTCGAGATCGATGACGCTGCCGTGAGCTTTCGGTTCCGGCCCGACCCGGGGTCGCTCTGGGGGAAGCACTATCCCGATGCCGCCTATCGTCTCGTGACCAGCACGCCGGACGCCGTCGAGGCGATCGGCGGTGACGAGCTGCTCCACACCGACGGCGAGGCTCGTGGCGGGGCCTATTTCGCGTTGCGGACAAGGCCGACACTCGACCTCTGCTTCACCGTCGTCGGCTCGATGGTCGATCGAACCGTCGCGGACAGGCTCGCGGAGAAATATCGGGGAGGCATTGCGGATCGCAACCTTGTCGCGTCGGCGAAAGCGTTCTGGACGCATGTCACACGAGGGGTGCGCCTGCGTGGCGGAGGCGCAAATGCCACGGTTCTCGATACGATTTTTCCCTGGCTCGCTCATAATGCGATGATCCATCTGACCGTCCCGCACGGGCTCGAGCAATATACCGGTGCCGCTTGGGGGACACGCGACGTGTGCCAAGGCCCGGTCGAGCTCCTCCTCACGCTGGAGCATGACGCGCCCGTGAAGCAGATCTTGCGGATGGTCTTCGCGCAGCAATACGAGACGCGGGGCGATTGGCCACAATGGTTCATGCTCGCGCCCTATTCGGTCATCCAGGACAGGACCAGCCATGGCGACGTGATCGTCTGGCCGCTCGAGGCCTTGAACGAATATATCGAGGCGACCGGCGATCTCGCCTTCCTCGACGAGCCGGTCGTATGGCGGCGGGAGGATACGCTCGAGACCACCACCCACAAGGCCCCGGTCGGCAAGCATGTCGAGAAGCTTCTCGCGACCGTGCGCGAGCGCTTCGTCGCCGGCACGTCCCTGATCCGCTACGGCGAAGGCGACTGGAACGATTCACTCCAGCCTGCCGACCCGAAGCTGCGCGACAACATGGTGAGCAGCTGGACGGTCGCGCTTCTCTACCAGCAGCTCGTCCGCTATGCCGAGATCCTGCGCCGGGCAGGCTGTGTGGGCACGGCCGAGACGACGAGTAAGCTCGCGGACGCGATGCGCCTCGACTTCAACCGCATTCTCGTGCGTGACGGCACCGTCGCGGGCTACGCCCTATTCGGGCCAGATCGAGACCGGCCGGAGCTCGTCATCCATCCGAGCGACACGCGCACGGGGCTACGCTACTCGCTCCTCCCGATGACTCGGAGCATCATCGCCGGATTGTTTACGCCCGAGCAGGCGCAACATCATCTGCGGCTGATCCGCCAGCATTTGCTGTTTCCGGACGGCGTGCGGCTTATCGATCGGCCGATCGCCTACCACGGAGGCACCGAAACCACATTCCGGCGCGCCGAATCGGCGGCCTATTTCGGCCGTGAGATCGGGCTCATGTATGTGCACGCCCATCTGCGCTACGCCGAGGCCATGGCGGTCCTCGGCGAGGCCGATGCGCTCGTCGAGGCGCTTCGGCTCGCCAATCCCGCTACCGAGGGCGAAGAGCTCGCGCAGGCGAGACCGCGCCAGCGCAACGCCTATTTCTCCAGCAGCGATGCGGCCTTTCCCGATCGTGCAGCCGCCGACGCCGAATGGTTTCGGGTGAAGGCCGGCACGATCGGGCTCGAGGGTGGCTGGCGCATCTACTCGAGCGGCCCAGGACTCTACATCAACATCCTCCTGCGGTATCTTTGCGGCCGACGTCGCCTCTGGGGTGAGCTTGTGTCGCGCCCGCTGCTGCCGGCCTCGATGAAGGACCTCGGGCTGGAGCTCGACACGCAGGCGTGAAAGGCGGGGCCATGCCAGGTGCGTGCGAACAGCCGGACGCACCTTATATCTAGAGCGGCTTCCAGTTCCGTCGGATCGAAAGCCGCTCTAGATTTCTGGTTTGTCGCAGTATCGCGACGCGAAGCGGTTTCCGCTTCGCTCGAAGCTGCTCCAGGGTCGGATCAGCCCCGGCAGAGGCTCGCCATGACCTCGGACCGTGACCTGCCCCCCTTCTCTGCGTCACCGTCGGAGCCCGACGAGGAGATCGCGGCGCGCTTTCTCGCCTCGGCCTCGCGCAACGCCGCAGCCGAGGCGCGCATCGACAGGCTCGCCACGCGCCTGATCGAAGGGGTGCGCGGCAAGACCTTTCGGCTCGGCGGGCTCGAGGACCTTCTTCGCGACTTCTCGCTCTCCTCGGCCGAAGGCCTCGCCTTGATGGTGCTCGCGGAAGCGCTGCTCAGGGTACCGGACGATCTCACCACCGACAAGCTGATCACGGACAAGCTCCTGTCCGCCCACTGGGAGCCCCATGTCGACGAGGCGGAACCCCTCCTCGTCTCGGCGGCGGCCTGGGCGCTCGGGGTCACGGCGCATGTGCTCGAAGCCGGCAAGACCGCGCACGGGATCGTGGCCGAGCTCGCGCGCCGGATCGGGATGACGACGCTCAGAGCTGCGGCGCGGCGCGCGATCCAGCTCGTCGGCAATCATTTCGTCTTCGGCGAGACGATCGATGCAGCGCTGGCTCGGGCACGCACCTATGGCCGGTCCGATCGGTTTTCCTTCGACATGCTCGGCGAAGGCGCGAGGACCGGTCGAGATGCGGAGCTTTATCTCGCCGCCTATGCCCAGGCGATCCAGGCCATAGGAGGAACCCCCGGCCGGCACGGGATCTCGGTGAAGCTGTCGGCGCTGCACCCACGCTACGAGCCCCAGTCACGCGGCCGGGTCCTCACCGAGCTCGTCCCCCGTGTGGTGTCCCTCGCCCGGGCGGCGAAGCGACACGACCTGAATTTCACCATCGACGCAGAGGAGGCCGACCGGCTCGAGCTGTCGCTCGATGTCGTCGATTGCGCCCTCGCCGATCCCACGCTCGACGGATGGGACGGGTTCGGTCTCGCGGTCCAGGCCTACCAGAAGCGGGCGCTCGCCGTGATCGACCACGTGACGGCGCGGGCGCGCCATCACGGCCGGCGCATGACGCTGCGGCTCGTCAAGGGTGCCTATTGGGACAGCGAGATCAAGCGCGCGCAAGAGCGAGGGCTCGCTGACTACCCGGTCTTCACCCGCAAGGCGATGACCGATCTGAGCTACATGGCTTGTGCAACCGAGCTCCTTCACCGTCGTGACATCGTCACTCCACAGTTCGCGACCCACAATGCCTTGACGATCGCATCGATCGTGGAGGCCGCCGGAGGGATCGAGGGCTACGAGTTCCAGCGCCTCCACGGCATGGGCGAGGAGCTCTATGCCGCCTTGCGCAGCGACTATCCCGACGTTCCCTGCCGCATCTATGCACCTGTGGGCGTCCACGAGAATCTCCTCGCCTATCTCGTGCGGCGCCTCTTGGAGAACGGGGCGAACTCGTCCTTCGTGGCACGGCTGTTCGACCCGCATGTGCCTGTGGCCGATCTCTTGACGCGGCCGGAGACGATCATCGGCACCCCTCGAACGGCGCGGGCGGCGACGCTGCCTCTCCCCGAGGAGATCCAAGCGCCGGCGCGCAAGGTCGCACGCGGGATCGATTTCGGTGATCGTCGTGCGGTCGAGATGCTGCAGGCCGAGATCGCGCGCGCCCGTTTCTCGCAGGAGGCAGGGCCGATCGTCTCGGGCAAGACTCCGGCCGGGCGAGCCCGCAGCCTTCTCTCGCCGATCGACGGTCTCCCCTTCGGGCATGTGACGGAAGCACGACCCGAGCTTCTCGACACTTGCGTCGCGGCGGCCCGATCCGGCTTCCGCGCCTGGTCGCGCCTGCCGGTCGAGAGGCGGGCCGCGGCCTTCGACGCCGCCGCGGACGCGATAGAGGCCGAAGCACCGCGCTTCCTCCACCTGCTTCAGGTCGAGGCCGGCAAGACGCTCGAGGACGCCGTCGCGGAATGGCGCGAGGCGATCGATTTCTGCCGCTATTACGCCGTGGAGGCGAGGCGCCGGCTCGCCGCCCCGATGCTGCTGCCGGGACCCACGGGCGAGGACAATCGCCTGCTGTGGCACGGACGTGGCGTCTTCGCCTGCATCAGCCCGTGGAACTTCCCCCTCGCGATCTTCCTCGGCCAGGTCACGGCCGCGCTCGTTGCCGGCAACAGCGTCATCGCCAAGCCGGCGGAGCAAACGCCTTTGATCGCGGCCGAGGCGGTGCGCGTGCTGCACCGAGCCGGCGTGCCGGTCGATGCTCTCCATCTCTTGCCAGGGAACGGCGCCCTCGGCGCCGCGCTCGTGGCCGAGCCGATGATCGCCGGCGTCGCCTTTACCGGCTCGACGGAGACGGCCGCGCAGATCAATCGTGCGCTCGCGGCCAAGGACGGGCCGATCGTGCCGCTGATCGCCGAGACGGGCGGCATCAATGTCATGATCGTCGATGCCACCGCTTTGCCCGAGCAGGTCGCGGACGATGTCCTCGCCTCGGCCTTTCGCTCGGCCGGCCAGCGCTGCTCCGCACTCCGCCTCCTCTGCCTCCAGGAGGATGTCGCCGACCGAATGATCGCCATGATTGCCGGGGCGGCGAGGGAGCTTCTCGTCGGCGACCCGCGCCGGCTCGAGGTCCATATCGGCCCGGTGATCGATGGCGCGGCGAAGCACGCGCTCGACCAGCACATCGAGTCCATGCTTCGGTCGGCGCGCGTCCATCTCGCGCCTCCGCTGCCGCAGGGCACGCCGCCGGGGGGTACCTATGTTGCGCCCCATATCTTCGAGCTCGCCCACGCACGCGACCTCGACCGAGAGATCTTCGGACCGATCCTCCATGTGGTTCGCTACGAGGCGAGCGGGCTCGATTCCCTGCTCGACACGATCGCCTCGATGGGATTCGGTCTCACGCTCGGTGTCCAGTCGCGCATCGGCACCACCATGGCTCAAATCATCGACCGCCGGCTTGCCGGCAATTGCTATGTCAACCGGAACATGATCGGTGCCGTGGTCGGGACCCAGCCTTTCGGCGGGTTCGGCCTCTCGGGCACCGGACCCAAGGCCGGCGGTCCACATTATCTCGATCGATTTCTCGTCGAGCAGACCGTCACCGTCAACACCACGGCCGTCGGCGGCAACGCGGGACTCGTCAACGCTGGATATTGAATGCGCATCCGGGAACCGGATGGCGCTCGGGAGGATCGGTGGCGGCGCGATGAAAGGTATCCTTCTCGATCTCGACGGTGTCGTCACCGTCGGCCACAAGGCTCTGCCGGGCTCGCTCGAGGCCGTCCGGCTCGTCCGCGAGAGCGGCATACCGCTGCGCTTCATCACCAACACGACGCGCCGACCCCGCCGAAGGATCGTCGCCGATCTCGCCGAGATCGGGCTCGATGTCGCGGAGGAAGACGTCTTCACGCCGGCGGCGATGGCGCGCGAGGTCCTTGCCCGCCTCGCCGCGACGCCTTTCCTGGTGGTGCATCCGGACCTCTTCGAGGAATTCTCGGACCTGCCGGCAGGCGACGGCGAGGCCGTCGTCGTCGGCGACGCGGGACCCTTCTTCACCTACACGCTCTTGAACGAGGCCTATCGCAAGATCCTCCACGGTGCCGAGTTTCTCGCCTTGGCGAAGAACCGCAACTTCCTCGACCACGATCACGAGCTGAGCCTCGACGCCGGCCCCTTCGTCACGGCGCTCGAATATGCCTCGGGCGAGACGGCGCTCGTTCTCGGCAAGCCGTTGCCGACCTTCTTCGCACTCGCGGTCGAGAGCATGGGTTGCCGCCCCGAGGAGGTCGTGATGATCGGCGACGACGCCGAGGCGGATATCGGCGGCGCCATGGCGGCCGGGCTCGAAGGCATTCTCGTGCGGACGGGGAAGTATCGACCGGGTCAGGAAGCCGCCTTGCCGGAACGACCCACCCATGTGGTCGCCGATCTATGGGCCGCGGTGACCTTCCTCTGCGAGGAGCACCAATGACGGCCGATCCTGTTCCCGTCGTGGGCCAGGCCCGCTGGGAGCATTTCCCGCACGACGCGGATATGGGGATCCGCGGCTTCGGCACGACGGCGGCACAGGCCTTCGAGCAAGCCGCACTGGCGCTGACGGCGACGATCACGGAGGCGCCGATCGCCTCCCTCGTCACGGTTGAGGTGCGGTGCGAGGGGCAAGATCTCGAGCTGCTCCTGGTCTCTTGGCTCGATGCCGTCATCTATGAGATGGCGGTTCGGAGCATGATCTTCGGCGAGTTCGCCGTTCAAATCGACGACGGCACGCTCGTCGGCCGGCTCGGCGGCGAGCCTGTCGATGTCGCCCGCCACGCCCCGGCCTGCGAGCCGAAAGGCGCGACCTTCACCGAGCTTCGCGTCGCCCGAGCACCGGACGGCCTGTGGTCGGCAGCTTGCGTCATCGACGTGTAGGGGAGGCAAGGATGGACCCGGCTCGCTTCACACGTGTCGACACAACGACCTGGCGCATCGAGCCGGAAGGCGGGATGCGCGTGCCCGCGATCATCTACGCGGACGAGCCGCTCCTTCGCGACATGGACGACAAGGTCGCGACGCAAGCCATGAATGTCGCGATGCTCCCTGGAATCGTCGGCGCCTCCTATGCCATGCCCGACGCGCATTGGGGCTATGGGTTTCCGATCGGCGGCGTGGCGGCCTTCGACCCGGCGCAAGGAGGTGTGGTCTCGGCCGGTGGTGTGGGGTTCGATATTTCCTGCGGCGTCCGCACGATGGTGAGCGATCTCGCTCGCGCGGACCTGCTATGCGTGCAAGCGCCGCTCGCTGATGCATTGTTCAGGGACATTCCTGCCGGTGTCGGCAGCAAGGGCACGATCCGGCTCGACCCCGACGAGATGGACGCGATGCTGACCGGTGGCGCCCGTTGGGCGGTCGAGCGCGGCTTCGGCGAGGCGTGCGACCTCGAACGGATCGAGGAAGGCGGCATCATGTCGGGAGCGCTAGCGCACTGCGTCTCGGACCAAGCCAAGAAGCGCCAGAGCCACGAGATGGGCACGCTCGGCTCGGGCAATCATTATCTCGAGGTGCAGGTCGTGGACGAGATCTTCGACCCCGCCGTGGCAGAGGTTTTCGGCCTCGCGACGGATCGGGTCGTGGTGACGATTCATTGCGGCTCGCGCGGGCTCGGCCACCAGATCGGCACCGAGTTCATGAAGGAAATGGTGATCACCGCGGGCGCGGCCGGCATCGATCTGCCGGATCGCGAGCTCGCCTGCGCGCCGATCTCCGCCGAGGTCGGGCAACGCTACCTCGGGGCGATGCGCGCCGGCATCAATTGCGCGCTCGCCAACCGCGAGATCCTCGGCCATTCCGCACGTCGCGTTTTCGACGGCTTCTTTCCCGGCCACGACTTGAGGCTTCTCTACGATGTCTCGCACAATACCTGCAAGGTCGAGACCCACGTCGTCGAAGGCCGGCCGCGCGAGCTCTACGTCCATCGCAAGGGGGCGACCCGCGCCTTCGGGCCGGGGCACGAGAGCCTGCCCCCTGCCCTGCGCCCCGTCGGCCAGCCGGTGCTGATCGGCGGAAGCATGGGCACGAGCTCCTATATTCTCGTCGGCATGGCGACGAGCGAGGCCAAGGCCCTCTCGTCCGCCTGCCACGGCGCCGGGCGTGCGCTCTCGCGCCATGCTGCGCGCAGGCTCTGGAGCGGTCGCAAGATCGTCGATGATCTCGCGGCGGCCGCCATTCTCGTCCGCAGCCCGTCGCAACGGGGTGTGGCGGAGGAGGCTCCCGGCGCCTACAAGGATGTCGGCGCGGTCGTCCTCGCCGCCGAGCAGGCCGGTCTCGCCCGACGTGTGGCGCGCCTGAGGCCTATGATCTGCGTGAAAGGGTGAAACCGGCCGTGTAGGGTCGCCGCAGCCATCGGCGGCCTACCTATCGCGCCTGGTCGGGAAGCCATTCCATCCGAACGGCTCCCCGAATTTCGGGCTCGGGAGCTTCGAGCCGTCGGATCAGAGCAGCCGCTGCACGATCGGGCAATTGACGATGAGGCCGGGCGAGCCGAACCGGTCACCGTTCAAGCCCGTGAGAAAGCCGTTGTCGACCAAGGTGAGGATGTGGAATTCCTCCCGGAGCTGCGACCTGTACCCCTTGGCGACGGCGTCCGGCGTCCACTCGAAGAAGTTGATATCCCACAGGGGGCTGTAGTCGTTGGCGATCGTCGGGATCCCACCGAGCACGTTGTTCGGACGGAAGCCGTCGGTCAGGGCCGCGAACAGGCCCTGACGCTGAGGATTGTCGCAATCCTTCGGCCCGTTGACGGCGATGAAGATTCGCTCCACGGCGCTCGAGAAGCTGTCGTCGGTCCCGGTCGCGATGTTTCGAAGGAGCGGCGCGTACGTGCCTCCCTCGATCGCGGCGACCGTCGGATCGTTCATGTCGGTCGTCAGGTACCAAACCGGCCGGCCGAAGCTGAAGCCGTTGACGAGGTTGAACGTCACGGTGCGCGAGACGGGATCGATCGCGATCACCTGGTCATGGACCTTGGTATAATCGACATTCCCGTTCGGGAAGTTGATCTCGTTCTCGGTGGCGTCGAAGGCCACGATCGGTGCGTTGTAGATCACGCCCCCGGCGTTGCGGACTCGCACGAGAGGGCTGTATCTGCGGTCCCCGACGGATCCCGGCGTAGCCGAGCGCGGCGGGAAAGGCCGATCCGACGGACCGGGATCGACCGACCTGTGGGGACGGAAATCGACCTCGCCGTAATCGAAGACGAGCGCGCCATCGGAGCGAAACGAGCCCGTTCGAGCGCCGGTCGCGGCGAAGCCGAGCTTCGCCGAGAAGTTCAGCCCGAGCGCCTCGGCGTTCGCCGCGTCGTTGGTATCCGTCAGGATGTACCATACCGACTTGTTGCCGCGTCGGGAGTAGCCCTTGTAGAGCGGCAGCGTGATCGTTCCCTTGATCGCATCCACACGGCCGGAACGCAGCAGCTGGAGCGGCCCGACGAGGCTGGGGTTGGATTCCGACGGCGGGGGACCGAAGTAGGAGAGATCCACCGTCGTACCGATCGACGCCGGCGACGGGAAAAGGTCACATCCCGGCCCGCCGCCGCGGGGTCCCGGCCCGGGACCATCAGCGGCGAGCGCGAGCCCGGGAAGTGTGAGCGCCAGGCACAAGGCAGCGAAGGTCCGCCCGACCCGTCCAAATTCAGCCATATCGATTTCCTTGATCTCGAGAAGTTCAATCCGACGAGAGACTCGAAGTCTCCGGAACGAGCGGCGCATGGCGTGCGTCCGCCGGCCGGCTTATCGCCGGCACGGCGCTCGGAAATCCTCACGAAATCCTCGAGCAGGCCTCAAATTTCTCGATCACGGCTATTTGCATCGTCACAGAACTATCCCGAGGGATTGACAAAGCATGGATTTGCAGAGGATCTACGTGACGGTGACCGTATCGGTGGCGAGCTTTCGACCTCGAGGTCGAGCGGGCGGTGTCCCGATATCTCCCACCTGGCGGGAGCCGAGCGATCGGCTCGGAGCGGATAGCCCTGACATGATCCCCACACGCAAGTTGCTCCTGATCGAGGATGATCCGGATATTGCCGAGGTGCTCAGGGTCAACCTGCGCGACGAGGGATTCCACGTAGATCATGCCATGGACGGGGAGCTCGGGTCACGCTGCATCGAGAACGGAAGCTACGATCTCGTCGTGCTCGACTTGATGCTGCCGGGTATCGACGGGCTCGAAATCTGCCGCCGTATCCGCATGCGGACCGACTACACGCCGATCGTGATCGTCAGCGCGCGATCGACGGAAGCGCATCGCGTCCTCGGCCTCGAGCTCGGCGCGGACGACTACTTGAGCAAGCCGTTTTCAGTGGTTGAGCTCGCGGCGCGTATCCGGGCCCTGTTCCGGCGTATAGACCGTCTGAGCTCGCCTGCGACGCCATCCAACACGGTGACCATAGAGGTGGGAAACCTGCGGCTCGACGTCGGCGCGCGAGAGGTCCGCTCCAATGGGCAGCCGGTGGTCCTGACGCCACGCGAGTTCGACCTCCTGCTCTTCTTTGCGCGAAACCCGAACCGGGTGTTCACGAGGCTCGAGCTGCTCGACCAGGTGTGGGGCTACGGCCACGACGGCTACGAGCACACCGTGAACTCGCATATCAATCGGCTGCGCTCCAAGATCGAGCCCGACCCCTCGAATCCGACCAGCATCGTGACCGTCTGGGGGGTCGGCTACAAGCTCGCCCATGACCCTGCGATCTTGGCCGCGCGGTCATGATGCGCTGCCTCTACAGCAGGATCGCAACGACCTTCGCCGTGCTGATGCTGGCCTTCGGCGGGGTGCTCGGCTGGCTTTGCCTCGCGACGGTGCATGTTCACCAGCAGGAGCTGACGCAACGCCTGAATCGAGGGATCGCTGCGCATATCGCCGACCATTTTCGTCTTCTGGGTCCAGGCGGGCCGGACGCGACGGCGATCGAGGAGCTGTTCCACATGCTCATGGCGGTGAACCCGAGCATCGAGGTCTACCTGCTCGACCGTTCCGGAACCATCGAGGCGCATCTCGCGCCGGAAGGCCACCTGAAGCGTGATCGCGTCGATCTCGCACCCGTCCACCGCTTTCTCGCCGCTCCGACCACGACCGACACCCTCCCGATCTTCGGGATCGATCCACGGAGCGATACGGACGCGAAGATTTTCAGCGCCGCCGCTTTATCGAGGAACGGCGAGGTCGATGGCTACCTCTACGTGATCCTCGCCGGCGAAGCCTATCAGCAGATGGCCACCAACCTGTGGGAGGGGCGCGCGCTCCGCATGGCCGGAACCGCCGCAGCGGGAGCCCTCGGGCTCACGATCGCTTTCGGGCTTCTCGTCTTCGCCGCCATCACGCGACGGCTCAATGCCCTGACCGGCGTCGTCGGCCGGTTGGAGCGGCACGGCTTCGTCGGGAAGCTCGATATGCCGGCGCACGTGACCAGAGGGAGCGACGAGATCGCTCGGCTCGCGAGAGCCTTCCGGCTCATGGCCGAGCGGATCGCGGATCAGTTCAGGGAGCTCGAGCGCCAGGACCAGCTGCGACGCGAGCTCGTCGCGAACGTGTGCCACGATTTTCGCACGCCGCTCACGGCGCTGCACGGCTATCTCGAAACCATGAAACGCAAGTCGCAGTCGCTCGAGCCCGAGGAGCGCGACCGCTATCTCGACGTCGCGCTGCGCCAGAGCCGCAAGGTCGGACGGCTTTCGCAGGAGCTTTTCGAGCTCGCCAACCTCGAATGCCCGGGGGTCGAGCCGCGGTACGAGACATTCTCCTTGGCCGAGCTGATCCAGGACGTCGTGCAGAAGTTCGAGCTGGCCGCCGAGGAACGCAAGATCGCCGTCAGAGCCGAGATTTTCGACGGTCGCGCGACGGTCAATGCCGATATCGGGATGATCGAGCGCGTCCTCGTCAATCTCCTCGACAATGCGCTCAAGCACACGCCGTCGGGAGGCGAAATTCGCATCGAGGTCCACGCGGGCGTCGACGGTATCGAGGTGAGCGTTGCCGACACCGGTATCGGAATCGAGGCCCAGCACCTTTCGACGCTCTTCGAGCGTCGCTCACCGCTCGGTCGCGCCGGGGGCCGCGTGACCGGTGGGCTCGGCCTCCTCGTCGTCAAGCGGATCCTCGCGCTCCACGCCACGTCGATCCGCGCGGAAAGCGTCATCGGCGAGGGCACGGTGTTCCGGTTCGAGGTGCCCGCGCCGAGCCTTTCCTGACTCCAGACGTTCCGCGCAAGCTTTCCGGCCAGGGCGCTTTCCTATCCTCTCGGATCGGAAAGCGCTCTAGACTCATGCATAATCGCGTTTTCGCGACGCGAGCCGGTGCCCGCTTCGATGGAAAATGCTGTAGAGCGGATTGAGGAAAAGCGTACAGCAGCTTTCCGGCGCAATCTCGTTTACGCAGATTGCGTAGACTTATCTGCCTATCCCGCTCTGAACTTTTGGAATCGATCACGTGTCATGACTTTGGATCGAGTCGATCCAAAGTCATCGTGATCTAGACCTGCCCGCCGGCCGCGGCGACCTCGGCAGCGAAGTCCGTGTCCTGCTTCTCGATTCCTTCGCCGAGCGCATAGCGGACGAAGGCCTTGAGCGTGACCGGCGCGCCGGCCGCGCCCTCGGTCTCCTTCACGACCTGCCCGATGGTCTTGCCGCCATGCTCGGCATGGATCGAGGGCTGATCGACGAGGCAGACCTCCTTGTAGTAGCTCTTGAGGCCCGATTCGATGATCTTGTCGAGGACATGCGCCGGCTTGCCGGCATTCTTCTCGGCGAGCACGCCCTTCTCGCGCTCGACGGTCGCAGGGTCGAGGCCGGACGAATCGAGCGCGGCCGGGGCGGTCGCCGCGACATGAAGCGCGATCTGGCGCCCGAGCGCCGCGAGCACCTCGGTCTTGCCGGTCGATTCGAGCGCGACGATCACGCCGATCTTGCCGAGCCCGTCGGCGACGGCGTTGTGGACATATTGGCTGACGACTCCGGCCCCGACATGCACCGCCGCGGCGCGCCGCAGCGTCATGTTCTCGCCGATCGTCGCGATCGCATTGGCGATCGCCTCGGTGACGGTGCCGCCCCCCGGATAGGCGGCGGCAGAGAGCGCCTCGACCTCGGTGAGCCCGGTCTCCAGGGCCACTTGCGCGATCGTACGCGCGAGCGCCTGGAAATCCTGGTTGCGGGCGACGAAATCGGTCTCGGAATTGACCTCGACCACGACGCCGTCGAGGCTCCGCGTCGCGACCGCGACGAGACCTTCCGCCGCGACGCGGCCGCTCTTCTTCGCCGCCTTGGACAGGCCCTTCTTACGCAGCCAGTCGATGGCCGCCTCGATGTCGCCTCCGCTCTCGTTGAGGGCGTTCTTGCAATCCATCATGCCGGCGCCGGTCTTCTCGCGAAGATCCTTCACCATCGCCGCAGTGACGCTCGCCATCTTTGCAATCCTCGAGTTCTCTCCGGCCATCCCGCGCGCGTGGTCGAACCCGCGGGACGCTCGCCGGCATCTCCGATCAGGCCGCGAGCAGGCCCCGCGCCGCCGCGATCCAGCCGTCCCGCTCGATACGTCCCGCGAGCTTGAGGTCATGATCGAGCTTGGCCGAGTCCTCGGCCGTCATGGCGGCGATCTGCCAATAATGGAAGACGCCGGCGTCGTTCAGCTTCTTGATGATCTGGGGCCCGATGCCCGGCAGCTTGGCGAGATCGTCCGGGGCGCCGCGGGGAGCCGTGAGCAGCTCGAAGGCCTCCGTCGGCCCCTCGACGGCTTCGGCCTCGCCGGGTAGCGCCTCGGAGATCGGCTCCTCGAACTCGCCGAGATCGAGGCCGCCGGCTCCGTGCGAGCGCGAGATGCCGTCGAGCGCCGCGCGCGCGACGAGGTCGCAATAGAGCGTGATCGCCCGGCCGGCATCGTCGTTGCCGGGAATCGGATAGGTAATGCCGTCGGGATCACAATTCGTGTCGAGGATCGCGGCGACAGGGATGTGCAGGCGTGCGGCCTCCTGGATGGCCAGCTGCTCCTTGTTGGTGTCGATGACGAAGATGAGGTCCGGGATGCCGCCCATGTCCTTGATGCCGCCGAGCGCCTTCTCGAGCTTGTCGCGCTCGCGCGACATCATCAGGCGCTCCTTCTTGGTGAGGCCGGCCGCTCCGGCGTTCAGGAGCTCGTCCACCTTGCGCAGCCGCTGGATCGAGCCGGAGATCGTCTTCCAGTTCGTCAGCATGCCGCCGAGCCAGCGCGAGTTGATGTAATATTGCGCGGATCGCTTGGCGGCATCCGCGATCGCCTCCTGGGCCTGGCGCTTCGTGCCGACGAAGAGCACCCGGCCGCCGCGCGCGACCGTATCGGAGACGGCCTTGAGCGCCTGATGCAGCAAAGGCACCGTCTGGGCGAGGTCGATGATATGGATGTTGTTGCGGGTCCCGAAGATAAAGGGCGCCATCTTCGGGTTCCAGCGATGCGACTGGTGGCCGAAATGGGCGCCGGACTCGAGTAGCCCACGCATCGTGTATTCAGGCAGTGCCATGAGGGATCGTCTCCGGTTGAGCCGCCGCGGCGCGCTTACGACCTCCGGATCGGGACTGGACGGGAGGCCACCGGGAGCAGTCCTTGAAGCAGGACCGCGAGCGCCGCGTGTGGAATGGGCGCGCTTATAGGGGGCGAGCTGCACGAATGCAAGCCGATGGCTCCCCTTCCTGAACGCTTATCGAACCATGTGCCTCGCACCTCAAGCTGACTTCCGGCGGTCCTCGAGGAATTTTCGGGAAGGCGTTTCGGCCGGAACCGGGCTGGATCGCCTTAATATGCAGGACCTGCAGGCTTTAGCGCGGCCAATCAGCTTCGAGGAACTCGAGAATGGTTTTTCAGCGAAGCTCCGCCCGCGTCTGCGACGAATCCCGAGTGACGGAAGCGTGCTTCCGCCGAAGACCCTCGGAGCTTTCGTCGATCGCATCGTGGAACTCGACGGTTCGGTCGCCGGGCGTTCGGCTCGATTTTTAGACTGTCGCCTCGAAGCATTGCGACGGCATGGGCGGCCACAACGGAAAAACCTCGGTCAACTGCACGCAGGCCGTTGCAACGTCTGGGAATCTCTGTCGTTCTTTTGTGTTCCATACAGAGGTAAGAGCGCCGGAAGCAACATTTGCGACTTTACCTGTCGACAAACACGGCGGGCGATGAAGCTGCTCCCCGTAGCGGAGATCAAACGAGTTTTTCTGACCTGGCGTTTGATTGACATCAAGAGGTCAGCCGCTAAACCCTAATAAGGGTATTCGTTCCTTGGGGAGTGCTCTGACTTGGCGCTAGAGCGTCTCGCGATTGATAGTTTTCTTTTGAAAGAACTCCTCAACTGAACATATTTGCTCGATCGGTCTCGTGTGGAATGACAAGAGCATGGCTTCTGCCCCTCGGAGATTTCTGCACTCTCTGGCTCGCGCAATTTTTCGAAGGAGGGATCTATGGCTATTCCATTCACACCAGGGAGCCTGAAGGGCCATCAGGAAGGAACTAACGACGTTTACGTCGGCGTCGACAATTCCGACAATTTTTTCGTTGGCGACGCCGGCAAGAACATTCTGGGTGCCGCACACGGCGGTGATGATTGGTTCACTGCCGGCAGTGCCTCGGACTACGGCGGGTTCTTCTCCAACACGTTCTATGGCGATGCGTACCTTGACCTGCTCGGCAATGCTACGGGGGGCAACGACAGCTTTACGGTCTTCGGCGGTAATAACATTTGCTATGGAGACGCCGGGGGGAACATCTCGGGATCTGCCCACGGCGGCGATGACACGTTCAACGTGTCCACACATGGCAGCAATACGCTATTTGGGGACGCTGGCGGGGATATCTCGGGATCTGCTCATGGGGGCAATGATACGTTCCACCTTGGAAGCGGGCAACAAACCGTGTCAGGCGACGCCGGCGGCAACATGTCGGGCTCGGCTCACGGCGGCAACGATACCGCAATTGCAGGTGGTCCATCCCTCCAGACGTTCTATGGCGATGCAGCCGGCGACATGCGCGACTTTGCGGTTGGCGGCGACGACATTTTCGTGGGATACTTTTTCAGTACCGCTTACGGCGATTCGGGCGGCGAGATGTCTGGGTTTACGGTTGGCGGCAACGATACCCTGCTTATGGACCGTTCGAGTGTCGCCTACGGTGACGCCTTGACGATGTCTGGGTTCGCTCACGGCGGGGATGACGTACTCAGCGCTCCGGGAGGCTGGGAGGAGAGCCGCAATATATTAATAGGCGACGCCCAGACCATGTCCGATTTTGCCCAAGGCGGAAACGATACGATCATCAGCCGGGGCGGAAGCGACGAGATGTGGGGCGACGCCCAAACAATTCTAGGAGCGGCTCATGGCGGAAATGATACGTTCGTATTTCATTTCGGTAGTTGGCATGACAAGATTGGAGACTTCGGTCAAGGCAGTGGGTCCGTATGGGGGCGAGACCATATTGATGTCAGCGCGCTGGGTATCCATGATTTCAGCGAACTCGACATCTCGGCCTACGATCCCGCCACGCATGAAAGCATCATCACCTTCAGTTCGTGGGACGATGTGATCGTGCACAGTCAACACGAGTTGATGCCGAACGATTTCATCTTTGCTTGAGCGTTTCCGAGCTGTCGCACTCCATCGTTTGCTTGGAGCGCGGCGACGGCGGGCGGAGCAGGCCCGCCGCCAGCGCAAGATCGAGCGCTACTGGAACGCCGACAAATCCTATCTAGAATAGGGCGTAAAGCTTGTCGAACTCGCGACGAACGCTCGAATGCTCTTTGCAAGGCGGGAGCTGCACCAGTGAGGACGGCGAGGTCGTTGCCACCTTCCGTCAACCCCTCGACGTTCTTGCTGCAACAGTCGTCGCCGCCCGAAACGCAGCCGCCACCGGGGAAGCATCGAGCCGCGTTTCTGAAAATTGGCTCCCTGAGCAGGACTCGAACCTGCGACCGATCGATTAACAGTCGATTGCTCTACCGGCTGAGCTATCAGGGAATGCGGTCTACGTACTTGTTTTGCCGCAGTTTCGCGACGCGAGGCCATGTAGCGACCCGCTTCGCTGGAAATTGCTCTAGGCGTCTTTCGCGTATATAGCAAGCTCGCCCGCCCTTTGCCAAGCGCGAATCCGGGCTCGCCGCGCGAGGCTTCACCGAGGGGCTTCAGGCCGACCAAGCATTTCTTGCGGCGCGCCGCGGTCCTTTGCTATAGGGGCGCAACGCCGGACCCTAGGCCCGTCGCGTCGAGGCCTCGTGGCGGAGTGGCTACGCAGAGGACTGCAAATCCTTGCACCCCGGTTCGATTCCGGGCGAGGCCTCCACCCCTCCGATTCTCTCCCTGGAAAGCCGTCGAGAAAGCGCCGGGTCGCCGTGAGGCCGAGCAGCGCGGAAGGCAATTGACAAATCGAGCCTCGAAACAAGAAGTATGCTCTACGCGGGTCTTTCGCACCCCCGCGGCACGAGCGGCTCCCCGAGCTTCAGGATTCGAAGGACGCAAGGTGATCGGCACGACCTCGTCGAGGATTTGCGCATCCTGGTTGCTCGCGATCGGCATGTCTTGCGTGGCGCACGGCGCCGAGTCCCCTCCCGCGCCTCTTCCCCCGCAACCTCGAGGCATGGCGGTCAGCGTCGTCACCGCCAAGGACTCGTGCTTCATCGACACGCTGAAGCTGCCCGGACGCATCGTGGCACGCGACGACATTCTCGTCAGGCCGGAGGCCGATGGGCTGCAGATCGGCCAGATCCTCGTCGAGGACGGCGCGACGGTGAAATCCGGCGAGCCCCTTGCGCAGCTCGTCCGGCCCGAATGGATCCCCGGCACGCCGACCAAGGCGACGCTTTCGGCTCCGGCGGCGGGGATCCTCGCCTATCACAGGCTCGCGGTCGGCATGTTCGTGTCACCGCGCGGCGAGCCGGTCTTCCGGATCATTCGCGACGGCGAGATGGAGCTTGTGATCGAGGCGCCCCTCGGCGCTCTGGCCAAGCTCGAGCCCGGCCAGCCGGCTCGAATCACCTTCCTGGACGAGACCGAGCTCGTCGGCACCATTCGCGACATCCTTCCCGAGATCGTACCGCAGACCCAGCTCGGCCGCGCCCGGATCAAGCTCTTGTCGAGCGCCGGCGCGCGGGTCGGCGCCTTCGCGACCGCCGCGATCGACGTCGGCCGCAGCTGCGGAACGACGATCCCGCTCTCCGCCGTGCTCTATGGTCCGCGCGGCGCGATCGTGCAGGTCGTCCGCAACGATCGGATCCAGACCCGACAGGTGACGACCGGGCTGTTCGCCGGGCCGGATGTCGAGATCCGATCCGGGGTCGCGACCGGTGATCGTGTCGTCGCGCGGGCCGGCGCCTTCCTGCGCGAGGGCGATCTCGTCAGGCCGATGCCGTGACCGCCGAAAGAGGAACGAAGCCGATGCCGGCCTCGACATGGCAAGGTGAGCGCACGCCCGACCTCCTGAGGCCGCGCCACGCCGCGGGGCACGCCCGGGTCACCTATATCGAGCTCTTCTTCGACCTCGTCTTCGTCTTCGCGGTCACCCAGCTTTCCCATTCCTTGCTGAAGGACCCGACGGTCTCGGGCGCGATCCACACCCTCGTCCTGTTCCTGGCGGTCTGGTGGGTCTGGATCTACACGACCTGGGTGACCAATTGGCTCGATCCGGACAAGACGCCGGTCCGGCTTCTCCTCGTTGCGCTGATGCTCGCGGGCCTCGTCCTGTCAGCATCGATCCCCGAGGCTTTCGGGGCGAAAGGACTGCCTTATGCGGCGGCCCATGTCGTCATGCAGGTCGGGCGCTCCGCCTTCATGATCTGGGCGCTCGGCAAGGCGCATCCGGGAAACCGGCGCAACTTCCAGCGCATCACCTTCTGGCTCGGCCTCGCCGGCCTCTTCTGGATCGCCGGTGGCTTCGCGGACGAGCAAGCCCGGCTCGGCTGGTGGAGCCTCGGCCTGGCTGTCGAATATATCGCGCCCTCCGTCGGCTTCGCGACGCCCGGCCTCGGCCGCTCGCTGAGCCGCGACTGGGACGTCGAGGGCGCGCATATGGCCGAGAGATGCGGCCTCTTCATCATCATCGCGCTCGGCGAATCGGTGCTCGTCACGGGCGCGACCTTCGCGGAGCTCGCCTGGACTCCCGCGGCCGTCGCGGCCTTCGTCCTCGCTTTCACGAGCAGCGTGGCGCTGTGGTGGGTCTATTTCGACAAGGGCGCGGAAACCGCCAGCGCAAAGATCGCGGCCGCCGCCGATCCCGGACGAACGGCGCGCCTCGTCTATACCTATATTCATCTCCTGATCGTCGGCGGCATCATCGTCTCGGCGGTGGCGGACGATCTCGTCCTGGCGCACCCGAACGCTGGCGCCGAGGGATCCGCGATGGCCATCATCCTCGGCGGGACGGCGATCTATCTTTCGGGAAATGTCCTGTTCAAATGGGCGACCTACGGGCGCTTGCCCTTGTCGCACCTCGCCGGCCTCGCGGCGCTCGTCCTGCTCGCCTGGCCGGCGCCGCAGCTCACGACCTTGGTGCTCGGCGGCGCGACGACTCTCGTGCTCGTGCTCGTGGCCGTCTGGGAAGCGATCTCGCTGCGGCGCGGCACGCCTGCAGCATCCCATTTCGAGATCGAGTGAGCCGGCTGAAGCATTTTCCAGCGAAGCGGACACCGATTCGCGTCGC
This sequence comes from Beijerinckiaceae bacterium, assembly GCA_024304885.1. GTDB lineage: Bacteria > Pseudomonadota > Alphaproteobacteria > Rhizobiales > Beijerinckiaceae > Methylocapsa. Next base: position 1,804,341 of record JALJOM010000003.1, read on the forward strand.
GAAAATGCGATAGATCGACTTAGTAGAGCGCTTTCCGATTCGGCCGCATCCGAAAGCGCTCTTGTCGGAGATCGAACGCTTGGGCGTCGAAACCTATCACGTCACCGAGGACGAGGACGGCATGCGCCTCGACCGCTGGTTCAAGCGGCGCATCCCGGCGCTCTCCCTGTCGCATCTGAACAAGATCGTGCGCAAAGGTGAGGTTCGGGTGGACGGCGCCCGGGTCGAGACCGCGACCCGCCTCGTGCGCGGCCAAAGTATCCGGGTGCCGCCCCTCAAGCTCGAGGCTCCGGCGCCGCAACAGCCGGCCGTCTCGCAAGCCGACCACGACGCTCTGGCGCGCATGGTCCTCTACGAGGATCGCGATCTTCTCGTGCTGAACAAGCCCTACGGCCTCGCCGTGCAAGGCGGCTCGGGAACGACGCGCCACATCGACGGCATGCTCGCCTCGATGCCGAACGAGCGCGGCGACAGGCCGGTGCTCGTGCATCGGCTCGACCGGGACACGTCCGGGGTCCTTCTCGTCGCCAAGACGCGCAAGGTCGCCGCGGATCTCGGCGCGCTGTTTCGCTCGCGCCAGGCCCGCAAGATCTACTGGGCGCTCGTCGAGGGCGTTCCGAAGCCGGCGCAAGGCCGCATCTCGCTCTATCTCGCAAAGGGTGAGGGAACGAACGCTCACGGGACGGGGGATGCGCCGAGAAATCTCGAGAAGATGCGCGTCGCGCGGCACGGCGAGGAGGATGCGCGCCACTCCGTGACCTATTATGCGGTGGTCGACAAGGTCGGGACCAGGCTCGCCTGGCTGTCGATGAAGCCGGTCACCGGGCGCACGCATCAGCTCCGCGCCCATGCCGAGGCGATCGGGCATCCGATCATCGGCGATCCCAAGTACGGTGCCAAGCCCGACAGGGATCCGAGCCGGACCGATCCGCTGCGCGCCGTCCCGGACGGCGTCGAGCGCAAGCTGCATCTTCTGGCGCGCCGCCTGATCCTGCCGCATCCGCGCGGCGGAACCCTCGACGTCACCGCGCCCCTGCCGCCGCATATGCAGAAGAGCTTCGACCTCTTCGGCTTCGATCCGAAGCGCTACGACCCGATCGAGGCCGCGCCGGAATGAGCGTCAGCGCGGCTGGCTCTGGCTATAGCAAGCGCCCGGGATATAGGGCTTGTTGATCTCGATCGGATTGCCGCATTTGTCGCAGCCGGCGAGCGCGAGGCCGAGCACGAGAAAGCCGATCAAACGCAAGGCATGCGGTCGCACTGGTCCCCTCCCGATCGTGCCGGCCGTCCGGCAGCATTTCGACGATCGACCTCGCGACCTTGTCGCAAATCTGCGGCGAAGGTGGGGCCGCTCGGTTCGCAATCGATAATCACCTCGTGGCGTCCCCCTGGCGAGCGGCCTTGTCGCGGCGCGTTCGACGGCGCGGAACTTTGATTCGTGCCGCGCATTCCTAGCCTGCTTCGCAAGCATCAGGGAGTAAAATCCGGCATTTGTACTGCTCGAGATCTATCTCGAGAGGGTGACGTTTTTTATTTCGGCACCCTATTCCGGACTCTACTCCGAAGCTCTGCAAGCACATCCAGCCAACTCGACTCGACACGGTCCCATGCGCGAGCTGCGTAGACGACATTGAGAAAGGAGAACCCGATGACTCGTTCGATCATCCTTTGGCTTCTCGGTGTCCCTATCCCGATCATCCTCCTGCTCGCACTCTTCGTCCGGTGAAGCCGGATCGGCGGTCCATGCAGTCGGACGCAGCTTCCGAGCCGGGTTTCCGCTTCGGTTCGGCCGTCTTTCCCAGAACCATCGAAAGGACGAGCTATGCACGTCTCCTCCATCAAGGCTACTCGACCAGACGTAGAAATGATCGGCGAAGACTCTGCGGTCTCGTGGGGAGCCATCATCGCGGGTGCCTTTGCCACGGCAGCACTCGTACTCGCGCTTTTCCTGCTCGGCACCGGGTTGGGCCTATTGTCGATCTCGGCATGGTGGGATGTCGGTGTGTCGGCAATGACGATCGGTCTTTCCGCAGCAATCTGGCTGGTCGTTGTCCACGTCGTCTCGGCCGGGATGGGTGGCTTCATCACCGGCCGGCTTCGGACGAAGTGGACGAGCACCCCGGTCGATGAAATCTACTTCCGTGACACGGCTCACGGCTTCCTGTCCTGGGCGGTCAGCGTCGTCATTGGTGTCGGGTTGCTCGCCGCGATCGCATTGTCCCTGATCAGCGGCGGCGCACAAGTCGGCACGCAAGCCATCGGCACAGTCGGCGGCGCCGCAACAACGGCGGCAACCCAGGCAGCCGCGCAAGGGACCACCGATCTCGCCGATCCGGCCGGCTACTTCGTCGACACGCTACTTCGCTCCGATCGTGAGGCTCCGGACGCCCGTGACGGTGCGGTGCGTGCCGAAGTCGGACGAATCCTCGTAATCGGCATCGGAACCGGTGACATATCGCCTGCGGACAGAACCTACCTTGCGCAAGTCGTGGCCGCACGCACGGGGCTCGGCCAGCCCGAGGCCGAAAAGCGCGTTGCGGACGTCATCCGGCACGCCAAAGACGCCAAGGTCAGGACGGAAAGGACTCTTCGCGATGCCGCCGACTCCGCGCGAAAAGGCACCGCCTACCTTTCGCTCTGGACCTTCATCGCGATGCTGGCCGGCGCTTTCACGTCGAGCTATGCCGCAACGATCGGCGGAAGGATTCGGGACGCATAGTCCGTGAACCCCGACCCGGCCGCGAAAGATCGCGGAGCACGATGGCCCTCCCCTGGCAATCGTGCTCGGCCCTTGTTCACGAGACGATGCCCGCGATCGTGAGCTCGAGCCGCTCCGGCCCGCGCAGGGACGCGCCAGGCCGATAGGGCGGCGGATCCGCGACGAGGCGCGGACCCTCGAGGCGTCGCGCGAGCACGGCGAGAGCCTCGGCGGCCTCGATCCGGGCGAGCTGGGCGCCGAGGCAATAATGCAGCCCGCCCCCGAAGCCGAGGTGCTGGGTGTCGGTGCGATCCGGGTCGAAGCGGTCCGGGTCGCGGAATTGGCGCGGGTCGCGATTGGCCGCGCCGAAAAGGAGAACGACTGCGGCGCCCTTCGGAATGCGCGTGCCGGCGATCTCGATCTCGGCCAGGGTCTTACGGGTACGAAGCTGCACGGGAGGATCGAACCTCAGGACCTCCTCGACAATCGCCGAGGCCGCGCCCGGGTCCTTGCGAAGCCGGGCGAGATGCTCCGGATGGCGCAGCAGCGCGAGCATGCCGTTGGCGATCAGGTTGACCGTCGTCTCGTGGCCCGCGACGAGAAGCAGGATCGCGGTCACGACCGCATCGTACTTGCTCATCCGGCGTGCCCGCTTGTCCCTGTAGGTCGCGAGGCTCGACAGGATATCGTCCTTCGGATGCTTGCGCTTCTCCCGCATCAATGCGCCGAGATAGGCCCTCATCTCCTCGTAGGCTGCGAGATTCTCGCGCACATAAGCCGGGTTCTCCCGGATGAAGGGTTCGAGGCCCGCGGCCAGGGTCTTGGACCAGGGATGAAACTTTTGCTCGTCCGCCGGGGGGACGCCGAGAAGCTCGCAGATCACGGTGACCGGCAGGGGATAGGCGAAATCCGCCACGATATCGATCCTGTCACGGCCGCGGATCCCGTCGACGAGGGCCTCGACGAGGGCATGGATGTGACCTTGCAGGCGTTTCATGCGCTCGGAAGCAAAATGATGCATGATGCTGGCGCGCAAGACGTCGTGATCGGGCGGATCGCGAAACAGGAAAGGGCGATGGCGCGCGATGATCCGAGCGCGGAGCGGATTGAGGATGAAATCCTCGATCGGGTTCCAGGTCCATTCGAACCTGGGCTTCGGCAGGTCCTCCGAGCTGATCCGAGGATCTTTCAGGAGGCTCCTGATCTCGGCAAATGTGCTCACGATGTAGGCGCCGCTCTCGTCGCGCAAGACCGGCGTCTCGCGCAACCGGGCCAGGATCGGGTAAGGATCGGCGCGATGCGCGGGATCGAGCAGCTGCTGGAAAAGGCTCGTATCGGTCACGCGATTCTCCGTCCCGGGAGGGATGCTCGATGGCTCGCCATGACCCGCGGCTTGCCGGCATGAGGCCGGGGGTCCCGGGTGCCCCCGTCGAATGGCGGGTTTCCGATGGCCTCGTGCCCTATGTAGACGCGGTGGCCTTCATGGAGGCCCGCGCCGACGCGATCGCCGCGGGCGCTGCCGCCGAGCAGGTCTGGCTCGTCGAGCACCCGCCGCTCTACACCGCAGGCACCTCGGCGAAGGATCACGATCTCGTCACGCCGCGTCTTCCGGTGGTACGGACCGGTCGCGGCGGCCAGATCACCTATCACGGGCCGGGCCAGCGCGTCGCCTATGTGATGCTCGACCTGAAGCGTCGCACGCCGGACCTTCGCGCCTATGTTTGCGCTCTCGAGACTTGGATCATTGCGACGCTTCGCGGATTCGGGATCGAGGGACTGAGGCGCGAGGGCCGCGTCGGCGTCTGGGTCGCGCGGCCGGAGAAGCCCGGCGGGCCCTGCGGCGAGCCGGCCGAGGACAAGATCGCGGCGATCGGCATCAGGGTACGGCGCTGGGTTTCGTTCCATGGCGTCTCCCTCAATGTCGCCCCCGATCTCGAGCCCTATTCCGGCATCGTGCCTTGCGGGCTCTCGGCCCCGCACTACGGCGTGACGAGCCTCGCCGATCTCGGGATCCGGGTACCCATGGCCGAGGTCGATGCCGCCCTCGCCCGCGAGTTCGAGATCATTTTCGGAAAGATCGCGCCGTCCGGCATCGCTAGCTCACGATGAATTTGGATCGATTCGATCCAAAGTCATGAAACGTGATCGAGTCCAAAAGCTTAGAGCTGGTCGCGGGCGGAAAGCCTCTTTCCACTTTTCCTCGTCCCGCTCTAGCCGATGAAGCTGCGGCCAGGACGCGCCGCGATGTTCGTCGCAAGGCTCGAGCTCGGCTTGGCATGTTTGCTGCCTCTCCATGCCAGGCCAAATGGCAGACGAGAGGCTTCGACACTAATGGCTACAGGCTACGATATCGAGTTCGCGCGGACGTTCTTCGCCCTGCCGGTCGAGGCGCGCCTCGGCAAGATCATCGACAATTCCTTTCCGGCCTGGGTCGAGAACTGCAACAATGGGGTCAGCCTGATCTATGCCAATGCCTGCAAGATGATCGAGGGCGTCACCGAGAAAGTCCTCGAGGTGGACGAGGCGCGTCTCGGCGATTTCGAGGTCTTCGCCTCGAGCACGGCCCACGAGGTCGAGACCGGCTACGACCTCTACAACCCGGATACCGGGGCGCTCGTCGCCGTCAATGCGAACGGCAATCCCGACGGCTATTTCTACATGCTCGAAACCGGGATCCGGGCGCTTTCGTCGGACAATATTGAATTTCAGCCCTACTGGCTCGTTCCCGAGAACCCGGCCGTCAAGGAGCAACTCGTCAAGACCTACGGCCGGATTTTCTCGGCCCAGCTCCGCTTTTGGGCGAGGGATGCCGAGGGCTTTCAGGAGCGCTACGACCAATTCGTAGCTGCGATGGGCAAATTTCCCGACGTGAAGGTCGTCGAGAAGCAACTGAGCGCGAACCTGCGCAAGAAGAACCGATTCCGCCCGAAGAAGAAGGATCTCCCCGAGCAGACGCCGACGCAGGTGACGGCGATCGCGATCGGGATCGAATATCTAGGAAGCTAACCTTAGAGCTAACGGTGCTCGAGCAAGTCTTTGACGGTCAGGCCGATGTCCTTGGCAATTTGCCGAAGCAAGACAGGCGAAACATCGCGCCCTCGATGAACGGACTGTGGTGAATCGTCCGGCACCGTCACGAAATTGCTTGTGGGAACCTCGCTACCTGACCTCTATGAACCCGAGCTTTCCCAATTAGTTACTACCTCGGCTGGCGTGAGAACCGGAATCTTGCTCATCCCTGTTCGAGCGAAACGTTCTGGACTCCGATAAGCTCCGATTCGAGCCTCGGCTCGCCATCTTCGAGCAATATAGAGACGACCTCTCGAAGATTGTTGTTGAGCTCGTCGAGAGTCTCGTCCTGGGAATGCGCGCCGGGAAAACCTGGAACAAAGCCGACGAACAACCCGGTTCGGGGACAGCGCTCGATCACTGCGGAAAAGGCTTTCTTAGCGATCCTCGGGATGGCCGGCGCCGGTCCACTCAATTCAGGCGAGCGGCTCGCATCACATAGGCGCCGTCGCGCGCGCGGCGGAACATCTCGTCGACCTGAGGGTGACGCACCGGATCGCCGGAGGTATCGGGCAAGAGATTTTGCTCCGAGACGTAAGCGATATATTCGGTCTCGGCGTTCTCGGCGAGGAGATGATAGAAGGGCTGGTCCTTGTGCGGGCGGATCTCCTCGGGGATCGAGAGCCACCATTCCTCTGTATTCGCAAAGACCGGGTCGATGTCGAAGACGACGCCGCGGAACGGGAATTTCCGGTGCCTCACGACCTGGCCAATCGCGAATTTCGGGAACACGGGCCTCATGTCGCCCTATCCATCGCCCGTTTGGTTGGACACCCGCGCGACGAAGCCGTCGTGCCGAGCCTCGCCGCACCCGACCACGTCGGTACCGCGCGGCACAACCGGGTGTCAACTCGACGACACGATTCGCGGGAGATCCACGGGCCACGAGCGCCATACTAGGATTCTGCACTAGGATTCTGCCGATCGACCTTCCCGGACGAGCTTCGCGATGCCCGAGGTGCTTTTGACCAATGGCGAGATGGCCGAGGCCGATCGCCTGACGATCGAATCCGGCACGCCCGGATATTTCTTGATGGAGCAGGCCGGCGCCGCCGTCGCTCGCGAGGCGGAGCGGCTCCTCGGCGGCCGAGGTCGTGTCGCCGTGCTCTGCGGACCCGGCAACAACGGCGGCGACGGCTTCGTCGCGGCGCGACTCTTGTCGGCGAAAGGGCATAGCGTCGAGGTCGGACTTCTCGGCAACGTCGAGACACTTCGCGGCGATGCGAGAAGCGCCGCCGAGGCCTGGCCCGGCATGATCTCGGCCATCGAGGATGTGGCGCTCGACCGCGCCGATCTCGCGATCGATGCCTTGTTCGGTGCCGGGCTCACGCGCGCCCTCGACGGGCACGCCGCGGCGATTGTCGCACGCCTCGTCGAATGGGCGCGGAGAACGCGAAAGCCCGTCCTCGCCGTGGATGTCCCCTCCGGGATCGACGGTTCGACCGGCGCCATCCGCGGCATCGCCGTCGAAGCGACGCGCAGCGTCACCTTCTTTCGCCGCAAGCCCGGCCATGTCCTGCTGCCCGGCCGGCTCCATTGCGGCGAGACCATCCTCGCCGATATCGGGATTTCCCGAGCGGTGCTCGAGACGATCGCACCCAAGACCTCCGTCAATAGCCCCACGGCTTGGGAAAGCGCATTTCCGCTGCCGCGGAGCGACGGGCACAAATATACGCGCGGCCATGCGCTCGTCCTTTCCGGCGGGCTCGCTCATACTGGCGCGGCGCGGCTCGCGGCGCGGGGCGCCTTGCGCGCCGGAGCCGGCCTCGTCACGGTCGCGACACCGACCGAGGCGCTGGCCATCCACGCGGCCGCCCTGACCGCGATCATGACCCGCCCCTGCGACGGACCGGAGGATCTCGGAGCCATCCTCGCCGATCGCCGCAAGAACGCCGTGGTGATGGGGCCGGGCCTCGGCGTCGGCGCGCCGACCCGCGCCCTCGTCGCGGCGACGCTCGCGGGCGACAACGGCGCAACGCTCCCTCCGCGCGCGGTCGTCCTCGATGCCGATGCCCTGACGAGCTTCGAGGGCGAAGCCTATGCGCTTTCGCGAGCGATCAAGGCGTCGGGAATGCCCGTCGTCCTCACCCCGCACGAAGGCGAGTTCGCGCGGCTTTTCGGCGGGGCCGCGACCGCGGACCCGGATCTTTGGCAGGCCTTCGACATTCTCCCGGAGGCCTTGCCGATCCATGTGGAGCATCTGCGGTCGGTGTCGAAGCTCGAGCGCGCCCGCGCTGCGGCCGTGTTGACCGGCGCCGTCGTCTTGTTGAAGGGGGCCGATACGGTCGTCGCGGATCCATCAGGGAAAGCGACGATCGCGGAAGACGTGCCGCCCTGGCTCGCGACGGCGGGATCGGGCGATGTTCTCGCCGGGATGATCGGCGGGCTTCTGGCGCAGTCAATGCCGGCCTTCGAGGCCGCGAGCGCCGCGGTCTGGCTCCACGGCGCCGCCGCGCGCGAGTTCGGGCCGGGACTGATCGCCGAGGACATTCCCGAGATGCTGCCGCGGGTGTTGCGTGGGCTCTATGCGGAGCATCTTGCGCAGACGAGCCCGGCGAAGAACCATTGAGCGCGCCCACAACACCGGAAAGTGCGCGATCGCACCGACACGCACGCCGGTAAAGCCGAGTGATTGGCGCCATCTGGAAATCGGAAGCATTCACAGGAAAGGCAGGTTCGGACGACGCGGCAAACGAGGGGAATCGTATGTCGAAGATTTTCATAAGCTATAGTCGGCAGAGCAAGGAAAAGACCAGGAGCCTCGTCGAGGATCTCGAGAGCTTGGGTCATGATGTCTGGTTCGATCGAGAATTGAGCGGTGGGCAGTCTTGGTGGGACAGAATTCTCGAGACTATTCGTGACTGTCATGTTTTCGTATTCGTGCTCGAGCCTCACGCTCTGAATTCGGTGGCCTGCAAGCGTGAATTCGGCTACGCGGGAGAGCTCGGCAAGTTCGTCGTGCCGGTGCTGGTGGCCGACGAAGTCTCCATAAATCTCTTGCCGCCCGAGCTGTCGCGGATTCAGCACGTCGATTATCGGCGGCAGGACCGCGAAGGCGCCATCAGCCTCGCCAGAGCACTCAACAAGGTACCCCCGCCCGAGCCACTTCCCGACCCCCTGCCTCCCCCACCGGAAGTTCCAACCTCCTATCTCGGAAGCATAAGCCGAAGGATCGCTCCGGGATCGACCTTGAGCTACGAGGAGCAAAGCGCGCTCGTGCTCGATCTCAAGGCCGTCCTGCGCAATCCCGAAACGCAATCCGATACGCGGACATTGCTCGAAAAGCTGAGAAAGCGCCGCGATCTCTTTGCGAGCATTGCTCAGGAGATCGACGACTTGCTCGCGGACCGGGGAGAAAGGCCCTTCGGCACCAGCCAGCCGATCGACGAGCTGCCCGAATCAGAGGGCAAGAGCATCGAGATCCTTGCGCCGACCCCACACGCGTCCCTGAAGCCCGAAACGACCCACACTCGGGGCAAGCTCGGAGCGATGATCGGCTTCGGGATCGGGCTATTGTGGATCATCACCGACGGCTCGGACCTGGTATCGTCGGCTCTCGGCGTAGCGCTCTGCACCTGGATAGGTTGGTCCGTAGCCGGTGCCATAGGAACAATCCGAGCGTGGGTCCGGTGAAGCTCCTCCACCAGGCGAGCCGACCATCGGCCATGCCCCGAGCGCGATCCCGTTTCCATCACACCACAGGTCGCAGGACGAGCGCGAGATTCCTCACCTCCACGATCGTCATCCGCACGCCGGGGCCGACCCGATCGACATCGACGCTGTCGGCGAGGCGCGCCTGCCAATGCGTGCCGGACCAATGGATCCAACCACCGGCCTTGGTGATCTCCTCCGTCGTCACGACCTCGCGCCCGATGAGGTCGCTGCTCTTGTCCTCCGTCTCGCCCGAGGCCTGGAAGGCCTGAAGCGGACGCCGGCCGACGACGGCGATCAGCACGCTCGCGACGGCACAGATGGCGAGCCCCTCGAGGACGCCCGGCACCCATCCGGCCATGTGGAGGATCCCACCGCTCCACCCCGCCACATAGAGGATCGCGCTCGTGACGAGCGCGCCCGCCGCGACGAAGAGCAAGGGCGAGAGGCCGATCACGAAAATATCGATGCCGAGCAGCACGAGCCCGGCGATGAGGAAGATCACGGCGGGCTTGTCGATGATCCCGTCCATCGCCCTACTCCCTTGCTTTGTCGCATTTTCGCATCGATGTCGATCACTCGAAACATTGCGATCTCGCTGTTGCGATAGATCGCCGGCGATGGGATCGAAATGCGTACCGCTTTCCGGTTCGCTGGAAAATGCTCTACCCCCAGGTTCGATGTTGCGGCGTGGCCGGGCCGGGCTCGGCCGGCGCGGCGCCGGCAGCCTTGAGAACGGCCATCGCCTTGGCGAGCCAGCCGCTCGGGTCGGCCTCGCTCCCCATGATCACGAGCGAGTTGCCGTGCTTCGCGAGGTTGCCGTATTGCTCGAGCGCCGCCTTCGCGACCTCGAGCTGGACCGCCTCGAAGCCGCCCTCCTGCTTGATCTGCTCGCGCACGAGGCGGATGGCTTCCGCCTGCCCCGCCGCGACGTTGACGGCGGATTGCTGCTCACCTTCCGACCTCAGGATGGCGGCCTGGCGCTCGCCTTCCGCGCGGTTGATCTGGGACTGCTTGATGCCTTCGGATTCGAGAACGGCCGCCCTCTTGTCGCGTTCCGCCTTCATCTGCCGTTCCATCGACTCGAGCAGCGAGCGCGGCATGGTGATGTCCTTGATCTCGTAGCGCGTGACCTGGGCGCCCCAGGTCTGGGCAGCCTCGGCGACGGCTCTCACGACCCGCTCGTTGATCTCGGCGCGCTGCTCGAAGGTCTTGTCGAGCTCCATCGACCCGATCGCGGAGCGCATCGTGGTTTGCGCGAGGTTGATGATCGCTCGGCTGATGTTCTGCGCACCATAGGCGGCATCCTTGGCGTGCACGATCTTGAAATAGAGAATGCCGTCGATCGTCACCGTGGCATTGTCCTTGGTGATCGCGTCCTGAGCGGGGATGTCGATCACCTGCTCGCGCAGGTCGAACGAATAGGCGACGCGCTCGACCGCGGGCCAGATGATGTTGATGCCGGCCGTGCAAGTCCGGTTGTAGCGCCCGAGCCGCTCGATGACGAGCGCCTCCTGCTGGCGCACGAACTTGACGATCGTCGCGACGGTCAGGAGACCGACATAGCAGAACCAGACGAGCGGGTTGTACAAATAGCCGATCGGCAGGCCGAGCCCGAGCACGGTGTCGGTGATGGCGACTGCGACCGCGATCAAGCCGACGAGGAATATGAGCGCACCCATGGAGGTCTCCGATCTTGCCGCGAATTGAACAACCTGGGCTCGGAGCGGCGGGCCCGCCTCCCGCGCCCACCGGCGCCGCTGCGACGTGATGATTTCGTCCACCCCGCGGGGTGTCCCTCGCCGGACGCTCGGTACCAACGAAAGGCGACGATCTCGGTTCATTCGTCCCACCCGCAAGACATCCAGGCCCCGAGCCGTCGTGTCGCCCAGCCTTGGTCTGCCCGACGAACGTCGCTTTTTCTCGAGGGTCAGTGCGAAAAGTGACATCCTGCGCCCAAAATTGCCATGGGCCGCCCGATAAACCGCAGGGCCGGGACTGGCAGCATTCGCGGCGTGCTGCCCAGCTCGAGCTCGTGCTCACAAAATGCAGAACCGGCCATGCGGGAACCCAACGAGATCGACTTCTGGCGCGGCTTCGCCCTCGTCACCATCTTCGTCAATCACGTCCCGGGACTTTATTTCGAGCGCTTCACCTATCGCAACGCCTCGCTGTCCGATGCGGCCGAGCTTTTCGTGCTTCTGGCCGGCTGGGCTCTGCGCAAGCTCGTCGACAGCACGCCGAAGGAGGGCGCCGCGGCCGGGCTGGTCTTTCGTCTCGCGGGCCGCGCTCTCGATGTCTATGTCGCCCAATTGGTCATCACCGAGATCGCCATCGCCATCCTCGCGGCCTCCTCGATCCTTCTCGATGCGCCCTTCCTGCTCGACTGGCACAATGCTTCCGCGGTGTTCCATGATCCGGTCCGGGCGCATATCGGCACCGTCGTGCTCACGCATCAGCTCGGCTATTTCAACATCCTTCCTCTCTACGTGGTCCTGATGCTCGGCGCTCCTCTGATTCCCTCGATTCATCGTGCGGCGCCCTCGGCGCTCTTGCCGGCCTCGCTCGCGATCTATGCCGCGACGCTGGTCCTCGGCGTCAACTTGCCGACCTGGCCGATCGAGGGAACCTGGTTCTTCAATCCTCTGGCTTGGCAAGCGGTCTTCGTACTGGGGTACTTGGCCGCGGGGACCGACGGATTCGGGGGATTCGTCCGCCGGCATCGCACGAGCTTGCGGTGGCTGGCGCTTCCGGTCGTGGCGCTCGGCGCCCTAGCGGCGCTGGCCCGGTATTCTCCCGACCCGATCGACCTGCCGGAGCCCACCTTGTTCTTCATGTTCGACAAGACCTTCCTGTCTCCCGCGCGGCTCCTCCATGCCCTGGCGCTCGCCGTCTTGCTCGGCGGCGCCTTCGCGACGATCCGTCGCTTCCTGCCGCCGCTCACCGACTACCTGGCGTTGCTGGGCCGAAACTCCTTGCAGGTCTTTTGCGCAGCTTCGCTTCTCAGCCTGATCGGCCAGATCCTGCGCTTCGCCTCCGGCGGAACATTTGCAATCGATGCCGTCATCGTTAGTGTCGGCGTCTCTATCCTGGGAGCAGTCGCATGGGCATCGGACTCCCGCGAGCGGTTGCGCAGAGCCTCGCCCAAGGGGCAGCCGCCCTCCTCGCCTGCGGCCTCGTCGTGACCTCGACGGTCTGTGCCGGGACCTTCGAGCCGCATGTCCCGGCACTGCCGCTGAGCCCCCCTTGCGCGGCCCCCGACCGGGATATCGCCGCGCCCGCGGCGCTGCCAAATTTCACCGCCGCCCTGGAAAAGCGCAAAGCATTGAGGATCCTGGCGATCGGCTCCTCCTCGACCGCCGGTCTCGGGGCGACCTCCAACGGCAAGTCCTATCCGTCCCGGCTCGAATCCATTCTCGAGCGGGCCTTGAAAGGGATCGATATCGAGGTCGTCAACCGGGGTGTATCCGGCGAGGTGGCGGAGATCACCGCCGAGCGCATCAGAAGCGAGGTGGCGATCGACAAGCCCGATCTCGTGCTCTGGCAGCTCGGAACCAACGATGCCTTGATCCGTGTCCCGCCCGACGAGTTCGAGACCGAGGTGCGCGACCTGCTCCGCTGGCTCAGGGACAACAAGATCGACGTGGTTCTCGTGGGGATGCAATATACGACCCGCCTCGCACGCGACCCGAGCTATGCGGAGATCAGAGCGAGGCTGCAACGTATCGCGACCGAGGAAAAGGTCCTCTACGTGCGCCGCTACGACGCCATGCGCTTCATCGCACAGGCGCATGCAGAGCTCAGGCTCATGGCGCGCGACGAGTTCCACTTGAACGATCTCGGCTATCAATGCATGGCCGAGCATGTCGCCCATGCTCTCGTCGCGAGCCTCTACGTCAAGACGCCGCGGCCTGCCGCCGAATAGTCACGAGGCGGAGCCGAAGCGCACCGGCTGGCCCTGGCTCGCGATCACGATCTCGCCCTCCCACATCACCCGCTTGCCACGCACGATGGTGCCGACGGGCCAGCCCGTCACCTCGAGGCCGGCATAGGGGGTCCAGCCGCAGCGCGACGCGATCCAGCGGTCCTCGATCCTTTCGCGGCGCTTCATGTCGACGATCGTAAAATCCGCGTCGTAGCCGACCGCGATCCGGCCCTTGCCGAGGATCCCGAACAGGCGCGCCGGGCCCGCGCTCGTCATGTCGACGAGCCGCTGGAGGCCGAGCCGCCCGGCATTCACGGAATCGAGCATGACGGGCACGAGGGTCTGCACGCCGGGCATGCCCGAGGGCGTCCCGGGATAGGGCTTCGCTTTTTCTTCGAGCGTATGCGGCGCGTGATCGGAGCCGAGGATATCGACGATGCCTTGCGCCACGCCGTACCAGAGCCGGTCGCGGTGGCGCGCGTCGCGGATCGGCGGATTCATCTGCAGCCTCGTGCCGAGCCGCGCATAATCCTCGGCAGAAAATGCAAGATGGTGCGTCGTCACCTCGACGCTCGCGATGTCCTTGTGCGCGGCGAGAAAATCGATCTCCTCGGCGGTCGAGACATGAAGCACATGGACGAGCGCGCCCTTGGCACGAGCAATCCGCAAGAGCCGCTCCGTCGCCCGCAGCGCCGTGATCTCGTCGCGCCAGATCGGATGCGAGGACGGATCGCCCTCCTTGCGCAGGTCCTTGCGTTCGCGCAGCCGGAATTCGTCCTCGCAGTGGAAGGCGGCACGTCGCCGCGTCCTTTCGAGGATCGCCTCGATCCCGGCATCCTCCTCGACGAGGAGGGAGCCTGTCGAGGAGCCGATGAAGACCTTGATCCCGGCCGCGCCCGGCAGGCGCTCGAGCTCGGGGATGTCACGGGGATTTTCCGTGGTGCCGCCGACCCAGAAGGCGAAATCGCAATGCATCCGGTTCGTCGCGCGCGCGACCTTGTCAGCGAGCGTCGCGGCATCGGTCGTGAGGGGATTGGTGTTCGGCATCTCGAAGACCGCGGTGACCCCGCCGAGGACCGCGGCGCGCGAGCCGGTCTCGAGATCCTCCTTGTGGGTAAGGCCCGGCTCGCGGAAATGCACCTGGGTGTCGATCACCCCCGGCAGGACATGAAGGCCCCTCGCGTCAATCGTCTCGCCGGCCGAGGCCGTGCGCAAGTCTCCGATCTCGGCGATGCGGTGCCCGAGAATCCCGATATCGCGGACCCCTTCGCCGGCATGATCGACGACGGTGCCGCCCTTCAGGATCAGATCGAAGCTTCTCGGCATTGGCCTGTCCATTGCTTGATTATCGCTTTCCCCGCCTCGCGCTCGGAGGTCGAAGCGGCTTGCGCGGTGCGGGCGGCGCCTTCATAAGGGCCGGCCGGGACAAGAGTCGAGGATCTCCGATGCAAGGCCGAGCTTTCCTGGACGATCGCGGTGTCGTGAAGGTGACGGGCGCCGATGCGACGACTTTCCTGCACAAGATCGTCACCAATAGCGTGCAGGACATTCCGGCCGGAGAGAGCCGCTATTCGGCGCTCCTCACGGCCCAGGGCAAGCTTCTTTTCGACTTCTTGGTCGTGCCCCTGCCCGAAGGCTCGGACGCCGGCTTTTTCCTGGATTGCCTCGCCGAGCACTCCGCCGATCTCTTGAAGCGGCTGACTTTCTACAAGATGCGCTGGAAGATCGCGATCGAGGATGTCTCGCAGTCCCTCGGAGTCGCGGCCGTCTGGGGCACGGACGCGCTGGTTGCGATCGATGGCGGCGTTGCCTATCGCGACATGCGGGCGCCCGGCATGGGCTTTCGCGTGATCGCGGATCGGGTCGCTCTCGCGGCGCAGCTCGGTTCGACCGATGCAACCGCCTACGAGGCGCACCGCATCGCGCAGGGCGTACCGAAAGGCGGGCTCGACTTCCCCTACGGCGATACGTTCGTGCACGACGCCAATCTCGATTTCCTCCATGGCGTCGATTTCAAGAAGGGCTGCTATGTGGGCCAGGAGGTCGTCGCCCGGGTGCATTTCCGCAACTCGGCGCGAAAGCGCATCCTCAAGGTTCGTTTCGACGGGCCGACGCCGAGCCCCGGCACCGAGATCATGATGGGCGAGGCGAGCATCGGCGAGGTCGGCTCGACGGCGGGGTCGGAAGGGCTCGCTATGTTGCGCATCGATCGCCTCGAGGAGGCCAAGGCCGGGGGCACGGCGGTGACGGCGGGAGAGGCCCGGCTCGAGGTGACCGTGCCGCCGGAATTCGTCGAGACGGCCGCAGGCGTCGAGAAAAGGCTCTGAGTTCCTACGCCGGCAGGAGCCTCGCCAGGCAGCGCTCGAGTCACTGCAGCATTAGATCACGATGAATTTGGATCGAACCGATCCAAATTCATGAAACTGATCGATTCCAAAAGTTCAGAGCAGGATAGGCAGATGAGTTTACGCAATCTGCGTCAACGCGATTGCGCCGGAAAACCGCTGTACACTTTTCCTCATCCCGCTCTACATTCTTGTTTTTTCGTAATTTCGCGACGCGAACCGGTGTCCACTTCGCTGGAAATTGCTCTAGCGTAACGGTTTCATCCGTGAGATGGCGCTACGCGGTACCTGTGCGCGTCGTGCGGACGCGCACCGACCCATGGATCAGTCGCAACTAGCATCGCCCGTTGTTCGGCTCACGGACCTTCGCCCTCTCGACGCAGGGACGCGATCGAGCGCGAAGCTCCGAGACGAGGATCGGGTTATGCGGCTTCTGTCACGTGTGGCGGCACTGCTTTCCGTGGGAACGCTGTGCGGCTTGCTTATCCTATCTCCGTTGCATCCGGCGACGGCGAAAGACGAACGGCGGGTGGCGCTCGTCATCGGCAATGCGGCCTATACCGTCGCTCCCGCCCTCCACAATGCCACCAACGACGCAAGAGCCGTGGCGGCCGCTTTCAAGCGGCTCGGCTTCGAGGTCATCGACGGCTACGACCTGACGGTCCGCCAGATGCGGGCGAAGATCGCCGAGTTTTCCTCGGCCATCGCGGGGTCCGAGGCCGCGATCGTCTATTTCGCCGGGCACGGCGTCTCGGTCGACGAGGAGAACTACCTGCTTCCGACCGATCTCGCGTTGAAGAGCCCGACCGACCTCGATCTCCACGCCATCGGCCTCTCGCTCGTGTTGAGGCAGATGAAGCGCGACGAGCGGGTCAATGTCGTCATCCTCGACGCCTGCCGCGACAATCCTTTCGCCACCGAGCTGAACCTCGCGAGCACACGCGCGGTGATCAGCCCGCGCGGCTTGAGCCGGGTCGAGAACGAGACCGCCAAAGGCACCTTGCTCGCCTTCGCCAGCGACCCGAAAAGCACGGCGCTCGACGGCAAGCCGGGCGAGAACAGCCCCTTCACCAAAGCCCTCTTGAATCACCTGGAAGATGTGGGCGTCTCGATCGGAACCGTGATGGACCGCGTGCGCGCGGAGGTGTGGCGGGAGACGAAGAACAAGCAGCTGCCCTGGGTCTCGACCTCGATCATCGGCGAGTTCGTGCTCAACCCGAAGGTGGCATCGCTCGAGCCCGGCCCGATCGAGCCCCGGTCCGAGCCGCTCGTCGCGACGACGGCTACGACGCCCGCGCCGGCATCGGCTCCGCGGCACGACCCGGGCCGGGACCGGCTCGCACAGGAGACGCGTCTGTGGGATTCCGCCGAGCGCGGCAACACGCTCGACGACTACAAAGCCTATCTCGACGCCTATCCCTCCGGGACCTATGCGAGGATGGCCCGCAGCCGCATTGCCCGGCTCGGGGCTCAGAGCGCTGCCGGCAAGACCGAAGATGCGCCCTCCGAAGGCCCGAAGGCCGAGATCGGAACCGAGCAAACCGAGCGGTCGCTCTCGCTGACGCTCGCGCGACGCAAGGATGTCCAGCAGAGGCTCGCGGCGCTCGACTACGAGCCCGGCAAGGCTTCCGGGACCTTCGACGAGAAGACACGGAAAGCCATCAAAGCTTGGCAGGATCGCCGCGAGATCGAGGCGACGGGCTGGCTCGGACCGCTGCAATATGCGGCGCTGCTGGCCGAGAGCGATCTGCCGCTGCAACGCTACCTGGCCAAGAAAGCGCCGGTGCCGAAGCCCGAACGCGTAGCGAGCGGGCGAAGCGTCGCCGCTCCGGCCAAGGCCGTCGAGCGCAAGGCGGCACCGCGGCCGGCAACGCCACGAGTCGCACGGCCCCAACGCACCGCGCCGGCACACTACCCCGCCGCCTACCCCGCCACCGCTTATCCGAGCGGCTATGCACGCCCCTATCACGGTGGTTATCCGAACCATTATCCGGGGGGCCACCATGGCGGCCACAATCCAGGCGCCGCCGCCTTCTTCGGGGGCGTGCTGGGCGGTGTCCTCGGTGGACGTTTCGGACACCACCGATAGGGACGGTCCCGAGACCAACAGGGGAAGCGCTTTCCGGTCATGGTGTCGGAAGGCGGTTCCCCGGGGCCGTGCCGGGCGACCCTTCGTCGAAAGTTGCCCGACCGGACACAGTCACTCGTTCTCGACCTGCTTCGCCCTGCGCTTGCCCGCCTCCTTCATGCGCAGCGACAGCTTCGTCGCATGGCGTGCCTCGGCGCGAGCGGCAACCGGGCGAAGCTGCTCCCTGAACTCGTCGCGCTTCTCGTGGATCGACGCGATGACGTGGCCCATCGGGATCCCGAGCTCGACCAGCACGGCCTCGGCGAGCTGCAGGCTCGCCTCGATCGTCTCGGGCACGGCATCACTCGCCCCGAGCCTATAGAGCAACGTCGCGTGATGGGCATCGCGCGCCCGCGCGACGATGGTGAGCGACGGGTGATCCGCACGGGCGAGGCGCACGATCGCCTCGGCCTCGTCCGGCGTGTCCATGGTGATGATCAAGGCCTTGGCCCGGGCGAGCCCGCACCGGGCGAGGAACTCCGGCCGCGACGCATTGCCCCAATAGATCTCGACGCCTTCGGCCCGAAACCGCTTCACCAGCGCGGCATTCGTATCGACGGCGACGAAGGGCACCGCATGGGCGCGCAGCATCTCCCCGACGAGCCGCCCGACCCGGCCGTAGCCGACGACGATCGCTCCCGGCGCCGAGGTCACGTCGGGCAGCATGCGCGGCTCATCCAGCTCCGCCTCGGGGTGTCGCGTCCAACGCTGCACGAGGGCCCCGAGGGCGGGAATCATGCACATGGACAAGGTCACCGCAATCAAGACATCCCCGCCGAGGTCGGCGGGCAGCGCCTTCGAGGCGATCGCCGCGGTGAGGATGACGAAGGCGAACTCGCCGCCCGGCCCCAGCATGACCGCGGCCTCGGCAGCCGTCGCCGAGGAGAGCTTCAGCACGCGGGCGACGCTGAAGGTCACGCAGAGCTTCACCAGGATGAGGCCGAAGGCGATCCCGAGGAGATGCAGGGGATCGGCGACGACCTTCGAGATATCGAGGCTCGCCCCGACAGCGACGAAGAAGAGCCCGAGCGCGAGGCCCTTGAAGGGCTCGATCGTCACCTCGACCTCGCGGCGATATTCGGTCTCGGCGAGGAGGATTCCGGCGACGAAGGCGCCGAGCCCCATCGAAAGGCCGCTCATGGCGGTCAGCACCCCGGTACCGATGACGACGAGCAGGCACGCCGCCATGAAGAACTCGGTCGAGCCCGCAGCTGCGACATGGTGAAACAGAGGCCGCAGGAGAAGGCGCCCGCCGAGAACGACGACGCTCAATCCGACGGCCGCGGGAAGCAGGGTCGAAACCAGCGTCACGCCGAGGTCGCCGCCGTGACGCCCGAGCACCGCCACCATGAACAGGAGCGGCGCGACCATCAGGTCCTGGAACAGGAGGACCGCGAAGATCGCGCGGCCGGACGGCCCCCCCAAGCGCTTGATCTCGGCGAGCACCGGCACGACGATCGCGGTGGAGGACAAGGAGAGCGCGAAGCCCAGAACCGCCGCCGAGTCGGGCGTCGTCCCGAAGTGCACGGCGAGTGCCGCGAGCGCCGCCGCACAACCGAAGACCTGAAAGGCCCCGAACCCGAAAACGAGACGGCGCATGAGCACCAGACGTTCCCAGGACAATTCGAGCCCGATCATGAAGAGTAGAAAGACGACACCGAAGTCCGCGATCGGCGTGATCGCCTCGACGTTGCCGATCGTGACATGCGACAGAAAGGGCACGCTGCTTGCGGCGGCGCCGATCCCTTGGGGACCGAGAAGCACGCCCGCGGCCAGAAATCCGAGAACCGGGCTCACGCGCAGCCGTCGAAACAGCGGCACGACGACACCGGCCGTCACGAGAAAGACCAGCGCTTGCTTGTAATGCTCCGGCGCGAAGCCGTTCATCTGAAACCTTTCGTCGACGTGCGCGGCGGGCGGACCCGATCGGGCAAGCGATTCTTGCTGGACCTCGAGACCCGGATGGACGAACCGAGCCTGTTCTAGCGCGCTCCCGCGCAGGCACGGGAATGATTTTTCGATGCAACTCGCCTGCCCGATCGGAGGACGGCCATGCTGACCTTGCCCGAAGCCGAGATCGCGAAGCTCCTGACCTGGGACGCCCTCGTTGCCGCGATGGAACAGGCGCTCGTCGCTTTCTCGGCGGGGCACGTGATCCAGCCGGTCCGCAACATGCTGACCATCGAGGACGGCAAGCGCTATCTCGGAATCATGCCGGCGGTCTGCGGATCTGGAATGGGCGCGAAGCTCGTGTCCTTCTACCCGGGCAATGCCGCCTCCGGCGAGCCGACCCATTTCGCGACGATCCTGCTCTTCGAGACCGAGCATGGACGGCCCCTGGCGGTGCTCGACGGGCGCCTCATCACCGAGAGGCGCACCGCCGCCGTCTCCGCGGCGGTGACGCTAAGGCTCGCGAGGCCCGAGAGTCGCGTGCTGGCCCTGCTCGGCAGCGGCGTGCAAGCCGGGGCCCATCTCGAGGCGCTACGGACCCTCTTTTCCTTCGACGAGGTCCGGGTCTGGAGCCGGACCGCCGAGCACGCGAAGGCTTTCGCGCAGGCCCATGGCGCGCGGGCGATGGAGCTCGAGGAGGCCGTAAGAGGCGCGGATGTGGTGGTGACCGCGACCCACGCGACCGAGCCGTTCCTGAAGGGCAGCTGGTTGAAGGAAGGCGCCCATGTGAACGCGGTCGGCGCGCCGCGTCCGACCTGGCGCGAGCTCGACGACGATTGCATGCGCAACATTGTCGTGGTGGATTCGCGCGAGGCGGCGCTCGTGGAATCGGGCGATGTGATCCTTTCCCGGGCGTCGATCTTCGCCGAAGCCGGTGAGGTTCTGGCGAGGACGAAGGTGGTGGACCCTTCCGCCACGACGATCTTCAAGTCGGTCGGCCTTGCGGTGGAGGATATCGCGGCGGCCATGCTGGTCTATGAGAAAGCTCTGTCTCGTCGAAAGGACACTGCGTGTGCGTAGGAAGTCGATCCTTTCCGCGACACGCTCAGGGAAACGCTCATGATCTGGTCGCCGCAGCAGGATGCCGCCCTCGTCGCGGTCGCGCGCTGGCTGAAGCAGGGCAAGCCGCAAGTCTTCCGCCTCTTCGGCTATGCCGGCACGGGCAAGACGACGCTCGCGCGAAAGATCGCGGAGGATATCGACGGCGAGGTCGCCTTCGCGGCCTTCACGGGGAAGGCCGCCCTCGTCCTGCGCTCCAAGGGCTGCAAGAACGCGCGCACCATCCACAGCCTGATCTACCGCGCGCGCGAGACCGACACCGACGAGCCCTCGTTCGTCTTGAACGACGAGAGCAGCGTCATGACGTCGAGCCTCGTCATCATCGACGAATGCTCGATGGTCGATGCCGACCTCGGCCGCGACCTGCTCTCCTTCGGCAAGCCGGTGCTCGTCCTCGGAGATCCTGCGCAGCTGCCGCCCGTGAAAGGCGGCGGCTTCTTCACCGAGGCCGAGCCCGACGTGATGCTCACCGAGGTCCACCGCCAGGCCGCCGACAACCCGATCATCCGCCTCTCGATGCGCGTGCGCGAGGGCGAGGCCTTCGCGCTCTGCCCCGACGGCAATGCCAAGGTGATCGAGAAACGCGATATCGACGCGGCTTCCGTCACCGCCGCCGATCAGGTGCTCGTCGGGCTCAACAAGACACGCCGCGCCTACAACAAGCGCTTGCGCGAGCTCTACGGCCGCACCGATCCGATGCCGGAGGTCGGCGACAGGCTCGTCTGCCTCAGGAACGATCGGACCAAAGGGCTCCTCAACGGCAGCATCTGGACCGTGAAGGGCACGGCCGCGACCCGCAAGAACAAGCTCTCGATGACCGTGGTGCCGGAGGACGACCCGTCGCGGCGCGCGCTCAGGATCGGCGTCCTGCCGGAATTCTTTCAAGGCACAGAGGAGAGCCTGCCCGCCAACATCCGCCGCGACTCGGACGAGTTCGACTACGGCTACGCGCTGACCGTCCACAAGGCGCAGGGCTCGCAATGGGACGAGGTGGTGCTGTTCGACGAGAGCCGCGCCTTTCGCGAGCACAGCAGGCGTTGGCTCTACACGGGGATCACCCGTGCGGCCACGAAGTTGACCCTCGTGCTATGACCAATCCAGGGCTCACGCGGCGCGGCTTCATCACTGGTGTTGCGCTGGTGGCCGTAGCCGATAGGGGCACCGCCGCGCCGCCCGTCGTCGTCGCATCGAAGCTCGATCTCGAGGGCGCGCTCATCGGCCATATGATCCTGCATGCCCTGGCCGCGGCAAAAATCCCTACGGTGAACCGGCTGCAGCTCGGGCCGACGGCGATCGTGCGCGCGGCGCTCCTTTCTGGCGCGATCGATTTCACCGTGGAATATACCGGCAATGCCGCCATGTTCTTCCACGAGGAAGGCGCCGCCGTGTGGAAGGACGCCGAGGCAGGCTTCGCCCGCGCTGCCCTGCTCGACCGGCGCGCTAACGACCTCGTCTGGCTCACCCCTGCCCCCGCCGACAACAGCTGGGTGATCGCGATCCCCGCGCCGCTTGCTCGAGAGGCGGGCCTGCGAACCATGGAGGATTTCGCCGCCTTCGTCCGAGCGGGCCGCAGGGTCAGGCTCGCTGCCTCCGCGGAATTCGTCGAGAGCCCCGCGGGCCTGCCGGCCTTCGAGAGAGCTTATGGATTTCGGCTGACCGCCGATCAGCTTCTCGTGCTTTCGGGCGGAGAGACCTCGGCGACGATGAAGGCCGCGGCGGATGGGATTTCGGGCGTCAATGCCGCCATGGCCTATGGCTCGGACGGCGCGCTTTCTGCGCTCGATCTCGTCGCGCTCGAAGATACGTGCCGTGCCGAGCCTGTCTATGCCCCTGCCCCTGTCGTCCGTGCAGCAGTGCTCGAAACCTACCCGCAGATCCCGGACGTCCTCGCCCCTTTGTTCGGAGCCCTCGATCTTTCCACCCTTCGCGGATTGAACGAGAAGGTCGCGGTAGAGGGCGAGCCTGCCGCTACCGTCGCCTTGGATTTCTTGTCCGCGCGCGGCCTCCTCGGACGACACCCACGGGGAGCCGAGAGATGACGAAAGTCCACGACCGCGTGCTGGTCCTCCTCTGTTGTGTCGGGCTCGTCACCACGTTCTTCGCCCCCTTTCTGGACCAGGCGCCGAACCGGCTCGCGTCATCGACACCCCTGCCCTTGCTCAACGCGCCGGGATTCGAAGCCGGCGCCGTGATCCTCGGCCTCGGCCTCTTCATGCCGATCGCGCTTCTCACGTCCGACAGGGTCCGCTCGCTCGCGACCATCGGCGCTTCAGTGTTGCTGCTGTGGGCCTGCCTCGCCGCCGCGGGGCATCTCGCGGCCCTGCGCGCGCCCTCGGGCACGCCGGCGATGCGCCTCTCGCTCGGCCCTTCGTTCTGGAGCCTGGCGGGCATTGCCGTGCTCGCCTTGCTCGATGCCGCGCAACGCGCGCGCCTCGGCCTCGGGGCTCGCCTCGGCCTCGTGGGGCTCGTCGTGGCCGGCTTCATCCTCATGGCCCGCGCCGGCACCTTCGACAGCCTCTCGCTCACGAAGGAATTCTTGGCCCACCGCGCGGAATTCGCAACGGAGCTTTGGCGTCATCTCGCGCTCGTTTGCGCGGCGCTCCTGCTCGCGTTCGTGGTAGGTGTTCCGCTCGTCCTTGCGATCCTGCGCAACGATGCCTTGCGTGGAGTCGTCCTCGCCTCGCTCGGCATCGTGCAGACCATTCCCTCGATCGCGCTGTTCGGTCTCCTGATGGTGCCGCTCTCTTCGCTCGCTAGCGCCGTGCCGGTTGTGAAAGCCATCGGCGTCGAGGGAGTAGGTCCCGCGCCTGCGATCATCGCGCTCGCGCTCTATTCCCTGTTTCCGCTCGTGCGCGGCTTCACGGTCGGCCTCGCCGAGGTCCCTTTCGCCGTGAAGGATGCCGCGCGGGGCCTCGGCTTCGATCGGCGCCGGATGCTTCTCGAGATCGAGCTTCCGCTCGCGCTTCCGGCGCTCCTGTCCGGCCTTCGGGTGGTGACCATCCAGGCGATCGGGCTCGCCGCGGTCGCCGCCTTGATCGGCGCGGGCGGGCTCGGCACCTTCGTCTTCCAAGGGATCGGCCAATATGCGCTCGATCTCGTCCTTCTCGGCGCGATCCCCATCGTCCTTCTGGCGCTCGCGGCCGATCTCGCCTTCCAGCTCGTGATCGGAGTTGTGCGCCGATGAAGCCCATCGCATTCCATGCGGTCGGGAAAAGCTTCGGCGCCACACACGCGCTTTGCGATTTTTCTCTCGAGATCCCAGGTGGCGCCTTCTGCGTGCTGATCGGCCCTTCCGGCTGCGGGAAATCGACCGCGCTCAGGATGATCAATGCGATGATCCTGCCGGACCAGGGCCGGGTGACGGTCGGCGGTGAGGATGTCGCGAGGCTCGATCCCGTCGAGCACCGTCGCCATATCGGCTACGTGATCCAGTCGGTCGGACTCTTCCCTCATTGGACGGTCGCGCAAAATATCGCTGCCGTGCCACGGCTTCTCGGCTGGAGCAAGCCGAAACAGGCGGATCGTGTGGAGGAGATGGCGGGGCTCCTCGGCATCGAGCCCGCCCTGCTCGAGCGCTACCCACATGAATTGTCGGGCGGCCAGCAGCAACGTGCAGGTGTCGCGCGGGCGCTCGCGGCCGACCCCGAGATCATCCTCATGGACGAGCCCTTCGCCGCGCTCGATCCCACGAGCCGCGCAACGCTCCAAGCCGAGCTCGAACGAATTCACGCGCGAAGCGGCAAGACGATCGTCTTCGTCACCCACGACATGGACGAGGCCTTGCGGCTCGCCACGCAAATGGTGGTGATGGACCGGGGCCACCTCGTCCAGTCCGGCGCGCCGATCGAGATATTGCGGCACCCCGCGAATTCTCTCGTCGGCGCGTTCCTGGGAGGCGGAAGCATTCACATGCGCCTTCTCGACCGGCTCGCCGTGCGCGAGCGATCGACGCCAAGGCGGACCGGCGCGACGGGCGCGATCGCCGCCGGTGCCTCGCTGAGGCAGGCCCTCGACCTCATGCTCGCGACAGGCTCGACACGCCTCGCCGTCGTGGACGAGGACGGTACGTGGCGAGGCGAGATCCATATCGGCGATATCATCGCCGGCGGCGAGGCGGGGACGAGCGATGCATCCGCATGACGTCGTGGTGCGGCTCGCGCATGCGCCGAGCCTGTGGCTCACCCTTCTCCTCGTCGGCGTGGTCCTCCTCATGCCCCACACGGCACCGCTCTTCCATGCGTGGTTTCCGGACCTGCCGCGCCCCGTCTACACCCGCGCGAGCTTCGTCGCCTTGACTCTCGCCCATCTCGAGCTCGTGGCGCTCTCGTCCGGCGGCGCGGCTCTCTTCGGGATCGGCCTCGGCATCTTCGTCACGCGGGAGGCTGGGCGCGACCTCGCCCCGCTCGTCGGGGCGCTCGCCGCCATCGGCCAGACCTTTCCGCCCGTCGCGGTGCTGGCGCTTTCGGTTCCCCTGCTCGGCTATGGCGCGGCCCCGACGATCCTCGCCCTTTGGCTCTATGCCGTGCTCCCGATCCTCGAGGGGACGATCACGGGCCTTCGCGCCGTGCCCGCGGCCGTGACGGACGCCGCCACCGGCATGGGGTTCTCCGCACAGGGCCGTCTTCTCGGCATCGAGCTCCCGCTCGCCTCGCCGTTCGTCGTCTCGGGCTTGCGCACGGCGGTGATCATCAACATCGGGACCGCGGCGATCGGCTCGACCATCGGCGCCTTGTCGCTCGGCTCGCCGATCCTCGAGGGCTTGGCGACCTCGAACTCCGCCTATGTCGTGCAAGGAGCCCTCGTCGTCGCCCTGCTCGCGGTCGTCGTCGATCGCTGGTTCGACCACCTCGCGAGCATGACGTCCTTTCGATCGAGCGGCCGGGGTCGGTCGATCACGTCTTGAAAAGCGCGAGGGCCTCGGCGGCGAGGACGCCACCCGTGATCGAGAGCGTCGCGAAAGGGGCGGCGTCCGCGATTGCGCGGCTCGGGACCATGATTTGCCCGATCCGGGTCGAAAGCTCCTCGATCGAGGCCGCGAACACGACCCGCCCGATCCCGCACCAGACGATGGCGCTCATGCACATGGGGCACGGCTCGCCGGTGGTGTAGAGAGTCGTGCCTTGCAGCTCGCCGGCGGGGCGTCCGGAGAGAAAGGTGCGGATCGCGACCATCTCGCCATGCGCCGTCGGGTCATTGGTCGCAATTCCGCTGTTATGGCCCGTCGCCAGAACCGCGCCGTCCCGCACGATCACCGCGCCAAACGGAAAGTCGCCGCGCGCCGCCTCGGCGAGGGCGAGCCGCATGAATGTCTCGTCCTCGGGCAAAGAAGCCATGAGCACACCTTTGGCGCCTGCGGATCGCGTCGCGCCGAGCCCGGCTCCCACCAGGCTCGCCCCGAAAAGCGTCGCCAGGTCCCGACGACGAACCTCGACCGACGCCGCCTTTCCACCGACATACCCGCGGGCTCTCCGGCTCATGCGAGCTCCTCGTCGGGGAGCGCAAGGAAGATCAGCACGCCGAGCATGGTCACGACGATCCGGAACGAGCTCTGGACCGCATCGAAGTTCTGCGCCTGCCACATCGCGAACCATTCGCCGCCGACCGCGACGAAGCCAGCCTCGTAGAGCACGATCCCGATCGCGAGGCCGAGAACGGCCTTGGATTTCGCCGCGCGAAAGGCTAGCGCCTTGCCTTTCAGCTGCCGAACCATGGCGGCCGCTCCGGAGAAGCACAACGCCGCGATGACGACTTCGGTCGCGATGATGGCGATATAGCCCAGATGATGCAGGATCGGCGCGGGAAGCGCGCGCCACTTGATGGCTTGATCCTGCACCTTGTCCATGGAAAGCACATCGCCGACGAAGACGAAATTCGCCCCGTAGTCGGTGATGTTGTTGAAGGCGACGAGGGTCACATAGAGCCCGACCGCGGCGACGCAGGCGATCTTGGCGAGACGGATGGCGATCACGCGAAACCTCGTCGGTAGAGGAACGGGCTCACTCCTTACCACAGCCCGATTGCTCTGGCGAATATCGGTACGGCCGGGCGCTATTCGGGGAGACCGGCGAGGCGCATAGCCATTGCCCATTTCTCCGCGTCCTCCCGCCTGCGATACGGCAGGAGCTTGTGGAGGTTGGAAACTCTGAGGTCGGGATCGAGCCGGCGCAGCCGTTCCATGGCCGCTATCGCCGCGTCGATGCGCCCGGCGAGCGCATTGCTCGCGGCGGCGAAGCGCGTGGCCGGCAGGAAGTTGGGCTGCTCGCGATAGGACCTCTCCGCCCACATCACGGCCTCGTCGTAGTTCCCGGCGAAAAAATGGGCCGCCGCCAGGGCCGCCTGGGTTGCGTAGGTCAAAGGATCCAGAGGATTGAGGCGCAGCGCCATTTGCGCGTGCTCGATCGCGACCTCGGGCTCGCCGAGAACGATCCTCGCCCAGGCGCTCGACTCCCAAGTCGCCGACAGGTTCGGATTGAGCTTCAGCGCCTCGTCGATGAAAGCCATACCGTCGGCGAGGTCTCCCACGACGGTCGTGAGCGTAATTCCTGCCATGCAGAGAGCGACGGCGTCGTCGCGGCCGAGATCGGCGGCTCGCCGAGCCAGGCGCTCTGCCTCGGCGATGTCCGCGGCGCCGCCGAGCCAGCCGTTGGATAGATACAGGATGTAGCATCCGGCAGCCATGCCATAGGCCGCGGCGAACTCGGGATCGAGAGATATCGCGAGGCGAAACAAGCGCAAGGCGTCGTCGATCACCTCCCTCGTGTTCTGATGGACGTTGGCGAGCCCGCGGAGGTAGAAATCGTAGGAATCGAGGCTCTCCGTCGGCTTGCGACGCGCCCGCTGCATTTCCGCCTGCTGGAGCTTCGGCGCGATCTGGCCGACGACCTTCGCCGTGACGCTGTCCTGCAGGTCGAAGATATTCTCGAGCGTGCCGTCGAAATAATCCGCCCAGAGATGCGCACCCGTGGCCGCGTCGATGAGCTGGCCGGTGATGCGAACCCGGTTTCCGGTCTTGCGCACGCTGCCTTCGAGCACATAACGGACGCCGAGCGCGCGACCGACCTCCTTCACGTCGACGGCGCGCCCCTTGTAGGTGAAGCTCGAGTTGCGCGCGATCACGAAGAGCCAGTGGTTGCGCGCGAGCGCGGTGATGATGTCCTCGACGATCCCGTCGGCGAAATAATCCTGCTCCGGGTCCCCGCTCATGTTCTGGAACGGCAGGACCGCGATCGACGGCTTGTCCGGCAGCGCGAGCGCGGTCTTGGCGCGCGGCTCGGCTCCTGTGCTGCGTGGGCGCACCCGATAGACCGGAACGAGCCGGCCCATGTTCTTGAAGTTGCGGAGCCCGGCATCCTCGAAGGCGACGTCGAGAGCGCCTTCGGCATCCTCTCGAACCCGGCCCGAGACGCAGATGCCGCCCGGCTCGGCGACCGACTCGAGCCGCGCCGCGACGTTCACTCCGTCACCGAGGAGGTCGTCGCCGTCGATGATGATGTCGCCGACATTCACGCCGATGCGGAACTCGATCCGAAGGTCGGGTGCGATCGCGGCGTTGCGCACGCTCATGCCCTCCTGGATCTCGACCGCGCAGCGCAAGGCATCGACGGCGCTCGTGAACTCGGCGAGGAGCCCGTCCCCGGTCGTCTTGACGATGCGGCCCCTGTGCTCCCCGATCTTGGGATCGACGAGGCTGCGCCGATGGGCCTTCAGCTGCGCCACCGTGCCTTCGTCGTCGGCGTGCACGAGCCGGCTGAATCCCGCGACATCCGCCACGAGGATCGCTGTCAGCCGTCGCTCGAGGCGCTCGCTGCTCACGTCTTCTGCCTCGGTGAGTTCGGGACGCGCCGGCCAGCGCTTTGCCTCCTCCGAGGGAGGCCGGCAATGCGTAGGGGCGCGAGCGCTCGTCTAGAGCGCTTTCCGATCCAATTGGATCGAAAGGAGCTCTACATCTGTGTAGTGTCGCACTTTCGCACCGACGTCGCATCGATGTCGATCTATCGAAACATCGAGATCGAATGAGCGAAACATCGCCAGCGAAATGCGAACCGATGGCCACTTCGCCAGAAAATGCTCTACTCGGGGAGGCCGGCGACGCGCAGGCCCCTCGCCCATTTCTCGGCGTCCTCGGCGCGGCGGAGCGGGAGGATCCTGTGGAGATTGGAGAGGCGCAGCCCGGGATCGAGCCGGCGCAACCGCTCCATGAGAGCCCCCGCCCTCTCGACGCGTCCGGCGAGCGCGTGGCTCGCCGCCGCGAATCGCGTGGCCGGCACGAAGTTCGGCTGCGCGCGATAAGACTTCTCCGCCCACGTCACGGACTCGTCGTAGCGGCCGGCGAAGAAATGGGCCGCCGCGAGAGCCGCATGCGCGGCATATTCGAGGGGATCGAGGGGGCTGAGCCTGAGCGCGGTCTCGAGATGCGCCACGGCGACATCGGGCGCGCCGAGGAACGTCCGAAGCCAGCCGCTGAAGAGCCAGGCCGGTGCGTGATTCGGGTCGAGCCTCAGCGCCTTGTCGACGAGATCGGCGCCATCGTCGAGATATCCGCAAACGGTGGCCAAGGCCATGCCGGACAAGGCCAAGGCCACGGCATCGTCCGATCCGAGCTCGGCCGCCCGTCGCGCGAGGCGCTCGCATTCGGCGACGTCCTCGGCGTCGAGGTGGAAACCGTTGGCCAGGTACAAGATGTAGCAGCCGGCGGCTCGAGCATGGGCGGCGGCGAATTCCGGATCGCCCTCGATCGCGAGCTTGTAGAAATGGAGCGCCTCGGCGATCGCCTCCTTGGTGTTGCGATGCACTCCGGCGACACCACGGAGGTAGAAGTCGTATGAATCGAGGCTCTCCGTCGGCTTGCGCCTGGCACGCTGGATTTCCGCCTGGAGCAGCTTCGGCGCGATCCGGCCGGCCACCCGCGCGGTGACCTCGTCCTGGAGATCGAAGATATGCTCGAGCGTGCCGTCGAAATAATCCGCCCAGAGATGCACGCCGGTGGCCGCGTCGATGAGCTGGCCGGTGATGCGCACCCGGTTTCCGGTCTTGCGCACGCTCCCTTCGAGCACATAACGGACGCCGAGCGCGCGGCCGACCTCCTTCACGTCGACGGCGCGCCCCTTGTAGGTGAAGCTCGAGTTGCGCGCGATCACGAAGAGCCAGCGGTTGCGGGCGAGCGCGGTGATGATGTCCTCGACGATCCCGTCGGCGAAATATTCCTGCTCCGGGTCCCCGCTCATGTTCTGGAACGGCAGCACAGCGATCGACGGCTTGTCCGGCAGCGCCGGCACCGGCTCGGCGCGAGACCGGGCGCGGCGTCCCGGACGGACGCGATAGACCGAGACGAGGCGGCTGCGGTTGCCGAGGCTCTCGACGCCGGCATCGTCGAAGGCGAGGTCGAGTGCGCTTTCGGCGTCCTCGCGGACCCGACCCGAGACGCAGATGCCGCCCGGCTCGGCGAAAGATTCGAGTCGTGCCGCGACATTCACGCCGTCGCCCGCGATGGTGTCGCCGTCGATGACGATGTCGCCGACGTTCACGCCGATGCGATATTGGATACGCCGGTCCGGCGCGATCATGGCATTGCGCGCGCTCATGCCGTCCTGGACCTCGACCGCGCAGCGCAAGGCATCGACGGCGCTCGCGAACTCGGCGAGCAGCCCGTCCCCGGTCGTCTTGACGATCCGGCCGCGATGCTGCTCGATCTTCGGATCGACGAGGCTTCGCCGATGGGCCTCGATCTGCACCGCCGTGTCATCGTCGTCGGAAGTCGCGGAATCGCTGCAAGGCACGAGCCGGCCGACTCCCGCGACATCCGCCACGAGGATCGCCGTCAGCCGCCTCTCGATGCGTTCGGTCGTCACACGTTTGCCTTGAGGTTCGCCGGTTTTTTTACCAGATTTTCGTGTCTTGCCAAGGAGATTCGTGCCGGATCGCGGTCGTGGCAAGCCCGGCTGCGGCTCCGCGGCTCTCGGAGCCTGCACTTCATGCGTGTGACGCTCGCGGGGCCAGCGTCGAGCTCGCCGTCACGACAGCTCGACGTCGCCGCGACATTACGCCGTGACACGAATCGTGAGCGAGCTCGAGCGGACCGCAAGGCCTCGATCGGCGTGCGATCCGATCCGCCGGGATAGGACGTCACCGCGCCAGACCGAAACCGTACACGCGGCTCGGATTCATGATCGTGGAGACTCGAATCGCTTGCTGTGGCTCCGTGCCCGACCGGCCACGTGGGCCGGTCTCAGACGCAGCTCAAGGTATGCGCGGGACAAACGTCCTCGAGCGCGTCATGGAAGATGCTCACCGCTTCGAGCATGTCGGCTTCCTCGATGACGAGCGGCGGCGCGAAGCGTAGGACGGTCTCGTGCGTATCCTTCGTGAGCGCGCCTCGCCGCAGCATGGCGAGGCAGACGTCCCTCGCCCGGGCGCGGGCCGGGTCGAGCTCGACGCCCACCCAGAGCCCCTTGCCGCGAACGTCGACGATCGCGGGGTGCGGGATCGCCCGCAGGGCGTCGATCAAGGTCTTGCCGAGGATACGGCTGCGTAGGGCGAGCTCCTCGTCCTGGAGCACACGGATCGCCTCGCGCGCGACGGCGGCCGCGAGCGGATTGCCGCCGAAGGTCGAGCCGTGGCTCCCGGGCTCGAACACGTCCATCACGGCGCGCCGCGCGACGAAGGCGGAGACGGGCAGGAGCCCTCCGCCCAGCGCCTTGCCGAGGACGAGCCCATCGGGCCGCGCCTCCTCGTGCTCGAAGCAGAAATTGCGGCCGGTGCGGCCAAAGCCGGACTGGACCTCGTCGAGGACGAGAAGGATGCCGTGCCGGTCGCAGATGCGCCGGAGGGTCGCGAGATAGCCGGCGGGCGGCACGATGATGCCGGCCTCGCCCTGGATCGGCTCGACGAGCACGCCCGCGGTCCGCGGCCCGATCGCGGCCTCGAGCGCTCGTGCGTCGCCGAAAGGCACGGTGACGAAGCCCGGCGCGAAGGGGCCGAAGCCGCGCCTGTTCGCGGGCTCGGTGGAGAAGCCGACGATCGTCGTCGTGCGGCCGTGGAAGTTCCCGGCGGCGACGATGATCTCCGCTTGCCCTTCGGGGATGCCGAGCCGGTCGGTGCCGTAGCGGCGCAAGGCCTTGATCGCCGTCTCGACCGCTTCCGCACCCGTGTTCATCGGCAAGCAGGAGTCGAGGCCGGTGAGGCCTGCGAGCTCCTCGCAGAGCGGCCCGAGATGCTCGGAATGATAGGCGCGGGAGACGAGGTCGAGCCGGTCGAGCTGACGCCTCATGGCCGCAACGAGGCGGGGATGCAGGTGGCCGAAGCTAGCCGCCGAATAGGCGCTCATCATGTCGATATAGCGCTTGCCGTCCGTGTCGAAGAGCCGAGCGCCCCGGCCCTTGGCGAGGACCACGGGGAGGGGCGCGTAGTTGCGCGCGCCGAAGCGCTCCTCGAGCGCCATGATGTCTTGCCCTGACATGATCGAGTTCCTTGTCGAGACTCGGCGATCGGCGGATCTTACGAGCCGCATCCTGCTCTTCACGTCGATGTCGAGCGACGGGATCTTCGGCCTCATGGGTGCCGAGACGCCGCTATCCCCCGGTTTTACGCCGGGAAGCTCCCGCGAGCCTGACCTCGACGGCCGATCGGGTCTATGATCGGATAATGTGGGGGTGTCGGTGCGCAATGCCAATGCCGTCGCGGCACGCCGGGAGCGAGGCCGGTGCTGCAATTGTCGCCTGGCATCAGTGGGATTGGCGGCACGAGCCCGGCGCCGTGGCGACGACCCATTGCCCGTCAGTAGCACTACGAAAGGAGAACGAGAGCGTGACGAAAGATCATCCACGTGAAGCCGCGCCGCGGCCGACGATCGAGCGGCGCCATATCCGCCATTCGCCGCTGTTCTGGGTCGGTGCACTGATGTTCCTGGCCGCGACCGTAATCTATCTGTGGTCCGAGGATCTCGCGCAGCTGCCGTGGGGTTGAGGACCGGCATCGGACTTCGCGCCGATCTCCGGCTGTGCCGTTCGCCGAGCGGCCTGCACTGCGAGGACGTCCCGCAGGCGGGACCCGTCTCGTCGGCGAGACGGGCGGCAGGACGACGAGATCGGCCCCTGGTTCGGCGACCAACCGGCAAGGGCGGAGCCGCAACGAGGCACGGCACCGACGAGAGGAACGGCCAGGAATGATGTATTGGATCTACGATTACCCGACCTTGCTCGTCGCGGTCTTGTTCTGCACTGTTTTCGTCGTCGTGACCTGGGCCGGAATTTTCCTCGTCCGCACGACGCTTCATCCCTGGATTCATCGCGACAAGCGCGCGAACGACATGATCGCGTCGGCATTGTCGAGCTTTTTCGTGCTCTACGGGCTTTTGCTCGGTCTCGTCGCCGTCGCGACCTACCAGGATTTTTCCGTTGTCAACGATCTCATCGACACAGAGGCCTCCAGCCTCGGTGCGCTCTATCGCGACTTTTCCACCTATCCGGAGCCGATCCGGAGCCAATTGCAGGACTGCTTGCGCGACTATGCCCGCGTCACCATCGAGGACGGCTGGGCCGAGCAGCGCAAAGGCATCGTGCCGACCGGCGGAAGCGAGCGCATAGCCTCGCTGTTCACGATCATGGCGCCTTTCGAGCCCGCCAGGAAAAGCGAGGAGATTCTCCACACCGAAGCCCTGAGGCAGCTGAACCATCTCGTCGAGGCTCGCAGGTCACGGCTCGCCAATGTGGATATGGGCTTGCCCGCGGTCCTGTGGTGGGTGGTGGCGTTCGGCGCCCTGCTGAACATCGTCTTGATCTGGCTTCAGGACATGGACATTCATGTCCACTTGGTCCTCGGTGGAATCCTCGCCTCGATCCTGGGGGTCGTCATTTTCCTGATCGCGGCGCTCGACAACCCGTTTCGAGGCGAGGAAAGCGTCAGCCCGGATCCGATCGTGCTCGTCTACGAGACATTGATGCAGCCGAAGGGCCCCGCCGCTTCCGCGTCGAGCCGTTGACGCGCGCCGGCTCGCGCCCTCCCGCCGTCAAATAGGGCAGCTCACGCTCGAGACGGTCGCCGGACGTGCGTTGACAGGATCGACCCCGCACGGAATGAATGGCGTGCTTCGCCCGGCTCCGGCGATCCGCTCCCGCGTGGTCGCTTCTTTCGAGGGCGTCGGAGGCTCGGAAATGACCGCGTTGAAACGGACACTCGTGCTGATCGCCTCGGTCGGCTTCGTGACGACAGCGAGGGCGCAAACCGCCGATCCCACGATCGGCCGGAGGCTCGCCGAGACGACCTGCGCCGAATGCCATCAGATCGACGCCGCTGCGCCCGATCCCGGGCCTCGTACCGGTGCACCGAGCTTCGTCGCCGTCAGCCGGATGTCGGCCATGACCGAACTCGCGATCAAGGTGTTTCTCCAGACCTCGCATCCGACGATGCCGAACTTCGTCCTGACGCCAGACGAGATCGATTCGATCGCGGCCTACATCAAAGGCCTCGCGCGCAAGGAACGTCCGTGACGTCGTAGCTTCGCAGGGCGCAGGTTCGGGCATTCGAATGCTTCGGTCTCGGAACCCGATCCAAGTGCCTCTTCTCGCCTTGCCGAGACGTGCCCGTTTCGATCCGTAACGCCGGTGGCGACACGGGAGGTCACGACGCCTCTCCCGCGGCTCGCACGTTCGAGGGCCGCGTACCGATCGGGTAAAGCCACCAAGCGAGCACGCCGTAGATGCAAAATTCGGCGAACCCGAAAAGAAACCAAGAGAGCGCCAAGGTTCCGGGAACCGGATACATCAGGAATTGGTCGAGATCGACCAGAAGTCCCGCCAGCACCGCGAAGAACGCGCCGTAACTTATAGCGGCCCTCAACCCACCCGAGCGCACGAACGAGGCGTAGGATGCAACAAAGAGAAGCGCGATGCCGGCGGTGAGCAGAAGTGACAGCGGGAAGCTCCTTTCGGCCGCCGGTCTCGTAATCCCGTCGAGTGCCATATTGGCCTCGCGCAGGATGACCATGTGCACCATTCCGTTCCACAAGAGCGCGAACAGCGTGATGGCCGCGGTTGCGATGATCAAGCGTCCTACATTCATGGATTTGCTCCGGCAAAAGACTGGATCGCGATGACAGGCAGGGCTCGACCCTCGGCGGCTCCCGGCCCTTCGTCGAAATCCATCGGGAACACGTGCCTCCGCCCGCCCGCATGAAAGGTGCTCGAGCGCACTCTGCAAGAGGCACGCTCGTGGTCCCTCGGGACGAGGCCACAAGGCCAGGTGGACCTACTCCGCGGCCATCTTGCCCTTGGCTGCGGGCCGACGCTGCAGCACCTCCTTCAAGTAGCGACCCGTGTGGCTCCCCTTGACCTTCACGATCGCTTCCGGAGTGCCGGAGGCCACGATCTCGCCGCCGCCGTCGCCCCCTTCCGGACCGAGGTCGATGATCCAATCGGCCGTCTTCACCACCTCGAGATTATGCTCGATCACCACCACCGTATTGCCTTGGTCGACGAGCTCGTGCAGCACCTCGAGCAGCTTCGCCACATCGTGGAAATGCAGGCCTGTCGTCGGCTCGTCGAGGATGTAGAGCGTGCGGCCTGTGGTGCGCTTCGAGAGTTCTTTTGCGAGCTTCACCCGCTGCGCCTCGCCGCCCGACAAGGTGTTGGCCTGCTGGCCGACATGGATATAGTCGAGGCCGACCCGCGCCAGCGTCTCCATCTTGTCGCGGATCGCGGGCACGGCCTTGAACAGCACTGCCGCCTCCTCGACCGTCATGTCGAGCACGTCGGCGATCGATTTGTCGCGATATCTCACCTCGAGCGTCTCGCGATCGTAGCGCTTGCCCTTGCAGACGTCGCAGGTGACATAGACGTCCGGCAGGAAATGCATCTCGATCTTGATCACGCCATCGCCCTGGCAAGCTTCGCAGCGCCCACCCTTGACGTTGAACGAGAAGCGACCCGGCAGGTAGCCGCGCGCCTTGGCCTCGGGAAGCCCCGCATACCATTCGCGGATCGGCGTGAAGGCCCCCGTGTAGGTGGCGGGATTGGAGCGCGGCGTGCGCCCGATCGGCGATTGGTCGATGTCGATGACCTTGTCGAGAAACTCGAGGCCGAGGATCGCTTCGTGGGGTGATGGATGCTCGAGCGCGCCGTTGAGACGCCGTGCGGCCGCCTTGTACAAGGTATCGATGATCAACGTGGATTTGCCGCCGCCCGACACGCCGGTGACACAGGTGAAAAGCCCGAGCGGGATCGTCGCCGACGCCTTCTTCAGGTTGTTGCCGGTAGCGCCGACGATCTCGAGCTTGCGCACGGGGTCCGGAATGCGGCGCGGGCGAAGGCTCGCGACCTCGCGCGCGCCGGTGAGATATTGCCCGGTCAGCGAGGCCGGGTCCGCCATGATCTCCGCCGGCGTTCCCTGCGAGACGATCTCGCCGCCGTGGATGCCGGCACCTGGCCCCACATCGACGACATGATCGGCGGCGAGAATCGCATCCTCGTCGTGCTCGACGACGATCACGCTGTTGCCGAGATCGCGCAATCGCCGCAACGTGTCGAGGAGCCGCGCATTGTCGCGCTGGTGGAGCCCGATCGAGGGCTCGTCGAGGACATAGAGCACGCCGGTGAGGCCCGACCCGATCTGGGACGCGAGCCGGATGCGTTGGCTCTCGCCGCCCGACAGGGTCCCCGAGGAGCGGGCGAGCGTGAGATAATCGAGCCCCACATCGACGAGGAAGGACAGCCGCTCTCGGATTTCCTTCAAGACGCGATGGGCGATCTCGGTTCGCTTGGCGTCGAGCTTTGCCGGCAGCGCCGCGAACCATTCATGCGCGGCGCGGACCGAGAGCGCGGTGATCTCCCCGATGTGGCACCCGTCGATCTTGACCGCGAGCGCCTCGGGCTTCAGCCGGTTGCCGTCGCAGGCGCTGCAGGGCGAGGCGGTCATGTAGCGAGAGATCTCCTCGCGGGCCCATTCGCTCTCGGTCTCCTTGAACCGCCGCTCGAGGTTTCGCACCACGCCTTCGAAGGGCTTGTCGATCACGTAGCCGCGGCTGCCGTCCTCGTAGCTGAAATGCACCACCTCCGTGCCCGAGCCGTAGAGGAGCAGATGCTTGACGGTTCCGGGAAGCGCCTCGTAGCGTGTATCGAGGCGAAACTTGAAGTGGCGCGCGAGCGCCTCGAGCGTCTGCTGGTAGTAGGGCGAGGTGGAGCGTGCCCAGGGCGCGATCGCGCCCTTGCGGAGGGTGAGCGTCGGATCGGGAACGACGAGGCCGGGATCGACGACCTGCTCGACCCCGAGCCCGCCGCAATGGGGGCAGGCGCCGAACGGATTGTTGAAGGAGAAAAGCCGCGACTCGATCTCCGCGATCGTGAAGCCCGACACCGGGCAGGCGAACTTGGAGGAGAAGGTGATGCGCCGTGGCGCGCCCGTTTCGTCCGTCTCGTCCGCGAACCGAGCGATGGCGATCCCGTCGGCGAGCTCGAGGGCGGTCTCGAAGCTCTCGGCGAGCCGCGCGCCGATGTCGGGTCGCACCGCGATCCGATCGACGACGACGCTGATATCGTGCTTCAGCTTCTTGTCGAGCACGGGCGTGTCGGCGATCTCGTAGAATTCCCCGTCGATCTCGAGGCGCTGGAAGCCGCGCTTCATGAAATCGGCGATCTCCTTGCGGTACTCTCCCTTGCGGCCGCGGATCACCGGGGCGAGCAGGTAGAGCCGCGTGCGCTCGGGGAGCTCCAGCACACGATCGACCATCTGGCTCACGGTCTGGCTCTCGATCGGCAGGCCGGTCGCCGGCGAATAGGGAATCCCGATGCGCGCATAGAGAAGGCGCAAGTAATCGTAGATTTCCGTGACGGTACCGACGGTCGAGCGCGGATTTTTCGAGGTCGTCTTCTGCTCGATCGAGATCGCCGGCGACAGCCCGTCGATCTGATCGACATCGGGCTTTTGCATCATCTCGAGGAACTGGCGCGCATAGGCCGAAAGCGATTCGACATAACGCCGCTGGCCCTCGGCATAGATCGTGTCGAAGGCGAGCGAGGATTTCCCAGATCCCGACAGGCCGGTGAAGACGACGAGCTCGTCGCGCGGGATCGTGAGGTCGATATTCTTGAGGTTGTGCTCGCGGGCGCCGCGGATCACGATCGACCGGCCGAGGGGGGTGGGCTCCTTCGCGTGCCGGGCGTTTCTCGCCTCCCTCGGCTTGCCGGCCGAGCGCTTCGGTGTCTTCATCTCGTCCATCTGGCCAAGCCGCCGCGAGTATAGAAAGACATGGGAGCCTCGCCGCACCGGCTACCCGGCCGAGTTTAACCTTCAGACCGCGCTTTGCACCCGAATTCTGCCGTCGGCCGGAGCCCGTCCGTGATTTCGGTCTTGCCCGTCGCGCGAGAAGAAGCTAGAACAAAAAAGGAACAATAGCAAAAAGTCAAAATTTCGTGGACAAAGGCGCGGCTTGCGCGCACGAGCGGTCGCCGGTCGGCCATTGTCGTATAGTCGCCTTTCCTCTCGCAGTCACGGAGCAAGCTCATGTCGGGGAGCGTCAACAAGGTCATCCTCATCGGCAATCTCGGCCGCGACCCCGAGGTGCGTCGGACGGGCTCGGGCGATCCGGTCGTGAGCTTCAGCGTGGCGACGACGGAATCCTGGCGGGACAAGGCGACGGGCGAGCGCAAGGATCGGACCGAATGGCACAATGTCGTGATCTTCAACGAGAATCTCGGGAAGATCGCCGAGCAATATTGCAAGAAGGGCTCGAAAGTCTACCTCGAGGGCCAGCTGCAGACGCGGGAATTTACCGATCGCGACGGCAACCAGCGCAAGACGACCGAGGTCGTGCTTCAAAGGTTCCGCGGCGAGCTGACGCTTCTCGACAGCAGAGGGCGCGGGGACAGTGCCGACATGGACAGAGGCTCCTTCGAGCCCTCGAAAGGATCGGGCTTCGGGCGTTCCTCACCCATGGAACGCGGCGGCGAGCGTCCGGCGACGGCCGGCTCGGGCCGTATCTCCGACATGATCGACGACGATATCCCGTTCTGATAGGCGATCTGACGTTCTGACCATGGTTTCCGACCCATACGGACCCGATCTTGGCCGATAACGACGACAACGACCAGCGCGACTCCGACGTGAAGGCGGTGTCGCTTTCCGACGAGATGCGCAAGAGCTACCTCGATTACGCGATGAGCGTGATCGTGAGCCGTGCGCTTCCGGATGTCCGCGACGGGCTGAAGCCCGTGCATCGACGCATCCTCTTCTCGATGCACGAGAACAACTACACGCCGGACCGGCCTTACGTGAAATGCGCGCGCATCGTCGGCGACGTGATGGGCAAGTACCACCCACACGGCGACACGGCGATCTACGATGCGCTCGTGCGCATGGCGCAATCCTTCTCGATGCGCCTGCCCCTGATCGACGGCCAGGGCAATTTCGGCTCCGTGGACGGCGACCCTCCTGCGGCCATGCGCTACACGGAGTCACGCCTCGCGCGTCCGGCGCTCGCCCTGCTCGAGGACATCGATTCCGACACGGTCGATTTCCAGCCGAACTACGACGGCAAGGAGCAGGAACCCACCGTGCTGCCGGCACGGTTTCCCAACCTTCTCGTCAATGGCGCGGGCGGCATCGCGGTCGGCATGGCGACCAACATCCCGCCCCACAATCTCGGCGAGCTGATCGATGCCGTGATCGCGCTGATCGACCGGCCCGACATGGGGGTCGAGGAGCTGATGGCGATCGTGCCGGGGCCGGATTTCCCGACCGGCGGAACGATCCTCGGACGCGCCGGCATCAGGTCCGCCTACACGACAGGCCGTGGCTCGATCCTGACCCGCGGCAAGGTCGAGGTCGAGACCATCCGCAAGGAGCGCGAGGCGCTCGTCGTCACGGAAATCCCCTACCAGGTCAACAAGGCGACCCTCGTCGAGAGGATCGCCGAGCTCGTTCGCGAGAAGCGCATCGAGGGGATCGCCGATCTCCGCGACGAATCCGACCGGCAAGGGATGCGCATCGTCATCGAGCTGAAGCGCGATGCCGTGGCCGATGTGGTGCTGAACCAGCTGTGGCGGTTCACGGCGCTGCAGTCGAGCTTCCCCTGCAACATGATCGCGCTCAACGGCGGCCGCCCCGAGGTCCTGACGCTTTCGGATTTCTTGCGAGCCTTCATCGACTTCCGAGAGGAGGTCGTGACGAGGCGCACCAAGCATCTCCTCGGCAAGGCACGCGACGCGGCACATCTGCAGGTCGGCCTCGCCATAGCCGTCGCCAATATCGACGAGGTGATCCGGCTCATCCGTACCTCGGCCGATGCCGCGGAAGCCCGCGCCGCGCTGATGGCGCGCGACTGGCCCGCGCGCGACATGGCCCCGCTCATTACCCTCATCGCCGATCCGCGCCACGTTCTCGCCGAGGACGGGACCTGCCGGCTGTCGGAAGCGCAGGCGCGCGCCATTCTCGAGCTCCGGCTGCAGCGCCTCACCGCGCTCGGACGCGAGGAAATCGCCGAGACCCTGAACAAGCTCGCGGCCGAGATCGCGGACTATCTCGAAATTCTCTCCTCGCGGGCACGTCTCTTCGGAATCGTCAAGGACGAGCTCGTCGCGGTCAAGGCCGCGCATGCCACGCCGCGACGCACCCTCATTCTCGACAGCGATGCGGGCGTCGAGGACGAGGATCTGATCCAGCGCGAGGATATGGTCGTCACGGTGTCGCACCTCGGCTATATCAAGCGCGTGCCGCTCTCGACCTATCGTGCCCAAAGGCGCGGCGGCAAGGGCCGCGCCGCGATGCAGACGAGGGACGAGGATTTCGTGGCCCGGCTCTTCGTCGCGTCCACCCACAGCCCCGTGCTGTTTTTCTCCTCGCACGGTCAGGTCTACAAGGAGAAGGTGTGGCGGCTGCCCTTGTCCGCGCCGCAGGCCCGCGGCAAGGCGCTCGTCAACATCCTGCCGCTCGAGCAAGGCGAGCGTATTACCACGATCATGCCCTTGCCCGAGGACGAGGAGGCATGGGCGAGGCTCGACGTCATGTTCGCGACGACGGGCGGCACCGTCCGGCGTAACAAGCTTTCCGATTTCGCCCAGGTCAATCGCGCCGGCAAGATCGCGATGAAGCTCGACGAGGGCGAGGCCATCGTCGATGTGCAGATTTGCGCCGACGAGTCCGACGTCCTCCTGACCACCGCGAAGGGGCAGTGCATCCGGTTTCCGGTGACCGACGTCCGGGTCTTCAAAGGCCGCGACTCGATGGGGGTGCGCGGCATCGCGCTCGGCGAGGGCGACCGCGTGATCTCGATCGCGATCCTGCGTCATGTCGAGGCCGACAGTGGCGAGCGCACCGCCTATTTGAAGATGCGACGCGCCATCGCGGGCGAGGTCGCACCGGAAGCCGGGGCCGAGCCGGCCGTGGAGGAGACCACGTCCGACGAGCCCGCACTTCCGTCGCAGCTCAGCCCCGAGCGCTACGCCGAGCTGTCGGCCGCCGAGCAGATCATCCTGACGATCTCCACCAACGGATTCGGCAAGCGGACCTCGTCCTACGAATATCGGATCACCGGGCGCGGCGGCAAAGGGATCGTGGCCATGGCCGTCAATCCGAGAAACGGCGAGCTCGTCGCCTCGATGCCGGTCGAGGACGGCGACGAGATCGTGCTGGTGACCGATGGCGGGCAGCTGATCCGGTGCCCGGTCGACGGAATTCGCGTCGCCGGGCGCGGAACCCAAGGGGTCATCGTCTTCGCCACGGCGGCGTCCGAGCAGGTCGTCGCGGTCGAGCGCATCACCGAGGAAGATGCCGCGCGGACCGGGGACGAGGAGCCGCGCACCGAGCCGGACAGCGAGGACGACGGCGGTGCATGAGCTGTCGAGACGACGATGGCCGTCGGTCCTTCCCTAGTCCGTGCCGGCGAGGCCACGGGGTGAAGCCCCCCGATAGGAACCGAGCCGCTGTCGTGCGCCCGCGCATCAAGGCCGTGCATCCCGTGCGCCGGATCCATCATGTCGTGCACGAGCATCTCGGCCGCGCCCGAGACCGCTTGGCCGATCCTCTGCTCACGGCCCTCACGGTCCTGCTCGTCGTCTTGATGTTCGTGCTCGCGCCGCTGCACGCCGCGGAGGTCATCCACGCCGAGACCTTGGGCTTCGCCGTTGTTCTCGTCGTGATCGGCTGCGTCCTCGTCGTCTCGGCGAGCCCTGTCGCCGCGGCTCTGATGCTCACGGCCGTGGGGCTCGCCGCGACGGCCGCCGTGCTCCGTCTCGATCGGCGATCTTCGCTCGACGTGCTTCTCGACGCCAGCGCCTGGGCGATCATCGGCCTCGTGCTCATCTGGGCCGTGGCCCGCGCGGTCTTCGGTCCCGGCCGGGTGACCTATCACCGGGTCATCGGCGCGGTACTGCTCTACCTGACGCTTGGGCTGACCTTCGTTGCGGCCTATACTTTCGTCGGCCTGCTCGACCCCGATGCGTTCACCGGCCTCACGGTCACCGACAGCCCAGCGCTTGCCAGCGACCTCGTCTATTTCAGCTTCGTGACGCTGACGACGATCGGCTACGGCGATATCCTGCCGGTCCATCCGGTGGCGCGGAGCCTCGCCAACCTCGAAGGGATCCTCGGCCAGCTCTATCCCGCGACCCTGCTCGCGCGGCTCGTCACGCTCGAGCTCGAGCACCGCCGCAACAACCGCACAGAGTGACGGATCGCCGAGGGGCAGCTGCTGGCGACGGCCCGTGACCCTTGCCCCGGCCAGGGTGCAACACCGCTGGATCACGATGACTTTGGAGCGATTCGATCCAAAGTCATCGTGATCGAGTCCAAAAGTCTATCCTGCTCTAGGCGAAGAACTTGTCTTACTCGGTGTGGTGTCCGATCCAGAGCCACTGTGCGCCCTCGAGAACCGGTACGCCGAGAGCACGGTAATGGATAGCGACCCGGACGTTCCGGAACCGTCCGCCGCCCACATATTTGAACCTCGGGGACGGATGCGCCGGATCGTGCTCGAGCAGAGCGAAGCTCCTTCTGGTAAGCACCTGAACCTCGGTCGGCAAAGCGTCGAAGCAGTGCCAAGATCGAGCCGGTGCGAATGGAGCCCTCTTTTTCGACGTAGCTCGG
This sequence comes from Beijerinckiaceae bacterium, assembly GCA_024304885.1. GTDB lineage: Bacteria > Pseudomonadota > Alphaproteobacteria > Rhizobiales > Beijerinckiaceae > Methylocapsa. The sequence goes on from JALJOM010000003.1 coordinate 1,847,234, forward strand.
GTTACTGCCTTGCTCCATAGCCGGAGTCTATCCCCTCGCGCCGGTCCATCGGACCGGCGCTCACTCCCCAGGGAGTGTAGGTATCCGGGTGCGTCACTCCACCTCCACCAACACACCTTCCTGGAGCGTGACGCGGCGATCCATGCAGGACGCGAGCTCCATGTTGTGGGTCGCGATCAGGGTCGCGAGCCCCGTCGCGCGCACGAGGGACTCCAATGCCTCGAACACGTGATGCGCGGTCTTCGGATCGAGGTTCCCGGTCGGCTCGTCGGCGAGCAGGATCCCCGGTGCGTTGGCGACCGCGCGGGCGATCGCCACGCGCTGCTGCTCGCCGCCCGAAAGCTCCGCCGGGCGGTGCTTCGCCCGTCCCGAGAGGCCGAGATAATCGAGGAGCTGCCGGGCTCGATCCGTCGCTTCCCCTCGCGAAAGGCCCGCGATCATCTGCGGCAGCGCGATGTTCTCCTCTGCGGAGAACTCCGGCAGCAGATGATGGAATTGATAGACGAAGCCGATCTCGCTCCGTCGCAAGGCGGTGCGGGCCGCATCGTCCATGGTCGTGGTCGCGGATCCGGCGACGAGGACCTCGCCCGCATCGGGCTTCTCCAGAAGTCCCGCGATATGGAGGAGCGTGGACTTGCCGGCTCCCGACGGCGCGATCAGGGCGACGGATTGCCCCGGCCAGAGGCGGAGATCGACGCCACGCAAGACCTCGAGCGGCGCGCCCGCCTGCGCATAGCGCCGTTCGATCGTGTCGAGCTGCAACGCCGGAGCCGACATTATTCGTACCTGAGCGCTTCGACGGGATCGAGCCGTGCCGCCCGCCAGGACGGATAGATCGTCGCGAGCACCGAGAGCGCGAGCGCGGTCAGGACGACCGCGGCGACATCGCGCGGATCGACCACGGAGGGCAGGCGCGAGAGGAAATAGAGCTCGGCGGGGAAGAAATTCGCATGGAGGAGGCGGTTCAGGAGCTGGCGGACCCCTTCGACATTGCTCGCGACGAGAATGCCGAGCACGAAGCCCGCGATCGTGCCGGCGACGCCGATCGAGGCCCCCGTCACGAGAAAGATGCGCATGATGGCGCCGCGCGTCGCGCCCATGGTGCGCAGGATCGCGATGTCGTGACCCTTGTCCTTGACGAGCATGATGAGGCCCGAGATCGTGTTCAGCGCGGCGACGAGGATGATGAGCGTGAGGATCACGAACATGACGTTGCGCTCGACCGCGAGCGCCTCGAAATAGGTCCGGTTGCGCTCGCGCCAATCGGTCATGATCATCGGCCGCGTCACGACCTTGTCGATCTCGCCGCGCACCGCGTCGAGCTCCTCCGGGTCGCGGACGAAAATCTCGATCACGCTCGCCTCGTTGTCGCGATCGAAGAAGGCCTGCGCCTCGGGGAGCGGCAAATAGACGAAGAGATTGTCGAACTCGCTCATGCCGATCTGGAAGATCGCCGTGATCGGATAGACCTTGCTGCGCGGCGTGACCCCGAAGGGCGTCTGCGCGCCGTTGGCGATCAGGACCTTGATCCTGTCGCCGACGCGAAGCCCGAGGTTCTCGGCGAGGCGCACGCCGATCGCGGCGCCCCCCGCCGTATCGAAGCCGTCGAGCGTGCCGGATCTGATGTTACCGGCGATCCCCGGCAGGCGCTTGATATCGGCCTCGCGAACGCCGCGCACGAGCGCGAAAGCCATGTTGGTGGTCGAGACTGCGGCCGGCCCCTCGACCAGAGGCAGCGCAAGCTCGACGCCCTTCGCCATGGAGACCGAGTCGGTCACGTCGTCGTAATCGGTGAGCGGCACCTCCACGGGCTGAAGGAAGATGTGGCCGTTGATGCCGATGATCTTGTCCAGCAATTCCTTGTGGAAGCCGTTCATGACACTCATCACCACGATGAGCGTCGCGACGCCCAGCATGATGCCGAGGAAGGAGAAGAGCGCGATGACCGAGACGAAGCTCGTCTTGCGCCGCGCCCGGAGATAGCGCAGCGCGATCATCCATTCGAAGGGCGCGAAAGGCCGGGTGGCGCCGCTCGAGGCCAGCATCAGACGTCCGTGAATCGCGCGATCGCCGCGGCGACCGAGACAGCTTCACGCTTCCCTCCGGCCCGGGTCTTGATCTCGACCGTGCCCTCGGCGAGGCCCTTCGGCCCGACGATGATCTGGAAAGGCAATCCGATCAGGTCGAGCTTGGCGAATTTCGCGCCCGGGCGCTCGTCGGTATCGTCGTAGAGCACCTCGACCCCCGCCTCCTCGAGCGCCGCGTAGATTTCCGTGCAGGCCGCGTCGGTCGCCTCGTCGCCGACCTTGAGATTGGCGAGCCCCACCTCGAACGGCGCCACCGACCGCGGCCACATGATTCCGTTCTCGTCGTGGTGCGCCTCGATCAGCGCGGCGACGAGGCGCGAGACTCCGACCCCGTAGGACCCGCCGTGGAACGGCCGCTCGACGCCGTCCGGCCCCGTGATCAGGGCCTGCATCGGCCGCGAATATTTCTCGCCGAAATAGAACACCTGGCCCACCTCGATTCCCCGCGTGTGGATGCGCTTCTCGGGCGGAGTCTCGCGCTCGAATCGGGCCGCATCATGCACGTCCTCGGTCGCCGCATAAAGGCTCGTCCAGTCGCGGATCACCTCCGAGAGGTCGCCGTCGTAGTCGATCGAGGCCGAAGGGATCGGCAGGTCGAGCACGTCGGCATGGCAATAGACGCCGGATTCCCCGGTCTCGGCGAGGACGATGAACTCGTGGGAAAGATCGCCGCCGATCGGCCCGGTCTCGGCGCGCATCGGGATCGCGGTGAGGCCCATCCGCGCGAAAATGCGGAGATAGGCGACGAACATCTTGTTGTAGGAGATCCGTGCGGCCGCCTCGTCGATATCGAAGGAATAGGCGTCCTTCATCAGGAACTCGCGCCCGCGCATGACGCCGAAGCGCGGCCTCTGCTCGTCGCGGAACTTCCACTGGATATGATAGAGATTCTTCGGGAGGTCCCGATAGGACTTCACGCTGGCACGAAAAATTTCCGTGATCATCTCCTCGTTGGTCGGTCCGTAGAGAAGCTCGCGCTCGTGGCGGTCCTTGATCCGCAGCATCTCCGGGCCATAGGCCTCGTAGCGGCCGCTCTCGCGCCAGAGATCGGCGAGCTGGAGCGTGGGCATCAGGACCTCGATGGCCCCTGCCCTGTCCATCTCCTCGCGCACGATCTGCGCGACCTTCTGGAGCACGCGATTGCCGAGCGGCAGCCAGACATAGATTCCGGCCGCCTCCTGGCGGATCAGGCCGGCGCGCAGCATCAGCCGATGCGAGACGATCTCGGCTTCCTTCGGGGTCTCGCGCAGGATCGGCAGGAAGTAGCGGGAGAGGCGCATGGGTGCTCGGAACGGGTCGGGAGAAGCGAAGGCCGCGCGGCTTCGTCGCGGCAGACGGGTTTAAGGCGCTGCGCCGCGAAACGCAAAGGGGCGTCGATAGGAGGTGCCGGTCCTCAGCTCTTGCGCATCATGCGGCGGATCACGGTCTCGAAGCCCATCTCCTCGTAGAGCGCGATCGCGCCCGCGTTGAATTCGTTGACGGCGACCTCGAGGCTCGCGATCCCATGCGCCTCTGCCCAGGCGAAGGCCTCCTCGAGCAAGGCCCGCGCGATGCCGCCGCGGCGCGCCTGCGGCCGGACGGCGAGCTTGTCGATCTCCACGAAGCGGCGCGCATAGCAGACGCTGCTCGCCGGAAGATCGCAGATCATCAGGACGACGAAGCCTTGGAGCCGCTCCGAACGCGCGTCCTGAGCGACGAGGATCGTCGTCGCATGGCTCCGGATCAGGCCGAGGACGATCGACCTCGAGCGCGGCGGCGCCGAAGGCCGGTCGAAGAGATCAGGTCGCGCGCGACGATGAAAAAAATCGAGCTCCTCGTAGAGCTCGCAAATCTGCTGGTAGTCTTGCTTCGTCGCCGGCCGGATCCGGACCGGCGGCTGCGTCGGATGCAGCGTGCCCGTCGGCTCGGCGGCGGCGCGCTCGGCCTCCCGGAGGCCCGGCCAGAGCCGGCCGAAAGCAAGGACAAGGCTTCGAATCATGCACGCGCTCCTCGTCGTCGCTCATCCGCTCGACGATTCCTTCACCAAGGCCGCGGCTCGGCGCATCGAGGCGACGCTCCTGCACCGCGACATCGAGGTCGATGTCCTCGACCTCTATGCCGAAGGCTTCGACCCGTGCCTCACCGCGGCAGAACGACGGTCCTACTTCACCACGTCCTACGATTCGAGCGCCGTCGCTCCCTATGTCGAAAGGCTGCGACGGGCGGAGAAGCTCGTTCTCGTCTTCCCGCAATGGTGGTTCGGCGTCCCGGCCATCCTGAAAGGATTTTTCGACAGGGTCCTCGTTCCGGGCGTCGCTTTCGAGCAGCCGCCGAGAATGCCATCCGCATCTACCGGATCGGATGGCGATTCTCGCTCCTTGTTTCCTCGCATTTTCCCGACGAGATCCGGGTTCCGGCTCGCCGGAAAATGCTCCCGCGGCGGCATGCCGATCCCCCGCCTCGGCCGGATCGACGCGTTCACTGTGGTGAGCTCGACGGGCGCGCCCTGGTGGATCACCCGGCTCGCTATGGGCGATCCGGTCCGCCGCCAAATCGTGCGCGGGATCAAGCCTTTCGTCTGCCCGAAGGCGCGCTTTCGCATGCTCACCTTGCACGACATGGATCATATGAAGGAGGCGCGGGCCCGCGCCTTCCTCGACGGTCTCGACAGAGCCTTCGAATCCTTCTGAGCCATGAAAGCGCACGGGGCACCCGGCGGCGGCGCAATTGCGCGCGGTCTCGACGCCCACGATGGAGCGCGCTATACCTCGAGCGGTCGAACGTATCTGTGGTTGCGCACCGGCAACATGCCGGAAGCGGCTTCGCGCACGTTGAATCGTTCAAATCCGGGTCTGGTCAACTCGGAGCGAAACCTCTACCATGAGACTGAAACGTGCCGCCGGCCTAACGATTCGGCCGTCGAAACTCGCCGGTCTGGGAGGATCTGGTCATGGAAGATGTTCTCAAAAAGCTCGTCGAAACGATCGAGAAGCTCTACGGCGCCCTGGCGCTCGGCGCCGCGGCGGCGGTCCTGCTGCTCCTGCTGCTCCACCACGGCGACCTCACCGGCGGCTATATCGGACCCTTCTTCACCTACCTTCATGTGATCTCGGGTGTCCTCTGGATCGGGCTGCTCTATTACTTCAATATAGTACAAATTCCCACGATGCCGAAGATTCCCGCCGAGCTGAAACCCGCGATCGGCAAGTATATCGCTCCGGAAGCCCTGTTCTGGTTCCGCTGGTCCGCGGCCTCGACGGTCGTGACGGGCATCATCGTCTTCTTGAGCGGGTCGGCCGTCATGAACTGGACGATCTTCCTCGGCGCGATCCTCGGCCTGATCATGGCCTATAATGTCTGGTTCATCATCTGGCCCAACCAGCAGATCGCGCTCGGGATGGTGTCCGCCGACGATGCCGCCAAGGCCAAGGCCGCACGAACCGCGATGCTGACCTCGCGGACCAACTTCGTGCTCTCGATCCCGATGCTCTATTGCATGGTGACCGCCCGCTTGGTCGGCTGAACCCGCCACAAAATGCCGAGCGGACCAGCGGCACGGAAACCAAGAGCGGTTACCGTGCCGGACCATCTAATCGCGACGACCAATCCTCCACGCGCCCGCGCGCGAGCCGGCCTTCGACGAGCTTCGTCCAGGAGGGCGGCAGAGGCAGCGTCACGGCCTCGCGCAAGAGGTCACGGTCGAGGCTGTTCTTGTAGAGAAGCTCGACCAGCTTGCGGATCGGCCAGCCGGGAAAGGGGCGCTCGAGCAGCGTGAGGCTGTCGCCCGCCGCGACGGAGCCGGGCTCGAGGACACGATAGTACCAGCCGGTGCGCACCCGGTCCTGGACGAGGCGCGGCATCAGCTTCAGGCCGAAGCGATCCGCGAGCTTCCAGCACGGCTGGCGAGGCTGCGAGATCTCGAGCACCGCGCTCCCGGCCTGCAGCCGATCTCCGAGGCAGACATCCGCCTCCGTCGTGCCGCGCGTGCTCAAATTCTCGCCGAACGCGCCCGGCCGCTCGAGGAGAGCGAGGTCGCCGAGCTCGGTGCGCCAGGCGGCATAATGGTCGAACGGGTAATGGTGCACGGCCTTGTCCCGGCCGCCGTGCACGCTGGGGTCACCTTGCTCGTCGCCTTCGATCCCGAGCACCCCGATGCGGACCGGGCCGGTCACGACTTCCTTGGCGATCGCGCTCGAGGTTCCCTCGCGCGTATAGGGCACGGCACGCCCCACGAGCAGCGCATCGATGGGGCCGAGCCTGCGCGGCAGGCTCTCGAGTCCTCGGGTATTCATGCGACGGTGACGCTCATTCCACGGTGACGCTCTTGGCGAGATTGCGCGGCTGGTCAGCGTCCTTTCCCATGACAACGGCCGTATGATAGGCGAGGAGCTGGATCGGGACGGCATAGACGATCGCGGCGAAATCCTCCGTGACCTCGGGCATCACGATCACCGACTCCGCCTCCTCCGCGAGCTCGCGCGCGAGCGACTGGTCGCAGACGAGAACGAGCCGGCCGCCGCGGGCCGCGACCTCCTGCATGTTCGAGACCGTCTTCTCGCGCAGGCTGTCCTTCGGCGCGAGGACGATAACCGGCATCGCCTCGTCGATCAACGCGATCGGCCCGTGCTTCAGCTCACCCGCCGCATAGCCTTCCGCGTGAATATAGGAAAGCTCCTTGAGCTTCAGCGCTCCTTCGAGCGCGAGCGGAAAGGAGGTGCCGCGTCCGAGATAGAGCACGTCGCGGACCTTGCCGATCTCCCGGGCGAGGCGCTCGATCTCGGGCTCGCAGGAGAGAGCCCGGGCGAGGACGCCCGGCACCGCTATGAGCTCCGAAACGAGCCGTGCTTCCGCGTCGTCGTCGAGGACATTGCGGGCACGGCCGAAGGCGATCGCGATCGAAGCCAGCACCGCGAGCTGGCAGGTGAAGGCCTTGGTCGAGGCGACGCCGATCTCCGGCCCGGCGAGGGTCGGCGCGACGACGTCGCTCTCGCGGGCCATGGTGGAGGTCACGACATTGACGACAGAGAGGACCTTTTGGCCGGCCGCCTTGGCGAAGCGCAGCGAGGCGAGCGTGTCCGCGGTCTCGCCCGATTGCGAGACGAGCAAGGTGAGGCCGCCCGGCTCGAGCGGGGGCTCGCGATAGCGAAACTCGGACCCGATCTCGATATCGACGGGAAGGCGCGCGAAACGCTCGAACCAATATTTCGCGGTGAGCCCGGCGAGATAGGCGGTGCCGCAGCCGCAGATCGTCAGGCGGGTCAAGCGCGCGGGATCGACCGGGAGGTCGAAAGGCAAAGCGATCCGCCCCGAGGCCATGTCGAGATAATGCGCGAGGGTGCGTCCGACCACCTCTGGCTGCTCGTGGATCTCCTTCGCCATGAAATGGCGATGGTTCCCCTTGTCGATCAGGAAGGCCGAGGCGAGGGTCTTGACCTTGCGACGCTCGACCGGGGCTCCGGAAAAGTCGAAGAAGGCCGCCCCTTCGCAGCGGAGGACGACGAGGTCGCCGCTCTCGAGATAGGTGACGGTCTCGGTGAACGGCACGAGCGCGAGAGCATCGGATCCGAGATACATCTCGCCCGACCGCTCGCCTTCCCCATAGCCGACCGCGAGGGGCGCGCCGCGGGAAGCGCCGACGAGGAGGTCCTCCTCGCCCTCGAAAGCGATGGCGAAGGCGAAGGCCCCCGCGAGCCGCGGCAAGCAGGCGGTGACCGCCGCGACAGGGCCCTGCCCCGCTTGCAGGGCATCCGTGACGAGGTGGGCGATGACCTCGGAATCCGTGTCCGACGCGAAGACATGCCCCTTGGCGCGCAGCTCGTCGCGAAGGGCGCGAAAATTCTCGATGATCCCGTTGTGGACGACGGCGACCTTCGCGGTCGAATGCGGATGGGCATTGGTCTCGGTCGGCTTGCCGTGGGTCGCCCAGCGCGTGTGGCCGATGCCGATCCGGCCCGCGAGCGGCTCCTCGGCGAGGCGCTTCTCGAGATTGACGAGCTTGCCGCTCACCTTGAGGCTCGTCAGCCGCCCGGCCTCGAGCGTCGCGATTCCTGCCGAGTCATAGCCGCGATATTCCAGGCGCTTCAGTGCCTCGAGGATCGCTCCCGCGACCGGCCTGCGGCCGATCATGCCGACGATTCCACACATAATGACTTTCCCGATGAATTTCCTGTTCAGCCGGCGGGGCCCGCGGCGGCACGGGCAGCTTACGATTTTCCGTCACGAAGCCGCTTGACCCATCCGGGCTTTGCGACCTGGCGGGCGCGGCCGAGCGCGAGCGCATCGGCCTCGACGTCCTCCGTGATCACGGAGCCCGACCCGATATAGGCCCCGTTGCCGATCTCGACCGGAGCGACGAGCGCGCTGTTCGAGCCGATGAAGGCGCCCTCGCCGATCACGGTCCTGTGCTTGTGGAACCCGTCGTAGTTGCAGGTGATGGTGCCGGCGCCGACATTGGTCCGCGCGCCGATGCTCGCATCGCCGATATAGCTCAGATGATTGATCTTGGCCCCGGCGCCGACCTCTGCGGCCTTCACCTCGACGAAATTGCCGATATGGACCTTTTCCGCGAGCTTCGCGCCGGGCCGCAAGCGCGCGAAGGGACCGATCGTGACGCGCTGCCCCACGGTCGCGCCTTCGAGATGGGAGAAGGATCGGATGCGGGTGCCGTCGCCGACGGTGACGCCCGGTCCGAAGACGACATGGGGCTCGATGACGACATCGCGGCCGAGCCGCGTGTCATGGGACAAGGTGACGCTCGAAGGATCGAGCATCGTGACGCCCGCGCGCATCGCGGCCTCGCGCAGCCGACGCTGCACGAGGGCCTCGGCAGCGGCGAGCTGCACCCTGTCGTTCACGCCCATGACCTCGGCCTCGGCGGCGACCACGACGCCCGCCGTGAGTCCCTTCGCGGCGGCGAGGGCGACGCAGTCAGTCAGGTAATATTCGCCCTTGGCGTTGGCATTGCCGATCGCCTCGAGCAAGGACAAGGCGAGGCGGCCGTCGAGCGCCATCAGGCCGGCATTGCAGAGCGTCAGCGTCCGCTCGGCCGGGCTCGCGTCGCGCTCCTCCCTGATGGCGAGGAGCCTGCCCGCCTCGACGAGGAGGCGGCCATAGCCCGAGGGATCCGAGGCCTCGAAGCCGAGGACGGCGACCGCATGACCTTCTGTCGCGAGACAGCTGCGCAGCCTCGCGAAGCTTTCCGGTGCGACGAGTGGCGTATCGGCGAAGCAGACGAGCAGATCGTCGAACCCTTCGGCGATGATCTCGCGTGCGGCGAGCACGGCATGGGCGGTGCCCTTCCGCTCGGCCTGGACGACGATCTTTGCGGTCGGGACGGCGGCCCGTGCTTCCGCCGCGACCTCGTCGTGATCCGGGCCGACGACGACTGCGACCCGACCGGTGCCGGCCGCGGTGACGGCGGCCAAGACCTGCGCGAGCATGGAGCGACCCGCCAGCTCGTGAAGCACCTTCGGGATCGCCGAGCGCATGCGGGTCCCTTCGCCGGCGGCGAGCACGACGGCGAGGCAGCTACGGGGTGCGGACGGACCGGGATCGAGACGCACTGAATTCATCGAAATGGAAGCCTCCGGGAAAAAGCTCGCGGCAAAAGCGCACGCTGTCGCAGCCGGGTTGCATGCGCTGCTTTTGCACCTTATCGCCGCCGCATTATCCGCTATACGATAAACCTCCTGGAATTTCTCGCCGAAGCGGTGCCGGAGCGCATCGACAGGGGTCATGATCCGACGTCGGGAGGTCTTGAAGCTCGCCCTCGGCCTGCCGGCCGCGGGCCTCGGGTCGGTCGTGCCGACGCGCGCCGCGCTCGGCGAGGCGACCTCTGCGGGCTTCGGCCTCGGCGAGCCGGCCCCGTTCGGCCCGGCCATGGTCACGGAGCGGGCGAGAGCCCTCGCCAAGCAGGCCTACAAGCCCGTGCCGGCCGACATCCCGGACATTTTTCGCAACCTCGGCTACGAGCAATATGTCGGAATTCGGCACCGTCCCGGCACCGCGATCTGGGCCCAGGACGGGGTCGGCTTCGCGCTCGAGCCGCTCCATCGCGGCTTCATCTTCTCGACCCCGATCCAGATCCATCTCGTGAGCCAGGGCGAGGCGCGCCGCGTGCTCTATGATCCGAGCCTCTACGACTTCGGCCAACTCGCGGTGCCGCCGCAGATCGGCGACATGGGATTTTCGGGCTTTCGCGTGCTCGCACAGCGCGAGGCGGGAGGATTTGCCGAGCTCGCCACCTTTCAAGGCGCGAGCTTCTTCCGTGCCGTCGCGCGAGGGCAAAATCCCGGCACGATGGCGAGAGCCATGTCGATCAAGACGGCGGATGCTCGCGGCGAGGAATTTCCGGCGATCCGGACGGTCTGGATCGAGCGCCCGACGCTCGCGGAAAACCGGCTGGTCATTCACGCCCTCATCGATTCCGAGAGCCTCACCGGGGCCTATCGCTTCACCCTGAGGCCCGGCGAGGTGACCCTGATCGACACCGAATGCACCTTGTTCCCGCGCGCCGCGGTCGACAGCTACGGCCTCGCCACCATGAGCGCCACCGTCGTCTCGGGTCCCTTGGGCCTGCGCCGCTGCACCGACCTGCGGCCGACGGTCGCGGAGATCTCCGGCGTGCAGATGCTGACCGGCAAGGGCGAATGGATCTGGCGCCCGGTCGCCAACCGCGAAACCTTGCAGATCTCGACCTTCGTCGACGAGAAGCCGCGCGGGTTCGGGTTTCTCCAGCGCGACCGTGCATTCGAGCATTACCAGGACGACGACCAGCATTGGGAGGCTCGGCCGTCGCTGTGGATCGAGCCGATCGGCGAATGGGCGGCCGGAGGCGTGCAGCTCGTCGAGATCCCCTCCGACTCCGAGGTTAACGACAATATCATCGCCTTCTGGAAGCCGCGCGAGCCGCTCGCGGCGGGGAGTGAAACCAGCGTCGCCTATCGGCAGTTCTGGTGCTGGAACCCGCCCGAGCGTCCGGATCTCGCCGTTGCCGTCTTCTCGCGGGAAGGTCGCGGGGCGTCGGCCAAGCGACGCCGCTTTGTCGTCGAGTTCAACGGCGATGCTCTCGCCGGCCTCACGAACGCGGATGTCGTGCCGAAGCTCTCCGCGACGCCCGGCTCGATCCCGTCGCTGCGCCTCTTCCTGTCGAAGGAGCGCAAATCCTGCCGGGTCCTGTTCGAGCTCGACCCCGAGGGCGAATCCTTTTCCGAGCTGCGTCTCGTGATCGAGGCGGCAGGGAAACCGATCAGCGAGACATGGCTCTATCGATGGACAGCGTGACCCGTGACGAGACCCGGATGCGGGAGGCGCCGTCCTTCGCATCCGCGCCCGCGTGGGACTCGACCGAGATTTTCGCCTGCATGCCGCCCGAGGCCCCACTCGCCATGCCGGCCCAGAGCCTCGTCCATTTTTCCGCAAGCGAGCGCCACCATCCACAGAAGCGGTCGGCCTCGTTCGGCTGCTGGCTCGCCCGGCTCCTCGTCTACGGTGGAGGCCTCGCGCTCACGGCATATGGCGCGACGGAGATGCACGGCGTCGTCTCGGTCGGCGGCGTGACCTTCCTCGAATGGGCGCTGCTCGTGCTCTTCGTCGCGAACTTCTCCTGGATCGCTCTCGCCTTCACCGGGGCTCTCGCCGGCTTCCTCTGGATGCTGTTCCTCTCGCCGAGGCCTTCGCCCGTCCCGGCCACCCTGCGCGAGAAGAACGCGATCGTCATGCCGATCTACAACGAGGATCCGCCGCGGGTCTTCGGCGCGGTCGAAGCCATGCTCGAGGAGGTCGAGGCCACAGGGCTAGGCGCCGCCTTCGACTGGTTCTTCCTGTCGGACACGACCGACCCGGAGACATTCGTCGCCGAGGAGCGCGCCTTTCTCGAGATGCGCCGCAGGCTCGCGCCGCGAACCGACATCTACTACCGGCACCGGCCGAAGAACACCCACCGTAAAGCGGGGAACATCGAGGATTTCGTCAGCCGCTGGGGCGGCCGCTATGCGCATATGGTCGTGCTCGACGCCGACAGCCTCATGACCGGCGCGACCATCGTCACGCTCGCGGCGACGATGGAGACGGATCCCGACGCGGGGATCATCCAGACGCTTCCGCTGATCGTCAACCGCAACACGCTGTTCGCCCGCGTCCAGCAATTCGCCGCGCGGATCTACGGACCCGTGATCGCCGCGGGCCTTGCGATCTGGATGGGGCGCGACGGCAACTATTGGGGCCACAACGCGATCATCCGCACCCGCGCCTTCGCGGCTCATTGCGGGCTGCCGGTGCTGAAGGGCCGCCCGCCCTTCGGCGGCCATGTGCTGAGCCACGACTTCGTCGAGGCCGCGCTCATGCGACGCGCGGGCTATGCCGTCTACATGCTCCCCCGAGCCGGCGGCAGCTACGAGGAGAGCCCGCCCTCGCTCATCGATCTCGCCGCGCGCGACCGGCGCTGGTGCCAAGGCAACCTGCAGCACTTGAGGATCCTCCCCGCCAAGGGCCTGCATTGGGCCTCGCGGCAGCATTTCGCGACCGGGATCATGGGCTATGTGACGTCGCCCTTGTGGATGCTGCAGCTCGTGATCGGCATCGCGATCGTCGTGCAAGCGAGCTATATCAGGCCGGAATATTTCACGAGCGAGTTCACGCTGTTTCCGGCCTGGCCGCGCTTCGACGCCGAGCGGTCGCTCGCGCTGTTCGGCCTGACCATGGTGATCCTCCTGATGCCGAAGCTCTTCGGCCTCGTGCTCGCCCTGGTCCAGAAGGAGACGCGGCGCGGCTGCGGCGGCGCGCTTCGGCTCCTCCTCTCGACCTTGTTCGAGGTCTTGATGTCGGCCTTGCTGGCGCCGAGCATGATGCTGATCCAGACCGGGCACGTGATGCATTTCGTGTTCGGGCTCGACACCGGCTGGAACCCGCAGCGGCGCGACGACGGCTCGGTGCCGTTCAAGTCCATCGTGCGGCGGCACAGGTCCCATGTCGCCCTCGGCGCCGCCATGCTTGTCGCGGGCCTCATGATCTCGCCCTCGCTCGTCGCCTGGATGTCGCCGACGATCCTCGGGCTGCTTCTCGCGATCGTCCTGTCCTGGGGGACCGGGCTCCTCTCGGTCGGGCTCTCGACACGGCGGATCGGGCTCTTGACCACGCCCGAGGAGCGCGCGCGGCCCACGGTGGTCGCAAGGGCCAATGTCCTCGCCGAGGAGCTCGCCCGTGACGCGGCGGACGCCCCGGCAGGCCTCGCGGCTCTCCACGGCGATCCGAGGCTGCGGGCGTTTCACTCGGCCTGGCTGCCGCCGGCTCACAGCCGCAAGCGCGGCGACGTCTCCGCGGAGCATGCGCTGGCAGAGGTGAAGCTCGCCGAAGCCGAGACGCTCGACGAGGCGCTCGCCTGGCTCCATCCCAAGGAACGGATGGCGGTCCTGCAGGACCCGACCCTCGTCGCGGCCGTGTCCAGGCTGCCGGAGGGGCCGGTGGCGTCGGCGGTTCGGGCGGTGGGTTAACGAGGACCGGTCACCAAAAACCCCGGGGAGCGGACGCCGCGCGAGGAAGATGAAAAACCCGGCACATCCCGGCGAGCAGGTGGCCGCGAACCTCGAAGAGATCGGCCTGAGCGTCGCCGAAGCTGCAAAGCACTCGGCGTCACGCGCCAGCAGCTCTACAATGTTCTCAACGGCAAGAGCGCCGTGACCCCGGTAATGGCCGTGCGCTTCGAAAAGGCCTTCGGTGGTAGCGCCGACATGCGGCTGCGGATGCAAGCCGCCTACGATCTCGCGAAAGTGTGCTTGCGCGAGCATGAAATCCCCGTGCAAAGGCTCGCACGAGTTTCGTAGACGATAGCCCTCCCTCACGTCGCGTCGTGGAAGATGAGCCCTGCGACGAAGCGCTCGCCCGACCGCACGAGGCTGACGCCGTGCTTCATCACCGCTCGTGAGGTGCCGCGCGGTCCCTCCACCGGCCGATGACGGACCGCGAGGATCACCGCGTCTCCGAGCCCGAGCGGGACCACCTCCCCCCGCGCTTGCCGGCGCTGCCTCTGCTCGAGGACGAGGAACTCGCCGCCGGTGAAATCGACGCCCGGCTCCGAGAGCTGGATCGCGACCTGGAAGGGAAAGGCCAGCGCCCCATAAAGGTCCTGGTGGAGGCAATTATAGTCGCCCGCGCGATAGCGCAGGAGAAGCGGCGTCGGGCGCAGCTGCCCCGCCTCGTGGCAGAGCGTCCGAAAGTCCTCGTGCGCGGACGGATAGCGCCGCTCCGTGCCGAGGCGCGCGCTCCAGTCGTCGGCGACCGGCGCGAGCCGAGCGTAGAGCGCCGCCCTCAATTCCGCGACCGGCTCGGGCAGCGGATCGGCGAAATATTTGTACTCGCCTCGCCCGTAGCCGTGCTGCGCCATGACGACGGTCCGGCGAAACCTTCTGTCGTCGCCATAGAGCGCGGCGAGGCTCCGGCAGTCCCGCGGGGACAAGAGTCCGTCCTCGACCGCATAGCCTCGCGCGGCGAGGTCGCCGGCAATCCGGTCCCAATCGGCGCGGCCGACGCGATCGGAGAGGCGCGATTCCGCCGGCTGGAGTGTCATGGGTCCGCTCGCCGTTCGAGGCAGCCGCGCATCGGCCGATCCGAGTCGCGGCTTCGACGTGGGCCTATCGCAGCGTCATCTCGCGGCTCCGGAAGATACGGCCGGAGACATCGCGGAACTCGACAGAGATCGCCTCGGCCTCGGCCAGCGCCTGCTTGAAGGTTTCCCCGCTCACGGGGGTCGCCGTGATCTTGTGGCCGGCCTCGACGACCGGCTTCAGGCGATCCTCGTAGAACCGCGCCGCGAAGACCTGAACCTCGATGAACTCGTCGTGGCTCTTGCGACGGATGTGGAAATGCGACGTATCGAGCGCGACCCGACCATCGTTGACGACGAAAGTCCCTTGATAGACCGGATCGGATTGCTCGTCGGCCTCGCCGCGGTGCCGGCGTTTCTTGTCGGTCACGGTACCGATCTTGACCTCCGTGTTCAGGGGCTTCGCCGCCGCGAGCTGCTTCTTGCTTCGGTGGTTCAGATAGAGGCTCGCCACGATCGCGAAGACCAAGGCGAAGCCTGCAACGAGGTCCGAGAACCGCATGTTCTAGTTTTCCTTGCCTTTTCTAGGATCCAGGTGACCCGCGCTGCGTTCCGCGCGCCTTTGTCGTGGGGCCGCGATTTCGGGACGCGAAGCGGGCTCCGCGTCACCCGAAGCTGCTCCCGCGCCGCGGCTCGGACGACCTGCGCGTGCGCGGCTTGACGCGAAACGCGATTTTGACCACGACTAGTCTAGACCTTTCGGAGCGGCATTGCGAAACGATCCGCGGATTTTTCGTCTGCCCTCGCACCTTCACCAGATCTGGACGATTCTCGCATGGACATCGGCTCGGAAGCGCTCGCCGTCTCGGATACGATTGCGGCCGACGGCCCCTTGCCCCGACGTCGCTCGATCGGGGTTCGCGTCGGAACCGGTCCGGGGGCGATCCTGGTCGGCGGCGGCGCGCCGATCGTCGTCCAGTCGATGACCAATACCGATACCGCCGACGTCGAGGCGACGGCGGCCCAGGTCGCGGCCTTGGCGAGGGCGGGCTCCGAACTCGTCCGCATCACGGTCGATCGCGACGAGGCCGCGGCGGCCGTGCCGCATATTCGCGACCGGCTCGCGCAATCGGGCTGTACCGTCCCCCTCGTCGGGGATTTCCATTACATCGGCCACAAGCTTCTCGCCGATCACCCGGCGTGCGCGCAGGCCCTCGACAAGTATCGCATCAACCCGGGCAATGTCGGCTTCAAGGACAAGAGGGACAGCCAGTTCTCTTCGATCGTCGAGATCGCGCTGAAGCACGGCAAGCCGGTCAGGATCGGCGTCAACTGGGGCTCTCTCGACCAGGATCTTCTCACCGCGCTCATGGACGCGAACGCGCGCTCCTCGACGCCTCTGTCCACCGGCGCCGTGACGCGCGAGGCCATGGTCCGATCGGCCCTGCTGTCGGCTGCCCGCGCCGAGCAGCTCGGGCTTTCGCGCGACAGGATCATCCTGTCGGCCAAGGTCTCCGACGTGCAGCATCTGATCGCGGTCTATCGCATGCTCGCCGCGCGCAGCGATTACGCGCTCCACCTCGGCTTGACGGAAGCAGGCATGGGCTCGAAGGGGATCGTCGCCTCCTCCGCCGCAATGGGGATCCTATTGCAGGAGGGGATCGGCGATACGATCAGGGTCTCGCTGACGCCCGAGCCCGGCGGCGACCGCACCGTCGAGGTGAAGGTCGGCCAGGAACTCCTGCAGACCATGGGCTTTCGCACCTTCGTGCCGCTCGTCGCCGCCTGCCCCGGCTGCGGTCGCACGACCTCGACCGTCTTCCAGGAGCTCGCGCGCGATATCCAAGCCTATATTCGCGACGAGATGCCGCTCTGGCGCAGCCGCTATCCGGGCGTCGAGACCCTCAACGTCGCGGTGATGGGCTGCATCGTCAACGGGCCCGGCGAATCGAAGCATGCCGACATCGGCATCTCCCTGCCCGGCACCGGCGAGGCGCCGGCGGCACCGGTCTTCATCGACGGCGAGAAGGCCATGACTTTGCGCGGCGAAGGCATCGCCGCGGAATTCAAGGCGCTCGTGGTCGATTACATCGAGCGGCGGTTCGGCGGGGCGCGGAGCGCCGCGGAATAGCACGCGTGCGGCCCTGTCACGCTCGACCGTCGAGGAAATCGATCATCTCGCGCAAGGAAATGTCGCTTCTGCCGTCGAAATGCTGGAGGATCTCGGCGATCCTCTCGAGATCCGCGTCGCGGCAGAGCTCGAAATCGAGGTCCGGCCGGGCGAGGCCGTCCTCCGCCGCGACGGCGAGCAGGCGATAGAGACGCGAGTTCTGCCGCAGATGGGCTGCGGCGTCGCGCCGGGCCTCGAAGTCGGCGCAGCGCCGGTCGGCATCATCGAGGGCGGCGACCGTGCACGCTTCGACGCCCATTCCCCGCGGATAGCTCTGCGCGAGCGTCGTCCCGACGAAATCGACCATGCCGTCCGTCATGGCGACGAGATCGACGACGCGTTGCAGGATCGCCGGATCGAGCAAAGGCTGATCGGGCCGGACCAGAAGCACCGCGCCCGCATCCATCGATCTCGCGGCGGCGAGGACGAGCCCGAGCCGGTCCTCTGCGCCCTCTGGCTCGCCGCGGAAGCAGGCGATCTCCCGCGCCCGGCAAAACGCCTCGACCGGATCGTCCGATGCGCGCGAGGTCGTCGCCACGACGAGGCCGGCGAGCGCGGCGACCCGCGCCACTCGTGCGAGGAGGTGGTCGAGCGCCGGCCGCCCCGCGAGCTTCCGATCGAGCCAGAGCGAGACCGCCTCGTTCTCGGACGAGATCAGGGGCAGCACCGCCGCCACTTTCATGGAATCTCTTTCGGCAGGTGGGGGACTCGCGCGGTCGAGGCCTTCGCAGGCTGAAATGGAAGCGCCAAAGCTCTCGGTGCGGTCCGGCATGTCGGCATCGGAATTTTCCCCTGCTTTCGAGCACGACGCAGGGAACAAATCATGGCTTTTTTTCGTTTGTACCCCGTGATCCTCGCCGAACGGTTCGGCTCACGCCCATTCTCTCTCGATTGCACGAGATGCTGACCTAGGAGCCCGAGACGTGCCGGCCCGCACGCTTTCGGAGCGGCGAAGTCGTGCGACGAACCCCGCTGCGCGGCACGGACGCCGCCGAGACCTCGGTGAGATTGAAGACGCGAACCTCGATGAACAAGATGACGAAGACGACGGGACTGCGCGCGAAGCTGGTTTCGAGCTACGACAGCCGCTTCGAGCCGCTCGAAACGGCGGTGGGGCCGAGCAAGTCGATTCAAGCTCATCTCGGCGGCAAGCTGCGCAAGGTGTTCGCCCTGCCGACCACGGACAGCACGCCGGACCTCGTCCAACGTCTCCTCCGCGAGCTCGAGGGCAAGACCGACTAGAGCAAGTTCCAGCGAACCGGATACCGCTTCGCGTCGTAAAATTGCGACAACACAAGGGTGTAGAGCGGCTTTCCGATTCCGCTGGATCGGAAAGCGGCCCTATTTCTTTGCTTTGTCGCATTGTCACGACGAGAACTCACGCAGCGATCCGGTAGGTCTGAAATGGTCTTCGAGACGACATCCGACGCGGGTCGATCCCCGTTCGGCGCCTGATCCTCGCGCGCCGACACCTCGGCCGCACCCGCTTCGACGCGCCCGGGAAGAGCGGGCCGTCGCCCCGCCCCCCGGATACACGAAGTCAAAGGACGAGAGCGATTTTCGATGCAATCGAATAGGAAAACAGTTCTACGTTACACTTTTGTAGCGCTTTCGCATCGATGTGATCATTCTAGTCATTGCTACAACGCTGCCGCGAAAGATCGCAGGCAACTCAATCTCGCCGTTGCGTGAGCCCGCCCGCCGAAAGGTCTGCGAACCAGGCGACACGGAATCCGGTCTACTTCGTCGACTTGTCTTTATATTGTCGCAATTTCGGATCGATATAGGCAGCGAAAGGCGAACCATCGTCCACGTCGCCGGAAGACGGCCAGGCTCGCGCCGAGCACCAACCTGCACGGCGCCGATGGCTGCTGCGCTTCGTCTGGAAGCCGGTCGATCAGAGGACATAGCGTCGCACCTTCCGGCACGGCACGTGTGCCGCCATGTCCCGAGATCCAAGCGATAACTATTAGTTGTGCTTGTCCGGCAAGAAAGCTTTGGTATAGCCGCTCGACCAACTCGGCCTGCGCCGATGTCAGCTCTCCAGGAGGACGCAGCTCGTGCCCACGATCTATTTCGCCAAGGCGAACGGCGACAATGTCGAGCTTTGGACCAGCGACGGTACCTCGGGCGGCACACAGCTCGTGAAGCTTCTGAACACGGGCGGGGCCCCCCTGCAACAGCTCACGGCGTTCGCAGGCGGCGTCGCCTTCGTCGCCGAGGACGCGACGAACGGAAACGAGCTGTGGTTTTCCGACGGAACCTCGGCCGGCACCCGGCTCGTCGAGGACATCAGCCCCGGTGCAAGCAATTCCTCGCCTTCCGATCTCGCGATCCTCGGCGAGACCTTGTATTTCATCGCCGACAATGGGGCGCTCGGGACCGAGCTGTGGAAATCCGACGGTACCGCGGACGGCACCCAGATCGTCAAGGACATCCGGCCCGGTGCGAGCAGCTCCTCGCCTTCCGAGCTCACGGTCCTCGGCGGAACCTTGTATTTCGCTGCCGACGACGGGACGAACGGAATCGAGCTGTGGAAATCCGACGGTACCGCGGACGGCACCAGGCTCGTCCGAGATATCCAGGCCGGCGGAGAGTCCTCGTTTCCTTCGCAACTGACTGTCGCCAATGGGATCTTGTACTTCACGGCGGTTGACGGGATCAACGGGCAGGAACTCTGGAGATCCGACGGAACCCCCGAGGGTACCCGGCTCGTCAAGAACATTGGCGCTGGCGGGTTCGGCTCGGAACCTACCGCGCTCACGGCAGTGGGCGGAACCTTGTACTTCGTAGCCAACGACGGAGTGACGGGCTTCGAGCTGTGGAAGTCCGACGGGACGAGCGACGGCACCCAGCGCGTCAAGGACATAAACCCGGGCCTCGGCTCCTTCCCGTCGAATCTGACCGCGTTCAACGGGGCCTTGTATTTCACCGCCGATAACGGGACCAATGGGATCGAATTGTGGAAGTCGGACGGCACCGCGCTCGGCACCACTCTTCTGGCCGATCTAAACCCGGGGATCGCCGGCTCCTTTCCAGATCAGCTGACCGTGGTCGACGGCGCACTCTACTTCGTCGCCGACGACGGGACGCGCGGACGCGAGCTCTGGGTCACCGACGGAACAGCGGCCGGCACGCATATCGTCAAGGACCTCGACCCGACGCTGCTCGAAGGCTCGAATCCGGATCTTCTCACGAATATCGACGGGGCCCTGTATTTCGAGGCCTTCGACGGGACGGGCGTCAACCTCTATCGCACCGACGGCACGGCCGCGGGGACGATCGAACTCGCCTCCGATGTCGATCCGTTTGCCGGGATCGTAGGCGCAGGCCAAGGTACTCCGCCGGTACCGCCGCCGGAGCCTCCGCCTGGCACTCCGTCTGGCACTCCGCCTCAAAACGACTTCAACGGGGACGGGTTGTCGGACATCCTCTGGCAGGCCAATGATGGCACGTTGGTGATCTGGGAGCTGAACGGCACCACCGCGATCGGCGGGGGATTTGTCGGCTTCACCCCGGGCACGGCCTACAACCCGGGAACGGGCTGGAAGGCGATCGGCACCGGAGACTTCAACGGCGACGACAAGTCCGACATCCTGTTCCGGCACACGGATGGCCAGGTCGCGACCTGGGAGGTGAACGGCACCACCATCACCGGCGGGGGAACTGTCGGGCATAATCCAGGCCCGGAATGGCAGGTGATCGGTACCGGCGACTTCAACGGCGACGACAAGTCCGACATCCTGCTCCAGCACACGGATGGCGTGGTCGCGATCTGGGAGGTGAACGGCACCACCATCACCGGCGGGGGATTTGTCGGGCATGATCCAGGTGTGGCCTACTATCCGGGAACGAACTGGAACGCGATCGGCACCGGAGACTTCAACGGCGACGACAAGTCCGACATCCTGTTCCAGCACACGGATGGCCGGGTCGCGATCTGGGAGCTGAACGGCACCACCATCATCGGCGGGGGATTTGTCGGCTTAGAGCCGAACGTGGCCTACAACCCGGGCACGGGCTGGAAAGCGATCGGCACCGGAGACTTCAACGGCGACAACAAGTCCGACATCCTGTTCCAGCACATGGATGGCCAGGTCGCGATCTGGGAGCTGAACGGCACCGCCATCACCGGCGGGGGATTTGTCGGCTTAGAGCCGGGCGTGGCCTACAATCCTGGCACGGAGTGGAAGGTGATCGGCACCGGCTACTTCAACGCCGACGACAAGTCCGACATCTTGTTCCAGAGCACAGCTGGCCAAGCCGCGATCTGGGAGCTGAACGGGACCGCCATCATCGGCGGCGGAAATGTCGAGCACAATCCCGGCACGGACTGGCTCGTCGTCTAGACCGATGACCAGCGAACCGGAGAGCGGTTCGCGTCGTGAAATTGCGACAAGACAAGAAATCGGAGCTGCTTTCCGATTCCCTCGGATCGAAAAGCGCTCTCGAGCCAAACGGCGCTTGCCAGCGCTCGACGGAAGGCGCAAGATTCCTCGCCTCCCCATGGTCGAATTGCCGCGCGACCCTAGATTGTCTCGGGGCGAAAGCGCACCATTGTTGCTTCGGTTTCGGATCGCGCCGTAACGGGGGAGATTTTGTCCGCTCTCGGCCGTCGGGAGCCACGCGCCGGCGTGCGAGCACGCGAGTTCGAGACATGACGATCAACAATATCTACCACGCGCCGGACGAGCTTCCCCAAGTCCTCCCGGTCTTCCCGCTGTCCCAAGCGCTCCTCCTCCCGCGTGGCCAGTTGCCGTTGAACATTTTCGAGCCGCGCTACCTCGCCATGATCGACGACGCGCTCCGCGGCTCGCGGGTGATCGGGATGATCCAGCCGGACCCGGAAGCGCAGTGGAGCA
The DNA here is from genome assembly GCA_024304885.1 of Beijerinckiaceae bacterium. Classification (GTDB taxonomy): domain Bacteria; phylum Pseudomonadota; class Alphaproteobacteria; order Rhizobiales; family Beijerinckiaceae; genus Methylocapsa. The sequence continues at coordinate 1,868,870 of JALJOM010000003.1, forward strand.
GCTTGGAACCGGCGCTTTTCTCGGTCGGCTGTGCCGGCCGCATCACCCAGCTCGCCGAGACCGGAGACGGACGCTACCTCATCACGCTCACGGGGATCGCGCGCTTCAAGATCGTCGAGGAGCTCGCCGTCGTCACGCCCTATCGGCAGTGCCGGGTGGACTTCGGCCCGTTTCTCGTCGATTTCAGCCCCCGCGCCGGAGAGGACCTGGTCGATCGCGATGGAATTTTGCGGGCGCTGCGCGACTTTGCCGAGACGAACGATCTCCAGATCGACTGGGGCAGCATCAACGAGGCGCCGAACGAGGCCCTGGTCAATGCCTTGTCCATGATGAGCCCGTTCGGGCCGAAGGAGAAGCAGGCCCTTCTCGAGGCGCACGACCTCAAGGGTCGCGCCGATGTGCTCGTCGCGATCACCGAGTTCGAGATCGCGCGGGGCAAGAGCACATCGACGCCGTTGCAGTGACGAACGGGATCGAGAGATGATCGACAAATCACAGAAGCCGACGAGCGCCGCCGCACCGGAACCCTCGCGGATCGATCCGAGGCTGCTCGAGATCCTCGTCTGCCCCCAGACGAAGGACACCCTCGAATACGACGCCGAGAAGCAGGAGCTGATCTCGCGCGCCGCAAAGCTCGCCTACCCGATCCGGGACGGCATCCCCATCATGCTGCCCGAGGAGGCCCGCCGGCTAGAGGATTGAGCGAGGGCACGTGCTCTCGAACGATGCCGACGGGCAGCGCGAAACATCCCCGCCGCACGTGAATGTGGCCGCCGCGGCGACGTGCCCGTTCCGAGGCGTGCCGCGATCGACGGACACCCACCGATGCCCAGCTCACGGCTTGCACGCACGTCCTTGCTCGCGCTCACGGTGATTTGCTCGGCTGTGGCGCCGGTTTCGGCGAAAGACCGCTTTGCCGACGTGAGCAAGGCCGTCGCGAGCGCCGACCTCGGCAAGGAATTCGGCCGATACGATCCCGCACGCAGATGTCGCCGTGTGACGGCCCATTCCGATGGCGCAGCCCTTTCGACTTGCTTGAAGATCACCAAGACGGTCCGGGTCGTTACCCCGAGCGGACCGCAGATCCATGTCCTGCTCGCGGGCGACGACCCGAAAAAGGATTGCCACGCCTGCGCCGGGGTGATCGCCTTTGCGACCTTCGCTCCGGACGAGCCCGCCTGGCGCCTCGTGGCGAGAAGCGTGCCCATGATCGACGGATCCTGGGGTCGTGCCAATCCGCCGGAGAATTTCGAGGTTCGCAAGCTCGGGACCGACCTTTGGGGTTGGGTCGAGACGACGAGCTACATGGGCCAAGGCGTGACCGAAGGGCGCCTGAACCTCTACCTCCCACGCGACGGGACAATCGTCGAGGCCGGATCGCTGCCCGGCGATCACGACAACATGGGGACTTGTGAAGACGGCAAGCTGAAGACCTTCAGCGGCGAGGACTGCAACGAGGTGAAGATTTCGCTCGGCGTCGATACGTCACGTCCAGAGGCGACGCATTATCCGATCGTCTTGACGGCAGAGAGCAGGATCGGCGCACGGCACGCCACCGGTCGCTACATCGCTCCCTTCGATCCGCAATCCTTCAAATATGTAGAGCCGAACGGCATCCCCTGAGCCTGCGGCTCTGGCCTGCGCGCCCCCGACGAAAACGGAGCCTCGATGTCCGCTGCGATCGCCGAGCTTCTGACCATCCTCGATCTCGAGCGCATCGAGGAGAATATCTTTCGCGGCCGCAGCCCGCAGGTGGGCTGGCAGCGTGTCTTCGGCGGCCTCGTCATCGCCCAGGCGCTGGTCGCCTCGGCCCGAACGGTCGAGGGCCGCGCGCCGCACTCGCTCCATGCCTATTTCCTGCTTCCGGGCGACCCCGCCGTGCCGATCGTCTACGAGGTCGATCGGCTGCGCGACGGCAAGAGCTTCACGACTCGCCGCTGCAACGCGATCCAGCACGGGCGCGCGATCTTCTCGCTCTCGGCATCGTTCCAGGCCGAGGAAGAGGGTCTCCAGCACGAGGCCGCGATGCCCGATGTTCCGATGCCCGACGATCTCGCCAGCGAGGCCGAGATGCTCGCCCGGTTCGGCGATGCCATGCCGGAGCCGGTCCGGCGCTGGTTCACGCGCGAGCGGCCGATCGAGATCCGCCCGGTCGATCTCTCCCGCTATGTGCGGCGGGCCGCGGGGCCGCCGGAGCAGAACGTCTGGCTCCGGGCGACCGGCCGGCTGCCCGACGATCCCGGCATCCACCGCGCCGTTCTCGCCTATTTGTCCGACATGACCCTGCTCGATACCGCCTTGATGGCCCATGGCCACAGCCTGTTCGATCCGAGCTTCCAGGTCGCGAGCCTCGATCACGCCTTGTGGTTCCACCGGCCGCTCCGCGCCGACGAATGGCTTCTCTACGCCCAGGACAGCCCGAGCTCCGGCGGCGCGAGGGGCCTGACGCGCGGGTTCCTGTTCTCGCACGATGGCCGGCTGGTCGCCTCGGTCGTCCAGGAAGGCTTGATCCGCAGGCGCACGCCGCGAGCGTGAAGGCCGCACATCCGGCTCGCCTACGCGAGGAGGGGCGCCGGATCGGCCAGGCGCGTGTGATCGTGTCCCGGCCTGCGCATCGCGTGACCGAGCTGGAGCGGGAAGAGGAAAAGTGGATAGCGGTGGTCGGGCGCAATCGAGTTTACGCAGATTGCATAAACTGATCTGCTTATCTCGCGCTAAGTCTTTAGAATCGATCACGTTCATGAATTTGGATCGGTTCGATCCAAATTCATCGTGATCTAGGGCTCGAGCACGCCCTCCAAGGCGTAATGGCTGACGGTCTTGCGGTTGGCGATCAACTCCTCGATCGTGGGCTCGCCTTTCATCGCGCGGGAGATCGCGAGCTTCGTGGCCTCGTAGTTCGTGCGATAGAGGTCGCGCTTGTCGAGGGACTCGTGGGTCGCGCAGCGCGGGTCGAGCCAGACCATGACGATCATGCAGAGCTGATCGATTCCCGGTTGCGGCAAGATGCCCTCGGCGACGCAATCGACGACGGCATCTCCGATCGCCCCCTGCACGACCCCGCCGAGAAGCTCGACATAGGCCTCGGACCGCACGGTCATCTTGGTCGTCATCATCGTCGGCGGACGCACCATCTGGTTGCAGTCCCGGATGACGAACATGCGCGGATGCCCGGCGACCTGGCCCGCCATGGCGGCGAAGGCATGGCCGACCGGACCCTTGATGTGGCCGATAATCACCTCCGGCATCGCATCGGTGAACTGCCCTTCGGCGGCGAGAACCGTCGCCTCCCCGGCACGCAGCCAAATCTCGCTCATGCGCAACCCTCGTTTCTTCACGGCGCCGCTCGCATAGCATCGGCGGCGCCCGCCAGGAAGGGCTATTGAACGAGGCCGCGAGCCCGAAGTTTCGCTTGCGCTGCCGCTCGACCCCCTCGAAAATGCTGCGACATCGCCGAGAAGGAAAGCTCGATGCTGACTCGTCGCAAGCTCCTGGAACTGTCGCTCGCCGCCGGCGCCACCCCCTTCACCCGAGCCTCGGCGAACGACACTCCGCCGCTCGTTCTCCGGCTGGAGCGGCGCCGCATCGAGGTGAACGGCAAGGCGGCGTCGCGCCTCGCTATCCGGCAGCCGGATGGGGTTCAGGGCGTCATGACGGAGCTCGGCGTGCCCTATCGTGTCCGGGTCGAAAATCGCCTCGACGTGCCGAGCCTCGTCCATTGGCACGGACTCACGCCGCCGTGGCGGCAGGACGGCGTCCCCGGCATCTCGGCGCCGCCGATCCCTCCCGGTGGAAGTGCCGACTATGATTTTCCGCTGACCTTCGCCGGCACGTTCTTCATGCATTCGCACGAGGGATTCCAGGAGCAGCTTCTCATGGCCGCCCCTCTCGTCATTCGCGATCCCCACGGGCCGCGCGACGAGCAAGACGTCGTCATGCTGCTCAACGATTTCAGCTTCACGCCGCCCGCCGAGATCTATGCGAAGCTCCGTAAGCCCAAGTCCATGGCTATGGGCGACGACGCCCATGCTGGGCATTCATCCTCGATGGGACCTATGCCGGGCATGGCCATGGCGATGCCCGTGCCGCAGGAGGGACCCGACCTCAACGACGTGCAATACGACGCATTTCTCGCCAACGACCGGACCCTCGCGGATCCCGAGGTCGTCAAGGTCGAGCCGGGCGGCAAGGTGCGGCTTCGGGTGATCAACGCCTCGGCCATGACCAATTTTCACCTCGACCTCGGCGAGCACGAGGGCGAGCTGATCGCCGTGGACGGCCACGACGTGCACCCCGTGAAAGGCCGAACCTTCCCGATCGCCGTCGCGCAGCGCCTCGACATCAGGCTCACGATCCCGCGCGAGCCCGCCGCGCATCCGATCCTCGCCGTGGTCGAGGGCGAGCGCAACCGAACCGGGATCATCCTCGAGGCCGGACGCGCCGTGGTGAAGCGGATCCCGGAAACCATAGAGTTCACGTCGGCGGCGCTGACTCTCGATCTCGAGCACAAGCTCCGCGCCGTGCGACCCCTCGCGGATCGGCCGACCGATCGAACCCACACGCTCGACCTGACCGGGAACATGGCCGGCTACCAATGGTCGATCAACGACATCGAATGGACGAAAGAGACCCCGCCGTTTCCTGTCAAGGAGGGCGAGCGGGTCGAGCTGGTCTTCGTCAACAAGACGATGATGCCGCACCCCATGCATCTGCACGGCCACGTCTTCCAGGTGGTCGGAATCGATGGACGCCGGTTCGCCGGCGCGAAGCGCGACACCGTGCTCGTGCCCCCGAGAACCAGCGTCACGGTGGCTTTCGATGCCGACAATGCGGGCTGGTGGGCGCTGCACTGCCACCTGCTCTACCATATGGAAGCCGGCATGTTCGCGACTGTCCGCTACGTGTGAGCCAGCCGGGATCGATCCGATTCCTGGCTTACGGTCGGATCGCAGGCGGCGCGGCGTCGGCTCGGTAGCGTAAGACCCACGTCTCGACGGAACGAGACGGACGCACCCACGTTAGCCGGCCATGGGCGCGCACGGCAGGATCCGCATCGGCATTTCCGGATGGAGCTATCCGCCCTGGCGTGGCCGTTTCTACCCTGCCGGCCTGCCGCAGCGCCAGGAGCTCGCCTATGCCAGCCAGAGCTTCCCCTCGATCGAGATCAACGGCACCTTCTACGGCCTGCAAAAGCCCGACGCTTTCGCGCGTTGGGCCGCGGAGACGCCGGACGATTTCGTCTTCGCGGTGAAGGCGCCGCGCTTCATCACCCACATGAAGCGCCTGCGCGAGCCGCGCGTCCCCCTCGCCAATTTTCTCGCCTCCGGCCTGTTGCGGCTCGGAGCCAAGCTCGGCCCGATCCTGTGGCAATTTCCGCCGAGCTTTCGTTTCGACCCTGAACCTCTCTGCGAGTTTCTCGCCCTTCTGCCCCATGATACGCAGGCAGCCGCGAGCCTCTCCCGCGAGCACGACCACCGCCTCGATGGAAGGGCTTGGCTCGAGACCGACGCCATCCGGCCGCTGCGCCATGCCGTCGAAATCCGTCACGAGAGCTTTCGCGACAAGGCTTTCGTCCGGCTTCTCCGCAGCCTCGATATCGCGCTCGTCTGCGCCGATACCGTCACATGGCCGCGGCTCATGGATATCACCTCGGATTTCGTCTATTGCAGGCTCCACGGTTCCGAGGAGCTCTACCGCAGCGGCTATGATGCTGCGGCGATCGCCACGTGGGCGGCACGCGCGCGGGCGTGGTCGCGAGGCGAGCCGATGCTCGACGGCGACTTCATAGAGGCGTCGACGCCGCCGCCCGGATGCCGTGACGTGTTCCTTTATTTCGACAACACGGACAAGTCGCGCGCACCACACGACGCCCGAGCGCTGATGCGACGGCTGGACCAGCCGGTCACGCCCCATCCCACGCGGCGGGCCAGCGCCAATCCTTGACTTCCGGCATATCGTCTCCGTGGGTGCGAATATAGGCCGTGTGCTCGATCAGCTTGTCGCGAGCCATCTGCTTGATATAGGCCGCCGCGGCGCCGAGCTGCGGCAGCCGGTCGACGACATCGGCAACGAGATGGAACCGGTCGAGGTCGTTGCGCACGACCATGTCGAAGGGCGTCGTCGTGGTGCCCTCCTCCTTGTAGCCGCGCACATGGATGTTCGCATGGTTGGTGCGCCGATAGGTCAATCGATGGATCAGCCAAGGATAGCCGTGATAGGCGAAGATCACCGGCTTGTCCTTGGTGAACAGCACGTCGAAATCGCGATCCGCGAGCCCGTGGGGATGCTCCTCCCGCGGCAGGAGGGTCATGAGATCGACGACGTTCACCACGCGAATTCGCAGCTCCGGAAGGTGACGTCTCAGGATATCGGTCGCGGCGAGGGTCTCGAGGGTCGGCACATCGCCGGCGCAAGCCATGACCACGTCGGGCTCGGTGCCGCGGTCGTTGCTCGCCCATTCGAAGATGCCGATCCCGGCGGTGCAATGCTTGATCGCGGCATCCATCGAGAGCCATTGCGCCGCGGGCTGCTTGCCGGCGACGATGACGTTGATGCGGTTCCAGCTCCTCAGGCAATGATCCGCGACGAAGAGCAAGGAGTTGGCGTCCGGCGGCAGGTAGACCCGCACGATCTCCGGCTTCTTGTTGCAGACATGATCGATGAAGCCCGGATCCTGGTGGCTGAACCCGTTGTGGTCCTGGCGCCAGACATGCGAGGTCAACAGGTAGACGAGGGACGGGATCGGCCGCCGCCAAGGGATCTCGCGGCACGACTTGAGCCATTTGGCGTGCTGGTTCAACATCGAATCGACGATGTGGATGAAGGCCTCGTAGCAGGAAAACAGGCCGTGGCGCCCGGTGAGGAGATAGCCTTCGAGCCAGCCCTGGCACGTATGCTCGCTCAGGATCTCCATGACTCGTCCGCCCGGCGCGAGATGCTCGTCGTAGGGAAGGGTCGTAGCGTTCCACGCGCGATCGGTGGCCTCGAAGACGCGCGACAATCGGTTGGATGCGGTCTCGTCCGGCCCGAACAGGCGAAAGTTGCGAGAATGAGCGGTCATCACGAGGACGTCGCGGAGATAGGTCGCGAGGACGGCGGTCGCTTCAGCCATGACGCTGCCGGGCGTCGTCACCTCGACGGCGTAGCTCTCGACCTCCGGCAGATCGAGCCCACACATGCGGCAGCGGCCGCCATTGGCATGAGGATTGGCGCTCATGCGCCGCTCGCCGACGGGAGCGAGCGCGGCGACCGCAGGATCGAGCCTGCCGTCGGCATCGAAGAGCTCGTGGGGCCGATAGCTCCGCATCCAGCTCTCGAGCAGCGCGATATGCTCGGGCCTTTGCGCGATCTCCGCGATGGGCACTTGGTGCGAACGCCAGAATCCTTCCGTCTTGTGGCCGTCCACTTCCCGAGGCCCGGTCCAGCCTTTCGGCGTCCGGAGCACGATCATGGGCCAGATCGGCCGATCGCGCTTCACGCGGGCTTCGGACTTGATGGCGGCGATCTCGTCGAGCACCCTGTCGAGGGTCGCCGCCATGGCCTGATGCATGACTATCGGATCGTCCCCCTCGACGACGTAGGGACGATAGCCGCACCCTTCGAGATAGCTCTCGAGCTCGCGGGCGCTGATCCGGGCGAGGATCGTGGGATTGGCGATCTTGTAGCCGTTGAGGTGGAGGATCGGGATGACGACGCCATCGGTCACGGGATCGAGGAACTTGTTCGAATGCCAGGCGGCCGCGAGCGGGCCCGTCTCGGCCTCGCCGTCGCCGATGATCGCGGCGACCACGAGCCCCGGGTTGTCGAAGGCCGCACCATAGGCATGCGAGAGCGCGTAGCCGAGCTCGCCGCCCTCGTGGATCGATCCGGGGATCTCGGGCGCCACATGGCTCGGAATTCCGCCGGGGAAGCTGAACTGCTTGAAGAGCCTCTGCATCCCGCGCGCGTCCTGCCCGACCTCGGGATAGAACTCGCTGTAGGTGCCCTCGAGCCAGCAATTCGCGACGATACCGGGTCCGCCGTGGCCGGGACCGGCGATGTAGATCATGTCGAGGTCGCGTTGCTTGATGACGCGGTTGAGGTGCACGTAGACGAAGTTGAGTCCGGGCGTCGTCCCCCAATGGCCGAGCAACCGCGGCTTGATATGGGCGAGCTCGAGCGGCGCGGCGAGGAGCGGGTTGTCGAGCAGATAGATTTGGCCGACCGAGAGATAGTTCGCGGCGCGCCACCAGGCATCCATGAGCGCGAGTTCGTCCCTCGCGAGAGGCCCCGGCAGCGCCGGCGTGCGAGCGTCCTCGGTCATCGCGCCCTCCTCGACGGCAGCTCTACATTATTGAAGTTTTTGCGTTTTCTCGACTCGAAGTGGTTCCCGCTTCGCCGGAAAAAAATGCTCTAAGCTCGAGAATTGCCGTGCGAGCCGCGCGGCCCCGAACGAGGCGCACGAGCCTTCGCAAGAACGAGGGGCCGTCGAAACGGCCCCTCGGTATCGTCGGAACGGTCTCGGCGGGCCGACGGCTCAGTCGGCCTTGACCTTGCCTTTCATCCCCTGGTAGGCCGGCGCCTTCTCGAGGTCCTGCTTGGTCCGCCCGGCCGAGAGTCTTGGATCCTCCTCGTCGGCCATGTCGTACACATCGCGGGTTGGAAGCCCGCGTGCGCGCCTCCACCCGTTGTAAGTCGCCTGCGTCACGCCTTGGTTCGTGCGCCCGCCAGGATCCTGCGGATCATCTACCTTGCCACCCTCCCATTAGAGGACGAACTTGATGCACGCTGGATAATTATCGGATGCCATACAATCCCCATGGTTGCGCCGCCTTGCGGCTGTTACGGCGACTCGATCAAGATCGGATCGGCGCCGATCGAAACAGACGCGCCGGGAGATGTCGCGGTCTCGGTCCCCGCCATGTCGAAGCGCTTGGAAGTCCACTCAGGCGCGGTATGCGTGCCGGCGCCACCTGATATCGTCCACACGCCACGAAGGCGTCGCCCCTGTGCATTGGCGAAGTCGGCATAGATCGTGTCACCTGAGACCACCGGAGCTCCGAGCGATCGGAACCCGAGAAGCCGCGCTCGTAGTGTGAGGTACATCGTGCCATAGTCGTTCGTCGGTCCGGACGGCTGAGTCGCCATTTCCCAACCTGCGGCGTCCATCGCATATGGAATCTGGTACGAAAACCCGTGCGCAGCAAGCAAGATCAAGCGTGGCGCTACGTACGTGAGACGCTGCGCAGCCGTGCCGCCCGCACTATAGGAATATTCGCTAATTGCGAACGGACCTTTGAACCCGCGCTTGTAGAAATAGTCCTTGAACAGCGGGAGGTCGCCGTTGAAATCCGCTGTCGTCTGCCCATCGATCGGATAGGCGTGGATACTCGCGACCCCGGTGCATGGCAGCGCCAACGTGTCGAAAAATTGCGTATAGTAGATACCCCCAGAACCGCCGGACCGACCCATGGTATTCGGCGGGGCGAGGAAGATTTTGGCTTTCGGCGCCGCACTGGTCCGCACCGCATCGGCAATCGCGCATTGGATGGCGGCGACATCCGGTCCGCCATTGGCCGGATCGGTCTCTAGAGCCGGTTGGAAGAAGTCCTGTAGATTCGGCTCGTTCGGCCCCTCATAGCCGACGACTTCCATGCCGTTCGCGACGAACCGCGCGATGACAGCGCGGACATAGGCTTTCAGATTGTCGAGGTTTCCGGGGATCGAGCGCCGAAGGAGGATCGAGATGGTGCCAGAGCTATTCCCACTCGGGACGATCGCGGCGCCGCCAAAAGAGTTCGAGAGCTGAATGCTGTTCGCGGTGCGGCCGACAACCCAATAGGCCGAACCGAAGGCAAATCCAGTGCCTGTAAGGTTTCCGCCGCTCACATTGTAGAAGGTGATACGCTCGTTGTTCGCGAGGTTGTTTCCTGTCGCTGTTATCGTCGCGTTTCCATTGACAATCGAGACATTCTGGACCTCATACTTGTTCCCGACGAGCGCCCAGTCCGGCGCAGATTGATAGGCGATGATGACCTTCGTGATGCCTCTCTCCTTGTACCGTGTCGCGGCAGCATCGATGAGCGCGAAGCGGTGGGTTCCAGGCGTTTGCTCGACGCGGTGCCAAATATCGATACCGCAACCCGTGGTATCGTCGTATCCTGAATTTGCCGCCCCATCCCCGCACCCGGTCGGATGCGCATCGCTCAGTGTGCCAGCGCCACCGAATGCGGAGATGATCCGTACCGTGTCGAATGTGCCGCTCGTGGGCTTTGCGGCGATGGCATCGTCTGCCCCGAGGTCGTGGACCGCGAAGAAGCTGTTGTCGAGATACTGCGGCGCGGCGCGATCGATAATCGCCCGCTGCTGCATAAGAGAGAAGGCGCCCTGCCCCATGGCGGCGCCACTGCAACATGCGCCTAGGACGCAGGCTATAGCAAGACGCGCGATCATGGTATTCAATCCCGCACCACACGCATGATGAACTCGGCATCGTTCTCCGCCGTCGTTACCGACGTTTCGGTCACGATGCAAGCGTAGAGGTTCATCGTCGTCACCGTGTCCCTATTCATCACAGGGTCCGCCAATTTCAGAGCCGCGAATGTCATCGTCGTGTTAGTAGATGTCGTCGGAACAAGAGAGTAGACATCAACTTGCGTTCTGACGTTCTCGGCCTTGTTGTTGAATGCAGCGGCATTCGCGCACGTCGGCGTGCCGGTCTGGTCAGGCGCGGCCTCCCAAACATAGACCTTCAGGGACGGCGTTTGGTTCGCGCCCTTGAAAGCGATGCTAATCCTAGCTAGAGTCCCCGAGCTTTTCGTCGTGCTTTCAAAAACAGGAGCCGTAATCAGGCCCCCGAGCGACTGGTTTGCGGTGTAGGTTGTCGCCGTTGTCGGGACCGTCGTCGCGCCATGGACAGAGCGCAACTTCGATCCATCAACCGATAGTGCGCCGCTCGACGAGACGGTCGCCGCGTTTCCGCCCTGGGATAGTGTGACAGGGATCGCGCTCTGTTTGCTTTCAAATGCGACGGGCATCGAGGCCGCCATTGTCGTCTGTCCGAGCCCGGCTGGAATGCCGGCATCGATCGCAGCAAGGGAATTGTTGCCAGTGACCTGATTTGCGGCCGTTGCATCGCCGCCACCACCGCCGCCACCGAGCAGGCGCATATGGCCGTTCACATCGGTCGCGAGAACAACAGGTTTATCGACATCGCCAGGAGTTGCCAGACCATCACCCCAATTTGCGACGCCCCTGGCGTATAGCAGCACGGCCTGTTGCGCATTCGCCGATCCGCAGGCAATAAAAAAGGCCGCTGACGCGACCGCGAGAAGATAGGCTTTCATTCCAGACCTCATTGCGGCGGCGTGCCCGCCAGTATCTCGGACGGTTGACTGCTCCATGCGCGTGTAGTCACCGCTGGCCGCAAGCGTGATCGACTCGCCGCCAGCGTAAGCGGCCTGGTCGAAGGTCAGAATTACATTCGAAGCCATGATCGATCCTCTGGATTGTGTTGCTGTAGTCTACTCAGATAGCCTCGTGACCGTGCATCGTCTTCCAAGACACGTCGCGGGCAGGCTCGGCAGCAATCGGCGAGGAACCGCAACACGCGAGCGCCGCAGCCTTCTTCTCAAGAATCGGAGATCGAAGCAACGAACGAATGACATCCGCGCGCTCCCGGCCGCCCCTCCGGATGCGAAGCCTCGAAGAGAGGCGCATGGGCTTCGGCAAACGCAAGGGGCCGTCGTAACGGCCCCTCGCTATTTTCGAAGATCTCGACGGCTCAATCGTTCCTGATCTTGCCCTTCATGCCCTTATAGGAGGGCATCTTCTCGAGATCTTGCTTGGTCCGGTCGAGAACGAGCCAAGATTTGCCGTCCTTGGAAGCGACCTTCAAATCCGAGAACGGCACCGCTACTTCCTTCTCGCCCGCGCCCAGGAAGCCGCCGACCCCGATGACGGCCGATTTGACGATGCCGGCATTGTCGATCACGAGGTCGTTGACGTCGCCGATCTTCTTTTCGGCAGTGTCGTAGATCGCGGCTTTATAGACATCGGAAGCGAGCCAGCTCGACGTCGCGAGCGAGGACGGGGCCGTCGCGACGGACCGACCGCTCTGGCCTTCGTGCGAGCCGGCAAGCGCGAGACCGCTGCCGAGAACCAGGACACAGGCAGATAAACCGAGATTTTTCAACATGCTCCGTTTCCTCTGTGCTGTTCGAACCCATCTCGGGGCCCGCTGGCAAACGTCGCATATGGACCGCGGTTCCTTCCGCGCGTCGGACGGCGCCCACGCCGTCCGGCAACGAAAAAGCTCAATCCTTGGCGCGCTCGACGTAGCTCCCGTCCTCGGTCTGGACCACGATCCTCGTCCCGGTCGTAATATGCGGCGGCACCATGACCCGCGCACCATTCGCGAGCTTCGCCGGCTTGTAGGAGGAGGAAGCGGTCTGGCCTTTCATCGCGGGCTCGGTCTCGGTGATCTCGAGGGTGACGCGAGCCGGCAGCTGGATCGCGACGGCGGTGCCGTTGAAGATCGAGAGCACGCAGGTCATGCCTTCCTGCAACCATTGCGCCTGGTCGCCGATCACTTCGGGCGGCACGATGATCTGGTCGTAGGTCTCGGCATTCATGAACGTATAGCCGTCGCCGTCCTGGTAGAGGTAGCTGAAGTTGGAATCCTCCACATAGGCCCGCTCGACCTGCTCGGTCGTCTTGTAGCGCTCCGTGGTCTTGACGCCGTCGGAGAGGCGTCGCATGTCGATCTGCGTCGTCGGCGTCCCCTTGCCGGGATGAAAGCTCTCCGCGGTCAGAACGACATAGAGCTGGCCGTCTTCCTTCTCGATGATATTGCCTTTACGAATCGAGCTCGCGATGACTTTCACTGATTTCCCTCGGCATGGCTGTGCGATCCGGGAGGCTCGGGGAGGCCGAGCCCGCCTGGATGCGAAACGGCAATGGTCGGCACCATCGCTAGCCGCGTTCCGGCTCCGGTTTCAAGCGAAATAGCACGATGAGCGAGCCGCTTCCGCCACGCTCCCCGTGGTGGTCCCCGCAGGTGCACAAGGACAGGCGGCCGTTCCTGGAGGCGCGGGCGCGGATGGTCGCGCGGGCGCGGGGCTTCTTTTCCGGGATGTCCTTCACCGAGGTAGACACCGCGATCCTCCAGGTCTCGCCCGGCAACGAGGCCCATATCAGCGCCTTCGCGACGAAGCTCTGCGATCCATCGAGCCGGGACTCGACGCTTTATCTTCATTCCTCGCCGGAATTTGCGGCCAAGAAGCTGCTCGCGGCGGGCGAGGAGCGGATTTTCACCTTCGCCCACGTGTTCCGCAATCGCGAGCGCGACAAGCTGCATCATCCCGAATTCACCATGCTCGAATGGTACCGTGCGAACGAGCCCTATTCGCGCTTGGTCGAGGATTGCGCGGGGCTTCTCGTTGCGACTGCAGAGGCGGCCGGGACGCGGGTCCTGACCTTCGGCGGCCGTGTCGCCGACCCTTTCGCGGAGCCGCAGATCCTGAGCGTCGCCGAAGCCTTCGAGCGTCATGTCGGCATCGATCTCCTCGCGACACTCCCCGGCGGCGAGCCCGATCGCGAGGCGCTCGCGCGCCACGCTCGAGACTGCGGGATGCGGGTCGCCCCGGACGACAGCTGGTCGGATCTTTTCAGCAAGCTGCTCTCGGACAAGATCGAGCCGAACCTCGGGCACGGGCGCGCCACGATCCTCATGGGCTATCCGGCCTGCGAGGCGGCGCTCGCACGCCTGTCCTCCGACCCGCGGCTCGCGGAGCGCTTCGAGCTCTATGCCTGCGGGGTCGAGCTCGCGAACGGCTTCGGTGAACTGACCGACCCGGCCGAGCAGCGTCTCAGGTTCGAGGCGGAAATGACCGAGCGGCAGCGGATTTACGGCGATGCCTATCCGATCGACGAGGACTTTCTCGCCGCGCTCGCGATCATGCCCGAGGCCTGCGGCATTGCGCTCGGCTTCGACCGTCTCGTGATGCTCGCGACCGGTGCCATGCGGATCGAGCAGGTCCTGTGGACGCCGGTCGCCGAGGTCGGGACGACGCCATGACGGAGCCGAGGGGTGGGCTTTCCAGCGTGGCCGATCTCGTCGCCGCCGGCCTCGTCCCGGAGGAAGTCCGGGACGACATCGAGAAAGTCGCGAAACGCTATGCGATCGGGCTCACACCGGCGGTCACCGAGCTGATCGACCGCGCCGATCCGGCCGATCCGATCGCTCGGCAATTCGTCCCCGATCCCGCCGAGCTCGAGGCCGCAGCTTGGGAGAAGCCCGACCCGATCGGCGACGCGGCGTTCAGCCCGGTCGAGGGAATAGTCCATCGCTACCCCGATCGCGTGCTTCTGAAGCTCTTGCACGTCTGCCCGGTCTATTGCCGATTCTGCTTCCGCCGGGAGGTCGTCGGGCCGGGAAGTCCCACGCATCTCGCACCGGACGTGCTCGACGCGGCCTTCGCCTATGTCGCCGCGAGGCCGGCGATCTGGGAGGTCATCCTCACCGGCGGCGATCCTTTGATGCTGTCATTGCGCAGGCTCGCGGATGTCCTGGCTCGGCTCGACGCGATCGCGCATGTGAAGATCGTCAGGATTCACACGCGAGTCCCCGCCGTCGATCCGGCGCGCGTCACGGACGCGCTTGTCGCGCTCTTCCGATCCTGCGAAAAGTCAGTCTATGTCGTGCTCCACGCCAATCATCCGCGCGAGCTTTCGGCGCCGGCGCGGGAGGCCTGCGCACGCCTCGTGGATGCCGGAATTCCGATGCTGAGCCAGAGCGTGCTGCTCGCCAGCGTCAACGACGATATCGCAACGCTCGAGGCCTTGATGCGGGCCTTCGTCGAGGCGAGGATCAAGCCCTACTACTTGCACCAGCTCGATGCGGCGCCGGGGACCGCGCGATTTTTCGTCCCGATGGAACGCGGGCGAGCCTTGATGCGGGAGCTGCTCGGAAGGGTCTCGGGGCTCTGCCGCCCGGAATATATGCTCGATCTTCCCGGCGGGTTCGGCAAAGTCCCGATCGGGCCGAGCTATCTCGCGGAAACGCGACGAGACGACGTCGTGGAAATCCATGACTATCTCGGCCGCACGCATATTTACCGGCCGCCCGAGGAGGCATGATCGAGAGCCGCCCTCAGGCGACTCGAGCATTCTCGGCTTGCCCTACAAGGCCCCGCACAGGATCGAAGGCAACTGGATCCTGATAATGACCATTTCCACCACCGCCGCATGTATCCCTGACGCTCGTCCCGAGTCCCGCACCGTGGCGGCTCGATCAACGCGTTCCCCCGATCGGGAGGCCTGCCGCCGTACCGCCTCGATTCCCGCGGAGGCTCGTCCCGAATCCATTCCGAGACCTGCGAGGCTTCGGGCTTGCGGTCCCGCGAACTCGATGCCAGAGGGAGTGCACCCCCGGAGGTTTCGAGCCAGCTCGAGGATCACATTGGCGAAACGCCTTGTCGGCATGGTTCTGGCCGCTTTGACCTTTCTCGCGGCTCCGGCGTTCGCCCAGCCCGCGGGTCAGGCGCCGCCTGCCGCCCAGCAGGACATCGACAAGCTCCAAGCCAGCCTGGCCGAGGTGGAAAAGAGCCTCGCGCGTCAGCATGTGCTGGACGCCGATCTCGTCGCGCTGCGCGCCGCGCTCGATCCGATTGCCGCCGGAGCCCAGGAGGCCATCGCGGAGCTCGAGCCGAAGCTCACGGCGATCAAGGCTCGCATCGCGCAGCTCGGCCCCAAACCCGACGACAAGGCGCCGGACGGCGAGGCGCACACCGAAGATCCGGCCATCACCACAGAGCGGGCGGACCAGCTCGAGGCCTTCAGCGCCGTCGAAGGCCAGTTGAAGCGCGCGCGCCTCATCGCGGTCAGCGCGGAGCAGGCGGCTTCCAGCATCACCGCGCGACGGCGTGCCCTGTTCGCGAAATCCCTGTTCGAGCAGGTCACGACGCTCGCAAGCCCACAGCTCTGGTCCGACGTCGCGCGGGAGCTTCCACGCCATCTTTCGGCTATCGCAGCGGCCTTCGCCGAATGGCTCGCCGGGGTGAACGGCAGGCTCGGTGAGCAGAGGCTCCCGATCTTTTGGGGCAGCGTCGCGCTCGTCCTCGCCGCGTGCCTCGGGATCCCGCTGGCGGCTCGCCGCATCCTGTCCCGTGATCCCGCTCTCGTGGAGCCGAGCCGGCTCAGGAAGTGCCTCGGAGCCTGGTGGGTCACCTTGTCGATCACGCTTCCTGCGGTCGCCGCCGTCGGCCTTTTGAGGCTCGACTACGCGTTCTTCGCTCTGAACAACGCCCGGATGACGCCCTTCTGGGAAGCGCTCGGCGTCGGCATCGTCCGGGTCGCCGTGATCGCCGGCATCACCCGCGGGGTCTTCGCACCGACGCGGCCCAATTGGCGTCTCCTGGACCGCACGGATACCGAAGCCGCCCGAGCCTATGGCCTCGCGGTCACGGTCGGCGCGCTCGTCTCCGCGACGCGATTGCTCGAAGCCCTGAACGAAATCGTGGGGTCCTCGCTCGCCTTCTCGGTCGCGACCCGCGGCCTCCACGCGGTCGTCGTGGCCGTCATCCTTTGCGTCGGGCTCTGGCGTCTCAACGGACGGGCTTCTGACGAGTCCTGCCTCGGGCCGCCGGTCACGAGGCAAAGGGACTGGTTCGGACTGTTTCGTCTCGCGACCTGGCCGGTGATGCTGGCCATCGTCACCGCGGTCCTGATCGGCTACATCACCTTCGCGAGCTTCCTCGTCGACCAATTGGTCTTCGTCGGCGTGACCCTCTGCGTCCTCTTCATGTCCATGACCCTCGTGGACGAGGGGATCGGCGCCGTCGTGGCCCCGACTAGCAGCTTCGGCAACCGCCTGCGCGCCACTCTCGGCCTGAGCCAGAACGGTTTCGTGCTGCTCGGGGCCGTGATGTCCGGACTCTTGCGTCTGGCCATCTACGCGCTCGCAATCTTGCTCGTCGTCGCGCCTTGGGGGCTGCAATCGAGCGACGTCTCCTTCGATGTCGCCGCGGCCTTCTTCGGCTTCCGGCTCGGCGACATCACGATCTCGCCGGCAAGCATCCTCGTCGCGATCGCCATCTTCGTCGTGCTCTCGGGCCTCGCCCGATCCGCGCTCGGCTGGCTCGACAAGAGCCTCTTGCCCCATACCGGTCTCGACGTCGGGCTTCGCAACTCGATCCGAACCAGCCTCGGCTATCTCGGCTTCGTCGTCGCGGCGTCCCTCGCCCTCGGCTACCTCGGGCTCGGTGTCGAGAAGCTCGCAATCGTCGCCGGCGCTCTGTCGGTCGGCATCGGTTTCGGCCTGCAATCGATCGTCAACAACTTCGTCTCGGGCCTGATCCTTTTGTGGGAGCGCGCTGTACGGGTCGGCGACTGGATCATCGTCGGCGCCGACCAGGGCTATGTGCGGCGGATCAATGTCCGCTCGACCGAGATCGAGACCTTCGACCGGTCGCAGGTCATCATCCCGAACTCTAGCCTGGTCACGGGGGTGGTGAAGAATCTCGTGCGCAACGATCGGACCGGACGGATCGTCATCCCGATCACGGTCGCGGGATCCGCCGACCCGGAGAAAGTGCGCGAGGTCCTGTTCGCGATCGCCAAGGCGCACGAGCTCGTCATGAAGTTTCCCGCGCCGCAGATCCTCTTCACGAGCATGTCGGCCTCCGCGCTGACCTTCGAGCTCGTCGCCTATGTGGCCGACGTCGAGTCGGCGGTCAGGGTCCGGAGCGATCTCCATTTCGAGATCCACAAGCGGTTCAAGACGGAGAAGTTCTTCGTCTCACCGGGGCCGGACCCGACCAAGATCGAGATCACCGGACTCGACGATCTCGCGGCACGGTTCGGGCCCACGGTCGAGATGGTTGCCGACCCGCCGCGCCGCGCGCCCGCTCGGCGCCGGTCGTCCCGCGCCGAGGCCGTTGCCACCGATGGTCCAACGGACGACCCATGACGCACTGCTTTAACGCGCAATCGATGCCGGAGCCGGCGTGCCCTGCCGGCTCCTCGGGAAAACGGAGGTTCATGTGACGCTCAGCTTGCTCGACCGCCGCCGTATCGAGGCAGAGTTCGCGAAGGGCATTTTCGACGTCCTCGCGGAGGAGGTCGGCCGCGCGCGGGCAGTAGAAATTCTGAAGAAGGCCGTCGTGCGGCTCGCGGAGGCTGCGGGCGCGCGCTTCGCCGAAGGCAGGTCAGGCGGCCGGACGGATCTCTTGGCCTATGCCGAGATCCTGCCGGTCTGGCAGGAAGGCGGCGCGCTCGAGGTCGAGCTTTCGGTCGCCGAGCCGGGCCGGCTCGAGTTCGATGTCACGCGCTGCCGCTATGCCGAGATGTACCGGGAGCTCGGGATCCCCGAGCTCGGCGCGGTCTTGTCCTGCAATCGCGACGGCGCCTTCTGCACGGGCTTCAACCCCGCGATCGACCTGACCCGCACCAAGACGATCATGCAAGGCGCCGAATGCTGCAATTTTCGCTACGTCGCGGCCCCCGTGCCCGACACAGCTGCGGAACACGGATCGAAGACGCCCTGAAGTGCCGAGCGCGTCGCAGCCGGTGACGTGACCCTCGAGAGCATCGACTTTTCCTTCCCCCTCATGGCCGCCTATCGGACCACGAGGCTCGCTTATAATTCTTGATATATTACATTAAATCAATTAGTTACTTTAATCTTTTAGGATGTTACCTTGAGGGATGCGAGTGTCTCTCGATGAACGCCACCCCCTGTCCGCGATCTGGCACGAGCCTTGAACCGTCACGTTCGACCTCGCTGAGCGACGCCTCTTCCGGCATCGCATGGTCGAACCGACGGATGTTCGGCGCATGATTTCCACGACACGATCGGTTGCCGACGAGCTGCTGCGCGACCCGGCCTGCGGTTCCGCGGCCTTGTGGGATCGGCTGCGGCGCGAGGCCGAGGAAGCGCTCGCGCGCGACTCCGCGCTCGCCCCCTTCCTCGCCCGCGCGATTCTCGATCGCCGAAGCTTCGAGGACGCGGTGATCCATCGCCTCGCGAGCAGGCTCGGCAGCACCTCCATGCCGGCCTTCCAGATCGAGGACATCTTCCGCCAGGCCGTCCTCGCGGATCCCATGATCGGCGAGGCGTTTCTTGCCGACCTCGCCATGGTGCGCGAGCGTGACCCGACCTGCGAGCGGCTGATCGAGCCCTTGCTCTATTTCAAGGGCTACCACGCGATCGAGACCCACCGGATCGCGCATCGGCTCTGGATGCGAGGTCGGCCAGAAATCGCATTCCATCTCCAGAGCCGCGCCTCGGAGGTGTTCCAGGCCGACATCCATCCCGGGGCTCGGTTCGGCAAGGGCATCTTTCTCGATCATGCGACGGGGCTCGTCGTCGGCGCGACAACGGTCGTCGAGGACGATGTATCGATCCTGCAGAACGTCACGCTCGGCGGAACCGGCAAGGAGGTCGGCGATCGTCACCCCAAGGTGCGGCGCGGCGTGCGGATCGGTGCGGGGGCCAAGGTCCTCGGCAATATCGAGATCGGCGCCGGCGCATGCATCGCCGTCGGTTCCGTCGTGCTCCGTCCGGTCCCGGCCGGCGCGACCGTGGCGGGAGTCCCTGCCCGGATCATCGGGAGCGACCGCGCGCAACCGAAGCATGGCGCGGCACAGGCCATGATCCGCCCCGCCTACGAGGCTTTTGCCTATACGATTTGATTCCTATCTAAGGGGAGCATGGACGCGAGATCGGCCGAGTCCTCGCAGGCCGCGAATATCGCAATTATTTCATATTCTTTATAGACATTAAGCAGAAAAGCTCGGCTCGCGGCGGGCGGCAATCTCTGCCGACCATTGCCGGATCGGCTCCGCTCTGGTTCACTGCTGCCGCGAATATTCCTCGAGGAGGCCAAGGATGGCGCCGCAATCGCAAAGACCCGAGACTCTCGCTCTGCACGCCGGCTGGCGCGCGGATCCGGCGACCGGCGCTGTCGCGGTGCCGATCTATCAGACGACGTCCTACCAGTTCCGCGACACCCAGCATGCCGCCGATCTGTTCGCGCTGAAGGAACTCGGCAATATCTATACGCGCATCGGTAACCCGACGGTCGATGTGCTCGAACAGCGTGTCGCCGCGCTCGAAGGCGGCGTCGCGGCTTTGGCGCTGGCCTCGGGCCAGGCGGCGTCGGCCTTCGCGGTCCAGAACATCGCCCGTGTAGGCGACAATATCGTAAGTTCGACAGACCTTTATGGTGGAACCTGGAACCTTTTTGCGAATACGCTGAAGGATCAAGGCATCGAGGTCCGGTTCGTCGATCCGGCCGATCCCGAGGCATTCCGCCGTGCGAGCGACGCGCGCACCCGCGCCTATTACGCCGAGACCCTTCCCAATCCGAAGCTGCATGTCTTTCCGATCGCCGAGGTCGCGGCGATCGGGCGCGAGCTCGGGATCCCGCTCATCGTCGACAATACGGCCTCGCCCGTCCTGTGCCATCCCCTCGCGCACGGGGCGGCGATCGTCGTCTACTCGGCGACGAAATATCTCGGCGGGCACGGCAATTCCATCGGCGGCCTGATCGTGGACGGCGGGAGCTTCGATTGGGAGAGCTTCAAGGAGCGGCAACCCGCGCTGAACACTCCCGATCCGAGCTATCATGGCGCAATCTGGACCGAAGCAGTCAAGCCGCTCGGTCCGGTCGCCTATATCATCAAGGCCCGGGCCACCCTGCTACGCGACCTCGGCGCCCCGCTCGCGCCCTTCAACGCCTTCCTCCTGCTGCAGGGGATCGAGACCGTCGCGCTTCGCATCGAGCGCCATTCGCAGAATGCCCGGACGGTCGCCGACTGGCTGACGAAGCGGCCGGAAGTGAGCAAGGTCATCTATCCTTCCCTGCAGGCCGGGTTCGTGCGCGAGCGCGCGGACAAGTATCTGTCGGGCGGCTATGGCGGCCTCGTCGGGTTCGAGCTCCATGGCGGCGCCGACGCCGGGCGGAAGTTCATCGACCATCTCGAGCTCTTCTATCACGTCGCCAATATCGGCGACGCACGCAGCCTCGCCATTCATCCGGCGACGACCACGCATTCGCAGCTCACGCCCGAGGAGCAGCTCGCGACGGGAGTCTCGCCGGGCTATGTCCGGCTGTCCATCGGGATCGAGCATATCGACGACATTCTCGCGGACCTGGACAAGGCCCTGACCGCAGCGGGCACGCTCGCGCGCGCGGCCTGAGAAGGACGCGAGATCGCCGAGGCATGGACCTGGAACCGTTCCATGCCACGCTTTTCATTGTTGACAGAAAGGCTGGACTTTATACTCTGGACCCCGAGACCGCTCGGCAAGGCTCGAGCATCGGCCCGGGGCGCGCCCGATCTTTCCTCGGGCGCGGAGGGGCGAGAATTCGAACATCGAAACGGCCCTCGCCGCAGGGGTGAAGGCGCGGACCGAGACAGGAAGAACTTCGTCGCCGACGGTTCGGTCACGGGGCGTTTCCAGCGGACCTCCGCTCGCGGAACCGACCCGAGCCCGTGACCGAGCGCAGCCCCGCCGGCCGGCGGTATCGAGCTGCGCTGTGCCGACCTCGGAAATCACGTAGGGGTGGCTCGATCAACCCCGAGGAGGAGACATCGACATGTCGCTCAGGATCAATTCGACGGCGCCGGACTTCACGGCGGAAACGACCCAGGGACCGATCAGCTTCCATCAATGGATCGGCGACGGCTGGGCCATCCTCTTCTCGCATCCGAAGGATTTCACGCCGGTCTGCACCACAGAGCTCGGCTACATGGCGAAGCTCGCCCCCGAATTCGAGAAGCGGGGCACCAAGGTGATCGGGCTCAGCGTCGACCCCGTCACGAACCACAGCGCCTGGGCCAAGGACATCGAGGAAACACAAGGCGCCGCGGTAACCTATCCCATGATCGGCGATCCGAAGCTCGAGGTGGCCAAGCTCTACGACATGCTGCCGGCCGAAGCCGGCGAGACCTCTGAAGGCCGCACGCCCGCCGACAACGCCACGGTCCGCTCGGTCTTCCTCATCGGACCGGACAAGAAGATCAAGGCGATGCTGACCTATCCGATGACGAGCGGACGCAACTTCGACGAGGTGCTCCGGCTCCTCGACTCCCTGCAGCTTTCCGCAAAGCATCCGGTCGCGACCCCGGTGAACTGGAAGCAGGGCGACGACGTCATCATCGTGACATCGGTGACGGACGAACAAGCGAAAGAGAAATTTCCCAAAGGTTTCCGTGCTCTGAAGCCCTATCTTCGTCTTACGCCGCAACCGTGAGCCGAAGATCGGCCCGGCACGGCTTCCCCGATGCCTCCGGTCTGGAGGCACGATGGATCCCCAGCGAAATGAAGATCGTTTCGCTGGGAGTTTCCACTACTACAATAAGTTGGCTCGGAGTCTTGATTGAGCGGTTTCGGGAACTGCTCTAGGATGTTTGCGCGGTAGGATATTGTCGCCAACAATTTTTTTTTAGTTTTTTGAAAAGCATTCTAATCGAGACACGAGAGGTTTCTTGCAGGTTGTCGTTGCGGGCCATGGTGTGCCACGGCCCAATCTCGCGCCTTCGACGGCCGCGGGGTTTCGGCAGCCTGCGCCATCAGCCGCGGTGACCGAATTCCCTTCGAGACCCGCGAGCTTTCTCGATCTTCGGCTGGTTCGGCCGAAGCACCGAAGTCTGGAGCCCTGCCCATGGCGCAAACCGCGATGAAACCGACCGAAAGCCCTGCCGCGGCGCCCCTGCAGGGTCGGGGACGGATCTACGACTCGATCATCGACACGATCGGCGACACGCCGATCGTGCGCCTGAACAGGATCGCCGCGGCAAAGGGCGTCAAGGCCAATCTTCTCGCCAAGCTCGAGTTCTTCAACCCGATCGCGAGCGTGAAGGATCGGATCGGGGTCCACATGATCTCGGTCATGGAAGCCGCGGGGCGGATCACGCCGGGCAAGACGGTCTTGATCGAGCCGACCTCCGGCAATACCGGCATCGCGCTCGCCTTCGTCGCGGCGGCGCGAGGCTACCGGCTGATCCTCGTGATGCCCGAGTCGATGTCGATCGAGCGGCGCAAGATGCTCGCGCTGCTCGGCGCCGAGCTCGTGCTCACTCCTGCGCCACAAGGCATGAAGGGGGCCATCGCCAGGGCGCAAGAGCTGCTCGAGGCGACGCCGGATGCGGTCATTCCCAAGCAGTTCGAGAATCCCGCAAATCCCGAGATCCACCGTCTCACGACCGCCGAGGAAATCTGGAACGACACGCAGGGCACGATCGACGCCTTCGTCGCGGGGGTCGGTACGGGCGGGACCATCACCGGCGTTGCGCAGGTGCTCAAGCCGCGGAAGCCCGGGCTGAAGGTCATCGCGGTCGAGCCCGAGGACTCGCCGGTCCTCTCCGGCGGGCAGGCGGGGCCGCACAAGATCCAGGGAATCGGTGCGGGCTTCGTGCCTTCGATCCTCGACCGCAGCCTCATCGACGAGGTTCTGACGGTCGGCAACCAGACCGCGTTCGACACGGCGCGCCTCGTCGCTCGCCTCGAAGGGGTTCCCGTCGGCATCTCCTCGGGCGCGGCCGTCGCGGCAGCCGTCGAGCTCGGGCTCAGGCCGGACTACGAAGGCAAGAATATCGTGCTGATCATCCCGTCCTTCGCCGAGCGCTATCTCTCGACCGCCCTTTTCGACGGCCTCTGACCTCCCGATCCGCTTTCCTTCCAGACCAGGACCGGCACGCCAGCCGAATCGTGCCGTCACGTCTCGCAGAGCGGGATGAAGAAAAGCGGACACCGATTTTCTGCCCGCATCCCGCTCTGAACTTTTGGAATCGATCACGTTTCACGACCTTGGATCGATTCGATCCAAAGTCATCGTGTTCTAGCGGGCCAATTACGCGTGCCGCACCTCGTGTTGCACTGCAAGACACGGGCGATCACCTCTGTATTCGCTCGTGAATGACCCAGAAGAATCTTGCGGAGCGAGGAAGAAGGCGCATATCCTGGCGACCGCCTGGGAAAAAGCTCAGGACTTGCCCTTGTCGCAACAAAGCCGGCACCCGGAGAGGGTCCGCGCGTACGTTCGCCTTCCCGCGAATTCTATCGAATGCGGTAAGCGCCAGGCAATGCGACTGTGACAAGATAAAAGAACTCATCCGGGAGGCATCGACATGGGCGTTATGATCGTCGGAGGCATACTCTTCGGCACTGTTCTCGGCAGGTTCTTCAAGGTCTACATTCTCGTGCCCGCCAGCGCGCTTGCCGTCGTGCTGGTCCTGGCGAGCCCGGCTCCGCCGGAAGGGGGCTTGTGGTCTTCGATGCTCGAGATCGGCGTGCTCGTCACCAGCTTGCAAGTCGGCTACCTCGTCGGCCTCGTAGCCGGATTCGTGTTGCTTCAGGAAGGGAGCAGCAGGGCCTGGGGCCAGAGAGCGACGAGCAGCGTTTCACGCTCCTACCGCATTCGCTAGATCATGATGACTTTGGATCGAATCGATCCAAAGTCATGAAACGTGATCTCGTGCGACCTCGAGAGACCCACGTCGAACTTCGCCGTCTCGCCCGGAGCCTTCGACCGCCCGTCACCACGCCACACCAACCTCGAACGACCGGATCGTCACCCTCGCAACCGGAATGCTTGCTCCGCGTTCTCGGGCGTGCGAGGGCGTTCCGAGCAAGGCACGGCAGAACGTCGGCCGCGTCACGGCAGGTTCCAGCCGCGAGACTCCGGAGGAAGAATGAGACACGACAGGATTTTTTTCGTAGCGATCCTCGCCGCGAGCCTCCTCCCGCAGAGCAGTGCCCTTGCCGACCCGGTCGGCGACTGGCGGGTCGGCGACGGCAACGCGACAGTGCGCATCAGCAAATGCGGTGCTGCGCTCTGCGGCATCGTCGCGTCGACGGCCTCCCCACCCGGCCGCGACTCCAAGAACCCGGACCCTGCCAAGCGACGTCGATCGGTGATCGGTATCCAGGTCTTGAGCAACATGAGGCCGGCCGGCGCGAACAGCTGGACCGGGACGAGCTACAACGCCGAGGACGGCCAAACCTATAACGCACGCATGTCGATGCAAGGGGAACGTACCATGCAACTTCAAGGATGCGTGCCCAACGGCGGACTCTGCGGATCGGAAACCTGGACCAGGGTGAGATAACGCGCTAGTACCGGCAGTCGATGATTCCCGTTACGTCGGTTGTATCGCCGTCTCCGCTTCCTCGCCATTGAAGCGTGGTTCTCTTCGTGGCTCACGCTGCGAAGGCGACGGATATTGGAGCGCTCTCGGATCCGATCAGCAAGCGCGCCACGGGGGCACGCCGTCGCAGGCGCGCGGCGCGAACCGGTCTTCGGTTCGCTGGAACTTGCTCCAAGGCGAAGGTCGGGATGCGACCGGTGGCACGCGAGGGCCGGCCGCGCTCCCGGCCGCCGTGCGGGTGAAGCATCTGCCGAGGCCAGCGAGCCGGGGCGCGGCGATTGCACCGGCCGGCTTCGTCGTGATCACGGTTCCTCGAGCCGAGCAGTAAGGGTGAAGATGAAAATCCTGGCAGGCAATTCCAACCGCGCCCTCACCGAGGCGATCGCGGCCTATCTCGGCGTGCCTTTGACCAAGTGCCAGGTACGTCGCTTCGCCGACATGGAGATTTTCGTCGAGATCCAGGAAAACGTCCGAGGTCAGGACACGTTCATCGTGCAATCGACCTCGTACCCCGCGAATGATCACCTCATGGAAATGCTGATCATGACGGACGCCCTCCGACGCGCTTCGGCGCGCCGGATCACCGCGGTGCTCCCCTATTTCGGCTATGCGCGGCAAGACCGGAAGCCCGGGCCGAGGACCCCGATCTCCGCGAAGCTCGTCGCCAACCTCATCACGCGGGCCGGCGCCGACCGCGTCCTCACGGTCGATCTTCACGCCGGCCAGATCCAAGGCTTCTTCGACATCCCGACCGACAATCTCTTCTGCGCGCCGGTGCTCGTCCGCGACATCAAGGAGCGTCTGCCGCTCGACAATGTCATCGTGGTCTCCCCGGACGTGGGCGGCGTGGTGCGGGCGCGCGCCCTGGCGAAGCGCATCGACGCCCCGCTCGCCATCGTCGACAAGCGCCGCGAGCGCGCCGGCGATTCCGAGGTGATGAACATCATCGGCGACGTGGCCGGCAGGACCTGTATCCTGATCGACGACATCGTCGATTCCGGCGGCACCTTGTGCAATGCGGCGGATGCCTTGCTGCGGTTCGGCGCGAAGGGGGTCTATGCCTATATCACTCACGGTGTCCTCTCGGGCGGCGCCGTGGCGCGTATCGCGGCATCCCGTCTCGAGGAGCTCGTCATCACGGACTCGATCCAGTCCACCGAAGCGATCCGTGTCGCCGAAAACATCCGCATCGTCTCGGTCGCCCCGCTCATCGGCGAAGCCATCGCCCGCATTGCCAAGGAAGAAAGCGTCTCGAGCCTCTTCGACTGAGGCCGAGCGCGGCAACGGCACCGACCCGCGGCTTGCAAACAAGGCATTCGCACCTATCTCTCCATCGGCAGGCCACGGCACCTCTCCCCAGGTGTCCTGTCGTGCTTTGGGGACCTCGCGCGTCTTCCCCACGAGAAACCGATGCATCCACGCCTCCATCCGAGAGGCGCCGCGAAATTTTCGGCTGGACTAATTTGTCGATATAGTTGATAGATTAACATGACTATATCCGAGAGAAGGAACCGCCATGCCGGACGCCTACATCATCGAAGTCGCTGGTCGGACCGCGGGAATCGTGGCTCGTGATTCGCGTGACGACGCGTTCAGCTTCTACGCGGCCGCGCGCATGTTCGAGGAGATGGAGGGGCAAAGCTTCCAGGATCCGGTCGCCGCCGAAACTGCCGCGCGCGAGATGGCGCGGCGCGGGTCGTTGCCCCGCCGAGCCGAGCCGAGCCGCGAACGATCCTAGAGCGGATTTCCGATCCGATCGAATCGGAAACCCGCTCTACATTCTTGTCTTGTCGCAATTTCGCATCGATGGCGATCTATCGAAACATCGAGATCGATATGCGAACCGGTGACCGCTTCGCTGGAAATTGGCCTAGATCCCGATGACTTTGATTCGAGTCGATCCAAAGTCATGAAACGTGATCGATTCCAAAAGTTCAGAGCGGGATAGGCAGATAAGTTTACGCAATCTGCGTAAACTCGATTGCGCCGGAAAACCGCTGTACACCTTTCCTCATCCCGCTCTAGCGCATTTCTCGTCTCGCCCGCGGCGGAAGCGCGGCACGGATCGCCTGCACCGACGCGAGGCGGGTCGGGCGCCGTATCTGCGTCGGCGCGCCGGAGGGCGCCCGGCGCAGCAGGCGGGCTGCGACGAGCACCGTGCCGGCGCCGAGAACGAACCATGCCGGGCGCACGGCATAGGAAAAATCGAGATTGGCGGCGAGGACGAGAAGGATCGGCGCCCCTGCGGACAATGCGTACCAGGCAGCTTCACCGAAGGCCGTCGCGAGCGTCGCCGCGGCCCCGACGAGCACGACGCGCGTGACCGAAAGATCGCCGAGCCGATGCTGCGCGACGCGGAAGCCGAGAAGCAGCGCAAAGATCCCCGCCATCATGATCGGCTGCGTGACGTCGAGCTTCGACTGCATGAAGAAATGGACCGTGGCGATCGCCGCTGCCAGATAGACGAATTGGTGCAGCCTCGACCATCGTCGCGCGCCGAGCCGGGCAATCATCCTGTCCGTCGAGGTCGCGCCGAGGACGCAGAATCCGCAAAAGGCGACGAAGCCGATCGCGAGATAGACGCGCGACACGATCTCCACTGCGACATGCCCGAGTGCGAGCTTTTGATCGACGACATAGAGGCAAAGATGCAGGCTGGCATAGGCCAGGGCCGCGAGGCCGAGGGTGCGGCGGATCGCGAGAAGCCCGGACAAGCGCGATACAGCGCGAAGCGGGCTCACCGCGAGGGTGAGCGCCAGGAACCGCACCGCCCAGAGTCCCGACTGATGGATTGCTTCCGTGACAGGCCGCGGACCGAGCCAACCCTGCGACGCTTCGATCGCGATCCATGCCGCGGGCGCGAGCACGCCGAAGAAGGTCGCGGCTTTCAGCCAGGAGAAGCGGCCGGTTCGGTCGGTCCAGGGCAACACGAAAGGAAGGCTCCGGTACTGGTGGCGTAGGGTCTTTCGCTTGTTCGGCAAGACTCCAAGCTTCGTTTCAAGCCGCGCAGCAAAGCGGGTCACGAATGTGTGACGAGTATCGCGTCGCCGGCTTGTTCACGACCGGTAAAGCCGATACGAAGCCGCAAATTCGACAGGCTTCGGCCGCAAGGCTCACATCCGATCGTGCCGCCCCGACCCGGCGCCGGCATGGTCGCGCACCGGCCCGAGGGGACGTGCCGACAGCGGGGGCCGAGCACGCCCGTCCGCGCGGCCTCGGACGGTGTCGGCCCGAGCGCAAGGCATTGGAACCGTAGCCCTCCATGTTTCCCCGCCCCGATCCCTGTTGGAAGCTCCGGTTGGTGGCGGGCTGCATGATCGCGACGATGCCCCAGGCCTGCACCGTGGGTCCGGACTACGTCCGCCCCACTGCACCCGAGCCGGCCCGCTACAAGGAGCTCGCCGGCTGGAAGGTCGCGACGCCGGCCGATAGTCTCGATCGAGGGCCGTGGTGGACCGTCTTCGGCGATCCTCGGCTCGACGAGCTGATGTTGCAAGTCGATATCTCGAACCAGACCGTCGCGGCCGCGGCGGCTGCGTATGTGCAGGCGCGCGCCTTGATCAGGCAAGCCCAGGCCGGCTTCTTTCCCCTCGTCACGGCGGACTACACCGTCGCGGAATCGCGCCTCGGTTCTACGAGCGGGACGGCCGTCGCCTCCCGCCCGCGCCTCGTCTCGAATTTCAACGCCGAGGCGAGCTGGGTCATCGATGTGTGGGGGCGCGTCCGCCGCGCGGTCGAAAGCAGCGTCGCCGGCGCGCAGCTCTCGGCGGCGGACCTCGCCAATGCCGAGCTGTCCGCGCAGGCGACGCTCGCGATCGCCTATTTCAACCTGCGCTCGGCCGACAGCCTGCAGGACCTGCTGGCGCGGACTGTCAAGGAATACGAGCGGACGCTCGAGATCACGCAAAATCAGTTCGCGGCGGGCACGGTCTCGAAGGCGGACGTAGCCACGGCGCAAACCCAGCTTCTCGGCACGCGAGCGCAGCTCGTGAACGTCGGCATTGCGCGCGCCCAGTTCGAGCATGCGATCGCCGCCTTGATCGGCCGACCGCCGGCCGACCTCTCGATCTCGAAAGGCGCGCTCGCCCGCCGGGTTCCGTCGATCCCGGTAAGCCTGCCGTCGACCCTGCTCGAGCGGCGTCCCGATATCGCCGCCGCGGAGCGCCAGATGCAGCAGCAGAACGCGCTGATCGGGGTCGCGGTCTCGGCCTATTACCCGGAGATCAGCCTCACCGGGCTCGTCGGCCTGACCGGACGGGGATCCCCCCTCGTCTCGCTCGCGAACGAGGCATGGACCCTCGCCGCCTCGGCGACGCAAGTCGTCTTCGAAGGCGGGCTCCGGAGCGCGCAGGTGGATGCGGCGCGTGCCGCCTATGATCAGAGCGTCGCCACCTATCGCCAGGCCGTGCTGACCGCGTTTCAGCAGGTCGAGGACCAGCTCGCCGCCCTGCGCATCCTCGCGCAGCAGGCGAAGATCCAGGCGCAAGCCGTCGAGGCGGCGCAGGAGCAGGTGACGATCCAGCTCAACCAATATTCCGCAGGGACCACGGCGTTCACCGCCGTCGTGGTTGCCCAGGCGCAACTCTTGACCAACCAGATCGCGGCCCTGACGATCCGGCAGAACCGGTTCGTCGCGAGCGTCGCCCTGATCGAGGCGCTCGGAGGCGGATGGGAGACGAACCTTCTTCCGTCCGCGGCCGACCTCGAAACAGCAAATCCGCTGATTCCGCAGTGACCGAGAAAGAGCGCGTGCCCGCTCCCAGTGCCACGCAAAGTTGATTTGGGCTCGTGCGCTGTCGGCAGCAGTGTCTCGCGGCCGCTCCACATGAAGAACACGTAAGTTGCTCGCGGTCCGGCCGGGACCGTAGACTCGGGGCTCGACTGGGACTACCGACCACATGAACTGGGCCGCTCGGAGTCTCGCGCCGGCGTCCGCGCGGGCATCGGAACGACGCCGCAGGAATCGGAACGACGACCATGGATGATCGCGCCCGCCGGCCGGAGGTCGTTACGAAGGGCGACCCCTACGCGCACACCCTCGACGACGATTTTCGCGACGACGGCACCGCCTTCCGGGACGAGGCAAAGCCCGGCAAGCGGCGGCTCGCGGCGGTCGTCATGCTCGGTCTCGCCGCCCTCGCTGGCCTCGGTCTCTATCAATTCACCACGACGCGACCCGCGACGCCGGATGCGGCCAAGGCCGCACGCCCGGCCCCGCCGCAGCCGGTGGCCGTCGCGACGATCGGCACCGGGGACATCAAGATCGTCGTGAGCGCACTCGGAACCGTGACACCGATCGCGACCGTCACGGTCAAGAGCCGGGTCAGCGGGCACCTTCTCGAGGTCGCCTTCAAGGAGGGGCAGATCGTCGAGAAAGGGGATTTCCTGGCGCAGATCGACCCGCGTCCCTTCGAGCTCGCGCGCGACCAGCAGGAAGGCCAGCTCATGCGCGACCAGGGGCTGCTCGACCAGGCGCGCACCAACCTCGCCCGCTACCAGATGCTGGTGAAGCAGAACTCGATCGCGCGCCAGCAGGCCGAGGACCAGGCTTTCATCGTCAAGCAATACGAGGGCGTCGTGAAGATGGACGTCGCCCTGATCGAAGCACAGAAGCTGAATATCGCCTATGCGCGGATCACGGCGCCGATCGCCGGCCGCATCGGCCTGCGCCTCGTCGATGCGGGCAACTACGTGCAGACGACGGATACGGGGATCGCGGTCATCACCCAGCTTCATCCGATCTCCGTCATCTTCAATGTGCCGGAGGACGAGCTGCCGAAGATCATGGCCGCGATCCGGGCCGGGCGAAGCCTCGCCGTGACGGCATACGACCGCGCGAATGTCACCCCGATCGCGGTCGGCAAGCTCGCGACCGTCGACAACCAGATCGATCAGACGACCGGAACCGCGAAGATCCGCGCCGATTTCGAAAATCTCGACGACAAGCTGTTTCCGAGCCAATTCGTAAACGCGCGCCTCCTCGTCGAGACACTCCGCGATGTGGTGACGGTGCCTTTGGCCGCGATCCAACGTGGTGCGCCGGGCACCTATACCTATGTCGTGGGCTCCGAGAACATCGTCTCGGTGCGACAGGTGGAGCTCGGACCCACCGATTCCGGAATGGTTGCGGTGACCTCGGGCCTTTCGGTCGGCGAGCGCGTCGTGGTGGACGGCGCCGACCGGCTCCGCGACGGCGGCCGGGTCGTCGTCCCGGGCGATGCTGCGGACAGCGGCCGAGCCGACAAGGCTACAGCGCGACCGCCCGCCGGGCCGGCCGGGAGACGCCCCGACGAGGGACGCCGGAAAACCACTCCATGAGCTTTTGCCGCGCGTCCCCACAGATTGCGGTCAGGTGATGAATCCGTCGGAAATCTTCATCCTGCGCCCGGTCGCGACCTCGCTCTTGATGGTCGCGATCCTGCTCGCCGGAACGGTGGCCTACGGCTTCCTTCCCGTCTCGGCCTTGCCGCAGGTCGATTATCCGACGATCCAGGTCCGAACCTTCCTGCCGGGCGCGAGCCCGGAAGTGATGACCTCCTCGGTGACCGCGCCGCTCGAACGGCAATTGGGGCAGATGCCGGGGCTCGACCAGATGACGTCGGCGAGCTCGGCCGGAGCCTCGGTCATCACACTGCAATTCAACCTCGACCTCGACCTCGATGTCGCCGCGCAGCAGGTCCAGGCGGCGATCACGGCCGCGAGCAACCTCCTGCCGAGCGACCTGCCGGCGCCTCCGATCTATGCCAAGGTCAATCCGGCCGATGCGCCGATCATGACCCTCGCGCTCACCTCGAAGACCTTGCCCCTGACCGAGCTCAGGGACTTGAGCGAGACGCGCCTCGCGCAAAAAATCTCGCAGCGGAAAGGCGTCGGCCTCGTCAGCATCAACGGCGGCCAGAGACCCGCGATTCGCGTCAAGTTCAATCCTCTTGCGCTCGCCGCCTATGGGCTCGCGATCGACGATCTGCGGACCACGATCATCAATGCGAACGTCAACATCCCCAAGGGGAGCTTCGATGGGCCGAGGCTCGCCTCGACGATCGATGCCAACGACCAGATCAAGAGCGCCGAGGCCTTCGGCGAGGTGATCGTCGCCTATCGTGACGGCGGCCCGGTTCGCTTGTCCGACGTGGCGACGATCGTCACCGGTCCGGAGAACAGCAAACTCGCCGCCTGGGCCAATGACACCCCGGCGATCCTGCTCGACATCAGGCGTCAGCCGGGCGCCAACGTGATCGAGGTCGTGGACGGCATCAAGGCGGTGCTCCCCACCCTCCTCGCGACCCTGCCCCAGGCCGCCGATGTCGCGGTGCTCTCGGACCGCACGACCACGATCCGCGCGTCCGTCGACTCCGTGCAGCACGAGCTCGCCCTCGCCGTGGCGCTCGTCGTCCTCGTCATCTTCCTGTTCCTTCGCAACCTCCCCGCGACCATCATCCCGAGCCTCTCGGTGCCGCTCTCGCTCGTCGGCACCTTGGCCGTCATGTATCTCCTCGGGTTCAGCCTCGACAACCTGTCGCTGATGGCGCTGACGATCTCCACGGGCTTCGTCGTCGATGACGCGATCGTCATGATCGAGAACATCAGCCGCTATATCGAAGCCGGCGAATCCCCCCTCGCCGGCGCGCTGAAAGGCTCGAGGCAGATCGGCTTCACCATCATCTCGCTCACCGTCTCCTTGATCGCGGTGCTGATCCCGCTCCTATTCATGGGCGACGTGATCGGCCGTCTCTTCCACGAGTTCGCGATCACGCTCGCGGTCACGATCGTGATCTCGGCCGTCGTGTCACTCACGCTCGTGCCCATGCTCTGTGCGCGCCTCATCCACCACCGTCCGGCGGCGACGCGCAGCCGCCTCGATCTTCTCGCGGAAAAAGCATTCGATGCCACGGTCGCCCTCTATGCGCGCGCGCTCGCGATCGTGCTGCGCCACCAGGGCGCGACGCTCGGCGTCGCCCTCCTCACGCTCGCGACCACGATCGCCCTCTACGCCGTCATCCCGAAGGGGTTCTTCCCGGTCCAGGACACCGGCATGATCCAGGCGATCTCGGAAGCCTCGCAGGACACATCCTACGAGGCGATGTCGCGCCTGCAGACGCGGCTCGCGGACGCCATCCTCGAGGATCCGGATGTCGCGAGCGTCAGCTCCTTCATCGGGGTCGACGGCAGCAATGTCACGCCCAATACCGGCCGGTTCCTCGTCAGCCTCGTGCCGCGCGAGCAACGTGCGGCGAGCGCCACGGAGATCACCCGTCGTCTGCACCATCGCGCCGCCGCGGTCGCCGGTATCCGGCTCTACATGCAGCCGGTGCAGGATCTCACGATCGATGCCGGCATCAGCCGGGCGCAATATCATTTCCTACTGCAGGACGCCCATCTCGCGACCCTCGAAGCCTATGTGCCGAAGCTGACCGAGCGCCTCGCCGCGAGCCCCGAGCTCGCCGAGGTCGCAAACGACATGCAGAACCAAGGTCTCGCCGTCGATCTCGTGATCGATCGCGCGACGGCAGCCCGCTACGGGATCACGCCGGCGACGGTGGACAACGCGCTCTACGATGCGTTCGGCCAGCGCATCGTCTCGACGATCTACACGCAATCCAACCAATATCGCGTCATCATGGAGGCGGATCTCGGGCCGGACGTGGGCCTCGCCGCCTTGTCGAATCTCTACCTTCCGGCCTCGACCTCGACCACCAACGGACAAGTGCCTCTGAGCGCGATCGTCGATGTCGAGCAGCGCAAGGCCCCGTTGCTGATCACTCGGCTCGGCCAGTTCTCCGCGGCCACGATCTCCTTCGACGTGGCGCCCGGCCGGTCGCTCTCCGATGCCGTCGCGGCCATCGAGAGGGCCAAGGCCGAGATCGGGCTTCCCGAAAGCTTCGCGATCTCCTGGCAGGGCGCGGCGGGGGCGTTCCGCGGCTCGGTCACCGACGAGGTCGTCCTCGTCATCGCCGCCATCGTGACGATGTATATCGTGCTCGGGGTCCTCTACGAGAGCTTCATCCATCCGATCACGATCCTTTCGACACTGCCGTCGGCCGGCGTCGGCGCGCTCGCCTCCTTGATGTGGCTCGGGCACGAACTCGACGTGATCGCGATCATCGGGATCATCCTGCTCATCGGCATCGTCAAGAAGAACGCGATCATGATGATCGATTTCGCACTCGATGCCGAGCGCACGCAGGGTCTTTCCCCGCGCGAAGCGATCTACCAGGCCTCACTGCTCAGGTTTCGTCCGATCCTGATGACGACGATGGCCGCGATCCTCGGCGCGCTGCCTTTGATGCTCGGGACCGGGACCGGCTCGGAGCTGCGCATCCCGCTCGGCGTCGCCATCGTGGGCGGCCTGGTCGTGAGCCAGGTCCTGACCCTTTTCACCACGCCGGTGATCTATCTCTGGTTCGACCGGCTCGGTGCAGGGCTCGCCGGTCGGCGCCGGCGGCCCAGGTTCCTTCCCGGCGAGGCCGGTGAATGAATCTCTCGGCGCCGTTCATCGCGCGTCCCGTCGCGACGACCTTGCTCACGATCGGCATCGCCATGGCCGGGATCCTCGCCTTCGCGAAGCTGCCGGTCTCGCCCCTGCCGCAGGTCGATTTCCCGACCATCTCCGTGCAAGCCATGCTGCCCGGCGCCAATCCGGAAACGGTCGCGACGAGCGTCGCGAGCCCGCTCGAGCGCCATCTCGGGCAAATCGCCGGCGTCACCGAGATGACGTCGAAGAGCAGCACGGGCCAGGCGAGCATCACCCTCCAGTTCGATGTCGAACGCGACATCGACGGAGCCGCGCGCGATGTCGAGGCCGCGATCAATGCCGCGCGAGCCGACCTGCCGACGAGCCTGCGCAGCAATCCCACCTATCGCAAGGTCAACCCGGCCGACACGCCGATCCTCATCCTCGCGCTGACGTCGAAGACCTCGAGCCCCGGGCAGATCTACGACGAGGCGAGCAATGTGCTTGTCCAGCGGATCTCGCAGCTCGACGGCGTAGGCCAGGTGCTGATGGGCGGCAGCAGCCTCCCGGCGGTCCGCATCGAGCTCGATCCACATGCCTTGTTCAAGTACGGCATCGGCCTCGAGGACGTCCGCGCGGCGATCGCGGCGGCGAATGCCAACAGCCCGAAGGGCGTGATCGAGGAGGGCGACAAGCGGTTCCAGATCTACACGAACGATCAAGCGATCCACGCGCAGGACTACGCGCCGCTGCTGATCGCCTATCGTAACGGCGCGGCCGTGCATCTCGCCGATGTCGCCGAGGTGCTCGACTCGGTCGAGGACCTGCGCATGGGCGGCCTCGCCAACGGCCAACGGGCGGTCATCATTCGTATCTTCCGCCTCCCCGGCGCGAACATCATCCGTGCGGTCGATGCGGTGAAAGCCGAGCTCCCGCGCCTGCAAGCGTCGATTCCGAGCGGCATCGAGATCACGCTCGTCTTCGATCGAGCCAATACGATTCGCGCCTCGCTCCACGATGCCGAATGGACCCTGGCCATAGCCGTCGTGCTCGTCACCTTGATCGCCTTCGTGTTCCTGCGGGATGCGCGGGCGACCCTCGTTCCGGCCATCGTCGTCCCGATCTCGATCATCGGGACCTTCGCGGCGATGTATCTCCTCGGCTACAGCCTGAACCATCTTTCGCTGATGGCCCTGACAATCGCGACGGGCTTCGTGGTGGACGATGCGATCGTGGTCATGGAGAACATCAAGCGCCACATCGAGGCCGGACGCGACCGCGTCTCCGCGGCGCTCGTCGGCGCCCGCGAAGTCGGCTTCACGGTGGTCTCGATCAGCGTCTCGCTGATCGCTGTCTTCATCCCGATCCTGTTGATGGGAGGGCTCCTCGGCCGGCTGTTTCACGAGTTCGCGGTCACCCTCTCTGTCGCGATCCTCGTCTCGCTGGTCCTGTCCCTGACCACCACGCCGATGCTCTGCTCCTTCGTGCTGACCGAGCGATCCGCACGCGGGACGCGTCGTCGGCTCGACCCTTTCCCCGCACTTCAGCGCGGCTACGAACGAACCCTGCGCGTCGCGCTTCGCCATGCCGGCCTCGTCTTGGTCCTCCTCGTCGGGGTCGTCGGCCTCAATGCCTACCTGTTCGCCATCGTGCCGAAGGGCTTCTTTCCGCAGCAGGACACGGGACGCATCCTCGGTGGGATCCAGGCCGACCAGAACATCTCGTTTCAAGCCATGTTCGAGAAGCTCGAGCAGCTTCAGGCGATCGTCCAGGCCGATCCGGCCGTCCAGAACGTCACCGGCTATACGGGCGCGCTCGCAGGCGAAACGAATTCGGCGCGAATCTTCATCCAGCTGAAGCCCTGGGGAGTCAGGAGCGACCCGGCCGAGACGGTCATCGCGCGCCTGCGCAAGCAGGCGGCAATGGTTCCCGGCGCACGCCTTTTCCTACAGGCCGGCCAGGAATTTCGCGTCGGAGGGAGGGCGAGCGACGCGCAATTCCAGTTCACGTTGCAAGGCGACACGACGAGCGAGCTCGCGCTCCACGCGCCGCGTCTCGTCGCCGCCCTGCAGCAGAGCACGCTCCTCGCCGATGTCAATTCCGATCAGCAACAGCGTGGTCTCGAGACCCGGATCGTCATCGATCGCGACACCGCGTCTCGCCTCGGGATCACGCCGAGCCAGATCGACAACACGCTCTATGATGCCTTCGGGCAGCGCCAGGTGTCGATCATCTACAAATCGAACAATCAATATCGTGTGGTGATGGAGGTCGCGCCGCGCTACTCGGAGGATCCGGCGATCCTGAAGGAGATTTATGTCAGCACGTCCGGCGGCACCCCTCGCGGGACGGCGCTGAGCAACCTGCCCACGGGCACGGTCACGGCGGCCGCGCCGCGGCCGGGTACGAGCACCGAGGAAGCACCGTCGAGCGACGCGGCGCGCAATGCCAGGACCAATGCCCTCGCCGTCGCGGGCAAGGGCACGGCCTCGACCGGCGCCGCGGTCAGCACCCGGCAGGAAAGATCGGTGCCGCTCGCGGCCATCGCCCGGTTCGAGCAGGGCAACATGCCCTTGGCGGTCAATCACCAGGGACCCTTCGTCGCGACCACCCTCTCGTTCAACCTTCAGCCCGGCGTCTCCTTGGGCGACGCGGCGACGGAGATCAACGAAAAGATGGCCGAGCTTCGCATGCCGGTGTCGATCCAGGCGGGCCTCGCGGGCACGGCGCGGGCCTTCGAAGCCTATCTCGCCAACCAGCCGCTCTTGATCCTCGCCGCGATCGTCTCCGTCTATATCGTTCTCGGCATTCTCTACGAGAGCTATGTCCACCCGGTGACGATCCTTTCGACCCTGCCCTCGGCCGGCGTCGGCGCGGTGCTCGCGCTCCTGATCTTCCGGACCGAGTTCAGCGTCATCGCCATGATCGGGCTGATCCTCTTGATCGGGATCGTGAAGAAGAACGCCATCCTGATGATCGACTTCGCCCTCGAAGCAGAGCGTAGCGAGGGGCTCTCACCCCGCGAGGCGATCACACGGGCCTCTCTCCTGCGCTTCCGGCCGATCATGATGACGACCTTTGCAGCGATCTTCGGCGCAATTCCGCTCGCGCTCACGTTCGGGGACGGCGCGGAGCTTCGGCGTCCGCTGGGAATTGCGATCGTCGGCGGGCTCGTCGTCAGCCAGTTGCTCACGCTCTATACGACTCCCGTTCTCTACCTTTGGCTCGACGAGGTCGGCGGTCGGGCGCGCCGGCTCTGGCGGCGTCGCTTCCCCGCGGCTCGAGGAGCGCTTTCCCGTCCGCCCGGCAGATCGAACATGCCTTCTTGAGACGAGGCACCGCGGCCGCTGCCGCTTCTCGCGGCACGGCTTTCACGAGATTGTGCCTGCTCGACCGGGCAATGCGCGCGATTTCTTGACACGGCACCGCAAAATGGCGAGGTTCCGCGCGCCGAACCACCTCGCGCACTCATCTCCCTGCAGAATGGTATGAACGACCACTTCGGGCCCGAGACGGTCCTCGACCCGTCGCCGACAAGCGCTCGAGAAGCAGACGATCGAACGATGCCGATTTTCCTTCCTGGACCCGTGCGGAACCTCCCTCGAGACGTGCTCGGCCCCGATGCGTAGCTACCTCGATTTCGAGAAGCCCGTCGCCGAGCTCGAAGCGAAGGTCCAGGAGCTGCGGCAGGTCGCGGGGCAAGGCGACTCGGTCGCGATCGGCGAGGAATTGTCGCGCCTCGAGGCCAAGGCCGAGAAGGCGCTCGCCGATCTCTACGCCGGCCTCACGCCGTGGCAGAAGTGCCAGGTGGCGCGCCATCCCCAGCGACCCCATTTCAACGACTACGTGAAGGCACTGGTCACCGATTTCACGCCTTTGGCGGGTGACCGCCTGTTCGGAGAGGATGCCGCGATCGTCGGCGGCTTCGGCTGGTTCCGCGGCCGTTCGATCTGCATCATGGGCCAGGAAAAAGGCTCGGACACGCAAGCGCGGATCCGGCACAATTTCGGCATGGCGAGGCCGGAGGGCTATCGCAAGGCGGTGCGGCTCATGCAGCTCGCCGACAGGTTCGACGTGCCCGTCGTCTCGCTGGTCGATACGCCCGGCGCCTTTCCCGGCGTCGAGGCGGAGGAACGCGGCCAGGCCGAAGCGATCGCGCGCGCGACCGACCTTTGCCTCGCCCTCGGCGTGCCCAACATCGCGGTGATCGTCGGCGAAGGCGGTTCCGGCGGCGCGATCGCGATCGCGACGTGCAACAATGTGCTGATGCTCGAGCATGCGATCTACACCGTCGCCTCGCCGGAGGCCTCCGCCTCGATCCTCTGGCGCGATTCGGCCTGCGCGGAGGAAGCGGCGACGAACATGAAGATCACCGCACAGGATCTCTTGAAGTTCGGAATTATCGACAAGATCGTCGCCGAGCCTCTCGGCGGCGCCCATCGGGATCCGGACGCGGCTGCGCTTGCGATCGGCGATGCGATCGAGGAGGCGCTGAAAGGTGCCGACAGCCTGTCGCGCGACGAGCTCAGAGCAGCTCGTGCGGAGAAATTCCTGACGATCGGCCGCAAGCCCTAGAGCGGGACGAGGAAAAGCGTGCAGTGGTTTTCCGCCCGCATCCCGCTCTAATCTTTTGGAATCGATCACGTTTCATGACTGTGGATCGAATCGATCCAAAGTCGTCGTGATCTGGAGCGTTTTCCAGCGAGCCGGAGCAAGGTTCGCGTCGCGAAAATCCGACAAAACTGGACCGTAGCGCGCATTCCGATTCGATCGGATCGGAAAGCGCGCGAGCGGCCAAGCCCCGTGCAAGGCCGCGGCGCTATTGCGGACCGGTCGCCGCGGGATCCTTCCCGGAGCCGAAAGCACAGAGTGCGCGTTGCGCGAATGCCACGCTGGCGCGGAATCGTCCGCGCAGGAGGGCGCTGGCCCGCCGCATCCTCAGAAAGACACAAAGCGGCGGATCATCCCGGGTCAGGTCGGTCGAGGTCGCGGTAACGTCCTCATAAGGAACACGCGCCTAAGCCAACCTGCGGTGCTCCCTCATTGGGCCGGAATTCGATGGACAAGACCAGTTTGCGAACCCACCTCGCGGCCAGCCTCCTTCTCGGAGCGGCGGTCGGCCCGCTCGCCGGCTGCGACGACCATCCGGGCCTCCCGACCGCCGACGAGCGGTCGCGGGCGACGATCCCGGCGTCCACATTGGCCATGATGGAAAGCAAGGGCACGTCGAGGAGCGCGCCCGTCCTCATCCGCGCCTACAAGAAGGAGGCGGAGCTCGAGGTCTGGAAGATGAAGCCGGACGGCCGCTACGTCCATCTCAAGACGTTCCCGATGTGCCGCTGGTCGGGTCAGCTCGGTCCCAAGCAGCGCGAAGGCGACCGTCAGGTGCCCGAAGGATTCTACGCGATCACGCCCGGGCAGATGAACCCGAGGTCGGCCTACTACCTGTCGTTCAACGTCGGCTATCCGAACGCCTACGATCGCGCGTTGGGCCGCGGCGGCGGCGCGATCATGGTGCATGGCGCCTGCTCGTCGGCGGGGTGCTTCTCGATGACCGACAACCAGATCGCCGAAATCTACGCGATCGCGCGGGAAGGCTTCTCCGGAGGGCAGCGCTCGATCCAGATGCAATCCTACCCGTTCCGCATGACCGCGGAAAACTTGGCGAAATATCGGCTCGATTCCAACATGGGCTTCTGGAAGCAGCTGAAGGAAGGATCCGACAATTTCGAGGTGACGAAGCAGGAGGTCGCGGTCGGCGTCTGCAACAAGCAATATGTCTTCAATGCGAGCGCGGCCGACGGATCCCCCCTCGACCCGAGCTCCCCCTGCCCCGCCTTGAGATACGGCGCGGCACATTCGCAGATCGTCGCCAAGCAAAAGCAGGACGACACCAAGATTGCCGAGCTCGTGGCACAGGGCACGAAGCCGATTCGCACGGTCTATGCCGACGGTGGGCAGCATCCCGAATTCGCCTTCCGCGTCCCCAACGTGAGCCGACCCGAAGCGCTCGTGCAGGGATCCGTGGATGTCGCAGTCAACGACACCACAGCCAAGAAAGGATCGTCGCGGACTCCGGTTCAGCTCGCTTCGCTGAAGACGACCGGTAGCTCGGCGAGCACGCCGGCCGTGAAATCTACGCCGGCCGTGACGGCGCCCGCAGCGACGGCGGAGCCGACGAAACCGCAAGAGTCTTGGTTCGCCGGCCTCGGGCGCTGGATCGGCGGCGGCGCGAAGGTGGCGGAGGCCAAGCCCGAGGCATCGCCGGTCGCGGTCGCGACGACGGTTCCCACCGCACCGACGATCGTGCCCCTCCCGCCACGCCGGGATCAGGCGGCGGCTCAGGCAAGGCCGATTCAAGGCGCGCCGCGCGTCGTGCCGGCCGGGCTTTCGACAACTGTCGCGCAGGTACAGCCGGGACGGTAGGCCCCGAGCGCCACGATCCATCCGGTCGGTTTAGCTCGGACGCCTCGGCGTGAGCGTCCCGGCGCATCGTGCGATTGCCTCGCGGGCAAAACCGCGCGAGTGCCCACTCTGCCGGGTGCTGCGCGAGTGCCGAGGCCCAGAGCCAGGAGCGTCCGACACACGCCTGATCCACGGCGCCGTGAAGGGGCGAGCGAGCACATCGATCCGGGTCTCGGCCCGATCGGGGCGGGCGCGGGACGAGGAAAAGTGGTTACCGGTTTTCCGCCCGCAGCCCGCGCTAAGTCTTTATAATCAATCACGTTCATGAACTTGGATCGGTTCGATCCAACTTCATCGTGATCTGAGTTGTCACTGTGCTCCGCCTATCGTCATCGATCGATCGCCACATCGAGATTGCGATGTCGCGGCCGCCAACCAGCCGAAAGTCCGCAACGGAGGGACGCCTCGTGGGCGCGCGAAGGTGATTCCTCGACGATTACGCAAAAGGCATGCCGGTCGCTATTGGCGTCTCGCATGAATGTCGCATGCTTGCGGACGGGGAGCGCCTTTGGGCTTCTCAGAAGGTCCGAGGCGAAACGCGGTGCCGCTACGAACGATGCCGGCGACACCATTGGATGCGCAGGAGCGTAGACACAAAAGTCACTCGGGACCCATAGCAGTGGCCCGCGCGAGGCGGGTCGGCGAGCTCTCTCATTTCTTGGAGAGGCCTGGAACCGTCTTGGCGAAGTTCAGATCATAGGTCTTGTTGCGCAGAGGATCGAGCTTCGTACCCTCGGAAACGTCGTAGATTCGTGGCGCCTTGGTCGTCGGCGGCTCGGCCCGACCATCCGCATCCGATCGCGCTTCCGCGGAAGGCTCGCCTCCTTCCGGAAGCTCGTCGGCGCCGACCGGGAGGCCATGGCGGGCGGCACGCGCCTTTTGCCCGGCGCGCCGGTCGGCCGGCACGGCGAAGGTCGCCATCTCGGGGAGCGGCGCGGCGTCCTCGGCGTCACCGATCGGGCCGTCGAGCGCGTCGCGGGGTGAGATCGACGCCGAATTTCCCTCGACCCCGCGTACCGTGATCCCGAGCGTATCGAGCCCCGGGCCCATGGTGAAGGCATTGACCGGGCTCGAAGCGCTGCCTCGTCCCTTGCGCTTACGACCGCGCGCCGAGGGTTCCTCGCCCGGCGGAGAGGTCTCGGTGATAGCCTTGGCCGCCGGCGCCTCCGCGAGCGAGCGAGCCTGCGGCTCGGTACTCCCGTAAGCCTCGAACGTCGTCGGCAAGGCGCCATAGACGGAAGCCGGCGCCTCGATCGCTCCCCTTCGCTCGAGGCGCGTAGGCGGGGCGGGCGGCTCGAGTTGCGGCATCGAGCGATCGACCCCTTCCTGCGGCTTGTCGGTGCGCTCCTTCGCCTCCTTCTCGATCAGCCGCCATTTCTCGACGTTTCTCTTGTGCTGCTCGAGCGTCTCGGCGAAGACATGGCCTCCGGTTCCGTCGGCGACGAAATAGAGGTCCCGGGTGCGCGAGGGATTCGCGACGGACTCGAGGGCCGCCCGCCCCGGGTTGGCGATCGGCCCGGGCGGCAAGCCGTCGATTGTATAGGTGTTGTAGGCAGTCGGCTTCTCGAGCTCGCTTCGGGTGATTCCGCGACCGAGCGTCCCCTTCCCGCCGACGAGCCCATAGACGATGGTGGGATCGGATTGCAGGCGCATGCGCTTCTGCAGCCGGTTCACGAAGACGCTCGCGACGTGCGGGCGCTCCTCGGCCTTGCCGGTTTCCTTCTCGACGATCGAGGCCAAGGTCACGAGCTCGTAGGGCGAGCGCAAGGGGAGGTCGGGGGCGCGCTGCGACCAAACTTGATCGACCACGCGTTTCTGGTTGTCTTGCATCTTTCGGACGAGATCGGCGCGCGAGAACCCGCGCACGAACTTGTAGGTTTCCGGCAGGAGGCTTCCCTCCTTCGGAAGCTCCTTGATCTCGCCGGCGAGGATGTCGCTCGCGCGCAGCCGCTCGACGATCTGCTCGCTCGTCAGCCCTTCCGGGATCGTGAGCGCGTGCTGGACCTGGCGTCCGCTGACCAAGGTGTCGATGACGGTACGCAGGCTGGCGTTCTGCTTGAACAAATATTCGCCCGCCCGAACCCTCGAGCGGTTGCCTTCGAAGACGAGCACGACGTTGAGAAAGAGCGGATCGTCGATGATGCCCTCGTGCTCGAGCATGCCGATGATGTCCGGCAGGTCGGTCCCAGGCAGGATATTGACGATCTTGTCGGCGGCGAGCGGACCCGGCTCGCGCAAGCGCCGCGCGCCCCAGGAGAGCGTGAGCGCTCCCACGACGGTAGCGATCAGAAGGAAGGACAAGAACCCGCTGGTCGCGGACAGAACAGGCCGGCGCTTGCGGCGTGCGCCCTTGGGCGGCACCGGAGGGGTTTCCGGCTGCAAGGCCTCGCTCGGGCTCTGTGGCCCGGTCCGCCGTCCCGGCCCGGTACCCTCTCGGCCGTTCCCGGCGGCGGCGGAATCGGTCTGACGCGGCTCCTGTTCCATGGCTCAGGACCGTTTTGTCGTGCACGAGAGGCGTCGTCGGTGTCGCCGTGCCTCGGACAGCACCCCTCGGCCGCCGCCGAAGCGCCCAGCGCCGTTCGGCTCGAGCGGATCCGGCTTTCGCCGCGCAGCTCGGTCGAGGGCCTCCATGTGCTCGGGCTCCGTGTGCATTTCCGCTGCGACGCCTCCGCTACAGGCGGATCGTCGAGCCCTATCCGTCATGAAAATATGGCGATTTCGGGTTCGCCGCCGCAGCCGGGAGGAGCGCTTCGGCCGGCTCACTGCACGCGGCGAAACACCAGGCAGGCATTCGTGCCGCCGAATCCGAACGAGTTCGACAGGACCACGTCGACCTCGCGCTCACGTGGCTTGTGCGGCACGAGATCGATCGAGGTCTCGACGGAAGGATGGTCGAGGTTGAGGGTCGGCGGCACGATCTGGTCCCTGATCGCCAGAACCGAGAAGATCGCCTCGACCGCGCCCGCCGCGCCGAGCAGATGCCCGATCGCCG
Organism: Beijerinckiaceae bacterium; assembly: GCA_024304885.1. GTDB lineage: Bacteria > Pseudomonadota > Alphaproteobacteria > Rhizobiales > Beijerinckiaceae > Methylocapsa. The sequence goes on from JALJOM010000003.1 coordinate 1,912,912, forward strand.
ACTTGGTCGAGGACATCGACAAGGCATTCGCGCCGCTGCCGAGCAGGCGATGGATCGCGGTGAGCTCGATCTCGTCGCCGAGCGGGGTCGAGGTCCCGTGCGCATTGATGTAGTCGATGTCGCGCGGCGAGAGTCCCGCGCGCCTCAGCGCCGCGCTCATGGCGCGGTAGGCGCCGTCGCCGCTGTCCTGGGGGGCGGTGATGTGATAGGCGTCCCCGGACATGCCATAGCCGACGACCTCGGCATAGATGCGCGCCCCTCTGGCCTTGGCGTGCTCGTAGGATTCGAGCACGACGCAGCCCGCGCCCTCCCCCATGACGAAGCCGTCACGATCCTTGTCGAACGGACGCGACGCGTCGGTCGGCCGATCGTTGAAACTCGTGGAGAGCGCCCGGCACGCTGCGAAGCCCGCGATGCCGAGGCGGTTGATGGCCGATTCGGCGCCGCCCGCGACCATCACATCGGCATCGTCGAGAGCGATGAGCCGAGCCGCGTCGCCGATGGCATGGGCTCCCGTCGAGCAGGCCGTGACGACGGCGCTGTTCGGTCCCTTGAGCCCGTGCTGGATCGAGACGTAGCCGCTCACGAGATTGATGAGCCGGCCCGAGATGAAGAAGGGAGAAACCCGTCGCGGCCCCTTCTCCTTCAGGGTAATGGCCGTCTCGGCGATCCCGCCGAGCCCGCCGATCCCCGAGCCGATGAGGACGCCGGTCCGGATTTGATCCTCGTAGGAGACCGGCTTCCAGCCCGCGTCGGCGAGAGCTTGGGTGGCCGCCGCGACGCCGAAGACGATGAAATCGTCGACCTTGCGCTGCTCCTTAGGCTCCATCCACTGATCGGCGTCGAAGGGGGCCTCGCTGCCGTTGCCGCGTGGAACCGGCATGGCGATCCTGCAGGCGAGATCGGAGGTGTCGAACCCTTCGATCTCCCGAGCACCCGAGTGCCCCGCGAGCAACCGGCTCCACGTCGGCTCCACCCCACACCCAAGCGGCGAAACCATTCCGAGACCGGTGACGACAACCCTGCGCATATGTGACCCTGGCCGAAAACCCGAGCGGACATCGAGGAAGGGGGAAGCGCCTCGCCGCCGCTCCGGCGACAAACGCACTTGTCCCGCGAGCCCTGCCCTCAGGCGGCCGTCGTCTTCTCGAGGAACTTGATCGCGTCGCCGACGGTCACGATCGTCTCCGCCGCATCGTCGGGAATTTCCACGCTGAACTCTTCCTCGAAGGCCATCACCAGCTCGACCGTATCGAGGGAGTCGGCGCCGAGGTCCTCGATGAAATTGGCATTGTTGACGACTTTGTCGGCATCTACGCCGAGATGCTCGATCACGATCTTCTTCACGCGCTCGGCGACATCGCTCATGGTCGTTCGTTCCTCGTCCTTTGTATCGCTTCCTGCCGACATGGTTACCTGTCGAGTTACCTGCCGACCGGGCAAGCATCGCTACGCGGGGCTAGCTGCCGGCCGACGCGCACGGATCGTCTCGTCACCCGATCCCGAGCGCGGTTGCGCGCGAGCCTCGCACGCTGCCCTCGTCGCCGCTGAGAATGCTTCCCTGACTGCTTGCAGGCGGTTGGTAACACACTTCAATGCGGTTGGCGAGAGCTTGCGCCGGACTCGGAGCCCGGCTACGAAGCTATTCAAATCATTGCCATTCCTCCGTTCACATGGAGGGTCTGTCCGGTCACGTAGGCGGCGCCAGGACCGGCCAGGAAGACGACCGCCGCGGCGACCTCGGCCCCGGTCCCGAGCCGGCCCATCGGGACCCTCGCGAGGATCGCGGCCTTCTGCTTGTCGTCGAGCACGTCGGTCATCGGGCTCTCGATGAAGCCCGGTGCGACGCAATTGACGGTGACGTTGCGGCTCGCGACCTCGGCGGCAAGGCTCTTGTACATGCCGATCATCCCGGCCTTCGACGCCGCGTAGTTGCCTTGGCCGGGATTTCCGGTCACGCCGACGACGGAGCTGATGCCGATGATCCGGCCGGACCGCTTCTTCAGCATACCTTTCAAGCAGGCACGAGAGAGCCGAAAGGCCGCGGTGAGGTTGACGGAGAGGACCGTGTCCCACTCCTCGTCCTTCATCCGCATGAAGAGATTGTCCTTCGTGACCCCCGCATTGTTGACGAGGATGTCGATGCCGCCCATCGCGGCCTCCGCGGCCGGGACGAGCGCCTCGACGGCTTCCTTGTGCGAAAGATCGCACGGAAGCACATGGACGTTCGTGGCGAGCTCGGCGGCGAGAGCTTCGAGGGTGTCCTGCCGCGTGCCCGAGAGCGAGACCACAGCACCGCTCGCGTGCAAGGCCAGTGCGATGGCTCGGCCGAGGCCGCCGCTCGCGCCCGTGACGAGCGCGGTCTTGCCGGAAAGTGCGAGCATCGAGGCTTACTCCGGATCGATATGGTCGCAGCAACCGCGACCGGCGCCTGGGCCGAGCCTCGCGGGCACGGCCTGCGGCGCGCCTGCCGCGGCACTGCGCGCTATGCCTGCGCGAGGCCCTTGTAGACGTCTATGTCGGCGGGAGTTCCGACCGGCAGGCCGGTCGCGAGCTCGGCGATCCGCTTGACGAGGCCCGAGAGAACCTTGCCGGCCCCGCATTCGACGAAAAGCGAGATGCCTCCGGACGCCATGAAGGCCATGCTTTCGCGCCACCTGACCGCGCTCGTGACCTGGCGCACGAGGAGCGTGCGGATCTCCTCCGGGTCGGTGACCGGGGCCGCGACCACGTTGGCGACGAGCGGCACGCAGGGCCGCGCGATCGGCACGCCGGCCAGCGCCTGCGCCATCGCCTCCGCGGCCGGCTGCATCAGCGCGCAATGGAAGGGCGCCGACACCGGCAGGAGAATCGACCTTTTCGCGCCGCGCGCCTTGGCGATCTCGATCGCGCGGTGGACCGCCCCGCTCGACCCCGACACGACGACCTGGCCGCCGCCGTTGTCGTTCGCGACCTCACAGATCTCGCCCGCGCCGGACTCGCGCGTCGCCTCCTCGGCGATGGCCGCGGCAGCCTCGCACTCGATGCCGAGCAGGGCCGCCATGGCGCCCTCGCCGACCGGGACCGCCTCCTGCATGGCCGCGCCGCGAATGCGCAAGAGACCCGCGGTGACTGCGACCGGCAGCGAGCCCGCCGCGGCCAGGGCCGAATATTCTCCGAGCGAATGACCGGCGACGAAGGCGGCGTCCCGTCCGATGTCGAGCCCGGCCTCGGCCTCGAGCACGCGTACCACCGCGAGGCTCACGGCCATCAGGGCCGGCTGCGCGTTCGCGGTCAAGGTCAGCTCGTCCTGCGGCCCTTCGAACATCAATGCGGAGAGATTTTGCTGCAGGGCGGCATCCACCTCGGCGAAAACTTCTCTCGCTTGCGGAAACGCCTCGGCGAGCGCCTTGCCCATGCCGACGGCCTGGGATCCCTGCCCCGGAAAGATGAAAGCCCTGGTCATTCCGTCCCGCTTCGTTGTTTCCGTGCGAGTGGCATCGCCGGACCCGCATGTCAAGCCGCCCGCCGATCGGTTGCCGCGCGTTCCCGAGCCCGGGCGACGGCGCTGTGCCCGTAGAATCTGCAACAAAATTGCAACAACGCCGGAAATAGTGGCCCGGAATCGTCCGGAATGCCGCGTTTTCGGCCGTAGCGGCTTGTCGTGCCCGACCCTGGTGGTAAGACCATAAGTACAAATCGCAACCACGTTCGAAATGCTATCGCCAGATAGTGGGGAGGGGTTCCATGAAACATACGTTCTCGAGGCACCTGATCGGTTCGCTCGCCGGGATCTGCCTTACGGCCGGAACGGTCGCCATGGCGGCGGATATGCCCGTCGCCCCACCGCCGCCGCCGCCGGCTTTCAGCTGGACCGGCCCCTATGTGGGCTTGCATGTCGGCGGCGCGGTCGCCGGCACCACGTCGGTGAACAACGGCATCCTGAACGATGACGCCTTCACGCCGTTCCAGGCATCGTTCAACCGCACCGGCGTGTTCGGGGGCTTGCACCTCGGCTACAATCAGCAGTTCAACTGGCTCGTCCTCGGCCTGCAGGGTGAGTACAACTTCGCCGGCATCACCGGCCAGACGCAGATCTTTCCGGACTCCGTCTTGTCTCCCGTGTTCATCCGCTCGGGCCTGCGCCAGTTCGGATCGGTCGACGGCCGCGTCGGCATCGCATTCAACCGCTTGCTGCTCTACGCAATCGGTGGCTTCGCCTACGCCGATCAACGCCACTCGATCGTCACCGATGGGTTCGGAACGACGCGCGACTACGGCGACAACGAATACGGCTGGGACGTCGGCGGCGGTGCCGAATATGCGCTCACCAACAACTGGACGGCTCGTGTCGAGTATCGTTACTACAACTGGGGCAGCAAAGGCTTCACCGACTCGCTCATCAACTCCGGCGCCCCGATCGTGCGGTTCCATTCCACGACCGAGACCATGCACACGATCCGCGCCGGCCTGACCTACAAGTTCGGCTGGCCGCCGGCTCCCCCGGCCCCTGTGGTCGCGAAGTACTGAGTTCGTCGCAACAACGATCGTCCCTTCGATCGACCTTGCCGCTCGAGCGTGGTCCGTCCCTTCCGGGGCAGGCCGCGCTCGAATGCCGTTTCGAGCCACGCGCCCGGCGGCGAATCGACTTGCGGCGCGACGGCCTTCGACCGAACAATGCCGGCAGCGAATCGAATGCCGTGGCGAGGCCCTGCGCCCGATGCCGTCCATTCCCGGAAAGGCCTGCGGATCCTGCAGCTTCTGCTGCAAGGTCCTCGAGATCGCCGAGCTCGCCAAGAGCGCCGGAGCCCGGTGCGTCCATTGCGCGAGCGCCGGAGGCTGCGCCATCTACCCGACGCGGCCGGAGATTTGCCGTGTGTACGAGTGCCTGTGGAAGCGGGACCGGGGCATGAGCGCGCGGCTGCGGCCCGACCGCGTCGGCACCCTCCTCATGGAAGACCCCGAGACGCACCGATATCAAGCGGTCAGCGATCCCGCGCGGCCCCTGGCCTGGCGGCACCCGCTCGTGTTCACGCATCTCGTCGCCATGGCGAGAGCGGGCCGGACCGTCGTCGCCAAGGCCGGGCTGAGGTGCTGGCGCATTCATGCGACCGGCGAATGGGGCCCGTCCATCTGAGCGCCGCGTCAGGCCTTCGGCGGCTTGTGCTCGATCCTCAACGAGTCGCTCGCGCTCGTCGTCAAGACCCCTTTGATCCGGTTTCCCAAGGCGGCGAGAATCCAGGGAAGCCGCACCTCGATACGCACCGATTCCGCATGGACCTGAAGCTCGGCACCGATCGTCTGGCCGAGGGCGACGACCTCGATATCGGCCCGGTCGCCGGTCCAGGTCACGCGCGAGGCGGCGAGCTTGTCGATATAGGTCTTGCGCAGCGTGTCCATCCCCTCGGCGATCCGGCGCTGCGCTTCGGCTGCGGTCAGGTTGTGCGGAACGGTGATCACGATCGACTTCGTCATGGCATTCCTCGGGACGCGGACGCTTCGCTCGACTTCCCAATATGGCGCCTTTCCGTTCCGGGGACGAGAGGCGCGGCATTCACCGCGATATCCGACGCCCGAATCATCTGCAAAAGGCTCGGGCTCGGCCGGAGCGATGCCGAGCCGGATCCGGCGCTGGTCGTCTCGGCACGCCCCCTGGCTTCGTACCCGCGGCCCATTGCCGCGCGAAGGCCGGGCCTGCTACACGTGCGCCACGACAGGCGGGGGACACCGAGGCACCGATGAGCGATTCCCGACCGCATGCGCTTCGTTCCTGGCGCCGTGTCCTCGTCAAGCTGTCCGGCGAGGCCTTGATGGGCGAGCGCGGCCATGGGCTCGATCCGCCGACCCTGATGCGGATCGCGGCCGATCTCGCCATTGTCGCCTCGCGCGGGGTCGAGCTCGCGGTGGTGGTCGGAGGCGGCAACTTCTTCCGTGGCATCGAGGGTGCCGGCACGGGAATCGAGCGGGCGCGCGCGGATTCGATCGGCATGCTCGCGACCGTCATGAACGCGCTCGCCCTCGAGCATGCGATCGAGGCGCAGGGACGCGCGGCGCGGACGCTCTCGGCCGTGCCGATGCCGTCGCTCTGCGAATCCTATTCCCGGCAGGCGGCCTTGCATCATCTCGCCAAGGGCCGGATCGCGGTCCTCGGCGGCGGCACCGGCAACCCGTTCTTCACGACGGACACCGGCGCCGCCTTGCGCGCCTCCGAGCTCGGCTGCGACCTCGTCATGAAGGCGACCAAGGTCGACGGGGTCTATTCGGCGGACCCGCACCGGGATCCGGCGGCGACACGTTACGACGAGCTGACCCATGACGAGGCGATCGCCAAGAATCTCGCCGTGATGGACACGGCCGCATTCGCGCTTGCGCGCGAGAACCGGATTCCCATAATCGTGTTCTCCATCCAGGAGCCCGGCGCGATCTGTGCCGCGCTCGACGGCAAGGGTCGAGCGAGCCTCGTGCTGCCGTGAGGCCGGCCGGCACCGTCGGATCGCGCGCCTTCGTGCCGGACCCGGACCGCCGCCGGCGAGACCCGGGACACGTCGAGCCGACGGCAGGAACATCATAGGTCAGCCATGAGCGCACAATTCGATCTCGCCGACCTCGAGCGGCGCATGCAAGGCGCCGTCGCGACCTTGAAGCACGAGCTCGGGGGCCTGCGGACCGGTCGAGCCTCCGCGAGCCTCGTCGAGCCCGTGCATGTCGAGGCCTATGGCCAGTCGATGCCGCTGAACCAAGTCGCGACCATCAGCGTCCCCGAGCCGCGCATGCTCGCGGTCCAGGTCTGGGACAAGAGCATGGTCAATGCCGTCGACAAGGCGATCCGCGACGCCAACCTCGGGCTTTCGCCGACGGTCGAGGGCCAGACCCTGCGAATCCGCATTCCGGAGCTGAACGAGCAGCGTCGCAAGGAGATGGCGAAGGTCGCCCATAAATATGCGGAGGAGGCGAGGGTTGCGGTTCGCCACGTGCGCCGCGACGGGCTCGACGTCTTGAAGAAGCTCCTCAAGGACAAGTCGATCAGCGAGGACGACGAGAAGCGGCACGAGGGCGAGGTCCAGAAGGTCACGGACCGCTTCGTCAGCGAGGTCGACCAGGCGCTCGCCCAGAAGGAAAAGGAAATCATGCAGGTTTGAGCGCGAGCGCGGCAGCTCCTCGTGTGGTGCGCAAGCCGCGACCGGCATCCCCGTCCGGGTCGCCCCGGAGCATTTTCCAGCGAAGCGGATCGCTGCAGGGGTTCGCATATCGATCTCGATGCTTCGATAGATCGAAATCGATGCGAAAATGCGACGAGACGAGAATGAAGAGCCGGTTTCCGATTCCGTCGGATCGGAAACCGCTCCGGGATCCGGGCCCAGAGCCGCGAACAGGACCGCGCGATCGGCGCGGCGCTTCGATTTCGCCGCTCGAGCAAAAAGTCGTGCAACTTTTTGCCGATATGCTCTAGACCATGGGCTGCGAGATCGGACGCCGGTTCCACGACTCATTCTGCCTTCGAGCATCCCCGGCAGCGTCCGTCGTCGGGAATGCGCCTAAATCGCGTGCTCGGATCGACCGTCGTCCCGCGGCTTCCCGGCTTCGACGCCGGCCTGACCCGCTCGGGAGCCGAGACCTGAACTTTAGAAGCGCGGGCTCGAGACCTTTCGGCGCGGGCTCGTCGCGAGCCGTTGCCTCGAACCAGGGCGAAGACACGAGATGCGGCAGGGTTTCGAAGACCAGGACATGACGATCGCGGGGACCGTTTCCGATGTGGCCGTCGTCGAGGCGAGGGTCGACCGCCGTCCCGGCCCGATCCATGTCGGCCTCATCATGGACGGCAACGGCCGCTGGGCGGCGCAGCGCGGCCTACCGCGAATCGAAGGCCACCGGCGGGGCGTCGAGTCCTTGCGCGCGACGGTTCGCGCCGCGATCGAGTTCGGGCTCGAGTACCTGACCGTCTACAGCTTCTCGATCGAGAACTGGCACCGCCCCGTCGAGGAGGTCACAGATCTCATGGGCCTTTTGAAGTGGTTCGTCCGTCACGACCTCGGCGAGCTGCACAAGGCCAACGTGAGGATCAGGGTGATCGGCGCCAGGGACAATCTCCAGCCCGAGATCCGGGCCTTGCTCGAGGAAGCCGAGAGCGTCACGAGAGCCAATACGAAGCTGACCTTGATCGTCGCCTTCAACTACGGCGGACGGCAGGAAATCGCCGCGGCTGCCCGCGCCCTCGCGACCGATGCCGCGGCGGGCCGGATCGACGCCCGCGACATCGACGAGGCCATGCTCGCGCGGCGCCTCGATACCGCGGGAATTCCCGATCCGGATCTGATCATCCGGACCTCGGGCGAGCAGAGGCTGTCCAACTTCCTGCTCTGGCAGGCGGCCTATTCCGAGTTCGTGTTCCTGCCGATGCTCTGGCCGGATTTCGATCGCCAGGCTTTCGCCGCGGCCTTGCGGGAATTCTCGGTGCGCGAGCGTCGCTTCGGGCGGGTTCCGGCGCAGCTCGACGCCTGCGGGGCACATTCATGACCCACCATCGATCGAGGCACCACGCACCGTTCGCGCTGCTGGGCCAACCACCCGCCCGCCGACAGAAGAAAACCACCGTGCCGGATCGACTCCGCACCCACAGGCTCGCGGACTTGCAGCCGCGCATCCTGTCCTCCCTCGTCCTGATGAGCGCCGCGCTCCTGTCGGTCTGGCTCGGCGGGCCGGCCTTCCTCGTCGTCTGGATCCTCGCGGCGTCGGCGGTCGGCTACGAGTGGCAGCATCTGATCGGCGCCGAACGCCAGCGGCTCCGCTTGGTCCTCGCGCTCGTCGCAGTCGCCGTCGCGGCCACGGTCACGGCGCAGGACGGCATCGTCGCGGCCGTAGCCTTCCTCGCGCTCGCCGGCACGCTCGCCGCCCTGCTCGCCGGAGACGGGCGCAGGCTCTGGGCCTGCGCCGGAATCGCCTATGCCGGCGCCCTCGTCGTCGCGGTCGTCGCCTTGCACGACTCGCCGGGATACGGCGCGCGCGCCATCGTCTGGCTTTTCGCCACGGTTTGGGGAACCGACGTCTTCGCCTATTTCGGAGGACGCCTCATCGGCGGTCCGAAGCTCTGGCCCAAGGTCTCGCCGTCGAAGACTTGGTCGGGCACGCTTTCCGGAGTTGTCGCCGGCGCCGTCTTCGGCGCGGTGATCGGCGCGAGATGGCTCGGCAGTCCGCTCCCCGTCCTTCCGATCTTCTTGCTCGGTCTCGTCACCGCGATGGTGGCTCAGGCGGGCGACGTCTTCGAATCCTGCATCAAGCGGCACTACGGCGTGAAGGATTCGAGCGTCCTCATTCCCGGGCACGGCGGCTTCATGGACAGGCTCGACGGGTTCGTCGCGGCGGCCGCCTTCGCGACATTGGTCGGCATCTGCCGCGACCAGCCCTCGATCGCGGAGGGGCTGTTCGTCTGGAGCTAGAGCTTTTTGCAGCGAAGCGGCCTCGGGCGCGCGTCGCGAAAATGCGACCCGACACGGAATTGGAGCCGCTATCCGAGTCTTCTGGATCGGAGAGCGCGACGCAGGCTCGCGCTGAGCCGACGAATCCGAGCCTCGGCCATGGCGCGGAAAATGCTGGCCTCGCCGGCTGGGCGGGCGAACCGAAGCGACCGTGCCTCGGAACGCGCTCGAGCGGGGCCGGAGCTCGTCGCGATGTCGCGAGCCGATCACCGGTCGGCTCGACGAGACGCCGGCACTGAGGGGGCGGCATGGTAAGCGGAACGGGAGCGCAGCACGGGCCGACGGCGCGCGACGGCGCGCGGCGTCTCGTCATCCTCGGCGCCAGCGGATCGGTCGGGACATCGACCGCGGAGATCGTCGCGGGTGCCGACGGCGCCTTCGACGTCGTCGCCGTCGCCGGCGGCCGTGACCCTGTGGCCCTGGCGAAGGTCGCGCGCGCGCTCGGGGCGAGGTTCGCGGCTCTCGCGGATCCCGCTGGCTATGCCGAGCTGAAATCGGCTCTGTCGGGCACTGCGATCGAAGCCGCGGCCGGAGCCGATGCGGTGGTCGAGGCCGCCCTGCATCCCGCGGACATCGTGATGGGCGCAATCGCGGGGACGGCGGGCGTCGCGCCGACCTTCGCGGCGCTTTCCGCCGGCCGGACGGTCGCCCTCGCCAACAAGGAATGCCTCGTCTGCGCCGGTCCGGCCTTCATGCGCGAGGCCGCGGCGGCCGGGACACGGCTCCTGCCGGTCGACAGCGAGCACAATGCGATCTTCCAGGCGATGGGGGATGCCGACCTGTCCGAGATCGAGGAGATGACATTGACCGCCTCCGGCGGCCCGTTCCGGACCTGGACGCGCGAGGCGATCGCCAAGGCGACGCCGGAGCAGGCGCTCGCGCATCCGAACTGGTCCATGGGACCCAAGATCACGGTCGATTCCGCCGGGCTCATGAACAAGGGGCTCGAGGTGATCGAGGCGCATTACCTGTTCGGGATCGAGGCGGCACGCCTCGCGGTCGTGGTCCACGCCCAGTCGGTGGTGCACGGGCTCGTCGCCTTCAAGGACGGCTCGGTCACGGCCGGGCTCGCCGCCCCCGACATGAAGGTCCCGATCGCCCATTGCCTGTCCTATCCGAAGCGCATCGAGACCGCGGCCCGACGGCTCGATCTCGCCGCGGTCGGTCAGCTGACCTTCGAGCGGCCCGATCTCGACAAGTTTCCGGCACTGAGGCTCGCCCTCGACGCCTTGCGAACCGGCTGCGGCCTCCCCACTGTCTTGAATGCCGCGAACGAGGTCGCGGTCGAGGCGTTCCTTTCGAGGCTCGTCTCGTTTCCCGAGATCGCGGGCCTCGTCGAGGCGGCCTGCAATGCCGCGCTCGCCGACGGAACCGCCCGCGAGCCGGACACCGTCGCGGACGCGCTCGCCCTGGATCGCGCCGTGCGCGAAAGAACGAGGGCCGCCTTGCCGCGCGCGAAGGTCGCTGCCGCCGTGCATTGATCCGACCCGGGCGGAAACCGACGATCGACCTACCGAGGATCGTCGTTTCATGGTATCGGAGGCCATTCCGATCCCGCTCGATCGAAAAGAAGCTTCACTATTCTACATTGTGGCATTTTCTCGCCGCGACGCCTCGTTCAGCTCGCGAGATCCTGCCGAGCCCGGCCGGCTGACCACGGAGAAGAGCCGATGTCCCTACTCACCCACGCCTGGTCGATCGCCGGGTATCTCGTGCCCTTCGTCTTCGTCCTGAGCACGGTCGTCTTCTTCCACGAGCTCGGCCATTTTCTCGTCGGGCGCTGGTGTGGCGTGAAGGTCGACAGCTTCTCGATCGGGTTCGGGCCGGAGCTCTTCGGCTTCGACGATCGCGCCGGCACCCATTGGCGCGTCGCGGCCCTGCCCCTCGGCGGCTATGTGAAGTTCCACGGCGATGCGGGGCCGGCCTCGGCCGGACCGTCCGAGGCGGCCGCCGTGATGCCGGCCGGGGAACGCGCGGTGAGCTTCTTCGCGCAGAGCGTCGGCAAGCGCGCCGCCATCGTCGCCGCCGGCCCGATCGCGAACTTCATCCTCGCGATCGCGATCTTCACCGGCATCTACTACGTGAACGGCCGCACCATCCTGCTGCCCCTGGTCGATGCCGTCGTCGCCGACAGCGCCGCAGCGGCCGCCGGATTTGAGCCCGGCGACCTCGTCGTCTCGATCGACCGGACGCCGGTCGGCAGCTTCGAGGAGATGCAGCGCACCGTCCAGGTTTCGCCGGATCGACCCCTGACCTTCGAGGTCGCGCGCGACCACAAGATCGTCGAGATCGTCGCGACCCCGCGCCTGCGCGACGTCGTCACGCCGTTCGGCACGATCCGGGTCGGTGTCCTCGGCATCGAGGCCAAGAGCAAGCCCGAGAGCTGGCGTGTCGAGCACTACGGCCTCGTCGGGTCGGCGCAGCTCGCGGTCGGCGAGACCTGGTTCGTCATCGCGCGCACTGGGAGCTATCTCGGGGGTCTCCTGATCGGCCAGGAATCGGCCGATCAATTGTCCGGCCCGATCCGGATCGCCGAGGTCTCGGGAGAGATGGCGAAGCTCGGGGTCGCGGCCCTTTTGAACCTCGCCGCAATTCTGTCGATTTCGGTGGGGATCCTGAACCTGCTGCCGGTCCCGCTCCTCGACGGGGGGCATCTGTTCTACTACGCGATCGAGGCTGTTCAGGGACGTGCCTTGACCGAGCGCGCACAGCAGTTCGGGTTCAAGATCGGGCTGACGTTGGTCACGGCTCTGATGATCTTCGCGACCTACAACGATGTGCTGCGCCTGACGAAGCAATTGATGCAGTGGGGATGAGGAGAATGCTCCGCGGAGAGATCGGTTAACTTTAACCTTTAACGAGATGGTCACTCGAAAGCGTGTCCCCTTGGCCACGCCCGGCCGAAATCGAGCAGCGACGACAAATCTCGATTTGCGGGTTGGTGCAAACCATGTAGAAGCAACGCAATAGGCCTCCTCGGCGCCACGTCGCACGAGCGGGGCCTGTTCCATCGAGCCGCCGGCATCGGGAACGGATCCCGACGGCACGGCGTGTGGGGACCGGTCATACATGCGAGTCATCCCTAAGCCCCTGCGTGGTCTCCCACGTCGTGCGACCCTGGCTCTCGGCGTGCTCGCCGTGGCCGCGACGGCAGCCGCGGCCGCGAGCATCACCGTGGAAGGCAACCGACGCGTCGACAGCGATACCATCGCTTCCTACTTCCGCGGCACCGACCAGGCGGCGGTCAACAAGGGCGTGAAGGATCTCTACGCAACCGGCCTCTTCTCCGACGTGCGCGTCCGCCACGAAGGCGGCAGGCTCGTCGTTCAGGTGGCCGAGAACAACGTCATCAACCGCGTCGTCTTCGAAGGCAACAGCAAGGTCAAGAACGAGCAGCTCCAGGCCGAGATCGCGTCGCGGTCACGTGGTCCCTACAGCCCCGCGATGGTCGAGGCCGACATCGAGCGGATCAGGGACGTCTATCGCCGCGCGGGCCGCGCCGCGGCGAAGGTGTCCGCGCGCACCGTCGATCTCCCCAACGGGCGGGTCGATGTCGTCTTCAAGGTCGACGAAGGCGATAAGACCGGCGTCAAGACGATCGAGTTCATCGGCAACCAGGCCTATTCGTCGGGCAAGCTCCGCGACCTCATGCAGACGACGGAGATGAACTTCCTGTCGTTCTTCAAGACCTCGGACGTCTACGATCCGGACCGCATCGCCTCGGACCTCGAGCTCATTCGCAGGTTCTACCTCAAGAACGGCTACGCCGACTTCCGTGTGGTCGGATCCGACGCGAGATTCGATCCCGAGCTCGGGGGCTACGTCATCACGATCTCGGTCGAGGAAGGCGTGCAGTACCAGGTCGGCTCGGTCTCGGTCGAGAACCACCTGCCGGATATCGACACGGCGACGCTGCAATCCCTTCTGCGCCTGTCGGTCGGGGAGACCTACAACGGGGACATGGTCCAGAAGACCGTCGATGCCCTGTCGAAGGAGGTGTCCAAGCACGGCTATCCCTTCACCCAGGTGCGGCCGCGCGGCGATCGCGATCCCGCCGCCCGCACCGTGTCAATCGTCTTCGTGCTCGAGGAAGGGCCGCGCGTCTATGTCGAGCGCATCGACGTGCGCGGAAATACGAGAACGCGCGACTATGTGGTGCGGCGAGAGTTCGAGATCAGCGAGGGCGACGCCTACAACAAGGTCCTCGTGGACCGCGCCGAGCGACGCCTCAACAATCTCGGCTTCTTCAAGAAGGTGAGGATCACCAACGAGCCGGGCTCGGCCCAGGACCGCGTCGTGATCGTCGTCGATGTCGAGGACCAGCCGACAGGCTCGCTGTCCGTCTCCGGCGGCTACTCGACGACGGACGGGTTCATCGGCGAGGTCTCGGTCAGCGAGACGAACTTCATGGGCCGCGGCCAATATGTGCGGCTCGCCGGCGCCTTGGGGCAGTACAGCCGCGGCGTCGATCTCAGCTTCACCGAGCCCTATTTCCTCGGCAGCCGCATCGCCGCGGGCTTCGACGCCTACGCCAAGGTCTCGAACGTCTCGCGCTACACGTTCTACAACAACTTCATCGTCGGCGGCACGTTCCGGCTCGGCCTGCCGATCACGGAGGAGATCACCTTCTCGCCGCGCTACTCGATCTACGAGTCGCGGATCTCGATTCCGAACAACGGAACCCGGCCCTACAACGACTGTACCTTCCCGATCAACGGAATCACGCCACCGACCAACGGCACGGAGCTCGGCTTCGGCAACAGCTGCCTGTCCAACGGCGAGGCCTCGCTCGCCTTGAAGGAGGCGCAGGGCTCGTTCCTGACGTCCCTGTTCGGCTATACGCTGTCCTATAATACGCTCGACAATTATCGCACCCCGACCGCGGGTGTCTTCGCCGAGCTCAGGCAGGATTTCGCCGGCGTGGGCGGCGACAACCACTTCCTCCGGACGACCGGCGACATCAGGGTCTATCGCGAGATCTTCGATCAGGTCGTCGGCTTCGTCCGCTTCCAGGGCGGCGATCTCGAGCCGCTGGGCAACAACCCGCTCCGCATCGTCGACAACTTCAACCTCGGACCGAGCCTCGTGCGCGGCTTCGCGCCGAACGGCATCGGACCGCGCGACGTGTCGGCGGGGGTGAACTATCTGAACAATCCCCTCGGCGGCACCAAATATTTCGGCGGCACAGTCGAGGTGCAGTTTCCGATCTTCGGCCTGCCGCGAGACCTCGGGCTGAAGGGCGCCCTATTCGCCGATGCGGGGACCCTGTACGACTTCAGGGGCCGAACCGACTTCACGAACGGCGGTCCGGTCCTGCCGAACGACGTCCCGCCGCTGTTCACCCAGGGCAATACGGTCGCGGTCGGCTCCGATTCGCTGTTCATTCGGAGCTCGGTCGGCGCCTCCCTCATCTGGGCGTCGCCCATGGGCCCGATCCGTTTCGACTTCGCCCATGCCTTGACGAAGAGCCCGTTCGATCGGACCCAGTTCTTCCGCTTCACCGGCGGCACCTCCTTCTGAGGCCGTGACAGGCGTTGCGGCGATCGCCTCCGACGGCTGCCGCCGACCGCGTGCCGTGACGAGCCAGGTATGAGCGCGCCGAGCTTCCTCGTTGCGGCAACACCCCGCCCCACGCTTTCCGATCTCGTCGCCCTGACGGGATCGGAGGCCGCCGCGGCCATCGATCCGTCGATCCGGATCAGCGGAGCCGCCTCGCTCGAGGACGCCGATCGCGGCGACCTCACCTTTCTCGATGATCCCGCGCTCGTCGGCCGGCTGGAGGCGACACGGGCGACGGCCTGCTTCGTCGCGCCCCGGCATCGAGGTCACGTTCCGCCGTCCTGCCTCGCGCTCGTGACCGAGGCCCCCGCCCACGCCTTCGCGCTCGCGCTCGCCGCGCTGTTTCCCCGTGCCGACAAGCCCGGCTCCTCCTTCGCCACCGCCGGGGCCAGTCCCGGCGCCATCATTCACCCCGAGGCCCGCCTCGAGCCCGGCGTGATCGTGGACCCCGGCGTCGTGATCGGGCCGCGCGCGGAGATCGGGGGAACCACGGTCATCGGCGCTTGCAGCGTCGTCGGACCCGAGGTCCGCATCGGCCGCGCCTGCGCGATCGGCGCGCAGGTCACGATCGGCCATGCCTTGGTCGGCAACGGAGTCGTCGTGCAGCCCGGGGCGCGGATCGGGCAAGACGGTTCTGCCTTCGCCGCCGGCCCCGGCGGGCTCGTGAAGGTGCCGCATATCGGCCGGGTCATCCTGCAAGACGATGTCGAGATCGGCGCGGGCACGACCATCGACCGCGGCACGACGAGCGATACGGTGATCGGCGAAGGCACCAAGATCGGGAACCAGGTCCAGATCGCTGCCGGCGTGACGATCGGACGGCATTGCAGTGTCGCGGCGCAAGCCGGGATCGGGCCCGATGCCCGGCTCGGCGACGCCGCCGTGGTGGGAGAGAAGGCGTGCCTCGGCCCCGGCGCGGAGGTCGCGAGCCGGGACCGGGTCGCCAGCGGTGCGACCATCTCGGCGCGCGACGAGCGCATGTGACCGGCGCCCTTTCGGCGTAAACTCGGATCACCGCCAGGGCTGCAACATGGCATATGGGAGGCAGGCACGAGAATGACCGAGGCCGCGGGCAAGACGATCGACGCGTTCGACATCCAGAAGCTCCTGAAATATCTGCCGCATCGCTATCCGTTCCTGATGATCGACAAGGTCGTCGATCTGCGCGGCGACGAGTTCGGCATCGGCATCAAGAACGTCACCGTGAACGAGCCGCAGTTCCAGGGGCATTTTCCCGAGCGCCCGGTGATGCCCGGCGTCCTCTTGATCGAGGCGATGGCGCAGACCGCGGGCGTCGTGTGCATGCACGCGCATGTGGACGCGACCAAGCCGCCGCCGGTGGTTTATTTCATGACGATCGACAAGGCCAAGTTCCGCAAGCCGGTCGTGCCCGGCGACCAGGTGGCCTTCCACATGACCAGGACCAAGCTGCGCAAGACCATGTTCTGGTTCGAGGGCAAGGCCCTCGTCGATGGCACGCTCGTCTGCGAGGCCGAGATCGGCGCGACGATCGTGCTCGACTGAAGGACACGAGATCCGTAGGGTCTCGATGCGAAATTCCGCTACGGGAACCAAGCGCACGAGCCGCTTTTGGACGGACATTTCGATAAGCGGTCCGTGTGGATAGGCGAGGCGACGGGGATCGGTCCTACATGCTGCTCATCGTCGGAACCATCCGCTTGCCACCCGAGAACGTGAGCCTTGCCAGGCCCGCCATGCAACGCATGGTGGAATGCAGCAGAGGCGAAGACGGCTGCGCGGAATACAGCTACGCGGAGGATGTGCTCGCGCCGGGCCTCATTCACGTCAAGGAGCTTTGGCGGGATCAGGCCGCCCTGGACCGACATCTCGCGTCGGACCATATCGCCGAATGGCGCGCGGCATGGCCGGATCTCGGGATCGGCGAGCGCGATCTTCGAGCTTATGACGTCGGTCAGCCGCGCGACACGTGATTGCCTCGGTCCGCATGGCGCGGCGTCGGCCCGTCGACCTCGCAGCTTGGTCGAAAGCGGTCATGCACGCCGAGACACGACCAGAGGCCACATCGCTTGCGCGCGGGGCCCCTTCGTAGGATGATCGAGCGACGCCAGCGGGGTTTCCGATCCGCCGGAATCGGAAACCAGCTCTACTTTCTCGTCTTGTCGCAATTTCCCGACGCGAAGCGAGTCTCACTTCGTTGGAACTTGCTCTCGGCGATAATCGTGTAGGGACCGCGCCCATCGGGACGACCGCCGGGCAGATCGAGCACTGTGGGATGCAATGACCAGGGCCATTCGAGTCTACGAGACCGGCGCGCCGGACGTGATGCGGATCGAGGACATCGCACCGCGCGGGCCGGAGCGCGGCGAGGTCGTCGTCCGCAACCACGCCATCGGCGTCAACTTCATCGACACCTACTACCGCAGCGGCCTCTATCCGGCGCCGTCGCTGCCCTTCACCCCGGGCAACGAGGCGGCCGGCGAGATCACGGCCCTCGGCAAGGGAGTGAAGGATTTCAGGGTCGGCGACCGGGTCGCCTATGTAGCCAATCTCGGCGCCTATGCCGAGGACCGCACGATCGCCGCCGACCGGCTGGTCAAGCTGCCCAAGGCGTTGGGCTACGAGGCCGCCGCGGCCCTCATGCTGAAGGGCCTCACCGCGCAATATCTGCTGCGGCGGACCTATCGAGTGAAGGCGGGCGATACGATCCTCGTCCATGCCGCGGCCGGGGGCGTCGGACAGATCCTCTGCCAATGGGCGCGCGCGCTCGGCGCGACCGTCATCGGCACGGCGGGCTCGCCCGAGAAGGCCAAGCTCGCCAAGAAGGCCGGCGCCAAGCATGTCATCCTCTACCGCGAGGAGGATTTCGCGGCGCGCGTGAAGGAGATCACCAAGGGCAGGCTCTGCGACGTCGTCTACGACGGCGTCGGCAAGGCGACGTTTCCGGCCTCGCTCGACTGCCTGCGCCCGTTCGGCATGTTCGTCAGCTACGGCTCGGCCTCCGGCCAGATCGAGGCCTTCAATATCATGCTCCTGTCGGCCAAGGGATCGCTCTTCGCGACGAGGCCCTCGCTCCACACCTACGCGCATGCGCGCGAGGATCTCTTGAAGATGGCGCGCGAGCTGTTTCGCGCGGTGTCGAGCGGCGCCGTAGAGGCCCCCGCGCCGAGGACGTTCCCGCTCGACGCCGTCGTCGAGGTGCATCGCGCCCTCGAGGGGCGACAGACGACGGGCTCGACCGTCCTGATCCCGTGAGCTTGGAGCATCTTCCAGCGAACCGGGCGCCGGGTCGCGTCGCGAAAATGCGACAAATCAAAAACATAGAGCCGATTTTCGATTCGGCCGGATCGGAGAGCACGCTAGACCATGGAATGGCAGGACGAGGCCCTCGTCACCGGCATCAAGCGCCACGGCGAGACGAGCGTCATCCTCGAGGTCATGACCGCGGAGCACGGCCGCCATCTCGGCCTCGTCAAGGGCGGGCGCTCGAGGCGCATGCAGCCGCTGCTGCAGGTCGGTAACAGCGCACGCGTCGTCTGGCGGGCGCGGCTCGACGAACACCTCGGGCTCTTCATGGTCGAGCCGACCGTCCTGCGCACGCAGATGCTCCTCGCGAGCGAGGAGGCCCTGCACGCGATGTCGCATGTCGCGGCCCTGTTGCGGCTCCTCGCCGAGCGCGATCCGCACAAGAGGCTCTACGAGGCGGCCTCGCGCATCGCCGACCGGCTCGCATCCCCAGAGCAACTCGCGGAGCTTCTCGTCGCGTTCGAGGCGACACTTCTCGCCGAGACCGGCTTCGGCCTCGACCTCGGGAGCTGCGCGGCGACCGGAACGACGGAAAACCTCGTCTATGTCTCGCCGCGCACCGGCCGTGCGGTCTCGCAGGCCGCAGGCGAGCCCTACAAGGCCAAGCTCCTGCCCCTGCCGGCCTTCTTGCTCGGTCCGACCGATCGCGCGGGACCGGCACCGGCCGATCTGAGCGCCGGATTCAGCCTGACGGAGTTCTTCCTCGCGCGCGACCTCTTCGGCCCGCGCGGCGAAGCCCTGCCGGCGGCGCGCGGCGCCTTTCTCGCGGCGCTCGGAAAGCGTCGAGGCGCGGTCGTCGCGTGATCGGCGAAGGGCCCCTCCCCGGCCGGAAGACGCCAAGAGCGGTTTCCGATCCGGCGGAATTCGGAAACCGGCTCTACATTTTGTCTTGTCGCAATTTCGCGACGCGAACCGGAACCCGGTTCGCTGAAAATCGCTCTAAGGGCACTCCTTCTGAACCTTCTCGAGTGCCTGCGCCACGCCGGAAAGCACATAGGTATCCGTCGTCACGCGTCCTCTCGCCGATGGCGCGCGCACGACGAGCTTCGACCCTTTCCTCAAAGCCTCGACAAATTTCGCCTCCTCGGCCTGGTTCTTGATCCAGGCGTTCGTGCCCTTGGCGACGAGATCGAAGCTCGTGCCCCCGACCTCGGCCTTCGATCCCTCGCCCTCCTTCAGCGGAAAGCCCATGATGATCGAGACTTCCTCGCGCACCTTGTCGCTCGGACGGGTCGAGATGAACACATAGGCGGGATCGCGGTTGAGGCCGGCCGGCGCCCGATCCTTGGGCCGGGCCAAGGCGTAGCAGGTCTTGTCCTTGGCGCCTTGCGCGACATAGGCGCCCCAGTCGCCATAGGATCCGACCTGCTCCGGCTTTCCGGCCCCTTTCGTCTCTTCCGCCTTGGGCTCCGGCTTGCCTTTGTCGGGCTTCGCATCCCTCCTGGCCACCACGACACCCGATTCCCTCGGCGCCGCTTCACTTTCGAGGCACGCCGCCACAGCCAACAGAACGCCGGTGAAAACGACGCCGAGGTGTCGACACACGTCTTTCATCATGATGCCCCAGCGCTCATGGCGCAGCTCCCCGTCGATTCGATGCAATCCACGAGTCTTCGACTCTTTCCATGAATGTCGAACGTTCGCGTAAATATTTACTCACCGCCGGCAGCCTCGCCGAAGCCGCCGCGCCCAGGTTCGACGGATCGGTGCACGTGCCGACGGCGGCGGACTCGGACAGCGGCCCTGTCGCAGACCGTCGTCGGTCAGCGTTCTACTTTCGACGCGCAGGGAACGGAAGTGCCTGACCTGTCGTCGCTGCAAGGAGGTCGAAGCCCGACCCGAGAGCGGTCGGCCGCCTCGCGATCCGCACGGGCCTGCGTGGGGGACAATTCAAAGCCCGGCGGTCTTTGCCGCAGCGAGGATCGCCCCCGGGCGATCCGGTGAGCCGCGCTGCACCAGCACGACATAGCCTTCGTCGTCGCCACGCGGTGCTGCGGTCTCGAAGGTTACGCGAGCCCCGGTCCATTCACCGAGCTGCTCGATGGCGCGCACGACATTGACGTAGGTGACCGAGCGTCCGGCATTCTCGCCGCGACCGATGTGGACGGTCCGCGCGCGCAAGATCTTCAGCAGGAACACGCCGGCGGGGCCGCCGGCCCCTGCGGGCACCTCGATCGCAAGGCGTCGGCCCGTGTCGACGAGCTTGATGTGCAGGCTCAGGGCGTTGTCGCGTCCCCTCGTCGCCGCGATCGCCCGCTCGATCGCCGCCGCGTCGCTGCCGATCGCGTCGGAAAGACCGTTGACGATCGTCGCGGGCGTGTAGATTTGCCGGCCCCCCAGGGCCACGGCATAGGCCTTCTGCCGCGCCGTGAAGGCCGGGGATGCGAGCGTATCCTTCCAGCCGATATAGTCCCAATAATCCACCGGGAGGGAGACGGCGACCACGTCCGGCTTTCGTGCCAGCGAGCCGAGCAGACGGTCCGCGGGCGGGCAGGACGAGCAGCCCTGGCTCGTGAAAAGCTCCAGGACATAGGCGACCGGGCGCTTGTCCCCTTGCAATGCGGACGAGCCGCCGGTCGCGAGAACCAGCACGCCGAGGAACGCGAAGCGCAGCCTGTCGAGACGATCGAGTTTCACGTTCAGCATCGTCGTGTTGCGCGCCTCTGGATGCTCGCC
Organism: Beijerinckiaceae bacterium; assembly: GCA_024304885.1. Classification (GTDB taxonomy): domain Bacteria; phylum Pseudomonadota; class Alphaproteobacteria; order Rhizobiales; family Beijerinckiaceae; genus Methylocapsa. Next base: position 1,933,884 of record JALJOM010000003.1, read on the forward strand.
TCCGGGTATTCGGGCGAGAAGCTTCGGACCGGCGGGCGCACCGACGCCGTGAGTGACGCTCGGGAACGCGTGGCCCGAGCCCGCCCCCGAGGTCCCCGCCCGAGTGCCGGTGGCCGACCCGAAGTCTATGGCAAGGTTCGGACCATGCTAGTCAATTCGTGGTGACCCTTTTCCCGAGCCGGCTCGGGTCGGCGATCCCGGGGTGCGAGGGCTGCGCGTCACCCCCGAGCAACGGCAAGATGCATCGGGGCGATCCCGGCGCCGTTCTTTTGCCCGTCTCGCGCCGCATGCTCCCGCGCGGAAACGCGCCTCGATCCCCGCGTGCCGAGATCAAACTGGGGAGCCCCGGCGCGGCTTGGCCTGTGCCAAATATGTAACAGGCGCTCACATACGAGACGCTCGCGCCGATCGGGGCGCGGGTTTCGCTGGCTCGCCGCCGGCCCGGACGATATCTTGAGCGCGGACGTAAGAGGGACCCGCACCTATGCCAGGCTTTCGATTTGCGACGATCTCGTTGGTAGCGGTCGCTCTGGCCGGCACGGGAGGTTGCGCGTTCTTCCCGATCGAGGGACCGACCTCGCTCGAGATCGTCCAGGGCGAGAAAGCGAACGCCCTGCCTTATGCGCTCGTGAAGCTCACGCCGGACGTCATCGACATCCTCGCCACCTACGAGCCGAAGGGACTTGCCGGCGTGTTCACCGACAAGCGACCCTCCGCCGAGATCAAGTTCGGGATCGGCGACGTCGTCGACGTAACGATCTTCGAGGCCGCGGCGGGCGGCCTCTTCATCCCGCTCGAGGCCGGCGTCAGGCCCGGCAACTACGTGACCCTGCCGTCGCAGATCGTCGACAACAACGGCAATATCAGCGTGCCTTTCGCAGGGCTCGTGAAGGCTGCGGGGCGGACGAACGTCCAGGTCCAGAACGACATCGTCGAGAGGATCAAGAATCGCGCCATCGAGCCGCAGGTCATCGTCGCGCTACAGCAGCAAAGGACCTCGCTCGTCAGCGTTATCGGCGCGGTCAACACGCCTTTGCGCTTCGCGGTCCCGCCATCGGGGGCTGGAGAGCGCATCCTCGATGCGATCACGCGCGCCGGCGGCATCACCGGCCAGGGCTACGAGACATGGGTCATGCTCGAGCGCGGCGGCCGCCGCGCGACGGTTCCGTTCGAGAACCTCGTGATGAACCCGTCGAACAATATTTTCGTTCAGCCGAACGACCGGATCTACGTCTATCGCGAGCAGCAGAAGTTCCTGGCGTTCGGAGCGGTGCTGGCGAGCGGCACCAGCGCGGGCTCGCGCGAGTTCAACTTCGACGCCTGGCGGATCAACCTCGCGGAGGCGGTCGGCAAGGCGGGCGGCCTCAACGACACGCGCGCCGATGCCGGCGCCGTGTTCCTCTATCGTCGCGAGCCGAGGGAGGTCGCCAAGCTCCTCGGCGTCGACATGGCTCGATTCCCGGGAGACCTCGTCCCGATCATCTTCCATGTCGATTTCCGCGACCCGAGCGGCTATTTCCTGGCGACCCGCCTGCAGATGCGCAACCAGGATGTCATCTTCGTCGCCAACGCGGCCGAGGTCGACGTCTCGAAGTTCTTCAACTTCGTGTCCACGGTCGGGCTCGCGTCGGTCGCTACGACATCGGCGATCACCGGCGTCCCGACGGCTTCGGCAGCGGTCCATGGCCGCACGCTCGCGACGCCCGTCACGAATGCCGGCGCCCTCATCACGCAGCCGCAGTAGCCGAGCTGCGGCGCGCTGGACTCCGTCCTCCGGCGCAGGTCTCACTCCTCGGTGCCGGGCGTGGCCGGCGTCGTCACGACCGCCGCAAGGGCCTCGATGGCGCCCTTCAGCACGCGCGACACCTCGTCGCTCGCGGCTTCGAGCCGTTCGATCCTCGCCATGGCATGGTCGAGCGCGGCGCCGAGATCCGGCTCCGCGGCGCCTCCGGGAGGCTCGGGAGAGCGGGCTCGGCCGGCGGCGGCTTCGAGCGAACCCAATGCCGCCGAAAGCTTGGAGAGAGCAGCCTCGAGCCTTTCGTCCTGCGTCATTTTCGCATCGCTCTCCTCACCCTCGTCGCTGCCGCCCCGCCGACCTTACCATCGCGGGCAGGAAAGGCGCAGGGTCGCGGTCGGGGCAGCACCGGGTGCGCGAGGAAATGGCGGTCACGGCGGCCGCCGCGAATGTCGTCGTGAACCATTCTCGGTCGTTGACGGTTGCGGACGGGCACGCCATAGACTTCCGGCGAATCGAGACCTGCGGATCGATCCGCGCCGACCACGACGAGGAGGAGCGCCTATGACGGTCAAGGTCGCGATCAACGGGTTCGGACGGATCGGCCGCAATGTCCTGCGCGCCATCGCCGAGTCCGGACGCAAGGACATCGAGGTCGTCGCGATCAACGACCTCGGCCCGGTCGCCACCAACGCCCATCTTCTGCGCTTCGATTCGGTCCATGGCCGGTTCCCGGGAACGATCGAGGTCGGGGAGGATTGGATCGACATAGGCGCCGGCCGGATCAAGGTCACGGCCATCAAGGATCCCGCCGAGCTGCCGCACAAGGAGCTCGAGGTCGATATCGTCCTCGAATGCACCGGACTCTTCACCTCGCGCGAGAAGGCATCGGCGCATCTGAAGGCCGGCGCGAAGCGCGTCTTGATCTCGGCCCCCGGCGACAAGGCGGATCTCACCGTCGTCTTCGGCGTCAATCACGAGAGGCTCGCCAAGGACCATCTCGTCGTCTCGAACGCCTCCTGCACCACCAATTGCCTCGCACCCGTCGCCAAGGTCCTTCACGACGAGATCGGGATCGAGAAGGGCTTCATGACCACGATCCATTCCTATACCGGGGACCAGCCTTCGCTCGACACGATGCACAAGGATCTCTACCGCGGCCGCGCCGCCGCGCTCTCCATGGTGCCGACCTCGACCGGGGCCGCGAGAGCGGTCGGCCTCGTCCTGCCGGAGCTGAACGGCAAGCTCGACGGCGCGGCGATCCGGGTGCCGACCCCCAATGTCTCCATGATCGACTTCAAGTTCGTCGCCAGCCGGTCGACGACGAAGGACGAGATCAATGCCACGCTCGAGCGAGCCGCCGACCAGCAGCTCAAGGGCATCTTGACCTTCACGAAGGAAGCGAACGTGTCGGTCGATTTCAACCACGACTCGCATTCGTCGATCGTTCACATCGACCAGACCAAGGTGCTCGACGGCAATTTCGTGCGTGTCGTGGCCTGGTACGACAACGAATGGGGCTATTCGAACCGCATGGTGGATATTGCGGTCGCAATGGGGAAGCTCGTATGACGCGTTCGGACCCTTCCTCTCCTTTTCCGACCCTCGACGATGCCGTCTTGGCCGGCAAGAGGGTGCTGGTGCGTGTCGATCTCAACGTGCCGATGGAGAATGAGCGGATCACCGATGCGACGCGCATCGAGCGCATCTTGCCGAACATCAAGGAGATTTCCGAGAAGGGCGGACGCGTGGTGCTGCTCTCGCATCTCGGCCGGCCGAAGAACGGCCCGGAGTTCAAGACATCCCTCAAGGCGGTCGCCGTCGAGCTCGAGCGCCAGCTCGGGCACATGGTCTCTTTCGCCTCGACCTGTGTCGGGGACGTCGCGAAAAGCGCCGTGAACGCGCTCTCCGACGGCGATATCCTCCTTCTGGAGAACACCCGCTTCCACAAGGGCGAGACGGCCAACGACCCTGCCTTCGTCGAAGCGCTCGCCGAGCTCGGCGACATCTATGTGAACGACGCCTTCTCGACCGCGCATCGCGCCCATGCGACGACCGAGGGGCTCGCACACAAGCTGCCGGCCTATGCAGGGCGCTCGATGCAGCTCGAGCTCGAGATGCTGACGAGCATGCTCGCGCATCCGAAGCGCCCGCTCGCGGCGATCGTCGGCGGCGCGAAGGTCTCGACCAAGCTCGAGCTGCTCGGCAACCTGATGAAGCGCGTGGAATATCTCTTCATCGGCGGCGGCATGGCGAACACCTTCCTCGCCGCGAGCGGAAAGAGGATCGGCAAGTCGCTCTGCGAGATGGAGCTCGCCGAGGTCGCGCGCAAGATCATGGCCGAGGCGGGGGACTGCCAACTCATCCTGCCGGTCGATGCCATGGTGGCGCCGAAGCTCGAACCCGGCGTGGAGGCCCGCGCCGTCGATATCGAGGAGGTGGGCGATTCGGACATGATCCTCGACATCGGCCCGCGGACGATCTCGAAGGTGGTCGGCATCCTCGCCTCGTCGCGCACGCTCGTGTGGAACGGCCCGGTTGGGGCATTCGAGGTACCGCCGTTCCATACAGGCACGGTGGCGATTGCCAAGGTCGCGGCCCAGCTCACCAAGGTCGATGCTCTGGAGACGATCGCTGGAGGCGGCGATACGATCGCCGCGCTCAACCAGGCCGGAATCGCGTCCGACTTCACCTATGTCTCGACCGCAGGCGGCGCCTTCCTCGAATGGCTCGAGGGCAAGACTCTGCCGGGCGTCGAGGCTCTGAGGAACCAACCGGCCCGCGCGGTGGGGTGAAGGCTCGTCGCGCCGCCCTGAGGCGGGCGTCATGGCCGGCCTCGAGCCGGCCATCTAAACACCACCGGTACACGACTGGATGGCCGGGTCTTCGCCCGGCCATGACGGCGGATACGCCCCAGCCGACTCCCCCTTCCTCCGGCAAGGCATCGGACAGCGGCGGGTTGGCCTAGCGGCGAGCGCGAGATCAACTGCATGCACTGGATTCGTCGGTAAGGACGCGGTGGACAGTGCTGCAAGCTCGGCCGACTGCTTACACCTCACCTCGTCAGCGCGTCGGCTGACCTGATCTGCAAAATACCACACGGCTCCAGCCATAACTATCAGTACGAAAACAGCACCGCTAACGGCGGACAAATGCTTCTGTAACCTTCGCGCCTGCTCTTCGTCGCTCGCCTGGGCATAAAAGCAGATGTGGGTCCGCGCGCTCGATTCAGAGGCCGGAGTGGCGCCTCAAGCGGCCGACAGACCACGGGGATGATGCGCTTAGCGAGCCGCGCCGCCTCCTCGACCTCCCATCGGCAAATCTCGGAACACGCAGAGCGGATTAGGATCGCGAGACGGCTCTTCCAATCCTCTCCGCCCGAGATGCCTTGGCGATCGATCGAGACATTGTACTTGTGGAGCCGCAAAGCGGCGTCGAGCTGGTCGGCGAAGCCGATGTCGTCCCGGCTATAGGATATGAAGACGGCGAGGCCGCCACCTTCGTCTCTTTGCTCGGCCATCACCCTTCCCCTCACCCGGCGCGGCTTCGCCGCGAATACAGCGCTCCATCCACATTCCTCTGATAGGGCCTGCCTGCTTCACGACCGCCTTTGCCGGGCGATCGCACAACCGAGGATTTTTCTTTCCGCGTGCAGCAACCGCCTCGCGAATCGGATAGGATGCGCGTCGACCGTTAATCACTTTTTCACGAATTTGGGGCGGGAACAAACAAAGAACTACACATATGAGAACAAACATCGTACAACATTCGTCAGCGGAACTTGTATTTGCGCCCCTCACCCGCTCGTGCCAGAAGGATCGAATACCATGAATCACGCATATCTCCGCGTCGTGGAAGGAACCTCCGTGGACAAGACCAAGGCGCTCGACGCCGCTCTGTCTCAGATCGAACGCGCGTTCGGCAAAGGCTCGATCATGCGGCTCGGCAAGAGCCAGAAGCCGGTCGAGATCGAGACGGTCTCCACGGGCTCGCTCGGTCTCGACATCGCTCTCGGTGTCGGCGGTCTTCCGCGCGGGCGCGTCGTCGAGATCTACGGCCCGGAATCCTCCGGCAAGACCACGCTGACGTTGCACGTGATCGCCGAGGCTCAGAAGAAGGGCGGCGTCTGCGCCTTCATCGACGCCGAGCATGCGCTCGACCCCGTCTATGCGAGAAAGCTGGGCGTCAACCTCGACGATCTCCTGATTTCGCAGCCGGACACGGGAGAGCAGGCGCTCGAGATCACCGATACGCTCATCCGCTCGGGCGCCGTCGATGTCCTCGTCGTGGATTCGGTCGCGGCCTTGACCCCGCGGGCGGAGATCGAGGGCGAGATGGGCGACAGCCAGCCGGGGCTCCAGGCGCGGCTCATGAGCCAGGCCTTGCGCAAGCTCACCGCCTCGATCTCGCGCTCGCAGACCATGGTGATCTTCATCAACCAGATCCGCATGAAGATCGGGGTGATGTACGGCAGCCCGGAGACGACGACGGGCGGCAATGCCTTGAAGTTCTATGCCTCGGTGCGCCTCGACATCCGCCGGATCGGCTCGATCAAGGATCGCGACGAGATCATCGGCAATCAGACCCGCGTGAAGGTGGTGAAGAACAAGGTCGCGCCACCGTTCAAGCAGGTCGAGTTCGACATCATGTACGGCGAGGGAATTTCTAAGATCGGCGAGCTGATCGACCTCGGCGTCAAGGCCGGCGTCGTCGAGAAGTCCGGGTCCTGGTTCTCCTACGACAGCCAGAGGCTCGGCCAGGGTCGCGAGAACGCCAAGGCCTATCTTCGGGCCAACCCGCAGATCGCCGGAGAGATCGAGAAGGCCATTCGCGAGAACTCGGGCCTCATCGCCGATCGAATCCTCGGCCAGGCGGAGTTCAACGGGGCGGACGAGGCGCTCGGGGACTGAGCCTCGAGCCGTCCGCGGCCCCTGCCCTTCGGTCGGAGCGAGACTTGCTACGAGGATGGCGAGAGGTCTCGTTCCCGATACCCGCGTCTTTGCTATTTCGCCCGGCGTCCATTCGGTCTAGTTGTCCTGCCGAGGAGGCGCGAGGGCATGGCGTACTGGCTGCTCAAGAGCGAGCCGAGCAAGTGGTCCTGGCAGGATCAGGTCGCGGCCGGCGCGAAGGGCACCTTCTGGGACGGCGTCCGCAACCACTCGGCCAAGCTGAACCTGATGGCGATGAAGGTTGGCGAGCAGGCTTTCTTCTACCATTCGAACGAGGGCAAGGCGATCGTAGGCGTGGTCGAGATCATCGCGCCGTTCTATCCTGATCCCGGTGATCCCTCCGGGAAGTTCGGCATGGTCGACGTGCATGCGGTCGAGCCCTTCGCAAATCCGGTGACGCTCGACGCCATCAAGAAGGATCCGCGGCTGAAGGACATGGTGCTCGTCGTCAACTCGCGGCTCTCGGTGCAGCCCGTGACCGACGCGGAATGGGCGATCATTTGCGCGGAAGGCGGGCTCGCCCGGGCACCCGAACGCAAGCAAACCCGGCTCGGCTAGCATTCTCCTTTGCGCCCGGCGTCCCCGCGCGCCCCGGTCGGCGCCGAGGCCAGCGACACGCGCGTTTCGATCCCAAGTCGATCGGGATACGCCCATGGCCCCGCAGAAGCGGGGCGCACCGGCCATCCGGCGCAGCTTCGCCGCTGGCTCCCTTTGCCGCGCGAACGGCACCGATAGAGGTATACAATGGCCAACAGGAATTCGAAGCTCGTAGCACTGGCATGTGCCGCCGCGTCGGTGTCGGTACTCTCCGGCTGCGAGTCCGGCTCGAGCGGCTCGACGGTCAAGATCCACTACAGCCAGATCGGCGCCTGCAACGGCTATGCATCCGACACCGGAGCCACCGGCAAGAAGGCCAACCACGCCTTCATCGTCTTCAAGATCGAATCTCTCGACGGGAGCCAATCCGGCGAGGCGTTCAACTTCGAGGCGGGTCGGCTCTATGTCGATCTCGCGCCGAACAAGGAGACATGGGGCTCGAGCCTCGGTGCCGGGCTTTATTTCGCCTCGACGGATGCGAGGTTCACGAAGCCGCTGGGCGTTCCCGTGATCGAGGATATGAAGCTTCCGGGGCGCGAGTCCGCCACCATCGATCGCCTCGTCTTCGTCGATGTGCCGACCGCCGACGCGAACGGGGCGGCCGAGGCGAGCAAGATTTCCTATAAGCTTTCCTATGATGCCGTCACCAAGGACACCGGTCGCATCCCGGACCCGAAAATCGAGTTCGTGAAGACGAACGAGTCGCAATCGACCTGGCCCGCGACCGAGGATTGCCTCCAGCTCGAGACCGGCATGAAAAAATAGGCGCCCGTCTCGAGAGGCGATGCGGCCGTCGATGCGATCCTCGATGGCCGCGTCCGGAACCATACGAAGCCAAGGCCGCGGCGCACAGGACGCCGTGGCTCGCGAGAAAGGGAGGAATGTCATGACGTCCAGGAGGCCGAGCCTCGTCTCGTTGTCATTCATCGCCGTTTCGCTCGCCACGCTCGGCGCTTGCGGCTATACGGCGGGCAGCTCGACGGTCAAGATCCACTACAGCCAGGTCGGTGCCTGCAACGGCTACCAATCCGGCAGCGGAATCACCACCAAACGGTCCAATCAGGCATTTGTGGTGTTCAAGATCGAATCGTTCGACGGCACGAATTCCGGTATCGATTTCTATTTCTTCGCGTCACGGCTCTACGTAGATCTCAACCCGGATCGAGAGACGTGGGGCTCGAGCCTCGGTGCCGGGAAATATTTCGCCTCGAAAGATCGTCGGTACACCGATCCTATCGGCGTCCCCGGGGTCGAAGACGTGAAAGCTCCGCCCAAGGTCGTCACGCAGGTCGACCGTTTCGCCTTCATCGCGGTGCCCACCAAGGCCGAGGTCGGAGCGCCCGAGGCCAACAAGACATCGTATCGCCTGTTCTACGATACGGTGACCGGAAAGGAGGCAGGCGGCCCCGCCTACCCGCAAATCGAATTCGTCAAAACGAACGAGGCACAAACGACCTGGCCGGACATCGACGACTGCCTGCATCTCGACGTCGGCGAGAAGAAATAGCGGTCTCGTCAAACGAAGGTGATGCGGCCCTCGACGCGCGCGTCGACGATCCGCGCGGCCTCGACATGGGTGATGACGTCCTGCGCGACGAGTCTCACGCCCGAATCCGAGGTCGCGCGCATCTCGCCGGCGAGCATCCAATAGCCGTCACCGCCCCGCGCGAGATAATCGTTAGTGGCGAGACGGTAGTGGCGGGAGGGATCGAGCGGCTCGCCTCGGATCGTGACCGACCTTACCCTTTGCCCCTGCGGCGCGGTGCGGTCGACCACGACCGCGAGCCCCGAGACCTGGGGGAAGCGTCCGCTCGGACGGTCGAGCTGCGAGAAGCCGTTCTCCAGCGCGGCGGCGACGGCCTTTCCGGGCACGCTCGCCGCAACAGTCTTGTTGCCGAACGGCAGCTCCTCGATGATGTCGCGGCGCCTGAGCTTGGTCCCCGCCGGGTAGAGGCGGTTGCCCCGGATCCCGCCGCCGTTGAAGAGCGCGACCTCGGCGCCTGACGCCTTGCGCAAGGCATCGGCCACGAGATCGCCGATCGCAGCCTCCTCGCTGCGGACCACCTGCGTCCGGCTGTCGAGAGGTGCTGCGAGCGTCGCGATCTCGAGGTCGAAGATTTGCGCGAGCTGTGCCTCGTAGGCGGCGATTTTCGCGGCGAAGCCGGGATCGGGGACCACCTTCGCCGTATCAATCGGACGAAAGCTCGGCCACCATGACAGGCGCCTCGCCTTGTCGCCCGTGGTGACGGCGATGTCGAGATCCACGGCGCTCAGATAGACGGCGTCGGCCTGGGACTCCATCAGCGCGGTACGTCCGTCGAAATCGATACGGAGATCGTGGTTGTGGCCGGACAGGATCAGGTCGGCGGCATGACCGTGCATCAAGGCCGCACCCGTCTCCTTGTCCGCATGGATGATCGCGACGACGAGGTCGGCACCCTCCGCGCGCGCCTTCTCCGACCTTTGCCGAATCGTGAACCGCGTATCGGCGAAGACGAGGTCGCCCGAGCTCGAGACGCTCGGCGTCCGGTCATAGGCCGAGCCGATCAGCGCGAGCTTCAGCCCGTCGATATCGACGAGGATCTGGTCGAGGTGATGCGGCAAAGGTGCACCCGCCGCGTCGCGAAGATTGGCGGCGAGCACGGGAAACCGCGCTTCGCTCATGCGCTGCAGATAGACATCCTTGCCGAAGTCGAGCTCGTGATTGCCCGGCACGAAGGCATCGAGGCCAAGATCGTTGAAGAGCGCGATCATATGGGCGCCGGAATCGACGCTCGACAGGAGGCTCGGCGACAAGGTGTCACCTGCATGGACGAAGAAGAATCGCCGGTTCTCGGCCGCGGCCCTGGCCCGCTCGGCGCCGACCAGTGCCGCGAGACGCGCGAAGCCACCGCGCTTCCCGCCTCCCGAATCGAGCCGGTAGAAGTCGCTGACGAGGACGAAGGTCAGGCGAACGACCTTGTCCGCGGCCGCGGCGTCGCGCGCGAAGGCAGCGGCACTGGCGGCGAGAAGGAGCTTCAGCGTTTCGCGGCGGTCGAGGTCGATCATGGTTGCGGCAAGCCTGGTCGAGCCGAGGACGGTCTCGCCCTAGTCTGCCATGCTTCGGCTCGGCGCAACAGGCCGCTCGCGGATCGTCGATCCGAGGAAGGGAACAGCGGACGGTGATCGCGAAGGCCGCAATCCCACGCGAAACCAGCACATTACCGTGATCTCCTCCGGTTTCCGGCGCGATCCCCGTTACCTCCGCGACGATCGTGCTTATCGTGGCCGAAGCAGCCGAGCCTGGAGAATGCCATGGACGCCCGTTCGATCGACGAGGAGCTGGCCCTCGCAGACCGGATTGCTCCGGTCGCCTCCCACAACGAATGGGATCCTCTCGAGGAAGTGATCGTCGGCAGGCTCGAGGGGGCGACGATCCCGTCCGATCATCCGGTCGTCAATTGCAACATCCCCCAGGGTTTCGCCGCACAGGCGCAGTCGCTCGTCGCGGGGTTCCATTATCCGCAATTCATGGTCGAGCCGGCACAGCGCGAGCTCGACGGCTTCGTCGCGCTCCTGGAGTCGCTCGGGATCGTCGTCCGACGCCCGGAGGCTGTCGATCACAGCCGGAAGTTCGGGACACCCGCTTGGACGTCGCGCGGCTTCTGCAACACCTGCCCGCGCGACTCCATGCTGGTCATCGGCGACGAGATCATCGAGACGCCGATGGCCTGGCCCTGCCGCTATTTCGAGACGCAGTCCTATCGTCCGATCCTGAAGGACTATTTCCGCCGCGGCGCGCGTTGGACGGCGGCCCCGCGCCCGGAGCTGACCGACGAGCTCTTCGATCCCGGCTTCCGCGTGCCCGACTACGGCGAGCCCGTGACGACGATCCTGACCGAGTTCGAGCCGGTGTTCGACGCGGCGGATTTCGTGCGTTGCGGGCGTGACCTCTTCGTGACGCGGAGCAATGTCACCAACGCCTTCGGCATCGACTGGCTGCGCCGGCATCTCGGTCCGACCTATCGGATCCACGAGGTCGCGAGCCGCTGCCCCAACCCGATGCACATCGATACCACGATGCTCCCGTTGCGGCCGGGCAAGCTGCTCGTCAACCCCGACTATATCGACATGGACCGCCTGCCCGAGGTCCTGCGGAAATGGGACATATTGGTTGCGCCCGAGCCCGATCCGATCGACGACCTGATGCTGAGGATCACGTCCTTGTGCGGCAAATGGCTCAACATGAACGTCCTCATGATCGACGAAAGGCGGGTCGTCGTCGATCCGCACCACACAGGCATGATGCGCGCGCTCGAGACGTGGGGATTCGAGCCGATCCCCTGCGCGTTCTTGCATTATGCCGCGTTCGGCGGCGCCTTCCATTGCGCCACCTTGGACGTCCGCCGGCGCGGCTCGCTCGAGCGCTATTTCTGAGCGTTCACAAAGAGAGCCTCAGGCCCGCGATGCCGACCAGGATGAGGACGATCGACCCGATGCGCAGGGCGGTCGGCGGCTCGTCGAAGAGGTAGAAGCCGAAGGCCGTCGTCGCCGCAGCGCCGATGCCGGTCCAGATGACATAGGCCGTGCCGATCGGGAGCGTCTTCACCGCGAGGCCGAAAAGCCCCATGCTCGCCGCCATGGCGACAACCGTCGCGATCGACGGCAGGAGCCGGGAGAAGCCTTCGGAATATTTCAGCGCGATCGCCCATGCGGCCTCGCAAAATCCCGAGGCGATCAGAAGAAGCCAAGCCATCGGTCCCTCACGCAATGGCCTTGCCGAGCCGGCCGGCGAGGTCCTGGATATATTGCCAGGCGGTACGGCCCGAGCGCGAGCCCCGCGTGACCGCCCATTCGAGCGCCTCGCGCACGATCTGCCCGGGCTCGACCGCGAGCCCGAAATGATCGGCATAGCCCTGGACCATCGCGAGATACTCGTCCTGCGAGCAGGGATGAAACCCGATCCAGAGCCCGAACCGATCGGAGAGCGACACTTTCTCGTCGACGGCATCGGCCGGGTGGATCGCGGTGTTGCGCTCGTTCTCGACCATTTCCCGCGCGAGGATGTGGCGGCGATTCGAGGTCGCATAGAAGAGCACGTTGGCCGGGCGACCTTCGATCCCGCCCTCGAGCACCGCCTTCAGCGACTTGTAGGTCGTGTCGGCGGCCTCGAAGGAGAGATCGTCGCAGAAGACGAGAAAGCGAAAGGGGGCGTCGCGCAGCCGGGCCATGAGCCCCGGCAGGGCACCGATGTCCTCGCGGTGGATCTCGACGATCTTGAGCGGTCCGAAGCCCGGCGCTCCGGCATGCCGAGCGTTGATCGTCGCATGGACCGCCTTGACGAGCGAGGACTTGCCCATGCCGCGCGCGCCCCAGAGCAGCGCGTTGTTGGCGGGAAGGCCGCGGGCGAAGCGCTCGGTATTGTCGTAGAGGAGACCGCGGGCTCGGTCGATGCCGCGCAGGAGCGAAAGATCGACCCGGTTGACGTTACGCACCGGCTGCAGTGCGCCCGTCGCCGCGACGAAGACGAAGGCATCCGCCGCGCCGAAATCCAAGGGCGCGGGTTTCGGCGTGACGTGAGCTTCGAGCGCGGCCGCGATCCGCTCGAGGGCTTCGGCTCGCCGATCGGCAGGGGCCGCCTTCGGCGTCCCGTCCCCGCGGACAGAGGCCGAGGCGGCGGCGCACGCCGTCGCTGAGCTCGAAGCAGAATCTCGGTCCTGAGGCATTTCGGCCATCACTCCCGACCCGGGGGTCCACGGCTCGCTTAGACTGCCATGCCGATCACGTCCAGCGTCCGGGCGTTCCTGGAGCCGCTCGAGTTCGACCCGGAGGCCTGGTTCGCCGAGCTCGACAGGCTGGGCGGCGCCGAATTTCTGGCGGAAGGGCGGCCCGAGTAGCCGCCGATGCCCAAAGACGAGGATATGCTCGATCGATGATCTGCCTCGACACCAGTTCGGTGATCGCGGTGATCAATGGGCGCATCCCCACAGTGCGCGAGCGCGTCTCGGCGGCCCTCGCAGACAGCGAGTCGCTGACGATCTCGGTCATTGTCCTCTTCGAGCTGTGGCACGGCGTCGCGAAGAGCGATCGGGCACAGGCCAACGCGCGGGTTCTGAACGAATTTCTCGCGTGCGGCGTTTCGATTTGGGACCTCGATGCGGAGGATGCGCGCGTGGCCGGAGAAATCCGCGCCACCTTGACCGATGCCGGTATGCCGATCGGGCCCTACGATCTTTTGATCGCGGCTCAGGCGCGCCGCCGCAACGCCCGCCTCGTCACCGCGAATTGTCGGGAATTTTTGCGGGTGCCGGGCCTTCAAGTCGAGGACTGGTCGCTTTAGGGCCGATTCCTGCCGCGTAGAGCGCGACCGAAGCTCTCCCACGCTTTCTTGCGCAGTCCCCGCCGATTTTCCGGATCCGGAACGGATTGACATTTGCGGCGAACAACGGCTTGAATCGTTCTAAGCGCTTGTGCAAGGCTCGACCCCAGCCGTGCTCACGCTTGAATAGCCTCGTCTTCGAAGGAGTTAACAAATGGCATCGCTCAGTGGGAGCAAGACGGTCGAGAATCTAAAGGCTGCCTTCGCCGGCGAATCGCAGGCGAACCGGCGCTATCTCTATTTCGCACAAAAGGCCGATGTCGAAGGCTACAACGATGTCGCGGCCGTGTTCCGCTCGACTGCGGAAGGCGAGACCGGCCATGCGCACGGGCACCTCGAGTTCCTCGAGGCTGTCGGCGATCCCGCGACCGGCCTGCCGATCGGCAAGACCGAAGCGAACCTCGGCGCCGCGGTCGCGGGCGAGACGCACGAATATACCGACATGTATCCAGGCATGGCGCGCACCGCGCGCGAGGAAGGCTTCGCCGAGATCGCCGACTGGTTCGAGACGCTCGCCAAGGCGGAGCGTTCGCATGCCGGACGGTTCCAGAAGGCTCTCGACGAGCTGAAGGCCGCCTGATCCCTTTCGGCCCGGTCGCGACCCCGGCCGGGCCTTTCTCCTTGATCCCGAAACCGGAGACTCGATCCATGAAGGAAGGCGGCCTCGCGGCGCCGACCCGGCATCCGCTGGATTGGCAGAATCCGGATTTCTACGACGAAGCGAAGCTCGACGCCGAGATGCGCCGGATCTTCGACATTTGCCACGGCTGCCGGCGCTGCTTCAATTTGTGCGATTCGTTTCCGCGCCTGTTCGATCTCGTCGACTCCTCGACGAACGGTGAGCTCGACACGGTCGAGAGCGCGAGCTTCAAGCCGGTCGTGGACGCCTGCACGCTCTGCGACATGTGCTACATGACGAAATGCCCCTATGTGCCGCCGCACGAGTTCAATCTCGATTTTCCCCATCTGATGTTGCGCTATCGCGCCGTCGAGGCGCGCAAGGGCTCGGTCACGCGCGCCGACAGGGAGCTCGCCGAAACCGACCGTAACGGCAAGCTCGCGAACGTGGTGGCCCCCTTGGCCAACTGGGCAACCGACGTGACCCACAAGACGGCGCGGGGGCTCGTCGAGAAAGTCGCGGGTCTCCACCACGAGGCGGTGCTGCCGGCCTACAGCGGCAAGAGCTTCGAGACGTTCGCCCGGGAGATCGTGCCGGAGGTGGACAAGTCCGCGCCGGCGTTCGGCCGCAAGGCGGTGCTCTACGCGACCTGCTACACGAATTTCAACGATCCTACCGTAGGTCTCGCGGCCCGCGCGGTTCTGGCAAAGAACGGTGTGCGCACCGAGGTCGTCCACCCGCAGTGCTGTGGGATGCCGAAGCTCGAGCAGGGATTGATCGAGGAGGTGGCCGAGGCCGCACGAATCGTCGCCTCGGACCTGAAGACTTGGATCGATCTCGGCTACGACGTGATCGCGCTCGTCCCCTCCTGTGCCTTGATGCTGAAGTCGGAATGGCCGCTGATCCTACCGGGCGACGCGAACGTGAAGCTCTTGGCACAGGCGACCTTCGACCTCAGCGAATATATCGTGGACATTGCCAGGAAGGAGGGCCTCGCCCCCGGCATGCAGCCGGTCGACGGCGGCATCGCGCTCCACATCTCCTGCCATTCTCGGGCTCAGAACATGGGACGCAAGGCGGCGGACATGCTGCGCCTCGTTCCCGGTGCCGATGTCGAGGTCGTCGAGCGCTGCTCCGGCCATGGCGGCTCCTGGGGCTACAAGACCGCGAATTTCGAGACCGCGCTGAAGGTCGGCGCGCCGGTCGCGCGCCAGGTCGCGGCCGCCAAGAAAACCTACGTGAGCTCGGAATGCCCGCTCGCCGGGCTCCACATCGCGCAGGGTGTGGAACGGCAGGGCGGCGAGGCCGCGCCGCCGCAGCTGCTCGGCCATCCGATCGAGCTTCTCGCGCGCGCCTATGGGCTCGCCCCGCAGAACCTTGCCACGGAGCCACGACCGTGACGACGAGCGTCGGGAAGAAGCGCGAGCTGACCGCGGGCGATATCCTGCCCATGGCGGAGTACGGGAAGATTCGCGCCGAGAGCCGGCGCAAGATCGCCCTGCGCAAGGCCAACCGGCGCGCCGAGGTCGGCCCCTATGTCACCTTCTACTTCGAATGCTACGACACGATGTGGATGCAGGTCCACGAGATGCTCTACATCGAGAAGGGCGGGCCCGACCAGATCGCCGACGAGCTCGCGGCCTACAACCCCTTGATCCCCGGTGGGCGAGAGCTCGTCGCGACCTTCATGATCGAGATCGACGATTCCGACCGACGCAAGCGAATCCTCGCGGGCCTCGGCGGGATCGAGCATACGGCCTTCATCTCGATCGGCGCGGAGAAGGTCGCAGGCGTCCCGGAGGCCGATCAGGACCGCACCAATGCCGAAGGCAAGGCCTCGTCGGTGCATTTCGTGCATTTTCCCTTCACCGAGGCGCAGATCGTCGCCTTCAAGACTCCGGGCGCACAGGTCGTCCTCGGATTCGGCCATCCCGGCTACAGCCACATGACCATCATGCCCGAAGCGGTCCGCGCGGAGCTCTCGGGCGATTTCGATTAGAGCAACTTCCCGCGAAGCGAGCCCGTGCAGCACTTCACTGGAAGATGCTCCGGCCCGCTTGCTTCATCGAGCCCGACGCTCGATCGATTCGGGACGCGGCTCCAATCGAGCGAGTGACGACCCTTTCTCGATTCGAGCCTAGTTTCCGTCCCGCCCGCCGCCCCGGTCCTTCAACGCCCGATGAACACCAGCGTCATCGAGGCTTCAGCGCACGAGGATCACGTTACGCCGCGCAGGGGGAACCCCGCGTTCAGGAGTAACGATCATGAGAAAGACTATCGTATCGCTCGGTGCCGTCCTCGGGATGCTTGCTTGGCCGCTGGCAACCTACGCGCAGGCTCCGGGAGGCTCGGCCGCACCGAGCGCAACGACGAAGCCCATGACCGAGGCCGCGCCCGGCGCGGCGCAGCGGGTCGAGCACGAAGGCCGCGCCGCAGCCGACGAGATGCTTTCGACCGGCGAGGCCGCGAAGCTTCGCCGCTATGTCGCGAAGGAAAAGACGCCGTCCGTGAAAATGACGGAGAAGCTGGCCGTCGGGACCGTCCTGCCGCGTCACGTCGAGCTTCATGCCGTGCCGGCGGAGATCGGTCTCGCGGGCGACGTCCGCTACAGCGTCGTCAACGAACGTATCGTTCTCGTCGAGGCGAAGACCCGCAAAGTCACCGAGATCGTCAACTGACCCCGGCAGAAGGGAGCGGCCTTTCGAGGCCGCTCTCGCTGCCTTTGCGAACCCCGTCGCACTGCTCGAGCGGATGTTCGGACCGTCGGGTCCACACACCTCGTCTCCGCCCTGCTCCGCTCGCGATCGACGGATGCGCGCGCTTCCGCGCCCCCGCCATTGCTTTCCGGTTCACGCCCGCTATAGTCCCGCGCCGATCGAACGAGCCTGCACCCGTTTCGGCGCCGTCATGCTCCGGCCTCTCGATCCGGCACGCGAGCCGGTCTCGTGTGTCGCTGCAGAGGAGACCCTTCCTTGATCACGCCTGCCCTCGCCCAAGCCGCCGGTGTACCTCCGCCCACGACCGGCGACGTCGTCATGACCTTCGTGATCCCGATGGCGATGGTCTTCGCGATCGTCTACATCCTGATCATCCGGCCGCAAAAGAGGCGCGAGAAGGCACATCAGGACCTCATCAAGAACGTCCGCCGCGGCGATACCGTGATCACCAACGGCGGCCTCATCGGCAAGGTCAGCCGCGTCGACGAGACCGAGCTCGAGCTCGAGGTCGCTCAGAACGTCAAGGTGCGGACCGTCCGCACCATGATCGCGGACGTCAAGGCCAAGGGCGAGCCGGTCAAGCAATAGCGGCGATCCGCCGATCGCGCTCGCCGGCGTCCCCGACGACGGCGCGGCGGCGGGCGCGTCTCGCATTCATGTCTCCCGCGTGCGACCTGGTTCGGTCGCCGCAAAGCCACGGACCCATCTCGCCGCCATGCTGCGTCTCGCGACCTGGAAGATCGCCGCCATCGTTGCGATGACGGTTTGCGCCGTTCTCGTGATCCTGCCGAGCCTCCTTTCGGCCGCCCAGCGCGAGACACTCAACGCCTATCTGCCGAGCTTCCTCCAGACCCGCTCGATCGTGCTCGGTCTCGACCTTCAAGGCGGCTCGCATGTGCTCCTCGAGGTCGATACGCCCTCCGTCGTGAAATCCCTGATCGACACGATGCGCGACAGCGTGCGGCGCGTGCTCCGCGAGGAGAAGATCTCGATCTCGGGCGGAATCGGTGTCCTGCCGCGTGGCCTTCAGGTCCGCATTCCCGACGCCAAGGATCGCGCCAAGGTCATGCCGCGATTCCTGTCGCTCGCCGGGCCTTCGGGAAGCGGCCTCGCCGAGGGGTCGACGGCGCCGACCTTCGACGTGACGGAAGGCGCGAACGGCGTCGTGCAATTCACCGTGACGGAAGCCGGCATCAACGCCAAGCTGCGCCGCGCCGTCGATCAATCGATCGAGGTTCTGAGACGTCGCGTCGATGCACTCGGCACGACCGAGCCGAACATCCAGCGCCAAGGGCTCGACCGCATTCTCGTCCAGGTGCCGGGCCTGCAGGATACCGGCAAGCTGAAGGATATTCTCGGCACGACCGCGAAGCTCGAGTTTCGCCTCGTCGGCGAGCCCGGCGCCGATCCGAACGACATCGAGATGCTCGACCAGACCGAGGCGCAGGGTCAGCTCCCGGTCGAGAAGCGCGTCATGGTCCAGGGCGAGGACCTGACCGACGCGCAGCCGGGCTTCGACCAGCGCACCTCCGAGCCGATCGTCAATTTCCGCTTCAATATCCGCGGCGGGCAGAAGTTCGGCGAGGTGACGACCGAGAACGTGGGGCGGCCCTTTGCCATCGTGCTCGACGGCAAGGTGATCTCGGCGCCGCGGATTCTCAGCCCGATCACCGGCGGTTCCGGGCAGATTTCCGGGCGCTTCACGGTCGAGGAGGCGAACAAGCTCGCGATCCTGCTCAGGGCCGGTGCGCTTCCCGCGAAGCTCACGATCGTCGAGGAACGCACCGTCGGCCCCGGTCTCGGCCAGGACTCGATCGATGCCGGCAAGCGCGCGGCCTATGTCGGCGCCGGCCTCGTCATCCTCTATATGCTCGTGACCTACGGCATTTTCGGCGTCTTCGCCAATATCGCGCTCCTCGTCCACATCGCCTTCATCTTCGCGGGCCTCGTCCTTCTCGGCGCGACCCTGACCTTGCCCGGCATCGCGGGAATCGTGCTCACGATCGGCCTGGCCGTCGATTCCAACGTCCTGATCTACGAGCGCATCCGCGAGGAGGGGCATCTCGGCCGCTCGATCGTCTCGGCGCTCGACGCGGGGTTCAACCGGGCCTTCGCGACGATCATCGATGCGAATGTCACCATGTTCGTCGCCGCCGCGATCCTCTACTTCCTCGGCTCTGGGCCGGTGCGGGGCTTCGCGGTCACCCTCGCGCTCGGCATCCTCACGACGGTCGTGACCGCTGTCACCATGACTCGTATGATGATCGCGCTCTGGTACCGATACGAGCGGCCGACGCGGCTGCCGATCTAGGGCGGCCGAGGCCGATGCGTTTGATGCGCCCCCGGAAAGGTTCTCGTCTCGAGCCGGCTCGCTCGCGGTCCCGCTCCGCAAAAGGTTTTCTTCGATGAAGCTCCTGCGGCTCGCCCCCGAGTCCACGAATTTTCCGTTCATGCGGTTCCGCCGCGTGAGCTATCCGTTCTCGGCGCTCCTTTCACTGGTCTCGGTCGCGCTGTTCCTGACGCTCGGCGTCAATTTCGGAATCGATTTCTCGGGCGGCACCCTGATCGAGCTGCGCGCGAAGGCCGGAACGGCCGAAATCGCCAAGCTGCGTTCCATCGCTCACGGGCTCGAGATCGGCGAGGTCGAGGTGCAAGGCTTCGGCACCGACACCGACGTGACGTTGCGGTTCGGCCTCCAGGACGGGGGCGACGCCGCTCAAGCGGCCGCGATCGCGCGCGTCAAGGCGGCGATCGGGGAGGATTACGAGGTGCGTCGGATCGAGGTCGTCGGCCCTCGCGTCTCGGCCGAGCTCGTCCAATCCGGCACGCTCGGGGTCGTCGTGGCGGTCATCGCCGTGCTCTGCTATCTCTGGTTCCGGTTCGAATGGCAGTTCGCGGTCAGCGCCATCATCGCGACCATGCACGATCTCTTGCTGACCGTGGGCTTCTTCGCCCTGACGCGGCTCGAGTTCAACACGACGTCGATCGCCGCGATCCTGACCATCATCGGCATCTCCCTGAACGAGACCGTGGTGGTGCTCGATCGGATTCGCGAGATGATGCGCAAGTATCGCAAGATGCCGACAGATCAACTGATCGACGTCTCGATCAACGCCGTCCTCCCGCGCACCATCATGACCGCGACGACCACGCTGCTTTCCCTGTTCGCCCTCGCGCTCCTCGGCGGCCATGTGATCCGCTCCTTCTCGCTCGCCATGATCTGGGGCATCTTCGTCGCGACCTATTCGTCGGTCTTCATCTGCTCGCCGATGCTGATCTATCTCGGGCTTCGCAGCGAGACGGTGGTGGGCCGGGCCCCGAGCGCCGGCTCGGCGGCGACCGAGCCACCGGCGCCGTAGGCCGGTCCGGGATACACCATGACCGAGCCCAGGCGCGCCGGAGTCCTGCCGGGCGTCCATGCCATCGAAGGCTATGGCAACGGCGGCTTTCGCTTCGCCGGCATGTCGCACCGCGGCTCGATCCTCGCCTTGCCGTCCGGCATCTACGCCTGGAGCGCCGTTGTCCCGGCGGATATCGACGTGGAGTCGCTCACGCCCCTCTTCGCCGAGCCCGCGGGCGCTGTCGAGCATCTCCTGGTCGGAACCGGACTGGACCTCGTGCCGCTCTCGGCGTCCTTGCGCGAGCGCCTTCGCGCCGCCGGCATCCGGGCCGAGCCGATGGCGACGGGTGCGGCGGCCCGAACCTATCCGATCCTTCTGGGCGAAAGGCGCCGGGTCGCCGCGGCGCTCCTCGCCGTGCCGTGACCCGACCGTGGACGCGATCTCCGCCGACTATGCCACTTGCGAGGCGCTGCTCCGCCGCGACGATCCCGACCGCTGGCTCGCGAGCCTCTTCGTGCCCGAGCCGGCACGCCCGCATGTCCATGCGCTCTTTGCCTTCAGCCTGGAAATCGCACGGGTGCGCGAGCTCGTCTCGGAGCCCTTGCTCGGCGAGATCCGGTTCCAATGGTGGCGCGACGCGCTCGAAGCCCCGGACAAAGGCGAGGCGCAGGCCAATCCGGTCGCTTCGGCGCTTCTCGACACGGTCGCGCGGTTCGGCTTGCCGAGCGAGCCCCTGCTCGGGCTGATCGAGGCGCGGCTCTTCGACCTCTACGACGAGCCGATGGAGTCGATCGACGCTCTCGAGGCCTATGCGAAAGCGACGAGCTCCTGCCTGTTTCGCTTGGCGACCCTCGTCATCGACCCCGTGCATGCCGTCCATGGTCTCGGCGCGGCCGATCATGCCGGAATCGCCTATGCGGTGACGGGGCTCCTGCGCGCCCTGCCCTGGCACCGCGCGCGCGGCCAGACCTATGTTCCGCTCGAGAGCCTGCGCGCACGAGGCGGAAGCCCCGACGATCTCGTCTCAGAGTCCGCGACTCCTGCCGTGCATGCCACGCTCGCCGACCTTCGCGCGCTCGTGCGCAGCCACCTCGAGACCTTCGCGGCGCGGCTCCCTTGCGTGCCGGACGAGAGCCGGCCCGCCTATCTCGCCGCGTCCCTCTGCGAGGCCTATCTTCGGCAGATGGAAAAGCGCTCCTATGATCCTTTTTCGACCTTCGTCGCGCTACCGCAATGGCGTCGGCAGTGGATCTTGTGGCGAGCGGCGCGCCGGTGGAGATAGACGAAGGTGCCCGGCACCGCTCCGCTCGTAGGCGGACGCGCTTTATTCGCTGCGGTGCCCTTGCTACAACCCTCGCACGACCCTGCTCCCGTGCTTTCGCCTGCGACGCATCGAGGGCCCGGCGCACGTGAGGTCCATTTCCGCGGCGCCTCGGTGTCGTCACGGGTCCCGGCGGTCGCAAGATCGGCGCGCCGACGACATGACGCGGCCGAAATCCACGCCGGCCATCGCATTGGCGAGGCGTGCCGGCGCGGCTGTGGAGGAGCGATGCTGAAACGTATTCTCGTCCTGCTCGGGGAATCGCGATCGTCCGCCAGCGCGCGGCAATATGCGCTCCGGCTCGCCGCCCTCAAAGGTGCGAGGCTGGTCGGCCTCGCCGGTGTCGATCGAACCTTCATCGAGGAGACGATCATCGGCGGCATCGGAACGGCGACCCTGCAGGCCGCCATCGAGCGCGAGCTCGTCACGGATGCCGAGGAAGCGCGCCGCCGGCTTCACGAATCGTTCGAGGGCGAGTGCAAGGCCCATGGGATCGACTTCGAGTGGCTGTCCTTCGACGGCGACCCGATCGAGACCCTCTGCCTCGCCAGCGAGACCTGTGACCTCATGGTCGCCGGGCACGACGCGGGCTTTCGCGGCAAGCTCGAGGAGCAGCTCTCCGAGACTCTCTCGACACTCTTGCAGCTCACCCCTCGGCCGGTCGTCGTCTGCCCCGACGAGCTTTCGGCAGCGGACGACGTGCTCATTGCCTATGACGGGAGCGTACCGGCGGCGCGCGCGGTCCAAATCTTCACGCTTCTCGGCGTCGGCACGGACAGGCGCGTCCTCGTGACCTCGGTCGATCCCAGCCTTGAAGCCGCGTCGCGACGGGCGAGCGGAGCGGTGTCCTATCTCCATCTTCATGGCTATGGCGCGCAGGCGAGCCCGATCGCAGCGACCGGAAACCCGGCGGACATCATCAGCGCGCTCGTCGGCGAAAAGCGAATCGGCACGCTGGTGATGGGCGCTTATGGCCGCCAGGGGCTGCGCGAGCTCTTCTTCGGCTCGACGACGAGCACGCTCGTCGAGACGCCGCCCTGCCCTCTCCTGCTCTACCATTGACCGGCCGCGACGCCGCTTCCGTGGCGTTCGTTACCCCTCACCCGGCTCGCCTCGCCGGCGATGCCGAGCGCTCCCTCCCCTCCACACCCGCTTAACGCGGCGGCTTCGCCCGAGGGAGAGAGTCACCGTTCCCCCTTTATCCAGCCGGCGTTCGTTGTTAGATTGACGCAATGTCCCCGCTCCCGCGCCCTCACCTGCTGCGAATTACGAGCCCGGCTCGCGCCTGAACGGCAAAGGCACGCCCCTTGCCGACGCGCCGTGAGCCGGGAGGCACCATCTCGACCCAGAACAGCAGCAGCAGGCACGCCAAGATCATGAACGAGCATCCGAGGCGAGGACACGAGCCGGACGGTACCGCCGGCGAGGCCGGCTCGACGAGCGGGCGAGGGGCGGAGGCCCCGCCGAAAGCCGACACGAGCGCCTCCACCGATTATTCCAAGTCCCTCTATCTGCCGCAGACCGATTTTCCGATGCGGGCCGGGCTCCCCAAGAAGGAGCCGGAACTCCTCTCGCGCTGGAAGGAGATCGACCTCTTCGAGCGCCTCTGCGAGGCCGGGCGCGGGCGCCCGAAATTCGTGCTCCACGACGGCCCGCCCTATGCCAACGGCAATATCCACATCGGCCATGCGTTGAACAAGATCCTCAAGGATCTCGTCTGCCGCTCGCAGAAGATGCTCGGCAAGGACGTGACCTATGTGCCGGGCTGGGATTGCCACGGCCTGCCGATCGAATGGAAGATCGAGGAGCAATATCGCGCCAAGGGCAAGAACAAGGACGCGGTGCCCATCGTCGAGTTTCGCCGCGAATGCCGCGCCTTCGCGGAGCATTGGGTCGCCGTCCAGCGCGCGGAGTTCGAGCGGCTCGGCGTCAACGGCGATTGGGATCATCCCTATCTCACGATGACCTACCCCGCCGAGGCGCAGATCGCCCGCGAGATCCTGAAGTTCGCCGCAAACGGCCTGCTCTATCGCGGCTCGAAGCCCGTGATGTGGAGCGTGGTGGAGAAGACCGCGCTCGCCGAGGCCGAGGTCGAGTACGAGGATCACACGAGCGACATGGTCTATGTGGCGTTTCCGCTGCGCCTCACTCCTACGCCCGAGCTCGCCGGCGCGGCGATCGTCATCTGGACAACGACACCTTGGACGATTCCCGCCAACCGGGCGATCAGCTACTCGTCGAAGATCGCCTATGGCCTCTACCGCGTGAGCGAGGCCCCCGACGGCAATTGGGCCGAGGCGGGCCGGGCCTTCGTCCTCGCCGATGCGCTGGCGGAAAGCTTCTTCAAGAGCGCCAAGGTCTCGAGCTTCGTGCGCGAAGGGAGCGTTTCCGCCGACGTGCTGGCCGGCATCACCTGCGCGCATCCGCTCGCAGGTACGATAGCCGGCTACGACTTCCCGGTGCCGCTATTCGACGGTGATCATGTCACCGAGGATACCGGCACGGGCTTCGTCCATACCGCGCCGAGCCACGGCCGCGACGACTTCGACATCTGGATGGCGAAAGGCCGCTGGCTCGCGGAGCACGGGATCGACGCCCGCATCCCCTACACGGTCGATGCCGACGGCTTCCTCACCGAGGAGGCGCCGGGCTTCACCGGCCGGCGCGTGATCGACGACAAGGGCAACAAGGGTGACGCCAACGACGCCGTGATGAAAGCCTTGATCGCGGCGGGGACTCTGCTGTCGCGCGGCAGGCTGAAGCACCAATATCCACATTCGTGGCGCTCGAAGAAGCCGCTCATCTTCCGCAACACGCCGCAATGGTTCATCGCGCTGGACCGGCCCCCCCACACCGTCGCTCCCGCTCGAGGGGAGGGAGAGAGCACCCGCCACACGGTCTCCGCCCCGCGAGGGGACGCCGAGGATCGATCGCTGCGCGAGATCGCGCTCTCCGAGATCGCCGTCACGAGATGGGTACCCGCCGCCGGCGAGAACCGCATCACGGGCATGATCGCCAACCGGCCCGATTGGGTCGTCTCGCGCCAGCGCGCCTGGGGCGTGCCGATCGCGATCTTCGTCCACAAGGAGACGAAGGAAATCCTCGTCGACGAGAAGGTCAACCGGCGGATCACGGACGCCTTCGAGGCCGAGGGCGCCGACGCCTGGTTCGCCGAGGGTGCGGCGGCGCGCTTCCTCGCGCCCGACTACGACCCCGCGCTCTACGAGAAGATCGACGACGTCCTCGACGTGTGGTTCGATTCGGGCTCCACCCACGCCTTCACCCTCGACGACGCGCGGCACTTCCCGGGGCTTGCCGGCATCACGCGCATCCGCGACGGCGGCGCCGACGAGATCATGTATCTCGAAGGCTCCGACCAGCATCGCGGCTGGTTCCATTCCTCGCTGCTCGAGAGCTGCGGGACGCGCGGTCGCGCCCCCTACGACGCGGTCCTGACCCATGGGTTCGTCCTCGACGAGAAGGGTCAGAAAATGTCGAAGTCGCTCGGCAACGTGGTGGCGCCGCAGACCGTCATCAAGGATTCCGGCGCCGACATCCTGCGTCTGTGGGTGGCGGCGTCCGATTATTCCGACGATCTGCGAATCGGCCCCGAGATCCTGAAGACCTTCGTCGAGACCTATCGCAAGCTGCGCAACACCATCCGCTGGATGCTCGGCACGCTCGCCCATTACGACGGCGCTACGAAGGTCGCCTACGACGAGATGGGCGAGCTCGAGCGCCTGATGCTGCATCGGCTCGCCGAGCTCGACACGGAGATCCGCGAGGCCTATGCGCGCTTCGACTACAAGCGTGTGGTGTCCCGTCTCTCGGCCTTCCTCAACACGGATCTCTCCGCCTTCTACTTCGACATTCGCAAGGATGCGCTCTATTGCGAGCCGCCGTCGAGTGCCAAGCGCCGCGCCGCGCTCGAGACCGTCGAGCAGATCTTTCGTTGCGTCACCACATGGCTCGCGCCGATTCTCGTCTTCACGTCCGAGGAAGCCTGGCTCGCGCGCTATGCGGGCGCGGTCTCGGTGCATCTCGACGACTTTCCCGAGGTGCCGAGCACCTGGCGTGACGACGCGCTCGCCGCGCGTTGGGACAGGATCCGGCGGATTCGCGCGGTCGTCACCGGCGCGCTCGAGATCGAGCGGGCGCGCAAGCGCATCGGCTCCTCGCTCGAGGCCGCGCCGATCCTCCATGTCGTCGAGGAGAGCGCGCGGGCGCTCCTCGACTCCATCGACTTCGCGGAGGTCTGCATCACCTCCGGCATCGCGATCACCGACGGGCCGGGACCCGAGGAGGCCTTCCGCCTCGACGACGTCGCAGGCGTCGCCGTCGTGCCGCAGCCGGCTCGCGGGCGCAAATGCGCAAGGTCCTGGAAGATCACGGCTGCCGTCGGGACGGATCCGGACTTTCCCGACGTGAGCCCGCGCGACGCCCTGGCGCTCAGGGAATTGCGGGAGCTCGGCCGATGGCCCTGAGCCCGCGCCTCCTCGGCGGCATCGCCGCTCTCGTCACGCTCACGCTCGACCAGGCCAACAAGCTCTGGCTGATCTTCGTCTACGGCATCGAGACGCACCAGCCGGTGCAACTTACGCCCTTCCTCGACGTGATCTTCGCCAAGAACACCGGGATCTCCTATTCGCTGCTTCGCGCCGAGACGGACGGCCAGCGCTTCACCCTCCTCGCCTTCGTTGCGGTGGCGACGCTCTGCCTTTGCATTTGGCTGTGGCGCTCGCGAACCATGCTCGTCGGCTTGGCGCTCGGCCTCATCGTCGGCGGTGCGCTCGGCAATGCGATCGATCGATTCGCCTATGGCTTCGTCGCGGATTTCTACCATTTTCACGTCGGCACGTTTTCCTGGTACGTCTTCAACCTCGCCGATGTGGCGATCGTCGCCGGAGTGGGCCTCCTGCTGCTCGAGTCCTTTCTCGTCGGCCGCAGCGCGCCGGAGATCGAGAGGGCGGCCGGGGAGTGAGCGCCGGCCCCGCGCCGCCGCCGCGAAATCGCCGCAAAATCGCTGGAAAAGCAGACTTCGGGCAAGCTCGCTGGCCTATCGGCGAGCCGGACGCGACAGGGATGACCGGGATGAACTTCTTCGGATCGCGACAGCCGAGACTCGCCGGCACGAGCCTGCTCGTCCTCGCGGTCTCGGCCTTTGCGGTGCTCGCGACCGCGGCACCGGCACGGGCCGAAGAGAAAACGAACCCGCTCCAGTCCATGCTCGGGGCCTTCGGCGTTCAGACCGGCAAGGACGAGGACACGATCGACTATCGCCCGCGGGCACCGCTCGTCGTCCCGCCGACCCGCGACCTGCCCGCGCCGAAAGAGGCCGTTCGCGATCCGGCCTGGCCGAAAGAGCCGGACACAGACAAGAGGCGCAAGGCGGCGCTCGAGTCGCGCCGCCCCGTCCCGAAATCCAGCGCGAACCCCGATGCCGAGCCGGCTGTGGAACCTGCCACGACCGCCGAGGCGGCAAAGCCGGACGCGCACGACGGCGAGTGCCTGCTCAACGCCACCGGGCCGAAAAGCTGCTTCAACATATTGCAGTCCGTCTTCGGCGGTGGCACCTCCGACGCCGCGAAGCCCGGAGTCGAGCCGAAGCGCAAGGTTCTGACCGAGCCACCGGCCGGCTATCGAGCCGCGACCGTCCTGCCCGAGACGGCAGACGGCAAGTCCAAGGGCGATACGGACTCGGGTCCCTTGGACTCCATCCTGAAAGTCTTCGGGGTCAAGAAAGCGGACGACAATTGAGGTCCGGCCTTCCGCTGAATTAGATCGTCTCGTCCTGTCGGCGCCTGAATATCTCTCGAGCATCGCGCGCACGCGGTCGCGCGGCCCGGCAACAAGGCTTCAACGCGCGCCCGCCGCGTGTAGCGGCAAGCCCTGCACGAGCTCGCGGTGGTTTTGCCGCAAAGCTCGCCACTCTCGGCGGCTCTTTCCTGGTCCCCCTCGCGCTCCCATATGAATTTCGATCGTGGGAGTGGCATATGCTCGATTTCCCTTATTCGGTCGTGCTCGACGACGGGCTCGCTGGCGACGCAGGCGCGGTCTCTTCTTCGGAAGGGCCTGCCGTCGACGACCATATGCTCCTCGACGCCTATTCGAGCACCGTCACGAAGGTGGTCGAGCGCGTCGGGCCGAGTGTCGTGCGCCTCGACATCCGCGACAAGGACCGCCGGCCCATGGGGACGGGCTCGGGCGTTCTGATCTCGCCCGACGGGCTCCTGCTCACCAACAGCCATGTGGTGCAAGGCGCGAAGCGTGCCGCGGTCACGACGCTCGACGGGAGGCACCTGTCGGGGCGCGTGCTCGGCGACGACCCCGACACGGATCTCGCGCTTGTCCGGATCGAGGAAGACGTGGCGCTCCCGGCAGCGCGGCTCGGCAATTCCAAGGCTTTGAAGCGCGGCGAGATCGCCGTGGCGATCGGCAATCCGCTCGGCTTCGACGCCTCGGTGACGGCCGGGATCGTCTCCGCGCTCGGGCGCTCGCTCCGCGCGAGGAGCGGCCGCCTGATCGAGGACGTGATCCAGACCGATGCGGCGCTCAACCCCGGCAACTCGGGTGGGCCGCTCGTCTCCTCGCGCGGCGAGGTCGTCGGGATCAACACCGCCATCGTCGCCGGCGCGCCGGGACTCTGCTTCGCTGTGGCCTCGAACACGGCGGCTTTCGTGGTCGGCGAGATCCTGCGCCACGGGCGCGTGCGGCGCGCCTATCTCGGGATCGGCGTCGATACGATCGCCCTGCCCCGCCGGATCGCCTTGCGCCTCGATCTCGCGCAGACGACGGGCGCCGTCATCACCTCGATCGAGAGGGACGGGCCTGCCGATCACGCGGGGCTCCTCACCGGCGATATCCTTCTCGCGATCGCGGGCGAGCCGGTCACCGGCGCCGACGATCTCGTGCGCCTTCTCGACGCCGAGAAGATCGACCGGGTCGTTCCCATCGACGTCCTACGCCGCTCGGAGCAAAGGCGCTTCCACGCGAGCTTGCGCGAGCGCAAGGCCTGAGGCCCACGAGCTCACCACACCCTGCGGCTAACGCCGAACGCCTCCTTCAGGCGCTCGAAAAGCTGCGCCGGATCCCGCTCGAGGAAGCGCTCGCGGCCTTGCCGTCGAGAGTGGACTCAGATAGTTGGGTCATTTAATGGAATATCATAAGACATATTTTGATAATCATTCAGAGGTATGATATGAAGTGACGATTGAACGGGGGCGACATTGAAGGAGGGGGCGACATTGAAGGAGGGGACGACATTGAAAGAGGGGACGACAATGACGAAGAGCTCATTCTTGCCGATCGTGATCCTTTCGTGTTGCTTCGGGCCGAGCATTGCCTTGGCTGCAACAGCTACCGGTTCCTTCAATGTCCGCGTGACGATCGCGACGACGTGCCAAGTCGATAGCGCGACGGATCTCGATTTCGGGAGCGCCGGCGTCCTGAACGCAAACATCGATCAGGTCAGCACCATCACGGTCAGCTGCACCAACACGACACCCTACTCGATTGCCCTCGACAAGGGGGTGAACGGCACCTCGGTGACGACCCGGCAGATGATCGGCGGACCGACCAACGAGCTGATCAATTATTCCCTCTTCAGTGATCCAGGCCGCACCACGAACTGGGGACAGACGATCGACACCGACACGGTCGGCGGCACGGGCAACGGCGCGCCTCAAGCCTACACGGTCTATGGCCGAATTCCCGCGCAAACCACGCCGACACCCGGCATCTATACCGACACGGTCAACATCACGATCAACTATTGACTCCATGGTCAGGCACTACATGAAGCGGCTCCTGCCGCTTACGAGTCTCGTCGTGGCGGGAGCGCTGGCTGCTGCTCCGTCGTGGGCGGCATCGCTCCAGGTTAGCCCGGTCCTGCTCGAGGTCACGGCGCCCGGTGCGGCCGCCACGCTCACCCTGCGCAACAACGGCAAAAGGCCGATCACGACCCAGGTCCGTGTCTTCCGCTGGAGCCAGGAAGCGGGGGAGGACCGGCTCGAGCCGACGACCGACGTCGTCGCGAGCCCGCCGGCCGTGGATCTGCGCCCCGGCCAGGATTATGTCGTGCGCGTCGTCCGAACCACGAAACGCCCGATCGAGGGAGAGGAGGCCTATCGCCTCTTGATCGACGAGCTGCCCGAGCCTCGCCAATATGCCCGCGCCGTCACCTTCGTCCTTCGCCATTCGATTCCGGTCTTGTTCGACACGCAGGACAGAACGGAGCCGAGCCTGGTGTGGCGTGTCACACAATCCGCGCGAGACATCTCGCTCACGGTCGCGAACGAAGGCGATCGGAGGTTTCGCCTCGCCGCGGTCAAGATCAGCGACGGGGCCGGGCGGACCGTGTCCTTCGGGCCGGGTCTCGTCGGCTATGTGCTGGGTCACTCGACCATGACCTTCACCGTGCCCTCGAAGCCGGTCCTAGGGCCGGGTGCCAAGGTCACGATCAACGGTCGTGCGGAGCGCGGCATCTTCAATGCGCAGGCCGCGGTGCAAGCCCCGCGGTGACGACGATTTCCGCCGAGAACGGATGAATTCGTCTCGTCGAGAGAGCCTGCGCCGAATCGGCAAGCTCGCTCATGCTGTCGTGGAAGACCTCGAGCCATTGTCTCGCAAGCCGCATCCTGGGGGCCATGGCCCTCGTGGCTTGCGGCCTCGCCGAGGCACGCCCGAGTGTCCTCGACGCGAACCGACGCGACCTGCAGCTCGAGGTCTATTTCGGCGGCGTCTCGACCGGTCTCATCGGGTCGTTTCGCCAGGACGCGAAGGGCGCTCTCGACGCGAAGCGCAGCGAGCTCGAGGAGCTCGGGCTGCTGGTCCCGGAGCCTTTCGCTCCGGACGACGACGTTCCCCTCGCCGCCTTCCCCGGCTTGCGATACCGCTACGACGAGGCGAGCCAGATCCTGGACCTCGATGCCGACCCCGCGCTGCGCCGGCCCAAGCACTATGATGCGCGGGGCACTCCGCGACCGCTCGCGCTCGATACGCCCACCACAGGCCTCGTGCTGAACTACCTTCTTTTCGGCAGCTTCGGGAGTGACGGCACCTTGCCGAGCTGGCAATTCCAAGGCGCCTCGGCAACTCTCGACGCGCGCCTCTTCAGCCCTTGGGGCGTCGGGTCCCAGACCGGAATTCTCGCCACGAACGGCGGCGCGGCCCTCGTCTCGGAACAGCTTCGCCTCGACAGTACCTGGACCACCCGGGATCCCGAGCGCATCCTCACGACGCGGATCGGCGATACGATCTCCGGCGGCCTCGCTTGGACACGGCCGATTCGCCTCGGCGGCGTTCAGCTGCAGCGCGATTTCACATTGCGACCCGACCTCGTCACCTTGCCGCTGCCGAGCTACAGCGGATCGGCGGCGGTACCCTCGACCGTCGACATCTATGTCAACGACATCCGTGCGGTCTCGCAGGATATCGGTGCCGGCCCGTTTCGTATCTCGAACCTGCCGATCCTCACCGGCCAAGGCAATGCCAGCGTTGTCGTCCGCGAATCCTCCGGCCGTGTCGTCGAGACGATCCTCCCGTTCTTCGTATCGGGTCGGCTGCTGCAAGCCGGGTTGTCGGACTTCTCGCTGGAAGCGGGATTTCCGCGGCTCTTCTACGGAGCCCGGTCCAACGTCTACAGCGACAAGCCCGCCGGATCCGCGAGCCTGCGGCATGGGATCACCGACCGCGTGACCCTCGAGGCCCATGCGGAAGCTACCCGGAACCTCGTGAACGGTGGGCTCGGCGCCGCTGTCTGTCTCGACTCGATCGGTCTCGTCAGTGCCGCGGTGGCCACGAGCCGCTACGGGTCCGCCACGGGCACGCAAATCTACGCGGCCTTCGAGACCTATTTCCGAGGCTTCGCCCTCGTCGCCTCGACCCGGCGAACGTTCGGGCCCTATGTCGATCTCGCGACGGTGAGCCCGCTCGACTCCGTGACGGCCGCCGCCGCCTTCTTCGATGTCCCGCCGCTCACGCCGGCATTCTTCCTGCCCGGCGCGCTGGCGTCCCTGCGTCCGCCGCGGGTCCTCGACCAAATCTCGATCGGTGTCCCTTTACCCTTCGCGAACGGGTCGTTCAACCTCGCGCTCATCAACCAGCAAGACTACAGCGGCACCCGCGCGAGAATCGTCAATGCGAGCTATACCGCTCAACTCGCCGGGCGATCCACCTTCTTCGCGAATGCCTTTTTCGACCTCGGCTCGTCGCGCAACAAGGGGGTGGCAGTCGGCATCTCGATTCCGCTCGCGCCCGACGTCGCGGTCTCGACCGGGGTAGGCCGGGATCGGACGGGGCTCGCAGTCGCAACCGACGTGGTGAAGCCGCTCACGCAGGACCTCGGGAGCTTCGGCTGGCGCCTGCGTGACCGCGAAAGCGCAAGCCCGTTCCGCTCGGCGAGCGCCGCTTATCGCGGGCCGCTCGGGCGGGTCGAGGCGAGCGTGAACCAGGCCGGCCGCGGCACCTACGGCACCCTCCAGAACGAAGGCGCGATCGTGCTCGCTGGTGGTGATGCCTTCCTCGCCAACCGGATCGACCAGGCCTTCGCGATCGTCGAGACCGGCGTGCCGGACCTCGACGTCTTCGCCGAGAACCGTCCGGTCGCCCGTACCAACAAGAAAGGAAAAGCCCTCGTGCCGACCTTGAAAGCCTACCAGAGGAACAAGGTCTCGATCGATCCGACCGGCCTGCCGCTCAATGCCTCGATCGCGACCACCCAGGAAGTCATCTCGCCACCGGACCGAAGCGGCGTCGTAGTCGATTTCGGGATCGCGACCGACACGAGAGCCGCGATCGTCGTCCTCACGGAGCCCGACGGAACGCCGGTTCGGACAGGGTCACGCGGCACGACCTCGAAAGGGAAAGAGTTCGTGGTCGGCTACGACGGGCGAGCCTTCATCCTGGGTCTCGAACCGGAGAACATCGCCGTCGTAGCGCTCGCGGACCGGGACTGCCGGGCCGAGTTCGCCTACGAGCCCAAGGGCGACGAACAGGTCGTGATCGGTCCGGTCGCATGTCGATGAGACCGAGAGCAGCTTCCGGAGAAGCGGAGATCGCCTCGCGTCGCGAAACTGCGACGAGGACCGGATGTGGTGCTCGCTTCCGCGGCGATTCGATCGGCAAGCGCCCGAGCCTCGTTTGTGCGTGGATCTGGGCGATCGCTTTCGCAGCTTGTAGCAATGTGGGGCACGCATCCCGGGCAGGCGCGCAAAGCTGCACCTTCTCGATCACCGATGTGGCCTTCGCCTCGGTGGACGTCACGGCGAACGCGCCGGTCGATACAACGGCGACCGTTTCCGTCGATTGCACGAGCCTGCTGCCGGTACGCGTCTGCGTCAACCTCGGCGCTGGCGGCGGCGGGGCCACCGATGCCGCCAACCGCTTCATGAAATCGGGCGCGAGCATGCTGCGCTACGGATTGTTCACCGATGCAGCGCATACGAGCCCCTGGGGATCCGACCTCTGGGCCGGATCCGGCGCGGGCAGCATCGACATCGTCTTCGGCATCGGAGGTGGAAGCGCGACGCGAACGATCTACGGCCGTGCCTATGCGGGGCAACAGACGGTGCCGGCCGGATCCTACCTCAGCGCCTTCAGCGGGCTCGATGCCAGCATCAACTACGGGCTCCTCTCGATCCTGCTGAATTGCGGAATCCTGGTGACGACACAGAGCACGACCTTCAACGCCACGGCCAATGTCCCGACGACCTGCCGCGTGACGGCGAGCGATCTCGACTTCGGCACCGTCGGAACCCTGACCGGCGCGCATGACGGCAGCACGACCCTCGCGCCCGTCTGCACCAACGGGACCCCCTACCAGCTCGGCCTCGACGGCGGGCTCGCGCTGGCCACCGATCCCACGCAGCGCAAGATGACTAAAGGGACGGAGTTCGTGCTCTACGGTCTCTATCGCGACGCGGCGCGAACACAGCCATTCGGCAGCACGATCGGCAGCAACACGGTCTCCGGAACCGGGGCGGGTCTCGCTCAATCCGTCCCCGTCTACGGGCGGATCGGACCACAGCCGACGCCATCACCGGGCACCTACAACGACACCGTTGTCGTGACCCTCACATATTAGGTCCCTTTCCGGCGAGCTACTGCGCACCTCGCCGGAAAATGCTTCAGCCGCGCCCGGCTCGCGCGACGCCCTCCTTGGCGAGCTGGTTGCCAGGGTCGAAGCCGAGCGCGCGCTGGTAGGATTCGAGCGCCTTGGCGCGGTTGCCCGAGCGCTCGTAGGCGAGCCCGAGCCCGGCCCAGCCGTCGGCGTTCTTGTTGTCGACGTTGAGGGCCGCGTTGAAATCCTCGATCGCCTTGTCGCTCTTGCCGATAGCGATCAGGCTCTGCCCACGCGCCTGGTAGGGTGCGCCCGCGAAGGGATCCCGGTCGATCGCATTGTCGAAATCCGTGATCGCCCGGGTGTGATCCCCCTCGCGCTGGTAGATCAGCCCCCGCGCATGGAAGGCCTGCGCATTCTCCGGGTTGAGCTTGATGGCCTGGTCGAGATCGGCGCGGGCATCCTCGAGATGGCCCTGCGCCCTCAAGAGGTTCGCGCGCCCGAGATAGGCCGGCGCATGGCGAGGATCGATCGAGACCGCGCGATTGAAATCGGCGAGCGCGGCATCGTTGCGATTGACTTGCCGGTAGGCCAGCGCGCGATTGGTGAGCGCGGCTGCGTTGTCCGGGTTCAGCTTGATCGATTGGCTGAAATCGGCGATCGCCTCGGGAAACTTGCCGATCTTCGCATAGGCGACCCCACGCGTGTTGTAGGGTTCTGCACTCGCAGGATTGCGTTGCACGACCTCGGTCAGGGACGCGATATTGGCGGCGGATTCTTGTGGTGTCTGCGACGTGACCTCGGCGATCCCGGAGCCTTGCCGGGAGACGATGTTGCTCGCGGTCTCGCAGCCGCAAAGGCCCGAGGTGGCGAGCGCGACGATCGCGACGCCCATCCACCGCGGGGAAAGCCCCGTCGCGCGTCGGACCACGCTCAGAACGGCCATTGCCGAGGTTCCTCGCTGCTGCGCCCGCCGTCGCACCGGCAAGATTGTGCGGCCGAGCCGGCGATCAGCGGGCGCCGAAAGCCGGCTTCGGCTTCGACGGCAGGAGCCCTTCCCTTTGCATCTTCTTGCGGGCGAGCTTGCGGGCCCGCCGCACGGCCTCGGCTTTTTCCCTCGCCCGTTTCTCCGACGGTTTCTCGTAATGACCGCGGAGCTTCATCTCACGGAATATGCCTTCGCGCTGCATCTTCTTCTTGAGCGCCTTCAGAGCTTGGTCGACATTGTTGTCGCGGACGAGAACTTGCACGCAGGAGTCCTTGGGCTAGCGCCGGGCCGCCGAGGCCGAGAACCGACGCGGAAGAATGGACGACGGGTCGGTCCGGGGCGCGAGGCTCCGGACTTAACGGATCTCGGCGGATACCAGAACGTCTCCGGCTTGTCCAGCGGCATTTCCCGCCGCGGCGGCCCGCATCGACCTATCAAGTCATTGAGATGACGAGAGTTAATGCCGGAGCGGAGCCTTATGGCGCAGAACCGATCACGCCAGCTCTAAGGGTCACGGTCGTAGGCGATGCGCGTGACATGGCCCATCTTGCGCCCGGGCCGCGCCTCCCGCTTGCCGTAGATATGGAGGCAGGCGCCGGGCTCGCGCAGAATCTCGTGATAGGCATGAATCTCGTCGCCGATCAGGTTCTGCATCTCGACCGTGCTGCCGTGCCGGCGGGTCGCGCCGAGCGGCCAGCCGGCGATCGCACGGATGTGCTGCTCGAACTGGGAGGTCAGCGCGCCGTCCAGCGTCCAATGCCCCGAATTGTGCACGCGCGGCGCGATCTCGTTCACGAGGAGCCTCACCCGCTCGCCTTCCGCGACGGCGAACATCTCGACGGCGAGAACGCCGACATAGTCGAGCGCATCGGCGATCACGCGAGCCATGCGGACCGCTTCGGCCGCCGCGGCCGCGTCGAGCCGGGCCGGCGCGCGCGTGAGCTTCAGGATGTGGTTGTCGTGGACATTCTCGCAGACGTCATAGGGGGCGAAGGTCCCGTCCGCCCCGCGCGCGGCGACGACAGAGACCTCCTTCTCGAAGGGCACGACCGCCTCGAGGATCGCCGGCAGGCCACCGAGCGTGCGAAAGGTCACCGCGAGGTCCGATCCCTCCCGCAGCATGACCTGGCCCTTGCCGTCGTAGCCGAAGCGCCGGGTCTTGAGGATCGAGCGGCGTCCGATCTTGGCCACCGCGCGGGCGAGCGCGCCGGCATCGTCGACACGGGCCCAAGGCGCGGTCGCGATGCCGTTCAGCTCCAAAAACTCCTTCTCGACGAGGCGGTCCTGGCAGGTCGCCAGTGCCTCGGGGCCGGGCCGCACGAGGCCGTGCGCGGCGAGGATCGAGGCCGTATGCGCGGGGACGTTCTCGAACTCGTAGGTGACGACATCGACCTTCTCTGCGAAGTCGGCGAGCGCCGCCTCGTCCTCGTAGGGCGCGATGGTCGCGCGAGCGCAGACGTCGAAGGCGGGGCTCTCCGGGTCCGGGCAATAGACATGGGCCTCGAGCCCGAGACGCGCGGCGGCGAGCGCGAGCATCCGGCCGAGCTGCCCGCCGCCGAGGATTCCGATCGCAGACCCGGGAGTGAGAGCTTGCGTCATCTAGAGCAGTTTCCAGCGAAGTGGGCACCGGTTCGCATTTCGATCTCGATGTTTCGATAGATCGACATCGACGCGAAATTGCGACCGAACGAGAATGCGGAGCTGGCTTTCGAGTCCGCCGGATCGAAAACCGCTCGAGATCACAATGACATTGGATCGAATCGATCCAATGTCATGAAACGTGATCGATTCCAAAAGTTTAGAGCGGGATGCGGGCGGCAAACCGCGGTACGCTTTTCCTCATCCCGCTCTAGGCTCGGCCGCCGTTCGACGGGCGTTCGGGGATCGCCCCCGTCTGCGCCGCGCGCCAAGCGCAAAGACGCGTGTCGAGGTCAGGATCGCAGAGCGCGAGAATCTCGGCAGCAAAAAGCGCCGCATTGATGGCGCCGGCCTTGCCGATCGCGAAGGTGCCGACCGGAACGCCGCCCGGCATCTGGACGATGGAAAGGAGCGAATCCTGTCCGTGCATGTGCTTCGTCTCGATCGGCACGCCGAGAACCGGCAGCTCGGTCAAGGCGGCAGTCATGCCGGGGAGATGCGCCGCGCCGCCGGCTCCCGCGATGATCACCTTGAAGCCGGCGGCCTTGGCCCCCTTGGCGAAGGCATAGAGCCGCTCCGGCGTCCGATGCGCCGAGACGATCCGCAAATCGAAGCCGACGCCGAGCTCGTCGAGAAGGGCGACCGCATGCTGCATCGTCTCGGAATCCGACTCGCTGCCCATGATGACGGCGACGGGTTTGGCGGAAACGCTCAAATGCTCGGCCCGAGGGTCTTTTTCGCGAAGGCAGCGGCATAGACGAAGCACGCTCGGGGTGCAAGGCGCGTCGCGCTTTTCAACAGAATTCGCGACATTTGCAGGGAACCGACACCGGCCTATAGCGGTGACTCGCACCACCATCCCGAAGCCGGCCGAGACACTCCATGACCGAGACCCCTTGGACCTTCTGGATCGATCGCGGCGGCACCTTCACCGACGTCATCGGGCGCGGCCCGGACGGCCGGCTCCACGCGCAAAAGCTCCTGTCGGAAAATCCTCGAGCCTATCGCGACGCCGCGGTCGCCGGCATCCGTGATCTCCTCGGGCTCGCGGCCGCAGAACCAATCCCGGCGGGCCTCGTTTCCGAGGTGCGGATGGGGACGACGGTCGCCACCAATGCGCTGCTCGAACGAAAGGGCGAGCCGACAGCACTCGTCACCACACGCGGGTTTGCCGACGCGCTCGCGATCGGCACCCAGGCCCGGCCGGATATTTTCGCCAAGCGCATCGTCAAGCCCGATCTCATCTACGATCGTGTCGTGGAGATCAACGAACGGATGCTTGCCGACGGCACCGTGGAAAGGCCGCTCGACGAAAGCGAGGTTCGTGGCGTTCTCGCGGACTTGGCTCGTGCCGGCTTCCGGTCCGTCGCGATCGTGCTGATGCACGGCTACAAATATCCCGCCCACGAGGCTACCGTGGCGCGGCTCGCCCGGTCGATGGGGTTCTTGCAGGTCTCCGTCAGCCACGAGGTCTCGCCGCTCGTCAAACTCGTCGGGCGCGGCGACACCACCGTCGTCGATGCCTATCTCTCGCCGATCCTGCGCCGCTATGTCACGGAGGTCGCCGAGGAGCTCGATGTCGCGCGCACCGGCATCCGGGTGATGTTCATGATGTCGTCCGGCGGGCTCACCGAGGCCGCCCGCTTCCGGGGCAAGGACGCCATCCTCTCGGGACCCGCGGGCGGCGTGGTCGCCATGGCGCAGACCGGCCGGGAGGCCGGCTTCGCGCAGGTCATCGGATTCGACATGGGCGGCACCTCGACGGATGTGGCCCATTTCGACGGCACCTACGAGCGAGCCTACGAGACCGCTGTCGCGGGCGTGCGCCTGCGCGCACCGATGATGCTGATCCACACGGTCGCGGCGGGGGGCGGCTCGATCCTCTCCTACGACGGGGCGCGCTTTCGGGTCGGGCCGGGGTCGGCCGGCGCGGATCCGGGACCGCGATGCTACCGCCGCGGCGGGCCGCTGACCGTGACCGACGCCAACCTGATGGTGGGCAAGCTCGTGCCCGACATGTTTCCCGCGATCTTCGGCCCCGACCGCGATCAGCCGATCGACTACTCGTCGGTGAAGAGCGGCTTCGACGCACTCGCGGCGACGATCAGCGACGGACGGTCCGCCGAAGCGGTCGCCGACGGCTTTCTCGACATCGCGGTCGCCAACATGGCGGAGGCCGTCAAGACGGTCTCGATCGCGCGCGGCCACGACATCAGGCGCGCCGTTTTGAATGCCTTCGGCGGCGCGAGCGGCCAGCACGCCTGCCGCGTCGCCGATGCCCTCGGCATGACCAAGGTGCTGATCCACCCCTTCTCGGGCGTTCTTTCGGCCTATGGCATGGGCCTCGCCGATATCCGCGTCATGCGCCAGGCCGCGATCGAGCAGCGTCTCGGTCCCGAAGCCGCCGCGGCGATCGCCTCCGTGGCCGCCCCCCTCTTCGCCGAGGCGCGCGGGACGATCGCCGCCCAAGGCGTCCCCGAAGATGCGATGACCGTGCACCTGCGCGCCCACATCCGCTATACCGGCACGGATACGACGCTCGAGGTGCCGGTCTACACGAGCGCGCGCGGTACGGCGGTCGCGGTCGAGGCCGGCGCGATCGATGTCGCGGGGCTCGAGGCCGCGTTCGAGGCCGAGCACAAGGCGCGGTTCGGCTTCATCGACGAGTCGCGGTCCCTCGTGGTCGAGGCCATCTCCGTCGAGGCCGTGGGGAGCGGCGCACCACACGAACCGCTGGAGGCGGAGGTCGTGGCGACCGCGCTTCCCGAACCCACGTCAAGGACGCGATTCTTCTCGCAAGGGATCTGGCACGAGGCGAACCTCTACCGTCGTGAGGCGCTGCTGCCCGGCCATGTCGTGAAGGGTCCGGCCCTCGTCATCGAGCCGCACCAGACCATCGTGGTGGAGGAGGGCTGGGCCGCGACGCTCACCGCCAAAGATCATCTCCTCCTCGAACGTTTCGCGGCGCAGCCCCGACGCACGGCGGTCGGCACCGAGGCCGATCCGGTCCTGCTGGAAATCTTCAACAATCGTTTCATGGCGATCGCCGAGCAGATGGGCGTGACCCTGCAGAACACGGCCTATTCGGTGAACATCAAGGAAAGGCTCGACTTCTCCTGCGCCTTGTTCGACCGCAACGGTGCGCTGGTCGCCAATGCACCGCATATGCCGGTGCATCTCGGCTCGATGGATCGCTCGGTCGAATCGATCATCCGGCAGAACCCGGTGATTCGCCCGGGCGACGTCTTCGCCCTCAACGCTCCCTACAACGGCGGCACGCATCTGCCCGACATCACCGTTTGCACGCCGGTCTTCGATGCCGACGGAAAGACGCATCTGTTCTGGGTCGCCTCGCGGGGCCACCACGCCGACATCGGGGGAACCACGCCCGGCTCGATGTCGCCAGACGCGCGATCGATCGACGAGGAAGGCGTCTACATCGACAATTTCCGGCTCGTCGAGGCGGGCCGGTTCCGCCGCGCCGAGTTCCTCGAGCTCTTGACGAAGGCCCCCTACCCTGTCCGCAACCCGGCGCAGAACATCGCGGATCTCGAGGCCCAGATCGCCGCCAACGAGCGCGGCGTGGCGGAGGTCCTGAAGATGATCGACCATTTCGGGCTCGATGTCGTCGAGGCCTATATGACCCATGTGCAAGACAATGCCGCCGAGAGCGTGCGGCGCGTGCTCGCGAAATTGTCCGACGGCACATTCACCTGTCCGATGGATCAGGGCGCCGCGATCGCGGTGAGGATTTCCGTAGACAGGGAGCACCGCGAGGCGCTGATCGATTTCACCGGCACCTCGCCGCAGCAGACGGACAATTTCAACGCCCCGGAGCCCGTCACCCGCGCCGCGATTCTCTATGTCTTCCGGGTGATGGTCGAGGATGCGATCCCGATGAATGCAGGCTGCCTGCGGCCGATCCACATTGTCGTTCCCGAAGGATCCATGTTGTCGCCGCGGTATCCGGCCGCGGTCGCCGCCGGCAATGTCGAGGTGAGCCAGGCCGTCGTCGATGGCCTCTTCGGCGCGCTCGGGGCGCTCGCCGCCGCGCAAGGCACGATGAACAATCTCAGCTTCGGCAACGAGCATTATCAATATTACGAGACGATCTGCTCCGGCGCGCCCGCGGGCGAGGGCTTCGACGGGGCGCCGGCCGTGCAGACACATATGACGAACTCGCGCTTGACCGATCCCGAAATTCTCGAGCAGCGCTTTCCCGTCGTGCTCGAGGAATTCGCGATCAGGCCCGGGTCCGGTGGGCGCGGCCGCTGGAACGGCGGCGACGGCACGCGGCGCACTATCCGGTTTCGCGAGCGGATGAGCTGCGCCATCCTCTCCGGCCACCGGATCGTGCCGCCCTTCGGGCTTCGCGGTGGCGCGCCGGGCGAGACTGGCCACAACCTCGTGCGCCGTGCCGACGGGCGAACAGAGGAGCTGCCGGGCTCTGCCCATGTGGTGCTCGAGGCCGGCGAGGCGATCACGATCATAACGCCGACGGGTGGCGGCTTCGGTCCTCCGTCCGAGCGCCGTGGTTGAGGAAAGCAAGTGCGAGGAAGCAGTGTCCACAGAACTGATAAACGCCGAGATTTCAAAGTTCCTAAGGAGCAAGGAGCCCGAGGTACTCTGCATTCGGGGTAGATGGGGGGTTGGGAAGACCTACGCATGGAAAGACCAATTGAAACAGGCGCAGGCCGCCAGGGAGATCGCACTTCCTAGATATTCGTATGTCTCGCTCTTCGGTATCAATTCACTTGATGAGCTAAAGCAGGCAATTTTCGAAAGTGTCGTGTCGCTCATGTATGGCTTGCCCGATGCAAACCTAGAGACGCTCGACGCATTTGTAAAGTCAAATATTGGTCAGTGGCGCAAACTCACTCGTTTTGCGCAGTCGATACCGTTGATTCGTTCATATATCGGCGGTGATGCTTCCGCGCTCTTATCATTCCTTACGATCCGCAATCAGATCGTTTGCTTCGATGACTTGGAACGTCGGAACCCGAAGCTAGAAATCGGTGACGTGCTTGGGCTTGTTGCTTTTCTCCGGGAACAGCGCGCGTGCAAGGTTGTGCTCATCCTCAACGAAGGGGCGCTGGCAGGAGAGGCAAAGACAACGTTTGAGGCCTATCTCGAGAAGGTCGTGGACTTGTCCTTAGTCTATGGGCCAACGAGCGCTCAGTCAGTCCAAGTCGCGCTCAAAGGGGACGATCCCGTAAGCCTACGGATTGCCGAACTTTGCACGTTGCTCGGCATATCCAACATCCGTGTTATCAAGAAGATCGAGCGGATGGTCCTCGCCATCCAACCTTTGCTCGCCGAGTTCGACGAAGCGGTGTTCAGAAAGGCTTCCAGTTCGCTCGCATTGTTCTGTTGGTCGCACGATCAGCCCGGTGAAGCGCCAACATTGGAATTCTTGATTACCAAGAAAGCAAAACACGTGTTCGGACTTCAGCAGAACGAAGTTCTTCCAGAGAACGAGGCAGCATGGAGCGCGCTGCTTGAAGCTTATGGTTACACCTGGACCGACGACTTCGACTTGGCCTTGATTGATGGGGTTAAATATGGCTACTTCGATCCTGCTCAGATCGCGAAGCGCGCGCAGGAACTTCATGACAGAGTGATGGGAACAAAAGGACTCGGCTCATTCGAGGATGCTTGGAGTCTGTACCACGACTCGTTTGCTGACAATCAAAACGAGGTGCTCGATGATATCTATACATCATTCATGAGTAACTTTAAGTATATTACGCCTGTCAACCTGAATGGCACCGTCACGCTGTTCAAGGCTCTTGGAAGGCAGGCCCAGGCGATCGAGATGCTCAACCATTATGTTAACAATCGGATAGAGCCAAGATCATTTTTTGATTTAGAAGAAATCCCGTTTAGCGACCACATCACGGACCCAGATGTCAAGCAGGCCTTTGGCGAGAAATACGCGGCGCTTGAAGAAAGACTGGACCTGCAGGCGATGCTTCTCAAGGTGAAAGACTCTTTGAACGACGAAATGCTTGCCGATCTCGCAACCGTGTCCGTTGCGGAGTATCGGAAGGCGTTCAAGGAAACCAACGGAAAGCACCTGAGAAAAATGGTGGCCGGCGTCCTTCAATTTGATCGGATCGTCAATGCGTCCGCAGAAATGAAAGAAGTCTCCAAACGAGCAAAGGAAGCACTAAAGCTAATTGGAGCGGAATCCCCGATCAATGCCTACCGGGTGGCCAAGTATGGAGTTAGAGTCGAAGTATCCTCCGAAGATGCATCTGACGATCCTCGACAGGGCACGCCGAAGAGTGTTCCGGAGTAGAATTTATCCAGCTCGACGCCACGCTCCTCGCACCATGCGCGATAGTCGTCGATGGTGCTGGCGAAGGCCTCTTTCAGCTCGGCTACCGTCTTGCCTGCGAAATGCAGCACGGTACGCGTGTTCACCGTGCTCCCGTGCATTGCCTCGTCGCCGTCCTCGTAGGAGACCTCGGCGATGAAGCCCTCGTGCTGCAAGATCAAGTCTCGTCCCCTCATGCTCTCGAGGTTTACTCGACAGGCGTCGGCTCGCGCCGCGGCACGGTCGAGTAATCATGCTCGCGCTCGGCCTTCGAGAGGTCATGGGCCGCTTGCAGATTCAGCCAGAAGCGTGGTTCGGTTCCGAAGTAGCGCCCGAGCCTGGTAGCCGTATTGCCGATACATCCCGACGACCTCGAATGATATCGGTCAGGCGGTTGCCCGGAACGCCGATCGCCGCGCCGAGAGCGCGCGAGGACAGTCCGGCCGGCTTCAGAAATTCCTCGACGAGTACCTCGCCGCGATAGGTACGCAGTCGAGGCATCGACGCCGACCCTAGACCGGCACGCCCTGCGGGTCGGCCGGACGTGCGAAGCTGTCCGTGGCGGGACAGGCGGGCTCCGCCGAGACGATGAAGCCGCCGCCGAGCACGCGGGCCTGCGGCCGGTCCGAATCATAGAGCACGCAGGCCTGCCCGGGCGACACGGCATCCTCGTCGCTCACGAACTCGACGAAGGTCTCGGGGCCAGAGACATCGAGGAACCCCGGCACCGGCTGGCGGGTCGAGCGGACGCGAACGAAGACCTCGCGGGGCTCGGGCGTCGGCGCGTCGAGCGAGCCCGGCCCGATCCAGTTCAAGCCGCGCAAGCGGACGAGCCGCGTCGCGAGCGCGCTCCTCGGTCCGACGACGACGCGCGCCTTCGCGGCATCGAGCTTCAGCACATAGAGCGGCTCGCCGGCCGCGGCGCCGGAGTTGCCGAGGCCCAACCCGCGCCTTTGGCCGATCGTGAAATGGATGACGCCCGCATGGCGCCCGAGCACGCGGCCGTCGAGATGCACGATCTCGCCCGGCACGGCGGCGCCGGGCGAGAGGCGCTCGATGACGTCGCTGTAGCGCCCGCTCGGCACGAAGCAGATGTCCTGGCTGTCTTGCTTGTCGGCGACGAGGAGCCCGAAGGCGGCGGCGCGCGCGCGAACCTCGGCCTTGGTCAGGTCGCCGAGCGGGAAGCGCAGCAGCTCGAGCTGCTCCCGCGTCGTCGCGAAGAGAAAATAGCTCTGGTCGCGCGCGACATCGCGGGCACGGTAGAGCGCGCGGCGGCCCGTCTCGTCGAGCCGGGACGACACGTAGTGCCCGGTCGCCAGGATGTCGGCGCCGAGGTCGCGCGCCGTCTCGAACAGGTCGGCGAACTTGATCTCGCTGTTGCAGGATACACAAGGGACTGGCGTCTCGCCCATCGCATAGCTCTGCGCGAAACGGTCGATGACCTTCTCGCGAAACCGCTCCTCGTAGTCGAGCACGTAGTGGGGGATGCCGATCTGCGCCGCGACGCGTCGCGCGTCATGGATGTCCTGGCCGGCGCAGCAGGCGCCCTTGCGATGCGTCGCCTCGCCAT
The DNA here is from genome assembly GCA_024304885.1 of Beijerinckiaceae bacterium. Taxonomy (GTDB): domain Bacteria; phylum Pseudomonadota; class Alphaproteobacteria; order Rhizobiales; family Beijerinckiaceae; genus Methylocapsa. Next base: position 1,978,094 of record JALJOM010000003.1, read on the forward strand.
GGTCGTAGAGCTGCAGGGTCACGCCGATGACGTCGTAGCCCTCGGCATGGAGCATGGCGGCGACCACCGCGGAATCCACCCCGCCCGACATCGCGACGACGACCCTCGTATGCGCAGGATCCGCGCGAAGGCCGAGACGATCGGTGCCGGTGCTTCCGCCCGGCGGAAGACTGTCGTTCATGGGTCCTTATCCGAAGCCGGCGCCCCTCGGGCGCCGACCGTCACCTCGATGAAAAAGCATGCCAGGTGCCCGCATGTAATCCAAATCCATGACTTTTGCGAGCGTCGCGGCATCTCGGTCGCCTGCGGTCCCGGAGTCCAGCAAAACGAGCACGAGCTCGGGACTTCGCGCCTCGATCTCGTGAAACGTGCATCCGTGGCCCCGGCACAGGAGGCGTTGCGCGTCGAACACATCGAGCAAATATTTCGGTCTCGCCGCCTGCTGCGTGTATTCCGATCGGATTGCACGCAGTTTTGTCTGCAAATGCAGCAGCATGGCTTAGGCGATTTTTAAGCCGCCGCCTTTATGTTGCCATGGATCACGGACGCCGGCCAGATCACGGCGGCCCAAAGCTCGAAAGTCTTTACCGGGCGATGCTCGAACGGACCCACTCTCGCCCTCGAACGTACATCGCCCCCGGTGAGCCCTGAGGAACCCAAAGAGTCGTGACCATGGCCGAACTCCCCCGCCAACGCGCGAAATATGTCATCGGGCCCGATGGAAGCCCCTTGACGATCGCGGATCTGCCGCCCGCAACAACCAAGCGTTGGGTCATCCGACGCAAGGCGGAGGTCGTTGCGGCCGTACGCGGCGGGCTCCTTTCCCTCGACGAAGCGTGCAATCGCTACACCTTGACCGTCGACGAGTTCCTGTCCTGGCAATCCTCGATCGATCAGCACGGTCTCGCCGGGCTGCGGACGACCCGGATTCAGCAATACAGGACCTGACCACGGTCCGCGGCCTCTGCGCCCGGCCCTTCCTGCACGACCAGAGGCGCTGGCCTCTTCGACACTCCCCGCACCTCGGCTCGGCGCTTCTCGCCCCGGCAAACCCCTCAATAGATGCATTCGGTGAAGGCCGGCTCGACCGAGCCGTGCCATCTCGTCTCGTACAGCTCGACGAGACGTTCCGCCTCGCTCCTCCCGTGGACGATCGCATCCAGAGGATCGAGAAAACGTGTCTCGTCCCGCCCTTCCGCGTCGAGGCGCTTACGCAGGGCAAGGCCCTGTCGCGCGAGGCAGAGGACCTCGACGCCGATCTCGCGAAGGCTGCGACCTCCGATCGTCGCCCCGAGTCCCAGCCGCGGAACCTCGGCCCGCAGCGACTCGCGTGCCGCGGCGTCCCAGGACTTCACGAGGTCCCAAGCCGCGTCGAGGCAGGCCGGCTCGTAGAGGAGCCCGACGAAGAGGGCCGGCAAGGCGGGCAAGAGAGGCCGCGGCCCGGCATCGGCGCCACGCATCTCGAGGTAGCGCTTCAGGCGCACCTCGGGAAAGATCGTCGAGATGTGATTGGCCCAATCCGAGATCGTCGCGCGCTCGCCGGGAAGCTGCGGCAGGCGCCCGTCGAGGAGGTCGCGAAAGCTCGCCCCGGCGACATCGTGGTAGGTCTCGCCGCGCTTGACGAAATACATCGGCACGTCGAGCGCATAGTCCGCATAGCGTTCGAACCCCATGCCGGGTTCGAAGGCGAAGGGCAGCATCCCCGTGCGTGCCTTGTCGGTATCGCGCCACACCTCGGAGCGCGCGGACAGGAACCCGTTCAGCTTGCCGTCCGAGAAGGGGGAGTTGGCGAAGAGCGCGGTCACGAGCGGCTGCAAGGCCAGCGATACCCGCAGCTTCTGAACCATGTCGGCCTCGCCCGAAAAGTCGAGATTGGCCTGCACGGTCGAGGTCAGGAACATCATCTCGAGGCCGCGGGTCCCGACCTTCGGCATATAGCGCGTCATGATCTCGTAGCGCTGCTTCGGCATCACGGGCGCCTCGCTGAGCGCCCACCTCGGGCTCATGCCGAGCGCTAAAAATCCGATCCCGAGCGGCCTCGCCACGGCGTCGAGCATGGTGAAATGGTGCTCGAGCTCGGCTTCCGTCTCGTGGATCGTCGTGACGGGCGCGCCGGACAGCTCGAACTGGCCACCGGGCTCGAGCGAGATCGCTCCGCCTTTCGCCTCGTCATAGAGCCCGATGATCGCCCCACGGTCCGTGATCGGCGCCCAACCGAGGTCTGCGCGCATGCCGTCGAGGAGCGCGCGAATCCCCTTGCCGTCCGAGCTCCCGGCACCCTCGTAGGGAACCGGCACGAGGCCGTCGCGGTAGAAAGGGATCTTCTCGTGCTCGGTGCCGACGCGGAACTCGGCGGCGGGCTTGCATCCGGCCTCGAGCCAAGTCACGAGCTCGTCGCGTGACGTTATTGGCGTCTCATCCGTCACGTCGCGGGCCATGAATCGACCTTCACTTCTCGGCCTTCGCCCTGCAGGCGCAGATCGCAATCCGGACGCATGCGGGATCGTTCCGTTCCGCTCGAACGGAGGAGGGTTCGCGGGAACTGCAAGAATTGCCGCATCTACTAGCGATGGGCCGAACGAGACGGTTCGGCACAGCGCACCGAGTCGCGGGGACTACGGCAGCGATGCGCCGCGAGCTTCATAGGCGGGTCCCCGGCACGGCGCAATGTCTCGGCTCGGTGCCGCGCCTTGCCCCCGACCGTCGGGCCCGGTCCAGGCCACGCGCACCCGTCAGTCGCGTGACCCGCGCAGGATTTTCCCGATCTCGTCCTCGAGGCCGCCCCGGGGGCGCTCCGGCTCGCCCGGCCGCGGCGGGCTCTCCTGCCCTCGGCCGCCCCGGATCACCTGCTCCAGGATGCTGCCGAAATCGATGCCGTCCGGCCCGGAGGGCGCTCCTTGCGGCGGGACAGGGCTCCCGCCGCCGCCCCGGATCACCTGCTCGAGAATGCTGCCGAGGTCGATGCCGGCCGGCCCGGAGGGCGCGCCTTGTGGCGGGACAGGGCTCCCGCCGCCGCCGCCCCGGATCACCTGCTCCAGGATGCTGCCGAGGTCGATGCCGCCGGGCCCGGAGGGCGCGCCTTGTGGCGGGACAGGGCTCGCGCCGCCGCCGCCCCGGATGATCTGCTCCAGGATGCTGCCGAGGTCGATGCCGCCGGGCCCGGAGGGCGCGCCCTGTGGCGGGACCGGGCTCGCCTCGGCACGGCCTCCACCGAGAACCTGGCCGAGGATCGAGCCGAGCCCGCCGAGGCCTCGGCTTTGAACGTAGCTGACGATCGCGCTCACGACCAGCGACCCGATCACCGGCAGCATCTTGCTCAGAAGGTCGGGCGCGAGTCCGGTCGTCCCGGCTGCCCGCGCGACGAGCGCGTCACGCTCGGCATCCGAGATCGGCAAGGAGGTCGGATCACCGAAGGCTGCCAGCGGCCGCGCCGCGCCGGGAAGGCCGAGCAAGGAGAGGAACCCGGCGGGGTCCGAAGCCTTGGCTCTCACCCCTGCGGCTATTGCCGGCATCAGGGCATCGACGGCGGCGTTCGCCTCGTCCGTCGAGATGCCGAATTCGGCGGCGAGCCGATCGATCGCCGGGCCGCTTTCGAGATTGCTCGATGTGTTGCCGAGATCACCCATGAAGTAGCCCTCCGATCCGGTCAGCGACGCGAATCTCCCGATCCCGGTAGCCCGGAGGGAGGCGCGCCCCATGGCCCGCTATGCTAGCGGGCTTCTGGGTGCGTGGCGAGCCGCGCAGTCACCACATAGGCGGCGATCACGGCACCGACCCCGAAGAAGGCCGAGCCGAGGATCAAGCCGACGATTCCGCCGTCCGGCCCATGATGCGCAGCGCCGAGGGTGACGAACGGGATGACGCCGAGAGTCGCGCGGCCCCAGTTGAAGAGGGTCGAGAGAACGGCGAAGCCGAGATTGTTGAATGCCGCATTGGCGACGAAGATCCCTCCGAGGAAGAGCCAGAGCGCGCCGCCCCAGGTGCAGTAGAACCGCACGAGGCGCGCGGTCTCCCCGGTCGCGCCGAAGAGCTGAACGATCAGCGGGGCCGCCAGGAAGAGCAGCGCCGAGACGGCGACGACATAGACGACGGCAAAGGCGAGGCTGTCGGTCAGCACCTGGCGCACGCGCGGGAAGCGCTTGGCGCCGAGATTCTGGCCCATGATCGGGCCGACCGAGCCCGACAGCGCGAAAAGGACGCCGAAGGCGACGGGGCTCAGCCGGTCGATGATTGCGACCGCGGCGACGATCGGATCCCCGAACTGCGCGAAGACTCGCATCGCATAGGCGCTGGCGACCGGGGTTGCGAGATTGGTGAGCACGGCGGGAACAGCGATCGTCAGCATCGGCGCGATGTCGGCGAGCACCGCACGCAGGCGCGGCCTCCGGATCAGGTCATGCACTACGGCCGCGCCCCAGAGCCCGACCACGACGAGGACGAAGCGCGAGACGATCGTGACGATGGCCGCGCCATAGACGCCGAGACCGAAGCCGAAGATGAAGATCGGATCGAGCACGGCGGTGACGATCGCTGCGGCGAGCGTGACATACATGGCGCGCGTCGCATCGCCGACGGCGCGCAGGATGGCCCCGAGCGCGATGCCGAGGCCGAGGAAGATCGTCGGCGGAAGCGTGATCGCGAGATAGGTCGAGGCGACGTCGAGCGCCTCGCCGCGCGCGCCGAAGAGCACGAGAATGTCCTGCCGGAAGACGAGGGCCGCGACGGTTGCGGCCCCGGTGACGATGGTGACATGCACGAGCCCCGAGGCCGCGAGACGCCGTGCGCCGTGCATGTTGCCCGCACCGATCGCCCGCGAGACGAGCGCGCCGATCGCGATCGAGAGCCCGATGTTGATGGAGACGGCGAAGAACAGGACCTGCGTCGCGAAGCCGACGGCCGCCGTCAGGTTCGGATCACCGAGCCGCGAGACATAGAGGAGCGAGAGGAGATCGACGACGAAGACCGCCATGAGGCCGACCGAGGCCGCCGCCGTCATGACGACGACGTGGCGCATCGTGGAGCCTTCGGTGAAGACGGCCTGCGGACCGGATTTCTGGGATTTCAAAGCGTCCGGTCCTTCGGCACGAGCATGATCTCGCGTCGCGGCCGGGGCCGGTTCGAGCCATCGACGATGCGACGAGAACGCGCGAGCCTCGCCGAACGCCGAAGCCCGGCCCCGGAACGACCAGCCTGCCGTACCCGGCTCACTTGCGCCAGGTCAAGGCGAGATACTCGCGATAAAGTTTCCTCGTTTCCGGAACGCGGGTCGATGTCGTATGTTTCGCATCGGCAACCGCACCGACGTGGCGAGGAGCCAATCGGAGGTCGACCATGACCGAGACGGATACGAGCGAGCAAGCCACGAGCCAGGCCGACGAGGGCTTGATGAGCCCGTCGCGGATGACGCGATTCTGGCTGAAGCAGCTGCCCTATGTGATCGTCCTCGTCCTGACCATTCTCGGCGTCGCCTATACCAGCGTCGCCAGGCAGCCGCTCGTAGGCTACTGGCAGTTCCTGGCCATTGCCATGGGTGTGGTCTGCATCGGCACCGGATGGCTGCACGACATGAGCCCGCAGGCCCGGTTCCGGATGATGTGGACCCAGGTTCTCCATTGGCTCGCGTTCCTGGTCGCGATGAGGATCGTGCTCTTGCCCGAGGTCACGCGGATGGTGAGCGCCAACGCCACCGGGCTCGCGCTCCTGATGCTGCTCGCGCTCGGCACCTTCGTCGCCGGCGTCCATGTCTCCTGGCAGATCTGCGTGCTCGGAATTGCAATGGCGCTCTTCGTTCCGGCCATTGCTTGGCTCCAGCAATCGGCGCTCTTTCTGCTCCTCGGCGTCGTGATCATCGGCGGGATCGGCATCACGTTCCTCTGGAGCCAAAGCGGCGGAATCGGGTCGAAGGCTGCCGAGAAGGACTATTTCGGATAGGGGCGAGGCCCCGACGGCCGGAGCGGCTCGAGGCCCGCACTAGGCTCGCCTGGCTGCGCGACCTCCGGCTCCGAGGACCGAAAAGGGGCGCGGCGTCCTGGCGTCGCGCTCGCGCCGGCCGTAGCGCGTCGGACAGGCGCCTCTTCCACGAAACGAGCACGAGAGCCTGTCTCGGCGTGACTTCGCCGCGCTCGAGGCAGCCGCGTTCCAGGCAGCCGCGCTCGAGGCAAATGTCTCGCCTCGCCGCGCGACGGTTGCAGTGCTCGTGCCGGGAAGGATCGATTCCCCGGGGCGTGGGTCGAATCTCCGGACCCGTCTCTTCCCCTTTGAAGCGTGAGGCACTCTTCAAAGGCGATGGATGCGAGCCGCGCCTATTCGCCGGCCTCCTGCGCTTCCAGCTTCTCCTTGCCTTCGAGGTCTTCCCCGGTCTCTTGATCGACGAGCCGCATGGAGAGCCGCACCTTGCCGCGATCGTCGAAGCCGAGCAGCTTCACCTTGACCTTGTCGCCTTCCTTCACGACATCGGCGGTCCTCGCGACCCGCCCCTTGGCGAGCTGGGAAATATGGACGAGCCCGTCCTTCGAGCCGAAGAAGTTCACGAAGGCGCCGAAATCCACGACCTTCACGACCGTGCCCTCGTAGATCTGGCCGACCTCCGGATCCATGGCGATCGACTTGATCCAATTGACCGCGGCGCGGATCGAGTCGGCATCGGACGAGGCGACCTTCACCGTGCCGTCGTCCTCGATATTGATCTTGGCGCCAGTCTTCTCGACGATCTCGCGGATCACCTTGCCGCCGGTGCCGATGACCTCCCGGATCTTGTCGGTCGCGATCCGGAAGCTCTCGATCCGCGGCGCGAACTCGCCGAGCTCGGCGCGGGCTCCGGCCAAGGCCTTGCCCATCTCGGCGAGGATATGCATCCGGCCCTGCTTCGCCTGGTCGAGGGCGACCCGCATGATCTCCTCGTTGATGCCGGTGATCTTGATGTCCATCTGGAGCGAGGTGATCCCGTCCTCGGTCCCCGCGACCTTGAAATCCATGTCGCCGAGATGGTCCTCGTCGCCCAGGATGTCGGAGAGGACGGCGTAGCGCTCGCCTTCGAGGATCAGCCCCATGGCGATTCCCGCGGTCGGCCGCTTCAAGGGAACGCCGGCGTCCATCAAGGCGAGCGACGAGCCGCAGACCGTCGCCATCGACGACGAGCCGTTCGATTCGGTGATCTCGGAGACGACCCGCACCGTGTAGGGAAATTCCGCCGCCGTCGGCAGCATCGGATGGATGGCGCGCCAGGCGAGCTTGCCGTGGCCGATCTCGCGCCGGCCGGGCGAGCCCATCCGGCCGGTCTCGCCGACCGAATAAGGCGGGAAATTGTAATGGAGCAGGAAGCGCTCCTTGTAGGTACCCTCGAGACTATCGACGAATTGCTCGTCCTCGCCGGTGCCGAGCGTGGCGACGACCAGAGCTTGGGTCTCGCCGCGGGTGAAGAGCGCGGACCCGTGGGCGCGCGGCAGCACGCCGACCTCGGCGACGATCGGGCGCACGGTGCGCTTGTCGCGCCCGTCGATCCTGATCCCGGTGTCGAGGATGTTCCAGCGCACGACCTTGGCCTGGAGATCATGGAAGACCTCGGCGACGAGGTCGGCCGGGAAGCGCGGCTCGGCCTCGGCGGGGAACAGCGCCGCCAGGACTTTCGCCTTCACCTTGTCCACCGCCTCGTAGCGCAGCTGCTTCGCGGTGATCTTGTAGGCCTCGCGCAGCTCGGCCTCGGCGATGTCGCGGACGACGGCCTCGACCTCGGTCTTGTCGGGCGCGACGAGATCGCGCGGCTCCTTGGCGGCGCGCTCCGCGAGCCTGATGATCGCGTCGATCACCGGCTGGAACCCTCTGTGGCCGGTCATGACCGCCTCGAGCATGGTCGCCTCGGAAAGCTCCTTGGCCTCCGATTCGACCATGAGCACGGCATCGCCGGTGCCTGCGACGACGAGGTCGAGCGCCGATTCCTTCATTTGCTCGAGCGTCGGGTTGAGCTTCAGGGCGCCGTTGATATAGCCGACCCGCGCCGCCCCGACCGGCCCCATGAAGGGGATCCCCGAGAGCGTCAGTGCCGCCGAGGTCGCGACCATCGAAAGGATATCGGGGTCGTTCTCGAGATCATGGCTCAGCACCGTGACGATGACCTGGGTATCGTTGCGATAGCCGTCCGGGAACAGGGGGCGGATCGGACGATCGATCAGGCGCGAGACGAGCGTCTCCTTTTCCGAGGGCCGCCCCTCCCGCTTGAAGTAGCCGCCCGGGATCCGCCCGGCGGCAAAGGCCTTCTCTTGGTAGTTGACGGTGAGAGGAAAGAAATCTTGGCCGGGCTTGACGCTCCTCGCCGAGACGACGGTCGCGAGAACCGTGGTCTCACCATAGGTGGCGAGAACCGCGCCGTCGGCTTGGCGGGCGATCTTGCCGGTCTCGAGCACGAGCTTGCGCCCGGCCCAGTCGAGCTCTTCACGATGGATATCGAACATAGGTATGGTCTTTCTCGGCTGAGGGAGAGAAGCCGCAGGCCAGAGCAAGACGGCGAGACGCTGTCGCTTGCGCCACGGGCGGCGCAGCGGACAGCACCCGGCGATCCTGCCATGGCGCGTCGGTTCGATCTCGGTTTCGGGCAGAGCGGCCCCATGCCGCCCGGTCCCGCGCGGGACGCAGGACCAGATCGCACATTAACGGATTCTGCGCGAAGTCATAAGTCCGGGCGCGCGCCCGTGCGGCGTGCGCGGACACGCACGCCGGGAGGTCCGGGCCTGTATCGCACGGACGGCACTCCGGTCCCGCGACAGGGGACCGTGCGGACGAGCGTCGGGGATCCTTCAGCGCCGGATCTTGAGCCGTTCGATCAAGGACTTGTATCTCGGCTCGTCCCTGGCCTTGACGTAGTCGAGCAGCTGGCGACGCTGCGAGACGAGCTTCAAGAGACCGCGGCGTGAATGATTGTCCTTCACGTGAGTCTTGAAATGCTCGGTGAGATTGACGATCCGCTCGGTGAGGATCGCGACCTGCACCTCGGGCGAGCCGGTATCGCCGGCCTTCAAAGCATATTCCTTGACGAGCGCCTGCTTGCGCTCGGGCGTGATCGACATCGAATGACCCTTTTCGATCGAGGAAGCTCGGACCATTGGAGGCCCCGCCGGGATGTCGTCCAGCCGGGGTCACCACAAACGAGTGCGGGTCCGTTCGCAGAGCGTGCGTTATACAGGAAATCGCGGCCGATGAAAGACGGTTTCGCGAATGCGAAGCTGGACACTGCCCCCGCCGCCGCTGGCCGGCCTCTGCGACAAGTTGACGCCCTAGCTGCACCTTGACCGCGTTCGAGCCGGGCCATTAGCGTCCCGGCTAACCGATCGTGGCAAGCATGTCGCGGTCAGGGGATGGGGTGCCCCCGCAACCGCCTTCGAGGCTGATGACTCCTACACTGATCGGCTCCTTGCGAGAGGAGCGAAGGGTCGATGCTCGGCCCGATGGTAGGAGAACCCCAATGGATCAGAATATATCGACGCTCCTCGGCCCCGTGCTGATCATCGTCGGAAGCGGCCTTCTAGCCGGAGGCCTGCTGTACTTTGCCGGCATCCAATACCTTCGATCCACCCTCGAGGCTGTCGCAGCTCTTGTCGGCGGTGTCGTGCTCGTCGGGATAACAGTAATTGCCTTCATGGCCGATAATGGTGGCTTTTTCTTCCAGGCTCAGAAAATCTATGTCTCCCAATGCTATCTAGATGGTGAGACCGCCCATCCCGAGGCAAGGGCGACGAATGACAACGCGGCCGGTCGCTTTATCTCCGAATGCATCACGAAGCTCGGCTATGAATGGTCTCCGGACCATACCAAATGCCGGAACTTCCTGGTCCCCATGAACGCATTTTGCTATCTTCCGACGAACCCGTTCAGCCGGGCGGTGACGAAGGCGCAGCTCTTGTTCGAGTGAGCGGCCGAGCCGGCGGCACTGCCGCGCCGGACCGAAGCATTTTCCTGTGAAGCGGACGCCCGCTCGCGTCGAGAAAATGCGACCAAACAAAAATATGGAGCTGCTTTCTGATTCGATCGGATCCGAAGCCGCTCCAGGCTCGGTCCGCACCCTCTTACCCGAGAATTCCGCCTGCAGTATGATGTGCTGACGGTACGGCACGAGCGTCCGACGCTGCGACCGAATGCGGGAGGCACGCCATGGACCACCGCATGACGATGCTCCTGGTTCCTTGGGGCCTTCTCATCGGGTGTGCGCTCGTCGCGGGGGGTGGCCTGTATTTGTTCTTCGACGCCCGCTACGTGCTCCAGTCCAAGCTCCAGGCGATCGCTGCCCTCGTGGTGGGCCTTCTGATCATCTTCGTGACCGAGGTTTCCATCGTCGCCTACAACGGCGCTGCCTTCTTCCTGGCGCAGAAGGAATACGTGTCGAAATGCTACGCGGAGGGAGAAGCGGCTTTTCCTGCGGAACGGGCGACCAAGGACAATGCCGCCGGCGCCCAGGTTTTTGAATGCGTACGCAAGCTCGGCTACGAATGGACGCCCGATCATTGGAAGTGCCGGACTCTCGTGATCCCGATGAATGCGTATTGCTGGCTTCCGACGAACCCCTTCAGCCGAGCCGTGACCCGAGTTCAGCTTCTGCTCGAGTGACAGCGCCGCCCTCCCCGCTCCGGTCCGCGTCCCACAAAGGCACCGAAGGTGCTCGAGCGGGAGGGCATTTACGCCGTACGACGTTGCGGATATCGTCCCGGCGAGATCGGCGGACCCCATGTCCGGCCGATCCGATCGAGTGACCACGGGAAAAGCCGATGAAGGAGCACGAAGGCAGCGGGACACAGGGCGACGACGAGCCGAAAGGGCCGGAGAGCAAGCCGGCACGACCTCGGCGTTCTCACGCGCGCGCGCTCGTGATCAGCTCTGCCTTGGTCGTCATCTGCTTCCTCGTGCATATTTTCATCCTGTTCATGATCGATCCGACGACGGTCCAGAACTTTTCCAAGCTCAATACCTACGCGCTCGGCAGCATCCCGCTCGCGATGGGTCTCGTCTTCTTCTTCGACGCCATCACACATTTCAGGAAGATCGAGGCGCGCTCGCCGGTCCATCTCGTCCCGTTGCTTTTCGCCGTCGTCTTCGGCGGCCTCAGCATCCAGGGCCTTCTCGGCTTCATGATCTACCTCGTACGTCATACCGTCCTCATGTGAGGCCGGTCGCGTCGCAGCAAGGCGTCATCGTTGCCGCAATTCGTCACCGCCGACGATCAGTCGCGGAGTCGCAATCCTGCAAGAAGGAATGTGTGGAGCCGGCGGAGGGACTTGAACACCCCATTTGCCAATTACGACTTGGCCGCTCTACCGTTGAGCTACACCGGCGAAACACGAAGGGCGGGTCGATCGAGCTATCGTGGAAACCTCGGCTCGCCTATTTCATTCACCTGCATGAACCGACCTCTTCTCGGGCTCGACCGAGCCGAGAGACCCGACAAGGCTCGATATTCGTTCCATGCTCTACTCTTTACCACGCTACGCCCTTTACCACGCTACGCTCTTTGCATGCTATGATTGTGGGTAATGCTCTCTCGCAGGTCCAGAGACACCAGTCTCTATTTCCCTGGAAGTACCGCTCGGCGCATGTCTCTGAAGCCACCAGCTTCGAAGCTCGAGCAGGCGCCGCAGAACCTCGGCAGGCAGGAGAGCCTGCCAGCTTCGATGCAAGCCCAGGTGGAGAGCTATCCGGCCTCTCGATGTCAAGGGCACGAAATAACGCCGAAACTCCAGCTGCTCGAATCCCAGGCGACGCTTGAATTCTGCGATGCTGCTGTCCGTCTTTTGCCCGTAGGTGAACTTTCCGTAGATCAGATATTCGAGGCCGCGTTGGTGACAACGCTCGACGGCCTTGACGATCAAGGCGATGATCGTACGCTTGTCTTGATGCGCATTCAAGCAGAGAATCTGCATGATGCGTGCCGTATCGCCGGTGAAGACATACTTCATGAAGCCGATGAGCTGGCCATTGTAGTATGCCCCCAGGAATTCACAGCGGTCGAGGTAGCTGCTGTTGTCGCGACGAACGGCCTCGAGGCTCTTGCCGTAGTGCCAGAACTTGCGACCCTGGCGAATCGGCGTTTCGTCGTACATGGTCTTGATGCCTGCGACGAGCTCGTCGTCGAAGGTCGCCACGCGGACTTCGACGCCACGCTTCGCCGCACGCCTCGTGTTCTTGCGCGCCTCCTGGGGTAGCCCTTCCCACCACGCGGCGTAATCCCGGGTGCGGATCGCAGCCACATTGTCCATCTCGAAGGGGAAGCCCGCCCCGACGGCCGAGCCTTTGATGGGTGCGGAGAAAGCAAAAATGTCGGCCGGCAGTCCGCTTTGGCGAAGCGCCGCGACGAATTGTTCCGGCTTCGCGACGGGCTCGGTCTCGAGCCACTCCTCGTCCTTGATCGCCGCGATGCGCAACCACCGGCCGACCGACACGACCTCGCGATCGTCGATCAGGCGCATCGGCACCAAAATCGACTTGCCCTTGAGCTTGATTTCAGACTGTTGCGCGTTCACATGAAGTCCCTGAGCAATCGACATCGACAAGTGGTGAGCCCTCCCCGACGTCGGGTATCACGCCGAGCGAAACAATCGCTTCAGGCGCGCCATTTGTTCGTTGCGGTGGAAGGCCATCAATTCAGCCGAGACAGGACGCGGCATGCGCGTGATCGCGGCGAAGGTGTAGCCCGCGATGAATGACAACCCACCCACAACGAAGGGATGCAACCGCATCTGGAAGATGCCGCGCAACAGCTCCCAGGCCGGATGTCCGCCGACGTAATAGGCCTTGCGTCCGTAATGAAAGCGGGCCATGAGCGGGCTCTGCTCCGCCGTGCCGATCTTGCGATGGTGGTAGCACACTTTTTCGAGGAAGGTGCGCGTTTTCCAGCCCCGCATCCGGGCTGTGGTGACCGCGACCCAGTCGATGGCGCCCCCCTTGATCGGAACATAGCCGCCGACGGCCTCGAAGCAGGCACGTCGAAAGAGCTGGCACGCACCGGACACGTGATCGAGATTGGCGCCGTCATGCGCATAGCTGTGCTGGTCCGGCTTTTCGGCGTCTTCGACAAAGGGCGTGCCCACGACGCCGAGCCGGGGATCCTGGACGAAGCGATCGACCAGGAACGCGAAATAGTCGGGCCCGAACGTGATATCGGCGTCGAGGTTCCCGATGATGTCGAAATCCAGATGCTTCAGCTTCTCGTATCCCGCATTGAAGGCGTTGGCCTTGGCGGCGAATTGCCGGTCTCTCCGGTCCGGCATGCGCACGAGCTCGATCCAATCGTGCTCGGCCGCATGGGTCGCGACGATCTCATCGGTCGAGTCCGTGGAACCGTCGCTGACGATAATCCAGTGCGCGGGCCGCACCGTCTGCGCGGCGACGGCGCGGATGGTGTCGCCGATGAATGCCTCCTCGTTTCGGGCCGGCGTGATCAGGACATAGCCGAGAGGCGCGGCCGCGTTCACGGCGCATCTCCAGCCGCGATCGCAGCCTTTGATTGCGGCTGCACATGCAACTTGCTTTCGAGATGCGCCAATGCCTTGAACATCGTTCCCTGGCCCCAGTGAAGCATCGGCGTGCGAACCTTCTTCCAGCCGAGATCACGATAATAGAAGTAGCCGGCGGGCGATTGCATGTGGGTGATGGTCCAGCCGGCGACGCGGTCCGCGATCTCGAGAGCCTCGGCGTCCGTGTCGGAAAAGCCGCAGAGCGTATCTATCGCCTGGGCCGCACATTGAATATCGATCGGCAGGAGCCGGTCGTGCATATATTTAGGCCGGCCGTCGGCCTCGAAGAAGTGCCGTTTGAAATAGTCGTAGCCTCTCCACATATGCTCGACAAATTCGGTATCTTTCGTGCTGTCGTTATATCGCTTGAGGCTGTCGAGGTTGTAGCCCGTGTGGAAATTGTCGATCCAGTGATACTTCGAGGATTCGCCGTAGAACCAGGCGCCGTCCGCGTTCTGCCGTGCGCAGCTGTAGGCCATCGCCCTCCGAGCCAGCTCGACCATGTCAGGACGGCCGATCCGCGCGCCCACACGCGCGAGGAGCGCCGCTCCGATCATGTTCGAGTTGTGAATCGAGCTTTGGATGAAGCTGACATAGCTGAGGCAATCGCCGGTCGGCGTGCGTTCGCGGGGCAGCGTGAGGATCCAGTCGCAGACGCTGCTCGCCGCGTCGAGGTAGCGGGCCTCGCCGAATGTTTCGTACGCATCGACGAAGGCCTGCCCGATCAGGCCGCTCCAGACGATGGTCGGCTCTCCCGCGGGGATCCGCCCTGCCCGGGTCGTGAAGGTGAACTCGTTGCCCCAGCAGAGCTGGGGGTAGCCCGGCGAACGATGCTGCAGCAACCAATCGAGGCACATTCGTGCGCTGTCGGCGTGGCTCTGATCTCCTGTGGTCCGAAACCGGCGCAGATAGCCCCACGCCATATAGCCCATGCCCTTCGTAGACGTGTGCGGGCGAATGCCGATCAGGGGGCGGATGTGGAACGGCGAGCGAAGCACGGCGGCGGTCAGGAGCCTTTCGAGCTTCGGCGAATTGAAGGTCAGCGCGCGCAGGAACGACATCTGACCGTCGCCAGGATCATAGGCGCGGTATCCGTGGTGCACGACCCACGAGCTCAAGCGCTCGAGACTATCCTGGATCGACGTCGTCGTCGGCATCGGGGACAGCCCTCAGGGACTCTTGACGGGTCGCGAAGCTCGGCGCGCCGGCTCGAGCTCGCCGGAGCCCTGTCGCCGCGCGACCAGCCCGTCCACGAGCTCGAGATACCGATTCTTGTTCCGCTCCCAGCTTTCGCGCTCCACATATTCGGTCGCGTTGCGGATCAACGAGTCGCGGAGCTGCTGATCGGTCAGGACCTCGTGCATCGCTCGGGCGAGATCGTCGACATTGCCGGATTGGAAAAAGCGAACGATGGAATCGTTGAAGTAATATCGATCGACTCGCGTTTCGGAGACGACGACGGGTATGCCGAGTGACATGAACTCCATGATCTTGGTGCTATAGGCTTCGTTGCCGAAGCCATCCGCGCGCTTCGGCACCACGCCGAGGTCGGCGTCGGCGACGACCCGAGCTATTTCGCGCAGGCTCAGCGGATGGAAGAACTTGACGCACTCGTCGAGGCCGAGCTCGTTCGCGAGTGCGATCAGCTGGGTCTTGCAGGATCCGTCTCCATAGATGTGAAATCGCGCCTCGGGAAGCTTTTGCTGAAGGATCGCGAAGGCCCGAATCGCGATGTCGAGGCCTTGATGCGGCTGAAGCCCGCCCGGATAGACGATCAGGGGGGCGCCGGACCGCCTCTCGCGCGGCCGAGGCCGAAAGGTGCTCCGATCGACGTGGTTGATGAAAACAGAGCATTTCTGCGCGGGCGCCGAACGCGACGTATATTGCTCGAGCCAGAGATGGTTCGCGAGAATCACATGGTCGGCAAGGCTTGCGGAAACCCGTTCGGCCAGCTTCAACGACCACAACAGGGCCGACCGAGACGAGGCGTTGAACTTGCTCGCGAAGAATTCCGGGACGATGTCGTGAATATCCAGAACGAGCCGGGACCCGCGCCATTTTGCCGGCACGGCCGCGAAAATCAGAAAATCCGGAATGTTGTGGACATGAACGAGGTCGAACACACGGCTCCGGCTCTCGGTGTTCAGCCATTGCGCCGAAACGAGCAGGAAACGCAGGATCGGCAGGAGATAGGATAGTGCCGCAGATTCGGACTTGCCGAAACGATCCTGGACGCGATGAACGACCACATCGTTGATGCGCTCGCATCTGGGGTCGTCAGCCGACCGCCGCAGCGCGACAACCTCGACCTGATCGCCGCGCTCGGCCAAGGCCTCGGCATAGCGGATGACCCGGTTGTCGCTCTCGTAGAAGGAGTGCGTCACCAGGCAGATGCGCTTTGTCGCCGCCGAACTGGAATTCAAGGGATGCCTCGGATTCTGAACCATGAGGTGCCGGGCTCGCAGCACCGCAGCCATCGTGAGATCAACTATTAGCTATGCCGCTCGGTCTCCACTCGACTGACATGTCGGTCTCACTCCGCAACGGGCGATCTCGCATTGCGCGGGGCCGAACGTGCCTCGGTCACGACGAGACCGATCCGGGTTGCATGTATACTTCACGAGTTCGCTCGAGATACATGACCCATTTGGGCAGATTGCGCAGATTCGGTCGGGAACCTCCGAGGTAGCCTCGTAGGCTCGCACGCGAGCCCTCATGCCGCGCGGGGAGACGCCTCGGCGAGGGCGTCGCAGACATCGTCCACGATCTTCTCGACGAGGTCGCAATTCTCGCCTTCGCCCATGACACGCACGACGGGTTCTGTCCCCGACGGGCGCACCACCAGCCGGCCCGTCTCGCCGAGCCGCTCGCGGCCGGCCGCGATCGCGCGGAGCACGCCTGCGTCCTCGAGCGGAGGTCTGCCCTTCACCCGCACGTTCTTCTGGATCTGCGGCAGCGCCTCGAAGAGATGGCAGACCCGGCTCACCGGCTGGCGCTGTCGCTTGACGATCGCAAGCACCTGCAGCGCCGCCACGAGCCCGTCGCCCGTCGTGCCAAAATCCGACAGGATGATATGGCCGGATTGCTCGCCGCCGAGATTATAGCCTTGTGCGCGCATCTGCTCGAGTACGTGGCGGTCTCCGACAGGAGTGCGGACGAGCGAAAGCCCGAGCCCCGAAAGATAGCGCTCGAGGCCGAGGTTCGACAGCACGGTCGCGACGACGCCGGGGCGCGCCAGCCGGCCCTCCTCCTGCCAGCCCCGCGCGAGCGCCGCCAGAACCTGGTCGCCGTCGACGACCTTGCCGGCCTCGTCCACGACGAGGACTCGGTCGGCGTCGCCGTCGAGCGCAATCCCGATGTCGGCACGGACCTCGCGGACCTTCTTGGCGAGCGCCGCGGGCGCGGTCGAGCCGACCTCGCGGTTGATGTTGAACCCGTCCGGCTCGACGCCGATCGAGACGACCTCGGCGCCGAGCTCCCACAAGGCCTCGGGAGCGACCTTGTAGGCGGCACCGTTGGCGCAATCGACGACGATCCTCAAGCCCTCCAGCGAGAGATCGCGCGTCACGGTCCGCTTGGCGAACTCGATGTAGCGGGCCCGATCGCCCTCGACGCGCATGGCGCGGCCGAGATCGGCGGGCTTGGCGAGCTTGACCGGAAGCTCGCCCGAAAGGATCGTCTCGATCTCGGCCTCGACCGCGTCGGAGAGCTTGTAGCCGTCCGGGCCGAACAGCTTGATCCCGTTGTCCTGGTAGGGATTGTGGGAAGCCGAGATCATCACGCCGACATCGGCGCGCATCGAATGGGTCAGCATGGCGACGGCGGGCGTCGGCAAGGGCCCGAGCAGGAGCGCATCCACGCCGACCGAGGTGAAGCCCGCGACCATGGCATATTCGATCATGTAGCTCGACAGCCGGGTATCCTTGCCGATGACGACCCGGTGCCGGTGCTCGCCGCGCTGGAACACGATCCCGGTCGCCTGCGCCACCCTCATCGCGAGCTCCGGCGTGATCGCCGCGTTCGCCAGCCCTCGGATCCCGTCCGTCCCGAAATGCGTGCCGCCCATCGCTCAAGAACCCTTCACACAAATTCGCCCTGTCCCGCTCGGGACCCGCGTGGCCATCCGCCTCGAACCGATTGCACTGAACCGCGCAACGGCTCGCCGCGAGCCGACGATGCTTCGCAGGCTCGAACGCGAATTTCCGATCGATTTAACCCGAGGCGACAACGAGGCGAAGCGGCAGAGGACGGAAATGCCGCAGCCGATCGAGGCGCGATCATGCCCGTGCCGAATCCGGGGCGACTTCGCCCGAGCCGGAACCCGACTCGCCTGTCACCGGAGATCTCTCTGCCCTCGCAGGCTCGCGCGCCAGTCCTCCCCTTACGGAAGCGCAAGAGGGCGTGTCCTGCGGGAGCTGCTGCCTCCTGTCGCGGCTCAGCCGTCTCCCTTCGGCGGAGAACCGTCCGGAAACGAGGCTCGCCGGGAAACAAGGCGCGCACAATGGAGACTTCGAGATGCGGGACCGTGAAAAAAATCAACAATGCAGATCACCTTTCCGATTCCGCTGGATCGGAACGCCCTCCGCGAACATGCCTGGCGACGCCGGGGCCGGAGCCGCGAAAACGAGGACGCGAGGCCTCGGGGATCGATCCGGGTCCCGGCCTTTGCGGTCGCGCCTTCTTGATACACGCAAAACGAGCACAGCGTCGTTCACGTTTGTGTCAGCAGCCGAGCACCGTCACGACGCGGCTCGTTCGATAGTCCCCAGGCCCAGGCTTTCATTCGCGGAAGCACTTGCCGGACGCAGTGAAGATCGACGACGGCGAGCACCCGCCCCACTGGCGCCGCGAGCCTTCGCACCCCGAAACCCTTTGCCGTTGACGGCACTGTGCTCGAGCTCCCGTGGGTGCTCGGCGAGATCCGCACGCTCGTGTCGAGCCTCGTTCGACACGCGGAGGGACGTGCCGACCCCACGACCTCTGCCGAGCTCGCCTCCGCCACGAAGCCGCAATTCGACCACTTCCGTGTCATTGGGACACGCCTTTGTCAGGAGCTCCTAGTCAAGTCGATGATGGACACAAGTCAAAGGCTCATGCTATAGTGGAATAGACTCGATCGGAGTTTCCAGTAAAATGGATTCGAGTTCCCATTCGGTTGCCGCTGTCCCGTCGCCTCCGTCGCGGTTCTGGTGCCGATTCGACTTGTGACCACGCTGATCTGGAAGGATATGCCGGCGAAGCGCAATGGCAGTAGGGTAAAATGAGCGAGTTTGTCCCGGGGGCGGAGCGCACCGGGAGCCGAGTCCGTCACCACGAGTCGCATCGACTAGAGCAATTTCCAGCGAAGTGGATACCGGTTCGCGTCGCGAAAAATGCGATAAGACAAGAATGTAGAGCTGGTTTCCGATTCCACTGGAACGGAAACCCCTCTAGGAGCTGCGCGGCGGCGGACGTCATGTCGACGGGCCGGGGGCTGGCCGTTATCGTCTCCAGCCCCTCGGGACCTGCATTGCAGCAGATATCCGCAAGGCCGCGCAACGTGCGCGCGTTCACGCGTCGTACCGCAGAGCTCAGGATCCGAGATCGACTGCGCTTTCTCTCGGGCTCACGCTGATTCGGACTTGGCCAAATCGGACTCCCGCCCCACTTTCTCGTGTCGTGGCATTTTCGCTGGTGATGTTTCGCAACAGGAACTTCGTAGCAAAAAGCGAGCGGGTGCCAACTGTGCCGGGTAGTGCTCCAGGAACGCGCTTCGTCGAAGGTTCGGTCGAGCAAGGTCGCATGGATGGACCGAGACGGGTGTGGCTAGCCGGCTCGAGCCGATATCGAGACGCCGCGCACGAAGGGGTTCGTCGGCAAGAATTCGTAACGCGGAACTGGGTTGTGACGGCGCAGCAAGCACAGGATTATCGCCGACCCCGTACCGGTCGCGGTAGCAGCTCCGAAATGCCCGATCGATCTGACGCGGCTCGTGCGAGCTCCTGCCTTCCATATCACGATCTACGCGCAACACCGAGAGCTGCGCCGGGGACGATACCGAAAATGCGCATGGTCACGCTCGATGGGTTCGGCACGCAGGATCCTCTCGTGGGATCATGCGCACTCACGAAGCACCTGCGACACCCGATGACCAACGTCTCCCGCCGACATCGAATACCGGTATTTCGTCATCCGGGACGAGGCGTCCGTGCAGTACCTGATCCGGAGCGCTCCTTGATCCCATGGAATCGGAAAGCTCCTCTAGATCTTTGTTTTTTACGAATTTTCACGACGCGAACCGGGGCTAGCTTCGCTGGAAAACGCTCTCGTGGCTGCCGCGCTCGCGATCCTGCATCCACGCTGGATCGCCTCGCGATCGGCGCTACGCGCAGATATTGCGGATTCCCCGATTCGGACTTTCATCCGGTATCGAGGCTTCGCCGCATCCCCTTACCCGGCCCAGTGTCGCATCGATCGAAGATGCTCGATGAAGGCCATCTTCAGGCGTATCGGCGTTCAGCACATCGATGGTCCCGCTCGTGACACCGCGGCCACCGACCCACCCGGCGCCGCACGCTCGACGGCAATGGCTGGGCCATGGCTCGATGCCGATAGCTCGGTTACGGCACTCGGTTCATGGAGACACGTATGCCGCATGTCGCTTTTGTGACCCCTTGGGCATCGAGCACAGGCCCTCTCGTGACCATCGACCAGACAGCTCGAGCCGAGACAAGCAAAAGAAATCGCGCCGACGGTACTGCAACACGACGTCGTCATGCTCCCTCTACCCTCGTTTCTATCAGCCGGGGCTGCCGAGACTGCGATCCGAGCTAGAACGAGAAAGGTAATATTCGATGCTGCAAGTCCAAAATTTGCCCTCGAGCCCGGAGGATCCGTCTCCCACTCCCACTGAGCCTGGTGTTATGGACATTGTCGAACGAGCGCTTGGTATCATTCGTCGGCAATTTCTAGTCTTGTCGGTGTTCGCTCTGATCGGGCTGATCGGCGGTATTGCCTTTTTGCTGCTCACGCCACGGCTCTATACCGGGGAGGGTGAGATCCTTTTCGAGCGAAGCACGCCCCCTGTCGCTTCCCAGCAACCCATGTCGGCAGAAATACTTTTTGACAGGGGTTTTTTCGAAAGCCAGCTGAAAATCATACAATCGGAGCCTATCGCCCGGGCGGTCGTCGAGAAGCTCGATCTGGCGAACGACCGGGAATTTACCCAGTCGGACGGCGTGAAGGGAATGCTCGCGTGGTTTATGAGCGGACACGAGCCGAGATCGCGGGACGAGCTGGTGGAGCGCGCCGTCGCCACTGTCCTCGAAAAGCTCGACGCCAAGCGGGTCGGTGCCAGCAATTTCATCGCGATCAGCTTCCAGTCGACCAACCCCAAGCGCGCCGATGAGATCGTCAACGCGATTGCCGGCGCCTATATCGCCGACCGCAAGCAAGCGAAATTGGACTCCTACAGGCAGGCGAACGAATGGCTTCGGGAGCGGCTCGAAGAGCTGCGCCGCAAGGCGGCTGCAGACGAGCAGGCGGTGAACGCCTACAAGGCCGACAAGGAGATCGTGACCTCGGGCGGCGTGCTGGTCGGAGACCAGGTTCTTTCCGCGCTCAATGCCGAGCTCGTCAACGTGCGAGCACGAGCCTCCGAAGCCAAGGCACGCCTCGACCGCATCGAGTCGACCCTGCGCACCGACGCGTCCGATGTATCTGTCGACGCTATCTCGGACGCGCTGATCAGCCCGATCATTACCAAGCTGCGACAGGATTACCTCGCCTTGACCAGCAAAGCTGAAGAATATGCGCAGCGCTTCGGCGAGACACATCTGGCGGCGGTCAAAGCCCGAGAGAAAGTCCGTCTGGTCCAAGATTCGATCCTTCGCGAGGTACGTCGGCTCGCTCAGGTCTCCAAGAGCGACTATCTGATCGCCAAGAAGCGCCAGGAGAATATCGAAGCAGAGCTGGCCTCTGCGGTGATCGATTCACAAGCAACGAACCGGGCGCAGATCAGGCTAAGAGATCTGGAAAGCGCGGCCCAATCCGCACGCACTCTCTTCAACCTGTTCCAGCACCGTTTTCTCGAATCGACCGAGCAACAGTCTTTCTCGATCAGTGACGTGCGTGCGACCAGATCGACGATCACTCCCAGCAAGAGCAGGGCCCCAAAAGTTCTCGGACTGTCCGTCTTCGTCGGCTTGGCGATCGGTGGGGGCTTGGGCCTCCTGCGCGAGATGATGAATCGGTCGTTTCGCGCCAGCGACCAGGTAGAAAAGCTCTTGCGCATGCCTTGCGTCGCCCTCGTGCCATTCGTGGGTGTAGAGCCGACGCGAGAGCAACGGCCCTACGATCCGCCATCAGCTCTCCTGCGCAACGGGCCTCGAAGCATCACGTACCGATCGCCCCTACTGACTACACTTTTGAATTCGCGTTTCTCTCGCCTTACGGACGCGATCCGCGCGATCAAGGTCGTGGCTGATCTCAACCTCGGTCCGGCGGGCGCGACCCGCGAGCTCGGCGTGACGATCGGCATCACTTCTTCTGTGGCAGGTGAGGGAAAATCGACCATCGCGCTCGCTCTGGCGGAACTGATCGCACAGGTTGGCCGGCGCGTCATCGTCGTAGACTTCGATCTCCGGAATCCGTCGCTTTCACAAACCCTCGCGCCAGGTGCGACCAACGGGCTTCTCGAGGCCGTCTCCGGCGCGTGTACTCTTCAGGACGCAATCTGGACCGATCCCCAGACGACGATGGATTTCCTTCCCGTCGTCATGAATTCGCGGGTGATCGACGCTTACGAGCTGCTCGTGCCTCCGTCGAGCGACCGATTGATCTTGCAGTTGAGGCAGAGATACGACTACGTATTGATCGACTTGCCGCCGATCCTACCCGTCATCGATGTGCGAGCATCTGCGCATCTTTTCGATCTCTATTTCCTGGTCGTCGAATGGGGCCGTACCAAGATTCAGGTCGTCGAACGCGTATTGCGTTCGTCGAGCAGCCTATACGATCGGCTTGCAGGAGTTGTACTCAACAAGGCCGACGTCGACTATCTTCGTCGCTACGAAAAGTACGATTTCATGACCTATTACGAGAACGATGCCGAGTCGACGTCCGTCCGTGGGCCTTGACCCTCGTCATCGCCAAGCAGCTCACGCGATGACCTCGACGGCGTCGCGCACGGAGCTTAGCGACGCCGCAAACCATAGGACAAGTCGAGGGATATGACTTCCGACAAGGATACTTACGGACGCATCCTGAGATCGTCGGCACTGATCGGTGCGTCGTCGGCGGCGACGATCGGCATCGGTGTCCTCCGCACCAAGATCTTTGCCCTGCTGCTGGGACCGGCGGGCTTCGGCTTGATGGGTCTCTACGGCTCGATCATCGACCTCGCCGTATCAATCGCAGGCATGGGCGTCGGCAGCAGCGGCGTTCGTCAGATCGCGGAAGCTGCGACAACCGATGACGGAAAGCGAATTGCACGGACCGTGACCGTCCTGCGGCGCACTTCCCTGTTCCTGGGTGTCTTGGGTGGGTGCATCCTCGCCCTTTTCGCCCGTCACATTTCGACCCTGACCTTCAGCGACGAAGCCCATGTCCGCGCGATCGCGCTCCTGTCCCTTGCAGTGCTCTTTCGGCTCATGACCGCCGGGCAGAGCGCTCTGCTCCAAGGAATGCGGCGCATCACCGACCTCGCTAAGGTCAGCGTCATCGGCGCGACATTAGGGACTTTTGCTGGTATTCCGCTCGTCTATTTCTTTCGTGACGACGGAGTCGCGCTGTCGCTCGTCGCAGTGGCCGTGATGTCACTTGCCACATCGTGGTGGTATAGTCGAAAGATCCCTGTTCCGGCTCCTGCAATGACGCGATCCGAAACCTGGAAGGAGGCATCGGATCTCCTCAAGCTCGGCCTCGCCTTCATGGCGAGCGGGTTTTTGGCAATGGGCGCGGCCTATGTCGTGCGAGCCCTCATCGCGCGTGACCTCGGGCTCGAGGCCGCAGGACTATATTCGGCCGCCTGGACCCTGGGAGGCCTCTATGTCGGCTATATCCTCCAGGCGATGGGAACCGACTTCTACCCTCAGTTGGTAGGCGTCGCCGACGATCACGCCCGATGCAATCGACTCGTGAATGACCAGACCCAAGTCAGCCTGCTTCTCGCTGGGCCGGGGATTATTGCCACGCTCGCCTTTGCCCCTCTTGTGATCAGCACATTCTATTCGGACAAGTTCACCGGCGCCGTCGAGATCCTTCGGTGGATCTGCCTCGGGATAGCGTTGCGGGTCATAACCTGGCCAATTGGATATATTATCGTTGCCAAGAATCATCGACTCCTTTTCCTGGGATCGGATATCGCTTGGACAATTGTCAACATAGGGCTCACATGGTTTTGTCTCGTGCAGTTCGGCTTGGTCGGCGCAGGCATCGCCTTTTTCGGGTCATATGTGTTCCATGGGTTTGTGAACTACCCTATTGTTGCAATACTCACCGGATTTCGGTGGTCTTCGGCAAACATCCGTACCGGTGGCTTTTTTCTCGGGTCGATCGCCGTCGTCGTTTGTGGCCTCGCCCTGTTGACCGAGCCATGGGCGATCCTTTTTGCGGCTGCCGTAACCGTGCTGACTGGCATATATTCCTTACGCGAGCTCTTACGTTTGATGTCGACCGACCGCCTCCCGAAGCGAATTCGAGGTCTGCTCGTCCGGTTTCGATTAGTACCGGGACTCCATATTACACCTCGAGATTGACAAACGGCTGCATACTCCCGTAGAATCGAGGACGATTTGATGCCCATTGCAGAAAGTTCGGCATGTCCCTGCCGTCGTTCGAGAAGCTTGCCACGGTAAGCAGGCCATATCGGGGGCTCGGGGCCACGCGACCGGTCGATCATGTTCGCAACGGTTGCGACTGCGGTGCCTGGCGCAGGAACGGCTTCCCACCGGGCACCTCCGAGACCTCCGGTGCAATGAATTGCCGCCTCTTCGGCAAGCTGCAAATGCCGAGCCCCATCCGGTCGATTCGAAAATCAACTCTGCGCTCTCGTCTTGTCACGGTGCTGCCCAGCGATGTCGCATCGACGCAGATCCATTGAAGCATCGAATCGTCCGTGCGCAGCATTGCCGGCGACAAAGCGAGAATTGCCTACTTCAACACGAATTGCACGGTCCGCCATTAGGGTTGACCCACCCCACGACGCACACCATCGGGAAACGGTCTCGACGCTATATGGCTGGTTCCCCGATGGGACCGCCCTCCGTCATGACGACCCAATGGCCCGCGCGCTTCTCGATCGAGTGGACCGTCCCTGCATCGGGAACCACGGATCCCGGCACCACCACAAGAGTTCCACCTGGACCGTGCAGAACCGCCGCGCCGACATTGGCGTAGCGAAGGACGTAGCTCGATGCCCGGTGACCCGGTCGATCGCGGCGATCAGCCGGCTCGACGGCAGGCAACCGCGGCGGCTGTGAGCCCATAGGTTCGGCATCCACCCCCGGCCGCGGCATCGACCCCATGCAATCGGTGCCAAATCCATCAAGTGCATCACGGCTGCACGATATCGTCGAATAATCCTCGGTATCCGCGGGCCGTGGTTGCGTGAATGTGCCCTGAGCCGAGCCTGCGCGGAGGATCATGCCGGTGGCGAACGCGGCCGAACCGGCGGCGATGACGACACCGACGCCGGCGAGAGCACGATCGACCGGCGTCATCCACAGGACGCACAACAGTGACCATGCCCATGGTCGGCGAAGGATCATCAGCACGCGAAGCTGCGGTATCCGTCCCGGAATGGTCCGGGGCGACGTGCCGGGCAAGGTCATATCCCGCGTCCACGCGCCATCCCGGTTGCGCGCGCGCGTCCTCGAACCGAAAAGGGTTCGACCTCCCCGATCGCCGACCTCGATCGACCTGCGACGTGCCGGGGATTCGCCGCCGGCAAGCTGCGTCCGCATGCGCTGCGATATCACGCGATGAACTCCTGCGCATCCTGCAACGAGGCGAAGAGACGGCGACCGAGCATCGTCTCGACCTCGACGCTACCGTCGACGAAGAGCACATAGGCGCGGTCCTTGACCCATCCTCGCTCGGCGATTTTCTTTTGCCGCGCGGTAGCAGGCCCGACGACCTTGGTCGGCGGCGGCGCGGTACGGGTCAGCGCGGCATCGAGAAAGCACCTCGTCGCACCGAACCCCGTTTGCAGGGCACCGAGGATCGCGAGACCGAAGCCGCTCAGGATCGTGCACTCGGCTATGGCGACCGCATCGAGAGCGGTGGTCCCTAGGGCACGGCCGGACATTCTCGCCAAGAGCTCGGACAGCTGCGGCGCGGACAGCAACAGGGTCCACCCGAGCGCGACGATCATGAGGCCGACCCAGGTCATCTTGTCGAAGTTCATCGGTTCATCCTTTCATCCGACCCGACATCGATGCGGACCAGCGCTCGGCTGGGTCACGTCGCTCGACGCCGGAAGTTGCCACCAGATCGTGATCTCGTCGACGAATCCTACTCGGCGCATGTTCCGGCGAGCCTGGCTGCGGTTCACCGGGAACGACCACAGTTCGTCGGGTCGTATTCAACGAGAGATATCGCTCCTCGGCACGTAGATGAACTGGTCGACGAGCACCTCCTTGACGATGTCGGCGCCGAGTCGTTGGTTCACCTTGGCGACGAGGGTCCTCGTCAGCGCGCCGATGTCGTACTTGTCGAGATGCCGGAAATCCACCGAGGTCGAGTAGAGCGTGCGAAACGCCTCGTCCGCGACGAAGACGTCGGGCGGCACCGGAAGCTGCTTCAGCCGGTGCGCGTCGGCCAGGTAGACGAATTGCGCGACGACATAGCCTTCGATCTTGCCGTTGGCGATCATCGGAACATTGATGGGCTGCGTCTTCAGCTGCTCGAGAGCCTCTGTGGCTTTATGGACCGTCGTAGCTCCAGGCTCGCCGAGCAGAAACGCACCGGTCACGTAGACGGCCACGACCGTCACGGCGCATATCCATCCACAGCTCACGATCAAGCGAATCATCGTCTCGTGTCCGTGCGCCCGGCACCCGCTCCGTAGGTTCCGTCCGACTCGTGCTCCTCGATGGCGCGCGCTATGACGAGCGTGACCTCGCGCGCCGCCTTCATATGTATGTCGAGGATCTTGCGGTTCGCCTCGAGCTTCTCGCGCAGCCTCGCCAGCAAAGTTCGCGGGTCGGATCTCCAACAGGAGTGATCGACACCGTGTAAGGCCTGAATCGCGCGACTGAGCTCGAGAAGGCTTTGGTTCTTCTTGATGTTGAGCTCGCGCAGCGCACCGATCTCGTGCCGCACGAGCAATGTCGCCTCCTGGTCGAGAAGCCGCTCGATACGGTCGACCGCATTCGCGAAGGCATCGATCATGAACCTGTCCTCGGTCCTTGCTGCAAAGTGGTCTTCATGTCGGCGACGCTCGTGCTCGGCCGCCAACCCTCGCATGGACGACATCGCCCGAACGGAATCCTGCATGTCGAGCGAAATGCCCGCCTGGAGATCACTGGAAGCTGGTCTCGACGTCACGATCACGAGTCGCGGTCGATCGCATGAGCGGCGCTGCGCTGCGCTTCAGCACGCGGGGTCACGACCACGGCTGTCGCTTCTCGTCTCGCGAGCGACGGCGCGGCCCGCCCCACGCCGAGATCGACGACCGCGCCGATTTGCGCCGCCAATTGCTCGGCCAGCATCGACCGCCACACGTCGCCGGCGGTGCCACGACCGAAAAGGGTCGAAGTTTCCTTGGGCAGCATCGACTCGACGAGGTTTTGCAGGACGAGCCGCTCCAGTCCCTTCACGGCCTCGGTCCGTGGGTCGGGTCGGCGCTTCGTCGGCGCCTTCGCGCCGGTAACCGCTGCTGCTGCGTTGTCGGGTTGCGACGGCGCGAGCCTCTCCGTTTCGACGAGGCTCGCGAAATCGGTGCTCGAGGCAGGACCCGCTTCGGCGAGCTGCGCCAGCCGCGCGGTCGCCGCCGCCGATCGGGCCGGGTCAGCTGCGCGCGCGACATCGAGGACAATATCCGAAGCAGGGGTGATCGACATGTACGCCTCTCGAGCCGGACCGTGCTCGGCACTGTCGCCGATCAGCCTTGCTCCGGCCTGACACGCGCGCTCCGCTGCGAGGCTTCGACCACGCGCTCGAGCTCCCGGCAGCCGTCGATCCGGCGCGCCTCTCGATCGAGAGCATCGACGATCAGCTCGGCGCATCGGAGGCGAAGGCGCTCCTCCCGGCGCCGCTCGGCGGAGAGCGTCCTTTCGGCCGACAGCGCCGCCCGGGTTTCTGCGAGCCCTTGCAGCCTACGCATCATCGTCACGGAAAAAGTGCCGCCGAGCGCCGTCTCGCCACCGAGGAAGCGATCGAGGTCGGCGCGCTGTTCGTCCAAGCGTAGGATCTCGCGCTCGAGATCCATCAAGCTCCAGGATGCCAGCCGCTCGAGCGCAACTTGCACGTCACGCACACGGCGTGCCTTTCGCAGCCTGTCCTTCGGTTCCATTACGCTGCCTGTCGTGGTTGCCGGATTCCTGTCGAGGGTCGTCGCGGCGGCAGGGTCGTGCTGTCGTGCCCGGCTCACCCGGTCGAGAGCCAAGCCGCGAAGCCGTTGGTGAACCTCTCCAGGTAGGGCGTGCATGCCACGTAGAGCAGGAGGAGGCCTCCGAGCAGCACCGCCGGTACCGTGACGAAGTAGATCGGAATTTGTGGCACCAACCTGCCGGCGAGCCCGACAGCCAGGTTGACGATCAGCGCGTAGAGGATGAAGGGGCTCGAGATCCGCAGCGCCAGCCGAAACGCCAGCGCCAGGCCATCGGCGATCTCGACAAGGCCGAATTGCGCATCGAATTTTCGCGTGACCGGGAAGGCCGTATAGGACGCCGACAGTCCGCGCAGCACTTCCCAATGCAGCTCCGCCACGAAGAACAGCGCGGTCGCCGCGAGCACGACGAGCGAGGTGATCGAAGGCTGAGGCTCGTGCTCGTCAGTCGGGCCTCCGAGCGGGCTCGCCAGGCCGATGGCCATGGCGATCACGCTCCCGAAGGTCTCGAGCGCAGCGAAGAAGACCCGCCCCAGGAGACCGATCAAGGCACCGATCGCGACCTCCGAGCCGAGAATGACGAACAAGGTCGCGCGCGGCGCGCCCGAGAGGCCGGGCTCGATCCGATCGGCGAGGATCGGCAACAGTGCGAGGGTGACGGCGATCGCGAGAAACAGCCTGACGGTGACCGGCACACGCCGGCTCGAAAAGCCTGGCATCAGCATCAGGCAGGATCCGATGCGGCAGAGCAGCACGACGGCCGACAGCACCAGATCGGAAGCGATGGTCGTCACGCGATCGAGCCGAGCGCCTCGATCTCGACACCGCGGGCGATCTCGAGATGCGACAGGACCGGCAAGGTCGGGAACAATCGCTCGACCACCATGCGCACATAGGGCCGCGCCTCCGGCGCCGCGACGAGAACGAAGGGATGGCCCTGGTCCATCCGTTCCCTGATCGCCGTGGACGCCTGGGCACCGAACTCCTCGACCATCGTGGGGTCGAGGTCGAACTCGACGACGTCGCCTTTGCTGTCGCGCTTCAAGCTCTGATGAAACGCGAGATCCCATTTGGTGCCGAGGCGCAAGACGCGCAGGATGCCGCCGTCCGACAGATCCCCACAAATTTGTTGCGCCATCCGCATCCGGACATGCTCGGCGACGTGCTCGGCGCGTCGCACGTGAGGAGCAATTTCCGCCACCGCCTCGAGGATGAGATGCAGGTTGCGGATCGACACGCGCTCCGACAAGAGCAGCTTCAGCACCGCCTGCAGTCCCGAGAAGGAAATCTGGGATGGGCATATGTCGTCGATCAAGCGGCGATATTCCGGACCGAGCCGATCGAGCAAGGCCCGCATGTCCTTGTAGGACAACAGCTGCGCGAGATTGTTACGAATGATCTCGCTCACGTGGGTGAGCAGGACCGAGCCCGTGTCGATCGGCGTGAAGCCGCGGCGCTTCAGCTCGCTCGCGAAAGCCTGCGAGACCCACACGGCCTTCATTCCGAAAGCGGGCTCGCGAACCTCGTCGCACGGCAGATCCGGCTTGCCCCGATCGCCGAGCACGACGAGAAGCTCGTCGAGCCTGAGCTCGTGCGACGCGACGACGGTTCCATGGATCTTGATCTGGTAGGATCGCGCCGGAATCGCGAGGCTGTCGGAGAGGCGAATTTCGGGAACGACGAAACCGTATTGGCGAGCGAACTTGCGGCGCATCTTGGCGATTCTCGCGGCGAGCTCGTTGTGCTCGACGAGAAGCCGTGCCGCGAGCTGCTTGCCGAGACAGAGCTCGAGCTCGGGCGACTTGATGGAGTCCTTGACGGATTCCTTCTGGGCCTGCTGCTCGGCCTCGGCCGCCTTTGCGGACGCCGCCTCCTGCTCCTTCGCCAGGCGCCTCGGCACGATATAGCCGACGAAGGCCAGGGTCGCGCCGAGCCCCGCAAAAGGAAGGATCGGGAGGCCCGGGACCAGCGCCATCACGAACATGAGTGCGGCTGCGACGTACAAGGCCCTCGGGTACTTGACGAGCTGATCGAGGACCGCGACCTGGGTCGCGCCCTTGTTGCCGCCCTTCGAGACGAGAAGCGCCGCGGAGAGCGAGACGATCAGCGCCGGAATTTGCGACACGAGCCCGTCGCCGACCGAGAGCTTCGTGAAGACGTCGGCCGCCGCGGAGAGCGGCATGTCGTGGCGCGTGACGCCGATGACGATCCCGCCGAAGATATTGACGGCGAGGATGATCAGGCCGGCGATGGCGTCGCCGCGGACGAACTTCGACGCCCCGTCCATCGATCCGAAGAAGGAGCTCTCCTCCTCGAGCTCGCGACGCCGCCGCCGGGCCTCGCTGTCGTCGATCATGCCCGCGGAAAGGTCGGCATCGATCGCCATCTGCTTGCCCGGGATGGCGTCGAGGGTGAACCGCGCGCCGACCTCGGCGATGCGGGTCGCGCCCTTGGTGATCACGACGAAGTTCACGGTGATCAAGATGGCGAAGACGATGAGCCCGATCACGAAATCGCCGCTCATCACGAGCCTCGAGAAGCCGCCGATGATATAGCCCGCCGCCGTCAGCCCTTCCGACCCGTGCGACAGGATCAGCCGTGTGGTCGCGATATTGAGCGCGAGGCGCAGCATCGTCACGACGAGAAGGACGGTGGGAAAGGCGGAGAAGTCGAGCGGACGCTCGATCCACAAGGCCACCATCAGGATCAAGACCGAGAGGGCGATCGAGAAGGCGAGGCCGATGTCGATCATGACCGCCGGCATCGGCAGGAAGAAGAGCGACAGGATCGCGACGATCCCGGCCGCGAAGCCGATGTCGCGCAGGCTGCGCCCGTCGATCGCGGCGGCATTGCGCACGGCTACATCGCTCATCGGCAGATCCTCGAGTCCGCGCGTCCCGGCAGGGTGATGCGGCACCTCGCCTTGCTTGCACCGCGAACCTTGCGCCTGGGTGATCCCGAGGACCCGGAGATCGACGGCGTTCCGTCGTTGACCGTCTCGGGCAGCCGTGCTGCCCGACCGCGTCGGAGGACGATATCGTGAGCGGAGCAGAGAGCCGTTGCGAGGACGGAGCGATCTGGAGCGACCCGGTGTCCGGTCAGCCTCACAAAAATGCGCTGAAACAAGAACTTGGAGCTATTTCCGAGTCCACCGGAGGGAAGGGCCGCGCCAGTGGTGCCGCGGCTTTGCGATCCAGCTCGTTCGTGACGAGGGCAAGTAGGTTCGCTGGCTCCGGCACTTCCGACACGAGCCGGCGTCCGGCTCGACCGGAAATGCTTCAGCGCTCGCTCGTGCCGTCCGAGACCACGGTGAAGACCATCCGCTTGGCACGGATCTCGTGCCGGGGTGCCGACGCGTAACGTCCGGCTCTGCGGGCGGCCCTAGCCTTCTTGCCCTTCGGCGTGGCCGGCTCGGCGTCGGCCGTCGCGGCTTCTGCCATGTCGACGCCGGGCTTGTCCGCGGGCACGAGCCGAAGCGACCGTGCAGGCGGGCCGAACGCGGCGAGGCAGCGATTATAGGCGTCGGCCGCCTCGATCCTTTCGCAGTCGGCGATCGTGCGCGGGGCGGCTGTCGCCAGCGCCGGGAGCGCGGCGACGCCTACGAAAAAGAGTAGCCTCACGAGAGACGGCATGGCTCATCCTCTCAAGCTCGCGCCCGTCTTCCTGCTGACCTCCGCGACGATCTTGGCGGCGACGGCGTCGATCTCCGCCTCGGTGAGAGTCTTGTCGCGCGGCTGCAGCGTGACGGCGATAGCGAGCGATTTCTTGCCTTCCGGAATCCCCTTCCCCTCGTAGACGTCGAAGACCTCGACCGACGCGACGAGCACACGGTCGGCTCCCTGGGCCGCCTTGACGACCTCCGCCGCCGCGACCGAGCGCTCGACGAGGAAGGCGAAATCGCGCTCTACGGGCATCAGCTCGGGTAATTCGAGCTTTGCGCGAGCTTTTGTTGGCCGCGATTTGGGCAAGGGTATGTCATCGAGGACGAGCTCGAACCCGACCAAGGGCCCTTCGGCATCGAGCGCCTCCAGCACCCGTGGGTGAAGCTCCCCGAACGCGCCGATCTTGGTCTTGGGTCCGAACTGCAGCGTCGCGGAGCGGCCGGGATGGAACCAGGGCGGCCCCCCCGCCACGATCTGAAGCCCGCCGACGCCGAGCGCGGCGAGCAAGGCCAGAGCATCGGCCTTGGCGTCGAAGGGATCGACGGGACCGGCGGCGCCGGCCCAATGCCGCCCCGCCCCTGTCGTCTTGGCGCCTGCGCGCCGAATCCCGGTCGCGGCCACACGCTGGTCCGCCTCTCCCGGTCCGAGGAAAATCTGCCCGACCTCGAACAGCGCGACGTCGCCTTGGCTGCGGTCGGCGTTGCGCCGCGCCGCGGCCACGAGCCCGGGCAACAGGCTCGGACGCATGTCGGACAGGTCGGAGGCGATCGGATTGGCGAGAGCGAGCGCCGCAGTACCGCCGCCGAAGAGCTCGGCCTGCCGATGCGAGACGAAGGACCAGGTCACCGATTCGACGAGGCCGCTCGCTGCGAGAGCGCGCTTGGCGGCACGCACCCGTCTCTGCAGCGGCGTGAGGACCGGCCTCGTGACCTCGTCGCCCGCGCGCGGAAGGGGCTGCGGCTTCACTCGCTCGAGCCCGGCAATCCGGATGATCTCCTCGACGAGGTCGGCCTTGCCCTCGATGTCGGGGCGAAAGCTCGGGACCTTGACGAGTACGTGATCGCTGTTGCCGGGCGAATTGGCGAGCTCGAATCCGAGCTTCTCGAGAATGCCCGCCATCTCGGAGGGGTCGAGCGCGACGCCGGTCAAGCGCTTCACCTCGCTCCACGGGAAGGCGATCCTTCGATCCAACTGCGGGATCTTGCCCGCGACGACGACCTCCGAGGCCTCACCGCCGCAAAGCTCGAGGACGAGCCGCGTCGCGAGCTCGAGCCCCGGCAGACAAAAAGCCGGGTCGACGCCGCGCTCGAACCTGTAGCGCGCATCCGAATTCAGCCCGAGCCTTCGGCCGGTCCGGGCGATATTGACCGGGTCCCACAGCGCCGATTCGATCAGCACGGAGGTCGTGGCCTCGCTGCAGCCGGTCGCCTCTCCCCCCATGATCCCGGCAAGGGACTCGACCCCGGCCGCGTCGGCGATGACGACGCAGTCGGGATCGAGCGCATAGGCGCGGCCGTCGAGCGCGTGCAGCTCCTCGGCGGGGTGCGCGCGGCGGATCACGAGATCGCCGCGCACCTTGTCCGCGTCGAAAACATGGAGCGGGCGCGCCCGATCGAAGGCGAGGAAATTGGTGATATCGACGAGCGCATTGATCGGCCGCAGGCCGATCTCCGTCAGGCGCCGGCGCAGCCAGTCGGGGCTCGGGCCATTTTTGACGCCGCGGACGAGACGCAGCGCGAAAGCCGGCGCGAGATGGGCATCGGCGGCGGAGAAATCGAGCGTCGCCGTCACGGGGCAGGGAAACGTCCCGGGAACCGGCGCGATCTGCTGATCGCGGAGCTTGCCGAGCCCCGCGGTCGCGAGGTCGCGTGCGATCCCGTGCACGCCCATGGCGTCGGGACGGTTCGGCAGGAGGTTGATGTCGATCACCGGATCGTCGAGGCCGGCCCATTGCGCATAGGGCGCACCGACCGGAGCCGAGTCCGGCAGGTCCAGGATGCCGTCGTGATCGTCGGAGAGCTCGAGCTCGGCGCCGGAGCAGAGCATGCCATGCGACTCGACGCCCCGGATCACCCCGGTCGCGAGCGTGATCTTCTTGCCCGGGATATAAGTACCGGGCGGCGAGAACACGGATTTCATGCTGGCGCGAGCATTGGGCGCGCCGCAGACGACCTGGACCGGGGCACCGCTGCCGGTGTCGACGAGGCACACGCGGAGCCGATCGGCATTGGGATGTGGCTTCGCCTCGAGCACGGAGGCGACGACGAAGCTTCTCAAGGTCGCGGCGGGGTCGTGGACATCCTCGACCTCGAGCCCGATCCGGGTCAAGGCGCCGACGATCTCGTCGAGGGAAGCGCTCGTCTCGATATGGTCCCTGAGCCAGGAGAGGGTCAGCTTCATTTCAGTCCCGGGAAGAGCGCGACGAAGGCCATTCGTCGCCGACACGGCATGGAAGTGCTGCTTCTACAGGTTTTTCGTTGCGCGAGGGAAGGTCCGATGCACGCCAGG
Organism: Beijerinckiaceae bacterium; assembly: GCA_024304885.1. Lineage (GTDB taxonomy): Bacteria > Pseudomonadota > Alphaproteobacteria > Rhizobiales > Beijerinckiaceae > Methylocapsa. Next base: position 2,012,287 of record JALJOM010000003.1, read on the forward strand.
CCCAGGCGTCACGCTAACCCGCACGTGGTCCGGGACACTCGGCCCCCGCTCGGGGCGACAATCGCTCGGGTGACGACGCCCCCCCCCCCCCCCCGCGACACGGCGCGGCCCGGCCGGTGTCGCCGAGCTGCACGCCTCGAGCTTTACCACCCGTCGGCTATTTTGCGTCGCCGCTGCAACCCCCATCGGAGCCGGAAGTTGATGGTGCACGGGCACGACGCAAGCACGGGCGCACGACTTCGCCTCGTGCGCCGAGGGGCTGGTCATGGCCGACGGGGGAATGGATCGAATGGAATGCGCTTCATGACGAGAGGAGTAGATGCGATGATGTGCTTCGACAAGCCCATCGGCGCGCTTGCGCTCGGTGCGGCATTGACATTCGCTGGCGCGGCATTCGCCCAGGCGCCGGGCTCCCCGTTTTTCTATCGTCTCGAGCACGCCCCCGGGGTCTATTATATTCCGGGCACCCCGGTGCTCTCGGCGACCTCGCCTGTCGAGCGCGCCGCTCCCGGCACCCCTGCAGGGCCGCCGCCTCTGGCGATGGACTCGACCCGCCGTCCCAGCGAGCCGCTCATGACCGGGCGCAGCGTAGCGATCGGCATGGTCGGCAATCATTGCATGACCGCCGCGACGACGTGCCTGCTCTCACATTCCTCGATTCAGGGCCGCCCCTGCTCTTGCAAGGTGCCCGGGGGGCGGAGCCACGGCACCGTAGCACCTTGAGCTTGGTCGGCCATCGAAGGCCGCCACCGTATCCACGAGAACGACGCGGCGGGCCATGCTCGCCGTATTGCTTTGCAGGGCCGCTGCAGCGCGGGACCTCTCTCGGCCTTCATCACGTCGAGGCAGCGGCGACAGAGTGCCGGCCGGTCGCCCTATGATCCGTGCAGCGGCGCGAGGGTGGGCGCAGCCAGAAGGCAACGAGACGGCAATGGCGAAGCATATCGTGATCATCGACGGACATCCGGACCGGTCCGCGGGGCGCCTGTGCCATGCGCTCGCGCAGGCCTATACGAGAGGCGCGAGAAGCGCCGGGCACGAAGTTCGAGCCTTCGAGATCGCCGGGATCGACTTTCCCGTTCTGCGCTCGAAGGAGCAATTCGACCAAGGGACCCTGCCCGAGTCCTTGCAGCCCGCCCAGGATGCGATCGGCGCCGCCGATCATCTCGTGATCCTCTATCCTTTGTGGCTCGGCTCCATGCCGGCCCTGCTGAAGGCATTTCTGGAGCAGATTTTTCGTCCGAGCTTCGCCTATGACCTCGCCGATCCGAAGAGAGGCAAGTTCACGAAGCGCCTGAAGGGCAAGAGCGCGCGCATCGTCGTGACCATGGGAATGCCGGCGCTCGCCTATCGCTGGATGTTCGGGGCACACAGCTTGAAGAGCCTCGAGCGCAACATCCTCGGCTTCGTCGGGATCGGCCCGATCAACGAGACCCTCTACGGGATGGTCGAGGTCGCGACTCCCGAGACCCGCCGGAAATGGCTCGCCGAGATGGAGGCGCTCGGCCGGTCGGGAGCTTGACCCGATGCGGGGTCGGGGCCTGCGTCAGCACGGCTTTTTGGCCTTGCGCGACCCGAGGGCCGCGCTTGCGTCGCGGTGAAATCCTTGTATAAAACCCCACTCGCGGCCTTGGCCGGAGGCTGAACGGAAGGCGCGCCGATCGCTCGGCAGGGGTTGTACGAGACCCAGCTTTCCCGTGTCTCCGCCTTCGTTCGTCTGCTCGAGCCTTTCCGAGGCTCGAAGGGCTCTGCGCCCAGCGCCGCGACCAGTCGGAAAGGCAAGCTCAATGGCTCTCTACGAGCATATCTATCTCGCACGCCAGGATATCTCCGCCCAGCAGGTGGACACGCTGACCGAGCAGCTCAAGTCGGTCATCGAGTCCCATGGCGGGAAGACCGAGAAGGTCGAATATTGGGGCGTGAAGTCCCTCGCCTATCGAATCAAGAAGAATCGCAAGGCGCATTTCTCGCTGCTCAACCTCGATGCTCCGCCCGCGGCCGTCGCCGAGCTCGAGCGCCAGATGAGCATCAACGAGGATATCATCCGCTTCATGACGATCAAGGTCGAGGCGCTCGAGTCCGGCCCTTCGGTGATGATGCGCAAGCGCGACGACGATGATCGCGGCGAGAGAGGCGAGCGTGGCCGCGGTCCGCGCGGTGAACGGGATCGCGATCGCGGCGAGCGCGGGCCGAGACGTCCGCGCGAGGAGGCCGCACCGACCGAAGAAGGGAGCTTCTGATGACCACCTCCGCAGCTCCCCGCCGGCCGTTCTTTCGCCGCCGCAAGACCTGCCCGTTCACGGGCGCCAATGCGCCCAAGATCGATTACAAGGACACGCGCCTGCTTTCGCGCTATATCTCGGAACGCGGCAAGATCGTGCCGTCGCGCATCACCGCGGTCTCGGCCAAGAAGCAACGCGAGCTCGCAAGGGCGATCAAGCGCGCGCGCTACCTCGGCCTCTTGCCCTACGTGATTCGCTGAGGCGCGCGACGCCCCCGGAAGCTCGGTCGTTGCCCGAGTGACCTCGGCGCGCGGGCTCGGCCGTCGGCGCCGCGATTGCGGACGGGCGCGCCCGGGGCAAACGGACGGGCCTTCCTTGCACGTCGAGAGGGGACCCGGCCCGCCGGCTCCCGCGCGAGGCCCGACGGAACGGCAAGCCATGAACTTCAGGCGGTACCGATATCTCGCCGGACCCTTGGCGATCGGCGCAGGGGCCGGCCTCTCGTCCGGCGTGCTCTACAGCCTCATGAGCCAGGGCAGCGTGCCCGGCTTGATGTTGTCCTTCCTCGCGCCGCTTCCGATCATGCTCGCCATGCTCGGCTTCGGTCGCATGGTCGGGATCGTCTCCCTCGTCTGCGCTTGCGTGGCGGTCGCCCTGCTCGTCCCCGTCGTGGCGCCGCGGGTGCCGGGAACCAGCGTCCTCGACACCACCGCGCGCACCGCGCTGAGCTTTGCCTTCATGTTCGGCGCACCGGCACTGTGGCTCGCCTATCTCGCGTCGATGAGCCGGCCGAGCGGCCAGTCGCAGTGGCAGCCCACAGCACCGAATACCACCACCTATCTCAGGGAATATGTCCCCGTCGAGCGGATCGTCACCGCTTGCGTGGCGATTGCGGCGACCGTCGTCGTGGTCGGGGTCATCGTCGTCGTCTTGCGCTTCGGCTCGCTCGATCGGGCGGTCGATCAGGTCGCCTCGGAGCTCGCTCCGATACTCGAGCAGATGATCTCGAGCAGCACACGGATTCCCGCCGGCACCGATGTTCCGAGGATGGCGCGCCTGATGGTCGTGGCGAGCGCCCCGGTCGCGGCCGCCATGTTGTTTCTGGTCCTCTTGATCGATCTCTGGCTTGCCGCCAAGATCGCGAGGCTCTCGGGACGCCTGCAGCGGCCTTGGCCCGACATCGCCCTGGAGCTGCAGGTTCCGCGGCCCTACGGCATCTTGCTCGGCGCAGCCTTCGCGACCACCTTCCTCGGCGGGCCCGCGGCCGTGATCGCATCGATCGTCGCCGTGGTCATCGCCATGGCTTTTGCGCTGCAGGGTCTCGCGGTCCTGCACGTCGTGTCGCGCGGCTGGCCGGCCCGCGGCCTGTTCCTTTGGCTCGTCTACGGCCTCCTCCTCGCGCTGCTGCCGTCGGGGCTCTCGCCCCTCCTGTGCACCGTGCTCGGCCTCGTCGAGTCGCTTCATTCCTTTCGAAACCGCGGCGCGGCGCCGCCGAAAACCTGAAGGGTCAGGACATGGAAGTCATCTTGCTCGAACGCGTGGTGAAGCTCGGCCAGATGGGAGACAAGGTGCGCGTCAAGGACGGCTACGCGCGCAATTTTCTCCTGGCCCGAGGCAAGGCGCTGCGCGCCACCGCGGCGAACATGGCTCGTTTCGAGACCGAGAAGGCACAGCTCGAGCTTCGTAACATCGAGTCGCGCAACGAAGCCGCAGCCGTCGCGGAAAAGCTCGACGGCCAGGCATTCGTCATCATCCGCCAGGCCGGCGAGACCGGCCACCTCTACGGCTCCGTCTCGACTCGCGACATCGCCGATGCCGTCACCGCGGGCGGCTTCAGCGTGAGCCGAAGCCAGATCGCTCTCGCGATCCCGATCAAGTCGATCGGTATCCACGAGGTTCCGATCCAGCTCCATCCGGAGGTGACCGCCAAGATCTCGGTCAATGTCGCCCGTTCCCCGACCGAGGCGGAGCGCCAGGCACTGGGCGAGGAGATCAATGTCGTCGAGGAGGCGACTCTCGACGATCTCGGGCTCGAGGTCGGCGCAGCGCTCGCCGATGCCGGCGGAAGCCTCGGCGATCGCTGAGGCCGGCATTCGCCGGCCCTCCGATCCGGGCGACTCGGGCGGAAGATCGATGCGGCGTGGCTCGACAGGAATTCCTATGCTGTGGGCGCGGCCGCGCGATCAGTACCCGCGCTGAACCCGAAGCCGCCCCTGGTATTCCGAGGGCGTGCCCGGCGCCGAAGCCGCTTTCGGCTCGATGCTCGCTGGCAGCGCGGCGGGACGCGCCTGCTTGACATTGACGTACATGAACTCCGCGCCGATATCGAAGCCGCTCAATGGCATCCCGATGAAGTGTGGGCCGGCCTTCGTTTCCTTGCCGCTCGGCATGGCCACGGCGCCGCCGAACCCTGCGATCGCCATGGATTCGTAGCGAACCCCCTGCGCGGACCCCGACGCTACCGAGCTGAAGGTCGGCGGACGCTCCCGCTTCGCGGCCTCGGGATCCGTGGTGTGCCCCCATCGCGGCTCGCAGGTGAAGCTGCCGGTCCTTGCGCAGCTCGCATCCGCTGTTGGTCTCCAGCCGGAGACGTCGCCGAGCGGCGCTAGACCGGCGTGACCGAACGGGCTTCGGCCCCTCTCGGCGGAAGAGGACGGAGCAGGAGCGCCCGCGATCGTGCCATAGGCACCGTTCTCGTAGGCGGCTTGCAGCCAGAGCCGATCCCCCGGGCTGAGGTAGTCCTTGCTCTGAATCCCGCCGTGCCCGGCCGAACCATGGGATTGGCTCGGCAGCACGGGAATCGGATAGGCGGGCGACGGATCCGCGTCGGCCTCGCTCGCGATTAAGCCGGCATGCACCTGGAGCGCAGCAGCCGCGTCGAGCTGAACCGCGCCGAGCGGCTGGTCCTGACGGAGCTTGCCGACGATGGCCTGGACCTCCGGCGCCGGGCTGCCGCGAAACGACGGCGCCGAGATCCCGTTGATCGAGATCGGGGCGGCATCGGGCAGGCTCGCGATGCTGGCGAAATCCGCGACGGGCCGAGAGACCGGCTCCTCGAAGGAGAGCGACGTCGAGAATCCCTCTCCGAATGTCGCCGTATGGGCGAGGAGCTCCGCCGGCTTCGGCACACGGGATCCGAGAAAATCGCGCTCCGTCCAGATCTCGCGCGCGTTCGGGGCGGTCGTCGAGCCCGACGACGCCGCGGCCCGGTCCGCCGGATATCGCTCGTTTGCGTCGAGCCGGCGCCCGCCGAGAACGAGGCACGTCTCGGTGCCCGGGACGGTCAGGAAGGCGGCACCCGAGCCGTCACAGACGCGGACATAGTCGAGGGGCGCAGCCGGCATCTCCGGGGAAGCGGCCTCTCGGGCGGCTGCGGTCCCCGCCACATAAGCGGCAAGTCCGGCCAGAACACCAGTCAGGAGCCTCATCGCAACCGTCCGTCTCGAAGCTTTGCTCGAACTCGGGACCTGCCCCGGCGTAACCCATCCGCAAGCTCGGGTCAGTATAACACGTCAGGACCGTGCCGGTTTCATGGCCCAGGCGTAGATCGGCGGCCGCGGCATGTGCTGCCTGGGCCTTGCCTTCGGAGCAGGGCTCGGGCATATGTGGTCGCCTTTCCGATGAATGTTCCTGCGCCCCTAGGACCCGCACGGCGCCGGGCGCGCGGCTTCGGACGGCATGATATCGGCGGGAATTTCGTCGAAGGCGTGGAGACGTGGCCGAGAGGCTGAAGGCGGCGGTTTGCTAAACCGTTATAGGGTTGTAAAGCCCTATCGAGGGTTCGAATCCCTCCGTCTCCGCCAGCCGGGCGAGCCTTGCCCGGGCAAGCCCGCGGTGCAAGGACCGAGCCGCGCCGGGCACGTCGGGCAGATTCCGCCAAGGAGGCGAACCGCGACCGCTGCCTAGGAGCACCTCGTGACATTTCAGGTTGCATTCCTCCCTTTCTCCCTGCTGCGCGCGGGCGCAACGCCGAGCCGTTCGCTCGTGGTCATGGCGGTTCTCGCCGGTCTCGCCTGGTGCGGGCGCGCCGAAGCCGCGCCGCCCGATCCGACCGGTCTCTGGCTGACCAAGGACGACGAATCGATCATCGAGATCGTTCCTTGCGGCGACTTTTATTGCGGGACCTTGGTCTGGCTCAAGGAACCGACCGACAAGGCCGGAAAGCCCAAGACGGACACGGCGAACGAGGACGAGAGCCTGAGAGATCGGCTGCTCGTCGGGCTCCAGGTCCTGATCGACCTCGCTCCGGAGAAAAGCCATTGGCGCGGCAAGGCCTATAACGCAGAGGACGGCAAGACCTACGACATCACCTTCAAGCCGGCGCCGGGCAAGGTCGTCGGCGACAAGGCCGAAATCCGTGGCTGCGTCTTGAAGATCTTCTGCCAGTCGGAAACCTTCACGCGCGTGGAGGCCCTCCCGGGTGCTGCGGCGGCTCCCCCGGCCGCGGCCTCCGACAAGCCGAAATCCTCCGCGAAGCCGCGCGCGACGAAGCCTTGATCCGGCATTCTCTGCCCTCTGGCCGATGCGGTGCTCATGATCTCGCCGCAAATTGTCGTGATCCTGCCGCGACTCGATCGAAACAGGGGCCGACCGTGAGCTTCCGTGCCCGAGCAGCTTGCGCGCTTCTCGTCATGACCGGGATCGCCGTCTGCTGCGCGGCGAGCCTGGCCGGTGCCGCACCCGGCGCTCGTGTAACGGCGGGTGACGAAAGCACGGTCCCGCTCCCCCCGCCGCGCCCGGCGGACCTCGGCGGAAAGCGGCGCGACGTCCTCACGCGCGGCCTGCAGGCGCCCCCTCCCCCGGCTCCGGAGCCCGCGGTGGTCGTTGCGACCGTGCCTCGGGCCTTGCCACAAGCCACCCGCGCGCGCATGCAAGAATGCGGGCTCGAATGGCAGCAGATCAAATGGACCGGCGCCGCGGGCGAAAGAACCTGGCGCGATTTCGCCATGGAATGCCTGCCGCGATAGGCGCTGTAGCCGCGACGCGCACGACATTTTCGTGTAGGATCTGCATTCTCTCCGCTCTAGAGCGGCTTCCGATCCGGCTCTTTCTGCGTGAAAATCCTATCTTCCCCCTCGATCGCGCATCAGCCGCTCGCGCTGGTCAACGCACGGCTCATCGACCCCGCCGCAGCCCGCGAGTCGCGGGGCGGCGTCCTTGTCATCGACGGCTCGATCCGCGATCTCGGCGCCGCGGTGACCGCTGCGAATCTCCCGCCGCATGCCCAGATCGTGGATTGCGCGGGCGATATCGTCGCGCCCGGCCTGATCGACATGCGCGCTTTCGTCGGAGAGCCGGGGGCCGAGCATCGCGAGACGATCGCGACCGCGACGGCCGCCGCTGCCGCCGGCGGGGTCACCACGATCCTGACGAGGCCAGACACCAACCCGCCGGTCGACGAGCCGGCCGTCGTCGATTTCCTTTTGCGTCGAGCGCGCGACACGGGCCGCGTTCGCGTCCTGCCGTCCGCCGCCTTGACGCGGGGCCTCGCCGGCGACGAGATCGCCGAGATCGGCCTCTTGCAGGAGGCCGGTGCGGTCGCCTTCTCCGACGGCGCGCGATCGGTCCGCAATGCGCGGGTCATGCGCCGAGCCATGACCTATGCGCGGGATTTCGACGCGCTCGTCATCCATTTCGCGCAAGACCCCGACCTCGCCGCCGAAGGCGTGATGAACGAAGGCGAGCTCGCCTCCCGGCTCGGCCTCGCCGGCATCCCCCGCGAAGCCGAGGCGATCGGCCTCGACCGCGACATCCGGCTCGTGCGCGCGAGCGGCGTGCGCTATCACGCGGCGCTCGTCACCACGACCCTGTCGCTCGAGATCATCGCGAGGGCCAAGGCCGACGGATTGCCCGTCACCTGCGCCACCTCGATCAACCACTTGACCCTCAACGAGAACGACATCGGCGACTATAGGACCTTCCTCAAGCTCTCCCCGCCCTTGCGCCACGAGGACGAGCGCCGCGCCCTCGTCGATGGCCTCGCCTCCGGAATCATCGATACGATCGTCTCCGACCACGATCCTCAAGACGTCGAGACGAAAAGGCTTCCCTTTGCCGAGGCCGAATATGGCGCGGTCGGGCTCGAGACGATGCTGTCGGCGGGCCTGCGCCTCGTCGCCTCCGGCGAGGTGACGCTCGCGCGCTTGATCGCGGCGATGACGATCGGCCCCGCCGAGATCCTCGGCCTGCCCCAGGGCCGGCTGAGGATCGGCGCACCCGCCGACCTCATCCGCTTCGATCCCCACGAGCCCTATGTGGTGGATCCCGTAAAGCTGCATTCGCGCTGCAAGAACACGCCTTTCGACGCGGCACGCATGGAGGGCCGGGTGAAGCTCACCCTCGTCGGCGGCCAGATCGTGCACGAGGCGGGGTGATCGAGATGACATTGCAGCAGAGACTACGATGATCCGAATTCTCGCCTTGATCGCCTGTCTCGTTCCCGCCGCTGCGCTCACGCAATCGGGCCACGGGGGTCACAATGGGGGCTCCGCGACGACGCACAGCCACGACATGCATCAGCAGAGCAGCAAACCCAAGCCAACGGAACCGGGACAAAGTGCGTTTGCCGCGATACAGGAGATCGTCGGCATCCTCGAGGCTGACCCGAACACCGACTGGTCAAAGGTGAATATAGATGCGCTCCGTCAGCACCTGATCGACATGAGCAACGTGACGCTCGAGGCCGAGGTGACGAACGAACCGGTTGATGGCGGCATGCGATTCGTCGTGACCGGTATAGGCCCGGTACGCGACTCCATCCAACGCATGGTCACATCTCACGCAGCGATAATGAACGGAGTCGATGGTTGGCGCTTCGAGGCAGCCGAGATCGGCAATGGTGCGGCGCTGACGGTACGGCCACCTGCCCAGGATGTCGCAATGCTACGAGGTCTCGGGTTCTTTGGCATCATGACGCTCGGCATGCATCATCAGCACCACCACATGATGATCGCGCGGGGACAAAACCCGCACCACTCTCCTCAGTGAGTATCAGAAACGGGCCGGGGCTTGGGCGTTTCCTTCTCCCTTTGGGAGAGGTGGCTGCGAAGCAGTCGGGCGAGGGGGTCTGGTCGAATCGGCGGTTTGCCGAACGAGCGGAGCTCGCTTTCGTAGTGCTGGGTATTGCCGAGCCCGCGCGGTCCGATCAGCACGATCGCCGCTTTGGCGGCGCCGATCGCCTGCTCCAGAGCTCGGACCCAGGGCAAGCCCGCCGTCAGCTCCCGGCGATCGAAGAAGGTGCTCACTCCTTTGGAGCGCAGGACCGCGTCGATCTCCGCCGCGTGCCGCGAGTCGGCGCGCGCATAGCTCACAATGACATCATAGGCTCCGCTCGCCACGACGAGCCCCTGCCGATTGTTTGTAACGATCGAACGATATCCCTTCACATTCCGGTTAGGAAGTGGCCCGCGTCGAGCCCCTGTGGCCTGGGCCTCGGCTATGATGGGGCATGAGCGAATCACTGCCCCGGTCGCGCGCGAGCCTCGGCGTCGAGCGTTCGGTCCTCGGCCGCGCCTGGCGCGACCGGCTCGATGCCGCGGGCCAGGCCCGCGCGCTCGCCATCGCGCAATTGCACGGAACGGGCGACCTCCTCTCACGTGTGCTCGCTGGCCGCGGAATCGGGCCGGACGCGACGCCCTTCTATCTCGACCCGACCTTGCGCCAGCTCCTGCCCGACCCGTCCTCTCTCGTGGATATGGATGCGGCCGCGGCCCGGATCGCAGCCGCGGTCGAGCGAGCCGAGACGATCGCGATCTTCGGCGACTACGACGTGGACGGCGCGGCCTCCTCCGCCCTCCTCGCCGACTATTTCCGCGCCTGCGGCGTGAGGAGCATCGTCTACATTCCGGACCGGATCTTCGAAGGCTACGGCCCCAACATGGAGGCGATCCGCAAGCTCGCGGCGGCCGAGGCGACGCTGCTGATCACCGTGGATTGTGGCACGGCGAGCCATGCCGCCCTCGCGGAGGCCCGCCGCCTCGGCCTCGATGCGATCGTGCTCGATCATCACCAGGCGGGCGAGACGCTGCCCGAGGCGATTATCGTCAACCCCAACCGCCAGGACGACCTTTCGGGCCAAGGCCCGCTCTGCGCCGCGGGAGTCGCCTTCCTGACGCTCGTCGCCGTGCAGCGGCTCCTGCGCGAGCGTGGCTTCTTCGGCTCCGGCCGGGAGGTCCCAGATCTACTCGCAGGGCTAGACCTCGTCGCGCTCGCGACCGTCGCCGATGTCGCCCCGCTCACGGGCCTCAACCGCGCCTTTGTGGTGAAAGGGCTGAAGCTGATGCAGGCGCGGCGGCGCCCGGGCCTCACCGCGCTTCTCGACATCGCCGGCGCGAACGGCCCACCGCGACCCTATCACCTCGGCTTCCTGGTCGGTCCGCGGATCAATGCCGGCGGGCGGATCGGGGACGCGGGACTCGGAGCGAGGCTGCTCGGCCTCGAGGACCCGATCGAGGCCATGCGCATCGCGCGCGAGCTCGATGGGCTCAATCGCGAGCGCCAGGAGCTCGAGCGGGCGACCCTCGAGGAGGCCGAGGCGCAGGCGCTCGCTCTCCTCGCGACGGACGAAGGCAAGGCCGGTCTCGTCGTGGCGTCCGAGGGATGGCATCCGGGGGTCGTCGGGCTCGTCGCCTCGCGCCTCAAGGACAAGTTCCACCGGCCGACCTTTGCGATCGCGATCGATGCCGAAGGCCTGGGCACGGGCTCGGGGCGTTCGATTGCGGGCATCGATCTCGGCGGCTTCGTGCGCGCCGCGGTCTCCGCAGGCCTCCTCGTCAAGGGCGGCGGGCACAAGATGGCGGCGGGGCTCACCGTAGCGCGCGACCGCCTCGACGTATTCGCGGCCTTTCTCGAGGAAAAGCTGGCCGAGCCCGTGCGCGCGGCACGGGCTGGCGACTGCCTCTTGATCGATGCCGCCCTCACCGCCGCCGGCGCGACCCCCGAGCTCGCCGCGAGCCTGGAGCGTGCGGGTCCCTATGGCGCGGCCAATCCGGAGCCGGTCTTCGTGCTTCCGGCGCATCGACTGGCGGAGGTCGGCGAGGTCGGCCAAGGGCATATTCGCATCCGCGCGCTCGCGGGAGACGGATCGCGGCTCGACGGCATCGCCTTTCGTGCCGCCGCGGAGCCGCTCGGCCGTGCGCTTCGGGCTCTGCGCGGCGGCCGGGTGCATCTCGCGGGGTCGCTCGCGCTCGATCATCGTGGCGGGCGCGAGCGCGTAGAGCTGCGCCTTATCGACCTCGCACCTGCGGATGGCACGCCGTCGCCGTAAGGGCTGAGCGACGGGTGCTTGCCAGCAAAACCGCCGCCCTTTATATGTCCGGCCGGCCGCCCGACGCGCTGACTCGCGCTCGGCCGTCATGCCTGCGCCCATCGTCTAGCGGTCTAGGACGTCGCCCTTTCACGGCGAAAACAGGGGTTCGAGTCCCCTTGGGCGCGCCAGTAAAATCAAGCACTTATGAAATTGATGCACTGCAGTGTCCAAGATTTAGCCAATAAGTTGGTATGTATCGGCATAGAGCGCCTTGCAGGGGCGTTAGTCGCCATCGTCCTCATACTCACCTCTTCGGCCGAAGCGGGATGCGCGGGTTGCGGCTGCAAGGGAGGCCCCGGCTACCGGGGCCCTAATGGCAAATGCGTCGGACGGGCGGATCTCGACCGGGTATGCGGTGATCCGCCGGAAACCCGATGCAAGTATGAAGGGCTTCCGAAGAAAGAGGAGCCCGACTGTGCCGGCTGCGGTTGCCGGGGTGGTCCAGGCTATCGAGCGAAAGACGGGCATTGTGTCGGCTGGCACGAGCTGAAGAAGATTTGCGGTGATCCGCCGACGACTCGGTGCTCCGCCGAGGGGCCGGAGGCCGCGGAGCGCGGGGCGAGCCGCACACGATCAAGGCAATAGCAAGCGCGCCGCCGATCACCGTCTGTGCCGCCATTGCTCGGGCGTCGTGAAAGTCCCCGCCCAAATCCCCCGACGCGCTCGACGGGCCTCCTCCTCGGCCCCGGCATACTCGGTCGAGAACCGCCGATAAGCGACCGCGTGACCTTCCGAGACGAGCCAACGATTGAGGTTCAGACCTCCGAGCCAGCACGTCGCGAGCATCCTGCCATAGCGATCGGTGCCGCTCGATTCGCACCGCACCGGTGACCGGCCGATCTTGTCCGCAAGAGCGAGCGCCGCAGCTTGCCCGCATCGCCAGCTCGAGCCGTCCGGCCGCGTGCAGGCCTGGCCCGATTCCGGCGCGTCGACGCCCTGGAGCCGGATGCGCTGCCCGTGGATTTCGATCGTATCCCCGTCGCGAACCGAGGCGGTACCGACGAGCGCGGGCTCGGCCTGAACCTGGCTCGCAATGAGGCAGGCAATAAGGGTTAACCGACGCATCTTGGACCTTCCGCAAAAGAAAACGCCCGCTCCGGGAGGTGAGGGCGGGCGTCATAGGCATGAGTCTAGGTGACGCGGTTGTCGCACGGGAAGCTTGCCCCGAACGTGCGCGGTCACACGATCCCTTCGACGAGCTTCCCGGCGACGGCGAGGATGTCTCGGGCTTGGCGCACCTTGGCGAGGTCATCGTCCGACAAGGGCTTCGGCTCGTGACCAGCGGGCTCGATCGGCTCGTCACCCTCGCAATCGCAGCCGCCGATTCCGAGGCGAAACAGATCGGCCTTGATCGCTGCAATAAGGTCGGGTTCGACGGGATCGGCAGGCCGACCGATCAACACCATCTCGGAAATTGAGACCTCTAGGACTTCGATTTTGTGGTGTACGTCCTCGGCATACCGGGCCGGCGCCCACGCCAGGACTCGCGCCGCGGCGATCTCGTCATCAATCGCCGCGTCATAATCTTCTTCGCTGAGGTCCGGCGCGAAATGTCTCGCTCGGGCCGCGAGCCATCGCGAATAGGCGGCAGCGCAGTCGAGCGCATTGCCGGGCACGGGGGCGACGTTCGGGGTTTCCATGGTGTTTTGCGCGGTCATTGGTGCGCCTCCAGGTTAATCGGTTAGCCCGCCTCGGTTCCCGCGAGGAGCCGCGCCAATTCCGCAGGACGCTCTTTCTCGATCCGCTCGTTCAGAATGTCCCGGGCATCACCGAGGGCATTTTGCGCCGCTTGGCAAACGCGCCAGATTGCGTTGCGCTGCCTGTCCTCGTTCAGTTCATCGACTGCCATCACGATTGCTTCGATCAGGTCGTTGGCCTGATCCACGAGGTCGAGGGCTTCGGAAAAATCACTCATTGCAGGCATTCCTTCGTGATCTGTGAGCGGGAGGGTGAGGGGCAGAAGCCCCTCGGTTCAGTTCCAGGCCAGGAAGAGGGCGCCGGGCTCGCCCGTGAGGTAGAGGCCCTTGCTTTGCAGCTCGGCCCGGCGGTTCTCGACGAATGTCTCGTCGCAGGGGTTGATCCGGGTCCGGCGGAAGGTCTGGCCTTCCATGGTGACGCGGGTTCCGCGGGCCTTGGCTTCGGCGATGAATTTCGAGAGGGACATTGGCTTGCTCCGTTGCAGCGAAATTGCTACAGTGAAGCGAAATTAGAGCACAGCTCTGATTGTGTCAATGAAAATCGCTACAGGGTATCGAAAAGTGCTTCCGGCGCAATGCAGAATGGCGAGAGCCGCCCTGGCACTCGGCGTGCGAGAGCTTGCCGAGGCCGCGAAGGTCTCGACGAATACCGTGATCCGATTCGAGCGTGGCGAAGCCCTGAAAGAGCGCACGATCGAAGCCATCCGCGCCGCCCTCGAATCTGCCGGCGTCGAGTTCATCGCCGAGAACGGTGGCGGGGCGGGCGTGAGGCTCCGAAAGGGCGGGTGACACTCGGCACTTGCCCCCAAATTTGGGGGCTGGAACATGCGCCCGCGCGCGTGAGGGAAAGGCTCTGAGCTGTACGACGAGATCGTACAATTGGGCGCGTCATCTCGAACTGGCTCAGTTTTGAGCCCGTCGCCGAAGCCCTCAAATCTGAGGCTTGCGCGCAGATTTGCGCGGAAGGTGACGGCGAGGCCCGGTACATCCGCGGTGCCCCGCCGCCGAGCCGACGCCCCGGCCAAGCGTTTCGTGCCGCTCGACCGGGACGCCATGCTATCGCCGGTAAGGTGAGACCCGGCGAAATCTGCCGGCGGCGCAAACCCTAGCGCGACGGCTGTCGATACGGCTCGATTTGCGCGAGCATCTTGGGTCGCTCGAATTCGGCGGACAGCACCCGGAGCGCGTTCGGATCGATGCGCGCCATCGCCGCGCCGATCGGCGTCAAGCCCTGGAGGATCGCCGAATAGGGGGCCATGATTTCAGCAAACCGAGCCGCCGGATCGAAGATGGAAAGAGTGGCCTTGTTCATGTCGTGAACACCTTCATCACTATGTTGGCGAATTCCTCGCGGATCTCAGGTCCCTTCGCCATGACCGCCCCGCCGAAGACAGGCCGAGGCGGCATGTGCCGCGTCCCGAGTTCGAACAATTTCCCGCGCGCATCGTTCGTGCCGACATAAGCATCACTGTCGCCGACGACAACATGGCCGATGCTGTCGCGAAACTCGCCAGTCCGGAGCAAAGGCTCGTTCTCCGGGAAGCCCTTGGCGACGCGGTCGCGCTTCGTCGCCTCCGCCAGTTGCGGCCAGCCGTACCGATACGATCCGATTGCGTCCTTCGCGTCTTCCTCGAGGATTTCGGCCGCTCGCTTCAAGGCCTCGCGCTGCGAGCCGTCGACCTCGACGGCAATATGAGCGAGCAAGGCGGCAAAGCCGGTGAGATTATGAGCCATCCGAATCCACCCACTTCATCCGGTCCCAATCGAACCGCCCACCGTCCAGCTCCCCGAAGATCACGATCAAGCCGCGGCGCTCGTGATCCTCGAGCGCCATCGCAACCTCGAAAGGGACACCGCTTTTCACGAGGGCCATCGCCTCGATCAATCCGGCGTCCCGGCTGAGTTTTTTGCGTCGGCCACCGTCTTCTCGGAAATCCCGGCGAGCTTTTCGTAAGCACTCGCGATTGCCTCGAGACCAGGATCATCGAGCGCGCGGATCACCGCGTCGAGTTCTGGTCTCGACTTCGGGAAGGTGTACGGCACGTCGTCGATCGACACCACAGACGCGCCGAGAACCATCGTCCCGACAACCTCAGGATCGCCGGTCCTGGCCATCTCACGCACTGCGAGGCGTTGCGCCGTGTCGAGGCGTCGAGCTACGATGGTGCGATTGTAGCTGTCCACAACGGTTTCGGTCTTCGCATATTTCGCCCGAATGTCGTCGAGCACACTCATAGTTGCTTCCCCATCTTGACGAGCATCAACCGCCACGCGGCAGCGGTCAAATTCAACATCGCGTGCAGGATGTTTCTCATAGCCGATCACACCGCGACGAGGCCGGCGTCAGGCGGCGTCCATGTCGATCCGCCGTCATGATAGGGCGCACGCGTCGGGAAGAGAGACGCCGAAATCGTCTCGCGAACGACCTCCTTGTGGATTTCGCGGCCGTTCAGGTGGAGATGGATATGCTGCTCCTTGGCGCCGCCACGGCTGCCCTTTGGCTCCACATGCCACCGCTCCCAAGGCATCGGGAAATGCAGCCCGTACCGATCCGCGTTCTTGTGCGCCCATGCCAGATCGCCTTGCAGATCGGCCGCGAGCCCCATTGTGTGCCGAGAGTGCCGCGCGACCCAATGGCCGCTGCCGTCAGACTTCGCGAAAAGCGAGTTCTGGTGCGCCTGCGACCGGAACCCGGACATGACCGAAAGCTTGTGCCCGGACGCATTCGCGTCCGCGATCATTGCCCCGAGCCGCGCTCTGAAATCCGGGTTCATCCCGCCGAGCGCATAGGCCGAGCCGCGAGCCGCAGCGCCGCCAGAGAGAGGAATTCCGCCGGTATCGCCGGAGAAAGACCCACCCGAACCGCCGTAGCTCGCATTCCAGACCCGGGCGCCGCCGAAGTCGCCCCCGCCCTCATAGCCGATCTTGCCGAGGCCGAATTTCTCGACGAGGCCGCCGATCCATTGGAACGCGGCGCCGATCTTCTCCGCGAGCCATGTGACTGAATCCCCGAATGCCTTTACGGCGGCGATAAACGCCTCGCCGAGCTCGTTCTTGAACAAGAACCCGAGCGCACCGAGCGCAGCCGTTGCGCCAGCGATCGTCGCAATCGGGATGCCAGCGATCGCGCCACCGAGACCGAGGAGCGCGCCGGCGATCGTCACCGTTCCGCCGACCGCGAGAGCGACGCCGAGAGCCGCAATTCCCTTGCCTATATTTGCGATCGCGTCCGGATGTTGATTCGCGAACTCACCGATCTTCGTGAAGATCGCCGTGATGTCCTTCATGACCGGGATTGCGGCCTGCATCAATGGCGCTCCGATCGCGGACAACATACTTTCCCATTGTGCGCCGAAAGCCTTCTCGACGCCGAGCGGGTTCTTCTCCGCGAACTGCTTGTAGGATTCATCGAACGATTTGTGTTGCGTCACGATGCCGATATCCTTCGCGATCTGATCGCGAAAATCCGGGCTGCCGAACATGTAGAGCATACGCGCCGCGTTGCGGTTCGGCGCGATCTTGGCAATCAAGGCCTGCATTCGCGCATCGTCGCCCCCCGTCATCTTCTCGAGGCGAGGCCACAACACTTCACGCACCCATCCCGGCAAATCACCGCTATGCGCGAGCGAACCCTTGATCGCTCCCGGCTCGAGCTGCAGCTTGCTACCGCCGAATCCAGTCGCCTTGGTCTTCGACATGTCGATCATGCCGAGCGACTTGAACGCTTCGCCCTGCTGCTTCGACAAAGTCATCGTGCCCATCATCAACTGATAGAGCGACATCATGCTTTGACCGGCCGTCGGACCACCGAGAGCTTCGGACGCAACCATGATGGAAGGAATCGATTTCGCCATGTCGGCGGAAATCCACGATGCGCCGGCGCGCCGCGCGAAGTTGACGAATTGCGCCGGCCCGAACTTGCCGCCTTGCGCCAAAAACCACGGCATCGCCGCGTCCACGAAGGCATTCAGCCGATCCGGGCTCGTCGCAATGCCCTTCATCTCGCCGGTGCGCAACAGGTTCCAGAATGCACTTCCCTGCTCACCACCGACGACGTTTTCGAGCAGAGCGCTCGCCTTCAAGGCCTTCGGCGCCATCTTCTCGGCAAGCCCGGTATCGCCGACGACGCCGCGCAACTCCAAGATCGTCTTCAAATGCTCGGCGGCCGTCGCGGTCGGTACCGCCTTCGCGACTTCCCGGAAAGAGGCAGCCGTCATCCGGTTGACCTCAGCAAGGCTGATACCGACGCGAACGAGCTGCTCCTGCCGATTCAGCAATTCCTTGCCGTGCTCGGCAACGTCGCGATAGACATCGATGAGCTTGACAGCGCCGCCGATCGCCGCCGCCCCGATCAACACTTGATTGAGCCGAGCGAACCCCTTTTCCAGCTTCTCGACGCCCATATTGAGGCCGAGCAAGTCCTTCGAGATGACCGCAAGGACACCCGAAACCGAGTTCGTCGCCGAAAGATGGATCCCGACCTCGTAGGGGGTCATCACCGCTACACCCTGCTATCAGCGTCGAACAACTCGACCGCACGCGCCGTGCTTTCCAGCTCGGAAGCGAGATCTGCTACGGATCGGCCATAGATTTCCGGCTTCGACCCAGAGAACCCATGCAACAGCAATGTCGCAAATATGGCCGAGACCGTCGCTTCCATGCCCGGCGCCAGCTCGCCGGAGTCGCGAAGATGCGACGCCAAGCGCTGCAACTTCTTTGCACAATCGAGAATGTCGGACATTTCGCGGTCTCCCTACGCCGCACGATCGGCTCGATACTCGGTGACGTCTTTGTAGAACTTGCCGTCGCGAATCTCGTCGGGAGTCGCCACCGGGTAATGAGCTTCGCCCGGCTTCACGACGACAATCGTCTCCTCGCCGTTGTGGATTTGACGAAGCAACCAAGGCGCGCTGCGCTTCTCCTCGACCTTCCTCGCGAGCGCGTCGAACTCGCGAGCACCGAGACCGGAGACGGCCCTGATATCGTTCTTGACTGTCTCGATCGTCGATTCGAACGCGACAACGTCGCCGTCCAACAGCTCGATCGCATCGATCTCGGCCCCGCGAAGCGTCGCCAGCCGAGCCGACCGAACTTGCTCGAAAAGCGCCGAATCGAGCCCGGAAACCAGCGCGGGCTGCTCCAACGCGGCATCGACGAACGCCGCATCGGCCTTGTCGCCGATCAAGAGCCCGGCCTGCTCCGGCCGCGACATGCCCCGAAGAATGCTCCGCAGCTCTTGCCGAAGCAGCGCCCCGGAAAGATCGGACTTGTCGAATTTCGGCAAAGCCAGTGCCGACCGCTTGGCGTCGAGGTCCCGGCGCATCTCGTCGAGCGGCGCCGCCGCATCGCGAACATCCCGAAGCGCAGCGCGAAGGTGCCCGGTGATCGCCTTCTTTTGCCCTGTCGCGGAAAGATCGGCATTGGACTTCACGCCAGCCGTCTCGGCTGCGAACCGATCGGCCGCGGCCGTCAGCTTGCGAAGGGCATCGAGATGCGGGTGATCGGAAAAGCGATCGAGCAGGGATTGAAACCGCGCGTTCATTGCATAACCTCGGTCGGTAGTGGAACAGGACGCCCGTCCGGCGTGAGCCAGCCTAGCTCAATGTAGCGTTCGCGATCGTGCGGGTGGAACAGGCCATACCGCCGGCAAAGCGTCTCGCGATCCATCGAGGCGATGAAATCCGCGCCACGTGGCGCGGCCGACGTCGAGTAAGTGCCAAATACCGGCGCCGGAGCGTAGTGCGTACCATCGGCGAGACCGAGCGCGCCGGCAACAGCATTCGCGATGTCGTCATGCGCACCCGGGGGATGATCGATCGAGTCACGCCCAGCCCGCGACGTGCGCCTTTCGAGGGAAACGAGCTGCGAAACCAGCTTGCGATCGTCGAGAAGCGCGGCACAACCGGAATTGAGCATCGGGAGCAGCCCGAGGTAGAGTTCCGAGCGGTTCTTGTCCGCCGGCAAATACTCGATCCCGTTCTCACGGAAGGCCGCACGCGGCCATTCGCCTGCATAGCGGTCGCCACGTACCGACGAAACCCGATAGCGGTGCAAGGTCGCGGCAAACTCGGCGACGACGCTCTGCGGATTGAACGGCGCCTTGACCTCTCGAATGAAATCGAGGACGGCAACATCCTTCTCGCGGTGCGCTATCGCCAGCGTCATGCTGTCCGAACTGCCGCCCGAGGGATCCACGAAACCGTGATAGGTGAGGCTCGGAAGCGGAGCGCGCTCATAAGTGCCTGTATCAATGCAGGACTCGACGGCATCAAGCGAAACGAAGGCCTCGACATCGCTTCGAAACTCTGCGCCGTATTCGGCCCGTGCGGCTTCGGGATCCGCCTCGAATTGCGCCGCGATCCATTCCTTGTCGAGGGTCGGATTCATGGTCAGGCTCGGCGCTTGTGCGACGAGGACGGTGCCGGGCTTTCCGAAGTGCCTTCGATAGGTCTTCCACAACTCGCCGCGGCGAGCGTAGGGCGAAGAAATCGCGACCAAAGGACCTTTCGTCGTCAAGAGGCTCGGCCGCAGAGCCCGAAGGATCTCTGTGTCGGGATTCGAGCTGCCGTCGATCCGCCAGAACGCAACCTCGTCGGCTACGATGCCGACGCACGTCCGGCCGCGCGTCGTGCGGAAGCTCGCGGTGCGGACCACGACATCAACCCCCGTCGCCAGCTCGATCGTGTCCACCGTCACGTTCTCGACGAGCGCCGCGAGCGCCGGAGAATCCTCGAGCGCGCCGCGAGCGAACCCGAGAAGCCCCGTCGCTTGCTCGACGGCCGAGGCGACCATTTGGAGCTGCGCCCGCTCCCGCGGCGCGAGCAAATGGCGATGGTCGATGCAACCCGCGATGTATGCGGCTAGGACGGCCATGGCGCGGCTTTTCCCGCCTCGACGGCCGATGACAGCCCAAAACTCGGGAACTGGCTCAGCGGGGCTCTCTGGCCTTCCTGTGAGGGTTTGAAAGATCGCAAGCTCGTCGTCGGTCAGGGGCTCGCCGCAGATCGCGATCAAGAGCACGCGCCAAGGTGCCCACGACTCGCCGGCGAGTTGCCCCGCGAAGAACTCGGGCGATTCGAGCGCGTAGCGCATCGTGACGAGGCGCCGGCCGGTCATGGTGAGGCCTCGACATCGAAGTGCGCGTGCAGAGCGGCAGTCGCGGGCGCCTTCACGGTCTTTGCGCGGCGCTTGACCCCGAGCACTTCGAACAACCGCCGCAGATGCCCGGACAGCCGGCCGTGAAGATCGCCGGTCTCGGGGCTCATATCCCCCTCGGACATGCGGCTTTCGAGGAGCTCGAGCTGAACCTCGATCGCTGCAGCGCGCCGACAGAGCGAAATTTCGGCCGCGGACAGCGCCTCCTCGCCGCCGAGATCGGCGATATGCTGGCGAAAAAGGTCTCGCCAGCGCCGAGTCCAGGCCGATCGCCCGTCACCGCCCGCGGCGAAAACCCGCGTCCCGTTCGTGACCTTCGACCTAACCATGACCGACGCGGCGCCTTTCGCCGCGCGATCTGGAGTTCGAGCCACTCCGCTTGCCTGGCTTTCCATGCCCTCAAAATCCGCGGTCTTGGACGTTTATTGGACAAGATACGCCGCTCCGGCTGAAATAACAAGTAGATACAATGCATTATAACACTATACAGCGCTCTATTTTCGCTGTGATACGGCGAAATAGCCTGTCAAGCAAACTGCAAAGATTGCGGCTGTGGATCATGGGGCCGCGAGCCCGGCAGGAAAATTCGGGCCGATATTATGGAACGTGACGCAAAGTTCAAGCATCCCCGTTCCTTCTCGGCTGGCCTTGCGGCCCTTCGGCTTGGCTCTGGCTTCCCGAGCAGAGCTTGGCCTTGACATTGAGCCTTGCCTGCTAAGACCCAGGCTATTCGACACGTTCCACGATCCTTTGTTTCGCCCGTTTGTTTCGCTCGCCCCCTTCTAAGGAAGGGGGGCGAAACGAAACGCACAAGTTTCGGGTCGTTTCGCTCTCGGATGAAACAGATATGTCCTTGCGTTATCAATCTGTTAGCCTCGATTTGTTTCGGCCGTTTCGCCTCGTTTCGCCTCGTTTCGTTTCGCCCCCTCGTTTCGCCTCGTTTCGCCCCTATTTTCCCGGTTCAGCTAACGCTTGCTCGGCCTCTTTTTGACCCTTCGGGGTGACCTGCCATTTCCCGCCAATCACAGCTTTGACGAGCTTGCGCCGCTCTAGGTTGTGGAGGCGGATATTCACCCGAGCCTTCGTCCTTCCGATCGCTTGCCCCCATGCCTCTTGCGTCCCGCCTGGATCGGCGAGCATGGCTTGCACAAGAGCGAGGTCAGTTGCCGCCGATGCTTCGTCGCGGCGCTTGACGCTCTCGGCGTCGCAAGGGCGCATGACCGGCAGCAGGATTTCCCTGCCCTTGGCGTCGATCACGTCCGGGCTGGACGCTTCGTCGAAGCGGAGCGTCAGCGGTTCGAACTCGCGGCCCCTGAGCTTTCCCTGCCAATACAAGGATGCGAGCCCCGTCTCCGGGCTTTTCCACAGGGTCAGGTTGCCATCGACTTCGTTCAAGACGGCGCCCGATCCGTAGGGAATAAGGTTGTCCTCGGATGCGTTCTTGACCGGATGCGCGGCGACGACGACGGTAGGCTTGCCCTCGATCTTCGTGATAGGGCGAAGGCGGCGCATGAATTCTCCGGCCTGTGTGGCGCTATTCGCATCATCGCCGTCGAACATCGCGGCGAGCGTATCCACAATCACGAGAGCGAACGGACGTTCGGCCGCGAGCCTGCGCAATTCGATGTGGACTTCCTCGGGCTTATGCCGCATGTCCAATATCAGCACATCGTCGATTATCTCGGTCGCGTCGATATTGAGCAGATATGTGGCAACCATCATTCGCGCGCGAACATCGTCGGGATTTTCGAAGGTCAAGTAGGCAACACGGCCGCGCGTGGGCTCGATCCCGAGAATGTCCAGCCTACCTGTACCGATGGCGAGCATTGCCGCTATCAGAAACGCCGTCTTGCCGTGGCCCGTCCGCGCCGTCAGCGTGTATAGTGACGCTGAGCGCAACAGGCCCTCGATTGTGTAGCTCGGAGGCTCGAATTCGCCGAAGAATTCCGCGAGCGTCTTGAACTTAGGCCGCGGCGGCGGCGTCGCGTCGTGCCCATTGCTCCACGCAACACGCTCGATCGGCTCGCCGAGTTGCGCGAGCGAATCGAGATAGTCATGATCGACCGGCCCGTTCATGGCGCACCGCCTTTCCGCGCCAGCCCGGCGGCGGCGATCAACGCGGCTTCGGCGCGACCGTCATCCTTCACGCGGGCGAACATCTCGGCATGACCCGGCCATCGGCGGATTGCTTCCGAGCGCGCGGCGTCTTTCGCGCCGTCCTTGCCCGGTGGAATGCCGACGGCACGCTTCCAAGTCGAAGGCGCGAGAAATGCGATAGGAAGCCCACAGGCCGCGAGGACGCCCTCGACGACGCCGCGAGCCCTTCCGAACGCGAAGGCGCCTGTAGGGCCTTCTCCGGGCCGTGCAGCGACATGCTCGACGTAGGCGAGGCTTGCGTGCGAGGCATAGGTGATCGACGCGAGCAAGGGCGCATTGACCGCGCGGCGGCCTTTCGGGCCGTCCTCGAGGCAAGGCATGTCGTGCACGCTGAGGAGCTCGCCGGCATCGGTCAGGACAGCGATCGCGCCCCTATTGCCGATATCGATTCCGAGGATCGTCTTCATCGCGGCGCCTCCTCGTCGAGGAGGTCGAGCGCTGCACCGATCAGCGTCGCGGGTCCGCCGTCATGATCACGAGTCAGCGCGTGGCGAATCGTGGCGAGCCCGGCGCCATGCTGTAGAGCGATCGAGACGATGATTGCGGCATCTCGGGCAAGAGCCTCGATCGGCGAGCCTGGCTTGTTCGACGACAGAAAGAGTTCCGCGATCTCGCCAGTCGAAGGGCGGCGTCCGACGCAAAGCGTGAATGCGTGGCCAGCGTACCGAAATTCGACGGTCTCGCATTGCCGGCGATTTGGGAGGATTTCGCGCGTCATCGACGAGTCCTCCCGAACTCGCTTCGCGCCGCTGCGATCACACCCTTTGCCCACGCCAGCGCTTCGACGTGATGATCCTCGAGGCCCGGGGCGTTGATGGCCAACGTGAGATCTGGTTCATTGCTGAACCGTGCCAGCACGGTTCGATAATCGAAATTGAGCTCGATCTCCGGGAGAAGCCGAAGCTCGTCGGCGAGGATTGCGATGTCGTAGCCGAGCGGCGTCGGATCTTCGGGATCCGCGTGCATCATCTCGAAGATCGAGCCGGCCAAAGCGATTTCGAACCGCTCGCGGCGCCGTCGCTCGGCCGCGAGATCGATGAGCGAGCGGGTCATCGGCCTGCCTCCTCGTCGAGCGCGGCTTGCGCACGGGCTTCGGCCCGCCAGCGTCCCGCCATGTCGTCGAGCGCTGCGGCGAGCTCTTCCTCGGATCGACAGGCCTTGCGTGTGGTCTCGTGCGCGTGCACGCGAAGGGCGGCTCCCGCGGCGTCCTGTGGAGTCGGGAAGGTGCCGAGCGCCTGGCCGTCCTGGTCGGTCGCTCGCCAACCGGCGCCGGTTTGCTCGATCGTGCCGACGTGCTCGCCGGCGTCAGAGAAAACGCGGCCGATCATTGCCGCGCCTCGCGTCGCAGCTCGCGGATCTCGCGTCCGGCCATGCACGCGCTCGTCGCGGCGTGATGGAAGCGGCTCAGGGATTCGAGTGCGAGCGTATCGTCGCCGATCTCTGCGAACGATTGCGCGGTCTCGGCGTAGATTCGCGCGAAGGCTAGAGCTTCGTGCAGCGCGTCGCGCAACAAGGCGAGCTTTGCCTTGGCGATACGGCGATCTTGATTTTTCGAGGCGTGCGAGCTATCTCGGGAACCGTCACAGCGCCCCACGCATGACAAATTCCCGAGCCCCGCCGATTGCCCCTCGGCGGGGTTCGTCGTTGTGGAGGCCATCGCTCAAACGACCTCCCCTTCGCGCTCGGCCTTCGCCGCCGCTTCCCGGTCACGACGCCAATCTGCGGCGGCCTCTTTCGAGACCAACGTCCTGGCCCCGATGCGCATGACGCGCGGACCGCGCCCGTCCTTTTGGAGGAGATGGAAAAAGGCAGGGCTGATGTTGTGCCGCTTGCAGAACTCTCTGATCGTGAATGCGTCCTTCGGCTCGAAATCGATCCCGAGCTTGTCGCAAAGTTCGCGAAATTCGGTACCCATATCTACGTCGCTCCATGTGTAGTAGATGGAGCGATCGTGTTCATGCCGCCGACTTATGTCACTGACAAAATTTCATTGGTTTTTCTGTCAGTAGAAAATTACAAGTATTTAACTCGATGAGTTGATTCGTCGGAAGATTTTTTTCCATTTTTCAATGTAACGAAATGCTGTGCGTTCTTCGAGATTTAGACAATTTTTTATTTCTTCGATCGCTTCTCTTGACGATTTGCCTTTTGCGGTTTCCCGCGCATAGGTCGCGCTCACTTTCAATTCTACGCCTATTTCACGCGCGCGATTTACTGGGGTCTTTGTTTCAACCAATTCTAATCTGCATCCGAGGAAATCGGGATCGCCCGGATCGAGAAGCTCGGCGAGCGCGTCCCGAATACCGCATGGGATTGGCTCGTTGCTCCTCAACAGATTTGCGAGCGGCTTCGGGTCGGGGTCGGGCTTATTCGCTATCAGCGCCAAGACAGCTTGATCCCATTTAATATCATATGGGTATGTCACTGCGCTCCCCCGATCGCGACAACTTTCGTTGGCTGCACCGTCCCGAACGTCGGCGCGAACTTGCGAATCGTCTCTGCCACGTAGGATGGCGCAAGGTGCGCGTAGTGCCTGGTCGTCATGCGGACGTCGGCATGACCGAGATTGTGGGCAACCACATTGAGCGGCACGCCGGCCATGACGAGGTGCGAGGCTGCGGTGTGCCGGAAGATGTGGAACCCGGCCTTGGCGACATTCGCGGCTTTGCATGCCTCGGCCATCGGCCGGAGCTGATGCGACGAGCCCCAGGCCGAGCCGTCGGCGTGTCGGAGCATTAGCTCGTCGTCGGCCCGTCCCGTGATGATCTGTCGGAAGAATGCCTGGCCTTCCTCGGTCAAGACGACGTGCCGGGCCTTGCCGCTTTTCGATTGAGCGACGAAGACCGTGCCGGCGTCTGGATTGAAGTCGTGAACCCGGAGCGCCGCGAGTTCGCCGTAGCGGCAGCCGGTGAACAGTGCACCGTTCACGAGGTCTCGGAAATCGCCTTGGGCCGCGTTCACGAGCCGGCGAACCTCGTCTTGCGTGAAGTACCGAAGCCGGACGCTCTCGACTTCCTTGAACGGCTTTACGGCTCGCCACGAGACGTCCGAATCGACCTTGCCGTCCCGGAAGGCTTGGTTGAGCGCGGCGCGAAGAACCGTCAGCGTCCGGTTCGCGCTCGCGCGCCGGCGCCGTCGCTCGTCGTCGGATTCGGGAGCGGGAAGTGCTCGTGCGGCCTTTCCGGCTTTGCCACGCACGTAGCGCGGCCGATCCGCCATATCTTTGAGCCACCGGGCGATTCGTTCCCGGGTGAGATCGACAACGAGGACATCGCCGAGGGCCGGCAAGATGTGCATCTCGGCACGGTTCTTCGCATCGACGATCGACTTCGAGCCTTCGTGCTCGAGCCGCTCGAAATAGGCGTCCATAGCCCGAGCGACGGTCAAGGGCTCGTGCTTTGCCGCGGCCCCCCGGACCTTCGCCGCGAGCTCGCGGGCCTTGGTCTGTGCCTGATAGAAGTCGAGGATTTCGAGGCCATCGGCGGCCGAGTGATCGTCTGCCGTGGCGATCGTCTCGACCGAATATCTCTCGTCGCCGATGTAGCGGCGAAGGACCCATTTCCCGCCTCGGATCCCCTTGCGATAGCCGAGGTGCAGGCCGGGGTCGATCGACCGGAAATAAGGTTTGCCCGACGCGGCCAGCTTCGCGCGCGCCGTCGGGCTGTCGAGCTTTCTTTCGCGGACGGTTTTCGCCATGCCGAACCTCCCCTGTCCAATAACTGTCCAATATATTGAGGCGGAGTCCAATAGACAAGGGTTTAGGTGCGTGGAGTTGAAGTTTTTGTCTTCAATGGGTTGCGCTTATTCATGTCGAGCTGTATGGACTAACTCTAAGCCCTTTCACGGCGAAAACAGGGGTTCGATTCCCCTTGGGCGCGCCAATGGCGTCAAGAGCTCGAAAGATTTCGGGGACCTCGACGGCGAATTCTCCCAGCTTTTGTCGAATATTAGCGTGCAGCCGCAGTGCGCGTTCGAGCTCATGTCATCGAACCGGTTCCGAAACGGCGGTTCGAACGATCGGAAACCGCGAGCTTCTGCACGAGCCTGTCGAAGAGAAACCG
This sequence comes from Beijerinckiaceae bacterium, assembly GCA_024304885.1. Taxonomy (GTDB): domain Bacteria; phylum Pseudomonadota; class Alphaproteobacteria; order Rhizobiales; family Beijerinckiaceae; genus Methylocapsa. The sequence goes on from JALJOM010000003.1 coordinate 2,038,886, forward strand.
GGCAGGGAAACGGTTCTGAAAATAGCGTCCGAACGTCGCGGTTCCCGCGCCGAGGAGCCGAAAGCCCGTTCGCATGACGGAAGCCGTGACAGCCGTCATTACTCTCCAAGAGATGAGCGCGACCGCTTCGGATGCGGGGAAAGGCAAGCTCTACCGCTGCATGGCAAAAGTGTCTTTGACCTCCAAGACGATGGGGCGTTCGGCCCATTTGACGAGACAGCAGATAAGTTTTTGAAGGAATTGAGGACTAATGTTCTCGCAGATACCGAAACTGGCGTTGTTCGACGGCGAGTTTATACAGCAAGTTGGAAAATATTGCAAAAATGATATTACAGAAATGACTTCGTTGCGTCACAAATATATACTGTTTATCCATATATAAGTGCGACGACAGATTTTATACGGATCCGTAATTGGGCGCATGAACAAAATATCAGGTCTATTAACTTTGGGTTATCTATGGTAATTACCGGGACTTGCGAGATCATCGCCCCTTAGTGAGGCCTATCGAGGCTGGACAGCCCATCATAACGCCGTGGGTCCGTGGAGTTCTGCCTCACCGGACTATCACCACATCGTCAGTCGCTCATGCTCCGCCACATCGCCCTGCGCATCGCCGCCGCCGCCCCGACGCTCTTCGTCGTCCTCGCGCTCGCCTTCCTCGTGATGCGTGTCGCGCCGGGCGGGCCCTTCGATGCGGAACGGGCGCTCGATCCGGAAATCGCCGCCAACTTGCGCAAAATCTACCGGCTCGACCTTCCCCTCGGCGACCAATTCCGGGCGTATCTCACGAGCCTGCTGCACGGCGATCTGGGCCCGAGCCTGCACTGGCGCGATTTCTCCGTGAACGAGCTGCTCGCGATCGCCCTTCCCGTCTCGATGCGGCTCGGCGCGTCCGCCCTGGTTCTCGCGCTCGTCGTGGGATCGGGCCTCGGCCTCGTGGCTGCTGCCTCGCGTGGTGGCGTGCTGCCACGCATCGTCGACGCTGTCTCGATGACCGGGCTCGTCTTGCCCTCCTTCGTGATCGCTCCCTTGTTCCAGCTCCTCTTCGGCCTGACGCTCGGATGGCTGCCGGTGGGCGGCTGGAACGACGGCGCGCTCGCCAACCAAATCCTCCCCGTGCTGACGCTCGCGCTTCCCCAAATCGCGATCATCGCGCAACTGACCCAGGCCGGCATGCGCGAGACATTGACCATGCCGCATATCCGCACCTTGCACGCCTTCGGGCTGCCCTCCAGGCACATCCAAGCCCACGCGCTGCGCGCCGCCGTGCTCCCGGTCGTCTCCTATCTCGGGCTCGCAGCCGCCAATATCCTGACAGGCTCGGTCGTGGTCGAAACCATCTTCGGCATCCCCGGCATGGGCCGCTATTTCGTCGATGGAGCGCTCGGGCGCGACTATACGCTCGTCATGGGCACGGTGCTCGTCGTCGCCGCCCTCGTCGTGGTTTTCGACCTCCTCGTCGATCTTCTCTATTCCTGGCTCGATCCCCGCGTGCGGCTCGGGACACGCGAGGGATGAAACCCTTGCCGAGCCGAGCTTTTATCGAGGGAGCTCGGCGACGGAGCCGCTTGCCGCGGTTCCCGCGTCCGCCACACGGTGAAATCCGGTGGGCGTTATGGCTCCTTCGTCACAGCACCACGAGGTCGGCGGCGGCGGCGAAGGCGGCGCGCTCCTGGATGAAGGCGAAGCGCGCCTCGGGCTTGTTGCCCATCAGCCGCTCGACCGAATCCGACGTCGCCGGCTGGTCCTCCTCGAGCACGACGACACGCAACAGATTGCGCTTCTCCTTGTCCATCGTCGTCTCCTTGAGCTGAGCCGGCATCATTTCGCCGAGCCCCTTGAACCGGCTCACCTCCACCTTTCCCTTGCCGGTGAGGACCTTGGCCATCAGCTCGTCGCGATGGGCGTCGTCGCGGGCATAGACCTGCGTGGTCCCCTGCGTCAGCCTGTAGAGCGGGGGAACCGCGAGGTAGAGATGCCCGCCCTCGACGAGCTTCGGCATCTGCCGGTAGAAGAAGGTGATGAGGAGCGAGGCGATGTGGGCGCCGTCGACGTCGGCGTCGGTCATGACGATGACCTTCTCGTAGCGGAGATCCTGCTCCTTGTAGTGGGTGCCCGTGCCGCAGCCGAGCGCCAGCACGAGATCCGACAATTGCGCGTTGGCGGCGAGCTTGTCGCGTGTGGCATTGGCGACGTTGAGGATCTTTCCCCGCAGCGGAAGGACCGCCTGGGTGGCACGATCCCGCGCCTGCTTCGCCGAGCCGCCGGCGGAATCCCCTTCGACGATGAAGATCTCCGAGCCTTCGGATGTGGCATTGGTGCAATCGGCGAGCTTGCCCGGCAGCCGGAGCTTGCGGCTCGCGGCCTTGCGCTGGACATCCTTCTCGGCACGGCGCCTGAGCCTCTCCTCGGCGCGCTCGATCACGAAGTCGAGGAGCTTTCCCGCGGCAGAGGGCGAATCCGCGAGCCAATGGTCGAAGGAATCGCGCAAGCTCCCCTCGACGATCCGCGAAGCCTCGGTCGTCATCAGCCGGCCCTTGTTCTGGCCCTGGAACTCCGGCTCGCGCAGGAAGACGGAGACGATCGCGGCGCAAGACGTCATGACGTCCTCGCTCGTGATCTGGGCCGCGCGCTTCGCCTGGCCGATCCGCTCGGCATGGTCCTTGAGGCCGCGGGCCAAGGCGGCGCGCAGCCCCGCCTCGTGGGTCCCGCCGTCCGGGGTCGGGATCGTGTTGCAATAGGAATGCACGAAGCCGTCGTCGAGGCCGAGCCAGGTGATCGCCCATTCGAGCGAGCCGTGCCCGCCGGGCTTTTCCACCTTGCCCGAGAAAATCTGCTCGGCGACGAGATCCTTCCCCGCGATGTCCTGGACGAGGAAGTCTTTGAGCCCGCCGGGAAAATGGAAGGTCGCCTCGGCCGGGATCGCGGAGTCCGCTCCGAGAAGCTCCGGCGCGCAACGCCATCGGATCTCGACGCCGCCGAAGAGATAAGCCTTGGCGCGCGCCATCTTGAAGAGGCGTGCCGGCTTGAACGCCGCGCCCTTGCCGAAGATCTGCTCGTCCGGCTTGAAGCGCACATTCGTGCCGCGCCGGTTCGACACCTTCCCGACCTGCTCGAGCTTACCCGTCGGATGCCCTCGCTCGTAGATTTGGCGGTAGAGCACCTGCCCGCGCGCGACCTCGACCTCGAGGCGCTCGGCGAGCGCATTGACGACGGAGACGCCGACCCCGTGCAACCCACCCGAAGTCTGGTAGGCACCGGAATCGAACTTGCCGCCCGCATGCAGAGTGGTGAGGATCACCTCGAGCGCGGATTTCTTCGGGAATTTCGGATGCGGATCGACGGGGATCCCGCGCCCGTTGTCGGTCACCGACAGAAAGCCCGTGCCCTCGAGGCGGACATCGATGAAGGTCGCATGGCCCGCGACCGCCTCGTCCATGGCGTTGTCGAGCACCTCGGCGAAGAGATGGTGGAGCGCCGCCTCGTCGGTGCCGCCGATATACATGCCGGGGCGGCGCCGAACCGGCTCGAGCCCCTCCAGAACCTCGATCGATGCCGCGGTATAGCCTGCCTCGCCGGGTGTGCCGTGGCGCGCGGACGTGCTCGCGTCCTCCCGCGCCGCCTTGCGCGCCAGGTTTCCGAAGAGATCACCGGTTCTTGCCATGGGCCTATCTTGGTCCTCGAATCGTTGAGCCGAGTTTACGTTATCCTGCTGCGGAAGAAAAGAACATAAATAGAACACTCACGGGATCGTGCGCGACCCTCCCCGGGCAGCGCGGGTCTCCGTGCCCTCTTGATCCATATCATCGTGGCGCAGGTGCGGTGGCGTCAGATGATGTCGCGGAAGAGGCAGTCCGGCGTGTCGGCGAGGGAGGGGAGCTGATGGTGAGCTTCACGTTTTCCGAAGAGGAGGTGCGGGCGGCGCCGCCCGAAGTCAGGCATTGGATCGAGGCGCGGCTCTCGTCGGCGCTCGGTCCGCGGCCCGGATCCGAGGCGCGCCCGTCCTCCCCCGAGCACGGAACCCTCGCCGACTGCTCGCCCGACGAGATGGCGCAAGTCCTGAAGCTGATCTCGCAGAATATGCTCGTCACCCGAATCTTTTTCGAGCTCGCCCGCGACGCGCGGACAGGGCCGCGGATCGCGCCCTATCATGCGCTGAGCCTCGCCGAGATCCAGCGCCACGCCCAGCTCGCCGAGCCGCAGCAGCTCTTCGCCTGCCTCGGCGTGATCAACCAGGCGCTGCAGTCGGTTCGCGGCGACGCGCAAGCCGCGATGTTCGGCTTCGACGACGCCGGCCAACTCTATCTCCACGAGACCACGCATTGCAGCATCCGGCAGCTTTGGGAACAATTGGTACAGGCCCATGCGGCGGAGGCGCGAGGTCCCGGGACGGAAGGCGGAGCCCCGGGGTTCCCCCCGCAGGGGATTGTTCCGCAGGAACCCTCGATGCGGCCGGAGCACGCGTTCGCGGGGACACCCTATGGGACGTCGGCCTGATTCCCGGATGGGGCAGCGCCGGACTACCGGCATATTTTCATCGGAACGGATCAACGATAGCCAGGCCCAAGATCCTGCGGCCGTGCTGCATGTTTTCCGTGAGCAGCGTGTCTCAGCCCACCTCTATGGTCGCGACAGGGATCACGGCGGCGAAATAGCCCTCTGGTAGCCGCCACTTGCGCGCCTTCATCCTCGCGACGGAGCGCTCGCGCCGGTCGTTCTTCGTGACCTCGCGGCAGTGCTTCGTCGCGGCAACGATGTCGATCTCGTCTCCGGGTGCGAGCCCGGGCTCACATCCCCTCGGGGCGGCCGGCGACCGCGACGAGGAGCTTGCCGTCGCCGAAGAGGCGTCCCGCCGCGCGCTTCGCATCCTCCATCGTGACGGCGGCGATCAGCTTGTTGCGCTCGTCGAGGTAGGCGACGTCGAACCCGTCCGTCTGCAGATGCACGAGATGGCCCGCGATCTTGGTCGAGGTGTCGAAGCGCAAGGCATAGGAGCCGATCAAGTATTTCTTCGCCTTGTCGAGCTCCTCCTCGGTCGGGCCTATCGTCGCAAGGCTCGCGATCTCCGATTCGATCACGCTCATCGATTCGGCGGCGCGCTCGTTCTTCGTGGAGGTGCCACCCGACAGCATCGCGGCATTGTCGAAGGTCACGAGCTGAGAATAGACCGAATAGGCGAGCCCGCGCTTCTCGCGCACCTCGCGGAAGAGCCGCGCCGAGAAGATGCCGCCCCCGAGAATGTGGTTGACGACCGTCGCGGGGATGAAATCGCGGTCCTTGCGGCCGATGCCCTGTCGGCCGAACCGGATCGTCGATTGCGGCACGTCGATCGGCACGACCTTGCGCGTCCCTTCGCCAGCGAAGCCGCTCGCGCTCACCGGAGCGAGCTCGGCCTTGTCGCGCAAGGGCCCGAACACGTCGTCGAGGTGCCTCGCGAGCGTCGCGGCATCGATCGCCCCGACAACGGCGATCTTCAGCGTGTCGCGCGCGAACATTGCAGCGCGCATCTCCACGAGATCGGCGCGCCCGAGCGTCGGCAGCGAGGCGAGTTCGCCGCGGACGGGCTGGCCATAGGGGTGTTCCGGATAGGACAGGGCGCGGAAGGTTCGCCCGGCGACATAGTCCGGATCGTTCGCCTCGCGCTTCAAGCTCGCCGCCATCTGGTTCACGACGCGCTCGAAAGGCTCCGGATCGAGGCGGGCCTCGCAGACGGCGAGGCGCAGGAGGTCGAAGGCGCGCGCGCTGTTGCGCGAGAGCGTCTGCATGCGCCCCGTCAAGATGTCGCGATCGGCCGAGAACGACATCTCGATCGCGTCCTCGTCGAGGGCGCGGTGGAAGGCGTCCGCGTCGAAGGACCCGGCGCCTTCGTCGAGGAGGCCGGCGAGCAGCGTGGCGGCGCCGGGCTTTCCCGCGGGATCCTGCGAAGCGCCCCCCTTGAAGGCGAATTCCAGGGCGACGAGCGGGACGGCGTAATCCTCGACGAGCCAGGCTTCGATGCCGCCCGGCGTGACGATCGTCTGCACCGCCGCGGCGCGGGACGGGCTTTCGGTGCCGGCAAGTGCAGTCATGTCCATGTGCCCAGAAGGCCGCGCCGGTTCGAGCTCACACGGGCGCGGCGGAACGATTCTGCGCCTCGCGGCGCGGATCATGCGTCTCAGGAACCCTGCCAAGGTCGGTCCTCACGCGTCGAGGCCGACGAATGGCGCTCGAGCGCCCCACGGTCAAGCCCCGGCGGGGCCTCGTTGCGCGGTCTCGGGCGTCGCGGCGGGTAAAAGGAACCCCGTCACGCCGTGGGTGCGGTCGAGCCGGCGCGCGGCCTTCTGCACGTCCTCGGCCGTCACGGCCTCGATCCGTTCCGGCCAGTGCGCCACGTCCTCGAGGTCGAGCCCGGTCGCGAGCGAGGCACCGTACCAGCGCGCGAGAGTCGCCTGGTTGTCCTGCGCATAGATCGCCTCGGCGACGAGCCGCGTCTTGGCCCGGGCGAGGTCGGCGGGATCGACACCGTCCGTCGCGACCTTGTCGATCACGCGCTCGATCGCCTCGTCGAGCTCCTCGAGCGACACCCCCGGAGCCGGCATCGAGAAGACATAGAAACGCGTGTCGTCCACCGCGGTGCCTTGGTAATGCGCGCCGGCCGCAACCGCGATCTTCTCGTCGACGACGAGCGTCTTGAAGAGGAGGCTCGTCTGGCCGCCGCCGAGGAGATGGGCGAGCACCTCGAGCGCCGCGGCCTCGCCCGGCGCCCCGGTGCGATAGGACGGCACGAGGAAGACCTGCTGATAGGACGGCTGCTCGACCTTGGTGTCGGCGAGTGTCACGAGCCGATGCGCGCGGGGCTCGGGCTCCTTGGTCCTCGTGCGCCTCGGCGGCTCGCCGTGGCGCGGAATGGGACCATAGATCTTGCCGGCGAGGTCGATCACCTCGGCCGGCACGACATCGCCCGCAACGACGAGGATCGCGTTCTCGGGCGTATAGAAGCGATCGTAATAGGCGAGCGCATCCGTGCGATCGAGGCTTTCGATCTCGTGGGCCCAGCCGATGATCGGCTTGCCGTAGGGGTGATGGGTATAGAGCGCCGCCTGCACCGCCTCGTTGAGCTGGTCGGAGGGATCGGAATCGGTGCGCATCCGCCGCTCCTCGAGCACGACGTCGCGCTCCGGCCCGACCACCTCGTCGGAAAGCACGAGGTTCTTCATGCGGTCGGCCTCGTAGTCCATGCAGACAGGCAAGTGCTCCTTGGCCACGCGCTGGAAATAAGCGGTGTAGTCATTGGCCGTGAAGGCGTTCTCCTGGCCACCGAAATCGGCGATCATCTCGGAGAACTTGCCCTGCGGATTGGCCTTGGTGCCCTTGAACATCAGATGCTCGAGGAAATGCGCGATCCCCGACTTGCCGAGCGGATCGTCGGCGGAGCCGTTGCGGTACCAGACCATGTGCGTGACGACCGGGGCGCGATGGTCCTCGATGACGAGGATGTCGAGCCCGTTGTCCAGCTTCGACTTGGTGATGGCGGGGCCGGCCGGCTTGGCCGAGGCCGAGCTGCCTGGCGTGAGAGAAAAGGTGCCGGGCACCGATGAGGGCTGGCCGAGGGGCATGGGCTCGCTTTCTCTTGGTCCTTGGTTCGTGCGCTCTGTTCGTGCGCTCGGGCCGCGCTTGGCGGGCCTCTCGGAACGCTTATAGAACATAAATTCGGCGAGCCGTCACGAGCTATCGGGAGGGAGGCTCTCTTCGGCCGGGTGACGACATCCTGGTCGTCCGGCGCGTCGGCAAGAGTCCTCCCTACGGCCTTTCGCGCCGTGCGGTTGCGGCCACCTTCCAGAGCGCGCGCATCACGAGCGGAACGGCGAGCTTCGACTCGCGCCGTGCCGCCGCCGCGGCCTCGGCGAGCAGCGCGACGAGGCTCTCGAGCGCCGCCGCCGAAAACGCGCGTGCGTGCTTCTCGACCATGTCGCGCCGCCTGAAATTGACCGGTCCCACCGGACCCGAGCGCAAACCTTCAGGCAAGCCGCCCTGCGACGCGACCCCGGCACGCACGCGATGCAGCTCCAAGGCGTGGCTCAGCGCCACCGAAAGCAAGGGTCTCGGGTCGCCGTATTCGGCGACCACGCGCGCCATCTCGACCTCGAGCGCCGGGAAATTCCCGGTGAACGCCGCGTCGAGCGCGGCATCGAGCGTCCGGCTCGACGCCTCGGACACGATCGCTTCCACGTGCTCGAGCCCGATCTCGCCCGCGCCCCGCGCATAGAGCACCAGCTTCTCGATCTCGGACCGCGTGACGAGACGGTCCTCGCCGAGCAGGGAGACGAGATGCGCCTTGGCCTGCGGCGTGATCGACAAGCCGGCGGCCAAGGCCTCGGCACTGACCAGGCGACCGACGTCTGCGTCCGCGTCGGGATAGCATTCGATCGCCGCCGCGGCCTTCTCGCGCTCGCAGAGCTTGCGCAGCGCGGCCTCCTTCTTCAGCGCGCCCGCCGAGACGACGATCGTGCAGTCCCGCGGCGGGGCCGCGAGCAAGGACTCGAGCGCGGGGAGGAAGGCCTTGCCTTGCGCATCGATGTGGATCGCGCGTTTTCCCCCGAATAGCGGGATCGTGTTCGCCTCGTCGGCGAGACGCAGCGGATCGGCGGCGAGATCGTCCCCGGAAATACGCAGGAGCTGGAACGGATCCTTCGGATCCTCGACCGCGCGCGAGAGAATCAGCCGCGAGCGCTCGGCCACGAGGCCGGTGTCGGGGCCGTAGACCAGATAGAGAAAGACATGCGCCGGCAGCGTCGCGAGGAAACGCTCGGCCTCACGGTTCTTGATCGCGACCATGCCTCGTCCTTCGCAGCGCCTGGAGCGGTTTCCGATCCAGCCGAATCGGACACCAGCTCTAGATCCATGTTTTGTCGCATTTTCACGACGCGAACCGGAATCCGCTTCTCTGGAAAATGCTCAAAACGCCACCCGTGCCCGGAATGAAGCGCATTGCGTTTCGCTCGCAAGCACTCATCTTGGGGCCTTTCCGGCCGAGGAGGCGAGACGGACCCGGCGCGACCGGGCCGCGTCGCTCCCGTCGGAGGCGCGGACCTGACGAGGCGCGATGACCCGCCAAAGGCTCAGCACCTGCTATTACCCCGAGCACGTGCCCGAGGAGATCTGGGCCGAGGACGCGGCGCGCATGCGAGGCCTCGGCCTCGCCCTCGTTCGGATCGGCGAGTTCGCCTGGTCGCGCCTCGAGCCCGAGCCGGGGCTCTATTGCTTCGACTGGCTCGCTCGCGCGATCGACACGCTCCACGGGGCGGGCCTTCGCGTGGTGCTCGGCACGCCGACCGCGACGCCGCCGAAATGGCTCGTCGATCGGATGCCGGACATGGTGGCGATCGACGCCAACGGCCACCCACGCAAGTTCGGCTCGCGGCGGCATTATTGCTTCAGCCACGAACCCTATGCGCAGGAATGCGAGCGGATCGTCGGCGCGTTGGCGAAGGCGTTCGGGACCCATCCCGGTGTGGTGGCCTGGCAGATCGACAACGAATTCGGCTGCCACGATACGGTCGAGAGTTATTTAGAGGCGGCGCTCCTCGCCTTCCGTCGCTGGTGCCGCGCGCGCTACGCGACCATCGAGGCCCTGAACGAGGCCTGGGGCAATGTGTTCTGGTCGATGGAGCTTTCGAGCTTCGAGGCGATCGAGCTGCCCAATCTCACCGTGACAGAGGCGAACCCGGCGCACCGCCTCGATTTCCGGCGCTTCGCGTCCGATCAGGTGGTCGCCTTCAACCGGCGCCAGGTCGAGATCCTTCGCCGGCATGCGCCGGGATGCGTGATCCTGCATAATTTCATGGGGGCCTTCGCGGCCTTCGATCATCACAGGCTCGCGCAGGATCTCGATGTGGCGGCCTGGGACAGCTACCCGCTGGGCTTTCTCGAGACGAGCCGATCCGACGCGGCGTGGAAGGCGCGCTACCTGCGCATCGGCGACCCCGACTTCCAGGCATTCCACCACGATCTCTACCGCGGGTGTGGACGAAGCGGATGGTGGGTGATGGAGCAGCAGCCGGGCGGTGTGAACTGGGGTGCGTGGAATCCCCTGCCCGCACCGGGCGCCGTGCGGCTGTGGACCTTCGAGGCCTTGGCCCATGGTGCCGAGGTGGTGAGCTATTTTCCCTGGCGCCAGGCGCCTTTCGCGCAGGAGCAGATGCACGAGGCCCTGCTCTTGCCGAACGGCGAGCCGAACGAAGCCTATCACGATGCGGCGCAGGTCGCGCGGGAGCTCGCGCAGCTCGACGCGCGGGTCGAGACGGAGCGCGCCGAGGTTGCATTGGTCTTCGATTACGAGAGCGCCTGGGCCTGGAGCATCGCACCCCACGGCCAGGACTTCTCCTACCTCGCGCTCGCGCTCGCGATCTACCGCGGATTGCGCCGCGCGGGGCTGTCCGTCGATGTCGTGCCCCCGACACGAGACGCCGTCTCAGGGCGAAAGCTCGTGCTCCTGCCGGGCCTCTTTGCGCCGCACGGCGAATTCGTCGAAGCGCTCGCCGCGAGCGGGGCCGTGGTCCTGATCGGACCACGATCGGGCTCGAAAACGCCGCACTTCCGCATCCCGCCCGAGCTTCCTCCGGGCGAGCTTCGCGCGCTCGTCGACGTCACGGTGCGCCGTGTCGAGACCCTACGGCCCGGGGTCACGGTTCCGCTCGCCGATTCGCTAGGCCGGTTCGAGCACTGGCGTGAAATCCTCATGCTCGGCGCCGGGGTCGAGCCCGTGCTCGAGACGAAGAGCGGCGAGGTCGCGCTGGCGCGGCGCGACCGCGTCTTCTATCTCGCCGGCTGGCCAGACGCGACGCTCCTCGACGAGGTCCTGATGCGGGTTCTCGACCTCGCCGGTGTCGAGTGGTTGAAGCTCCCCGCGGATATTCGCGCTCGCGACAATGGCGAGATGTGCTACGTCTTCAACTACGGGCCGGAGCCCATCGACATATCTGCCCTCGTCGGTGATGTGCCCCTGCTCCTGGGGGACGAGAACCTTGCATCCTGTGGTGTGGCGGCGTTTCGGCGTCCCATGCGGGGATTCCGAGCCGATGCCGATCGCGCATGATCTCGCCGCGCAATTCGCGCGTCGCTTCGGCCGGACGCCGCGGATCTTCCGGGCGCCCGGGCGCGTCAACCTGATCGGCGAGCACACCGACTACAACGAGGGGTTCGTGCTTCCGGCGGCCCTCGAGCTTGCCACATATGTCGCGATCGCGCCGCGCGGAGATCGCCGCTTGTGCGCCCACTCGTGCACATTCGACGCCACTGTGAAGATCGACCTCGACGATCCTGCGCCCACGGCGCGCAAGCACTGGAGCGACTACGTTGTCGGTGTCGTCCTCACGCTCGACCGCGCAGGGCAGAGGCTCACCGGTGCCGATATCCTGATCTGGAGCGACCTTCCGGTCGGGGCGGGGCTATCCAGCTCCGCGGCGCTCGAGGTTTCCGTCGGCTACGCGCTGATGAGCGTCAGTGGTATCCCTGTAGATCCCATCGCATTGGCGCGATCCTGCCGAAGCGCGGAGAACGATTTCGTCGGTATGCGCTGCGGCATCATGGATCAGCTGATCTCTTGCTGTGGTCTCGCGGACCACCTTTTGCTGATCGATTGCCGGAGCCTCGACATGCGACCCGTGAGGATCGACCCGAGCGTGAGCCTCGTCGTCTGCAACACGATGGTGCGTCACGAGCTGGCGAGCAGCACCTATAATCTGCGCCGGCACGAATGCGAGCAGGGTGTCGCGCTCCTGTCCGATCGGCTCGGCGGCATCGCGGCCTTGCGCGACGTGACACCGAGGGACGTCGCGACATACGCGGACCTGCTGCCCGAGCCGATCTCGCGCCGTTGCCGTCACGTGGTCGGCGAGAACATGCGGGTGCTCGAGGCGGTCGCTGCGCTGGAAGCCAGCGATCTCGTGCTCTGCGGACGGCTGATCAACCAGTCGCACGTGAGCTTGCGCGACGATTACGAGGTGAGCTGCACCGAACTCGATCTCATGGTCGAGATTGCGAGGAGCGTGCCCGGCGTCTACGGCTCGCGCATGACCGGCGGAGGCTTCGGCGGCTGCACCGTCAGCCTCGTTGAGACCGAGGCGGTGGATCGGTTCACGGAAACAGTCGGCCGCGCCTATCACGCCGCCACCGGCAAGGCTCCGCAGATTTTCGCCTGCTCACCTGGTAGCGGTGTGGGTCCTGTGTGCATCTGAGCCCATCCGTGACCTTCCCGAGAACCACCCCCCACCGCCGCTTCAACCCGCTCACGCGAGAGTGGGTCCTGGTGTCGCCGCAGCGCACCGACCGGCCGTGGCAGGGTGCCGTGGAACCGCGCCACGACATTGCCCTGCCGGCCTATGATCCCGGATGCTCTCTCTGCCCAGGCAATGTGCGAGCGAGCGGCATACGAAACCCGCCTTATGCCGCGACCTTTGCCTTCGACAATGACTTTCCGGCCCTGCGCCCCGACACGCCTCCCGGCGCGATCGACGAGGGCGGGCTCCTTGTGGCACAGGCCGAGAGCGGGCTCTGCCGGGTGATCTGCTTCTCGCCACGCCACGATCTGTCGCTGCCGCGCCTGCCGCTGCCCGATGTCGTGAAGGTCGTCGAGCTCTGGACCGAGGAATACCGGCGGCTCGGTGCGCTCGAATACGTCAACTCGGTGCAGATCTTCGAGAACCGCGGCGCCATGATGGGAACGAGCAACCCGCATCCACACGGCCAGATCTGGGCGAGCCGAAGCCTGCCGAACGTGCTCGCCATGGAGACGCAGGCGCAGGCCGACCATCTCGCGCGCAACGGCTCGTGCCTCTTGTGCGCCTACCTCGGGCACGAGGAGAAGTTGCGAGAGCGGATCGTCTGCTCGAACGAGGATTTCGTCGCCTTGGTCCCGTTCTGGGCCATCTGGCCCTTCGAGACGATGATCCTCTCTCGACGCCATCTCGGGGCGCTCGACGAGCTTTTTCCGCACGAGGCCGATGCCTTGGCAGACATTCTTCGCCGCCTGACGATCCGCTACGACAATCTCTTCGAGGTGCCGTTCCCCTATTCCATGGGGTTCCATCAGAGCCCCACCGACGGAGCCCCACATCCCCATTGGCATTTCCACGCCCATTTCTATCCGCCGCTCCTGCGCTCGGCCTCGGTGCGCAAGTTCATGGTCGGCTTCGAGATGCTGGGATCGCCTCAGCGCGACATCACGGCGGAAGCCGCCGCCGAGCGCCTTCGTGCGCTCCTCGAGGTTCATTATCTCGATCGCGTCCCTTAGGCTGAAGATTCGATCGCGATCATCGCGTTACGGGGCCGTCATCGCCACAAAGGAAATCCTGGCTGCGCGCGGCGCTCGGCCCGGCCGCTAACTTCGCGGCAGCGGATGCTCTTACCGACTTCAACAGTGTGCGGCGAGACGTCTGGCTCGGTGCCGCCTTGACGGGAACGAGGCGCACGGCAGGATGGCCATGCCGGGTCAGGAGGACCTCATGCCCCGCCCCGGCGCGTCGAACCGGCTCGGTCAATTGCCATTTGGCGTCTGTTAATGAAACAGCTCGGTGCTCGAGACAACGTTCACGAAGCCGGCACACCCCACACACCTACCGCCTCTCCACGAAGAACCTACGCAACAGGTCCGCCGCCTCTCTCTCCCGGATCCCGCCGTAGAGCTCCGGCGCATGATGGCAGGTCGGCTGCGAGAAAAACCTCGGACCGTGCTCGACCGCGCCGCCCTTCGGATCGCTCGCCGCCCAATAGACGCGTCGGAGCCGCGCGAAGGAGATCGCCGCCGCGCACATGGCGCAGGGCTCGAGCGTCACATAGAGGTCGCAGCCCGCGAGCCGTTCCGATCCGGCCGTGCGGCAGGCCTCGCGGATGGCCAGCATTTCCGCATGCGCGGTCGGATCCTTGTCTGCCAGGACACAGTTGCCGGCGCGGGATAGAATCGCGCCGTCACGGACGAGAACCGCGCCGACGGGAACCTCACCGCGCAGGCTCGCGGCCCGTGCCTCCGAGAAAGCGCAGGACATGGGATCTGGTCTCGTGTCGTCTCGCATCGAGGTGTCCCGTACCGGCACGCGGCCGCGCCGATCATCGTTCGATTTCGGGTCCCGAACCTGATAACAGGAAGACATGCCGCAACGCTCGCCAAAAGACCGCAATGTCCCGCGCCGACGGTTCGGTACCCCGGAGCCCGATGCGCAGCGTAAGCCTGCCCCGCGCGGGAAGGGCTCGTCGGCGGCGACGCCCGAGGTGCGCGAGCAGCCTACGACGGAGCGAATCGCCAAGATCATGGCCCGGGCCGGGGCCTGTTCGCGGCGCGACGCCGAGACCTGGATCGAGGAGGGCCGCGTCGCGGTCAACGGCGAGGTTCTGCTGGACCCGGCCTTCAACGTCGGCGACGACGACGTGATCACGATCGACGGGACGCCGCTCCCGCGCCGCGCCCGCACCCGGCTCTTTCGCTTCCACAAGCCGCGCGGCCTCGTCTCGACCGACCACGATCCGGAAGGCCGGCCGACCATCTTCGATCATTTGCGCGAGCATTGGTCGGGCGGCCCGCGGGTCGTGAGCGTCGGCCGGCTCGATATCAATACCGAGGGGCTGATGCTCCTCACCAACGACGGCGGGCTCGCGCGGGTGCTCGAGCTTCCCTCGACGGGCTGGGTTCGGCGCTATCGCGTGCGGGTGAACGGCGAGACGGATCAGGCCACGCTCGACGGCTTGCGCCGAGGGGTCACCATCGACGGCGTCTCCTACGCCGGGATCGAGGCGACGCTCGACCGCGTTCAAGGCGCCAATTGCTGGCTCACCCTGTCGCTGCGCGAGGGCAAGAACCGCGAGGTCAAGCGCGTGCTCGAGCATCTCGGCCTTGCGGTCAACCGGCTGATCCGGCTCTCGTTCGGCCCGTTCCAGCTCGGCGAGCTCGCCGAGGGCGCGGTCGAGGAGGTCCGCACCAAGGTGCTGCGCGATCAGCTCGGGCCCTCGCTGGCGAAAGCCGCAGGCGCCGATTTCACGAGTCCCTCGGGGGAGGAGGAGAGCGTCTCTCCGCCCGCGGAAAAGGTGAGACGCGAGCCGGAGCGCCGGTCGGGGCAAGGTCGCCGTCCGAGCGACGAACCACGGCCAAGACCAAGACCTACGGATGGACCACGGGCGACAGCGCGCGCGACCGACGCAGGCTCACGGGCGCCGACACCCGCCGCGGTCCCCAAGGTGAAGCCCCCGTCTCGCGTGCGCAAGCATGTCTCGGTCTTGCGCCGCCAGGAGGCCGAGGCACAGGGCGGGCCGCGCAAGCGGATTGAAAGGGGCGAAACCGCCGACCGGAGCGGTCGGGTCGTTTCGGTCGAGCGTGTTGTCGCGGTGGCGCCGAAGCCCGCCGAGACGAAGGGCAGGACCCGCAATGCTCGCCACTTCGAAGCCCTGCGCAAGGGTCCCGAAGGTGCCGCAGAGCGCAAGCCACGCGGTCCGAAATCCCGCGCCTCTGGAGCAACTTCCAGCGAAGCGGACGCCGGCTCGCGTCGCGAGATTGCGACAAGACGAGAAAATAGGGTGGGTTCCAAGCGGATCGGAAACCGCCCCAGTGCGAGGCCGGACGGACAAGAGTCTCGGCACCGGTCGCTGCCGGAGCGCACGTCCGCGCGGCCGAGGAGTGGCGAGGCTGCGGCAGGACGGGCGGAACGACGCGAACGGCCGAACAGCGCGGCAGGTGGCCCGACGCCCTATCGGTCGCAGAAGCGTGCACCCGCGAAGACTCGGACGGACGGTGCCCATCCTGGGGCGCGCGCGGAGCGCAAGCCCGCCGGGAAGAGGCCGCCCGACGGCGGCCATCCGAAGGGACGGAACCGACCCGGGTCGCCTCCCCGCAAGGGTTGATCGCCCATGCGGATCGTCGGCGGCAGGCTGAAGGGCCGGATCCTCGCCGGGCCGACCTCGCAGGCGATCCGGCCGACCTCGGACCGGCTGCGCGAGACGATCTTCGACATCCTCACCCATGCCTATGGCGATCCGGTCGCAGGCGCGCGCGTGCTCGACCTCTTCGCCGGAACGGGTGCGATGGCGCTCGAGGCTCTGTCGCGCGGCGCAGCCCAGGCCCTGCTGGTCGACAAGAGCATCGAGGCCGTTGCGCTCGCTCGTGCCAATGTCGCAGTGCTCGGCCTCGGCGATCGGGCAGAGGTCCTGCGCCGTGATGCGGCACGGCTCGGAACGGCGCCGAGCGGCGACGCCTTTACTCTCGCCTTCCTCGATCCGCCCTATGGCAAAGGGCTCGCCGGCCCCGCGCTCGAGGCTCTGCGGAGCGCCCGCTGGCTCGCGGAGGATGCGCTCCTCGTCGTCGAGGAGGCGAAGGGCGTGGAGGTTTCGGTGCCGTCCGAGCTCGCCCTGATCGAAGCACGGACCTACGGCGACACGCAGGTGGCGTTTCTGCGCTCCTGGGCGGGACGAGGAAAGGCGGACTAACCGACAACAGGAAAAAGAATGGCGCGCCGGAGAGGATGAAACTGGGCACCGCTATGTCATTGTAACTACGTATTAATTTCCAGATCGAGAAGGGGCGTCTCCTTGGTCACAACTCACGATCCTGGCAATCACTCCCTAGAAAGAAATCCGGATGCGGCCCAATCCAATGTTGCCTTCCTTCTGGGCTTCACCGGATACTTCGTGCCAGGATTCTACACCTCGCTCCAATTCGCGCAAAAGCTTCGTGGTCCTGATGCGCGCTTCAGTTGTCGCGCTTTGAAGTTTTCCTGCGAGAGCGTCGAGCCTCCATCGGTCCTGTTCGAGAGACGTGAGCAACCTTCCATTGACTACCGTTGAGTAGAGCTTCTCGCGAAAACAAGTGAGTTTGCCTTCAGCCTCGACTATGAGCCGTTCATTCGTCAGCGTCTGTTTGGCCTGTGTTAGCTTGATCCTGTTGACCTTGCACCACGTCTTCAGGCGGGCATCATCTGATTCAATTACTCCCTGAATCTGAACTACACGTAGTAACAACCATTGCTCGCGGGTCAGGCGCATTGGTTCCCATCCGAGCTCCTTCCTGGATAGTTCGTCGCTAGAGGTTTTAACCTCGCCGTACCTAACACCAAGTAAACCATCATCAGCTGTGAAAAACCGGGCGGTCAAGAGAGGCGTTGTTCGCCCCTGAGAAAGGTGCGCGTCGAAGGGATACGGCCACGCGAAGTCGGTAGCAAACCGATACCATAGCGTCTCTATGATGAAGTGTAACGGGTTGGCAGCACTTGTTGCCAAAAGCGGCCATACTCCTCGTTCATTTGCCGGTCGGAGATAGGGGTGACCGTTGTATCGAACTATCGTGTTCTCGCCGCAGACGATTAGATTTGGAAACTGGTATGGAATGAAGATCGGTCGTTGTGGCCAGATGAATTCACGGAAGTACTTCATGAATCCATCGCGCAAACCTCCCTCAGTTGAATAACCGTCGTATGCAAACACGATCCTTAACGGCGCGTGATAGCTATGTGCGAAGTATGTAAGAGTAGCTTGATCGGCCACGTCCGGAGTTGGTACCCGCCCCATGAGTTCGGCGAAGCGAATGGCCGCAGACTGGTCGTTGACACCATCGGCTGCGCTTGCCTCAAACTGGGTAAGAACGGATGCAAGGGTATCGTGTGAAGTTCGCAACTCCGAAGCATACAGGGTCTTCTTGACCTCAAACGCTGCCAAGACGTTTCGAACGGGCCATACGAACGACTCGGTGTAAGGGATTCGTCGCCCCTCCCCATGCACCAACATGCAGTCAATTTGCCTGCTTAGAGACTCGCCGGGTCCAGAGGCGAAACCCTGAACTAGTTTCAAGTTCAGGGTGTCGGGTACCATTTCGCCGAGAATGGACCTGGAAAGCCCCTCATACATCGCGCCGATGGTAGGCCCATGACTGATGCTCTGCTCTTCGAGCTCCTTTTGTTCGTACTTCTGCAGAGCGAGAAGGATGTCGGCGACCGACTTCAGCATGCTCTGTCTCCCTCCGTTCGTCTCGATCTGGCTCAACATCGACCGCCCGCAGATAGGCTGCCGATCAACCGACGCACTGTATGACCCGCACCGTTGCTCGACGACAACAAAGTTCGAGCACGACCTGCAAAGGCTAAGCGCCTGTCCGCTCCTTGAAAACCTCATCTCTCAGGCCTGGATTGCACCGATCTCAAAATCTCGAGCAGGCTAAATGCGGAGGCCGAAGAAGCGGCGGCGGCAAACAGAGTTCGAATCCTGCCCGGTGAAATGGCGCGCCCGAGAGGATGAAAGTGAGAACATTTCGAGATGGAGCATCTGCGTAGAAACTTAGTGCAATCGATATCTTGTAAAAATATTGACCGCTTGCGGTCGATCGTTGCACGCACTTTATAAATATTCATCAATGACAGTAATGTTTTATACTAACAGGATTCGAACTCAGAGAAAATGGCTAACACACTATTTGTCATCTGGATGCTAGTCACTGGGCGGCCGGTACACGCGGTTGCGTTCAGCAATACTTCTATCGTGCCTTGATACGCTGGATGCCTGTCACGACCGCATGGAAGCACCTAAAACTATACCATAAAGGAACGGCCTGTGACAGATTTGATAAACAAAGATAGAATGTAAAAGTTTAGGCGCGTACGGCTTTCTGATTGGGAACAGGCTCGATTCTCGTGGACCATGCGATACTGCAATTGTGGGGCAAAGCAGAGCATGACGCGGGTGCCCGAAGTTTCCACCCGCTTGCTTTTCATTTGCTCGACGTCGCGGCTTGTGCCGAGGCTTGGCTCCGCGTGAGTCCGCGCTGGCTCGACAGGCTCGCGGGGCGGCTTGAGGTCGACCGCGATGCTTTGCGCGATCTCGTCGTCGTACTGATCGCCCTGCACGACATCGGCAAATGCGCGCGCGGGTTCCAAGGCAAGCGGCTTGAGCTTTGGCCGGAGGTTCTCGGGACATGTCCGAAGGACCCTCTGTCCGTGCGCCACGATGCCGCCGGCCTTTGGTTGATGAAAGACGTCGACGAACTAGCGGACATCGCCGAGCGCATCTTGCCCGAGCTCTGCGCGTCGAACCGCGACCTCGTCTTTCAAGCGAGCTGCGGCCATCATGGCGAGCCGATCGACGGGAAGGAGATTCGCAATCCGAGGCACGACATAGGTCGCGAGTGCCGCAAGGTTGCCGTTGCTCTGGTAGAGGCTGTCCTCAGTCTGTTCGACCCGAAGCTTTCTTGCTCTATAGATGACCGGCACACGCCTTTGTTTTCCTTCGCCTTGTCGGGTCTCACGGTTCTTTCCGATTGGCTCGGTTCCAACCGGACCTGGTTTCCGTTCCGAACGCCCTCCGAGGTCGACGACCTCGATGACTATTGGAACCACATCGCACGTCCCTCGGCCGAGAAGGTATTGAAGGAATCGGGGCTCCTACCCGCGCGACCTGCGCAGGGCCAGGGACTCAGCGATCTATTCCCTACGATCCAGGCGCCGACCGAGCTGCAATGTTTCGCGGGCAAGGTGGAAATCGGCGACGGACCACAGCTCTTCGTCATCGAGGACATGACCGGCGCCGGCAAGACCGAGGCCGCGGTCCTCCTCGCCTATCGCCTGATCTCGGCCGGCAAGGCACGCGGCCTCTACGTGGCGCTTCCCACGATGGCGACGGCCAATGCCATGTTCGATCGGCTCGCCCGCTCCTATCGAGCCATGTTCGACAACTTGCCGACACCGTCGATCGTTCTCGTCCACGGCAGGCGTAGTCTCGTCGAGGGATTCGCGAGCTTGCCGAGTCGACTTGGCCGCAACGAAGACACGGATTTCGAGGACGACGACCCGTCAAGCACGACGGCGAGCGCGTTCTGCGCGGACTGGATCCGGCGCTCGGCGAAGCAAGCCTTCCTCGCGCAAGTCGGGGCCGGCACGATCGATCAAGCCCTGCTCGCTGTGCTCCCCGCCCGGCACCAATCGCTGCGGCTCCACGGCCTTTCCGACAAAGTGCTCGTCATCGACGAGGCTCATGCCTACGATGCCTATATGGGCGAGGAGATCGAGACTTTGCTCCGCTTCCATTCGGCGCTCGGCGGCTCGGCCATCGTGCTCTCCGCGACCTTGCCGGCGGAGCGGCGTACGAGGCTCGTCCGGGCTTTCCGGCAAGGAGTCGAAGGACCGTCCTGGACCGCGAGCGCCATGGCCTATCCGCTCGTGACCACGGTCTCCGGTGCCACGGCGCGCGAGACGCCGCTCGCGCTGCGCGAGGCGCTTGAGCGCACCGTCGATGTTCAGCGTGTGGCCTCGCTCGACGACGTGCATGCGATCGCGCTTTCGGCTGCTCGGGCGGGCGCGGCGGTCGCCGTCATTCGCAACACCGTCGATGAAGCCATCGCGAGCCGCGACGCGCTCGCCGCCGAGTTCAGCGATGTGGTGTTATTTCACGCCCGGTTTGCGTTGTGCGACCGGGCGAGCGTCGAGGACGACGTGCTCGGGCGGTTCGGGAAAGACAGCAAGGGCAGGCGCAACTGCATTCTCGTCGCGACCCAGGTCGTGGAGCAATCCTTGGATCTCGACTTCGATGTGATGCTGACCGACCTCGCGCCTGTGGATCTCTTGATCCAGCGCGCGGGGCGGTTGTGGCGGCATGAGCGCGGATTGCGGCCGGGCGCCGATCGCCCGATCCTGCATATTCTTTCGCCCGAGCCGCCTGATGACGGCGAGCCGCGGTGGCTTTCCGGACTTCTCCCGGGGACATGTGGTGTCTACAGTAACGCTGCATTGCTCTGGCGCTCCGCCAAGGCATTGTTCTCCGCCGGAAAGATCGTGAGCAAGACGAGCGCGGATCTCGCGGCGGTTGAGAGCGGCGAGGTGCGCGCGCTCGTCGAGTCCGTCTACGGGGACGGGCGGCTCGAGATCCCCGAGGGCTTGCAAGCGGCCGAGAACGAGTCCGAGGGCATGCACGGCGCCGAGAAGGTCTGGGCCGCGCAGAACGTCCTGAAGCTCGATCGCGGATACGACCGCGCGGGCGCCCCGTGGGACAGCGATACGAAGGTGCAAACAAGGATCGGCGAGGAGGCGATCACCTTGCGGCTCGCCAAGGTCGAGGAGGGTCGCGTCGTTCCTTGGGCCGAGGTGGGGGATGGCGCGGACTGGCGAGCCTGGGCACTCTCCGAGGTCAGCGTGCGCAAAGCGCTCTGCGAGAGAACCGAAAATCCGGCGAACCTCGCAACGGCGATCGAGGCCGCGCAACAGGACTGGACCGTGTCAGAGATGGAAATTCCGATCTTGGTGCTGACAAGGGACGAAAAAGAAGCATGGCGCGGGATCGTTTCGAGCCGCAAGGCCCCGAGCAACAGGATCCGGTACTCTCCAACGGCCGGTCTAGAGCTGAAAGCGAGCTGGGCCTGATGCCGCAGCGCAACTGGAGTTGACGTATCAGATGAGTATTTCTCATGATCTTCTCTCCTCATTTCGAAGAGAGGCATTATGGGATCATCAATGTTCAACCTCTCGGCCGAGCCTTGGCTTCCCGTCCGTCGGGCGAACGGAACGGTCGAATACATCCGCCCCGCGGAGATCACCTCCGACCACGCCACGAACCCCGTCGTCGCGCTCGCCTGGCCGAGGCCCGACTTCGATCTCGCCGCCCAAGAATTCCTGATCGGCCTTCTCGCCGCGATCTATCCGGCCGACCCGCGCGAGCCGAAGCAATGGATGCGCCTCTTCCACGAGCCGCCCCCGCCCGAGGTTCTCGAGGCACGCCTCGCGCCCTTCGCCCACGCCTTCGTGCTCGACGGCGACGGCCCGCGCTTCCTCCAGGATCTCGATCCGCT
Source organism: Beijerinckiaceae bacterium (assembly GCA_024304885.1). Classification (GTDB taxonomy): domain Bacteria; phylum Pseudomonadota; class Alphaproteobacteria; order Rhizobiales; family Beijerinckiaceae; genus Methylocapsa. Next base: position 2,060,670 of record JALJOM010000003.1, read on the forward strand.
CGAAGCCGACCCATCTCCCGTCGAGGCGCTCTTCATCGAGGCGCCGGGCGCCATCACGGTAAAGCAAAACAAGGATCTCCTCGTGAAGCGCGGCCGAGTGTCCGTGCTGTCGCGAGCGGCCGGGGCCATGGCGCTCTACGCACTGCAACAATTCGCGCCTTCGGGCGGCGCAGGTCACCGCACGTCTCTCCGGGGAGGTGGGCCGCTCGTCACCTTGGTTCTTCCCGACACCGCCGACACCAAAAGACCCGTCACGTTGTGGCAGCGCCTGTGGCTCAACACACCCGCGGATTACACGCTCGACCTCGACCGCACGAAGGACGCTTTCCCTTGGCTCGCGCCGACGCGGACCTCGGCCAACAAGGAGGTCGTCAACGAGACCGACGCCCACAAGCTGCAAGCCTTCTTCGGAATGCCGCGCCGCATCCGCCTCGTCCTCCAACCCAACATGGAAGGCAAGCCCTGTGACCTCACCGGCTTTGTCGATGACGTCATCGTAACCGGCTTTCAAACCAGTCCCTGGGGCGTGAACTATGGCGCTTGGCGGCATCCGCTCTCTCCCTACTACAAGGTGAAGCTGAACGCTCCTGAGACGCTCCCGGTCCATGCGCCGGAAGGGCGGTTGGGCTATCGGCAATGGCTCGGCCTCGTCTACAGGAACCCAGAGGCCACACGGCTTCCCGCAGCGGCGATCACAAGTGCGAAAGGACGCCTGACCAATCTCGGCAGGAGATGGGAAAAGACGTCCCGGCTCCTCGCTGGCGGCTTCGCCATGGACAACATGAAGGCCCTCGCCTTCGCCGAGACGGAGCTGCCTCTCCATTGCGTGGGTGACGCGATGCTCGCCGAGGACATCGCCCGACTTGCAAGCCTCATGGTGGACGCAGCGGGAGTCGTGGCCTCGGCCCTCGGCACAGCGCTTCGGCTCGCCCTCTTCGGTCCGAAAAGCGAGGTCAAGGCCGACACGACCATTCTCGAAGCGGCGCGCGAACGCTTATGGGACGATACCGACAGCGACTTCCACCGTCTGCTCGACTTGGCCATCGAGGCCTTCACCGATGATACCGTCGAGAATCCGCAAGGCGCGCTCGCCGAGAAATGGCGCGCCATCCTCGCGCGCCGCGCGCTCGTGATCTTCGACGACAGCGCACCCATCGAATCCTTCGATCTGATCCCGCCCGCGGATGTGGTCGCCGGGCGCAAGCTCCTGTCGCTTGCGATGAAAGGCTACGGCAAATTTGGCACCGAGCTCTACAAGGTGCTCGCACTCACGTCCCCCGAGGCTAGGAAGAAAGCTGGAAAGCAAGGAAAGCACGCCACCAAGGAGCTCCGCCCGTGACCCACGACGAAATCAAACCTACGATCGGCAAGGCGGCGCTCACATGGTGGAGCGCGCTCCAGCCCAATCCCGACAAGACGAAAGTGAGGAAAGGAGACTCGGGTGCGTTGGCGCGTTTGCGCCGATCGGAGCTGATCGAAGCTGCGACAGAGGAAGCGACGGCAGACCTTTGCCGGCGCTTGCAGTCCTTCGTGCGGTTTCCGGGCACAGGATCCCTGGAGCGTGCCGCCGTGATCGCGGCGGTCCTCGCCCACATCCGGGAGCACGACTCGTCGCGTACCGTCGCCACAGCGGCAGGCCAAGCCAAAGGCGATGATCAGCGCGTGTTGCAGCCTCTGCGTCTGCGCCGGCTGCTGGCCGCGACGACACCGGACGAAAGCCTCATCGCGTTCCGCCGGCTCGTCGCGCTCCTCGGCCACAAGGTGAATGTCGCCGACCTCGCAGAATGCCTCTTCGACTGGCCTGACGAGACCCGAGGACAGCGACGGCGGACCCGATTCGCCTTCGACTACTATGGCGCTGGCGCTGCCGCACCCGAAGATTCGGCCGCGCCCGACAATCCCGACCACGCTGCGGCCTGAACCCCACTTGCCACAAAGGATTATCACATGTCCCGTTTCATCCAGCTCCACATCCTCACCTTCTACCCGCCGTCGAACCTCAACCGCGACGACACTGGCCGGCCGAAGTCCGCGATCATGGGCGGCGTCGAGAGGCTGCGTATCTCGTCCCAGGCGATCAAGCGTGCCGTGCGCACGAGCGAGGCCTTCAAGCGGGCGCTCGATGGTCACCTCGGCGAGCGGACGCAGCGTTTCGGCGAGGAGATCGAGGAGCATCTCGTCGGAAAGGGCGCCACGGCCGACCAAGCGCGTAAGATCGCCCGCGAGATCGCGACGGTTTTCGGCAAGGTTGCCGAGCCCGAAAAGGGCAAGGCGGATGCGGCGTCTCCTTCGGCCCGCACGGCGCAGCTCGCTTTCATCGGCCCCGTGGAACGCGCCAAAGCCTTTTCGCTCGCCGAAGCGGCGCTTGCCGGAGAGGCGGTGAAGATCGACGCAGATACGATCCTCACCCGCGCCGATACCGCAGCCGACATCGCCATGTTCGGCCGCATGCTCGCCGACAACCCGCGCTTCAACCGCGAGGCGTCCGTCCAGGTTGCCCATGCGGTCACAACCCACAAGGTTGCGGTCGAGGATGATTTCTACACTGCGGTGGACGATCTCAAGACTCCGGAGGAGGATGCCGGCGCCGGCTTCATGGGCGAGCTCGGTTTCGGCTCCGGTGTCTTCTATCTCTATGTCTGCATCGACAAGGCGCTGTTGGTGAGGAATCTCGGCGGTGATACGGCGCTCGCCGACAAGTCCATCGAAGCATTGATCGAAGCGCTCGCCACAGTCTCGCCAACCGGCAAGCAGGCGAGCTTCGCGAGCCGCGCGCGAGCCTCCTACATTCTGGCCGAAAAGGGCAGCCAGCAGCCACGTACCCTCGCAGCCGCCTTCGCCAAGCCTGTGACCGGCGCCGACTACCTCGCCGAATCGATTCGCGCATTGCGGAAGGCACGTGAGGATATGGACCGCGCCTATGGTGCCTGCGCCGAGGCGTCCCGCGAGATGAACGTACCCGAGGGAAGTGGCGACCTCACGGGGCTCGTGGCCTTCGTCACGGAGCCTTCCGCATGACCACCTACCTCATCTTCACGCTCGCGGCCCCGCTCGCCTCCTTCGGCGGCGTCGCGGTCGGAGAACGGCGCGCGAGTGCCGACCGGCCGATGAAATCGGCGATCCTCGGCCTGGTTGCCGGTGCTCTCGGCATCGAGCGCTCCGACGACGAAGCGCATGCGGCGCTCGCCGTGGACTGGCTTTACGCCGCGCGGATCGAGGATCTTCCGTCGCGCGCGCCGCGCCGGCTGATGACGGACTATCACACGGCCCAGACCTCGAAGCGAACCAGAAAGACGCGTCCCGCTACACGGCGCGAGGAACTGCAAGGGGAGGACATCGGCACGATCCTCACGTACCGCGAATATCGCACCGACTGCAGCTACACGATCGCGCTCTGGCCCACGACACCGACACCACGCCACAGCGCGGAGTCCATCGCTGCCGCTCTGCGCTGTCCGGTGTTCGTCCCCTACGTGGGCCGCAAGTCTTGCCCTTTGATGCTGCCCATGGCCCCCTACATCGTCGAGGCCGCGACGCTCGACGACGCCTTCGCGGCGCATGATGCGGCAAGCGTGGGACAGGCCGGGTTTCGCGAGACCTACCGCCTCACCGCGACTCCTCGGCAGCTCGCAATGGAAGGTCCCCACGAGGAAAACCGCCTGGGCCGCGTCGAAAAACGCCGCGACTCGGTCCTCAGCCGCAAGCGCTGGCAATTCGCCCTTCGTGAGGAATTCGTCGGAGCACTCGCGCGAGGAGACGCGCCGTGAGGAGCCTTTATCTCTCCCGCCTCGGCTTGCGGCGCGATGCTTCGCTCGCGGCACTAGAGCCGCTCCTCACCTCCGACGACGATGGTCGCCAGTCCGGTCTCGCCCATAGGCTCGTCTGGACGGCCTTTGCCGACGACGCCGATCGCCGGCGCGATTTCCTGTGGCGTGAGGACGAGGCCCGCCGCCGCTGGTTTGTGCTCTCGGAACGCCCGCCCCATGACGTCCATGGCTTCTTCGAGGTCGAGACCAAACCCTTCGAGCCGGTCCTGTCCGGAGGCGACCGACTCGTATTCGCCCTCCGCGCCAACGCGGTTGTCACGCGCAAGGACGATAAAGGCAGGCCGAAGCGCAGCGACATCGTCATGGACCAGTTGCGAGCTTTTCCGCAAGGCGAGCGTGCGCCTCACCGCGATCGACTCGCTGACGAGGCCGGGCGCGCCTGGCTCGCCGCCCAAGGCCGCAAGGCCGGGTTCCGCCTCGACGAGCTCCGTGAGACGAGCTATCGCACGCGTGCCATCCCGCGCCGGAAAGGCAAGCCGATCGAGCTCGGGGTCCTCGACCTCGCAGGGACGATCTCGATCGACGATCCGGCCCTTTTCCTGCCGGCGGTCGCAGCAGGCTTCGGCAAGGCGAAGAGCTTCGGCTGCGGCCTCATGCTGATAAGGAGGGCGCGATGAGCGCCGGCGGCGGGATGCCCGGCCTCGCACCGCCGCGGCCGATCCCGATCAAGGAGCGCTCCTCGATCATGTTCATCGAGAAGGGCCAGCTCGATGTCCTCGACGGCGCCTTCGTCGTGATCGACAAGAACGGTGTGCGCACCCACATTCCGGTGGGTGGGCTCGCCTGCCTCATGCTCGAGCCCGGCGCCCGCATCAGCCATGCGGCTGTCGTGCTGGCTGCACGCGCGGGTACGCTCGTCACCTGGATCGGCGAGGCCGGCGTGCGGCTCTACGCGGCGGGCCAGCCCGGGGGTGCGCGGTCGGACCGGCTGCTCTACCAGGCCCGTCTCGCGCTCGAAGACGACGCGCGGCTCAGGGTCGTGCGCAAGATGTACGAGATGCGCTTCGGCGAGCCCGCTCCCGAGCGCCGCTCGATCGAGCAGCTTCGGGGCATAGAAGGCGCTCGCGTCAAGCGGCTCTACGAGCTTCAGGCTCAGGCCAACGGCGTCGCCTGGGCGCGGCGCGACTACGATCCCTATGCCTGGAACGCCTCGGACGTGCCCAACCGCTGCCTGAGTGCCGCGACCGCCTGCCTCTATGGCCTCGCGGAGGCCGCCATCCTCGCTGCGGGCTATGCCCCGGCGATCGGCTTTCTCCACTCCGGCAAGCCGCAGAGCTTCGTCTACGACGTCGCGGACGTGTTCAAGTTCGAGACCGTGGTGCCGATCTCCTTCGAGATTGCCGGCAAGGCCGCCAAGGGCAAGCTGCTCGACGAGCCCGTGGGGGCGGTGCGGCGGGCGTGCCGGGACTCGTTCCGGAAGACCAACCTGCTCGAGAGATTGATCCCTTCGATCGAGGAGATGCTCGCGGCGGGCGGCCTGCCGATGCCTGAGGATCCACCGGAGGCACAGCCGATCGCCTTTACAAATCCCGAGGGGACCGGAGATGTTGGTCATCGTGGTTGAGAACGCGCCACCGCGTCTGCGCGGGCGTCTTGCGGTTTGGCTCCTCGAGGTCCGCGCGGGCGTCTATGTCGGGACTTATTCGAGAAAGGTCCGAGAGATGATCTGGGACCAAGTCCTCGGCGGCATCGAGGACGGCAATGCGGTGATCGCCTGGGACGCACCGAACGATGCCGGATTCTCGTTCGAGACCTGCGGCAAGAACCGCAGGATCCCGGTTGATTTCGACGGGTTCCGACTCGTGTCCTTCCTGCCAGTCGAGACGGGACCCGGAACTCGGCCCGAAGGCGAGGCGCACGACCGCCAGGTGGCTGAAAGGCGCCCGCGGCGGCGCGGGACCTGAGGGGATTCCGAGCGTCTGGGACATACCGAGAACATCGGTAGTGCTGTTTGACATCGTGAAAGAAACGACGGAACAATTGCTTAGCGGCAAGAGTGTTCCCCGCACACGCGGGGATGAACCGGTGAAGAGCTTCCCGGCGAGCGGTGCCAGCATGTGTTCCCCGCACACGCGGGGATGAACCGGCCGCCGGCGGATCGATCATCATCGCATTCGCGTGTTCCCCGCACACGCGGGGATGAACCGACAAGAGCGGCTATTGAGGCATGAACGGGAAAGTGTTCCCCGCACACGCGGGGATGAACCGCCGCGAATGACGATCGGGAAGGCCGGCTGCAAGTGTTCCCCGCACACGCGGGGATGAACCGAGATCATTCAGGTTTTGGAAGAGCGCGAGTGTGTGTTCCCCGCACACGCGGGGATGAACCGCTTTGATGGTGCAGGCCAGGAACGAGCTGGACGTGTTCCCCGCACACGCGGGGATGAACCGGGGGCGCCATTCGTCCATTCGAGTAATTGAAAGTGTTCCCCGCACACGCGGGGATGAACCGTTCGACAGACGAATCCGCAAGCGCGGACTCGAGTGTTCCCCGCACACGCGGGGATGAACCGGCGAATGCATCCGGACTCTGGCCTTACGACGCGTGTTCCCCGCACACGCGGGGATGAACCGCAGGTCTTCCTTTTGTTCAGGCGACATAGACCGTGTTCCCCGCACACGCGGGGATGAACCTCGATCCGCCACGTCGAGCGATCACCCCACGACGTGTTCCCCGCACACGCGGGGATGAACCGCCTTCAGCAACAGCGTCCCGCTGCTCTGGGTAGTGTTCCCCGCACACGCGGGGATGAACCGACTGAGGAACGCGGCTTGCGCGTATCTCATGGGTGTTCCCCGCACACGCGGGGATGAACCGCCATTGCATCAATCTTCTGCGCTCGTCAAAATGTGTTCCCCGCACACGCGGGGATGAACCGGACGGGCCGGAAAAAAATCTGGCATTGATGGTGTGTTCCCCGCACACGCGGGGATGAACCGACTCCCGGAATTGGCGACCGTCTGGCTCTAGCGTGTTCCCCGCACACGCGGGGATGAACCGCATCCCGCCATTGCGGGCAAGCGCATAACCGCGTGTTCCCCGCACACGCGGGGATGAACCGTCGGCGATGTTCGTCCCAACCGCAGTTGCGTTGTGTTCCCCGCACACGCGGGGATGAACCGCCAGGCGCGCGCTTGCGCAAAACTCCGCCGGAGTGTTCCCCGCACACGCGGGGATGAACCGACGGGTGGTATGTGCGCAGCGAGATCGTGTGGGTGTTCCTCGCACACGCGGGGATGAACCGCAATGAGCCACCACTATGGTATGTGATAAGAGGTGTTCCCCGCACACGCGGAGATGAGCCGGGCAACCATCGATCATCACTTCGGCTTCAACAGCAGCTTCGCTTTGTCGAGTTTGCCATCTGCTGTCAGAATATTCCTGTTGAAGTCATCGACGTATGCATCGGTAATAGCCAAGGCCACCTTGCGTGAGAAGCGTGGCACTTTCGTCCATCCACTCTGAGTGCCGAACCATCGCTTACAGTAAGTTTCTCCGATCTTGAATCGTTCGGAGGTATCGTTGGTTCTGACCAGTTTCGCCATGAGCTTGCGTCGGTAGCGTGCCGTTCGCTCGGGTCCGGGTTTCACATGAACGGCATTGGCGCCATAGCCGTTTCCGGGCTCTAGCTTGTAGCCGAGAATATCGACCCGCCACGATCGAGCGTGGCGAGCCTTAGCTGGGTGAAGTTCAATCTGTCCGCCGGGGAGCGACGAAAATGCTTCCGTCACTGCCCCAACCGCTGCTCCTATCTCCTGTTTCGTCGACGCGCCCACATGCAGGTTGTCAGCGAACGAATAGTGATGGACCCCAGGCGGCAATTGAGCCTGGCCCATCGCTCGTCGGACAACCGCGCGCGCCAGCAGCGGGCTTAACACCGAGCCTTGAGGTAGGCCCCGGCGAACGATCTGAACGGTGAGAGAAGAAAGCTCCTTTTGGGAGACATTTCCCACCGAGAGATCGGGGTACAGGCCTTCGATGCTTTTGAAGACCTTGCCGATCTCCGCACCGGGGTTCTTGACCACGATCTCTGCACACTTCGGAAGATAGAAGACATTCTTCTTGATCCGCCGATCGATCGGCAACCATCCGAAGTGGCCTGGTCTGATGGACGGGAAGCAGTTCCTTACGTCAGGCGTCCACCACCAGTTTATGCCGTCGACGATGTCGCGGCATACGGTCTCGACGAGACCCTTCTCGCCTTTCGCTCCTTTCCTCGTAAAATCGAAGTCGTTGTCGATGCCGATCACCGACAGCACGTCGCGGACCGCGAAAGCCTGCGCTCTCCTCATCGGTCCGGGAGCAACGATGGGGCGATATTCGCCAGGCTTCCCGGATTTCTCGCGCCAATAGACGAACACAGGCTCGGACAGCGTCTGCCATACGGTCAGTTCGTTCGCCCGTTTGACGATCTCCGCGTAGGACAGAGTCGGCGCCAATTTCATGGAGGCTCGAACGACCGCACAGATATACGCTTCGACCGAACCCCAGATCATCCCATTGGCCACCTGAAGCTGCTTGCGCATTCCCTTGTGGCTGGCCGCAGTGACCTTCCGCAGCCGCCGAACATGGGTCTTCGCGTTATGGATCAGCATGCCGATCTCTGCGTCCGTCAGTTTGCCGGCATCGCGGATCACTTCGATCGCATCGAGGATTCCATCGCGTATCCGATCGATTTCGGTTGGCAAACTAGCTTGCTCGCTCACGATGCATCTCTCCCCAACGTCGCTGCCATGGCCTCGATTTCGGCTCTACGGTATTTCTTGTTGCGGCCGTGCTTGATTTGCGCCGGCATCTTCCCGGCGGCTTGCCATCGACGGACTGTTCTGATCGTGACATTCAGTGTCGCCGCTGCTTCTCTGATCGTGATCAGCTCGAATTCATCGGATCGTGCTTTGGCGTGAGCAATTGCAGCGTCGAGATCGATAGTCTGAGGTTGCACGGTCATGGCGACAACTCGAATATGCCAGTAGCAATGTCACACTTCCGTGCAATTATCGGTAGTGCGTAGCGTTCGGCGCCTCCTGGTGGGGAAGCAATTTACTTGTGCTTTCGCGAGTTCGCCCTGCGAGCCAGATATCGAGGTCGTCTTTGTCATAGACGACCACACGCTGCCCGACCTTAGCGAAACGAGGTCCACCTCCATAGCAACGCATTTTTGCAAGCGTAGAGGGCGCTATGCGCAGATAGGTCGCGGCTTCACGAGCACGCATTTTTTGAAGCGTTGACGACATTTCGAGGAACCTCCGTACCTCGGTGGATATGTAGTGAAGTCTACTGATACGGAGGTCGGGTGCAATGACTTATGTTCGTGGTGGGATGCTCGGTAGCCCACGGTGCCCGAGCAAGGCGATGCGAAGTAGCCGTCCCAAGAGCATGGCCGAGCAACGCTGAAAATGTCGTCATCGAATTGCCTGACGTGGTCGGAACACAGGAAGCTCGAATGAGAAACAGCTTCGACTGCGACGCCCATGATGCAGCTGATTCGTCGCCGGCGGTATTCCAACCCACAACATTTGTGACAAGACATCGAGGCATGCGGGCACCCAAAGGGGGTGCGTCACATGGCTTTGGCATGCAAATTTCTCGGGCGAGGACAGAGTCTTGTCGCTCGGGGGACGGGTAGATGAAGAAGATGAGAAATCCAGAAGAGAGATTATCGGGATTTCTCGCGAGCACGAGGCCGGCGTGAGGGTAACGGATTTTGCGGGCAAATTGGCTGGTCGGGGAAACGCTGTTTTTCGGGCGCAATCACACCCATTGCGCAATGTTTGCCGCTTGGCGAATGATTACAGCCAGGAGCTGTCGCTCTCTGCGTCGACGCAGTTGACTATTGGATGCGTAAATTCGGAGCGTTTCGGCTCCTGTCGCGGCTCGGTCACACAGGGCGACATGGCAAGCCAAGCATAGAATGGAAGCGGAACCCGGGTTCCGCTTCTCTGTGCCTTCGCCGTATCAAGCGGCTATGGTCGCTCCTTCTTGTATTTCCTCGGTGGAATGTGCGTCTGTGAAGGCCTCGGCAAAGATTTGTGCACAGGCGGACGAGCCCAGTCTTTTGGCCGCGTATAGCATGAACTCGCTTACCTTCTCGTCGGAGCAGGCCATCACACGTTTCAGTAGGCTCGTCCCACCACAGAAGTCCGAGCACACGTATTCAAGCGCCTTGGCGTCTACCTTCACGCCGGACTGAGCCTTGGCTTTTTCGATTGCGGCATTAATCACGCCGACTTGCTCGTCGTCGAATTTGAAGACCTTCGCATGCTTCGCATTTGAGATAGCAGACGACTGGCTTCCCGACGTGGTAAGCTCGGCTTTCACAAGCTTGTAGAGGTCGTCTTTACTGTTTTTCAGAGCCAACTTCGCCCAGGCCTCGGCATTCTCCTTGTTCAATACGCGCACAAGGATGCGCATCTTTGTCCAACCGATGCCTTTGAACACATCGAGGCCAATCGGGAGCTGGCGCAGCTTCTCATAAATCGTGACGAAATATCTCGCCTTCCGTGCGCTCATCGCATATCGCTTTCCGACAAATTCTTCGATAGTCGTGTCGGGCTTGTACCAGCCCTCGGCCTTCACCTTCGAGAGCACGCCACCCATTGTGAAATAGCTCTCGTTGATAACTTCTTGCAGCTGTACGATGCGCTCGAGCGCCTGTCCCTTCGTCAGATGATCAATCTCGTGCACGATATCGTCCATATTATTGGACTCCACCGTCACGTGGTTCGCCGTCTTCGCTTTTTTGATAACTTTGATCGTCACCGTTAAGCACTCCTCCAGCGGATGGCTCTCGCTGTCGGACCGCTGCTGGAAGGCGGACCGACAGCATTCTACTGTCAGTGCCATCGCAGCCCTCCATGGCTCCGGTGTATCGCGCATCAGATGCGTGAGTGCTTCCAATATAAGAATTTTCGTGAACCAGGGCAATAGCAAAAATGGCGAGGCCCCGGCGCTCAAGCACCACAAAGATCCCGGCATACCAAACCTATCGCAACTCCGCTCGATGCAAGCCCGACGAGCGTCCCGAAGAATTAGATGAAATCTGTAGCACGACAAAATTTGATCCGCATGCAGTTTGGCTCAATGTAGAAAAACTATTTGTTGTGCGCTTTTCATTTGTCCTCGTCCGCTTATAAGCTACGATTTATTTCACCTGCTCAAATGGAGAACTGAATTGAATCCGAACAAGATTTACGAAAAAGCTCTTGAATTGCTCGTCACACTCGACGCCTCCTTCCTCGAGTTGGGCAAAATTCTCCGCCTGGCCCAGGACGAAGATCCTGCTCTGTTCCAACAGCTGTTGAAGATTCCGGGACTGGGCAGAAGGCGATGTTATCACCTGGTAAAGATCGATCGGACCTTCGAGGGCTATGAAGTCGACAAAGAGATTCTGATCGCGATCGGATGGACGAAACTGTCGATCATCGCGCCCCATGTGTCGCACGAGACTATCGGTCTTCTCCTCGCGCTGGCACAGAGCGTCAAGGCGCATACGTTGACTGCGATGGTCAAGGGCGAGGTACCGACAAAGAGTGTGCAGCTGTTTTTCAAGCCTGAGCAATACAGCGCTTATGTCAAGGCGCTACTAGGGCATGGCGCCGTGAAAAAGGGCGATCGCCTCCAGAAACAGGAAGAAGCGATCTTGCATCTCATCGAGACCAGTTACGTAAAATAATAGTCGGGACGGTCACGTCGAGACATTCGTGGGGTAGCGTAGGCTCGACGTAGAATAGCCTGGTACACGTGCTGCCCAACACCAGCGAGACCCTGTTTACTAAGGCGATTATATCTTTTGCGAACCACGCGAATCGGTTAGTAACGTTACAGCTACCGAGGATCGGCCATGCAACCTTCGACCCCATGCGATGCGCTCGCAAACGGCAAACGCCTTGAACTTCGTTACGATGGATACTCACGCGTCGTTGAGGTTCATGCCGTCGGCATTTCCAGTGACGGCAATTGGCTCATGCGCGTTTGGCAGGTTCGCGGCGGCAGTGTCCATAACGAACCTGTCGGATGGAAGCTGATGCGACTCGACGAAGGCTTCTCTGCATATGTCCTCAATGAGGATTCCGTTGCTCCCCGCCCAGGCTACAAGCGGGGCGACAGAGCCATGCCGCGCGGCATCAAGTGCCAGCTCTAGCCCGCAATCACACGGCCCAACCGGGAGCGCCGGAGCGTTATTCGTGGCGCAGTCACTAAGGTGCATATGCGCTCCGGCGGATCAAGAACCCGGTTCACTGGCCGGGTTTCTTCGGTTTCGGTTGCTTCGGTTCAACGGGCTTGTCAGGCGGGGGCCTGTGCCGCGCGACCTTCTTTAGCGCTTCCTCGAAATGCGACTCGTCCTCGTCGCAGCCGAGTTCGCGAGCGGCCTCAATGAATGCCCGCACCTGTCCTGCCGGTTCTTTGCGCTTTGTCATCTTCTACAAGTCCGAGCTGCCTGTATTTGTCCGGCAAACATAGCGTTGCCCGTCCAGATCCGATACGCAACCCAAGCTTGGCCAATTTATCAGCATGTGTTGTTAATCGTAGAAGCCGACCATTTGTTGTCAACAATTCTTCGCACTTTCTGTCAAGCGCTGACGCAACATGAATGGAATCAGCGCCCTTCAGGGCTATGCCATGTTTCCAACGAAGATCACGTGCGTCTTCTCCGATAAATGGAGTTGTTTGTACAAGCTTAACGTATTGCCCTGACATCAAAATCGTTGAGAATGCATTCTTGACTGCTTCGCTAATGTCTGTATCGCCGATATGTGTACATTCAGCAATTGTGAGAGTCGACGTAAAAATTTCTATCTCTTTATCACGACTCGCCTCAAGAAGCTTCTTCATATGCCAGACATCTTGCTCGCGATCTGTCGCGAGCGTCTTACCAATCGACGTCTTAACCATGTCGATGAAAGCACATGCATCAATATAGAGTCGCCTAAACTCAACCATCGGCGTAAGTCTCTAATGCATCGTCCGATTCAAATAAAGGCGCGCTCCCGAAAAACTCCTCAAACTCCGAAGAGGATAGCATCCTAACCTTTCGAATTTGCTCCGCTCTTAATTCGACTGCCTGTCGCGTAGCTCTGTCAAATAACATATCTCCACTAACCATCAGTATGGTGGTTCGTTCTTTGACAGCATCGGCAACTGAACTGTAAAGAGTTGGTGGATATAAAATCTTAATTAGTACATCAGTAGATAGCTCACGAAGCTGAAAATTCGGCTCTCGAGCCTCCTTATACCAAGCGTGCAAAATGCCTTGGGCAGACCCATAAGACGGTATAGGCGTCTCTACGTGACGACGAAGAGCGGCGGTCGCATTATACGTAATGCTTCTCCACTTAGGTTTCCCGCCTTTAGCTTTATATATTCCTAGGCCAATAACCTCGTCAGGATCAATAAGAGTGCCGATCCGCGCATATTCAAGAATCGTCGCGGGGCGTACGCCAAAATTCAAATCTTCACTATCTGGGTCGAAATCCGCAAGCCCTTCAAGATAACGAGCAAATAATTGTACAGCCCCGGTGTCCACATCGTCTTGAAATTCGGCGTCATATTCAACGGAACCATTTTTGAAGTTCGCAGCTAGCCATTCTCCGGGCCGCGTCTCAATATCACAATCAGCCGCAAGCGCTCTGAGAAACTTTTCCGCTTGCTCAGATATTTTGCCAAGCTTCGCCATAGGCGCGCCATGGCGGCCCTTATTGATGGCAAACCTCACCTTGATACGCGGCATCGCGATCCGACCGTTACAGCTCTCATGCCATCTGTACTCTATTCGGCCGATGAGTCCCGGTAAAGCAGCCTCTTCCCCTTCACGCCTTCCAAGGCACGATGCGCCCTTTCGGCGTCGTCAATTCCAAGCGCGACGCGATTGTTATACCGGAAATCGAACTCGGCGACGTAGCGGTGCAGGTGCTTCTCGCCGCAATGCTGATACACTCCCTTCATGCCGCGCTTGAAGATGCTGTAGAAACCCTCGACCGTGTTGGTGTGGACCTTGCCGCGGCCATATTCGCCGGCGCCATGGTTGACGTAATCATGGCTCGCGAAATCCTTCGCTAGGTGCGTGTACTGGCCGGCCTCGTCGGTCATAACCGAGGCTTCCTTAGCGATGTTGGCGCGAAGGATCGGCACAAGATGCGCGGCCGACGTGCCGTCAACATGGAAGCTGCGAACCGTGCCGCCGCGCTCCACAAGCGACAGGACGGCATGCTTGTGGGCATAGCCGCGGCGCTTCGGCATATCCTTTTTCTGACCGATGAAAGTCTCGTCGATTTCGATAATCTCGCCAGCACCACCCATGGGGGCAAGATCGCCGGAGCGCATAGCCTCACGAATGCGATGCGCGAGGAACCATGCGGCCTTGTAAGTGATCTCTAGAACCCGGTGCAGCTGATGCGCGCTGATGCCCTTCTTCGACGAGGTCATCAGATAGACAGCCTGTAGCACCTTGTTCAGCGGGATATGGGCCTGCTCGAAAACCGTGCCGACCTTCACCGTGAACTGCTTTCGGCAATCGGAGCACTTGCGGAGGCCCATGCGGGTTTTGCGCAGATCATAGTGCTTGCCACTGACCGAGCCACAATGCGGGCAAACCAGGCCCTCGGGCCACAACACGCTTTCGAGATATTCGAAAGCCTTGGCCTCGTCGTGAAAGTAGGGCTTGGACAGGACAGACATTGCGGTAGCTCCGACGTTGAAGCTACCCTACATCATTTTTCGTGGTTTGCAAAGGATATAATCGCCTTTACTAACCGCTCGTGATGCGTTCTGCTGGTTTCGTCTCCGGCCACGTAGACGATGGTCGCGTGCCGGTGCGGCAGGAGGGATATCCCGTGGGCAAACTCAGATCGACTTCTACATTGCCGCGGCGCTCGTTCGACGGATACACGGAACGGTGCGGCACGAGCGCTGGGGCCTCCTCGATCTCGAACCGAACGGCGCCAAGGGCCGGCGCTCCTCCAGTCGACCTCCTGACTTTACAGCAGGTTGCCGATAGGCTGCAGGTCTGCGTCAAGACGGTGCGTCGTCTCGTCGAGAAGAACGGCGTCCCGATCGTCTACGTGGGTCGGCAGGTCCGAATTCCGACCGATCACGTCGTATTGCTGACGACCAAGCGATGGTGATCGGAAGTCCCGAAAATCCTCCGTTGTCCACGTGTGTCCCAGCGATCGTGACACCGTCTAGTGCCCAATCGGCCAATTTAAGCACCGAGCCTTCTCACGAATATCCCGTCGATTCCACGATTGTCCACTGGAGTTCACGATGGTCACCATACCAAGCTCACGATCGAACAAAAACATTGCTGCACCCACTGATCTTGAAACGCTCGCCGCTCTACTGGCGGTGATCGAAACCGACGATGGTCTTCCCGCCAAGCGCCGTGCGGACATTTGTTCCGGCGTGCGCTCGCTCTGCCGTGCCATGAACTTGCAGCCCGAGAGCACACCAGTCGATCCGAGAGTGATCGGAGATCGGCTTTCGGTGATGACACCTGTTGTGGCGGGCATGAAGAAAGGGCGGTTCCAAAACTGCAAATCTTTCATGGATGCGGCGCTCGCCTATGCGGATGCGCGATTTCATCGCCGTCGGAACAAAGCGCCGCTAGCCCCGGAATATGTATCGCTTCTCGAGAAAGCTCCTGACCGGTGGGTCGCGGCAAGGCTGCGTCGCTTGTTTCACTTCGCCACGGAGCGGGGTGTCAAACCCGAAGAGATCGACGATGCATTATTTGAGGCCTTCCTCGAGCATCTGGAATGCAGCACGCTGCCGAACTTCAGGTCGGTCGACCGAACGACGAGGAAAAACTGGAACGCTCTCGCGGCGAAAGTGCCCGGCTGGCCCGCGGGCCCCGTAGGGGTGCCGTCCTACGTCGATCACTACGTCTTGTCGCCGGACGCATTCCCGCAGACTCTATGGGACGACGTCGATGCGTACCTCGCGTCACGTCTGTCGAAAGGCCCTGCCAATCTCGACGATCTCCTCTCCGAGGAAGAATTGTTCGGTGGTGCCGAGGCTGTAGAAAGCCGGTCCTCGCACGTTCGCGAATCGACCGCCGGCTTGATCCGCTACCGCGTGCGTCAATTCGCATCCGCCGTCGTGCTTCGGAACATCATGCATCCGGATCAGCTCACCGGTCTGAAAGTGCTGGTCGCCCCGCCGACGGTGAGTGCCGGACTGAAATTCTTCATCCAAAGGGCCGGCAAGCAGCGGAATTCGCAAATCCGCGGTCTCGCCTCCGACCTGTTCATGATCGCCAAGCTGTGGGTACGAAGCTCCGACGAAGAACTCGCGAAGCTCGCCACCATCTGCAATAAGGTGCGGCCACACCACGAGGGGTTGCCGGAAAGCGCACGTCGCTCGCTCGCCCCGTTTCGTGACCCGGCCAATGTCCGCAAGTTCCTTGCGTTGCCCGACCGCATCATCAAGGACGCCGAGCGGCAGAAGACAATCGACCGGGCGACGGCGAACCGCGTGGCGACGGCGCTCTGGATCAAGATCGCACAGCGTGCGCCGCTGCGGATTTCGAACCTGCTCGAGACCGATCTGTCCAAGAATATCCTGCGGTCTCACAGCGGCAAGGATGCTTCGGTCGCGCTCTTCTATCTCCCTGATCAGGTCAAGAACGCGAAGGCACTCGAGGTGCCGCTGCCTCAAGGAACCGTGAAGCTCCTCGATCTTTATCTGCAGAAATACCGCAAGGCGCTGGTCGATACGCCGAGCCCCTGGCTGTTCCCCGCCCCCGACGGAAGTCCGAAACGGCCCAACGTCATGTCCAGCGACATCCAGCGCCTCATGCGCGACGATCTCGGATTTGCGATCAACCCGCACAGCTTCAGGCATGTGGCAGCCAAGCTCTATCTGTCGATACATCCCGGCCGCTATGTCGACGTGCAGCTGCTGCTCGGACACCGCAAGCTCGAAACGACGGTCAAATATTACTGTGAGCTGGAGGCAGAGGAAGCCTTCAAGCATTTCGACGCGATCTTGTTGAAGCTCGAAGAAGCGACCGAACCGAAGAGAGGGACCTATGAGCCATAATAACTTCTATGGCCGCGCATTGCCGCTTTCGAAGTGGCCGGAGCCGGATCGCCTTGCCTGGATCGATGCCCAGGCCGAAGACGACGATCTCCTCGGGATTCGCCGGCCCGCAGCTCGCTGGCGTGCGAGCACGAAAGAGCTCCACAGCCGCTGTTACGGGATTTGGCTCGCGTGGCTCCACTCGCAAAACCTGCTCCACGCCCACGAGGCCCCCGCGGATCGGGTGACGAAAGCGAGGCTCGCTGCCTATCTACAAGCCGAGCACGCTTCCGGAAACACGGCTCGCACGCTCATCAATCACGCCGTCGGTCTGCGCCACATGTTCGAGGCCCTCACGCCCGAGCGCGATTGGACGTGGATGCTGCCGATGATCGGCAAGTTGAAGACGGCGGTAACGCCGACAAGAAACCATTCCGATCTTCCCTCGATCCGTCAGCTCTTCGAGCTGGGGCTCGCTCTGACCCAACGTGCGGAATGCGAAGGCACCGGCACGTTGAAACAACGTGCGATCGTATTTCGAAACGGGTTGGCGATCGCCATGCTCGCTGCACGCCCTCTGATGAGACGTGCCAATCTCGCGTCGATAAAGATCGGCGAGCATCTCTCGAGGGAAGGCGCCACCTATCGCTTGCAATTCTCCGACGAGGAGATGAAAGGTCGGCGCAAGCGGGGTGGGCTGCTGCCTCAGATGCTTACCGCCCCGATTGAACGATATATCGATCTTTATCGACCGGCCCTCCTCGGGTCGAAACCTGATCCTGACGGCGTCCAGTTCATTTCTGCCCTCGGCCGCCCGATCTGTCCCCATGCTCTGTCACACGAGATCGGTAAAGTGACGGATGCCGTCTTCGGCCGGCGGATCACGACACACGAGTTTCGCCACGCGGCGGTGAGCTCTATCGCGAAGGAGGACCCTGCCCATGTGGGAATCGTTCCTTCGGTCCTGGGGCATGCCGACTACCGGACGTCCGAGGCATATTACGTATTCGCTGACGAGCACGCAGCCTTCCAGCGTCTCGATAGAGCAGTGGAAGCGCTGATCTCCGGCAAGCACGACATGGATCACGAAGCCTGAGGCGTCACTCGCCGCGAGCACGTTCAGTGACGTCCTCTACGATCCCCAGTCCGGGGAAATGGATCGCAAGTTTTGAGCAATAGCGGTTAGTCTCTGAGGTGGGATAACCGCTGTCCCACATGGCCTCGAACCCTCTGGTTGCCATTTCGATTCGTCTCTACAGACTAGGGGGTGGAACAGCAGCCGGGCCCAAATCCGAACCGCACGGACGACCGAGATGCGACGAGCGCCGTCGCAACCGAGGTCGTTGCTCGCACACGCACGCAGCGGCGGCGTCTGAGTGGGGATGGACGAAAGCAGAGAAGCAAAGCGACGACGGCCGCTTCACCTGCCGCCGAAACCATTGTCACCGATCTGCCGCGGCGTCTTCCACCGACCAAGAGTGAGCTTGCACTTTGGCGGGCCTTCCTCGCCGACGAGATCGAGGCCATACTCCGGGACGGAGAATGATCGCCCATGACCCGTGCCGCTATCTATGTTCGCGTTTCGACGATTCGCCAGGCAGAGCGAGACTTGTCGCTTCCCGACCAGCTTGCCCAGTGCCGTGCCTATTGCGAACGGCATGGGTGGGAGATCGCGGAGGTCTTTTCGGAACCCGGCGCATCGGCGCTCGACGATGATCGGCCTGTCTTTCAAGAAATGATCTACAAGGCGACACGCGCCGATCGCCCTTTCGACTATGTCGTCGTTCATTCGCTGAGCCGCTTCAGCCGTGATGCGCTTCATTCCGAGCTCTATGTCCGCAAGCTGCGCAAGGCCGGCGTCGAGCTCGTCTCGATCACACAAGCCGTCGCACCCGACGCAAGCGGCGAGATGGTCCGCAAGCTCCTGAACGTCTTCGACGAGCATCAATCGCGGGAGAATGCGAAACACGTCCATCGGGCCATGTGCGAGAATGCCCGGCAGGGCTTCTGGAACGGCTCGCATGCGCCCTACGGCTATCGGGTCGAGGTCGCCGAACGGCGGGGAAACAAGGACAAGAAGGTCCTCGTCGTCCACGAGGACGAGGCGAGGATCGTACGACAGATTTTCGCAATGGCGGCCGGCGCAGAGGGCAGACCGATGGGCGTGAAGGCCATTGCAACCTACTTCAACGAGCGTGGCATATTGCGTCGAGGTCGCAAGTTCGCGACCGGCAGCCTCTACGACCTGCTCACCTCGACCACCTATTGCGGCCGCCATTACTTCAATCAAACCGACAGTCGCAACGGAACGCCACGGCCGCCGTCGCAGTGGATCGAGCTCAGGGTTCCAGCCCTCGTCGACGAGGAAGCGTTCAATGCCGTGCAAGGCGTGCTGAAGAGCCGCAATCCAAAACGGCTGCCGCCCCGCGTCGCCAATGGCCCGACCTTCCTCGCAGGGCTTGCCCGCTGTGGTCACTGTGGCGCGGCCTTGATCCAGAACACCGGCAAGGGTGGTGCCTACCGCTACTATTGCTGCTCACGGAAGCTGAAGGAGGGTCCGACGGCCTGCCGAGGCATGCGTATCCGCATGGACAAGCTCGACGGCATCGTTATCGGCGAAGTCGCGAAGAGGGTGCTCGAGCCCGAGCGGCTGACCGAGATGCTGCAAGTCTATGTCAAAGCCGCATCCGACCGCGAGAACGCCGACCGTGATCGGCTGGCCAAGCTACGACGCGATCAGGCTGACGCCGAGGCCGGGATCATGCGGCTGCTCGAACTCGTCGAGAAGGGACTGATGCATGCCGAGGACGCGGAGCTGCGGGAGCGTTTGATCGGCCTGAAACTGCGGCGGGACGAAGCTGCCAAGGAAATCTCCTTGATCAAGGAGCGCATGGCGACGGGTGAACCCGGGGTCACGCCGGAGAAGGTCCGACGTCTCGCCATCCTTCTCCGAGAGAAGCTCTACGACGGCCCGCCGGAATTGCGTCAGGCCTATGCCCGGCTGCTCATGGAGGAAGTGTCGGTCAGCGACAAGGAAATCCGGATCAGCGGCTCGAAGCAGGTGCTGGCACGGGCTGTGACCGAGGGAACGGATGTACCCGTGCCCGCGGTTCTCTCTTTTGTTCAGGACTGGCGCGCCCGAAGAGATTCGAACTCCTGACCCCTAGATTCGTAGTCTAGTGCTCTATCCAGCTGAGCTACGGGCGCCTGCCTAGGCCGCTTTGCGACCCGGGCGGATCGGAAAACGGCTCTCCTTACTTGCATTCTCGCATTTTCGTGACGCAAACCGGAGGCCACGCCGGAAAATGCTCGAGCCGATCGGCGCCGATTTGTGCGCCGATCAGCGGTCCCCGTCACCGATGCTGCACGGACGGCAGCGAGTCCACCGGTCACCGCTCGAAAGCGCGGTCACGCAGGAGCGACGGAGACGAGAGCAGTCCTTTAGCGATTGCCGTGGGCCGTTGCAATGGCCGAACCGGGGCAGAAGCTAACGCGTGCCGAGAATCACGCCGGCGCGATCGCAGCCTGGCGCCTCACCGACCGACCATGACGCCGGGGACGTAGCGCAAGGCCTCGCCGAGCGTCGTCGCCTGCTGGTCGTCCATCAGGCTGCGCGGCACGACGGTGACGCTGCCGGGGACTTGCATTACCGGAACACGCGTGCCGCCGGGCCCGGTCACATAGGGGACATAATAGCCCGTTGCGGCTGCGCCTGCCCCTCCGGGGCTCGTGACGACGCGTGCCTTGGCGCCGCGGACGAAAGGCTCGGCATAGGCGACTTGGACCGCTTGAAACAGGATCACAGCGCCGAGACCGACTGCGAGCAGCGTCGTGCGCGGCGACGTCCAATCTGGATAGTGCATGGAACCCGCTCCTCGGAGTCTCGGCCAGGCCGCCTCGAAGGATTCGAGCCGCCCTCGATCAGATAGGGCTCGATCGACAGGGATCCAAGCGGACGCGCGGCGGGCTCCGTGCGAGGCGATGGCCTCAGGAGATGGCCTTGACGCGCCGTCGCTCGACCGATGACGGGATCCTCAGGCTCTCGCGATATTTCGCGACGGTCCGGCGGGCGATGTCGATATTGACTGTCTTGAGCTTTGCCACGATCGCATCGTCGGAAAGAATTTCGGTCGGGCGCTCCTGATCGATCATCTGCTTGATCCTGTAGCGCACCGATTCGGCCGAATGGGCTTCCGAGCCGTCACGCGCGGCGATCGAGGCGGTGAAGAAATACTTGAGCTCGAAGAGCCCCCTCGGGGTCGCCATGTACTTGTTGGAGGTCACCCGCGAGACGGTCGATTCGTGCATCCCGATCGCCTCGGCGATGGTCTTCAGGTTCAAGGGACGCAAATGCTCGACGCCCCGCGCGAAGAAAGCGTCCTGCTGGCGCACGATCTCGCTCGACACCTTGAGGATCGTGCGCGCCCTTTGCTCGAGGCTCTTGGTGAGCCAGTTGGCGGTCTGCAGGCAGGACGACATGAAGGTCCTGTCGGCCTCGTTGGCCTTCAGCTTGCCGATTCGTGCGGCGTAGGTGTGATTCACGAGGACCCGCGGCAGGACCTCGGAGTTGAGCTCGACGTGCCAGGTGCCGTCGGGCAGCGCCTGAACCACGACATCGGGCACGACGGGCTGCACCGGCGCGCCCCCGAAGGCCCGCCCGGGCTTCGGATCGAGTCGCCGAATCTCGGCGAGCATGTCGTGCAGGTCCTCCTCGTCGACCTTGCAGATCTTGCGCAAGGCCTGGAAGTCGCGCTTGGCGACGAGGACGAGATTGGCGACGAGCGCCTGCATGGCCGGATCGAAGCGATCCCGCTCGCGCAGCTGAATCGCGAGGCATTCCGCGAGCGTTCGCGCCCCGACCCCGCACGGGTCGAAACCCTGGACGACGGCGAGCACGCGCTCGACCCGATCGGCCGGCGCATCGAGGCGCGCGGCGATCTCCTCGACCGGCTCGGTGAGGTAGCCCGCCTCGTCGATCGCATCGATCACGGCGAGCCCGATCAGGCGGTCCACGGGATCGCTCACGGCGAGCGACAATTGCGTCTCGAGGTGGTCCTTGAAGTCCACCTCCGCGGCGACATAGGCTTCGAGGTTGGGCGCCTCCCCGTCAGCGGAGATCCCCGACGAGCCCGACCAGGACGTCGCCGACAAGCCGGCGCCTTCGAGCGCGGACGACTGGTCTTTCGGGGTCGGCGCCCGATCTTCGTCGAAAGCATTCGTGAGCTCGGTCCCGAGGCTCGCTTCCAAGGCGGAACGGTCCGTCGCGAAAGCGTCCGAATGCCAATCCGCCTCCCCCGCCTCGTTGAAATCCTGGGCGACGTCGGAACCGGCGCGATCCGCCGAAAAATCGTCGCCCGAGCCCAAATCGCCGGCTTCCGGCATCTCCTCGGCACGTTCGAGCAGGGGATTGCGCTCGAGCTCCTCTTGAACGAAGGCCGTGAGCTCCAGGTTCGAGAACTGCAGGAGCTTGATGGCCTGGAGGAGCTGCGGAGTCATGACCAGGGATTGACCCTGGCGCATGACGAGCTTGGTGGTGAGCGCCATGCCTCGAAGTACCTCGACCTTCCCTGGATCGCGCCCGGTGCGCCGGTACCCCGGCACGATCCGGATGCGGCATCGGATCCGCGCCAATTTCCATCGACCCGACGAGCGGGTCCGCTCCGGACCGGCCCTCGACGAATCATGTCATCACGCACGATCTCGGCACGTGGTGCGAGGGCATGCGCACACGCCTTGGCCGGCGACGGCTATCCAGGCGCGTTTCTTGCTTAACGCATAAATTATGCTCCTGCTTAAAAAGAGTCTAGGATTTTTCTGCGGTCAGGAGCCTTTGCGGCAATCATTCTCTCGATTCGAAGACTCCGGTTCAAAAAATGCGATAAATATCTGAAAGATCAGCATGTTTGTGCTTTCTTTCTGAACTCGTTCAGAAAAGCGTAGCAGCTTCTTGATTTTTTGATGTGTCTAGCGTTCCGACGGCAGGGTTCGATGCGAAGGCCTGCCTTTGCAAGCGTCCGTGATGTCGCCGTCCGGCCCCACGATATTTTCCGGCGAGCCGGAGGCCGGCTCGCAGGTCTCCGGCGATGTCTCTGCTCTGACCTCGAGCAAGCGCCCTAAATTCGGAAATCCTCGCCGAGATAGGTGCGTCGGACGTCCGGATCGGCGACGATCTCGTCAGGGGTTCCGTCGCTGAGGACTTTTCCCGCATGGATGATGTAGGCGCGGTCGATGAGGCTCAGTGTCTCGCGGACGTTGTGATCCGTGATGAGGACCCCGATGTTGCGCCGCTTGAGGTGGCGGACGAGCTGCTGGATATCTCCGACCGCGATCGGATCGATTCCGGCAAAGGGCTCGTCGAGAAGCATGAACGACGGACGCCCGGCGATCGCGCGGGCGATCTCGCAACGGCGCCGCTCGCCGCCGGAAAGCGCGACTGCCGGAACCTTGCGCAGATGTACGAGGTCGAACTCGGCGAGCACGGTCTCGAGCTCGAGCGCACGCCTGTGCCGGTTCGGCTCGACGATCTCGAGAACGGCGCGAATATTGTCCTCGACGTCGAGGCCTCGGAAGATCGATGCTTCCTGCGGCAGATAGCCGATGCCGAGCCGAGCGCGACGGTACATCGGCAAGCGGGTCACGTCCTGGCCGTCGAGCTCGATCCTGCCGGCGTCCGGCCGGACGAGCCCCATGATCATGTAGAAGAGCGTCGTCTTGCCAGCACCGTTCGGACCGAGAAGCCCGACCGCTTCCCCGCGGGCGAGACTCATGCTCACGTCCTCGACGACGCGATGGCCCTTGTAGGCCTTGCGCAAGGATCGGACCTCGAGCCGGCTGCCCGTCGTCGCGGGCGGCACGATGCGCGGCCTGAGGTCGCGACCGGGCTTCACATCGTCGTGTGCGCGTCCATGGAACAGGGTCTGCCGAGGCAGATCGTCGTCTCCGAGACGATCCGAACCAGGAATCGCATTTGCCATGCACCCATCGCCTGTTCCGGCAGCGCCGGCAGCCCGCCTCGCTGCGCCTCGCCGAACCACGGCGACGCGGAATGCCGCCGTCCCGGCAAGGAAGAGTCGGGACGCGGGAGCGAGGACGAGAACCCCGCCACCCCCGAGCCGAGGGATCGCGGCGCTCGTCCGACGAACGAAGACCTTTCTGATCCTCGCCTCGAGCGCCTTCCGGTCCGACCGGCTCGGCGAGCGCTCTCAAATCCTTGTCTTGTCGCATCTTCAGGATGCGAGCCTCGATCCGGCGTCCCGGGGAATCGCTCCAGGCATTGCGGGCGCGCCGCCGCTCCGAGCATGGACGTTGCCGCCGAGCCGTCTGCACGCGCCACGCGCCTTCTTCGGAAGCCCGTTCGATGCCTCGGCATCTCGGAGGCTCACCGTCTCGGCGCCGCCTTTCCTTCCTTCGGCACGAACATGCTCTTGACCCTGCCGGTGACGACGGCGCGGTTGGTGCCCAGGTCGTAGACCACCTTGTCACCGACCGTCACATTCGGACCTTGGCTGAGCGTGACGTTCCCGACCAAATACACTTTATTCTCGGACTTTTCAAAATAGCCGCTGTCGCCCGTTCCGACCTGATCCTTCGAGGTCAGGGTCACCGGGCCCTGCGCTTCCATTCGACGAACCTCGCTCGACGAGGACGGAACACCCTGTGTTTCGTCGGCTCCCTTGGGCACGAGGAAGATCACGAGCGTCGATGCCTCGAGCTTGCTCGACCCCTGCGTCGCGACGACCTTGCCGGTGTAGACGAGCTTGTGATCACGGTCGAAGTAATCGAGCTTGGTCGCCTCGATCTGGATCGGATCCTTGGAATTGGCTCCCGGGAGAAGGGTTCCCGCGCGCTGCACCTCGGCGAGCGCCGGCCCCGAGAGCAGGACCATGGCGACGCCCGACGCGTACCGCCCGATGCCGCGGCGCCCCGTGCCAGGGAGGACCGCCCGGAAGGGGCGCGGGACGGTCATGGCGCGGCCCTCGGCGACGGCGGGCCGGGGTCCGCCTCGCGACCGGACCGAGGAACGATCGACGATTTCACCCCGCCGTCGAACGTGATGACGTGGCGTCGATCGTCCAGGACCATTCGTTGCGCGGCGACGGTCGCGCCGTCGAGGCGGACGTTCACCGCGGAGTCGGAGATCAGGGTACCCGCCATGAAGTCGACCTTGGCCTCCTGCAGGGAAAGATCATAGCCGCTCGCGCTCGTGATCTTGACATTGCCGTCGAGGAAGACCTGCTCGTTCTGACTGTCGTATCGGGCGCGCGAGGCGATCACCTGCATCGATTTGTCGTCGGCTGTCCCGATCCCGGCGTCGATATCCAGAAGCTCGACGACGTGCGGACGTGCCAGATCCTGGACGCCGCGGCGCGCCTTGATCGAATAGGGCCTTCGGTCGAGCTGAAAGCCGGAGATCTTCGGCGAGTCGAGCGTGATCCTCGTGCCGTCGAAGGCGACGCCCTCGGCCGACAAGGCCCCCGGCCCGAGCCGTGCCGGAGCGAGAACGAGACCGGAGACGACGATGCCGGCAGCCACCACGCACACGGCGAGCGCGATGCCGCGAAAGTAGCGCACCCGCACCGTATGCCTACGCGCGGCCGCGAGCCCCCCGCGCCACGGCGACGGGCCATTGCCGAAGGCCGATAATTCCTCTCCGCTGCGCCGGGCGGCATCGCCCGGAACATTCACGCCGGACTCGACATCGCTGGAAACCGTCGTCATTAAAATCACTTCGCTTCCGGAGACGAGCCGAGCCTGCGGCGGAAGGGCCGAGGCGCTCGGTCCACAGAGCAAGCGAGGAGGGCAAAGTCAAGACAGGCCAAATCAGGACCTCGCGATTTTGCTCGGGCGTGGTTCGTCGGTGACATTGCGGCCCCACGTATCGCGCCGGCCTCGGGGGTGGCCGGAAGATGCTCTATTGATGCGCGAAGATATCGGTCTCGTCCCAGCCCATGAGGTCGAGGCGCGCTCGCGCCGGGAGGAAGCGGAAGCACGCCTCGGCGATGTCGCGGCGGCCCTCGCGCTCGAGCATGGCATCAAGGCGCTGGCGCAAGGCGTGAAGGTGCAGCACGTCGGAGGCCGCATAGGCGAGCTGGGCCTCCGACAGGGTCGGCGCGCCCCAATCCGAGGATTGCTGCTGCTTCGACAGGTCGATCCCGAGCAGGTCGCGAGCCAGATCCTTCAGCCCGTGCCGATCCGTGTAGGTGCGCGCGAGCTTCGAGGCGATCTTCGTGCAGTAGATCGGGGCGGCCAGGACGCCGAAGGCCTCGAGCAGGATCGCGACATCGAACCTTGCGAAATGAAACAGCTTGGTGACGCCGGGATCGGCCAGGAGGCGCTCGATGTTGGGCGCGCGAGACTGGCCTCGCGCGATCTGGACGACGTCGGCGGTGCCGTCGCCACGCGACAGCTGCACCACGCAGAGCCGGTCCCGCCTCGGCACGAGGCCCAAGGTCTCGGTGTCGATGGCGACGCTCGTGCCGAGATCGGCCCCGTCCGGAAGGTCGCCTCTGTGGAACCGGATCGTCACGACGGATTGTCGGAAATGATATTCATGATTTCGACAAAGCAAATGGTCCGCGCGCCGTCAATCGCTAGTGCGAGTTCCGATCCGATCGAAACGGAATCCTGCTCTACATTTTTGTTTTTTCGAATTTTGGCGGCGCGAAGCGGCAACCGCTTCGCTGGAAAATGCTCTGGGATCGCGCGCCGACGCCCTGGCTTCGGGCCGTCCCGCCTCGGCGCCGCGAAGAAGGAACCAACCCGAAACGATCGCGTTCGAACCGCTTGCGTGCTCATGCAAGAAGGAGAACGGACGATGGAGAAGAGGCTCGGAATAGCCATAGCGGTCACTCTGCTCGCTTCGCCGCTTCCAGTCCTCGGACAGGGCGCGATTCCCGGGGCCGAGCGAGGCGCTCGGGGCGGCGGCGCTGTCGGGAGCGACGTCGGCGGCGCAGTCGGTGGTGCCGTGGGAGGTGTCGTCGGCGGCGTGACGGGCGCGGTCGGCGGCATCCTCGGCGTGGAGATGGTCCCGCGGTTTCGCGAATATGTCGTGCGCGAGGGCCGTTCGGCTTATCACGTCACCGAGGAAATTCGGCCGGGCATGATATTGCCGCGAGAAGACGTCGTCTTCTACCAGGTTCCTCCAGAGTTCGGCGTTCCCCCGAGCTACCGTTATACGCTCGTCAACGATCACATCGTCCTGGTCGAGCCGCGCACGCGCAAGATCGTGCAGATCATCGATTGAGACCGAGTCTCGAAGGGCTCGAAACATCCGCGCCACGGTTCGGCCACGGGGTCGGGCACAACGGTCGCTCACGTCCTCGCGCGCGAGAGTGAGCATTCGCGTCCGGCCTCGGTCGAAAGCGCCCGAGGCCGGACGCGAAACCGACCGTCGGATGTGCTCGCAAGCATTCCCGATTTGGTGTGCTCGCGTGAGATCGGAACTGCTCGCCCCCGGCATCGCGGCCCGAGCTCCGATGCGAGCGCGTCGGATCCTCGCGCAATCATCTTACCGCCGCCCCTTGCCTTGGACGGCTTTCGCACCTAGGTAACCGACTGTCGTGTTTTTGCTGACGACTTGGCCCGCACACAATTTGCGGCTGCTGACGACCTCCCCAAAAAGCAACGATCCAGATCGGCGCCCCCAATCATTGGGCGTCCGCCTACCCACGATTCGAGGACAGAACTCTATGACTACGGGAACCGTGAAGTGGTTCAATCCGGACAAGGGCTACGGCTTCATCCAGCCGGACGACGGAGGCAGGGACGTCTTCGTCCATATCAGCGCCGTCGAGCAGTCCGGGCTGCGTCACTTGCAGGAAGGGCAGAGGATTCATTTCGACGTGGTCGCCGACAAGAGGTCTGGCAAGTCCTCGGCAGGAAACCTCCGCGCCGCTTGAACCCGCGATCTCGCTCGCGTCGCGCCCCGGTCCTTGCACCGGGGCGCTTCCCTGCGAGGTGGCGACCCTGTGGCCGCACCCGGAACCGCCAGATCACGATGACTTTGGATCAATTCGATCCAAAGTCATCGTGATCGATTCCATAAGCCTAGAGCGAGATGCTGGCGGAAAACCGCTGTCCGCTTTTCCTCGTCCCGCTCTAGGACCCGGGATGCGGACGGCTCGGGCCGAAAGCTTCGGGAAGCAAGGAGTCGAGGCTAAAGGTCGCGCGGACGCCGGACGGCCCGGCGACGTGAATGGCGGCAGTGCCCCGCGCGAGCTCGCGAATGCGCTGGCGGCACGCGCCACAGGGCGTCACGAGAGCCTCCCCCTCGCCGATCACCAAAATCTCGACGATGTGCGTTTCACCGGCAACGACCATCGCGGCGATTGCGCCGGCCTCGGCACAGGTACCGACCGGATAGGCGGCATTCTCGACGTTCGTTCCGACATAGATCGTGCCGCTCGCGGACCTCACTGCGGCACCCACCCGGAAGCCCGAGTAAGGCGCATAGGCGTTCTCCCGTGCAGCGGCCGCGGCCGAGAACAAGGCTTCGAGTGGGTCCATGCTCCCCTGCGGCGAAGGACTGCCCGCATCCGAGCCGGCACGAGAACAATTTCCAGCGAAGCGGATCCCACTTCGCGTTGCGAAATTGCGATCGAACGAGAATGTCGAGCCGGTTTCCGATTCAGCCGGATCGGAAACCGCTCTGACCGTCCCGCTCGAGACCGACCAACCACGCACCGCGCCCCACCCTCGCCGGCACCAAGGCCGGCGAGGAGGCGCGTCCGTTAAACGATCAAAGGCCTCGCGGTCGACTGTATCGTCCCACAAGGGACCACGAAGTCGTCACGCCGACGTGGAGATCCTCACCCTTCGCTCGGAGCCTTGCGCGGGCCGCCATGCGACGCGTGGCCGCCTTTACGTCCGGCTTCCGATGCCAGTGCGTGGTTGCGCGAGAAGCTGCGCTTGTTGGGGTTGACGCTCTGCCCGCCCTTGCGTCCGGCCTCGGCGGCCAAGCGTGGATTCTGCGAGAAGCTGCGCTTGTCGTGTGGCACGCTTTCCCCACCCTTACGGGCGATCGCGCGCTGCTTCTCGGGATCCATGGACGCAAAACCGCGGGTCGATGTCGATTTCTTGGTCGATTCCGTTGAAGTGTTCATGTGTCTCTCCGAGTCGAGTATTCTCAGGTAGTAAATAATGTCTGGCACCGGTAAAGGTTTCTAGTTCACGATCAAGTTCGCGTGACGAGCACGACTTGGTCCGAATATTCGAAGATCCCCGCCCGACGCATAGCCAAGCCTCCGAATCCTTGGATGTGTTCATGGAGCAGGCTTTGCCGCGAGTGTGTGCTCGCACAATCGATCGGGACCCTACCCGGTGATCTCCGGCTTGCGGCCGCGGCGCGCTCTACCGCACCAGATGTGCGCCGCGCCGTTGCTCTGCTTCAGAATGGGGTCGCTCCGCTTCGGTGTCAAACCAACTCACGCAAAAGTGCAAAGCCGACGGTCCATTTGCATTGCAGCAACATCGAGTTGCACTGCCGCAACCCACGACCGTTCGGGTGTCCGGCTCCACACCGGCAAAAAATATCGTGTTGATCAACGGCCGATCGACCTCCCGAATCGATCGCTCGGGCTCGACCGTACTTCGCGGATGACATACGCGCACGACACAACGGCGGCGGTCGCCCGATCCGCTCGGATCACCCGATGGCCGCCGCGGCGCGATCGGCGAAGACGAGGATGCGACCCCGTGTCGCGAGACGCGACACGGGCAGCGCCGGTTCGGCGGCAAGCGCGCGAGCGAGCACCTCGCGTTTGCCCTCGCCGGATACGAGAAAGACGATGGTGCCGCTCGACTCCAGCGCGGGCAATGTGAGGGTGATGCGCGGCTCGGGCGCCTGGTCACGGACGACCGTCACCCAGGAGCGGCGCTCGTCGAGGGCAGAAGTCCCCGGAAACAGCGAGGCGATGTGGCCGTCGGTTCCGAGACCGAGCAAGGTGATGTCGAACAAGGGCCGGTCCGGGCTCAGGGCCTTGCTGCCGTAATAGGCCTGAAGCTGGCTCTCGTATGCGCTCGCCGCCTGCTCCGGGCCGGGCGTATCGGTCGGGATCGGATGGAGCTGATCGGCCGGGATCGGAAGGTGCCGCAGCATCGTCTCCCGAGCCATGCCGAGGTTGCTCGCCGGATGGTCCTGCGGGACGAATCTCTCGTCGCCCCAGAAGAAATGGACCTTTCTCCAATCGACCTTCTTGCGCAAGTCCTCGCCGCCGAGGAGCTCGTAGACGCGCTTCGGCGTGGTGCCCCCCGACAAGTTGATCGCGATGCGCTCGGGCGCGAACACGATGCGTGTCGCGATCCAGATCGCGACACGGTCCGCGAGGTCCTCCGCGTCCCGGGAGATTTCGACGATGGGTTCGGGAGTCATGGATCGGCGCGTCCGTCGCGTCTCGCGGGCAATTCACAAAAGCTCGCAGGACTTTCGGGCAAAATCATGCACCGACGCAGGTTTTCGTGCGGGCGCCACGCGGCACCCGGCCCCCGACCCGCGCCATGGCAGGGCTCGGGGACGACCGGGGTTCAGCTTTCGCGCGAAGGTTCCTTGTGGCCGCCGAACCCGAGCCGCATGGCCGACAGGAGCTTCTCGCCGAACGTATGGTCGCGGCGCGACCGAAACCGCGCAAAGAGCGCCGCGGCGAGGACATTGGCGGGGACCGCCTCCTCGATCGCGGCCTCGAGAGTCCAGCGCCCTTCGCCGGAGTCCTCGACGGCTCCGCTGAACCCGGAGAGGCTCGAGTCCTCGGCGAGCGCTGCTGCCGCGAGATCGAGGAGCCAGGACGAGACGACGCTTCCGCGTCGCCAGACCTCGGCCACATCGGCGAGATCGAAGCTGTATCTTTCGCCCGCGGGCAGCTGCGCGCCGGCCTTGCTCGCGAGTAGGTCGAACCCCTCGGCATAGGCTTGCATCAGCCCGTATTCGATGCCGTTGTGGATCATCTTGACGAAATGCCCGGCACCGATCGGCCCGGCATGGAGATAGCCATGCTGGACCCGTGGGTCGCGGCCTTCGCGGCCCGGCGTCGCCGCTATGGACCCCGGTCCCGGTGCCAGGGACCTGAAGATCGGATCAAGATGCTCGACCGCGGCGGCCGACCCGCCGATCATCAGGCAATAGCCGCGTTCGAGGCCCCAGATGCCTCCCGACGTTCCGACATCGACATAGGCGATGCCTTTCGCCTCGAGCATCTTTCCCCGACGGATATCGTCCTTGTAGAACGTGTTGCCTCCATCGATCAGGATATCGCCTTCCGCCAGGAGGTCGGCGAGCGAGGAGATCGTCTCCTCTGTGACGGAGCCCGCGGGCAGCATGACCCAGACCGCACGCGGTGGCGCGAGCCTCGCGACGAGATCGGGCAGCCCCGCCGCGGGGATCATGCCCTCGGCGGCGAACTCGGCGAGCGTCGCCTCGTTGCGTGCGAAAACCACGCATCGGTGCCCGGCGCGGGTGAGCCGCCGCGCCATGTTGCCGCCCATGCGGCCGAGACCGATCATGCCGAGCTGCATCGCGGAGGCTCCTCATAATATTTGCCGCCTTCGAAGCGTGCGTCACGGAGCGGCGCATGCTTCGAAGGCGGCGAAGCGGATAGGGCGAAGAATTCTACGTACCGGGAAACATCGATTTCCGGTCCCAGGTTTTCCGCCGGCCTGGTTCGGGCTATATAGACTATCGCAAAAAAACGGCGGCGGCACGGGGCCGAGCGGATCAAGGGAGGTGCAGCATGGACAAGATTCTCGAAGGGATACCGGACACCCTCGACAAGGCGACCCGAGGCACGTGGGGACTGACGGCTCTCACCATCCTCGTTCTAGGCGGTGCGATCTATCTCTTGTTCGGGAGCCCGTTCGAGTTCCTGAAGTTCCTCGTCTTCGCGATCATCGCGACCGCTTATTTCGGCTTCCTGCTGGTCAGCGGCCGGCTGTGAGCCGGCGTCGAATTCCGCTAGCGTCCTAGATCACGACGAATTTGGATCGAACCGATCCAAATTAGTGCGGGATGCGGGCGGAAAACCGGTATCCACTTTATCCTCATCCCGCGCTAGTTGAATCCAGCGGCGTTGGTCGATAAAGCGCTCCTCGTGCTTCGAAACCCGCGCGAGGAGGACGCCCGCGAGCATGCCCACCTTGCTGACTCGATGGGCCACGGTCTCGGTCTCGGCGGTGCCCGCTGTGCTCGCGGCAACGCCGGCATGCGCCGCCGTGGGGCTCGACGGGGCCGGGCTCCCCTGGCCGCTCGCCCTGCCCTTCGCCGGAATTCTTCTGTCGATCGCGCTCGGCCCCCTCGTCGTCAAGGAATGGTGGCACATCCACTACGAGAAGGCGGCCGCGTTCTGGTCCGTCCTGACCCTCGTCGGCTTGGGGCTGGTCGCGGGCTGGTCGGTGACGGGCAAGTCGCTCGTCCATGCGATCGCGATCGAATATATTCCCTTCATCCTGATGTTGTTCGCCCTCTACACGGCAGCCGGCGGAATCTCCATCTCGGGCAAGCTCGCCGGAACCCCCTTCGTCAACACCTCGATGCTCTGCTTCGGGGCCGTGATCGCGAGCTGGATCGGAACGACCGGAGCCTCGATGATCATGATCCGGCCGCTCATCCGCGCCAATGCCGGCCGAAGGTTCAATGCGCATGTGGTCGTCTTCTTCATCTTCCTCGTCTCGAACATCGGCGGCGCCTTGACGCCGCTCGGCGATCCGCCGCTCTTCCTCGGCTTTCTCCGCGGCGTGGAGTTCTTCTGGACCACGCGGGCGCTGTTTCCGCATACCCTGCTCGCCGTCACGGTCCTGCTCCTCGTCTTTCTGATGCTCGACAGCCTGCTGTTCCTGCGCGAGAAGCCGGGTCACGACACCCGAGCCGACGAGAGCAGCCTTCAATTGCGCGGGCTCGTGAACCTCGGGCTCATCGGGATCGCTATTCTCGCGATTGTGACGAGCGGCCTTTGGCGTCCCGGCATCGGCTTCGAGCTTTTCGGGACCGAGGTCGAGCTGCAGGAAGTCGTTCGCGAGATGGTGATGGTCGGCGTCGGCCTCGCCTCCCTCGCCTTGACGCACGAGAGCAACCGCACCGGCAACGGCTTCGATTGGGAGCCGATCAAGGAGGTCGCCTATCTTTTCGCGGGGATCTTCGTCTGCATCATTCCCGTCATGGCCATGCTTCAGGCAGGGACGCACGGACCCTTCGCGCCCCTTCTCGGCCTTCTCGGGTCGGCCGACGGCACGCCGAGCAACGTGGCCTATTTCTGGGCGACCGGCCTGCTCTCGTCCTTCCTCGACAATGCACCGACCTATCTCGTGTTCTTCGAGCTCGCGGGCGGCGATCCCGCGGAGCTGATGACGACGCTGGCTCCGACGCTCACCGCGATCTCGCTCGGCGCCGTCTTCATGGGCGCGAATACCTATATCGGCAACGCGCCGAACTTCATGGTCTATGCGATCGCACGGCGCTCGGGCGTGCGGATGCCGGGATTCTTTCCCTATATGCTGTGGTCCTCCGCGATCCTTTTGCCGCTCTTCGTCTTGATCACCTGGATCTTCGTCGTTTAGGCCGGCGGCGGCACGAGCTTCGAGCCGCGCGACCCTTGCCAGCGATTCCCCGGCGTCTATATTCGCCTCGCTGCCCTGCCGCCCGGCGCCGAGAACGAGAGGTCGTGATGGCTACGCCCGAGGAAAAGCCGGATTCAACGGTCCCGATCGGCCCCTGGCTCTTCATCTTCGGCGGGCTGCTCGCCGCGGGCCTCGGCTATCTCGGGATGCGCAACGTCATCTCCGGAGCCGTGCTGCAGCCGCCGCCGATCGTCGGGGAATGGCAAGCCTACCGCAGCCCGTGGCACCTCACGTTCAACGAGGACAAGACCGTCGTGAGCGCCGCCACCTCGTCCGGCGCCGACGACTCCCCGGCACCGCCCGCGACACCGGGGACCTACCGGGTCGACTTTTTCGGGACGCTGTGGGTCAACCTGAACGACGGTCGCACCTATACCGCGGGGTTGCGGCCCGCATTGCCCAACCAGTTCGATCTCGTCGAGTCGGCAACCGACGTCGTGACGGTCTTCGAAAGAGTGCTACGACTGCCGCAGCCTATTCCCGAGAATGTCCCGATCAGGCCGCCCAGCGGCTGAAGATCACGGCGCTCGAGCGGTCCGCCGGCAGCCGCCACGACGGTGGCGTGGGTCGGCGGCTTTCACATGATCATCCCGACGATCGCTCCGCTCATCGAGGTCGCGAGCGTGCCCGAGACGATGGAGCGAAGGCCGAGGGCGACGATGTCGTGCTTGCGCTCCGGGGCCATGGCGGTCATGCCGCCGACCATGATCCCGAGGCTGCCGAAGTTCGCGAAGCCGCAGAGCGCATAGGTCATCACGAGCCGCGACCTTTCGCCGAGCGCCTCGGGGCCGAGCCGGGCGAGATCGACATAGGCGACGAACTCGTTGAGCACGGTCTTCGTGCTCATCAGGGCCGCCGCCGCCTCGGTCTCGGCCCAAGGAATCCCGATCAGCCATACGATCGGACGAAAGCCGAAAGCGAAAATTCGCTGCAGGGTGATCGGATCGCCGTGATGCGGCACGAGCGAGAGGCCGGCATTGACGAGCGCGACCAGCGCGACGAGCACGATCAGCATGGCGATGATGCTGGCGAGGAAGCCGATTCCCTCGTTCGTGCCGCGGGTGATCGAATCCATGACGCTCGTGGGCGGGTCGATCATGGCGAGGCGCCCGGTCTCGGCGCGGTTCGGCTCGAACGGAACCATGAGGGCCGCGACCGCGAGCGCCGCCGGCGTCGAGATCAGCGAGGCGATCAAGATATTGCCGAGCGCGTCCGGGATCACGGGCCCGAGGAGGCTCGCGTAGATCACCATCACGGAGCCGGCGATCCCGGCCATGCCGCAGCTCATCAAGGCGAAAAGCTCGCCGCGCGACATGGACTTGAGATAGGGCTTCACGAGCAGCGGCGCCTCGACCATCCCGACGAAGATGTGGACGCAAGCCCCGAGGCCCAAGGCGCCGCCGATGCCGAGCGTATGGCGCAGCGCGAAGGCGAGTGCGCCGACGATTCGCTGCAAGATCCCGAGATAGAGCAAGAGCGAGGCGAGCGCGCTGATCACGAGGACCAAGGGAAAGGCGCGAAAGCCGAGAATGAAGCTCGCGCCGGGCTTGGTCTCCACGAAGGGAAGCGGACCGCCGCCGAGATAGCCGAACACGAAGGCGGTGCCGGTGTCGGTCGCCGACTGCAAGGCGGCGACGGCGTCGTTCAGGACGAAGAACACCGACCGCGCCGGGGGAAACTTCAAGAGCACGACGGCCAGGACGAGCTGGAGCGCGACGCCGCCGAGCACGACGCGGAGCGGTGGCCGAAAGCGATCCTCGCTCAGGAGCCAAGCGACAGCGAGAAGGGCGCCGAGCCCGAGCAGGCCATGAAGAATTGCCATGGCAATTCCTTAGCCCAAGTTTATATGCGGCCCAAGTCTCCGTGCGGCCCAAGGCTCCGTGCGGCCCAAGGCTCCGTGCGGCTCGAGTCTCGATGTGGCGCGATAGGCTCCGACACGGCGACACCACGCGGACATGTCCGCCGAGGCCCAGAGCCGGACGCCGGCCTCCGCGTGAGGCCGGCTCGCGACGAATTCATCGCTCGAGACCAGCTCGCTCCCACGCAGCAAGGCTCGCGCACACTATCTATGTGACATTGTTTCGGCTTTTCCCGTCGAGGAGGTCGCTATGCGATTCGGGATCAAGGCTTGTGCTCTTGTTCTTTGCCTTATGGGTGCCGCGCGTGCCGAGGCGAAGGTTGCCGTGGAGATCGATCTTTCGACCCAGACCATGCATGTGCGGTCGCGGAACGCCACCTATGCCTGGCCGATCTCGACGGCGCGCAGCGGCTATGCGACCCCGCGTGGGCGCTATCGTCCGACGCTGCTGAAGCGGATGCATTATTCCCGCAAGTACCACATGTCGCCGATGCCGCATTCGATCTTCTTCAATGGCGGCTATGCGATTCACGGAACCTACGAGACGGGCGTCCTCGGACGCCCCGCCTCCCATGGTTGCGTGCGGCTCGCGCCGAGCCATGCTGCACGTCTTTACGAGATGGTCGCGGCGGAAGGTGCGCTGATCACGATCGTCGGCGTGCCTCCACGCTCCGGCATGCGGAGAAAAGCGCCGCGCCAGTCGCAGGCGCCGACGCCCTCCTGGCCGCGGTACCCTACGGTGCCCTTCTACGGGCCGGCCCGAAGTTTCTCGGATTTCGACGACGATTAGAGCAATTTCCAGCGAAGTGGATATCACTTTGCGTCGCGAAATTGCGATAAAACAATAGAGTAGAGCAGGTTTTCGATTCAACCGGATCGGAAACCGCTCTAGCGCTCACGCCGGGGCCGGGTTCCGTGGACGCTTCGCCACGAGCAGCAGCCCGGCGCCGCCTCCCTCGACCTTCGGCGGCTTGCGAAAC
The DNA here is from genome assembly GCA_024304885.1 of Beijerinckiaceae bacterium. Classification (GTDB taxonomy): domain Bacteria; phylum Pseudomonadota; class Alphaproteobacteria; order Rhizobiales; family Beijerinckiaceae; genus Methylocapsa. The sequence goes on from JALJOM010000003.1 coordinate 2,096,949, forward strand.
ATGTGCACGATGCGCCCGAGGACGAGCGCGAGGGCCGCGGCGAGGTGCCAGGTCCAAGTCCCTCGAAAATGCGTCTCCTCGCATTTTACGAACGAGCATCGCTCGATCCAGTAGATCAGCGCATCGAAGCGCGTCCAGGGCATGACCTCGATGCTCTCGACCTCGAGGCCGGCTTCTGTGGCGAGGGCGGCGAGCGCCGGCTTCGTCCACCACGTGAGATGATGCGGCGGGGCACTGAGCAGGAAGTTCGGGATCCGCGTCATCGCCGAAGGAACATGCGGGACGCCGATGATCACGAGGCCCCCGGGCTTCGCCGCCTCGACCATCTGCCGGAAGAACGGGACCGGCACGGCGAGGTGCTCGAGCACCTGGAAGGCGCAAACCGCATCATAGCTGCCGGCATGCGCGACGAGATGGTCGGGCAGCGATTCCGACAGAACCTCGACGGCCGGATCCGGCGAGGTGAAATGCGGGTCGATCCCCGTGTAGATCGCATGAGGGACGGACTTGCTGAAATGGGCGAGGCCGCAGCTCACGTCGAGGACGCGCGCTCCGGACGGGATCCGGTTTCCGGCGGTCTCGAATTCCGCGCGCCAGGTCTCGAGCACCGAGACGCCATATCTTTCCAGGTGCCCGTAGTAATCCCGGTAGAAGGCCGCATCGCCCTCCGGGCGCGGATCGAAGAAATAGAGCCCGACGGGGGATTCCCAGAGGCCGAAACGGTCGATTCCCAAAAAGCTCGGCCGAGCGTCGACGCCGAACTCGATGCGCCAGAGATCCGCGAGGAGCCTCGCCGAGACCCATTGCACGAAACGCGCGGCAGGGCGTCCAGTTACCGGACAAAGCGGAGCTTCCATGGACGAACTCGGGCGGGAGAGGATGGACGGCGCGGCAACGGGGGCCGAGCTTTTGCGGCGGGCGAAGTTTGCCGGTATCATCCGCGCGAGCCCGCCGTCAATCATGCCATATGCCCACGATCACCGATCTCCTCTTCCTGCCATGGGCAGCGATCATCCTCGTCAGCACGATCGCCGCTTGGCGCTATGTCGGGGAGATGAAAGACCCGCCGGCGCCGAGCAGGTGGCCGGCAGTCGCGATCCTCGTGCCGGTGAAGGGATTTACGCCGACGACGAAGGCTTGCTTCGAGCGTCTCCTCGAGCTCGCCTATGCCGACTTTCGTCTCGTGGTCGCCGTCGAGTCCGAGGCGGATCCCGCGGCCGCCGCGATTTCGGCGCTGCAAGCGCTTCGGCCCGGCAAGATCACCTTGGTCGTCGCTGGCATCGCCGCGCGCGGCGGCCAGAAGGTCGCGAACCTGCTCGCCGCCTTGGACGCCATCGAGGACCGGGACGAGATCGTCGTCTTTACCGATGCCGACACGTTGCCGGACGCCGGCTGGCTGCGTCGAGTCGTTGCCTCGCTGCTAGGCTCACGCTTCGGTGCCGTGACCGGCTATCGCTGGATGGTCCCGACCGACGCGAGCCTGAGCACGGCCGTCGTGGCCGCGGCCAATAGGTCGATCGTCACCCTGCCCCGCCTTCCCGCCCCGGGCAATCTCCTTTGGGGCGGCACCATCGCGCTGAGGCGCGAAACGCTGAAAACGATCGACATCAGGGCCTATTGGCGGGGCGCCGTCAGCGACGATCTCCAGATGACGCGCGCCCTGCACGATCACGGCGTCGAGTTCTTCAGCTCCTTCGAGAACCTCCTGCTTTCGCCTGTCGCGTTCGACTGGCCGAGCGCCTTCGCCTTCGCGATCCGGCAGTATCGGCTCCTCTTCCTGCATTTCCCCGGCCTGTGGTGCATCGGCGCGGTGCTCCTCGTCACGCCGGTCCTCTCCTCGAGCCTCGCCGTCGTGCTCGCTTGGGGCGGGAGCAGGGTCGCTCTCGTGATGCTCGTCCTCGCGCTCGCTTGCGGAGAAATTCGGTTTCGCGGCCGCCGCAGGATCGCGGCCGCCCTCTGGAGGGAGGATCAGGCGGGCTTCTTGGGCAAGCCGGCGCATGTCGATCGTTGGCTGCGCCCGCTCTGGTTCGGGTTCCATGCGGCTTGCCTCGTCGCATCCCCGTGGTCGCGCAAGATACGCTGGGCCGAGATCGAGTACGTGTTGCATGACCCACAGGACGTGGAGATCCTGCGGCGGCCTACGGTATCGGCGGACTCGGCACGAGCCGGCACGGCTTATGGCCGCAGCACGGTCGATTGAGCGATCCTGTGGGCTCTCGCCGGCGATCGTGGCGCCTTCACACGTAGAGCCGCTCGTGCTCGAGACCCACATAGAGGTGTGCTACGAGCTCGCCATAGCCGTTGTAGATTTGTGTCGGCCGCCGCGAGCCCGTGCCGATGACCTCCTCGGACGCCTGGCTCCAGCGCGGATGCGGCACCTCGGGATTCACGTTGGCCCAGAAGCCGTATTCCTTGGCTTGCAGCTTTTCCCAGAACGAGACCGGCCGCTCCTCCACGAACGAGATGCGGGTGATCGACTTGATCGACTTGAACCCGTATTTCCACGGGGTCGCGAGGCGGAGCGGCGCGCCCATGCTCTTCGGCAGAGGCTTGCCATAGGCGCCGGTGACGAGGAAGGCGAGATCGTTCGCGGCTTCCGCGATGGTGAGCCCCTCGACATAGGGCCAGGGATACCAGAACTGGCGCTGGCCCGGCGCCGTGATCCGGTCGAGGAAGGTCTCCATCCGGACATATTTGGCCGAGCCCAGCGGGCGCACGTGGTCGAGGAGGGATCGGAGCGGGAATCCGGTCCAGGCGACAGCCATGGCCCAGGCCTCGACACAGCGGTGCCGATAGAGCCGCTCCTCGAGCGGCATCAGCTTCAAGAGATCGTCGATCGCGATCTCCTGCGGCTTCTCGACGAGGCCGTCGATCTTCACCGTCCAGGGCCTGATCTTCAGCGCCTCGGCGGCCGTGTGGATCTTCTTGTCGCTGCCGAACTCGTAGAAATTGTTGAAGCGCGTGTTGACGGATTCGGGGGTCACGTCGCGATCGAGCACGAAGGTCTCGTTGCGCTTCGCCGGGTAGAGCGCGCGTGACGGATCCGGCTCGGCCCCGGCGCGCACGGGCGCGGCCAGGCCGCCGGCGAAGATCGTCCCGGCCGCGACGGCGCCTGCCCCGAGCAAGGCTCTTCGGTTCAGGACGAGGGGCTCGGGGGTGACCTCGCTCTCGGGAATTTCCCATCCCTTGCGTCGCTTGATGAACATCGCTGCGTCCTCGCACCTCGAGCAATTTCCGGTGAGCCGGAAGCCTCGCGGTCCACGAAACCGCGACACCCGCGTCCGGCGTCCGACCCGAGAATACGCGCGTCCTCGTCGCATTGTTACGGCATCGTCGATAAATTCATGCCTCGCCGGCCCTCACGGATGGCGTGCGGCGAACGTCGAGCTTTCCGCTTTGCGGGGCAGGACCGATGCGGTAACGAAAAGCGAAGCTGCCATGTCAGTGTCGTTGCGAAGGAGCGGGGATTGACCCGAGCGATCGTGGGGATCATCGGCGGATCCGGGGTCTATGACCTGCCGGGCCTCGAGGATCTGAAGGAAGAATGGGTCGCGACGCCTTGGGGAGAGCCCTCCGATGCCCTGCGCTTCGGCCGTATCGGCGAGACGCAGGTGGTGTTCCTCGCCAGGCACGGGCGCGGGCACAGGCTCGCCCCGTCCGGCATCAACTACCGCGCGAACATCGATGCGCTGAAGCGGGCCGGCGTCACCGACATCGTGTCGATCTCGGCTTGCGGCTCGTTCAAGGAGGATCTTCATCCCGGTCTCTTCGTGCTGGTCGAGCAATTCGTCGACCGGACCTTCTCGCGGCAGAGCTCGTTCTTCGGCAATGGATGCGTCGCCCATGTCTCCATGGCGCATCCGGTCGCGCCCTTGCTCGTGCAGAGGCTCGCGGGGGCGGCCTGGGTCGAAGGCATCCCCTGCATCACCGGCGGGACCTATGTCTGCATCGAGGGGCCGCAATTCTCCTCGCTCGCCGAGTCGCTCTCCTACAGGGCCGCGGGCTATGATGTCGTCGGCATGACCGCCATGCCCGAAGCCAAGCTCGCCCGCGAGGCGGAAATTTCCTATGCCACAGTGGCCATGGTGACCGACTACGACTGCTGGCACGAGGGGCACGACAATGTCGATGTCGCCTCCGTCATCGCGATCGTGCAGGCGAATGCCGGCAAGGCCGCGACGCTCCTCGCGCGCGTGCTGCGCGAGTTCCCTGCGGACCACGAGCCCTGTCCCGTCGGCTCCGACCGGGCGCTCGACAATGCCTTGCTGACGCAGCCCTCGGCACGGGATCCGGAGCTGATGAAGAAGCTGGAGGCGATCATGAGAAGGGTCGAGGGGCGATGATCGCGGCGCTCGACTTGAAGGAGACGATCCGCACGATCCCGGATTATCCGAAGCCCGGGATCATGTTTCGCGACATCACCACCTTGCTCGGCAACCCGCGGGCGTTTCGCCGCGCGATCGACGAGCTGGTCCAGCCCTGGGCCGGAACCAAGATCGACAAGGTCGCGGGGATGGAAGCACGCGGCTTCATTCTCGGCGGCGCCGTCGCGCATCAGCTCTCCGCCGGCTTCGTGCCCATCCGCAAGAAGGGCAAGCTGCCGCATACGACCGTCCGGATCGCCTATTCGCTGGAATACGGGATCGACGAGATGGAGATGCACGAGGACGCCGTGACCGCCGGCGAGCGGGTGATCCTCGTCGACGATCTCATCGCGACGGGAGGAACCGCGACGGGCGCGGTCGGTCTTTTGAAGAAGATCGGGGCCGACGTCGTGGCGGCCTGCTTCGTGATCGACCTGCCCGAGCTCGGCGGCGCCAAGAAGATCGCCGCCCTCGGGGTTCCGGTGCGTACCCTGATCGCTTTCGAAGGGCATTGATCACCCCGGGGCTCGAAAGTGCGCTCGGGTGTCACCCGGGCGACCGGGAGTCCCCGGACTCGAGCCCCACCTGCCGAGAGGACCCCTCATGCGACCCTCCAAGCGTGCCGCCGACGAGCTGCGCCCGGTCACGTTCGAGCGCAACGTGGCGCGCTATGCGGAAGGCTCCTGCCTCGTGAAGTTCGGCGCGACCCATGTGCTGTGCACGGCCTCGCTCGAGGACAAGCCGCCGGCTTGGCTGCGCGGCCAGGGGCGCGGCTGGGTCAGCGCCGAATATGCGATGCTGCCCCGAGCGACCCACACGCGCACGAAGCGCGAGGTCGCATCCGGCAAGCCGTCGGGACGCACGCAGGAAATCCAGCGCCTGATCGGCCGCAGCCTGCGCGCGGTGACCAATCTTCAAGCCCTCGGCGAGAGGCAGATCACGCTCGACTGCGATGTCCTCCAGGCCGACGGCGGGACGCGGACGGCGGCGATCACCGGGTCTTGGGTGGCGCTGCACGACTGCCTGAAATGGATGCACGGACGCTCGATCATCAAGGACCATCCGCTGCGCGACCAGGTCGCCGCGGTCTCCTGCGGGATCTCGAACGGAACCGCCGTCCTCGACCTCGACTACGAGGAGGATTCCGCGGCCGAAACCGATGCGAACTTCGTCATGACCGGCAAAGGGTCCTTGGTCGAGGTTCAGGCCACCGCCGAGGCCGCGGTCTTCGACGACGATCAGCTCTTGTCCCTGCTCGCGCTCGCCAAGGTCGGGATCGCGCGGCTCGTCGAGCTGCAGAAGGCCGCGGTCTCATGACATGACGAGCCCGATCGACAAGACGCTCGTCATCGCGACCCACAATCCCGGCAAGCTCGCGGAGATGCAGGATCTCCTCCTGCCCTACGGGATCGCGACCGTCTCGGCGCGCGATCTCGGTCTCGCGGAGCCGGAGGAGACCGGCGCGAGCTTCATCGAGAACGCGAGGATCAAGGCAGAGGCCGCGGCAATGGCATCGCACCTTTGCGCGCTCGCCGACGATTCCGGGCTTTGCGTCGATGCCCTCGGCGGCGCGCCGGGGATTCACTCGGCCCGCTGGGCCAGCGAGTCGCGCGATTTCGGCGCCGCCATGCGCAAGGTCGAAGCCGCTTTGCGGGCGGCCGGAGCAGAGCCGCCGTTCCGAGCCCGTTTTTCCTGCGTCCTCGCGCTCGCCTATCCCGACCGCGAGACCGCGATCTTCGAGGGCGACGTTTTCGGGATTCTCGTGTTTCCGCCGCGTGGCACGCAGGGCTTCGGCTATGATCCGATCTTCCTGCCGGACGGATTCACGCGCACCTTCGGCGAGATGAGCGCGGCTGAAAAGCACGGGATCCCGGCCGACGGATCGGAAGGCTTGTCGCACCGCGCCCGCGCCTTCCAGGCCCTCGCCCGCTCCTGCCTCGATCGCTCCTGCCTCGATCGCTCCTCGGCATCGCATACTTGATTTTCCCTCTTCGGGCTCCTATTATGCTGCAGTGCAGCATGCGACCGAGCGGCACGAGGGAACCCCGCACATGTCCGGTGTCTGGTACACGAAATACGGTCCGCGGCGCGTCCGCCACGATCCGCCGACGCTCGACGAGGCGATCGTCGCTGCACAAGGATTGACCGATCACGTGCAGCAGCAGGCGGAGATTGCCGCCGCGCTCATGAACGTGCCGCTGGAGGCCGTGCGTGCCGAGCTCTTGAAGCGCATGCCGCCACGCGGATCGGAAAAAATCGTGACCTCGAGCGGCCGCGAGGGGGCGAAACGAACGATCATCGTCGAGCGCAAGGCGACCCGGCGCATCCCGGCCGGGACGCGGATCACACGACCTTAGATCCTGCCCGCCGCTCGCTGGTTCTGGCCCGATGATGGCGCGACGCAATCATCGCGGCGTCAAAGGCCAGTTCGATCTACGAAAGTGCAGCAGCTACGATGTCGACGACTAGAGCGGGATGAGGAAAAGTGTACTGCGGTTTTCCGGCGCAATCGCGTTTACGCAGATTGCGTAAACTTATCTGCCGATCCCGCTCTAAACTTTAGAAATCGATCACGTTTCATGACTTCGAATCGATTCGATCCAAAGTCATCGTGATCTAGTGCGGGCAGCGGCAGCATGCCGGCGACTGCACGAGCCCATCGGCCGAATGGACGAACCTCGCCTCCGAAAGCCCCTCCACATCGCTCCTGAACCGCGCCCCTTCAGTCCCTGAGTGGACACTGTGTTTACGCTACCGCCAGCCACCAGCGCCGCCAGTCATGCCGTGTCGAGGCGATATTTCAGGAATCCTGCGCCCTCGTGCTCGACCTCGGCGACGTATCGGGCCCCGAGCCGCTCGAGACCGCGCAGATGCCGGCGCGACGGTGGCAGCAGGAAGGTCACGAACGGAATGCGTTCGTCGGCCCTGGCGAAGCGGATCGCGATCCGAGTGATCTCGAGGCCGAGGCCGAAGCAGTCCGGCTTGAGCACCAGCCCGTAATCCCACTCGTCGCCTTCCTTGTGGAAGCCGCCCCAGCCGACATAGGCGCCGTCGCTGAGGATCGCCCAATGGCCCAGCCCGTCGCGTTGCCAACACGCTTCCTTGGCCGAGACGAAGGCCGCGACCCGCGGCTCGTCCCACACGAAGCTGAGAAGCGGCATATGCTCGGCGATGCGCGGGTCGGACATATGCGCGAGGATCTCGCCCGGCGAAACCTCGGGCAGCCGCGCAAAGCTGATCCGTCCCGCGAATTTCAAGGTCATTTCCGCGCCCTGGTCGATCGGAGGCTCTAGCTGCTCCTGCCCGTGCCGCGCCGTCGAGAGCAGCGCAACGTCATGGCTATCCGTGTCCGGCGGTTGCCGCTCGTTCGCGGATCCGGTGCGAGCTCGATCGGCTTTCCATCCGGTGGAATCGCACACCCGCTCTACACTCTTGTCTTGTCGCCGTTTCGCAATGCGAACCGGTGACCGGTTCGCTGGAAATTGCCCTACGCGCGACCTATTGTTGCACGACCACATAGGTGGTGAACCTCGCGGGCAAGATATCTTGCGCTCCAGAGATCAGCGAGAGACGTTCGGCACCGGCCGAAGCCCGACAACACGACGAGCCCGGCCGCGCTCGCGGCGATCTTTCGAGGCCCTCGACCGAGGCCGTGTCGTGGTCTGTCGCGGTCGGGATCGTGTCGTGCGGCGCCGAAGGGTTTTTACTCGCGACGAGGTCCGGTGGCCGTCTCGGCGGCAACGGAATTTGGTCGGGCACCTGGACCGCAGGAGCCGACCTTGCCGGTACGCCCGGAGTCGGCGCCGGCGAGGCGCCGAGGGACGGGTCGAGGACGGCCATGACGCCCTGAACCACGCCGTCGAGGATCGAGCCCGGATCCGTCGGACGAGCATCGCCGCGAGGGCTCGAGGAAGACGTGTTGCGTGGGAGAGCTCTTGCTGCGACCAAGGTCCGCTGGTCGTTGCAGTTCCTGATGCCGAGCGCGATCAGCTCGCTGCCGCGCAAGACCCGGTAGGCACGGGTCAGGCCGCCGAGCCGCGCACGCACAGCGAGCGGATACGAGTCGAACAGCCGTTGCGAGACCGCGTCGTTCGCCTGCTTGTTGCGGGGGTCGTAGGCCTGATGGAATTTCAGGATAGAGTCCGGGTAGACGCACACGTTGGGCAGGCCGAGCGCCAAGGTGCATGCAGACCGGCATTCGTGCAACCTGACCTCCCGGCCGGTCATCCGGTAGATCGCGGTCTGGGCCTCGTAGTCGTGGACGAAACCACCGACGTCCTTCACCACGACGACCGGCGCCGGCATGGGCGGCGGTTGAAGATAGCTCAACGATCTCCCTCTCCACGAGTATTTTTCGCCGCGCCGCGGTCAGGCTCGCGTCACGAAAATGCGGGCGCCCGAAAGCAAGGCACCGCAATCGGCCGCCGTCGCATCGGCGATCTCGAGCGGTTCGTGCCGCGCTACGATCTGCATTCGAGCGCCAGGAATCCGTAGTGAAGGCATTCTTAAGAATTCCTGTTCAACCTGTGCTATATTGTCTGCACCGCCGCCGCGAAGGCGCATGCTCGTCGCCTCGACTGGGCCTCGAATGTGGCGCTACTTCGACCCTCGAGCCCGGACGGGCTCGCCGTGAAACGGCTGCGAGCGCGCAGTCAGAGGGCGCTCGTGCGAGGGGGTCCTGCGTGTCGGGTTCTGCGCGCCGCCATGAATTCGCGCTGGAAGGTTGGACATGACGACGACTGATCGTTCTCCTGTCGTAGCGGATCCGGGCTTCGGGGTCTATATTCATTGGCCTTACTGCCTGTCGAAATGCCCCTATTGCGACTTCAACAGCCATGTGCGAGCGCAATCGATCGACGAGGATCGCTTCGTCCTTGCCTACGAGGCCGAGCTCGCACACCGTGCCGCGGCGACGAAAGGGCGGACGGTCGCCTCGATCTTCTTCGGGGGCGGCACGCCTTCGTTGATGAAGCCTTCGACCGCCGCCGCGGTCCTCGATGCGATCGGTAGGCATTGGTGCGTCGCGCCGGATGTCGAGGTGACGCTCGAAGCCAATCCGACGAGCGTCGAGGCGGCGCGATTTCGCGGCTTTCGTGCCGCCGGGATCAATCGTGCTTCGCTCGGGGTGCAAGCGCTCGACGACGCGGACCTCGCCCTGCTCGGCCGCACCCATTCCGTCGCCGAGGCGCTTGCCGCCGTGGATGTCGCGGCCTCGATCTTCGAGCGCTATTCCTTCGATCTCATCTATGCCCGGCCGGGCCAAGAGCCGGACGCGTGGCGCCGCGAGCTCGAGGCCGCGATCTTGCGCACGCGCGACCATCTCTCGCTCTACCAGCTGACGATCGAGCCCGACACGATGTTCGAACGCCTGCGCGATCACGGCAAGCTGCGGCTTCCGTCGCTCGACCGGGCTCGCGAGCTTTGGGATCTCACGCAGGACGTGACCGGCAAGGCCGGGCTACCGGCCTACGAGGTCTCCAATCATGCGAGACCCGGAGCGGAAAGCCGCCACAATCTCGTCTATTGGCGCTATGGCGAATATATCGGCGTCGGCCCCGGCGCCCATGGCAGGGTCCTGACACAGAACGGCAGGCGTGCGCAGGTCACCGAGCGCAACCCCGAGCATTGGCTGCGGCTGGTCGAGACCTATGGGCATGCCGTGGTCGAGGATGCACCGCTCTCGGCCGAGGAGCAAGCCGACGAGTTCCTGCTCATGGGGTTGCGCCTCGCGGAGGGAATCGAGCCGAGGGCGTTTCATGCGATGTCGGGCCGCAGCCTCGATGCACGTCGTGTCGCGTCCTTGATCGCGGACGGCATGGTGGAATACACGCCGCAAGGTCGGCTCAAGGTGAGTGCGGACGGCATGCCGGTGCTCGATGCCGTCGTCGCCGACCTCGCCGCATGAGAGGACGGGCGGTCAGCTTCGACCAAGGACGCGCGGGTAGGCTACGACCAGAACGCGATCCCGAGACATATGCTCGCCACATTCGAAGACTTACCTCACTTCCGGTTGATTCAATGCGTGCGGCCGCAGGGCGAGTCTCGCCGTCGTTCGACCAACCGATTTCGATGCACGAGAGCCGGCTCATCATGACAAAAGACGCCGCGGCAAGGTCGGGAAAAGGTGCTCCCGCGTGGTCGTTCCCGAGCTGCCGCTCGGCGGGTCCGAGGCTCGATCGGATCGGAGGCGTCGTCGGCGGGGCGGCATTTCTTCTCGGCCTGATCGTTCCCTCGCAGACGCAGACGGCTGTCGCGAACGGCGACACGCGGACCCTGAATCTCCATCACTCGCATACGGGAGAATCGATCAGCGCCACGTTCCGTGTCAACGGCGTCTACGATTCCGCGGTGCTCGAAAAACTCAACTGGTTCCTGCGCGATTGGCGCAACAACGACACGACACGGATGGATCCGCGGCTCTTCGACGCCGTGTGGGAGGTCTATAGGACCGCCGGCGCAACCCAACCGATCGTCATCTTTTCCGCCTATCGCTCGCCGGCGACGAATGCGATGCTGCGGCGGCGCTCGAGCGGCGTCGCGGAATATTCGCAGCACATGGTCGGCAAGGCGATGGATACGACCATGCCGGGCATGTCGATGCAGCGCATCCGCGAGATCGGCATGCAGCTGCAACGTGGCGGCGTCGGTTACTACCCGGGCTCGAACTTCGTTCATCTCGATGTCGGCAACGTGAGATCCTGGCCGCGGATGAGCTACGACCAGCTCGCGCGGCTGTTCCCGGACGGGAAGTCGGTGCATCTCGCCTCGAACGGGCAGGCGCTTCCGCGCTACGAGGAGGCCAGGGCGGAGCTCGCCACGCGAGGCAGCGTCTCGGTCGCGATGGCCTCGCCCAATCCCGGCGGATTGTTCGGCTGGCTCTTCGGGGGTGGCCGCGACGCTGCCGAGGACAGCGAGGCCGCTCGGCCCGTCGTCTCCCGCCGCGGCCGGGTGCAAGCAGCCGCTCTCGCGAGGCAGGGCGCGACGCGCTCGCCCACGGACAGCCCTGCCACCGACAACAGCAGCCGGACCGCGCAAGATCGTCGCAATGGGCGTGGCGACGAGGTCGCCGTCGCGAGCCTCGATCAAGGCTTCGTGGCCGAGGCTGCGGCGCGCCCCGCCAAGGCCGCCCTCGCGAGCGTCGTCCCGGTCCCGATCGCGCGACCGAGCTTCGAGCGGGCTCCGAAAGCCGTGGCAGATGCAACCGAGGATCGGTCGGCACGGCAAGCCCCGGTCGCGGCCGCGGCGCCGCTGCCTCCACAGCGCCCGCAGGACCATGTGGTGATCGCGCGGGTCTATGCCGATGTGCCGGAACCCCCGAGACGGCCCGGCCAGCCGGTTCGGCTGGCGAGCCTCGGTGATCGTCCCGCCGTCGGTCTCGGCGTCACCCCGATGAATGCCACACCTGGCGACGTGACACCGGACCGGATCGCGGGAAATGGGCCTGTCGAGCCTCTCTCGCGGGCCGCGACGCTTCCAGTCGTCATCACGAGAGGCTTCGACGACGACGCGCAAGTTCCCGCGCAGGTCTTGGCCTATGCCCCGACCTCCCGCTTCGCGGCTCTGGAATCGGATGCGCCCGAAGCCTCGGGCCGACCCGTTTCACGCAAGCCCGTTCCTGCACCACAAACGCCGACCGTGCCGAGCCGCCTCGATCGATCGGCCTTCCGGAGCCTGACCGGCGGCGCCGCGACCGCGCGCCTCGTCAACCAGTCGCTTCTCGGCCCTTCGGTCGCCGGCCTGCGTCAGGCGGCCCGCGTCAATTCCGACATCCTGTCTCCCGTCCCCTCGATCGGCTATGTCGCGACATTCGGCAGCCTGGATGCAGATCTCGAGACGTCGGCCTTCACCGGGTCAGCGACCAAGCCCTTGGCCGCCGCTCCGGGGCTCGTACGGATCATGGAAAGCGAGCTACGAGCCACCGACCATCCCGGCAAATAGGTCGCTCGACCCGAGTGTGGGATCGAGCTACGCTCTCTTTGCTGCTGCAGGTAACGAGCATCACCCGACCGCCCCGTCGCAGGGCCGGCGCCCCATGGCTCCGCGCCGAACTGCAGGCGAGATGCGACAGGGCGAGGTCGCCCACCCGGAATTCAAGAGCAATTTCCAGCGATGTGGATACCGCTTCGCGTCGCGAAATTGCGACAAGACGAGGATGTAGAACTCTTTCCGACCCGATGGATTTGCAGAGCAGCCATACACGTCTGTCTTGTCGTATTTCCGCATTGCGATGTCGCTGGTGCGCGAGCCCTGTCTCCGAGCGGTTTTCGCTCGAAGGGAGAAGGGAGACGCGCGATAGGTGAGGACGGCTCCGCAAGGACCCGTCGGACCCGCCCTCGAGTACTTGTGGGAAGACGGGCGCGGAAGCCCACGAAGAGCGAGAGTGCGTCGCGAGCGAATGCGAACCGGTGTCCGGTTCGCTGGAAAATACTCGCGCGACGATCGACGTCAGGCTCGAGCGGCTGCCGCGCGCGCCTTCGACAGGCCCCACTTGCCGTCGCCGGCCTTGACGAGTCCCTGCTTCTTCATCGCTTGGAGCGAATAGGACACGGTGCGCCGGTTGATGTCGCGGCCGGTCGATTGGATGCGATCGGCAATCTCGGCAACCTCCAGCGGACCGTGCAGGCCCAAGACCTCGGCGATCGCCGCCCCGATCGTCTGGCGGGGCCCGGCAGGCGCGGCTTTCGTTGCAGGTCTGCCCCGCTTTCTCGGTGCAGGTGCAGCTGCGGGTGCGGACGCGGGTCCCGCCTTGGCCCTCGCCGCCGGCGCGCTCCCCAATGCCAAAAGCTCGCGCTCGGTCGTGCGCAGGTCTGCGATCTTCGCCTCGAGCTCGGCGATTTTCGTTCGGATCAGTTCGATTGACATGAGTGTGAGTGCCTTGTCGGTTGGGTGGTTTCGGAACCATGCTTCGGCTTTGTCCGACGACCCAGCGCGCGTAGTCGAGATGGCCCACGCGACGCGCTGTATGTTCCGCCGATCGGACCTACGAGCGGTCGAATCGCCGAGTCGGAACCGATTCGGCATCGTAGAGCATGTCCTTTTCGAAGAAGTCCAGCAAGTTTTTCATAAAGTCGCATGCCCACAAATTTTTCGTCGCGCCAACATCACCGGTCGCTCGGCCGAGTTCCCGGTGGCTACCCGGTTCCACCCGCGTGAGAGCACCGCAGCACGGAATCCTACGTAGCCGACGAGTGGACGGCGGCTCTCCTTCCTCACCGGTATCGCATCCGGCTCGCCGAAAGAGCCTGCGGTCGCCTACCGACGCGAATGGCGGCGATCTCGCGCGCTACTCTCTCGGAAGATCGAGCCACGGTCAGGCTTCGCGTCGGGTCGCACGGCTCGCGCCGTGGATCGCCTGCCCGACATCGTCCCGTGCCTTCGGTCGGCTATGGATAGGGCCGGCCCGATCACGACAATGATCGCGGACGATAATTATTCGGCCGAATATATCGCACGCGTTCGCCGATGCGCGGACGTCGGAACGCGCCGTTTCCGTCGACGACAAGGCTCGCGCTCGAGCGTTCGCCGGCAAAGCGAAGCCCGTTTTGGTGGAGTGGACCAGGACGGGTGTGGATCGGAGCGATCCGCGGTGCCCACGGGGACGGTCGACGGCTCGGGTCGAGACGGTCGTCTCACATGGCGCGGGACAAGGAGGCGGCAAGGAGCACGAGCCCGAGAGCCAACACGGCGACGGCAGCGGTCGCCTCGACGAGGCGACCGATCAGCAACGAGCGTCTCGAGCCGACGGCGAACCTCGCTGCTGTTTTCTTGGCGAGCACCGCCAAGGCGGCGAGCGCCGATGTGGTGATCGCCGTGCCGAGCGCCATGGCTGCAACCGAGAGAATCCCTATGCCGAGCACGCCTTGGGCGACGGAAAAGACGAGAACGAGGATCGCTCCGGAGCACGGTCGCAATCCCGCCGCGAGGACGGTGAGCGCTGTTGCTTTCCAGCCGCGGTCACTACCGTCCGAGTGAGGGGTGAGGACGACGAGATGGCCGCAATCCGGGCCGTGCTCGTGGGCGAGCGACGCATCATCGGCACGAAATGCTGCCAGGGTTCCGCGTGACGTCGTAAACGGCGCTGCGGCCGTGGCGAATGCGGCTTCGAGCGTGGCGAGGGGGGCGCTCCGCCGCAACGCCAGCAAGGATTTGCTCTTCGTGTAGACGAGGGTGCATCCGAGAAGGACTATGCCGGCATAGCTCGCGATCTCGATGGCGCTCGCGGCCAGTGTCATGTGCCTGGAGGTCGCCTGGAACAGGAAGACCGCGGCCCCGACGATCGCGACGGCGACGAAGCCCTGCAACAGGGCAGCGGCCGCCGAGATGACGACCCCACGCCGAAATGTTCTCTCGTTGGCGACGAGGTAGGCGGCGATCACGGCCTTGCCGTGCCCCGGGCCGGCGGCATGAACCACACCATAGGCGAAGCTCAACACCACGAGGCCCCAGGCCGCCGGAGCGCTCTCCTTCGTCGAGCGGACCGCTCCCGTGAGCAGGCGGTAGAAATTGCCCTCGAGCGCGAGGATGAAGCGGCTCACGGGGTCGGCCGTGCTGGCCGCGCCTTCGTTGGCGCCGACCGCGAAGGGATGCCGCGCCTGCTGCGCGGAGCTTTGTGATGGCATCACGAGGCTCGCGCCGGCCGCGAGGACGAGCAATGTCGCCGCGCAGAGCACGACGGTCCGGAGCCTTGCCGAGACGGTCCGGAGCCTTGCCGAGAATGCGGGAGCCGCGAACCCGATCACTTTGCCCTCACGGACAAGCGACGATGGTCCGGCTGGCGAGCTTGATGCCGAAGTCGGCACCGGGCGACAGGCCCGAGAAGAAGGCCTCGGTCAGAAGCTTCGACTCGGCGGTTTCCAGAGGCTTCGCGCCGAGGACATTGGCCGAGCAGCCACTCGGTGCATCCACGAGCACGACGGGATTTTCGCGCTCGAGCTCGAAGGCGACGAAAAAGGTCGGGTCATAGATCTGGAAGGAGAAGGCCTTTGCCGCGCTCGCCGGGACCTTCAACGGAAGGGTGAAGCGCAGGACGACGCGCTTGTCCTCGCGCTCCTCGAGCGAAACCTCGGTCGGCGCGTTGAATTCCACCTTGGTTCTCGTAGCCTTGGCGAAGGTGAAATAGCCGAAGCCCGCCAGATCGTCGACATTGGACTTGGCGAGCGGTGCGAGCTCCTCTCGCGTCAGGAGCTTGCCGCCCTTGGCCTGGCCCTCGGTCACGAAGGCGGAATACATCTCGTCGAAGACCCAGGTGTTGCGGATGGCCGCGATGGCTCCCTTCGCATCGAAGAGGACCTCGGCTTTCGCGGAGACCCACACATGGGGATGCGCGCCGGCCGGGCGCACGAGGCCGAGCACCGCGGCCACGGCCACGACGACTAGCGAGCACGCTCGATGCCTCCACGCCTGATGTCTCATGGTGTGTCCCTGCCCTTCACGCCGCTTCGGCTTTCCCCAACGTGAGGCGGCCCGACCGCCGAGGTCGGCAGCATAGGACCGACATCTTGCCCGATCCTTGCGCCTCGCGCCTCTGCGCTCACCATATAGGGCATTCTCCCGCGCCGGCGTGCCGGTGCCTCGAGGAAAATGCGACGAAGCGAGCCTCATGACGCTCGTTTCCGGATCGGAGCAGGTTCGACGGTGCAAGACAAGTCGGGCCAAAGCGAGGCGAGCCCGGTGGCCGGATCACCGCGTCACGGTGCCGCCGGGAGGCGAGCGGATCGCGCACACCCACGAGGAGTGCCGCAGCACCGGACCGGCGGCCGCGACCCCTCCTGCCGAGGATTTCCCTCTTGCCGAGGATCTAAGGTCAGGTTCCGGCCGCGGCGCCTTCCGGGGTCTCGGGCGAGGCCGGCGGCGGAGCGCCGATCCCGCGTGCCTCGGGATAGGCCGCATTGCACATGATCCCGCAAATGCGCGAGAGCACCGCGACATAGGCCTTGGCGACGTCCTCGTTGAAGACCTCGTCGCCGAGCCTCTCGCGGAAGGTCCAGAGCAGCGAGGACACGAAGGGTTGATAATGCTCGAGCTTCAAGCCGGCCTTCATATAGGTGACGCCGAGCTCCTGCATCGTATTGAGCGTATCGTGCAGCCGATTCATCGAGCGAAAGAGGAGAGGCAGCGTCTCGCCGAGCTGCTGCGCCGAAGCCGAGGGGTCCGTGAACACGTCCTTCAGCTCGGGGACCACCTCGAAGAGACGCGGGAAGAAGACGTCGCCGAACGCTTTCGACGCCTCGAATTTCGCCTTCTCGTAGCGCTGGATGATGATCTCGCTGCTGCCTTCGGGACGCGGGGGAAAGATCCTCACCATGGTGCGCTTGACGATCTCGACTTGCTCGTTCGTCATGTACCCTCACTCCGAGTTTTCTGGACGCGCTGACCGAGCAGCTCTTCATCGCGTCCGTCCGAATGGATCGGCGATCGCAGCTTCCGAAGCCCGCAGCCTCCGACCTGGCAATCTGGAGCCGGAGCCTCACGAGCCGCAGCAAAGCACGATATGTGCCTCGACCTGGGCTCCTGCCCGCCGCGGACGCGGGGGTTGTCCGGGGCATCGAAATGGGGCATATGGCTCCGTCTCATGACACTCTGGGCCGCTCGACCGGCCGAATTCGGGGCACGATCGATGAAGGTCCGCAATTCCTTGAAGTCACTCCTCGCACGCCATCGCGACAATCGGCTCGTACGGCGCAAGGGGCGTGTCTATATCATCAACAAGACGCAAAAGCGCTACAAGGCGCGGCAGGGCTGAGCTTTCCCGATCTCGGCGCGGCAGCCGGGCGGGCCGAGGCATGCGCCGATGCAAGGAAGAGCGATTCGTGGGCTGAGCGCAGCGTGCTTGTGCGTCACCGGCCTAGTTCATGTCGTGCTCGGCGGGTCCGACGTCGCCAGCCAGCCGATGCCCTTCGAGTTCGGTCCGGACTGGCGCTTCGTGCCTCCCTCCGAGCTTTTGCCTCCGACCGACCGAGGCCGCGACGGCGCCGAGCTGCGGTCCTATCCGCCGGCGCGGCGGCCCGAGCGCCGTCCGGAAGCGCTGGCTCCGCGCGAGTCGCCGCAATCCGAAGCGGCACGACGTGCCGAGGCCTTGCAAAAAGCCATGGCGCCGCGCCCCGATCCCGCGGTGCTTCGTCGCGAGAAGCTCGACAAGCTGCTCGCCCGCCTCGCGGTGGAGCGCGATACGGACAGAGCAGCACGCCTGGCGGAAACGATCGAGGGCGTCTGGCTCGAGTCCGGGTCGGAGACCGCCGATCTCTTGATGCAGCGCGCGCTGGCGGCGCTGACGACCGCGCAAGTTCCGCTCGCCCTCGAGCTATTGGATAGGATCGTGCACCTCGAGCCCGGCTGGGTCGAGGCCTGGAATCGCCGCGCCATTGTCCGCGTCCGAGCCGGAGACATGGACGGAGCCATGGCCGACATCGATCATGCCTTGAAGCTGGAGCCGCGCCACTTCGGCGCTCTGGCGACGATGGGGACGATCCTCGAGCAGACCGGCTTCGAGGAGCGTGCCTTGGAAGTCTTCCGGCGCGCGCAAGGCATCTTTCCGTTGCTGCCCTTGCTGCAAGACCACATCGACCGGCTCGTGATCGAGGTGGAAGGTCGCGCCATCTAGGGCCGCTTCCGATCCGGTCGAATCGAAAACCAGCCCTACATTCATGTTTTGTCGCCTTATCGCATCGATGTCGATCTATCGAAACATCGAGATCGACATGCGAACCGGCATCCACTTCGCTGGAAATTGCACCAGATCACGATGACCTTGGATCGAATCGGTCCAAAGTCATGAAACGTGATCGATTCCAAAAGCTTAGAGCGGGATAGGCAGATACGTTTACGCAATCTGCGTAAACTCGATTGCGCCGGACAACCGGTGTAGAGTTTATCCCCATCCGGCTCTAGAGCGATGACCAGTGAGTCGGCCGAGCGCCGGCATCGTCCGGTCGATGGATCATTTCTTGAAGAACTGATAGGTCGCCGAATATCGCATCCGCGCGATGACGCCGTTGCGGGTGGCGTCACAGGCTTCGGCTGGCTCCGCGCCGCCCTCGGTATCGATCCGTCGGATATAGGCGGCAGCGCTCAACTGCCCCGCGCCCCTGTTGGACTTGATCGCCAGCAACAGCCAGGGAATGGCGCCTCGCTTCGGTGCGGGTTGCCTCGCGGTGACCTCGCCGACGACCGAAGATCCGTCGAAAAGGTCCCATGTGGGGCCTTTGCCGTGGCTCCCGATTTGGCGGCCTCGGGCGTCGAACAGTGCCGCCTCCGGGGCCTGAAACACCCAGCGTGATATTCCGTCGCTCCCTGCCTCACAGGCATAGATTTGCACGCCGTCGGCACCGGCCTCGAGGACAAGCTCGCTACCCTGCGGAGGCGCCACCAGATCAGCGGCAGGCGCGGATGCGGCGAGCAGCAACCACCATACGATCCAAGGTCCGGAAAGACGCATCTACGTACTCCACCGCTCTGATCGTTTCGCAGACGAAGCTTCGAGTCGAATAGCCTTCCTTCCGAAGGCGTCACCGAGCTGGCATCAAGGGAATATCCCGAGATGAGGGGTGAGATCGGCGCTATGCACCTCGCGACAAGCGAGCTCGCGATCCCGATGCTTTTCAACCAACCGTTCGATCTCGTGCATTTCTACCCGTTGCAGACCCTCGGTCGAGCCGAGCGCCCGATATCTCCGTCCCGCGACCTTCCCGGCGGGCGAAGGCCTAAAATCCGCCGTTGAAAGGATCACCTTGCGGCGTGGGCCGGGTGGGATAGTAGCGCTGCGATGGCATGCGGCGCTGGCGCGGCGCATCCGAGCCACTTCCCGGAGGCGGCCCGACCTCGACCGGTCCCTGCTGAAACGGAGGCGGCTCGGCGGCGAGGCCCTCGGTCGCTGGTGGACGACGCTGCCGCGGCGGCTTCCGTTCGGTGGGTTTCGGGGCGGCGAGCGGCAAAGACTCGGCCTCGGCGCCAGATGGCGCAGTCGCGACGGCTTCTTCCGCACCGCCTTTGCAGCCGGTCAGCCAGATATCGTAGATCGGATGCTCGACGCCGTGGAGACCGGGGCTCGCGGCGAACATCCAGCCGGAAAAGATCCGCTTGTAGTCATTGGCCGCATCGACCTCGTCCACCTCGATGAAGGTCGTCGTCTGCGGCGTCTCGGTCGCGGGACGTGTGTAGCAGGCGCGCTCGGTGATCTGCAGCGAACCGAACTGCACCGTCTCGTCGGTCGCCACCTCGAAGGAGATGATTCTCCCCGTGATCTTGTCGAGGCCCGAGAAGACCGCGATCGGATGCTTGATCGTGTCGGCGCGCGCGACCATAGGGACGATCGCGCCCACGACGGCGAGCGCAAGCGCGAACATCGCCGTATGGACACGTCGCGATAGTGCGGGAAGTGCGCGCATGTCGAGGTCTGCCATCATGAATCCGGCCGAGCGCTTCGCCCATTACACGGCGAATGTGGCAAGCCCGAGCACGCCCGGCGCGCCGCGACGAGCATTCGTCAAGCTCGAATAAATGTCGGCTCGCAGGTGACGGGGAAGTTGACCGAGTTGGAGATGAAGCACTCGCGATGCGCGTCGTCGTGCAGGCGCCGCGCGGTCTCGATGTCGCCCGCCTCGATCGTGACCGCGGGCCGCAGCTCCACCGATATGAAACGCCCGCCGCCGGATGTTCCCTCGACGAGGCGGCCCGTCGGCCGATCCTCGTAGGCCTTCACGATGATATGGGCCTTGGCGCAGAGCGCCAGATACCAGAGCATGTGGCAGGAGGCCAGCGAGGCGACGAGAAGCTCCTCTGGGTTGTAGACGGCCGCGTTGCCGCGGAATGCCGGATCCGCGGACATGGGAAGCTCGGGCTTGCCTTCACCATGGACGACATGGCTGCGATCGTAGCTCGTGGGCGACGTCGTGCCTACCCCACCGCTTCCGGTCCAGGAGACCGTCGTCTCGTAGACGTGAACGCGCTCGACCATTGCGATGCTCCCCAGCTCACCCCTCGGGGGTCCAGGCCTCGTAATCGGCGCTGACCCTCGGCCGCGCGTTGGCGGCGAGCATCGAGCCCGGCGGCCGCCAGGCCTGCGGCGTTCCGGTCGAGTTCGGCCGATAGGGCAATTGCCAGTCCCGCGCCGTGTAGCTTTCCTCGGTCGGCGGAACATCGGTCGTGTGGTGGAGCCATCCGTACCAGCCGGTCGGCGTCAGCGATCCCTCGCTCTCGCCGTTGTAGATCACCCAGCGTCGCTCGAAGCCGAGCGCCTTGCTCTTCCGCCGGCTGCGGTAATAGCGGTTGCCGTATTCGTCGGTGCCGACGAGCTTGCCGAAGAGAAGCGTATGGAAAAGCGTGTTCAGCGTCGCCCCGTGCCACCAGGAGAAGAGTCGCGCGAGCCAAATCATGGGCTTGACCTGCCTTCGGTTTCGTGCCGGCGGCGTTCGGCCGGCCCTCGAGGCCTCTCGTCTCGCACTTGCGGCGTGAAAGTGCAACTGGCCCGCTTCGGCATTCATGCCCGGATCGCCACCTCGAGACCCTCGGAATCGCATTCCGGCTCCGGCGGAAAGACGCACGCCTCGCCGCGCAGAATCCGGCCCGCGCTCCAGGCGCAGGCACAGGCATCGAGAAGATCGTCGAGGCCCGCGCCGCGGGGCAGCCCGGTCGCGAGCGCGCCGATGTCGAAGCCGCGGTCGCGCAGCAAGAGCGCGCGATGCTCGAGGCCGGGGGCATAGCCCCTGCCCTTCCGCTTCTTTGGCTCGAGAATGGCGCCACCGTTCATGACCGCAAAGGAGACCTCGGGATGGACCTCGAAGACGCGGTCGCGGAGACTCAGATCCTCGATCAGAAGCTCGTCGATCTGGCGGATTCGTGGAAAGATCGAAAAAGCCTGTATCGACGGAGCCCAGCCCCCTTCGGATGTCTCCCGCGCGCGATCGCAAGCGGCCTTGTAATCGGTTTTATAGACTGCCTCGCGTGAGGGCACCGGGAATACGCGAGACCGGCCGCGACCAAGAAAGGCACGCGCCTCCCGATCCGGCTCGCGCCCGCTCGGTCCGACCCGGTCCGGCAGGCCGATCGGCATATCGACGCCAACGAGCGAATCGGCCGGCAGCGCAGCGAGGAGATCGCGAAACTCCGCGAAAACGCGCGCCGAGGCGAGCTCTGGGCGCGCGATCGGAAAGCTCACCGCGATCCACCCGGCCTTGCAGCCGTCCACCCCGGCGATATGTGTCGCCTCGACGATCATCCGATTCGGCGCGGTCCCGGCACGAGTGCACGCCGCACTGCTCGAAAAGCGGTATCGATGCCAGCGCGGATGATCCCGTTATCCGTGAAATTCACAGTTCTTTAAGGCTGTCCATTCCTACTAGATATAGTTAGCATATGCCGATCGAGACCTAGCTTTAGCGGGAATATCACTGATGCGAATCGAGCGCCGCAGCACCGAACCCGACCGGTCCCCCTATGCGGACATCGCCTTCCGCACGACGAAAAGCGAGATCCGCAACCCCGACGGCTCGATCGTCTTCTCGCAAGGCGAGATCGAGGTTCCGGCCGCCTGGAGCCAGGTCGCGGCCGATATCCTCGCCCAGAAATATTTCCGCAAGGCGGGCGTGCCGGCCCGGATCAAGCGCGTGGAAGAGGTGGGCGTCCCCGCCTTCCTCTGGCGCGGCGTCGCCGACACCGCGGCGCTGGCGAGCCTGCCGAAGTCCGAGCAATATGGCGGGGAGACCTCGGCTCGCCAGGTCTTCGATCGGCTCGCCGGCGCCTGGTGCTACTGGGGCTGGAAGGGCGGCTATTTCGACACCGAGGAAGATGCGCAGGCCTTCTTCGACGAGCTGCGCTCCATGCTCGCGCGCCAGATCGCCTCGCCCAACTCGCCGCAATGGTTCAACACCGGGCTCCATTGGGCCTATGGAATCGACGGCCCGAGCCAGGGCCACTATTATGTGGATTTCGAGACGAAGAAGCTCGTGAAGTCGAAGACGGCCTACGAGCATCCGCAGCCCCATGCCTGCTTCATCCAGTCGGTCGCCGACGATCTCGTCAACGACGGCGGCATCATGGATCTGTGGGTGCGCGAGGCGCGCCTCTTCAAATACGGCTCGGGCACCGGCTCCAACTTCTCGAAGCTGCGCGGCGAGAACGAGAAGCTCTCCGGCGGCGGAAAGTCGTCGGGCCTCATGTCGTTCTTGAAGATCGGCGACCGCGCGGCGGGCGCGATCAAGTCGGGCGGCACCACACGCCGCGCGGCGAAGATGGTCATCGTCGATGCCGATCACCCCGATATCGAGGCTTTCATCGACTGGAAGGTGAAGGAGGAGCAGAAGGTCGCGGCCCTCGTCGCGGGCTCGAAGACCCTCAAGAAGGCGCTCAAGGCGATTCTACGCGCCTGCGTGAATTGCGACGGTCCCGGCGAAGATTGCTTCGATCCCGAGAAGAACCCCGCGCTCAAGAAGGAGATCAAGCTCGCCCGGCGCGCCTTCGTGCCCGATCAGAGCATCAAGGCGATCATCCAGCTCGCGCGCCAGGGCGAGACCCACATCGACCTCGACACCTTCACCACGGATTGGGATTCGGAAGCCTATCTCACCGTCTCGGGCCAGAATTCCAACAACACGATCCGTGTCACCGACGAGTTTCTTCGCGCGGTCGAGGACGACGGCGACTGGGCGCTGACCCGCAGGCTCGACCAGAAGCCCCACAAGATCCTGAAGGCCCGCGAGCTCTGGGATCGAATCGGGCGCGCGGCCTGGGCCTCGGCGGATCCGGGCCTGCAATACCACACGACCATCAACGACTGGCACACCTGCCCGGCCGCGGGGCCGATCGTCGCGTCGAACCCTTGTAGCGAATACATGTTCCTCGACGATACGGCCTGCAATCTCGCCTCGCTGAACCTTCTCCAATTCTACGACACCACGACGAAGAAATTCGATGCCGAAGCCTACGAGCATGCGGTCCGGCTCTGGACCATCGTGCTCGAGATCTCGGTCATGATGGCGCAGTTCCCGGCCAAGGAGATCGCCCGCCTCTCCTATGATTATCGCACGCTGGGGCTCGGCTTCGCCAATATCGGCGGGCTCCTCATGTCGTCGGGCATCGCCTATGATTCCGACGAGGGCCGCGCGCTCTGCGGCGCGCTCTCCGCGATCCTCACCGGCATCGCCTACAAGACCTCCGCCGAGATAGCCCGCGAGCTCGGCGCCTTCGACGGCTATCACGACAATGCGAGCGCGATGCTCCGCGTCATCCGCAACCATCGCCGCGCCGCCCATGGCGATGTCTTCGGCTACGAGCAGCTTTCGACCGCGCCGGTGCCGCTCGATCACGCGGCGCTCCCCGACAAGGCGCTCGGCGTGCACTCCCGCAAGGCCTGGGACGATGCGCTGGAGCTCGGCGTAGAGCACGGCTATCGCAATGCGCAGGTGAGCGTCATCGCGCCGACCGGCACCACCGGGCTCGTGATGGATTGCGACACGACCGGGATCGAGCCCGACTTCGCGCTGGTGAAGTTCAAGAAGCTCGCGGGCGGCGGCTATTTCAAGATCATCAATCGCGCCGTGCCGGAGGGATTGCGAGCGCTCGGCTATGGGCCGGCCGAGATCGACGAGATCGCGGCTTTCGCCACCGGCCGCGCGACGCTTTCGGGCGCGCCCGCGATCAATCCGACGAGCCTGAAAGCGAAGGGCTTCACCGAGGAGAAGCTCGGCCAGATCGAGGCGGCGCTTTCGAGCGCCTTCGACATCAAGTTCGTCTTCAACAAGTTCACGCTCGGCGCCGAGTTCCTCACCGAGACCCTGAAGGTCCCGGCGGAAAAGCTCGACGAGTCGAATTTCGATCTCCTCACCTGGCTCGGCTTCTCTCGGGCGGAGATCGAGGCCGCCAATATCTACATCTGCGGCGCCATGACCGTCGAGGGCGCGCCCCATCTTAGACCCGAGCACTACGCCGTCTTCGATTGCGCGAGCCCGTGTGGGCGCACGGGAAAACGATTCCTCTCGGTCGAGAGCCATATCCGGATGATGGCGGCGGCGCAGCCCTTCGTCTCGGGCGCGATCTCGAAGACGATCAACATGCCCGCCGAGGCCACGATCGAGGAGTGCAAGGACGCCTATATGCTGTCCTGGCGGCTCGGCCTCAAGGCCAATGCGCTCTACCGCGACGGCTCGAAGCTCTCGCAACCGCTGCAGAGCCAGCTCATCGCCGACGAAGGCGATGACGTGGAGGATGCGGTCGATGCCATCCTCGCCGCCAACATCCCTGCCCGCACCACGCAAGTGACGGAGCGGATCGTGGAGCGAATCGTCGAGCGGATCGAGTGCACGCGCGAGCGCGAACGCCTGCCCGACCGGCGCAAGGGCTATACGCAGAAGGCCGTGGTCGGCGGCCACAAGGTCTATCTGCGCACCGGCGAATATGCCGACGGGCGGATCGGCGAGATCTTCATCGACATGCACAAGGAGGGCGCGGCCTTCCGCTCGCTCATGAACAATTTCGCGATCGCGATCTCGGTCGGCCTGCAATATGGCGTGCCGCTCGAGGAATATGTGGATGCCTTCACGTTCACGCGCTTCGAGCCCGCGGGATTGGTGCAGGGCAACGACGCGATCAAGAACGCGACCTCGATCCTCGACTATGTGTTCCGCGAGCTCGCGATCTCCTATCTCGGTCGCAACGACCTCGCCCATATCGACCCGTCCGACATCGGGCACGACGTCTTGGGGAAAGGCGAGACGCAGGGCCGTCCGCCACAAGGCGACGTGGCATCGGGAACGGCGAAGTTCGTCTCGCGCGGCTTCGTGCGCAACAAGGCCGATAAATTGATGCTGGTGCAAGGCGGGATGCAGGCCGCCACTGCCTTGAGGGACGATCTCGACGCCGAGATCGAGGCGCCCGGCCAGCTCGGCTTCGAGCAGTTTTCCTGGACACCCGCCGAGCGCGACAAGGTGGCGGAAAAGCGCAGCCAGGCGCGGATGAAGGGCTATACCGGCGAGGCCTGCGGGGAGTGTGGTAACTTCACCCTCGTCCGCAACGGGACCTGCCTCAAGTGCGATACCTGTGGCGCGACGACGGGGTGCAGTTAAGGACCTCAGCTATTCGGCGGTGCAAGAAACGTTGTCAGACGCGCTTTTATCGACGCCTCACAACGAGTCTCACATTCCCAAATAATCAGCACTTGCCAACCGGCACGAATCAACTCAGCTTGTACTCGAAAATCACGAGCGATGTTTCGGGCGATCTTCGCTTCCCAAAACTCCTGTCTGGTCTTGGGAAGCGTGGCCCGAGCACAATCGGGGTGGCCATGCCAAAAGCAGCCATGCACCAGAATGACTTTTTTGAACCCGCAAAGGACAATGTCCGGAGTGCCAGGAAGCTCGCTCTTGTGCAGGCGGAAACGGTATCCTAGGGAATGCAACGTTTTTCGTACTCTTATCTCCGGACTAGTGTCTTTGCATTTTACTCGCGACATCAGCGCAGAGCGCTGCTCTTGCGATAACCGGTCAGTCATGCGTGATCACGCCAAATGAAAGAAGATTCAGCTCCACATAGACCGACTGCCATTGATCTGTTCAGCGGGTGCGGTGGCCTGACATTAGGGCTGAAACAAGCTCAGTTCAATGTGCTAGCTGCTATCGAAATCGAAGATAAAGCCTGTCGCGTTTACGCGGCGAACCATCCGGAGGTGTTGCTTATCGATAAAGACATCAGGATGGTACAGCCCTTCGAGCTCCTCCATAGTCTGAGTCTAAAACCGGGACACCTCGACCTACTGGCAGGATGCCCTCCGTGCCAAGGGTTTTCTCGCATTCGATTGCTCAATAGCTCGAAGTTGAGGCGTGACAAACGAAACGTCCTCATCGACGAGTTTGCGCGTTTTGTAGCGGCTTTCCAGCCGAAATTCGTAATGATGGAAAATGTACCTGGTCTCGCTGCTTACCACCGATTCCAGACATTTGTCCGCTCGCTTCGCCGCAGTGGCTACCACGTTATAGTCGAAGTCCTCGACGCTTCAGCATTCGGTGTCCCCCAGCGCCGAAAACGCCTTGTTCTCTTGGCAAGCCGCGTCGCGGCACCTGTTTTCGCATCGCCATCACCAGTTGTCCGAACGGTCCGGCAGGCCATCGGCGGGATGCCACAAGCCGGTACTAGCGGTGACCCCCTGCACGATATTCCAGAACGCCGCGCTGAACGAGTGCGCATATTGATAGAGATGATACCAAAGGACGGTGGAAGCCGCGACAATTTGCCGGTGTCTATGCAGCTTGGTTGCCACAGGCGAACGGACGGATTTCACGATATTTATGGACGAATGGCATGGGATGCGGTTGCGCCTACGATAACTAGCGGTTGCATAAATCCATCGAAAGGGCGGTTTCTACATCCCGCCGAGAACCGAACGATCACTCTGAGGGAGGCCGCGATACTACAAGGCTTTCCCAGAAACTACTTGTTCGACTCTAGCCTTGGAAAAGAAGCTTTAGCTCTAATGATCGGTAACGCACTACCGCCTCCTTTCATCACGGCCCATGCGCGAGAAATCGCAGCAGCTACCGCTCTGATGCCATCAATGCAGAGAAACAGCTAAATGTTACCGCCCCTCGATATCGACAAGTTGATCGAAGAAGTCGGGCGAATGGAGCCCGGCAAACCTCTCGATAAATATATCAAGAAGGCCGTCTTTCCCAACTTTAAAAATCTCGAACCGGAATACCACGATTGAGTTCGACTATGCGATTACCGCATTGGTGGGTGCAAATGGGAGTGGGAAAACATCTATATTGCATGCTCTTTATGGGATGCCTCTGCGGAAGAGCACCAGCCGTTTTTGGTTTTCTACGGCCATCGATCCTATCGAAGACGGTGGAGAATTCGGAGTTCCAAGTTATTTCTATTTACACTGGGTATCAGGATTAAAACGTTTCGTCGAAACCCGAAAGGTCCGAGGTAAGAAACGATACGGCTACTGGGAGCCAGCTCGAGCTTTAGAAAGCGACGGCATGCAACCTATGCCACCATTGTCTGATAAAGAGCAACCGTTCCGCAGCAAAGATCGATGGAATCCGACTGAGCGCGAGGTCATATACCTCAACTTTAAGTGTGAATTCAGCGCATTTGATCGCTTTTTTTATTTTCCGGCTAGAGGAGAAACTCAGGATAATCGGCAACAACGATTCCTAGTTGGAGCTCAGCGTCTGGGTCGGGTTGTGAAGAAACGGCTTCAAAGTTACGCACCAGGTGGAAAACCCGCTGTCTTTGAAAACAGAGACTTGACAGAACTAGAACGTGCCTGGATCGGTTATATTCTGGGCAGAGAATACACAGCTGCAAGATACATTCAGCATAGACTCTATGGCGGAGTAGAAGCTCCGTCGGTCATATTCAACAGATCAAAACTTACCTATTCAGAAGCTTTCGCGGGAAGCGGCGAACTCGCCGTGGTCCGTGCCATCGACCGAATTCTAAGGGCACCGAAATACGCTTTAATTTTATTGGATGAACCGGAAACTTCGTTGCATCCGGGCGCGCAAGCGCTTTCTTGGATTCCTTTTGCAAATGGTTCGTACAAAACACGTACAGGTTGTAATGTCTACTCACTCTCCAACTATAGTCGCCCTTTTACCTCCCGAAGCAATTAGGGTACTTGAGGAAGCACCATCTGGCAAAAACAGAGTTATCGTCGCGACCCATCCGCAAGTGGCATTTAATAGGTTGGGTCACACATCATCACAAAAAATAATAATCGCTGTCGAGGACGCTCTTCTTGGAGCGCTTGTAAAATTTGCAATGCACCAATTAGATATTGGAGAACGGGAAGCAATAAAATTGTATATTCCACCAGGTGGATCGAGTGGCATTTTAATGTATGAGATTCCAAGTTGGATAAAAGAAGGCAGAGACATATACGTCTTTCTAGACGGCGACCTAAAACCGAAGAATGAGTTGCCGAATCCCACGAATATGTCGCAAACTGCTATAATCTCTTTTTATTCGGACCTAATCAAACAATGGAAAGTTACGCCGAATCATATTTCGATGTCTGACGCGAGTGCAATAGCACAATACCTAACATGGGTGCGAAGCCGAGTCCGCTTCTTAGACGCAGTCGGTCCAGAAATGGTACTTCTCGAAGCTATGATCGGTACCGAACAAGCCCATCTACGCGCAAAAAATAACCAGCAGGCAAAAAAAGCGCTAATTGAAGAATTTAAATGCAACAATCATGACACAGATGCAAATGGACTCGTAAGCAGTGTTTCGTTTATTTTACGAAACGACAATCAATATGTACAAGAGCTGCTGGTAAACCTTCGAGAGTTCTTGAAAGGGAATGCAGAATTCAAAAAGTGCCAATCACCGTAAGGCTGAATCGAGCCTATGTGGATTTTGAACTCATTGACGCTCGATAGTGCCTTTGGCAATGGATTTCGCGATTGCAGGCATCCCGATTTAGCTCACACCTTGCCGTTCATCCAACGGCGGCGAGTGTGGCGAGCGGATCGACCTCATCGCTGGCGATCTATCGCAACAGCGAGATCGCAAAATGACGCGAGCTTTGCTCGCGCCGCCGCAGGCGATGCTGCGCATCCTTGACGGGGCCGCGTCCGACTCCCCTCGCTGCACAATCCGTCCGCGCTCGTGGCCCGTAGGTCCCCGAGCATGGGTCCCACGGCTTGCTTGCTCGCCGATAATGCCCGCCGAGAGATGAATGGCGGAGCCTGACGACGGCGCAGGTCATTTGCGCAGCGGCCGAATGGAAGCCCCCTACCCTACCTCGTGCTTCGAGACGGTTGTTTGAGCCCTCTCTCCGTTCGCCCGCTTCCATTGCGTTCGCAATTGCGAATCGCTCCGCTCGCAATGGAACCTCGGGCCACCTTGCGCTCGGCATGAGGAGCGGTGCGGCGCGTCATGCGCGGCCGGCGACCTCGACGAGGCGCAGGTCCGTGGACGGGGCAGCGTCGGTCGTCGCGGCCAGTGCCGCTCGGAGGGTTTCGACATCCTCGGCTCGATTCGGCTCCCAGCCGCAAGGACAGGACCCGGCTCGGCAATGCTGGTGCGCCACCTCCTTGTAGATCGCGCCGACAGCACCCGCAGCGAGGCTCAACAGGGTCATGGTCGGAAGCCGGCTCGTGTGCATCGCCCGGCAGAAAGCCGCGCGGATCATGCGATGCAGCTCGGCGCGGGCTGCTTCGATTTCGGGATCGGTCAGCATGAAAGCGAGAGTCCTTGTCATTCGTGTAGAGGGCGCCGTCGAAGAAGCACTGCCCGGCTCGCCTCGCGGCTGCAATTCGGCGAACAGCATCGTCCGAGTGGCCGCTGCGGCGCTGCACAAACCGATACGCCCGCCAGCAATCGATATCAACCTATTGTTTCTACGTTAGAATTCGATTTGTTCGAATGTGCCCGGCGACACTCGGCCCCATGCGACGGCTCGGGTTGGGCCCACATCCGCCGAAAAGTCGGTCGAACGACCCTGCCTCATGCTTCGAGACGCTTGCAGCGCAAGCTCTCTCCGGTGGCCCGCTTCCATCGTGCTCGCGTGGCGAACCGCTGCGCTCACAACGGAGCCTCGGGCTTCCTTCCGCTCGGCACGAGAGTCGCGGCGTCAGCGTCAGAACAAGGGCGCGTTCAGGATCCAGCGGTGGCCGAAAGGGTCGCGAAAGGTCGCGAGCCGCGTCCCCCAGAACGAGTTCATCGGGTTCGTCTCGCCCTTGGCCCCGAGCCCCGTCGCCTTGGTGAAAATATCGTCGACCTGCTTTGCCTCCTTGAACTCGAGGCTGACCGACGAGGTCACGAGCTCGCCCGGAACCGGAGGCCGCGTGTGGCCGAACTCGGGAAAGGCATCCGCGAGCATCACCGTTCCGCCGTTTATCAGGAGCTCGCAATGCATGATCCGCATCCCGTCGAGCGCGGGCACGACCGCCTTTTGCTGTGCGCCGAAGACCGTCGTGTAATAGGTGATCGCGGCGAGCGCGGGCGACACGGTCAGGTAGGGGGCAACCGGCGGGCGCATGAAAGTCTCCGCGATTCATAGGGGAGCATGATCGCCTTTGGTACTTCCCCGCACCGGTTCTTGCGAGTAAGAACTGCGGCCCTGACCGATTTTTCAGCGAGGATGCCGCGGGGAGCGGCAGCAGGAGCCCATGGCCGAGCCGCGCACGCTCTACGACAAAATCTGGGACGACCATCTCGTCGAGGGCGAGCCCGGCGGTCCCTGCCTGCTCTATATCGACCGCCATCTCGTCCACGAGGTGACGAGCCCGCAGGCCTTCGAGGGCCTGCGCCTTTCGGGGCGCCCTGTGCGCGCGCCGCACAAGACGCTCGCGGTCGTCGATCACAACGTGCCGACGACCGACCGCTCGAAGGGCATCGACGATCCCGAGAGCCGGATCCAGGTCGAGGCGCTCGCGGCCAATGCACGCGACTTCGGGATAGAATATTTCGACGCGCTCGACCGCCGCCAGGGCATCGTCCATATCATCGGCCCGGAGCAAGGCTTCACGCTCCCCGGCGCGACGATCGTCTGCGGCGACAGCCATACCTCGACGCATGGCGCCTTCGGCGCGCTCGCTCACGGGATCGGGACCTCCGAGGTCGAGCATGTGCTCGCGACCCAGACCCTCATCCAGACCAAAGCGAAGAACATGCGGGTCACGGTGGACGGCACGCTGCCCGAGGGCGTCTATGCCAAGGACATCGTGCTCGCCATCATCGGCGAGATCGGCACTGCGGGCGGCACCGGCCATGTGATCGAGTTCGCCGGCGAGGCGATCCGCGCGCTCTCGATGGAAGGGCGCATGACGGTCTGCAACATGACGATCGAGGGGGGTGCCCGGGCCGGGATGATCGCACCCGACGCGAAGACCTACGAGTTTCTCCGCGGCCGGACCAAGGCTCCGAAGGGCGCGGCCTGGGACCAGGCGATGCGCTATTGGGAGACCTTGCATTCGGACGCGGACGCGAGGTTCGACAAGGAAGTGCGGCTCGACGCGGGCAAGCTCCCGCCGATCGTCACCTGGGGCACGAGCCCGCAGGATGTCGCCGCGATCACCGGCACCGTGCCCTGCGCCGAATCGGCTGCGACCGAGGAGAAGCGGGCCTCGATCGCTCGCGCGCTCGACTATATGGGCCTGAAGGGCGGCGAGAAGATCACCGACATCGCGATCGACCGTGTCTTCATCGGCTCCTGCACCAACGGCCGGATCGAGGATCTTCGTGCAGCCGCGAGCATGGTGGCCGGAAAGCACGTGGCGGCGCACGTCAATGCCATGGTCGTGCCGGGCTCGGGCCTGGTGAAGGAGCAGGCCGAGTCCGAGGGGCTCGACAAGATTTTTCTGACGGCGGGCTTCGAATGGCGCGAGCCGGGCTGCTCCATGTGCCTCGCGATGAACCCCGACCGGCTCGCGCCCGGCGAGCGCTGCGCCTCCACTTCGAACCGCAATTTCGAGGGCCGCCAAGGGTACCGCGGCCGCACCCATCTCGTCTCGCCCGCGATGGCGGCGGCGGCCGCGATCGCCGGGCGGTTCGTCGATATCAGGGAGTGGCGTTAGAGCCGGCCCTCCGGCCGGGCGGTGCGAGCCCGAGCCCGGTACGCCGGACGTTGCTTCAAGCAGGTACGGCGTCCAAGGTGATGAGGGCGGCATCCATCTCGAGCGTGCGAATCGTCCTTGCCGACGGCCTCGGGCCGCGTGCAAGAATGCCCACGAAGCAGGTCGCCTCTGCTCCAGCCCGAGCATTGATTTCGGTCAGGCTCTCGAGCGACGCACGCGCCGTTTCGACGACATCCTTGTCCACCGCCGCTTGCGCGTGCCGGTTCATGGCTGTGCCGATCTCGGGAAGCAGTCCGATCCCCTCGAATCGGACATGTGTCGTATTTTCTTGATTTTTCGCATTTATCGACTGGAACCCTCGCCCCGGCGGCGAATGCTCTCTTCGACACGCGTGTGGGAGTCAATCCCCGTCCACAGGAGCCTGAACCGATATCGCCCCGTTTTCAGGGGAGAGGACGTAGGGCCTTGCCGTCGAAATCCCGACACATGCGCGGCAACGCTCCGTCGAGACGAGAGTCGCACAGCATCTCGACCAACACGCGAGCGTGCCTGACCTGCACCTCTTCAGTGAACCGCATCGGGTTGCCGCTCGCACACACGCGAAACGGCGGGTGGGTTCATCAAACGACCAGGGCGAGGCCGGCGAGAGTAGCCAGCCGTACTTGCATTCCCTGGCGAACTATTTGGTGCTCTCTTGCAATGATATAGAGTTCTTTTCCCCCTTCTGTTTTTGCTTTATAGACGAGGTATCCAAAGAAAACGAACAACGGATTGAGATGATATTGCTCATGCTGAACATAAGTTACAAATATAAAAATCTACAATAAGAACAATGCCAAAAGCTACTCCGCACTGGATACATCGATCGCGAAAAACGGTGGTATGTATGAAAGCACATACATGAATATGTCGTTCCTTTGTGCCTCGCACTCCAGGATATTGCAGTGCTCTTTCGCAAACCATCTCCGCACGATTTCCTCGAGCACACGTAAGCCCGAGATCGAGATGATCCCCACGACAAAAAGACCGACAGCGAGCTCGCGGTGCTCGGGCCACACCAGGACGCCGACCAACAGGTAAACAGGGCACCACGATGCCGACACGAAGACGAGCTTGGCAAGAAATGTCATTGGGTTTCCCTATGTAATTTCATTATGTTTCCCTCGCGTGCCACCGTCAAGGCTGTGCCCTTCGCGCGTTCCTGCCGGTCGGATCGAGCCTTGGGCAATCAAAGTGCGACGAGTGCACTTCCAGCGCACCGGCGCAAACTCACCCGAAGGCCCGGCAGTCCCGTGTGCCGCCCCGCGAGGAGCGCACGCGAGAATGCTCTTTCGCAGCACGCAGGAAAACGGAGAACGAGAAGGCCGACTGGTTATCGGGCCCCCGATCAATGCGGCGGCATCGGGATCCACAAAGGCGGCTTGCCGGAGAACTTCATCCGCTTCAGGACCATCTCGTCGGTGACGTCGAACGGCTTCAGGTAGACGTAGTAATTGTCCTTGCGCTCGAAGATGTCGTCCTTCGGCTGGCGGCTCTGGCTCACCAGCATCGTCGCCGAGAAGCGCATGTGCATGTAATGCGGGAGCAATTGCGTGAAATTCTCCGCTCGTGCCTCGAACCGGTAGCGGTAGAGAAGCATGTCGGCCGCGACGACGGCGATCCCGCTCGCGGCCTCGGAAACCGGTTGGAGCGGCACCTCCTGCCAACCCGCGTCCACCTGGACATAGGCGTGCAGGTCCGGTGTGCCGACGTAGATCGGTGTGGTAGGCTCCACGTTGCGGAGCGCAATCGCGAACTCGTAGGCTCCTTCGCCGAGGTCCAGGATCGAGCCGACCTCGGATTGCAGGCGCGCGAGAGCGAGATTCGACAATTGCGCGAGCCGGCTGTCTCGCGTGCGGATTTGCTCCTCCTGAACTCTCGCGACCACGAGGTTCACGAGAAAGAGTCCCGCGAGACCGACGGCGCCGCCCAGCACGAGCGGGCGGGCTGCGCTCCACAGGCCGGCGCCGAGCCGGATCGGCACGGGCGGCGGCGGCGTTTCGCGGCTGTGGGAAGCTGGCGTGGGCCGAAAACCGTGCTTCCTCTGCGCATCTGCGCTCGCGACGCCCGCAAGATCGCTCGCGGTCAAGATCCCTTGCCGCATCTCGTAGGTTCGTTGCGCACGTTGCGCGAGCTCGAGATTATGCGTGACGAGAACCAAGGCGAAGGCCTCGGCCTGCTGCAGCTCCTCGAGCAAGGCGAAGATATCGGCCTCGGTCTCCTCGTCGAGATCGCTCGTCGGCTCGTCGGCGAGCACGAGCCGCGGCGCATTGACGAGAGCTCGAGCGATCACGACCCGGCGTTGCTCGCCTCCGGACAGAGTGCCGGGATAAGAGCCGGCGCGGTCCGCGAGGCCGACGCGCCCGAGGAGATCGAACGCCCTCGCGTAGGCGGCGCGCGCAGCCATGGTTCGGCCGAGCAGAGCCGGCACGGCGACATTGTCGAGAGCCGTCAGGTTCCCGAGAAGGCTCGGGAACTGGAAGACGAAACCGATGTGCCGGCCCCGGAAGCGGGCGAGCTCGGCCTCCGGCATCGACCAGATGTCGACACCGTCCAGGAGCACGAGGCCATCCGTCGGCCGGGTCAGGGCCCCGAGCATCGCGAGCAAGGTCGATTTGCCCGAGCCCGACCGGCCGACGATCGAGACGAACTCGCCGGCTCGGAGGTCGAGGCTGGCCTCGCAGACGGCCTCGTATCCGGGTGCTGCGCCGTAGTGCTTCGTGAGCCGACGCGCCGAGAGGGACACGTCAGCGCGCCTCGCCCTGAATGAGCCCGAATGGCTCGAGACGGCGGACCCGCCAGGCAGGACCGAGGGAACCGACGAGCCCGAGCACGACCGAGAAAACGACGGCCGCCGCGGCTGCGGCCTGCAAGGTGCCGAGCCCCGGCCAAGTGAAAGGAATGCCGAGAAGATCGAAGGTGAAGCCGAGCGTCCGGGCGAAGATCGCGAGCAGCGTCGCGCCGAAGCCGAGGCCGGCGAGGCCGCCGAGACCCGTCGTGATGGCGGCCTCCACCAGGATGATCATCATGATCTGGCTCGGCCGGGCGCCCATCGCGCGCATGAGGCCGATCTCCCTGTAGCGTTCCTGCACGATCGCGGAGAACAGCAACGAGACGACGATCACGAGCGCGACGAGCTGGACGACGAAGAAGAGCGTCACGCCCACGAGCAATGCGTTCAGGGCCTGCCGCGACGATGTGAGGAGGGTGTTGCCCTCGACGAGTCTCACGTCGGGGATCTGCCCGATCGCGAACTTGACGTCCTCGAGCCGCGCAGATGGACGGAGCTGCAGGAGGAAGGCCGAGACGCGCGAGAGCGGAGGATCGGCGGTGCACGATGCCTCCGACCTGCCCCGGCCTCGCGCGGACTCGACCCCCACGCCGTTTCCGTCACTGCCGGCTCGCAGCGCGGCCGAAGGCGGAAGGACCTTGATCTTGGCGAGCCCGGCGTAGCTTGCGAAGATCGAGTCGTCGACCGGCCCCACGCGTGTCGGCTCGAGGCGCCCGTAAGCGTCGAAACGTGTCCCACAGACATGCAGGCTTTCGCCCGTCGAGGCCGCGGCACGCACGCCGGCGATCAGGTCCGTGGCCGCCAGCTGTCCCGGTCGATGCTTGTGGAGCCAAGGCAGGATCGAGAAATCACGCTCGGGATCGAAGGCGACGAGGTTGGTCTCCCTCCCGTCGAGCAGAACGCGAACGATCGTCTGGGGTGCAACACGCGCGACGCCGGGAACCGCCGCTAAAGCCTCGGACAGGCCGGCGTCGATCGTTTCCTCGGTCGGTTGCACGGTCAAGAGGCTCGCGGTGATGTTGACGAGCGTCCTGCGTGGCACGACGACGAGATCGGCACCCATCCGCGACAAGCTCGCCGTCATGCCGGCCTGCAGGGACCAGCCGGCGACGAAGCTCGCGAAGCCTGTTCCGACGCCGAGCATGACCGCGAGTCCGAGCAGGATCGCGCGCACGCGTCGCCGCACGACGTTCTGCGCCGCCATCCTGACCAGCAGCCAGAGATCGTCCGGACGCGCTCCCATGTGGCCCATACGCTACAAGGTGCAGGAGCGCGTATGCTTCATGTGCTCGAGCTCGGTCGGGATGATGACACAGTCGTGGTGCCCGCCGTTGCTCGGCCAGATGCCGATGAGCTCGTCCGTCTTCGCGTCGATGAAGGCGATTCCGCTCGAAAGGCGCTGGAAGCCGCTGAAGACCCCGACGACATACTTGCCGTCGTAGGTCACGGCGAGGGTCTGCATGTCGGGCCCGATCCCCTGGATTTCCTTCTTGATGGTCCAGGTGTCGGTATCGACCACCATCACGCCGCTCGAGGCCGGCGAGGGATGCAGGATCGACAGATAGAGCTTCTTGCTGTCCATCGAGAACACCATGTGGAACGGATTCGGGTACTTGCCGCGCCACAGGGGATCCTCGATATGCGCGATCTTCTTCCAGTTGCGGGGATCGGGGTCGCTGGTGGCGAAGACCGAGCAATTGTTCTCGCGCAGGTTGTTCATCATGCAGAAGAACCGGCCGTCGGGCGAGAACCCGATCTCGTGACCCGGCGAGAAGATCTTGTCGAAGGTGACCTGCCAATGGTCGTCGTCGAGCTTGACGACCGGATATTGGTTCGGCGCATCCTTGTTGAACTGCAGGAAGGCGACAGGCTCGAAATCGTTCTCCGCATCGAGGATGACCGTGCCCCCGCAGAGCCGTACCACCGTGGCCGCCCACCGGCCGGTCGGATACCAGATCGTGCCGTCCGCGCCGCTGAGATGATGGGGATCGTCGCCCGGGATCGTGCCTTCCTCGACGAACAATTCCCCCATGGGCACCATCTCCCATTCGATCTTTTGCCCTTTGGTCCCCTTGTAGTCGTACTTGCCGGTCGCCGGATCCGGGTAGATTTTCGAGATCTTCAGCACGCCACCGTTGCGCCACGACATGGCGAGGTTCGAATCGTTCGGCTCCCAGTCGAACTTGAGCGCAGCGATGACGCGCGAGGTCCTCCGATCGAAGCAGGCGGCGATGTCCTTCTGCCCGTCGGTCACGAAATAGCGCTCGGCCGTCTTGGGGTCGATCGTCACATGGACGCCGAGGCCGAGGCCTGTCGTCTCGGAGACGTTCTCCATCACCTCCATCTGGCTGCCGTCGTAGCGGACACGGTAGATATTGAAGCCTTCCGCCGGGGATTCGATGCTGGTCGGGATGCCGTAGATGAGCGAGTTCTTGCCGCCCTGGGTGCTGTTGACCCATTCGAAGCCGTGCACCGGATCCGCGCTCGGGAAGGCGCACAAATGATGCGAGATCGGGCTGAAGTCGCCATAGGTCCAATAGGAAATCCAGGCGAGCGCCCGGCCGGTGTGGAGATCGACGGCATAGGTCCCTCCCCCGAGCTTCGTCGGCATCAGCAGGACCCAATGGCCGAACCCCTTGCCGCCGATATCCGCGCGCGGGTTGATCAATTCACGCTCGATGTGGTGCCGCTGAGCTTCGGTGTAGGTCTCGCCGGCATGCTTGAGGCCATGCGCCGGCACGGCCTGGTCCGTGATCAGCGAATGCGCGATGACGGCCGCTTCCCCGACCGCCGCGCCGGTGGCCGCCACCGCGAGGAAATTCCGCCTGTCGATTCGTGACCGGGCGTGGCGCGCTTCGTCGGGTGCCGCCGGCAGCGGCACGACGTTCTGGCCCCGGGCAAGCGCTTCCTCCTCTCGGGCCTGCTTCTGTGCGAGATAATCCAGGAACTCCTTGTGGTCTTGCTCGGTGACCTCGGCCTTGCGCGCGAGATAGTGCTGCGCGGCGGTAAGCCCTGTAGCGGCGCCGGCAGGGCCGCTCTCGCCTCCCGGGTCGATGCCCGAGGAATTGTCGGCCTCCATGACCTTCGTCGGTTGCGTGGCGCGCTGTTCCGGCATTCGTTCCCCCCGTTGTTTCGAGACTCTAGGATCCTTCGAGCAGAACCTGCTTGGCCTCGTTGATCTTCGCGGCGAGGTAGCGTGCCCCGCCGAACTCTCGGTCGAGCTTTTCCGTCAAGCGATGGTGCGCCTCGATGACGTCCTCCATGCTCGGGTCGGGATCGAGCCCGAGGACATCGAGGGCCTCCTCGCTCGACATGCGCGAGACGGATGTACGTGCGGATCCGTTGACGGGTCCGGCGAGCAAATGGATTTCGCTCGACACTCGATTGGCGTCACGTCTGGTCTCTTCGAGATAGGCCTTCAAGACGGCAACCGACTGCGCGACCAGCGTGGGGTCGATCGGGGCACGCGCCGCCGAGCGAGGCCTCGGGCCGGCATCCGGTGCCGCGAAAGCCGAGCCGCCGACAAAAGCCTCGAGGGGTCGCAGAAGGGCACGCCAGCGCGGCGCCGATTCGACCAGGATCGGCAGGATGAACGCGGCGACCATCATCGCCGTCGTCCAGCGGCGCTCCACCACCAGCCACGCCAGCAGGCCCAGAGCAAGCAAGATCAGGCACGGGACGAACCACCGACAGACCGCGGCCATGACGGCGGGATCGGCGAGGATCAGTCGTGCGAGCTTGATTGCGGAAACCAACGACGAGAGGCCGAACGCCGCCAACGCGATGATGGTCCACTCATCCATCACAGGCCCCTTTTGGGATACCGAGCGCCGCGGGCGAGCTTGAGCCCTGTTTGTTGGTTTCGTTGACGCGTGACACCTGAATCAATGATTCGATCAAAGCAATATTTGAATGTAGGCGCTACGAATTCGAGGTCGCGCAACATGCGACAGAACGATAATCTACCTTGGTTCAATTGCTTATTGAAGGAGAATTCCTCGCGAGAGTCAAGGCCTCGCCGGCCGGCCGGGGCGACGGAAATCGCCGATCACGAGCGCATCGACCGAACCGATCTCGCAACTCTCGCATGCAGCGCAAAGCGCCGCTCCGTCACCTCGCGACATCGATCACCGGCTCGCGGCCGATGAGGCGGGCGAGCTGCTTCAACCGATTCTGGAGCCGCTCGCAGGAGAGGTCGCCGAGCTCTGTGGGTAGGGTCAGGACGAGCTTCGACTTCATGCAAACGAGCGGCGTGCGCCGCAGGACGCCTTCCATCGCGCCCGACACGAGCTTGCCGACCCGCATCGCGGCGGCGAGGATGCGCGCCTTGTCGAGCATCCGCGCCGAGACGAGCGTCCGAAGTTGCGGGCTCACGTCCTGATCGACGCCCTGGTAGCGATAGGCGGCGGTCAAGGCGAGGAAAGCACGGCCGGGATGATCGATCCCCGTGAAGGAGACATTCTCGACGAGGTTGAAGCTCTCCTCGCTGCGGTAGTCGGGATGGGCTCGCCAGTTGACGTCGGCGAGGAGGCAGGCGGCATGGCGCAGCCGGCGTTCCTCGGCGCTCTCCTCGAGATGGGTCGAGCGCAGAAAAATGTCCGACCAAGCGAACAGATCCTCGCCGTGGCCCGGCGAGCGCGAGAACAACGTGTTGATATCCGCTGCGGCCGCGATGAGCGGGTCCTGACGGCGTCGCTCGGGGTCGAGCAGTTCGTAGAGGAGACCTTCGCGCACGCCTGTCGCGGAGATCACGATCCGCGCCGGAGCGGCCCTGCGGATGATCTCGTCGAGCACCACGGCGCCATAGGCGAGCAAGGGCCGGCGCGCGGCATTGACCGATTCGATCGAGACGAGCGTGTCGGTATTCACCCGCTCCACGAGCCCGGCGAAATCCGCGGCGTCGCCCGCCGGGATCGCATAGGCGTGGATGACGCTCAAGGGATAATGGCGCTGGCTCATGTGGAGCTTGGCGAGCGCGCGCCAAGTGCCGCCGACGGCATATAAGGTGCGTCCCGAGACGCGTTCGAGGACGGCCGAACGCGCCAGGGCCTCGCGCGCGATCTTGGCGGCGGCGCGCGTCGAGTGCTTCGACGACTCCATCAGCGACAGGCCGCCGAGCGGCAGAGTCGTACCCACTCCGAGCTGTGCGCCTTTCACGTCGATCAGCTCGAGCGAGCCGCCGCCGAGGTCGCCGACGACACCGTCCGGCTTCTCGATCCCGGAGATCACGCCGAGGGCGGACAGCTCGGCCTCGCGATCTCCGGACAAAAGCGAGACCGGCGCACCCACCGCCTCGCGCGCCGAGGCCAGGAACTCCGGACCGTTCAGCGCATCGCGCGCGGCCGCGGTCGCGAGCACATGCAGCTCGCCGACGCCGAGAATGTCGCAGAGCACGCGGAACCGCCGCAAGGCGGCGAGCGCCTTGGCGATTCCCGCGGGCTGGAGACGCCCGGTGCTCGCGACCCCGTCGGCCAGGGCGCACAGGGCCTTCTCGTTGAAGATCGGCCGCGGCGCGCGGCACAGCTTCTCGTAGGCGACGAGACGCACCGAGTTGGAGCCGATGTCGACGATCGCGACGGGCGCCGCACGCCGCGTCGCCTCGGGTGCCGCGCGCGCGGGCTCGGGCACCGGCGGCTCAGCGGCCTTCGAGCTGCTTGTAGAGATTGCGCGGGCTAGAATGCTTGAGAGATTTGCCACGACCGGACAGGCTCGGATTCGTCATGAAGTAGGAATGCGCGTTGAAGGGTTCCTCGCTTTGCGGCGGATTTATGTGCGCGCTCGAGCCGTCCGGAAGCACGCGGTAGCTCTGCTGGTTGTCGATGAGATTTGCGACCATGATCTGGTCGAGAATCTGCTCGTGCACCGTCGGGTTGAGAATCGGCAGCATCACCTCGACGCGGCGGTCGAGGTTGCGCGGCATCAAGTCGGCCGACGAGATATAGACATGCGCCTTCGGGTGCGGCAGGTCGTAGCCGCCGCCGAAGCAATAGACTCGCGCATGCTCGAGGAATCGGCCGACGATCGATTTCACCCTGATGTTCTCGGAAAGCCCCGGCACGCCGGGACGGAGGCAGCAGATGCCGCGCACGACGAGCTCGATATCGACACCGGCCCGGCTCGCCTCGTAGAAGGCGTCGATGATCTCCGGATCGACGAGCGCATTGCATTTCGCCCAGATGGCGCCGGGCTTGCCCTCCCTGACAAAGGCGATCTCCTGGGCGACATGCTCGAGCAGGCGCTTCTTCAAGGAGATCGGCGAGACCGCCATGCGCTCGAGATCGGCCGGCTCCGCATAGCCCGTGATGTAGTTGAAGATGCGCGAGACGTCGCGGCCGATCACCGGGTCGGCGGTGAAGAGCGAGATATCGGTGTAGATTTTCGCCGTGATCGGATGGTAGTTGCCCGTCCCCACATGGCAATAGGTGCTGAGCGCCCCTGCCTCCTTGCGCACCACGAGCGAGAGTTTCGCATGGGTCTTCAGCTCGATGAAGCCGAACACGACCTGGACGCCGGCGCGCTCGAGATCACGTGCCCAGCGAATATTGGCGGCCTCGTCGAAGCGCGCCTTGAGCTCGATCAGCGCGGTGACCGACTTTCCCGACTCGGCCGCCTCGATCAGGGCCCGCACGATCGGGCTGTCCGAGGACGTGCGATAGAGCGTCTGCTTGATGGCGATCACGTTGGGATCGGCGGCGGCTTGGCTCAGGAACTGCACCACTACGTCGAAGGACTCGTAGGGGTGGTGGACGACGAGATCCTTCTGCTTGATCGCGAGGAAGCAATTCCCGCCGTTGTCGCGAACGCGCTCGGGAAAGCGCGGGTTGTAGGGCCTGAACTTCAGATCCGCGCGATCGAGGCCGACGAGCTCGGAGAGCTCGTTGAGCGCCAGCATGCCATCGAGGGTCGAGACCTCGTCGGGCAGCACATCGAGCTCTTCCGCCACGAAATGGCGCAGCTCCTCGGGGATCAGGCTGTCGAACTCGAGCCTGATGACGGAGCCGAGGCGGCGACGCTTCAGCGCGCTCTCGAACAGGAGCACCAGATCCTCGGCCTCCTCCTCGACCTCGATATCGCTGTCCCGGATCACCCGGAAGAGCCCGTGACCCCGCACCTGATGGCGTGGGAACAAGGTCTGCGTGAACATGCCGATCATGCTCTCGAGCGTGACAAATCGCGCGCTCTTCTCGGCGACGCCATTGTCCGGCAGGCGGATGAATCGCTCGATCTTGGCCGGCAGCCGGATCAGCGCCTTCAGGATCTTCTGGCCCGCCGGCTCGACCAGCTCGAGGGCGATCGTGAAGCCGAAGTTCGGGATGAAGGGGAAAGGATGGGCCGGATCGACCGCGAGCGGCGTGAGGACCGGGAAGACATGGGCGAGGAAATAGTCCTGCAGCCAGGACGCCTCGGCGGCAGCGAGGTCGCGCGGCTCGACGATCGTGATGCCGGCGTCGTGCAGCTCCGGGCGTAGCTCGCGCCAGCGGCGCTGCTGCTCCGCGGCAAGGAGATTCACGCGCTCCCGGATCTTCGCCAGCTGCTCGGACGGGGAAAGGCCGTCCTCCGACGGCGTCATGATGCCGGCCCGGATCTGGCCTCTGAGGCCGGCGACCCGCACCATGAAGAACTCGTCGAGGTTGTTTGCCGAGATCGACAGGAACCGCAATTGCTCGAGCAGAGGATGATTGCGGTTGGAGGCTTCCTGCAGGACGCGCCAGTTGAACTCGAGCCAGGACAGCTCGCGATTGATGAACCGCTCGGGAGAGCTGCCGAAGGGTGGCTCGCTCGGGTGCTCGGCGGCGTCCGCGGCTCGCTCGGCCGGCTTTGCCTCGAGCAGCACCGTATCGGACTCGACCGCGTCCTCTGATGGGGGGCTCGCCGCTAGTTTCGCGCCGCGTCGCGACGGGGCCGGCCGCCGAATCTCGCTCGTCTTGGGTCCTTCGGCTTGCGTGGTCACGTCGCCTCCTCCATGCGCGCTCGTCAGGTGCAT
The DNA here is from genome assembly GCA_024304885.1 of Beijerinckiaceae bacterium. Classification (GTDB taxonomy): domain Bacteria; phylum Pseudomonadota; class Alphaproteobacteria; order Rhizobiales; family Beijerinckiaceae; genus Methylocapsa. The sequence continues at coordinate 2,139,645 of JALJOM010000003.1, forward strand.
CGCGTCCGGCCCTGCCGTGCTCGAGAGGCGAGCCTTTCGACCTTCCTCGGTTTTCATGACCGTAGCGTGACCGGCACGGATCGCGACCCGGACCGCCCGACCCGCATTCGAGACAGGCCCTCGCACGAGCACTCGCACGCCGCTCGGCGTCGGGGCGAGCCGGCGCGAGGTCAGGCGCGAGACCGTCTCGCGAGCCGGGTCAGGAGAAAATAAAGCCCGACGAGAAGGGCGTCTACAGCGACCCGGATCGGCGAGAAGAAGCCCGGGACGACGACCGCGGCGACGATCCGGGATGCGACGGCGAGGATCCAGATCACGCCGCCCCATTGGGTCGCGAGCCAGAGCCCGACCGCCGCCACCGGATCGACGACGGCGAAGAAGACGGTCGCGGCGCCCCACCCGACCGACACCTGCTCGAGCACGGAATCATGCGGGACGAGGATCGCCGTCCATTGCATCAGCGCCTGAGCGAGCCAAGCGGAGGCGAGGAGGCGCTCGAACGTCACGAGGACGATGTCCCAGCGGAACGCGCCGGCGTCGGCGGGTCCGGCTCCGTCCAGTCTCTCGAAACGGCTCGACGGGAGCCGAGCGGCGGCCCATATCGACGGGCCGAGCCACCTCACGAAGCCGCCTCGGGCACGGGAAACTCCAGCTCGCCCGCTGCCAGAGGAGCGAAAAAGGCCTCGATCTCGGCGGGAACGACATCCTCGACCGCGGCCGGGCGCCACGTGGGATTACGGTCCTTGTCGATGACGGCCGCCCGCACGCCTTCGCTGAAGTCATGGCCCGCGGCAATACGCGCGGCGATACGAAACTCCGTGCGCAGGGCCTCGTCGATGTCGATCGTCTCGCCGATCTGCATCTGGCGCAGCGCGATCGCGAGGCTCGTCGGCGATCCTTGCCGGATCGTGTCATAGGTCGCGAGCGCGAATTCCGAGCCGCCGTAGCCGGCGTCGTCGATCTCCTCGAGGATGACCGGCACCGTCGCGGCGGCAAAGCAACCGTCGATGAAATGCCGCTGGTTCATGAGCCTCGAGTCCGGGGGGGCCGCGCGCTCGGCCTCGATCGCCGCATCTACGGTCTCGCCGGCGACGAGGCGCGCGGTCAGCGCGGCATGACGCGACGACGGCACATAGGCCGAGGCGACCCCGAAGGCGACCGCGTCGCCGAGCCCGATCCGCGCCCCCGTCAGCGCGAGGTAGGCACCGATCTTTCCGGGCAGCCTCGGCAAGAAGTAGGTCGCTCCGACATCGGGGAAGAAGCCGATGCCCACCTCGGGCATCGCGAAGCTGAAGGCGTCGCCGGCCACGACATGCGAGCCGTGCATGGACAGGCCCGCGCCGCCGCCCATGACGATGCCGTCGACGAGGGAGACATAGGGCTTCGGGTAGAGCTTGATTCGCCGGTTCAGCCAGTACTCCTCGCGCAGGAAGCCGAGCTGCTCGTCGTGCCTTCCGGCCTTTCCCCATTCATAGAGCGTCCTGATATCGGCACCCGCGCAAAACGCGCGTCCCTCGACGGCCCGGAGAAGGATGCAAGAGACCGTCGGATCCCGCTCCCATTCCTCGAGGGCACGTGTGATCCCGCGCACCATGTTCAACGTCAAGGCGTTCAGGACCTCTGGGCGATCGAGGGTGATCACGCCGCAGGACCCGACGATCTCGCACGCAAGCTCCGTCTCGCTCATCTCGTCTCCTTTGCCGGGGGCCATTAGACCCGGTACGCTCGGGCGTCAACGCGCGGGAGCAATCGAGGCGCACGCGAGGGACTGCCCGCGCCCGAACTCGGTCTTGCGCGAAGGCTCGGTCCGGGTGAGTTCTGCTCCGCGAGACGTCGATCGCTCCCGCGTTCTCGCGCTTCGAAGGGGCTTGGCATGTGGGCAAGACGGGTTCGGATCATTGTCGCGACGAGCCTCGCGCTCGTCGCAGCGCCTCGAGCGCCGCTCGCGCAGGAAACCGACCTCGCAACCGAGATCGTCGAGGCGTTCAATCGGCTGTTCGGCACGCATCCGGGCGCGCGGGCGAACCACGCAAAGGGCATCGTCGCCACGGGGAGCTTCGTCCCGACGACCGAAGCGGCCTCGCTCAGCAGGTCGGCTTTGTTCGCCGGCCCACCCGTCCGCGCCACGGTGCGTTTTTCCGACGCGACGGGCCGACCCGACATTCCCGATGGCGCCAAGGCGGCCAACCCGCACGGGCTCGCGGTCAAGTTCCATCTCTCCGACGGCAGCGAAACCGATATCGTCCTCAACTCGTTGAAGTTCTTCCCCGTGGCCACGGCCGAGGAGCTTCGCGACCTGCTCGTCGCGACCGCGGAGAGCCCGCCCGGCGCGCCCGAGCCGACGAAGCTCGTGCAATTCCTCGCGAGCCATCCGAATGTCCCCCGCGCCTCCGCGACGGCGACGACGCCGACGAGCTTCGCCGAGGAGGAATATCGCGGGATCAATGCCTTCGTACTCGTGAGCAAGAGCGGCGGGCGGCAAGCCGTGCGCTTCATGGCGACGCCGGAAAGGATCGCGCATCTCGAACCCGCCGAGGCCGAGAAACGGCCGCCGAGCTTCCTGATCGACGAGCTCGGGACGCGCCTCGCGCGAGGCCCTGTGACGTTTCATCTGCAAGCGCAGCTCGCCAAGCCCGGCGATCCGACCGCGGATCCGTCGCGCCCCTGGCCGGACGGGAACAGGGTCGTGGACCTCGGGGCTCTGACGATCGACCGGCGCGCGCCGGACAGTGCCGCCGCGGAAAAGGCGCTCCTTTTCCTGCCGGGACGGGTGACGGACGGGATCGAGCCCTCGGACGATCCGATGATCGCGGCCCGGGATGCCGTTTATGCGGTGTCGTTTGCGCGCCGGGCGCAGTAGGCCGCAGGATCGCCCGGCTCGCCGTCGCCCGACGCAGGGTACGAAAAAAGCCCTCGGAACCGAGGATCCGAGGGCTTCTGTCACGTTGCGTCGGCGGTCGGTGGCCTAATCCTCGACGAGCCGGGCCTGCTCGAGCAGGGCCGGCGGCGTCGGAGGCGGCTCATCGGCGAGCGCGGCCGCTGCCGCGTCGCGGCTCTTCTGCGCGAGGATCAGCTCGTCGCGCATGGTCGCGACCCGGCGCAGCTTCGCCATGGCGGCTCCGGTGCCCGCCGGGATGAGCCGGCCGACGATCACGTTCTCCTTCAAGCCCTCGAGAGTGTCCACCTTGCCGTTGACCGCGGCCTCGGTCAGCACCCGAGTCGTCTCCTGGAAGGAGGCGGCCGAGATGAAGGACCGCGTCTGGAGCGAGGCCTTGGTGATGCCGAGCAGGACCGGGGTCCCGGAGGCCGGCTTGCCACCCATCTCGAGCGCCTTCTCGTTGGCCTCGTCGAGCTCGACCTGATCGACCTGCTCGCCGGCGAGAAAGTCCGTATCGCCGGGATCGACGATATCGACCTTTTGCAGCATCTGGCGGACGATCACCTCGATATGCTTGTCGTTGATGTTGACGCCCTGCAGCCGGTAGACTTCCTGGATCTCGTTGACGAGATAGGCGGCGAGCTCCTCGACCCCTTTGATCGCCAGGATGTCGTGAGGCGCCGGGTTGCCGTCGACGATGTAGTCGCCCTTCTCCACGACGTCGCCGTCCTGGAGATGGATATGCTTGCCTTTCGGGATCAGGTACTCGATCGGCTCGGCTCCCTCCTCGCTCGGGACGATCGAGAGCCTGGTCTTGTTCTTGTAGTCGCGGCCGAACTGGACGGTGCCCGAGGCCTCGGCGATGATCGCATGGTCCTTCGGCCGGCGCGCCTCGAAAAGCTCGGCGACGCGCGGCAAGCCGCCGGTGATGTCGCGCGTCTTGGCCGATTCCATCGAGATGCGGGCGATGATGTCGCCGGCGCGGACCGTGCCGCCCGGATCGACACCGATGATCGAGTCGACGGGGAGCACGTAGCGCGCTTCGCCGCCGCGCTGCAGCTTGCCGACCTTGCCGTCCGCCGTCTTGATCACGATCGCGGGCTTCAAGGTCGCCGAGCGCTGGCTGAGCCGCCAGTCGATGACCATACGCTTCGCGATGCCGGTCGCCTCGTCGATCGTCTCCGTCATCGAGGCGCCCTCGACGAGGTCCTCGAACCCGATCACGCCGTCGATCTCGGTCAGGATCGGCCGGGTATAGGGGTCCCACTCGGCGATCCGTTGGCCGCGCTTGATCTTGTCGCCCTCGTCGACCTTGAGCCGCGCGCCGTACTGGACCCTGTGCACCGCCCGCTCGGTCCCGTCGGGGCCTTCGATGACGACCGCGACGTTGCGGGCCATGACCATGAGGTCGCCCTCGGAGTTGCGGGCGAGATGGCGGTTGCGAATCCTGATGTCGCCGTCGAAGTTGGATTCGATGAAGGATTGATCGGCGATCTGGGCCGCGCCACCGATGTGGAACGTGCGCATGGTGAGCTGGGTCCCGGGCTCACCGATCGACTGCGCCGCGATGACGCCGACGGCCTCGCCCATGTTGACCGGCGTCCCGCGCGCGAGATCACGGCCGTAGCAGCTCGCGCAGACCCCGTTCTTCGCCTCGCAGGTCAGGACCGAGCGGATCTTCACCTCCTGGATTCCGGAGGCATTGATCCGTTCGATGTGCCATTCCTCGATCATCGTGCCGGCGGCGACGATGAGCCCGCCCTCGGCGTCACGCAAATCCTCGGCGGCCGTACGGCCGAGGATGCGCGTGGCGAGCGAGGCGACGATCTGCCCGGCGTCGATGATCGCGCGCATGCGGATGCCGTGCTCGGTGCCGCAATCCGTCATCGTGATGATCGAATCCTGCGCGACATCGACGAGGCGGCGGGTGAGGTAGCCCGAGTTCGCGGTCTTCAACGCGGTGTCGGCGAGGCCCTTGCGGGCGCCGTGGGTCGAGTTGAAATATTCGAGGACGGTCAGCCCCTCCTTGAAGTTCGAGATGATCGGGCTCTCGATGATCTCGCCCGAGGGCTTCGCCATCAACCCGCGCATCGCGGCGAGCTGCTTCATCTGGGTCGGCGACCCGCGCGCGCCAGAATGCGACATCATGTAGATCGAGTTGATCGGCTTGTCGCGGCCGGTCTCGTCCTTCTGGACCGCCGAGATGCGCGCCATCATCTCCTCGGCGAGCTTGTCGGAGCATTTCGCCCAGGCGTCCACCACCTTGTTGTATTTCTCGCCCTGGGTGATCAGGCCGTCGTTGTATTGCTGCTCGTATTCCTTGGCGAGCGCGCCGGTCTCCGCGATGATGCGCGGCTTCGTCTCCGGCACCACCATGTCGTCCTTGCCGAAGGAGATGCCGGCCTTGAACGCCTCGCGGAAGCCGAGCGCCATGATCCGGTCGCAGAAGATCACCGTCTCCTTCTGCCCGCAGTTGCGGTAGACGACGTCGATCATGCTCGAGATTTCCTTCTTCGTCATGAGCTTGTTCACGACGTCGAAAGGGATCTTCGGATGGCGGGGCATCAGCTGCCCGAGGATGAGCCGCCCCGGCGTGGTGTCGTAGACCTTGGCGATTCGATTGCCCTCGGCATCATAGGCCCAGGCCCGACCCTTGATCTTCGTGTGCAGGGTGATCGCCTTGGCATGCAGGGCATGCTCGATCTCGCCCATGTTGGCGAACATCATGCCCTGGCCCGGCTCGCCGTCGCGCATCAGCGACACGTAGTAGAGGCCGAGCACGATATCCTGGCTCGGCACGATTATCGGCTGGCCGTTGGCCGGGTGCAGGATGTTGTTGGTCGACATCATCAGCACGCGCGCCTCGAGCTGGGCCTCGAGCGAGAGCGGCACGTGCACCGCCATCTGGTCGCCGTCGAAATCCGCGTTGAAGGCCGCGCAGACGAGCGGGTGCAGCTGGATCGCCTTGCCTTCGATGAGCTTCGGCTCGAAGGCCTGGATCCCGAGGCGATGCAACGTGGGGGCACGGTTGAGCATGACCGGATGCTCGCGGATGACCTCGTCGAGGATGTCCCAGACCTCGGGCTTCTCCTTCTCGACGAGCTTCTTCGCCTGCTTGACGGTCGCGGACAGGCCCTTGGCGTCGAGGCGCGAGTAAATGAAGGGCTTGAACAGCTCGAGCGCCATCTTCTTCGGCAAGCCGCACTGATGCAGCTTGAGGTCGGGACCGACCACGATCACCGAGCGGCCGGAATAATCGACGCGCTTGCCGAGCAGGTTCTGGCGGAACCGCCCCTGCTTGCCCTTCAGCATGTCGGCGAGCGACTTCAGCGGCCGCTTGTTGGCGCCCGTGATGACGCGGCCGCGCCGGCCGTTGTCGAACAAGGCATCCACCGCCTCCTGCAGCATGCGCTTCTCGTTGCGCACGATGATGTCGGGCGCGCGCAGCTCGATCAGGCGCTTCAGGCGGTTGTTGCGGTTGATGACGCGGCGGTAGAGATCGTTGAGATCCGAGGTCGCGAAACGGCCGCCGTCGAGCGGAACAAGCGGACGCAGATCCGGCGGGATCACCGGCACCTCGGTGAGGATCATCCATTCCGGCTTATTGCCGGAATGCATGAAGGCCTCGATGATCTTCAGCCGCTTGGCGAGCTTCTTCGGCTTCAGCTCGGTCGTCGCCTCGGCGATCTCGACCTTGAGGCTCTCGGCGATCCTCGGCAGATCCATGCCGCGGAGAATTTCGCGAATGGCCTCGGCCCCGATCAGCGCGGTGAACGAATCCTGGCCATACTCGTCCTGGGCGCGCAGATAGTCCTCCTCGCTCAGGAGCTGGCGATCCTTGAGCGGGGTCAGCCCGGCATCGATGACGATGTAGGATTCGAAGTAGAGGATCCGCTCGAGATCCTTCAAGGTCATGTCGAGCAGGAGCCCGATGCGCGACGGCAGCGACTTCAGGAACCAGATATGGGCGACGGGGGCCGCGAGCGAGATATGGCCCATCCGCTCGCGGCGGACCCGCGAGAGCGTCACCTCGACGCCGCATTTCTCGCAGATGACGCCCTTGTACTTCATGCGCTTGTACTTGCCGCACAAGCACTCGTAGTCCTTGATCGGACCGAAGATGCGCGCGCAGAACAGGCCGTCGCGCTCCGGCTTGAAGGTCCTGTAATTGATCGTCTCCGGCTTCTTGATCTCCCCGTAGGACCAGGACAGGATCTTCTCGGGGCTCGCGATCGAGATCTGGATCTGGTCGAACGCCTGCGGCTGCACGACCGGATTGAAGAGATTCATGACCTCTTGATTCATCGGCATCTCCTGATGCTCGGCGCTGGCGGCAGCGCCCGGCCACAGGCCAAAGGCTTGGATTTCGAGCGCCGCACGCGCGGTCGCGAGCCTATTCGGCGGCCTCGACAGGGGGCCTGCGGCTCGCGTGCGCCGGCGCGGAATTCAGCTCGACGTTGAGGCACAGCGAGCGCATCTCCTTGACGAGGACGTTGAAGCTCTCGGGAATGCCCGATTCGAACGCATCGTCGCCGCGCACGATCGATTCGTACACCTTGGTGCGGCCGGCCACGTCGTCGGATTTCACGGTCAGCATCTCCTGCAAGGTATAGGCGGCGCCATAGGCCTCGAGCGCCCAGACTTCCATCTCGCCGAAGCGCTGGCCGCCGAACTGCGCCTTGCCGCCGAGCGGCTGCTGGGTGACGAGGCTGTAGGGACCGATCGAGCGGGCGTGGATCTTGTCGTCCACGAGATGATGGAGCTTCAGCATGTAGATATAGCCGACGGTGACCTTGCGGTCGAAGGCCTCGCCGGTGCGCCCGTCGTAGAGAGTCACCTGGCCCGACCGGTCGAGCCCGGCCCGCTCCAGCATCTCGACGATGTCCTTCTCGCGCGCCCCGTCGAACACCGGCGTGGCGATCGGGACCCCGCGACGCAGGTTCTCGCCGAGCTCGACGATGGCCGCATCCTCGAGCTGCGTAACCTCCTCCTCCGCGCCGTAGATCTCGACGAGCTTCTCGCGGAGCGGAAGCGTGCTTCTGTCGCGGTAGTAGGAATTGACCGCCTGGCTCACCTGGCGGCCGAGGCCGGCGCAAGCCCAGCCGAGATGGGTCTCGAGGATCTGCCCGACGTTCATGCGGCTCGGCACCCCGAGCGGGTTGAGGACGATGTCGACCGCGGTCCCGTCGGCGAGGAAAGGCATGTCCTCCTGCGGCACGATCTTCGACACGACGCCCTTGTTGCCGTGGCGCCCCGCCATCTTGTCGCCCGGCTGAATCTTGCGCTTCACCGCGACGAAGACCTTGACCATCTTCATGACGCCGGGCGGCAGCTCGTCGCCGCGCTGCAGCTTCTCCACCTTGTCGAGGAAGCGGCTCTCGAGGCCCTTCTTGGCCTCGTCGTATTGCTTGCGCATGGCCTCGAGTTCGGCCATCGCGGCATCGTCCTCGATCGCGAAGATCCACCATTGCGAGCGGGGATATTCGTCGATGATCTCGCGGGTCAGCACGGTATCCTTCTTGAACCCCTTCGGGCCGGCGATCGCCTTCCTGCCGAGAAGCGCCTCGAGGACGCGCGAATAGACGTTGCGGTCGAGGATCGCGAGCTCGTCGTCGCGGTCCTTGGCGAGCCGCTCGATCTCCTCGCGCTCGATCGCCTGGGCGCGCTCGTCCTTCTCGACGCCGTGGCGGTTGAAGACGCGAACCTCGACGATCGTGCCCTGCACGCCGGGCGGCACGCGCAGCGAGGTATCGCGCACGTCGGAGGCCTTCTCGCCGAAGATCGCGCGCAGCAGCTTCTCCTCGGGCGTCATCGGGCTCTCGCCCTTCGGCGTGATCTTGCCGACGAGGATGTCGCCGGCCTGGACCTCGGCGCCGATATAGACGATGCCGGCCTCGTCGAGGTTCTTCAGGGCCTCCTCGGAGACGTTCGGGATGTCGCGGGTGATCTCCTCGGGGCCGAGCTTGGTGTCGCGCGCCATCACCTCGAACTCGTCGATGTGGATCGAGGTGAAGACGTCGTCCTTGACGATCCGCTCGTTGAGCAGGATCGAATCCTCGAAGTTGTAGCCGTTCCACGGCATGAAGGCGACGAGGACGTTGCGGCCGAGCGCGAGATCGCCGAGATCGGTCGAGGGACCGTCGGCGATGATGTCACCCTTGTGGACATAGTCGCCGACTCTCACGAGCGGCTTCTGGTTGACGCAGGTCGACTGGTTCGAGCGCTGGAACTTCATGAGCCGGTAGATATCGACGCCCGGCTTGCCGCCGTCGGTATCCTCGGTCGCGCGGACGACGATACGCGTCGCGTCGATCTGGTCGATGTAGCCGGTCCGGCGGGCCGCGATCGCCGCGCCCGAATCGCGTGCGACGACAGCCTCCATCCCGGTGCCGACGAGCGGCGCGTCGGTGCGCACGAGCGGCACCGCCTGGCGCTGCATGTTCGATCCCATGAGCGCGCGGTTGGCGTCGTCGTTCTCGAGGAAGGGGATGAGCGCCGCGGCCACCGAGACGAGCTGCTTCGCCGAGACGTCCATGAAGTCGACCCGCTCGCGCGGCACCATCACGACGTCGCCGGCGTGGCGGCAGGTCACAAGATCCTCCGTCAGCGTGCGGCTCTCGTCCACCGGCGCATTGGCTTGCGCGACATAGTACTTCGCCTCCTCCATGGCCGAGAGATAGACGACCTCGTCGGTGACGCGGTTGTCCTTGATCCGGCGGTAGGGCGCCTCGATGAAGCCGTACTTGTTGACGCGGGCGAAGGTCGCGAGCGAGTTGATGAGGCCGATGTTGGGGCCTTCCGGAGTCTCGATCGGGCAGATCCGGCCATAGTGGGTCGGATGGACGTCGCGGACCTCGAAGCCGGCACGCTCGCGCGTGAGACCGCCCGGGCCGAGCGCCGACAGGCGGCGCTTATGGGTGATCTCCGAGAGCGGATTGGTCTGGTCCATGAATTGCGAGAGCTGCGACGAGCCGAAGAACTCGCGCACGGCCGCGGCCGCCGGCTTCGCGTTTATGAGATCCTGCGGCATGACCGTATCGATATCGACAGACGACATCCGCTCCTTGATCGCGCGCTCCATGCGCAAGAGGCCGAGCCGGTACTGGTTCTCCATGAGCTCGCCGACCGAGCGGACCCGGCGGTTGCCGAGATGATCGATGTCGTCGATCTCGCCGCGCCCGTCGCGCAGGTCGACGAGCGCGCGCATGACCGCGACGATGTCCTCCTTGCGCAAGGTGCGCACCGTGTCGGCGGCATCGAGGTCCATGCGCATGTTCATCTTGACCCGGCCGACCGCCGAGAGGTCGTAGCGCTCGGGATCGAAGAAGAGCGAATGGAACATCGCCTCCGCGGTCTCGAGTGTGGGCGGCTCGCCCGGTCGCATGACGCGGTAGATGTCGAACAGGGCATCCTCGCGGTTGCTGTTCTTGTCGACCGCCAGCGTATTGCGCATGTAGGGGCCGATGTTGATATGGTCGATATCGAGCACCGGAATTTCGTCGAACCCGGTATCGACGAGCAGCGCCAGGGATTTCGCGGTGATCTCGTCGCCCGCCTCAGCGAAGATCTCGCCGGTCGTGGGGCTGTAGAGATCAGCCGCGATATATTGGCCGTAGAGGTCCTCGTCCTGGGCACGCAGGAACGCGACGCCGCGCTCGGTCAGCTGGCGGGCGGTGCGGGCGGTCAGCTTCTTGCCGGCCTCGAGGACGACCTCGCCGGTATCGGCGTCGTAGAGATCGACCGCGGCCTTCATTCCCTTCATGCGCTCGCCGTCGAACGGCTGCCGCCAGCCCGCCTTGTCGCGGGCGAAGGAGATGGTGCGATAGAAGGCGGCCAGGATCTCCTCGCCGTCCATGCCGAGCGCATAGAGGACCGAGGTCGCGGGAATCTTGCGGCGCCGGTCGATCCGCGCATAGACGATGTCCTTGGCGTCGAACTCGATGTCGAGCCAGGACCCGCGATAGGGGATGATGCGGGCCGCGAAGAGCAGCTTGCCGGACGAATGGCTCTTGCCCTTGTCGTGGTCGAAGAACACCCCCGGCGAGCGATGCATCTGCGACACGATCACGCGCTCGGTGCCGTTGACGATGAAGGTGCCGTTCATCGTCATGAGCGGCATGTCGCCCATGTAGACGTCCTGCTCCTTGATGTCCTTGACGGACTTCGCGCCCGTGTCGGGATCGACGTCGAAGACGATGAGGCGCAAGGTGACCTTGAGCGGCGCGGCGAAGGTCATGCCGCGCTGGCGGCATTCGTCGACATCGTACTTCGGCGGCTCGAACTCGTATTTCACGAACTCGAGCAAGGACGTGCCGGAGAAATCCGAGATCGGGAAGACCGACTTGAAGACCGCCTGCAGGCCCTCGTCGGGGCGGCCGCCCGGCGGCTCCTCGACGAGGAGGAACTGGTCATAGGATGCTTTCTGGACCTCGATGAGGTTCGGCATTTCCGCGACCTCGCGGATATGCCCGAAGAACTTGCGGATACGCTTGCGTCCGGTGAAGGTCTGCGCCAAGCTCTGTCCCATCTCGCTCCTCGCACCATGTCAAAGCGGCGATCTCCCGGCGGGAAGACCGTATCCTGCGCATCCGGAATGTCTCGCCCGCCGACGCGACGCGGACATACGCCCGTCGCGCGGGGCCGACACCCCTGTCTCGAAGCGCCGCCGACCCGCGCCCGGACCGGCGATGCCCTCGGCCCGGCAGCGCGCCGAGCCCCGTCACCCGGATCCGGAGGTCTAAGCCTCGCCCGGCAGCCGCGTGCGACTCTCGGCTCGCTGCCGCGGGCCGAGCCCGATCCCGCGACGCCCCGTTACCCGGTGCTGGCGCATGGTCGTTCCGTGATCCGGCCGAGGACGCGCCGATACGCGGTCTCGCGTCGCGCACGCCGCCCGCGAGCGCCCGAGCGCCGAGCCTCGCCGGCCGGCTGTCGCGGGCGCGAAACCGTCGCCGGCGGGTCGGCTGCCGAGGATCGCTGCCGCGATCGACCGAAGATCACTTGAGCTCGACTTTCGCTCCGGCTTTCTCGAGGGCGGCCTTGATCTTCTCGGCCTCTTCCTTGGGGACACCCTCCTTGACGGGCTTCGGCGCCCCTTCGACGAGATCCTTCGCCTCCTTGAGGCCGAGGCCGGTGACCGCGCGGACCTCCTTGATCACCTCGATCTTCTTGTCGCCGACCGCGGCGAGCATGACGGTGAACTCGGTCTGCTCCTCGACCGGAGCCGCTGCGGCGGCGGCCCCGCCCGCCGGACCCGCCGCGACGGCGACCGCTGCCGCGGCCGAGACGCCCCATTTCTCCTCGAGCAGCTTGGCGAGCTCGGCGGCTTCGAGCACCGTGAGGCTCGACAGATCCTCGACGATCTTTTCCAGGTTGGCCATTTCTCTCGTTCCTTCGATGTGAGCTTGCGTGATTTTGCGTGACGTCGCGCGTTCGACCTCAGGCGCTGTCGCGTTCGGCATAGGCCGCGAAGACCCGTGCGAGCTTGCTCGCCGGCGCGGTCGTGAGCTGCGCGAGCTTGGTCGCCGGGGCCTGGATCAGCCCCACCAGCTTGGCGCGCAGCTCGTCGAGCGAGGGCAGCGTCGCGAGCGAGCGGATTCCCTCCACGTCGAGCGCAGTGGCGCCGAGCGCGCCGCCGAGGATCACGAGCTTGTCGTGGTCCTTGGCGAAAGCGACCGCCGCCTTGGGCGCGGCCACGGGATCCGTCGAGGTTGCGATGAGGGTCGGCCCTTTCAGCAGGCTCGCGATCGACGCGACCTTGGTATCGGTGACGGCGATCTTGACGAGCCGGTTCTTGGCGACCTGGACATTGGCGCCCGCGGCACGCATCTGCTTGCGCAGTGCCTGCATTTGCGCGACCGTCAGGCCGGAATAATGCGCGACCACGACCACGGAGCTGGCCTCGAGGGTGTCATGCAAGGTGGCGACGCATTCCTTCTTTTCCGCTCTGTCCACAGTTCTTTCTCCTGGCACGGGGGCCACCGGACCCGGGGCTCCCGCGGGCTGCGACTTTCGCTTCCGCGAACCGGGCGCAAAGGTCCGGGCCGCGGATGCGACGGCATGCCTGTCCCCGGAGCGAGCCCGCCCCGGACCGAGGGATAAGACCAAAATCGAAGGAACCAGGACGGCAGAGCCATCCTGCGATCCGAACTCCGGCTGATTCCCCGTCTGTGCCGGCCACCGCCCCGGGCCGAGGCGAGCCCGACCCTTGCGCGGATGATCAAGCGCGGCGCCCCACACGACGTGGAGCACATGGCGCCGGCAGTCTCGGACAGGACATGGCCGGAACGGACAGGCGGATTCCACCTATCCTCCGGCCGTTCCACCGCGCCGCCGAGGGCCCGCCGCGGCCGCGAGCCGAGCGAGCACCACTTTGGAGCGGAAGCTTTTCGGGTGCGGGATCGCTATGTCCGATCGATCCCGAACCCTCTATCTAAACCATCATTATCCTCGTGCCAAGGGTAGACCGCACCGCGGGCACAGGATTTCGCGTGTGCAGCACCAAAGGTCCGACCGAGCCGATCAGGCGACCGTGGCGGGATCGACCTTCACCCCCGGACCCATGGTCGAGGATATGGCAATCCTTTGAATATAGGTCCCTTTCGCACCAGGTGGCTTGGCCTTGGCGACAGCGTCGACGAAGGCCGCGATATTCTCCGCGAGCTTGTCGTCGCCGAACGAGGCCTTGCCGACGCTGCCTTGAATGATGCCGGCCTTCTCCACGCGGAACTCGACGGCGCCGCCTTTCGACGCCTTGACGGCGCCGGCGACATCCATGGTCACGGTCCCGACCTTGGGATTGGGCATCAGGCCGCGCGGACCCAGAACCTTGCCGAGCCGACCGACGAGCGGCATCATGTCCGGCGTCGCGACGCAGCGATCGAAGGCGATGGTTCCGCCCTGCACGGTGGCCACCAGATCCTCCGCGCCGACGATATCGGCGCCGGCCGCCGTCGCCTCGTCCGCCTTGGCCCCGCGCGCGAAAACCGCGACGCGCAAGGTGCGGCCGGTTCCGTTCGGGAGGTTGACGACGCCGCGCACCATCTGGTCCGCGTGCTTCGGATCGACGCCGAGATTCATCGCGATCTCGACCGTCTCGTCGAACTTGGCGTTGGCGCGCTCCTTGACGAGCTTGATCGCCTCGCCGACCGGATAGAGCTTCGTGCGCTCGATGCCCTCGCGGCCCTTCACAACTCGCTTGCCGATATGAGCCATTGTCCTACCCCACCACCTCGAGGCCCATCGAACGGGCGGAGCCTTCGATCATCCTCGCTGCCGCATCGACCGAATCGCAATTGAGGTCGGGCATCTTCTTGGCGGCGATCTCCTGGATCTGCGCCTTGGTGATCTTGCCGACGAAGCCGCGCCCTGCGGTCTTCGAGCCGGACCCGACCCCGGACGCCTTCTTCAGGAAATAGGAGACCGGCGGCAGCTTCATCTCGAAGGTGAAGGACCGGTCGGCATAGGCCGTGATGACGACGGGAATCGGCGTCCCCTTCTCCATCTGCGCCGTCTTGGCGTTGAACGCCTTGCAGAATTCCATGATGTTCAGGCCGCGCTGGCCGAGCGCGGGACCGATCGGCGGCGAGGGATTCGCCGATCCGGCCGGCACCTGCAGCTTCACGTAGCCGGTGATCTTCTTCGCCATTCTCTCGTTTCTCCCGACGGGCCGGTCCCTTGCCGGGACCGGCGGTTGCGGTCGTGGTCACGACGGGCGGCCCGGATCGGCGGCCCGGGTCCGTCTCCCACGTCTGCTGCGCGGCGGCGCCGTACTGCCCCGCCGCGATCGGCCGTGCATCGCACCGCCGAAGCTCCCGATCCGAGGTCCGAGGCAGCGCCTCGGTCGGACCGTCTCGATCAGACTTTCTCCACTTGGCCGTACTCGAGCTCGACCGGAGTGGCGCGGCCGAAGATCGACACCGCGACCTTGACCCTCGAGCGCGCCTCGTCGACCTCCTCGACGATCCCGTTGAACGAGGCGAAAGGCCCGTCCGCGACCCTCACGGTCTCGCCGATCTCGAAGGAGATCGACGCCTTCGGACGCTCGACGCCCTCGGCGACCTGGCCCTTGATCCGTTCCGCCTCGCGGTCGGAGATCGGCATCGGCTTTTTGTCGGCGCCGAGGAAGCCCGTCACCTTGGGCGTATTCTTGATCAGGTGGTAGATGTCGTCGGTGAGATCGCACTTGACCAGCACATAGCCCGGAAAGAACTTGCGCTCGGACGTGATCTTGCGGCCACGGCGAATCTCGACGACCTGCTCGGTCGGCACGAGAATCTCCTCGAACTTCGCCGAGAGGCCCCGCTGCGCCGCCTGCTCCTGGATGGATTCCGCGACCTTCTTCTCGAAGTTCGAGTAGGCGTGGACGATGTACCAGCGCATGCTCATCGGCGCGTCTCGAGCCTGTGTCGGTGCGGCAAGCAAGGTCGAATCACTTCCCGAGATTCAAGACGGCCTTGATGATCAGGCGCAAGGCCTGGTCCACGGCCACGAAGAAAAGGCTCGCGACGATGACCATCACGATCACGATGCCGGTCGTGATCAGCGTCTCGCGGCGCGTCGGCCAGGTGACCTTGCCCGCTTCCGCGCGGACCTCCTGGAGAAACTGGAAAGGGTTCGGCATGCTCGGAAAGGGACCCCGAAGCGGCTGAGGAAATCGGCGAGCGAAGAGGGGCGCGAAGCTTCGAGCTGCGCGCCGAGCTGGCGTTCTTAGCACCGACCACGCGGAAACCGCAAATCCGATTTTTTCCGCCGCGACCCGGCACGGCCAAGCGACGCCCGCGCCCCGGCCGCAGGCGCAAGGACTCGACCGTGACAGATATTCGACACGGTGGCTTCCTTTGGGGTCGGAACAAGGCTATGGAGACCCGCATCGAAACGCCGTCGCCGAGCCCGAGATGAAAGCCGTCCACGTCCTGAACGGGCCGAACCTCAACCTTCTCGGAACCCGGGAGCCGGACATCTACGGCAAGTCGACGCTGGCGGAGATCGAGGCCTCGCTCAGGGCGAGCTGCGAGCCGCGTGGGATCCTGCTGCACTTCCGGCAGACCAACCACGAAGGCGACCTCGTGACCTGGATCCAGGACGCGGGGCTCGCCGGCGAGCCGGTGATCCTCAACCCCGGGGCCTATACCCATACCTCGGTCGCGCTGCAGGACGCGATCAAGGGTGCGGGGACCAAGGTGATCGAGGTGCATTTGTCGAATCCCCATGCACGCGAGACGTTTCGTCGCCACTCCTATGTTTCCCCGGTCGCGCGAGGCGTGATCCAAGGATTCGGGGCCTTGTCCTACGATCTGGCGCTGCAGGCCTTGATCGCCGAAGCCGGGCAAAGCGAAGGTCGAAGGACATGAATGAACTGGGGCTCGATCCGGCAAGTCTCGAGCCGGCGGCCGCGATCGATATCAAGCTCGTCGAGGCTCTGGCGAATATCGTCGCGCGGCTCGGCCTCAGCGAGATCGAGCTGAAGCGGGGCGACCTCGAGATTCGCGTGGCGCGCCAAGTCGTCGCGGCGCCCGCTCCGGGTGCCGCCGTGGCGCCGGCTCCGGCGCCGCCAGTGCCCCCGACCGGCAAGGCGCCCGGCAACGCCGCGAGGTCCGACGCACCCGGGACGGTCAAGTCGCCGATGGTCGGAACCGCGTATTTGCGCGCCTCGCCCGATGCACCGCCTTTCGTCGAGCTCGGCTCCAGCGTCAGGGCCGGCGAGAAGCTCATGCTCGTCGAGGCGATGAAGACCTTCAACGAGATCGTCGCACCACGGGCCGGGACCGTCACCGCGATCTTGGTGGAGGACGGCCAGCCCGTCGAATACGGCCAGCCGCTGCTCGTGATCGAATGACGTCCGGGGATCGCTGAACCGAGATGTTCGACAAGATTCTGATCGCCAACCGCGGCGAGATCGCGCTTCGGATCCTGCGTGCCGCCAAGGAGCTCGGCGTCGCGACGGTCGCGGTCCACTCCACGGCCGACGCCGATGCGATGCATGTGAAGCTCGCCGACGAATCCGTCTGCCTCGGCCCGCCGCCCTCCCGCGATTCCTATCTCAACATCCCGGCCCTCCTCGCCGCTTGCGAGATCACCGGGGCGGAGGCGCTCCACCCCGGCTACGGGTTCCTCTCCGAGAACGCCCGGTTCGCAGAGATTCTCGCCGATCACCACATCGTCTTCGTCGGCCCGAAGCCCGAGCATATCCGGCTGATGGGCGACAAGATCGAGGCCAAGCGCACGGCCAAGCGCCTCGGCATCCCCTGCGTGCCGGGCTCACCGGGAGCGGTGACGAACGACATCGAGGCCACGGCCGTCGCCAAGGAGATCGGCTTCCCGGTCCTCGTCAAGGCTTCCGCGGGCGGCGGCGGCCGCGGCATGAAGGTCGCCCATTCCGCGGCAGAACTTCCCCTCGCCCTCACCTCCGCGAGGCTCGAGGCGAAGGCTGCCTTCGGTGACGATTCGGTCTATCTCGAGAAATATCTCGAGAAGCCGCGCCACATCGAGTTCCAGGTTCTCGGCGACGGCCAAGGCAAGGCGATCCACCTCGGCGAGCGCGAATGCTCGCTCCAGCGCCGGCATCAGAAGGTGTGGGAGGAAGGCCCCTCCCCCGCCCTCAATGCCTCCGAGCGGCTCGAGATGGGGGAAATCTGCGCCAAGGCGATGCGCGAGCTGCGCTATGCCGGGGTCGGCACCATCGAGTTCCTCTACGAGGACGGGAAGTTCTACTTCATCGAGATGAACACCCGCATCCAGGTCGAGCACCCGGTGACGGAGATGATCACCGGCGTCGATCTCGTCAACGAGCAGATCAAGATCGCCGCCGGCTCGCCCTTGACCTTGACCCAGGAGGCGGTGACCTTCGACGGCCACGCGATCGAGTGCCGGATCAATGCCGAGCACGCCTCGACCTTCAAGCCGTCGCCCGGAAAGATCGCCTACTACCACCCGCCCGGCGGGCTCGGTGTCCGGGTCGATAGCGCCGTCTATGCCGGCTACACGATCCCGCCCACCTACGATTCTCTCGTCGGCAAGCTGATCGTGCATGGACGCAACCGCACCGAAGCCCTGATGCGGCTCCGTCGCTCCCTCGACGAGTTCATCGTCGATGGCATCGAGACGACGATTCCTCTGTTCCAGACGCTCGTGCGCAATGCCGACATCCAGAACGGGCTCTACGACATCCACTGGCTCGAGAAGTTCCTCGCGACCGGCGGCGTGACGGTGTGATGGCGGTGCGTGCACCGCGTCGCAGTGGGCATGCTATCACGTCGCAGCGGTGGCACACCCGCGCCGCAGCGATCCGCCGTTACGGCCATGGACCGGCGCGCAAGCGCCCCGTGGCCTTCTTCCGATGCGGGGTGACGAGCCAGGGATAGGCGACCGCACGAGCAACAAGGGTGGTAGCGGCTATTTCTTGCGCACTTGCTCGGAGAAGCGCTCGACATTCGCCGCCATGGCCTGGCCCGCGGCCTCGGTCGTCTTCACCGCGGCGTTCACGCACTTGGTCAAGGCGTCTTGATAGGTCTTGGTCATCTCGAGCGGAAAGGCGGTCAGTAGCTCGTTGAACCGCTTCGTATGCTGTGCCGCGTGCTCGAACGCTTCCTTGACGAAGGTGGTCTGGATTGCGAGGACCTCCTCGACGCTGTGGGCCGTGCGCAGCTTCTCCAGCGTCTTCGTCGCGTGGTCGAAGGATTCCTTCGAAGCCTCGGCCATCTCGGTCGCGAGAGCCTGCAAGTTCTTGGAGGCGGCGCCGACGCTGCTCGTGGCAAAATCGAGCCCTGCAGTGGAGCCCGTGTTCGAATCGGCCTGTGTCATTGCATTCTCCCCGGTTCGAGGCGTCGTGGCCGTCGCCCGCGTGAGCCGATCATTCGCGGCTCCTCCGGGGCCAGCGCATCTCGAGTGACAACGCCCGAGGTCGAGAGAGGTTGCTCGGCGCTTCAAAACTTCTCGCAGGACGTTTCAACGAGGTGACCGCATCGGCTCACTGGCGGGCAGGACCGGCCTCCTTCATGGCGTCGGCGACGGCCGCCAGAGCCTCGCTCACGGCCGCGGCATCCGGGCCGCCTGCCTGAGCCAGGTCGCGCCGGCCCCCGCCGCCCTTGCCGCCGAGCTTCGCCGCGGCCGCGCGGACCAATTGGACCGCGTCGAAGCGGCCCGTGAGATCGTCGGTGACGCCGACGACGATCCCGGCCTTGCCGTCGCTACTCACGCCGGCGATCGCGACCACCCCCGAGCCGACACTCTGCTTCGCCTCGTCCGCGAGCGACTTCAGGTCCTTGATCTCGACCTGCGTGACGGCGCGGCCGAGATATTTGATGCCGTCGACCTCTTGCACCGGCTCGGCACGCCCCCCGCCGCCGCCCATGGCGAGCCTCTTGCGCGTCTCGGCGAGGTCGCGCTCCATCTTGCGGCGCTCTTCGATCACGCCCGCGAGCCGCTCGACGGCTTCGTCCTCGGGCGCTTTCAAAAGCTTCACCACGTCTTGGAGGCGGCGCGCCTGGGCATTGAGGTGGCGGCGCGCCTCGGTCGCGGTCTTCGCCTCGATCCGTCGCACGCCGGCTCCGACCGCGCTCTCCGAGACGATGGTGACGAGGCCGATATCGCCGGTGCGCGCGACATGGGTGCCGCCGCACAGTTCGGTCGAGTAGGAGTGCGTCCCCGCGCCGATCTCCTCTCCGACCGCATGGCCCATCGAGACGACCCGCACCTCGTCGCCGTATTTCTCGCCGAAGAGCGCCCGCGCTCCCGAGCCGATCGCCTCGTCCACGCTCATGAGGCGAGTCACGACGGCGGCGTTCTCGAGCACGGCGCGATTGGCGATCTCCTCGACCTTCTCGAGCTCCTCGCGGGACATGGGCTTCGGATGGGCGAAATCGAAGCGCAAGCGATCGGGCGCGACGAGCGAGCCCTTTTGCGCGACGTGATCGCCGAGCACCCGGCGCAGGGCCTCGTGAAGCAGATGAGTCGCAGAATGATTGGCGCGGAGCGCAGTGCGGCGCGCGTGATCGACCTCGAGCTCGAGGGCGAGGCCCGGGCGAAAGGTCCCCGCCTCGACCATGCCTTCGTGGGCGTGAAGGTCGCCGAGCTTCTTCTGGGTGTCGGTGACGCGAAACCGCAGGCCAGGCGCGTGCATGACCCCGGTATCCCCCATTTGCCCACCGGACTCGGCGTAGAAGGGCGTCTGGTTGAGGATCACGACGCCGCGCTCGCCGGGCCGAAGCTCCTCGACCTCGCATCCGTCCCTCAGGACCGCGGCGACGATCCCCTCCGCATGCTCGGTGTCGTAGCCGAGGAAGTCCGTGGCGCCGGTCTTCTCCTTGACGGCGAACCAGACTCTCTCGGTTGCCGCCTCGCCGGAGCCGGCCCAAGCCTTGCGGGCCTCGGCGCGCTGGCGCTCCATCGCGGCCCTGAACCCTTCCGTATCGACACCGAGATGGCGGGCGCGCAAGGCATCCTGGGTGAGGTCGAAGGGGAAGCCATAGGTGTCGTAGAGCTTGAAGGCGACCTCGCCCGGCAGCACGCCGTCCGGCGGAAGCTCGCGCACGGCATCGTCGAGGATCGCGAGCCCGCGTGCGAGAGTGTCGCGAAAGCGCGTCTCCTCGAGGCGCAAAGTCTCGACGATCAAGGACTCGGCGCGTACGAGCTCCGGATAGGCCTGCCCCATCTCGCGGGTGAGAACGGGGACGAGCCGCCACATCAACGGGTCCTTCGCCCCGAGCATCTGGGCATGGCGCATGGCGCGGCGCATGATCCGGCGCAGCACATAGCCGCGCCCCTCGTTCGAGGGCAGGACGCCGTCGGCGACGAGGAATGCCGAAGCGCGCAAATGATCGGCGATGACCCTGTGGCTCGCCTCGAGCGGACCGTCGGGATCGGTGCCGGTTGCATGGGCGACGGCCACGACGAGGGCACGCATGAGGTCGATGCCGTAGTTCGAGGTCACGCCCTGCAGGATCGCGGCGATGCGCTCGAGCCCCATGCCCGTGTCGATCGACGGGCGCGGCAGGGCGAGACGCTCGGCCGGCCCCACCTGCTCGAACTGCATGAAGACGAGGTTCCAGAACTCGAGGAAGCGGTCGCCGTCCTCGTCGATCGAGCCCGGCGGCCCGCCGAAGAGCTTGTCGCCTTGGTCGTAGAAAATCTCCGAGCAGGGTCCGCAAGGCCCAGTGTCGCCCATGGCCCAGAAATTGTCGGACGTCGCGATGCGGATGATCTTCGAGTCCGGAAAGCCCGCGATCTTCTTCCACAGGTCATAGGCCTCGTCGTCGTCGTGATAGACGGTGACGAGGAGACGATCGTTCGGGAGCTGGAATTCCTCGCTGATCAGCTTCCAGGCCAGCTCGATCGCGAGCGGCTTGAAATAGTCGCCGAACGAGAAATTCCCGAGCATCTCGAAGAACGTGTGGTGGCGCGCCGTATAGCCCACGTTGTCGAGGTCGTTGTGCTTGCCTCCCGCGCGGACGCATTTCTGCGCGGTCGCGGCGCGCGTATAGGGGCGCTTCTCCATGCCGGTGAAGAGGTTCTTGAACTGAACCATGCCGGCATTCGTGAACATCAGCGTCGGATCGTTGCGCGGCACGAGCGGCGATGAGGCCACGATCTCGTGCCCGTTCTTCGCGAAGAAGTCGAGGAAGGTCGATCGGATCTCGCTGACGCTGCTCATAGGCTGGTCCTGGTCATGGTGTCTCCCGCATCGCGCGGAGAAAGCGGGGTCTCGCGCCGAGGACGGGAGGGCTCGGCGCGTCGATTCCGTCCGAGGTGCTCGGGTGACGAGCCTCATTCTATTTAGAGGAGGTTGGCGCCTTTGGAAAAGCGCGGTCTGAAGAATATTCGCCGTAACGTGGGCGCGGCCGAGGACTTTGTGCGCTCGTTCTGGGCTATCGGCTTCCGCGAGACATAGGCCCGAGGCTCCGATCCGCAGCATCCTTCAGCGCTTCCTCGGCCCATTGGTTCAGGCTTTTGCCGGCCACCTGGGCCGCGAGCGCCGCCCGCGCGTGGACCTCGGAAGGGATGCGGAACATCACCTTGCCGGAATACGGCTTCTCGGGCGACTTCTTCACCTTCTCGCAAGCTTCGAGGTAATCGTCGACCGCCTCGTGAAACGCAGCCTCGAGATCGACGACGGTGTCCGCATGAAATCCGACGACATCGTTGATCCCGGCGATATGGCCCACGAAAAGCCGGTCCTCCGCGTCGAAATCGATACGTGCCAAATAGCCCTTGTAGCTCATCGCGTTCATGGCTCGATTCCGAGCTTGATCAGGAAGTCGCGCGCATCACTGACTTGGTAGCGTTTGGCTTCCTTGTCGGGATGGGGTCGATGGAGCGTGGCAACGATGCCCCGGCATTCGAAGCGCACCCGCGACCCCGATCCCTAGATGACACTGCGCTCAAGGCAGAGCCTTGCGGAGCGCTACTTCGATTCGGCTCTGCCAGACCGATCCCGTGGCGCAGACTTTACTTTTCCTTCTTCCTTTCTAACGCCCTTGAACGGCGTGCCATCCTTCTTGCCGTCCATGAATCGTCCGGTTTCAGTGTCCCGCTTCGTCCAGGTCTCCGTTTTTGGATTGTAGACCTGAGATCGGTTTTTCACTGCGTCATTGCGGTGGCCATCTCCAGAGGGTGGGTTCGTTGCCATTGTGACCTGCTTGGACGCTTCGGATCGCGGGCGCCCTTTGCTCACGAGTTTGCCGCCGACGTAGACATCAGCGGTCTCGAAAAACTCGTCGGTCAGCTCGGGGATTTCCTCGTATTCCTCCGGCGTGATGACATGAGCGTCAACCTTCGCCAAATCGCTCCCGATAACGCGCTTGCTCCCGGCCATTGGCTTTCCTCATGGAGATGATGCGTCGACCGCCGTCGGTCGGAGTCCAAACGATGATCACCATCCGCCCCCTCAGATAGCCGATAGTTACGATCCGAGCTTCAGGATAGTCGAAACGGTCATCGGCCTGCTCCAGGCATCGCCCCGCGAAAACTTCCGCGGCTTCCTCGAAATCGAGCCCCCGTTCGGCCAAGGTCCGGTCTCGCTTCGCAGGGTCGAACGTGATCTTCATGAATTCATCTAGCTACGATGAATGCGCGGTCAATAGACCCTGTCTCGCTGACGCCTCTATGATCCTGTCACCCGGCGGGCCGGGAGGGCCGGCTCGCGATACCTCGATCTGGCCTGATCGATAAGACTATGCGAGAACGCGCGGAACGGGCCGTCGAGATCGTCGAGAGCAGAACCTATGACACGAGAAACCGCCAACCCCGCGCCCCGGCACGATTGGACAACGGCCGAGATTCTCGCGATCCACGACCTGCCGCTGCTCGAGCTCGTCTCGCGCGCGAGCGCCGTCCATCGCGCCTTCCACGACGTGGACGATGTCCAGAAGGCGAGCCTGCTTTCCATCAAGACCGGAGGCTGCCCGGAGGACTGCGGCTATTGCCCGCAATCGGCGCATCATCGCGAGGTGCATCTCGGCAAGGTCGAGAGGCTCGAGGTCGAGACCGTGCTCTCCGCGGCGCGGCGCGCGAAGGAGGCCGGGGCCGATCGCTTCTGCATGGGGGCGGCTTGGCGCAATGTCCGCGACGGAGCCGAGTTCGACGCCGTGCTCGAGATGGTCACGGGCGTCCGCGCGCTCGGGCTCGAGGCCTGCGTGACGCTCGGCATGCTGAACGAGGCCCAAGCGCGGCGGCTGAAGGAAGCCGGCCTCACCGCCTACAACCATAATCTCGATACGAGCCCAGAGTTCTACGACCACATCGTCACGACCCGCACCTACGGCGACCGCCTCGAGACCCTGCGGGCCGTCCGTGCAGCCGGGCTCGAGATGTGCTGTGGCGGCATTATTGGGATGGGCGAGAGCGTTGCCGACCGCGCCTCGATGCTTCGGGTGCTGGCGAGCCTCGACCCGCATCCCGAGAGCGTCCCGATCAATGCGCTCGTGCCGGTCGAGGGCACGCCGCTCGGGACGCTGGAGCGGATCGACCCGCTCGATTTCGTGCGCATGATCGCGACGACTCGCATCGTCCTGCCGAAGGCGCGGGTGCGGCTCTCCGCCGGGCGCACAGCGCTCTCCCGCGAGGCTCAGGTCCTCTGCATGGTGGCGGGAGCCAACTCGATCTTCTATGGCGAGACTCTGCTGACGACCGCGAATGTGCGCGTAGCCGAGGACGACACTTTGCTCACGGCGCTCGCCGCTCGACCGAATGCCTCTCGCCTGGCGACCGAGCAGTGACGATGCCTCGAAGCCTGCAGCGCCGTGGTCGAAACATATAGAGACAGCAATCTCGACTATCCGGTGCGGAGCGACCCCTCGGCGATGCACGGCTGCCTCGCACCCGGGCTCGAAGCCGGATGCGGTCCCGCTGGTTCACATGGCGTCGACCCGATGCTACTATCGGCTCGGGACGATGGCGCCGAGGTCCGGCCAGCCTTCCACGCGAATCGGAACGCCGTTTCACATTCTCGCGCGAAGGAAAAAATCCCGACGCGACCCGTCGTCCGGCTCGCGGTCGGAGGCATCGAGCTGACGGAGTCATCGGATGAAGATCGTGTATATTGTGGCCACCCATAAGCTCCCCGACCAGCTCACGCGCCTCGTCAAGAAGCTCGATACCGAAACAGCGCATTTCCTTATCCACGTGGACAGCAGAACCGACGACACCACCTACGACAGGATGGTTGCCGGCGTGAGCCATCTCGACAACGTCGTCTTCCTCGAAAGGAACGCATGCTACTGGGGTGATTTCGGAATTGTCGAGGCGACCTTGAAGGGAATAGACGAGGCGCTTCGGAGAGGAATAGATTTCGACTATGTCGTGCTCTTGTCCGGCCAGGACTACCCGATAAAATCGAATGAATACATCGATGATTTCCTGACCGCGAACAACGGGAAGGAGTTCATGGATTATTTTCCTATACCGGTCGGACCGGGCCACAGGTGGGAATGCGAGAGGGGCGGGCTGGAAAGGATCGAATCCTGGCACTTCAGGCTGTTCGGTCGGCGACTTTATACCGGCCGGAGAGAGTTCGATTACTCCCCGCTCTTGACGCTCCTCTGGAAGCCCATCACCCGTTTCGCCCCCAGGCGAAAGTTTCTTCCCGGCGTGAAGCCGTACGGCGGCTCGCAATTCTGGACCATAACGAAGGCGTGTACGGAGTACGTCCACGAGTTCGTAAAGACCAACAAGGCTTTCGTCGACCATTTCAAATATTCCTATATCCCGGACGAAATATTCTTCCAGACGATCATCATGAATTCGCCGTTCCGCGAGAACGTCGTCAACGACAACTCGAGGTGCATAGATTGGAGTCGCCCCGGCCCGACCGGGCACCCGCCCTGGATCTGGCGTAAGGAGGACATCGACGCTCTCGCCCGGTCGCCCGGCCTGTTCGCACGAAAATTCGATTCGGACGTCGATTCCGAGATTCTGGATTTGATCGACGAGAGGCTGCTCACGGCTCCATGCGCCAGCGCTCGATGAGATCGCTGCGACGGTGCTCACCGGAACGGCATGCGTTGCGCGGAGCGAGGGTTCCCTACGGGCTGATCACCGTCGAAGGCCGACCGGCGTAGCGGCCTCCATGCCGCCGAGGTGGTCCGCCACGGTGAAGATGTCCTTGTCGCCGCGGCCCGAGATGTTCACCACGATCAGATGGTCTTCCGGGAATTGCGGGGCGAGCTCGGCGACCTTGGCGAGCGCATGGGCAGGCTCGAGCGCCGGGATGATCCCCTCCTGCGCCGAGCAGAGCCGGAAGGCGTCGAGCGCCTCGGCGTCGGTCGCCGAGAGATAGGTGACGCGCCCGGTCTCCTTGAGCCAGGCATGCTCGGGGCCGATCCCCGGATAGTCGAGCCCGGCCGAGATCGAATGACCCTCCTCGATCTGGCCGTCCGCATCCATCAGGAGATAGGTGCGGTTGCCGTGGAGCACGCCCGGCCTTCCGCCTGCGAGCGAGGCCGCGTGCTTCTTGTCGAGGCCGAAGCCCGCAGCTTCCACGCCGTAGATTTGCACGGTGGGCTCGTCGAGGAAGGGATGGAACAGGCCGATCGCATTGGATCCCCCGCCGATGCAGGCGAAGAGCGAATCCGGCAGGCGGCCCTCCGCTTCCTGCATCTGCCGGCGAACCTCCTCGCCGATCACGCATTGGAAGTCGCGCACCATGGCGGGATAGGGATGCGGGCCGGCCGCGGTCCCGATGCAATAGAACGTGTCGGCGACGTTCGTCACCCAGTCGCGCAGGGCCTCGTTCATCGCGTCCTTCAGCGTGCGCGCGCCGGATTGCACGGGCACCACCTTGGCGCCGAGCAGGTTCATGCGGAACACGTTGGGCTTTTGCCGTTCCACATCGACCGAGCCCATGTAGACGACGCAGTCGAGCCCGAAGCGCGCACAGGCGGTCGCGGTCGCGACCCCGTGCTGGCCGGCGCCGGTCTCGGCGATGATGCGGGTCTTGCCCATGCGGCGCGCGAGAAGAATCTGGCCGAGCACATTGTTGATCTTGTGAGCGCCGGTGTGGTTCAGCTCTTCGCGCTTGAAGTAGATTTTCGCGCCGCCCCGCCTCCCTTCAGTCGCGGCCTTCGCCCGCCCGTACGCGGTGAGGCGCTCGGCGTAGTAGAGGGGGCTCGGCCGCCCGACGTAATGGGTGAGGAGATGGTCGAGCTCGGCTCTGAAGGCCGGATCGGACTTGGCCGCCACATACTCGCGCTCGAGATCGAGGATGAGCGGCATCAAGGTCTCGGCGACGAACCTGCCGCCGAAAATGCCGAAATGGCCGCGCTCGTCCGGGCCGGTGCGGTAGGAATTCGGGGCTTGCGCGAGCACGTTCGTGCCTTTCTCGATCGATCCTCTTTGCTCCTTTACCACGCCTCTGCACGCGGAAAAGGAGCGCGGCACGTCACTGCGACCGCAAGCCGAAGGCGAAGCGGGAAGCAATCCACCCGTCTCTCGGGGCGTCGGGATCGCTTCGTCGTTTCCCTCCTCGCTATGACGGCCGTTCGCAGACTCGCTATCAGGCCGTTGGCGCTGCCGAACCGGGCTCCGGCTCGGCCGAGGTGCGTTCCGCTGCCCGCACCGCGGCGATGAAGGCCGCGACCTTGTCAGGGTCCTTGACGCCCCGCGACGCCTCGACCCCGGAGGAGACATCGACGCCCGGCGCGCCGGTGAGCGCGAGCGCTTCCGCAACGTTCGAGGGGTCGAGCCCGCCGGCGAGCAACCAAGGCTTCCTCGTCTTCAGACCCCGAAGCAAGCTCCAGTCGAAGGTCGCGCCATTGCCGCCGGGTCGTTTCGCCTCGGGTCCCGGCTTCGCATCGAGCAGAAGAAAATCGCAGACCGGCTCGTAGCGCGCGACCGCGGCGAGGTCGGCGGCCTCCGCGACCCCGATCGCCTTCATGACGGGCCGGCCGGTGCGCTCCCTGATCGCGGCGACCCGTTCGGGCGACTCCCCGCCGTGGAGCTGGAAAATATCCGGGTCGATCAGCTTCATCGCGGTCGCGAGGAGGGCCTCGTCGGGATCTACCAGCAAGAGGACCCTGCGCGCGCGGGATCCGACACGATGGGCGAAGCGCGCCGCGTCGTTCATCGAGAGGTGCCGCGGACTCCTCGGATAGAAGACGAATCCCGTCATGTCGGCGCCCTGCTCGAGCGCGGCGTCGATCGCCTCCTCGCTGGTGAGGCCACAAATCTTGACGAGGATGCTCATGCCCGTCTCACGGCTCGCGCGCATCGATGCGGCTCAGGGCAGCTTGCGTTTCTCGCCGGCGGGACGCATGGCCGCGCGCGCGATCTCGGCGGTCAAGCGCTTCACCTCCGCCCTCGCCCGCCGCGCGGCCGCACGATGCCGGCCCTGCTCCAGCCAGGTGGCGAAGCCGCCGATGACGACCCCGATCATCACCGCCACCAGCATGACGAGATAGAGCGGAACGTCGAGCGTGTGCTCCGGCTGCTCGATATCCTGGAACGGATGGAGGTGCAGCGTCACGATCTGGCGGTTGCCCAAGGCGACGAGCACGACGGCGGCCACGATCGGGAGAAGGAGCACGAATTTCAGGAACCGCATCATGGGCAGGAGCTCGAATGTCTGACACCGGTGCCGCCCGCTCGGCCAGCGGCCCGACCCTTTGTCCCTTTAGCGGGAAAATCGTCCGACGTGAAATGCCGCGACCGACCAAGCTCCGTCGCGCGACGAATTCAGGCGGCGGGCTCCGCTCCGCCTCCGGGAGCGCGGTTCAGCCGCTCGCGCATCTCCTTGCCGGTCTTGAAGAAAGGAACCGACTTCTCCTCGACATCGACATGAGCCCCGGTGCGCGGATTGCGCCCGACCCGCGCGTCTCGGCGCTTGACGGAAAAAGCCCCGAACCCTCGAAGCTCGACCCGATCACCGCGCGCGAGCGCGCTCGTGATCTCGTCGAGGATGGCATTGACGATCTTCTCGACGTCGCGGAGGTAGAGGTGCGGGTTGCGGTCCGCGATCCTCTGCACGAGCTCGGACTTGATCATTCATCCCGCCTGGAAAGGACACCATCTGGTCACGCAGGAAACCTGCCGCCTCTAGAAGGATGTCCGGCTCCCGGCCGATGCTCCGCCTCGGCTGGCGTCACTCGGCGCCGTCAAGGTGCCAAATCGACAGGAGACCGTCAAGCATGCGCGCCTCGGCGAAGCTCGCGCCCTGCTCGACGAGTCGGGCGAGGCGGTCGAGCCCCAAGGCCTCGACGACCGCGGCGGACAGGCTTTCGAGACCGAGGCGCTCGAGCGCATTTTTCGACGACTTCCAGTCGCGAACCGGCAGGCCCTTGGCGACGTTCTTTTCCCGCTCGAGCCAGTCGATCGCCTCGCGTTCCCCTCCGAGCCGATCGACGAGATGCAGCTCCAGGGATTGCCGGCCGCTGTAGATGCGCCCGTCGGCGACCCTGGCGACCTGCTCGTCCGTCAAGCCGCGGCGGTCCTTCACCAGGGCCTTGAACCAAGCGTAGCTGTCCTCGACGACGAAGGCGAGCGCGGCCCGCGCCTCGGGGCTCGTCGGCTCGAACCCGCTCGGCGCGCCCTTGAGCGGCGAGGATTTCACCTCCTCCATCTTCACCCCGACTGTGTCGAGGAGCTTGGTGAAGTTCGGAAATTGAAGAATCACCCCGATCGAGCCGAGAAGCGCATTGCCCTGGGCCACGATCTGTTCGGTGCCGAGCGCGGCGATATAGCCGCCCGAGGCGGCCAAGGTGCCGACGACGGCGACCGTGGGCTTCTTGGCCGACAGGCGGCGGAGCGCGTCGTGGAGGCGCTCGGCGCCGGACGCGGTCCCGCCCGGGCTGTCGATCACGACGAGCACCGCGGCGGCCTGGGAGTCCTCGAGCTTGCGCACGAGCTTCAAGCTGTCGCGATCGCCGGTGATCAGCCCTTCGAAGGTCAGCCGCGCGATATGGGGCGTGAGAGTCGAAGGCGATCCCGATCCCGAGAGCCTCAGCCCGCCGGCGACGAGGGCCGCGATCACGGCCGCGACGGCCGCGATCCGCCAGAACGAGACGCGACGGCGCAGGATCCGGCGCTCCGCGAGATAATCGGGGGGCAGTGGCAGGTTCATGAGTCGAAAGGCTCCGGGCGCGGCGCGCTCGCAGCCCATGCTACCGGTCGGGTGGTAGGGCTGCAAGCTCGGCAGAGGTCAGCTCGCCTTGAAGCTGCGCCGCGGCGCGTCCGGCCGCAGATCGGCGAGCACGGTCTCTCCGGCGATCGATTTGGATCCCGCGGCAACGAGCACCTTGGTCGCGCTCGGCAAATAGACATCGACCCGCGAGCCGAAACGGATGAGGCCGAGGCGGTCGCCTGCGCCGACGAGCTCGCCGACCCGCACGAAGCAGACGATTCTCCGCGCGACGAGGCCGGCAATTTGAACCACGCCGAACCGGCCCGCCGCGGATTCGATCACGATCCCGTTGCGCTCGTTGTCCTCGCTCGCCTTGTCGAGGTCGGCATTGAGAAAGAGCCCGGGGCGATAGGCGATCTTCGCGATCCTGCCGGCGACGGGCGCCCGGTTCACGTGGCAATCGAACACCGACATGAAGATCGAGATCCGCTGCAGCGGCTCGGCACCGAGACCGAGCTCCGGCGGCGGAATATGGAACCCGACGGAGAGAACCGTGCCGTCGGCGGGAGAGACCACGAGCTTGTCGTCCTGCGGCGTGTACCGCACCGGATCGCGAAAGAAATAGACGCACCAGGCGGTCGCGATCGCCCCGAGCCAGCCGAGCGGGCTCCACAGCGCGCCGAGGATCAGGGCAGCGAGCCCGAAGGACGCGATGAAGATATAGCCCTCCGGGTGAACCGGCGTGGCGATGCGGCGGATCGAATCGAGTATCGACATCTGCGTTCCATCCTTTCGCACGCATGCGCGTCTCCCGGGCGGTTCCGGAAGCTTGCTGCCTTCTCACATGAATTCGGGCGAGGCGTCACCCGGCGGCTCCGGGCATCGGAAGCCCGTGCAGAGCGAGGAACGACAGCTTGTCCCAATAGCCCCGCTGAAAGACGATCCTGCCGTCGACGACATGAAAGAACCCGCAGCCCCGAAGCCCTTTCGGGTCCCGCCATTCAAGCATGGCCCATTCGCCGTCCTCGAACAGGTTTTCTGGAATGCAGACCATGGCGGCTCGCGCGAACTCCGATTCGAACATCTTTCGGATTTCCGCGCGGCCCTGCACCGGGGACTGCGCGACTTGATGATTGGTGGCGCCGTCCGAATAGAGCGCGGCGAGCGCCGCCGCATCAGCCCGGTTGAAGGCCTCGACCCAGGCAGTCACGACCTCACGTGGACGCATGTCGTCTCCTCTTGGAGCCATTTCCAGCGAACCGGACTTCGGCTCGCGTCGCGAAATTGCGACGAAACAACAAATTGGAGCTGGTTTCCAATTCCGGCGGATCGGAAACCGCTCCGGCGGGCCTGTCGCGACCGCGGCGTCGAGCCAAGGGCCGGGTCACACTCCCGACGCGAGGGTTCGATCGTCGTCGGCGAGACTGTCCTCGGCCCGATCGGCGTCCGTGTCCGCCACGGCGTCGTCCTCGTCCTTCGGCTCGACCCTGATGCTGAGCCGTGCCCCTTCCTCGAGCGCGGCGCGCTGCAGGGTCTCCTCGGCACGCCGGATCTCGTACTGGCGGCGCCACATGGCCGCATAGACACCGCCCCGCTCGAGCAGCACCTGGTGCGCGCCCCGCTCGACGATCGCGCCATTGTCGAGCACGATGATCTCGTCGGCATGAACGACGGTCGAGAGCCGATGTGCGATGACGAGCGTGGTGCGGCCTTCCGCGACCCGGTCGAGCGCGTCCTGGATCTCGTATTCGGTGAAGGAATCGAGGGCGGAGGTCGCCTCGTCGAGGACGAGGATGGGCGGCGCCTTCAGGATCGTGCGCGCGATCGCGACGCGCTGCTTCTCGCCGCCGGAAAGCTTCAGCCCGCGCTCGCCGACCTGGGCCTCGTAGCCACCGGGCGCCTGCTCGATGAACGCCTCGATCCGGGCCAGGCGTGCCGCGGCACGGACCTCTTCGTCGCTCGCGTCCGGGCGGCCGTAGCGGATGTTGTAGGCGATCGTGTCGTTGAAGAGCACGGTATCCTGCGGCACGATGCCGATATTCGCCCTGAGCGACTCCTGCGTCACCGTGGCGATGTCCTGGCCGTCGATGGTGATGCGCCCGGACTCCGGCTCGTAGAAGCGGAAGATGAGGCGCGAGATCGTCGACTTGCCGGCACCGGAGGGTCCGACGATCGCGACCGTCTTGCCGGCCGGCACCTCGAAGCTCACGCCCTCGAGGATCCGGCGCTCCCGATCGTAGTGAAAAATCACGTTCTCGAACGCGAGCCGGCCGCTCGTCACGGCGAGCGGCTTCGCGCCCGGCCGGTCCGCGACCTCGGGATCTTGCGCCAGGATGTCGAGCATCGTCTCGATGTCGATCATCGACTGGCGGATCTCGCGATAGACCATGCCCATGAAGCTCAACGGCTGGTAGAGCTGGATCATCATCGCGTTGACGAGGATGAAGTCGCCGACCGTGTTGGTGCCGTTCTTGATCCCGCCGACGGTCATCGCCATGACGGCGGTGAGGCCGATCGTGAAGATGACGGCTTGCCCCCCGTTGAGCCAGGCGAGCGAGGTATAGGTCTTGACGCTCATCCGCTCGTAGCGGGCGATGGATTCGTCGTAGCGCGCCGTCTCGCGCCCTTCGGCATTGAAATATTTCACCGTCTCGAAGTTGAGCAGGCTGTCGATCGCCTTGGTGTTGGCGTCGGTGTCGCTCTCGTTCATCGCGCGGCGGATGCGGATGCGCCAATTGGTCGCCGCGGTCGTATAGGCCATGTAGGCGAGGATCATGACCACGACCACGAGCGCGTAGCGCCAATCGAGCTGAAGCACGAGCACCACGAGCACGAGCGCGAGCTCGACGATCGTCGGGACGGCCGTGAGGGTGGTCGTCCGGACGATGGTCTCGATCGAGTTGCGGCCGCGCTCGAGAATCCGCGTGAGCCCGCCGGTCTTGCGCTCGAGGTGGAACCGCAGCGACAGGGCATGAAGATGCGTGAAGACATCCGTGGCGAGGCGTCGCACCGCATTCATGGCGACTTCGGCGAAGACCGCGTCGCGGACCTGGGTGAGGAGCGCCATGGCGATCCTGAGCGCGCCGTAGAGGATTGTGAGCACGAGCGGCGCGGCGAGCACCGTCGGGAGAGGTGCGCTCGTCTCGCCCGTCAGGGCATCCGTCGCCCATTTGAAGGAGAGCGGGACCGCGATCGTGACGAGCTTGGCGAGAAGGAGCAGGCCGAGCGCGGCGAGAATCCTGCGCTTCAGGTCGGGCCGGTCGGAGGGCCAGAGATAGGGCCAGAGCGCGGCCAAGGTCTCGCCGCGGCTTCGCTTGCGGGTCCTGTGCGATCGCGACGCAGTGTTCGGGGCGAGGGACTGCAGCATGATGCTCTCGTGCCGTGCCGCGGCGGACCGGTCCGGCGCGACGAGAAGTGCCGACGCTCATATAGGTCCGATGCCGCGCCCGCGCATAGAGCGGGTTTGCACGCGATCGTGACCTCGAGCGCGACCTGTTCCCCGAGGAGAGGCCGCCGAAGCCGCTTGACCGGCGAGAAGCCGCGCGCGACAAGATCTCGATGTCGTCGAAGCCCGTCGATCGCTCGGCTGTTCCCTCGGCCGGCCCTTCCCTCGTCCGAACCGTCTGCGTCTATTGCGGCTCGTCGCCTCGTTTCGATCCCCTCTACGAGCCCGCGGCGGTCGGTCTCGGCCTCGCGATCGCCAGAGCCGGCATCAACCTCGTCTATGGCGGAGGCAGCAACGGCATCATGGGCCTCGTCGCCCGGTCGGTGCTCGCGGGCGGCGGCCATGTCACGGGGATCATTCCCGATTTCCTGCAGGAGAAGAACGACGTCCGCGACGACATCCAGGAATGCGTCGTCGTGCCCGACATGCATACCCGCAAGCGCCTGATGTTCGAGCGCTCCGATGCCTTCGTCGCCTTGCCGGGCGGCATCGGCACGCTCGAGGAACTGGTCGAGCAGCTGACCTGGGTGCAGCTCGGACGTCACTCGAAGCCTGTCGTGATCGCCGACGTCGCCGGGTTCTGGCAACCCCTCCTCGGCCTGTTCGCGCATATGCGCCAGAACGGGTTCATTCCGTCCGAGTTCGAGGTTCGCTATCTCGTCGCGGAGAAGATCGAGGATATCCTTCCCATGATCGAGACCGCGATCTCGCGGCTCGCCCGACGTGACGCACGTCAGGAAACCCTCGATTCACGTCTTTGAGGCAGGTTGTTGCCGGTCGGACACGGTTTTGCCTTCGATCTTTGTCTAATGTCGGGCCGCGCGGGCGCGAGCGGCCCGTGCGGCTGGTTCGAGTAATGCTCTTGCGCCATGCGAGCGATCGGAAAGCCCTGTTTCGGCATGACGGTCTCGGCGGATCCTTCTGAACGCCTCGCGCCTGCCCCGGACGAGCCGGCGGTCGACGCGCGTCGCCGGACCTTCGCGGCGCTGCTCGCGCTCGCCTTTCTCCTCCATGTCGCGCTCCTCGCCTTCCTCCTCTGGGAAAGCCGAAATGACGCCGCGGTGCCGACCGTCGCGGAGGAGATTCCGGTCGAGATCGTGGCCGAGATTCCGCCCGAGCCGAAGGTCGAGCCGCCGCCCTTGCCGCCGAAGCGGGAGCAGCCGAAGCAGAAGCTGCTTCAGGAGGACATGAAGCCAGCCTTCGACGCGCCGAGGGACGCCAACAAGGAGCTGGTCGAGCGCGAGGCGCCCGACAAGGAGACGCAGGCGCAGCGCGCCGCGCCGCCGACCAAGCAGGTCGCCGAGAAGCCCGCGCCCGACAAGGCCACGGTCGAGGAGAAGGCTCCGGACCCCTCGCCGCAGCACGCGCCCGAGAAGGTCGCCGAGGAGCAGGTCGACGAGAAGCCCGATGCCGAGGCCATCGCCAAGGCGCAGGCGAAGGAGCCGGCGAAGTCGAAAGACAGGCAAGCCAAGAAGGATCCGGTGAAGACGCCGCCCTCCGAGGGCAAGCGGGGCTCGGTCGCCGACCAGCTCGCGGCCCTGGCGCCGACTCCGAACTATTCGGTCGGCTCGCGCGCGAAGCCCGCGCCGGTCGCGGGCGGCACCGCGAACACGACCTATCTTTCGATTCTCTACGGCCTCATCATGCGGCAATGGCGCGACCCGCCGGGCAGTGCGCTCCGGGCACTGGCGGCCGAAGGCGTCGTTGTCTTCTATGTCGATGAAGTAGGCAATCTCACCCATCAGGCGCTCTATCGCGCGAGCGGGCGGCCCGACCTCGACGCAGCGGCGGCGATGGCCGTGCGTCGGGCGGCGCCGTTTCCGGCCCCGCCGCGCGGGATGCCGCGCGCGATCGCCTTTCACTACGGGACGAAGTGACCTCTGCGGGAAGCCGAGCTCGCCTGCCGAAAGCGAAGCAATGCCCGACGGTGCCGACAAGGTTCACGACAGGCTGGAATACCGGGCCGCGACCGCCATCGTCAGGCAGCTTCCGACCGGCCTCTTGCTGATCTTCCTCGGCCTATTCCTGCTCGCGCTCGTGGACCTCGACCGTGTGCCGGCGTGGACATCGGTCGGAATCGGCCTCTGCTTCGTCCTGGGGAGCGGCGTGATCGGGCAGGCGCTCTGGACGCGCGTCAATCCCGGTAAGCCGCTGTTCGCTCTTTCGCCGGAGGGCGTCCATTATCGGATCCCCTGGGTCAAGGAAGTCCTCGTCCCTTGGCACGAGATCGAGGGTGTAGACACGATCGACGTCTCAGCGGGCTCCGGGGTATTCCTCTGGTCCGGCGGAGTGCCGGTGCCGAGCTATACGACAGCGATCTATCGCAACGTCACCGTGCTCCTGGTGTCGAAGCGCTTCTACGACACGAGGATCCACGTCGGTTCGGTCTTCCTGCGCGGCCCGGGTTGGAGCGCCAATTTTGTTCCGAAAGGCTCGCGCGTCCAAATCGCGTTGCATCACGAACTCGTCTCGGTCGAGGCGCGGGCGCTTCGCGACGCGGTCGAGGCCCGTTGGCGCGCGTTTCGCGATCCGCCGGCCCCCGAGCCGCCGCGGACGAGCGCGCCTGTGTCGCATGTCGTGGCGATGGGAGCGAGCCCGAAGCTGATCTCGGGCTGGGACGCCGTGCAGATCACCGTCTTGCTGATCGGCATCGCCGCCGCGCTCGCCAATCTCGCGGGGCTTTGGGAGGCGCCCGGGCAGAGCGAGACGCGGGCGGCGCGAGCCAAGGCGAGAGAGCTACGAAAATATTGGGACGACGCGAACCGGCGGATGCAGGAGGAATGGAAGGAGCGCGAGGCCCGGGAGAAGGAGAGGCAGAAAGATTTCGACGAAACGATGAGGCGGGCTTTCGGCGATTAGTGAAGTCCCGCCGAAGCCGGGCTTCGGGAAGTGCGCCGCCGAGTAGCGCCCCGAAGGCTGCACCGACACGGCCACAACCCGTTGCGCTTCTTCAGCAGCGGTTCATGATCGAAGGCATAGCTTCTTGCTCGCAGCAAGGAGTGGAGAAAGCCGATGCGTCCAGAACGTCGATTGCGCTCGGTTGTCGTCGGAACCGGAATGCTCGCGCTCGCGGGCGCCTCGAGCGTCACCGCGGCGACGCCTGTCGTTCAGGTCGCGCCCGGGACCTTCGGCGGTCGCGTCGTGGCGGCGGCGACGCGGTGCTGGTGGGTTCAGGGATATTGGGGTCCGCAGCAGGTCTGCCGTCACCATGACCTCGGCCATTTCGACTGGCATCCCGGCCACTGGGACGAGCACGGCGACCACCTCGACTATCATCCGGGCCATTGGGACTATCATCATCGGGGCCACCGGCACCACCTCGACGAGGATTGAGTAGGGGCGCGGCTTCCAGCGCAGTACCTTGCTCTCGCTGCGCGTCGTGCAGGCCACGCCCCCGAGCTAGGCTGCCCCCGCCTTGAGGAGCTTGTAGGTGATCGCGTCCGTGAGCGCCTGGAACGAGGCATCGATGATATTCGCCGAGACGCCGACGGTCGACCAGCTCTCGGCCGAGGCGTCGCGAAACTCGATCAGCACGCGCGTCACGGCATCGGTGCCGCCCTGAAAGATGCGCACGCGAAAATCGACGAGCTCGAGATCCTCGATATAGCGCTGATATTTCCCGAGGTCCTTGCGGAGTGCGAGATCGAGCGCATTGACCGGCCCGTCGCCTTCCGCCGCGGAGATCAGGAGCTCGCCGTCGATCCTGACCTTGACGACCGCCTCGGAGACGGTGACGAGGTCGCCGCGCGCATTGTGGCGGCGCTCCACATCGACGCGGAACCGCTCGACGTCGAAAAAATCCGGCACCTGCCCGAGGACCCGCCGCGCCAGCAGCTCGAACGAGGCATCCGCGCCTTCATAGGCATAACCGACGGCCTCCTTCTCCTTTACCTCGTCGAGGAGGCGAGCGAGCCTGGCATCGTCCTTGGCGACCACGACGCCGATCCGCTCGAGCTCGGCCAAAATGTTGGATTTTCCGGCCTGGCCCGAGACCAGGAGGTGGCGCTTGTTGCCGATTGCCTCCGGCGGGACATGCTCGTAGGTGCGCGCCTCCTTCATCACCGCGGAGGCGTGGATCCCGGCCTTGGTCGCGAAGGCCGAGGCCCCGACATAGGGCGCATGCCGGTTCGGCGCCCGGTTGAGCAATTCGTCGAGCGTATGTGAGACCTTCGTGAGCGTCGCGAGGCTTTCCTTCGTCACGGAAATCTCGAACCGCTCGGCGAAGTCCGGCTTCAAGAGAAGGGTCGGGATCAGGGACACGAGATTGGCGTTGCCGCACCGCTCGCCGAGCCCGTTCAGCGTGCCTTGGATGTGGCGCGCCCCGGCGCGGACCGCGGCGAGCGAGTTCGCGACCGCGTTCTCGGTGTCGTTGTGGGCGTGGATTCCGAGATGCGCGCCCGGCACGTGATGCGCGACTTCGGCGACGATCCGCTCCACCTCGTGAGGGAGCGTCCCACCGTTGGTATCGCAGAGCACGACCCAGCGTGCCCCCGCCTCGTAGGCCGTCCGCGCGCATCGGAGGGCATAATCCGGGTTGGCCTTGAACCCGTCGAAGAAATGCTCGCAATCGAGGATCACCTCGCGGCCCGTCGCGTGAGCCGCTCGGATCGATTGGTCGATACCGTCCAGGTTTTCCTCGAGAGTGCAGCCGAGCGCGACCCGCACGTGATAGTCCCAGGTCTTGGCGACGAAGGTGATGACGTCGGCGTCCGCCGAAAGAAGGCTCGCGACGCCGGGGTCGTTCTCGATCGAGCGGCCGGCGCGCTTGGTCATGCCGAAGGCCGCGAACTTGGCCTTGGCGAGCGCGGGCTTCCGCGTAAAGAACTCCGTGTCGAGCGGATTGGCACCGGGATAGCCGCCCTCGATATAATCGAGGCCGAGCCCGTCGAGGAGCGCGGCGATGAAGCGCTTGTCGTGGAGCGAGAAATCGACACCGGTCGTCTGCGCGCCGTCGCGCAAGGTCGTGTCGAACAGGGTGAGCGTCTCGCGGGTCATTTACCCTCGCCCGGCCACAAATAGCCCGTCGCTTGCGACGGGCGTCCTTTCGGACGCCCTATGGCGGCCACCCTCTCCCCTCGGAGAGAGGGTTTCGCTGTCACTTCGGACGATGCTCATCGCTTGACCTCCCAGGTCGTGGTGCCGTCCTTGTTGTCCTTCAAAGCGATCCCCATCGCGGCGAGCTCGTCGCGAATGCGGTCGGACTCCGCCCAGTTCTTGGCGGAGCGGGCCTCGAGACGCGCCTTGATCAGCCGGGCGACGTGAAGCTCGTCGACTGCGAGGTCGGCCGGCCGCCAATGGACCCAATCGGCCAGGCTCTCCTCGAAAAGCCCGAGCAAGTGGCCGCATGAGGCGAGCCGCGTCCCCGCGAAGGCCACTTCCTCCAGAGCTTCCTTGTAGAGGCGGCGAAGAGCGGTAATCGCGTCGGGTGTATTCAGATCATCGTTCAGCGCGTCCATGAAGTCATCCGGGATCATGACCGGCGAGACGGCGAATTGCTTGGCGAGCGGATACCAGCGATCGAGCTCGCGCTGGCTCTCCCGGAGATTCGAAACCGTCAAGTCGAGCGGCTGCCGATAGTGCGTCTTGAGCATCGTGAGGCGCACGACCTCGCCCGGCCAATCCGCCAGCATGTCGCGAATGGTTCGGAAGTTGCCGAGGCTCTTCGACATTTTCTCGCCCTCGACCTGGAGGTGCCCGTTGTGCATCCAGAAATTGGCCATCACGTCGTGGCCGAAGGCGCAACGGGTTTGTGCAACCTCGTTCTCGTGATGCGGAAAGACGAGATCGATGCCCCCGCCGTGAATGTCGAAGACCTCGCCGAGATGGGTCCAGCTCATGGCCGAGCATTCGATATGCCAGCCCGGCCGGCCGCGGCCCCAGGGGCTCTCCCAGCCGGGCTCCTGCGGCTCGGCCGGCTTCCACAGGACGAAATCCATCGGCGAGCGCTTGTAGGGCGCAACCTCGACGCGGGCGCCCGCGATCAGCTCGTCCAGCGGGCGCTTCGAGAGCTTTCCGTAGTCCGGCATGGAAGGCACGTCGAACAGCACGTGCCCCTCCGCCACATAGGCGTGGCCCTTGGCGATCAGCCTCTCGATGATCGCGATCATCTCGCGCATATGCTCGGTGGCGCGGGGCTCGACCGTGGGGGGCAGGCAGCCGAGCGCCGCCGCGTCCTCGTGGAAGATCGCGGTCATCTCGTCGGTGAGGACACGGATTGCGATGCCGCGCTCCGCGGCCCGTGCGTTGATCTTGTCGTCGACGTCCGTGATGTTGCGGACATAGGTCACATGGTCCGCCCCGTAGCGGTGCCGCAGCACGCGGAACAGGAGGTCGAAGACGATCAGCATCCGCCCGTTGCCGATGTGGAGGTGATCATAGACCGTCGGGCCGCAGGCATAGAGCCGCACGCGCCGCGGATCGATCGGCGCGAAATCTTCCTTCTGCCTTGTCAAGGTATTGTAGAGCCGCAACGACATTGGGTCCCCTCGCGCCTCTGCTGGCCGGGGTGTCGAGCGGTCTTCTACGAGGACAAAACCTCTGTCGAGGACATGACGGCTCCAGCCAGCGGCAAGGCTAGCCGATACATATAATGGGCGACCGGAAAAAGCGCCGGCTTTCGCTGATCGCGCGCGTCATGGGGCGACTATGCGCAGCGCGAGGCGCTGCCGTCAAGGCCGGTCCCTGTCTTGCGTGGTGTGCGCTCGTTAACGCGATTTTCAAGCGCATTCGACACAATCAGGCCGAGTTCCTCCGCAGAGCACGAGCTGTCCATGTCCATCGCGACGAACGATTTTGCCCCTCGCGCCGAAGCTGGCCCTGGGCGGGCACCTCGCCTGCACCCGTTTGCCGGTGGCGCCTCGCTCCCGGCCGGGCGTCGCCGAGCGATCTCGGCACGCAGGCGGCGGGACGTGTTTCGCGCCGTGCTTTTCGCCGTCAGCGGCGTCCTCGCCGTGGCGGCATTCGGGCTTTCGGCGCGGGCGGGAGGGACCCATGTCCTCGTCATCCCCACCGACGACGGCTACGGCCTTTCGGATTGCCTGACGGAGAACGCGAGCTGCGGGCCGATGGTCGCCGGTGCCTGGTGCAAGGCGCAAGGCCACGGGAACTCTGGGACCTTCGGACCTGCCGGAGCGCCGGCGAGTGCGACGGATGTTTCGCCGTCAGGGCAAGCGCCACGCGGCTTCGCGATCACCTGCCACGAGTGAGCTCGTCTCGGCAGTCCCGGAGCGCGGCGATTGCCGGTGACGCCTTGGCCCGGACCGGACTCTCGGCGTGATCCGGGGTTGCCGGCACGAGCGCGCACCGACCATGCTCCCTTCGATCGGGTGACGGCAGCCGCGAAGACCGAGGCTCCTGAAATCTCGGGCAGCGCGCGACGGCCACGGTTCCGATGGACCCTGCAACGCCCGTCTGTCATGGGCCTAGCTCACGTTTCATGACTTTGGATCGCATCGATCCAAAGTCATGAAACGTGATCGATTCCAAAAGTTCAGAGCGGGATAAGCAGATAAGTTTACGCAATCTGCGTAAACTCGATTGCGCCGGAAAACCGGGGTCCAGTTGTCCTCGTCCCGCTCGAGCAGCGCGTTCTTAGACCGCGAGCCGAAAACTCCGGCGCCCTAGGCGCACGGGAATCTCGCGCGGCTACGCGTCGGCCCGAAAAAGCTCTATTTAGGTGCGAAATCCCGTGCGGGGATCGTGTGGGCGGCTCTGTCCCGCGGACCGGTGCGCGAGAGGACCGGCCACCCCGCTCCCGCGTGCGGCCCCGGGCTCTTGCTCGGTCGCACTCTCGCGACGTGAACCTTTGTCCGGCTCTCCGGAACATGTCCTAGGGGCTTCGATGGCGCCATTCCCGAGCCTGTCCGCGGTCGCCCGACGTGCCTCGGGGCCGATCGACGCGTGCCGGGCAGCGCTTTTCGTCGCCCTCTTCGTCGTGGCCTCGCTTGGCTCGGCTCACGCGCAAAACGTGGATTGCACGGCGCTCCGGGCGAAGATCGCAGCGCTCGACTCGCAGGGCGCGGCGCGACCGAACCGCTATTCGGAGGCGGCCCGCAAGCAACGCTCCGAGCTCGATCGGACCGTCTCCTATGCCCGCTCGCTCGGCTGCGACCAGCCCGAAATTCCGATCTTCGGCCCGCCTCGCCCGGCGCGCTGCTCCGGCCTCGAGGCCAAGATCGCGCAAATGCAAGCGAACCTCGGCCAGCTCGAAGCCGCCGCCACCTCGGGAACGGATCGGGCGAGGCAAGACCTGATCGCCCGCTACGACGCCTACTGCCGCTCCCCGACCCAGGCCCGCCAGAAAGATCCCGTAACGGATTTCTTCGAGTCACTTTTCGGCGGCCTCGCCTCCCCTCACCCGCCGCAGGCGGCAGCGCCCTGGGCGCCGCCCATGGACGAGAGCGGCGACCTCGAGCCCAACACGAGCCCGCACGGCGGCTCCCTGGCGGTCTGCGTGCGCAGCTGCGACGGCGGGTTCTTCCCGCTCCATGTCTCGGCGCGCAGCGCCGACGCGAGCTATCTCACCGATCTCTGCCGCGCCCTTTGCCCGAACGCCGAGGTCGCGGTCTACACCAAATCTCCGGGCGGCGACATCGAAAGGGCGGCTTCGCTCGAGGAAGGCACGGCCTATTCCGATCTGCCCAACGCCTCGAAATTTCGCACGACCTATGATTCGTCCTGCACCTGCAAGCCGCCGCGCCAGTCCTGGGTCGAGGCTCTCGCCGGCGCGGAGCGGATTCTCGGCGAGGGCCGCAGGGGCGATATATTGGTGACGCCGGAAACCTCCGCCGCCCTGTCGAAGGCACTGCCCCAGGGGAAGGACGTACCGTCGAAACGGGCGCGCGCCGAAGCCTCGGGGGCGCGGTCCGAGGCCGGGGATCCCGCCGGTCTCCAGCCGACCGCCGGGGCGCCGAGGCCGACCTCGGCCGCCGATGCGGTGGCTGCGACGCCGGAGCCGGCGCCGGGGAGCATCAAGGAGATCACCGGGCCAGACGGCGTCAAGCGACGTGTCCGGATAATCGCGCCGACGCTTTGATCCTGCCGATCAGCGGAAGCAGCGCGGCGAGCTCCGGCCCTCGGTCGAGGCCGGTCAAGGCGAGCCGAAGCGGATGAAACAGCGCCTTGCCGGCGCGTCCGGTCCGTTCCTTCAAGCGCTTCGTCCAGCTCGCCCAGGTCGCGAGATCCCAGGGCTCCTCAGGCAGGCTATCGTGCGCGACAGCGAGTAGCTCGCGATCCTCGACGACCGGGGCAATCTCGCCCTCGACGACGCGCCACCAGTCCACGACCTCGAGGAAGGTCGAAAGATTGCCGCGCACGGCGTGCCAGAAGTCGCGCGCCTTGTGGCCGGCGACGTCGTGCGCCGCGAGCCTGTCGCGCACCGATTCGAAGGGCAGCCCGTGCAGCGTGCGGGCCGAGAGGGCGGCGATATCGGCCGGATCGAGCCGCGTCTGCGTCCGCGACAGCTGGCCGAGGTCGAGCGACTGGACGAGCTCGTCGAGCGACTTGATCGGATGCAGCGCGATCGAGGATCCCGTCAGCACGGCGGCCGCGGCGACGGCGAGCGCCTCGATCCCCTGCTCGCGCAGCGCGCCGATCGACAGCGAGCCCAAGCGTTTCGACAAGGCCTCGCCGGTGACCAGCGACAAGAGGTTGTGATGCGCGAACACCGGAGGGTGGCCGGAGGCGCCGAGCGCGTCGATGAGCTGGATCTGGACCGCCGTGTTGGTCACGTGGTCCTCGCCGCGAATCACATGGGTGATGTGCTGGTCGATATCGTCCACGACCGAGGGCAGCGTGTAGAGGTAGGATCCGTCCGCGCGCACGAGCACGGGATCGGAGAGGGACGCGCAATCGATGTGGCTTTCTCCGCGCACGAGGTCCTCCCACCGGACGATGGTCTGATCGAGGAGGAACCGCCAATGTGGCCGGCGACCTTCGGCCTCGAGCCTCGCGCGCTCGCTCGCCGAGAGCGCGAGCGCCGCACGGTCGTACACCGGGGGAAGCCCGCGGGCCTGTTGGCGCTTGCGCTTGCGGTCGAGCTCCTCGGCGGTCTCGTAGCAGGGGTAGAGCCGGCCGGCGTCCCGGAGCACCTGCGCCGCCGAGGCATAGAGCGAGAGCCGCTGCGACTGGTGTAGGATCAGGTCGGGAACGACCCCGAGCCAGGCGAGATCGACCTCGATCGCGCGGGCATATTCCTCCTTGGATCGCTCGAGGTCGGTGTCATCGAATCGTAAAATAAATTCACCATGGTGCTTTCTCGCAAACAGGTAGTTCAACAGCGCCGGCCGGGCATTGCCTATGTGAATATAGCCTGTCGGCGAGGGCGCGAAGCGAACGGTAGGCTGTGACATCGGTGTCCTTGATGATCTCTTGGCAGGAATCGCCCGAGGCTTGCGGACGATCGGCTCGGGCGTGCCTCGGCCCGACGGACGTAGCTAGAACCCGAAAGAGACGCTCCCGTTCCGGTTCGAATGCCCGAGCGACATCTTATCCCTTCGTAGGTTCGCGCCCGCGATCGCCTCTCGACCACGGGCGCCACCC
This sequence comes from Beijerinckiaceae bacterium, assembly GCA_024304885.1. Classification (GTDB taxonomy): domain Bacteria; phylum Pseudomonadota; class Alphaproteobacteria; order Rhizobiales; family Beijerinckiaceae; genus Methylocapsa. The sequence continues at coordinate 2,183,052 of JALJOM010000003.1, forward strand.
GGTAGCGACGAGCAAATCCGGGTCCGCCTCGCCGGAAGCTGCGTTCGGCAGCCCGGCATGACGGCCGGGCAGCGAGGCTCCCGGGCCTGCCTGAACAGAGCTTCGAGCGCGGCGACCCTGCCCCGTCCCAGCCGAGCGACGTCTCATGTCTTTAGCACTTGACAGCGGTCCCGTGCTGGCGGTTCCCTTCCGCCGTGCCCTAGGGGTCGACATGCATCTTTTCGATGCCCGGCTCGATCTTGCCGCCTCCCGTGAGCGCGACCAGCTATCGAGCCTCGACAAGACGGCGGACTTTACGACCGTCGGAGCAACTCGGGAGCGCGAAGAATGACGATCATTGCAGCGGCGTCGCTATTCTGCCTCGTGATTTTGGCCATCCACATTCTGAGCCTCGCGGTCGTCGCCGTCCGGGCTCGGCCGCGCCGCACGCCGCTCGCCCCGCCCCGGCCGGCGCCGGGCGTCAGCGTAGTACGGCCCGTCTGCGGGATCGACAATTTCTGCGAGGAGACCCTCGGATCCGTCTTCCGCCTCGACTACCCGGAATACGAGGTGATCTTCTGTGTCGCGGAGGCGGACGATCCCGTCGTGCCGGTGGTCGAGCGGCTCATCGCCGGCCACCCCGAGCGGCCCGCGCGGCTCATCGTGGGCGACGAGAAGTTCAGTGCGAACCCGAAGCTCAACAATTGCGTGCGGGGGTGGGATGCCGCCCGCTACGACTGGATCATTCTCGGCGACTCCAATGTTCTGATGCCGAGCGACTATATCCAGCGCCTCCTGGCGAGCTGGAAATCCCGCACCGGCCTCGTCTGCTCCATGCCGCTCGGATCGAAGCCCGGCAACCTCTGGGCCGAGCTCGAATGCGCCTTCCTCAACACGTTCGAGGCGCGCTGGCAATATTGCGCCGAGTTCTTCGGCCTGGGCTTCGCGCAGGGCAAGAGCATCCTGGCGCGGCGCGACATCATCGAGGCGGGCGGCGGCATTCGCGCGCTCGCCTCGGATATCATCGAGGATGCCGCGGCGACGAAGCTCGTGCGCGCGCAAGGCCTCTCCGTCAATCTCGTCGACAGCCCGTTCGAGCAGCCGCTCGGCAAGCGTAGCTTCCGCGACGTCCTGCTGCGTCAGCTGCGCTGGGCGCGGACACGGCGCAAGACCTTCGCCGCCTATTACTTCCCGGAAATCTTCGCCTGCTCGGTTCTTCCCGGAGCCGCCGCTGCCATCGTCGCCGCGGCGCTCGACTGGTCGATCGCGGCAACCCTCATCGCCTTCGGGTTCGTCTGGTACGCGCCCGAGGTCCTGCTCGCGCGGACCAACGGCTGGTACGATTCCTGGCGCATGCCGTTCCTGTGCCTCCTGCGCGACCTCTTGATGCCGGTCATCTATGTCGATGCCTGGTGCACCAACGATTTCGTCTGGCGCGGCAATGCGATGACGATGCGCGAGGAGGATCGGCCCCCGACCTGGCCGGAAGGGCTCGGAGTGGGGTTCAGGCTCGTGAAGCTGCGGCTCACGGAGAGCTTCGAGACCGGGCGCAGCGACCTCGTGCAGCGATGCCGCAAGGGGCTCAACTTCGGCGTCGCAGAGGCTAGGACGCGGGCGCGCCGGTATCTCGAAAGAGATTGACGATCGGATAGCGCCGGTCGCGGCCGAAGTTCTTGCGCGTGACCTTCACGCCCGGCGCGGACTGACGGCGCTTGTACTCGGCGAGGTAGAGCAGCTTCTCGACCCGTTTCACGGTCGCGAGATCCTGGCCTGCGGCGACGAGGTCGGCGACGCCTTGCTCCTTCTCCACGAGCCCGTCGAGGATCGCATCGAGGACGTCGTAGGGCGGCAGCGAATCCTGGTCGGTCTGGTTCTCGCGCAGCTCGGCGGACGGCGGCTTGGTCAGGATCGCGGCGGGGATCACCTCGCCCTCGGGTCCCAGCGCGCCGGCCGGCCTCCAGCGGTTGCGCAGCGCGGCGAGGCGAAACACCTCGGTCTTGTAGAGATCCTTGATCGGATTGAAGCCGCCGTTCATGTCGCCGTAGATCGTCGCATAGCCCACCGACATTTCCGACTTGTTGCCGGTCGTCACCAGCATCGGACCGAGCTTGTTCGAGACCGCCATGAGGAGGGTCCCGCGCGCCCGGCTCTGGATGTTTTCCTCGGTCGTGCCGCGCGGCAGTCCCGCAAAGAGCGGCGCGAGGACCGCCTCGAAGCCTTCGACGACGGGGGCGATCGGCAAGAGGTCGTAGCGCAGGCCGAGACTTTCCGCACAAGCTCGCGCATCGTCGAGCGAAAGCTGCGAGGTGAAGCGATAGGGCAGCATCAGGGCATGGACGCGCGGGGGGCCGAGCGCATCGACGGCGATCGCGGCACAGAGCGCCGAATCGATCCCGCCGGAAAGACCCATCACCACGCCGGGAAAGCCGTTCTTCGTCACATAGTCCCGCAGCCCGAGGACGCAGGCGGCATAATCGGCCTCGTCGCCTTCCTCCACTCGGGCCTTGGGACCTTCGACGCAGACGAATCCATGCTGCCTTCGCTCGAGGACGATACGCGCGACAACCTCCGTGAAGGCCGGAAGCTGGAAGGCGAGGCCCGCCTTTGCGTCGAGCCCGAACGAGGCGCCGTCGAAGACGAGCTCGTCCTGACCACCGATCTGGTTCAGGTAGACGACCGGGAGCTTCGATTCGACGACGCGCGCGACCGCTACGGAGAAGCGCTCGTCGCTCTTGCCGCGCCAATAAGGCGAGCCGTTGGGGACGAGCAGGATCTCGCCCCCGGTCTCGGCAATGCATTCGACCGGATCGGGACCCCAGATGTCCTCGCAGATCGGAACGCCGATCCGTACGCCTTTGAAGACGATCGGGCCCGGCATGGGTCCCGGCGCGAAGACTCGCTTCTCGTCGAACACGCCGTAGTTCGGCAGATCGACCTTGAAACGCATGGCCTCGATGCGGCCCCCTGCGAGGAGCGCATAGGCGTTGAAGCAACGCCCGTCCTCGGCCCAGGGCAGGCCGACGAGGACGGCCGGCCCGCCGTCCGCGGTCTCGGCGGCGGCGCGCAAGCAGGCCTCGCGGCAGGCCTCGACGAAGGAGGGCTTGAGGACGAGATCCTCGGGCGGGTAGCCGCTGAGGAAGAGCTCCGAGAACATCACTAGATCGGCGCCGAAGCCGGCAGCCTCCGCGCGGGCATGCCTCAGGCGCTCGAGGTTGCCCTCGAGATCGCCGACCGTGCAATCGATCTGGGCGAGGCCGATGACGAGACGGCTCGCCGGAATTTCGTTCGTGCTCATGCCGGTTCAGGCTCGGTTCAGGACGGCGCTTCCTCGAAGAGATAGGCATCCATCGCCGTCGTGCCGCCCTCGACCGAATGGTGCAAGCGCCGGCCCTTGGCGCCTTCCCCGGCCGCGCCGAACGCGAATGCGAATGGCACGAAGCCATCCGGTTTCGGATGCATCTCGCGCGCATGAGGGGCGAGCGCGAGATAATCGGCGACCTCGTCGATCGCGCCGGCCTCCGTTGTCTCCCTGACCCAGTCCGCGAAGGCCTGGACCTGCTCCAAGGCCTCGGAAGCGGCGCGAGTCAGGTTGCCAGAGCCGACGACGAGAATGCTGTGCTCGCGCAGCGGCGCGAGAGCGCGTCCGAGCGCGATATGATGACCCGCGCCCTGCTTGGCCTGAATCGCCATCTCGACGACCGGAATATCGGCCTCGGGGAACATGAGCGAGAGCGGAGCGAAGGCGCCGTGGTCGAGGCCGCGGCCGAGGACCTCCTGGACGGGAAAGCCGAAGCCCTCGACGAGATTGGCCGCGACGGTCGCGAGCTGCGGCAGCCCCGGTGCGGGATAGGCGAGGCGTGCGAGCTCCTCGTCCAGCCCGTCGTAGATTTGGCGGGGCTCCGCGTCGGCGCAGAAGGACGGCACGATCGTGTCGAAGCCCGAAGAGGCGACGAGGATCGCCTGCGGGCGGCCTCGCTCGGCGCAGAGCTCGCGTCCGAGGCGGGTGAGAAATTCATGCGCGGGACTGCCCGACCGCAAGAAGTCCGGGCCGCCGTGCGAGACGAAGAGAGTGGGAAAGGTGGTCATTCTGGGTTCGAATTACGAGGCGCAAAATCACACGCTTGCAGGGAGGGTGTCGGCCAAAGGACGTCCGCAAGGACGCCCTTCGCATGCAACGGGCCATGGCTGACGGGTGGGGTTGTAGCCACCGTCCCCATCCGGCCGCTCCGCAACCACCTTCCCCCATCGCTGGCGATCTTTCGCAACATCGAGATCGCGACGGGGGGAAGGATCGGAGCCCCTTCATCCGAATGCATCAGGCCCTGGACTCCTGCGGCGGCCAAAGCTCACTCCGCCGCATCGGCCTCCCGGCGGCCTCGGCCGAGCCGCTCGGCCTTCAGAAGCTCGGCCACGAGGAAGGCGACCTCGATCGCCTGCTCGGCATTGAGCCGCGGGTCGCAATAGGTATGGTAGCGATCGTGCAGGTCCGCCTCGGAGATCGCCCGCGCCCCGCCGGTGCATTCGGTGACGTTCTTGCCGGTCATCTCGAGATGGATGCCGCCGGCATAGGTGCCTTCCGCCTGATGCACCGCGAAGAAGGTGCGGATCTCGCTCATGATCTTGTCGAAGGGCCGCGTCTTGTAGCCCGACGCCGCCTTCACCGTATTGCCGTGCATCGGATCGCAGGACCACACGACCTTGCGGCCTTCGCGCGCGACGGCGCGGACGAGGCCCGGCAGATGGTCGCCGACCTTGTCGGCGCCGAAGCGGCAGATGAGGGTGAGCCGGCCCGCCTCGTTGCCGGGATTGAGGAGGTCGATCAGCCTCAGGAGCTCGTCAGGGGCGAGCGAGGGGCCGCATTTGAGCCCGAGCGGGTTCTTCACGCCCCGCGCATATTCGACATGGGCGTGATCGGGCTGGCGGGTGCGGTCGCCGATCCAGATCATGTGGCCGGACGTCGCGTAATGATCGCCCGTCGTCGAATCGATCCGGGTCAATGCCTCCTCGTAGCCGAGGAGCAGCGCCTCGTGGGAGGTGTAGAAATCCGTCTGGCGCATCTCGGGATGACCTTCCGGATCGAGCCCGATCGCGCGCATGAAGCCGAGCGTCTCGGTGATCCGGTCGGCGAGCTCCTGGTAGCGATGCGACTGCGGGCTGTCCTTGACGAAGCCGAGCATCCAGCGATGCGCATTCTCGAGATTGGCATAGCCGCCCATCGCGAAGGCGCGGATGAGGTTCAAGGTCGCCGCGGACTGGCGATAGGCCATGAGCTGGCGCTGGGGGTCGGGGACGCGCGCCGCAGCATCGAAGGAAATGTCGTTGACGATGTCGCCGCGATAGCTCGGGAGCTCCGCGTCGCCGACCTTCTCCGTCGGCGCCGAGCGGGGCTTGGCGAACTGGCCCGCGATGCGGCCGACCTTCACGACGGGCGAGGCCGCGGCGAAGGTCATGACGACTGCCATCTGGAGGAAAACGCGGAAGAAATCGCGAATATTATTGGCGTCGTGCTCGGCGAAGCTCTCGGCGCAATCGCCACCCTGGAGCAGGAAGGCCTCGCCCTCCGCGACCTCGGCCAGCATGCGCTGGAGCTTGCGCGCCTCGCCGGCGAAGACGAGCGGCGGAAAGCCCGAGAGCTGGCGCTCGACCTCGCCGAGCGCGAAAGGATCGGAATAGGCCGGCACCTGCTGAATGGGCTTCGACCTCCAGCTCGACGGCGACCAGCTCTGTGCGGGCATTGTTTCGCGGCTCCCGACCGGCGGCGCGCCGGCGCTCGTTATGTCGTTTTCGAGACAGGCATTAGCAGGGGATTGCTCGGATGGCGAGCGGGAATGCGGGGGCGGCCGAGTTCCAGAAGACCTATTGCATCGGGTGATCATTCGGGGGAATGAGGCTCGCCACGTAATCGACGAAGCGCCGTGCCGTTTCGAGCGCGTCGCGGGCGTCCTCGGCGGAGATATGCGCCAGAGGGCCGGTTCTATAGTCGGCGATCGTCTTGAGCTCGTAGGTTCGGCCGAGGAACCCGCGCAGCTCGGCATCCACGCGGGGCTCGTCTTTCACAAGTCTCCCGAATTCACCCCTCACGGTCGTATGCCTCTTGAACACACGCCCGGTCGTTTCGAAGATCAGGGCTTGAGCGGCATGCAACCCTGCCAAATAGGCGGCTCGTCCGGCAGCCTCGTTCAATCGGACACCGAGCATCGTCTCGGCTTGATCGAGAAGTTCCCGCGACGTCTCGAGGTAGGAGCCGTTTCCGGCTTCAAAAGTCGATGCCTTCCCTGCGGATCTCGTGCATCAGAGGAGTTCGTTCTTCGTATACACCTGCCCGGAAGGGCTTGGCGTGAACGACCTCCCCGGTATCGTAGAGAATCTCGGTGGCGAGGTCGGCCAGCCGGTAGCACTCTGCAACATAGTTGGATGTGTCGATGCAGTAAAGGAACACAGCGATGTCGTAGTCGGAATCGGGCCGAGCATCGCCCCGTGCCCGCGAGCCGTACAGGACGACACGCTCGAGCCGGTCTCCGTAGGCTTCCCTGACTGCGGCATGGAATCGGTTCAGGATCGGATCGTCGAGAGCTGTCGTCGCCATGAGTCGAGCCACTCTCGCTACGGCAGGCGCCTCCGGTCCGTTTCGAGCCTGCGGGCAGAGAAACGTAGCACAAATATGGCTATGTGGACGAATGGAACCGACGGCTGGAAAGGCCCGCCCACGAATCGCCCAGGTCCCTTCACTGAAGCGGAGCCGCTCCGCCGCGCGCGTATGCCCCGCGTACCGGCGGCGTTATAGATGGCTTCTTCTCGACCGCATGGTTCGACGACCGCCTGTGAGGAGATAGAGATGGAGAACCAATCATGGCGAGCACGATAAGGCTCCACCGCGTGCTGCGCGCGCCCCCCGAAAAAGTCTATCGCGCATTCCTGGATCCGGATGCCAAGGCCAAGTGGCTTCCGCCGAACGGCTTCACGGGCAAGGTTCATCACCTGGATGCCAGGGTCGGCGGCACCTACAGGATGTCATTCACGAATTTCTCCACGGGGCAAAGCCATTCCTTCGGCGGCACCTATACCGAGCTCGTGCCGCACGAACGCATCAGGTACACGGACAAGTTCGACGATCCCAACCTGCCGGGCGAGATGCAGGTGACCGTCACCATGACCAAAGTCTCTTGTGGAACCGAGCTCGGCATCGTGCAGGAAGGCGTGCCCGACGTCATTCCTCCCGAGGCATGCTATCTCGGCTGGCAAGATTCCCTCGTCCTTCTCGCAAAGCTGGTCGAGGCCGAGATCGGCGATTAGGACCCTAGCCGCGGCTCCGGCGATGGCTCGTCGGCAAGTGTCGGCGCAGCGAAGACCAGCTCGATCGCCCCGGCGCAGCCTGGCCGCGCGACGGGGACGAACCGTCTCATGCCACCGTGCCACGGCGGTTCGACTCGAGCACGCCCGCAAGCGGCAGACGGGGGCCGACAGCTAGTCGAGGGAGCATCCATCAGGGGGCGAATGAGTCCCGATCTGCGATCTCACCCCTTCGGCTCGGACTTGAAGAGGAAGGGCGCGACGTCGGAGATGCCGGGGGCGCGGCCGCTCGCGAAAGGCATGGGACGGCAGACCGCCATAGCCGAGATCCCGACGCGCGCGGTGAGGAGCCCGTTGAGCACGCCTTCTCCGAGGCGAGCCGAGAGCTTCGCCGCAATGCCATGGCCGACCACCTGCTGCAGGATGCTGTCGCCGGCCGCGAGGCCCCCTGTGATCGCGAGATGCGCGCCGACGGATTTCAGGAGCCGCAGGAAGCCGACGAGGCCTGGCCGGCCGCCGTAGATCGTGGCGATGCGGCGGATCAGCATGACCGCCTGGGCGCCGACGAAGACGATGTCGATGATCGCCCGCGGCGCGAGCGCGGTGACCATAGACACCCGCTTGGCGGCGTTGACGATCTCTTTCCGGACCTCGGCGTCGAGGGGGACGACGAGGGCGCGCTCGGAAAAATCGATGAGGTCGCGCCCGTCCACGATCTCGCCCATCAGCGCGCTGATCTGGCCCCGTGCGCGGGCGGTCTCGGGCCGCCCGTCGTAGAGGCGGGTGAGCTCGCCGACGAGGCGACGCGCCTCCTTGAAATCGTCCCTTTCCCGGGCCTCGGCAAGCCCGATATGGAGCCCCGCGACCTGGCGCTGACGCAAGACCGAGACGATCTCGCGCGTGGCCAGAACGACGACGGCGGTGACCACGACGCCGACGAGGCCGAGCCCGATCATGCCGAAGAGGGTCGAGCGGGCGAACAGCCCCTCGAGGAGGAGTTCGACCTCGAGCCCGAGCCAGAGCGTGACGAGCCCTCCGAGCGCGGCGCCGAAAAGCCCCGACCAAGACCAGAGGCCGCCGATCATCCCCTTCTTCTGGGCCGCCTCGACGGCAGCCTCTTCCGCAAAGGCCGCCGCAGCCTCGGCTTCGGCCTCGTAGGGGTCCGGGGTCGGCTCGATCACGATCGATGCGCGCGGGACCTCGGCCGGCGTGGCGTCGAGGCCGGAATTCGACTCGTCGAGACGAAACGCGCGCGGGCGTAGCTTCGGCTCGGACGTCACGGCAGCTTCTCGCTCAATTCAATCGGTCTCCCAGGAGGAACTGGAGGGCACGGTCGAGCCGGATATGGGGAGGCGGCAGCCTCGTATCATCCTCGGCGCGCAGCGGAATCGGGGGACGGAAGCGGACGAAGCGGTAATCGACCTCGGTCGTGGGCAAGCGCACGCCGTCGCCGCGGAAGACGACCTTCGGATCCTTCGGCAGGTCGCCGGGGAAGATCGCGGCCTCCGCCTTGCCGTCGAAGAGCTCGTCGCCGATCCGCTCGCCCTCGATCGGGATGCCGATCACCGCGTCGAGCCGGGGCTCGCCCGGGCCGCCGACCTTGGCCTCCCGGGTCGCCCGGACCGCAGCGAGCGCGATGACGTCGACCTCGGCGCCGACCTTCTCGACCCGGGCGATCGCGCGCGAGGTGAGGTGGCGCAGGATCGCCTCCAGACGGTCGTGGCTCGTGTGGTGGAGATGATCCGCCTTGGTCGCGGCGAAGAGGATCTTGTCTATTCGCGGCCGGAACAAGGTGGTGAGGAGGTTGCTGCGGCCGGCCCGGAAGGCGGTGAGCACGTCGGTCATAGCGGTCTCGAGATCACGTACCGCGGCGGGCCCGGCGTTCAGCGCGGCGAGCGCATCGACGAGGACGATCTGCCGGTCGAGCCTCGCGAAATGATCGCGGAAGAACGGCTTCACGACATGGGTCTTGTAGGCCTCGTAGCGCCGCTCCATCATGGCGGCGAGCGAGTCCGGCGGATAGACCTCGGTCTCCTCGACGGCGAGCGGCACGAAGGTCAGCATCGGCGAGCCTTCGAGGTCGCCCGGCATCAGGAACCGGCCGGGCGGCAGCGTCGAGAAATGATACTCGCCTGCGCGGCAGCCGCGCAGGTACTCGGTGAAGAGCTCGGCCGCGCGGCGTGCATCCTCCTCGCTCGCCTTCCCGCGCGGGTCGGCGTTCGCCATGAATCCTCGCCATTGCGCGGCGAGCGGCGCCCGTGCCGCGCTCGCCGAGGCGAGGAAGGTCTCGCGCGACCATTGCGCGAAGCTCTTTCCGAGCAGCGGCAGGTCGAGCAGCCATTCGCCGGGATAATCGACGATGTCGATCGCGAGCGAGTGGTTGCCGGGACGCATCGCGACCTTGGGCTCGAACTCGAGGCGGAGCCTGAGCTCCGAGATGCGCCGGGTCGATTGCGGCCAATGGCGGGCCTCGGGACGGCCTTTCGGGCCCGCCAGTGCGGCGACGTGATCCTCGTAGGCGAAGCGCGGCACGGCGTCGTCCGGCTGCGGCTCGAGCGTGCCGGAGACGAGCCGGCCATCGGCATGAACCTGGAACAAGGGAAGCGGGTTGCGCCGCCCTTGGAGCGCGGGCATCGCCGCCTTGGTCAGATGCTCGACGAGCGCGGTGATGAAGACCGTCTTGCCCGCGCGGGAAAGCCCGGTCACGCCGAGCCGGATCGTGCCACCGGCGGCGAGGTCGGCGAGCGTGCGCGCCACCTCGCGAGCTTCGAAGAGAAGATCGGACAGCAATGCCAAGACAGGGTTCCGGAATGGTCTCGCGCACGTCGAATCGATGATCGCCCGCGATCCTAGCACAGTGCGTCGGGGGGCTCGACGGCGCACATAAAGGTGCCTGCGCCCCTTGGCAAGGCGGGCACTACGGCCCGTCGAGACTCGTGCCACAGCGCACAACCCTGGCCGCGCCGACACGTTACTATCGCCCGCTCGAACCGAGTGACCCGCGGTCCAAGCGGGTCAGAGCCTGGAGCAGAATTCATTCACCCCGCGGAGAAGCGAATGCGGTTTCCATTACCTTTTGTGCCGAAGCGCAGCTACAAGGACGCGGGCTCCGGGTTCGGTGCATCGCGCGAAAAGGTCCGGAAAGGATTGCGGCACGCCGCCAATGACCTCGTGGGTCCCCCCGGCACCCCCGTTCTCGCTATGGAAGACGGGTTGGTGCTCCTCGGGCCCTATGAGTTCTTCAGGCAAACCTATGCACTCGAGGTCCGGCACGGCCAATTCGTCGCTCGTTATTGCGAGCTCGATCCCCACACCGAGGTCACGGCCGGAGATCAAGTGAAGGAAGGGCAGGTCATCGGATACATCGGCAACCAGCCTGGGCTCGACATGCTGCATATCGAATTTTTCGACGGCACGCTGACCGGGAACCTGACCGACAAGCGGAATCCACCCTACGAGCGGCGCAAGGACGTATTCAACGGAACCGAACTTCTCGACAAGACGACCCACACCGTCACTCATTGGGACGCCGACAACACCTATCGGTATGCGATTGACGCGGATGGTCGAAAATTCGTCGAGAAGATGGACCTTCGGGATATCTGAAGCAAACGAACCGAGCTGCTGGGAGACCCGGAACTGCTCGCACGAGATCCAGCGCTTCATCCGGATCACGTGCTCGGCGCCGGTTAACTCGATGCAGCGCCAACATTCGAGCCGGCGGGCGAAAAAGCTCGATCGCGGCTCCATCGTGCGACCTTTCGATCGCTCGGACGCGATGTGGCAGAGCGCACCGACGCGATACCTCGGCCATGTCAGAACACGCGAAATTCGGTCTCGACGGGAGCGGCAGCCATGCCCAGGTTCGTGAAGCTAGGAGGCCCCGAGGGCTTCGACGACAACAGGAACTTGCAGGTCTTGTCGGTCGGGACCAAAACCGAGTTCAGCCTCGTGGACGAGGATGGCGAGGACGATCTCCAGGCTTGGGCCGACGACGAGGACATCCTGGAGGCGAAGACCGTCCTCGGCTCGCGGACCGCGCGTCACAAGGTCACGCTGCGGGCAAAATCGATCGGCACCACCAGGCTGCGCTTCGTGAGACGGGGGCTCGTCCTGGTGTCGCCGGCCTTGACGGTGTCCGTGGTGGGCGATCCGAATGCGCGGCAGGTCGGCAAGGCAGTGGGCGAGGCCGGCGCCGACATGAAGCGCGAGCTTCAGGGCCTCTCGCTTCGCGAGGCGGTGCTGCGCGTCGCCGAGGATCAGCTCCACAGCTCCCTCTGCACCAAGTCCAACGGGTTCGGGGTCTATTCCGGCGCGGGTCAGGGCTCCTACGATTGGTGTGGCCTCTTCGCCTATTGGTGCTGGAGGCAGGCCGCCGCGATCAAGGGGGTGGTAAACCCGTTCGGGGAAAACAACGAGGTGCTGGCCTCGGTCCAGAAGGCGATCCATTGGGCCATGCGACCCGACAGCCCGGCACAGCTGTTGCGCTACGAGGGTGCCTCACCCATGGACGGGAAAGGCAGGCAGGACTACGTGGAGATCGGTACGAACGGCGATTATCTCGAGCCCGGCGATATCATGCTGCTGCGCACCGGCAATGCCAGTGGGTGGAAGCATATTTCCATGATCTATTCCAAAGGCATCACGGACATCGATACGATCGACGGCAACCAGGGCGCGGGGCAATGCATCAAGATCCGCGAGCGTCTCAGTCTCGACGAGCTGCTGCCGGACCGGTCCCACGCGCGGGCCTTCATCCACATCCGCGTCTGAGCCGAGACGAGAGCCGTCATGCCGGAAGCCGGAGCGGGCGGATCGAGCCCGAGGTGGGAGCCGGGACCTCGTGGTCGATGGCGTCGACCGTCTCGACAGCGTCCGGCAACCCTGGAACGAAGGCGTCGAAGGCCGCCCAGAACTGCTCGCGGAAGATGTTTCGCTCCATGAGGATCTCGTGCTCGGCGCCGGGCAGCGTGATGCAGCGCCCGCATCTCAGCCGGCTCGAGAAGAGCTCGATCGCGCGCGTGTCGGTGACCTTGTCGCGCCCGGCGGCGACGACGAGGGTCGGCGTCGAAATGGCGAGCGGGAACTCGAAGGCCTCGAAGCGCCGCATCAGCCGGAACGCGGCATCGACCCAACGGATCGTCGGATCACCGATCGCGACATCGGGATCGGCCTCGACGAAACCCGCGGTTCGCGCATAGCGCTCCGGGTCCGAGGTCAAGACGTTGCCGGCGAAGCCTCTCAGCATGTAGGAGCGGCCGCTGCCGCCCGGGATGAAGGCGCGCCCGAAGCCGAGGAGGCAGAGGCACCACGCGAGCCGACGCGCCGCGCGTGGCCACCGGAGGCCCCAAAGGGCGATCATCGGTGCGATCACGACCAACCGCTCGAAAGGCGAGCGTCCCGCGTGCGCCTGGTCGAGAAGGATCGCGCCGCCCATGGAATGGCCGAGCGCGAACCAGGGCCGCGGGCAGAACGGCGCGAGGACCTCGGCCTCGAAGGCGTCGAGGTCGGCGAGATAGGTCCGAAAATGCCGGATGTGCCCCTTCCTCGGGTTGCGCAGGAGGCGGTCGGAATGGCCCTGGCCACGCCAGTCGAGGAGGGCGACATCGAAGCCGCGGGCCAGAAGCTCGCCGACCACCTCGCAATATTTCTCGATGAACTCGGCGCGTCCCTGCAGGATCGCGACCGTGCCCTTCGCGCTCCTGCCGACGCTCCATCGGACTGCGCGCAGCTCGAGGCCGTCCTTCGTCTCGATCCGAGCCACGACCGCGCCGGGAGGGGAGAGACGGCCCTCGATCGGGCCGAGGTCCATCGTCATCGCACGCGTTCCTGCTGCCGGCTTGCGCTGCACCACATTGATTTTACGACGCAACATGGGTGCGTCGGAGAGCGGTCGCCAGACGCCGGCGCCGCCCAGATTTCGCCCTCTTGCAATGCATAGTTTCTTCCCCACATCTCCACTGCGCGGGCCACGTCAGGACGCGCGAGACTCGCGGCAAGCCCGGGCCCTGTGCCGGGAGTGCCGATGTCGCTTCGTCATGGAGGATGTCACATGCGTCATTTCGATCTTTCGCCGCTCTACCGCTCGACGATCGGGTTCGATCGCCTGTTCAATATGATCGATCAGGCGACCGCGTTCGAGACCGCGCCGAGCTATCCGCCTTATAACATCGAACGGACCGGCGAGAACGCCTACCGAATCACGCTCGCGGTCGCGGGCTTCTCCGAAAAGGAGCTCTCGATCGAGTCCAAGGAGAGCACGCTTACGATTCGCGGCGCCAAGGAGACCCGCGCCGAGAGCGAGGGCGCCAAGACGGAAGTGCTGTACCAGGGCATCGCCGCGCGCGCTTTCGAGCGCCGGTTCCAGCTCGCCGACCATGTCCAGGTGACGGGCGCGAGCCTCGAGAACGGCCTGCTCCACGTCGAGCTGCTCCGCGAGATTCCCGAGGCGCAAAAGCCCCGTCAAATCCCGATCGGCAAGGCCGATCCGGCCACTGGCCCGAAGGTCGTAACAGCACCCAGGGCCGCGTGATCCGACAAGCTCTCGGCCCTCCCTCCCTGGCCGGGCATGTCGGTGGAAGGGCGTCTCGCCGGAGGCGCCCTTTTTTGTTTCTCCCTCTCCCGCTCGCGGGAGAGAGGTCAAGGGTGAGGGGCGCCCAGCGCCGAGCCGAGAAACCGCTCGATCTCGGCCTCCTCGGTCGCGAAAGAGGTCACGAGCCTGACGAAGATCTCGTCCGTGCCGGGAGGGGTGCTCGGTTCACCCGCGGGCGGAAACGGCCACTCGTAATAGAGCGCACCTGCGGCCTTCAGCGCCGCATCGACGCGCCGCGGCAGGATGGCGAAGATTTCGTTGGCCTGGGTCGGCCAAGGCAGGCGAACCCCAGGGATCGCGGCGAGCCCTTCGGCCAGGCTCTGCGCTCGCGCGTTCGCGGCTTTCGCCAGCTCCTGCCAATGCCCGCCCTCGAGATAGGCGCACATCTGCGCGCCGAGAAACCGGCCCTTCGAGAGCGTATGCCCGCTGCGCTTGCGCAAGAACGGCAGGCTCGCGGCCTTGGCGGGATCGAAGAAGATCAAGGCCTCGCAGGCGAGCGCGCCGTTCTTGGTCGCCCCGAAGCTCAGCACGTCGACGCCTGCCCGCCAGCTCGCCTCGGCCGGCGTGCAGCCGAGCGCGACGAGCGCATTGGCGAAACGCGCCCCGTCCATATGGACCGCGAGCCCGGCCTCGCGCGCGATCCTCGACAGCGCGGCGATCTCGGCCAGGGAATAGATCGTTCCGCATTCGGTGACTTGCGAGAGCGAGAGCGCGGCCGGCTGAACCTGATGCACGCGGCCGCGCTCGAAGCCGGCGAGCGTCGCGGCGAGGCCCTGCGGCGTGATCTTCCCCCCTGCCCCGGGAATACCGACGAGCTTGGCGCCGCTCGAGAAAAATTCCGGCGCACCGCATTCGTCCTCGTTCACATGAGCCTGGGCATGGCAAAGCGCAGCGCCCCAGGGCGGCGAGAGCGTGGCGAGCGCGAGCGCGTTGGCAGCGGTCCCAGTGGCGACGAGGAAGCCGGCGATCTCGGTCTCGAAGATTTCCGCGAGCCGTCGCAGGGCCTCGGCGGTCGGCGCATCCGTGCCATAGGCCGAGGCCGAGCCGGAATTGGCGGTGCGAATCGCCTCGAGGATCGGCGCGCTGACACCCGCCGTATTGTCGCTCGCGAAGTTCATGTCTTTCGTGATCCGGCGCAAAGACCAGCGGCGCCAGCGTAAGCACGGCACTCGCCGCGCCACAAGCCGAGGTTCCCCTGCCCGTGCGGGATGCGTGCCGCCCTCGACAAGCGCTTTTTTTTGAGATTAGGTCGCGCCATGTCCGATCCGAGCGCCTTCGACCCGAATTCACCTTTTGTCTCCGACCCCGGGCTTCCGGAGCCGCGGGGCCTCTACGACCCCTCCCGCGAGCACGATGCCTGCGGTGTCGGCTTCGTCGCCGACCTCGGCAACAAGAAGTCGCACGACATCATCGGGATGGGACTCGAGATTCTCTTGAACCTCGACCATCGCGGGGCTGTCGGGGCCGATCCCAAGGCCGGCGACGGCTGCGGCATGCTGGTCCAGATTCCGCATCTGTTCTTCTCGGAAAAGACCCGCGAGCTGGGAATTGCCCTGCCCGAGCCGGGTACCTACGCCGTCGGCAACATGTTCCTGCCGCGAGACCCCGAAGGCCGCGCGATCGTCGAGGCGATCATCGAGAGGGTCACGGCCGAGGAAGGCCAGGTCTTTCTCGGCTGGCGCGACGTGCCGGTCCAGTCCGCGCTCCTCGGCGAGAGCGTGAAGCCGACCGAGCCCGTCATCAAGCAGGTCTTCATCGGGCGCGGGCCGCATGTCGCCGACGCGGAGCATTTCGAGCGGCGCCTCTACATCCTGCGCAAGGTCATCTCGAACAGCGTCTACAACCTCCGGGATCCGCGCACCGCGGGCTTCTATCCGGTGTCGCTGTCGTCGCGTACCCTCGTCTACAAGGGGCTCCTTCTCGCGACCCAGCTCGGCGACTATTTCCAAGATCTCGCCGACCCGTTGTTCCAGTCGGCGCTCTCGCTCGTGCACCAGCGCTTCTCGACCAATACCTTCCCCACCTGGTCGCTGGCCCATCCCTACCGGCTCGTCGCCCACAACGGCGAGATCAACACGCTGCGCGGCAACGTGAACTGGATGGCGGCGCGGCAGGCCTCCGTCGCGTCGGGCCTGTTCGGCAACGACATCTCGAAGCTCTGGCCGATCTCCTACGAGGGCCAATCGGATACCGCCTGCTTCGACAATGCGCTCGAGTTCCTGGTCCAGGGCGGCTATTCGCTGAGCCACGCGATGATGATGCTGATCCCGGAAGCCTGGGCAGGCAATCCGCTGATGGACGAGGCGCGGCGCGCCTTCTACGAATATCACGCGGCGATGATGGAGCCTTGGGACGGTCCGGCGGCGGTCGCCTTCACCGACGGGCGCCAGATCGGCGCGACGCTCGATCGCAACGGGTTGCGTCCGGCCCGCTATGTGGTGACCGAGGACGGGCTCGTGGTGATGGCCTCCGAGGTCGGCGTCCTGCCGATCCCCGAGGAGCGCATCGTCACCAAATGGCGCCTGCAGCCGGGCAAGATGCTGCTCGTCGATCTGGAGCAGGGCCGGATCGTCTCGGACGACGAGATCAAGACGACGCTCGCCACCTCGCACCCCTACGCCGAATGGGTGCGGCGCACCCAGATCGTGCTGGAGGACCTGAACCTCGTCGAGGCCCGCGCACCCCGCACCGATGTCTCGCTGCTCGATCGCCAGCAGGCCTTCGGCTACAGCCAAGAGGATCTCGCGCTCCTGCTCCTGCCCATGGCGGTCACCGGTCAGGAAGCCGTCGGCTCGATGGGCACCGACACGCCGATCTCGGCGCTGTCGTCGCGCTCGAAGCTTCTCTACACCTATTTCAAGCAGAACTTCGCCCAGGTGACCAACCCGCCGATCGACCCGATCCGCGAGGAATTGGTCATGAGCCTCGTCTCCTTCATCGGGCCGCGCCCCAACATCCTCGACCACCAAGGCAACTCGAAGCGAAAAAGGCTCGAGGTCCGCCAGCCGATCCTGACCAACGGCGACCTCGAGAAGATCCGCTCGATCGGGCATTTCGAGGAGAGCTTCGAGACCAAGACGCTCGACATCACCTATCCGTCGGAACGCGGCGCTGAAGGCATGGCCGATGCCTTGGCACGGCTCTGCGATCGCGCCGACCAGGCGGTGAGCGGCGGCTTCAACATCATCATCCTGTCCGACCGGCTCGTGGGGCCAGACCGGATCCCGATCCCTGCGCTCCTCGCGACGGCCGCGGTCCACCACCACCTCATCCGCAAGGGCCTGCGCACCTCGGTCGGCCTCGTCGTCGAGACCGGCGACGCCCGCGAGGTGCACCATTTCGCGCTGCTCGCGGGCTATGGCGCCGAGGCGATCAATCCCTACCTCGCCTTCGAGACGCTCGCCGCCATGGCCGACGATTTTCCCGAGGAGGTCGATGCCTACGAGGCCGGCAAGCGCTTCATCAAGTCGATCGACAAGGGCCTCTTGAAGGTCATGTCGAAGATGGGCATCTCGACCTACCAATCCTATTGCGGCGCGCAGATCTTCGACGCAGTGGGATTGGCCGAGGATTTCGTCCAGCGCTATTTCACCGGCACCGCGACGCGGATCGGTGGAGTGGGGCTCGCCGAGATCGCGCAGGAGACCCTGCGCCGCCACCGGGACGCCTTCGGCGACGCGCCGATCTACCGCAACACTCTCGATGTGGGCGGCGAATACGCTTTCCGTGTGCGCGGAGAGGCCCATTCCTGGTCGGCGCAATCGGTGTCGCTCCTGCAGCACGCCGTGCGTGCGGGCGACGCGAAAATCTACGACTCCTATGCCAAGCTCCTCAACGAGCAGACCGCGCAGCCCCTGACGATCCGCAGCCTGTTCCGCATCAAGGGTGCCGAGGAAGACGATCGCAGCGCCGTACCTCTCGACGAGGTCGAGCCCGCGGCCTCGATCGTGCGCCGCTTTTCGACCGGCGCCATGTCCTTCGGCTCGATCTCGCGCGAGGCCCACACGACGCTCGCGATCGCGATGAACCGGATCGGCGGCAAGTCGAACACGGGAGAGGGCGGCGAGGAATCCGATCGCTACAAGCCGCTCGAGAACGGCGATTCGATGCGCTCGGCGATCAAGCAGGTGGCGTCCGGGCGCTTCGGGGTGACGACCGAATATCTCGTCAACTCCGACATGATACAGATCAAGATGGCGCAAGGGGCAAAACCCGGCGAGGGCGGGCAATTGCCCGGCCACAAGGTCGATGCCGTCATCGCCAAGGTGCGCCATTCCACCCAAGGCGTCGGGCTCATCTCGCCGCCGCCGCATCACGATATCTACTCGATCGAGGATCTCGCGCAGCTCATCTTCGACCTGAAGAACGTCAACCCGGCCGCGGACGTCTCGGTGAAGCTCGTATCGGAGGTCGGAGTCGGCACCGTCGCCGCGGGCGTCTCGAAGGGGCGTGCGGACCATGTCACGATCTCTGGCTTCGAGGGAGGCACAGGCGCCTCTCCGCTCACCTCGATCAAGCACGCCGGGAGCCCCTGGGAGATCGGGCTCGCCGAGACGCATCAGACCCTCGTCTTGAACCGGTTGCGCACGAGGATCGCGGTCCAGGTCGACGGGGGCTTGAGGACCGGGCGCGACGTCATCGTCGGAGCCCTTCTCGGTGCCGACGAGTTCGGCTTCGCGACGGCGCCCCTGATCGCGGCCGGCTGCATCATGATGCGCAAGTGCCATCTCAACACCTGCCCGGTCGGGGTCGCGACGCAAGATCCGGTATTGCGCAAGCGCTTCACCGGCCAGCCCGAGCATGTCATCAACTTCTTCTTCTTCGTCGCCGAGGAGGTTCGCGCGCTGATGGCGTCGATGGGCTACCGGACCTTCGACGAGATGATCGGGCAGATGCAGATGCTCGACAAGCAGGCTGCGGTGGACCATTGGAAGGCGCGCGGGCTCGACTTCTCCAAGCTTTTCCACAAGCCGCAGCCAGCTCCGGGCGATGCGATCCACCACACCACGCGGCAAGACCACGGGCTCGACAAGGTGCTCGACCGCAAGCTGATCGCGCAAGCGAAGGGTGCGATCGAGAAGGGCACGCCGGTCAAGATCAGGACGCGGATCAACAATACCGATCGCACCACGGGGGCCATGCTGTCGGGCGAGATCGCGCGGCGCTACGGCCACGCGGGATTGCCGGACGGCACGATCCACATCCTCGCGGAAGGCACTGCGGGGCAGAGCTTCGGCGCCTGGCTCGCGGCGGGCGTCACGCTCGAGCTCGCCGGCCAGGCGAACGACTACGTGGGCAAGGGCCTCTCGGGCGGGCGGATCATCGTCTACCCCCCGGCGACCACCCGAGTCGTTCCCCAGCGCTCGATCATCGTCGGCAATACCGTGCTCTATGGCGCGATCGCCGGGGAATGCTATTTCCGCGGCGTCGCGGGCGAGCGTTTCGCGGTGCGTAACTCGGGCGCCGTCGCCGTCGTGGAGGGCACCGGGGACCACGGCTGCGAATATATGACCGGCGGGATCGTCGTCGTGATCGGCGAGACAGGGCGCAACTTCGCCGCCGGCATGTCGGGCGGCATCGCCTATGTCCTCGACGAGGACGGGACCTTCGCGCAGCGCTGCAACCTCGCGATGGTCGATCTCGAGCCGGTCGCCGAGGAAGAGGAGATGATGCTCGAGCACTACCACCACGGTGGCGATCTCGACAGCCACGGCCGGGTCGATGTCATGGGCGACATGACCCGCTTCGATGCGGAGCGACTCCACCAGCTCATCTCGAACCACGCGAAATATACCTGGTCCGAGCGGGCGCGGCTCATCCTCGACAATTGGAGCGAGTACAAGTCGAAGTTCCGCAAGGTCATGCCGGTCGAGTACCGCCACGCGCTGGAGCAATTGCAGGCCGAGCAGGAGGTCGTCGCGGCGGCCGGGCAGTGAGCGAGGTGGCCGCCGTCGCCACTGCCGGGCGCGGAACGTCAACGATAAGGATCGACGATCTCTATGCCGCCGATGGCCTGCCCATCCCGTAGGTCCTCGGTATAGAGCATTTGGCATCCGGCGAGCTGCGCCGCCGCGACGATCATGGCGTCGTCAATCGAAACACAGTGACGCTCTGCGAGCGCGACGCCCCGCTCGTGTGTCTCGAGGGTCATAGGAACGCTGGCGCGGACCGAGCGGATGGCTTCGCTTGAACGCTCACGATGCCGCCGCGCGCCAGAAGGTCGGCCGAGCGGCGGGCCTTCCGGAAATCCAAAGACACGAAATAGATCAATATGTTCGTGTCGAAAAACGCGTCAGCGACGGGCTTTGGCCTCGTCGCGGTCGAACGCGAAATCGGCGGGGAACTTGTCGGTGATCTCGCTGACACGCACCAGAAGCTCCTCCGCAATGGGCCGCTTCTTCGATCGGAACTCGATCGTCCGTTCGCCCTTCAGCGTGACCGACACCTCGTCGCCTTCCTTCACGCCGAGCCTTTGCGCGAGCTCGACGGGCAGCCGGACGGCGAGACTGTTCCCCATTTGGCGATGCGCATCGGCACTCTCCCGGATATACATTGACTGCACATCGTATATTTGCTTGTCGCTGCACGCCCAGTAAATTCGACCGGCGCCAGACTTAGACGGGACGAAACCTCGGGGTCGGAAAGAGGCTTTTCTGCCGCCCGGAACCTCGGCCTTGACGCGCCGAAGGGGGCGGCGGTCGTTCAGAACCCCAAACCGAGACGCGGCCGGGTGCGCCTGTTCCCGTGAGCCTTCGGCCGATGAAATTATGCGGGACAGAGCTTTCGAGCCATGCTCAATTGCGCTAGGGAGGGCGAGCAAACCTTTGCTGTCCGCGCCTGCCCGAATGTGCCAAGGGCATGGATGCGGCCGGCAATTCCGAAGGACACGAGTTGCCCTTGTCGGGCCACGAGAGGTTAGCGAGGGTATGGGAAAAGTCACGGGGTTCCTCGAGATCGATCGGCGCGATCGGCGCTATGCGCCGGCGTCGGATCGGATTCGCAATTTCAAGGAATTCGTGATTCCTCTGTCAGAGGAGGCGACGAAGGATCAGGCCGCACGCTGCATGGATTGCGGCATCCCGTTCTGCCATACGGGCTGCCCGGTCAACAACCAGATCCCCGACTGGAACGACCTCGTCTATCGGTCCGACTGGGAGGAAGCGTCACGCAACCTCCACTCGACCAATAACTTTCCCGAGTTCACAGGGCGCATCTGCCCGGCGCCCTGCGAGGCCTCCTGCACGCTGAACCTCGGCGACGCTCCGGTGACGATCAAGACGATCGAATGCGCGATCGTCGATCGCGCCTTTGCCCGGGACTGGATCAGGCCGGAACCGCCGACGACGAAGACCGGCAAGAAGGTCGCCGTGGTGGGTTCGGGCCCGGCCGGCCTCGCAGCGGCCCAGCAGCTCGCGCGTGCCGGCCATGACGTCCATGTCTTCGAAAAGCATGCCAAGCCCGGCGGATTGCTCCGCTACGGCATTCCCGACTTCAAGATGGAGAAGCATCTCATCGACCGGCGCATCGGCCAGATGCAGGCCGAGGGCGTGCGGTTCCATACCAATGTCCACGTGGGCGTCGACCTCGACGCGGCGGCTCTCGTCGCCGACTACGACGCGATCGTGCTCGCGGGCGGCGCCGAGAAGCCGCGCGATCTTCCGGTGCCGGGCCGCGATCTCGCCGGCGTGCATTTCGCGATGGATTATCTGCCGCAGCAGAACCGGCGCGTCAGCAAGGAGCCGATCCACAGCAATGAGCCGATCCTCGCCGGGGGCAAGCATGTGGTCGTGATCGGCGGCGGCGATACGGGCTCCGACTGCATCGGCACGTCGATTCGCCAAGGCGCCCTCTCGGTGACACAGCTCGAGATCCTGCAGCGTCCTCCGGACAAGGAGGACAAGCTCCGAGTCTGGCCGGACTGGCCCTTGAAGTTCCGGACTTCGTCGTCGCAGGAGGAAGGGGCAAGGCGGGAATTCGCCGTGCTCACCAAGGAGCTGCGCGGCAAGGACGGCGCGGTCAAGAAGCTCGTCTGCGTGCGGCTCGATTCCAACCTGAAGGAAATTCCCGGTAGCACTTTCGAGATCGAGGCCGATCTCGTCCTGCTCGCCATGGGCTTCGTGTCGCCCGTTCACGAGGGCCTGTTGCAAGGGCTCGGCGTCGCCTTCGATCCGCGCGGCAATGTTCTCGCGGACACCAATTCCTACAAGACCTCGGTTGCGAAGGTCTTCGCCTGCGGCGACATGCGGCGCGGACAATCCCTCGTCGTGTGGGCGATCCGCGAGGGTCGGCAAGCGGCGCAGGCCGTGGACACGTTCCTGATGGGGTCGAGCCTCCTGCCCCGCTAGGATGGGGATGCCCGGCTAGTATCCGCCGCCTTTGAAGCGTGAGCCCCGAAGTGAAGCGCGCTTCAAAGGCGAAGAAGCGGATGCGGCGATACTACGGCGCCGCGGTGATCGGCCGGAACGGTCGGGGCAGATTGCCCTCCTCGAGCATCCTCGAGAAGCGGGCGAGGCCGGCGGGCTCGTTGCCGTTCGGGTGGACGAGCAGGATCGTGCCGGGACGCAACGGCCGCCCGAAGGCGAGCCAGCCGTCCGCGCCGAGCGCGACGAGATGGTGCCGGCGCACGGCCTCGATCAGCGCCGGATCGGAGACGAGGCCTGGAAACCGAAAGAAGACCGAGGGCGTCGCCCCGTTGGCGACGAGCAGCCGCTCAGTGTCGAGAATTTCGGCGTCGATATCCACACTGGGCATCAGGAGAAAATTGGTCGCCGGCGTGCGGCCCGGCGCATAAGGGTGATGGTAGGAATGGTTGACCCAGGTGATGTCGAGCGTGCCGTTTCGCGCTTGGTCCTGGAGCCACCGGAAATCGGCGCCGTGCCTTTCGAGCCACGATCCGGAGATCGCCAGCGCCACCGGCGTGCGCGGCCCGAGGCGCACGAGGATCTCGAGAAAGTCTCGGTCGAGCGGCTTGCGGCTCGGGCAGAGATCGCCGGTGATGAAGGAGCCGTCGGTCGAGCCGTGCGCGATCCCGGCATTGGACTGAGCTCGTGAGCCTAAGAGAACCGGACGGCCGTCGGTGTGGATCGCGCGCAGGAATCTCGTGTCCGTTTGCGATTCGTCGTCGGTATCGGCGCAAGTCCAGCAGCGCTCGTGCTCGAGGCTCGTCGCCAGCGTGGCAGTGTCGACGGTGAGGAGCAGGCGCTCGCCGCCGACGCTCGTGCGCCGGATCGCGAGCCGTGCCTCGCCGAGGGCGTTGCTGCAGAGCCGGAAGATCGGCTGGTAGTCTTGTGCGCGCCCGAGCGGGGCCGGACGGGCACCGGTCGCTTCCACGCGAGCCGGCGACCGGCACGAGTCGTCCTGCGCGCGAGCCGCGCCGGGAGGGATGGCGAAGACGGCCGCGATGACGCATGCTGCCAGAGCCAAGGCCGCGATTGTCCTCATGCCCGAGATCATGACCGAGAAACCCAATGCTGAAAAGCTGAGCATTTTCGTCTGCCGGGTGGCCGACGAGAAAGCATCCGCGCAGGTCTCGGACTCGCTCGGGGCCGAGGTCGCGGCGCGATTTGGCCCGCGGAACGAGCGGCCGCTCTCGATTCATGCCTATGACGGCGATCTCCTCGTCGGCGGGCTCGAGGGCTGCACGCATTGGCGTTGGGGCTACATTCGTCAATTGTGGGTCGAGACACACTGGCGGAGCCATGGGCTCGGGCGCCGGCTATTGTGGGAAGCCGAAGCGGAAGCCCATGTACGAGATTGCCTCGGTCTCTATCTCGATACGTTCGATTCCGAGGCGGAAAGATTCTACGAGTCCTGTGGATTTCAGCGGTTCGGCCGGATCGACGATTTTCCTCCCGGCCACACGCGACGATTTTTCTACAAGAGGCTGGTTCGAAGCGGCAACTCGACTGTGGGCTTGCGCTCGCCGCAATAGTGCAGCCGGTTCGGCGAATTCGCTCCGAGCCGGGACGGATTCGGCGCTGCCACGCCGACGCCGGCCGACGAATTTTTTACTTGCGCGTGCATCGGCCCGAAAAGCTGCTATACTGAATAAAAGCGGCATTCACGAGAATAGCGCTCCATTCGAGCGTGTTCCGGTCCTTCCGCACAGCTCTCTATCTTTGCAGTCGCGCAGGCGCGGGCCCGGCGGCGCTCGTCGGATTCGAGCCACCCTCGATCGGGCCAAGATCATGCTGATCCGGTTCGGCTACGAGCTCACCTTCGAGTATCCACAGCCGACCTTGACGAGGTGCCTTCTCGACGCGCATGCGGAGTGCGCGCCGAGACTCTGCTACGAGTCCCCGCTCGTCGCGTCCCCACCGGTGCCGACCACGCCTTTCCTCGACGTCTTCGGCAATCGCGGAACGAGCTTCGTCGCCCCGGCCGGGTTCCTCACGCTTTCGCGTGATTGCATTCTCGAAAGCGACGGCCTGCCCGAGCCCGAGGACTCGGAGGCGCAGGAAGTGCCGCTCCAAGACCTGCCGAGCGAGGTCTTCACCTTCGTCGCCGGCAGCCGCTATTGCGAGACCGACATTCTCGCCGGCATCGCCTGGTCGCTCTTCGGCACGACCCCGCGCGGCTGGAAGCGGGTTGCGGCGATCTGCGACTTCGTCCACCGCCACATGAGCTTCGGCTACGCCCATGCCCGCGCGACGCGCACCGCCGCCGAGGCCTTCACCGAGCGCGTCGGCGTCTGCCGCGATTTCGCCCATCTCGCGGTGACCTTCTGCCGCTGCATGAACATTCCGGCACGCTACGTGAACGGCTTCCTGCCCGAGATCGGCGTGCCGCCGTCGGGACTGCCCCGCGACTACAATGCCTGGTTCGAGGCCTATCTCGCCGGGCGTTGGCACACGTTCGACGCGCGCCACGACCGCCCACGAATCGGCAGGATCGCCGTCGCCCGCGGCCGTGACGCGACCGATGTAGCACTCGTGACGTCGTTCGGTCCCCATGCCCTGCGGGCGTTCAGGGTCTGGACCGACGAGGTCGATGCGAGCGTCCTCGACCTGCTGACACGGCGGAGTGCCTGAGCGGCGGCGGTCCTGGTGGAGCTGAGGTCCACCAAATTACGATGCGTATCTGTTCATAAGTGTTCGTTTCTCCCCTTGTGAAATCAGCATATTGCTGGACAAGCCGTTTATAACTGTTCATATCTGTTTGCCCGAAGCCGCGTCCGATTTGTGGACTGATTTGTGGACTGCGCGGGTTCGGTGGAGAAAAACGGCGGCTTATGAAAGTCAAAGGGTTGACCGCAAGAGCTGTCGAGACGGCGAAACCTGGCAAATATTGCGACGGGCGGGGGCTCTGGCTCGTGGTCTCCGAGACCCGAGCAAGGAAGTGGGTCTATCGGTTCTCACTGGCCGGCAAGCCTCACGAGATGGGGCTCGGCGCCTATCCCGACACGAGCCTCGCTGATGCCCGCGAGAAAGCGACGGATGCGCGACGAGCCGTCAAGGACGGTCGAAACCCGATCGAGGCCCGGCAAGCCGAGAAGGTCGTCTCGGCAGCGCGCAAGACCTTCGGCGAGGTCGCGCTGGCCTATGTCGCGGCGCACGAATCGAGCTGGCGCAACGAGAAGCATCGATGGCAGTGGCGCCACTCGCTCGAAACCTATTGCAAGGCGATATGGGGCTTGCCGATCGACGAGGTGACGACCGAGCACGTGCTCGCCGTCCTGCAACCGATATGGCTCACGGTGCCGGAGACCGCTTCCCGCCTTCGCGGCCGGCTTGAAAGCATCCTAGACGCGGGGAAGGCGCAAGAGCTTCGCTCCGGCGAGAACCCGGCACGCTGGCGTGCCCATCTCGACCACCTTCTCGCCAGGCGGCAGAAGCTCACACGCGGGCATCAAAAGGCCCTACCCTATTCCGAGGCCCCGAGCTTCGTTGCCGAGCTGCGCAAGCGCCAAGGCATGGCCGCGCGAGCCCTCGAATTCGTCATCCTGACTGCCGCGCGAAGCGGCGAGGCGCGACTCGCAACATGGGCAGAGATTGACCTCGGGGCAGCGGTCTGGACCGTGCCGGCGGCGCGCATGAAGGCCAGCCGCGAGCATCGTGTCCCGCTCGTCGATCGGGCAATCGAGATCCTACGGGAGGTCGAGCCGCTCGCATCCGGGCCGGACTCGCTCGTCTTTCCAGGGACGCGAGGCAAGGCGTTGTCCGACATGACGCTCGCGGCAGTGCTTCGCCGCATGAAAGTCGAGGCGGTTCCGCATGGGTTCCGATCGAGCTTCCGGGACTGGGCCGGCGACGAGACGAGCTTCCCGCGGGAGGTCGCGGAAGCCGCGCTGGCGCATATTGCCGGCGACGAGACCGAACGGGCCTATCGCAGATCCGACGCCTTGGAGAAGCGCCGCGAGCTCATGGCGGCGTGGACTGACTTCCTAGACCGTCGAGAGGCGAAGGTTGTGAAGCTGCGGCGGTGACGCCACACGACAACGCGCGGGGCTAGGCTTTGGCCGGTCGAAAGCCGAGATGCACCGCTCGGTTGCCCCGCGTCCATCTCCGGTGCGTGTCGGTGCAACACGTGGAGCAAAAAACGAAGGCGCCGATCGGCGCCGCATCTCGCGCTGAGCGAGACGCGAGATACGTGCGACCTCCATCGGTTGCCGTGTTCGGCATAATGCAGGTCGGCGAGGCCCTGGACTGCGAGCCGCCAAGGTGGCGGGCGATTCGCTTCGATGCCGATCTTCTCGGCTTCCTCACAAAGCTCGAGGCTTTCGCCAAGGAATGGCCCGACGTTGGTCTGCCGACAGCGTTCTGGGAAGCGTCAGCCGTGGAAAGGCACGCCTATGCGGACTATCTCGAGCAACGAACCATTGCTCTGATGCGACTCGCTGATGCGCATGGCGTCGATCGCGAGCGCACCCCGCCGGCGCAATGCCTTGAAATCTTGCGGAACGGTAGCGCGCCGCTCGACGAGCGGGATATGCATCCCGCTTCGAAGGCCGCCGCTCAGAAACACGGCGCGGCCAAAGCCCGCAACGGGAAATCGCAGCGCGCCGCCCGTAGACAGGCGGACTTGCGTAAAGCGATAGAAGCCGTCGCGAGAGATCGGAACGTGGAGCTGGCTGCAAGCGACGAATTCGCCTTGATGATTCGTGATGACATTTGCCGGTACCTCGGGACCGACCCGGACGCCTCGTGGCCTTCCGTCAGCACGATCCGCAAGTGCATTTCATCAATAAAATCGGGCAAGACTGATAGTGTTGCCCCCTCGTAGGGCAAGACTGACAGTGTTGCCCGATTAGTTTGTAGACACGCTCCGTTTCGTGCATATTTTTGTGTGCAACCTTCCATAAACGAGGTTGCACAATGCAGACTTTGCCGCATGACCAGCGCGCCGCGCTACCCATCGATCCGGCTGCAGATTACATCGGCGTCAAGCGCTCCACGATCTACAAATTCGTCCGCGAGGGCCGCGTCCGAGACATCAAGATTCTCGGGCGGCGCGTGGTTTTGCGGGAAGACCTCGACCGCATTTTGCGGGAGTCCGAGAAGCCGCTCGGGGGCGTCAAATGACCGCGCCGCGGCCGGCGCCGCCCCTCGAACGAGAAAGCCCCCCGCGGGAGCAACGCGGGGGGCTTCGAAGATCGTCAAACGTTGGGGACGCTGACGATCCGATTGATACCACAGCACTCGACGAGCCGCAACAGGTCTACGACGGCCGAAACTATGCCGGCGCGATCCGGCCGGGCCGGTCCTGTTTTTGCGTCTACGATCCAGCCGATCAACCCCTCGGTTGCTTTTCGACCCCGGCCGAAGCTGTCCGCGTGGTGCTCCGGGGAGGTGCATCATGACCATCCCCCGGCGCCGTGGCGGACAGGGGAGCTCCTTTGCAGCCTACCGGCAAGTCCTGACCCCATTCGACAGCCGCGAGGCTCTATCTGTTGCCGCGGCCGCGAAAATTGCCGGCGTCACTGGCCAGACAATTCGGCGCTGGTGTGACGCCGAAGGAATCGGTCGGCGGCGCGGTGGGATGTGGGTTGTCTCGCGCGTAGCTCTTTCGATGTTCCTCGCGGGCGATGTCGAGGCTCTCTCCGCCTATCACCGCGGCGATTGCGCGAACGTCCGCGTCCGCGATTATTTCAAGGTCCAGAAGCTCCCCCGCGACGTGTGGGAAGCCTGGCAGGATCACCATTCTGCTCGGCTTCACAGCGAGAGCCGCGCTCTCGACCTTCCCACCGCATCGACCGAGCCCGCCGATATCGCGACGCCGCGCCCGAGGCTGCATTAGCCATGATCCGCCGGGGGCTCGTAAAATTAAGGGAGGGGGCGATCTTGAATCCCGAGAATTCGACCGAGAGGGGTCGGCAAGCGGTCTATGATGGGCGGCTCGTCATCGGGTGGGTCGAGCGCGAGGGGGCGATCTTCGTCGCGCGCGACCTCGATGATCAGCCGCTCGGCCGCTTTCCGACCCGGCTCGCCGCGCTGTACGCCGTTTCCGTGTGCGCGCCACGCGATGCTGGCAAGAACAGTGTCGTCAGGGCGCCCCGTCGCCGGCGAGGTCGCGCATGAGCGGCGCCCCGATACCTTGGCTCGAGAAGTGCTGCCGTGAAGGCAAGCGCATCGTGCCGAACCTCGCCTCGGCCATGGCGGCGTTGCGCCATGCGCGCGAAATCACCTATTGCTTCGCCTTCGATGAAATGGCGAATACCGCCGTTGTGCTGGATGAGCTGCCAGCTTCACCGGACTCGATCGAATCCTCCGCGCCGTTGCCGCACCCTGTTGGCGAGGCCGAGGTTTCGCAGCTTCAAGAGTGGCTGCAATGGCAGGGTCTTCCGCGCATCGCTCGCGATACGTTGCATCACGCTGTCGAGCTTCGAGCCCTCGAGCGAAGGTTCCATCCCGTACGTGATTATCTTAACGCGCTCGAGTGGGACGGGACAAAGCGCGTCGAAAAGTGGCTGAGCTACTACCTCGGCGCCGAGCCGTCGCCCTACGTGGGCGCGGTCGGGCGGATGTTTCTCGTCGCCATGGTCGCGCGCGTGATGCGCCCCGGTTGCCAAGCCGACTATTTGCTCGTCTTCGATGGGCCGCAGGGCACCGGGAAATCCAGCGCGTGTCGGATTCTCGGCGGCGAATGGTTTTCGAATAATCTGCCGCATTTGGAGAACGGGAAAGACGCTGCGCAGCATCTCCGCGGCCGTTGGCTCGTCGTGATCGAGGAGCTGGCCTCGCTCGGCAAGGCCGAGGCGGATTCGATCAAGCATTTCGTGACCCGAAGCCACGAACGATATCGACCGCCCTACGCGGCCAAGGAAGTGACCGAAGCGCGTCAATGCGTCTTTATCGGCACAACGAACCGATCGGCGTATCTTCGCGACGAGACGGGCGGGCGCCGGTTCTGGCCGGTCAAGACGGGCGCGATCGACCTCGTTGCCCTCGAGCACGATCGCGACCAGCTCTTCGCCGAAGCCTTGGAGCTCTACGACGCGGGCGTCGCATGGTGGCCCGATGCCGAGTTCGAGCGCGAGCACATTGTGCCGGAACAGGAGGATCGCTACGAGGCCGACGCTTGGGAGCCGATCGTCAAGGCCTACATCGCGGAGCGCTCTCGGGTGATGGTCAGCGAGGTCGCGCGCGAAGCTCTGTTCATCGACCTCGGCCGCATCGGCACCGGCGAGCAGCGGCGCGTGGCGGCGATCCTTCAGCGCCTCGGCTGGGTATCGTTTCGATCAAATGGTGTGCGTTGGTACCGGCGGGCCTAGAATCGAGTGCCGCACCGGAAAAGTGCGGCACTGGTGACCGTGAGATATTTCAATGACTTATCGAGCGGAGTGCCGCACAGTGCCTCATTCGCCCTATATATCCCCCCCCCCTAACACAATGAAAAAATCCTAAAAGAATAGGAAAGTGCGGCACTGCGGCACTGTGCGGCACTGTTGGGCCAGCGGAGGGGCGCGGCGGCGACCATCCCGCCCTCGCCGGGCTGCCTTCGGTCCCGCGGCACTGTCGGACCGGCGGAGGGGCGCGGCGGCGATCCTTCAGCGCCTCGGCTGGGTATCGTTTCGATCAAATGGTGTGCGTTGGTACCGGCGGGCCTAGAATCGAGTGCCGCACCGGAAAAGTGCGGCACTGGTGACCGTGAGATATTTCAATGACTTATCGAGCGGAGTGCCGCACAGTGCCTCATTCGCCCTATATATCCCCCCCCCCTAACACAATGAAAAAATCCTAAAAGAATAGGAAAGTGCGGCACTGCGGCACTGTGCGGCACTGTCGGACCGGCGGAGGGGCGCGGCGGCGACCATCCACCCCTCGCCGGGCTGCCTTCGGCCCTGCAGCCCCGTCGGCTCAGCGGAGGGGTGCGGCGGCGACCATCCCGCCCTCGCCGGGCTGCCTTCGGCCCTGCAGCCCCGTCGGCTCAGCGAAGGGTGCGGCGGCGACCATCCCGCCCTCGCCGGGCTGCCTTCGGTCCCGCGGCACTGTCGGACCGGCGGAGGGGCGCGGCGGCGACCATCCCGCCCTCGCCGGGCTGCCTTCGGTCCCGCGGCACTGTCGGACCGGCGGAGGGGCGCGGCGGCGACCATCCCGCCCTCGCCTGGCTGCATTCGGCCCCGCGGCACTGTCGGCTCAGCGAAGGGTGCGGCGACCTTCGACAAATTCAACATTTGCAACATTTGCAACATTTGCAACATTTGCAACATTTGCAACACCTGCCAATTGCCGCCCAGGGGCGGTGGTGGCACAATCGACCGAGGTTGTGGTTTTGCCAAATTTTTCGAAATCTCACGGAGAATTCCGAATGTGTCCTGCACTGGTGAGACCGTGCGACGACCGCAATTTCGACGGGAGCCTCGACTCTCGCCTGCCGTCGCCTGCTGCGGAAAAGCTTTACGAGATGTCTCGACGCGTGGGTGATTTGGAGGGCATGGCAAGCCGGCGCCGGGATGAGTGGGATAGGGCTCGAGCCGAGGTGAGCACGCTGCGTTGTCTGACAGTGCGAAGCGCCGACTACACGGAAGCCGGGTATACTGCGGCGGAGGCCGAGCGAATGGCGAACCTCGCCGCCGCCGAGGGGCGCTGCGACCGTCTCTTCAACGACCAAAAGTCCGTCGCGGATTGCGTTAGGGGGCTTTCTGTTTTGGTCAATAACATCAAGGATTTTCTTGATCGAGCCGGCGGTCCGTTCGAGATCGCGACACTTCCGGTTTTGAGCCCGGACGACACGATCGAAACTGTTCGCGACGAGATCAGCCGCCAGACCGCCGAGCTTGCGCGGATCGAACGCGCGCCGCGTGATCCCGCCGAGGTGAAGGAGGCCGTTCGCAAGCAAATCGACGACCTCGCGCTTCGAGGCCGTCCGTATGTCGCTCCGGCATTCGGTGGCGCACCCGTCCGGCTCGTGGCGCAAGAGCCGACCATCATCGGAGGAGAAAACCACGGCGCTCATCACGCGTTCGTCGCCATGGGGGCGGTCGAGCTGCCCTTGATCGCGTGGCTTTTTCGCGACGAACTGGTCGCGCGGCTCGAAGCCGAGATCGAGGTCGAGGCCGAGGCCGAGAACTTCGGCGAATCCATCGCAATGGCCGACCGCCCCGCGTTTCTCGCCGCCGCTCAGGCTCGATTGTATGAGCTCGGTCTGAAGGAGGAACTCCTGATCGAGCAAGCCGGGGGCGCGATCGATAGGCGTGCGGACGCCGATCCGCGCTGTGTGCTGATGCTACGGTAGTCAAGGGCTTCGGGGAGCCTCTTCTTGACGGCGTCGTGGCCTCGTCGAATAGCGGTAAGCGTCGCTCCTGGCTCCCCGATGCGGTTATACCGGTCAAGCGCGACAAAGGTCACATATCCATTTTCGAGGTAGTGGGATGGATCACGATTTCAGATTCCACGAGGCCGGCGGCGAGAAGCAACTCGTTGCAACCGTCCAGAAGCGCGGCGCGCGGTTCTTCGCCTTCGATGGGCGGGGCCGTTTCATCGCAAGCTTCGCCGAAGACGCCGCGCTCCTCGCCGGGGTGAGACACGCGACGGGGACGGTCAGTCTCGAGAGACGCCGCCAGCTCGCCGAGCCAGCCAAGTCCTCGCCGCCCCGCCCCGTCCCGGCTCCTCGCGCACCGGGCCGGGTCAGGCTGCCGCCGCTTACGCCCAACGGGAACCCGGCGCGCCGGCTCGGGTCAGTGATGTCGTCGTGCTCGCCGAACGTCGAGGTGCCTCAGGCTCCACCTTCAGATCCGTGGGCGTGGCTCCTCGGCGGCAAGCCTTCAGCGTAAGCGGGTCCTTCCTGGGGCATGCCTCGCCTGCGCAGACGCCGCAGTCCGGGCGTTCGCCAGTTGGTCTTGGGAAAAACCGATACACGTGATGGATCAAGCACACAAGCACGGGTGCACAGATGCAGCCGGAGATTGTACCCACGTTGATATCGATTCCCTTTGCGGCGGTCCGGCTGGCGCGCGAGGGCGATCGGGTCAGCATCGTCGGGTTGCGTGGCTACGTTGCCGATCACCACGACGAGATTCGGAGCGTGAAGCGGGGCCGGGGTTGGTTCGTTGATTATGCGGACCTCGTGGCGCATCGGCGTGCGAATCCGAGAATCCGAACCGATAGGTAGGGCCACGATGTTAACGATCAAGGTCGAGTTCGACGCCAAGGCCCTGAAGGGACTTCGCGCCGATGTCAGAAAGGCGGCCGGCTTCGGGCTCGTCGCGGGTGCGCGCGAAGCCCGGAAGCACGTCATCGCCAATTCGGTCACTTTTTCGAACGCGACACAAGCGGCGGCGACGGCGCGCGTCAAGGCCGTGACCGGCTCGCGGGCCGGCCTGATCGCAATCATCCCCGTCGTCGGCAAGCCGACGCGTATGGAGAAGGACGTGCAGGGCGGTGTGACGGGCCGCGGGCCGCTCTCCGCCTCGCCGTGGGGGAAGAATCACACCTTCGTCCGTTCCTTCATCACATCGGTGAAGGGCTTGAAGCTGGCACGTCTCGGGGGGACGAGGTTCCCGATCCGCTCGCTGAAAGGCCCGAACCTCGCCAAGGACGCGCTCGACCCCGCCGGCGCTGTCCTGCCGGGCCTCGAGCGCGATGTCGAGACGATCGTCGCCGACAAGGTGCTCGACGCCATGTTGAAAGTCTTCTGAACCAACCCAAAGGGGGTAGACGTGCCGAAAATAACCTTGAGCCGTCCTGTAGCGTTGTTCGACGAGCCGATTCGCGAGGTCGAGGTCCGCGAGCCCACGTGCGCCATGTACTTAGACCTCGGCGATCCGGGGACCGTGGCGCGCAATCCCGACGGCACGCTGTTCCACGTCGAGGATCGCGAGGTGGTCGCCGCCTACATCAAGCGTTGCGTGGTCCACGATCACGTCGAGGCGTTGTTGATGCAGCTCAGCCTCGAGGATGGACGGCGCCTGAAGGAGACCGTCCTGTCTTTTTTTTATTCGGGCGGCGCGGCGACCTCGAGCGCATCCTCAGCTCGCTGATTTTCGATGTCCGCACGAATGTTGATGTTCTCGAGCAACCGCTCTCGCGCGCTGTGACCATCTACCGGATGGCCGTCGCGCGAGCGGAAGTGAGGTAGGGGATGGGCACGAAGGCCGCGCGGCTCGTTATCAGTGGAGAGGACCGATTCTCCCCGGAGATCGCCAAGATTGAGAACCGAATCGAGCGTCTCTCCCGCACGGCGCACAAGGTCTCGGCCGAGGGGCTCGGGGCGAAGAACATGGAGCGCCTCGGGACCTATGTCGCGTCCCAGGCCGGCCTCGGCGCCGAGTCGATGCGTCGCCTCGCCCTGTCGGCTGCGCAGGTCTCGGCGAACCTCTACAAGGCCCAGGCCGGAGCCTCGGCGCTCGGGGGTGCCCTCCGGCACCTCGACCGCCTCGGCGGCGCTCTCGACCGGATCGGTCGGAGGACCGGGAGCTTCGTCCGGGACACGGCCTCGCGGGCGATCGGGACCGCGGCCGGTATCGGGATCGCCCGCGGCGTGGACGAGCTCGGCCGTCTCGCGACGGGTGGCATCGCGGCTGCGGCGGATTATCAGACGGCGCGGGCGCGCGCGAGGTCCTCCGGTCTCTCCGAGGCGGAGCTGGTCGAGGTCGAGCGCCGGGCGGGGCCGCTCGCGCGGGACAACCCCAACATCTCGCGCCAGGAAATCCTGGTCGACTACATCGATGCGCGCCTCGGGACGGACGACCCTCTCGGCCTCCTCGAAACAAAGGTGAAGACCCGCGCGGCCTTCAAGGCCGCGGGCCTCGACACGAGTGGGCTCGGGTATCTCGACAAGGCGCTCGGCATCTACGGCATCACCGACCCCGAGGAGCAGCGTCGATTCTATGAGTCTCAGGTTCGTGTGGCCCAACAGGGGGGCACGGCCTATCGCCCGGAGAACGTCTTCCTCGCCGCGCAATACTCCAAGGGCTCGGCCGGTGGGTATTCGGAGCGCTTCCGTAACAACTTCATGGGCATGTTGGCGCTCGACGAGTCCGGCAACACGCTCGGCAATGCCCTCAACCAGCTCGTGAAAAGTGCTGTCTACACACCCACCGCCGAGTCCCTCGGGGAAGCGTTGCGGCTCGGGCTCGTCAATAAGAATCAGCTGATCTTCAGCAAAAAAGGCAACATCAAGGGCCTGAAAACCGGCGAGCGCATCGCCGGCGCCGAGCTTCTTCAGAGCGACCCCGACCTGTGGGTCGAGAATTTCCTGAAGCCGATCCACAAGAAAAAGGGGATCGTGAGCGAGAGCGATATCAAGGAGTCGCTCTACAATCTCGCGGGGGCGGCGACGGCAGACGACAAGATTCTCGACTTCTATTTCAATGCCGAGCAATATCGAAAGCAAGAGAAGCTCCTGCCCCGCACCGCGGGCTTCGCGGCCGTGGGCGGGCAGCTCGAGGCCAACGATCCGGCGTTGGCTCTTGATGTGGCGAAGGTGCAGACCTTCAACAAGGCGGTCGAGTCCCTTGCTCCTGTCGTGTCGAGTTTTTCGCAGATGGCAAAAGCCTACGCGGCGCTGCCGGGCGCTCCGAGTCCTTTTGCGAATCACTATTCCTTCGACCCAACCATGAACCCGGATCCGGTTTCCCGTGGGAACAACGAGAAAATTTCGCGGTACCTCGATTACCTCTTCTCGCGCGCGCCGGCTCCGGCTCAGAAGCAGGCCGGGAGCGCCGCGGGCTCGCCGGTGTCTCCCGTGGTTCAGCAGCTCGGGCCGCAGGCGGTCGAGGTCTCGGGCCGCGTGACCGGCGAGACGGTTGTCGAGGGCCACTTCGCGCCCCTCGAGGTCAGGGTCTCGCTCGACGCGGCTTCGGTAACGCGTCTTGTCGAGGCGACTGTCGCGAAAAAGGTCGCGCCGCTCCAGGGCATGTTGGGGGGCGGATCGACGGGGCGCTCGTCGCCGGATGCGCTGCCGACCGGCTCGGTCGGCGCGCCGGGGTTGTAGCTTGGGCTCGCCGGGGGCCTTGTTGGAGCCCGGCTCTTGGTTTCGCCGGGGTCTCACCCTTCCCTGGCGAGGCATGGCGTTCAGGCCGCGTGCTCGCATCCGCGGCCTGGGCTCCGGCGACAGGCGGCGGGCCGGCCACGAGCCGGGACGTCGGCTCCCGGGTCAAGCCGGGGCGAGCGGGCTTTCCACGATGATGAACGACTCTTTGCGATTGGCCGGATCGGCCACGATCGCATCGAGCGTCGAGGGCTCTGGCAGGACTTCGCCGTCCTCGATCATGCCTTCGAGGTGCAGTGCCAAGGCTTCCTCGGCGAAACGATGCGCTTCGTCGAGCGTCTTCCCGGCCGTGATGCAGCCGGGGAAATCCGGGAAGGACACGCCGAAGTCGCTGTCGGGATCCTTGTGGATGATCGCGATATAGCCGCGCATACGCTTACCTCAGCTTCAGACCGGATTGCTTCTCGATGCTGTGGAGGGTCCCCGGCGGCACGTCGCGATCGGGATGAACGACCGTCACCCGGCCCGGTTTGACGTGATGCTTGAACTGAACGTGACTTCCCTTCTGTGTCACTCGGAACCATCCGTCGGCCTCGAGGGCCTTGATCACGTCCCGGCTGTGCATGGTTCGCACCATGTATTCCGAACGGCTGTGAGCTTTCAAGAACGCGTGCATGCGCTCACGGACGCTTTTTGCGCAACCGCACGCCCGGCCCGCCGCCGTTCTCGGCGATGAACTCGACGCCGGCAGATTCGAGGGCGGCGACGAGCTTCGCGCCGGTATCGGCTCGGCCCCCGATTGCACCATCGCCCGCGGCTTCGAGGCGCTTGATCGTCGGCTCGGAGACGCCGGACGCAGCGGCGAGGTCGGGCTGCGACCACCCGAGCAAGGCCCGCGCGGCCTTTATCTGTCGGATCGATACTTTTCGTATTGACACCGCGACACCCCTAAGCGATACTTAAAGTATCAGAAACCAAGGAACGATGCAATGTCCCTCTCGAAATTCGTCACCGAAGCCAAAGCCCGAGG
This sequence comes from Beijerinckiaceae bacterium, assembly GCA_024304885.1. Classification (GTDB taxonomy): domain Bacteria; phylum Pseudomonadota; class Alphaproteobacteria; order Rhizobiales; family Beijerinckiaceae; genus Methylocapsa. The sequence continues at coordinate 2,219,312 of JALJOM010000003.1, forward strand.
GTCCCGCGTCACCCTCGACGGCGAGACCTTCAACCGGGTCCGGATCAACCCCTGCGACGAGACATTCGTCGAGGCCTGCCGGGCCGAGCTCGAAGCCGAAGGCCTCTACCTGACCGGCGAGCCCGGCGCCTACTTCCTCGCCTGGAACTGACCCCGCGACCGAGGGGCTTCGGCCCCTCGCCCTTTCCTTCAGGAGAAACCGCTATGACGACGATCTTCAACCTCGAGCCCGTGGCACAACCGTGGCACATGATCCCGACCAACGCGTTGGCGTACATGGATCCGGTCGAGCTCCTCGGCCTCCTCGAAGAGATGCACTTTGTGAGATGTTCTATGAGTGCCAGCGAGAGCCGGCTCCGAGACCGCTTCGGAGCTTGTACGGCGGGCAATCTATTCCAGGATATCGAAGTGTTTTTCAGCTCTTATTATGTCGCGGCGAAGAATAGCCTGATCGGGCTCAAGATCGACGATCGAAACACAGCTATGGAGCGGGTGCGTTTTCTTTTGCAGGAAGGGCTCGATCTCGTCGCCGAGCCGAATGACCTTCGCATCATCGCCGATGACATGCACGACCTCGCCAAACTCATCAAGGAACTCCCGACCGAGCTCCCGCCAGTTGCCGAGCGCGTGTCCCCGGCGAGCACCGAGCTGGCGGGTTCGGCGATGGAGCGGATGATCGCGGAATACATCGCGGTCAAGGCTCAGTATATCGGGGACCTACTTTTCTGGGACATGGGAGAAACTTTCGAGCTGTATTTCGGAGACGCGGTGATCGCCGCGGCGGCGATCGGCCTCCGGGTCGACAAGGGAGCCCCATACTGCGGACGCGCCGTCCCGACGTTCTTCGGACCGATCGGGTGCCTCAAATCGCACACCGACCGCTTGCTCGAGAAGGGGCACGGCGTCGCGATCACGCGGCTCGCGAAAGGTCGAAGGGAGGTTGTTCGGACGATTCGGCCCGAAATGCGCGTCGAGAATGAGACGGTCCGATGACAAAAATCGGCCGCGGCGCGCTCGCGCTGTTTTCCGTTGGTGTCCTCGTTTTCGCGGCGACCTATCTTGCCCTCGCTATCTCGGTGCTGCCGGATGGCCCGGTCTTTTTCCTGTCGATCCACACCGCGCGCGAGCTCGGCGTCATGGCGCTGCTCGCCGCCTTCGCGTGGAAGGTTCTGAAGGCCTCGATCTGGGGCCTTCGGGCTTGACGCGACTTCCTGTCGGAGCTCGCGAGGGCTCCGGCAATGATGGCCGCGAGCGCGGCACGGGGGACGCGCCGGAATGTGGGCGGATTTGTGGACCGCTTCGCAAGACTTCGAAAAATCCCTTTGAAATCAACAGCCTTTGGTGGAGCTGAGGGGAATCGAACCCCTGACCTCTGCAGTGCGATTGCAGCGCTCTCCCATCTGAGCTACAGCCCCGTGGCCTCGGTGTTTACGCGAGTGCCGCGGGCGGCGCAAGGGCGCGACGACCATTGCCGAGGTCGCGCTCGCTCTTGCATGCAGAGCTTTTGCCACGTAAACAATCGGGCAGAGGCTGGAGCGGGATCAGGCAGGCGGCGCGGGCCATTCGAGACGGGCCCCCCGACCGGGCGAGGTCGTGCCGTTCAACGGCATGCTCCCTCGAAACGCCCTCGGCCGATTGCATCGGAGTTCCCATGCGCGCTCTTCTCGACGTGGTCAATCTCGTCCTCAATCTCTACGTCTACGTGATCATATTCGGCGCGGTTCTGTCCTGGCTCATCGCCTTCAACGTGGTGAACATGTACAGCGACGTGGTTCGCTCGATCTGGAACGTATTGACCGCATTGACGGAGCCGGTGCTTCGCCCGATTCGCGAGGTCGTGCCGAGCTTCGGGGGCCTCGATATCTCGCCCGTCGTCCTGATTCTGCTGATCATCTTGATCCAGAGAATTATCGACATGTATATCTATCCGAATGTCTTCTGAGCCCGGGGGCACAGGGCGCAACATTCGCCGGCTTTGCCTCGTGGTCGGAATCCATTCGGCATCCCGCGCGGAGCGGGCCCCCCGCCGCCGGCCGTGACGAACGTCCCCGAGAACCTTCCTTGGAGGCGGCGCGGCGATCACCTGGTCCTGACTGTGCGCCTGACGCCGAAAGCCGCGCGTGACGAGATCGCGGGGGTCGGCGCCTTGTCCGACGGACGCGCGGTCCTGCAGGTCCGTGTGCGCGCCTTGCCCCAGGACGGGGCCGCGAACGAAGCTCTGGTCGAGGTCCTGGCCGAGGCCCTGAACCTTCCGCGGACGGCGATACGGCTCGACTCGGGCGCGACCGGCCGAGTGAAATGCCTGCGCCTGAGCGGAGACCCGAGCGCCATCGAGGCGGCGCTGGGGACGGCGGCGAAGGTCACCTGAGCCTTGGTTTGCACGTAAGGTCGCCCCCTCGAGACCGCGCCGCACCGCTCCTCCCTGGACACTGGGCCCCGCCGCACATTATATAACGTGCATGCGCGAGACCGTGTCCCTTCGCTCATTCGAACGCGCCCGCCGGGGCTATGGACGGCTTCTGGCGCAGATCGCGCGGATCGGCCTCGCCCTCGCCTTCGTCGTGTCCTTGCTCGATGTCCAGTCCGCGCTCGCGCGCGCCGAAGCGCCAGGTGCTCACGGGATCGCGTGCTGCGTGCACGTCATCGACCATCAGGACGACGACGCTCCCGGCGCCGTCTCGGCGCTCGAGCACGCTGCCCATCTCGCCGGTCATCTGACCTTTGTCGTCGATCCCGCCACCCTCTCGATCGCGACGCTCGACATGACGCGCGCGCGCCAGCCGATCCCGGCCGAGTCGCTCCCGCGGTCGACGACCCTCCCCGCTCCCTCCGAGCCGCCTCGCGCCTGACAAGACACGAGCTCGGCGTCGCGGAACCTCGTCCGCGATCCAGCTTGATGGGCATCAACGCGGTTCGTTGCATCCGATGCCAGCAGAAGGCAGTCGGGCGAACGAGGTTCCACTCCGGCGATGCGCGGCAGCAGCGCGTCGCGGGCACGCCCCACGAGCCGACCAAGGCCATCGGCACACGAGGGGACACATCCCTCCGCCGAAGCGGGTGCAGCCATGAAAATCAGAGTTCTTTGCCTGCTTGCCGTGCTCGCTCCGGCGACGGCGACAGCCGACCACGACACGACACAGGCAGCGCTCGGGCAGGCGGGCGGCACCCGAGCCGCCGGCGCGCACGAGCATGGTGCCGAGACCATCAAGCTCACGCCCGCGCAGATCGCGGCTTCGGGTATTGCCGTGGCACCTGCCGGAGCGGGCACCCTGTCGCGCCGCTTGACCGTTCCGGGCACGATGACGCTCGATGCAGGTCGGATCGCTCGCGCTCCGGCCCGCGTCGCAGGCACGGTAGCCGAGCTGCGCAAGCGATTGGGCGATCCAGTGACGAAGGGCGAGATCATCGCGATCCTCGACAGCCGCGAAGCGGCCGACGCGAAAACCGAGTTCCTGACCGCCCTCGTCACCTATGATCTCAAGAAGACGCTCTACGAGCGGGCCAAGGTCCTCTGGCGCCAGAAGGTCTCGGCCGAATGGCAATATTTGCAGACGGAAGCCGAATTTCGACAGGCACAGCTCAAGCTAGATCTCGCACGGCAGAAATTATCGGCGCTCGACTTGGACGCTGCCGAGGTCGAGAGGGTCACGCGCGAGGACACGCAGACGTCAGGGCCGTCGCGGCTTCGCGAATATCCCGTCCGCTCGCCGATCTCCGGCCGCGTGATCGAGCGCAAGGTCGATATCGGAACCGCCGTCGGCGGCCAGGGCCAACCCGACGACCTCTACACGATCGCCGACGTGTCCAAGCTCTGGATCGAGCTCGCCGTGCCGACGGCCGAGCTCGTCACGGTCCAGGAGAAGCAGATAGTCGAGATCGTGAAGGATGCGGCCGGCCGAACCGGCCAAGCGGGCCGGATCGTCTTTGTCAGCCCTATGCTGGACCCCGCCACGCGCTCGGCCCGTGTCATCGCCGAGATCGACAACGACCACGGGATGTGGCGCCCTGGAACTTTCGTGACGACAAGTATCGTTATCGGCGAGGAGCCCCTCGAGCTTCGCTTGCCCCGAAGCGCAGTGCAAACGATGCAAGGAGAAACTGTCGTTTTCGTCCAAACCGACGAAGGATTCCAGCGCCGCGACGTGACAATCGGACGGCAGGACGCCGAGATGGTCGAGATTCTCGCTGGCGTCGAAGCCGGCGAGTCCGTCGCCGTCGAGAACACGTTCCTGCTCAAGGCCGAGCTCGGCAAGGGCGCGGCAGCCCACGACCACTGACCCACGGGACCACTCCGTTGATCGCACAAGTCCTCTCCTTCTCCGTCCATCGCCGCTGGCTCGTGCTCGTCACCGCGATCCTGCTCTGCGGGGTCGGGATCGCCGCGATGACGAGGTTGCCGATCGACGCGGTTCCGGACATCACCAACAATCAGGTCCAGATCAACACCTACGCGCCCTCGCTATCGCCGGTCGATATCGAGAAGCAGATCACCTATCCGATCGAGGCGGCGCTCGCGGGGATTCCCGGGCTCGAATATACGCGCTCCCTGTCCCGCAATGCGTTTTCCCAGGTCACCGCCGTCTTCTCCGACAGGACCGACATCTATTTCGCGCGCAACCAGATCAATGAGAGGCTGAGCGAGATCAGGGACGGCTTGCCGGGCGGCGCGACGATCAAGCTCGGGCCGGTCGCGACGGGGCTCGGCGAAATCTACATGTGGGCAGTTCGCTACGCGCCGCGGCGCGATGGGACCGTGGACGGCAAGCCCGGCTGGCAATCGAACGGGGCCTTTCTCACACCGGAAGGCCAGCTCCTCGAGACCGATCTCGCGCGCGCCGCCTATCTGCGTACCGTGCAGGACTGGATCATCAAGCCACAGCTTCGGTCCGTCCCTGGCGTCGCCGGCATCGATGTCAGCGGCGGCTTCCAGAAGCAATATCATGTCCAGCCGGATCCCTCGAAGCTGATGGCGCTCGATCTGGACTTCGCCGATATCACTGCCGCGCTCGCCGCCAACAACCTCAATCGCGGCGCCGGCACGATCGAGCAGAACGGTGAAGGCTATGTCGTGCGCTCCACGGGTCGGCTCACGACCATGGCCGACATCGCCGAGGTCGTGGTCGCGACGCGCGGGGGGGTGCCCGTCCGCATCAAGGATCTCGCCAATGTCGCGATCGGTCGCGAGCTGCGCACTGGCGCCGCGAGCGTGAACGGCGAGGAAGCCGTCGTGGGGACCGCGCTGATGCGAATCGGCGAGAATAGCCGCACGGTCGCCGCGGCGGTCGGCGCGAGGCTCGCGGAGATTCGCGCCACCTTGCCTCCCGACATCGAGGTCGAGACCGTTCTCGACCGCACCCTGCTCGTCGAGGCAACGGTCAAGACGGTCGGAACCAACCTCGTCGAAGGCGCGTTGCTCGTCATCCTCGTGCTCTTCGTACTCCTCGGCAATTTCCGCGCGGCGCTCATCACCGCACTCGTCATCCCGGTCACGATGCTGCTCACCATGACGGGCATGGTGGCCGGCCGGATCAGCGCCAACCTGATGAGCCTCGGTGCGCTCGACTTCGGCCTCATCGTGGACGGCGCGGTCATCATCGCGGAAAACAGCCTGCGCCACCTCGCAGAGCAACAGCATGCGAAGGGCCGACCTCTGCTCGAGAGCGAGCGTCTCGCCACCATCGTCGCCAGCGCCGAGGAGATGATCCGGCCGACCGTCTATGGCCAGGCGATCATCATCCTCGTCTATGTTCCCTTGCTGACCTTCAGCGGCACCGAAGGAAAGATGTTCGAGCCGATGGCCTCGACGGTCATCATCGCGCTCGCCTGCGCTTTCGTCCTGTCCCTGACCTTCGTCCCGGCTTTGCTCGCCATCCTCGTCACCCGCCCGGTGCACGAAAAAGAAAATATCTTCGTTCGGGCCCTCCAGGCGATCTATGCGCCCATCCTCGAAGCGGTCCTGAAATTTCCGTCGGCCATGTTCGGCGTGGCCCTCGCCCTCGTCGTCGCAACCGCGCTCCTTTTCGTCCAGCTCGGCCAGGAATTCATCCCTCAGCTCGACGAGAAGAACCTGGCGGTGCAAGCGACTCGAATTCCGAGCACCGGACTCAATCAGTCCCAGGCGATGGAGAGCGACGTAGAGAAGGTGATCAGCCGTTTCCCGCAGGTCGCGGTCGTCTTCTCGAAGACCGGCACCGCGGAGATCGCGAACGACCCCATGCCGGTCAACGTGACCGATATTTTCATCATGTTGAAGCCGCAAGCCGAGTGGCCCGATCCACACATCGGGAAAGCCGGCCTGTTGCGCGAGATCGAGGCCGCCATCGATCGCGTGCCGGGCAACATGTATGAGTTCTCGCAACCGATCCAGAACCGTTTCAACGAGTTGCTCGCCGGTGTCAGAGGCGATATCGCCATCAAGGTCTTCGGTGAGGAATTCGCACCGATGCGCGAAGCGGCCGAAAAGATCGCCGAAATCTTGCGCGCGACCCCGGGGGCGGAGGACGTCAAGGTCGAGCAGACGACCGGCCTGCCGACGCTCGACATCGTGATCGACAAGGCTGCCGCGGCGCGCCACGGGCTCAGCGTGCAAGCGGTACAAGATGTCATCGGCGCCGCGATCGGAGGCGAGGCCGCGGGCTTCGTCTACGAGGGCGACCGACGCTTCCCGATCATCGTTCGCCTCGCCGACGCACCGCGCGCGAATATCGACACCCTGCGCCACCTTCCCGTCCCGCTGCCCTACTCCAGCGCCACGGGGCGCACGCCGGCGATCTTGCTGGAGCAGATCGCAGGATTCGAAATGTCCGAGGGCGCGAACCAGATCAGCCGCGAGAACGGCAAGAGGCGGATCGTCGTCACCGCCAATGCGCGGGGCCGCGACATCGCCTCCATCGTCGCCGAGGCGCGCGACAAGATCGCGAAGCAGGTCGCATTGCCGCCGGGCTACTGGACCACCTGGGGCGGCCAGTTCGAAAACCTCGCCTCCGCGCGCGACCGGCTCATGATCGTCGTACCGGGGTGCTTCCTCTTGATCTTCCTGCTCCTCACCAGCGCGCTCGGATCCCCGCGCGACGCGCTTCTCGTCTTCAGCGCGGTCCCGCTCGCCTTGACCGGCGGCGTCCTCGCGCTCTGGCTTCGCGACATGCCGTTCTCGGTCTCGGCGGCGGTCGGATTCATCGCGCTCTCCGGCGTCGCCGTGCTGAACGGCCTCGTCATGCTGACCTCGATCAAGGAGCTCGCGGCGCGCGGAGCGCCGTTGCGCGCCGCGATCCTGCAAGGCGCACGGACCCGGCTGCGGCCAGTCGCGATGACGGCGCTCGTGGCCTCGCTCGGCTTCATTCCGATGGCGCTCGCGACCGGCACCGGCGCGGAGGTGCAGCGGCCGATCGCCACCGTCGTGATCGGCGGCTTGACGAGCGCGACCTTGCTCACTCTCCTGGTCCTTCCGGCGCTCTACCTGCGCTTCGCCGGCGCCAGGAAGGCGCACATCGATACGGAAGAGTCGAGCCCCGCGCGGCATGCGGCGGCCGAATAGCTCGAAGGACGAGGAGGCATGGCCCAGGTCGCGGTGACGATTGCCGGAAGCACCTACCGGATCGACTGCGACGACGGCGACGAGCCCCGGCTCGCCGCCCTCGCGGAGGTGGTCGATAGCCAGGTCGAGGGGATGCGGGCGCGCTTCGGTGAGATCGGCGACCGCCGCCTCCTGATCATGGCGGCGATCAGCATCGCCGACGAGCTCGTGGACACGACCCGGCACGTCCGCGATCTCGAAGCCGCCGCGGATCGGCAGAGCTCTCGGGCCGACCGCACCATAGCCGGGATCGAGGATGCGGCTGCGTTGATCGAGCGCATTGCGGGCGAGCTGAACGGGACGCAAAGCAGGTAGCGCGGTTCTCACGCAGCGGACATCGACGACCATGCGACCCACGACCAGGATGCGGCCTCTGAACCTCGGCATCGAGCCGGTCGAGGCGCGCCGGGAGGACCTCGACGAGATCGCCGCATTGTCGCGGCGCGCCTTCGGCCGCGGCTTTTTCGAGACCGGGATCGCACCTCGGCTCGCGCTCTACGCGCCGACCGCGAGCCTGATCGCGGCGCGTGATCTTGACCGGGGTGCTTTGCTCGGGTTCTGCCTTTTCTACATGCTCCCGGAGAACGGCCTCGCGCAGTTCCTCCGCCGGCCGGATCCGGCCGCTCGCGGATCCGAAGGCGCACTGCGGGCCGGCGATGCCGCGAGCTCGCTCGGCGTGATCCAGACCATTTGCGTCGTCGACGACCTTCGCGGCCGCGGTCTCGCACGAGCCCTCGTGCAAGAGGCCGAGACCGGGCTCGCTCGCCATGGGCCGTCGGACGTGCTCGCGCCGGCATGGGCGTTCGGCGGCAAGGCTCCGGCGGAACGCATGCTGGACGGGCTCGGCTACAGCAAGCTCCTGACCGTTCCGCGCTATTGGGCTCGGGAGTGCGACGAGGGGCGGTTTCAGTGCCCCTGCCGGACCTCCGAATGCGTTTGCGATATGGTGATGTTCTGGAAGATCACCCGCGACCTCGGAAGCCGCTGAATTCACCGGAAACCGTCGCTTCGGCGCTGGCGCTTCGGGCGCCCTGCCCCCGAACGAGCGCCCGTCGACGAGACCCCTGCCCGAGGTGATACGGCGCTTCAGAAACCACCAGGTTGCCCTCGGAATGGCCGATCAGCCGGTCGAAGCGCAATGGCGCGCGTTCGAGAAGGGCTACGACCGACAGTGTGTCCTTGCTCTTGCGGAACAATTTGTTGCTCGCCCGATCGATGGCATCCTGCTCGGCGGTGGAAACGAATTCCGGGATACGGTCGAGACTCTCGAAGGGATGTCGAATGCTGTTCAATTTGCCGAACAGGAAAAACCCGCCCAATGCTTCGGTAGCCACGTCCGCCAAGCCGTAGCCGGAGACGACTGCCGCCACGGTCTGCCCCATGGCATCCGCGACGTTGCGGGCGAAGGCGGACGCACCGAGCGCGGAACTGCCGACTCCGGCAACCACGCGCGAGCGCACCTCGGCACCACCGCGCGCTATGAAATCGTCGATCGATGTGCACAAGGCAAGAGACGGCGCACCCGTCGGGGGCACGAGCACGATAGCACCTTCACTGGCGAGGCAGGGTCCAATCGCGGCGGCTTCGTCCTCGCCGATGAGCTTGACATCATAGAACAACCCATCCAGCAAGGTGTTGCATTGCCGGATTCCTTCGAGGATGGTGATTCGGACCGGTGTATCCTGCGCCCGATGTGGCAAGGACATCGTCTGCCCGACTTGCGTGGTGCGGAGAGTCGACAGTGTCGAAAGCGTGCTCGCCCCCTCGACATCGCTGTCGCATCGAAACGGTGCGATACTTTACCGTTTTCCTGGAGAACGGTGGCTCGATCCTTCTGAATCAGATTTTCACGACGTCGGCCAGTATAGGCTCCGCAGAACCATGCTACGTCCTGGCTGCCACAAGGTACGAGACATAGAGGATATAGGCGGTGACGAAGAGCGCCCCTTCCTTTCTCGAGACTTCGCGGCTCGTGAAGAAGACGGGCACGCACAGGAGCGCGACCCCGGTCATCAGCGGTATGTCGATCGTGACGAGATGCTGCGAGACGGGAATGCCCGAAGGCGCGACAATGCACGTCACTCCGAGGATGAAGAGGATATTGTAGACGCTGCTCCCCAGGAGGTTGCCGATCGCGATGTCGCGCTGCCTCTTCAACGTCGAAACGACAGTCGTCGCGAGCTCGGGTGCCGAGGTGCCGACAGCGACAATCGTGAGACCGATAAAGGCATCGGACACACCCCATAGCTCGGCCAGCTCGACAGCACCATAGACGAGCCAGTCCGCCGCAACGACAATGACTGCGATTCCGACCACCAGCTCGACCAAATCGCGGATCAGATACCCTGTCGAATCTTTCTCGCTGCCGTCGATCTCCTCGGCATAGGACGCCTGGACTGCCTTGCTCTCGCGGTGAGCGACGCGGACGATGGCAGCTGTGTAGACCAAGGCTCCCGCGAGCAAGAAGCAGCCCTCGATCCTGGAGAGATGTCCGTCCCACGCTACCGCCAAGAGCGCCAGCGACGCCGCAACCATCATCGGCAGGTCGAGCCGCAAGGTCTCCATCCTGATGGCCAAGGGTATCATCCACGCGCTCAAGCCCAAGATCAGGAGGATGTTGACGACATTGGTGCCCGCGATATTGCCGACCGCCAGATCTCCGTGGCCTTCGAGCGCCGCATCGATCCCGATCGCGAGCTCCGGTGTGCTGGTTCCGATAGCGACGATGGTCAAGCCGATCACGATCGGCGAAATTCCCAGTCGTTTGGCCATCCGGGTACCGCTCCGGACGAGAAGCTCCGCACCGACGACCAGGACAACGAGGCCCGCGGCACACCAGGCTAATGATGTCATCATGCTCGAATTGCACCTCCAGCAGGCTCGGATGCTGTTGCATTACGGACGACGAGAACGTCGCTCGGCATCGAGTCGATGATCTTTGCCGCGGTGCTGCCGATGAAGATATCGTATAATGCGCTGTTGCCGCGACTTCCGACCACGACGAGGTCCGTGCGATGGCTCTCGGCATATTGACGAAGGAGCACCTCGGGTGCACCATGCTCGACCAAGCTCTCGATCCCGATGGTCCTGTCGGATGGAAGACGAGCTTCCTTCAAGAATTTGGCACAGGCCTCGTTGCCCACACGGCGGAATTCCTCGCGTACCGATTCTTGGCCGATATAGCTCGCGAAAGGTATATTATAGCAATGGAACAGAGAAAGATGCGCTTCAGGAAAGTATGAGACGGCCGTTTCGAGCGCCTGTCGTGACGAAAGCGAGAAGTCGGTGGCCACAGTGACGTTGCGGTAAGGCCGCGAGCCACGGCCCCTCACGATCAGCACCGGAACCGGCGAGCGGTGGATGAGGCAGTCCACCGTGTCCCCGAGTCAGGAATCGCGCAAACGAATCGTCGCGAGCGATACCCGTCACGACCAGGTCGCACCTTTTGCTTGTTGCTGCCTCGAGAACGACTTCGGCCGGGCTTCACGCCTCGACGTGAACATCGAATACGACCTGCGGATGTTCGAGGAGCAAATCAGCACGTATATGGTCGTGCACGACACGCGCGGGATGTGGTGGCCGGCGCCACGAAGGCAAATCCCAGTCGTGGCGGTATTCGAACAATGCATTGCTCGCCTCCAATGCGTGGACCACGAGAACCGTCGCGTTCCACTGAACAGCGAGTTGGACAGCCCGATCGAAAGCACGGTCGCAACGGCTGCTGAGATCGGTTGCAAGAAGGATTTTCCGCGGTGTGACCGGAGCCTGTTCTGGTTCAGTCATATTGGTATCTTCACGTTCGAGACGCTCGCCACGCCTGCACCTCCGGGGATTCGCGCCGGGCCGCATCTCGTACATAATGGGTGAGTCGTCGAGCCCGCCCATGCGCTAGAGCAACTTCCAGTGAAGGGGATAGTGTTTCGCGTCGCAAAATAAGACAAAACAAGGATATAGAGTCGGTTTCGTCCGATTCGGCCGGAGCGGAAACCGCGCCAGGCTCGGATCCGAGCCGGAAATCGGCTGACACGTACTCGTGACCGACCGATCCCGCCTGCTGCCACGCCCTTTTGAAGGCGGCTCCGGCGGCTCGGCACGAAACGAGCTGGCACTCGAGGGCCATTGCCTCTAAATAAGCGCGGCGGAGCTGCGGGGTGCGTGCGGAACAGTATCCCCGGGGCCTTATCGATCTCAACGGGAGCTGTCCCCGACCTTGCCCGTGGGCAAGGACACACGGCGCCCACCTACGTAGTAGGTTTCCCGGGGTCGATATCCCACGGCCATCGTGGCCCCGCACCTTGACTTTCAGATCGCAGCCGAGATGCCTTCCGAAGCCGACAAGACGACCAAGGCGGGCCTGCGAGCAGAGGCCCTCGCCCGCCGCGACGCCGAAAGCGTCGAGGCTGCCACGGCCTTCGCGGCGCGTATCGCCGAGGTCGGCTGCGAGCTCGCACAACGCCTGCAGCCCGATTTCGTCTCTGCCTTTTACGCGATCCGCAACGAGCCTTCGACCCTGCCTCTTCTCGAATCCCTGTCGCAAGCGGGGTTCCGCACCGCCCTGCCCGTCACGGGCAAGCGCGGCATTCCCCTCGTGTTTCGGCGATGGCGTCCGGGCGAGCCGACGTCCGAAGGCAAGATGTCGATCCGCGAGCCTTTGCCGGAGGCGCCGGAGGTCCTGCCCGATCTTCTTTTCGTGCCGCTCGCGGCCTTCGACCGGGCGGGAAACAGGATCGGCTACGGCGCGGGCTTCTACGATCTGACGCTCGCGAAGCTGCGCGCCCAAAAGCCCGTCTGCGCCGTCGGGATCGCCTATGCGTGCCAGGCTCTGCCCGAGGTTCCCCACGAGCCGCACGACGAGCTGCTCGATCTCGTGCTGACCGAAAACGAGCTGATCGACTGCCGCGCGTGAGCCCGCACCGGGTCGAGGCCGACTGATTTTGACGCCGCAGAATTTATGTCCGAAAACCGCGGGACGAAATCTTCGGAACCGTTACACAGCATGCGCCTTCTCTTCATCGGCGACGTCGTCGGGCGCGCCGGACGTGCCGTCCTTGTCGAGACCCTGCCGGAGCTCCGCCGCGCCTGGTCGCTCGACTGCGTGATCGTGAACGGCGAGAACGCCGCGGGGGGCTTCGGCATCACCGAGACGATCTGCAACGATTTTCTCGCCGCTGGCGCCGATTGCGTGACGCTCGGCAACCATGCCTTCGACCAGCGCGAGGCGCAGGTCTTCATCACCCGCGAGCCTCGTCTGATCCGTCCCCTCAACTATCCTCGCGGAACGCCGGGCCGGGGCGCGACGCTCGTCGAGACCGCGGCCGGAGCGAGCGTGCTCGTCGTCAACCTCATGGGCCGCGTCTTCATGGACGCGATGGACGATCCGTTCGCCGCGATCGAGCGCGAGCTCGAGGCCTGCCCGCTCGGCACCGGCTGCGACGCCGCCGTCGTCGATTTCCATGCCGAGGCCTCGAGCGAGAAGCAGGCCTTCGCGAACTTCGTCGATGGTCGGGTCTCCCTCGTCGTCGGCACGCATACCCATGTCCCGACGGCCGACCATCGCATCCTCCCGCACGGCACTGGCTACATGACCGATGTCGGCATGACCGGCGATTACGAGTCCGTGATCGGCATGGACAAAGACGAGCCGATCCGGCGTTTCACGACGAAGCTGCCGTCCGGGCGCTTCGAGCCGGCCATGGGCGCGGCGACCCTCTGCGGCGTCGCCGCCGAAATCGACCCGCTTGGCCTCGCGACGAAGATCGCGCCGGTCAGGATCGGCGGAAAGATCGCGGGGGCGCGGCCCGATTTCTGGCTGAAAGCCGCCGAGCCCGTCGTATAGTGGTGTCGAGAACCGCTGTGGCACGAGGAGGGACGCGGCCGCTGCGGCACGGCGCGACATTGCGATCGAGGGTCTCGGCTATGACAGAAACTCGGGCTCGACATCGCCACGGACTTTTCCTGGGCATCGGCATGCTGGCGGTCGCGATCGTCCCTGCGACGCCCTCGCTCGCCTTTTCGATGCAGGGGCGCCGCGCGATCCTCGGCCTGCCTCTGCTCGACATCGCGCAAATCCAGCGCGATGCCGATTACACCCGTGACCAGCGTAATCCGTACTTCAATCCGTCCTATGGGCTGATCGCGCTCGGCATCGGCGCGCTCCTCGGTCTCGTGTGGCTGTTCGGAAGCGAGCCTGCCGCACGGCTGCGCGGCGACCCCGTGCCGAGCCGGGTCCGCACCCGGCTCGACCGCCTCGACGGCGCGAGGCTCGCGGTCCTCGCGGCCGTCCGGGCGGCAAAAGCCCACAGGTCCGAGGCCGAGCTCGCCGCGGAAAAGGCGCTCTATGAAGAGCTCGCGGCGGACACCGACGAGGTCCTCGACAAGATGAGGCGAGATCTCCTCCTGAACCTCGTCGACGAGGAGGTCCTGGTTCGCGCGCTCGACGCTTTGACCGAGCGGGCGCGCGGCTTGTCGTTTCGGCTGCAGCGACTGGCCCCGGTGAGCGCGCCGGGCTTCGAGCTGCCGCCTGGCGCCGCGGCGGGCCAAGGGACGCTCGCGGCGATCCATCGCGGCTGGGAACGCGTGTTCTCGAACGAATCCCCGAAAATGGCGACGATCAGGCATTCGGGCGCAATGCGCTGGCCGGCCTGGTCGCGCATCGACGTGCCGCCGCGCCGGCCCGCATGACCACGATCCACGTCTCCCTCTCGCCGATCTTGCCCTGGCCGATCCTGATCGGCCTCGGCCTCGCCGCGCTCTGTGTCGTCGGCCTCTCCCTCTATGCGCGACGGCGCGGCACTGTCTTGCGCGCGGTCGCGCTCGGTTTGCTTCTTCTCGCGCTCGCCGGGCCCAGCCTGCTCGTCGAGGATCGCGCGCCCTTGAAGGATGTCGTCGCGCTCGTGGTCGACGAGAGCCAGAGCCAGGCGATCGGCGAGCGCAGGATCCAGGCCGAGGCGGCCCGGCGCAAGCTGGAAACGGCCTTGGAGGCCCTCGGCAATGTCGAGGTCCGCATCCTGCCGAGCAGCCGCAAGGATGCCGGCAACGACGGAACGATGCTCTTTTCGACCCTGAGCACGGGTCTTGCCGACGTCGCCGCGGAACGCTTGGCAGGCGTCTTCATGGTCACTGACGGGCTCGTCCACGACCGTCCGGCCGAGCCCGGCGCGCTCGGCTTCGCGGCCCCGTTGCATGTCCTCGTCACCGGGCACGAAGGCGAGCATGACCGCCGGATCAAGCTGAAGGAAACCCCGCGGTTCGGGATCGTCGGCAAGGAGGTGACAATCGAGCTCGTCGTGATCGACACGGGCGCTCCGGCCGAGCCCGTGGCGGTGACGGTTCGCCGCGACGGCGCGCCGGTCGCGACGCTCGTCACGCCGCCCGGCCGCCCGGTCCGGGTTCCGATCGCGATCGAGCATGCCGGCCAGAATGTCGTCGAGCTCGAGGTCGCTGCGAGCCTCGACGAGCTGACGGAGGTGAACAACAAGGCCGTCGTCACGATCGAAGGCGTGCGCGACAAGCTGAAGGTTCTGCTCGTCTCCGGCGAGCCGCACGCCGGCGAGCGGATGTGGCGCAACCTCCTCAAGTCCGATGCCAATGTCGATCTCGTGCATTTCACCATCCTGCGCCCGCCGGAGAAGCAGGACGGCACGCCGATCAACGAGCTGTCGCTCATCGCCTTCCCGACGGCGGATCTCTTCGGCCGCAAGATCCGCGAGTTCGACCTCATCGTCTTCGACCGTTACTCGAACCAGAGCGTGCTGCCGCCGGTCTATCTCGACAATATCGTGCGCTATGTCCGCGAGGGCGGCGCGCTCCTCTTGGCGGCCGGGCCCGATTTCGCACGGCCCGAAGGACTCTATTATTCCCCGCTCGGGCGCATCGCCCCGGCACGGCCCGACGGCAGCGTCACCGAGCGCGCCTTCCTGGCCAAGATCTCGCCCGACGGCGCAAAGCATCCCGTGACGAGAGGCCTGCCCGGCGCGGAGCGCGACCCGCCGGACTGGAGCCGCTGGTTCCGCCAGGTCGACGCCGAGGTCGCGCGCGGTCACGGCCTCCTTTCGGGCGCCGGCGACAAGCCGCTCCTCGTCCTCTCGCGTGAGGCCAAGGGCCGGGTCGCGCTTCTCTTGACCGACCAGATGTGGCTCTGGGCGCGCGGCTTCGAAGGGGGCGGACCGCATCTCGACCTCACGCGCCGCCTCGCCCATTGGCTGATGAAGGAGCCGGAGCTCGAGGAAGAGGCCTTGCGCGCGCTCCTGCGCGGGACACGGATCGAGATCGAGCGGCAGACCCTTCGCGACGAGGCCTCGCCCGTCGAGGTCACCCATCCGTCAGGAGAGACGGCGAGCGTCGATCTCGTCCCCACCGAGCCCGGCCTGTTCCGCGGCTCGATCGGGGCCGACGAGCCGGGACTCTACCGGCTGAACGACGGGACCCTGTCGGTCCTCGTTCATGTCGGACCGCAGAACCCGCGAGAGTTCCAGGACGTGGTCTCCACGACCGAGACCTTGCGTCCGCTCGCCGAAGCCACGGGCGGCACGGTCAGGCGCATCGCACGAGGGACGCAGGGCGAGATCACGATGCCTCGGCTAACCGCCTTGCGGGAGAGCTCGAGCTATGGAGGCGCGGACTATGCCGCGATCAAGCGCGCCGGCGCGAGCGAGGTGAAGGGCATCGGCTCGATGCCCCTGGCCGTCGGGTTCCTCGGCCTCGCCCTGTTGCTCGGCAGCTCGGTCGCCGCCTGGGTGCACGAAGGACGCGGCGGGGGGTGACATTGGAGCGGGTGAAGGGAATCGAACCCTCGTATTCAGCTTGGAAGGCTGCTGCTCTACCATTGAGCTACACCCGCAGAGCCCCAACGACCGCTATACGCGAAGCCTCGCGACCCTGTCAAAGCCGGGCGCCAACACGCGCTCGCGAATGAAGCCTCGAGCCTGCGCCCTTGAGAGCGGTTTCCGATCCAGCGGAATCGGAAACTGACTCTAGGTTGTTGTTTTTTCGCATTTTCGCAACGCGAACCGATACCCGCTTCGCTGGAAGATGGTCTAGAGCGGGTGGAGGAAAAGTGTACCGCGGTTTTCCGCCTGCATCCTGCTCTAAACTTTTGGAATCGATCACGTTTCATGACTTTGGATCGGTTCGATCCAAAGTCATCGTGATCTAGCCGTTCATAATATTCGTCGTAAATTCTTAATCGTCATACCCCGAATTTTTTTCAGCAGGGCCTGCACGGCGGCACCCGATCGTGCCGCGGCGCACGCGAGGTGTTCCTGTAACGTCGCATGGGGTCGCAGTCGAGCTCGACACTGATGGAGTACACGAGAACCAAGGACAAGTCCGGAAAGCCGCTCGTCATTCGAAAGATCGTGACCCTCGAGGGCGCGCTTTCCGAGATTGCTTGCCTCGAGGCCCGGATCGCGGCGCAAGCGAGAACCATCCGTGAGCTGCGTCGCGAGATCGACGAGCTGCACGCGAGGTACGGGCTCGACGCATTCGGCCATCAGGTGGCGGCCGAGTGACACGAGCGGGCTGAAGCCGAGGCGTCGCTGCGCAGCTCGATGCGCGATCGACCTATGTCGAGAGCAGCCACGAGTTTCGTAGCGAGACGGAGGATCGCGAGGGCCGGCACGAGCCGGCGCTCGCCCTATGCCTGGAGGCCAAGCAGCCGCTCGGAGCCGACCGATCTTGTCTCGGCCTGGAACCCATTCCCTCGGGCTTCATTGTCCTCCTCTCTTCGAAGGAGGGCAACACATGAACGCTACGGCACTTGCACTCGCGACCGCGGGTCTTCTCGCCACGTCAGGCACTGCCTTCGCACAAAGCATCGAGATCGGACCGAGAGGTGTCCAGGTCGATCCCTATCCCTCTTATCGTGGCCGGTCCGCCGCGCGCTACGACTGCGACGAGCTGCGGAGATCCTGCCTCTACAAGCAGGAACTCGGCGAAGAGGGCTCGGGCAATTGCCGCCGCTATCGCCGGTACTGCAGCTCTCGTTGAACGAGCCGGGACGCGAGCCGCGCCGGCTGCCCGCAGGCGAGGGCCGACACCTCGGCGCGGAAGTGGTGCCTCGCATCGCTACTTCTTACCCGGCCCGAAGCTCTGGTTGCTGAACGGCATCGATGTCGGCGTGTGGATGAGAATATAGCCTATTCCCGCCGCCACGTGGCAGGTGTTGCAGGAGGCGGTGAGCGCGGCATATGCTCGCTCGCCGCCTGCGGCGTCCTTCGCCTTCGCCGCATCCTCGATGCCGCCGAGCGGCTTGTCCGCAGCGGCGATGAGCTCGACCGGGATGTTGCGGTAGAGGATCACCGCGGTCTCGAAGGTGTCGCGGAGATGGCCGAGCTCGTAGCGCACCAGATCGAAGCTGCGGCCCTTGATTGCATACCACAGCTTGATGTGGCGCATCTGGACCTTGCCCATGATCTCCGCAAGCGCCGAGACGTTCGTGCTCGGCTGGACAGGGTCGGCGAGCGGCGGCGCGGCAAAGTGGGTTTCCTGCGCGACGCATGACCCGAAGCCGGCAAGGCTCCACGCTGCAACAAGCAAGAACACTCCCGAGGTTCGCATGGGCATCCTGTCCTTCCTTCCTGCCGGGGCCGCAGCACCGGCGACGCGGCTCGGTCGCTCGCCGGGCCTTCGAGAGAAAATACGCTCGTCGCGCCGGTTTTTGAGCTATAGGCTTCGGGTCGTCCTCGGCCCGTTTTTCGCCGGCTTCCGGAAACGAGAGGATGCCGTTCGTGCAGCGACCGCTCGAACCGTGCCGGCCTTCGTAAGGAGCCCATCATGAAGCATCATGCGCCTTACCTGCCGGCCCGCGCGCTCGGCATCGAAGATTGGGAGCGCGAGGAACTGATTGCGCTCTGGCCGAAGCTTCTCGACGGGACCGTGAACCTCGACATGAGGCAAGCGGCCTCCGATTGCGGCT
This sequence comes from Beijerinckiaceae bacterium, assembly GCA_024304885.1. Taxonomy (GTDB): domain Bacteria; phylum Pseudomonadota; class Alphaproteobacteria; order Rhizobiales; family Beijerinckiaceae; genus Methylocapsa. The sequence continues at coordinate 2,237,800 of JALJOM010000003.1, forward strand.
CGGTCGGCTGCATCGGCGGGCATATCGCGCTCGCGCACGGCATTTCGGTCCTCGGCGCACGTCGCTATGTCCAGGACCAGGTCCAGCGTGGGGGTCCGCTCGCGGCCTTGTTCTTTCCCGACCAGACCGTCACACATCGCCATCTTGGCTGGCGGGCGAGCGGGCCGCAAGCCGCGGAGGCCATCCTCGGCTTCCTCACGACCGGCATTCCCGATTGGGACAAGGTCATGCGATCGCCACGGTGACCGCGAGCCTCTGATCGCAGTCAACCATAGAGCCGCGGAGGTCTCGCGGGCTTGCCGACGCGGCGGGCGCGCCGGGCTCACGACCGATAGGGAAGGACAGGACCGAGCCATGACCGAATCCGAATTCGACGAGACCAAGGCGGTCGCGCATCTGCCGAACCTCGATATCGAAATCTTCCATCGTCGGCCATGGCAAGGCAACGAGGAGCTTTTGACCATCACCTTGCGCGCGGTTCCGTCCTTCGATGCCTTCTTCCGGGCCGTCGAAGCCGCCAATCCACTCCTCTTCTGGATCCGCGCGGTCGAGACCGCCTGGGCGCCTTGGATGCGGCTGGCAGATGCCGCGAGGCCCACGCGGCTGGCCCAAGATCCGCACCCCACGGCCGAGGAATGAGTGCCGCCCCTCTCGCGTCGGAGCATAGAGCACAGGGAGGCGCTACATGTTGATGCGGTGCGGCAATTGCCGGGCGGCTGTGGACGACACCGCCGAGCGGTGCCCGCTCTGCGGGGCACCGCGGACGCAGTTCAGGATGACCCACGGCCCCGGAAGCGGATCCGAGACGGCACCTGGGACGAGGGAGCCGGTGAACGGCGGGCGGCGCGCGATCGGCATGCCTGCACGCGTCGGCATCGGCATCACGGCCATCGTGGTGATCTTCGCGATATTCGCCTATTACAGCAAGAGCTCCCACCTGGAGAACGTCCGGCGCAAATGTGTCGCGACGTTCGACCTGCAAGAGCGCTGCGACTGCATCGTGAGCGAGATCAGCAAGAACACCTATGCTATATCCTTCGTTCCGATGTTCCGGTTCGTCAGCGGCCTGACGCAACACAAGCTCGGAGACATCATCCGGGAGGCTGCCATGGTCTGCGCGGCACCGCGATAAGCGGCGCGCCCGTGGCGGAGCGGACCGGCCCCAACCGGGAGGACGATCGCCTCTCGCATTCGGGGAACCTGCAATGAAGAGCTTCGCGAGCCTGAGCGAGCGCGAAATCCTGGCCTTGGCGATCGCCTCGGAGGAGGACGACAATCGCGTCTACATGGCCTTCGCCGAGGACCTGCGCGAGCGCTACCCGGCGACCGCCAAGGTGTTCGAGGGCATGGCGGAGGCCGAGGCCACCCATCACAGGATGCTCGAGTCCCTCTACCGCAAGCGGTTCGGGCCGAACCTCGTGCCGATCCGCCGCTCGGACGTGAACTTCTTCATCAAGCGCCCGCCGGTCTGGCTCACGCGCAACCTGTCGCTCGACACGATCCGCAAGGAGGCCGAGGTTCGGGAAGCCGAGGCCGAAGCCTTCTATCTGCGCGCCGCCGAGCAGGCGCAGGACCCGGGGGTGAAATCTTTGCTGCGCGACCTCGCCAGCACGGAGCGCGGCCACGAGGAGCTCGCGACGAAGCTCGGGGCGGCCAATCTCACGGCGCCGGTCAGGATGAGGGAGGACCGGCTCCGTGCCCGCTTGTTCGTCCTGCAGTATATCCAGCCCGGTCTCGCCGGCCTCATGGACGGATCGGTCTCGACGCTCGCCCCGTTGTTCGCCGCGGCTTTCGCCACCCACAACAACTGGCAGACCTTCCTCGTCGGACTCGCGGCGTCGCTCGGCGCCGGGATCAGCATGGGCTTCGCCGAGGCACTTTCCGACGACGGGACGCTGACGGGACGTGGCTCGCCCTGGCTGCGCGGGGCGATCAGCGGGGTCATGACCGCGCTCGGCGGGCTCGGCCATGCCCTGCCCTACCTCGTGCCGGACACTGTCGAGCACGCCTTCGTCATCGCGACGGCGATCGCGACGCTCGTCGTCTTCCTCGAGCTCTGGATCATCGCCTTCGTCCGGGCGCGCTACATGGCGACGCCGTTCCTGAAGGCGGCGCTCCAGATCGTCCTCGGCGGCGCGATCGTGCTCGCGACCGGAATTCTGATCGGAGCGGCTTGACCTCCGCCCCGGCCCGCGCAAAGTGGCGCCCGTGACGTTCCTCCTCGCCCATCTGTCGGACCCGCATATCGGGCCCATGCCGCGGCCTCGGCGCCGGGAGCTGCTCGGCAAGCGCGTGACGGGCTACCTGAACTGGACGCGGGCGCGCGCCTACGTCCACGACATGGGCGCCCTGAAGCAGGTCGTCGCCGATCTCGCGGCCCATCGCCCCGACCATATCGCCATGACCGGGGACATCTCGAACATCGGCCTGCCCGCCGAGTTCCAGCTCGCCCATGCCTGGCTCGAGACCCTCGGCCCGGCCGAGGACGTGAGCTTCGTCCCCGGCAATCACGACGCCTATGTCCGCGGCTCGATGCCGGACCTCGCCCGCGTCTTCGCGCCATGGACCAAAGGGGATTGGACCAAAGGGGATTGGACCAAGGGCGAGAAGCCCGCGGCCGAGACCTATCCCTATCTGAGGGTTCGCGGGCCCGTCGCCTTGATCGGCCTGTCGTCCGGCGTGCCGACCCCCTTCTTCATCGCCTCCGGCCGCCTGGGGCCGAGCCAGCTCGCCGCTTGCGAGCAGATTCTCGTCGAGACCGGAAAGCGCGGCCTCGTTCGGGTCGTGATGATCCACCATCCGCCGCTGACGCGCCCCTCGAACGTCGCGCGCGGCCTCGCAGATGCGCGCGACTTCGAGAACATGCTGCAGCGCTGCGGCGCCGAGCTCGTCATACACGGCCACGAGCACCGGCTGAGCGTGAGCCATTTGAAGGGCGCCCGAGGTCCCGTTCCGGTGATCGGCGTGCCGTCGGCCTCGATCAAGCGCGGCCTCGCGCAGCACCGCGCCGGCTATAATCTTTACGAGATCAGCGGCAACGGTTGCGAGTGCCGAATCGAGGCGCGCGCGCGGGGCCTGCTTCCGGGGACGAGCGTCGTCGGCGATCTCGGGCCGATCGACCTCAGGCCGAGGTAGGTCTCGCCGGACGCACGCCGAAGCAATCGGCGAGGAAAAGACCGCCATGCTTGAGGCCCGCTCCGTCGATCCCGTGCCCGAGCCCGGCCGAGAGATGCCATTGGACCGGAATTCCGGCTTCGGCGAGGTCCGCAGCGGAGAGGAACAGCGACTCCGCGGGGATGAGATCGTCCTCGCTGCCGTGGAGGAGGAGGATCGGCGGCGGCTTGCGCGACGGCGAGCCGGCGCGCGTCGCGTCCAGATGCTCGGGGCCGACGAGCGCTCCCGAAAAGCCGAGGATCGCCGCCGGCGCCTTGGCGCGGCGCAACCCGACATGGAGAGCGAGCATCGTCCCTTGGCTGAACCCGACGAGCGCGATCTTGCCGTCGTCGAGGCCGTAGCGGGCACATTCGGCGTCGAGAAACGCATCGAGGACGGGCCGCGCCTTCTCGACGCCGACCCAGCGCTCCTCGAGATCGCGCATCGTCAAGGGAAACCATTGCCTGCCGGTCGGCGCCTGGGCGCAGCGCTCCGGCGCATGCGGCGAGACGAAGGCGGCATCGGGCATGAGGTTTTGCCATTGCTGTGCGAGCGCAATCAGGTCGTTGCCGTCGGCGCCGTAGCCGTGGAGCAAGACGACGAGCTGCCTCGTCGTGCGCGACTTGGCGGCTACGCGGGGTCCATCGATCGAGATCGCCATGAATCTGTCCGTCGGGCTGGAGAATCGTGCCGAGCTTATACGACGATTTTCATGTTCCGGCGGAGCGGGGATTCGACTGCCGCCCAGCGCTCGGGCACCACGTGGCATTTGCGAGGAACGGGTCCCGCGTGGTCGAGAATCGATGTAGGGTGACGCCATGACATGGTCCAACGCGCGTCGCGTCTTTCGATTTGCCCCGTCGACGAACGGCTACCTCCATATCGGTCACGCCTATTCGGCGCTCGTGAACTTCGAGATGGCGCGCGCGACCGGGGGCCGTTTCCTCTTGCGGATCGAGGACATCGATCTCGAGCGCTGCCGTCCGGAGTTCGAGCAGGCGGTCTATGCGGACCTCGCTTGGCTCGGGCTCGCGTGGGAGCAGCCGGTGCGGCGCCAGTCGGAGCATTTCGCCGATTACCGGCGAGCGCTCGCAAGGCTCGAAAAGCGCGGCTTGACCTATCCTTGCTTCTGCTCGCGCGGCGACATCGTCCATGCCGTGGCGAGTATCCCTGGCTGGCCGAAGGACCCGGACGGATCGCCGCTCTATCCCGGCACCTGCAAGCGCCTGTCGCGAGAGGAGCGCCGGCGGCGCCTCGGCGCAGGCCACCCCGCCGCCATCAGGATCGACATGTCGGCGGCGCTCGCGGAGATCGGGTTCCCGCTCGGCTGGCGCGAGCATCGCTCCGGGTCGGTCGGGCAGGATGTCGTCGCCGCTCCCGAGGCCTGGGGCGACTCGGTCCTCGCCCGCAAGGACATTCCGACGAGCTATCATCTCTCGGTTGTCGTCGACGACGCGCTCCAGGACGTGACCGACGTCGTCCGTGGCGAGGACCTCCTCGCCGCCACGAGCCTGCACCGGCTACTGCAGGTCCTGCTCGATCTCCCGGCACCGAGCTATCGTCACCATGCCCTGCTGCGCGACCCGTCGGGCCAGAAGCTGTCGAAAAGCCTCAGGGCGACGCCGCTGCGCACGCTGCGCCAGGACGGGCTATCGCCCGCGGAGGTCCGCGCGAAATTCGCCGCCGATCTCGCCTTCGCGGGCGTCTCCTGAGCCTCGTGGTCCGCTTCGAATCAACCGAACATTAACCCTGTTGCCCGACCCTCTGCCCCGGCGCCGATCGGGTGACCGGCTTCGCGCAAGCCTCTTCGCCGAAACTTCCTGGCCGAAACTCCCCGGGCGGTACGAATTCCGGCGCATTTTCGTGCTGAGGTCGCGCGATGCAACCAAGGATGGTGAAAGCTATGCGATTCCTCTCGGTAATTCTCGCTTCGCTCGTCCTCGCGCAGGGAGCTGCCCGCGCCGAAGCGCCGCTTCCGTCCGCCAGCTCACTCGCCGGCCCCAAGACGCGCTACGTCTTCGACATCTTGCGCAACGGAGACAAGATCGGCACGAACACGATCGATGTCCAGCGCAAGGACGGCACGACGAAGGTCGATATCGCGACCAAGATTTCCGTCGTCGTGATGTTTCTCGAAGCCTATCGCTACGAGCACAATTGCACCGAATCCTGGAAGGACGGGCAGCTCGTCGCCTTCAAGTCGAAGACCAACGACAACGGCACGAAGCATGTGATCGATGTCGCGGCGAAGCCCGACAAGATCAGCATGGAAGTGGACGGCAAGCCCGTGGAGGCGCCGAAGACCCTCTATCCGGCGAGCCTGTGGAGCCGTGACGTGGTGACCCGCGGTGAGCTGTTCGAGCCGGCGAACGGCAAGCGACTCGCGATCAAGGTGAAGGATCTCGGCGACGAGACCCTGACGGTCGGCGGCGTCGAGCGCAAGACCCGCCATTTCAAGCTCACCGCGAAAGGAAGCAACGACTTCGATCGGGACCTCTGGTTCGACGGCGACGTGCTGGTGCGCATGAAGCTCGCCGGGTCCGACGGATCGACGATCCTTTCCGATCTGCGCCCGACGCCGTGAGAGAAGCGCCGTCCGGGATAGGGCGTCGGGGCGTCTCCTGCCGCCTCACGCCGACCCGGACCGAGCTTGCGCGGCGAGCTTCTGCGCCGCCTCCTTGCGCTCCGAGTAGCGGCTGGTGAGATAGGCCGAGACGCCACGCGTGAGCAGCGTGAGCTTCACGAGCTCCTCCATGACGTCCACGACGCGGTCGTAATAGGCCGACGGCTTCATGCGGCCCGCCTCGTCGAATTGCTCGTAGGCCTTGGCGACGGAGGATTGGTTGGGGATCGTGAGCATCCGCATCCACCGGCCGAGGATGCGCATCTGGTTCACCGCGTTGAAGGATTGCGACCCGCCGCTCACTTGCATGAGGGCCAGCGTCTTGCCTTGGGTCGGCCGCACCGCGCCGATCGAAAGCGGGATCCAGTCGATCTGGGTCTTCAGGATCCCGGTCATCGCGCCGTGGCGCTCGGGCGAGCACCACACCTGGCCCTCCGACCATGCCGACAGCTCGCGGAGCTCCGCCACCTTCGGATGCGTCTCCGGCGCATCGTCGGGCAGCGGCAAGCCGCTCGGATCGTAGATCCGCGTCTCCGCACCGAAGGCCTCGAGAAGACGCGCTGCCTCCTCGGTCAGGAACCGGCTGTAGGAGCGCTGCCGCAGCGACCCGTAGAGCATGAGGATCCGCGGCCTATGGGTCGGCTGTGGCGCCTGCAGCAGCTCCGCCTGTGGGCTCTCGAAGGGACCAATCGAGATATTCGGGAGCATGGTTCGATCAAGCAACGGTTTCTCCCTCGGCCTCGACCTCCGGCTTTTGCACGGCTCTGCGCGCGATCCCGCGCTCGTACCAGTCCCGGCTCGCGTTCACCACGAAGACGACCGAGAGCATCACGGGTACCTCGATGAGCACTCCGACGACGGTCGCGAGCGCCGCCCCAGAATCGAAGCCGAACAGGCCGATCGCCGCCGCAACCGCGAGCTCGAAGAAATTGCTCGCGCCGATCAGCGCCGAAGGCCCGGCGACGCAATGTTGCTCGCCCGACGCGCGATTGAGGCCATAGGCGAGCGCGGCGTTGAAATAGACCTGGAGCAGGATCGGCACCGCGAGGAGCGCGATGACGAAGGGCTCGGCGAGGATACGCTCGCCCTGGAAGCCGAAGAGCAGGACGAGGGTCGCGAGAAGCGCGCCGAGCGAGGCCGGCTGCAGCACCGCGAGAAGCCGCGCCAGGCGAGCTTCGCCACCCACGGCGAGCAGGCGACGACGTAGGATCTGCGCCACGATCACGGGGATCACGATGTAGAGCACCACCGACAGGACCAAGGTGTCCCAGGGGACGACGATTGCGGAGAGGCCGAGCAGGAGACCCACGATCGGCGCGAAGGCGACGATCATGATCGTGTCGTTGAGCGCCACCTGGCTCAAGGTGAAATGCGGCTCCCCTCTGGTGAGGTTGGACCAGACGAAGACCATGGCCGTGCACGGCGCCGCGGCGAGCAGGATCAGGCCGGCGATATAGGACTCGACCTGGTCGGCCGGCAGCAGCGGCCGGAACAGGTGGCCGATGAAGAACCACGCGAGCGCCGCCATCGAGAAAGGCTTCACCGCCCAGTTGACGAAGAGCGTGACGCCGATGCCGCGCCAGAACTTGCGGACCTCGGCGAGCGCGGAAAAATCGATCTTGACCAGCATCGGCACGATCATGAGCCAGATCAGCACCGCGACCGGGAGGTTGACCCTCGCGATCTCGGCCGCGCCGATGACCCGGAACACGCCGGGCACCAGGTGGCCGAGCGCGATGCCGACGAGGATGCAGAGGGCCACCCACAGGCTGAGGGTGCGTTCGAAAAAGGACATGGAATGCTCCCGGCTCCGGAGGCGCTTCGGGGGGTTCGGGCGTAAGGCGGTCGCGCTCACGCCGTTGCGACCTGACGGCCCCGCTCGTCGACCACACGCTCGCCGTCCTCCTTGAAGAACTCGGCTCTCTGCGGCGGCAGGAGATCGATGACGCGCTCGGACGGGCGGCACAGAAGGACCCCTCTCGGCGAGACCACGATCGGCCGGTTGAGGAGGATCGGATGCGCCTCGATCGCATCGAGCAGGGCGTCGTCACCGATTTCGGGCCGATCGAGGCCGAGTTCTCGGAAGATCGGCTCCTTGTCGCGGACGATCGCGCGCAGCGGAACGCCCATTCGTGCGGTGAGCCTACGGAGCAGCAATCGCGTGGGCGGCGTCTTCATGTATTCGATGATGTGGGGCTCGACGCCGGCGTTGCGGATGAGGCCGAGCGTGTTGCGCGAGGTGCCGCAGTGCTCGTTGTGGTAGATGATCACGTCGAGCCCGGCGGCATCCGTCGGGAGGCCCCGGCTCGCGGTCCCCTCGGTCCGGCCGATGTCGCGGAGGCTCCGGCCGAGCGCGAGCTCGTCGAGGCTCCGGATCGGCAAGTTGCGGAACAGCGAGATGCGCTTCTCGAGGTAGTAGAACGCCATCTCGAAGGCGGCGAGCTTCTGCACGTCCGTGCCCTCGACGGCCGCCGGATCCTCGATACCCCAATGCGCCGTCATCGGCTGACCGGGCCAGACCGGACAGGTCTCGCTCGCCGCGTTGTCGCAGACGGTGAAGACGAAATCCATGACCGGCGCGCCGGGGTGCGAGAATTCCTCCCAGCTCTTCGAGCGCAGCCCGGATGTCGGATAGTTGCGGCTCTCGAGTACGCGAAGCGCGAAGGGATTGACGTTTCCCTTGGGCCGGCTTCCCGCGGAAAAGGCACGAAAGCGCCCTGCCCCGTCCTTGGCGAGGATCGCCTCGGCCAAGATCGAGCGCGCGCTGTTGCCGGTGCAGAGAAACAAGACGTTGTAGACCGGGTCAGCCATGGTGGGGCTCCTCTCGGGGGCAGCACAGGAGGTCGGCGAGCGAGGCGCCACAGGTCGCGCTCGTGCCGCCGCAGCAATTCTCGAGCAGGAAAGCGACGAGCCGACGGACGGCGGCGAGGTCCGCCCGGTAGATGATCGAGCGGCTCTGTCGGGTCGAGCGGATCAGGCCGGCACGGCCGAGGAGGCCGAGGTGGGTCGACATCGTGTTGTGCGGCACGCCGAGCCGGCGCGCGATCTCCCCGGCGGCCAAGCCATCCGGCTCGTGCTGCACGAGGAGGCGGAACACGTCGAGACGCGTTGCTTGCGCGAGCGCGCCCAGCGCCTGGATGGCCGCATTTGCTTCCATAAGTCGAGACTAGTCGACATATAGCGCGCAGTCAAGTGCTGCGGCCTTTTTCGGCCGAGGCTGCACCGGGCGCGGAACCCGTTGCGGCCACGGGCACAGCGCTCCGCACGGACAGGTTCGGCCCAGCTTCGACTGGTAAGACTGCCCAGGTTCATTGAGTGAATTTTTTTTCTTTATGATATATATCAATGATCTCATTAACATGATTCCGTAACGACGTGGCTGTCCGTCGAGCGGTCCGTCCGGTTGTGGTGGCGCGGGCGTCGACGAGATGGGATCGCTCGGGCCCGGATGCGGCTCGGGCGCAATGCACGGTCCCGCACGGCGAGGTATCTATGTTCTTCAAGAGACTCCCACCTCTGCCCGTGCCCGGCGTGCATGGCGATTCACCGAAGGTGATCGGCGGCGGCGGCGAGCGCGCCGCCTGGGACAAGGCGGCCACACGACCGCGCGGCAATCTCCTGCGCCGTGCATTCAAGGTCGGTGCGGCAGTGACGGTCCTCGGCGTCGGCATCGGCGCGCTCTACTCCCGCCACGGATATGTCGCGAGCAACAACGCCGTGGTCTCCGCGGGCCTCGTGTCGGTCCGGGCCCCCATCGACGGGATCGTCTCGGGGCGCATCGGCGGGGTCGGGACCAAGGTCACGCGCGGCGAGGCCATCGCGGTCATTACCGATCCCTGGTTCGACGACCAGCGCCTCACGGACTTGCGCGCGACGCTCCAAAGGCTCGAGCTGCAGAACAAGAACGCGGTCGAGGGCAAGGCGGACCTTCTCGCCTTGAAGGCCACGCTCGAGGAGCGTGTCGCGACCCATACGAAAAGCAACGCAGAACGCCTTCGTGGCCTCGTCGCCGAGGCGGAAAAGGCCCTCGCGGCGCTCGTCGCGCGGCAGAACCAGGCGCAGATCGATGTCGATCGTCAGGTCCCGCTTCAAGCCTCGGGCGTCGTCAGCCGCGCGGAGGCACAGCGTCGGCTCTCGATCCTCGAGGCGGCCCGCAACGACACCGCCGCCCAGCAGGGACGGCTGGCTTCACTGCGTGCCGAGGCCGAGGCCGCGACGGCCGGTATCCTGTCGAGCCACGGTGGGATCGATGTCTCTTATTCGGCTCAGCGCATCGACCAGATCGCGATCGAGATCGCGAACCTGACCCGCCTGATCGCGGACCTCCATGCCGAGGTCGACGCCACGGCGGCGCGGCTCGCCGACGAGGAGCTGCGCGCCGCACGCATGCGGGAAGCGCGATTGGTCGCGCCGGTGAGCGGGATGGTGTGGCGACAAGGCGCCAGCGACGGCGAGCGGATCGCCAAGGGCGATACCGCGGTCGAGCTCGTCGATTGCGCCCAACCTGTCCTTCTCGTCGCGGTGCCCCAGGATCGGTTCGCCGACATCGAGATCGGGGCGACGGCGCGCTTTCGCTTGTCGGGCGAGCTCGTCGAGCGGACGGGCAAGGTAGAGTCGATCATGGGCCAGCCCGACGATCGCCGCGACGTGCACTATGCGGCGCGCCCCGTCTCCGAGCCGATCGCGACGATCGTGGCGCAAGTCTCGCTGCCCCCGGAAGGCAAGCAAGCGGTCGAGGGCTCCGGCAGCGATGCCTGTCTCGTCGGCCGCACCGCTCGCGTGCTGCTGCCCACGTCCGGCGGTGGCCTGGTCGATTGGATTCTGCGGCGTCTGCTCTAGTACCCGCCGCCGTTGAGCGTGAGTCGTGACGTGAAGCACGCGTCAAAGGCGAAGGGACAGATACGGCGATTCGACCGACCTACCGGGAATCGTCGATTCTCGGCACTAGAGCACTTTCCAGCGAAACGGACACCGGTTCGCGTCGCGAAATTGCGACAAAACAAGAATGTAGAGCCGGTTTCCGATTCAACCGGATCGGAAACCGCTCTAGAACACTTTCCAGAAAGGTGGATGCCGGTTCGCATCTCGCCGGCGATGTTTCGCAACAGCGACATCGCACTGCGTAATTGCGACAAGACATCAACGTAGAGCGGGTGTCCGATGCACCGGGATCGGAAGCACGCTCCAGCCCGCCGAGGCACCGCACGGCGTCACGGTCCGGTCGAGCGAACCTGCGGCATGCGGGCGATCGGCGGATGCCGCTCGCCCGCGACCGACCAACGCCCTTCCTCGAAGCTGAAGCCATGCTCGATCTCGATTCTCTCGCGCCGCTTCTCGTCACGATCGGTCTATTCCTCTTGCTGGCCGCGCTCGGCGGCGGCGCGCAATCAGGGCCGGGACGAGTCGTTGCAGCAGCGCTCTGCATCGTCCTCGCCTTCCGCTACGTCTGGTGGCACGCGACGGACGGCATGCCCAAGGGGCAGGGCGTGGCGGAGCAAGCTTGGGCTTGGACGTTCTTTTTCTTCGAAGCCATGGCCATCCTCAGTGCCTCGACCGTCTACGTCTTCATGGCACGCACCAAGGATCGGTCCGCCGAGGCCGACCGGCACATGGCCTCGCCGCTCCGAGCCGCGCCGGTCGATGTCTTCATCGCGACCTACAACGAGTCGGCCGACATCCTCGAGCGGACGATCATCGGCGCCATGGGAATCGATCATCCCGACCTACGTGTCTTCGTCCTCGACGACGGCGCACGGCCCTGGGTCCGCGATCTCGCGAGCGAGCTCGGGGCGCACCATGTCCAGCGCGCCGAGCGCCTCCATGCCAAGGCAGGCAACGTGAACAATGGCCTGAGGCATGCCCTCGCGACGGGACGGCGGCCGGAATTCATCCTCCTGCTCGACGCCGACTTCATCCCGAGCCGGCAGATCCTGAGGCGGACGCTCGGCCTCTTCGACGACACCGAGGTCGGCATCGTCCAGACGCCGCAACATTTCTTCAACCCGGACCCGGTCCAGTCGAACCTGCTCTGCACCAAGGTCTGGCCCGACGAGCAGCGATTCTTCTTCGATGTCTTGATGCCCTGCAAGGATGCCTGGGGCGTCGCGTTCTGCTGCGGCACGTCGGCGGTCTTTCGCGTCGCCGCGCTCGAAGCGACCGGCGGCCTGGCGACCGAAACGGTGACCGAGGACATGCTGACCTCGTTCAAGATGGAGGAATACGGCTATCGCACGATCTATCTCAACGAGCCCTTGAGCATCGGGCTCGCGCCGGAGGGGCTCGGCGAATATATCTCGCAGCGCTGCCGCTGGGCTCTCGGAGCCATCCAGCAGATCTATACGCGCTGGTCCGTCCTCGGCCCCGCGCGCCTGCGCTCGATCAGCCGGTTCTCTTCCCTCGACGGCACGCTCTACTGGCTGTTCAGCTTCCCCTTCAAGCTGATCATGATCACCGCACCCATGATCTATTGGTGGACCGGTGCGGCCGTCGTCGTCACGGAGGACCTCCTGACCTGGCTCGGACCCTATGCGGCGGCGACCGTGATGTTCATGGGCCTCTATACCCGAAACCGGGTGCTGCCGATCATGACCGACGTCACGCAATTGCTCTCGGCCATGGCGATCACGCAGACGACGATCACCGGCCTGGTCAAGCCCTGGGGACATCCGTTCAAGGTCACGGCGAAGGGGACCTCGAGCGAATCCATCACGATCCATTGGGGCTATCTCCTGCCCTTCGCCGTCGTGATTCTCGGAACCCTGACGGGCATCCTCGTCAACCTGTCGAGCTACGCCGACATCAACGGGGCGAACGGCTATGTCGTCAACCTGTTCTGGAGCATCTACAACATCGTCTTCCTGACCTTGGTGGTGGCGGTCTGCGTCGAGCTGCCACGACGGCGCCGCGACGAGCGTTTCGAGCTCGACGAGGTGGCCGTGATTCGTTGGAGCAACGGACAGGAGTCTCGCTGCATCGTGCGCGACATCTCGCTCGGAGGTGCCTGGCTCGAGGCGCTCGCCCCGGATCGCCGAGAGCGATATGCAGCGACGCGGAAACCCGTTCGCATTTCGCCGACGACGTTGCGCTACAGCGACATCGATGCGAAATCGCGACAAGGCCAGAAGGTAGAGCCGGTTTCCGATTCAGCCGGATCGGAAACCGGTCTCGCGCGGCGGGAAGGTGGCCTCCTGCTGCTCGATGCCGGTGCGATCGTGGTGCCGTTCGAGCCGTTGCGGCACATCGGACCCGCCGAGTTCGCCGTGCGCTTCGAGCCCACGACCGAGGTGCGCCGCGCCCTGATCCGCAAGCTGTTCTCGGGCGCCCACCGCAACAAGATCGAGGAGGTCAGCGTCCCCCGCGTCATCCTCGCGATGGGCCGGAAGCTCTTGACGTGACCACCTGCGGCTCGGCGCCGCACCGCTCGGCGGCAAGCGCGATCGCGTGGCCTGCCGATCGGAACCCGCCTCAGGCCGCGTGAGCGGACGAGGCGGTCTCGCCGTCTTGGCGGAAGCCGAGACGCTTTTTCTCGACCATGGCATGCACCTCGCTCGCCGGCAGCGGCGGGCTGAAGTAATAGCCCTGGATTTCGGTGCAGCCTTCCTTCCTCAGCCATTCGAGCTGCTCACGAGTCTCGACACCCTCCGCGGTGATCGCCATGCCGAGGCTCGTTCCGAGCGCTGCGACCGCGCGCACGATCGCCGTGGATTGCGCGCCCGTGGCGATCTCGTCGACGAACGACTTGTCGATCTTGATCTTGGTGAAGGGGAAGGTGCGCAGGTAGGTCAGGCAGGAATAGCCGGTGCCGAAGTCGTCCATGGAGACCCCGACCCCGAGGTCGCGCAGCTTGTGCAACGTGGCGAGAACGGTGTCGCTTTCCGCAAGGAGCACGGTCTCGGTGATCTCGAGGTCGAGGCGGTGCGGCGGCAGGCCCGAATCGACGAGGGCCTGCAGCACGGTCTTGTGCAGGTTTCCGAACTTGAACTGCACGGCCGACAGGTTGACCGTGACCTTGAGCGGATCCGGCCAGCTCCTCGCCTCGAAGCACGCGTGGCGCAAGGCCCATTCGCCGAGCGGCACGATCAAGCCGGTCTTTTCCGCCAAGGGAATGAACTCGCTGGGTCCGACGAGACCGCGGTTCGGATGGCGCCAGCGCAGCAAGGCCTCGAACCCGTTGATCGCGCCCGAGTCGATCTCGACGAGCGGCTGGAAAAAGAGCTCGAACTCGCCTTTGGCCAGCGCCTCCTGCAAGGTTCCCTCGATCACGCTGCGGGCCAGAATGCGCGTGTGCAGCTCGGGCGAGAAGTGGGCGAACGTCCGGCGACCCTGCTCCTTGGCTCGATAGAGCGCGATGTCGGCGTTTCGCAACAAGACGGGGGCGGAATTGCCGTCGTTCGGCGCGATCGCGATCCCGACGCTCACACCGATCGTCACATGATAGCGCTCGATCTCGAAGGGCGCATTCAGAGATTCGACGATCCGGCACGCGAGGCGACCGGTGTCCGCAGGGGTCTCGAGGTCCGCCTGGACGATCGCGAACTCGTCACCGCCGAGGCGCGCCACGAAATCCGTCTGCCGCAACACGTCTTGCAGTCTCTGGCCGACCGCGCGCAAGAGTTGATCGCCGATCGGGTGGCCCAACGTGTCGTTGACGTTCTTGAAATCGTCGAGATCGAGATAAAGCACCGCGAGGGGGCGCCCGCTCGCGAGATTGGCCTGGAGCGTGCGGGCCAGCTCCTCTGTGAAGAGCGCGCGGTTCGGCAAGCCGGTCAAGGCGTCGTGATGCGCCATATGCTCGATTCGAGCCTCGGCTCGTCTTTGCTCGGTGATGTCGACGATCGTGACGAGGTTGGCGACGACGCCCTCGAAGACGATGTCGCGGCCGTAGATGTGAACGTCGATCTTCGACCCGTCCGCCTTGATATGCCGCTCGATCTGCTCGAAGCTCGTCGGCCGCGTGCCGTCCGCGGCTCGCGAGCACAGGTCTCGGCAGGCTTCGCACGACACGATGTCGCACACGCGCAGGCCGATGAAGGCGGATCGATCATACCCGTAAAGCGCGGTGGCCGCGTCGTTCACGGCCAGTATGGTCTGACCGCTCGGATCGCAAAGCCACATCGGCACGGGATTGTTCTTGAACAGCATCCGGAACGAGGCCTCGCGGCGCTTCACGTCGCCGATATTGCTCAAGGTCAGGACGACAAACTCGCCGAGCGGCGCGGCACCCACGTTCAGGTGGACCACATCGCCGTCCGCGGTCTCTTGGTCGAGCTCGAAGCGGGCGTTCTCGCCGCTCGCAACGACGTCCAGAAGCCGCGAGATCACGCTCGGCTCACCGAGGCTGAACGCGACCTCGCCGAGCCTCTGCCCGGTCAGCTCGTCCGCGGGCTGCTGCAACAAGGCCGCAGCTCCGTCGTTGAGAGCGAGAATTTGAAAGTCACGTGGCACGCCGTCCTTCCCGCGAGCCAGCACCAGCGCAACCTGCCCCTCGGGCGTCGCCTTGAACAAGCATTCGAGAAGATTGCAGGCGCGGTCTCGCTCGCGGACGTAGACGAGGCAGAGTGGTGGCCCCCACCGGTTGGCGAGAGGCAGAGCGACGATGTCGTCGCTGCAGACGACGAAGTTCACGAGTGCGTGCGCGATCTTCTGCACCGGTCGACCCTCGGCTAACGCCTCGGCGACCGCTTCGTGCAGGACGCGAGCGCGACCGGTCGAACGCGGGGTGATCTCGATCGTCGTATCCCGAGCCCGGATCCAGCCCTCGAACCGGCGCCCGACGCGAAAGACGACGAGGCCCTCGCCGGTGCCCGGGCGAACGAGGGCGATGTCGTCGGCGAGGTCCCCGAAGCTTCCGAGCGCCAGCTCCTCGAACGGCGGCAGCGGATGCCGCGGATCCGCCAGCGCCGTGGCCTGCCAACGCAGGAGCAGCGACACGATCTCGGCCGGCTGATCGATCGGAGCAGCCATCCGCTCGCCGGCATCCTCGAGCGCGGCGCAGGGGCTCACGTCGCGATAGGGCGCGCGCAGCTCGGCTTCGAGGGTTTTGGCGCCTTTGGCCTCGGTCTTGATTTCCATGCCCACTCCCTCGCCGACCCCGGAATTATGGGATGACGACAAATACCAGCGAGCTAGGATTGAACATCATATTTTATCCGCTTGCGTTGATCAAGGCCAGGTCCGACCCTCGGCGGCGAGCGCGTCGACCGCGGCGCGCAGCCGCGCGAGGTCCGTCCCGCGCGAGAGCCTGTGGTCACCGTCCTCGACCAAGGTCAGGGTCACCGGATCGCCGACGAGATGCTCCGCGAGCGTCGTCGCATGCCGCCAAGGGACGTCCCTGTCCGCCAGGCCCTGGATGATGTGAACCGGGCAATAGGTTCGAATGATCGAGCCGAGCAGAAGGTGGCGCCGGCCCTCCTCGATCAGCGTCTTCGTGATCGGCACCGGCTCGGCCGAATAGGTGGAGGGCCTCTGCCATATGCCGGTGGTCTCGAGCGTCCCGCGGGCCTCGGGTCCCATCCGCTCCCACAAGAGGCACTCGGTGAAGTCCACGGCGGGCGCGAGCAGGACGAGACCCCCGAGCCGTGCCTCCTCGCGACGTTCCCGCAAGGCCCTCGCCGCGAGGAGCGCGATCCAGGCGCCCATCGACGAGCCGACGATCACCTGCCGGCCTTCCGTCAGAGAGGTGATCGCCGCGAGAGCCTCCTCGAGCCATCGACCGATCGTGCCCTCCTCGAAGCGCCCGCCCGATTCGCCGTGGCCCGAATAATCGAACCGGAGCATCGCATCGCCATGCTCGGCAGCCATGCGATCGAGGAAGCTCGCCTTGATCCCCCGCATTTCCGAGCCGAAGCCGCCGAGCCAAACGACGCCGGGCGTTCCAGCCCCGCAGGGCCTCCGTGGACGGAGCCGGCAGGCGATCGGGCGGCTCGCTCCGCCCCGCCCCACGACGAGGGTCACGACGGGAGCGTCCTCGACCTGCGTCGCGCCGCGAGAAACCGGGTTCGTCACGACCAATCCTTAACCACCTCGGGCTAGTCTTTCGCTCGGCCGCGCGTCGGCCGCTCCCGAGCGCGCCGGCGGCGAGGGCTGCCCTTCGATCGGATCGGGTCGGACGACAGCCCTGCAGGGTTCCGGCGTCTCGATTTCATGATGCGAAACCCCGCCCGGTCGGTTGGAAAGCGCGCACAATGCCGTCACCCCGTGGCCTCCGATGCAAATTGTTTCAGGCGCCGCCTTCCGGAAACGATCGCCCCATCCTCTGGCCGGGGTCACAGTCCTGCAAATCCTCGCCGACCTCGGCACGAGCCCGGCCGCCCGCGCGGCGATCGAGACCGCCGAGGCGCTGGTGCAGGTCGGCGGCAAGCCGCTCGTCGCGGCCCGAGGCGGGCCATTGGTCGGCGAGCTGCAGGCCCGCGGCGGCATCTTCGTTCGATTTCCGGCACGGGCGAGCGATCCCCTCGCGCCGGCGCTCGGCGTCGTCCGGCTCGTCACCTTGATCCATAGCGAGTCGATCGACATCCTGCATGCCCGCTCGCGCCTCGGGGCCTGGATCGGCCTCGGCGCGGCCCGCCTGACGCGAATTCCCCTGGTCACGAGCCTTCCCGCCTCGCTCGACACGAGCAGTCCCCTCGCCGGGTGCCTCGAGTCCGTCATGGCTCGCGGCGATCGTGTCCTCGCGGAATCGGCGTCGTCCGCGCATCTTGCGGAAGCGCTCCGTCCCGAGGCAACGGGCAGAATTCACGTCGTCGGTCCCGGCATCGACCGATCGGCCTTCACGGCGGAACGTGTCGCGACGGCCCGCGTGCGAGCGCAGCGGCAGGCCTGGAACAGTCCCCCCGACGAGCCCGTCGTTCTTTTACTCACCGAGATGACCCCGGCGGAATCGCAGGGATTCCTCCGCGCGACGGCGCTGATGCTGCGCGCGCGACGCCTGCGCGGGCTTCGGCTCGTCCATGTCGACGCCACGCGCGACGGCCGCAGCTGCACGATCGATCCCGGTGCGGAGAACCCGCGCGCGCTCCCACCGTGCAAGGACCTGCCTGCCGCCTTCGTGGCGGCCGCGGTCGTCGCCGTCCCGATCGGCAAGGCCGGACCGGCTTGCCGGCGCGCGGTCGAGGCCCAGGCCATGGGAATGCCGGTGATCGTCGCCGACGAAGGCGCCTTGGCCGAGACCGTCCTCGCGCCTCCGGACACGACGGAGTCGCTTCGCACCGGCTGGCGAATCCCGTTCGGGGAGCCCGAGGCGCTGGCCGCGGCGATCGAGGCCGGGCTCGGGCTCGGCGCGAGCGCGCGAGAGCGCCTCTCGCTCCGCGCTCGCGCCCATGTCGATCGCCATCTTTCGATCGAACGGATGCGCGACGAGACGCTCAGGGCCTTTGTCGCGGTCCGCGGCAACGCGGGTGCCACCTGATGCGGCGCCGCTCGACGCCGCGGGGACGATCTTTCGACCAAACGAAAGCGAGCCCCTCCCCCGAAGAGCGAGCGCATGCATCTTGCTTGCGCGATCCTACGCGGCATGGGGCGGATCGCCGAGCCCGGTGGTCCCACGTCCGAGATCGTCGTGCTCGACCACGCCCTGCAGCCTCCGCGACGAGCCGCGGGACCTCGGGGAACGAGCCCTCCCGCGTGCGGGGGCCGGCACGGCCGCGACGGGCCTTGTCCGATTGGCGACAGTGCCTCTGAACGGAACGCTACGGCCCGCGCCGAGTCCAGCTCGACTCGACGCTCCATTGACTTCGCGCCGCATAGACCCGATCTTTGTCGCGGGTCCTGCGAAGGTGATGGAGGGAAACACGAATGATTCGTACTTTCGTCGGGCTCGACGAGTCGATTCGAGGAGATTAGGCCATTCGCCGACCGATGAAAGCCCCCCCGGTTCCGCAAAAGGACGGACCCAGGATCAACCGAGAAATCCGCGCCCGTGAAGTTCAATTGATCGATGCCGAAGGGCAGAACCGCGGTGTCGTCGAAACCCTCGTCGCCCAGCAAACCGCGGACGAGGCCGGGCTCGATCTCGTCGAGATCGTTCCCAACGCCACTCCTCCGGTCTGCAAGATTCTCGACTACGGGAAGTTCCGCTTCCTCGAGCAGAAGAAGAGCGCCGAGGCCCGCAAGAAGCAGAAGATCGTCGAGATCAAGGAGATCAAGCTTCGGCCCGGGATCGACGATCACGACTACGACGTCAAGATGAAGGCCGTGCACCGCTTCTTCGAGGAAGGCGACAAGGTGAAGGTCACCTTGCGCTTCCGCGGCCGCGAGATGGCCCATCAGGACATCGGCTATCGCTTGCTCGAGCGCGTGAAGTCGGAGACCGCGGGCATCGCCAAGGTCGAGGCCGAGCCCTCGATGGAAGGGCGGCAGATGGTGATGGTGCTCGCGCCGAAGTAACCTTCCGGCACCAGATTTCCGCGATCGCCGCGGCCGGCGGTCCTCGGGTGACGGCGGCCGAAACCCGAGGTCCGTGGCGGTCAGCTCCTTGCCGCGCCGATCTTCGTCGCCTCGGGCACCTCGACGAGGCGGCCTGTCTTCACGTCGTAGTAATAGCCGTAGATGGGGATCGTCGCAGGCACGAGCGGATGTGACCTGATCCGGGCGACGTCCTCGACGACGCTCGCAGCGAGATCCTTGAAGGTGTGCCACTTGATGAAGTGGCCGTGGATGCTGCCCGGACCCGTCCCGTGATCGTGCCAGCCCTTCTCGTCGATCGTGGCGGTCTCCAGGCTCGTGTCGAGCAGCCCGCTCATGATCTCGTCGTCGAAGAGCTGCATGCCGCAGTCCGAATGGTGGATCACGAACCATTCCTTCGTGCCGAGCAGCTTGTAGGAAATGACGAGCGAGCGGATCGCATCGTCGCTCGCACGGCCGCCCGCATTTCGGATGACATGGGCATCTCCCTCGGAAAGACCGGCATATTTGGCGGGATCGAGACGCGCGTCCATGCAGGTGAGGATCGCGAAACGGCGTGCCGGCGGCAGCGCGAGCGCCCCCTTCTCCCCGAAGCTCGCTGCGTAGGCTTCGTTCGCCTTCAGCACTTCCGACAGAACAGTCATGAGCCTCCTCCCATCGTGAGTGTCATTGGCGACGCCATCGGTGCAGCAGAAGCCGAAGCAGTGGGCAGCCTCGCTGCTTTGCCGGTGCGACGCGGCAGATCCTAGGGATAGCGCACAAGCATTGGAAATTATTTGTTTTTATGACGCCATAAGTGAAACTTTCAGTCGCTCGCACCGCTCACGAGGGACGAACCTGTGCGCTCCGCTCGTTGCCGAGCAGGCCGGCTTCGCAGCTCGATTGTCCCGTGCTACTGACCAGTTCCGTGAAACACGACCGAGGGATCGATCGTCTTGAGTGAGCCTCGAGAGCAGAAGAGTTCGGGCTTCGCCGAGCACGCCCTGCGCGAGCGCGTGCTGGCCGAGGTGCACGCCAGACCCTTCGTGCCCATCGCGAGCCCGAGGCGCATCCTCCACTTCGCCTTCATGACCGACCTCGACGCCGGCGAGGCCGCGCGGAGGGCGCTCGCGGACTTTTGCCAGGAGCGAGGCGGGAAAGGCCCACCGCCCGGCGCCAAGCACCACAGGGTCGAGCTCTCCCCCGCCGTGCTGCGCTGGGAGCATCACGGCGAGTTCATGACCTATGCCTGGGAGTTTCCCCAGGAGCCCGTCAGGGCCCGCACGATCGATGCGCGCCAGCACTTGTTCCGGCCGAGCGCGTCCGAGCTCGCCTATGTCATGCGCCTCTTGCCGCAGCCGGGTCCCTTGCTCGTTGCCGTCGACCTTCAGGTCGCGAAGGAGGCACCGGTCCGGGCGAGCTGGCAGGAGCTCTTCGGAACGAGCCAGCTGGTGGCCTCCGAGGTCCTCTCGGGGGCCGCCGTCATCGCGACGGATTTCCTGCCCGACGCGAGCGGCTTCGTGCGCATGCTGGTGCTCGATCGCAAGCTGGCCGCGGTCGAGGCCGGCGGGCTGGTGCAGCGCCTGCTCGAGGTCGAGACCTACAGAACCCTGGCCCTGCTCGGCTTGCCGAAAGCCTTGGATCTCGGCCCCGAGATACGGCGCATCGAGACCGAGCTTCCGCGGCTCGTGCAGCTCATGCGCGAGAGCGAAGGCTTCGACGCCAGCCGGCAATTGCTCGACCGCCTGACCGCGCTCGCCGCCGATCTCGAGGCCGGGGCCTCGCAGAGCCTCTTCCGGTTCGGCGCGACGCGGGCCTATTACGAGCTCATGAGCTTGCGGCTCGAGGCCCTCGGCGAGCAGTCGCTGGCCAACGTGCCCACCCTCGCGGCCTTTCTCGCGCGGCGGCTGACGCCCGCGATCCGAACCTGCGCCTCCGTCGAGGCGCGCCAGGACAATCTCTCGCGCAAGCTCTCCCGCGCCGCCCAGCTCCTGCGCGCGCGAGTCGATATCGATCTCGAGAGCCAGAACCGCGACCTTTTGCGCACCATGGGCGAGCGGGTCGATCTCCAGGTCCGGATGCAGCAAGCGGTCAAATGGATCTCCTTCGCCGCCAGCACCTACTACATCGCCGCGATCCTGCACCTGCTCTTCGAGGGCATTCACCAGAAGGTCGAGGCCTTCGATCCGCTCCTCGCGACCGCGATCGCGATCCCCCTCGCCATGCTCTTCGTCGCCTGGGTCCTGCGTCGTGGCGGCAGGCGCCTCGGCGGGCAATGACTGGGCGAGGCGATCGGTGACAGCCGGCGCAGTCCCCCACCCGAGCGACAAGCCACGCTGCCCCTGGCCCGGCACCGATCCCCTCTACCTCGCCTATCACGACGAGGAATGGGGGATCCCGGAATGGGACGACCGCGCGCTCTTCGAGAAGCTGATCCTAGACGGCTTCCAGGCGGGGCTCTCGTGGATCACGATCTTGCGCAAGCGCGAGGCGTTCCGGGCTGCTTTCGACAGGTTCGATCCCGAAAGAATAGCGCGCTACGATGAGGCGAAGATCGATGCCCTGATGCAGGACAAGGGCATTGTTCGTAATCGCGCCAAGATCGAATCGACGGTCAAGTCCGCGCGTGCCTTTCTCGCGATCCAGGAAGCCCGAGGCTTCGCCCGCTACCTCTGGGACTTCTTCGACGGACGGACGATCGTCAATCACTACCGCACCGTGGCCGAGGTGCCGGCGCAGACCCCGCTCTCGGTCGCGATCGCGAAGGACTTGAAGGCACGCGGGTTCAACTTTTGCGGCCCGACCGTCGTATATGCCTTCTGCCAGGCGACGGGCATGGTCAACGACCATCTCGTGAGCTGCTTTCGCCACGCGGCCTGCGCCGCCTCGGCCGCAGGTCCTCGTGACTCTCTCGATAGGCCGAAGCATGTTTCATGATCCCGAACTCGTCCCGTTTCAGCCCCCCGAACGCTATTCGCTTTTTCGCCAGCTTTCGAACTACGTCGAGAGCTTTCCCCGCTCCACCTACGAGGAGCCCTACACGCGCGTGAAGCTGCCGATCGGCGAGGCGCTCTTCGTCTGCGACCCCGACGCGATCGAGGATATGCTCGTCCGGCGTGCGGGCCTTTTCGTCCGTGACCGGGCGACGCGGCGGACCCTGTCGCGTGTGCTCGATCCACGCGGCTTGTTCCTGGCCGAGGGAGCGGATTGGCGCTGGCAGCGCCGCGCGGTCACCCCCGCCTTTCGGCACGAGAGCGTGGTCGGCTTCGTGCCCGCTTTCGCCGAGGCAGCGGCGACGCAGGTCGCGGCTTGGCGCGAGGTCGAGCCGGGCACGCCCATCGATATATTCGCTGCGGTCTCGCGCCTGACCTTCGATGTCGTCGCCAAGGTCCTGCTCGGGTCTCCCGCGACGCTCGACGCCGACCGCTTCTCCGAGGTACTCACGCTCAACATGCAAGGCTTGCCGTGGGAATTCCTCTACGCGATGCTGCGGCTTCCGTCGTTCCTGCCCTATCCGGGCCGCCGCACGATGCGGAGCACCACGGCCTATCTCCAGCACGAGGCCGCCAAGGTCGTCGCCGCGCGGCGCGAGCGCCCTTCCGATGCAAATGATCTGCTCGGCCTGCTTCTCTCGGCGCGCGATCCCGAGACCGGGCGCGCCATGAGCGACGCAGAGCTGACGGCGAATGCCTATACGTTCATCGTCGCCGGCCACGATACCTCGTCCGTCGCGATCTCTTGGACCTTGTGGCTCCTCGCGAAGGATCAGGCCACGCAGGACCGGGTCAGGGACGAGGTCTCTTCCGTCGCCGGAGATGCTGCGATCTCCCGCGACCATGTGGACAGATTCGTCGTGACGAAGCGGGTCCTCCAGGAATCGATGCGGCTCTTTCCGCCGGCACCGATCCTGTCTCGGCAAGCGCAAGAGGACACGAGCCTCGGCCCGCACAAGGTCACGCGGGCAACGCGCATCGTCGTCCCGATCTGGTCGCTTCACCGGCATCGCGAGCTGTGGCCGGACCCACACGGCTTCGACCCGGATCGGTTCAACCCCGAGCAGGTGAAAGCGCGCCCGCGCTTCGCCCATATGCCCTTCGGCGGCGGCGCCCGCGTGTGCATCGGCGCGAGCTTCGCCGTCCTGGAGATGACGACGATCATCGCGAGCCTCGTCCGCGCGTTCCGGTTCCGGCCGGTCCCGGGGCTTCGGCCGCGTCCGAAGGCCGAGATCACGCTCAGGCCCGACGCGAACCTGCGCCTCTCCATCACGCCGGTTTGACCTAGGCAGTCGCTCTCGACGTTGCGGTGTCGCGCGGCTCGGCGCCTTGCCTGGCGTGCAGGCTCGCTATTCCGCCGCCTCGGCCAGCGTCTCGGAAAATTCGGGCGCGAGATCGAGCCCGCGGAAGACCGAGCAGCGGATGAACATGTCCGCCGTCGGCGGCAGGTTCTTCTGGCTGCAGAATTTCGCGGTGAGCTTCGTCAATCCCTTGATGTCGCGACCGGTTGCCGTCGGGAACATGTGGACGAGATCGTCCTTCAGCGTCTCCGCGACGGGGAGCTTGAACTGCTCCGTCATGACATCCCAGATCCGACGCCGCGCCTCGGGGGTCGGTGGGTTGAACTTGATCATCGCGATGCAGCGGGAGACGATGGCCTCGTCGATGTCGTCCACCCGGTTGGTGGTCATGAACAAAAGACCGTTGAAATATTCGAGCACGCGCAGGAAGACGCCCACGACGGCATTGGTCGCGATATTGTCGTCGCGCTTGCGGATATAGACGTCGGCCTCGTCGATCAGCATGATCGCGCCCCAACGCTGTGCCCGCGTCAGCACGTCCTTCAGGGCCTGCTCCATCTGCGCGACATTGAGACCGAGCTGGCCGGAATGAACGCGGTAGAGCGGCCGGCGGATGATCTCCGAGTAGACTTCCGCAGTCAGCGTCTTGCCCACACCGGCGGGACCCGCGCACAGCACCGTGGTGCCGCCCGACTTGCCGGCGACGATATCGTCCATCAGGACATCCATCTCCGCTGTGAGGATGTCGATGAGATCGGTCTGCTCCTGCGGCAGCACCAGCTTGTCCTTCAGCTGCGGCTGGTACTCGTAGAGCTGCATGTCGTCCGCGTGCACCCAGATATAATGATGCAGCTCGAGGTGGAACATGAGGATATAGGCGTGAACCGGCAATTGCGTGAAGAGACCCTTGGGGATCTCCTTCTGCGATTCCTCGACCTCGTCCTCGGCGTTGTAGCGGTCGCTTTTCTTCGCCTTCTTCAAGTATTGCCCGAGCACGTCTCCCGTCGCGTCCATCGTGAGGGTGCGCGAGGTCAAGATTCCCTCGTCGTTGACGAGCCGGGCCGGGCCGCCGCTCGTGGAGAGAACGACGACATCCTTGCGGGTCCAGTCCGTGTCGCGATGGGTCGAGTTCGGGTCCTCGGCGTAGAATCCGGTGCCTTTGGCGG
Source organism: Beijerinckiaceae bacterium (assembly GCA_024304885.1). Lineage (GTDB taxonomy): Bacteria > Pseudomonadota > Alphaproteobacteria > Rhizobiales > Beijerinckiaceae > Methylocapsa. The sequence continues at coordinate 2,262,416 of JALJOM010000003.1, forward strand.
AGAATTGCACGCCGTATTGCGCCCGCCAGTCGAAATATTTCTCGACCGTCTTGTCGTATTCGGCGATCAGCTCGGGCGTCTCCTTCAAGAAGCCCTTCATCGCGAAAATCTCGCCGACGGTGCGCCCCACGATGTCGGTCGAGGCGATCCGAACCACCTGTGTCGTGACGGAGCCCTTGACGTTGGCCTTGAGCTCGAGAAAAATCTTTCCGGCGGCATCGTCCGCGGGGGGCGTGTAGTCGAGCCTAGTCAGCACATAAGGCAAAGGGCGATTGGTGACATTGGCGGTAAACAGCCAGCCCCTTATGCCGTCTTGCGCGAGGTAGCGGGCGATCGCAGGCACCACGTTCTCGAGGTCCTCGGCACCGAACCGCTCGCCCCCGCAGGAAAGAGCCTTCTGCAAGGTCGAGAGATGCGCGGCCTTGACCATGAACTCCGGCCCGGCCTCGGTGTAGATCGTGCGCAGATGGTCGAGCTCGGAAACCGACAATTGATGAAACGGAACCTCGACCCGATTGCCGAACCGCAGCTGCTCCTTCAGCGGCGCCAGGTGCGGGAAGGCCGCGACCATGGCTTCGATATGGGATCGATCGATCTGAAGGTTCATTGCCGTGCTCCGATGCGAAGGCTCTCGCCGCGGCCGCAGTGGAGCGACGGCCACGGGGTTCCGGCACATCCGGTACGGACGAGCCGGCGCAAGGACTTCCCGCGCATCCGCTGAGTGTCGCGACCGAGACGCTTTCGAAATCTATGGTCTCGCTGAAGCAAATCTCGTGCCGCATCGCACCATGGCTTTTCCCCGGTGGCTGATCCCCTGATGCCCGACTCCCCCATCCCCGGCCCCGGGGCTCGCGCCTGGGTCAGGCTCTATTCCGGCAAGCGCCTCGATCTCCTCGATCCGACTCCCTTCGATTGGGAGGACAGCGATCTTGCGATCGGGCTCGCGCGCACCTATCGCTGGGGCGGTCATTCGGCCTGGCCGCTGCCGCTCTCGGTCGCGCAGCATTCCCTCCTCGTCCTCGCGCTGCATCGACTCGTGTCGCGCGGCGCCGCAAATCCGCAGGCCGAGCTCCGCGAGCTCCTGCACGATGCCGACGAGGGGCTGCTCGGCTTCGACTGTATCTCGGTGCTGAAGCCGTTCCTGGGCGAGGCCTATCGAAGGCTCACGGAAAGGCTCGAAGCCGCGATCGTGCTACGCTATGGCCTCCCGCCTTGGACCGCCGCGGAGCGCAAGGCCCACAAGCGCGCAGATCGCGTCGCCGCGGCGACCGAGGCGGTGCATGTCGTCGGCTGGACGCGGGAGGAGGTGCGCAGCACCTTGAAGATCCCCTTCGAGCCCTTGGCCGAGGATCCACTCGCTGCGGTCTACGGAGGTCGGGCTTTCGAGCCTTGGTCCCCGACCGTCGCGGCCGAACGCTTTCACGCCGAGCTCGGCCGCCTCTGCTCGCTCTGCCGCCCTGCCGGATGAGCATTGTCAGCTCGACGACGAGAGCACCTCCGCGAGCCATGCGACCCAAATGGACGGGGCGAGAAAAAGCCCGAAGGGAAGCCGCGCCGTCGTGCTGACGGGACGGCGCAGGACTATCTGGCGCAGCAGATAGACCGCGATGGCGGCGAGCGCCGCGATCTCGATCGCGACGGGGATGAAGTCCAAGCCGAGCCAGACCCCTGCGGCGACGGAGAGCTTGACGTCGCCGAGACCGAGCCCCTCGCGCTTGCGAAGCCTGGAATAGGTTCCACGCAGCAAGAGAAACACCGCGCCGAGGAAGAGTCCCCTGACGAGCGCGAGGCCGAGGGCCTCTATGCTCATCCCGCTCGGCGCCGTGGCGAGCGAATGCCCGAGCCCGAGCAGCACGGCCGCGAAGGTGAGCTCGTCGGGGATGATGAAATGGCGCGCATCGACGATCGCGATCGCGAGCATGGCGAGCGCCAAAGCGGCGCCGAGCACTCCCGAGAGGCCCGGGGCCGCTCCGAGGCTCGCCGCGGCCATCGCCGCCCCGATGGCGAAGACCGGCCAGGCAGGGGTGCCACGCATGCGCTCGCTATCGTCCATGCGCGAGGGCGGATGGGAGGCCCGCCTGAATGCCGCCCTGCCAGCTTACCGAGTTCATCATCATGTCTCACTTCGGATGAACCGGGACCGGGGTGCGCTCGGTTCCGGTTCGAGCCTCGCCGAGTCGCACGGGTCGGATGGGTAGAATCCTTCGTGTCGCCATGACAGTCATGACGGACGATGTCGAAGGAAGCGAGCTCCGCGTCCGAGATTTCGACACCGACGAGACAGGCCGCCGCGACGCGTCCCGGGGCATCGGGACTCGAGAGCGGGTTGCTCCGTGGCGCCTCCGCGGTCGCCTTGCGGTCACTAGTGAGCTCATGGACCTTCTGAACGCCTCGGCCATGACTTGCGGGCGCGGATCACATGTCATTGACAGGAATTTCCCCCATGCCTATATGGCCTGCGCCTCGCCGAGGAGCCTCGCGGGCGAGGGCGGGGCGGAGTAGCTCAGCCGGCTAGAGCAGAGGAATCATAATCCTTGTGTCGGGGGTTCGAGTCCCTCCTCCGCTACCAAGCGCTCTGGCGCGATATCTTACGCCAAGCTGCGCTCGATCGCGATTTCAGAAGTTTCTCGACAGATGGCACGAGGTGATGCCACGGTCCCTAGAACCACGCTGCGGGTGCCGAATCGAAACCTCGATCGCCCAACGACAGCCAGGCTGCTTCGAGAGTCGTTACCGTCCACGGCCGAACGCGAGCGCCCACTCGACGAGGAGCCGCGAGCTCACCTGTTACACAGGCGACAACGAAGCCAGCCCAGACCTTTCGGCTTCGTACTGATCTCGTCCCTTTTGGACTCTCGCTCCTAGTGAGAGGCCTCGGGTCGGACAGCCGATTTGCGGCGCTGCGTGCAGCGTCCGGTCGTTCGAGCCCACGAGGTTCCGAGCCGTCCCTGTCATTTCACCTCGACCAGGTCGATGCCATCCACGCCGCTGCACGCGAGCACGAGGTTTCCCTCCGGGGTCGATACCATGTGCCGAACAACCCCGCCACCCGAGGGTATCTCCCACGTCTGAAATGCCTCCGACGCCGGATCGAACCGAACGAGCGTGTTCGGGCTCGGGCCGGACTCGCTGTACCAGACAACGTCGTTTGCAACAGCAATTCCGTAAGGCCCAGCGGTTGTTCCGGCGGGAGAAACCCACTCGCGGGCATCGCCAGTTTTCGGATCGAGCCTCCCGAGCCGGCCGCGCGAATAATCCGTGTACCAAATCGCGTCGTCGCTCGTGACGGCGAGCCGCCGCGGCCGGCTGTCAGCATTCGGCAGTGGATATTCCTTGATGGCGAGGCTCGAAGGATCGATTGTCCCGATCTTGTTGGTGCCGAACTCGGCGAAGAAGGGAACACCCACGGAATTGATCACGATCCCGTAAGGCTTCGCATTCGCAGTCGGTACACGGACGAGGTCGATCTTGCCGGTTCCCGGCGCGAGTCGACCGATGACGTTTCCGTTTTGGACCGTGAACCAGAGGTTTCCGGCCTGATCGAAAACAGGTGTGTGTGGATCATGGGCCGCCGGATCCGGTAGCTTGTAGTCCGTGACTATTCCGGACGCCGGATCGAGCTTGCCGATATAGCCTTTGCGATTTCCGGTAAACCAGATCCGCCCCTCCCTGTCGGCGACCAAACCGTGAGGGCCGGAGCCGGGCGTGGTCAAGACAAATTCCTTGAAGGCACCTGTCTTCGGATCCAGCCGGCCGAGCAGATTGGAATTCTGGCCGGTGTACCAGACCGAACCGTCCGCAGTCGCCAGAGGATCATGCGGATGGGAATGCGGGGTCGGAACGACCCATTCCCGGAATGTCACATCGATTCGGGCCGTCGAGCCATGTGTGGCCTTGTCCGGTCCCTCACTTCGCGCGGCTTGACCGTGAGCAAGACCACAAGTGCCGATCGCCGTCGCCAACAGCACGGAAACGAAAGCTCTCGTTCGCATGATACACCTCCCGAGCATCGAGCTTCTCGGATATCGTCATTTTATCCAAAGACGTCGTCAACGATAATGCCCGCCGAGCCGATCACAATTCACACCGCAACCCGCGAAGAGTGCGATGCAATCGATCAAAATCGGCCGAATGGACCGCCCATAGCGCAGGCCTTCGCCCTATCTCTCGCCGAGACCCTCGTCCCGCTACGACTCAGATTCTGGTCCGGATGGTAAATCCGGCCGTCAAAGGTATACCGACATCGCCGCCGAGGCCTCCGGCCCCGAATCCGGTCGCTGCTGTACGGTTGATGAAATAGCGCTTGTCGAGCGCGTTGAGTACCCAGCCGGAAACGTCGAGACTGCCGTCCTCGAATCTGAGCCCGGCATGAACATTGAGAAGTCCGTAGGGATTGATCCGCGTGTAGATCGAGTTGGTCGGGTCGGAATAGAAGCTCGTCTGATAAGTGAAGTCCGCGCCCATATAGCCGACGACGGGCTTCGGCACGGATTCGAATATCTCTCCCAGGCGATGCTGGTATTCTCCACCCACGGCGAAGGCCCAAAGCGGCGTCAGCGAAAGCGGCTGTCCGGTGAAATTGCAGCTCCTGCCGAGATTGCTCAGCTCGAACGGGCAGGGTCCCGAGTCGAAGGACCCGTAAAAGGTCTTGTCGTAGGTCAGAGATCCATACAGGAACAGCCCTTCAAGTGGCTCGGCCCGAACGTCGAGCTCGACACCGCGCGACACCGCGCGCTTGGCATTGGCGAGAAAAGTCACGGGCGTCCCTGTCGTCAAGCTTGTGACATTGGTAATGTAGTTGTGATCGACCATGACGAAAGCAGCGACATTCACGAGAAGCTTGTTGTCGAACCAAGCACTCTTGACCCCGACCTCGTAATTGTCGAGCTCCTCGGCAAGGACCGTTACGGGCGCTGTTGCCGGAAGGTTCGCCGTAGGATTGGGACCTCCGGCGCGTCCGCCTCTCGAATAGGTGACAAAGCCCATGACGTCAGGAGTGAACTTGTAGGCCGCTGATGCCAGAGCCGAGATGAATCCTTGATGCGTATTCGCGACGAACTCGCGATCGGCGCCGACTCGAGCGTTGCGCGCCGCAATGGCAGTCCCTTGTTCCGCGGGGGTCAGGCCCGCGAGACTGTTCGCGGCAAAAACGTAGTTTCGAAAGATGCTGCTCTTTTGCGTGTAGGAATAGCGTAGTCCCGTCACAATGTCGAGCTCGGGCGTCGCGTGCCAAACCGATTGCGCGAAGGGAGCGATCGAGTGGACCCTCGGATTGTCGTAGGTTTGCTGGCCGAGATAGTTGAGCGCAACGTTGAAAAGTGGGACCGAAGCCGCGTTTGGTGCGAACCAGGCGCCCGCCTGATCTCGATAATCGGTCAGGCCCCAGCCGTAAAGCTGCTCGAAAAGGTAGAATACTCCCGCCGAGGCTTCGACCGGCTGGTCGGGTGGCGTGGTGATCCGGAATTCCTGTTGCACGGATCTTTCGGTCACATGACGATTGGTGTCACCGAAGACCCGCGGATTGATATAGTTTCCATTCCTGTTGTTCGGGTGGAAGTCCCAGCCCCGATAGGCCGATATCGAGCTCAAGGTATAACCGTTGATATTGTATTTCAGGATTGCGGCAGCCCCATAGCTTTCCTGTGCTGTCTGCAAGTAGCCATTGACGTCCGTTCGATAGTTTGCGAGCGCCGGCGTGGGAAGCGGCGTATAGCCGACACGTGCCGCCCGCGTGAAGAAGTTGTTCGGCACTGGCCTACCATCCGCGAAGCTTAGCACTGCGCCATCGTAGATGTTCAAGCAGCATGCTTGATTGACGTGGCCATAGTCGAACACGAGGCGGGCGGTCAAGTCGTTGGTCGGCTGCAGCAGGATTTGCGCACGGGCGCCCTTGCTGTGCCAATCATTGTAGCGCGTCTCGGCGATGTTGTTCTGGATGAAGCCGTCGCGGTCCTGGCCGAAGACCGCAATTCGATAGGCGGCCCAGTCACTTTCCGCAATCGGTCCCGTGGATTGCGCCTGGACCTGGACGTTGTTGTATTTTCCATAGGTCACCTGCGCGGCCTGCTGCGCGACAAAGCTCGGCAGCGCCGTCGTCAGGTTCACCACGCCACCCGTGCTGTCCTGGCCTCCGCTGGTGCCTTGAGGTCCCTTCAGCACCTCGACCCCCACGAGGTCCGGGATGTCGAAGATCGCTTGACCCGGGCGAGGCTGATACACGCCGTCGATATAGACCGGCACTCCACCGAAGATTCCGTCGGTCGCATTGGACGAAGCACTGCCGAAACCTCTGACATTGACCGTGAGGTTGCGGACGTTGGAAAACTTGATCTGAAGGCTCGGCTGCAGCTTTTGCGCCTGCTGCAGGTTGGTGATGTTCAGGGCCTCGATCTGTCGCTTGGTGACCACGGTCACGGGATTCGGCTTGGATTGAAACGCTTCCACCTGCTCCTGCGACAACGATTCTGCGGTTACAGGGGCCGTCACGACGACGTCCTGAACCTGCGCATCCTGCCCGATCGCAGTCGAGGACGCCGCGAGGACGAGCCCAGCCGGCAGGCCGATACGGCGCGAAACCCGGCAAAACTTTCTCGTTTTCATACGATGCTCCATATCCGACATCCCTTGCCCGGGACGTTGGGTGGTTCGCGTTGATGCTACCCTGGATCTCGCTCTGGCGCGGGCTCTTGCCGCATCGCGACCTCGTTCACAGGGATCGGAGCACATAGGCGGTTGGTAAAAACGAACGCCGAGCCGTGGTTGCCATCGGGCCCCGAGCTGCTCGAGAAGTGCTGTAGCGCCTTTTAGAGCGCACGAGTCAGAACCCGCGCCTTAGGCTATGACATCCGCTTCGACCGCTTTATTACTCTATTTGTTTTATCGAGTGTATATGCATATGAAGTCAATTCGATCGTGGGTATCCGCAAGAGTGAAATGGCGCTTATTGCATTCCTGCCACACTCGAAGGCCGATACCCCTCACTTCTTGAGGGGCTTGTAGATATCGTGGCAAGCGCGGCACGTTTCGGCGGCATCTCGCGCCGACGCCGAAGCCTTGTCGAAATCGCTGTCACTCAATGCGGCGAGCGCGGCAGCCACGGATCGCAATCCGCGCTGTGAGATCTCGACCGCATCTTCTGCATTTTCCTTCTTGGAGAAATAATCCTCCGTATATTGGAACCCCTCCACGAGAATTTCCGCATCCTGCTTGGCGCCTTCGACATTTTTCGCGACGATATCCGGCTCGAAGAACTTGATCGTTCGATCCAGATCCCGCATCAGCTCGTCGTCGTAGTCCCGCAAATCGATCTCTTTGCGTTCAGTGCCACTCGCGGAGACGGTCAAGAGAAACGTGAGAAGCAGCGGTAGGGCGACCATCTTCCACACCATCCCGATAAACCCTTGGTGGAAAAGAACGAGAGCGCCCGACCGTACAAGGCCTGACGCTCTCTAGAGACTTCCCTCGATCGACGGGTCAGGCGAGGACCTCGTTGACCACCGAGCCATAGACGACGGTCGGACGTTCGGCGCGCCCGGCTTTGAGATAGGTGGTTTTCAAATGATCGAGGCCGAGGAGCTGGAGCACGGTCGCGTGCAGGTCATAGGTATCGACTGGCCGATCGACCGCCTTCAACCCGATTTCGTCAGTCGAGCCGAGCGTCGTCCCGGCCTTGATCCCGGCTCCCGCGAGCCATTGCGTATAGCCCCAAGGATTGTGATCGCGTCCGTTGCCGCTCTGGCCGTAGGAGGTGCGCCCGAATTCCGAGGTCCACACGACAAGCGTCTGGTCCAGCAACCCACGCGACTGGAGATCAGCCAGCAGCCCTGCAATCGGCTTGTCCACTGCCCTGGCGTGAGCGCCGTGATTTTTCTCGAGGTCCTGGTGCGCGTCCCAGTTCCGTACATCCTCCCCAGCGGCCTCCAAGGGGCCCGAGACCACCTGGATGAAGCGGACCCCCCGCTCGGCGAGGCGCCGCGCGCGAAGCAGGACGGTCCCGTAGTCTCTCGTCGCCTCGTCGTTCAACCCATAGAGGGCCTTCGTCGCCTCGGACTCCTTGCTCAGATCGACGGCGTCGGGCGCGGCAGCCTCCATCCGATACGCGAGATCATACGAACGCGAACGCGCCTGCAGCTCGGTGTCTTCCGGATAGACAACGTCTCGACTCTCGTTCAACCGTCTCAACAGGTCGAGATCGTCCCGCTGCTGTGACAAGCCGACGAGTTCAGGGCGATCGAGATGAAGAATGGGCGAGTTGCCCGGTCGAAACGCGGTACCCTGGTAGACCGCCGGCAGGAAGCCCGAGCTCCAGTTCACCGATCCACCGGTCGGCTCCTTCTTGCCGCTGTAGAGCACGACATAGGCGGGCAGATCGGGGTTTGCCGACCCGAGCGCATAGGTCACCCAGGCGCCGAGAGAGGGACGCCCCGGGCTGAGGTCGCCGGTATTGAGCTTGAGGATCGAGATGTCATGCGTCGCACCGATCGTGACGCTCGATCTGATGAACGCGATCTTGTCGGCCTGTTGCGCGAGATTCGGCAGGAGGTCGGAAAACCATGCGCCGCTCTGACCATATTGCTTCCAGGTTCGATTCGACGCGAACAGCTTGCCGACGCCGCCCTGCGTGCTCGTCTTGATGCCCTTGAGGAACGAAGCCGGGACCTCTTGTCCTGCGAGCTTAACGAGGTCGGGCTTGTAGTCGTAGAGATCGAGGGTGCTCGGCGCTCCGTCCATGTGGAGCCAGATCACAGTTTTCGCTTTTGCCGGAAAATGCGGCTCCTTGGGCGCGAGCGGATCGACGTAGGTCGCCGCCAGGGTCGGAGTGGCGAGCAGGCCACCTCCCGGCAAGTGCGCCGCGAGCGCGAGCCCGCCGAATGCAAATCCGGTCTTGAACATTAGATCTCGACGCGATTGTCTCATCGTGTGGCTCCTTGGGTTCTCGGAAGGCGACGAACTAGAATCGGTAGATGAACTCGTTTGAGTTCGCGACCGCATGGACGAGATCGACCCATGCTGCGGCCCGCAACGGATCTCGCGATGGCGTGTCCTTCAAGCCGATCGGTACCGCGAGCGAAAGCCTGCCGTCCGTCGCCTTCTCGATGATCGACCTGCCGTGACTGTCGAGGAACGCCAGCAAGACCGCCTTTTCGCTGGGGGTCGGCACGCGCGAGAACAAGATTCGATAGAGACGGTCGAGCTGCGCAGATTCGTCCGGCCCCGCCTCGCGAATCACCCTGCCTGCGAGCGCCTGGGACCAAGCGAAGACCTGGTCGCTGTTGATCAGCGTCAACGCCTGCAGCGGCGTGGTCGTGACGTCACGCTTGCTGTGCACCTGCTGAGCGGAAGCCATGTCGAAAGGCTCCAGAAGAGGATAAGGAACGCTACGTCTCGTGAAAATGTAGAGGCTACGTCGATTGTGATCACGTGGGTCAGCGGAGGCCTCCCATAGCGGGCCGGCGTTCAAGTTGGCAGGGATCGGCGGGAAGACGCTCGGGCCTCCGACCTTTTCCACGAGCTTGCCCGAGGCGACGAGCAGCGAGTCGCGAACCTGCTCGGCATCCAGGCGCTTGCGTGGGAAGACCGCGAGCAGACGATTTTCGGGGTCCGCCTTGTAGGCGTCCTCGCGGTGATCAGAGGCTTGCCGGTAAGTTCTCGACAACAGGATCTGGCGGTGCAGCGATTTGATGCTCCAGCCGTTACGGACGAAGCTATCTGCGAGATAGTCGAGCAATTCTGGATTTGTCGGCCGATCGCCGGCTTTACCGAAATCGCTCACGGTACCAACGATGCCCTTGCCGAAATATTGGTTCCACACCCGATTTACGAAAACTCGCGCGGTCAACGGATTGGTCGGGCTCGCGAGCCACCCGGCGAGGGCCGCGCGACGGCCGGAGGATTTCTCGGTGGAAATGATGACCGGCTTTTCCGTGGTCAAGGATTCCGGGAATGCCGGCTGCACCTCCTCTTCCGGGCGCTCGTGATTGCCGCCGAAGAAAACATAGGTCGGTGGGGAATCCGAATGCCCGAGCTCGGTCACGCCTGAAATATAGATCGATCCTTTGTTCGGCTTGAGCTTATCGAACTTCTTCAGCTCTTCGGTGAGCTTGCGATATTCCAGCCACTTGTCCCAGTTGGCCTTGTCGAAGTCGGGACTCTCCTTGTCCTCGCCCGAATATCTCAGGAACGCGGCGAGATCGTTCTCGGTCGTGACATAGGACACCCTATGGTTGACCCAGCGATCGAGAGCGGTCCATTGCTCGACCGGCTTGAAAATCGATTCCCGGCTATCCGTCAGGTAGCGCTCCTTGTGGTATTTGACGGCCTTCTCCCGCACGGAATCGATCAGCGCCTTTTGGCGCGCCTTGATATCCTTGGTGGCTTCCACCCATTTGGCCTGAGCGGCCTCGAACTCGCGCTCGTACTCGCCCTTCGTGACAGGGATTTTTTCGTTGACGCTGGTGTTGGCGAAAAAGGCTTGGAACGAAAAGTAGTCCTTCTGCGTGAACTTGTCCGACTTGTGGTTGTGGCACCTAGCGCAACCGATCGTCGACCCGAGGATCGCTTGCCCGATGGTGTCGGTGATATCGGTCGTGATCTGATATTTTCTCTGAACGAGGTCGCGCGAATTGCTGTTGTCCGGGTACCCGACGAGGAAGCCGGTGGCAATCAGCGCCTCCTCGTTGCCGGGCGCGATCTCGTCGCCCGCGATCTGCTCCTGGATGAATCGATTGTACGGCTTGTCCTGGTTGAAAGCGCTGATCACATAGTCGCGGTAGCGCCACATGTTCAACCGCAACAAGTCGTTCTGGAAGCCGGCACTGTCGGCATAGCGCGCGAGGTCGAGCCAGAGCCGCGCCTGCCGTTCGCCGTAGCGCGGCGAGGCGAGAAGCCGGGCCACGAGCCTTTCATAGGCCTCGGGCGAGGTGTCGTTCACGAAGGCCACGACCTCTTCCGGGGTGGGGATCAATCCCCATGTATCCAAGGTCGCACGCCGGATGAAGGTCGCCCGATCGGCATCGGTAGACGGGGGCAGATCCTTCGCCTCCAGCTTGGCGAGAATGAAGGAATCGATCGGAGTCCGAACCCAGTCCTTCTGCTTGACATTGGGCTCTGTGGGGCTTTGTACCCGCTGATAGGCCCAATGCTGGCGCGAAGCGCGTGACGCTTTGGCGTCGCTCGTCGCCTGATTGTCCTCCGCGCAAACCGCGGTCGCTGCCAGTCCGAAGGCCAAGGCAACAAACCCGTGCTTGGATCGATTTCGCATGTGCGCTGCCAACCCCCGACTCCATCTATCGTGTTCAAGCTTGATCGATCCCGTTCGAAATCGAGACCAAACGGGGACATCGGTTCCGACAAACGGCACGAAGGCCCGACCACCGGACTTCCGCTCATCGAACCGCGTGCCCTTGTTCATGTTTTTATATACCAGTAAGTTTATAGAGTCGATGGAGTTTAATTTTCTCATTTTCGAAGGTTTCGAAATTGTCTCTTCTTTGCTCGTCGAAGCGATGCGGCCATTCCTGGCCAGAGGCTGCGCTCGAAGCCAGGTCGCCCTCGTCGTCAACGCACTTGACATAGTCGATAAATCATGTGGATATGTCGCTCACCAACATGCCTTGCCAGTGGTCCGGTGGTGAAAATATCTTCTGGTGGGGCGCCAAGAACGGTGGGCAAGGAGGGATTCAGTGCGACGCAAGACCGCCGACAGCTTCAATCCCGAGCTGTTGAAGCTTTTCGATCTTTATGTTCACGGCTTGACGAGCCGGCGCGGCTTCCTCGATGGCGCCGCCAGGTTCGCTGTCGGCGGGTTGACTGCCGCGGGGATTCTCGACGCGCTCAATCCACGGTTCGCCGAGGCGCAGCAGGTTCGCCCGGACAATCCCGGGATCAATGCGAGCTACAAGGAGTATCCGTCTCCCTCCGGCTATGGGACTCTACGTGGCTACCTGGTCCAGCCGGCAAAGATCGAGGGAAAGCTCCCCACCGTCCTGGTGGTTCACGAGAATCGTGGGCTGAACCCGCACATCGAGGACATCGCGAGGCGAATAGCTCTCGACAATTTCATCGCCCTTGCGCCGGATGCGCTGTTTCCCTTGGGAGGCTACCCTGGAGACGAGGACAAGGCGCGCGAGCAGTTTCAGAAGCTAGATCAAGCCAAGACCCGAAACGATTTCCTGGCCGCCGTGGGCGTGCTGAAAGCTCTCCCGGAAGGTAACGGAAAAGTTGGTGTGGTCGGCTTCTGCTATGGCGGCGGCATCTCCAATTTCCTCGCCACCCGGGTACCCGACCTCGCGGCCGCAGTCCCGTTCTACGGCAGCCAGCCGCCGGCCGAGGACGTCGCGAAAATCAAGGCACGCCTTCTCATTCATTATGCCGGGATCGATGATCGCATCAACAATGGGTGGCCCGCCTACGAAGAGGCGCTGAAAGCAGCCGGGATCAAGTACGAAGCCTATATCTACCCCGGTGTGCAGCATGGATTCAACAACGACACCACCCCGAGATACGACGCGGCCGCGGCCAAGCTCGCCTGGCAAAGGACGATCGACCATTTCAACGCGACCTTGCGGAGCTGACAGAGATCGTCAGTAACGCCGACCATCGGCTCGCGCTGACGCCGAGTGCTGCAGCGCGGCGTGCCTCACGCCGCGACGTGTCTCGATCACCCGACGGCCCCTGCGCGACCTCGCACGTGCTCCCGCGCTGATACGAGACGGCGCGGGAGCAAGATCAGAACAATCAGGAGAATCGTATCTATGTCATGGAGTCCGCTTTCCGTCCGCGTCGTGTCGCCTGCCGTCGCGTCCATGCTGCTCGCTGCGTCATCGGTGATCTCCTTGAGCGCCCAGACGGCACCGCCTGCTGCACCGAGCGCAGCACCTACTCCAGCGGCGCGGCAGACGATCGAGGCACGCAAAGCGGCCTTTACGCTGGTCGGCCGCAACTTCCGACCGATCGGCGAGGTGCTGAAAGGCAACGTGAAATACGAAGATATCGATGTCACGAAGCATATCGCACGCATCGCCTTCCTATCCAACCTCCTCCAGGAGGAGTTTCCCGACTCGACGAACCTCGGTGAGCCGGAAACGAAGGCAAAGCCGGATGTGTGGGCCAATCGTGCCGATTTCGATAAGCGGCTACACGATTTTCAGTTGCATGCGGTGGCCTTGGCCGAGGTCAATGCCCGCGACAAGGGCCTGACCGATTCGGTCAAGACGGCGGTAACCACCCTCGGTCAAGACTGCAAGGGTTGCCACGACACCTACAAGGTCAAGTGAGGGCGAATTCTCGCGCCGACTCGTGTCGTTCCTCGGCTCCATGCGCTCGAACTGCGCGGGGCCTCGCGGGTCGGCTGAAAGCCTCGGAGGCCGTCACGGACGGTCGCGAGGTCTCCCTCCCCGATCGACCAGAATAAGCGCAGAAGGGGCTTTCATGGCAGCGATCGACGACAGCATCGACGAATCGACAGCGAAAGAAGAGTATCGCGTTTGGGACCTTCCCGTGCGCGTGTTCCATTGGGCCCTCGTCCTCGCCATCATAGCGGCGTTCGTCACAAACCGCCTCGGCGTGGCCTATTTCACGTATCATGTCTGGTGTGGCTATGCCGTCCTCGTGCTGATCCTATTTCGGGTCTTGTGGGGCTTGGTCGGGACGAAGCACGCGCGTTTCGCGACCTTCGTGCGCGGTCCCCGATCGACCATCCGATATGCCGCGGAATTGATCCGCGGTCGTGACGAGCCTCATGCCGGACACAACCCACTGGGCGCCTGGATGATCGTCACCCTGCTCGGCTTGCTCGGCAGCCAGGCGCTCCTCGGACTCTTTGCCGATGACGAAATCTTCAACACGGGTCCCCTCAGCGGCTACGTCACCCACGACACGAGCCTGCGCCTCACGTCTCTGCATCGTATCGTCTTTTATTGGATCGTGGCGGCGATCGCGATCCACGTCCTCGCCGTCGTCGCCCATGCTGTCTTCAAGCAGGAGAACTTGGTTCAAGCCATGCTGACCGGTCACAAATCCGCCCCGAGCGCGACGCGTCACGACCACATCCATACCTCGCGAACCTGGCTCGCGGTCCTGGTCACGATCGCGGTGTCGGCGGGGCTCGCCTGGATCGTCGGGGATGCACCCGCTCCGAACAACACGGGCTCGCTGTTTTGAAGCGGTGCGGCCGAGCCAGGAAAGGAGCGAGCCTTGGCCGCGACGTGGCCGCGATCGCCCACCATATCGAAGGACGAGCGGGTCCAGCTCTCGTCACGAGCCGGCGCAACACGAAGAGAGATGCACAATCATGACCGGAAAAACGACCTCTGCTTCCAAGCTCGGCATCTGCGGAGCAATAGCTTTGGAGGGATTGCTGACGATCCCGGCAATCGCGGACCTGAAGCCCGGCGCCGTCGCTCCGGAGTTCACGGCAGAAGCCGCCGTCGGGGGAAAGGACTTCACCTTCTCTTTGTCGGAAGCCTTGAAGAAGGGCCCGGTCGTTCTCTACTTCTATCCCAAGTCTTTTACTCGCGGCTGCACGATCGAGGCGCATGAGTTCGCAGAGGCCGCAGACAGCTTCTCTGCCGCCAGCGCGACCCTGATCGGGATGTCGCGCGATACGATCGAGACGCAGAGGAAGTTTTCGACGGAAGAGTGCCGCGACAAGTTCCCGGTCGCCGCCGATCCCGACCTCGCCGTCACGAAGGCCTATGACGCCGTGAGCACTCGGGTTCGACCTTCCGGGGAGGCCGTGTCCGAGCGTATCTCCTATGTGATCGCGCCGGACCATACGGTCCTCTACAGCTATGTGGATCCCTCTCCCGACAAGCACGTGGAGAATACTCTCGCGGTCGTACGGCAATGGCATGAGCGGCGGAGCAAGGCTCCCTGACGCGGACCGCCTGAAGTGTTCCGGCCAGCGGCTCAGCTCGCGACCGCTGGCCTCGGTCCGAAACGTGCGGGGCAATGACGGTTCCACGGCGGGCTGGAGCGGCACTCGTCCGGCTCCCGGCTCGTCGAGCGTGACTCCTATACCACATCATGGGCGCGCACGACCGAGGCAGCGCCTCAAAAAATAATATACACTCTATTAGGATTATGTATATTGCGTTGGGTTGCACCCCTTCCATCCACTCGACCGGTGCCCCACAGCGATTGAAAGGTTGTAGTCTCCATGTCGATTCGATCGAACATCGCCACGCAAGCCGTCGTCGCCTGCACGCTGGCCTCGCCCTCTGTTGCGCAGCAGGTGACGACGGTGAAGAGCCTCTCGGCTCCGGCCGCTCTGGCGATCGCGCAGACAGCCTACGATTTGTGCACGCAGCAAGGCTATCGGGTCTCCGTGCATGTGGTCGGACGCGAGGGTGAGCCACTCGTCGCGATCCGCGGGGACGGCTCGTCGCCACATACGTTCGAGAACAGCCTGCGGAAGGCCTATACCGCACGCACATTCCGCACCTCGTCGGGAGAATTCGCCCAGCGTGTGAAGGACAATCCCACGCTCGGCGTTGTCCATCTTTCGGGCGTGATCGCCCTGCAGGGAGCGCTGCCGATCAAGGTCGGCGAGGACGTCGTCGGCGCCGTCGGTATTTCGGGTGCTCCCGGTGGCGACAAGGACGAGGCTTGCGCCAAGGCCGGTATCGACAAGGTCGCAGCTCAGCTCAATTGACTCCGGCTTGCGCCCACTGAGGCCATGGCGCAACCCGCAGGTGAGCATAGAGCGAATCACGGTCCCACGACAGCCACGATATGTCGTGCCTCTCGAGCTCCCGTTCGCTGTGTCGAGCGGGAGCTTTTTTGCTTGCTCCCGACGTAGTCGATCCCTGCCGACGGCACGGCGCGGGGGACGGGACGGAAGCCAAATCGATCTGCGGACGAGCCGGAGCCCCCCCGTCCTACAAAAAAAGAAAGCCGATCACCGACATTGCGGCGCTCGGCTCTCCGTCTCGGATAAGGCGGGCCGGCCGTGAGGTGCCGAGCCGCCCCTTTTTCGGGCCGTGCTCCCGCGGCCCTATTGGGCAGCAGGCACCGCAGAGACCGGCCTCACCGGGGATTCCGAGACGAGGGCGACCTTCGTATAGCCTCCGGAATTGATGAGGCCCATCACCTCTACGATCCGGCCATAGGACAGTGTCTGATCGGCCCGCACATGGATGCGCCGGTCCTTGGCCTCCGGCGTCTCGCCGAGGACCGATACGATCCGCTCCTGCGCGACCTCGCTCTTGTCGACGAAGAGGCGCCCTTCCGCGTCGAGGCTGACGACGATGGGTGGCTTCTGGTCAGCGAGCGGCTTCGTCTGCGTCTTCGGGAGATCGACCGGAATGCCGGTCGCCATCAGTGGCGCAGCCACCATGAAGACGATGAGCAGAACGAGCATGACATCGACCAAAGGAGTGACATTCATGTCGCTCAAAGGCGCGGAGTCGAACTCGCTGTCATGCTTACGCAACGCGAAGGCCATTGCGGTCTCCCCTCTTGGCGAGCTGGCGGGACAGCTCGATCTCGAACACGCCGATGAAGGCCGTGAGCTTCTTGCCGTAGGCACCGATGTCGGTGCCGATTCGATTGTAGAAGATGACGGCCGGAATTGCCGCGACGAGACCGAGGGCCGTCGCGAACAAAGCCTCTGCGATACCGGGCGCGACGACGGCGAGGCTCGTATTGCCGGATGCCGCAATGCCTTGAAACGAGTTCATGATGCCCCACACGGTGCCGAAAAGGCCGACGAAAGGAGCGACGGCGCCGATCGTGGCGAGCCCCGACAACCGGCTGTGGAGCTGCTCGAGTGCGCTGCTGCTCGCGAGCTGTGCAACCCTGTGGACACGCTCCTGAAGCCCGTCGCGCTGCGCTTCGGTATGGACGAGGTCCGCCGAGCGAGCATGCTCCTCGACCATCGCCTTGTAGACCAAGACGAACGGATCATTGGGCGAGGCCGTCGCAAAGCTATCCGCCAAGGATGCCACGGGCAGTCCTTCCTGAATGCTCGCGACGAGCCGCGATGCCCGCCGCTCGAGGATTTTCAGGCGGACGACCTTGTCGAGAATCACCGCCCATCCCCAAGCGGAGGCGATGACGAGAAGGATCATCACGGACTTGACGATAATGTCCGCCTGCAGAAAGAGTTGCCATGGCGACAGGTGTTGCACTGCCACGGCGGCGCCGGTTACGGGATCACTCATTTGTTCTCTCGGCTCATGGGGTGGGTCGGGTGGGTGTGTTGCGTCAGCGGTAGACGATTGCGCCTGAAAGCGAGATCGGCCGCGACACGCCCGTCGGCGGGAAGGGTGCCGCGCGCGCCAGGGCCTCGGTCGCGGCCAGATCGAAGATCGGATTGCCGGAGGGCGAGATGCTTTTCGAGATCAGTTGCCCTGCGGGGCCGATGACGAGGCGATAGCCGACACGGCCGCTCTGGCCACGCGCGATTGCCGCACGAGCCGTTCCGGTCGACGCGGTGCGGCTGACCCGGGCGAAGATCTGGTTCGCATAGCCCGATGGAACGGCATTCGCCGACGGCGCCGGCGAACTCCCGGGCCCCGGTGCCGCCGGCGTTGCACGGCGCGGCTCCTGAGCTGGCGGCCTGTCGGCCACCTTCTTCTTGACGGGGATCGGCTTCTTCTCCTGAACGACCGGCTTCGGCTCGACCGGCGCAACGGGTTCCGGCTCCTCCGCGATCGGGGGCGGCGGCGGTTCGTCCTGCGCTTCCTCGATCGGTGGGGGCGGCGGCGGTTCGTCCACCGCCGGAATCTCCGGTTCCGCCGGAAGCATGACGAGCTCCAGAGGCTCCTCCTGAACAGGGTCTACGCGGCGCATCGAGAATGTCGCGAGCGCAACGAGAAGGAGCCCATAGAGCACGACGGCGGCCGCTTGCAGCAGAAGCGAGGATTTGCCCTGCGCCGGAGCGAGGAGGGCCTCGGCTCCGCCGCGATCGACAGCTGCGGAGCTGTCAGGGTCCCAAGCCAGCGGATATGTGGTTGCGAGAGTGGATGTCATCGGTCACGCCTAGGGTCGCACGATTGATCAGTTAGTCTATACATCTTATAGATTTCTTGCGCAACCCTCTCCGTTCCGAGAAACCTCGCGTTGGAACGGCAAGGCAATTCCAACCTGTGAATCGTATTCTCGGCAAAGCGCGATCATCGTCAGCGTGGGGAAGCGTTGCTCCGTTGCCACAGTGCCCGCCGGAGATCGAGGCCCTAGGCAATTGCGCTCGCCATGTTCAGCTTCGCCATTATAATATATAAACTCGATCGATAAAATGGAGTACAAAAATGTTTCGTCGCCTACGCCACGTCGCTCCCTGGACCATTGCCATGGCCCTCGCCGGGCCGGCACTCGGTGCCGACCTTCCGTCCCCTGCTCCTCCCGTTCCGGGCGGGGCGGTCACCTGGACCGGGTTCTATCTCGGCGCCCATGTCGGTTATGCGTGGGCACGCGATACGGGGCTCCTCACCGTTGTGCCGCCTTTGGCCGACACGACGATCGGAGGTAGCATCGCGCCATTCGCGACCGGGCCCCGAGGGGTCCTCGGTGGCGGGCATATCGGATACAATTACCAGCTCGGAGCGCTCGTGGTCGGCCTCGAAGGCGACGTGGGCGGTACTGGGACGCGCAAGACCGTTCCGCTCCTCGACTACGTCACGGTCACGACGAATTCCTATGTGCAGGGCTCGATCCGAGGCCGCGTCGGCCTGGCTCTCGACCATATCCTCCTCTATGCGACAGGCGGTGGAACCTACGCGGGGATACGCAACAAGTACAGCGTGCTCGGAACGCGCGAGAGCTTCTCCACGACGCGCAGCGGCTGGACGATCGGCGGCGGGGTGGAATATGCGCTCGATGAGCACTGGGCGGTCCGCGCGGACTATCGCTATTCCGACTACGGCAATTTCACCGATCGCCCGATCGTCTTTCCGGGAATTTCGACGCGACACCATTGGACCGAGCACCAGGTCCGGGTCGGCTTCGACTACAAGCTCACCCCCCGAGCCTCGACTCCCGTGGTCTCGAAATTCTAGCACCTCGGCGCGCGGAGGGCCTCGCCACCAATAACTATATAATTTCGACAAAGAGACTAGACTTATAGCGGTTCTCGTGCGAGAACGCGGGCTCGAAACAAGGCCGGCCGTGAATGGCGCCGAAGGCTCGGCGCCACGAGCATCTCGCACGAGAAGCTCGGCGCCTCGTCCGGCGGCACGGCGACTTGAAGGTGTGGTGCCGTGACGAGATCGTCCCTGTCCTCAGACGTGCAAGGCACGGCGTGCTGCTCCGCCCTTCGTATCCGGCCCGAGAGGGCCTTCGCGACGAGTGACGCGCGGCCATGATCCATATTCGCTCCTCGGTCGCGCGATGGGCGACCGATGTCGCTAGGCCGGATCTCGGCTTCAGGATCGACGAACGGCCCGCCGCCGGTCCCGTCACTGCAGCCGAGGACGGAGGCAATCGCGCTCGAGGACAGATTCTCGGCCCGCGGCGGCTCCTTGCGATCGCAGCGATCGGGAGTTTTGTCGCCGTGGGGACCTGGGGCTTCGCGACCCACTCGCGGCAGTCGCCCACCGTCGCTCCACCCCACTCCGCTGCCGTCCCGGTCGGGGTCGCATCCAGCCGATGGGCCGATGTCCCGATCTACCTCTGGGGCATTGCCAACGTCCAAGCCTACAATACGGTGACAATTCGGCCGCAGGTGGATGGCCAGATCATCGAGATCGCCTTCAAGGAGGGGCAGCAGGTTCGCGCCGGCGAGCTCCTCTTGAAGATCGACCCGCGCATCTACGAGGCCAGTGTCGATCAGGCCTTGGCGAGGAAGGCGCAAGACGAGGCCCAGCTCGCAAACGCGAGGCGAGATCTGCAGCGCTATGCCAAGCTCGTCGAGAACAACCACGTCACAAGACAGGTCTTCGAGGCCGCGGAGGCGCGCGTCGCGCAGTTCGAGGCGGCGGTCAAAGCCGACGAAGCGGCCGTGGCGCTCGCGCGGATCAATCTCGACTTTGCATCGATCAGATCACCGCTCGACGGCAGGGTGGGCATGCGGCTCGTCGACATCGGCAACATAGTTCGAGCCAACGACGGCGCGCCCCTCGTCACCGTCACCCAAACCAAGCCCATCAATGTGGTCTTCACGCTTCCGGAGACCTCTCTCCCACAATTGCTCGCGGCGAGCGGCGGTCGTCCATTGCCCGTCGAGGTGTTCGGCCAGGACCGCAAGGTGCGATACGACCTCGGTGAGCTCACCCTCCTCGATAATGCCGTCGATCAGTCGACCGGGACCATTCGCCTCAAGGCCACCTTCCCCAACGCAGCCGGGTTGCTCTGGCCCGGCCAGTTCGTCAACGCACGGTTGCACGTGACCACCCTGCGGCAAGTATTGACGATCCCCGCGGAAGCGATCCAGAGCGGCATCGACGGCAGGTTCGCTTATGTCGTCGAAAGCGACGGCACGGTATCCGCCCGCAAGATCGCGGTCGCGACGGTCACCGACGGGGCCGCGGTGATCGAGAAGGGGCTCACAGAAGGCGAGGTCGTCGTCACCAGCGGCCACTATCGCCTGCAACCCGGCTCGAGAGTCGAAGCTCGCAAGGCCGATGTCGTTGCAGCGACGACGGCGGACTGAAGGTGGATGAGCTTTTCGACGCCCTTCATCGTCCGGCCGATTGCCACGACGCTGCTCATGAGCGCAATCCTGCTCCTGGGCCTCGTCGCCTTTCCGTTCCTGCCGATCGCCCCACTACCACAGATCGATTTTCCGACCCTTCAGGTGACCACGCGCTTGCCCGGCGCAGATCCGACGACGATCGCATCCTCGGTCACGACGCCGCTGGAGCGCCAGTTCTCGCAAATTCCCGGGCTCGCCCAAATGACGTCGTCGAGCACGACGGGCAGCTCGTCGATCTCGTTGCAATTCGATCTCGACCGCAACATCGATGCCGCGGCCCAGGACGTGCAGGCCGCGATCACGGCGGCGAGCGGGCAATTGCCGCGCAATCTTCCGAGCCCACCGACCTATCGGAAGTCCAACCCTGCGGATTTTCCGATCCTGATCCTCGGCATATCCTCCGAGACCATGCCGCTCACCGAGGTCAGTGACCTCGCGGATACGGTTCTCGCCCAGCGCATCAGCCGGATCCAGGGCGTCGGGCAGGTCATGGTCCAAGGCGAACGCAAGCCCGCCATCCGTATCCAGGTGGATCCGTCGAGGCTCGCGGCACTGGGCCTCGGCCTCGAGGATGTAAGGGCCAAGATCGAGACCACGACCGTCAATTCCCCGAAGGGCACGATCGAGGGCGAGCGGCGCAATTTCATCATCTATACCAATGATCAGCTGACCAAGGCCGATGCCTGGAACAATGTCGTCGTCGCCACCAAGAACGGTGCCGCGATCCGCCTGCGTGACATCGGCCGCGCCGTAGCGGGGGCCGAGAACGAGAAAAGCGCGGCGTGGCACAGCGGACGTGCCGGAGTCGTCATCGCCGTCTTCAAGCTCCCCGGCGCGAACGTCATCGAGACCGTCGCGAGGGTCAAGGCTCTGTTGCCCCAGCTCCAGGCCGCGATCCCACCGGCGATGCGGGTCGATATCGAGGTCGACCGAACCAGCACCATCCATGCCTCCGTCACGGAGGTCGAGCACACCCTCCTCGTCACCATCGCGCTCGTCGTGGTCGTCATCTTCCTCTTCCTAGGAACGCTCCGCGCGACCATCGTCCCGAGCGTCGCGGTGCCGCTGTCGCTTCTCGGCACCTGCGCGATCATGTATGTGGTTGGATACAGCCTCGACAACCTCTCGCTGATGGCGCTGACGATCTCCGTGGGCTTCGTCGTCGATGACGCGATCGTCATGCTGGAGAATATCCATCGCCACATGGAATCGGGCAAGACCCCGCTCCAGGCTGCGATCGACGGCGCCGCGGAGATCGGCTTCACGATCGTCTCGATCAGCGTCTCGCTCGTCGCGGTCTTCATCCCGATTCTCCTGATGACGGGCATTGTCGGGCGGCTCCTGCGCGAGTTCTCCGTCACCATCTCGCTCACGATATTCGTCTCGATGGTGGTTTCGCTGACCCTCACACCGATGATGTGCGCGCGTATTCTCGGGACGCGCCACGGCGTCGCCCGAAGCGCGCTGGCCGAAATCGTCGAGGCCACGATCGCTGCCCTGCTCGCGTCCTATGAAAAAGGGCTCGATCTCGTCCTGTCTAACCAACGCCTCGTCCTGGCATCCTTTCTCGCAACAGTCGTTGCCACGGGTGTCTTGTATGTCGCAATTCCCAAGGGATTCTTCCCTCAGCAGGACACGGGCGTGATCTACGGCACGACCGAGGTGACGCAAGATGCCTCGTTCGCCGAGCTGAAGGACCGCCAGCTCGCCGTCACCCGCGTTCTGGAGAAAGATCCGGATATCGCGCGATGGGTCTCGACCATCGGCAGCATAGGCTCGAATGCGTCCAACACCGGCTTCATTCGCATCGGGCTGAAGCCGCGCAGCGAGCGCAACATGACCGGCGATCAGGTCATCGCGAGGCTGCGCAAGGAGCTCGCGGCTGTCCCGGGCGTCAACTTCTTCATGCAGGTGCCGCAAGACCTCAATGTAGGAGGCCGATCGAGTCGCACCCAATATCAATACACGCTGCAGTCCGCCGATATCGACGATCTCAACCGTTGGGCACCTGTGGTGCTCGGTGCCTTGAGATCATTGCCGGAGCTACAAGACTTGGTCTCGGACCAGCAGAACAGGGCCGCGGCGCTGACCCTCGTCGTCGATCGGGACAAGGCCTCTCGCTTCGGGATCGATCCCCGTCTCGTCGACGACACGCTCTACGACGCCTTCGGCCAGCGCCAGGTGGCACAATATTTCACGCAGCTCAATTCCTACCGTGTCGTGCTCGAGGTGCTGCCCGAGCTTCAAGGCGATGTCGACACGCTCGAGAAAATTTATCTCACGTCGCCGATCTCCGGACGCCAGGTGCCGCTCTCGACCTTCGTCAGCTATTCCACGGAGGAGGCCGGCCTACTTACTATCAATCATCAAGGCCAGTTTCCGGCAGTGACGATGTCCTTCAATCTCCGCCCCGGCGTCTCGCTAGGCCAGGCGATCGATGCGATCGACTCCGCGACAGCGAGGATCGGGTTGCCGGCTACTCTCGAGGGTGGCTTTCAAGGGACCGCCCAGGCTTTCCAGAGGACATTAGCGTCCCAGCCCTACCTGATTCTTGCGGCGCTCGTCGCTGTCTATATCATTCTGGGAATCCTCTACGAGAGCTTCATCCACCCCCTCACCATATTGTCGACACTACCTTCGGCGGGCGCTGGCGCACTGCTGTTTCTGATGCTGTTTCGGCATGATCTGTCGCTGATCGCGCTCATCGGAATATTGTTGCTGATCGGCATCGTGAAGAAGAACGGGATCATGATGGTCGATTTCGCGATCGCTGCGCGCGCATGTGGAGCTTCGGCCCATGATGCCATTCGCCGGGCCTGCCTCCTGAGGTTCCGGCCGATCATGATGACGACGGTGGCCGCCATACTCGGTGGTCTGCCTCTCATGCTGGCAACAGGAACCGGATCCGAGCTTCGCGCGCCGCTCGGCGTTGCAATGGTCGGCGGGCTGATCGTGAGCCAAGTGCTCACCTTGTTCACGACCCCGGTGGTTTACCTCGCGTTCGAGCGCCTGCGAGATCGGCGCGACAGGTCTTCCGAGGTCCCGCCCGGGGCGCCGGCCGCAGACACCGGGCTCGGGGACTGCGAAGAGTTCCGTTGATCTGGCGCGAATTCGCAATCATGGATCCCATTCGCCTCGGGGAGGCCACCATTCCGCACGACCAAGAGTTCCGCCGGGACGTGTAAGGAGGTAGGAGTAGGATTCCGGTACGACGAACCAAGTGATGGGCAGGAGGGCCAAGGGGAGGAGACCACCGAGCCAGGACACCACGCGCCACCCGAGCTCGGGCAGCAGCTGCGCGGTTGCGATCCCGCCTAGGATCGCGCCCAATGGAAGACCACAGAACATCGCCGTCACGAAGGTCGAGCGCCGCCACTTCGGGACATGTTCCGACGTGATCGCGATGAGGTTGGCAGGGCGCCACCGAGGCCCACGCCTTCGAGAAGCCGAAGGAAGATCAATGCCTCGAGACCACGCGTGGAAATGATTGAGAGCGACGCAGTGCCGACCATGGCAAAGGATGCGAGCATGATCGTCTTGCGGCCGTAGCGGTCACCGAGCGACCCCTGGACGATGACACCGATCAGGGCGCCGCGCGCTCCGGCGCGGAAGATGGGACCGAATTGCGGACCCGGACTCCCGAGCTCACGCGCGATCACCGGCGCCGCGAAGGACATCGCCTGGGCATCGAAGCCGTCGATCATGGCGAGAACACCACACAGACCCGCGATGGCGAGCTGCCTCGTGCCGACCGCCTGTCGATCGATCGAGGCCTCGATCCTGACCGCTCGATCCATCCTGCGTTCCCCTCTCGGTCGCCGGGGGCCACCATCATCACCCTCATCGTCGTCAGCCGGTTCGGAGGATACGATTTGCTTCCACAGCGCGACAGCAGTGGCGCGTTCGCCCTCGCGTACCTGCGCGCCAGCGTCCTGCCATTGCCGATAGGTACCCCAAAGTCCGTCGCTGTAGCCAGCGTCCATGGCTGTGACCCAGAGTGCCACCGCGTTGATGCCACGATAGCGCTTGCCGGAAGCGACATTGGTCGGGCGCGCACTACTTGTTCCGTTGTGGAACCACGGCGCACGCCACTCGCCTGCACCTTGCTCGACTGCCGCAACGATCTCGGGGGGAGATGCGCGTGTAAACATCGGCAGGCGCTCCGGAGTGTATCCTGGAGGACATCGTGATGGCTCCTTGGGAGCGACGCGAGCGCACGCGATCGCCACCAATTGCGGGCGGCGTCAGGCTCGACCTTGATGGAATGGGATCAGTGAAAAGCTGGTGAGACAGCTTGACTGTTCAGATAATGGATGTCGTCCGGCCCGATTACCTCGCGACGCTCGACCCTGCCATCCTCTGCCTCCAATGTCTTCACCAGCTCGGCGCAATGAGACAAGAGGCCAGGTTGAAGGTTGATGCCGGCGAGCGACGCTGCTCGCGCAGATAGCCGGTCGGCGCGCCCACTAAGCTGCAGAGCTGACCGAAGCTCCAGTGGATTGGCGCAGCCGGCATAGCTGGTCCGGGAACGATCAGCGCGAGCCGCTCGGGGTTCTCCCGGCTCGCCTCGACGCGGACCGCGCGGCTGTCCACTGTCCGGGCGTGTGCGCGCTCCGCCCGGCTGCGGACGGCGGCATAGAGCTCCGTCAGCGACAGATTGCGCTCGTCGTCGGGGCGCGAGAACCATTCGGACGAGACGCGGACGATGCGCTCGCCGCGCGAGATATCGACCTCTAAGCCGGCGGAACCGCGCTCCTCGGAAGCAATCAGGGTGAAAGCGCCGAAGCGGGAAGCATTGACGTTCATCGGAAAATCTCCGTGACGGGCGCCGAGAGCCTCTCTCCCAAGCCCGACCCGTCACGGGATTCCCGGCCAACCTCTCACTTTCACGGTCAGATTCGAGCGCCGCAATGCACCCGCTGAGCGCAGGAGCCGGCGAGGCGAAATCTCGCGGTCAGGGGAATTTCGGTTCCGTTTCGGTGGACACCATTACTGAAAAACGAAGAGGCCGCCATCCGGCGGCCATCATTCAAGTCCCTTATTTTATTTGGAAATTTTGGAGCGGGCGAAGGGATTCGAACCCTCGACCCCAACCTTGGCAAGGTTGTGCTCTACCCCTGAGCTACACCCGCATCCGTGCCGCCACGCTTGCGTCCGGCAGTTCGGACGTTATGGCCCAAAGGTGTACCGATTGCAACCGCCGCCGCAGGGCCGAAGTCGAATCTCTTTTCGCCGCCGAAAGGGCGCGACACAAAGGCGAGGTGGCTTGGATCATTCGCCGAGGTATGCGATCCCGAGGGCCAGGCAATGGACCACGAATTGCGCACCGAGCGGGCCCCCGCCGGTCTCGGAGCGTCCGGGGATGCGACCCCGATCCCGACAGCGCTGCCGCCGATGTCGTGATCCGCGACGCGGGGCCGGTCCCGGCGGTGCGCGGCGGCCGCGGTCCCCGGGGCCGACCCCATAGTCGGGACGCGCTTCGAAACCTCTGTCAGCTGGTGCAGGACATGACGACAATCGCACTCGACCTCGACGATACGCTCGTCGATACGACGAGAGTCCTGCTCGACTGGTTCGAAGCACGCACCGGCCGACGGCTGCCGGACGAGAAGCTCGCCACCTACGAGCTCGGCGCCGATGCCGCGGAGACCGACGCGCTCGTCGCGGCGTTCCACGCCGATCGGATGGACCGAGAAATCGCTGCGTTGGACGGCGCCGCCGAGGCGTGCCGTCAGCTCGCCACGTCGGGTTTCAGGCTCGTGGTCGTGACCTCCCGCAAGGCGGAAATCTCGGCGCATACGATCGATCTCGTCGAGCGCTGCTTTCCGGCCACCTTCGCGGAAATTCATTCGATCGGCTATACGGCGGACAAGGCGGTGACCTTGCGGGATCTCGATGTCGCGCTTTTCGTCGATGATCATTTTCGCCATGTCGCGCAGGCCGCGTCGGCGGGCATCCCCTCGATCTTGTTTCGCGACCTCCCCTGGAATCGCAACAGGGCTTGGCCACACCGCGCCGCCGATTGGGCCGAGGCTCTCGCACTCGGCACGGCGCTTTTGCGGGCAGCTCGAAACAATGTCGAGGACGCTGCGCTGCTTCGGCGCGGCTCGAGCATTTTCCAGCGAAGCGGATAGCGCTTCGCATCGCAAAAATGCGATAAAACGAAGATCTCGAGCTGCTTTCCGAGTCCTTCCGATCGAAAATCGGCTCGCCGGGCAGAGTCGACTCGTCGCGGCATGTGCTCGCTGTCACCGGGGTCCGGATCGCGCTCCTCGAGTCAAGGTCTCGGCGTAACCTCGTATCCTGCGCAGGTCACGGTCGGTAAGCGGAAACGGCGGCGCGCCTTTTGGCCGTTCGAGATGCGGCGGCCACCCGCCGATTGGGTCCGAGCCCTCCGGGGCCGCGCCATGTGAGCGGGCTCGATCGGCCGCGATCTCCGGGACTGAGGCTCGCCGACGACAGGCACAGAAAAATAGCTGGACCAATGGTGCCAGGCCTGGATCATCGCGCTGCGGCTCCGCGATTCCTTCAGGGTCACGCTGAGGTCGGGATCGCGATGGGCGAGCGTGACGCGATAGACCACGCCGTCGTGCTGGCCCTCGCGGGCCATGACGATCCCGACATAGGTCTCGACAGGGACCGACAAATGCATCTTCATCCCGAGCAAACGGCGCTTTATCGTGACGATGCGTCTTCCGAGCAGGATCAGGCGGCGGCCGTCGTCGGCACGCGGGTCGAAAGCGACCTTGGTCGCGAGCTCGGGCGCCGTCCCGAGATCGATATGTGCCTGCCGCATTGTCACCGCCCGAGCTTTCGCTTAGTTCCGGCACAGTCTGCGCAGCGCCGGCATCGATTTTCCTAACGACCGTGGTAAACGGTTCGTATAGTTACCAATTCTGCGCACTCGACCTTTCCCGGAGCTGGTCCTCGGCCCGTGCCATGCGACTTGCCGCGGTCCCTGCCACGCGGCTCCAGGCGCGCTGCGACTTGTGTCGTGCAGCTCGGCGGGATAAGCGATGGATCCACGGGCAAGGCAGTCTCGCGAACCCGTCGCGGGGCGAGGTGCGTTTGCGCACATCGCGCATTGCTTCGATCGCGATTCCGCGGAGATCCTTCCGGCACGCCGCATTGACGACGACCTCACTCGGCGACGAGACCCTCGATGCTATCGCTCGCGCCGCTTTGGATGCGGGAGAGATCGCGCTCGGCTTCTTTCGCCCGGGCGAGCGCACGACCGCCGAAGTTTCCCACAAGGACGGCGGATCGCCGGTCACCGAGGCCGATATCCTCGTCGATCGGTTCCTGGAGCGCCGGCTCGCTCCCTTGTTCCCGCAGGCCGGCTGGCTCTCGGAGGAGACCGTCGATTCCGCGGACCGCCTGTCGAAGGAGCTCGTGCTGGTCGTCGATCCGATCGACGGGACACGCGGCTTCGCGAGCGGCCACGCGGTTTGGGCGATCGCGGTCGCGCTGGTCCGCGAGGGACGCCCGATCGTCGGGGTCGTCCATGCGCCGGCCTTGAAGGAGACCTATGCCGCGGTCCTCGGCGGCGGTGCCAGGCTCAACGGCAAGGCGATCTCCGTGTCGTCCCGCAGCGCGCTGACACAAGGCGCGAAGGTCGCGGCACCAGTCCGCCTCGCCGAGGAGCTGCGCCGGGCGGGCATCGCCTTCGACCTTCAGCCGAGGCTGCCGTCGCTCGCTCTGAGGATCACGAACGTCGCGCGCGGCGCCCTCGATGCCGGCTTCGCCTCGGAAAACGCGCACGACTGGGATATCGCGGCCGCCGATCTCATCCTGCAAGAAGCGGGCGGGCGCTTGGCGACCTTGGATGGTTGCGCGATTACCTATAATCGTGCCGATACGCGGCACGGCGTACTCGTCGCCGCACCAAAGGAAATCCAGCGGCAGGTGAGTGCCGCGGCGCGGCGTGCCCCCGGCCTTTCGGCCGGCTGAGGCCCCGGCCTTCCGAAAGCGGGCATGCGCGGGTGCGGCGGCCTTCGCCGTCGCGGCCACGGGAGTGCTCGGCCGTGCCGCGAGCTGCAACCCGAGGAAAGCGACGTCATGACGACCGACACAACCGACGAAGACAAGCAGCTTCTCCATTTCGTATTCGGAGGCGAGCTCAAGGACTTGAACGGGACAGAGTTCCGCGACCTGAGCCAGATCGATATCGTCGGCATCTTCCCCGACTACAAGTCGGCGGAGCAGGCCTGGAGAAGCAAGGCTCAGGCGACCGTGGACAATGCCCACATGCGCTATTTCGTGGCGCATCTCCATCGCCTGCTCGACCCGTCGAAGCACGAGACGTGAGCTGCGCTGCGCAGGGGCTCGGGCCGAAGCGATGAACGACGGTGCGACCTCTCGGACGGTCCCCGGGGTGGCCCTCGTGACCGGAGCGGCCAAGCGGATCGGACGGCATATTTCCGAGCGCCTCGCGCGGGAGGGCTATCGGGTCGTCCTCCATTGCCGGAAGGAATCGCTCGGCCAGGCGGAGGCCGCCGCTGCCGCGATCGCCTCGGCCGGGGGCAACGCCGCGGCCTTCGCCTGCGACCTCTCCGAGCCGCGCGCGCTTTCTCGCCTCGTCGCGGACGCCGGGAAAATCCTCGGTCCCTTCTCCCTGCTCGTGAACAACGCCGCCGTGTTCGAGCCCGACGAAGCCGCGGAATTCGCTCTCGACCGGTGGGAGCGGCACTTCGCGGTCAACCTCCGCGCCCCCGCTGTTCTTTGCCGCGACTTCGCCCGCGACCTCCCCGCGGGGACGGAGGGCGCGATCGTCAACATCATCGACCAGAGGGTCTGGCGCCCCACACCACAATATTTTTCCTATACGCTCAGCAAGGCCGCGCTCTGGACGGCGACGCGGACGATGGCGCAAGCCTTCGCCTCCCGCGGGATCAGGGTGAACGCCGTGGGGCCGGGACCCGTGCTCCCGAACCTCGCGCAGGGCGAGCCGGGCTTCGTCCACGAGGTCGAGGGCCTCCCGCTCCATCGCGCGGTTCCGCTCGACGACATCGCCGACGCGGTGCTCTATCTCGCCCGCGCGCGCAATGTCACCGGGCAGATGATCGCGGTCGATGCCGGGCAGCATCTCGCTTGGGAAACCCCGGATATCGTGCTGTGAGCGCCGGCGTCCGGGTGCGGATCCCGTGCTCGGGTGGCGGGTCGCCAATTCTGGATTCGGGTCCCGCAAAACGACAAGAAGCGGGGTTTCGGCACGATGGGAGACGTTGTGAATTTTTCCCGTCTCTCATATCTTGCATGGCATTGGAGGCAACAGCCATGGCGACAATGACCGTAGACTTGCCCGACCTCATGAAAGATTGGGTCGAAGCGCAAGTCCGGCATGGCGACTACGCCAGCGCCAGTGATTATGTCCGCGACCTGATCCGCCGCGACCGCGACCGCCGCGAGCACGAGTTCTCCCTCGAGGATTTGCGCGAAAAGCTGGCCGCTTCCAGAGACAGCGGCATCAGCACCCGTACCCTCGATGAAATCTTCGCCGAGGCTCAGGAGATCGCCAAAGCTCGCGGGATGGAGCATGGGTGAATATCGGCTCACCAAAGACGCCGATGACGATCTCTTGAAAATCTTTCTCTATGGGTTCGAGCTATTTGGCCGGGCGCAGGCGGAGGAATACCGCGATAGCCTGAACCGATGCTTTCAGCTTCTCGCCGAAAATCCGCGCCTCGGCCGCAACGCCGACGAGCTTGCCCCGGGAGCAAGGCGGCATGAACATACCCGACACGTTATTTTTTATGACGAGCAGCCGTATGGTGTGCTGATTACTGCCATCATCCACGAGCGCAGCATTCGCTGGCTGAAGGACAAGGAGAGTCCGTAAAAGCGTCGTAGGTGGCGCCGTGTTCGAGGGCGTCACTTGCCTCACGCTCCAAATCAAAACCGATTACTTTTTGATGACGCTACGCAGGCAGCTCGCAGCCAGTCGCAGGTTCGACTCCACAGTGCGCTAGGTGCTCGGCAATCGTTCTCAACCGGTCGGTTCGCGGCGCTTCCTGATTTTTTGCGTGCAAACCGGCGCAGGACGCGGCCATGGGCGGGGTAAGACCCGGAAAGCAAAATATAGTTCACGCCTTCGGCATTCCAGAGTCTCTGGATCACCTGGGACGAGCTAATTGATCGCATTTGGACTTTTGCCTGTTCCGCTGGTTAGTTGATACAGAGATCGAGATCTTTCGTGTCTCGTAGACAAATGATTTTGAGAAGAAATTTCCGTGTGAAATTCACGTAGGTAAATCATACGCCGACGTCGGAGAAGCGATTCGAGATCACGAACCCGCCACCCCCTCACGCAGCGGCGGCCCCCGCGACGCGCTCGGGAAAAGCCGCGGCGAGGGCCGCACGGGTGGCTTCGATCACGCCGCGCTCGGTGATGAGCCCTGTCACGAGGCGCGCCGGGGTCACGTCGAAGGCCGGATTCAACGCCTCGCTGCCCACCGGCGTCACCGCGACGCTCGTCGTGCTGCCGTCGCCGTTGCGCCCCGTCACATGCGTGACCTCGCGCGGCGACCGGTGCTCGATCGGGACCTCCGCGATCCCATCCGACAAGGTGAAATCGATCGAGGGCGACGGCGCAGCGACATAGAACGGCACGTCGTTGTCCCGCGCCGAGAGAGCCTTGAGGTAGGTGCCGATCTTGTTGCAGACATCCCCGGACGCCGTGGTGCGATCAGTCCCGACGATCACGAGATCGACCTCGCCGTGCTGCATGAGATGGCCGCCGGCATTGTCCACGATGAAGGTGTGCGGCACGCCGTGCTGGCCGAGCTCCCAGGCGGTGAGCGCACCCTGGTTGCGCGGGCGGGTCTCCTCGACCCACACATGGACCGCGAGCCCCGAGTCGTGAGCCTTGAAGATCGGCGCGGTCGCCGTCCCCCAATCGACGGTCGCGAGCCAGCCGGCATTGCAATGGGTGAGAATATTCACCGGCCTGCCCGGCTTTCGCGCGGCGATGTCGCGAACGAGCGCGAGGCCGTGGTCCCCGATCGCCGCGCAGAGCGCCACATCCTCTTCCGCGATCTCGTTGGCCCGCGCCATGGCGACCTCGGCTCGCCGAGACGCCGCCACGCCAGCGAGATGCCGGCGCATCTCGTCCAAGGCCCAGCGGAGGTTCACCGCGGTGGGCCGTGTCGCGGCGAGCTTCGCCGAGGCAGCGTCGAGATTGGTGTCGGAAGGATCGGCCCGCATCGCGAGCGCCACGCCGTAAGCCGCCGTCACGCCGATCAGGGGCGCGCCACGCACCTGCATGGTCGTGATCGCCTGCGCGGCCTCCTCGACCCGGGTCAGCGGGACGATCTCGAAATGATGGGGCAAGCGGGTCTGGTCGATGATCTCGATGGCCGCGCCGTCCGCGCGCGGCACGATCGTCCGGCAGAATCGACCATCGACACGCACGAGCCTGCTCCTTCACCGAGATGCGAGGATGTCGCTACGGGAAAGGAACCGCTGCGCGCAAGGACAAATCCGCGCCCGGCACAATCGCGCAAGAGACCACGCCCGCGAACGCATTCGCGCGCTGCCTGGTCTCCGGTCCGAGCGCATCAGCAATTGCTGCAGATGCTCTGCTCGATCCGCCTGTCCTTCTCGTAGGCCGAGCGGCCGGATCGCATCGACGAGAGGTCCTGCGGCAGAAGAGCCGGCCTCGGAACGGTCGCGCCTGTCGCGGTCAGGTATCTCGTGTGCAGCGGCGCTCCCGGACGCGGCTCGTTCGCCGGGCCGCCTGGCCCGGGCATCCCGGCTTGCGCCAAAGCGGCTCCGCCCCCGAGCCAGGACGCGCAAAAGATCACGCAAAGCCCCTTGTTCATGTCCCACCTCCCCCACGGATCACAACGCCGGGAGGAGCGCGGAAGTTTCGCCTTTTTTGCCCGGCAGGATGGGCCGAAGGAATGCAATTCACCGCGCATTAAGGATAATGCGCGATGGTTCCGGGAAAAACCTCGACCATGCTCGGAGGATGGCGATGGATCATTCCGACGATGAGGCCGACCCCGCGGTCCGGAAGGCGAACGACGCGCTCCGGAAAGCCCGCGAAGCCCTCGGCAAGGGAAACGACGAGTCGCCGCAGCCGAGCACGGCATCCGGGCTCGTTCCTTGGGCTGCCACGGCCGAGGCGCGGCGGACGCCTGCCGCAGCCGCGAAGCGTAGGCGCGTACTCGGCGTTCTCGTGTCGGTCGGCCTCGGCGTGGCCGGACTGGGCGTCGGCGCGGCTGCGGTGAACCTGGCCCGATCCCAGGCATGGCTGGCTCCGATCCTCGGCGTGCCGACCCCGGCACGAGACTCCCTGCCCGCCGCTCGAGCCCGGAATTCGGAGAGCCTCGAGCAGCAGATGACGGAGGCGCTCGGCGCGCTGCAGCTCGAGGTCGCGGAGCTGCGCGCCGCCCTCGCGCGCGCTCGAGGCGACGACGGCGCCGCGACCGTGACGAAACGGCCCGACGAGCTGGCTGCGCGTCTCGACAGGTCGAAAGCCGAGACGAGCGGCTCGATCGCGGAGCTCGCGGCCAAGATCGATCCGCTTCGGCAGGACGTGGCGGCGAAGCTGCAGTCCGTGGCCGAGCGGCTCGACAGGCTGGAGCACCGCCGCGAGGCGGCGACCCCTGCGAAGCCCTCCGAGCCTGCGGCGGAAGCCCGCGCCGCGACCGGTCCGGTCGAGGCCACGAAGAAGCCGCCCGTGCTCAGAAGCTGGGTCGTGCGCGATGTCTACGACGGCATCGCCCTCGTCGAGGGTGCAGATGGTCCGGTCGAGGTGGCCCCGGGCGAGGTCTTGCCGGGAGCGGGCCGCGTCAGGTCGATCGAGCGCGCTGGCAGAGGCTGGGTCGTCGTCACCAGCCGCGGCGTGATCGACAGCGCCCGCGGCCGATTCTAGAGCAATTTCCGGCGAAGCGGAGCCCGGGTCGCCGGAGAATTTTTCGCCCTCGAGCGAGGAAGTGGTACCGCCACCCCGGATCGAACGGGGGACCTCTAGATCCACAATCTAGCGCTCTAACCAGCTGAGCTATGGCGGCGCGGCCCGGGCGCCTCGATGGTCTGTCGAGACGTCGGGTAACGGTAGGCGCACGGTCGCAATGACGCTTAGGCAAAGAGAGTCCCGAATGCAAGGCCCGCGAGCCGCAGGCACCGCCCCGTCATGGCTCGAAGCAGGTGCGCGCGTGTCCGTGCCAGGGTCGGTCCGGATCGACGCACTTGCGCTGCTGACGATTCTGTAACAACCGTCGAGAGAGATCGTTATCGGGTCGCGGCAATAGGTTGAAGCACGCGCATCGAGCGACTGGCCGAGCGGCCGGCTCCAGCACTAACTCGTCTTGGCCAGGGCTCATGGCGCAGGTCTTCAGCTTTCGCGTTCTCGAGCGGATCACGGCGCAAGTCCTGCGATCGTTCGGCTTTGCTCCGGCATCGGGCGCTCCGCCGAAGGACCCGGTCGACGCTCGCGTCTTCCGCGCGGCGACGGAAAAGCTCGCTCCGGTCGGCGAGACCGCCGAGCTGCGCGGCCCACTCCCCGCCCCCGAAGCCTCCGGAACGGCTGCCGTCGCCGATCCGCCTCCGGCCGAACGCCCTTCGCCGGAGGATCGCGATCCGGTGCCGGATCCCGTAGATCGGGCCGGCCCGATGGGACGCAAGGCGTTGAGCCGTGACGAGGAAGCGGCGTTCCAGGCGATCGCCGCGATGCTCGGGCCACGCAGCGACGATCGAGTCTCGCCGCACGACGCCGCTCGCAACGCGACCGCACCCTCGGACGCCGCCCTCGGCCTGCCGAAGTTCGGATCGGAGAATGCGGCGATCCTCGATCTCGTGCCGCTCGGGATCGTCGTGCTTCTCGAGCAGGATCCGATCTTCGTCAATCGCTTCATGCTCGATCTCCTCGATGCCACGGATCCGAGCGCGGCGCGGGCCTCCGGCCGCCTCGATGTCGTTTCCTCGTATTTGTCCGGGACGACCCTCGGACCGGAGATCGTCGAGATCCCGGGCGGCAGCGGCCCCATCGCGATGATCGCGCGCACGCATGCGATTCGATGGGACGGCGCCGCGGTTATGCTCGCCTGCCTCAGGCCTTGCGCAGAGAGCGGCTGGAAAAGGCTCGAGGAGGAGCTTCGGGACGCGCATCGGCAGGCCGAGCGCGCGAGCGCCTTGAAGTCGGACTTCCTCGCCAAGGTCAGCCACGAGATTCGCACGCCCTTGAATGCGATCCTCGGCTTCGCCGAGGTCATCCTCGACGAGCGCTTCGGCGCGATCGGGAACGCGCGCTACAAGGACTATCTGAAGGATATCCACGCCTCCGGAACCCTCGTGATGAGCCTCGTCAACGATCTTCTCGACCTCGCGAGGATCGAGGCGGGCAAGCTCGACCTCACGTTCGTCCCGGTCGATGCCAATGCCGTCGTCACGGAATGCGCCTCGCTCATGCAGCCCCAGGCGATCCGCGAGCGGGTCGTCGTCCAGCTCGCCTTGGCTCCGGGACTACCGCCCGTCCTCGCCGACGAGCGATCGCTGCGCCAGATCGTCCTCAACCTTCTGTCGAACGCGGTGAAGTTCAACGAGCCGGGTGGTCGGGTGGTCGTCGCGACGACGCTCGCGGACTCGGGCCAAGCGTTGCTGCGCGTGCAGGATACCGGGATCGGGATGTCGGACTCGGAAATCGAGATCGCGCTCGAGCCGTTCGGGCGGGTCGCCGGGCAGCGGTCTTCGGTGGGGACCGGGCTCGGTCTCCCGCTGACCAAGGCCCTCGTCGAGGCCAACCGTGCCCGTTTCTCGATCTCGAGCAAGAAGAGCGAGGGGACCTCGATCGAGATCGCCTTCCCGCCTGCGTGACCCGGTCGGACAGCCGGCCAGACGGAACCCGGCCGAGAAGGAGAACAATCGGAATTGTCGGCGTCCGGCTTGTCCGCAGCCGGACCCTTCGACCTAAAGGTCTAGAGCAATTTCCAGCGAAGCGGATACCACTTCGCGTCGTGAAATTGCGACAAAACAAGAACGTAGAGCGGGTTACCGATTCAACCGGATCGGAAACCGCTCTATGCCAGCGCAGGTCATTGTCGCGGCCGATCACGTAGAAAGATCTTCCAGCAAGGCGTCAGCTGCAGCTGCCTCCAATCTCCGAGTTGCGATGCCACGGTCTCCAGCGCGGCTCGGCGATACACGAAAACCGGGCATTGGGGGACAAGCAATGCGTCGGCAGTCAGCAACTGCTGCCTCATCTGCGCCCGTAACGGACCCGGGGTGGTTCGGTCCGGAGCGAAAGCGATGGGCAAGCCCTTGATGGGTGGCGTGCCGAGCAAGCTCGGCATCGGATCCACATAGTCGAGCGTCGCGAGCAACTCGATCCGTTCGCCCGCGGCCTGCAAGTCCCTAATGCTATTCGCTGCGTCTACCAAGGAGAGGAGGTATGCCATCATCGTGCGCGGACTCGCGGAATCCGCCATTTCCAGGTCGAGCTGTGCCGCGCGCTCCTCGTAGGCTGGGTTCCCGCCCTGAAGGATCAGCATGGCGCGGGCTTTCCGGATATCGGCCTCCCTGCCAACCAGGCGCATGCCCCAATTCTGCAGCTCGGTGACGGGATGCTGGCGCAGCTGCGCCGTCGCCAGCTGGCCGTAGCCTAGCAACAGGTTCGCCCCGACCAGCACGCAAAAGCCGGTCACACTGATGAGCAGCAGGCTGCGCATCTTAGGGGGGAGCTCGCGGTGCTCGTCGAGGCTCTCCATGCGCAGCACCGCCGGCAAAAGGAAGGCTAGTGTTTGGCTGCCGGTGTTCTGGCTTTCGATTAGAAGCCCCAGAAACGAAAGCACAGCCAAGGGCAGGGCTGGTCCGCGCAAGATCGCCTGCGCGAACTGCCATGTCCGACCTCGAACCGCGATGAATTGGCTCGAGAGCAACGCGGCCGTCGATCCCAGGAGCAGGAAAAAGGGCCCGATATTTTGACCCAACGCACCGATAATGCGGTTCAATTGCCCTTGGGCGAACTCCTGGGCCACTTGGCTCATCGTTGCGATGTCTTTCAGGTAAGCAAGCAGCACTGGAAGCGATACCAAGGCGAGGACACCGACTGCCACGGCTCCGGCCAGGATGCCCCGCGCGTCGAGGCGGCCAGCGAGCGCCGCGCCGATCACGAGGATCAGGCCCGCAGCGAAGGCCGTGATCTTCAGAGCGAAGAGAACGAGGAGCACCAGGACGGCGATAATGGTAACCGTCCATTTCGACGCGGGCCACCAAAGCGCGGTGACCAGGACGTAGAGGAGCAGGCCCGCTTGGCGGTTATAGATTCCGAAGGCGTCGCCTCCCGATGTCCCCCACGGCCGGTTGAAGTTGGCTGGTGCCAGTGCCAGCGCGATGAAGAAACCCCAGATCACAATCGCAGCCCATTTCGGTGGCTTGGCCGAAGCGAGCGCCCATGCCAGCAGGAATGCCGCCAAGGGGACGATGGCATATTGTGCGGCTAGGATCGGCTCCGCACCGGGGAAGGCCGCCTTGACCAAGGCGTAGCCGTACAGGGAGAGGAACCCGAACGGGGAGACGAAATCGAGATGCGGCACCTGCCCGCTTCTAATGCGGTGCTCGGCATCCACGTACATGAATATGTCGTAGTGGTAGCTGCTGACCGGAAGCACCACAGGCAGCAACAGCAACAAGGCGCAGAGGGAACTCAGGGCTATTGCTACTGCCGCATGCGCGCCGGCGCCAATCGTCTGGTCAATTTTCATTGCACAATTCTCCCGGTTCGCCGAGATCATGGCCAATAGAGCGCTTTCCCACCTGGGGAGCTGGAATGCAGCGCAAAATAGATAACTAGAATTGGCTTGCAATGCAAAACCAACGTGACAGCCATTGCGGGATGACGACGAGCCAAGGGATCGCGAGCATGGCGGAATTTCCCGTCGTCGAGCTACGAAAGGCCGGCAACGACTTCCGAGACCGAGGTCGCATTCCTACCCGCGTGATCCCCGCCCTCCCGAGAGACTTCGCCCGAAGCAGAGGAACTTTCCTCGCGGGCGCCCGTTGATGTCGCGTCCAGTCCTTGTTCTCGGGGCGAAGCCCATGCCAGGAAAAGCAGAGCAGGCGCCGCTCGACGCCCGGCGCGTACGTCGCGACGAGACGCTCGACCACGAGCTCGAGCAGACTTTTCCCGCGAGTGATCCCCCGTCCTCGACTCAGCCGGGCACGCGGTCCGGCGCGCCGGATCGCGGCGCGCGAGAACGCCGGGCGGCCATCGGCAAAGCCGTGAAATGAAGCTCGGGCTCGACACCACGTGGCACCGGACCCCCGGGGCCACTCCGCCGGGAATGCTCTACGCGAGATCGTCCTTCAGGCGCTGAACAAAAGCCTCGAGCACGTCACGCCGCAAGGAATAGCTGGCGAACTTGCCGTCACGAACGACCGCGACGAGGCCGGCCAGCTCCAGCTCCTTCATGTGGTGAGAGAGCGTCGCCGGGTTGATTCCCGTGCAGTCGCGCACCGCGCCGCAGGCGAGCGCATCCTTGTGCTCGCCGAGGCGCTTCAAGATTTCGTAGCGGCGCCGATCGCCCAAGGCCTTCGCGATCAGAAGAGCCTGCTCCTCCGTCAGCACCTTGCCAGCGAGCTCCGACATTCCCACACCTTCGGGCATGATCACCGGTCGATCATGCTCGTTGTGTATCGGCGGCATGTCGTGGGCACAATGGCATCGTCGCCTTATCGCAGCCCGCCGGAAACGATCAGCGTGTCGCCGGTGATCCAACGCGATTCGTCGGATGCCAGAAACACTGCGACGGGGGCTATGTCCTCCGGCTGTCCCGTACGCCCGAGCGGAGTCGTCGCGACGAGATCCTTCTCGAAATCGGTGCCGACGAAGCCGGCGGCAGAGGTGCCTTCGGTCACGACGAAGCCCGGATTGATCGAGTTGACCCGAATTTTCCTCGGGCCGAGCTCCTTCGCCAGCACGCGGGTCACGGCGTCGACCGCAGCTTTCGTCGCCGTGTAGACGACTGTATTCGGCGAGTTGAGCTCGCTGGCCACGGAGCCGATATTGATGACGCTGCCGCCGTCGTCGCCGAAGAGCTTCGCCGCCTCCTGCGTCGCCAGAAGCAAGCCCAGCACGTTGACGCCGAAATGCCGATGGAAGTCCGCTTCCGTGACCGCCTCGAGCGGCCGAAGATCATAGACCCCGGCGTTGTTGACGAGGATGTCGAGCCGCCCGAAGGCTCGGCGCGTCTCGGCGAAGATTTTTTCCACGTCCGCGGCCTTCGCGACATTGCCTTGCACGGCGATCGCCGTACCGCCCTCGGCGGCAATCTCGGCAACGACGCGGTCCGCGGCTTCCTTGCTCGAGGCATAGTTGACCACGACCGCCGCACCTTCTGCCGCGAGCCCTTTCGCGATTCCCGCGCCGATGCCCTTCGACGCGCCGGTCACGAGCCCTATCTTACCGTCCAATCTGCCCATGTGTGATTCCACTGCTTCGACCCGAGGTCATTCGATAATTGCGCAACTATCGAAAGATGATGCTCAGCTAGGTCGACGAGGCAGGTCTTTCAAGGAGCGTGACACCAGATGCGCGCTTGGCTCTTTCTCGCTCCGGGACTTCTATGCGCCGACCTCCTGTCGCCCGCCGCCACCCCGACCTATTCGGAAAACCAGGCGCCTGCCGCAAGCGAGCCCGAGCGATATTCGATGACGCCGACCGAGGGCGGTTTTCTGCGTCTCGACAGGCAGACCGGATCCGTATCCCTCTGCACGGTCGAAAAGGGTCGAGCGCTCTGCCGTGCGGGCGCCGACGAGAAGGCCGCTCTCGAAACCGAGATTTCGCGGCTGTCCCGGGAGAATGCGGAATTGAGAAGCGCCCTCTCCGGCGTTCCCGCCGGGCGCCCGAGGGCCTCGCCCGGCTTGCCGAGCGAGGAGGAGTTCGAGCGCACGCTCTCCATGACCGAGAGATTCCTGCGACGCCTGCTGAAGGTCTTTCGGGAAGAAATGCCGG
This sequence comes from Beijerinckiaceae bacterium, assembly GCA_024304885.1. GTDB lineage: Bacteria > Pseudomonadota > Alphaproteobacteria > Rhizobiales > Beijerinckiaceae > Methylocapsa. The sequence continues at coordinate 2,302,000 of JALJOM010000003.1, forward strand.
CGGACCAGGCACCCAGGTAGTCGCGGTTTCGTGCACTCGTCGTCTGGAGGGATCCCATGGACGAGGAGATGAGGCGCAAGATCCTGGCGCTCTTGGGCGAGCACCGGATCATGACGGTTGCGACGCTGCGACCGGACGGCTGGCCGCAAGCGACGACCGTCGGCTACGTGAACGAAGGTCTCGCGCTCTATTTCCTCTGTAGCCCGGACAGCCAGAAGGCCCGAAATCTCGCCCGCGACGATCGGGTCTCGCTGACGATCGACCACGATACTCCAGACCTGATGGCGATCACCGGCCTTTCCATGGCCGGTCATGCGCAGGCGGTGGACGATCCGGCCGAGGTGGACAGGATCCTGAGGCAGCTCCCGCTGAAGTATCCCGACGTCAATTCTTCGCCGATGCCGATGCCGAGGCCCGACCAGGTTCGACTGTTTCGCGTGACGCCTTTGGTCATCTCCGTCCTCGACTATTCCAAGGGCTTCGGACACGCCGACCTCGTCATCTGCTGATTCGCCCTTTTAGCGGCGGCGTCGGCCACGCTGCGCCGAATCGCCTCCCTGCTCGCCGGCCGGCTGCTTCGACCGCCGAGTGCCGTTCCGCAACCGCACGACCTCGTCTCGGCCGACGCGCGCGCGAGGCAGGCCGACGCCGGCACTCGATTCGATGCGCACTTATCGGCCGGTGGGCCGTGTTACCAGATTGACGCCCAAGCTGTCCCATGTTATCCCAAATTGTCCCGTTTCGGTTGACTCGTTTTTTACCTGCCCGTCCCGACGCACGGTCGGCCCAACGGCCGGTCGGATCGAGAGAACGAAGCCATAGCTCTAGGATTTGGCATGCTTTCCGGCGCCCTGGGAGCCGAAGGCGGTCGATCCCGGGGGCAAGTGAAAGGCCGGAGCCGGCCGAATCGCCAAGGTCGTGGGAGTGGACGGATTTCGCTCGCATTGCACCAACCGGCTCGACGCCAAGGGGCGGGTCTCGATCCCCGCAGCCTTTCGTGCGGTGCTGACGCGCGACGGATTCGAGGGGCTCTATGTCTATCCCTCGATCGAGTCGGAGGCGCTCGACTGCGGCGGCAACGCGCTGGTGCAGGAGATCGACGAGCTGCTCTCGAGGTTTCCTCCTTACTCGGAGGAGCGAATCATGTTCTCGACGGCCCTGATCGGGACGTCGGAAATATTGAGGGTGGATGCCGAAGGTCGGGTCATCCTGACCGAGGGGCTGAAGGATTTCGCGGGGATCGCCTCGGAGGTGACCTTCGTCGGGAAGGGAAGCAAGTTTCAGATCTGGGAACCGAGCCGCTTTCGTGCGCATCTGGAGGAGGCCAGAGTCCGGGTGCGCAATTTCCAAAAGGAGCTCGGCTCCAGATACGTGGCGCCGGAATCGCCGCCGCCACGGCCACATGGAGCACGGGAATGATCTCGGGCCGCGGCGACGAGCTGTCTCGCGCCGCAGGCGGACCGGCCCGGCATGTTCCCGTGCTTCGTGCGGAAGTCCTGCGCGTGCTGCGGCCGCGCGCGGGCGGGCTCTATCTCGACGCGACCTTCGGGGCCGGAGGCTATACCGAGGCGCTGCTCGAAATCCCGCAGACGCGGGTGCTCGCGCTCGACCGTGATCCCGTCGCGATCGCCGCGGGGGCCGAGCTCGTGCATCGCGCCGAAGGCCGCCTCTCGCTCGTCCAGGCGCGCTTCGGCAGGCTCGACGCCGTAGCGGACGAGCTCGGATTGCACGATTTCGACGGGGTGGTCCTCGACGTGGGCGTCTCCTCGATGCAGATCGACACGGCGAGCCGCGGCTTCTCGTTCTCGCAGGACGGGCCGCTCGACATGCGCATGGACTGCACCGGCCCGAGCGCAGCCGATCTCGTCAACTCCGAGCCGGAAGATGCGCTCGCCGACATCTTCTTTCATTACGGCGAGGAGCGCGCCTCGAGGCGGATCGCCCGAGCCATCGTCCACGAGCGTGCGGAAGCCCCGTTCACGACGACGGCGCGGCTCGCGGCGACAATTGCCCGCGTCGCGCCGGCAAAGCCCGGCGCGATCCATCCCGCGACCCGCGCGTTCCAGGCCCTGCGGATCGCAGTGAACAACGAGCTCGGCGAGCTCGCCGTCGCGCTCGGCGCCGCCGAAGCGGTCCTGACGGAGGGAGGCCGGCTCGCCGTCGTCAGCTTCCACTCGCTCGAGGATCGGATCGTGAAGCAATTTCTCGCCGCCCGCTCGGGACGCGGCCGCGCGCCGTCGCGCCTCTTGCCGGGAGAGCCCGCCCCGCCGCAACCGACCTTCGTCGTCGTAGGCAAGCAGCCGATCGTCGCGACGGCGGCCGAGGTCGCCGAAAACCCTCGCGCACGCTCGGCGAAGCTACGCCATGGACTACGGACCGGAGCACCGGCGCGCGGCCTGGAGGACAGCACCGAAAGGCTCGCGAGGCTTCCCGCCCGAGCGCATATCCCGATCGGACGCAACCGTCCGATCGAAACCGATAGGCTCCAGATCGAAGAGTTGGAGCAGGACCGTGTCGACGAGGTCGTGCACCGTTTTCGGGACATGCTCCAGAGCAATTTCCAGCGAACCGGACACCGGTTCGCGTCGCGAAATTGCGACAAAACAAGAATGTAGAGCCGGTTTCCGATTCAACCGAATCGGAAACCGCTCTAGAGCACGACGACTTTGGATCGAACCGATCCAAAGTCGTGAAACGTGATCGATTCTAACGACTTAGCGCGGGATGCGAGCGGAAAACCAGTATCCATTTTTCGTCATCCCGCACTAGCCCGAAAGAGTGCCTGAAATGATCCGGTTGCTGAACATCCTCGCGGTCGTGGCGCTCGTCGGAGCCGCGGTCTACGCCTATTCGATCAAGTACGCGACGGTCTTCAGCGCCGAGGAGATCGTGAAGCTGAAGCACGAGATCCGGGCGAAGCAGGATCGCATCGGCATGTTGCGCGCCGAATGGGCCTATCTCGTTCGCCCGGAGCGGATCCAGGCGCTCGCCGACAAACTCCTCGATCTCGCGCCGATCGGCCTCGCGCAGATCGTGAAGGCCGACGACCTGCCGGCCAAGGCGCCCCGCGTCGATTCGATCGGGCGCAAGCTCGAGGAGCTCGGGCTCTTCGAGCCGACCAGCACGCCCAAGGACGCGAAGGCTCCGGCCGCCACCCCGGCGGCTCCGGCACGATGAGAAGCGGGCAACATGAGCGACGGTTTCGCTGCGAGATGGATCGATCGGCTCGGCGGCAAAACGGCCGAGCTCCATGGCTCGTCACGGCCCCGACGGTTCTCGGGCAGGGACCCGGAGGCGGAGCCTGCATCGGCGACGAGCTCCTCGGGTAACGAGCTTCCGCTCGCCGCGGCGAGCGCCAAGGCGGCGCCCGCGCACTCGGCCCGCCGGTCCGCCATGTGGTTCCTCGCGGGGCTCCTCACCACCGATCTCGCCAGAAGCGCGCCGCGGATCCGGCTCGTCGCGCTCTTGTTCCTCGCGGGCTACGCGATCATCGCCGGACGGCTCGTCAGCTTCGGGCTCAGGATCGAGCCGGAGCAGAGCGTCAAGCGGACGGCGACCGTCGCCGCGGCGCGGCCAGACATCCTCGATCGCAAGGGCCAGGTGCTGGCGACCGACGTCAAGGTCATGTCGGTCTTCGCTGAGCCGCGGCGCATCATCGACAAGGACGAGGCCGTCGAGCTCCTCACCGCGGTGCTCCCCGATGTCGATGCCCGCGCCTTGCGCGAAAGGCTCGGCTCCCGCAAAGGCTTCATCTGGGTCAAGCGCGGAATCACGCCGAAGCAGCGCGAGGAGGTGCACAGGCTCGGGCTGCCGGGCGTGGGCTTCCTGCCCGAGAACAAGAGGGTCTATCCCAACGGGCCGCTCGCCGCGCATGTGCTGGGCTTCGCCAATCTCGACGGCATCGGTGTGTCGGGCCTCGAGAAATACATCGACGGGCAAGGTCTCGCCGATCTCCAGAGGGCAGGCTTCAACCTGACCCCGACCGACCTCGAGCCGATCGTCACGTCGCTCGACCTCGAGGCGACCTTCGCGGTCCGGGACGAGCTCGAGAAGGGGATTGCACGCTTCAAGGCCAAGGGCGGGGCCGCGGCGATCATCGATGTCGATACCGGCGAGGTCGTCGCCATGGCCTCCCTGCCCGACTACGACCCGAACACGCCGGCCGATGCGCTCGACCCGAACCATATCAACCGGCTCTCCGTCGGCGTCTACGAGATGGGCTCGACCTTCAAGGCGATCTCCGTCGCCATGGCCCTCGACGCCGGCAAGGTGACCCTCAACTCGCGGATCGATGCGCGCGACGCGCTGCGGCACGGCCGCTTCACCATCCACGACTATCATGCCCAGCACCGCATCCTGACCGTCCCGGAGGTCTTCACCTACTCGTCGAATGTCGGCGCGGCCCGGATGGCGCTGATGGTCGGCGTCGAAGGGCACAAGGCCTTCCTGCGCAAGATGGGTCAGCTGACGAGGCTGCGCACCGAGCTGCCCGAGACCGCCGACCCGCTCGTCCCGCGCAACTGGGGCGAGCTGAATACGATGACGATCGCCTTCGGCCAGGGCCTCAATGTCGCCCCTTTGCAGGCCATCATGGCGGTGAGCGCGCTCGCCAATGGTGGTACATTGGTCACGCCGACCTTCCTGAAGCGCAGCGCAGAGGACGCCAAGAGAAACGCGCCGCGCGTCGTCAAGCCCGAGACGTCCGAGGCGATGCGCTACCTGATGCGTCTCAACGCGGAGGTCGGCTCGGCCAAGATGGCCGAGGTCAAGGGATATTACATCGGTGGCAAGACCGGAACTGCGGACAAGATCATTCACGGCCGATATTCCAAGGACAGGGTCTTGACGACCTTCATGGCGATCTTCCCAGCCGATCGCCCGAGATATGTCGTGCTGACCATGATGGACGAGCCGCAGGGCTTGCCGGAAACCCACGGCTATCGCACGGCGGCCTGGAATTCCGGTCAGGTCACCGGCAAGATCATCGCGCGCGCCGGTCCGCTTCTCGGTGTCCCGCCCCGGTTCGAGCAGCCGGCACAGCCCTTCCCGCTCCTGGCCAAGCTGGGCTACGGCTTCGCCAACCAGCCGCAAAAGCCCGGAACCGGCCATTGACCCGCCTCGGCGACCTCCTCCCCGATCACGGCCTCCCGCCGGGCCTCGCGGCCATCGACGTCGCGGGGCTCGCCTGCGACAGCCGCAGCGTCACCCCGGGCATGGTCTTCTTCGCGGTGCCGGGGACGAAGGCGGACGGGCTCGCCTATGCCGCGGAAGCGGTGCGAAAAGGCGCGGTCGCGATCGTCGCCGAGCGCGCGCCCGAGCCCGCGATCGAAGCGGCCGTCGTCGTCGAGGTTCCCGATGTGCGGACGGCGCTCGCTCGCACCGCGGCGCGGTTCTTCGCGCGCCAGCCGGACGTGATCGCCGCTGTCACGGGCACGAGCGGCAAGACCTCGGTCGCGGCTTTCACGCGCCAGATCTGGCAGGCCTGCGGCAAGCCCGCGGCCTCTCTCGGCACGCTCGGGATCGTCGCCCCCTCGGGGACGGCCTACGGATCGCTGACGACGCCCGACCCCGTCGGGCTCCACCGTGCGCTCGACAGCCTCGCAGGCGAGGGTGTCACGCATCTCGCGCTCGAGGCCTCCTCGCACGGGCTCGACCAGCGCCGGCTCGACGGCGTGCGGCTCGCCGCCGGTGCCTTCACCAACCTGAGCCGCGACCATCTCGACTACCACGCGAGCCTCGACGACTATCTTCGCGCCAAGCTCGGCCTGTTCGAGCGCCTGCTCGCGCCCGGCCGGCCCGCGGTTGTCGATGCCGACAGCGAGGTATCGGCACGCGTGATCGCGGCCTGCGAAGCCCGCGGCCTCGAGATCCTGACGGTCGGAAAGAAAGGCGAGACGATCCGCCTCATTCGCGCAGTCCCGGACGAGCTCTCGACACGGCTCGAGATCGCCTGTGCCGGCGCGACCTACGCGGTCGATCTTCCCCTCGCCGGCTCGTTCCAGGCCTCGAACGCGCTCGTCGCCGCGGGGCTCTGCCTCGCGACCGGCAGTTCGGCGGGCGAGGTCTTCGCGGCGCTGGAACAGCTCGAAGGTGCTCCCGGCCGGCTCGAGCTCATCGGGCGACGCGCCGGCGCGCCGATCTTCGTCGATTACGCCCACAAGCCCGACGCGCTCGAAAAGGCCCTGCGCGCGCTGCGGCCCTTCGTGACGGGCAAGCTCGTCGTCGTCTTCGGCTGCGGGGGGAATCGCGACGCCGGCAAGCGGCCGCTCATGGGCGAGATCGCGGCGCGGCTCGCCGACCTCGCCATCGTCACGGACGACAATCCGCGCTCGGAGGATCCCGCTCGAATCCGTGCGGAAGTCCTCGCCGGCGCCGCCGGGGCGAGGAATATGCGCGAGATCGGGGACCGCGCCACGGCGATCGCCGAGGCCGTCGCTCTGCTCGGTCCGGGCGACGGCCTGCTGGTCGCCGGCAAGGGCCACGAGACCGGGCAGATCATCGGGACCGAGACCCTGCCCTTCTCGGATTCCGCCTGCGTGCGCGAGGCCTTGCGAGGGATCGCCGCATGAGCGAGCGCCTCTCCGAGGAAGCCTTGTGGACGAGCCTCGGCCTCGTCGCGCCCTTGTCGGCGCGGGTGAGCGGCGGGGTCCCGCGCGGCGGCGCCCACGGAATCTCGATCGATACGCGCACGCTGGGTCCCGGCGATCTCTTCTTCGCGATCGCCGGCGCGGCGCGGGATGGGCACGAGTTCGTCGAGGCCGCCTTCGCCAAGGGCGCGGTCGCCGCCGTGGTGGACGAGGCCCATGCCGAGCAAGTCTGCGGGCATGGACCGCTCTACGTCGTCCGCGACGTTCTCGCGGCCCTCGAAGGTCTCGGCGCGGCGGCGCGTTCGCGCACGCAGGCCCGTATTGTCGCGATCACGGGCTCGGTCGGCAAGACCTCGACAAAGGAAGCCTTGCGCCTCGTCCTCTCGGCGGCGGGAGCCGCGCATGCGTCGCCCGCTTCCTACAACAATCATTGGGGCGTCCCGCTCACGCTCGCACGTATGCCGAAGCGGACCCGGTTCGGGATTTTCGAGATCGGCATGAATCACGCGGGCGAGATCACCCCGCTCGCCGCCCTGGTCCGGCCGCATGTCGCGATCGTCACCACGATCGCGCCGGTCCATCTCGAATATTTCGACAGCCTCGACGCCATAGCCGACGCCAAGGCGGAGATCTTCTCCGGGCTCGTGCCGGGCGGCGTCGCGATCCTCAACCGCGACATTCCCCAATACGAGCGCCTCCTCGCCCATGCCAAGGCCTCGCCCGCGGGCCATGTCGCGAGCTTCGGAACCGACGCGGCGGCGGATGCGCGACTCATGGAAATCCGGCTGGAGCCCGATCGCACGATCGTCGCGGCCCGGATCCTCGGTCGGGACGTGAGCTACGAGCTCGGGGCGCCGGGGCGCCATTTCGCGTTGAACTCGCTCGCGGTGCTCCTCACCGCCGCGGCGCTGGGCCTCGACCTCGACGCGGCGGCCGGCGCTCTCGAAGCCTTCGAGGCGCCCCCCGGACGCGGCGAGCGGCGCCTGGTCGCGACCGCGGAAGGGACTTTCACCCTGATCGACGAAAGCTACAATGCGAGTCCCGCCTCCATGCGCGCCGCGCTGGAGCTGACCGGAAGCCTACCGTTGAACGGCGCCGGGCGCCGCATCGCGGTCCTCGGCGACATGCTGGAACTCGGCGAGAAGGCCAGGGCGATGCATGCCGAGCTCGCGGGCGATATCGCAGCGCACCATATCGACCTCGTCTTTACGGCGGGGCCCTTGATGAAGGAGCTCTACCGGGCCCTTCCGCGCGAGGCGCAGGGCGCTTGGCGCCCGAGTGCGGCCGAGCTCGAGCCATTCGTCCGCTCCGGCGTACGGGCCGGCGACATCGTTCTCGTCAAGGGATCGAACTCGACCAAGATGAAGACGATCGTCGCGGCGCTCGAAAACCAGCAAGGCGCTGCGATCTCGGCGCAAGCCCAGCAAGGACAACAGGCATGCTGACCTGGCTCGCCGAATATCAGAACGTCTTCCAGCCGCTCAACCTGTTCCGCTACATCACCTTCAGGACCGGCGGTGCGACCGCGACGGCGCTCTTCTTCGTGTTCTTCTTCGGCCCGCGGATCATCGCCGCCTTGCGGTTGAAGCAGGGCAAGGGCCAGCCGATCCGCGACGACGGGCCGAAGTCGCACATCCTGACCAAGGCCGGAACGCCCACGATGGGCGGGCTCATGATCCTGTCGGGACTCGTCGTCTCGACCCTGCTCTGGGCCAATCCGCGCAATCATTTCGTCTGGATCGTGCTCTTCGTCACGATCGGCTTCGGGCTCATCGGCTTCTACGACGATTACCTGAAGGTGACCCGCCAGACCCATCGCGGCTTCTCGGGGCGCCGCCGCCTCGGCTTCGAATGCGCGATCGCCCTCGCGGCCTGCGCGGCCATGATGCTTTTCGGGACACCGACCACGACCGGGCTCTCGCTTCCCGCCATCAACGGCTATGTCGCCGACCTCGGCCTCTTCTTCCTCGTCTTTGGCCCCTTCGTGATCGTCGCGGCCGGCAATGCCGTCAATCTCACCGACGGGCTCGACGGTCTCGCGATCGTGCCGGTGATGATCGCAGCGGCCTCCTTCGGCATCATCGCCTATCTCGCCGGCAATGCGATCTTCTCGACCTATCTCGGGATCAACTTCGTTCCCGGCACGGGCGAGCTCGCGGTCGTCTGCGGCGCCTTGATCGGCGCCGGGCTCGGGTTCTTGTGGTTCAACGCCCCCCCGGCACAGATCTTCATGGGCGACACCGGATCGCTCGCGCTCGGCGGCCTGCTCGGCACCGTCGCCGTCGCCTGCAAGCACGAGATCGTGCTCGCGATCGTCGGAGGGCTCTTCGTGCTCGAGACACTCTCGGTCATCGTGCAGGTGATCTCGTTCAAGGCGACGGGCAAGCGCGTCTTCAAGATGGCGCCGATCCACCATCATTTCGAGCACCTCGGCTGGTCCGAGCCGCAGGTCGTCGTGCGGTTCTGGATCATCGCCTTCATCCTGGCGATGATCGGGCTCTCCACCTTGAAGCTCCGGTGACATGACGCCGGTCACCGCCCTAGAAGGCAAGCCGGTCGCCGTCTTCGGCCTCGGCGGCTCGGGCCTCGTCAGCGCGCAGGCGCTCGCGCTCGGCGGCGCGCGGGTGATCGTCTGGGACGACAACGAGCACGCCCGCGAGAAGGCGCGCGCCGCGGGCCTCAGGATCGAGAACCTCGCGGCGGCGGATTGGCGTGGCCTCGAAGCCTTGGTGCTGTCACCGGGCGTGCCCCTGACCCATCCGGCACCGCATTGGACCGTCGTGAAAGCCAGGGAGGTCGGCTGCGAGGTCATCGGCGACATCGAACTCTTCTGTCGCGAACGTGCGGCGACGGCACCGGGCTCGCGCTTCGTGGCCATTACCGGGACGAACGGCAAGTCGACGACGACGGCGCTCGTCGCCCATCTTTACCGCAGCTTCGGCTTTCCGACCGAGGTCGGCGGCAATATCGGCACGCCGATCCTCGCCCTCGAACCGCCTTCCGAGCATCGTGTCCACGTGATCGAGTGCTCGTCCTTCCAGATCGATCTCGCGCCTTCCCTGGCCCCCAGTGCCGGCATCCTGCTCAATGTCACGCCGGATCATCTCGATCGCCACGGGACGATGGAGAGCTACGCCGCGATCAAGGCACGGCTCGTCGCGAAGGCCGATCATGCCGTGATCGGCGTGGACGACGACATTTCCGCGCGAATCGCCGCAGACCTCGCCGCCTCCGGCCGTTCGGTCACCCGCGTGTCCGTGACTAATACATCGATCGCCGACGGCATCGTGCGCGACGGGACGAGCCTCGTGCGACGAGCCGGCGGGCAGGCGCGCTCGATCGCCGACCTCGCCGGCATCGGCTCCTTGCGCGGCGCACATAATGCGCAAAACGCCGCCGCCGCGGTCGCCGCCCTCGGGTCCCTCGCCGAGGATCTTCCGAGGCTCCAGGCGGCTCTGAGAAGCTTTCCGGGCCTCGCGCATCGGCTCGAGGAGGTCGGCCGCGACGGCAAGGTCCTCTTCGTCAACGATTCGAAGGCGACCAATGCGGACGCCGCCGAAAAGGCGCTCCTGTCCTTCGACCAAATCTTCTGGATCCTCGGCGGGCGGGCGAAGGCGGGGGGAATCGAGCCGCTCCGGCCCTTGTTCCCGAGGATCGCGAGAGGCTTCCTGATCGGGGAAGCGGCCGAAGCCTTCGCGGCGACGATTGGTAAAGAATTTCCTTACGAATTCTGTGGCACTCTCGAGGAGGCGGTGCCGCGGGCCGCCGCGCAAGCCTCGGCGAGCGGGCTCGATCAGCCGGTCGTGCTTCTGTCGCCGGCCTGCGCGTCCTTCGATCAGTTCCCGGATTTCGAGAAGCGCGGCGACCGGTTCCGTGCGCTCGTCCAGTCCTTGCTCGAGCAAAGTATCCGCCGTCCTCGAGCGTAAGTCGCGAAGCGACGCAGGCTCGAGGGCGACAAGGCGGATACGACGAACAAGGCGGGGGTCCGGAAATCGGTCGATCCCGGGTCCTCGCCCGCCGGCCTGAAGGAGACCGCAATGGTATCGCGCGCGGAACGCTCCCTCCTCGCGAACTGGTGGTGGACGATCGATCGGCTGCTGCTCGCGGCGATCGCGGCGCTCATGGTGTTCGGGCTCGTCCTCGCCATGGCGGGGAGCCCGCCGGTCGCCGAGCGGCTCGGCCTGCCGACCTTTCATTTCGTGCATCGCCAGGTCCTCTATCTCGTCCCGGCGGTCAGCGTGCTGCTCGCCACGTCCATGCTGCCGCCGCGGCAGGTGCGCCGCACCGCGCTCGTGGTCTTCCTCGGGGCGCTCGGCCTCATCGTCGTCGCGCTCGTCTATGGCGCCGAGGTCAAGGGCGCGCGACGCTGGATCTTCGGCATCCAGCCGTCGGAATTCTTGAAGCCCGCCTTCGTCGTGCTCGTCGCCTGGGCCTTCTCGGAGGGCGGGCGGCGTCGCGACGTGCCGGGCACACTCGTCGCCATCCTGCTCCTGCCGGCGGCGGTCGTTCCCCTGATCCTGCAGCCGGACTTCGGGCAAACGCTGCTTCTCGGCATCGTCTGGGCGGGCCTCTTCTTCATCGCCGGGCTGCATTGGCTCTGGGTCTTCGGCCTCGGCGGGGCCGGCCTCGGCGGCGCCTTTGTCGCCTACAAGCTCGTGCCGCATGTCCGCGCGCGCGTCCTGAAGTTCATCGATCCCGGCGCCGGCGGCGGCATCGTCGACACGTTCCAGGTCGATACGGCCATGGAGAGCTTCTTCGCGGGCGGCTGGCTCGGCAAAGGGCCGGGCGAGGGAACCGTGAAGCGCATCCTTCCCGATGCGCATACGGATTTCATCTTCGCCGTCACCGCCGAGGAGCTCGGGATCGTCGCCTGCCTCGCGATCGTCGCCGCCTTCGCCTTCATCCTGACCTACGGGCTCGTGCGCGCGGCGCGCAACGAGGACCCGTTCTGCCGCTTCGCCGCGGCCGGGCTCCTCATGCTGCTCGGCATGCAGGCGGCGATCAACATGGCCGTCAACGTCCAGCTCCTTCCCGCCAAGGGGATGACGCTGCCCTTCCTGTCCTATGGCGGCTCTTCCCTCGTCTCGCTCGGGCTGACGGTCGGCTTCCTGATCGCGGTTTTGCGCAAGCGCCCGAGGTCCGAGGCCCTCGCCGCCGCGCGAGGGGAGCGCTTCGCCCGCGCATGAGCGATCTCGTCCTCGTCGCCGCCGGCGGAACCGGCGGGCATCTCTTCCCCGCGGAAGCGACCAGTGCCGTGCTTCGCGCGCGCGGGCTCGAGGTCGAGCTCGTCACCGATGCCCGCGCGTCGAAGTACGGCGGCAGCTTTCCGGCACGCGCCATCCACGAGATCGCTGCCGCGACGCCGAGCGGGAAATCCCCTCTGGAGCGCGCCCGCGCGGCCCTCGTCCTCGCCGCGGGAACATTCCAGGCCTGGCGCCTGATCCGGCGCACGCGGCCGGCCGCGGTCCTCGGCTTCGGCGGCTATCCGACCGTGCCCCCGATCCTCGCCGCGAGCCTTTCCGGCGTGCCGACGATCCTGCACGAGGCCAATGCCGTCATGGGTCGGGCCAATCGATTCCTCGCGCCGCGGGTCGATGTCGTCGCCAAGGGGTTCGATGCCCTCGGCGGCGTCGGCGCGGCGGTCGCGGCCAAGGCGCGGCGGACCGGAAACCCGGTGCGGCCCATGGTGCTCGAGGCAGCTCGTCTCGCCTTCCCGGCCTTCGACGGCGGGCGCTTGCGCCTCCTCGTCACCGGGGGCTCGCAAGGCGCGCGAATCATGTCGGATATCGTCCCCGCGGCCATCGAGCTGATGCCGGAGCAGGCCCGGCGCAAGCTCGTCCTGGTACAGCAGGCGCGCGGCGAGGATCTCGCGCGGGTGCGAGAGACCTATGCACGGCTCGGCATCGACGCCGAGGTCGAGCCCTTCTTCGCCGACTTGCCGATGCGGATCGCAAGCTCCCATCTGGTGATCGGCCGGGCCGGGGCCTCGACGGTTTCGGAGCTCGCCGTGATCGGGCGCCCGGCCGTTCTCGTGCCCTTGCCGCATGCGCTCGACCAGGACCAGGCCGCCAACGCGAGCCAGTTCGCGGCCTGCGGCGCTGGAACGGTCATCGAGCAAACCGCATTTTCGCCTCGATGGCTTGCGACGTTTTTGCTCGACGCTCTTTCCGACCCGGAGGGGCTCGCCCGGAGCGCGGCCGGGGCGAAGGGGACCGGGATCACTGACGCCGCCGACCGGCTCGCGTCCCTCGTGCTCGAAATCATTGCCACACGCAGGAAGACTCCATGAGACTACCGCACGAGCTCGGCCCCATCCATTTCGTCGGCATCGGCGGCATCGGCATGTCCGGCATCGCCGAGGTTCTGCTCAACCTCGGCTATCTCGTCCAAGGCTCGGATGTCGCCGAGAACGCCAACGTGCTGCGCCTGCGCTCCAAGGGCGCGATCGTGCGCATCGGCCACGACGCCGGCAATCTCGGTGCGGCCCAGGTCGTCGTCGTCTCGAGCGCGATCAAGCGGGACAATCCCGAGCTCGCCGCGGCCCGCCAGCTCCGGCTCCCCGTCGTGCGGCGCGCGGAGATGCTCGCCGAGCTCATGCGGCTCAAGCAATGCGTCGCGATCGCCGGGACCCATGGCAAGACCACGACGACCTCGCTCGTCGCCACCTTGCTCGAGGCCGGCAAGCTCGATCCGACCGTGATCAACGGCGGGATCATCAACGCCTATGGCACCAATGCCCGGCTCGGCGCCGGCGACTGGATGGTGGTCGAGGCCGACGAGAGCGACGGCACCTTCCTGAAGCTCCCGGCCGATATCGCCATCATCACCAATATCGATCCGGAGCACCTCGACCATTTCAAGACCTTCGACGCGATCAAGCAAGCTTTTCGCGCTTTCGTCGAGAACCTCCCCTTCTACGGCTTCGCTGTCATGTGCATCGACCATCCGACGGTCCGCGAGCTCGTCGGCGAGATCGAGGACCGCCGCGTGATCACCTATGGCGAGCACGAGGACGCCGACGTCCGCCTCGTCGATATCGATCTTGCGGGCGGGCAGTCGCGCTTCTCGGTCGTGATCGACGATCGCAAGACCGGCATCCAGGCGGTGCTCGACGACATCGTCATGCCCATGCCCGGCCGCCACAACGCCCTGAACGCGACCGCCGCACTGGCCGTCGCGCATCAGCTCGGCATGAGCGCGGAGGTGATCCGCAAGGCGCTCGCGAGCTTCGGCGGCGTCAAGCGGCGCTTCACCCGCACCGGGACCTGGAACGGGGCCACGATCTTCGACGACTACGGCCATCATCCGGTCGAGATCGCCGCCGTATTGAAGGCCGCCCGCGCCTCGACGAAGGACCGTGTCATCGCGATCGTCCAGCCGCACCGCTACACGCGGCTCGACGCGCTCTTCGAGGGCTTCGCGAGCTGCTTTACGGATGCCGATACCGTGATCGTCGCCGACGTCTATGCGGCCGGCGAGGCGCCGATCGAAGGTGCCGACAAGGACCATCTCGTCGCGGCCTTGATCGCCCGCGGGCATCCGCATGCGATCGCCCTGCCCTCCCCCGAGGATCTGCCGGGCATCGTCCGCGCGCTCGCAGGTCCCGGCGACTATGTCGTCTGCCTCGGCGCCGGCAACATCACCCAATGGGCGCAGGCGCTGCCGAGCCAGCTCGCCGAAGGCGACAAAGTTTTCAGCTGAGGTGTCCGACCCTTGACGTGCGGGGGATGGCCCGACATCACCGCCGACTTGCGCCGCCGAGCCCCCGCGCTGCGGGGAAAGCTCGAGGCCGACGTTCCCCTCGGCCCCCTCACCTATTTCAAGACAGGGGGGCTGGCGCAAGCGCTGTTCGAGCCCGCGGACGAGGCCGATCTCGCCACTTTCCTCCAGCACCTCGACCCGGCAATTCCGGTCCTGGTGCTCGGCCTCGGCTCGAATATCCTGGTGCGTGACGGCGGGGTCGAGGGCGTTGTCATCCGCCTCGGGAAAGCCTTCCAGGAGATCGCGGTCGAGGGCTCGACGCTGACGGCGGGCGCCGGAGCGCCGCTCGTCAAGCTCGCGACGGCCGCAGCCTCTGCCGGCATCGCCGGCCTCGCCTTCTATCGCGGGATTCCGGGTGCGGTCGGCGGGGCGCTCCGCATGAATGCCGGGGCCTACGGCTCGGAGACCTCCCGGGTCCTCGTGTCCTGCCGCGGCATCGCGCGGTCTGGGCAAATCCTGAGCTTTGCGACGTCCGAGATGGGCTACAGCTACCGCCATTGCAGGGTGGCGCCCGACCTGATCTTCACCCGGGCCACCTTCGCAGGCACCGCTGGAGACCCCGAGGCGATCTTCGCCGAGATGGCCGAGATCACGAAGTCGCGCGCCGAGACCCAGCCCGTGAGCACGCGCACCGGCGGCTCGACCTTCAAGAACCCGCCGGGCCACAAGGCTTGGGAATTGATCGACCGCGCCGGCTGCCGCGGCCTCGTCCACGGGGACGCGCAGGTCTCGGAGCTCCACTGCAACTTCCTCGTCAATCGCGGCAAGGCGACAGCCGCCGACCTCGAGACTTTGGGCGAGACGGTCCGCGCGCGGGTGCTCGAGACGAGCGGCGTCACGCTCGATTGGGAAATCCTGCGCGTGGGTGTGCCGCTCTGAGCCCCCGACGCGCCGATTGACCCGTGGCCGAGACCGAGCCTAATCTTTCCGACCGATGCCTCGGCTACGCGCAACGGTCGCGGCGCGGAAAGCAGTGGGGGGAAATCTTGGGAGACGCGGACCAGCCTTGAGGCTTCTGGCAAAGCCTTCCAGGCATCCTGACGGCGCTTGCCGCGGTGATCACGGCAGTAACGGGCCTCGTCGTCGCGGTCCTTCACCTGAGGCCCGCGCCGCAGCCGCGGGAACGGCCCGCGGCGCACGCCGATGGGGCGGCACCGCCCGTCGCGAGAGCCCCCGATTCCGCAAAAGCCACTCCCGACCCCGGTCCCTCGGTGGCCGCACCCGCCGCTGCGATCCCCGATCATCCCTTCCCGCTGGCGAAGGTCGTGATCACGACCGCGGACAACACCCTGGTGCAGGTGGGCGGCGCCTCCTTCGGCGTCTGCCAGGGCAAGAAAGCGCTGGCATTGGCCTACGGGCAGACCGTCCCCTTCGGGCGCATGCAGAGCTTCACGGTCGCCTCGTCGGGCGGTGGGATCGCGACGCGCATTCTCCTGCTCGACGGGACCTCGCTCGACGGCTCCCTGGAGAATTGCGACCTCGAGGGGCGCAACGACGCCGGCCGGTTCACCACGACGCTCGACAAGATCAAGCGCGTCGATTTTCAGCGCTAGAACACGATGACTTTGGATCGAATCGATCCAAAGTCATGAATCGTGATCGATTCTGAAAGCTCAGAGCGGGACGAGGAAAAGTGGACGCCGGTTTTCCGGCGCAATCGCGTTTACGCAGATTACGTAAACTTATCTGCCTATCCCGCTCTGAGCTTTCGGAATCGATCAAGCGTCCTCGATCGCATTGAAGAGCGCGTCGGCGAAGACATCGGCCGAGTGGAGCCCGACGAGATCCTGCTTGCCGGCGAAGGTGAAGCGCGGCACCTCGGTCACGCCGGAGGCGCGGATGTCCGCAATCTCCTGGCGCAGCGCCGGCACATCCTCGTCGCTCGCGAGGAAGGCTCCGACTGCATCCGGGTCGAGCCGCGACTTGGCCGCGACCGCGACGAGCACGCCTCGGTCGCCGATGTCGAGCCCGTGCAGGAAAAAGCCCTGGAACAGGCGCTCGACGACCTGCGCCTGCACCCCGAATGCATAGGAATAGCGCACGAGCCGATGCGCATCGAACGTGTCGGGCTGGCGCGTGATGCGGTCGAAGGCGAGCTCGAGGCCGAACTCGCGGGCGAGCGCGGCCGGCCCCGCGAGCGCCCCCTCTATCCCCCCTGCGCCATATTTCGCCTCGAGATAGGCTGGGCGGTCCATGCCTCCCGGCGGAATGTCGAGGTCGAGCTGGAACGGATACCAGCGAATATCGACCGCGAGGCCCGGCACCGAGCCGACCACGGCATGGACGAGCCGCAGGCCGAGAAAGCAGGTCGGGCAGACGAGATCGCCGACGATATCGATCGGGATCGGTCCGGGGTCGTCGTCGCTCATCGAAGCCTCACGCGTGTCGCACGAAGCCTCGATAGCAAGTTCCGTGCTTCGCTTTTGCCTTTCAGTCCGCGCGAGTGGCCGCGGCCGAAGCCTTGGCGAGCGCGGCGGCGAGCATTTCCCGCGACGCTGCGCCGGGAACGACGACCTCGTCGGCAAAAATGAAGAAGGGCACATTGGTCACGCCGAGCCGCCGCGTCGTCGCCAGCTCCTCCTGGATCGAGAGCATGTCGTCGCGGCGCGCGAAGAGGCCTTCCACCGCGTCGCGGTCGAGCCCGGCCTCGGTGCCGAGCTCGACGAGGCTCGCCCGATTGCCGATATCCACGCCCTCGCAGAGGAAGGCCTTGAACAGACGCTCGATCACCTTGCCTTGGATGCCGCCGATCTTGGCGAGCCGCACGAGCCGATGCGCGTCGAGCGTGTTGGGACTGCGCAGGATCTTGTCGAAGGCGAAGCCGAGGCCGACCTCCCGACCCGCTGCCAGGATTTCCTCGTGCTCGGCGCCGTACCGTGCTGCACCCCAGGCGTCGCGGGATGCGGCTCTGATGTCGAGCCCGTCATAGGGAATACCGGGCTCGACCTGGTAGGGCCGCCAGCGCACGTGAGTCTCGATGCCGTGGAAGGCCGCGATCACCTGCTCGAGCCGCCTCTTGCCGATGTAGCACCACGGACAAGCAACGTCGGCAATGACGTCGATCGCGACGCCTTTCGAGGCGGGGTTCTGCATTTCGGTCTCTGGAACGGCAGGCGGCGTATAAGGCTCGAGCGTGTCGTTTCAAAGCGCAATTTTCGTGCCGCGGTAGTGCGATTTCCGTCGAAACCGCGTCCGCCCGCGGTTCAAGCCTGCGCTGCCGGGAGCGCGCCCTTCGCCTTCTCGACGATGGCCTTGAACGTTTCGGGCTCGTGGATCGCGAGATCCGACAGGACCTTGCGGTCGATCTCCACGCCCGCCTTGGCGAGCCCGTCGATGAAGCGCGAATAGGTGAGGCCGAGTTCGCGCACGGCTGCGTTCAGGCGCTGGATCCACAAAGCGCGAATCACGCGCTTCTTGGCCTTCCGGTCGCGCGTCGCATATTGCATCGAGCGATCGACCGCGGCCTTGGCGGCGCGGATCGTGTTCTTGCGCCGGCCATAGAAGCCCTTGGCGGCGTCCAGGGTCTTCTTGTGCTTGGCATGGGAGGTGACGCCGCGCTTGACGCGAGCCATGGCAAAACTCCGAGAAATGGAAAGGCAGGACGAGGAGCGACGGGATCAGCCGTTCGGCAGGAAGTACTTGATGATGTTGTCGCCGTCGCTCTTGAACAGGACGCTCGTCCCGCGCAGGTTGCGGATCTGCTTGTTCGTCCGCTTGATCATGCCATGGCGCTTGCCGCGCTGCGCATAGACCACCTTGCCCGTGGCGGTGATCTTGAAGCGCTTCTTGGCGCCGGATTTCGTCTTCAGCTTGGGCATTTTGCTCGTTTCCGCGGGCGCGCCGCGTCCTTCTCGTCTCGGGAGAGCGAGACCTTGGTCCCACTCTCGCTATATTGCTTTTCAAGGAGCGAACGAACCGCCACGGCAGCCCGTGAGCCGGGCGGTTCGGAGCGCCGGTTTATAAAGGAGCTTCGACGAAAAGCAATGGCCGAACGGCGCAGTCGCCGGAAAGCCTTCGACATTGCACCGCAGAACGGCTAAGGATACCTTTCCTACGGCATTCTCCGTCTGGATGAGACGGAGACCGAGCGATGGCAGGTGCAAGTTCCGAGGCCCGCTCGACGTCCGTCGCGACGCTCGTATCCGCCGAGATCGTCCTGGCCGCCTCCGAACGGACGATACTCTATTACGACCAATGCCGCGCGGCCTCCTATCGACTGGCGGATACCCTGCGATCGCATGGGCACGAGGCGGGCGTTCTGCGCTGTACCGGCTTGCGGACCTCCGCTCCCAATGCCGACACGCGCTGGCACGCCGTAGGCGCGCAAAAATTCTGGATTCATTACGTCGTGATCATCGGCGCACAGATCGTCGACTTGACGCGACGGCAGTTTTTTCCCGGCTGCGAGACGCCGTTCTACCAATCCGCAGCGGCGTTCGAGGCCGAGTGGGACAGCTTCGCTCCCGAGGTCCAGAACCCGCGCTTTCATGCGTCGTCCGCGACCTGAACGACCCGGCTCGGCATTTCAGATATCTTGCGCGTGTCCGCGTGGTCATGTCGCCGCGGCGAGGCTCGGTGGCCGTCGACCGGCGCTACCCGTAGTTGTTGCCGTTGCGAGCCTCGCGCTGCTCGTTGGCCCGCAGCGCCACGAACTGCCCCCGTATCTCGGCGAGATCGCCGGACCTCGGAGCCAAGGTCGAGGCATAGATTTCGAGGATCTGCACCACGGCGCGGCGATTGGCCTTCCAGGCCAGCGGCGAAGGCGAATGAACCCTCGTATCGGTGCGCCCCTCGGGATTCCAGGAGAAGGGCCTGCCCGTCGGATCCACGAGGCCGACCTCCGGCTCGAGCGCATCCGCGAATCGATCGATCAAGCCTGTCTCGACGGCATCGAGCTGCTGCGCGGCAACGGCCCCGTATCCCGGGATCAGCTCGTCGAAGAAGATCGTCCGTGCCGATGCCCTCTGATCCCTGAACAGGGTGGTGCAGCTCGAGGCGAGCACATGGGACATCCCGGTCCTGGCCGCGGTCCGGCTGGTTCCCTCGCAAAGCCCATCCGAATAGTTCGCGAGCTTGTGGATGATGTCGGTTCGGCTGAACAGGCCTTCGACAAATCCTCTGGTGATGCCGCAGCCGTACCGCCGATAGAGGTTGGTTCGCGTCGGCGCGCCCTGTGGATCGCCGACCTCGAGCCGGCAGGGCGAGACATGCGCCGCGGGATATTGGCGGCTCCATCCGGTACGGTCTTGCGGATGGGCGCCGACCGGATAGGCCTCGAAGATCGGCGGGACACCGTCCCCGTTGCCGTAGCCCCAGATATCGGCGGCCAATTTTGCGGCCTCGAGGATCCCGTAGCTGATCTTCAACCGGTTCAGCGCATGGCCGTAGACGTCTCCGAGCGGAAGCCCGGCATCGTCGCGCGTGTCGTAGCCGGAGACGAGGTCGTCGAACTGGCGGACCTCGTCGGGATTCTCGTCGTAGATGTCTCGGCGTCTCGACATCAGGGTCGCCTCGTTGCAGTGACGGCGCGCGCACCCTTCGAATGAGGGTTCGATTGTGCAGCTCAGCACGTCTCATGGGCGTGGTCGGTGTCGATTCGCACGCGGGCAGTCACCCGGCGGGCGGCGGCGCCCGGCACGTCTCGTGCTTCGAGAGGAAGAGGCGCGCCCGTTCCCGGTCGCGCGACGAGATGGTGGAGCCTGGAGCGATGAGCGAGGCGCCGAAGCTGGCGGACGTGATCTTGGAGCTTTGCCGAAAGGCCGCTCCGAGCGAGACGATCGATCCCGTCGATGCCGCCAAGGCCTTCGCCGAGGTGAGCGGCCGGGGCCGCAGCGCTCCCTGGGAAGGCTATCTCCAGCCCGTGCGGGACAATGCCGTGAGGCTCGCGCGCGAGGGCAAGATCGTCATCTATCGCAAAGGGGTCCCGGCCGATCCGGACACGTTCAAGGGACCCTATCGGCTCGGCCTTGCGATCGGTGACGCGACGAGCTGAGCCGGCTCAAAGCAGCGGCGCGAGAATATCCTCGGCGCGGGCGAAGAGCTCGCCCGGGAGGCGCAGCTCGGCGGCCTCCGCGTTCTCGACGACTTGCTCGGGCCGGCTCGCGCCCACGATAGCCGAGGAGACATTCTCCTTGCGCAGCACCCAGGCGAGCGCGAACTGGGCGAGGCCGATGCCAGCCTCCTCCTCGGCGAGGCGCTGGATCTTGTTGACGGCCTCGAGCACATCGGGCTCGAGCCAGCGCTTCGGAACCATGGCGCCCATCGAGTCGTGGGTGGCCCGGGTTTCGGGCGGCAGCGGTGCGCCCGGCTTGTACTTTCCGGTGAGAACGCCTTGCGCGAGCGGCGACCAGACGATCTGCGTCGCACCGAGATCGGCGCAGCGCGGAAAGACCTCGGCCTCCGGATAGGGCCAGAGCAGCGAATATTGCGGCTGGCTCGACATGAAGGGCTCGAAGCCGGCCGTCTCGGCGAGCTCCGCCGCGGCCTCGATCTTGTCGAGCCGCCATTCGCTGAAGCCGAGGGTGCGCACCTTGCCTTTCTTCACCTCGGCCGTCAGCGCCGCCATCGTCTCCTCGAGCGGGGTCGCCTCGTCGTAGCGATGGCATTGGTAGAGATCGACGTAGTCGGTCCCGAGCCGCTTCAGCGAGGCGTCGAGCTGCTTGACGATCTGCGCCGCCGACAGGCCTTTGTCGGTGTCGCTCATTTGCCCATAGACCTTGGTCGCGATCATGAAGGACGAGCGATCGAGTCCCGCGAGGGCTTCCCCGAGCACGATCTCCGCGGCGCCGCGGCCGTAGACATTCGCCGTGTCGAAGAAATTGATCCCGACGTCGAGCGCCTTGTGGATGCAGGCGATCGATCGGGATTTTTCGATGCCGCCGGAATAGGTCAGCCAGGAACCGAGGGAGATGGTCGAGACCTGAAGCTCGCTGTCGCCGAGCTGACGATACTTCACACCGAGGCTCCTCTGCTGTGGCCTCGATCGATGCAGGTCACATGCCGCGGCTCATGCGCGGCGAACGCCACGGTCGCAGGACGCGCGGGACCCGTGGCCAACGGAGATCTCCATTGCAGGCGCGGCCGGCATGCACCGTGCCACGTCACCGTGACGCGTGGATCCGAGTCGGGCGCGCGGCTGCGCGGCGCGGCGATGGAGTTGCTGCGAGGTCTCGCGGAGCTACTTCAAGTGCATGGCAAGGAACTTGTTCATCTCGAACATCGTCACCTTGTCCTTCCCGAAGACCGCACTCAGCTTCTCGTCGGCGAGAATCTCGCGCTTGTTGGCCTCGTTCTGCAGCTTGTGCTTCTTGATGTAGTCCCACATCTTGCTCACGACCTCGGTGCGCGGCAGAGGATCGGAACCGACCACCGCGGCGAGCGCAGCCGAGGGCTGCAACGGCTTCGTGAAGGCGCTCTGCGTGGCTTTTGCGGGTTTCGCGGCGGCGGCCTTGGCAGGCGCCTTCGCGGAGGCCTTCGCGGCCGGCTTGCTCGTCGTGGACGCGGCTTTAGCCGGCGGCGCCTTGGAAGATTTGCTTGAACCCGTCATCCCGGTGTCTCCACGTGAAGAACTCGTCGTGATTTGTTGTCGCCTCGCGCTGATGCAGGCTCGCGGTGCCGGTCCGCGACTCGGTCGGCGGATGCGCTCTTGGAACGGAACCCCAACCATCGTCGCCAGTCAAGCGAAGTGCTCGGCGGCGAAGTGCTGTCACCGGGCGAGCTCGGCGCGTTCTCGCTCCGGCCCGCTCGTGCGAGGCTCGCGTCGAGTTGCTCGACTTCGCCTCTATCCGGTCCGCTCGCCCCGGGTGTGGACGTCGCCGCCGCACCCGCAGCTTCGTTGCGTGGCTTGCCGTCCTCTTAACAGCCTATTGTTTTTACAGTTATTTCTTCATTCTCCTCCGGGTTGCAGAACAAATGCCCACCGCAGGGAATTGCGCCGGCGAGCATGGCTTCGGCTCGTCGATGCCGGCCGTGTCAGGACGGAACCCGGCACACGTCGCGGCGTCTCGCGCGCCGATCCGGGACTGTGGATGAAGAGACGTGTGGTGCTTCATGTTTCCCACCGGACTCCTCCCTTTTTCCGCGAATTGGTCGGCCCTTCGCGAATCGGTCCCCGTCACCGGCCCGCCGATTCGCGCCACGAGGGCGGCGCAATCAGATCATCGCCTCGGCCGCCGCATCCATATGGCGCTTGGCGAGGGCCTGGCGCACCTTCTCCATGGCGCGGCTCTCGATCTGGCGGACGCGCTCCTTCGAGATGCCGAGCTGCGAGCCCAAGGCCTCGAGGGTGGCCGCATTCTCGATGAGGCGCCGCTCGCGCAGGACCCACCGCTCCCGGGCCGACAAGGAGCCGAGCGCGTCCTCGAGCCAATTAACCCTCCGGCGCGCGTCGATCGCCGCGGCGACCGCCTCGTCCGGGAGCGGCTGGGAATCGGCGATGAGCTCGATTCGCTCCGCCGCTCCGGGATCCTCGTCGGAAAGCGGCGCGTTGAGCGACACGTCCGGCGCCGACAGCCGCGCATCCATCATCTCGACATCGGCCGGAGCGACGCCGAGCGAGCGGGCGATCTCGTCCACGATCTCGCCATGGGTCCGCCCCCCGCCCTTCAGGGCGAGCCGCGCCCGGATCCGGCGCAGGTTGAAGAACAAGGCCTTCTGGGTCGAGCTCGTCCCGCCGCGCACGATCGACCAGTTGCGCAGGATGAACTCCTGCATCGAGGCGCGGATCCACCAGGTCGCGTAGGTCGAGAAGCGCACGTCGCGGTCGGGCTCGAAACGGGCCGCGGCTTCGAGCAGCCCGACATGGCCCTCCTGGATGAGGTCGGGGAGAGAAAGCCCGTAATGGCGCAGCCGGACCGCGAGCGCGATGACGAGCCGCATGTGGGCCCTGGCGAGCGCATGCATGGCCGCCTCGTCGCGCTGATTCTTCCAGCGCAGGGCAAGGGTGCGTTCCTCGTCGCGGCCGAGCAAGGGCGCGGCCATGGCTGCGTCCAGGAATTGCTGCCCGACTCCGGCAAATCCGGCCATGGGTCGCGCCTGTCCTTCCTCGGGTCCCCCGCTACGCAGGCGAAAGCGTAGCTTCCCGACAGTCCGAAGTTCGGCGTTCCCACCTGCGGCGGAGGCACGAGGCCGAGGCCCGCCTCTGCGGCGCTGTTGCGCGAGACCGTCGAGGAATACGCGGTCCTGGCCGGGGGGTGCGGGCCGATCCGGCCCGAGCTGTCACGCCACCGACTAAACGATTGCGGGGCGCAACGGGTTCCGTCCGACCGTCCGTCGGCGATGCCGATCCGGAGCCGCCGAGCCGCATCCGATGGCAATGCCGCCCTCCTGCCGGCAACGCGCTCGCTCGGAGCGGGCGAGGCAAGCCCTTCGCGCTTGCTCGAGCGGCTCCGCTCGACCATATTTCGAGGGGTTCCAATACCAAGTCTCGGAGGCCAGGACCGCTCGGCTCCGGCGGCGTCATGGCCGGCTCGAGGCCGGACATGACGATGGGGGTCGTGCTCTACGCGACGTGGTATAAACCGTTTCGCCGACTCCGGCCTTGAACCGGAGTTTTGGGGGATCCGATGTTCATACAAACCGAAACCACGCCCAATCCCGCGACCTTGAAGTTCCTCCCGGGGCGGCCGGTCATGACCGCCGGGACGCTCGACATCAGAGGAGCGGAAGGTGCCAGGCAATCGCCGCTCGCCGAGGCGCTCTTCGCGCTCGACGGCGTGTCCGGAGTCTTCTTCGGTGCGGACTTCATCTCCGTCACCAAGTCGGAAGGCGATTGGCAGGACCTCAAGCCGACGGTGCTCGGCGCCATCATGGAGCATTTCCTGTCCGGTGCGCCGCTGCTCGCCGACGCCGAGGGCATCGCCCTGCCGGGCGACGACGAGGAGTTCTTCGACCCCGACGACGCCGCGACCGTGGACACGATCAAGAAGCTGATCGAGAGCCATGTCCGCCCGGCGGTCGCCAGGGACGGCGGCGACATCAAGTTCAGGGGGTTCCGGGACGGGACCGTCTTTCTCGCCATGAAGGGCTCGTGCTCGGGCTGTCCGTCCTCGACGGCGACGCTCAGGCACGGCATCCAGAACCTTCTGAAGCATTATGTGCCCGACGTGCGTCTCGTCGAGCAAATCTGAGCGAGCCGGGGCGCTGGAGGATTTTCCTGCGAAGCAGGCGCCGGTTCGCGTTGCGAAAATGCAATAAAGCAGGGAAGTAGAGCTGCTTTCCGATTCCATCGGGACGGAAAGCGCTCGAGCCGACGTCATCGGGAACGCGATCGGGGCCGCAATGAAGATTCTCGCGATCGACACGGCCCTGAACGCGACCTCGGCCTGCCTCCTCGATGCGGGCGGCGACGCTCCGCTCGCCGAGGAGACCCTCGTCATGGAGCGCGGCCATGCCGAGGCGCTCCTGCCCATGATCGAACGCGTCATGGCCCATGACGAATACGGGTTCGAGAGCCTGGAGCGGGTCGCGGTCACCGTCGGTCCCGGCTCCTTCACCGGGCTTCGGGTCGGCATCGCCGCGGCGCGGGCGATCGGGCTCGCCTGCTCCATTCCCGTCGTCGGCGTCTCGACGCTCGCCGCGCTCGCCGCGCCCTTGATCCTCGAGCAGCGCCCGGGGATCGTCGGCGTCGCGATCGATGCGCGTCACGGCTGCGTCTATTTCGCAGCTTTCGGACCGGACGGAAGGGCACTGCTGGAGCCGAGGATCGTCCCGACGCGGGAAGCCGCGCGCGCGCTCGGCGCGGGTCCCGCTCGGCTCGCGGGCTCGGGGGCGGAAATTCTGGCGATGGAGGCAGCCTCGGCCGGCCTCGAGGTCGAGGTCGCGGAGGAGTCGTCCGTCCCGGATATCCTGTTCGTGGCGCGACTCGGGCTTCTCGCCGATCCCCACGCCGCGCCGGCGCGACCCCTCTACCTGAAGGAGCCGGACGTCACGCTGCGGGCGGCTCGCGCCGGCTGACGGGGCGGCTCGTCAATTCGGGCTTCGCGGCGCGAGCTCGAGGCGGATCGGCACGTGGTCGGACGGCTTGTCCTCGGCACGGCGCTCCTTGTCGATCGTAACGCTCGTGAGCCGGTCGGCCGCCTGTGGCGACAAGAGCAGGTGGTCGATCCGGATGCCCTTGTTGCGTTGCCAGGCGCCGGCCTGATAGTCCCAGAACGTGTAGAGCCCGGAATCGTCGGTGGTGGCGCGGAGCGCATCGGTGAGGCCGAGGTTGAGCAGCCGTCGATAGCGCGCCCGGGTCTCGGGGAGGAAGAGCGCGTCGCCCGCCCAGACGGCGGGGTCGTGGCAGTCGCGCGGCGCCGGGATCACGTTGTAGTCGCCGGCGAGGACGGTCGGCTCCTCGAGCGTCAGCAGATATTGCGCGTGGGCCTCGAGCCGCTCCATGAAGCCGAGCTTGTAGGTATATTTGTCGGTGTCGGGCGGGTTGCCGTTCGGCAGGTAGATCGAGGCGATGCGCACGATTCCGTCGCCATCGGGCACGATCGCCTCGATGTAGCGGGCCTGGGTATCGGCCTCGTCGCCCGGCAGGCCGGTCGTGACCTCGATCGGGACCTTGGCGAGGATCGCGACGCCGTTGAAGCCCTTCTGGCCATGGACCGCGCAATTATAGCCGAGGTCCTCCACCTCCATGCGCGGGAAGGCCTCGTCCACGCATTTCAATTCTTGCAGGCAGAGCACATCCGGCGCGACGTCCTTCAGGTAGCGCAGGAGATGCTCGGTCCTCTGCCGGACGGAGTTGACGTTCCAGGTCGCGATGCGCATGGCGCTCCCTGCCTTGCTCAGGGTGGGACGGCGCGAAGCCTCGGCCGCTTCTGCATCAGCCGCGGCAAGGTGCCATGGGGCACCACGCCCTCGCGCATGATCGCGCGGCGCAAGGGACCGATCATCGCGAAGGCGAAAAGCCCGGCACCACGGAGAATATCGACCGGCACCACATCCATCAGAAGAGAGCGGTTGAGGAGATCGATCCCGTTGGTGCGCCAGGTGATGTCGTGGCGGCGCGCGCGCTGGTAGGCGCCGAGCGTGCGCACCGCGCCGATATCCTCGCCGCCATCGCGCGCATCCTCCAGAACGTCGACGAGCGCGGCACAGTCGCGCAGGCTGAGGTTCAGGCCCTGCGCCGCGAGCGGCGGAAAGACATGGGCGGCTTCGCCGATGAGCGCGATCCTGTGGCCCGCGAGCTTGTCCGCGCTCATGCCCGCCATGGGAAAGAAGCCGCGGGCGCCGCCCGTGGCCATGGGGCCGAGCAAATGATCGACCTGGCGGGCGACCTCGTCCGCGAGCGCCTCGTCGTCGAGGCCGCGACGCCGCTCCGCCTCCTCCGGCGTCATGAGCCAGACCAAGCTCGAGCGGTGCGGCGTACCCTCGAGCGGGCGCAGCGGCACGAGCGTGCAAGGGCCCGAGCGGGTATGGAACTCGGTCGAGATGTTGCGATGCGGCTTCTCGTGCGAGAGCAAGGCCGTGAGCGCGACCTGCGGGTAGGACCAGGTCCTCGCCGAGAGCCCCGCCTTCGTGCGGGCGAGCGAGGCCCGCCCGTCCGCGGCGACGACGAGCTTCGCAGCGACGACCTTCCCTGCCGCCGTCGTGGCACGGACGAGGTCCGCACCGTAGCGGACGTCCTCGAGCAGGTCCTCCACGAGCTGGAGGCCGGGACAGGCCTCCGCATGGTCGGCCAGCGTCTCGACGAGGACATCGTTCTCGACATTGGCGCCGAAGGCCGAGAGCCCGATCTCGCTCGCCGCGAAGAAGGCCTCGGGCGCGGAGAGCAGCGCGCCGGTCGCGTCGATCATCCTTATCTTCTCGATCGGGGCGCTTTTCGCGCGCAGCTTCTGCCAGAGCCCGAGGGCCTTCAGGAAGCGCAGCGAGGCTTCGAACAGAGCGAGCGTGCGGCCGTTGGCGCGGCGATCGACCCGACCGACGCAGGCGACCGAGAATCCGGCGTCGGCCAAGGCGATCGCCGCCGCGAGGCCGGCAGCGCCGGCGCCGGCGACGAGGATGTCCGCTCGGGTCTCGGGCGTCGAGGATCCCATGGGCGTCAGCCGACCCCCATGGCCTTGCGCAGGTTGGCGTCGACCTTGTCGAGGAAGCCGGTGGTCGAGAGCCATTGCTGGTGGGCGCCGACGAGGAGGGCGAGGTCCTTCGTCATGAACCCGGCCTCGACCGTCTCGACGCAGACCCGCTCGAGCGTATGCGAGAATTTCGCGAGCTCGTCGTTGCCGTCGAGCTTGGCGCGCTGCGCGAGGCCGCGGGTCCAGGCGAAGATCGAGGCGATCGAGTTAGTGGACGTCTCCTTGCCCTTCTGATGCTCGCGGTAGTGCCGGGTGACGGTGCCGTGCGCGGCCTCGGCCTCGACCGTCTTGCCGTCCGGGCTCATCAGGACCGAGGTCATGAGACCCAGCGAGCCGAACCCTTGAGCCACAGTGTCGGATTGCACGTCGCCGTCGTAGTTCTTGCAGGCCCAGACATAGCCGCCGGACCATTTGAGCGAGGAGGCCACCATGTCGTCGATCAGGCGGTGCTCGTAAGTGAGGCCGGCGGCGACGAAGGCCGCCTTGAACTCGTTTTCGTAGACCTCCTGGAACAGATCCTTGAACCTGCCGTCATAGGCCTTGAGGATCGTGTTCTTGGTCGAGAGATAGACCGGGTACTTGTACATGAGGCCGTAGTTCATCGCCGCACGGGCGAAGTCACGGATCGAGTCGTCGAGGTTGTACATGGCCATGGCGACGCCAGCGCCGGGAAAGGCATAGACGTCCTTCTCGACGACCGTGCCGTCCTCTCCGGTGAAGCGGATGGTGAGCCGTCCCTTGCCGGGGACCTTGAAGTTCGTCGCGGCATATTGGTCGCCGAAGGCATGGCGGCCGATGACGATCGGCTTGGTCCAGCCCGGCACGAGGCGCGGCACGTTGCGGCAGATGATCGGCTCGCGGAAGATGACCCCGCCGATGATGTTGCGGATCGTGCCGTTCGGCGACTTCCACATCTCCTTGAGGGTGAACTCGGCGACCCGCGCCTCGTCCGGCGTGATCGTCGCGCACTTCACCCCGACGCCGCACCGCTTGATGGCATTGGCCGCCTCGACCGTCACGGTGTCGTTGGTGGCGTCCCGGTTCTCGATCGAGAGATCGTAATATTCGAGGTCGATGTCGAGATAGGGATGGATGAGCTTGTCCCGAATGGCGTGCCATATGATCCGGGTCATCTCGTCGCCGTCGAGCTCGACGACGGGATTGGCGACCTTGATCTTGCTCATCTCGGGCCCTTTTTCGATAATTCCGGCTTCGGTGGACTAGCCGATTTTCGGGCACGCTGGCAACCGAGGCTCCCCGCAAGAGCTCGCAGGCGGACGCAAGGGGAAGGTGCCGGCGGAGGCGACATCGAGCGGCTAGAGCGGGATGAGGAAAAGTGTACAGCGGTTTTCCGCCCGTATCCCGCTCTAAACTTGGAATCGATCACGTTTCATGACTTTGGATCGATTCGATCCAAAGTCATCGTGATCTAGAGCAATTTCCAGCGAAGCGGACACCGGTTCGCATATCGATCTCGATGTTTCGATAGATCGACATCGATGCGAAACTGCGACAAAACGAGACTTTAGAGCCGGTTTCGGATCCGGTTGAATCGGGAACCGGCTCTAGCCTTTCGCCGTCGCGGCCGTGAAACAGCGCGCGAAGTCCTCGAAGCGCGCCTGCATTCCCGGGGCAAAGCTTTCGGCAACGGCGCCGCTTTGCGCATCGAGGCGCGTTCGTTCCTCGGCGGGCAGCAAGCGCTCGACCATCGGAAAGACCATCACGTCCTCTTTCCAGACGTGGTTGGTGTACAGCTCGACCAGAGCGTCGATCGCCGCTGCCAGGGGGAGCCCGGAGTCCGGATCGCGCTCCGCGAGGCCTCCAATTCGGGCGGCAATCTCGGCCACGAGCTCGCGGCCGCGCCGATGCTCGTGCAGGAGCGCATCGATCGGGCATCCGTGGAGCGGAACGCCATGGGCGACGAGGGAGGGAAACAGCAGGTCCTCCTCCTTGGCGTGGTGAAAGCGATCCGCATAGTCGGACATGAAACGCACGGCCTCCTCGAGCAAGGTCGTATCGACGCGAGCGCCCTCGTCCCGGAGTCTGCGAGCGATCGCCTCGAGCCCCTTTACGACCTCGAGGATCACGCGATGCTCCTGCATCAGCAGGTCGACGGCGGAGCTTTCGGTCATGCGGACGCCTCCTCCTGGCGGCGAGGGAACGATGGGCTCCTCTCCCGGAATAGGCCCCCGGACGGCCGGAGCCTATCTTTGCGCGCTCGAGCGCAGCGTCCTGGCAAAGCCGGAATCGACGTCCGCCACGAGGGATTCGAGAGGAGCCCGATTCTCCGGCAAGCTGTTGCGGTAGGCCGTGACGAGCGTGCTCCTCTGCTCCGGCGTGCCGGCGAGAAGCCGGCGAATGTCGGCCTTGACGAATTCCTGGATCTCCGGGTCGGACAAGGCGCTCGATGCCGCCGCGCGCTCGACCCGTCGCGGGGCCAGCGCAATGTCGTTCTGCGCCGTCAGATAGGCCATCTTCAAGAGGCTCGCGACGCGACGATCCACGCCGCCCGAAGGCAAGGGGAGCGTCGCGAGCAAGAGCCAGCCTCCGGCATCGATAGGCGCCAGCGAGAGCGAGGTCTCCATCGCGCTTCGCGCCCGGTCCAGCCGCACGGCCGAGGCTCGATCGAGCGGGCCGGAGCGCTCGGGCAAGGCGAGCGCGGCAGCATCGGCAAAAGCGGCATCGGCCCATAGGTCGCCCCGGATCATCCCGCGCTGCGCGACCCGGTACGCGCCGGCTGCGACCTTGCCCGGGGTGACGCTCGGGCGATCCGGCGGGAACCCGATCGGCCCGGCACGAAGGAGATCCCCGAGGAGGAGCCACAGTCCGGCGGTGCCGAGGAGAGCCGCAAGGACGAACAGGCCACCCTGGAACCTGGATGGATCGAGCAGGGCTCGCGGCCGCGCGGGACCCGCGGAAGGTGGAAAAACGACGTTCATCTCGCCTTCGTCACGCGATCCGGCGGATCGATTCCGACGGATGTACCCCGAGCGTCGGGGCCGGAGCCTATTACCGGGAATCATCGATTCTGCTTCGGTTATATCGCCTTATCCGCTTCTTCGGCTTCGTGGCCCGAGTCGCGTCGCGACAGGGGCCTCGAAGGCGGCCGATACTAGAACGGGCTTCCGAGCCGGTCGAATCGGAAACCCGCTCTCGTTTTCGCGCCTGTCGCGATTACCGCCTCGATCCGACGTCCGCTCCGCTGGAAAATGCTCCAGAGCCGCGGCCTCGCCTGGATCGTCAGAGCAGCTGAATATCCTCGCCCTCCAGCCGCAGGCAGGTCAAGCGCCCCGTGGCATAGGCACCCGTGTCGATGTTGATGCGGTTGGTGCGGATTTGCGGCTCCATGACGGGTGTATGGCCGTGCACGATCACCTTCTCGAAGAGCGCCTCGTGGCTCAAGAATGCGTCCCTGATCCAGAGCAAATCCTCCTCGCGCTGCCTCGCGAAGGGAATGCCTGGACGAATCCCCGCATGGACGAAGAGATAGTCGCCGCAGGTGAAGGTCAACGGCAGATCGAACAAGAAGTCGAGGTGGCTCGGAGGCATGACCTCGGCAAGTGCTGCCGCGATCCGCGTGCTCGTGCGGGGATCGGAATGGAGCACCGGCTCGACGCCATAGGACAAGAGCGTCGTCAGGCCGCCGTTGTGAGCCCAGGCGTTCAGGATCTCGGGATTTTCGAGAAATTCCAGGAGGCAGGCTTCGTGATTACCCTTGAGGCAAATCGTAGGGTAGCGCGCGCTGCGTCCGATCAAGCGCTCGATCACCTCGGCCGAGGCTTGGCCGCGGTCGATATAATCGCCGAGGAACACCTGCAGCGACTGATCGACCGGGTGCCCCTCGAGATCGGCCTCGATCTTGGCCAGCAACGGGTCGAGCAAGTCCAGCCGGCCGTGGATGTCGCCGATCGCGTAGACCCTGAGCCCCTCGGGAACGCGAGGCGGCGCCGGTCGAGAGCCGAAGAAGCGCGTCGCCCACATCAACACATCGTCCTCGAATAGGGCACGCGCGCCTGCAAGCTCGGCCTTCCGCGCGCGGCGAGCCCGCGGCCCTTTGCCCCGCATGGCCGGTTCACGCCGCGCTGTCAATAGGAGTGCATCTCGTGTGCCGCGGCGCCCGTCATTGGCGTGTCACCCGCTCAGGCTAGAGCGGGACGAGGAAAAATGCACAGCGGTCTTCCGCCCGCATCCCGCTCTAAACTTTTGGAATCGATCACGTTTCATGACTTTGGATCGATTCGATCCAAAGTCGTCGTGATCTAGGGCTCTGCCGATACGGGGCCGGCTGTGGGTCCGAACTGCTCGTCTCACGGGCGGTCGGGTTCCGGAAGCTCGACCGCACCGAGGTCATCGGCGGATCGGCGATCCGAGCGTGACCACGAACGACCGCTCACCGGAGATCATGCGATGACCACAGTGCTTCGTGTCGCGACCTTCAACGCGTCCCTCAACCGGTCTGCGCCGGGGGCCCTGATCGATGACCTGAGCACGCCGGGCAATGCCCAAGCGCGGACGGTGGCCGAGATCATCCAACGCGCGGCGCCCGATGTGGTGCTCGTCAACGAATTCGATTTCGACGCGGCCGGGTCGGGCGGCACCTCGCTCGCCGCCGAGCTTTTCAGGACCAACTATCTGTCGCTCGGGCAGAACGGCGCAAGCCCGATCGACTACCCCTATGCCTACGTGGCGCCCTCGAATACCGGAATCGCGTCGGGCTTCGACCTGAACAACAACGGGGTTGCCGTCACGACGCCGGGAACGGCGGGCTATGGCGACGACGCCCTCGGCTTCGGTGCCTTTCCCGGCCAGTTCGGCATGCTGCTCCTGTCGAAGCATCCGATCGACCTCGAGGGCGTGCGGACCTTCCAGACCTTCCTGTGGAAGGACATGCCCGGCGCCCGGCTTCCCGACGACCCGGCGACCGAAGCGCCCGCCGACTGGTATTCGCCCGAGGAGCTCGAGGTTTTCCGGCTCTCGTCGAAGAGCCATTGGGACGTGCCGATCACGGTCGACGGCGAGATCGTGCATATTCTCGCGGCGCACCCGACCCCGCCCGTGTTCGATGGCCCCGAGGACCGCAACGGGCAAAGGAACGCGGACGAAATCCGGTTCTGGACCGACTACGTCACGCCCGGCGCCGGCGATTATATCTACGACGATCAAGGCCGCACCGGCGGTCTCGCGGAGAACGCGCGCTTCGTCGTCCTCGGCGACTACAACAACGACCCGAACGACGGCGACGGAATTCACGCCGCGATCCAAGACCTGCTCGACGCGCCGGCGGTCGATTCGCGGATCGTCCCGACGAGCCCGGGCGGGCCGCAGCAAGCGGCGCTGCAGGGTGGCGCCAATGCCAGCCACACCGGCGATCCGGCCTTCGACACGGCCGATTTCGCCGATGGCGCGCCCGGCAACCTGCGCGCCGACTACGTCCTGCCCTCTCATGCCGGCATCATGCCGGTAGCAGGTCAGGTGTTCTGGCCGCTCGCGAGCGATCCTTTGTTCCCGCTCGTCGGGACCTTCAACCCCGGCTTGCCCGGTGGATTTCCGAGCTCGGATCACCGCCTCGTCGCGATAGATCTCGAGATCTCCACCGACGACAGGAAGGATGTCGCCGGCATCGAATTTCTCGGCGAGGTGACCCTTCCGACTGGGGCACAATTCGACGGGACCGAGGTCGGCGGCCTCTCCGGGATCACCTACGACAAAGCGGCGGGGGTTTTCTACGCGATCTCCGACGATCGCAGCCAGATCGATCCGGCCCGATTCTACACGCTGACGATCGACCTCGCGGATCTCGAGCTCGACCCGGGTGACGTGGCCTTCACCGATGTGACCACGTTGAAGGATGCGTCGGGCACCCCCTTTCCTGCGCTATCGCTCGACCCCGAGGGCATCGCCCTCGCCCCGAACGGGCTCTACATCTCGTCGGAGGGCGAGGCCAAGTCCGGCGTCCGCCTGACGGCTCCGTTCGTCAACCGGTTCGGGCTCGA
The DNA here is from genome assembly GCA_024304885.1 of Beijerinckiaceae bacterium. GTDB lineage: Bacteria > Pseudomonadota > Alphaproteobacteria > Rhizobiales > Beijerinckiaceae > Methylocapsa. Next base: position 2,335,405 of record JALJOM010000003.1, read on the forward strand.
CGGCCAGCAGAGTTCCGCCTTGCCGGTGGACCCGAGGTTCCTGCCGACCGCCGACAGGTCGTCCGGAATTCGCGACAATCTCGCCTTCGAGAGCCTCACGGTCACACCGGACGGCAAGACGCTCTATACCGCGACCGAGAACGCCTTGCTCCAGGACGGGCCGGCCGCGACCCGGGAGAGTGGCACGGCCTCGCGGATCGTCCGATACGATGTCGCGACCGGTGACGAGACCGCGGAATTCGTCTACATCACCAATCCGGTGGCGGCCGAGCCGGTGCCGGCGGACACCTTCGCTACCAACGGGCTCGTCGATCTCCTCGCGATCGACAATCGAGGCACGCTGCTCGCGGTCGAGCGATCGTTCTCCAACGGCGTCGGCAATACGATCAAGATCTACGAGGTCGGCCTGCAGGGGGCGACCGATGTCTCCGGAACGGAAGCGATCGAGACCGAGATCGACGACGGCGAGCTCGAGGTCGAGGTCGGCGCCCCGGCCCGGAAGGAACTGGTGCTCGATCTCGCCGATCTCGGCATCCCGCTCGACAATATCGAAGGCATTTCGTTCGGTCCGACCCTCCCCGGCGGTCGGCCGAGCCTGATCTTGGTCTCGGACAATAATTTCTCGGGGACGCAATTCACCCAGGTGCTGGCCTTCGCCCTCGACCTCGAGCCGATCCCGACGATCGAGGCGACGGTCGAGACCCCGAGCGAGACGGATTTTGCGGACTCCCCGCTGGACGTCGTGAGCAACGACCCCGACGATCCGGCGATCTGGCTCAATCCGTTCGACGCCGACGAGAGCGTCGTCGTCACCTCCCACAAGGTCGGAGGCCTGCGCGTCTACGATCTCGCCGGGAACCAGATTCAATCCATCGAGCCGGTGGGCGTTCGCTACAACAACGTCGATGTTCTCTACAGCGTGAAGGTCGGCCGATCCTACGAGGACCTCTTCGTCGCCTCGGACCGCATCAACGACACGTTGGCGGTCTTTGCGATCGACCCCGAGACTCGGCTCCTCTCCGACGTGACGGCTACGACCGTGCCGGCGAGCATCTTCGGCGTCGACGACGGCGAGGCGACCGCCTATGGGCTCGATGCCTATCGCGCTCCTGACGGTACGGCCTATGTCTTCGTGACGCAGGCGGCCGGTGACAAGATCGCGCAATTGAAGCTCGTCGATGCCGGCGGCGGCAAGGTCGCTGCCGAGCTGGTGCGGGTGCTGCACCGGCCGAACCCGGAGGGCGCCGATCCCGAGGATCTCCAGTCCGAAGGCATCGTCGTCGACGATGTCACCGGCACCGTCTATGTCGCGGTGGAGAGCGGCGGCATCTACGAGTTCGCCGTCGATCCGGCGGCAGGCGATACGATGACCGAGCTCGTCGCGCCCGATGCCGGTTTCCTGGTCCCCGATCTCGAGGGCCTCGCGATCCGCTATGCCGACGACGGCTCTCGCCAATTGTTCGTTTCGAGCCAGGGCGATGCAACCTACTCGGTCCTCGATCTCGACACCGGAGCCTTGATCGGCCGCTTGGCGATCGGCGACGGCGGAACGATCGACGGAGCCGAGGAATCCGATGGCGTCGCTATCTACTCGGGGCCGCTCGGCAGTGCTTTCCCGAACGGCCTCCTCGTCGTGCAGGACGGCTCGAACGAGCCACAGACAGTCTTCCCGGATCCCGACGACGGCGAGGTCCAGAACTTCGACCAGAATTTCAAGCTCGTTCCTCTCGAGCGCGCGCTCGACGCGCTGGACATCGACTCGACGCCGTTCTCCGGTAGCCCGCGACCGCGCGTCGAGGGCAGCCTGTCCCGGAACGGCGTCGCCTCGGGCGAGGTCTCGCAGCACGAGGCCGTGCTGTGGGCGAACCCGCTCGTTGCCGGTCGCATCACCGTCGAGGTGGCGACGGACCCGGCCTTCGCGCATGTCGTCGCGACCCGAGCCGTCGATGCGCGGGGCGATGCCCCGATCAAGGTCGCGATCGAGGGCCTCGAGGAGGGCACGGACTATCATTATCGGGTCACCGGGCCGGATGCCGACGTCGCGATCGGCGCCTTCTCGACCGCCGAGGAGCACGGCCATCGCGGCGTGACCTTCGGCGTCTCGGGCGACTGGCGGGGCGGCCTCACCCCCTATTCCGCCCTGGCCAACGCGGACGACCGGCACCTCGACTTTTTCGTCGAGCTCGGCGACACGATCTATGCCGATATTCCGTCTCCGGCCTTCCCCGCACCGCAAGCGACGACGCTCGACGATTACCGGATCAAGTACGAGGAGACGCTCACGGAGCGCGGCGGCGCGAACTTCCTCGCCGACCTGCGGGCCTCGACGCCGGTCTTCGCCACGATCGACGACCACGAGGTCACCAATGATTTCGCCGGCGGCGCTCCGGCGACGAGCGATCCGCGCTTCGACCCCGCGGGCGCCGATTTTCTCAACGAGACCTCGCTCTATGCCGATGCGCTCGAAGCCTTCCACGACTTCCAGCCCATCTCGGAACGGACCTGGTCGGGGACCGGCGACGATCGCATCGACGGCGCGCCCGACCTCTATCGGACCCAGACCTACGGCGAGAATGCCGCGATCTTCGTCCTCGACACGCGCAGCTTCCGCGACGACGAGCTGACCGATGCGAACCCGAGCGATCCCGCCGACGTCGCGCGCTTCCTCGCCGAATCCTTCGATCCGAGCCGGACGCTGCTCGGCAAGCCTCAGCTCGAGCGGCTGAAGGCCGATCTGAAGGACGCGCAGGAGTCCGGGGTCGTCTGGAAGTTCGTCATGGTGCCCGAGCCGATCCAGAACCTCGGGCCTCTCGGCGCCGCCGATCGATTCGAGGGCTATGCCGCCGAGCGGACCGAACTTCTGAGCTTCATCGACGCCGAGGACATCGACAACGTGGTCTTCGTGACCGCCGATATCCACGGCACGCTGGTCAACAACCTCACCTATCAGGCCGCTCCGGGCGGGCCGCAGATCGCGCTCGACGCTTTCGAGATCTCGACAGGCGCGGTGGCCTTCTCTCCGCCGCTCGGCGAGGCGGTCGTCGGCTTCGGCGCGGCGCTCGGCCTGCTGACGCCCGAGCAAGAAGCCTTCTACGAGTCCTTGCCGGTGCATAACGACCGTGACAACACCGTCGACGACAAGGACGATTTCGTCGAGGCCCTGATCAACCAGGGTCTCGATCAGGCGGGCTATGACCGTCTCGGGCTCGACGACAACCTCGCGTCGGCGGACGGCCTCATCGACGCGCGCCTCCTCAGGGGCGACTATGTCGCGGTCCATACGTTCGGCTGGACGGAGCTGAAGGTCAGGCCGAGGACCCAGCAGCTCATCGTGACGACCTACGGCATCTCGCCCACTTCGGAGGCCGAGGCCGCCGCCGACCCTGCCGCGATCGCGGCTCGTGATCCCGTGATCGTCAGCCAGTTCAAGGTCAACCCCGACCTCGGCGAGGTCGGCCGATGGTTCGGACGAGACGGGGAACGCGATCACGCCTTGCCCGGCGACGACGTGTCGATCCTCGACCTCGGCGGAATCGGTGCCGCCGACCCGGACGCTTTCGTCCTATAGCCCCGGAATCAGGCGAGCGGCCCTTCCTCCTTCTCTGCGCCTCGGCAGCGCGGCACGCGCGGGCGGCGCGCCCGGATCCGTGAAGGAAACGAGGGACATTCGCTTCGTCGCTCTGTATAACACCGCAGCGCCGCCCCGCCTCGTCCTGCAAGCCTCGCAAGTCCGAGGGCCCTTGCCGGGGCGAGCGAGGCCAGAGCATTTTCGAGCGAGCCGGCGTCCGGGTCGCATTTCGATCTCGATGTTTCGAGAGATCGACATCGATGCGAAAATGCGACAAATCAAGACCGTAGAGCTGCTTTCCGATTCGGCCGGATCGGAAAGCGTTCCATGTCGCCCGAGCCGAGCAGGCGAGAGCATTATATGACGAAGATTCTTCCGGTGATCATGTGCGGCGGATCCGGGACACGGGTCTGGCCGGAGTCCCGCGAGTGCCTGCCGAAGCAGTTCATCTCGCTCGTCGGGTCCCGCTCGACCTTCCAGCTCGCGGCGCAGGTCCTCGCCGATCCGGCCTTCGAGACGCCGATCGTCATCACGAATCATCAATATCGCTTCCTCGTCGCCGATCAGCTGGCGCAGATCGATCGCAAGGCGCGCATCGTGCTCGAGCCGGTGCGGCGCGATTCGGGGCCGGCCGTCGCCGTCGCAGCCGAGCTCGCCGCGGCGATCTCGCCGGATACCGTCGTCGCCGTCCTCGCCGCCGATCATGTCGTCCGCGACAAGGCGGGCTTCGTCGCCCTCTGCAAGCAGGCGGCCGAGGCCGCGGCCGAGGGCTATATCGTGACGCTCGGGATCAAGCCGACCGAGCCCGCGACCGGCTACGGCTATATCAAGACGGGCGCGCCCGTCGCCCCGGGTAGCGCCGTCTCGAAGGTCGAGGGCTTCGTCGAGAAGCCCGATGCCGCGACCGCGCAAAGGTACATCGCCGAGAGCTACCTCTGGAACTCCGGCAACTTCTTCTTCCGGGCCGACGTGATGCAGGCCGAGATCCGGCGCTTCGAACCGGACATGGCGGAGGCCGCGGCGGAGGCCGTCGCCCGCGCGAAGCAAGACCTGATCTTCACCGTCCTCGATGCCGAGGCCTTCGGCCGGGCGACGCAGAAGTCGATCGACTATGCCGTCATGGAGCATACCGACAAGGCGGCCGTGGTGCCCGCCGATATCGGCTGGTCGGACGTCGGCAATTGGTCCGCGGTGTGGGAACTCTCGGAGCGCGACGAGAAGGGCAACTCCATCCGCGGGAACGGCGTGATCATGGACGCGTCGAATGTCCATATCCGGTCCGACGAGCATCTCACCACCGTGGTCGGGGTCGATGATGTCGTCGTCATCACGACCCAGGATGCGGTGCTCGTCCTGAACAAGGCTCAGGGCGACCGGGTCAAGCAGCTCGTCGATCGGCTCAAGGTGGAGAAGCGGCCCGAGGCCCTGGAGCACAAGCGGAGCTACCGGCCCTGGGGTTATTACCAATCCGTCGATGCAGGCGCGCGCTACCAGGTGAAGCGCATCGTCGTGAAGCCCGGCGAGCGCCTCTCGCTCCAGAAGCACTTCCACCGCGCGGAGCATTGGATCGTGGTCAAGGGAACGGCCGAGGTCACCCGCGACAACGAGATTCATCTCGTCCACGAGAACGAATCGATCTACCTGCCGATCGGCGCGGTGCATCGGATGGCCAATCCGGGCCGCATCGATCTCGAGCTGATCGAGGTCCAGACCGGATCCTACCTCGGCGAGGACGATATCGTCCGATTCCAGGATTCCTACAACCGAGCTTGATAGCTCGAGATACGGTCGGTGCCCGGCCTTGACGCGGCAGGCTCGGGGCCGCATCGTCGCCGCGAAGCTTTCGCGGCACGAGAAATATTGTGGCTCGATCCATGGCACATTTCGGCTTGCGGCACCTCGTCGGCTGTCTTCTCGCGGCCCTAGTCTGGACGTGCGCGGGCGAAGCGCTGGAGGCGCGCCCCCTCGTCCCGGCCGAACGGCAATATATTCCCTATCTCGGGAACCTGCCGGCCTGCGACGATCCGGCCGTGCTCGAGCGAATCCAGTCGCGCTTCCGCGACCGCGAGGCGCAGTTCTGGAGCACCGGCCTCGAGATCATCGGCTTCGACGAGATCCGCGAGATCGGCTATAGGACGAACGGGCTCGATCATATCCCGCGCCGCTTTTGCACCGCGCGCGCGATTCTCGTCGACCACAAGACCTACCCGGCCTCCTTCGCCATCATCGAGGACGGTGGCATCATCGGATTCGGCTTCGGCGTGGAATGGTGCTTGACAGGGCTCGACCGGCTCTATGCCTTTGCGCCGCGCTGCAAGATGGCCCGGCCCTGAGCCCGCTCCGGCGATCGTCCGACGCCGCCGATAGAGCATGAACTACCGCCACGACTATCACGCCGGCAATTTCGCCGACGTGATGAAGCATGTCGTCCTCACCCGGATCCTGCTCCATCTGCGAACCAAGCCGGCACCTTTTCGCTACGTCGAGACCCATGCCGGGAGCGGGATCTACGATCTCTGCGGGAAAGAGGCCGAGGCGACCGGCGAATGGCGCCGAGGAATCGGCCGGTTCCTCGCCGCCGGCTTGCCAGCGGAGGTGCGCGCTCTCGCCCTGCCCTATCTCGACATCGTCGGCCCTTCGGTGCTCTCCGCCGCGCGGCGCTACAAGGGCTCGCCGTCGATTGCCGCGGCTCTGCTCCGGCCGCAGGACAAGATGCTCCTCTGCGAGCTGCATCCCGAGGCACGTCGGAGCCTCGAAGCCCATCTCGGGCACGACCCCCGGGCCAAGGTCATCGGCATCGACGGCTATATCGGGCTGAATGCCTTCGTCCCGCCGGTCGAGCGGCGCGGCCTGGTGCTGATTGATCCTCCGTTCGAGACCCCGGACGAGCTCTCGCGGCTCACGAGCGGCCTCGAAGCGGCGTGGCGCAAGTGGCGCACTGGAGTCTTCCTGGTCTGGTATCCGGTGAAGGACGCTTCGGTCGTCGGGTCCTTCCTCGCTTCCGTGTCGCGCGGAAAGATCGAGAAGGTCTTGCGGCTGGAGCTGCAAGTCGCGGATCCGGGGCCGGATCGGCCGCTCGGGCGCGCCGGCCTTCTCGTCGTCAATCCCCCGTTTCGGCTCGAAGCCGAAGCGCGGCTGATTCTTCCGGCACTCGCCGAATGCCTGGCCGAGGGCCGCGCCGAGGTCGCGATCGATTGGCCGCGGCCCGAATAAGCGCCTTGCCAAAGCCCGCGTGCGCCCCAGTTTGTTTTGGTCGGTGTTGTTGCCTGGCAACCGACGCCGAGGGCCGGGGAGGACGGACGGAAGCAGTTCGGCTTGCGCGCCTCCCGCGTGACGGAGCTCGATGGGAAGGAACGCGTCCGATGTCGCAGCAGGGAACAGTCAAATTTTTCAACGCAGACAGGGGCTATGGCTTTATCAAGCCGGACGACGGAGGACGCGACATCTTCGTGCATATCACCGCGGTGGAACGTGCCGGGCTCGCTTCTCTCGCGGAAGGGCAGCGGGTGACCTACGAGATCGAGCCCGACAAGAAAGGCAAGGGCCCGAAAGCCGTCGACCTGCACGTCGTTTGAACCCGCCGCGCCGAAGCGCGCTCGAGGCACATTCGTGGACCAGCTCTCGATCGGGGCGGCGCGGCCTGTCCCGAAGGTCGGGAGTCGCATTGCCTGCGGCGCCTCGATCGGCCGGCGCCTCGCTCCTCGCGAGGAGCCGTGTCTCACGGCTACCAGTAGCATCCCTGGGCGAGCTTCAGCCCCACGCGCGCGCTCCGGGCGAGGACCCGAGCGCCTGCCGTGTACCAGATCGGCCGCGGCCCGAGATAGCGGTCGCGAATCATCCGATCCTCGCGACGCCTGGCCTCGTCGAGCCGTAGCGACTTTGCCTCCGGGTACCTGCGCATCTGGGACCAAGTCCGCCGAACATGATGGATTTGCGTCACGTCGGCGAACCGCATCCAGAGGTCCGCATCCATGGCGACATCGAATGCGGGATCGAGGCCGCCGACCCGCTCGTAGAGCGAGCGGCGCCAGAACATGGAGGGTTGAGGAATAGTGTTGTGCGTGTATAGCCAAATGAATCGAGAGAAGTCGTGCTCCTTCTTGGGCCGCATGACCTTACCGTTCTCGTCGATCCAGATGGCATCGCCATAGACGGTTTGGACCGCAGGATTTGCTGAAAAGAACTCTCCGACCTCCCATAGACTTTTTCCCACGAGGACGTCGTCGGAGCACAGCCAGCCCATGATCTCGCCGGTGGACCGCGCAAAGCCTTTGATGAGGCCGGGCGTCTGGCCTCCGTCCGGCTCGCTGACCCAATACGCCAGCCTGTCCGCGTAACGGCGGATAATGTCGACGCTCCCGTCCGTCGAGCCACCGTCGATCACGATATACTCGAGGTTCGGGTAGTCCTGGTCGAGCACCGAACGGATCGTAGCTTCGATGTAGCGCGCCTGGTTGAACGAGGGCGTCACCAGCGAGATCTTTGGCAGGTTCATGAGGCGGCCTCATAATCGGTTCGACGTGTCGCGGCAACTCGGAGAGTCACCATAGGGTGCTGACTGCATTATGACAATGATTTCAGGCCGATAATGCTTATTTGTCTACCCGGGATCCCGCGAGCCCTCGAAAGCCGCGAAACGGCGCTTGCGGCTACGCTCTTGCTTTTATCCGGCTCCGCGGCAACGCAAGAATTCGTGTGCACGCCGGTGCCTCCGTCAAGGTCTCCGCCGCGGCCCGGTGTTCGGATCGGCATCGTTCGGCGCGTCCTCCTCGCCCGACACCACGACGGGCGGGACGACGACGATCCGGGCGGTCTCGAGATCGACGAGCGGGACGATCTCTTTCGTGAACGGCAGGAGCAGGGTGTCTCCGCCCGCCGCCGGCACGATTTCGAGCAGCGGCCCGCCGCCGTAGTCGTGGACGTCGATGATGCGCCCGAAGCGAGCTCCGTCTCCCGTCACGGCTTCGAGGCCGATCAGGTCGGCGAGGTAGAATTCCTCCGCGGCGAGGCTCGGCAAGGCCGCGCGGGGAACGAAGAGCTCGAGATTGCCGAGCGCCTCGGCCGCCGAGCGCGTCGCGATGCCGCGAAGCTTCGCGACGAAGAGGTCGCCCTTCACGGGGCGCAGCGCCTCGATGTCGAAACGGCGCGCACCGGTCGCATCGAGGAGCGGGCCGTAGCCCGCGATCGCGCGGGGCTCCTCGGTGAAGGATCGCAGCCGGATCTCCCCTCGCACGCCGTGCGCCGCTCCGAACCGGCCGACGAGGATCAGATCCCGGCGCATCGCGTTGCTCGGCGTTCTATGACGCGCGGCGCGCCTTAAGGGCATGATCGGCCAGCGTCTTGCCGAGCGACCAGACAGCGCCTGGAACCTTGTGGCTCTCCGCGATCACGATATCGAAAGCCTTCTCGATGCGATCGCAGTCGGCGTCGGTGATCACCAGCGCGGGCAGAAGCTTCAGCGTGCGGTTAGCATGGCCCGCGACCTGGATGAGGATCTTGTGGTCCTTGAACAGAGGGATCGTGACGAGCTGGCAGAACAGCCCCGCGTTGACGGTCTCGAGAAGGTTCCAGGAGGCCTTCAGGGCGAGCGATCGCGGCGGCCCGAACTCGATGCCGATCATGAGGCCCTTCCCGCGCACCGCGTGCACGAGCTCGTAGCGCGCGGCCATGGCCTCGAAGGCCGCGACGAGCCGAGCCCCGTGCCGCGCCGCCTGATCGAGGAGACCCTCCGTTTCGATGACCTCGAGCGTTGCGAGGCCCGCGGCCATGGCGAGGTCGTTCTTGGCGAAGGTCGATCCATGGACCACGGCCCGATCCATCCGGTCGAACACCTTCTCGAAGATCCATTTGCGCGTCAGCACCGCGCCGACCGGAACATGGCCGCCCGAGAGGGCCTTCGCGAGCAGGACCATGTCCGGCTCCACGCCCCAATGCTCGACGGCGAGGAAGCGGCCGGTGCGGCCGACACCCGTCTGGATCTCGTCGGCGACGAGCAAGGTGCCGTGCTTGCGGCAGAGCTCCGCGGCGCCGCGCAGATAGTCGTCGCCCGGGATATTGACGCCTTTACCTTGGATCGGCTCGACGACGAAGGCCGCGATGTCGCGTCCCGACAGCACCCGCTCAAGGGCCGCGAGATCGTCGAACGGGATCTCGACGCAGCCCGGAAGGAGCGGGCCGAACCCGTCCTTGAAGATCGGATCTCCGTTGAGCGAGAGGGCGCCGTAGGTGAGGCCGTGGAACGCGTGGCTGCAATAAACAATGCCGGGGCGCCCGGTCGCGCCGCGCGCGAGCTTGATCGCGGCCTCGACCGCCTCGGTTCCGGAATTCGCGAAGAAGACCTTGTCGAGCCAAGGCGCGAAGCCGAGCAGGCGCTCGGCCAAGAGGCCGGCGAGCAGCGACACGTCCATTTGCACGAGATTGGGAAGATCACTCGCCAGCACGCGCCCGAGCGCCTCGCGCAGAACCGGATGATTGCGCCCGATCGCGAAGACGCCCCAGCCGCTCAAGAGATCGAGGTAGGAATTGCCGTCGCGATCGACGAGATACTGGCCGCGGCCGGTCCGGAAGCCGACGTCGTAGCCGATCGTCTGCAGCACGCGCACCATCATCTCGTTGAGATATTGCTTGTGCAGCCGGTAGCGGTCCGGGTCCCGCTCCTCGATCAAGGTGCCGATGTCGAAGCGCCGATCATTTCGGTCGGGATCGATCTCGTCCACCGCCGCATCCTTGCCGCTCGCTCGAGCATGTTCCAGCGAAGTGTTTACCGCTTCGCACCTCGATCTCGATATCTCGATAGATCGACATCGATACGAAAATGCGACCAATCATGAACGTAGAGCCGCTCGGACGAGCGGGCTCCGTGGAGCTTAAGCGTTTTCCTTCGGAAAGGGAACCCACCGGGACGCTGCGCGACGAGCCTGCGCGCTTCTGCCCGAGACGGGCCCGGCCGGAGCCCCAGTCTCGGTCACCCCGCCGAACCGAGGCCTCGCGGGGGCTCGGCGCGGCGATCCGTGCGTGGGGTGGCAGAGGGTTACTTCGCCTGCAAGAGGTTGGCAAGCTCGCGGAACGCATCCCGGCTCGGCTCCGAGCCCGGGGATTGCCGCAGGGCATCGTAGACCTTGGGGACGAGCGCGATCGCCTGGTCGAGCTCGGGATCGCTCCCGGGGCGATAGCCGCCCATCAGCCTGAGATCGCGGGTGTCCTCGTAGCGCGCGACGAGCGCACGCAGCTTGAGGACGAGCGCGTGCTGCTCGCTCGTCCAGGCCGTCGTCGCGAGCCGAGAGATCGAGCGCAAGACATCGACCGCGGGGAATCGCCCTTGATCGGCAATGGAGCGATCGAGGACGACATGGCCGTCGAGCGTGCCGCGGATGGCGTCGGCGACCGGGTCGTTGTGATCGTCGCCGTCGACGAGGACCGAGAAGATGCCGGTGATCGAGCCTTTTCCCTCCGTGCCGGGCCCGGCGCGTTCCAGCAGCTTCGGAAGGTCGGTGAACACGCTCGGCGGATAGCCACGGGCGACGGCAGGCTCGCCGGCGGCGAGAGCGACATCGCGCGCGGCATGGGCGAAGCGGGTGATCGAATCGACGACGAGGAGCACGCGATCGCCGCGATCGCGAAAATATTCCGCTACGCAGGTCGCGGTCTTCGGGGCGAGCCGGCGCATCGCGGCGCTCTCGTCACCCGTCGCGACGATCGTGACGGCGCGGTCTCGGCCGGCTCCGAGCGCATCCTCGAGGAACTCGCGGACCTCGCGGCCGCGCTCGCCGACGAGGCCGATCACCACGGTGTCGAAATCCTGCGCCGCGGCGAGCATCGCGAGAAGGGTCGACTTGCCGACCCCCGACCCGGCGAAGATTCCAATGCGCTGGCCGCTGCAGATCGGGGTGAAGAGGTCGAGCACGCGCACCCCGGTGCGCAAAGGATCGGAGACCCGGGCGCGCCGCAAGGCCGGAGGTGGCACCGCGTCGATCTCGGCTGCGCGGTCGCCTCGGCGCAGCGGCCCCGCGGCATCGATCGGCCGGCCCAGGGCGTCGAGAACACGACCTTTCCAGCTCTCGTGCGGCGCGAGGCTCAAGGACCCGTGGCGCCGAGCACGGTCTCCGAGCCGGCTCGAGCAGGTATCGTCGAAGCTCGTGACCGTCACGCCGCGGGGATCGATACGGACGACCTCGGCTAGGCTCTCGCGCCCGTCGCGCTCGAACCCGACGCATTCGCCGAGCGTCAGGAAGTGCGACAAGCCGGACACCCGGGCATGCGATGGCGTGACCTCCGTCACGACCCCGGCAACGCGGACGAGCGCCCGTGCGTCGCGGGCCGCGTCCATGACGGCCTCGAGCCGCGCCAGAGCGGATTCGTTTCCGATCGGATCGGAAAGCAGCTCTACATCTTTATCCTGTCGCATTTTCGCATTGCGATGTCGCTGTTGAGAAATATCGCCGGCGACGCCAACCCGCGTCCGGTCCGCTGGAAAAGGCTCGAGCGCGGTCGTCGTCACGCCGGCGAGCCCAGGATGCGAATGGCATCCTTCAACGACGATTCGGATCCCTCGAGCGCGGAGCCGATGAACTCGTAGGTGCGTGTCACCGCGATCAGCTTGGCGATCTCCTGAATAGGATCGACGTTCGCCCCTTCGACATAGCCTTGCGAAACTCCATTGTGGGCGAAGTCGAGCACCGGCGTCGCATTGCCCTCGGACACCACGCTCGAATTGTCGTAGCGTCGCAGCTTCCCGGCACCGCCGAGGGAAAAAAGGCCGATCGCGCCGATCTGCTGGAGGTTCTGGGTGATCATCCCGTCTTGGGCGATGCTGATCGGGCCGCCGTCGGGATCGAGCTGGAGAGGCGCGTTGCCGGCGTCGAGCACCGGATAGCCGTTGACGCTCACCAGGGTCCCGTTCGGTTGCATATGCATGCGGCCGTCGCGCGTGTAGACGGTCCCCGAGGGAGCTTTCAACGCGAGCCAGCCGTCTCCCTGGACGGTTACGTCGAGCGGGTTGTCGGACTTGATAGGGACCCCGTGGCGGGTCGATAGGTAGGTTGTGCCGGGCGACACATAGGCCACGGGCTTCGGTCCCGTGCGCGACAGCATGGTCTTGAAGTCGACCTCCTCGGCGCGATAGCCCGGCGTGCCCTGGTTCGCGACATTGGCCGCGATGGTCGTCAGCCGCCGCTCCAACGCGACCTGGCCGGACAATGCGACATAGAGCCCCGACTGCATGCGTCAATAGCCTCCGAGCTTCAGGTTCGCGAGCGACGACAGCAAGCTCGGGCTGATCCCGATTCCGCCCGCGCCGAACGGGGAGAGAGACACTGTCGGCTGCGAATGCTTCGCATCGTAGCTCGCGGTGAATCTCTCGATCAGCTTGTCGAGCTTTCCGGGATCGCGCAGGTCGGCGACCTCGAGATGCTTGCCGATGAGCTTCACCTGCCTGTCGATCGGCTGGAAGGACATGGCCTTGGAGAGGCCGAAGGTGGTCTGGACCACCGAGAGCAAGGTCTTGTCGGCGAGGATGCCGGTCGCGCTCGTGACCTTCGGTGCCATGCGCCGGAAGTAGAGGGCCATGCGGGCCCCCTCGTTCTGCTTGGCGGCATCGGACTCCAGCGAGATTTGCACATAACGATCGACGGTCCCATGCCGTGCCGCCGTGAAGGCTGTCGTGGTCGTACCGAGTCTCGCGAAATCGAAGGCGCTCGCGAGCGCCTTGTAGCGCCTGTCGTGCAAGGTGTTGGCGAGGCTGTCGGGGCGCGAGACGCCGCCCTCGAGCACCTTTCTGACGAGCCCTTTGGCGTTGCGCATATCGGAGAGGTCGAAGGCGGTCAGGACGTAGGTGTAGAGCCGGCTGTTCTTCAACAGGTCGTCGACGGATTTCACCTTGCCGATGTTGTCGAGGTAGTACTTCGTCTCCCGTGCCACCGACGCGCCGGCGGCCGTGCGCTCGAGGGTCTGCGAGTAGTTCCGCGTGATCGCGCTGTAGGAGAGTGTCGCCGTGAGCATGGAATCTCGTCCCGGTCCGAGTGGGGCCAATGTTCCAGGACGCGCTTGCCCGGACCTGACCGCGCCTCGTTCGATCGAGCACGAGACCTTTTAGGAATTCGTTCTGGAATCCCCTCCAATCGGAGGGATCCGCGAGCCGCGGCGGAAATTGAATGCAATTGACGCGGCGAAATTCAGCTCGGAGCAAGGACGGCGGGCTAACGATCCGGAAACATCGGTGCGCAAGGAGAACGTCTCGTGGGATTCCTCATCGGCATCGTCGTCGCGGTCAGCTGCATGCTCGGCGGCTTCGCGGCAATGGGAGGCCATATCGAGGTCATCTGGCAGCCGTGGGAGTTCGTGATCATCTGCGGCTCCTCGCTCGGAACCTTCATCGTCGCGAACTCCTTGTCCACGATCAAGGATACCGGCCGGGCCCTCACCGAGGCGATCCTCGACCGCTCGCTGACGCAGCGAGACTATCTCGACGTGCTCGGCGTGCTCTACACGCTGATGCGCGAATTGCGCGGCAAGGCCCGCAACGAGGTCGAGGAGCATGTCGACAACCCGACCGAGTCGGCCATCTTCAAGGCCTTCCCGAAGGTCCTGGCGGATCGCGATCTCACGCATTTCATTTGCGACTATTGCCGGCTGATCATCATCGGCAATGCCCGCACGCACGAGATCGAGGCCTTGATGGACGAGGAGATCGAGACGGTGAGTCGCGACAAGCTGAAGCCCTACGGGGCATTGACCGCGGTCGCCGAGGGCCTGCCGGCGCTCGGGATCGTCGCCGCGGTCCTCGGCGTCGTCAAGGCGATGGGTGCGCTCGACCAATCCCCGGAGCTGCTCGGCGCCCTCATCGGGGCCGCCCTGGTCGGGACCTTCACCGGGATTTTCGTGTCCTATGCTCTGGTCGGGCCGCTCGCGCTGAAGGTCAAGGCGACCAGGGAGCGCCGCTGCCGTCTCTATATCGTGGTGAAGCAGACCCTGCTCGCCTTCATGAACGGGGCGATGCCACAGATCGCGCTCGAGCACGGTCGCAAGACGATCTCGTCGCAGGACCGCCCGACGATCGACATGGTCGAGAACGAGACGGTCTCGGGCGGCGCCGGCCGGCCCGGCCTCGCGCAGGCGGCCTGACCGATGCGCGCCCGGGCCATGTCCACCCGTTCGATCCTAGCCGAAGGCCCTCAGCGGCTGCTCGAGGCCGCAGGCGTCTCGGTCGATCGCATGCCGATGCTGCATGTCGTCTTCGACAAGCTCGCCGTGCAGGCTTCCGAGGGCGCGCGGCTCCTGTCCACGGCGCCGGCCTTCTTCGCGGTCGAGAAGATCACGACGGAGCGGGTCGGCGACGTCCTCGACGACTGCGAGACCGGATTCGCCTTCGGTATCCTCCACGCGGCGGCCTGGGACCAGAGAATCCTGATCGGCCTCCCGCACGAGCTCGTCCTGACCTTCGTGGAAGCGATGTTCGGCGGCGACGGCAGCGAGGCACCGGGCAACGAGCGCCGGCCTCTCTCGGGGATCGAGACGCGGCTCGCGAGACGGCTTTTCGAGATGCTCGGCGCCGCCCTCCACGTGTCCTTCGCGTCGGTCTCCGAGACGCGGTTCGTGCTGGAACGCCTCGAGACGCGCCCCGACCTCGCGATGATCGCGCCGAAAAACACCTACGCCGTGGCGGCACGCTTGAAGATCAGGATCCTCGGCCGGGAGCGCAAGCTGTTCGTCCTCGTCCCTCAAGCCGCGCTGAGCCCGCTGCGCCAGGACCTCGCGCGCGACCGCTCGAGCGAGGCCGCGGCACGCGATCCGCGCTGGACGCGGCAGATGGAAAGCGAGATCGGGCGAACCGAGGTCATCGTCCAGGGCGTGATCGAGGAGCGGCAATACACCTTGGAGGATATCGTCGGGCTGACGGTCGGCGCCGTCCTGCCGTTGCAGGCCACCGCGCACTCGCGCGTCGTTCTCGAATGCAATGCAAAGGCCTTGTTCTGGTGCCGCCTCGGCCAGACCGACGGCCACTACACCTTGCGTGTCGAGACCCCGGTCGAGATCGGCAACGAGCTCGAAGTGGAGAGCCTGCCATGACGCGCGAGAGAGCCGGACGCGCCGCTGGCTTGCTCGATCACTGCGAGAAATATCCGCCTTCGGCGAGCCCGCGTCACGATCGATCGGCGCCGGAGGGCGAAGATTTCGGTCGGCCGAGCAAACCGGCAGCCCGGGATTCGGCCAACCCCGAGGCTCGTACATCTCGCCGCGGAGTGGAGACCACTTCGCGTCGCGAAAATACGACCAGACGAGGAGCGCGAGCGCCATCCGATCGGGCCGATCTGGACGCCGGGCCGAGGCTGCGCGTGATTTCGCATGTTCTCGAAGCGAGCCGTCGCCCGGCTCGCGGGACGATGTACTGACGTGGAGGAGGAATCGATGGCTGTGAGCAAGTTCATGTCCGATGCAGCCGATGTGGTGCAAGACCCGCTCGACGACGACGCCGAGGTCGCGGCAGAGCGGCCGCAGGGCGGTCGAAACGTCGACACGATTCTCAAGATTCCGGTCATCGTCCAGGTCGTGCTCGGCCAGGCCTCGATGCCGGTCTCGAACCTCTTGAAGCTCGGCCGCGGCGCGATCGTCCCGCTCGACCACAGGGTCGGCGAGCCGGTCGACGTCATGGTCAACGGGCGGGTCATCGCGCGCGGCGAGATCGTCGTGGTCGAGGAGGATAGCTCCCGCTTCGGCGTCTCCTTGACGGAGATCGTCTCGCCGTCCGCGGTGGCGGCCTAGAGCAATTTCCAGCGAACCGGATACCGGTTCGCATCGTGAAATTGCGACACACCCAAAATGTAGAGCTGGTTTCCGACTCCACAGGATCGGAAATCGCTCTAGAGCAATTTCCAGCGAACCGGATACCGGTTCGCGTCGGGAAATTGCGACACACTCAAAATGTAGAGCTGGTTTCCGACTCCACCGGATCGGAAATCGCTCTGGAGCAATTTCCAGCGAACCGGATACCGGTTCGCGTCGTGAGATTGCGACACGACAAAATTTAGAGCGGCTCTCCGATTCGATCGGATCGGAAGGCGCTCGAGCAGGAACGGGCGTCTTCCGATGATCGCACAGGCGAGCCAGCGAAGCTTGAGAGGACCCGAGAAGGTTGCGGCGCTCTTGCTCGCCATGGGCAAGCCGCTCGCCGGGCGCCTCTTGAAGCATTTCGACACCGAGGAGCTGAAGCAGATCACGCGATCCGTCGCCGAGCTCGGCGTCGTGCCTGTGCCCGCGCTCGAATCGCTCGTCGAGGAATTCGCGGGCCAGTTCATGAGCGGGGTCGATCTCTGCGGCTCGCCCGACGAGGTCGAGGACTTGCTCGACGGCGCTCTCTCCCCCGAGGAGATCGCCGACGTCATGTCCGACGTGACCGGCAATTCCAACGCGGCGATGTGGGACCGGCTGTCGAATGTCCCAGAGACGATCTTCGGTGCCTATCTCGCCAAGGAGCACCCGCAGACGGTCGCCTTCGTCCTGTCGAAGGTGAACCCCGTTTGCGCGGCCAAGGTCGTCGGCCAGCTGCCGCGCGACCTACGCAACGAGATGATGCGGCGCATGCTGGCGATCGCCCCGGTCACCGAGGCGGCCGTCCGAATCGTCCAGGCCCAATTGCAGGACGACCTCTTGATCAATGTCTCGCGCCAGGGCGGGACCGAGGAGAACGTCCGGATCGCCAATATCATCAACAAGCTCGATCGCGATCAGATGGACGATGTCATGCAGAGCCTCGCCGCGGTGCGCCCCAAGGCGGCAGAGACCTTGCGCGGGCTCATGTTCACCTTCGACGATGTGGTCAAGCTTCAGTCCAAGGCGCGCAGCGTGCTCTTCGACAAGATCCCGACCGAGCTCGTCGTGCTGGCCCTCAAGGGGACGGATCTGGCCTTCCGCGATGCGATCTTGTCGTCGCTCGCCGCGCGCGCCAGGCGCATCGTGGATGCCGAGCTCGCCAATGGCGGGCCGGCCTCGCAGCGCGACGTTCTCAAGGCGCGCCGGATGATCGCCGACACCGCGCTCGAGCTTTCGTCCGCAGGGGAGATCGATCTGAAGTCTTCGGACGACGAGGACGAGCTCTTCGAATAGGCGGGCGTGATGGACGACTCACAAGACAAGGAGAGCAAGACCGCCGAGCCGACCGAGAAGAAGATCCACGACGCCCTCGAGCGCGGCAATGTGCCGATCTCGCGGGAAGCCGCCGTCTTCGCCTCCGTCACCGCGCTGCTGATCGTCGTGGCCTTCGCCGCACGCACGACCTCGGGCACGATCGCGCGGGCACTCGACCTCCTGCTCGGCAACGTGAGCGGCTGGCCCTTGCAGAACGGCGCCGACGCGATCTCGCTCTGGACCTTCGTCGCCGCCGGCACGCTCGTACCTTTGCTGCCCATCTTCAGCATCCTGCTCGTCGCCGGCCTCCTCGCCGGAGCCTTGCAGTCCGCGCCGAGGCTCGTCCTGGATCGCATCCAGCCGAAGCTCGAGCGAATCTCCCCGAGCGGCGGCTGGCGGCGAATCTTCGGCGCCCGCGGCCGCACCGAGCTCGGCAAGAGCCTGTTCAAGCTCGGGGCGATTCTTGTCGTCCTCCTCGTCGTGGCCGCCTCCGAGCTCGGGACGATCGTCAACGCGATGGCCGTCGAGGCCGATGCCGTACCCGACCTCGTCCTCTCGGTGACGATGCGGCTCCTGTCGGCGGTCGCGATCGCGACCCTGCTTTTGCTCGCGGCAGACCTCGTCCTGGTGCGCTTGCATTGGCGCCGGGACCTGCGCATGAGCCGGCAAGAGATCAAGGACGAGATGAAGCAACTCGAGCGCGATCCCCTCATGAAGGCGCGGCTTCGCTCGCTCGCGCTCGACCGGATTCGCAGGAGCATGATCGCGGCGGTTCCGCGCGCCACGCTCGTCATCGCCAACCCGACCCATTACGCGATCGCGCTGCGCTACAAGAGGGAGGAGGGCGGCGCTCCACTCGTGCTCTCCAAGGGCAAGGATCTCCTGGCGCTCAAGATCCGCGAGATCGCAGAGCAACATTCGATCCCGGTCGTCGAGGACAAGGCGCTCGCGCGATCCATGTATGATGTCGTCGAGGTCGATCGCGCGATCCCGCCACAATTTTACAAGGCTCTGGCCGAGATTATTCACTTCCTTCATGCTAAGGGTTCGCGGAAGTCGTCGATCCTGTGAAACGATCCTCCTATTCTGTGAAAGACCCTCTATGTCACCAAGTCTTTGCAATCCTCGAGCCGAGCGATGTGCTCGCGCGCTCGCCGACGCGGTCGCCGCGGTCGGCGCCGAGCTGCGCCTCGTCGATGTCGCGGATTACATCGCCTATATTCGCAACGATCATCTGGCGAGCCTCCAAGATATCGTGAGCTCGTCCGTCGAGCTCTACTTCAAGCCGGGCACCCTGACCTTCGGCTGGGCCGCCGGATTCGAGCTCGACTGGGCGCGCCTTCCAACGATCACTCTCGGGATGGAATTTCGCCATCGCGACGCCTGGATCGTCTTCGACCTGATCCTCGAGGCCGAGAAAACCGGTGTCGATGTCCGGCACGCCGTGGTGTCCGGCGCGAACGGGACGCCGGCCGACGACATGGACCGCCTGATCGCCGCGATCGCGGACGCGCGGCTTCCCGATCCGCGCGATCGCAGGGCGCCATGACGAAGGACAGGACCTGGAGCAATTTCCGGCGAACGGGATACCGCTTCGCGTCGCGAAATTGCGACAAGGCAAAAATGTAGAGCTGGTTTCCGATTCAATCGCATCGGAAACCACAGGAGTGCCTCGAGCGCTCGATCGGGCGCTTGCCGCCGCACCCCCCGACTCCAAGACGATTCCTCGCCGACGCCGCCGTTCCTCCCCACTCCGCGGAAGCCGGTTGTGCCCCGTGGCGTCGGACGACGCGAGCCTCACGCAAGGAGACAGTTCTATACGGATCGGGAGAGACAGCGGCAAAGGGGACCCCGCAGCGTGGGACCGATTCATCTCTTCGACCTGGCCTCGCGGCACGCGCAATGGCTGACGGTACGTCAAGCGGCGATCGCCGAGAATATCTCGAACGTGAATACCCCCGGCTACAAGGCCGGCGACGCGGAGCCGTTCGAGTCGATCTACGACGGCACGAGGCTGTCGCTGGCAACGTCCGATCCGCGCCATCTCGGGCTCGGGGCGACGGATTCGGCGTCCTTCGCCGTCAAGGAGGCGCCGACCTGGGAAATCCATCATTCCGGCAACTCGGTCGGCATCGAGCAAGAGCTGATGAAGGCCAGCGAGGTGAGCGGCGACTATTCGCTGAACCGCACCATCTCGAAAGCCTTCAACCGTATGCTGCTCGCGAGCCTGAAAGGATAGAAGATGGTGGATCCGCTCGAGGCCGCTTCGAAGATCGCCGGCGCGGGGCTCGCGGTCCAATCGGCGCGCTTGCGCGTCGTCTCGGAAAACCTCGCCAACGCGCAGTCTACCGGCGCGACGGCCGGTGCCGATCCATATGCGCGCAAGACGATCACCTTCGAAAGCGAGCTCGATCATGCGGTGGGCGCCGAGCTCGTCCGGATCAAGTCGATCGGCACGGATCGGTCGCCGTTTCGGGTCGAGCACGATCCGGGCCATCCCGCAGCCGATACCAAAGGTTTCGTCAAGTACCCGAATGTCAACATCTTGATGGAGATGGCCGACATGCGGGAGGCCAACCGATCCTACGAGGCCAACCTGCAAGTCTTCAAGCAGGCCCGTGACCTCGCCGCAATGACAATCGACTTGTTGAAGGATATGCCATGATCCCAGCTCTGCCGGCTATAGGCTCCCTGGTCGCCGGGTTCGCCGTCGAGGGAATCACTCGTGCCCTGCAGCCCCCCGCGCCGACCGGCGCCGATTTCGGCCAGGTATTCGCCGAGGTCGGAGCGGCGATCGATCGGTTGAAGACCGCGGAAGCGACCTCGATCTCGGCGATCGAGGGTCGCGCGTCGATCCAGGAGATGGTCGAATCCGTGGTCGCCGCCGAGCAATCCCTTCATACCGTGCTCGCGGTCAGGGACAAGATGGTCGCGGCCTATCAGTCCCTCGCACAAATGCCGATATAGGATCTCGACATGAGAGCGCTCTCGATCGCGGCGACCGGCATGGCCGCGCAGGACCTGAATGTCCAGGTCATCGCAAACAACATCGCCAACATCAACACCACGGCCTTCAAACGGGCGAGGGCGGAGTTCACCGACCTCCTCTATCAGGCCGAGCGGCTTCAGGGCGTGTCCAGCCGAGGTCAGAGCAACACGATCCCGGAAGGCGCCCAGCTCGGCCTCGGCGTGCGCACCGCCTCGATCCGCAACCTGCATCTCCAAGGGACCCTCGCGCACACCGGGAACAAGCTCGACGTCGCGCTGAGCGGGCGCGGCTGGTTCGAGGTCACCGGGGCGAACAACGAGATCGTCTACACCCGGACGGGATCCTTCAATACCAACGCGACCGGCCAGCTCGTCACCACCGACGGCTATACGGTGAACCCGGGTATCATCATCCCGCAGAATGCGCTCGAGGTCACGATCAGCGAATCCGGCCAGATCTCGGTGACCGTCGCCGACCAGGTTCAGCCGCAGCAGATCGGCCAGCTCACTCTCGTGAACTTCGCCAACGAGGCGGGGCTGAGGCCGCTCGGCAACAATCTCTACCGCCAGACCGAGGCCTCGGGCCAGCCGATCACGGGGGTTCCCGGCGACCCCGGCTTCGCCACGGTCAGGCAGGGCTATCTCGAAAGCTCGAATGTCGATCCGGTCAAGGAGATCACGGACTTGATCGCCGCGCAGCGCGCCTACGAGATGAACTCGAAGGTGATCGAGGCGGCGTCGGAGATGGCGAGCACGGTCTCGAAAGGCATGGCATGAGGCGCGTGGGTCGACGCTCGAATTGCGACGGGTCGCGGGCAACGCGGGTGCTGTTCGGCGTGGTTCTGCTCGCCGGCTGCTTCGGCGCCCCTCTCGCCCGCGCGGGAGAGCCCCTGGTTCTACCGGTGCCGAAGCTCACGATCTATCCCGGCGACGCGATCGGCGACGACTGGCTGGTCGACCGCGAATTCACGCGAGAATTCGTCGCCGCGCAGCCGCCGCTCGTGGACTCGCGGGACACGATCGTGGGCAAGGTCGCGCGACGGACCTTGCTCCCGGGCACGCCCGTGCCCACGAGCGCGATCATCGAGCGCAAGCTCGTCGCGCAAGGCGCCAGGGTCAGGATCGTCTTCGAGGATGCCGGCCTCTCGATCGTGGCCTTCGGCACCGCGCTGCAGTCCGGTAGCGCCGGCATGGTGATCCAGGTGCGAAATCTCGACAGCGGCGTGACGGTCTCGGGCACCGTCGCAGGCGACGGCTCGGTCCGCGTGAGCGGCGGGTAGAGCCGCCGCCATCGGTCTCTCGCGGCCTCGAGAGATCGAGATCGACTCGACATCGCCGGGGACGCGACCCGGTATCCACCTCGCCGGAAATTACGCTCATGTTGCGTGCGCTCCTGTGCCTCGTCCTTTGCCTTGTTGCAGGATCCGCCGGCGCCGCGGTCCGCATCAAGGACATCGCATCGCTGCAAGGCGTGCGCGACAACCAGCTCGTCGGCTACGGGCTCGTGGTCGGCCTTCAAGGCACCGGCGACACCTTGCGCAACACGGCCTTCACCGAGCAATCCCTGCAATCGATGCTCGACCGGATGGGTATCAATATCCGCGGCATCCTGTTGCGGACCCGCAACGTCGCGTCCGTCCTCGTCACCGCCGAGCTGCCGCCGTTCATCCAGCCGGGGTCGCGGGTCGATGTCACCGTGTCGTCGCTCGGCGACGCGACGTCGCTCCTCGGCGGCACGCTCGTGCTCACCTCGCTTTCGGGCGTCGACGGCCAGACCTATGCGATCGCCCAGGGCCAGGTCACGGTGTCGGGCTTCGCCGTGGCCGGCGCGGCCGAAAGTGTCCAGCAGAATGTCGCGACCGCGGGCCATATCGCCAATGGTGCTTTGATCGAGCGCGAGGTCCCGGGCCGGCTGAACGACATCGGCCCGCTCACGCTGGTCCTGAAGAATCCGGATTTCAACACGGCGGTGCGGATTGCCGATGCCGTCAATGCCTTCGCCAGCCGGCGCTACGGCGCATCGCTCGCCCGCGAGCAGGACCAGCGCTCGGTCGCCCTGACGAAGCCAGCGCGTGTGGGCACCGCACGTTTCATGGCCGAGATCGGCAACCTCATGGTCGAGCCCGACACGCCGGCGAAGGTCGTCATCGATGCGCGCAGCGGGACCATCGTCATCGGTCACGACGTGCGGATCTCGACGGTCGCGGTCACCCACGGCAATCTCACCGTTCGGGTCACCGAGACGCCGGAAGTCTCGCAGCCCGCGCCTTTCGCGCGGAGGGGCCGGACCGTCGTCGTGCCGCGCACCGAGATCGATACCGCCGAGCAGGACGGCCAGATGCGGATCGTCAGAGGGGCGAGCCTCCAGAGCCTCGTCGCCGGCCTCAACAAGATCGGCCTGAAGCCCTCGGGGATCGTCGCCATCCTGCAGGCGATCAAGGCGGCGGGATCGCTCCATGCCGAGCTCGTCGTGCAATGAGGCGCGCGCGGGGGCGCACGACCAGCGTAGCGCAAGGTCCAGGCGACATTCTCCGGGACGTGAACGATGTCACCGATCCGACCGCTGCGTGAGGTTTCGGGGCGCGACGGACGAGGAGCAATCCATGAAACGTTCCAACGGCGCCCTCTGCAGCCTCGGTCTCGCCGCCGCGATCGGTATGGCGGGCCCCGGGATCGAGACCGTGCAGGCGCAGCCGCGCAAGGCCGAGACGGCGAAAGCCGCGCAGGCTGCCGAGAAGGCCGGCGAGGTCGCGAGCGCCGCGTCGGACGTCGAGAGGTTCTGCGCGAACAATGCCGCGTCCGTGGGTGCGGCGCGGCTCTCCTGGCAGGCCGCGCGACTGCGCGAGCTCGAGACCGAGGTTCGCCGGCGGATCGAGGAGCTCGAAGCCAAGAAGGCCGAGCTCGTCGCCTGGATGGCCGAACGCGACGAGGCGATGCGACAGGCCTCCGAATCGGTCGTCGCGATCTATGCGCGGATGCGCCCGGACGCGGCCGCCCAGCAGCTCGCGGCGATGGAAGACGCGATGGCCGCGGCCGTCCTCGCGAAGCTGCCGTCGCGCTCGGCGGGCGTCATCCTGAACGAGATGGAATCGGCACGGGCGGCGCGCCTGACCCGCGTGATGGTCGGGCCCGGCAAGGGGCAGGACGGGAAGAAATCGTGACGCACAAGGCTTTGGTCCTCGTCGCGCTGGCCACGGCCGGCTGCGCAGGGGACATCAGGGAGATCGGCAGGGAACCCTTCATGAGCCCGGTCGGCACCGGGCTCGTCCCCGACGTGCAGCCGTCCGCGAGCACCGTCTTCCTGCCGCAGCATTTCGGCAGGGGCGGCTCGATCTGGAACGGCGGGCGGGCCGACGTCTTCTCGGACACCCGCGCAGCCAAGATCGGCGATGTCGTGACGGTGCTGATCGCGATCAACGACCGCGCCACCTTCGGGAACAACACCGATCGATCGCTCGACTCGCAGGTCGATACCGGCTTCGACCTCACGATCGAGTCGCGAAACAACGGCACCGCGAACCGGAGCCAGCTGAAGCCGGAGTTCACCGCGAGCGCGCTCTCCTCCGCGAAAGGCCGCGGGACGACCGACCGGTCCGAGCGAATCAGGCTCTCGGTCGCCGCCGTGGTGACCGACGTTCTGCCGAACGGCAACCTGATCGTCAGCGGGTCGCAGGAGGTCCGCGTCAACTTCGAGCTGCGCGTGCTCAATGTCGCCGGGATCGTGCGCCCGCGCGACATCTCGAAGGAGAACACGATCGGCTACGACAAGATCGCGGAGGCCCGCATCTCCTACGGTGGCCGGGGCCGCCTGATGGAGGTCCAGCAGCCCGCCTGGGGACAGCAGGTCTACGATCGGCTGAAGCCGCTCTGAGGGCTTCGGCGGAGGCTCGTCACGCTGTCGAGCGAGCGCGAGGCATTGGTGATGGACGAAGATCAGGAGCTTCTCGCCGGTCCCGCGCCGGCGGCGCGAGAGTCGGTGCGCCTCTGGCTCGCCGTCACGGCCTTGCTGACCCCTTTCGCGGCCGTCGCCGGCGGTCTTGTCGGCTGGTACCTCGTCGAGACCGCCGAGAAGCCGGCTCGGCCGGCTCGGCCGACGGCGCTGGGCCAGGAGCCGGCCTTTCCCGCAGGCGCGCGCATCGTCGAGCTCGCGCCGGTCATCACCAACCTCGCGAACCCGGCGGAAACCTGGGTGCGGCTCCAGGCGGCGATCGTCCTCGAGTCGACCGAAGGGCGCAAGCCGGAGCTCGTCGCGGCCGAGATCGGCGAGGACATCCTCGGTTACCTGCGCACGATCTCGCTGTCGAGCATCAGCGGGGCGAGCGGCCTCAGGCACTTGCGCGAGGATCTCGACGAGCGCGCGCGGATTCGCTCGGGCGGCAAGGTGCGCGAGCTCGTCATCCGAGCCTTGGTGGTGCAATGATGAAGACTCCGATCCTCTTTCTACTTCTGATTCTGCTTTCGCTCCTCGTCCTGCCGGGGGCCGCGCTCGCGGAGGGCCTCGACCTCTCGGCGCTCGTACCGGCCGGGGACGGTACCGCTGCGGGGCGGATCGTCCAGCTCGTCGCGCTCCTCACGGTGCTGTCCGTCGCACCCGGGCTCCTCGTCATGGTCACGAGCTTCACGAGATTCGTCGTCGCCTTGTCGTTCCTACGCTCGGGCCTCGGCCTGCAGAGCACGCCGGCGAACCTGATCCTGATCAGCCTGTCGCTGTTCATGACCTTCTACGTGATGGCGCCGACCTTCGAGCGTGCCTGGGACGGCGGGGTGAAGCCGCTCGTAGAGAACCAGATGTCCGAATCGGAGGCCTTCGCCAAGATCGTCGAGCCGTTCCGCGACTTCATGCGCGCGCAGGTTCGCGACAAGGATTTGAAGCTCTTCGAGGATCTCGCGCGGGACAGCTTCAAGACCAAGGAGTTCGCCGAAGGCGAGATCCGGGTGCTCGTCCCCGCCTTCATGATCTCGGAGCTGCGCCGCGGCTTCGAGATCGGCTTCCTGATCGTGCTGCCCTTCCTCGTCATCGACATGATCGTCTCGACGCTCACGATGTCGATGGGCATGATGATGCTGCCGCCGACGGTCATCGCACTCCCCGTGAAGATTCTGTTCTTCGTCCTGATCGACGGCTGGAACCTCCTCATCGGCAGCCTCGTACGGTCCTACGTGTAGTGTTGCACCCGCTCGCGGCGACTCTGCTGTCGTGCCGGTCCCGGGCTTGTCCCGATCTCGATCAAAGCAATTTGCAACGAAGCGGACGCTCGTTCGCACGCTGGTGGCGATGTGTCGCAACAGCGGCAATGCTGTACGAAGTTGCGACAAAACGTAAAAGTCGGTTGCCGAATTCCAGGGGATCGGGAGGCACTCTGAAGGACGGTGCGGGGCAGTCGAGCCCCGGGCGCCATGCATGGTCGTGCCTCCGGCATCCGGACGACCCCGCTCGGGCCGGCGCGGTCGCCGACGACGCGGCCGGAAAAAATCCGATTCCGCCAACTCCGCGCAAAAGGCTTAAGCGTTCCGCAATCCGAATTCGATACCACAGGGTCATGGCAGGTTGGATCTGCTGGTGACCGCGTCCCGATCACGTCGCCCGACGTGACCGACAGAGCCTCGAGCCTCCCCGATTCGAGCGAGCATCCCGACACGACTCGGGGTGGCGAGTGGTCGAGGACGACATACGCGGTCGCGCCAGCAGCGGCATGTCCCCGGCGATACGTTCGGATGATCGTCGTGGGACGAGGTCGTGAATCCAAAGGCATCAGGCCGCCCTGCCATGCCGGTGAAAGCCCGGAATGTCCCACATCCTCCACATCACGCCAAGGGACATCCAGCATGTCGAGCCTTCTGACCAACAATTCCGCGATGACCGCCCTCGCCTCCCTCACGCAGACGCAGGCGAACCTGAGCAAGACCCAGAACGAGGTCGCGACCGGCCTGCGCATCGGGAGCGCCGCCGACAATGCCGCCTATTGGTCGATCGCGACCAAGATGAAGTCGAATGTCGGCGCCCTCGGCGCGGTCAATGATGCGCTCAGCACGAGCAAGTCGATGGTCGACACCATGTCGTCGGCGATGAAGTCCGCGATCGACGTCGTGAACGTGATCAAGAACGATCTCGTCACTGCCTCCAATCCCGGTGCCGATCTGGCGAAGATCCAGACCGATATAGCGGCACAGCAGTCGCTGCTCGTCAGCATCGGCAGCTCGGCGGTCTTCAACGGCCAGAACTACCTGCAGACGACCGGCGGCACGGTCAATCTCGTGACGTCCTACGATTCGACGAACGGGGTGAGCTTCCTCTCCTTGGATACAGCCAACACCGCCCTGTTCGATGCGACGACAGGCGCGACCTCGGGCATCCTCGGAGCGAACGGCGCCGCCTTCAACACAGCCTCGATCCTCACCCTCGACATCTCGGCGGCGACCGCGGGCGATATCGCCAACATGCTGACCGATGTCGAGACCGCCATCAGCTCGCTCACCACCGCGGCGAGCGAGCTCGGCGCCACGTCCACCAACCTCTCCACGCAGCAGACCTTCATCTCCAACCTGAGCGATTCGCTCACGACGGGTGTCGGCGCGCTGGTCGATGCCGACATGAACGAGGCCGCGACCAAGCTCGCCGCCTTGCAGGTCCAGCAGCAGCTGGGCGTGCAGGCTCTGAGCATCTCGAACGCCAACGCGCAGCTCATCCTGCAATTGTTCCGCTGATCCGCGGCCTCTCGAGACGGGGCTCGCACCGGCGTCGCGATCCCGCGGCCGGAACTAGACCATCGTCGAGACGGCCGCGTCACGATCGGGGCTCGGCCGCTCGCCTGACACCTCCAGGCAAGCTTGGTTGCTTAGCTTTCGCGCCAGGATTGCTGCGGGGGTTCGAGGCGAAGCATGGTGGGACGAGAGCAGTTCGAGCGGCTCAAGGACAATCTCTCGAAGCTCGGCTCGCGGCGCCTGGTCGCCCTGGCCGTGATCGGCGTCGTGGTCTTCGCCGTGACGGGGTTCGCGGGCTTCTTCCTGAGCGGCCCGACGCTCGAGCCCCTCTATTCCGGGCTCGACCGGCAGGATGTCGGACGCATCGCCGCGGCCCTCAAGGAAGCCGGCATTTCCTTCGATGTGAGCGCCGGCGGCGACACCGTCCTCGTCCGCTTCGGCGACACGGCGCGCGCGCGCATGCTCCTCGCCGAGAAAGGGCTGCCGAACAGCCCGAACGCGGGCAACGAGCTCTTCGACAAGCTCGGCTCGCTCGGCCTCACCTCCTTCATGCAGGAGGTGACGCGGGTGCGCGCGCTCGAGGGCGAGCTCGCGCGCACGATCCAGCTCATGCGCGGGGTCAAGGCGGCCAGGGTCCATGTCGTCATGCCCGACCAAGGATCGTTCCGGCGCGCGCGACAACCGCCTTCGGCCTCGGTCGTCGTGCGCAGCGAGACGATCGATGACCACGCGACGGCGAAGACCATCCGTCACCTGGTCGCGGCGGCGATCCCGGGAATGAGCATCGACGAGGTCACGGTGCTCAGCACCGACGGCGCGCTCCTCGCAGCCGGCAACGACCTCGGCGACACGGCGCCCGGCGGCATGCTCGCGCTCGAGAAGACCGTGTCGCGCGAGATCGTCGACAATATCCGCAAGACGCTCACCCCCTATCTCGGGCTGAAGAACTTCCAGATCAGCGTCGCCGCGCGGGTGAACACGGACAAGAGGCAGACCAACGAGACGATCTTCGATCCCGAATCGCGGGTCGAGCGCTCGGTTCGAATCACGAAGCAGAACCAAGTCTCGCAGAACTCGGCGAGCCAGGCGCCGACCACGGTCGAGCGCAACCTGCCGCAGCAGGAGCAAAAGCCGGCCGAGGACACGAAGCAAGCCAACGAGGAGAGCCAGAAGCGCGAGGAGCTCACCAACTACGAGCTCTCGTCGAAGACGATCTCGACGGTGAGCGGCGGCTACGCGATCGAGAACCTGTCGGTCGCCCTCCTCGTCAATCGTGCGAGCCTGACGGCGTCCCTCGGCGCGAATCCGACCGCCGAGGCGATCGAGCGGCACATGAGCGAGCTCGAGCAACTGGTCGCCTCGGCCGCGGGCGCACGCAAGGCGCGCGGCGATACGATCAAGATCTCGGCGGTCGACTTCCTGGAGGGCGACAAGGAGCTTGAGCCGCAGCCCGCAGCCCCGCTCGCCGAGACGCTCCTGCGCCAGTCCGGCACGGTCCTCAACGCGCTGACCGTCCTCGCCGTCGCGGCGCTCCTGATCTGGTTCGGCGTCCGGCCGGCGACCCGAGCCCTGCTCGCCGCACCGGACCAGCGCCTCGACTCCCAGGAGGACTTCCCCGCCCTCGAGCAATTGCCCGGTCTCGATCGAGGCGCTGGCGCGCCGCCGCAGCTCGCCGCTTGGGACAACGGCGGCGACGCGAGCTTGATCGAGGATCTCACCCGCGGTCCGCGACGGTCGCCGCAACGGCGCCTCGAGCAGATCGTGGAGCTCGACGAGGAGCAGGCGGCCGCGGTTCTAAGGCAATGGATGCATGCCGGAGAGCGGGCATGATGGCGCGTTCCGTGGCCGATGTCCTGATCTCGTTCTCGGCTCGCGAGCCGGCCGCGGTCTGCGCCGAGATCGAGGCGACGGCCGACGCGGCTGGGCTCGACCTGGAGGACGACGCCGAGGTACGCGAGCGCGCGATCGCTGCCGCCCGCGAGGAGGGCCTCGCGGAGGGCGCGGCGCTGGCCGCTTCGGCTCATGCCGAGGCCATCGCAGCCGAGCGGGGCGCCGCCGCCGCCAGGCTCGCCGCCGAGCGTGACCGCTGGGCGCGCGAGGAAGGCCGGATCCTCGCAGAAAAGCTCGCGCAGGGCCTCGCCGACATCGAGGCACGGATCTCCGCGCATACGGCACGTATCCTCTACGGCTTCCTCGCCGATCGGTTGATCGAGAGGGCGGCGCGCGAGCTCGCCCGAGCGATCCGTGGGATTCTCGCCGGTGCGGACGGCACGATCGTCGAGGTCACCGGTCCTGCGGACCTGGTTGCCACGCTACGCGAGGCGCTCGCCGAGGAGTCCGCCGCCATCGAATTCCGTCCGGACGCGTCGGCCGATGTCCGGGTCGTCTGCGACGAGACGCTCGTCGAGTCGCGGCTGTCGCTTTGGCTCGCGCGCCTTTCGTCCATAGTGGAGTGAGCCGTGGCCGAGGAGAATCACCCGGAGATCGTGATCGTCAGGCGGCATGCGCGGCACGCCGAGGAGCATCACGGCGGCGCCTGGAAGATCGCCTTCGCCGATTTCATGACCGCGATGATGGCCCTGTTCCTGGTGCTGTGGCTGATCAGCTCGACGAGCGAGAAGGAGCGGCGGGCGGTCGCGCAATATTTCAATCCGGTCAAGCTCGTCGACATGACGACCCTCAAGAAGGGGTTCCACGAGCCCAAGGAAACCGAGATGGGATCGGGTCCCGCGTCCCAGCCGACATCGTCCGAACGGAGCACCCACGAATCCGAGCAGCGGGGGGTAGAGCCGGCGTCCGAGCCCGCGAAGGCCGAGCGAGCCGCGAGCCGCGCGGGTGCGAAGCCACCGCCCGACCCCGACGCGAGCCGTCGGGAGGCTCCACAACGGAAACGGCCGCAGGAAGCGGATCCCGCCGCGCAGGCCCCGCGACCGACCGCACGACCTTTGCAGCCGGCTCCGGCGGCCCTCGTATCGGCATTCGCCGATCCGTTCGCCACGATTCCCGGCGAGCCCATGGCGGCGGCCGTGCCGGAGGCGGCCGACGGCCGGGACGAGGTCTCCGCCGAGCCGGCCGCGCCGCCGTCGGAAACGACGGGAACGATGCAGCGGCGCAGGCTTGCGCAGCGGGCCGGGGCAGCCGCCCCGCCGGCTCGAGGCGCGGAGCCCGAGGATACCGAGGTTGTCGCCTTGGCGTCGGAACTCATGGCCGGCGCGGATGCAGACCCGGGCAAGCAGTCTGCCCCCAAGCTCGAGGTGCGCTCGACGGACGAAGGCGTGCTCATCAGCCTCACCGACGCGATCGACTCCATGATGTTCGCGAGCGGCTCGGCCGAGCCCCGGCGCGAGACCATCGAGATGATGCAGAGGATCGCGCGGAGCCTCGCGACCCGCCAGGGCGGAATTGTCGTTCGCGGGCATACCGATTCGCGTCCCTATCGGTCGGGGACCTCGGACAACTGGCGGCTCTCCACGGCACGGGCGCACGCGGCGCGCGATGTCCTGGTGCGCGGCGGCCTCGCGGAAACCCGGATCGAGCGCGTCGAGGGCTATGCCGATCGGAACCCGAAGGTCCCAGCGGATCCGGCTGCGCCGGAAAATCGACGGATCGAAATCCTGCTGCGAAAGGGGAGCGAATGACGCGATCGGGGCTAGCTCGTGCCGGGGGCGACGCAGACCAGCGCGGCTTCCGGCGAGACCTGTTGCTCGGGACGAGTAACGCCGAGCACGTGCGCCACGCCCGCGATCCGCGCCGAGGCAGCGGGGCCGCGCCTCGTGCGAGCCGTCCGGTCGTCTCGTCGCGAGGCCAATCGCCCTCCGGCTTTCGGGACAATGCCTTCGAGGGCGCGCTCCGCTCGGTCGCCGCCGGGATCGTGCTGCTGCTCGCAATGGGCTCGACGTGCAGCGGCGCGGGGCCGAGCCCGGCGTCCCCGCTTGCGCCGAGTGCCAAGGGCTCCGCGCAGCCTTTCGAGTTCGTTCGGACCCTCGAATCCCTTCAGGACCAGATCGCGCTCGGCAACGGTGAAGCTCGGGCGAAGCTGCCGAGCCTCATGGGACAGATCGCGGCGGTGATCCGCGCGGCCGAGCCGGAAGCTTGGAACGATCCGCGGAATCTGCGCGCAGTGATCGTCTATGCCGCGAGCGGCGGACATTCGCGCGCCATACGCGCGGTCGCCGAGCTCAGGGTCGCCCGGGGCGAGATGAAGGACTTGCTCGAAGGCATCCTCGCCTATGTCGAGGGACGGGAGGCACGAGCGAAGCAAATTCTCCTGCCGGTCGAGGCCATGACCCTGCCCGTACCCTTGGCAGGTCATGTCGCGCTGGTGCAAGCGAACCTCCTCGCCAAGGAGGACCCTCGCGAGGCGATGCGGCTCCTCGCGCGCGCCCGCGTGCTCGCGCCGGGAACGCTGATCGAGGAGGCGGCGCTCCGTAAGGAGATCTTCCTCGCGGATCAAGCCGGCGACCTCGAGTCCTTCGCAAACCTCTCCAAGCAATATCTTCGCCGCTTCGACAGGTCCGCCTATGCCGAGAACTTCCGGCAAAGGTTCAAGGCTGCCGTGGTCAGGTTCGGCCTGACGAGCGATCCTGCCCGGTTCGCGATGCTCGAGACGGCACTGGCCGCTCTCGAGCCCGACGAGGAGCTGCGGCTCCTGCTGGCGACAGCGCGGTCCGGTCTTGTCGCCGGCGCGATCGAGCCGGCACGGCACGCCGTCGGGAAGGCTACGGCCATGGCGAGGGACGGAACCGCCGAGGCCTCGCGTGCGATTCTCTACGCCGCCGCGATGCGTGTCTTGACCGGCGAGATCGATGCGGGCCTCTCCGACCTCCGATCCCTCGATACCACCGCCTTGGCGAAGCCGGATACGGAGCTCGCGCAAGCCGTCCGCACGATAGCTTCGGACATTCGTGCCGAGCCGACGCAGGAGCAGCCGAGCGGCGCCGCGCCGAACCCGGCCGACGAGGCTCTGCCCGCGGGCCCTGAACGTCAAGCGAGCGAGTCGGCCGCCACGATGATCCAGCGGGCCGAATCGGCACTGAGAGAGGCGGGAACGCTGCTCGAAAGGAAAAGGCTTTGACTGGCCTCGACGGGCTTGCCGGCAGCCGCAATGCCGTGTCGGAACGGTCCACGATGGCGCCGATCTCGGCCGCAAAGGGCGGCAGCGGCTCCGAGCCGCGCCCACATGCCGACGACGCCAGCGCCTTCGACGGCATCCTGTCCGACCTGTCGCGACCCGACGATCCAGGCTCGGGTTCGTCGAGCTCGGCGCAAGCCGGCGAAGCCGCGAAGAGCCCGACCATTTCCGCTCGCGGTCTCCCCGACCTCGGAGCGGGAGGGCCGAGGGCGGCGAGCGGGCCAGAAGCTTCTCTCGCGGTCTTCGTGGACCGTGTCGCGGGCACGGTCGCTCGGTCGCCGAGCGGAGAGCCGGGTTCCTCGACCGGCGCCCCCGCGGCGCCATGGCCCGGGGCCGAGGTCGGTCCCGAAGCCCCCGTCTCGATCTTCGTGGACCGCGTCGCCGGCACGTCCGGCCGGACGCCGGGCAGAGAGCCGGCGTCCGCGGCCGGCGCCCATGCGGCGGCATTGCTCGAGGTACCCGAGAGCGAGGCCGGGAGCCTAGGCTCAGCCAGCGGGCCGAGAACGGCCGATGGTCCCGAGCCTTCGGTCGCGGTGCTCGTCGATCGAGCCGTTGGCACCTCGCGCCGGTCGGACGACGGCATTCTCCCTTCCCGGGCCGGCGAGCTCGGCCAAGCCCTCCGGGGCGCACGGGAGGACGAGCCGAGGCTACAAAGCGACGCCGGCGCGCGAAGGGACGTCGCGTTCGGAACGCGCGAGGCTCCACGACGTCGTCTCGGCATCCACGGTTCCGCGGATCCTGTCGGCGACCTCGCGGGCTCGCTGCCGGAGCGCGGGGCCGGTCCCGATCCCTCGGCGGCGGCCGGGGTTTCCGCGGCGGCATCGATCGTCGGGCTGCCGTACTCCATGTCGGCTCAGGAGCGATCCGGCGATGCGCGAGCAGGGACAGAACCGTCTCGCGACACGAGCACGAGCGAGCCAGCGCCGCGTCTCGGGACGCCGATCCCCGGGGAGGCGGCATCAGGTCCGCGAGGCCCGGATCGGCCGGATCGCTCGATACCCGAGGAAACCGAAAGTGACCGCGAGGTCTCGTGGCCGGCAACAGCGATCGGACCGGCCCGAGAGCGTGCTCGAGGTGTCGCGACGCCCGGATTCCTCGAGCCGGTTGCCCACATCGGAGAGGAACGTCTATCGCTGCGGGCTCCGGCGCGGGAAACGGTCATCGTTCTCGCCGCGGAGACGCATTTCCCGCCTGCGGCCCTCCCTTCTCCGATCGATCAGATTTTTCGAAGTGTCGCCGCCGATCTCGACACGGCGCTCGCGCCGGACGATCCGGGCCACATGCCGGAAGCGGCAACCGCTGCCGGCGAGGCTCGCGACGCCTCGGCAACTTGCCTCAGGACCCTCACAGTGCTGCTCGAGCCGGCCAATCTCGGCACGGTGACGATCAAGCTGCGCCTCTCCGGGACGAATCTCGGGCTCGAGATCGAGGCGGACGAGGCCGAGACGACGCGCCTGATCGGACGCAGCCGGCCGGCCCTCGCGGAGAAGTTGCGCGCGCTCGGCATGTCGATCGATGACATCGAGGTCTGCGATGTCGCAAGGCCGCGGCGCTTCCCGTGATCCCCGACCGTCGGCCTCGGAGCCCCGCCTTCCCACCCGAGGACCGCGCCGGGGCGCGAAGTGTCGAGAACCCGAGCACGGCCTCGAGGAAGGCCGAGCGAACCATGCCGATGCGCCGAATCACGACCTCGCATGCGACCGAACAGGAGAGCCGCAGCAGGATCGCTCTGCGTCGCATCGCGATCGGCCGGTCATGGAGAACGTGCCTCGCCGCGCTCGTCCTCGCCAAGGTTCTGCTTTTCCACGGTCCGGCCGAGGCCGATCCGGCCCAGGTCTGCGAGCGGGAGATGATTCGCGCGGCACGCGCCCATGGCGTTCCGCTCGCCGTCCTTTACGCGATCGGGATGACCGAGACGGGGCGCCGTGGGTCGCTGAACCCCTACGCGCTGAATATCGAGGGCCCGTCCTTCTTCCCGGCGACTCTCGCGGAAGCCTCGGATCGGCTCGCCGCTGCGCGCAGACGAGGTGCGAAGCTGATCGACGTGGGCTGCATGCAGATCAACTACCACTACCATGGCGAGCATTTCGCTTCGCCGGAGGCCATGTTCGACCCGCGCGCGAACGTGACCTATGCCGCACGGTTCCTGAAGCAGCTCGAAGCACGCGAGAAGAGCTGGACCCTCGCCGCGGCCCGCTATCATGCCGGGCCGACCAACACCCCGGCCCAAAAACGCTATGTCTGCCAGGTCATTACGAACATGGTCGCGAGCGGGTTCGGCTCCTGGACCCCGAGCGCGCTCGCCTTCTGCCGATGAGCGGCCGCGCGGCGCGCAATATCGCCTTCGACGCGAAACTCGGGCTCTAGATCGAGAAACGCGAAAAATACAACCTATAGGTTAATTTTTTGTTGACTATGAACTGATGGTTGACGATACTCGATTTATGATGAACGCCGAGCAGGGGCCTTCAAGATGCTAGTCATCATCGACGAACGAGAAATGGTCACGACCGGGTACAAATGCCGATTCGGGAGCGAGGGAGTCGCCTCGGCCGGATTTTGCCCCGACGAGTTTCGCGACTGGGTCACGAGCGCGGCCGACGTGGACGTCGTCGCGGTGGAGGCCTTCCTGCTCGGCGATTGCCGCGACCGTCGGACCCTTCCGAGAATCATCCGGGAGCGGTCGCAGGCTCCGGTCATCGCGATGAACGACGCGCCCTCGCTCGAGCAGACCCTCGAGCTCTTCGCGGCAGGGGTCGATGACGTGGTCCGCAAGCCGATCCACGTGCGCGAAATCCTGGCGCGTGTCGGTGCGATCAAGCGGCGCCACGATCACGAGCCGACGTCCGCGGTGGTGGGCGAACTGCACGTGTATTTCGACGGCCGCGATCCGGAGGTCGCAGGCAGCGTCCTGCCTCTGCCGCGCCGGGAGCGGCGGATTCTCGAATACCTCGTCACCAACCGCGGTCGACGGGTCAGCAAGTCCCAGATCTTCAACTCGATTTACGGGATTTTCGACGAGAACGTCGAGGAAAACGTGGTCGAGAGCCATATCAGCAAGCTGCGCAAGAAGCTGCGCCGGCAGCTCGGATATGATCCGATCAGCTCGGTCCGCTATCTCGGCTATCGCCTGGACGAATGTGCCTCGCGAGAGACAGCTCGTGAGGAATTGCGGTAACGCCTGCGCGACCCGAGAGCTCAGGGCGCGTATGCACCACCCAGATGCCCCCGGTCCTCTGCCGTCGAGATTTCGGTCGGCCATGCCGGGTCATCGTGGGCAGATCGCCGCCGCGTGCCCGATGTGTGGAGACGGGGGTCCCCAGATCGTGCCGGCCGTGGTCGGGGGGTGCCTTTGGCACCAAATAGCGTCGTCCTGCCGAATTTCTGTAAGGCCGAGGCAAGGTTTTTGGGGTCTTATTGCCTTCGTAGGATCGGTTCGGCGATTGACCCGGTTGGACGCTTCCGACACTTGCCGGGGATCGACCGGCGGGCGCATGTGAACGCGCGATGTCGGCCGGCGCCGCAACACCGATCTTCCTGCGGTGCACGCCGGAGGGAGGTGTAACGGATACGGCGAAAGGCGCGAGCCGTGTGGACGTGGCGCGCCCTGTGCCGGCCGCCACGGGTATGGCCCGAGCGTCACCATGCTACGACCCGATGCGCGCATCACATCTAGTTGCGGAGTGGACGAATGAGCCTGTTCAGTGCATTGACGTCGAGCGTTTCCGGCATGGCCGCGCAAGCCTTCAAGCTTGCGACGATTTCCGACAATATCGCGAATGTCAATACGACGGGCTACAAGCAGGCCACGACACAATTCGAATCGCTCGTCCAGGAATTCGATACGACGAGCTACAATGCGGCCGGCGTGGGGACGCGCATCCGATACAACATCTCCGAGCAAGGCGATCTGACGGCGGCGGCCTCCACAACGGATCTCGCCGTGCAAGGGAACGGCTTCTTCCTCGTCGAGGACGCCGGCGGCGCCGTCTTTCTCACACGTGCAGGGTCATTCCGTCAGGACGACCAAGGCAACCTCGTCAACGCCGCGGGCTTCACCCTCTTGGGCTATAGCGCGGCAACGGGCACTACGAGCGCCGACGGCATCGGCGCGCTCACGCGGGTCAATGTCCTGACCAACAATCTCTCGGCGGCTCCGTCGACACAGGCGACGTTCGCCGCGAACCTCGATTCGCGTGCCGCAGCGGCGACCGGAAACTTGCCGAGCACGAACACAGCTCCGGTGGAGTTCACGTCCAAGTCCTCGCTCGTCGCCTACGACAACCTCGGCACCGCGGTCACTCTCGACCTTTACTTCACCAAGACGTCGACGAACACCTGGGAGCTCGCGATCTATAACGCAGCCGATGCGACCATCGGTACGACCTTCCCCTATAGCCAGCCGGCCTTGGCGGTCGGCCCCTCGAGCTTCAGCCCGGCCGACGGCACTCTCACCGGGCCGACCACCATATCCGTGGCCGTTCCGAATGGTGGCACGATGACAGTCGATCTCACGACCATGACACAAGTGGCTTCATCCTTCGCGGTGAGCATCGCCACGTCCGACGGCAGCGACCCGAGCGCTCTCGAAAGCCTGAGCGTCAGGGCGGATGGAACCCTATCGGGGGTCTACGCGAACGGGAAGGAATTGCCGATCTACACCATCCCGCTCGCGACCGTGCCCAGTATCGACAGCCTGACGGTCCTTCCGGGCAACGTCTTCCGTGCGGGCACCAAGTCGGGCGATATCCTCGTGGGCGACGCCGGCCTCGGTGGCCTCGGCACAATTCAATCGGCGAAGCTCGAAGCGTCCACCGTCGACCTCGCATCCCAATTGACCGAAATGATCGTCGCGCAACGCAGCTACGAGGCCAACACGAAGGTGTTCCAGACCGGCTCCGAGCTTCTCGGGCTGCTGACCACGATGCTGAAGTAGGCCTCCGATCGACGGCGAGTTGAGGATTTCGGGTCATGACTCTTGCGAGTGCGGCGCGGGTCGCGCAATCGAGCCTCGGCACGGTCGCGGGCGAGATGTCACTGGTCTCGCGCAACGTCACGGGAGCCGGCGGCGAGCTTTCCTCTCGCAAGATCGTCAACGTGATATCGACAGGTAGCGGCTCGAGGCTCGGTACGGTGAGCCGGGCGTCGAATCTCGCCGTATTTGCGAATGTCCTAACGGCGACAGCGAACGCAGCCACCAAGGAGACCATCGCCGCGGGACTCGACCGACTGGCGACGACTCTCGGCGACATCACAGCCGGCTACGGGTCCCCCGCGAGTGTCCTCGGCAAATTCTCGGCCGCGCTACGAGCCTATGCATCGTCCCCGAGCGATCCGGCTGCGGCGAGCACTGTCGTTTCCGCGGCCAAGTCCCTGGTCGGCGTATTGAATTCAGCGTCCGCCATCGTTCAGGAGGTGCGAGCGCAAGCCGATCTCGACGTGGCACGGTCGGTTCAAACGATCAACGACCTGCTCGGCGAGTTTCGGGGGTTGAACGAGCAGGTCGTCAGGGGCACGGTCACGGGCGCCGATGTGACCGATGTCGCAGATCGACGGGACGCGGTTCTCCGGACGCTGTCGAACGAAATCGGGATAACGACCTTGGTCGGAGCCAACGGCGACATGTCGATCTACACGGACAGCGGCGTGACCTTGTTCCAGGGCGGGGCCGCGAGAACCGTGACCTTCGTGGCGACCCATACCTATACGCCGTCCACCAAGGGAAATCCGGTCTATATCGATGGGGTTCCGGTAACCGGAGGCTCCGCCCCGATGGCGATCGGCTCCGGCACGCTCGCGGGTGCCATGGCATTGCGCGACGAAATCGGCCTCACCTACCAGGCACAGCTCGACGGGATGGCCGGAGCGCTCATAAGCTCGTTTGCGGAAAGCGACCAAGTCGGCTCGGGACCGGATCTGCCCGGCCTCTTCACGACGACCGGGGCGATCACCATGCCGACAACGACGGTCGGGCTCGCCATGAATGTCTCGGTCAATCCGAATGCCGATCCGGCACAGGGCGGCGATTCGAGCTTGCTGCGGGACGGCGGCATTTCCTCCCCCGGAAATCCGAGCTACACCTACAATACCGATAGCTTGGCGAGCTTCATGGATCGGATCGACGAATTGCTCGGCAAGCTCGCGAGCACGGTGACCTTCGGCGTGGACGGAGATATCGATACTGCTGCATCGATCGGCGACTACGCTGCGGCCTCTGTCGGCTGGCTCTCTGCGGAACGCAGCAAGGTCGCTTCGGAAAGAGATTATCACGACGTCGTCTTGAGCACGGCAACGTCTGCATTTTCGGACGCGACCGGAGTCGATCTCGACTCCGAGATGTCGAAGATGCTCGCGCTGGAGCAATCCTATTCCGCCACCGCGAAATTGATCTCGACGATCGACGATATGTTCGGCGCACTCGTCAATTCCATCTGAGGTGCATGCCATGTCCACCGCGATTCCATCGCAAGCCACCCTGGCGCCCCTACAGCAATCCGTCACGCGCCTGCGGGCGGAGATCACGGACCGAACGAAGGAGCTTTCGACCGGCCGGCATAGTGATGTCGGTCTGTGGCTCGGAAGCCGGTCCGGTCTCCTCGTATCTCTGAGCACGGAACGCACGACGCTCCAGTCGATGACCGCCACCAACGGTATCATTGCCGGTCGCCTCGACACGACGCAAAGCAAGCTGGAGAGCCTGCAGACCTCGGCGCAAGATATGCTGAACAGCCTCTTGGCATCCAACGCCTCGGAAGCACATGCCGGAACGATTCGCTCGGCCGGCGAAAGCCACCTCGCGTCACTGATCTCGGAACTGAACTCGACCCTCGGTGGAGATTTTCTGTTCGCGGGACTCGACACCGGTACCGAGCCCATCGCCGATTACTACGCCGCGTCATCGTCATCCAAGCAGGCTGTGGATGCTGCTTTCTCCGGCGCGTTCGGGTTCACGCAATCGAGCCCGAGCGTGTCGGGCATCAGTGGCGCATCCATGCAAGCGTTTCTCGACACGCAATTCTCTGCGCTCTTTCAAGAGCCGAGCTGGAGCATTGCATGGTCATCCGCGTCGGATCAGGCGCGCAGTGATCGAATATCGCCGACGAGCACACAGAAGACTTCGGTCAGCGCCAACGAGCCTGCCTTCAGGCAGCTGGCTCAAACCTATACCATGCTCGCGGATCTCGGAACCCAGACTCTCGGTGCGGACGCCTATGCCGCCGTTGTCGATACGGCGGGTGATCTCTTGCGATCGGCGATCGAAGGGCTCACGGACCTCCGTGCCGAGGTCGGGTCGGTTCAATCCGCTATCGACGACGCGAACGAGCAAATGTCGTTGCAATCGGATCTCCTGACGACACAAATAGGTGACCTCGAGAATGTAGACATCTACGAAGTGACATCGCGACTGGCAGAGCTCCAAACGCGGCTCGAAGCGTCATATCTCTTGACTGCGCGATTGCGCGATCTGAGCCTCGTCCACTACCTTTAGCGCCGACGGCGCGTTCGTAGGTCTTGCCTGAACGACGTCCCGGAGATGCGGGCGTTCACGGTGCTGCACGACACTGATCAATCTGAAGGCGAGATGGAAGCTGACCACGACACGAGCTCGACGATGATCGAGCGGGCAGCAAATGCAATGGGTCACGGTCGCACGGCGCGAGCCTGGGACAGGGCTCCACACGCGCCGATTTCCGACAAGCCTGGTCCAGCCGAGGTCGCGAAACTGTGAACAGCCGGAGATCGATAGCGTCGGACGGTTTCAATCGAATCGAGAGTCCGGCCTGGCCGGTGAGGTTTCCTCGCCATCGAGCGTTCGGATGCAGCTGAGGCGAAATACCAATCATGTACCGATCTTCCTATGCAGAACAACTGGAAGACACCCCCGGGGAATGTCGCGGCCGTGAGCGAAGCGCTTTCGACAAGGCGATCCGTCTCCTGCAGCGAGCCGAAGAAGGCGCAGCGGCCTCTTCCGGCTCGGCGCACGCACTCCACTTTCTCTGCCGCTTGTGGCAAGTGCTGATCGAGGACCTGGTCGAGCCCGAAAATGATCTTCCCGACCGGTTGAAGGCCGATCTGGTATCGATCGGACTCTGGTCGATCAAGGAGGCGGAGTCCATCCGCTCGGGGCAATCGACCAATTTTCGCGGCCTGATCGAAATTTGCTCGATCGTCCGTGATGGCCTGAAATGAGGTGCCAGGATGCATATATCGCTTCGGGCCGGTGACAAAATCTATATCAATGGCGCGGTCTTGCGGGTCGACCGGAAGGTCTCGATCGAGCTGCTCAACGATGCGACATTTCTGCTCGAGGCACATGTCATGAAAGTGGAGGACGCGACCACGCCGCTGCGTCAGCTCTACTTCATCATCCAAGTCATGCTGATGAGTCCGGCAGACTGTGAAAACGCTCGCGAGATGTTCAGGAGCGCCGTCGCTTCCACCATTGCCGCGTCGCAGAATGCCGCGTTTGCCGCCGGATTGCGCGACGTCGACAGGCTAGTGGAGTCCAAGCGCGTTTTCGAAGCCTTGAAAGCAGCGCGGGCACTGTTCCCGATGGAAGCGGAAATCCTCGCTGCGGGTCGGTCGATGTCCCCCACGGCGGCCGCGTGACAACTCATTCGAGGTAGGAGGTACGATGTCGATCATCAACGGCAACGGTGCGGTCTCGGGGATTGCACCGGCGTCCACATCATCGGTGACCTCGCAGGCGGTGCAATCAGCCAAGTCCGCGACAGTCGATTATGACCAGTTTCTACAGCTTCTCGTCGCCGAGCTGCGCTACCAGGATCCGACAAATCCAACTGATCCTACGGAGCACGTCAGCCAGCTCGCATCTTTTTCCGCGGTGGAGCAGCAAGTCAAGACGAACGCGGTCCTGACCTCCTTGCTCGCCGCCGAGGCAAACCAGATTATCGGCAAGTCCGTGACGAGCGCAGATGGGCTTACGAGCGGCATCGTCGAGTCCGTTACGATCTCGGTAGATCATGGTCTATCGGCAACGTTGGAAGACGGCACGACGATCGGGCTCGGCACCGGCATAAAGATCAGCGCGTCATGAACGAGGCCGACGCCCTCGAGCTCGTTCGAGCTGCGATATGGACGATCATCATAGGATCGGGTCCCGCCGTCGCGGCCGCGGTCGTCGTCGGCCTCGTCATTGCCGTGCTCCAAGCCCTGACCCAAATCCAGGAAATGACGCTGACCTTCGTCCCGAAGATCATCGTGATTTTCGTCGTCCTCACATTTTGCGCACAATTCATCGGCGGGCAGATTTTCTCCTTTTCGGAACATGTCTACTCTCGTATCGAACGAGGGTTCTGAAGGCGCTTGCATGAGGGATGACACCGAGTCGCGCCCACGTGGCACCGACCCCCGCAGGATGCGCCGACCATATTTGCGAGGGCGACGAAGGCAGCCGCCCTCGTGCCCATTCTCGTCGATTTGAAGGCGTTGGGCCTATCGGGCATGCCGATCGACGTGGTCCTCCTCGGCTGATCGACGCGCTTGCTCGAGGCAGTGCAGCTGCGGTCGAGGAAGCCAGCGTAGGATTCGAGGACCCGGTTCGAGAGATCGTTCTCCCTCATTAGCTCCCGCTCGATCGCGTCCGGCGACCCGAGGCAGAGGCTTCGCCGAACGACTCTCGGTGCAGCGTCGAGAGGATGTTTTCAACGCCCAATCCTCGGGCGGCACCGGCAGGCGCTCGATGGTCTCGGGCACACCAACACGGCTCGGCCTGTGCCACCGCGTC
This sequence comes from Beijerinckiaceae bacterium, assembly GCA_024304885.1. Taxonomy (GTDB): domain Bacteria; phylum Pseudomonadota; class Alphaproteobacteria; order Rhizobiales; family Beijerinckiaceae; genus Methylocapsa. The sequence continues at coordinate 2,377,660 of JALJOM010000003.1, forward strand.
AAGGTCAGTCTCAGCAACCTCGCCACCGCCATCGAGGCGCGCCGGATCCACGAACAAAAGTCGATCACCTGGGGAAGGAGGAGCTTGGCCCGAATCACTTCGAAGGGCGATCATGCCAGGCCCAGCACCGTTCCGCTCTCATCACGATGATCGGCGACGCCCTCCTCCAACATCAACGCCTCCAGCTGGCGATGCTGCAAAATGCAAAGCTTTCCCGGACCGCCTCGACCTACCCTGCCGGCGGTTCGCCGCGCCGTCGTCGAGGCCCTCCCGCAACAGCAATGCTACGTACGAGGTCCCAACTGCCGAATGCGCATCGGGCATCAGACGTGACAAACCTGCCAAAGGAGTGCCAGGGACTGCACTCATCCTTCTTTGGCATCCGGCGCACAATCGCCGTCTTTTCTTTTTCGTAGCTTGAAAGGCAATACGGCACCGGGGCCACGGCTTCGAGCCCCGAGTCGACACCGACCGGTAGCGGTCAAGATATAACGGCCGCGGCTGTCGTCCCAGCGCATGAGATCGGCCTGGATGGCCCTCTGGCGGAGGACCATGGTCATCGGGTCCTGAACGTGAGGCGGTGCGACATCGCCGTGAGCGTCGACCTTTCTCAGCGCCTCGATCAGTCGTTTTTCTCTCGTGTCGATCATCGTCCTCGAAAAATGGTCCCGAACGGAGACCTCTGCAAGAGTTCTCGCAGGGCTGTGGCGTGACCTCGGGCGAACTCGCGATCTAGGAATAAATCCTCGAAAGCTCCCGCGCGTTCAGCTGCCGTGGAAGGCCTCTAGCACCTCCTCGAGGAGGCGACGGCCTCGCCCCTTGTAACGTGGTGAATAATGCAATGTCACGAGCCTTTTCGCGCGAGCGAGCCGCGCGAGGAATCCGACCTGCCGCGCTTTGCGGCGGTGGCGCGTCGCGCCGAGCGCCTCGTCGGACTTTCGAAACATCGCTTCGATGAAGAGGGTGTCCGCCCCCTGCGCGAGCCGAGCGGCTTCTTGATATTCGCTCGCGTAAAGCAGCACTCGACGACGTAGCGGTGCTTGCGGCCCGTGGCGGTTCTCATCATCTCGTTCCGCAGCAGGCCCCTGGGCAGGGTTGCCGGCCCGTCCGGCCGGGGGGATCGCGAAGGGACAGGGATCGGAGGTTCGTCCGGCATGCGGCGGAGCACCGCGTCCTCGAAGCCTCGTAGCCGGGGCCCGACCGCGAGCCCCTGCTCCACGACCTCTTTGCACCATATCTCGATTCGAGCCCGCTTCTCGAGCGCGAGGGCGAGAGCGGGTATGCCATGATCGATCGTGGCGGCAGGAACGTCGAAGCCCGGCATAGGCGCAGAGCTTGTGCTCTACCGCGCCCACGAGCCCGGAAGCTCCATAGACGCCGACGAGCTTCTCCCGGCCGAGAAGGCGCCTCGGCAGCCGGTCGAAACCCGGCGAAATGGTCCATGTGGCGATGCGTGACGAAGACATCGCCGACGCGCGGGAGCTGTCGCGGCACGGCGGAACCGATGTCGCCGAGATCGAGCACGAGCGCGCGCCGCTCGAACGCGAGATCCGCGTAGATCCCCGCGTCGTCGAACGGATCATCGACTCGCAAAGGGTCGAAATGTCGCGGCATGGCTCGCACTACTGCGAGGTGATCCGCGACGAGGCAGCCGTTGCCGCCGCCCGGCGGCGGCGAATTCGGTCCGCAAGCCTCGACAAAAGCCGCTCGCTGGAGCAGGTTTCCGTCCGGAAGGACTCGGAAACCGGCTCTACCTCCTTGTTATGTCGCAAATTCGCGACGCGAAGTGGTATCCACTTCGCTGGAAATTGCTCTGAGGGCGCTCCCGCTTCGCTTCGAGGGCCGATTGCGTTTCGCCCGACTCCCCGGAAAATCGAGCCGCGGCTAAGGCGCCCCCGCGGCGAGCGGAACGGCATAGGCAGGCAAGGCTCATGGATCGTGATTTCATGCGGATTTGGATGTGGTCGGAGGCCTGCGAGGTGCTCGCGCGCGCGGAGCGGCTGCAGCGCGAGCTCTTCAAGCCCTCCGTATCAGCCCCGGGTGAACCAGCCTGGGAGCCGCCTGTGGACGTCCTGGAAACCGAACGCGAGATACTCGTGCTCGCGGTCCTGCCGGGCGTCAGCACGGAAAGCCTCGAGGTGACGACCGACGCGGGCGAGCTTATTTTCGCCGGCGTTCGCAGCTTGCCCGTCGAATTGCAGACCGCGGTGATCCACCGCCTGGAGCTGCCGCAGGGGCGGTTCGAGCGTCGCATCCGCCTGCCGGCCGGGGCATATGGCGGGATCCGCTGCTCCATGGCGGAAGGATGCTTGCTGATTACGATCGAGAAGAATGGAGAAATCCGTGGTTGAGGCGGATCTCCCGGGCGGCATGAACGAGCGCGGCGGGAGGAGCGAGACGTCCTCGCCTCCCTTGCCGTCCGATGCGCTCGTGATCGTTCCGGTGCGAAACCTCGTCTTGTTCCCCGGCCATGTCGTGCCGATCACGGTCGGGCGGGCGCGATCGGTCGCTGCTGCGCAGCAGGCGGTTCGCGATCAGCGCCCGGTCGGTATCTTGATGCAGCGCAGCCCGGAGACGGCGGAGCCGACGACCGCCGACATGTATCGGTTCGGCGTCATAGCCAATATCGTTCGCTACATTACGGGGCCAGACGGCACCCACCATCTCGTCTGCCAAGGAGATCAGAGGTTCCAGGTCGTCGAGTTTCTCGACGGCTGGCCCTTCTTCGTCGCCCGCGTCCTGCGGATCCCCGAGCCGGATGCGCACTCGCCCGAGATCGAGGCACGCTTCCTCCACCTGAAGGCTCAGGCGACGGAGGCCCTACAGCTCCTGCCACAGGCACCCGAGGAATTATTGGCGGCGGTCCAATCGGTGACCTCGCCCGGCGTGCTCGCGGATCTCGCAGCTGCCTACATGGATCTGAAGCCGGAGGAAAAGCAGGAAATCCTCGAGACTGTCGACATTGCCGCCCGGACCGAGAAGGTCTCGCGCATCCTCGCGCATCGCATCGAGGTGCTGCGATTGTCCCAGGAAATCGGGCGGCAGACCAAGGCCGCGATCGACGAGCGGCAGCGCGAGGTGCTGCTTCGCGAGCAGCTGGCGGCGATCCAGCGCGAGCTCGGCGAGGGAGAGGGCGCGAAAGCCGAGGAGATGGCCGAGCTCGCCGAGGCGATCGGCAAGGCCCACATGCCTCAAGAGGTCGAGGATCACGCCCGCAAGGAGCTGCGTCGGTTGCAGCGCATGCCCGAGGCTGCGGCCGAGTACGGCATGGTACGAACCTACCTCGATTGGCTCATCGAGCTGCCGTGGGGTCTTCCCGAGGAGACGCCGATCGACATTGCCGAGGCGCGACGCATTCTCGAGGAGGACCATTACGGGCTCGCGAAAATCAAGCGGCGGATCCTCGAGTATCTCGCCGTCCGCAAGCTCGCGCCGCACGGCAAGGCGCCGATCCTCTGCTTCGTCGGTCCCCCCGGTGTCGGCAAGACCTCGCTCGGCCAATCGATCGCGCGCGCCATGAACCGCAAGTTCGTGCGCGTGAGCCTCGGCGGGGTCCACGACGAGGCGGAGATCCGCGGCCACCGCCGTACCTATATCGGCGCCCTGCCCGGCAATATCGTCCAAGCGATCCGCAAGGCGGGCGCCCGCGATTGCGTCATGATGCTCGACGAGATCGACAAGCTCGGCGCTGGCGTCCAGGGCGATCCCGGCGCGGCCCTGCTCGAGGTGCTCGACCCCGAGCAAAACAACACGTTCCGCGACAACTACCTCGGCGTCCCGTTCGACTTGAGCCGTGTCGTGTTCATCGCGACCGCCAATGTCCTCGACACGATTCCGGGCCCGCTCAGGGACCGCACGGAAATCATCGTCCTCGCCGGCTATACCGCGGAGGAGAAGCTCCACATCGCGCGGCGCTACCTGGTGGCGCGCCAGTTGGCGGCCAATGGCGTCCACCCCGGCCAGGTCGAGATTTCCGACGAGGCGCTGCGGGAGATCATCGCGCATTACACCCGAGAAGCCGGGGTTCGGAACCTCGAGCGCGAGATCGGCAAGGTGATCCGGCATGCCGCCGTCCGCATTGCCGAAGGGGAGAGCGGCGCGATCCACGTCACGGCCGAAGGCCTCGCCGGCATTCTCGGTCCGCACCAGTTCGAGAGCGAGCTCGCGATGCGCACGAGCGTGCCCGGCGTGGCGACCGGCCTCGCCTGGACTCCCGTCGGCGGCGATATCCTGTTCATCGAAGCCACACGTGGTCCGGGCAGCGGCAGGTTGATCCTCACCGGCCAGCTCGGCGAGGTCATGCGGGAGAGCGCGCAAGCGGCGCTCAGCATCGTCAAGAACCGAGCCGACTCCTTCGGGATCGATCCGGCACGATTCGAGAAGACCGACATTCACGTCCACGTGCCGGCAGGAGCGATTCCGAAGGACGGCCCGAGCGCCGGCGTCGCCATGTTCACCGCCCTCGTGTCGCTGATGACGGAGCGTTGCGTGCGCGAGGACACGGCCATGACCGGGGAAATCAGCCTGCGCGGCCTCGTGCTGCCGGTCGGGGGCATCAAGGAGAAGGTCATCGCCGCACATGCGGCGGGGCTCTCACGCGTCATGTTGCCGGCGCGCAACAAGAAGGATCTCGACGACATTCCAGAGGAGGTTCGCAAGGGCCTCGAGCTCGTCTGGCTCGAGCACGTCGACGAGGCCATCTCCCTCGCATTGAAGCCGTCGGCGAAGGCCGCGGACGCGTAGACGGTCGCGTGCGATCGCCGCCGAGACCCCTCAGCCTTCGCGATGCGCGTGGCGGTCGGTCTCGATCCTTTCGAGCAGGCGGGTCAGGCGCGTCTTGGCCGTTGGGCCTTCGACCTCTGCCGTGACATTCATGCAGCCGCGTCCCGAGGCGACGAAGTCCCGGTAGAAGGCCTCGGGATCCATCTCGGTCTCTCCCCCTATCATCGCTCTCGTGGTGGGGGTTCGTGGGCCGGCTTCGTCCTCGGCAACGATCGTCAATTTCCAGCCCTCCGCCGAATGGAAGGGCTCTATCTCCATTGTCGCGACTGTCGCGACCTCGCTGAGGTCCTCACGTTCCTCGTCACCGAGACGAAATTCGTTCCGCAGGGGGATATCGCGGACCTCTGTCGTGCGGAGTGCGGTGATCCTGAACGTCGATGGCGCTTCGCGCTGCTCGGCAAGAACCCAGCGGACGATCTGGCCCGCGTCGAGATCCACCGGATAGGTCTCCATCTGACCGATCCTCCCAGATCACGATGACATTGGATCGACTCGATCCAATGTCATGACACGTGATCGATTCCAAAAGACTAGAGCGGGATGAGAAAAAGTGGACACCGGTTTTCCGCCCACATCCCGCTCTAGTAGTATACGAGTCTTCCTGGCTCTGAACCATTAAACCGACAGGGGCCGCATCGTCGCGTTCGCCATTCCCCGTATCGATCGCCCGCGCGTGTCGGTCGTGGATGTCGCCGAGCCACTGCTGCATCGATCAGGGTGTGGTTGTGCTCGGCTCAGCGAAGGTCGCGGCGCAAGTCGGGACGATTCGACCCGGTAATCATCAGCTCGACCAGATTTTCACAGGTGAGCAACCCAACCAGGCGCCCATCGCGATCGGTGACCGGCAAAGCCGTCCCCGCAGGATCCAGAACCTGATCGAGCGCAGCCTCGAGTGGAGCCGTGCTCGACACGGTCTCCACGGGCACGCGCATAATGGAGGTGACAGGCTCCGCGCCGTCGAGCTTGTCCACAGCAGCGCGCAAGTCTTCGCGAACGAGAATGCCGACCGGCTTTCCGAAGCCGTCGACGACGGGAATGTCGTGTTGTCCCGTCGGGAGCACCGCCTCGAGGGCCGCGCCTATGGTCGCATCGAGGGGGAGCGCCCCGAAGCGGCGCGCCATCGCGTCCTGGACCGCGAGCCCGCGCGTCGCCTCGGCGAAGGCCGTCATCTGCGCCTCGCTCGCTGCGGCGATATAAACGAAGATCGCGATAAAGATCAGAAGCGGGTTACCGAAGAGGCCGAGAAATCCGAAGACGAGTGCCAGAATCTGGCCCAAGCCCGCGGCGAGCCGCGTCGCCTTCGCCCTCCCGAACTTCATCGCGAGCAGCGCGCGAAGGACCCGGCCGCCATCCATCGGAAATGCCGGGATCATGTTGAAGACGACGAGGAAGATGTTGGCCGCGGCGAGCCGCGCGAACAGCGAGACCGCCGGATCATCGATCCGCACCACGTCGTCTGGCCTGATCGTTCCCAGCACGAAAAACAGGAGCGCGGCGATCACGACATTCACCATCGGGCCGGCGATTGCGATCGCGAGCTCCTGCTCGGGCTTGTCTGCCATCCGCCCCATTGCCGCGACGCCGCCGATCGGCAGCAAGGTGACGTCCGGCGTCTCGATCCCGAAACGCCGCGCGACGAGAATATGGCCGAACTCGTGAAGAACGACGCAGGTGAAGACGAGCACGATGAAGAGCAGGCTGTCGCGTGCGGCGGAAAGCCCACCCCTTTGCCAGGCGCTGAGGCCGATCCAAGCGAGCAAAAGAAAAAACGTCAAATGAACCCGCAAGATCGTCGGCCCGAAACGGCCTATCGGCAGCGACCACGACATGGATCCGCCCTCCGCGAGATTTTGCGTCCGAAATTACGCTTCGAGGGTCGCAACTTCCAGCCGGGCGTCGATCATTCGAGCACGCCGGCTCGCCTTGCCGGCACGGTGCCGCGGTCTTCGAGGACGGAAGCGATCTCGCCATCTCGGGCGCCGGTCGAGACGGGAGCGTGCACCTGTCCTCGCAGGCCGGCGCCTGTTTCGAGAAGCAAAGTCGAAGTCGTCGTGCGGCGCACGCCCGAGGCCACACGGTCGTGCTGAAAGCGCGCTCGAATGTCGCGACGAATTCCGGCCGATTTACCCGGTCAAAGGGTCCGTATGATCTCCTTGAACCGATCCCATTCGGTTGCGGTCCAGATCTCGGTATGGGCGTGACCGAAGGTGCGGATGAGGGTCGAGACCTTGCTCGCCGTCTCGACGTCCTTCGCGCGGAAGATGTCCAAGTAATCGCATGGTCCCAGGATGGCATAGCTGCACAGCCACTCCACGTCGGGGCATTCCTTGCGGACCCGCTCCATGGCCTGGCGTTCGAGGTCTTCGAGGGACTTCGGAGCACGCACTGCCTCCGGCCCGAGCCGGGTCAACATGACGAAAGTCAACATCGCTCTGTTCCCTTCCTGCTCGATAGTCAGACACGAGATGCGGAGCCGGGCAATTCCTCCCACTCGAGGCCGAGCTCCTCGACGATCTGTCACACGATCGTCGGATCGAGCCGCTTCCTGGTCCCGACCTCGGGCAGCACAGCGCGTCGGTCGCCGAGACGCACGGTCACATAGGCGTGTCCATGAGAGCCGACCATGTACTTGCCGGACTCGAAGCAACAGCCACGCTCCGCCAGCCGACGGCGAAAGCTTTCACTTTCCCTGTGACTTTCCGGCCTCTGCTGAACCTTTGGCGATTCCCTCACCGAGAGGCACCTTGGACCTCCACCTCGGCGTATCGACAATGCTACGCGGCCCGCACGGTTCCGCCGCCGAAGTGGAATCGGTTGCGCCACTTAGCGGCAGCGAGCGATCACTCGGTAGTCCTCGTCGGCGTCATTCGAAGGGCGAAACAGCGCGCCGACGTTACCCACAGCAGCATCCGTGATCGTCGACGAGGGTTGGCGGAGCGGCGGCGCGATTTCTATCCGTGGCGGAGGCCTGGCTGCTCCCGCCGTCCACGATACGGACAAGCTCTCCTGCGACGAGCTCATGATGCGCATGCGTGATCCCGTTCAGCGCATGCGGGCCGGACGAATCCGCAGCTCCGAAATGGCCGATGCGACCATCACCGTTTCGAGCCTCGGCGAGCGCGGGGGCGAGGCTCTATACGGCGTGATCTATCCACCCCAGGTGGCGCTCGTAGGCTTCGGAAAGATCACGGTCCGACCCTGGGGGGTCGGTGACGCCGTGGTGCCGCGGCACATCATGACGACGACCCTATCGGGCGATCACCGGGTCAGCGACGGCCATGCAGGTGCTTTGTTTCCGGCGGAAATCGACAGGTTGGTGCAGGAGCCCGACCAGCTATGCGAGATTGCGACAGAGACGCTGTGCTTCGAGAGGAGCTCGCGAACATAGCATCCGAGATCGACATGACCTCGGTCGATCCGGCGGCCGATCTCCGAGAAACGCTCGATATCGATTCGATGGACTTCCTGAGCTTCGTGACCGCGATCCACGAGCGGCTCGGACTCGCCGTTACGGAAATCGACTATCCGAAGCTCGCCACGCTCGGCAGCTACCTTGCAGCGAAGCTGCCGTAAAGGCATCGACGGTTCGAGACTTGCGCGCGACAACCTGGCCAGCAAAGACGCGCTTCGGCAAAAGCGAGCATAGTCTCGCACATAATATCACAAGGCCGGAGACACCGCCTTCTCCTCCGTCTCCTGCCATTCGAGCGTGATGACCTTGCCGTTCTCGACCGTCAGCGCGAGCCGCCCCCGCTTCAATTCCAGCGCCTTGGCGCCGAAGAGCTCGTAGCGCCAGCCGGTGAGCGCTGGCGTGCCGGCGCGATCGTCGGCGGCGATCGCCTCGAGATCCTCGACCGTCGCGATCATCTTCGCGGCGACCCCGTGGCTCTCGCTGACGTGCCGCAAGAGGACCTTCAAGAGCTCGACGGTCGCGCCATTCCCCCCGCCGCGCCGTTCCCGCTCGAGCTTCGGCAGGGTCTTCGGGTCGCGGGCGAGCCCGCGCTCGATCGCGGCGAGAATCTCGACGCCGGCCCGCGAGCGCTCCATGCCGCGCGGAAAGGCGCGTAGGTTTCCGAGCGCCTCCGCCGTCCGCGGCGCGGCCATCGCGACCTCGACCAGAACATCGTCCTTCAGGACCCGCGCACGCGGCACGTCGCGGGATTGCGCCTCCGCCTCACGCCAGGCGGCGACTTCCATGAGGACGGCGAGATCGCGCGGCTTGCGCACCCGCGTGCGAAACCGTTCCCAGGCATTCTCGGGATGCTGCTCGTAGGTCGCGGGCGAGGTGAGGAGCGCCATCTCGTCGGCGAGCCAGGCGAGCCGCCCCGTCTCGTCGAGCTTGCGCCGCAGGTAGGCGTAGATGTCGCGCAGATAGGTGACGTCCGCGATCGCGTAATCGACCTGGGCCGGGAGGAGCGGACGGCGCGACCAGTCGGTGAAGCGCGACGACTTGTCGAGCGTGACGCGCGTGATCGTCTGGACGAGGTCGCCGTAGGAAACCTGGTCACCGAAGCCGCAGACCATCGCGGCGACCTGGGAATCGAACAAGGGCGCGGGAATGAGCTTGGCGAGGTTCCAGATAATCTCGAGATCTTGCCGTGCGGCGTGGAAGACCTTGGTCACCCGCCGATCCGCCATCAGGTCGAAGACGGGGGCGAGGTCGAGCCCTTCCGCCAGGGCATCTACGGCGACGGCCTCCTCCGCCGAGGCGAGCTGGACGACGCAGAGCCGCGGCCAGAATGTGGTCTCCCGCAGGAACTCGGTATCGACGGTGACGAAATCATGCTGGGCGAGACGGCGGCACACGTCCGCGAGGTCTCGCGTCGTCGAGATGAGGCTCATGCGCGCTGCATAGCCGAAAGCGGCACGGCCCGCCATAGGCTTGCAGGCCCGAATCGCCTGACACTTCGGGACTTTCGACACAACGACGCGGACGGTCGCAGCGTGGCACGGCACGAGCTTCGCGTCACGGCGGGCGCCTTGACAGACGCGGCGGCCCGTGCCGTTCTCCGCCGGCCCCGGGCCCCCGCCCTCCTGCATCCGAAAAGATCATGCACCGCTACCGTTCCCATACCTGCGCCGACCTCCGCGAGACCCATGCGGGCACCGTGACCCGCCTCTCCGGCTGGTGCCACCGGATCCGCGACCATGGGGGCGTGCTTTTCATCGATCTCCGCGACCATTACGGCATCACCCAGATCGTCGTGGATCCGGAGTCGCCGGCCTTCGCGGCGGCCGAGAAATTGCGCTCCGAATGGGTCGTGCGCATCGACGGGTCGGTGCGGCGGCGTCCAGCGGGCACCGAGAATCCCGAGATGGCGACCGGCCTCGTCGAGGTCTATGCCGCCGAGATCGAGGTCCTGGGTCCTGCCGCCGAATTGCCCTTGCCTGTCTTCGGCGATCATCCTTACCCCGAGGACATGCGGCTGCGCTATCGCTTCCTCGACCTGCGGCGCGACAAGCTGCATCAGAACATCATGCTGCGCGGACGGATCATCGATTCGTTTCGCGCGCGGATGAAGGCACGAGGATTCTTCGAGTTCCAGACCCCGATCCTCACCGCCTCGAGCCCGGAGGGCGCGCGCGACTTTCTCGTGCCCTCGCGCCTCCATCCGGGCAAGTTCTATGCGCTGCCGCAGGCGCCGCAGCAATTCAAGCAGCTCGTCATGGTCGCGGGCTTCGACCGCTATTTTCAGATCGCGCCCTGCTTTCGCGACGAGGACGCGCGGGCCGACCGCAGCCCCGGCGAGTTCTATCAGCTCGATGTCGAGATGAGCTTCGTGACGCAGGAGGACGTGTTCGCCGCGGTCGAGCCGGTGCTGCGCGGCGTCTTCGAGGAATTCGGGGGCAAGCGCCCCGTCACCCCGAAATTTCCGATGATCCCCTATGCGGAGGCGCTGCTGAAATACGGGTCGGACAAGCCGGATCTGCGCAATCCGCTCGTCATCGCCGACGTGACGGACGCCTTCGCGCGCGACGACGTGACCTTCAATGCCTTCAAGAACGTCATCAAGGCCGGCGGCGTCGTTCGCGCCATCCCGGCGCCCGGGGCGGGGGCGCAGCCGCGCAGCTTCTTCGACAAGCTGAACGACTGGGCGAAAGGCGAAGGCGCCGCGGGGCTAGGCTATGTGATCTTCGAAGGCGAGGGCGAGCAGCCCGTCGGCAAGGGACCGATCGCGAAGTTCCTGCCCACCGAGGCGCAGCAGGCGATCCTGCGAGCGACCGGGCTCGGCGCCGGCGATGCGGTCTTCTTCGCCTGCGACCAGGAGCTGAAGGCGGCGAAGCTCGCGGGTGCCGCGCGGCTGAAGATCGGCCACGACCTCGGGCTCTCGAAGCGCGAGGTCTTCGAGTTCTGCTGGATCGTCGATTTCCCGATGTACGAATGGAACGAGGAGGAGAAGAAGATCGACTTCTCCCACAATCCCTTCTCGATGCCGAACTTCGACCACGGCGCATTCCTCGCGCTCGACGCCGCGGACACGACGACCATCCTCGGCATCAACGCTTTTCAATACGACATCGTGTGCAACGGCGTGGAACTCTCGTCCGGCGCGATCCGCAACCACAGGCCTGACATCATGAAGAAGGCCTTTGCGCTCGCGGGCTACGATGAGGCCGTGCTCGAGGAGAAGTTCGGCGGCATGTATCGCGCCTTCCAATACGGCGCCCCCCCACATGGCGGGATCGCGCCCGGCATCGACCGGATCGTGATGTTGCTCGCGGGCGAGGAGAACCTGCGCGAGGTCGTGCTCTTCCCGATGAACCAGAAGGCGGAGGACCTGCTCATGGGGGCGCCCTCCCCGGCCACCGCGAAGCAGCTGCGCGAGCTGCACATCAGGCTGAACCTGCCCGAGGGCAAGAGCTGAGGCGCCGAAGCAGACGACCGCGCCTATCGCCGCTCTTCGTCGGAAGAGGACCACGAGGGCGACCGCGTCGTCCTACCGTCTTTGACCCATCGGGCGAGAAGCCCCTTTCGCCATCGCGACATGAGTGGGCGACAATGACGCTGCTTTGCATCGAATTATAGAATATATATTCTATCGACATAATGCATTCGTTACTGTACCCCTAGCTGAGCCGCGACCATTTCGGGGTTGCGCCCGGCTCGGTTCCACCGGACCGCCACGGATTCGATCTGTCATCGAAGGGGTATGTCATGGGAGAGACATCTCTGTTCAAGTCACTTGGTGCCGTGGTGGTGGCCGCCGCGGCATTGCTTTCGTCGCCCGCCGCGAGGTCGGAGGACACGCTCTACGTTTGGGCGGGTGACAAGGCGCACAAGGCCTCGGACTTCTTCGCCGTCGTCGACTTCGACAAGGGGTCGCCGACCTATGGAAAAATTCTCAGCTATGCCTCGGTACCGAAATGGCTACCGAGCGCGATACCGCTCAGCAACGGATCCATCGGCAACGAGCCTCACCACGTCGGGATCTCGGCCGACAAGAAGGTCTTGGCCGGCGGTGGGCTGCTCAGCATTCTCCGAGTTCAGAATCAGAACTTCTTCTGGGACATCACCAATCCTCGTGCGCCGAAATTCCTCAAAGCCAACACGCTTCCGACCGTGGCCTCGATCGCGGACGCATACGTGCCGAAACAGGGCGGCGGCTTCTTCACGACCTTCATGGGCGGCGCGGGAGGCACCGCACCCGGGCGGGTCGTGGAATACGACGCAAACTACAACGTCAAAGGGTATTGGCCGGTCGTGCCACCACTCGACGGCTTCAACCCTCACGGCATAGCCATCGACGAGGCGCACAATCTCTTGCTGACGAGCGACTTCGTTTGCCCTCTGCATACGCTCAATCTCGTCCCTGGAGTCGTCGATGGCGAAATCGACGCGCGCGGCAGTGTACGCGTGTGGAACCTCTCCCTTCGAACGATCACGAAGAAGATCCCGGTGGGGGATCCGAACTTTCCTGCAGGTACGATCGACTTGCAGCTCATCCCGAATGATCCGAGGCTGCGTGCCTATACGGCCGGCGTCTTCGACGAAAAGCTCTACCTCATCGACCCGCAAGCCGGAACAGCGCAGCCGGTGTTCGACTTGAGCATCTTCGCACTGCCCGGTGCGTCCGAGGTTTGGCCGCATTTGATAGCCGTCAACAGCGCTGGTACGCGGCTTGCCCTGACCCTCAACTACAAGGGGCTGCACGGAAAGGTGATCTGGTTCAACATCGAGGATCGGACGCATCCCGTCGTCATCGACGCCATCGACCTCGGGCAGAACTCCGGTCCCCACTATGTCATTTTCAGCCCGACCGAGGATAGGCTCATCGTGTCCGATTACTTCCTCGTGCAGGATCTTTTTCCGAGCGGTGTCGTTCGCATCGAAGGAGACCACAAGATCCACGTGCTCGACATCGTCAACGGTCACTTGGTCTTGGATCCGCGCTTCGACCTCGACTTCAACCGCGACGTTGCAACCGGCCCGGCTCGCCCGCATGGGATCGGGGTCGTGAGCCGATAGAAGAAGAAGCGACCCCTGCCCCGAGAGCGCTTTCCGTTCCGATGGAATCGGAAAGCGGCTCTACTTTCTCGCCTTGCGCAATCAGTGCCGACGTAGGAGACGAGACCATAGATTTCCGGACGGATGGGTCTCGGGAGCCAACATTCGCTTCAGGTCTTCGATTCCGTGAGCCTCGACGAGCGCGGAGAAGGCCGCGAGGTTGCGTCGGCTGGTCGAGCGCCACATTGCCTCGTCTTCGAGGCTCGTGAACGATCGGGCGACGCGCTGCGGATCATCCTGCAAGAGCCCGACGTCGAGTCTCGAGTCGCGGCAGAACGCGAACGTCGCCGAGCGGGGATGAACCGTCCCGACGATCGGCAAGCCGACCGCCAGGTAATCGAGAATGCGCGACGGGATCGAATACTTGGCTCTGGCGTCCGTCTCCGGTGCGGCACTCGGGCCCGGCATGAAGCCGACGGCGCATTCGGCCAGCAGTTTGTCACGCGCCTCGGCGGATTCGATAAAGCCCGTTGCCGTGATGAAATCATGATTATCCAGACCGCAACGTCTCAGCGATTTCGCAAGACCGATGTACACGATAGTATAATTCTTTCCTGCCGCACGTAGGAGCTGGACGGCTCCGACCAAGCATTTCATTCCGTCGACATAGGGCTCGATGCTCCCAGTCACGGCGATCCTTATTTCAGGACTAGACGTGAATTTTGCGATCGCGTTCGATCTACCTCTCGTAAAGGTCAAGATAGACGACCTCCGCCGTGCACCGCGCAGATCTTCCTGTATTTGGCGGTTCAAGCAAAAAATATGCGTTGCGTTGTCGATCAGCCATGTGGTGGCCGATTCCGCGGCATTGCTGTCGAGGAAATCCCAAAAATGCAGCACGAAAGGCCGTTGCAGCTCTTCGGCGATCGCCTTCATGCGACGAGCGTCACCGGCCTCGATCGGGGCCAGGTAGGCCATAGAAATTTCTTGCTTCAGCCGCCCGAGAAACGTGGTCACCGCAGCGGAGGGCTCATCCCCGTGCCAATGGCTCGCATTCAGCTTCCGCAGGAGCCGCGAGGTCACGTTGTCGTGCTTCAGAATATCGAGTTGCCCGAAGAGCCGAGTTTCGAGACGATGGGAATGCGGATAGGCCGGATCGAAGGGGGCCTCGTGCCAATATAAATGCATGTAGCGCGAGAAGCAGTTCAGCAGCTGCCTGGTTTGTGCACCGATTGCGGTCCGATCCGACAAGCCGAAGCGAGTCACGAACAACGGGAATTTTCGATCTGCTTGGACGTCGCCGGTATGCAAAGAAAAATCTGCCGGATTCGTCGCTGGCTCGAGTGATCGCTCCCCGGACATGATTGCGACCATTATCGGCCTGTTCCCTGACATGACGTTACGGACGGCACGCTGCGACATCGGTGCTCGCAGCTCCGGACCTATGCTCGATCCGTGTCCTTTCCTCGTCGATCGCTAGGCCATTTTGTGCCTTCCTCGAATCGCACGGCGCGTCGGGTTGAAGTAAAATTCCGCCGGCCGCGATGCAGCCGGGATTCGGTTGTATGCGCTTGCGATCGCAGGGCTGCGTCGAGCACCGGAGGGCGCTCTCGGCAGCGACACAAAGGCATATGGAGCCGAGCATGCAGGTCGTGATGCTTCTCTTTCCCCGCTTCACGCAGCTCGACCTGACCGCCCCCTACGAGGTCCTCGGTCGATTCCCCGAGCTGCAGATCCATCTCGTGTGGAAGACCATGGACGCGGTCGTCGACAACAACGGCCTGAAGATCGTCCCCACATGCACGCTGGCGGAGTGCCCGCAGGCGGACATCCTCTTCGTCACGGGTGGACCGGGTCAGATCGACCTCATGGAGGATAAGGAGATCCTCGCCTTCCTGCGCAACCAAGGCGAGCATGCCGCCTACGTGACCTCCGTCTGCACCGGATCGCTCGTGCTCGCGGCAGCGGGCTTGCTGACCGGATATCGAGCGACCTGTCATTGGCTGTCGCTGCATCAGCTCGCCTATTTCGGCGCCCTGCCGGTGGCGGAGCGTGTGGTCTTCGATCGCAATCGGGTGACGGGTGCGGGCGTGACCTCGGGAATGGATTTCGCCTTGGCATTGGTCGCGCATTTGTTCGGCGAGGACCGCGTCAAGCGAGTCGCCCTCTCGATGGAATACGACCCGCAGCCGCCGTTCCCGGGCGGCTCGGTGGCGAGCACCGAGCCAGCGATCATCGCCGCCGTGCGAGGGGAGACCGCGGAGTTCCAGGCCGAGCGGGACAACGTCGCTCGGCGCGCGGCGGCTGCCTCGCAGGCCTCTTAGAGCGGTTTCCGATCCCGGAAACCGGCTCTTCTTTCGTGTTTTATCGCAATTTCGCGACGCGAAGTGGTATCCGCTTCGCTGGAAATTGCTCGAGCCGGACGTCGTCGCATTGCCCCGGTCACCACGTTTTGCAGCTGTGGCGCCGAAGGGATAAGGCTTCCCGCACCGCTCGCGAAACACGGGTGGCCTGCACGAAAGGGGAACCCATGTATATCGCCATGAACCGTTTCAAGGTTCTGAAAGAGGCACGCGAGGACTTCGAGCAGCGCTGGCTCGGGCGGCAATCACGGCTCGACGAGGTCCCAGGCTTCGTCGCCTTTCATCTCCTGCGCGGTCCCGAGCGGGAGGACCACGTGCTCTATTCCTCCCACACCGTGTGGGCGAGCGAGGACGATTTCATCGCCTGGACCAAGTCCGAGCAGTTCCGCGCCGCCCATGCCGGCGCGGGCCCGAGCAAGCCGCTGACGCTGGGTCCCCCCGAGCTCGAATGCTTCGAGGTCGTCCAGGCGCTCGAGATGCCGACGGCAGGGCAGCCACGATGAGCGGACGGGCATTGCGCGGGCTCGCGGGCGCGCCTCCTCGGGCTCTCCTGCGTGCCCGCCCCGGCGGCCGACCTCTCGGACGTGGCGCGCTGGGCAGGCAAGGAGCCTTTCACCGCGGTCATCGGCGGAAAATCCCTCTGGAACCAGAAGGCTGTGCAGGGGGCGATGCGCGCCGCGATGGGCGAGCGCTATTATTCGCTCGCGCGCAAGACGCTTCTGTCGGGGCCGCAAGCGCCGGTCGCGACGAACGGAAAAGGCGCCTTCGTCGCCTGGTCGTGCAAGGCGCATGATTGTGGAGACAACCAGATCAGCGTATTTTTCGACAGTGCCGCGGGGACGGCACAGGCGTGCATGCGCTTCGCCGAAGGGTCCGGCCGTGTGCGTGATCTCTGGCTTTCCGGCGGGAAGGCCCGTCCGCTCCCGGCCGAGGCCTGCATGTCCAGCGGGAGCGACCCTTTCGGGCTCTTGCAGAGCTACGGATCGCAACCCTGAAGGCGTGCGCCGAGCGGACCCGCCCGCGCCGCGTGATCTGCGTCAATGTGCCGGCGCTGAAATTGCCCCCATTCGATTGCTGCCTCGCGACCAGGAGAGATGCGCATGTACAGGAAGATCCTGATACCGATCGACACCGCGGAAACGGTCCTCTCCGAGCCCGGCATCGCCTTTGCGGCACGGCTCGTCGCGATGACGAGCGGCACCGTGCGGCTGATCCATGTCTTCCCCGAGCTCCCGTCCGTCATTCAGGAGCTTCTGGCGCCGCAGGCCATCGCGAAGCAGGAGGAGGCCACCGAGAAGAAGCTTCAGGAAATAGCCGAGCATTCGCGCATACCGGAGGGGCATTTCTCGCATACGCTGCGGACCGGGCCGGTCTATGCGGAGGTCCTCGCCGAGGCGGAGGATTGGGGGGCCGATCTCATCGTCATCGGGTCGCACAGCCCGTCGATGAGCACCTACCTTCTCGGCTCGAACGCGCAGAAGATCGTGCGCCACGCCAATTGCTCGGTCCTGGTCGTGCGGCCCCACAAGGAGACCGTGGAAGCCTATGCGATGGAGCCGGCAGTCGCCTGAACGCGATCGACATTCTCGTCTTGCCTCGCTTTCGCATCAATGTCGATCTGGAGCAATTTCCAGCGAAGTGGAGACCACTTCGCGTCGTGAAATTGCGATAAAGCGAGAAAGTAGGGCGGGACGCGGAAAAGTGGACAGCGGTTTTCCGGCGCAATCGCGTTTACGCAGATTGCGTAAACTTATCTGCCTATCCCGCTCTGAACTTTTGGAATCGATGACGTTTCATGACTTTGGATCGATTCGATCCAAAGTCATCGTGAGATCCAGCGACACAGCGCGATCGCGCTGTCGCGCGAGGCCCTTCTCCGAACGCTTTTCGCCCGAAGGGGAGAAAGAAAAGCCGAAGGGGCGAGGACAGCTCCGGAAGGACGGGCGCAGAAGCCTACGAGGGCGAGGGTAGACCGCCAGCGACGAGATCGACCTCCGAAGCGGATTCCGCTTCGCCGGAAATTCCTCAGCGCGCGCCGTCGGGGCCCGGGACGCGAAGGTGGCTTCGGCTCACGCCCGAATCGAGGCGACCGGGCGGGCCCAGCCGACCAGGAGCGCGATCCCCTGCTCCGCCGGAGCGGACCGCTGCAGGGGACGCGCCATAGCCCGTGCCCGTCGGCGCCTGCCCTCGAGCGCCGAGATCGACGCGCACGCGCCCGCCGAACCTCGAGCAGGGCCCTCGAGGGACGACCACACCCAGATCCTCGGCAAAGGAACCGCAGGGCTCGACGGCGCGTGCCTCGAAGCCTTGAGCTAGAACCAAGTCGTTCGCCCGCGCAGCTTCGACGACCCGAAGAGACCCGCTGACGACGAACCCGATGCAGGCGAGTGCGACACGTGAAATCATGACGGCCCAGGCAGTCCTCGAGCGACAATGGCATGGTTCGGCGAGCGGCACGAAGCCAAGCCTCGTGCGACACCGAATCGATGCGACCCTAGGCCGGTTCGGGAACTCGGATGCCGGCTTCCGATTCGGCCCGAGAACGCCCCGAACCTCGCCTTTCGGATATCGTCCTGTTTCGGCTTACAATAGGGCGATTTAATGGTGCCTTAACGTAGCTCGCCGTGCTCGTCCGAGGCTTGCGTGGCATCGCCGGCGCGGTCGGTCCAATCGCCGAGCTCGGCCTGAACCAGCGCGAGCGCGGCGACCGCCGCCGTGTCCGCGCGCAGGATACGGGGACCGAGCGACAGGCGCAGCACCTGCGGGAGCGACAGGAGAAGGCCGCGCTCCTGCGGATCGAACCCGCCCTCCGGCCCGATCAGGACCGCGAGCGGTCGCGAGCGGTCGGCCTCTGCGCGGGCGCGCAGCGCCGCGACAGGAGCTCGAACCGGAGCCCCCTCGTCACAGAACACGAGCAACCGATCCTTCGGCCAGGCTCCGAGAACGGCCTCCAGGGCGCGAGGCGGATCGATCTCCGGCAGGCAGAGGATGCCGCATTGCTCCGCGGCCTCGATCGCATTCGCCCGGACCCGGTCGAGATTGACCCGAGCGACCTGGGTCCGGCGGGTCAGGACCGGAGAGAGCCGGCTCGCACCCATCTCGACGGATTTCTGCACCATATAATCGAGCCGCGCATGCTTGAGCGGGGCGAAAAGATAGTGCAGGTCGGGCGGTGCCGGCTGCGGCCGGACGCGTGTGCGCGCGGTCAGCTCGACGTTTCTGCGGCTCGGCTCGGACAGGGCGGCGCGCCATTCGCCGTCGCGCCCGTTGAAGGCGAGGATCTCGTCGCCCGCCGAGAGGCGCAGGACGTTGCGCAGATAGCTCGCTCGGCCGGAGTCGAGCGCGATCCTCGCACCTTCGGCGAGGGGTGCCTCGACATAGAGGCGATGCGCGGAAAAATCATAGGGCGCCATGCAGCTCCTCGCGTGAGGCTTCCGCCGCGGCTCGAGCCGGCACGGCGGCGATCGTCGCGCTCGAGCTTGCCTGCCGAGGGAAGTCTTTGTTATGACGGTCGCGCCGAGGCTTCGGCCCATCCTCGAGAGGCTCGGAAGATGACGGCACGCAAGCTCACGTTCCCTGTTTGCACAACGGCGCTCCTCGGGGCGCTCGCGCTGCTGGTGGCGCTCGCCGGCGCCGCTCGCGCTGGCGACTGCAACGAGGATATCGCCAATCTCTCCAAGAAGCGGCAGACCTTCATCGATCAGCTGAACCAGCTCGCGAAGGGCGGCAAGAAGCAGCTCGACCCGATCGCCTCCTGCCCGAAGCTGCGCGCCCTGGCCGCGGCGGAGCGCGAGCTCGTCGCCTATCTGACCAAGAACAAGGACTGGTGCAACGTCCCGGAAGAGGCCTTGCAGAATCTCACCATGAGCTCCGGCAAGACGGGCCAGGTCGCGAACCAGGCGTGCAAGGTCGCCGAGCAGATCAAGAAGGCGCAGGAGCAGCAGGCGACCGGCGGCCCCGGCCAGCCCCCGGCGCCGAAGCTCCCCGCCGGGCCGCTGTGACGGAGCCTGCGGGTCTCGCTCCCTCGGATCGCGACGCGTGCGCTTTGCCCGATTCGGTCGAGGGACAGATCCTCCTTCGGCTCGTACCTCGATCCTGGCACCCGTTCCTACAGCTCGCCCGCATCGATCGCCCGATCGGCTGGTGGCTCCTGCTCCTGCCTTGCTGGTGGTCGAGTGCGCTCGCGAGCCTCGCCGCCGGCGAGCCGCTTCACCTTTGCGATCTCGCGCTCTTCCTTGCCGGCGCGGTCGCCATGCGCGGCTGCGGCTCGACCTACAACGACCTCGTCGACCGCGAGATCGACGCAAAGGTCGAGCGCACGCGCGGGCGCCCGCTCCCCTCGGGCCGCGTGAGCGTCGCGGCGGCGAAGGCTTTTTTCGTCGCAGAGGCGCTCGTCGGTCTCGTGGTGCTCCTGCAGTTCAACCTGTTCTCGATCGTGCTCGGCATAGGCTCGCTCGTGCCGGTCGCGATCTATCCATTCATGAAGCGCGTCACGTCCTGGCCGCAAGCCGTGCTCGGTGCGGCTTTCGCCTGGGGCGCCTTGATGGGATGGTCGGCCGCGATGGGCTCGCTCTCGCTCGCGCCGGTGCTGCTCTATCTCGGCGCGGTTCTTTGGACGATCGGCTTCGACACGATCTATGCGGTGCAGGATCTCGAGGACGACGCCCGCATGGGGATCGGCTCGACCGCACGCGCCTTCGGGCCGCACCTGCGTGCTGCGGTCGGTGCCGTCTATGCCGCGTCGACCCTCGCCGTGACGGCGGCGCTGGTCGTGGCCGGGGTGCCGGCTCTCGCTTATCTCGGCCCGCTCGGCTTTGCCCTGCATCTCGCCTGGCAGGTCGCGAGCCTGCGCTCCGCCGAGCCCTCGCGCGCTCTCGTGCTGTTTCGCGCGAACCGGGACGCGGGGCTCCTGCTCTTCACCGGCCTCGCGCTCGCCGTCGTCCTAAACGACCTGTAGGGCCCCTACGGCCTCCCACAATTCGTCGTAATGCGCGATGACGCGGTCGGGCGCATAGGCCGAGATCGGCTGGTCGGTGTAGCCGAAGGTGACCCCGACGACCGGAACCTCGGCATTGCGCGCGGTCTCGATGTCGGTCCTCGAATCGCCGATCATCACCGCCCGGCGCGGGTCCCCGCCCGCGCGCGCGATCGTCAGGGTCAAAGCGCGGCCGTCCGGCTTGCTGACCGGAAACGTGTCCTTGCCGCAGATCGCCTCGAAGCGACCCGCAATGCCCAGAGCCTCGAGCAGCAGGACCGCCGGCTGCTCGACCTTGTTGGTGCAGACCGCGAACGAGAACCCTGCCGCCTCGAATCGATCGAGCGCATCGAGGACCCCGTCGAAGAGAACCGTCTCGTCGGCGATATGGGCCTCGTAATGGGCGAGAAACACCTCGACCATCGCGTCGAGCCGCGCCTCGCTCGCTGTCACGCCGCTGGCCCCGAGTCCTCGCCGGATCAGGGCCTTCGCCCCGCCGCCGACGAAGGGGCGCCCCGTCGCGAGATCGACCGTCGGCAGGTTCTCGGCCGCGAGCACGACGTTCAACGCATTGACGAGATCGCCGGCCGTGTCGGCGAGCGTTCCGTCGAGGTCGAAGACGAGAAGAGGCGAGGAGCGCTGCAGCATGGCGGTGAGGCTTAGGGGCGGGAGGGACCCGGGTCAAGCGCATAGCGTCCCGCGCGGGCGGCTGCCGGAGGCTCGCTTAACCTTTCGGAAAGCATGTTTCGATTATCTTTTCGGCGAGCCCGGGCTTTTCCGGGGCAGCTCCGGACCGACGGAAAAATCGGGGAGAGACATGATACGCGTCGTGCCGGATCCGTGCTCGGGGTGGGCGCCTTGGCTCGTGGCCGGATCCTTGGTCTTGTCTGGCGTCACGTCCCGCGCTTCGGCCGCGAGCTACGAGTTCCTCGCCGCGCCCGAGACGGATCTGAACCGGATCTATCGGCTCGATCGCGCGACGGGCGAGGTCGGCGCCTGCCAATATGCCCTCGAGGAGGGCACCGCGGGCGTCACGCTCTGCTACCCTCCGGGGGAGGGTGCGGGGCCTCAGGTACCGGGCGAGTATACGCTCGTTTCGTCGCGCCACGAGCGCGAGGGCGGCATCTTCAGGGTCGATCTGCGCACCGGCATGATGGCGGTCTGCTACGTGCTCAACGACTCGGTCGTCTGCACGCCACAGGCGAAATAGCGGCGCCCACGGCTTCCGTGCCGGTGGGCTCGGAAGCCGGCTCGCATTTTTCCTCTGTCGCATTTTCGCATCGATGTCGATCCATCGAAACATCGAGATCGAAAATGCGAACCGCTATCCGGTTCGCTGGAAAATACTCAGGCCGTCTCGCCCGAGTGCGAGCTCGAGGCGCGGCGCGGCTTTCGCGGCGCGTAGCGCTGCACATAGAACTTGTCGATCTCGTGCGGATCACGGGTCTCCGGACGCCGGGGATGCGGACCGTCCCAGACGGCCGCGATCAGCCGTGCGAGCTTGTGCCATGTGCCGCCTTCATCTTCCCCGCGTGTCACCTCGACCTCCATTCCGAGAAATCGCGAAATCGATCCTGCTCGTGACGTAAACCCTGGACGAAGCTACGATATCCGAGTTACGGCGGCGTTAAGGAACAGGTTCGCCGCCCGCGGTTCATGCGGTTCGTGCAGGCTCCGATCGAATCAGGATAACGGCGGCGCCAGGGTGTGATTGTGCGCTGCCGCACGTCTTGTGCGGGGTCGGATGCCCTGATTCAAGGTAAATTTTCGTGAGCCGCCGATTTCGCGGCAATGCCATGATTGCGCCGCAGCAAGGACTCCCCTCGTAAGTCGAAGTCTGCGTGATCGGCTAAGCTGGTCGGCGCGGTGACGGACAGGAGCCCGGACACCCCTCGGTTGATCGAGGCCGCAGCCGAACCTAGGCTTAACGCACGCCGGGCGACGTGCTAAAGGCAACGAGCGGAAAGCCGGCGATCCGACGGGGCTCGAGGAACATGGCCGCAGAGGCTGTCGTGACGCTGGAGGGAGTGCAGGCGCTCCTCGACGGGCTGCGGCGCAACGGCTATCGGACCCTCGGCCCGACCTTGCGCGATCAAGCGATCGTCTACGACGACATCGCGACGATCGACGACCTTCCCCGAGGCTGGACCGACGAGCAGGACGGCGGCCGATATCGTCTCCTGCGCCGCATGGACGATGCCCTCTTCGGCTACGCTGTCGGGCCACACTCCTGGAAGAAATATCTGCATCCGCCGCTCTTGCGCCTGTGGCGCGCCGAGCACGACGATGGCGGCGTCCGTGTCGTCGCGGAACCGGATCCGACGGACAAGCTCGCCTTCATAGGGGTTCGCTCGTGCGAGATCCACGCGCTCGCGATCCAGGATCGCGTCTTCCTCGAGGGCGCCTATGTCGATCCGCATTATCGGGCGCGGCGCGAGGGCAATTTCATCGTCGCCGTCAATTGCGGGCAGGCCGGCGGAACCTGCTTCTGCGTCTCGATGGGCACCGGCCCGAAGGCGCAATCGGGGTTCGATCTTGCCTTGACCGAGATCGTGGACACGAGCCGGCACGCCTTCGTCGTCGAGGTCGGGAGCGAAGCCGGCCGCAGGATGCTCGGCGAGATCCCGCACAGATCTCCGACCCCGGACGAGCTCGACGCGGCCGACGCGGTCGTAACGCGAACGGAAGGCGCGATGGGCCGAAAGATGCAGGCCGACGACGTGCACGAGCTCTTGCTCCGTAACCTCGAGCACGGTCGGTGGGACGATGTGGCACAGCGCTGCCTCACCTGCGGCAATTGCACCATGGTTTGCCCGACGTGCTTTTGCACGACGGTCGAGGATTCGAGCGACCTCGCCGGACGGGAAACCTCCCGCACGCGGCGGTGGGATTCCTGCTTCACCATGGACTTTTCCTACATCCACGGCGGCAGCGTTCGCGCGAGCACGAGTTCCCGCTATCGCCAGTGGATGACCCACAAGCTTTCGACATGGTTCGACCAGTTCGGCACGTCGGGGTGCGTCGGCTGCGGCCGCTGCATCACTTGGTGCCCCGTCGGCATCGACATCACCGAGGAGGTGACCGCCATCCGCGACAGCGAGCCGCGCTGAGGAGCATCGCGATGGAAGGGCTCGAGCGCATTCTCCGGGAGCATCCGTTCTTCGCGGGCTTGGGCGACGCGTCCGCCGACCTCGTCTGCGGCTGCGCCAAGAACGTGCGCTTCGAGGCGGGCCAATATCTTTTCCGCGAGGGGGAGCCCGCCGATCAGTTCTATCTCGTCCGCCACGGCCGCGTCGCGCTCGAGCTTTCGGCGCCGGGGCGAGGGGCCATCACCATCCAGACCTTGGGCGAGGGCGACGTCGTCGGCCTGTCCTGGCTGATCCCGCCCTATCGCTGGACCAATGACGCGCGGGCGATCGATCTCGTCCGTGCGATCGCCATCGACGGCGCCTGCTTGCGGCAAAAATGCGAGGACGATCACGATCTCGGCTACGAGATGATGAAGCGCGTCGTGCCGATCCTCGTCGAGCGCCTCCAAGCGACCCGGCTGCAGCTCCTCGATGTCTATGGCGTCCGTGCCTGACCTGCCGGGGTCTCGCCCGGCCCCGCCGGATCCGATGGTGCCGCGCATCGCGCGCCTGCGCCGCAAGCGGCGCGACGGGCCGCAGGTCTGGACCCTCGACCTCGAGCTCGAGGATCGACACGCGAGCGAGGCTCCTCGGTTCGCGCCCGGCCAGTTCAACATGCTCACGGTCTTCGGGGTCGGGGAGGTGCCGATCAGCGTCAGCGGTGACCCCGCCGCGCCGGATCGTCTCGTCCATACCATTCGCTCGGTCGGCGCGGTGTCCTCGGCGCTCACGCGACTGGCCCCGGGCGCGGCAATCGGGTTTCGCGGCCCGTTCGGAACGGGATGGCCGATGGAGGAGACCGTCGCCCGCGACGTGGTCATCGTCGCAGGCGGGCTCGGTCTCGCGCCGCTGCGCCCCGCGCTCTACCGGCTGCTCGCCGACCGGCTTCGCTACGGAAGGATCGTGCTGCTCTATGGTGCGCGGAGCCCCGAGGATATCCTGTTCCGTAGCGAGCTCGAATCCTGGCGACGGAGGCTCGATATCGCGATCGAGGTCACGGTGGACCATGCCACATCGGCCTGGCGGGGTCGTGTCGGCGTCGTGCCGGCGCTCGTGGCGCGTGCGGACTTCGATCCGCTCCACGCCATCGCGCTCGTGTGCGGTCCCGAGGTGATGATGCGCTTCGCCGTCGCTGCCTTGCGCGATGCGGGAGTCGCGGACGAGTCGATCTATCTCTCGATGGAGCGCAACATGAAATGCGCGATCGCGTTCTGCGGCCATTGCCAGCTCGGAACCGTCTTCGTCTGTCGCGAGGGGCCGGTGTTTCGCCACGACCGGATTCGAGGCCTGCTGGCGCTGAAGGAGATCTGAAATGGTCGCGAGGAGGCGCAAGCCGAGGCTCGCCGTCTGGAAGTTCGCTTCCTGCGACGGCTGCCAGCTCAGCCTGCTCGATTGCGAGGACGAGCTCCTCGCGATTGCCGGCGCCATCGACATCGCCTACTTCCTGGAAGCGACACGCTGCAGCATCGAAGGCCGCTACGACCTGTCTCTCGTCGAAGGCTCGATCACCACCGCGCACGATGCCGCGCGCATCCGCGAGGTCCGGGCCCGCACCACGACTCTCGTGACGATCGGCGCCTGCGCGACCGCCGGCGGCATCCAAGCCCTGCGCAACTGGGCGAGCGTCGAGGACTATGCCTCGATCGTCTATGCGAGGCCCGACTACATAGAGACCTTGGCGACATCGACCCCGATCGCCGATCACGTCGCGGTCGATTTCGAGTTGCGCGGGTGCCCGATCAGCACGCGACAGCTGGTCGAGGTCGTGTCGGCTTTCCTCGCCGGCCGTCGGCCGGTGACGCCACCCCATGCCGTCTGCGTCGAGTGCAAGCTCGCCGGCAATGTGTGTATCATGGTCGCTCATGGCACACCCTGCCTCGGCCCCGTCACGCACGCAGGCTGCGGCGCGATTTGCCCGTCCTACGACCGTGGTTGCTACGGCTGCTACGGACCGAAGGAGACACCGAACATGCCGTCGATGAGTGCCTGGTTGCACGGCCTCGGCGTGGACCGGCCTGGATTGACGCGGCTCTACCGGACCTTCAATGCCGGCGCGGAGCCGTTCCGCGAGGAAAGCGAGCGTCATGAGCGTCAAGACCATCAAGGTTGATTATCTCGCGCGTGTCGAAGGCGAAGGCGCGATCGAGGTGGTCGTGCGCAATGGCGTCGTT
This sequence comes from Beijerinckiaceae bacterium, assembly GCA_024304885.1. GTDB lineage: Bacteria > Pseudomonadota > Alphaproteobacteria > Rhizobiales > Beijerinckiaceae > Methylocapsa. Next base: position 2,403,525 of record JALJOM010000003.1, read on the forward strand.
CAGGCCGCGCGATTCAAGATATTCGAGCCGCCACGCTTCTTCGAGGCCTTCCTGCGTGGCCGCATGTTCACCGAGGCTCCCGACCTCACCGCGAGGATATGCGGCATCTGCCCGGTCGCCTACCAGATGAGCGCGGTCCATGCCATGGAGAATGCGCTCGGCATCGCGGTGAAGGGTCCGCTCCGCGAGCTGAGACGATTGCTCTATTGCGGCGAATGGATCGAGAGCCACAGCCTCCACATCACCATGCTCCACGCGCCGGATTTTCTCGGCTACGAGGGCGCGTTCGACATGGCCCGAGATCATGCCGATGCCGTGGAGCGAGGGCTGGCGCTCAAGAAGGTGGGTAACGAGATCCTGTCCCTCCTCGGCGGACGCGAAATCCACCCGATCAACGTGCAGGTCGGCGGCTTCTACCGGACGCCCCGCCGGCGCGAGCTCGCGGTGCTCGCCGAGCGCCTGAAATGGGCGCGCGACGCCGCCCTCGAAACAATAAGCTGGGTCGCCGGTTTCGATTTTCCGGACAAGGAACGCGACTACGAGCTGGTCGCGCTTCGGCACGCCGACGAATATCCCATGAACGAGGGTCGCGTCGTGTCGAGCCGAGGCCTCGATATCGCGGTCGACGAATACGACGACCATTTCGAGGAGTTCCAGGTCGAGCGCTCGACCGCGCTGCATGCGCGCATCAAGAAGCGCGGGGCCTACCTCGTAGGTCCGCTCGCGCGCTACAGCTCGAGCTTCGATCGGTTGTCGCCGCTCGCGCAGGCAGCAGCTCGCGAAGCGGGCCTGGCCCCGACATGCACCAATCCCTACAAGAGCATCGTGGTCCGGGCCGTCGAGGTGCTCTACGCCTGTGACGAGGCCCTGAGGATCATCGACGCCTACGAGGAGCCCGATCGTCCCTCTGTCGCTGTCGAGCCCCGCGCCGGCACGGGTTGCGCGGCGACCGAGGCGCCGCGTGGGCTGCTCTACCACCGCTACGAGCTGTCGTCCGACGGAACGATCGCGACGGCCCGGATCGTTCCGCCCACATCGCAGAACCAGACGAGCATCGAGGACGATCTTTCGTCCTACATCGGCGATTCGCTCGGTCTCGCCGACGGCGCCCTGCGCCGCCTCTGCGAGCAGACGGTACGGAACTACGATCCCTGCATCTCCTGCTCGACCCATGTCGTTCGCATCGCGCCCGACCGTGGCTGAGGCCTCGGCTGGTCCCGCGGATCGAAGGCGGGGGACGTCGCGCTTGACGCTCGAGGCCCGGACGGACTAACCGTCGCCGCGATACCCCCTCCCCTACCCCGAGCCGCGATGACCGTGACCAACCCGGACGAAGCCAAGCGACGCGCCGCCGCGCGGGCGGTCGACCTTGTCGAGCCCGGAATGAGGCTCGGCCTCGGCACGGGCACGACCGCGGCCGTCTTCGTCGAGCTGCTCGGCGCGCGGGTCGCGGAAGGTCTCGACATCGTTGGCGTCCCGACTTCGGAGCGCACGCGGACGCTCGCCGAGCTTCACGGGGTTCCGTTGACCACCCTCGACGCGATGCCGGAGCTCGATCTTGCGGTGGACGGCGCCGACGAGTTCGATCGCTGCCTGCGCCTCGTCAAGGGCGGCGGCGGGGCCCTGATGCGCGAGAAGATCGTCGCCATGGCGTCGAAGCGGATGGTCGTGATCGCCGATTGCTCGAAGCTCGTCGATCGGCTGGGCAGGTTCCCTTTGCCGGTCGAGGTCAACGTGTTCGGCCTCGATGTGACGTGCCGCATGACCGCCGACGCCGCGAAGGCCTCGGGCTGCGAGGGCGAGATCCGCGTCCGCAGGTTCGCGAACGGCCAGGCCTTCGTCACCGACAACGGACATTACCTGCTCGATTGCTTCTTCGGCGCCATCCCCGACCCGGAGGCGCTCGCCGCCCGCCTCAGCGCCATTCCGGGCGTCGTCGATCATGGCCTCTTCATCGGGATCGCGAGTGCCGTCATCTCGGCCGGCGATTCCGGCATCGAGATTTTCGGCCGCCTCGACTGAGCTTCGCGCCGAGCGGTCCCCATGCTAGACGAGGGCCCGGAGATCGTGGGCCCAGAGGAGCTGTCGGTTGCGCGAGCACGTTTCGAGACGCGGATCGGCACGTCGTTCCTCCGTGCTTCTCGCCTTGACGTTCGCCTGCGTCGCGACCGGCGCGCTCGCCGAGCAGGCCCCGCCGCCTGCCCTTCCGAGCCCGACCGCGACCGCCGTCTCGGCCGCCCGTACCCTCGTCGTCGCGACCGGCATCTCGCGGTCGTTCGCCCTGATGATCCCGCAGTTCATGGACCAGATCAGCAAGACACTCGGCGAGGCTCGTCCGGGGCTCGGCGAGGACCTCGACCGCGTCATGACCGAGCTGAAGCCCGAGTTCGACCGGCAAGCCGACGAGATGATCGAGATCGCGGCGCAAGTCTACGCCAAGCATATCCCGGAGGCCGATCTCCAGGCCGCGGTCGCCTTCTTCACGAGCGACCCCGGGCGCAAGTATGCCGCGGCGCAGCGGACCGTCCTCGCCGAGGTCGTCACCGCGATGCAAGGTTGGCAAGGCAAGATCTCGACGGACATGATGTCGCGCGTCCGCACGGAATTGAAGAAGAAGGGCCACGAGCTTTGACACGCCGTTCCGGGAAGAGGTTTCGATGACCGAGCTCGACGTCGATCTCTTCGTCATCGGCGCGGGCTCGGGCGGCGTGCGGGCCGCGCGAATCGCCGCCGGCTACGGCGCGAAGGTCGTCGTCGCGGAGGAGTTTCGGGTCGGCGGGACCTGCGTCATCCGCGGCTGCGTGCCGAAGAAGCTGATGGTCTATGCGAGCCGCTTCCACGACGAGCTCGAGGATGCGAAGGGCTTCGGCTGGACCGTGCCGGCACCCTCCTTCGACTGGCCGAGCCTCGTCGCCGCCAAGGAGACGGAGATCAGCCGCCTCTCCGGCATCTATCGCGCCAATCTCGACAAGGCCGGGGTCGCGATCCTCGACACGAGGGCCGAGGTCGAGGACGCGCATCATGTGCGGCTCGTCGCCGACGGGCGGCGGGTGAGCGCGCGGTATATTCTGGTCGCGACGGGCGGCCGGCCGGTGCTCGAGCCGGACATCCCCGGTCGCGACCTCGCGATCACCTCGAACGAGGTCTTCGACCTGCCCGAGCTGCCGCGCCGCATGCTGATCGTGGGCGGCGGCTATATCGCGGTCGAGTTCGCCTCGATCTTCGCCCGGCTCGGCACCGAGGTCACGCTCGCGGCACGCGCCGCGAACGTGCTGCGCGGCTTCGACGAGACGATGCGCGAGGGCGTGCGCGACGCGCTCGAACGCGCCGGCGTCGCCTTCAAGTTCGGGACATTGCCGGCGCGGATCGAGAGGACGGCGGAAGGGCTCGCCGTCACGCTGACGAGCGGCGCGAGCCTCACCGTCGACCAGGTCATGGTCGCCACGGGACGGCACCCGCACACCAAGGGGCTCGGACTCGAGAAAGCCGGCGTCGCGCTCGACGCGACCGGCGGCGTGAGGGTGGACTCCTTCTCGAGGTCCAATGTCGACTCGATCTATGCGGTCGGCGACGTGACCAATCGGGTGGCCCTGACCCCGGTCGCGATCCGCGAAGGCCATGCTTTCGCCGACACGGTCTTCGGCGGCAAGCCGACCATGGTCGATCACACGGGCATCCCCACCGCGGTCTTCACCACGCCCGAGCTCGGCACGGTCGGCCTCACCGAGGAGGAGGCTCGGGATGCCTATGACATCGTCGATATCTACTCGGCGAGCTTCCGCCCCTTGAAGGCGACCTTGTCGGGTCGCCAGGACAAGACGCTCATGAAGATCGTCGTCGACGGGGCGAGCGACCGCGTGCTCGGCGTGCATATCCTCGGCGACGATGCCGGCGAGATGGCGCAGCTCTTGGGGATCGCCGTGAAGCTCGGGGCGAGGAAGGCCGATTTCGATGCGACGATGGCACTGCATCCGACCTCGGCCGAGGAGCTTGTCACCATGCGCACGCGGACGGCGCGCTACCAGCGCACTCCGACATGAACACATATGCCTGCGACGCACTGTCGCTGTTCAGCTCAGCTCGCGTTCTGCTGCTCGAGCGCAAGCGCCTCGTCGGCTACGTGTGATACCAAAACGCCGGCACGCTCGGCAGAAAGCCGGCGCGCGCGCCGCTTCCTCCACCAGATATAGACCCCGGTCACGGACAGCATCGCTATGACGATGCCGGCCACGCAGACGAGAATGCGATAGGGCAAGCCGAAGAGATCTGCCATGTGGAGTGCGAGGAGCCAGGACGTCAACGTGTCGCCGCTCTTCAGGCCCGAAGGGAGCCTGACCATCACGAGGTCGCCGGTAGTGGCATCGAAGAGGATCGTGGTTGTCCCGAGCTTGTCTCCGATATCGAGGTTCGAGCGCACCCGATACTGAACGAGACCTTTGGACCTGAAGAAGTAGAGCGCATCCGGCCGTTCGATCGTGAAGCCGTGCGCGCGGGCCTGCTCGTTCATCAGGCGCACTCCCGTCGCCTGGGCCTCCTCCCAGCTCATCGTCTCGCGCCCGTCGTCGCGAGGCGGCTGTGCCGGCCATGTCCAGGCCGCCCGGTCGGTGGTGTCGAGCACGAGCTTCGTCGCCGCGATATAGACGTCGTTCAAGTTGAAGAACACGCCGGACCAGGCGAAGACGAAGAGTAGCGGCCACAGCCACAGACCACCGGCGCGATGCAGGTCGAAATTGACGCGATAGGCCGAGGCGCGCCACTTGACGAGAAAGGACGGCGCCCACCGCCCGAGAAAGCTCTTGCCCGAGGCTCGGCGCCGCGCCGGCAGGGTGAGATAGAAGCCGACGAAGCAATCGATGGTCCAGGCGAGCGCGATGATCCCGAGGATCCACTCACCCGTCGGGCCCATCGCCAGCTGGTAATGCAGGCTGTAGACGAAGGGCATGATCTCTTCGAGCGCCGTCGGCAGGGCACCACGTTCGAGACGACCCAGCTCTTCACCGGTCACGGCATCGAGGACGAGGCGGTTGAAGCCGAGCGGTGCGGCGCCCGGCAGCGGTTCCATCCCGATCCCCGCCGTGCCCGGATTGCCGAGATAGATCGTGTTGGCGCGTGCCTGCGGAAACGAGCTTTCCGCTCGTCGTGCAAGAGTCGCAGCATCGAGCGTAGGCCCATGCGCGCCCGGATGAAGATGCGGCGCGAGCCAATGGTTCAGCTCGGGCAAGAAGGCGAGCAGGCTGCCGGTCAGCCCGACCACGACGAGGAACCCCGCCATCGTCAGGCCGATCCAGCGATGCAGCCACACGAAGAAATGCCGGATCATGCTCATGCCTCCTCGAGGATCGGGCGCGAGCCGTATCGGCCGCAGTCCCCGCGTTGGCCCTAGAACGAGCGAGCAAGCCCGAGCCTGTCACGCCTCGACGATATGACGCAGGCCGGCGGAGCGACCGAGGCGAGGTCCTCGGGCGCTCGGCCGCCCTAGTCAGAATTCCACACGCAGCGAGCCGACGACGGCACGCGGCGCACCGGGAGCAATGCCGAGCCGCGGGGAGACGTTCGAATCAGGATCGGTCGATTCGTAATAGATCGTATCGGTCAGGTTCCGGACATTGACCTGCGCGACGAGATTCATCGGCCCGAAGCTCCATTTGTAGGCGGCCATGGCATCGAGCCGGGCATAGGCCGGCAGCTGGAACGAGCTGATCGCGTCGCCTTGGCGATTGCCGACGAAACGAACGCCGATGCCGAGGCTCAATCCGTGGAGCTCGGGGATCTCCGTGACGTCCCATTTGCACCAGAAGCTGCCCCCATAGCGCGGCACGTTCGGCAGGCGATGACCGAGGAAGACGGGAACCCCGGCGTCGTCGAGAATACTGTCCTTGACCACGCGCGCGTCGAGATAGGTGAAGCTCGAGATCAGGCTGATATTGTCCGTGACCTTGCCGACGGCGTCGAATTCGACGCCTTTGCTCCTTTGCACACCGACCGCGATCGAGTCGAATGGATCGGGGGTGCTCAAGTTCGGTGTCAGGATGTTGTTTTTCGTCAGGTTGTAGAAAGCGAGGGTCGCGAGCAGGCGCTTGTCGAAAAGCTCCGCCTTGATCCCCGTCTCCCATTGCTCGGATTGTTGTGGCGGCTGAGGCACGTTGTCGGCAGTCACGCCGTTGTTGGCGCCGAAGCCCGTGGTCCAGCTGCCGTAGACGCTCAGCCAAGGCATCAGCTGGTACAGAACGCCGACGCGTGGGCTGAAGGCGTCGTCGTATCTCCTGACACCCGGGGCTCCGATATTCAGCTCGGCCGCCCTAATGGTGCCGCCCCTTCCGCGTGCGACGACCGACCAGTCGTAGCGGCCGCCGCCGACAATATGCAGCCTGTCCCAGATCGTGATATGATCCTGAAAATAGATCCCTTTCTGATCCTCGAGGAAGGCGCTTACATCGCGGGGGAAGCCGGGTCGGTTGAACGGCGCTGCGTAGAAGGCCGAGCGCGGAATGCCGTAGCTCGGCCAGGGATTGTAGATGTTGATGTCATATGCGGGGTTCGGCGTGATGAAGTCCCCGAAGAACGGGTATTGCGTTGTTGAACGGAGGTAATCGAAGCCGACGAGTGTTTCGTGCCGCATGCCCCACAGATCGAAATTCCCCAGGAGGTCGAGGTTTGTCGTGTAAATCGTGTCATTGTTGATTTGACCGAAAATGTTCCGATGCATGATCCCGTCCGGCGTCAGCGCGGCGGCGGCATCGAAAGCCGGCGCCGGATTGACGAAGTCGGTGAAGCCGTGGTTGAAGCTCGCGAGGAACCGGTTGCGCAGGGTGAGATATTCGTTGAACCTTTGCGTGAACTCGGAGCCGACATTGATTTGGCGCGTATTGTCGATCGGGTCGTTGGGATCGCCGAACGAGCGGCTGATCGGAATCGGCGCTGGTCGGTCACCGACTGCCGGAATGCCGAAGTCGGCAATGAAGTCCTGATTGAAATATTCGAGGTCGACCACGAGGCTCGTGTCGGGGGTCGGCTGGAAGCGCAGGCTCGGATTGAGCAGGATCATATTGGAGCGATCGAAGTCACGGAAGGATCCGTTGGTCTGGTAGCCGCCCGAAAATCGGTAGGCGAGCATGTTGCCGTCACCGAGGAAGTTGTTGCTGTCCCATTGCGTCCGAACTTGCCGGAACGAGCCGAACCGCTGCTCGACGGAATTGTACGAGACGTCGATCGGGCGCTTGGTCACGATATTGATCAGCCCGCCCGGCTCGCTGCGGCCGTAGAGCAAGGCCGCGGGTCCCTTCAGCACCTCGATGCGCTCGATATTGGCGGTGTCGAACTCGCTTCTGCCGAACGACGCGGCAAGCACGCCGTTGCGATAGATCTGGCTGACGGGGAACCCGCGAATGATGAAACGGTTGCCGCTCCCGAGGGACGCATCGGGAAAGACTCCGCTGACGTTCTCCAGAGCCTCCTGGATTCTCGTGACCTGCTGGTCCTGGATCACCGCCCGCGGCACGACATTGATCGCCGCAGGGGTCACGACGAGCGGGATGTTGGTCTTGGTGGCGGTCGTTGCGTTCGACACCGCATAGCTCGGCTTGAAAGGGTCGCCGTCACCACCGCCCGCGCCGTCGACATTGATCGCCGGCAGGTGAACGGCCGTCCCGCTCGCTTGGGCCTCGACCGTTTGCGCGATCGCGGACGAGGTCGGGGCGAGCGCGAGCCCCGACAGCATCGTCGTCGCCAGTATCGTCGTCGTCTGGAGATCGTGGCGCCGCAGTGCGAGCGCCGAGCATTTGTTTTCTTTTGCTTGCATCCGAGTTTTCCTTCCCCTCGCTCACGAGGATCATGGTGCGGGAAGGAAACTTCGGCCGATGTCTCGCTCGAGAGGATGGACCCCTTCCCGATCGGTGAGACGGTGGGACCTGCTCGATGGCGTCATGCAAATGACGCCGTGTTCGCTGGTTCGGCGACACTGTTGCTCGAGCGCAACATGCCGGCGTGCGGGATCTCGGCCTGTGCAGCATCGGTCACGAGAAGTGCAAGCGGCGCGTCGGACCCCGAGATAGAAGAGCCACGCGATCCATAGCAGGCCGGTAGCCGGACCCTGCTCAATCCACGGACGGGACCTTTCCGCGCCACGCGCTTGCGCGCCGATCCACGGAACTCCTCGATGCCGTTGCGATGCCGGGCGAGGCTCAACCGAGCAGGTAGGTCACCCCGGTGGCGCGTTCCACGAGCCAGATCATAGCGACGACCGCGATCACCAGCGAGCCGACCGGCATGACCACCCTCGTATAGGCGAGGCTTTTCCGCGCGAGGTAGAGGAACGGCAATATCCCGACGACGATCGCGAGCTGGCCGAGCTCCACCCCGACGTTGAAGGAGAGGAGGGCGGTGAGCTTGCGGTCGGGCGGCAAGCCGAACTCGTCGAGCACGTTCGCGAAGCCGAACCCGTGCATCAGGCCGAAGACGAAGGCCATGACCCACAAGCGCCGCGTGAACACCGGATAGAGATTGTTGATCGCGGCCGCGATGATGGACGCGGCGATCACGCTTTCGACGAGGCGCGACGGCAGCTCGACGAGGCCGAAGGCCGCGACCGACAAGGTGACGGAATGGGCGAGGGTGAAGGCGGTGACGACCTTCGCAGTGCTCCAGAAGGCGCCGGAAAAATCCTCGACCGGCAGCCACTTCTGGCCGTTGCGGGTCAGCACCGCGGAGAGCAGGAGCGTGACCAGGAACAGGATGTGATCATAGCCGATCCAGATATGATGGGCACCCTGCTCGATGTAGGAGAGGACGATCGCGGAGAGATTGTCGGTGCCGAGATCGAACTCGACGACTTTCGCGTCCGGCGTCATCACCCCTGAATAGGAGCTCTCGTCGCGGCGGAAATCGACGAGCGCGCGGTGCTGCGCGTCGATATCGAACATGAGGTCGTAGCCGACCCGCACGAGCCGGCCGAGCGCCTCGCACGGCCCGGAGAACGAAAAGATCGCATAGGTCTCGCCGCCGCGGATGTCGAGCGCGAGAGCGCCGGGCGTCAGCGCGCAGGGCTCGACGCGCGAGCCGATCGAAAGCTTCGAGAAGACCTTCTCGGCGATCTCCGCCTCGCGGCTCTGCAGCTCTTCCCAGGTGACCTTGCCGTCTCCGTCGGAGTCGAGCTTGTAGGCGATGTCGAGGTCACGGACGGCGAGCTCGAGCTGGCCCGAGACGGCATCTTCGGTCAGATCCGCCTTCAGGAACCCGTAGCTCGTCATATGCGAGGAGGCCGGCGGCGCGGCGCAGGTGAACGCGAGAAGAAGGACAGCGGCGGCGAGGACGTACCGGAGGCTCGAGCTTGTCATGTCCGCTTCTTCTGCACGCTATCGGGGTCCGGCATCGAGCGTCGCTGCGGTCTAGCGTGTGTGCGGCGGAGGATCAAGCGACGCAGGATGCAGGCCTGCCGGTCGCGAACGAAGGTACTCGCGAAGCCGTTCGATGCGCCGATCCTCGAGGCCCGTCGCCGTGACGAACTCGAGGACCACCTCGGCCGCCTCCGGTCGGCCGGCTGCGAGCGCCGCCGCGAGGACGAGCCTCGCATCCGCAGGCTCCTTCTCGATCGCCCAGTTCTCGCTCGCGAGCACGAGCGCCCGTTTCGGATCGGCTCGCACCTCGAGCTCGAAGCGCGCTTCCTCCCGCAGATGGAGCGGCCCGCTGCCGGCGCGCGCCACGGCGAAGCGCTCGGCGAGAAGGCTGGCCCAGCCGCCCGCACGCGGGTCCCCCGAGGCCTTGCCCGCGATCGCGAGCCGCAGCAGCGCGGAATCGATGTCCGCGTGGTCGGCGAGCAGCGCGAGCACGTCCATGGGGCGCCCGGCGTCGAGCAGGAAATCGGCGTAAGCGACGAGGCTCGGCAGATCGGTGCCACCTTCGGCCGCGGCGACGAGAAGCCTTTCGGCCTCCTCGTCGCGCCCCAGCGCCCCGGCGATCTCGGCCGCGATGCTGGTTGCGAAGCGCCACATTGCGGGGTCGGCGCGGCGGTCGAGAGCCATCACGCGGGAGAGCCGTTCGAGCGCGAGCGCGCCGTCGCCGCGCAATGCGGCCACACGCGCCGTGCAGGCCGCGGCCGCCGAGAGGCCGACCGATCGGGGCAAGGCGCGGCAATCGTTCCCGGCTCGGTCGAGAGCACCCATGGCCTGCAGGACGAAGGCGCGGGAAAGCCGCGCCTGCCCGTTCCCGGGACTCGCGGCGAGGACCGAGTCGAGATCGGCCAAGGCGCCGGCAAAATCGTGAGAAGCTTGGCGGATCACCGCACGCAGGATACGGACCTCGAGCGGCGCCGAGGCGTCACGCCACCACGGGGCGAGCGCGGCTTGCGCCCGTCCGTAGAGGCGCGGATCGGCGCTCGCGCGGCCCTCTCGGATCGCCAGGCGCGCCTTTACCAGGGCAGCGGGCAGATCGGTCGCATCGGTCTCGAGCCTCGCGTCGAGGCTGCGGGCCTCTGCCCGCGCAGCGGTCACCCAGCGCGGGACGACATGGATCACGGTCTTGCCGTCGGCCGGGCGGAACGGTGCGGCAGACGCCGGGCCGGCGATCAGCGAAGCGGCGGCGAGCATGACGCCGAGGCCGGCACGCATCGCCGCGGCACGGATGCTCTCTACCGAGCTCGATGAAGACCAATGCATGTGGGCCTCCGCTCCGTGCTGCATCGAGCTATAGGGAGCGAGGCAGCGGCGCACGCCTTGCCTCGCAGGATCGGCAGCAGCTCAGTGGTGGTCGTGCACGCGCCCGTTGTGGGGTGTCGCGGCGTAGGGGAAGACCTGGTTGTAGGTGATATCGTTGCTGCTGACCCGGGACGCGTTGAACTCTCGGTCGATCGAGCCGAAGGGACCGGCGGCGCCGAGCGCGATCAAGCCGATGTTCTCCACATCGTCGCCGAAGCGTCGCCCGTTGGGCCAGCCGCCGGGGATGAACCCGCCGTTGCCGAACGGATCCTGCACCTTGCTCTGGAGGACGTCGCCCCCGAAGACGCCGAGGCGATGGAACCCGTTCTGCCCCGCGAGCCGTGCCGGTCCCGTGGTGAGATCGACCTTGATGAGGTCGGGGATGAAGATCGACCGGATGAGCCCCGGGATGATCGGCGTCGTGCCGAGAGCGCGCGCAAGCTCGGGATTGTCGGCATATTTGCCGAACAGCGAGGCGTCGCTGCTCGGATCGGTCCGGCTGTAGCGATCCTTGTCGGCGAAGGCGACGAAAAGCTCGTTGAACAAGGGATTGCCTTGCCGCCCGACCGGCTTTGCCGCGGCACGCTCGTCGTTGTAGCTGCTGGATCCGAGCCGGCTTGTCCTTACCCACACGCCGGCCATCTTGGCGCCGCCGAGGTCGGCGATCGGAATCTCGAGCACGACGGTGTGGACGTTGTAGCCGCCTTGGCTGTCGAAGGGCTTGGTCGGCGTCGTCCTCGGCGAGAGGCCGAAGCTGAAGTCGAGATCGAACGGGGATTGGACATCGGCATAGAAGCCGTCGTCACGCTGGCCGGCGAAGATCCGATGGCCGCGGCGCAAGTCGTAGATGGCATTCCTCGTGTAGGGATCGAGCGCCGCCTCGGTCGTCACCCCGCCCTTGGCGACGCTGTCGCCGTCGTCGTTCTGGTTGTAGAATCGTGTCACCCGGCCTTGGTTGTTCGGGGGAACGAGCCCAGTGCCGAGCGGCACGAAGCGCTTCGGGCTATTCCGATCGACCATGACGACGGAATAGGACTGGCGAAAGTTCTGGTTGTCCGGAAAGCCGCCCTGCGGCGCGGGTGCGATCTCCCCGAGGTACGGAAGGATCGTCCTCGGGTTCTTGCGGCTCGAGAAGGTCTGGAACCGGTAGATGCGGTCGGGTCGAGCGTTGGAGATGCTCCCGTCGAGCGACAGGTAGATCTCGTAGAGGACACGGTCGTCGAACCCGAAAAGGTTCGGCCCTATGCCCGGCTCCTCGAAGGGGAAGACCGCGAAGGCGACGGTGAGATAGTCTTGCTGGTTGCTCGCGCGTCGGCTGACGAAGGCATAGACATCGGTCGTGTTGGCGGCCGGGTCGAAGGTGACGAGCGGCGCGTCCATGTGGCTCGACGCCGAGGCAGGCCCTGCCGGCGGGCTAGCCACCAGAAGAGCGACGCCGACAGAAAGGCCGATTCGGCGCGCGGCTTTCGCGAGCTTTCGGATTGATTTCGCGTGCATCATGCGTGCGTCGCGCTTGTGGCGACGGGGTATCGTCTGTCGCATAAAGTGGGGTCCCTTGTCGAGCAGTCATGACACGAGGGAGCCCACCGGTCGGAGCCGCCGGCTCGAATAAATGCGTACCCGAATGTGCTCCCTGCCGCTGTTACCGCTCGGGACATTGGAAAGTTTCAGGGGCGGTCGAATATTTCGGGGCCACACGGGTCATCCACACTCGGGCAAGCCAGCGCAAAGAAACATCTACAGGGACACGGAGGCGATCACGCCCACAGCTGCGCTACGCGGTCACGCCCTGGCAACAGAGCGAATTCATCTGGCTCGCCGCGATCTCGGCAATTGCCTAATTTTTGCGCTTCCGTGTCACCGAAGATTATCTCTATAAATTCTATAGAGAGACACATTGTCTGCAGGGATCCGGCTTGCATGCAGGATGCCCCTACACGTCGCCGGTCGAGGGACGATCGTGACCCGCAACTATTATTCCCAAGACATCCACGGACCTTTCGAGACGTGCGACATCGGCGATCTCGAGCTCGAGGAGGACGGAAAAATCCGCAACCTCGAGCTCGCTTATGCGACCTTCGGTAACCTCTCCCCCAGGCGGGACAACGCGATCCTGTTTCCCACTTGGTACTCCGGGAGCAACAAGATCCTGGAGCTCGCCTATATGGGCGCCGGTCGCGCGCTCGACCCGACGAAATATTTCATCATCCTCGTCAATCAAATCGGGAACGGCCTGTCGAGCTCGCCGCACCATGCGCCGCCTCCGTTCGATGCCGCACGCTTTCCGGCGGTGCGCATCGGCGACGATGTCCGCGCACAATACAAGCTCGTGACGGAGAAGCTCGGCATCGACGAGCTGGCGCTCGTTCTCGGCGGCTCGATGGGAGCGCAGCAAACCTACGAATGGGCGGTCCGCTATCCCGATCGGGTCCGGCGCGCCGCGCCGATCGCGGGAACCGCGAGGAGCACGGCTCACAACCGCTTGCTCGTCGAGAGCTTCATCGAGGCGATCACGAGCGATCCCGCCTTCGATGGTGGATGGTACGGCGACGCCCGTAGGGTCCATCGCGGCCTGCGACGGCACGCCCGGCTTTTCGGTGTCTCGGGGTTGACCGAGAGCTTCTTCAACGACGGGGCTTGGAAAGCGCTCGGATTTTCGAGCGTGGACGATTTCGTCGCGGGCTTCCTCGAGAGCCATTTCCTGTCACAAGACCCCAACAACTTGATCCTGCTCGCCTCGAAATGGAAGGAAAACGACGCGAGCCGGCTCGCCCGGGGTGATCTCGCAGCGGCGCTCGCGCGCATCACGGCGAGAACCTTCGTCGTCGCCATCGAGGAGGACGGGTTCTTTCCGCTCGAAAACATAGCGGCCGAGCAGAAGCTCGTGCCCGGAAGCGAGCTGCGGACAGTGTCCTCGGCTTGGGGGCACCTCGCCTTGTTCGGGCTCGACAGCTCCTACAACGACCAGATCGACGCCCACCTGAAGGAGCTTCTGTCGACCCCATGACCACAGCGCTTCATGCTGCCTCGCGAGGTGATGAGGTCCCGTGTGGATTTTGCGCCGCGAGGCATCTTGCCTGGCCGTCGGCCACTCCCACGCGCCCGTTTCGCGAGCGGTCCGGCGACACGGGCTTGTGATCCCCTGTTGCGATAGGCACGGCCCCATGACGCCAGCGCGGTGGGTTTGATCCGGACCGGGTCACGACTGCGGCTCGGGATGCTCAGGCCGCCGCCGTCCGCACGGCATCGTCCGAGTAGAACGGCGAATTCATCCCTCTGCTCGCCTCCTCGACGATGTCGCCGTCGAAAAGCTTGACGGAGAGCGTGCCCCCGAGCTGCGCTGCGGCCGCGGCGAGATAGCCCGTCGCATAGGCTTTCGCGTTCTCGACCGAATCGAACTCGTAGAAGCCACCGATCGACCTCGTCTCGAGGCCGCTGAGCCAGGTCTTGCTGACGAGGCCTTTCTCGAGCTTCATCGTCTTGTTGTACGCGGGCCAGTCGACCTCGGTGAACGGAATCGAGACCTGGATTTCGGCATAGAGATAGACCTTGCTCATCGGGATGCTCCTTCTTCGAACCAGTGATGTGCCAAGCTCGCGCGCCGCGCCGCCCCTACGGTCGGGCGCAGCTCGTCGAGCGTTCGAGCACGCCGCGCATCATCGACCGATGCACGAAATCCCGGTCCGCTTCATTCCTGCGGCGACACTATACGCTTCAACGCGATCGAGCAATCACGATCGTGTTGTAAGTCGTGCCGGGTGGTCGTCACGATAACCGACACCTATAGGTGGATAATTGTTGTTGATCGAGCTGCCGTCTGTAGCGTCTTTTTTTCGGGCGCCTCGACACTTTGGCATTTTATGCCAGCACGACTTTGCCTATTGCGCTCCGGTCTGCGCGTGCTTACACGAGTGCTTACGCATGTGGTGGAAGTGGATAACCACGTAACCGGCAAGCTCTTCCCCGACGCCCGCTACACGGTGGAAGCGACACGAAGGAGATCAATAATGGCCGTCGAGATTCCTGCCGACCGTCCCCCGATCGATCCCTATCCGCTGAGCCCCTATGTCGCCTGGGCCGGCAAGCGAAACCGGGACCCGATCCTCGACGTGTTCAAGGGCTTGTTCCCGCCGTCCGGAGACGTGCTCGAGCTCGCGAGCGGCAGCGGCGCGCACATCAATTATTTCGCGCCGCATTTCAAGGAGCACAGATTCCAACCGTCGGACTACGACACGCGGGTCTTCGACACGATCGTGACGAAGCGAGCCGAAGCCGGCAACGCCAATGTCGCCGATCCGGTGAGGATCGATCTCACCGATGCATCGACCTGGCCGGATGGCAAGGACAAGCTCTACGATGTGATCTTCGTCATCAACCTGTTCCAGGTCGCTCCCGTCTCCATCATCGACGGGATCGCGCAGGTCGCGGCGCGGGCCCTGAAGCCATCGGGCTTCCTGTCGATCTACGGGCCGTTCAAGGTCGAAGCGAAATACACGACCGAATCGAACGCGGCGTTCGACCAGGAAATCCTCGCGGCGAAGGTCCCCGAATGGGGCCTGAAGGACGTTCGCGAGCTCGAGACGGCCGCAAATGCCCACGGCATCCTTTTGAAGCAGAAGATCGACATGCCGGCGAACAACTTCGTCCTCGTCTTCGGCAAGCAATAGAGACCTCCACCCTCTTGCAATCGCCGCCCGAACGTTGTCCCGTCGCGCCGGAACCATGAGCATTTTCCAGCGAAGTGACACCACTTCGCGTCGCGAAAATGCGACCGAGCAAGGAGCTGGAGCCGCTATCCGATTCTGCTGGATGGGAGGGCGCTCGAGGAGGGTGACGTGGCGAATGGGACAGCATTGGTAGTCGGGGTCGGATCCGAGGCGGGGCTCGGTGCCGCTCTGGCGCGGCGCTTCGCGAAGGAGGGTTTCCGGGTGATCGTCGCCGGCCGAACGGCCGAGCGGCTCGCCGGGGTCGCCGGCTCCATTCGTGCGGCAGGCGGAATCGCGGAGGCAAAGGTCGCCGACGTGTCGCGGGAGGACGACGTCGTGGCGCTGCTCGACCGCGCCGCCGAAGCCGAGGATCTCGAGGTCGTCGTCTACAATGTCGGCAACAACCTCAGGGCACCGGCGCTCGAGACCACGGGCGCGGTCTTCGAGGACATGTGGCGGCAGAATGCGCTCGGTGGCTTCCTGGTCGGGCGCGAGGCCGTGCGGCGCATGCTGCCGAAGGGCCGGGGCACGATCCTCTTCACCGGAGCGACCGCCTCGCTGCGCGCCCGCCCGCCTTTCACGGCCTTCGCCGCGGCCAAGGCCGCCTTGCGCGCGGTCGCCCAAGGCCTCGCGCGCGAGTTCGGCCCGCAGGGACTCCATGTCGCGCATGTGATCGTCGACGGCGTCATCGACGGGGCTTTCGCACGCGAGAGATTCGCCGACTTCGTGCGCGCCAAGGGCACCGACGGCTTGCTCGCGCCCGACGCCATAGCGGAAAGCTTTCTCGCCTTGCACGCGCAGCCGCGCAGCGCCTGGACCCACGAGCTGGATCTGAGGCCGTTCAAGGAGGCTTTCTGACCCGCAGCTGTCACGAGCTGCGACTTTCGTCCTGAATTGTTTCGCCGATTGCCGTCGGCCGCGCGACTCCGATTGCCTGCAGGCCCGAGCCTTGCTAGCAATGAGCGTCAGCACGGCCGCACGACCCGTTGCGGTACCGCGGACAATTCTCCACGGGCAGTCTCGACCGCTCACGCGTCAACAATAGCGGGAAGGCAAAGATGAAAATCGTCGTAGCGATCATAAAGCCGTTCAAGCTGGACGAGGTCCGTGACGCGCTGACCAACCTCGGCGTGCATGGGATGACCGTCACCGAGGTCAAGGGATACGGACGCCAGAAAGGGCACACGGAAATCTACCGCGGCGCGGAATACGCGGTCAGCTTCCTTCCCAAGCTGAAGGTCGAGGTGGCCATCGCCCCCGAGCTCGTCAACCAGACGATCGAGGCGATCACGGCCGCGGCACGAACCGGCCAGATCGGCGACGGTAAGATTTTCGTGAGCGCCCTCGACCAAGCCGTCCGCATTCGGACCGGCGAGCGCGACCTCGACGCACTTTGAGCCTTCCTCGAGATCCTCAGGAGCTTGTGATGACCTTTGTCCCACCCGCGAGGATCGCCGCACGCGCGGCCGGCCTCGGACTTCTCCTCGCCGCGGCAACCGCGACCTGCGCCTTCGCCCAGGCCGATGCGCCGCCGACCCCGAAGGCCGGCGACACCGCTTGGTTGCTGGTCTCGAGCGCGCTCGTCCTCATGATGTCGATCCCCGGCCTCGCCTTGTTCTACGGCGGGCTGGTGCGGACGAAGAACATGCTCTCCGTGCTGTCGCAGGTCTTCGCGATCGTGGCGCTCGTCTCGATCGTCTGGGTGACCTACGGCTATTCGATCACCTTCACCGAAGGTGACCACACGGCGCTGCCCTGGCTCGACGCCGGTCTCGCTTGGGCCGGGATTCCCGCCGGAGCCGAGCTGAACAATTTCATCGGCGGCTTCGATCGCCTCTTCCTCAAAGGCGTGACCCCGGCCTCGACGGCGGCGACCTTCTCCAACGGGGTCGTCGTGCCGGAATATGCTTATCTGGCGTTCCAGATGACCTTCGCGATCATCACGCCGGCCCTGATCGTCGGCGGCTTCGCCGAGCGCATCAAGTTCCCCGCGCTCCTCGTCTTCGTCCTGCTCTGGAGCACGCTGGTCTATTTCCCGATCGCGCATTGCGTCTGGTACTGGGCCGGTCCCGACGCGATCGCCGAAGCCGCGCGGGCGCTCCAGGCCGCACCCGACGAGACCGCCAAGGCAGAGGCACAGCAGGCCCTCGACGCGGTCATGGCGAACTCGGGCTTCCTGTTCAAGCTCGGGGCGCTCGATTTCGCCGGCGGAACAGTCGTTCACATCAATGCCGGCATCGCCGGGCTCGTCGGCGCTCTGATCATCGGCAAGAGGATCGGCTATCCCCGCGACATCGAGCCGCCGCATTCGATCACCCTGTCGATGGTCGGCGCCGCGCTCCTCTGGGTCGGCTGGTTCGGCTTCAATGCCGGATCGAACCTCGAGGCGAACGGGACGACGGCGCTCGCCTTCGTCAACACCTTCGTCGCAACCGCCGGGGCGACACTCGGCTGGCTCTTCGCGGAATGGGCCACGAAAGGTAAGCCATCGCTGCTCGGCATGATCTCCGGCGCCGTCGCGGGCCTCGTCGCGGTGACCCCGGCGTCCGGTTTCGCCGGCCCGATGGGATCGATCGTGCTCGGCCTCGTCGCCGGCGTCGTCTGCTACTTCTTCGTCACCGTCGTCAAAGGACTCTTCAAGTACGACGATTCCCTCGACGTCTTCGGCATACACGCCATCGGCGGCATCCTCGGCGCGATCGGCACCGGGATCCTGGTCAGTCCCGATTTCGGCGGCACCGGCCTCGTCGATTATGTCGCCAAGCCCGGCGAGGCCGCGGCGGGTGCTTATGACATGATCGCGCAGGTCCTCGTCCAGACCAGGGCAGTTGTTTTCACTGTACTGTGGTCGGGGATCGGCTCCGCCATCCTCTATGGGCTCGTCCATCTCGTGATCGGGCTCCGGGTCAGCAAGGACGCCGAGCGCGAGGGTCTCGATATCACCTCGCACGGCGAGCGCGCCTACAACCCGTAACCCCCGTAAATCGGGCGTCCGGCCTCGTGCCGGGCGCCGCGCGTCCGACCGGCCGGAGCAGTTTCCAGCGAACCGGATCGCGGTTCGAGTCGCGAAATTGCGATCAATCGAGGGTATAGAGCCGGCTTCCGATCGAAGAGGATCGGAATCCGGCTCTGAACCGAGAGGCCTCACATGGCTAGCGCGGACGTGGTAAAGGCTTTCCGCGCGCTCCGGGTGCATCGCGCTGACCTGGAGACACGCCGGATCGTGGACCTCTTCGCCGAGGACCCGCAGCGATTCGACCGGTTTTCCGTCGCGCTCGACGATATCCTGTTCGATTTTTCCAAGCACAGGGTGACCGGGACCACGCTGGCGCGTCTTTGCGATCTCGCGCGTGCGGCGGATGTCGAGGGGCGCCGCGCCGCGCTGCTCGGCGGCGAGCCCGTCAATGCCACCGAGCATCGTCCCGCCCTGCACATGGCGCTGCGCAACCTCTCCGGCACGCCGATGCTCGCGGAAGGCCGCGACGTCATGCCGGAGGTCCTCGCCGAACGGCGCAAGATGGAGGCCTTCGCGGAAGCCGTCCGCACCGGCGCGATTCGCTCGGCGAGCGGAGCCCCCTTCACCGACATCGTCAATTTCGGCATCGGCGGCTCGGATCTCGGCCCCGCCATGGCCGCGCGCGCGCTCGCGCCCTTCGTCGCCGAGCATCTGACCCTACATTTCGTCGCCAATGTCGACGGCGCCGATCTCGGCGACACGCTGAAGCGCCTGCCGCTCGAAACGACGCTCTTCATCGTCTGCTCCAAGAGCTTCACGACGATCGAGACGATGACGAACGCGCGGTCCGCGCGAGGGCTCGTCGCGGCGCGCCTCGGCGAAGCAGCGGTCGCCGAGAACTTCTGCGCGGTCTCGACGCAGCTCGACAAGATCGCGGCCTTCGGGATCGAGAGCGACCGCGTCTTCGGCTTCTGGGATTGGGTCGGCGGGCGCTACTCGGTCTGGTCCTCGATCGGTCTCTCGCTCTGTATCGGGATCGGCGCGGAGAAATTCGAGAAGTTCCTGCTCGGCGGACAGGATATCGACCGGCATTTCGCCGAGGCCCCGCTCGAGCGCAATGTTCCCGTCTTGATGGCGCTGCTCGGCATCTGGTACCGCAACGTCTGGGGCTACGCGACCCACGCCGTCATTCCCTATGATCAGAGGATGCTGCGGTTTCCGGCCTATCTCCAGCAGCTCGAGATGGAATCGAACGGCAAGTCCGTCAGTGTCTCGGGGGGACCCGTCGAGGAGGCGACGGCGCCGGTCGTCTTCGGCGAGCCCGGCACCAATGGTCAGCACGCCTTCTTCCAGCTCTTGCATCAGGGCAGCGAGATCGTGCCGGTCGATTTCCTCGTCGCCGTGCAGCCCTCCGGGGCCGATCCGGAGCACCACCGCATCCTGTTCGCGAATTGCCTGGCGCAATCCCAAGCTCTCATGCAAGGGCGATCGCGGGAAGAGGTCGAAGCCCTGCTGACGGCTCGAGGATCGAGCGCTGCGCAGATCGAGGCTCTCGCGCCTCACATGGTTTTTGCCGGCAATCGGCCGTCGAGCACCTTTCTCTACAAGCGGCTGTCGCCGCGCGTGCTCGGGCAATTGATCGCGCTCTACGAGCACAAGGTCTTCGTGCAAGGCGTGATCTGGGACATCGATTCCTTCGACCAATGGGGGGTCGAGCTCGGCAAGGAGCTCGCAACGAGGCTCACGGCGCTCGTCTCGAATCCGGCTCTTGCCACCGAAGGCCTAGATTCCTCGACTGCCGGCCTGATCGCGGCGGCGCGCAAGCATCGTTAGAGCGGTTTCGATCGATTCGAATCGGAATGCAGCTCTACATTTTTGTTTTGTCGTGATTTCGCATCGATGTCGAACTATCGAAACATCGAGATCGAAATGCGAACCGGTTTCCGCTTCGCTGGAAACCGCTCCAAGGTGGAAAGCGGCGGGGGCTGCGTACCGGCTGCCACCCGCCACGGGTCGATCACGGCTCCTTGGCGCCGTCGATATCGCCGAGATATTTCTGGCTGTAGAGCTGGACGCCGAGCTGCTTGATGCGTTCTTGCTGAGTCTCCAAGAAATCGATGTGCTTTTCCTCGGAGATCAAGAAGTCGTCGTACATTTCCTTCGTCACGAGATCATGCACCGTGAGGCAATATTCCGCCGCCTCGATATAGAGGGCGCGTGCGGCATATTCCGCGGCCAGGTCGCAGGCGATGATCTCCTCGATCGTCTGGCCGATCCTCAAGGGATCGAGGACTTGCATGTTCGGAAATCCCTCGAGGAAGAGAATACGCTGCGTGACGCGATCGGCGTGCTGCATCTCCTCGATCGATTCCTCGCGCCATTTCTTGCCGAGGTCGTGAAACCCCCAGTTGTCCATGATTCGGAAATGGAGCCAATATTGATTGATAGCCGTCAATTCGCTGCGCAGGCTGCGATTGAGATATTCGATGACCTTTTCGTCACCCCGCATTGCTTGTCTCCTCTGGCTCGCGAATTTTGGACTGTTTTTAAGCAGAGCCAAAACGCATGGAATAACACTAGGCTATTTTAGCTAGGAGGAGCAAGCGAGAAGGCAAGGCCGAAGCCCCGAGATCAGGGTCGCGGCGACACCGTCGGAGCGCGGGCGGCTCGGAAAAGCCATGGAAGAGGGACGCTGGAAAATGCTCTAGAGCGGTTTCCGATCCGGTTGAATCGGAAACCGGCTCTACATTCTTGTCTTGTCGCATTTTCGCGACGCGAAGTGGAGACCACTTCGCTGGAAAATGCTCTAGGACAGGCAGCAGGAGCCGCCGCTCGCGTCGCACGCTCCGTCATAGGATGCGGAGCCGGATCCGCCGTTGCCCATGGCCTCGCTGATGATCGAGCTCACCGTCGCGAAGCAGCGGCCGCAGTTGGGGCGACAGCCGAGCGACTTGTAGACGCCGATCGGCGTGCGCGGGCTGGCCTCGCCGCCGAGTGTCGACCTGATATTCGTGTCAGTGATGAGGTTGCATGAACATACGATCATCGAGGCACCAAACAACGAGCCGGGTTACCCATGCACAATGTTGCTCTTAGCTCATCCCATGTCTGTCCGCAAGCGCATAGCCAAAGATTAAAATCATTCAAATCAGCGAAGAGCGATGTCGGTCCCATGTATTGCCGGTGAGTAAACTGTGCCTTAAAAGTAGACTCGACGCCGAGCACGCCGCGTCGGCACATCGCCTCCGCGTCGCGCCGGCCGCGTCGAAACTGGCGCTTGTCAAATAAGCAAGATCCAAGCCGAAACAAGGGCCGCCCCTGCGTCGGGCCTTGCCGCGGCGCGGATCCCGCCACCTCGGGATGCAATTCTATGCCGAACCACCTTTTCCGAGCCGTGCGCGAGCGCACCCGAGGGCGCGACAGCCACGTCTTTCTGGAGACTCCTCCGGGGCGACGCTGGACCTATGCCGACATGATGGCCCATTCCGCACGAATTGCGGGCGCTCTCGTAGGTCTCGGGGTCGGGCCGGGCGACCGTGTCGCGGTGCAGGTCGAGAAATCGCCGGAAGCCCTGATGCTCTATCTCGGGGCGGTTCGGGCCGGAGCGATCTTCCTTCCGCTCAACGCCGCCTATACGGTCGCCGAGCTCGACTATTTCCTGACCGATGCGGAGCCGAGGATCGTCGTCTGCGACCCGTCACTGCGCGATGCTCTCTCGCCCGTGGCCGTGAAGGCCGGCGTGCGAGCGGTCGAGACTCTCGGCGCTGACGGCTCCGGCACGCTGATGGATCGCGCCGCCGCCTTCGGCGATCGCTTCGAGGATGTCGCCCGCGGGGCGAAGGATCTCGCCGCCATCCTTTATACGTCGGGCACGACCGGCCGCTCCAAGGGAGCGATGCTGTCGCACGGCAACCTCGTGTCGAATGCAGAGGTGCTCGTCGATTTCTGGCGGTTCTCGCGCGAGGACGTGCTCTTGCACGCGCTGCCGATCTATCACACCCACGGGCTCTTCGTGGCGGTGAACGTCATGCTCTTCTGCGGCGGGACGATCCTGTTCCTGCCGAGGTTCGACGCCGGCGAATGCCTCGCGGCCCTGCCCCGCGCGACGACGATGATGGGCGTGCCGACCTTCTATACGCGCCTCCTGCGCCATCCGGGCCTCACGCGCGAGGCGAGCGCACATATTCGCCTTTTCGTCTCGGGCTCGGCGCCCCTCTTGGCGGACACCCATCGGGAGTGGCGGGCACGGACCGGCCATGCGATCCTCGAGCGCTACGGCATGACCGAGACCAATATGATGACGTCCAACCCCTACGACGGGGACCGCATCGCCGGCACCGTCGGATTTCCCCTGCCCGGCATCTCGATCCGAATCGCCGATCCGGAGACGGGGCGCGTGCTCGGGCAAGACGAGATCGGGGTGATCGAGGTCGCGGGACCGAACGTCTTCGAAGGCTATTGGCGCAACCCGGAAAAGACCGCGGCCGAGTTCCGGCCCGACGGCTTTTTCGTCACCGGCGATCTCGGCAAGATCGATGCGCGCGGCTATGTGCACATCATCGGCCGCGCCAAGGATCTGATCATCACGGGCGGCCTGAACGTCTATCCGAAGGAGGTCGAGACCGAGATCGACGCCCTGCCCGGCGTCGTCGAATGCGCGGTCGTCGGCGTACCCCACGCGGATTTCGGCGAGGCCGTCATCGCCGTCGTCGTGCCTGCAGCGGGGTCGAGCCTCGACGAGAACGCGGTGCTTGCCGCGCTCGAGACCCGGCTCGCCAAGTTCAAATGGCCGAAACGGGTGATCTTCGTCGCGGACCTGCCCCGCAACACCATGGGCAAGGTGCAGAAGAACATTCTGCGCGAGACCTACGAGGATCTCTTCGCGGGTCCGGCACGCAACTGACCCTCCTTCAATCTTCCGCCACCGACAGGGGCCGCGCGACCGATTCGAGCGGCTTGCGCTCGGCCGCCACGCCCCAGATCGCCGCGACCAAGCCTGCGACCAGCATCAATGCGGCGCCGAGCATATAGCCGACGAGAACCGCCCCGCGCGAGCCGGTCCCGATCAGGAGCCCGAAGAGATAAGGCGCGGCGACCCCGCCGATCGCGGTCCCTGCCGCGTAGAAGATCGCGATGGCGAGCGCCCTGATCTCGATCGGGAAGGTCTCGCTGACCGTGAGATAGGCCGAGCTCGCCGCGGCCGAGGCGAAGAAGAAGATGATCGTCCAGGCGAGCGTTTGTTGCGTGGCACCGAGCACGCCTTGCGCGAAGAGCAGGCCCGTCACGGCGAGGAGCAAGCCGGAGGTGCAATAGGTGAACGCGATCATCGGCTTGCGGCCGATCGAATCGAACAGGGGACCGAGGCACAGGGGCCCGAGCACGTTGCCGAGCGCGAAAGGCAGGATATACCAGCCGACATGCTCGGCCGGCACGGCATAGAATCGCGTGAGCACCAGCGCATAGGTGAAGAAGATCGCATTGTAGAAGAAGGCCTGTGCCGCCATCAGGGTCAGGCCGACGAAAGCCCGCGTCCTGTGGGCGACGAAGAGCGTATGCAGGACCTCGCCGAGATGCGTCCGGCGCCGCGCGAGGATCCGCAAGGGAGGATGCGCGGCCAGGTCTCCGAGATGCACGCCCGGGGCGGCGAAGCCGGCCTCGATCCGGCCGGTCACCCTTTCCGCCTCGTCCTCGTGCCCGTGCAGGACGAGCCAGCGCGGGCTTTCGGGAATCCAGCCGCGCAGAGCCAAGATGAAGAGGCCGAGCGCCGCACCGATCAGGAAGGACAGGCGCCAGCCGATCTCGGGATCGATCAGGCGCGGGTCCAGCAGAAGGATCGAGCTCGCGGCCCCGAGCGCCCCGCCGATCCAGAAGGACCCGTTGATCGCGAGATCGGTCGCGCCGCGATAGCGCGCCGGGATCAATTCCTGGATCGTCGAGTTGACGGCGGCATATTCGCCGCCGATTCCCGCTCCCGTCAGCAGCCTGAAGAAGCAGAAGCTCCAGAGATTCCAGGCGAGCCCCGTCGCGGCGGTCGCGACGAGGTAGAGGCCGAGCGTAATGAAGAAGAGCCGACGCCGGCCGAGACGATCGGTCAGCCAGCCGAAGCCGAGCGCGCCGACGACCGCGCCGAAGAGATAGAGGCTCGATGCGAGGCCGATCTCGGCGGGGGCGAAGGCGAGGACCGGGCTCGCCTCGAGCGCGCCCGCGATGGATCCGGCGAGCGTGACCTCGAGCCCGTCGAGAATCCAGGTAATGCCGAGCGCGATGACGACGAGCGTATGGAACCGCCCCCAAGGCAGGCGATCGAGCCGCGCCGGCACATGGGTCTCGACGATCTTCTCTTGCCGTGGGGTCATCCTCGGGGTCCTCGATCGTCGGGCAAGACTTCGCTTACCAAAGCCTGGTTCAGTCGAGACCTCGGCCGGTCGCGCTCTCGTGCCGAACGCGCTAGAGCGGGACGAGGAAAATCGGATGCCGGTTTTCCGCCCGCATCCCGCTCTAGGATCTCGGGATCGATCACGTTCATGAACTTGGATCGGGTCGATCCAAATTCATCGTGATCTATGGAGCTTCCATGACGCGTGCGCCCAAGATCCTCGTCTTCGATTCCGGGCTCGGCGGCTTGACCGTGCTCGCCGAGGTCGCGCGCCTGCGCCCCGACGCGGCGCTCGTCTATGCCGCCGACAATGCCGGCTTTCCCTATGGGGCGCTTCCGCCGGACCTTCTGCTTGCGCGCGTCGTTGCGGTCATCGCGCGCCTCGTCGCGCGATTCGAGCCGGACGCGGTCGTGATCGCGTGCAACACCGCCTCGACCTTGGTGCTGCCGGCTCTGCGCGGCAAGTTCCCGGCGACCCCCTTCGTCGGCACGGTGCCCGCGATCAAGCCCGCCGCCGAGCTGTCACGCTCGCGCCTCGTCTCGGTGCTCGCCACGCCCGCGACGGTCGCGCGCGACTATACGCATGATCTCGTGCGCACCTATGCAGCCCATTGCGAGGTGACGCTCGTCGGCTCGGCCATGCTCGCGAGCCTCGCCGAGGCCTTCATGCAAGGCGAGGAGGTCCCCGATTCGGCGATCCTCGCGGAGATCGCACCCTCCTTCGTCGAGAGCGGCGAGAGCCGCACGGATTGCGTGGTGCTCGCCTGCACGCATTATCCGTTGCTCGCCGGACATTTCGAGCGGCTCGCGCCATGGAAGGTCGCATGGGTCGATCCCGCGCCCGCGATCGCGCGGCAAACCGACAAGGTCCTGCGCGAGCGCCAGGGCTTCTCTGCGCCCGAGCCGCAGGTCCCGGCGGTCCGGCATCAGGCAGTGTTCACGGGTGACGCCGAGCCGAGCGCAAAGCTCCGCGAGGCCCTGCGCGCGCGCGGGCTCGAATGCGTGAGCGTCGAGCCCATGCCCCTCGTCGTCGCGTGAGCCGAGAGCATCTTCCAGCAAACCGGGCACCGGTTCGCATATCTATCTCGATGTTTCGATAGATCGACATCGATGCGAAAATGCGACCAGAAAAGACAATGTAGAGCGGCTTTCCGATTGGAGCGGATCGGAAAGCGCTCCAGCCTGCCGCAACGAGTCAGGCGCCCATGATCTTCTTCAGCTCGGCCTTGAACGGTTCCGCGATGTCGCCATTGGCGAGCGCGAAAGCGACATTCGCCGCGAGGAAGCCGAGCTTCATGCCGCAATCATAGGTCCGGCCGTCGAAACGCACGCCGTGGAAGGACTGGCTCTTCGCGAGACCCTTCATCCCGTCGGTGAGCTGGATCTCACCGCCCGCGCCTTTCTCGCCCTTCTCGAGGATGGGGAATATCTCGGGCTCGAGAATATAACGCCCGGAGATCATGAGGTTCGACGGCGCGGTTCCCTTCGGCGGCTTCTCGACCATCCCGGTGATCTCGAAGGTCGCACCATGGTCCTTGCCGACCGAGACGATTCCATATTGGTGCGTCTCCTCCGGCTTCACCTCCTCGACCGCGATGATATTGCCGCCGTGCTTCTCGTAGGCCGCGACGCATTGGGCGAGGCAGCGGCCGCTCTTCGCCTCCCGCGCCATGGTGACCATGTCGGGCAGGAGCACCGCGAAGGGCTCGTCGCCGACGATGTCGCGCGCGCACCAGACCGCGTGGCCGAGGCCGAGGGGGGCCTGCTGGCGGGTGAAGCTCGTCGCGCCGGCTGCCGGGAGCTGCGCCATCAAGGCTTCATATTCCTTGGTCTTGCCGCGCTTTTGCAGCGTGTCCTCGAGCTCGTAGGCCATGTCGAAATGATCCTCGATCACGGCCTTGTTCCGGCCGGTCACGAAGACGAAATGCTCGATGCCGGCCTCGCGCGCCTCCTCGACCACATGCTGGAGAACCGGCCGATCCACGATGGTCAGCATCTCCTTGGGGATCGACTTGGTCGCGGGAAGGAACCGCGTGCCGAGGCCCGCGACAGGAAAGACGGCTTTACGGATGCGCTTGGTCATTACTCGATCCGGATGGAGGCTCGGTTGAGGGGCATCGAGCCCGCCTCGGCGGGCCTCGACACGGCAGTAGATCACGTTGATGACTTTGGATCGACTCGGTCCAAAGTCATCAACGTGATCGGTCCCATAGGCTTAGAGCGGGATGCGGGCGGAAAACCGGTGACCCCTTTTCCTCGTCCCGCTCTAGACACGGGTTCTATGTCATTCCATTGGAAAAATGATCACATAACGGCGAGTGCAATCGTCAGGGCCGAGTCCGATTCGGCTCTGGAAGGTCGACCATGCGAGGTTCGAGATGGCGGTTCTGGTGACGGGGGGTGCGGGCTATATCGGCGGGCACATGGTTCTCGGCCTCATCGACAGGGGCGAGGAGGTCGTCGTCCTCGACAACCTCTCGACCGGGTTCGCCTGGGCCGTGCCCGGAGCCGCGAAGCTGATCATCGGCGACATCGGCGACACCGGCCTCGTCGATCGCATCCTGAGCGACCACAGGATCGACGCGATCGCCCATTTCGCCGCGAAGATCGTCGTGCCGGAGTCGGTCGCCGATCCGCTCGGCTACTACCTCAACAATACAGCGGGTGCACGGGCGTTGCTCGAATGCGCGGTCCGCAACAAGGTGCGCCAATTCATCTTTTCCTCGACTGCGGCCGTCTATGGCGAGCCGGCCGTCACGCCGATCCTCGAGGACGTGCCGCTCGCCCCGATCAACCCTTACGGGCGCTCGAAGCTCATGGTCGAGTGGATGCTGCAAGATGTCGCGAAGGTGCATGACCTGCGCTTCGTGATCCTGCGCTATTTCAATGTCGCGGGAGCGGATCCGCGAGGGAGGCACGGCCAGTCGGGGACCAACGCGACTCACCTGATCAAGGTCGCCGTCCAGGCCGCGCTCGGGCGCCGCGCCGCGCTCGAGGTCTACGGGACGGACTATCCGACCCCGGACGGCACCTGCATCCGGGACTATGTCCAGGTCACCGACCTCGTCTCCGCGCATCTCCTCGCGCTCGATCACCTGCGCAAAGGGGGCGAGAGCCTCACCTGCAATTGCGGCTACGGCAAAGGCCTCTCGGTCCTCGAGGTCATCGAGGCGGTGAAGAAGGTCTCGGGCGTCGACTTCCCGGTCCGGCTGTCGCCGCGCCGCCCGGGCGACCCTGCCGCGCTCGTCGCCGGCGCCGAGCGAATCGTCGGGCTCCTCGATTGGAAGCCGCACTATCGCGAGGTCGAGGAAATCGTCGCCCAGGCTCTCGAATGGGAACGCCGGCTCGCAGCGCGAGCCGCCTGAGACCGACGCCCGCTCGTGCAGGACTCCCTTGCGAGGGGCCCTGGGCATCACTATAAGAACCCCCGACCAGGACGCGGCCGGCGAGGCGCCCGCCGCAAAGTCGGAGTGTAGCGCAGCCTGGTAGCGCACCTGCTTCGGGAGCAGGGGGTCGGAGGTTCGAATCCTCTCACTCCGACCAGCTTCTTTATTTCCTCGCGCGAAGCCCGAGAGCCGGCCACGCCATATGCGAGACGGCGCGCGCAACCTCGCATCAGATCGGACGCTGCCGGACTCCGGAATCGGCCTTGTTGCCGCCCTGCAACAGCTCGCGCTAAACGTGCGACTCGACGCTCCTCTCAGCGGCGACCGCCTTTATTTCCCGGAGCCGATCGCTAAGCTTACGCGATGCGCCGTGAAGCTCCGAGAACCGTGTCGAGGCGAGCCCTTTGGCTCGTCCTGCTTTGCGCGCTCGTCCTTCAAGGATTGCTCCCGGCCCACGCTCGTGCCGCCATGGCAGGCCAAAGCGCGATCACCTGCGCGGTAGCCGGTGGCGAAACCGACGCCGGCGGACACGATTCGCGTCACGACCTCTGCTGCACGCTCGCCTGCGCGGCCGGCTGCACCATCGTCGCCGCGCTCCTCGCCGGGCCGCTCGTCCTTCCGCTGCGCCCACCTTCCCGTGTCGGTCTCGGCAAGGATCAGCTCGCCGCGGCCGGTGCGCCGCTCGAACTCTATTTCGCGGCGCGCGGTCCTCCGCGCCTCTGAATCCGTCGTCCTCTCCCGAGCTTCGAGTCCTTTCTCGGTCGCGCCGTCGCTGAACAGCGCGCGTCCCTGGCTTCGGGTCGGACGATTCGCCGCTCGCACGCGGCACCGCCAATCCCCGCAAAGTTCCGAAGCCGTCGCCGTGCGCCGTGCCGCGACACGAGCTCTCGAAGGATCACGCCTATGTCACGCCAGAAATCCGTCGGCGGCGCCGTTGCGCTCGCCGCGACGCTCGCCGCCTCGACCGCCGCGGCACAGCAAGCCGTCCAGCCCGGAGGCGTCCTGCTCCCGACCGTGAACGTCGAATCTCCCGCAGAGACCAAAGGCTCGCTGACCGGCCCCTCGGTCGATGAGCAACGCCGCCAGATGGAGGCCGTGGTCGGCTCGGTCGATTTCGTCGATGCGGCCTCCCCGGCTATCCAGACCCGCTTCGTCCGCGATATCCCCGATGCGCTGCGCGACGTGCCCGGCGTCTTCGCGCAGACGCGCTACGGTCAGGAGGTCCGGCTGTCCGTCCGCGGCTCCGGCATCGCGCGCGGCTTCCACCTGCGTGGCATCGAGGTGCTCCAGGACGGCATCCCGGTGAACAACGCCGACGGCAGCGGCGACTTCTACCAGATCGACCCGCTCTTCTTTCGCTCGATCGAGGTCTTCAAGGGCGGCAACGCCTTGATCTTCGGATCCTCGACGCTCGGCGGCGCCGTGAATTTCGTGTCTCCCACAGCCTACACGGCGCTCGCGCCGGACATCGTGCGCCTCGACGGCGGCAGCTTCGGCACCTATCGCGGCCAGGTCCAAGCGTCGCGCGTGATCGGTCCGCTCGATTTCCTCGTCAACGGGACGTTCTTCCATTCGCAGGGCTATCGCATTCACTCGCAATCGGACTACGACCAGATCAACGGCAACATCGGCTATCGCTTTTCCCCGACGGCCGAAACCAGGTTCTACTTCGGCGCCTACTACACGCGTCAGCAGCTCCCCGGCGCGATCGACCTCGCGACGCTGCGCACGAACCCGCAGGCCGGGAACCCGCAATCGATCGGCAACGGGTTCGGCGGCAACCAGGCCCGCGACGTCTTCGCCCAGCGGATCGCGAACCGCACGAGCCTCGCGCTCGACTGGAGCAGGATCGATATCGACTCCTGGTTCATCCACAAGGATCTCTACCACCCGATCTTCCAGGTCGTGGACCAGGACGGCTATACGTGGGGTGCTGCCCCGCGGCTCTCCGGCAGCGCCATGATCGGCGGCTTCCGCAACGACTTCTTCGTCGGCGGCCGGTTCTGGGGCGGCCATCTCGTCGATCAGCGGTTCATCAACTTCAACGGTACGGCGCAGACGCAGACGCTCAACGCCCGGCAGGACGTCTTGAATCTCGAGGGCTATGCCGAGAACCGCTTCTTCGTCGTGCCCGAGGTCGCCCTCATGGCCGGCGTCAAGGGCTTCAGCGACACGCGGTACTATCAGGATCTCGGCGGGATCCCGCGCAGCACCGTGTCGGTTCCCGGGTTCGGCAGCCAAACCGTCTCGGCCGACCTGACCTTCAAATCCGACAATGTGGTCTACAGCGGCGTCGTGCCGAAGCTCGGCGTCCTGTGGGCACCGCGCCCCGACATCCAGGTCTACGCGGACGTGACCGGCAGCCGCGACGTGCCCGATTTCTCCGATCTGACCCCGACGATCCTCACCCAGCAGAGGTTCGTTCCCCTGAAGCAGCAGAAGGCCTGGACCGGCGAGATCGGCACGCGCGGCCGTTGGGACCGGTTCCTCTGGGACTTCACGGCGTTTCGGTCGAAGCTCCGCGACGAGCTCCTGCAGTTCACAACCAATCCGAATATCCCGGCGACGACCTTCAACGCGGCGCGCACGCTCCATCAAGGCATCGAGTTCGCCGGAGGCGTCGATGTCCTGCGCGACCTCACGGGTCCCGGCGCCGGCGATGCCGTGATCCTGTCGCAGGTCTGGACCTGGAACCAGTTCTTCTTCGACAACGACCCCCAATTCGGCAACAATCGGATCGCCGGCATTCCGGAGCATGTCCTGCGCACCACCATCGCCTACAGGCGCCCGGACGGGCTCTACATCGCACCCTCGATCGACTGGATCCCGAAGGGTGCCTTCGCGGATTTCGCCAACACGCTCCAGGTCCCGGGCTATGTGCTTCTCGGCCTGCAGGCCGGCATCGACCTGCCGCACAATTTCTCGATCTATGTGGATGCGCGCAACCTGACGAACCGGCGCTACGTGAGCGACATCTCGACGATCGTCAACGCGAGCCTCCCCGCCGCCAACAGGTCCATATTCTATCCGGGCGACGGTCGCTCGGTCTTCGGCGGCCTGCGCTGGACATTCTAGATCACGATGACTTTGGATCGAATCGATCCAAAGTCATGACACGTGATCGATTCCAAAAGCTCAGAGCGGGATGCGGGCAAAAAACCGCTGTACACTTTTCCTCGTCGCGCTCTAGAGCGATTTCCAGCGAAGTGGATACCACTTCGCGTCGCGAAATCGCGACAAAACAAAAATGTAGAGCTGCTTTCCGATTCGAATGGATCGGAAACCGCTCTAGCACGCGGAGCCGCCACGTCGCGGAAAGCCGTCCCGACCTCGAGCTTACCCGATCTCGCGCAATGCCCGAGATCGGGCCCCGTCCTGCGGGGTCGTTCCCCCGGCGGCTACAAGCGATCGACGAAGGGCGCCTTTCCCTCTCCCGGGATCGCTGCAAATCCCGCGGGATCGAACCAGCGGAACCCCAGGAGGCCGACCAGGAAGCCGCCGATATGAGCCTCCCAGGCGATGCCGGCATCCTCGATGCCGAGCGGAAGCGAGGCCGTCCCGAGAAGAAAATTAGCGATGAACCAGAAGACGAGGAAGCTCATCGCGGAGCTGCTCGTCGCGATCTCGCGCAGAGGCAGGGCCGGCTGACGATAGGCCCGGGACTCGTCCCCCCGTGGGGTAAAGCCGAGGCTCTCCCCGAGCGGCGCACCCGGCTGGAAGACGAAGCGGATAGCCGCGGCCATGGCCCCGGACACGACCGCCGAGGCCCCGATCATCGGAGTGAGGTCGGTCATGTGGGTGACGTAATGCATGGCGGCGCCAGCAACGGCTGTCGCCACGCAGAACGCCAGGAACCGCGGCGTCCCGAAGCGGCGCGCGACCGCCGAGCCGAAGGCGGCGAACCACAGGCAGTTCATCCCGAGATGCAGCCAGCCGCCGTGAAGCAGGGCATAGGTGACGAAGGTCCACCATTGCGCCGTCCCGTCGCCGAGAAAAAGCTGCTCGGCCGCGGCGACGACATCCCCCCGACGCGCCGTCTCGGTCAGCACCTGCGCGACGAGATCGGGATCGAAGGCGAAGGTCAGGCGTCCCGGAACGAAGGCGAAGCGGCGCACGATCTCGAGATAGACGTCGGGCGTGACGGCGTCGCAGAGCGCCTGGATCGCGACGAGAAGGGCGACGATCGCGAGGATCACCGACGGCGCATTGAAGATCTGCTCTTTTGCGGGACGCATCGTCTCCCCTCGTCGCGACCCTCGATCGGTCACGGGCAGGCCAGGATCGCCGACCATAGCGCATGAACCGCAAGAGCGGGACCGAGGATTTTGCGCCGGTCGGGCGCGCGGGCCGCAGTCAGCGGCTCGTCTTCGCCAGGAACGAGGCCACGGTCTCCCGGAGCTCGGCGGCCTCGGGCGGGCTGAAGGTCGGGATGCCTTCCACATCGAAGCCGTGGCCGACACCGTCGATCGGAACGTGCGTCACGGGGACGCACTCGCGCGACAGGGCCTCGACGAGGGCACGGGTCCCCGCGTTCGACACGACTCGATCCTTGCCGCAGGTGACGACCAGGACCGGAGCCCGCGACCTCCAGGGGCGGTCGTGGATGCTGGAGAGGATACCGCAATAGGGATAGACGAGCACGACCGAAGCGATCGAGAGCGCGCCGGTCGCGAGGAGGTCCTGCGCCGCGGGGTCCTGCATCCATTCGGTCACGGCCCAGGCGCCATGCGACCAGCCGACGAGGCTGATCCGGTCGCGATCGACGTGCGGGTCGGCGAGGACGGTGGGAAGGACGGCCGAGATGTCGCGGCTGCGCTCGGCGCCGCGAAGGCGAAGCCCGGTGCAGACGAGGCAGCGCGCGGCGAGGGTGCCCAGCCCGCGCGGCGAGAGGCTGTCGATCGTGAAGGCCAGGATGCCCCGGCCGGCGAGAGTGCGGCCCCAGCTCTCGAGATGGTCGAGGTCGCCGCCGCAGCCGTGCAGCAGGATCGCGGTCGGGAACGGACCCTGACCCTCGCGCGGCTCGTAGCGATGCACGAAACGGAGCAGCGTCTCGGTCCAGCCCTTGCCGTCGGCCGGCGGATCGCCGCCGGGCACGCGCCGGGCCAAGCAGCGCAGGACCCTGCCGAGACGAGCCTCGAGATCGGATCGTGCGTTCGTGATGCTCACGAGGTCCTCGCGGCGCCGGGATCGGTGGAAAACGCGCCATTCGGCCAAGCCGTCGGCAATCAGTTTGCCTTAGGGTAGCGCAAAGGAGAGCCCATGCCGATCCGCCGTCTCGACCCCGTGCTCGTCGATCGCATCGCTGCGGGCGAGGTGGTCGAGCGTCCGGCCGCGGTCGTGAAGGAGCTCGTCGAGAACGCGCTCGATGCCGGCGCGAGGCGGATCGACGTCGCGATCGAGGCCGGCGGCAAAGGGCTCGTCCGCGTCACCGACGACGGCTGTGGCATGAGCGCCGAGGATCTCGATCTTTCCGTCGAGCGCCACGCGACCTCCAAGCTCGCCACCGGCGACCTCGGCGCCATCGCGACGCTCGGCTTTCGCGGCGAGGCCCTGCCCTCGATCGGCTCGGTCGCCTGGCTCGAGATTCATTCGCGCCCTCCCGCCGCGCCGCACGGAGCGCGGATCCGCGTCGATCAAGGCCTGAAGCATCAGGTCGCGCCGGCCGCGGGCCCCGTCGGCACCCGGGTCGAGGTGCGCGATCTCTTCGCGGCAACCCCGGCGCGGCTCAAGTTCCTGAAGAGCGATCGCGCCGAGGCGCGGGCCTGCGCCGACACGGTCGAGCGGCTCGCCATGGCGAACCCGCGGGTCCGCTTCTCCTTCGCGTCCTCCGAGGCGCGCGGCTTCGATCTCGGCCTTCCGCGCGCGGGGGACGACGCCCGGCTCGCCCGCCTCTCCGACATCCTCGGCAAGGAGCTCGAGGCCAATGCGCTGCCGGTCGCGGCCGAGCGCGAGGGGCTCGTCCTCGAGGGTTATGCCGGGCTGCCGACCTGGCACCGCGCCAATCCTTCGGCGCAATATCTCTTCGTCAACGCCCGTCCCGTGCGCGACAAGCTCCTCGTCGGCGCGATCCGTGCCGCTTATCTCGATTACCTGCCGCAGGGCCGCTATCCCGTGGTCGCGCTCTACCTCTCCTGCGATCCCGGTGAGGTCGATGTCAATGTGCATCCGACCAAGGCGGAGGTGCGGTTTCGCGATTCCGGGCTCGTCCGCGGCCTCGTCGTCGGCGCCGTGAAGGAGGTGCTCGGACGAGCGCTGCATCGCGCGAGCCCTGCGAACGGCGCCGCGGCGCTGGGTCTCCTGGCAAGGCGGGGCGCGCCACCCGCCTCGCCACGTCCCTCGGGCGCCTGGGATTGGCACCAATCCCCGGCCTTCCCTGCGGTCGCGGAGGCCCCGCAGGCCTTCGAGCCCGCCCCGAGCGCGGAGCCCGACCCCGACCCCGCCCACGATGCGACCGCGGTGCCGCGACCGGAACCCTTCGACCCTCCGCTCGGCTTGGCCAGAGCCCAGGTCCACGGCACCTATATCCTCGCCGAGACGACCGACGGGATCGTCCTCGTCGATCAGCATGCCGCACACGAGCGGCTCGTCTACGAGCGGCTGAAGGCCGCCCGCGCCGCCCGCACCTCGGCGACCCAGGCTTTGCTCGTGCCTGTCGTCGTCGATCTCGCGCCGGCCGACGCCGCGCGCATTCTCGAGGCCGCGCCGCTCCTCGCCGAGCTCGGCCTCGCCGTCGAGCCCTTCGGGCCGGGCGCCGTCGCCGTCCAGGAGATGCCGGCAGCGCTCGGGCCGGCCGCCGCGCCCGGCCTCGTCCGCGACCTCGCCGCGGCGCTCGCCGAGGACGAGCGCGAGACGGCCCCGCTCGAACGCCGGCTCGATCACGTGCTCGCAACCTTCGCCTGCCATCATTCGGTGCGGGCCGGGCGCAAGCTCTCCCCCGAGGAGATGAACGCGCTACTGCGCGAGATGGAGCGGACGCCGGGCTCGGGCCAATGCAACCACGGCCGCCCGACCTATGTCGAATTGAAGCTCGGGGACGTCGAGCGCCTCTTCGGGCGAAGGTAGGGCGCCGATCCCTTCTCCCAGGGGCGAGCAAGCAAGCGGTGGCCCGCGCTCGAGGGCCGACGGACCGGGAGGGCGGGCCGCTTGCGCCGCGAGGGAGAAGGTGGACGGCGGATCCGGCCGGATGAGGGTGGCGAAGCCGCGCCACTGCCTGCAACCGATCCTGCTGGGTAAGTAGGGCGTCATGGCCCGGTCGACCCTCCGGCGCCGCTTACCACGGCACCTTCGCCCGGCCATGACGGCGTTGATGCGGCGACGTCCCGGCGCCCCTACTCCACGACCTTCGGCACCCGGAAGTAATTGTCCTCGGCGGCCGGCGCATTGGCGACGATCTTCTCGGGAATCCCGCCGTCGGTGATTTTGTCCTCGCGCTTCTTCATCGGCATGGAGACGACCGACGTCATGGGCTCGACGCCCTCGACATCGACCTTCGAGAGTTCCTCGACGAAGGCGAGGATGGCGTTCAGCTCGCCCTGGAGGTGATCGACCTCCTCGTCCTTCACCTTGATGCGCGCGAGATGGGCGATACGCCGCACGGTCGCGGAATCGACCGACATGAGACCTCCAGTGCGTTTTCCGAAACGAGTGCCGGACCTTAGCACCGCGCCGCGGACCGTCGCAAACTCGCGGCTCCACGCTGTCCCGTCACCGCCTTCGGCGTGCTTTCCGCTTCGATTTCAGCGGAGTGCACGGTCCACATCCCTGCATCATCGCATTTTCGCGACGCGAACCCGTGCCCGGTTCGCTGGAAAATGCTCCCAATCCAGGCTTGCGATTTTGCCCCTGCCGACGCATTTTGGCGCCGCAGCACGATCGCCCAGCGCGGGATGAGGAAAGGTGGACACCGGCTTTCCGCCCGCATCCCGCGCTGAATCTTTAGAATCGATCACGTTCATGGTCTTGGATCGTTTCGATCCAAGACCATCGTGATCTAGGCGGCTCGAGGAACACGAGGCGGAGATGGCGGGCATTCCAGGCCAAGGCGCAGCACCGGCCAAGCCGCAGGAGGCGGGCACGCCGCTGATCAAGGACACGACCACCGCGACCTTCGGCGCGGATGTGATCACGGAATCGACGCGCCAGCCGGTGCTGGTCGATTTCTGGGCGCCCTGGTGCGAGCCCTGCAAGCAGCTCGGCCCCGTCCTCGAGAAGGTCGTGAAAGCCGCGGGCGGAAAGGTGAAGCTCGTCAAGATGAACATCGACGAGCATCCGCAGATTCCGGGCCGGCTCGGGGTGCGCTCGATTCCCGCGATCATCGCGTTCCAGCGCGGGCAGCCGATCGACGGCTTCATGGGCGCCCTTCCGGAAAGCCAGATCAAGGGCTTCATCGAGAGGCTCGTCGGGCCGATCGGTAAGGGCGAGGACGTGCTGGCCGAGGCGGAGGCGCTTCTCGCCGAGGGCCATCCCGCCGCAGCCGCGGAAATCTACAGGACGCTCGTCGCCGAGGATCCGAGCGATCTCGTCGCCGTCGCCGGGCTCGCCAAGGTTTTTCTCGCCACGGGCGAGCTCGACAGCGCGCGGAAGCTCCTCGAGGATGTGCCCGACGCCGGGCAGAAGGACGCCGCGATCGTCGCCGCGAAGGCGATGCTCGCGCTCGCCGAGCAGGTCGCGAGCGTCGGCGATTCGCGCGACCTGGAGCGCAAGCTCGAGGCCGACCCGTCGGATCATCAAGCCCGGCTCGAGCTTGCGACCCTGCTCAATGCCGAGAACAAGCGCGAGGAGGCGGCGGCCGCCCTGCTCGAGATCATCAAGCGTGACCGCGCCTGGAACGAGGAGGCGGCCCGCAAGCAATTGCTGCAATTCTTCGAGGCTTGGGGTCCGATGGACAAGGCGACGATCGGCGCGCGCAAGAAGCTCTCCGCGCTGCTCTTCTCCTGACGGCCAAGTCTAACGGCCAAGTCTGACAGCCAGGTCGGTCGACCGCTAGATCAATCGCTCGCGAGGATGACGTTGGACGTCTTGAAGATCGCCCAGACCTTCGCGCCGGGCTTGGCGTCGACGTCCTCGGCGCCGTCGTGGGTGATGACGGCCGTGAGGGTCTTCCCGCCGCCGATGTCGAGGGTGACCTCGTTGTCGATCGAATCGTCGACGCAGGAGACGACGGTGCCGGCGATCTTGTTGCGTGCGGAGATGAGCGGCGGCGCGTCCTGCGGGGCGAGCATGACGGAGGAGGCATTCACCAAGGCGACGACGTGATGGCCCGGGAGGAGCCCGAGCTCGGTGACGCTCGCGTTGGTGACGACCGAGGTGATCTCGACGCCGGGCGTGAGCTCGAGCTTCACCGCGACGTAGACGGGGCCGGGCTTCGTCTCGACGACCTTGCAGTGGAACGCGTTGCGGACGCTGAGCTTCAAGCCGACGCCCCAGAATAGCAGATCCTGCTCGTTCTCCAGGCCCTCCTCGGCGATCGCCTCGGAAATTCGGCCGAGCTTCTCCTCGAGACGGCGGAAGGCGGTGATGAGCCGCCGACCTTCGTCGGTGACCTCGGCGCCGCCGCCGCGGGGGCCGCCGGTGCGGGTGATGAAGGCCGGCCGCGGCAACAGGTTGTTGATCGCGTTCACGGCATCCCAAGCGGTCTTGTAGCTGAAGCCGGCGATCTCGGCCGCTTTCGTGATGCTGCCGTATTGGACCACGGCTTCGAGCAAGGTCACGCGCTCACGACCGACGAGCAGGCGTCCGTCCGCCCGCACGGCGAGAAGCGTGTCGATTTTTCCAGGCAGGCTTCGGGTCAATTTTGCCTCCAAAGCCAATTAGATGCCTGAAATCACGACGTCCGACAACAAGAATTAGAAAAATCTCGTCGTGAATTGCGATTGTCCTACGTTATAGGCTGCCGGTTCCCCTGGAGAGCCCGTGCGGCCCAAGGAAAACGGCGTCCCGCAAGCCGAAATTTCGTCCCTTGTCCCTCGCGTATCGAGACCGGGACCGAGAGGAGCCGAGCGAGCGGGCAGGACTTCTATCGATTTTTCGACTTATATATTACGTCAGTTGAAATATCTTTTCGCGCGACCATCAGGCAGCCGGGCGACGCGCGGCAAGCGCACAACAGGGCGAGTCAGACGACCTCGGCGGTCTGGGCGTCGAAGAGCGCCGCCGTGGTCGCATGGGCCTGCAAGACAGAGCCGGGCAGCTCGCGCACGGGATTGGTCTCGGCACGCGCGAGCAACGCCTCGATTCGCTTGCGCGATCGCGCGAGGTGCTCGCCGTCGAGCCGGCCCTGGTCGATCTCGTCGCGGATCGCGGCCGCGAAGGTCCGTGTCCGGTCCGAATCGGTGAAATGCGAGCAGACCATCAGCATGTCGCTGCCGGCGGCGAGGAAGCGCGCGGCGGCCTCCGGCGCATCGAAGAAGCCGTTCATCGCGCCCATCCCGATATCGTCCGAGACGGTGACCCCACCGAAGCCGAGCTCGTCGCGGAGGATCTCGGTCGCGAAATGGCGCGACAGGGTGACAGGCTGAGCAGGGTCGATATGGGGAAACAGGATATGCGAGGTCATGATCATCGGGATGCCGGCCTCGATCGCCGCGGCGAAGGGGCGAAGCTCGCGCGCATTCAGCCGGTCGAGGCCGAGCTCCTGCGACGGCAGGCCGAAATGCGAGTCGATGCTCGTATCGCCATGCCCGGGGAAGTGCTTGCCGCAGGCCAGGACGCCTTGCGCCTGCATCGCCTCCATGAAGGGCAGCGCCGCGGCGATCACCTCCTTGGCGGTGGTCCCGAACGCCCGCTCCCCGATCACCGGATTGTCGGGATTGGTGTGAATGTCGAGCACCGGCGCGAAGTTCAGGTTCACGCCGAGCGAGGCGAGCTCGCGTCCCATCGCCGCGCCGACCTCCGCGGCATGGTCCGCCCAGCGCATCGCATAGGCGAAACGGGTGATCGGCGGCGGCGTGCGGCACACGCGGCCCCCCTCGTGGTCGATGGCGACGAGAAGGCGCTCTCGGCCGCACGCGGCCCTGATGTCCTCGACGAGCCTGGCATGGCTCTCGAGCCAAGCGTCATAGGGAAGATCGTGCCGGAAATTGCTCTTGTAGAGGATGACGCCGGCCGGCTTCAGATCGCCGAGAAGCGCGCGGTCGCGCTCGTGAAGGCGGGTCGTCGGGCGAAGCCCGACGAGAAAATGCTCTCCGACCTCGGCAATTCTCGTAGCGACCATTCTTGTAAGCCTCGGCCAGGGCTACGCCCGCATGACGATTGCATGTATCCTTACCGGACCCACCCGCCCGGTGCAAAACGAGCTGAGCCCGAAGAAATGGATAAATCTTTCCCTGTGGCACTGTAGCATCGATCGTGCTTAACGATCTCCTAACCTCGGACCCACGGCCCGGGGGTCAGATGTCCTGTCGCGGCAGCGCGAGGGCGAAGCCGATCCCGAGCGCGGTCCAGAGGACCGCTCGGGTCCCGAGCGAGGCGAGGCGGAAGGTCGCGATCAGGTCGGAGGGAAACTCCGCCGACGGAGCTTCGGCCGCCGGCAGCGCGAGCCACGCAGTCGCGATCAGCGCCGTGAAGAGACCGAGCGCGGCGAGGCTGCCCGCCGCGCTGCCGAGACTCCGGCGCAGAGGCCGGCTCGCTGCCGTCGCGACCGCGAGGGCGCACACCGAGACGAGGATGAAGGTGAAATAGAGCCCCGTGCGGATGCCGATCGTCGCGGGATCCCCGACCGCCGGAGGATTGGCGGGATATTTCAGCGCCGGAACGAAAGCAATGGCGAGGAAGCCGGCACCGGCCAGCACGGCAGTGGTCGCAACAGGCCCGAGCCGGCCGAGGCGACCATAGGCCAGGGCGAATGCGAGGCCGAAAAGCCCGCCGATCGCCGCGCCATAGAGCACGCCCGCCGCGAGGAGCCCCTCGCGGCTCTGGACCGCGCGGCTGACGAGCTCAGGCTCTCGGGCCTGTCCTGAAGCCTCCTCGGCGGCAGATTCGTAGGCGATCGCACGCTCGATCGAGGGCTCACCGACAACCGCCGCGAAGGCCGCCGCCAGAAGACCCGCCACGAGCCCGGCAATGAGCCCACGGGCGAGCAGGCCGCCGACGCGACCGGACAACCGCGACAGCGGG
Organism: Beijerinckiaceae bacterium; assembly: GCA_024304885.1. Lineage (GTDB taxonomy): Bacteria > Pseudomonadota > Alphaproteobacteria > Rhizobiales > Beijerinckiaceae > Methylocapsa. Next base: position 2,443,751 of record JALJOM010000003.1, read on the forward strand.
CTCATCCGCGAGCCCAGGCTCAATGGCAGGGAAAGCCGAGAAGATGGCGTCCGTCGTGGACGGTCTCGTGGACGAGCTCGCCGGGAAACAGCGCCGCCGCGCCCTGCTCCACCCCGACGAAATAGAGAGCGAGGAGCGCCAGCACGCCGCCGAGGACGAGCCAAGGAAGGATATCACGGAGGGGAATGGCAACGGGGCCGGTTTTCCCGGCGAGAACGGCATCGCTCATGTTCTAGGCTCCCGGGATCACGCGTCCCGTCTCGATCTCGGTTCCGGGCGGAAGGTCTGGCTCGCGGCTGCTTCCCCGGTGGGAGGAGGACCGCTCACAGTGGCGCGACCGCGGCGGGCTCGCACCGCCTTCTTCGCAGCTCGGAGCGTAGAGCCTATGGCCGCGTCGGACACCTGTCAACGAAGCGGCTCGCGAGCCGTTCAGCCGGAGAAAGTTCGAGAATTGCCTCCGGTCGCCGGCGCGCGTTGCGTGCCGGCGCAGATACGTGCATTCTGAGGCCGTGACCCGGCGCCTTCCGAGATGGGAGCCCAGGATGTTCTCGCGCAAGCTCGTGACCTTGCCGTCCGCTTCGGAGGCGCTGCCCGGACGCTCCGAGCCGATCCCGACGGCCGCGACCCACTACGTCAACGGCGCAGTGCTGAAGCCGCCCTTCCCCGCAGAGGTGGAAACGGCGCTCTTCGGCCTCGGATGCTTCTGGGGCGCGGAGCGCAAGTTCTGGCAGCTCGGCGACGGCATCTTCTCGACGGCGGTCGGCTACGCCGGCGGCTTCACGCCGAACCCGACCTACGAAGAGGTCTGCACCGGGCGCACGGGCCATAACGAGGTCGTGCTCGTCGCCTTCTACCCGGCCGTGCTCCCCTACGAGCAGCTCTTGAAGACCTTCTGGGAGAGCCACGACCCGACCCAGGGGATGCGCCAGGGCAATGACGTCGGCACGCAGTATCGCTCCGGCATCTATGTCGCCGACGCGGCTCAGCGGGCCGCCGCGGAAGCGAGCAAGGCCGCTTACGACCGGCTCCTACGCGAGCGCGGCTTCGGTCCGATCACCACCGAGATCCTCGATCGACCGCCGTTCTACTATGCCGAAGCCTACCACCAGCAATATCTCGCCAAGAATCCGGACGGCTATTGCGGGCTGGGCGGCACCGGCGTGTCCTGTCCGGTGGGCATCGGCCACTCGGTCTGACCGCTTTTCTCGTCGCGGGCGAGAACGGCGCCGCTCGAGCCGGCGATACCCGACGGTCGAAAGCGACTCTTGATCCTGGTCAACGACACGAACGCGAACCGGCCTATAGCTCGTCGGCACGTGCGGCGGCGCACAGGGTGGAAACGCTATCTTCACTAGGTTGGATCCAGGATTTTTCGCGGGGCCTCCCTCGGGTCGCAACATTCCGGCCTGCCGGGACGTTTTTTCCCCGAAGGCGCGGCCGACTTGCCGCTACTGAATTCGCGGAGCTGCACCATGCCGTGCTTCAAGAGTCCCGTCGTCCTGGGTCTTGCAGCCCTGGCCGTCTCGAGCCTCGTCGTAGGGGAAGGCGCCTGGGCCGGTCCCCCGCGGGCCAGAGCGCCCGCCGCGCCGAAGGCGCAAAAGCCCGCAGTGGTCGCAACAGACGTGCAGCCGGCCGGCCAGGCAGCCGAGGAAGCGCCGATCGTCATGGGTCGGAGCGTGGGTGTCGTGCGCAGGAGCAAGCTCCAGCACATCAAGGCGAAGCCCGTCCGACCCGTCGTCGCGCACGAGAACTGACCCGGCAAATCCGATCCGAGCACCGGAGTGCTCGGCCGAGCCTGTCGTCGTTTGCGGCTCTCCTGCCGGCGTCACCGCGCCGTCAGAACCGTCCGGCACTCGGGCGGGAGCGCATCCATCGTGAGCGCCGGCCTCGGCTTCACCGGACCGGGCTTCGGGTGCAGCACGGCATCGGTGAACCAATGCGCGAGCGAAGCATCGCAGCCTTCGCCCGACGTGACCGGATCCTGATCCCGGCAGGCTTGCTCTCCGGCCGGGCACCCGAGCCGGACATGGAAATGATAATCGTGCCCGTAATAGGGACGAACCTTCTCGAGCCACGAGCGATCGCCCCTGGCGTCTCGACAGATCGCCTTCTTGATCGCCGCATTGACGAAGATGCGCTGCACGGCCGGGTCTTGCGCCGCGGCCTTGACGACCGCGAGGTGGTCCGGCGTCCATCTCGTCGGATCGACATCGAGCCGGTCCTCGCGCACGACATTGACGGCCATCATCTCCTCGCGCTCGCGCCAGGTGAGCTCGCGCGCGGGCATGGGCGTCAGCCAGAGGTCGGCATCGAGCCCGATCTGATGCGAGGCATGCCCCGTCAGCATCGGGCCGCCGCGGGGCTGCGAAAGGTCGCCGACGAGCACACCCGGCCAATTGCTCACCTTCGGCACCTTGCGCGCGAATCGCTCAAGGAACGCGATCAAGGCCGGGTGGCCCCAGAACCGGTTGCGCGAGACGCGCATGACCTGCCAGGCCGGCCCGTTGACCGCGATCGGGCGTCCGCCCGCGAGGCAACCGCGCGAATAGAATCCGATCGTGCGCGCTGCAAGCGGCGCGGGCTCTGCCTTGCGGCCGAACAATTCCTTCGCCGGCGTCGAGGGATCCGCGGGATTTGCGAGCGGCGGCAAGGGTTTCGGCTCGAGCGAGCCGACTTGCTGCGCACTCGCCGGCCCGCTCGCGACGAGGGCGAGCGCCGCGGCACGCAGCACGCTCTTCAATGGGAGGTTCGGCACGTGCGCTCCCTTTCCGATGGCTTGGGACGACACTCCCCTCCGGCGCGCCGCCGGAGGCTTGCGCCGTGACAGTTCGCCACGAAATAGTGCACGGAATGTGTTAACCGAATTCTCTGCGACGAGAGCTGTGTCGGGGCCGGTCACGGAGTTGCCGCGCCGTCGTTCTTGCCTTATGTTTCAAAGGATTCGCCCCGCCCAGACCTACGGACGGGCCGACGAGGTCGAAGCGATGTCAAGTCTCGAAAAACCCTCCTCGAAAGCAAGGCCATCGCGCCGCGCCGCACGGCCGAGGCCCCTGGCCTCCCTCGGCTCCCTCGTCGGTTGCCCCTTCCACGATCTGAGGATGAAGCTCTTCGACGCCGGCCTGCGCCCGACCCGGCAGAGGCTCGCGCTCGGCTGGCTCCTCTATGCCAAGGGCGACCGGCACCTCACCGCGGAGAAGCTGCAGGAAGAGGCGCAAGCCTCTCGCGTCTCGATCTCGCTGGCGACGATCTACAACAGCCTTCATCAATTCACCGAGGCAGGGCTCCTGCGCGAGATCGCGATCGACGGAACGCGCACCTATTTCGACACCAACGTCTCCCACCACGATCATTTCCTGGTCGAGGAGACAAATATGCTCATCGATATTCCTCAGGTCGCGGTGGATCTGCTCCATCTTCCCGAGCCTCCCAGCGGCAAGCGCATTGCCGAGGTCGAGGTGATCGTGCGCCTGCGCGACGACGCGGTCTGACCGCGTCGCTCGCGCCTCACGAAGGTTCGGCTCGCCATCCCGAGGCGATGACGGCCATGCCGACGAGGCAGAGCCCCGCGCCGATCCAGTCCGAGGGGCCGAGCCTCACTCCATCGACGAGTCTCAGCCACAGGAGCGCGGTCGCGACATAGACGCCGCCATAGGCCGCATAGATTCGCCCGCTCGCCGCCGGGTGCAAGGTCAAGAGAAAAGCGAACATCGCGAGGCTCGCAGCTGCCGGCACGAGCAGCCACACGGAGCCGTCCCTTCTCAGCCAGAGCCAGGGCAGGTAGCAGCCCACGATCTCGGCGAGCGCGGTCAAGACGAAGAGCAGAGCGGTCTTCACGACGAGCACGGTCTTGCCTTTCGGATGCCTAGGGAGCGTCCGACCTTCGCCGCGCTTTTCCACCAAAATGCGTGCGTTCCGGAACCCGGCGCCTTACATCGCCCCGGGAATCGGGTAAAATTGCCCGAGGTAGCCGGTCCCCGTTCCCCCATCGCGATGTCCTGCGGCCGGCACGAAAGGTGCCGGGCCCAGAGCATTTTCCAGCCGACCGGCCTCCGGTTCGCGTCGCGAAAATGCGATAATCGTAGAGCATCCGGATTCGGGACGAGAGCCGGTGTTCGATCGGCTTGCATCAAAGGCTTGCGACAGTGACCCGATCCAGTGACATCGTCGAAATTGCATCGATCCGAGATTCCGTGCCTCCCGCGCCCGGCAAGATCGGCGTCCTTCTCGTCAATCTCGGTACGCCGGACGCGCCGGATTATCTTTCGGTGCGCCGTTTCCTGAAGAGCTTCCTGTCCGATCCGAGGGTCGTGGAGCTGCCGCGCAGCCTCTGGAATCCGATCCTGCACCTCGGCATCCTACCGTTCCGTCCTTGGACCAAGGCCCGCGACTATGCGACAATCTGGAACTGGAGCCGCGACGAAAGCCCGCTGAAGTCGATCACGCGATCGCAGGCCGAGAAGCTCGACGCCTGGCTCCGGGCGGGCGGGCTCGAGGGACAGGGGCACAGGCCCGGCACGCGCAAGATCGTCGTCGGCTGGGCCATGCGGCACGGCAATCCGGCGCTCGCTGTCGGCCTTCATAAGCTGAAGGAGGTCGGCTGCAGCCGCATCCTCGTCGTCCCGCTCTATCCGCAATACGCGGCCGCGGCCACCGCGAGCATCCATGACGAGGTCTACGACACCTTGCGCCCCATGCGCTGGCAACCTGCGCTCCGGATCGCACCGCCCTATTTCAGCGATCCGACCTATATCGAGGTCCTCGCGACCTCGGTGCGCGCGCGGCTCGCCAAGCTCGATTTCGTTCCGGAGATGATCCTCGTCTCGTTCCACGGGATTCCGAAGGCCCAGGTCGACAAGGGCGATCCCTATCTCGACCAGTGCCTCGAGACCTGGCGCCTCTTGCGGGAGAAGCTCGGGCTCGGCGCTGACCGCTGCCCGATCACCTTCCAGTCCCGGTTCGGCCGCAGCCGATGGCTGGAGCCTGGAACCGACGCGACGATTCGGAGCCTCGCCCGGAACGGGGTCAGGAGCCTCGTCGTGGTCACGCCGGGCTTCGCGGCGGACTGCCTCGAGACGCTCTACGAGCAGGGCGTCGAGAATCGCGCCCTGTTCGAGGCTCATGGCGGCAAGAATTTCGCGGTCGTCCCCTGCCTCAACGACAGCGAGCTCGGCATGATGGTGATCTACGAGCTCGTCGCCCGCGAGCTCGCGGGATGGGCGTGACCTTCACCGCCCGAGCGCATGCCCGCCACCCGCGAATCCGCGGCCTCGGCTAACGGGGCCGCGAGCGGTTCGGCTCAGTCCGCTACGGCCGCATATTGCTCGATGCCGGCCTCCGTGATCTTGTAGAACTTGTCCTCCTTGCCGGCCTTGATCCAGCCCTGCTCGACCCCATAGGCCAAGCCGGAGGCGAGATCCTCCTTCGTCCACCCGTCCTGGCTGAACGGCAAGGTCAAGTTGCCCATCAGCGCGCTCTCGTTCTTGCTGCAGCGCAGGCGCTTGAAGATCGTCAGGACATAGCGTGCGCTGTCCTCGGGGCTGTGAGCTTCGGCCATCGCGTGTCTCCCATGGGTTGAGCCGCTCTTGGGGGAACCAGGCCAGGTTCACCGAGCGGCACTCGATCGCGCCGGAGCAAAAGCAAGACAGGGGCCAAAGCTCGGCGACGCCACCCCAGGGGGGACCCATCCCCCGGCGTTACGGGATATAGACCGCCTCGATGACCTTCAGCTCCTCGCCCATGGGATCGACCTCGAGCCGAACCACCTCGGCCATCAGCTTGTCGCGGAACTTGTAGGCCCGGCGCCAGCCGTCCTCGGTGCTCGGCGGCCATGCCGTGAAGCTCTTCTTGTCGACCATCAGCGCCTCGCATTTGAGACGAGGCCCGGTGATGTTGCGGGCGATAATGTACATGGGTTGCCTTTTCGACCGGTAGTGCTCGGCCACGGCGCTCCCGCAAGCGGCGAGGCCCCGTCGTAGCCACGCCCAGCTCTTCGTAAGACCTCCGGCGAGCCCACGAACGATGTCCGTTCGCCGGACGGAGGTAGGGGAGCTGGGCAAGTCCGTCGCGCGCCGCGGCGGCACCGCGTCGTCGGGGTTTTGATCGGGTCCACCGAATCGCGAGCTCGCAGCCATGAGCCACCTCGAACCTGCGCTGGCTCTCGAGTATCCGCCGCCGTTGTAGCCCGAGTCACGAAGTGAAGCACGCTTCAGCGGCGAAGCAGCGGATACGGCGTTACATCCGACCTACCGGCACTCATCGATCCCGGTACGAGAGCGGTTTCCGGTCCGGCCAAATCGGAAACCCGCCCCAGAGTCTCGTCTCGTCGCACAATCGCATTGATGTCGATCATTCGAAACATTGCGATCTCGCCGTTGCGCGAGGCCCTTCTCCGAGCGCTTTTCGCCCGAACGGGAGAAAGAAAAGCGCGATGGGGCGAGGACGGCTCCGCAAGGACCCGTCCTTCCATGCCTTCGGAACCGAAGACGGGCGCGGAAGCCTACGAGGGCGAGGGTGAATCGCCTGCGACGAGATCGACATGTGAACCCGCGCAGCGATCCACTTCGCCCGAAATCGCTGATGCGACGTCACCGCCGCATGGCCGCGCCGGCGGCAGCGCCCGAGCCCGACCTGCACGGGGCGTCGTCGACGGTCCCCGATAATAGCCCTCGGGTCTGCGCCCGGCAAACATGAATTCCGGCGACGTCACGGCTCGGTGCAGCATCGCCGGCGCCATGCGAACTGGTGCCCTACCCTTGAAAATGCTCCGGGACCGGGGCCGTCTCAGAGCCTGTGATCCATGACGGAGGCGCAGATCAGCGCGCCGGTCCCCCAGGTGACGGCGAGGCCGATCGCGATCAGGACGCTGAAGGTGAGCCGAAGCGGATAAGCCACCTCCTGCGGAAGCGCCGGCGGCACGAAGACGGTCACGTAGATCGTCTGCCGCTCGGCCGCGATCCGCGCCCTGTCGAGGCCCTCCCGAGCAAAGGCGTACACGGATTCCGCGAACTGGCGCTCGACCTCGAGCTCCTCGAACCGGACCAGGGCCGCGGCGAGATTGCGCGCTCGAGGGTTCTCGCCCGCGAGCTCCGCACGCGTGCGCGCGATCTGGGAATCGAGGCTCTCCAATCTCGCGCGCAAGGAGGCCGTCCCCGGAGCCTCGGCTCTCGACATTCGCATCGCGACGAAGAGCTCGGTCTCGATCTTGATCTTGTCCTGCACGAGCTGCAGCAGGATCTTCCCGGTGAGGTCGGCCGCTTTCACCGGATCGACGAGACCTTCGGTGTCGCGAAACCGCGCGAGGTCTGCGAGCGCACGCCGCATCGCGGCATCGGCGCGGCGCACCTCCTCCTCGGCGCGGGCCATCGTATCCGCCCTCGCACGCAGGGAGATCGCGTTGACGAGCCGCTCGCTCGCGACGAGGATCGCCTGCGCCAGGGCGAGGGCGTCCTCGCGGCGGAAGGCACGCACCTTCACGATCACGATGCCCGAGACATGATCGAGATAGGCCGAGACCTTCCGCAGCCAATGATCGCGAAGCACCTCCGCCGAGGCAGCGTGGGGAAGCCGTTCCCAGACGTCGGCCTCGGGTCGGCCGAAGATCGCGCGCACGTCGATCGTCCCTTCGAGATCTTCGACGATGGCTCGGCTGCGGATATAGCTCGCGACGATCTCGGCGTCTTGATGGGCGAAGGCCGCGGGGCTCGTGAGCAGGGGTGACAGAAGGTGCTCGCTGCGAGGCTTGTGCTCGGTGCCGTCGTCGGCCGCACGAACGGCAAAACGCGCCTCGACGATGTACTGGTCCGAGGCGACGAAGAAGAAATAGACGCCCCCCGCTGCCGCGGGAAGCAGGACGCAGGCGACGAAGCTCACGAGAACGGGCGAGGCCGCGAGCCGTCCCCACGCAGCACGCCAGGCCTCGGTCGCTTCCCTCGCGACCTCCGGGGCGCCGCGTGCCTGCGCGCGTCCGGCGAGGGCGCGCAGGGCCTTCATCGCCGACGGCAGGCCGATGGCCGGCGAGGCCGGCCGTCGTCGCGCGGCCGCGCGCGCACCGTCCGCCGCCACATCGCATGGAACATCGACGTCGTTCATGGACCCGTGCCGAGTGCTCTCGTCAGATTTTGCCATGTTCGTTCCCGCCGTTCAGGCACACGGGCACTGCCCTGCCCCCGGCGACGCATGATTCATGAGCCGGCTCTTTCGAAAGCGGCCGTCGTTTGATGGAAGAGCTCGAGATCCTTCTCGAGAAGGCTCTCGATCGAGGAGATGGACCTCAGGCGCAGGCCGAGCGCCCGAACGAGCGGAAACTCGTCGATGCCCGGCAGGGTCGCAGCGTCGAGGTCGCAGAGATCCGATAAAGCCTGCAGGAAGGTCCCGGCATCGGTCCGAAGGCCGACAATCTCGAAGCTCGCCAAGGCGTCGAGCGCCGCCGCGAGGCTCGCATGGCTCGGCATCTCGTCGGGTGCCCCCGCCGTCAATTGCCGCACGAGCGGATTGGCGAGCGCGCTGATCGCGCCCCCCGGCAGATGCCGGAAGAAGCGCTTGAGATCCGGTTCGGTGAAGGTTTCGAGCTCCTCGAGGCAGGCGATCACCGGCTCGAAGGCGAGGGCGTCGCGCAGGCCGAGAAGCTTCTCGGCATGTGGCCCGACATGCTTCAGGATCAGGAGCCGCTCGGCGAGCTCGTCGTAGGGATCGCGCAACATCGCGATCGTCGCGAAGCCCTTGGCCAAGTAGCCTTCATAGGGCTTGTACAGCAAGCGCCCGCTCGCATAGAGCGAGGAGTAGCGGCCGAGGCAGAAGACCTGGGTGGAAGTTTCCCTGCCGTAGCGGTCGATTCCCTTGTACCACATATGAAACTCGGCCGCGAGGACGTCGTCGAGCCTCCACAACGGAAGCAGGTGGGTTTCCAGACGAAACAACCGCTGACCGATCGGGGCTCGGGTCGGGGAGCGACGATAGACGAGGACATCGGTCTCGGCATCCCTGAGCTCGAGGTCGCAAAATCGCGAGAGCCCGGGGATCATGGCCTCGTCGATACGAAACCCACATCGGCCGGTCGGGTGCCGACCCGCTGCGACGAGGGCCTCGCGCGTCTCGTTGGCCTCGACCGTCCCGAGCTCTCTCCCCTCGCCTCGCACACGCAGCACCGCCGGTATCGCGGGCGAGTCGGGGACGAGATAGGCGAGCACAGTGGATCCTAGATCCTGCTCGAGGTCGAACAGCATGGTGGAGCCACCGAGCGGGACCATGGGGGAAAGGACGCCGTCATCTGGCCATATGGTTGCGGACGAAATGCAAGGATCCGATCGACACGCCCCAGGCCGCCAGGGACGCAACGGCGATGATGCCGATGGCCAGCAGGCGCTTGGGGTATCGCGCCTGCTGAGGCTCCATCGGGCGGACGAAGGTATTGATGTAGAGGAGCTGGGATTCGCTCGCCAAGCGGGCACGCTCATTCGCCGCGAGAGCCGCGGCATAGGATTTCTCCGCGACCTGCCGCTCGAAATCGAGATGCTCGAGCCGGTTCATCGTTCCTGACAGCACCTTGGTGTCGCCTGCACCTCCGGGACGCCTCGTCAATCGGCTCTCGAGCTGCGCGATCTGGTCTTTCTCGGCCTCGATGCGCTTCCTCGAGGCGCGCAGCTGCGGCGCCGCCTCCACCAGATAGCGGCGCTGCATCTCGTAGTCCTGCTGCATCCTGAGCAGGCTCGAGCGCTCGGCCGCGATCAGCATGTTCTGGGCGTCGAGGGCCTTCTCCGCGCTCAGGAGACCTTCCTCGTTGCGCGCCTGCTCCATCGCCGCTCGCGCCCGAGCCAGGCGGTCTCGGGCGCGCCGGATCTCGACCTCGGTCAGCGCCAAGCCGTCCTTGCGCATACGATCGTTGATGTCGTTGACGAGACGCTCGCTGGCCTCGAGCATCGCGTCCGCGATCATCGCCGCATCCCGCGGCGTATAGGCGCGAACCGAGACGACGACGATTCCCGCAGGCAGCTCGATGCCGACATCGATCATCTTCTTCCAGTAGCGCAGCACCTTCTCGATCGGCGCCTCGGGATCGAGCCGAGAGACGGCATCGATCTCCGGACGGCTGAACATGCCGACGATGCCGATCTTCGCCTCGAGGGCTTCGACGATCGCTCGGCTCTCGAGATAGTCGACGACGATCCGGGTATCCTGGAGGATCTGAAGGGACGGAAACCCGGTGAGCGCGCCGAGCGCGTCGAGCTTCGGTGCGGTTCCGCCGCGCAGGGCGAACCGCGCCTCCGACACATATTGGTCGGACGCGACGAGGCCGAAATAGGCTGCGCCGACGAGGCTCGGGAGCACGACGACGACGACGAAGCCGATCCGAGCGAGGAGGCGCATCAGCCTCTCGTCGCGCCGACGGTAGAATCCGCCGCCTGCCAAGGCCCGTCGTCCGCGGGTCGAGAAGCGCGCCCTTCTCGCCGCCTCGGCGAGCGCGCGCGCGACCAGCTGCGAGCGCTCGAGGGCGCTTCGCGCCACCGCGCGGCTGCCGTCCAAGTCCTCGATCGTCATCGACTCCGCCATGGATGCCACGGGAACCGACGATCGTCCGCTCCCGGATCGCGAGGACTCGCGCTCGAGCACGAGCCGCGCAGTGGAACACCGATCGCACGACGAAATCACGTCTATTATTAAAAGATAAATATCATAACTAACATTAAATTTCGAGCACCGGTCCGGACGGAATGGAACGGACCGCGCGCTGCGGCCGCCGCTCGCTCACCGATTCATGCGGTTGTACATCGCGATCGCATCGTCGATGTCCTGGAACATGACGAGCCGTCCATCGACGAGCACGGCGCCGCGCTGGCAATAGGCCCTGACCGTCTCCGGCGAATGCGACACGACGATCAGATCGGCGTTGCTGCGCCGCCGGGCGAAGGCTTCCTGGCACCGGGCCTGGAAGCGGAGGTCGCCCACGCCGGTGATCTCGTCGATCAGGTAGCAGTCGAACTCGATCGCCATCGACAGGCCGAAGGCGAGCCGTGCCAGCATCCCCGTCGAATAGGTCTTGACCGGCGCCTCGATGTAATCGCCGAGCTCGGCGAAATCCTCGACGAAGTCCGAGACCTGCCGCACGTCGTGACCATAGGCCCGCGCCACGAAGCGCACGTTCTCGCGACCCGTCATGGCCGGGTGAAACCCGCCGGTGAAGCCGAGCGGCCAGGAGACCCGCACGGTGCGGCGTATCCGACCGGCATTCGGCAGCTCCGTGCCGGCCAGCAAGCGCATCGTCGTCGACTTGCCGGCGCCGTTGACGCCGAGCAAGCCATAGGACCAGCCGGACTCGAAGACGGTCGACACATGGTCGAGCACGATCTTCAGATGGCCCTCCGTCCTGTAGAACTTGAAGACGTCGCTCAATTGAATCATGTGCCGCGCCGAGCTTCGGCGACCGTGAGCCTCTGAGCGGCTTCCGATCCAGCTGAATCGGAAACCAGCTCTACATTCTTGTTTTATCGCGATTTCACGACGCGAAGTGGTATCCGCTTCGCTGGAAATTGCTCTAGCCCGGCTCGCTCGAAAATGCTTTCCGGGAACCTTCCGGTCGATCCGAGCGGGATTTGCGGTCCGCGCATGGTCTTTTTGTGATCGTCCCGAGATGAACGAAAGGTTTTTGCTGCCGATCGACGATCTCGCTTGCCAGGTCTCTTCGGCCGTTGCTCCCGGAGGAAGCGCTCGGTAAAGCGTCTTCCGGCGAACCCGACGCGGCGCGCATCGCGACAACGTGGCTCGACGAGAAGGCAGGGCTCACGACGAGGAGGCCACTTGGTCCCTTTTCCGTTCATGCCCCATGCCGGGGTGAGGTGGCGCGGGGCTTCGACCTGGGACGCGATCGACTCGGATCCGAGCTTCCTCCTGTCGTTCCGGCTGTTCCGGCCGCGCTTTCTCGTGATCCGGCTCGAGGCCTTCGAGGGCTCGGCCGACCCGGTCCTCTACCTCGATACCGGCAAAGGCTTCTCCGAGGCTGAGGCCGTCACGCTCGATCTCGGCCGTCGCGTCGTTTGCGTCGTGGCGCTCCACAGCCTGAAGGAGGTGCGCCGAATCCGCCTCGACCCGGCGTCACGCCACCTTCGTTTCGCGCTCGACGTCAAGGCGTCGGTCAACCCTGCCGAGGTCCGCAGGTATCTGGCGCAGGCCTCGCGGTGGCGCGATCGCGACCTCGCCGCCGCCACGCGGTTCTGCCATCTCGGCGAGGATCCGCTCTGGACCGGCGCGGCCGGCCCGTCGCCGGCCGAGCGGCGGTTCTCGACCGTCGCCGATCATTACCGGAAGGTCATCGGCTTGGCCGCGCTCCAGCACCCGGAGGCGGCCCGCCCCGAGCCGGACGCCGATCCTCTCCTCTCCTTCGTCGTACCGGTCTACGACACGCCGCCGGCCTATCTCGACGATCTCTTGCTCTCGTTTCGCATCCAACCTCGAGGTACCGCCGAGCTCGTGCTCAGCGACGACGGATCTCGAGCGAGGAAGACCCGAGCCTTCCTCGAGGCGCTCGACGGCGAGGCAGACATCAGGGTCGTCCGCAATTGGCAGCAGCGCGGCATCGCCGCGGCGACCAATGCCGGCATCGCCGCGGCGCGGGGCACCTGGATCGGGCTCGTCGACCATGACGACGCTTTGGCCCCGCACAGCGTCGGCGTGCTGGCGGCAGCGATCGACGCGCACCCAGACGCCCGATTTTTCTACACCGACGAGGTGGTCGCCGACGCGAGGCTGCGGCCCGTCGATTATTTCTTCAAGCCCGCCTTCGATCCGGTCCTCCTGTCGGGCGTCAACTATATCAACCACCTCGCGCTCTACCGACGCGAGCGCCTGCTCGCCCACGGCGGCCTGCGCGAGGGGTTCGACGGCTCGCAGGACTACGATCTCGTCTTGCGCTATCTCGCCGGTCTCTCGCGGCACGACATCGTGCACGTACCGTTTCCGGCCTATCTCTGGCGTCGCGACGGGCACAGCTTCTCGACCGCCAATCTCGATGTCGCGACGGCCAATGCACGCAAGGCCCTCGCAGCCCATTACGCCCGAGATGGCGTGCCGCCTCGGGTCGAACCAGCCCTGAAGCGCGACCTCCATCGGGTGCGCTTCGACACCCCGACACGGCATCAACCGAAGGTCTCGGTCGTCGTCCCCACACGTGACGCCTACGTCTTGATCTCGCGACTCCTCGATGATCTCCACCGCAAGACGGATTATCCCGACCTCGAGATCATCGTCCAGGACAACGGGTCCACCGACCGGCGTGTCCTTACGCTCTACGACGACTTTCGGCGCAAGCGATCTTCGACGATCATCGCGATCGAGGCCGACCCCTTCAATTTCTCGCGCTCGATCAACAAAGGGATCCGGCACGCGACGAGCGATCTCGTGCTCCTTCTCAACAACGATATCGAGGTCTTCGAGCCGTCCTGGCTCGAAGAGATGGTGTCCTGCTTCGCCTATCCGCGGACCGGGATCGTCGGTGCGAGGCTGCTCTATCCGGACGGGAGGCTGCAGCATGCGGGCGTCATCATCGGGGCCGAAGGGCTCGCCGGGCACTGGTTCTGCGGCAAGCCGGCCGATACGCCGGGACCGATGGGGCGGCTCTCGGTCAGGCAGAGCCTCAGCGCGGTCACCGGCGCCTGCATGCTCGTTTCGCGCGCCTGTCTCGAGGAGACCGGCCCGTTCGACGAGGAGGTCTTCCCCATCGCCTACAGCGACACGGATTTCTGCCTGCGCGCCGGCGCGAAGGGCTACCGTGTGGTTTGGACCCCCTTCGCGACCTTGATCCACCACGAGTCAGCCACCCGCGGCAGCGACGAGACCAAAGAGAACATCGCGCGGTTCCGCCGCGACAAGGTCAACCTCGAAAAGCGGCACCACACATCCGCATACGAGGATCGAGCCTTCAGTCCCTGGTACGCGCGCACGGGTCCGGTGCCGAGGCCGGTCCTGCTCGAGCGGCTCCCGAAGCCGCGGCATTGACCGGCTTACGCCACGTGGTCACAAACGGCGTGTCCCACCCAGCCATAGGCTTCGCAGCTGACCGATCCCGCAACGTCGACGGATTGACCTACGCGAACAATATAACGCTATGCGCTTCCGAAGATCTATCCGACGCACGGAGAAAATGCAGGTTTGGTCCGATTCAATTGCTGGGCATCAGCTTCGGCTTCTCGATTGAGGGTTGGGCTTGGCTCTGCTCCTTGATCGGGAAACGATCAATACGAACGGCTCGCGCCAGCTTGAAGGTCGACTCGCGAATTGCAAGCAAATTGACCGACGACGAGCACTTCTGCGACTGCGCTGTGTCCAAGAGCGATGCAAGTCTCTGCCAATTGCTCGGAAACGCCGCCTGTACTGGGCGTGCCTCGGAATACGATTGATCGGCCCGCTTGGATGCATCCGGGGCAACACGTCCCGCCCCGAATTTCGATTCGACAAAGTTTTTTCGGCGGGCCCAGTATTCACCCGCGTTGCGGGACACCGTTGCAGCAGCTTGGTTGATCTGCTGCATGATCTGCGTGCATCCTGCTGGCGCGGCACTGTCCGCTTCAGGCACCACGACGATCAAGGCTCCCAGAGCCACCAGTCCAGCTATTCTCATTTATCGTCCTCCGACTGCTCCCGACATGCACGGAAGGCAATTTTTCAACGTCGATGCCGAGCCCCGTACTATCGAAACATAACATCGACCCAATAATTTGCCGCGTTGTAGGAATTCGACGGGAAACTACTGGCACTCCCATAGCTATAAACCCCATTGCCGCCACTTGCGCCGCTTGCGGGCGCGGTCAACGGTCCGTTCGTGTAGGTTCCGCCAAAGAAGTTACCGTCGGCGGAGTAAAAGCCGTTGGTATGATACGATGCTATATATATCGTGCTGGAAGAGATCGCGACGGGAGAGGCGAACGTAGCCGTTTGCCAACCGCTCGCCGTCTCGTTGGTGAATGTAGCGCTGGCGAGCAGACTGCCTGACGCGGTCCACAGATGTGCCGTGTGTGCACCTGTGTTCTGCGGTCCCTTGTAGAAGCGTACACCCGTGACGCTGCCCGCCGTCGCGGAGGAGAACTTGACGCCGAGCTCGACGGAGTTCGGATCATTCACGGTCACGGTGGCCGGCGCGCTGCTCGTCGGGAACAAGGTATGCGGGGGCTCTCCTATGGCTAGCGCAAGCGTTGCATTTGCTGTTCCGACCACGTTGGTGGCGCTCAACGTCACGTTGGATGTTTGAACGACGGTCGGCGTACCCGAGATCAGGCCGGTGGTCGTGTTGACCGACAGCCCCGCGGGCAATCCGGTTGCGTTGAAGCTCGTCGGGCTGTTGGACGCCGTGATTTGATACGAGAACGCAGTGCCTATTGTACCGCTGGCAGTCACTGGACTGTCGATGACTGGAGGGCTGCTCGGCGGCGTCGACAAGAACAGCACATCGACCCAGTAGTTACTGGCTTGGTAGCTTTGAGACGGGAAACCGGGCGCGCTGCCATATCGATAAACGCCTGCGTTTATCGGAGTGGTCAGAGCTCCTATAGTAATCGGCGCGGTAAAGTAATTCGACGTCGCCGAATAAAATCCGTTCGTATGGTAAGATGCCGTGTATGTCGAACCTACGTTGATTGCCACCGGTGTGGGGAAGAACACGGTTTGCCAGCCACTCGCCGTCTCGTTGGCAAAGGTAGCGCTGGCGAGCAGTGTGCCCGAGGTATCCCACAAGTGTGCCGTATGCGTTCCTGTGTTCTGTGGTCCCTTGTAGAAACGTATTCCGGTGACGTTGCCTGCGAATGCGGAGGTAAATTTGACGCCGAGCTCCACGGGGTTCGGATCATTCACGGAGACGACGGCCGGAGTACTGTTCGACGAAAACAGGTTATCCGTCACCGCGCCGATGTTTAGGACGAGCGTAGCTGTTCCCGCTCCGAGCGCATTGGTGGCACTCAACGTGATGTTGGACGTTTGAGCGACTGTCGGCGTTCCCGCGATCAGGCCGGTCGTGGTATTGATCGAGAGCCCAGGTGGTAGTCCCGTCGCATTGAAGCTCGTCGGGCTGTTGGTCGCCGTAATCTGATAGCTGAATTCTATTCCGACCGCACCATTTGCAGTCGTTGGGCTGCTGATGACCGGAGGATTGCTCGGCGGTGTCTGCGCGAACAGCACATCGACCCAATAATTCCCTGATTGGTAGCTCTGCGAAGGGAAGCTGGGCTCGCTGCCGTATCTATAGACGCCCGCGCTAACTGGAGCTGTTAGTACTCCTGCCGTAACAGGCGTAGTAAAGTAATTCGTGGCTGCAGAATAGAAGCCATTGGTATGATAAGACGCCGTGTAGGTTGTGCCGGCGCTGATTCGCACCGGCGTCGAAAAGAGCACAGTTTGCCAACCTTTGGCGGTCTCACCGGTAAAAGTCGCCCTTGCCAGCAAGGTTCCGCCCGGTCCCCACAGGCTCGCGACGTGCGGCCCACGGTTGATCGTATCCTTGTAAAATCGTAGGCCTCTGACGTCTCCGTCGACTGATGCTGAAAATTTTACGCCGACCTCGATAGAGTTCGCCTCGTTCGCCGTTGCACTGCTGGGTACGCTGGTCGTGCCGAACAAGCTCGACCCAGCGGAGACTACATTCACGGTAACGCTATTCGCGGACGCCTCTGAGTTGAGGCTGTCGTCTGTGGCGCGAGACCGGATCGTGTGAGTTCCCGGCGTCGCGGTCCATGTATAGGTCCAATTGGTCGTGCCCGTGGCCGGACTCAGCGTCGTGCCGCCGTCGACAGAAACTTCCACGCCCGCAACCCGTCCACCGACGTCGCTCGCGACGCCGCTAATGACGACGGACTGTCCCTCCATGAAAGTCGCGCCATTGACCGGAGAATTGATCGACGAGACTGGTGGCAAGGCGTCTGTAGAAGCGACCGCGAGCACAAGTCCCGGCTGCAGCGTCGACGGTTGCGCGCCCATATCGGCGAGGACGTTCACCGTCGCTTGCTGGATGTCAGGGTCGGTCGGTGTCGGAGGCCCATCATGATTGTCGCTGAGACCCCAGGGCCAAAAGACCGTACCGGCGCCGAAGACCAGGGCGCCACTCGCCGGATGCTTGTACAGGGTCAGGTTGTGAGTTGGCGTTCCGTTGCCGGTCATCGTTCCGTAATCGAGAAGCAGCTGGCTCACATCGATCGTCGTGGACGAGAGGTTGATGAGACCTGGAGGCCGAAAACCGTTGTCGGGCGACGCATCCCATTCGTAGCCGAGAATGTTTTTTGTCAGGGTCGTCTTAGCCCCAGGTGCCGTCTGGGCGACGCGGGGTGTATTGCGCCAGAAGCGCAGCCTGCTCATCTCGTAAGGAACTTGGATCGCGTCTTCTCTATAGCCGTCGACCTCGAAGATCGTTCCGATCAAGGCATTTTCCGGCCTGCCCCCGTCGGCCGGAGGACTGAATCTCGGGTCGCGCCAGGTTCCGGTCCAGGCCCATGTCGGGCTGGAGTCGAGAGGATCGAGCGGGCCATGGTGTCGCGTCTCTTTGTAGCAGACGAGAGTGCGGTGGGGTGTCCCGCTGCCGTCGATGCTCGGCTCCCAACGGGTCTTCCAGTATACTTCATTTCCGCTCATGAATAGCAGGTTGATGCCAGCGTCTCGTGCCGCTTCAACATTGGCGCGCGCGTTACCATCCCAATATTCATCGTGTCCAACGGAAGTGAATATCTTGTGCTGGAGCAGCAAGGCGGGAAAGCGCGCCGTGTCGACGCCGGCGATATACGAGACGTCGTAGCCATTTTGCTCCAGCCAAAAGATTGCAGCGAATTCGGCACCAAAAAGAAAGTCGTGAGGAGCACTGGCAATACCACACGAGTCCCTGGTGGCAATGGGCCGATTGTAGCTCACCTTGTATGCGCGACCGGGGGCGTTGTCCCCGCCAGGACCGCTGCCGCCGTACAAGTTTGCACTCGGCACCGTGGTCCCACAGGGCCAGGCGTTGTACGCGTGCCAGGTGGTGTCCGACGTCTGGAAGAGGATGTCGCTCACCGCTTCGTCGGCGCGGACGACGAACGGAATGTGGTTCTCTTGGAGCGGGTTGTTGTTGTTCACGAGATGCGCGATATAGACACCCGAGACGGCAGTGGCTGGAACCGCCCACGAAGCCGTGACCGTCCAATTGCCCGCATCGACCAGTCCGGTCGTCGAATCGACCAAGGGAGTGGGCTGAGACGCGGCCGCCGATTTGTTGATCGTCGTAACGAGGCGGGCTCCGTTGCCCTGATAATAGCCCAAGCGATAGATGCGGATGCTCCAATTGCTCGTGTTCGCTTGGATCTTGAAATTGATGGTGGATCCGTGATTGACGCTGATGTCTGTGGCAAACCCCTGGATCGACGACGATCCTCCACCGGCGAGGTCCCATTGGCTTTGCGGCGTGCCGGGCTTTTGATTCTCCGAGACGATGGAATTGGCAGCGAGCGCTCCACCGATACCGAGCACGAGCCAAGCGAGTACCGTAAGAGCGACCAGATGCATCGTCGTCCTCAAGGTTGTTGCCATATTGTTCAGGGTGACCCTAGGCGGCGTATGCGCCGCCGACGAAACGCTCGTGGGAGCCGGCAGCCGAGTTCGCTCGGTCGAAGGCCCGCGGCGGAGAGCCGAACAACGCTGGCTGCTGCCTCGATGAGATTTCGGTTGCGTAGAGCCGTGCGGCGGCCGCTGGTGGGCAGAAGGAAACAGTCCACGATGTGATAGCGTTGACTGCTCTGTCGATCTCGGCACGTCCTATCCCCTTGGTCCGAATGATTTGTGTGACATCCTGCGGGTCGGCTTCCAGCCTGAAGGTCGGCGCCCGGCGGCCTGACCTCGGGCCGAGCGCGCCGGTTTCCTACCCCGATCGCGGAGGAGCGCCTTCTGATCCGAGACACCCGCCTTTGTCGGCAAGGCGAATGTCGCGATTCCGAGTTTCGCCGCGGCCGGCGCTTGTCCGGATCGAGACGCGCTCCGAACTCGCGCGAGAGCACCGATGCTCGAGATCCCACCGCGTCTGCGCGATAGGTACTTTCGCACCCCCCCCTTTCAGCCGGCGAAGCTCTGGCACTTTTGGACGGCAGCCGGGTCGGGAACTCCAGGCTTACCGGGAACGCAAAACGCCCCGCCAGCTCGTCGAGCAAGACATTCCCGGAGCCGGTCTACACCCGGCCCCGAGTTCGGCATTCGAGAGTCCGACAGGCTGCGGCGACCTGCTCGCCCCGCAAAAAAAAATTTGCGCCGAACTCATCCCCTTGGATCGCTCGACGCCCACCGAGCGTCTCGCTCGTCTGCTCCATGGAAGATTCGCAAAATGCACTTCGCGTTCTACGTAATCCCGACACGAGCTTCGATGCCGTTGGCTCGAATTCCCACTCGACACTATGCATTATCGCTGCGTGCCGACCGGAGCCGGCGTCGACCTCGCTCGAATTGTCTCTAGTGTCGACCTTCCTCCTGCGCGAAGGTGTGAATCTGCGGACGACCGGCGGTGGATCATTGTACCGACGGAGGCCCCGGACGAGGAGCCGATATTATCTGTGGTCTCGGGCAATTTGTCAACGGCAGGAAAGCATCGGAACTCCGATCACGCAATAATTCGCCCCACAAACGGCTGAAGCTCTACGTCTATCGTAATACACAGATTCGATTTCACGGTTGAGCATTATCGTCGCGACTGCGCCTGGTGTCGACACGATCGAGAGGCGATTGTCTTCCGCTATGGGTTCGCCTATGCCGGGCCAACAACCCTAGGAAAAAGTTGTAGCTCCGACGAAAGTGGTAGGTTCGACACCAAGCGGAACCTTTGCAGTGTGCGGGGAGGCTGCGAGCACGCCACGCGTCCTTGCGCCGTGTTTCGCCAGGTCGCCGACGGCTTTCGTGGCGAGCGCAACGCCAACCTCTACCCCGACCTTCGCTCGGGGATCGAAACGGCCCGCCGTAGGCCTATCCGAGCCTTCGATACGATTCGATATGGAGCCGAAGCGTGCAATGACACGCGAGGTGTGGTGCAGCGGTCGGGGCGCCATTCCGCTCTTCGCACGAATCCGGACAATTCTCGGGTCGAACGACCCCACATGAAAAGCAAGCGTCACTCGTCTCGACAGCCGTGGATCGCGATCCTGGCCCGGCCGCACATTCGGCCTGCTCGACATTCCGACCTTCGACACGCAGCACTTCGGCGCAGGAGACGAGAATGGGCGATTCGAGTTCGTCACCGCTCGGAGGCACGGCCCTGCTGCGCAAGGCCGAGGCGGCGGTGCGGCGCCTCTACCGCGTCGATTTCTTCTGGAACATCAACAAGGCGCTCGAGTTCGTGCTGCTACGCACCTATGCGGTACCGTCCATTGCCGCATTGCTCGACCGCACCGGCGAGACCGTCTCGTGTCCGCGCAAGCGTTACGACGATACCGTCCTCATCCTCGTCGAGATCCTCGACAACGGGCTCGACTCGGACAATGCCAGGCGCGCCTTTGCCAGGCTCGCTGACATGCACGGACGCTTCGCGATCAGGAACGACGACTTTCTCTACGTGCTTTCGACCTTCATGCTCTGCCCGATGGAGTGGCTCGAATGCTACGGGCGCCGGCCGATGACGGGAGAGGAGGGTCTGGATCGGTTCCGTTTCTGGTGCGCCTTCGGCGCGCGCATGGGGATTCGAGATCTTTTCCGCGACCTCGCCGAGGCCCGCGCCTTTCGGCGACACTTCGAGGAGACCCGCTACGCCGCCTCGAAGCCGAGCCGGAGCCTCGCCGAGGCCTCGGCGAGGATCGTCCTCCCGGAGATGCATGTGCCTCGAGTCCTTGTCCCCTTCGGCCTCGTGGTCGTGACGGCCTTTTTGCGAGCCCGGTCTCGTCGCGGCCCTCGGCTTTCCCGAGCCCGCGCCGATGGTGCGGAAGGCTGTCGGCGCGGTCATTAGACTGCGCCGCTGGATCTTGCGGCATCTGCCGCCGAAGACAACCCCCACACCTCCGCAGACCGGAAAGCTAACCTATCCCGAAGGCTACGAGATCGAGGAGCTCGGCTCCTTCGCGCGGCCGAAGCCCATCGCGAGCAGTGACGGCGCCGAAGGATCGCGCAACTCGTAGCGGATTGCCCCGCGTGCGCCGGAATCGGCCGTGCGCCGTTCAGCGGAGCCGATTTTCGCTTTCGGCTCGGGGCGAGAGGCCCGAGGCAACCGCATGCGCGGCAATGATCAGGTGATTTTGCCCGATCGGCACGCCCGCCGCCTCCAGCTCCGCGCAAATCCCATACCTGCCTCGATGCCCGGCACGCACGTTCTGACGGCGTCCTGACCGGCTGCCGCAGAGCAAGCGTGCGCTCGTCCCGCTCGCGCCTTCAGGCTTCGTCCCGAGCCGGCACCTGGATCTCGATGAATTTGGATCTACTCGATCCAAATTCATGAACGTGATCGATTCTAAAGACATAGCGCGGCATAAGCCGATAGGTTTACGCAATCTGCGTAAACTCGATTGCGCCGGAAAACCGGTATCCACTTTTCCTCGTCCCGCGCTAGCGCGGGGCCTGATTCTTGCTTCAAATACGCCCGGCGTTACGAAGCCGAGGCTCGTCGCACGGGTCTCGATGGAGCGGCGTCAGAACAAAGGCCATTGCCCGCGACCGCCCGGCGAGCGCGGGCGATGTGAGACCGGGCAGATCCCGATCGTACCCGTCGATCTCGCCGGACCGCGCGCTCGATCCTTCAGGTGCGCACGGATCCCCTCGGAGACGACGACTTCCACGAATCGAGGTTCACCCATGACAGCCATTACCGATACGCCCTTCGCCAAGCTGGAGTCGGAAGGACGGCTCCTCAAGCCGACCTTGAAGGGCGACACGCACGTCGAAGGCCGCTTCGGCTTTCGCGGCGACATCTCCTACGACGGGCCGGAGACGATCTTGAAGGAGGTTTTCGCCGTGTCCGAGACCGGCAAGCCGGCGATCGGTTTCCTGGCCGGATCGATCAAGGAATTCGAAACGCTGCCGAAGCTCGTCGAGACCTTCGGCGCGGCTCTCGACGGCGACAGCAAGAACGTCATCTATGTCGCGGACATACCACGTGGCAGCCGTTGGTATATTCCGATAGGGCCCACGAAAGTTTTCGTCATTTTCGTGGACGACACCTCCGTCTACAACGAGCTGATCGACATCTTCTACGTCGACAAGGTGAAGCTCAAGAAATACGACACGCCGGCCAAGCTCGACGCGCTCGCCGACGTCGGGCTGAAATATGCGGCGGTCTCGGATTTCGAGGAGATCTCCTACGAGGAAGCCGTGAAGCGCAAGGCCGCCGGCTGAGCCGAGCGCCGACCGGCCGGGCGACGCCTGCCGAGGCGTCGCCCTCCGAGGCTCGCCGGTTGCTCAAATCATATATTGCCCGCCGTTGATGGTGAAGGTCGAGCCGGTGATGAAGCCCGACTCCTCCGCCACGAGGAAGACGACGCAGCGGGCGACCTCCTCCGGCTCGCCGAGGCGCCGTGCCGGAATAAGCGGCAGGACCGACTTCTCGAGCACCTCGGCCGGGACGGCCTTCACCATGTCGGTCGCGATATAGCCGGGACAAATGGCATTCACCGTGATCCCCTTGCTCGCGTTCTCCTGCGCGAGCGACTTGGTGAAGCCGATGTCGCCGGCCTTCGAGGCCGTGTAGTTGCATTGCCCGATCTGGCCCTTCTGGCCGTTGATCGAGGAGATGTTGACGATGCGCCCGAACCCGCGCTCGCGCATTCCCTCGATCACCGGCCGGGTCATGTTGAAGAGCGAGTTCAGGTTGATGTTGATGACGTCGTACCACTGCTCCGGGGTCATCTTGTGGAACATGGTATCGCGCGTGACGCCGGCATTGTTGACGAGGATGTCGATCGGGCCGACCTCCTCGACGACCTTCTTCAGCCCTTCGGCGCAGGCCTTGTAGCTCGACACGTCCCACTTGTAGACGGGGATTTGCGTCTCTTCCTTGAACTTCGCCGCGGCCTCCTCGTTCCCGGCATAATTCGCCGCGACGCTGTACCCTGCCGCCTTCAAGGCCTTGCTGATCGCGGCCCCGATGCCGCGCGTGCCGCCGCTGACCACCGCTACCCGTGCCATATGTAGATTCCTTTTCTCGCCGCCTCTGCGCGAGATCCTCGCCCCGGCAGCACATCCAAGCTGAAAACCGCTTCCACACGGCGCTCCTCGCGGAAACGCTCGCGCTGCTAGCGCTCGATGGTCATAGCGATGCCCATACCGCCACCGATGCAGAGCGTGGCGAGGCCTTTCTTGACGTTGCGTCGCTGCATCTCGTGGAGCAGCGTGACGAGGACACGGGCCCCCGAGGCACCGATCGGATGCCCGATGGCGATGGCCCCGCCGTTGACGTTGACGATCTCCGGATCCCAGCCCATGTCCTTGTTGACGGCGAGCGCCTGCGCGGCGAAAGCCTCGTTGGCCTCGACGAGCTCGAGATCCTTGACCTTCCAACCGGCCTTGTCGAGCGCCTTGCGCGACGCGGGGATGGGGCCCGTCCCCATGACCGCGGGATCCACTCCCGCCGTCGCCCAGGAGGCGATGCGCCCGAGCGGAGAAAGCCCGCGTGCGGCGGCATCCGCAGCGGTCATCAGGACGACCGTGGCGGCACCGTCGTTGATTCCGGAGGCATTGCCGGCCGTGACCGTTCCATCCTTGGTGAAGGCGGGCCTGAGCTTGGCCAGGGATTCCAGCGTCGTGCCCGGCCGGATGAACTCGTCGCTGTCCACGGTCACGTCGCCCTTCTTGCCGGGGACGACGAAAGGAACGATCTCGTCCTTGAAGCGGCCTTCCTTCTGCGCCGCCTCCGCCTTGTTCTGCGAGGAGACCGCGAAACGGTCCTGGTCCTCCCGGCTGAGCTGCCATTTCACGGCGACGTTTTCCGCGGTCTGCCCCATGTGATAGCCGTTGAAGACGTCCATCAGGCCTTCCTTCAGCATCGTGTCGACGAACTTCACATCACCCATCTTCGTGCCCCCGCGCAGAAATGCGGAGTGCTGCGACTGCGACATGCTCTCCTGACCGCCGGCGACGATGACCTTGGCGTCCCCGTTGGCGATCTGCTGCAGGCCGACTGCGACCGCGCGCAATCCGGACCCGCAGATCTGGTTCAAGCCCCAGGCGGTCTTGTCTTGCGGGATGCCCGCCTTCATCGCGGCCTGGCGCGCCGGGTTCTGACCCTGGCCCGCGGTCAGGATCTGGCCGAGGATGACCTCGTCGACCTCGGCCGGCTCGACCTTGGCCCTTTCGAGAGCCGCCTTGATCGCCGCAGCGCCGAGCTCGTGCGCGGGTGTCGCCGCAAAGGCGCCGTTGAACGAGCCGACGGCTGTGCGCGCAGCGCTCACGATAACTATTTCTTGCGACATGGAGGGTCCTCCCCGGGGCTGGTGATCCGACCCCCGACGCTCGCTTCCCGAGCCCCGGAACTAGTCGGCCCACGATTCGAAGGGCGGGTGGATCGCTTCCGGCCGAAAAGCCGTGGTCGGAAGCGATCCGCCAGGTAGGATACGGGCTCGAGCCCGTGCCGTGGCGGCTACCGGCGTAGCGACGACGCTGCTCACCCGCCGAGAGCCGGCGGGCCGAGCCTCGGCTCAAATTATCATGGCGATCGCCGAAAAGAAGGTCGAAATCGGTTTTCGCTTTGCAATAAAATGCTTAATGTAGGAATCGCGCGCTCGATCCTCGGCCCGCGGGGACCCCGGCGAGCAGGTTCGCCGATCGGCAGCACTGCGACCGAGGACGGCACAGGCTCCGACCCACGGGGCACGAGGACCGGCGAGCGCCGGCCGCGACTCACCCCGATTTCTCACGCCGGGTCACCGACCATGACCAACGACAAGCAGCCGATCATCATCAAGAAATATGCGAACCGACGGCTCTACAATACGGGCACGAGCGCCTATGTGACGCTCGAGAACCTCGCGGCGATGGTCAAGAAGGGCGAGGATTTCGTCGTCTACGACGCCAAGAGCGGCGACGACATCACGCGCTCGGTCCTCACCCAGATCATCTTCGAGCAGGAGGGCAAGGACGGCCAGAGCCTGCTGCCGATCACCTTCCTGCGCCAGCTGATCCGCTTCTACGGCGACAGCATGCAAATGCTCGTGCCGACCTATCTCGAGTTCACGATCGACAAGCTGACGAACGACCAGGGGAAGTTCCGCGAGAAGGTCGGAGGCAGCTTCGGTGCCCAGCTGACGGCCCCGATCTTCGCCTCGCTCGAGGAGCAGACCCGCAAGAACATGGCCTTGTTCACCCAGGCGCTCGGCATGTTCAGCCCCTTCACCGGTCCGCTCCCTGCGCAGCCGGACCGGCCGGCGGAGGAAGCGCCCGTGGAGCCGGCCAAGGCCGACATCGACGAGATGAAGCGTCAGCTCGAGGAGCTGCAGAAGCGGATCGAGCGGCTCGGCTCGAAGGAGTAACCGGGCGGCCGATCGTCCCGACCCCGACGGGGCGCGAGGTCCCCGACCGTCACGTCTCCCGCAAGCTTTCGAGGCGGATGCCCGTGAGCTCCGCGAAGGTCGGCTGCGCGAGATCCTGCGGCATCAAAATCTCCGTCCCGGTCCAGCAGGTCCCGAGGAAGCGCTCGGCCACCTCCACGATGACGACATCGGGCCGCTCCGCTCGCACCAAGTCGTAGAGCATGGACAAGGAGCTCACCGCGACCAGCCGCGAGAAGCTTTCGAGCAGCAGCGGGATGAGCAGATAGGCGAAGGAGTCCCTGAGAAGGACGCAGGTCGGCATGCTCGCGCGCTCGTTCGCGAAGACCTGCACATTGCCGCGCTCGAACTTGTCGTTCTGAAGCAAGAGCTTGCAGGAGGGAGCGAAGCCTCGGGCGCTGGCCACCGTCTCCGACCGTTCGGGCTCGAATCGCAGGCCGAGATCCCCGACATAGGTCTCGGTCGCTGGCGCCGGATCGGGCTCTTCCAGCTGGTCGAGCGCGATTTCTCGAGCCATGCTCGCCATGAGCTCCTTGTAGGCGACGAACGCTCCGTGCATGGTCCAGTGGGTGTCGGTGCGGCAATAGGTTTCGCGATCGGCACGCGCACGCGAGAGCGGCTCCAGCGGATAGAGAATATGGTCCGCGAGGAAAGGTGTCGCGGCCCGCATCAGCTTCGCCGCCGGCCGTTCCTCCGAGATGCGCATGCCGTCCGGGAGCTTGTCGGCATAGACGACATGCTTCTCCGGAACGATCAGGAAGCGCGACACGATGCCATGAGCGTCGCACCATGCCTTCCGCGTCTCGACGGTCGCGAGCCATTGCTCGAGCTGAGCCGGTGAAAAGGTCGAGGCGCCGGTGACTTGCTCGACGGCCTCGTGGTCGCGATGAAACAGGAACCCGTCCTCGCCCTCGAAAACCATGTCGCGGAGGTGCCGGCGCTTGTCCGGCTCGGGTGACGCACCGGCCTCGGATGCCTCCGGCTCGCCTCGTCCGGCCTGCCACGCGGGGGTCAGCGAACGCATCGCGGCAAGCGCCCCGGCGAAGGTCCCGAGCCCGGCACCAAGGTCGAAGCCGAGCTTTCCCGATTTCGTGTCGCGAGCCACGACAGGACCCTTCAGCCGTTCGGGGACCGCTCGACGAGAGTGACGAGCGCCGCGACGCCCAAAGCCTCGTCGGCGGCCGGCGTCTCGAGGACCGCGGCCGCCGCGACGGCGACCGCCTCGATGATGACCTGGGCCTGGGCGAGCGGATATTCGTCGGTGAGCGTGAGATGGACCCGCGCATGATGGCCTTCCGGGGTCAAGGCGGTGAGGCGCGCCGCCGCGCCGCCGGTGAGGACCATGGTCGGCTTGCCGGAGGCGAGGTTGACCACGCCCATCTCGCGCCAGTTGACGCCGAAGCGAAGCCCCGTGCCGAGCGCCTTGGCGCAGGCCTCCTTGGCGGCGAAGCGCTTGGCATAGGACGCCGCGCGGGCGGCGCGCGCGTCGGATTTCATCCGCTCGGTCTCGGTGAAGCAGCGCAGGGTGAAGCGCTCGCCGAAGCGGGCGAGCGCCGCCTCGATCCGGCGGATGTCGCAAAGGTCGTTGCCGAAGCCGATGATCATGGCCCTGCACCGATGACGGCTGCCCGCCCCGCGTCCATGGCCGCGCGCATCTTCCGGATCGACGCCTCGAGTCCGACGAAGATCGCCTCGCCGATCAGGAAATGCCCGATGTTGAGCTCGACGACCTGCGGCAGGCGCGCGATCTCGCGGGCGGTGCCGAAGTCGAGCCCGTGCCCGGCGTGGCACTCGATGCCGCATGTCTCGGCGTGGGCGGCGGCGCTGACGAGCCGCGCGAATTCCGCGCCGGCCTTGCCTGGCTCGCTCTGGATCACCGCGTTGCACCAGGCCCCGGTATGCAGCTCGACGACCGGCGCGCCGATCGTCGCCGCGGCCTCGACCGCCTCGAGGCTCGGCTCGATGAAGAGCGAGACCCTGATCCCGGCGTGGGCGAGCTCGGAGGCGAAGGGCTTCAGGTAGCCCTGCGCACCGATCACGTCGAGCCCGCCCTCGGTCGTGCGCTCGGTGCGCTTCTCGGGAACGAGGCAGGTCGCATGAGGCTTGATCTTCAGCGCGATGTCGAGCATCTGCTCGGTCGCCGCCATCTCGAAGTTGAGCGGCTTTCCGATCTCGCGCTTCAGCCGCACCATGTCGTCGTCGTGGATATGGCGGCGATCCTCGCGCAGATGCGCGGTGATCCCGTCGGCGCCCGCGGCGATCGCGAGCAGTGCGGCGCGCACGGGGTCGGGCACGTCGCCGCCCCGCGCGTTGCGGACGGTCGCGACATGATCGACGTTCACGCCGAGACGTAGGTGGGGCAAGGGGGCCATCGAGCTTCGGTCCTTCGGCTACCCGTTCACCCGCTCGACCT
This sequence comes from Beijerinckiaceae bacterium, assembly GCA_024304885.1. GTDB lineage: Bacteria > Pseudomonadota > Alphaproteobacteria > Rhizobiales > Beijerinckiaceae > Methylocapsa. The sequence continues at coordinate 2,471,603 of JALJOM010000003.1, forward strand.
TGCTGACCACCGGCCGCGCCCGCAAGTGCGAGATGATGCTCGTCAGATGCTTGAGGTCGTAGACCTCGACATCGAGGACGAGCTCGCGGAAATCGGCCGAGAGCGGCCGGATCACCACATTGTCGATGTTGGCGCCGTGATCGCCGATGACGGTGGCGATCATGCCGAGCGTGCCCGGCTCGTTGATCGCGGTGAGCGCGAGCCGCGCCGGGAACAGCGCGCGATGCCCGTCCTCGATATCCCAGCGCACGTCGAGCCAGCGGTCGGGCTCCTCGTCGAACTGGGTGAGGTCCGGCGACTGGATCGGGTAGATCGTGATGCCCTCGCCCGGCGTGAGGATGCCGACAATGCGGTCGCCCGGCACGGCGCCCCCGTTCGGCGCGAAGCGCACGGGAAGGTCGCCGTCGAGACCGCGGATCGGGATCGAGCGCGGATTTTCCTCGCCGCCGGGAACCTTGAACACGAGGCTCGCCGCCTTCTTCAGCCCGAACCAGCCGGCTTCTCCGCGCGGGCGTGGCGGGCTCGCCTTGCGCTCCTCCATGAACTCGGGATAGACGGCCTTCACCACATCGCCCGAGAACATCTCGCCGCGTCCGACCGCCGCGAGCACGTCGTCGATGCTGGTGCGCGCGAGCCGCGGCAGCGCGCTCTTCAGCTTCTCGTCGCTGTAGGGCTTCGACGCGCGCTCGAAGGCGCGGGTCACGATCTGGCGGCCGAGGCCCGCATATTGCGCACGCCGCGCGTCGCGGGTCGCGCGCCTGATCGCCGAGCGCGCCTTGCCGGTGATGACGACCGTCTCCCACACCGCCGGCGGCACCTGGGCCTCGGCGCAGGCGATCTCCACCTCGTCGCCGTTCTGGAGCTGCGAGACGAGCGGGGCGTGGCGCCCGTTGATCTTCGCGCCGACCGCGCTGTTGCCCACATCGGTATGCACGGCATAGGCGAAGTCGATCGGCGTCGCGCCGCGCGGCAAGGCGATCAGCCGGCCCTTCGGCGTAAAGCAGAACACCTGGTCGTGGAACAGCTCGAGCTTGGTATGCTCGAGAAATTCCTCCGGGGTATCGCCCTCGGCGAGGAGGTTGATCGTGCGCCGGAGCCATTGATAGGCGCGGCTCTCGGTCGTCAGCGTGCCCCTGTCGGCGACCCTGTGGTCCTTGTAGAGCGCATGGGCGGCGATGCCGAACCTCGCGATCTCGTGCATTTCCTCGGTGCGCACCTGGAGCTCCACACGTTGGCGACCGGGGCCGACCACGGTCGTGTGGATCGATTGATAGTCGTTCTGCTTGGGTGTCGAGATGTAGTCCTTGAACCGCCCCGGCACGACGGCCCATTTGGTGTGCACGACGCCCACGACGCGATAGCAATCCTCGACGGTGGGGACGACGACGCGGAAGCCGAAGATGTCCGAGAGCTGCTCGAAGGCGATCGACTTGCGCTCCATCTTGTGCCAGACCGAATAGGGCTGCTTCTGGCGTCCCTCGACGGTCGCGGTGATCTCACGCGCGGCAAGTTCCTCGGCGAGCTCGGATTCGATCGTCGCGATGATGCGTCCGTTCTTGTCGCGCAGATCGGCGAGGCGAGCCGCGATCATCGCATAGGCCTCGGGCATGAGGTGGCGGAACGCCAGGTCCTCGAGCTCGTCGCGGATGCTCTGCATGCCCATGCGCCCGGCGAGCGGTGCATAGATGTCCAGCGTCTCCTCGGCGATGCGGGTGCGCTTGTCCTGCGGCACGTAGTCGAGCGTGCGCATGTTGTGGAGCCGGTCGGCGAGCTTGACCACGAGCACGCGGACATCCTCGGCGACGGCGAGAAGGAGCTTGCGGAAGTTCTCGGCCTGCACGGCGCGCTTCGACACGAGGTCGAGCTTTTTGAGCTTGGTCAGGCCATCGACGAGCCGACCGATGTCGGCGCCGAACAGGCGGTCGATCTCCTCGCGGGTCGAATCGGTGTCCTCGATCGTGTCATGGAGCACGGCGGCGACGATGGTGGCGTCGTCGAGCTTCATGTCGGTGAGGATCGCGGCGACCTCGAGCGGATGCGAGAAATAGGGATCGCCCGAGGCGCGCACCTGCGCGCCGTGCGCCTTCATGGCATAGACATAGGCGCGATTGAGCGTCGCTTCGTCGGTCTGCGGGTTGTACCGGCGGACCCTGTCGACGAGCTCGTATTGCCGCATCATGGTCTTGCTCGCCTCGCGTCGGAAGCGCAGCCGGTCACGCTACGGCTTACGCCCGACGCAACACTTGCCGTGCCGCAGCACGGCCCCGCTCGGCGGCGGCTCTGCAGGACGCACCCGGCTCAGTCGCCGTCGTCGTCGAGCTCCACCGGAGGAACGAGGCCCTCGAGCCCACGCAGCAAGTCCTCCTCCGTCATGCGATCGAACTGGACGTCCCCGGAAGCCTCGGGTTGCACACCCTCGGATCCCGCGGCCAAGGCGGGAACCGCCTCGGCCTCCGGCTCGTCCACCTCGACATGCTTCTGCAAGGACTGGATAAAGTCCTCCTTCAAATCCTCGGGACCGAGCGTGCTATCGGCGATCTCGCGCAGGGCCACGACCGGGTTCTTGTCCTTGTCGCGATCGACTGTGATCTGGCTCCCGGCCGCGATCATGCGCGCGCGGTGGCTCGCGATCAAAACGAGCTCGAACCGGTTCTCGATCTTGTCGACGCAATCCTCGACGGTCACTCGGGCCATGCTGGGCTCGCCCCTTGTTCGCGCTGACTTTCTGGCATAATGTCACCTACAGCCTATATCGAGGAGCTGGCAAGCACAAATCCGCCCGCGCAGAGCGGGCGACGGTGTCGACCCCGGTCGCGTCGAGCCCCTCGGGCGATCCCGTGCCGAACACTGGTGGAGGGCCCGACGTACCGAGAGCTCGTGCAACGCAGCTCGACGTGGCGAACGTGGGTCGGTCGCCGTGAACGTTGGCTTCGGAGGATCTGACGTATTGTTGTCACTTTCGTTCGTTGAACTGACCCTCGCCCCGAGCCGATCGACGAGCGAACCGGTCGGGTCGGAGTAGGCGATGACGGCGCATCGGTCGGTGGTCATGGCTTCGGTCGGCGACAGGTGCCGGTGGCGTGCACAAGGGCAAGCGAGAGCGCTCCGGTGACGGCAATTCCCGTCCGAACCGAGACCTCGGGAGCCGGACAACCGGTGGTCGCTGTCGGGCACCTGGGCCGTGAGTATAAGAAAGAAAGACGCGATCTCGTAGCTCGAGCCCGCGAAATCGATCCTATATCCGAAGCGGGATGATTCGAATTCGGAAGCGCTGTACGAGGTCTCGGCACTGGACGCAGCGGTAAAAAAATCCTACTTGATGGGATACCATTGCGCGTCGAGAGTCTCGACAATAAGAAAAAGGCAGGTATCGACAAACTGAAAGGCATCGGAGTTTTGTGTTCTCGCTCCCGATTGTAACCTTTGCCTGACGATGAAGAACACCAACCAAAAATCACAAGAGCTGCGTTTATGGCTGAGCAAGAGCGAATTGCACTTTTTATTGACGGCGCCAATTTGTACGCGACAGCGAAGTCGCTCGGGTTCGATATCGACTACAAGCGGTTGCTGAAGGAATTCCAGGCGCGTGGCAAGCTGATCAGGGCCTTCTATTATACGGCTCTGGTCGAGGATCAGGAATATTCCTCGATTCGCCCGCTGGTCGACTGGCTGGACTACAACGGCTATTGCGTCGTGACCAAGCCGACCAAGGAGTTCGTCGATTCGTTCGGGCGCCGCAAGGTCAAGGGCAACATGGATATCGAGCTCGCGGTGGACGCCATGGAGATGGCGCCTTACCTCGACCAGATCGTGCTGTTCTCCGGCGACGGCGATTTCCGGTCTCTCGTCGAGGCGCTTCAGCGCAAGGGCGTGCGTGTCTCCGTCGTGTCCACCAACACGACCCAGCCGCCGATGGTCGCCGACGAGCTGCGGCGGCAAGCCGACGAGTTCATCGACATCATTCACCTCGCCCCGAAGATCGGCCGCGATCTCGCCGATCGGGCCCAATCGGCGGCACGAGCCCAGGAACGCCGCAATGCCGCGGCGGCGGCCGCCGCGGGCAACTTCGACCAGGAGCTCACGAACGATCGCCTGGATTGAGCCGCACCGGGGATGTGACTCGGGTCGCGTGGTGGCATGATCGCGCGGGAACCGGACGAGGATTGCGGCCTGTGCCCGCGCCTCGCCGCTTTCCGCGCTGCGGCACGCGCCGCGGAGCCGTCGTGGCATAATGCCCCCGTTCCCGGCTTCGGCGCCCGCGACGCGCGGCTTCTCGTCGTCGGCCTGGCTCCCGGCTTGAAGGGGGCCAACCGAACCGGCCGCCCGTTCACCGGCGACTTCGCCGGAGATCTCCTCTACGAGACCCTCGAGGATTTCGGCTTCGCACGCGGACGCTATCTCGGCCACGTCCACGACGGCCTGCGCCTGGAAAGCTGCTTCGTCACCAATGCGGTGCGATGCGTGCCGCCCGCCAACAAGCCGACGCCGCTCGAGATCGCGACCTGCCGTCCGTTTCTCGAGGCCCGGATCGACGCCCTGACCGAGCTCTGCGCCATCGTCGCGCTGGGCCGCATCGCGCACGACTCGGTCGTGCGTGCGGCCGAGGCGAAGCTCGCCGCCTTCCCCTTCGCGCATGCCGCCGTGCACGAGCTGCCGGGCAGACGCATCGGCAAGCTCAGGCTGTACGACAGCTATCATTGCTCTCGCTACAACACCAATACCGGCGTCCTTTCGCGCGAGATGTTTCGCGCGGTGTTCGCCCGCGTCCGTCAGGACCTCGACGACATGCTCGGAGCCGGCGACGAGGCCGCGGGCGCAGCCATGTAGTCCGCGAGCGCGCGCGCCAAGCGGACGAAGCCGGCGACGTCGATCTCTTCCGCGCGGGCCGTCGGCGCGATCCCGGCCGCGGCGAGGCGCGCGGTCGGGTCGCCGCCGAGCAGGGCCTTCAGGGACTGCCGCAGCATCTTGCGTCTCTGGCCGAAGGCCGCCTGCGTCACCGCCGCGAGACGTGCCACGTCACAAGGCAAGGGATTCGGCCGGGGCTGGAGCTCGACCAGGGCGGAGGTCACCTTGGGCGGCGGCGTGAAAGCGGCGGGCGAGATCTCGAACAAGATGCGGGTCTCGCAACGCCAGTTGCAGAGGACGGCGAGGCGCCCGTAGGCGGCCCGCTGCCGCGGCGTCGCCACGATGCGCTCCGCCACCTCCTTCTGGAACATCAGGACGAGGCGATCGAACCAGGGCGGCCATGCCGGCGTCTCGATCCAGGCGGTCAGCAGGGCGGTCGCCACGTTGTAGGGAAGGTTGGCACAGATCCGGGCCGGTCGCGCCGAGCCGACGAGCGCCCCGAGGTCGATCGCGAGCGCATCGCCCGCGATGATCTCGAGCCGGTTCGGGCAAGCGCGGGCAATGTCCTCGAGCGCGGCGAGGCAGCGTGGGTCGCGCTCGATCGCGATCACCTTCCGCGCTCCTTCGGCGAGCAAGGCCCGGGTGAGGCCGCCCGGCCCCGGCCCGATCTCGACGATCGTCGCGGCGTCCTGCGGCGCCGCCGCCCGGGCGATGCGACGGGCCAGATTGAGGTCGAAGAGAAAATTCTGCCCGAGCGATTTTCTCGCGGCGATCCCATGGGCCGCGACGACCTCGCGCAGCGGCGGAAGGTCCTCTAGGTCCCTCTGCATCGCGCCGCGAGCCTGGCCGCGAGGTCGAGCGCCGAAAGAAGGCTCCTCGGGTCGGCGAGCCCTTTGCCGGCGATGTCGAAGGCCGTGCCGTGATCGGGCGAGGTGCGCACGAAAGGCAGGCCGAGGGTGACGTTCACCGCCCGCTCGAAAGCGAGCGTCTTCACCGGGATCAGCGCCTGGTCGTGATACATCGCGATTGCGACGTCGTATCTTTTTCGAGCCGCGGCGTGAAAGAGCGTGTCCGCCGGATGCGGTCCGCTGACCTCGAGGCCGCGACCGCGAAGTTCCTCGATCGCTGGGGCGACGACCTCGAGATCCTCGCGCCCGAGCGCGCCCCCCTCGCCGGCATGAGGGTTGAGACCGCAAAAGGCGAGGCGCGGCGTCGCGAGACCGAAGCGCGAGGCGAGATCCCTTGCGACGACGAGCCCGGTCTCGACCAGGAGCGCGCGGGTGACGAGGCCCGGAACACGCGCGAGCGGTACATGGATCGTCGCCGGGACGACGGCGAGCTCCGGCGACCAGAGGAGCATGACCGGCCGAAGGCTCGCCCCTGCGTGCCTCAGCGCGAGCTCGGCCAGAAGCTCGGTATGGCCAGGATGCGGGAACCCGGCCCGATAGAGCACGTCCTTGGCGATCGGGTTGGTGACGACGGCCGCAGCTGCGCCGGCAGCGACGAGAGCCACGCAGGTCTCGATCGAGGCGATGGTCGCGGCCGCGTCGGTCACGTCGGGCAGGCCCGGAGCCCCCACCACGCGGGCCCCCGAATCGAGCACGGGCAAGGCACGCGGAAACACGCCGAGGGCGTCGGCGGCGCAGACGCTCTCGATCGGCACCTCGAGGTTCAGCCGGCGAGCCAGCATTGCGAGATGATCGGGCTCGGCCGCGACAAAAAAGGCCGGTGCGTCGGGGTCGGCCCGGATCTGCAACCAAGCCCGCAAGGCGAGCTCGGGACCGATACCGGAGGGATCGCCTCTCGTCAGGGCGAGAGGAAGCCGCGGGTCCATGAAGATAATTTCCCGAGACCGGTGCGTCCGAAGCCTCGACGCGCGCGGCCGAAGCGAGCGATCAGCGTGGCACGATGATGGCCGTTGCCCGCAGCTCCTTCAGCCTGCGCTTCTTGTCGGCCGCGATATGAGCGGCGAGGAGCTTTTGCGCGATCGCGGCCCGGGCCGCGCTCGTGTCCTTGGCCTCGCCCTTGGCGCAAACCGCGAGCAATTCGAGACCGGACGGGGCCCGTTGCGGCGGCGTGAGGTGCCCGACCGGGGTTTTCTCGAGCAGGTCGCGAAGGCCCTCGGAGAGCTCGACGGCGCTGCGGCGCACCGGATCGCGCACGGTGACATCCTTGAGCTCGCGAGCGAGCTTGGTCCCGCTCTCGCAATCGACGAAGCGGGCACGCAGCTGCTCGGCTTCCTGGGCTCGCTCGTTGAGCATCGCCATGGTCGCAGTTCTCGGGACGGTGAAGATCACCTGCCGAACCGTAAATTCGGGCCCCGACGCGGCCTTTCCGCCCTGCTTGGCGAGCTCGGCGCGGACCTGGCTCTCGCTCGCCTCGACGCCCTTGTTCAGGGCTTGGACCAGGACGGTGAAGCCGAACTCGGCGCCGAAATGCGCCTTGACGTGATCGTCGGACACGCCGGCCTGCCGGAACGCCCCGACGAGGGCCTCCGGCGCGATCTTCATATCCTGGGCGAGGGCCACGATCTCTTGGCTGACCTCGGCATCCCCCGGCCGCACGCCGAACTTCGCGGCCTCGCGGGCCTGGAGACGATCCGCGTAGAGGCTCTCGAGCGCGGCCTCGCGCGAGGCGGGCTTGCGCAGGACCTTGAGCAGCTTCATCCGCTCGCCGACATCGAGATCGGTGATCGGATCGCCGTTGATGCTCGCGACGATCGACTGCGCCGAGACCGAGCCCGCGAGCGCCGTCGCGATCGCGAGGGCGAGCCAAGCACTGCAGGCGAGGCGGGTGCCGCGCCAAGCCTGCTCTGCGTGCGACCGCCGCACTGGTCCTCGTCTCCGCTCACCGCACACGTCCAGCCGCACTGCCTCCGCGCTCGCTGCCATAATCGAGATCAATATCTGACGCCGTCGATCGCCGTGCTGCTCGCGGCCGGCCGAGCGAACTGCTCGTCTCCCAAGGTGCGAAGCTGCAGCTGGACCAGGAAGACCTGGTTGCGGGTTCCCCTCCCGTTGCCTTGGTCCTGAAAGACCGATCTGTAGTTGAGCGTCAAGCGGGTGCATTCGTCCTCGTAGCCGCCGCCGATCCCGAAATAGGCGGGGAAGAACGGGCCGGGGTTCGACGTCCCGATCAGGTTGGGCCCGTAGAACTGGCGGCTCATGTCGAATGTCACGTTACCCTGGGCGAAGTAGTTCTCGCTGATCTGGTAGCGAGAATAGAACGAGAGGCCCTCGCGCCGCACGTCGTAGCCGATGACCGGCTGCGCCGAGTAGCTCGCGTATTGAGCCTGAGCGGTCAAGGGTCCCAAGTTGAATGTCGAGATGAGGTCGATGCGCCGTGGCTCGAAGGTATTGTGGTCGAACCGGCCTTTCGCGACGAAGTTGACGACCGTGCCGGGGCCCAAAGTAACCGCGCCGACGAAATCGGATGCGCGCGTATCGAGCCCTGAGCTCAAGCCCACGTTGGCGGCATCGGGACGGGCGTAGGAGTTCGTTCCCGCCACCTGGTAGGATTGGCCACCCGTGACGTTCACATAGGCGCCGCCTTCGGTGGTCCATGTCACCCGACCACCGTAGTTCGCCCGGGTTCCGGTCTCGAATCGATCGTAGCCGGAGTACTTGTCCCAGGTGAACAAGGTCGAATCGTCGAACACCAGGCTCTGCGAGTCGAGGTTCACGAGGGAATGCGCACCGATCTGGTTGTTCGGCCGGGCGATGATCTGGGCGATCGGCTCCGCGACGATCGTGCCGACGGGAGCTGCGATGAAGAAGGGATAGCGGTAGTCGAGACCCGCGCCGGGAACGACCTCGCCGAAGAAGCTCGTGTCCGTGTTGCCGACGAACTGCAACTGCGAGGCATTGGCGAAGGTCGAGGTCCCGAGCGACGAGGTGAAGGTATAGGTCCGCGTCTGGTTGATGTCGAACCATTCCCCGTTGAACCGGCCGAAGGCGAAGGGGGTCCACACCTGCCCGATCGGATCGATCCACTTGCGCCTGTAGGACGCCGTCGCCGTCGTGCGCGTATAGTCGCCGCCGATCCCCCGCATCAGGCAATCACCGATGGCCTGGCCCGGCGCATAGGTGTTGCATATCTCGTAGAGCCCATAGGCATTGTCGAGGACGCGCGGCCCGACGGCCTCGAAACTCGCCGCCTGCGCCGACAGGCTCGTCAGGTTGTAGTCGAGCGTGACCTCGCCGCCGATTCCGAGCGTATCGGCCGGATCGATGTCGAAGGCCCGGTTGTAGTCCCACACCGGCCGGGCGATCGCCTGCTGCGGCTGGAAGTCGTGCGGCGACAGCCCGTTCACGTAATAGCCGCGGAAATCGAAATAGCCGCGCGCGCCCTGCCCGATCAAGTAGGCCGTGGAGATGGATTCCCCGAAGTAGTAATAGGCCAGAGTCCGGGTCGGGATATGGTAGTCGTAGAGGAAGTACCGATCGGTGAGGAGCGTGAAGTCCCAGCCGACCTTCCATCGATCGGCGATCTGGATCTGGCCCGTGCTGTCGAACGAGCCGCGGAACACGAGATCGCCCGCGCCGAAGGGCGGCGGCGCGAAGGCCTGCCGGTCCTGCTGGGCGATCCCGTTGGCGCGGATGGAGTACTCGCCGTAGTCGAATTTGTGGCGCCACTCGCCTCTGCCGAAGAAGCCTTGCTGCGACAGATAGGTCGGCGTCAAGGTCAGGTCGTAGTTCGGCGCGAGGGCGAGGTAGATCGGCACGGAGACGCCGACGCCGCGCTTCTGGCCGTAGAGCACGCTCGGCATGAGGAGGCCGGACTTGCGCTTGACGCTCGGATCCGGCGACGAGAAATAGGGCATGTAGGGCGTCGAGATGCCGAGGAAGTCGATTCCGGCATCCTCGTAGTAGAGCATCTTCTCTTCGTTCTTGTGGATGATGCGCTTGGCGCGGACGCGCCAGACCGGTGGCCGCTCCGGGTCGGTGCGGCACGCTTGGCAGGCGGTGTAGGTTCCCTTGTCGAAGACGGTCGTGTCGAGGTCGATGCGCTCGGCGCGCGGCGCGCTGAAATAGGCCTTCTCCGGCGCCTCGGATTGCAGGCTGTCGATGAATCCGTCGCGAAAGTCGTCGGTGAAGTCGAGCCGCTCGCCGCGCAGGATCGTGCCGTCCACCTCGGTCAGCTTGGCATCGCCCTCGGCATAGACGCGACCCGCCTTGCGGTCGTAGGTCACCCGGTCGGCCTCGAGCACGCGCCCCTTGTGATAGACGCGGACATTGCCGACCGCCGAGGCGAGCTCCTTGTCCACGTCGTAGCGGATCTCCGCCGCCTCGACGAGCATCTTGTCGGAGCCGCGAGCTCCCGCTTTCGCCGGCCCTGCCTGCGATCCTTGCGCCCCGGCCGGGCTCGCTGCGGCAAGTACCGCTAGGAAGGCGCCGGCTCCGAGCCACGCAGCTCGATTCCGACGTCGTCTCGCGCGATTTCTCGCGGGCGAAAGGCTGCGATCCATCAGCCGTCCTCCCCGAACAGCAAGGCAAAGGTGGCGAGCATGGCGCCGACGACCGGCGGCGTCCAAGCCGCGACGATCGGGCTCAACACGCCGGTGGCTCCGAGATCACCGATCAGCTTCGTCGCCACATTAAGCACGAAGCCGGCGACGACGCCACCGCCGATCATGCGCATGACGCCACCAAATCGAAAGAACCTTAAGGAAAAGGCCGCCGCGACGAGGACCATCGCGACGAACATGAGCGGGCGAGCGAGCAGGAATTGGTACTGGAGGCGGTAGCCGGTCGCGTCGAGTCCTGCCGCCTCGGTCGCGCCGCCGACGGCCGGAAGGTCCCAGAATCCAACGGAAATCGGCTGAACCTTGCCTCTGGTGACCTCGTCAGGACGCAGCTCGGTGGGGAGGCGGAAGGTCGCCACATCCCTGCTCTCTCGACCCGGCACGATGATACGCGCGTTGTCGAAATGCCACATGCCGGGGAAAAGTGTCGCGTGTCGTGCATCGACCTCGGATTCGAGCCGTCCCGGAGCCCCGAACAGGTAGGCGGAGACGTGGTCGAGGCGGCCCGGCTCGGACGCCGGCGTCTCGGCCCGGATGATCGCCCGTCCGCTCGCGGTCGCTTGGCGAAGCCAGGTCGCCTCCGTCGTCGGCGCGCCGGCTGCCGCCAAGGTGCCGAAGATACGAGCCTCGATGACATCGGCGCGCTTCTTCATCACCGCGAAGGTCGGATTCAGCAGGGTGACGGTGCAAAGACCGATGCCCGCCGCGATCGTGACCGGCGGAACCAGGAAGCCCCAGGCGGAGATGCCGAACGCCCGGGCGACATAGAGCTCGAGCTTGCGGCTCAGGTCCAGGAACGCCGCCATGGCCCCGCACAGCACGCAAAACGGCATGAGCTGCTCGAATGCGGAGGGAACCCGCAAGAGGGACAGGAATGCGACCGATCGCGCGGAAACCCGCGGCAGGTCGGCCGTCCGCCTGAGCATCTCGACCACATCGACGACATAGACCATACCGAAGGTCAGGACGAGCACCGCCCCGATCATCACCAGGAATCGGGCGGAAAAATAGCGCGCGAGGGTCAGGCCGAGCATGCCGTGGTCCAGGGTGATCGGGTGAGGGTGTCGAGCCCGTCCCCCGGCGGCACCGGTGCGAGAGGGCGTTCCGGTCCCGCCGCATCGGACCGCGCCTCCGATTTCCGGGAGTGTCGTCGCTTCGCGACGCGAACCGGAAACCCGCTCGACGGAAAAGACCCCTTGCCGGCGCGCCCGCTGCCGAACATGATGCGAACGAGACACGACGACTCGGCCTTACGGCGCCGCGGTGTCCGGGTGGGGGCCGGCTCGGCATCGAGCTTGCCACGACTCCTTTCGCCCCGACCGACTGGCGTGGACCCGAACCTCGGGTCCGTGACCGAAACGAGGTCGCGGCGATGCTCGGCGGCGCGGCACGTGCACAATGCGGCTTCTCTCATGATCCCCGTGGCATGGCCGGTACGTCGGCGTCGGGCCACGCCCTGACGCGTGGGGACCCCGACGCGGCCCAGTCTGTCGTCTTCGGCCGCCCACGAGGGTCGGTCGGGGCGGACCGCGAAGAAGGCGTATAGAGGAACCAATGTATCAGTCCATGAAAATCGAGTTCGTGGCCCTCGGCCCCCTGAACGCGCTGACGCCGCTGCCGTCGCCCGCGAAACGGGCGGGCGGAACGGTGAAGGGGGCGGAAACCCTGGTCGTTTTCATGGGCCAGGACTTCGCCTTCGCGCCCGAGACGGCGCGGTTGATCGGACCCGAGGGCGAGGCCCTGATACGGAAGGCCGCGGCGGCCGCACGATTCAAGGGCAAGGCCTCGACCGCGCTCGAAATCCTCGCGCCGGCCGGGTTCGCCGCCGATCGGCTCGTGGTGATCGGAACAGGTCCCGTCGCGGAGGCCCGGACCACAGAGGCCGACAAGCCCGCGCGCGGCAAGGCCGCCAAGAAGGCGACCGCCGAAGCGGAAACCGAGGCCGGCACGGTGCGGCCAGACAAGACCGCCACGGATCCGGCGGCCCTCGGCGGCTTCGTCGCGGGCAAGCTCGGCCATGGCGCCCATGCGCTCGTCGCGTTCGACCTGCCGCGCCCGCCCGAGGATCCCGCCGCGGCAGCGGCCGAGCTGATGCTCGGCATGCGGCTCCGTGCTTACCGTTTCGATCTCTACAAGACCAAGAAGAAGGACGACACCGAGGACTCCGCCCCGGGCGAAATCTACATCGGCGTCGCCGAGCCGTCGGCGGCGCGCCGCGAGGCCAAGGCGCGCGAGGCCGTGGCGGCCGGGGTCGTGACCGCCCGCTCTCTCGTGAACGAGCCGGCCAACGTGCTCCATCCGGAAGAATTCGCAAAGCGGGCCAAGGAGCTCGAGAAGCTCGGCGTCGAGATCGAGATCCTCGACGTGCCCGCCATGCGCGGGCTCGGCATGAATGCCCTGCTCGGCGTCGGCCAAGGCTCGATTCGGGAAAGCCGGATGGTCGTCATGCGCTGGCGCGGGGTGAGATCGAGCAAGGCGAAGCCCATCGCTTTCGTCGGCAAGGGCGTGTGCTTCGACACGGGCGGGATCTCGATCAAGCCCGCCGCCGGGATGGAGGACATGAAAGGCGACATGGCGGGTGCCGCCTGCGTCGTCGGCTTGATGCAGGCGCTCGCCCTGCGCAAGGCCAAGGTCGATGCGATCGGCGCGATCGGCCTCGTCGAGAACATGCCGGGCCCCGAGGCCCAAAGGCCGGGCGACATCGTGAAATCCATGTCCGGCCAGACGATCGAGATCATCAATACCGATGCCGAGGGCCGGCTCGTCCTCGCCGACGTGCTCTGGTACGTCCAGTCGAAGCTCGAGCCGCGGTTCATCGTCGATCTCGCGACGCTCACGGGCGCGATCCTCGTCGCGCTCGGCCAGGAGCACGCGGGGCTCTTCGCGAACGACGACGATCTCGCGGACAAGCTCCTCGCCGCCGGCAAGGCGACCGGCGAGAAGCTGTGGCGACTGCCGCTCGGCTCGGCCTACGATAAATTGATCGATTCGAAATGCGCCGACATGAAGAACACCGGCGGCCGCCATGCGGGCTCGATCACTGCGGCGCAATTCCTCCAGCGCTTCGTCAACGGCACGCCCTGGGCGCATCTCGACATCGCCGGAACCGGGATGAGCTCGCCCGGCAACGACATCAACCAGAGCTGGGGCTCGGGCTTCGGCGTGCGCCTGCTCGACCGCCTCGTGTCCGACTCCTACGAGGCATGAGCGGCCCATGACCGAGGTCTGGTTCTATCACCTGCAGCCGCGACGGCTCGAGTCCGCCTTGCCGGAGCTGCTCGAGAAAGCGCTCGACCGCGGCTGGCGCGTGGTGGTCCAGGCGGTCAGCGAGGAACGCCTCGACGCGCTCGATCAGCTGCTCTGGACCTTCTCGGAGGCGAGCTTCCTCGCCCATGGGCGCGCCCGCGACGGAGATGCCGAGCTCCAGCCGATCTATCTCTCGACCGGGATCGAGAACCCGAACCGCGCCTCGGCTCGCTTCTTCGTCGAAGGCGCCGAGATCGCCGGCGCCCTCGCCCATCCCGATGCCGGCTACGAGCGGGCGATCACGCTGTTCGACGGCACTTCCGACGACGAGGTTCTTTCCGCCCGCGAGCAATGGAAGCATCTGAAGAGCCTCGGCTATGCCCTCGCCTATTGGCAGCAGGCCGAGACCGGCAAATGGGAGCGGAAGGCCTGAGGATCGCCACGCGACGGCGGAGCTGTGCTATATGCCGATTGCAACGCATGCTCGTTCGAGGTCCGTCATGAACTTGCGTCTTCCGATCGTCGCGGCCCTTCTCGCAACCTTCGCCGGCGGACCTCTCGCCGCCGACCCGCTCCGGGACCGCGCGAAGGGCCTGTTCGAGGTAATTCCGACCACACCCCCGCCTTTGCGCGGCGCGCCGGCCTCGCCGGAGAAGCTCGCCCTCGGCAAGATGCTCTATTTCGATACGCGGATCTCCGAGAACCACGACATCAGCTGCAGCACCTGCCACAATCTCGCGATGGGCGGGGTCGACGGCCGCTCGTCCTCGGTCGGCCACACCGGCCAGCTCGGCGGGCGCAAGGTCCTCACCGTCTTGAACGCCGTCTTCAACAAGGCGCAGTTCTGGGACGGTCGCGCCGAGGATCTCGAGAGCCAAGTGACCATGTCGGTCATGGCGTTCCCGAGCGCGCTCCTGAAATCGCGCGGCGGGCCGGTCATTCCTTCGGCAGAGCTCACCAAGGCCACCAAGGACCACGCCGTCGCGCAGCTCAAGGGCATCCCGGGCTATGTCGAAGCCTTCGGAAAGGCCTTTCCCGGCGAGGGCGATCCGATCACCTATGACAATGTCGCGAAGGCCATCGCCGCCTTCGAATCGACGCTGATCACACCCGGCGCTCCCTTCGACCTCTGGCTCCTCGGCGACGATGCGGCGCTCTCGGACACGCAGAAGCTGGGGCTTTCGCTCTTCATCGAGAAGGGCTGCGCCGATTGCCACAACGGCATCAACATCGGCGGCGGGCAATTCGCGCGGTTCGGCTCGATGCAGAGCCCGGGCACGGACGTCCTGCCCTCCGACGATTGGGGCCGCTTCGCGATCACGCGCGATGTCGCCGACAAGTACGTGTTCAAGGTGCCGAGCCTGCGCAACATCACCTTGACCGCGCCCTATTTCCACAATGGGCACGAGTGGAGCCTGAGGCAGGCCGTGTCGGTCATGGGCGCGGCTCAGCTCGGCAACAAGCTCACCGACTCCGAGATCGACAGGATCGTCGAATTCCTCGAGTCGCTGACCGGCAAGCAGCCCGAGATCGTGCTTCCGATCCTGCCGCCCCGTGTGGGCTCCACGCCGCGGCCGGCACAGTGACTGCCGCACTCGACTCGCTACGCGCGCCTTCCCTCCCCTTCCAAGGGGAGGGATACACCCACATCGCAGCTTGCCACTGGATCAAGCCCAAATCCGGCCTGCCTCTACTTATTCTCCATGTCGATATGGTCTATGAGGAAAATCAACCAGTGTTTCAGCTCGGGAAAGGGGGCCGCGAAGGCTAATATCGGCTGAACATTCTCGAGAACAAATGCAATGATCTGGGATGTGTAGACGTACCCAGGATCAACAACATTGAGTGCTATGCCACCCCCAAAGGAAGATAGGGCAGCTTCTGCCCGGGTCAGGACTTGGCCCAACGCGATTAAGATGTTCTTCGTGACCGCGTAGCCTGCGTAGCCAGTTCTTGTGCCTTCCCAACCGAGCTCGATCAGGCATTCGTCCACAGCCGTGATGAACTCGCGTGTTCTTGCTTCGACGAACCTTACCGCATGTCGTAGGCGGTCGAGAATGTGGTGTGCGTGTGGACCGATCTCCGCAAGTGTTTTGCGCGAAAGGCGAGCTTGATCCGCTCGCGTCGTCAATTCGCGGCCCAGCGGGAAGCCCAGAATGAACGCTCCATGAATTTGTGCGGCTTGTTGAAGCTGAGCCAGATGACCGGGCTCCAAAGGCTGCGACATCATGCGGGGTGGCGGAGTCGTGAATGTGTCGGACAAGGCGAGCAGCCCAGTCCCCACCGCCCACAAGGATGCAACATCGAGACTGTCGAAGGGTACAGCGACCAGCTCGGAATATTCCGACGTTACGAGATCGAGTACCGGATGAGCATTGGCCACTCTATGAGTGGATTCCTTCAACAATGGAAAGAGGCGTTGTAGCTGGCCGTGCAGGGCTCGCTGAAGTGCCTCGTCGAAATCCGACCCGATCTGTTGTGGAACAGCTTCGAGGCCACGATCGGTCACCTCGATGCGTAGGCCGGGTTCCGGCGAGGGTTGGGAAGGTGGCGTGTGCTCGGCGATCAGACGCTTGATGTGGGCGTTGACGACGGCCGGGCCTTCTTCCCAGATTTCGTTCGGAATGGTCGCGCGGGCGATCTCGAGCTTCTTGTTCGATCGCTTGCCCGCGAGCCGCTCCTCGTACCAATCCGTCCAGACGTCCCAATCCTCCTCAAAGGCGAGGAGGTCGCGCTTCATCTCTGTCCAATGCGCGACGATCTCGGGTGGTGGGTCTCCCGGCCACAAAGGTGAGTCGGCGATGTAAGCGACTATTGCACCCTGGTCCACATGCGTCGCATCAATGGACAGTGTCCGCAGAAAGACAACAGAGGCCCCAGCGTCGGTAGCATAGGCACCGTAAGACGAAGCAATGTCGGCAGTGATGGCGGCTGCAGAAGCCGAATCGTCTTCGTAACCGTCTGCGGTAACGGCTTGGGCAGCATAGGCAGCGGCATTGCCATACTCGGTCTCGTTGATCTCCATGAACCACATGCCATTTTCAGTTGCATCTACAGCATATGGCCCAAGTCTTGCGGTGTGCTCCGGATATCGGCCGGCAGACCAGGCAATGCTAGCCGGACGAAACACCGACAACCCATAGGTCCTAGCGCGCCCGCGAACGAACACGGGCGCTATGGGTAAACCACGTAAGGCCGCACGGGCCGCGAGCGCGACTGCCACCTCGCGCGGCTTGCCGTCGAGCCATTTCTCGAAATCTTCTGGCCTCTGAAAATCGACCAGCGGAGCCTCCCGCCTCTGCCTGCGCCGGCAGGCTCGCACCACGCACGCGATTCGGCAAGGAGGGGCTTATCCCGCCCCCGATTTCGGGGGAGGGTGTCGCCGAAGGCGACGGGTGGGGGGCCGTCCGGAGGCGGCGTGTTCGGAGGTCCCCACCCGTCTCGCTTCGCGAGCCACCCTCCCCGTTCCGGGGAGGGACTGCCCGCGCCCGTCACTCCTCCGGGTCGGGGTCCTTCAGGCCTTTCGCCCGGATCTGGCCGAGCTCGGAAAGGCCGATATGGCCCATGCGGGCGCGCTCGGCGACATAGCCGAGCTCGAGGATGTGATTGTGCCCGGCGCGCATCTCGTCGCGGGTGAGGCCGAGGTCGGCTTCGATCTGCACGGCCTTCACCGCGTAATCCGGCGGCGAGCCCGTCCTGTAGAGATAGTCGAGGAAAAGGACCCGCAGCTCCTCCAGGCGCTCGGCGGGGAGCTGCGGGATGGCCGATCCTTTCTGTACGGGCATCGCCGCCATGTTCGGCTCCGTTCGTGTCGTCTTTCTCTCCGGAGCGCGGCGCCGCCGTGCTCGTCCGGCGACGAGAAGCACGAACCGGACCAGAGGCCTATTCGCCCGGAGCCTTGGCGTCGATCGCGAGCGCATGGACGCCCGAGGACAGCTCGAAGGCGAGCAGCTGGTTGATGGTGCGATGCCGATCGACCCGGCTCTTGCCGGTGAACGCGTCGGAAACCACCTTCACCTGAAAATGGGTGCCGCCGACGCCTTCCGCGGTTCCCGGCCGCGTGATCGCATGGGCGTGCCCGGCATGCTTGTGGGATTCGTCGATCACCTCGAGGGAGATCGGGGCCAATGCCGCTTCCAGCTTCGCCTTGATACGATCGCCGACAGCCGCTTCGCCTTGCTCGCTCATCACTGTTCCTCGTCTTCGTTTCGGGGCGCGGTCCCGGCGCATTCCACCCCGAGCCCGCCGCGTCGATGAACTTTACCGCCTCGACGTGCTTGCGGCCATCGCCAGGACATTCATAATGGCGCCGCCATGAACTTGAACTCTCGCCTGTTCGACCGGATCAGGGTCAAGCCCGAGCAGAAGCAAGCCGCGCGCCCGGACCTTCCGCCCTGCGACCATCCGGGCTGCCGGCTCGCCGGCGAGTTCCGCGCGCCCATGGGGCGCCTGCGGGAAGGCGAATATTTTTGCTTTTGCCTCGAGCATGTTCGGGAATACAATGCGTCCTATAATTATTTCAACGGCATGAGCCCCGAGGCGGTAGCTCGCTACCAGCGCGACGCCCTCGTCGGGCACCGCCCGACCTGGTCGATGGGCGGGGCCCATGCCGGCGCCGGCTACGGCACGGATCGCGACGATCGGTCGCGCACGGCCGATCCCTCCGGGATGTATCGGCGCGGCGGACGGCGCTATTCTTGCGAGGAGCCCCCGCAAAGGCGATACGGGATTGCCGCGCTGCAGGCCCTCGACCAGCTCGGGCTCGACGACAGTGCCGATGCGGACGCGATCAGGACCCGCTACAAGGACCTCGTGAAACGCCTCCATCCCGATGCGAACGGTGGCGACCGGTCCAACGAGGGCAAGCTGCGGGAGATCATTCGCGCCTATCATTACCTGCGGTCTGTCCGGGCCTCCTGAGGCCCGCCGCACCAACGCAGGCCTCGGGTGTCCGTCACGGCGCGCGAGTCCCGGCCGCGCCGCAGCTTCCTCGACCCGAGCTAGAGCATCTTCCAGCGAGGCGGATGCCGGTTCGCGTCGCAAAAATGCGATAAGGCAAGCATGTAGAGCGCTTCTCGATGCAGACGCATCGGCAAGCGCTCGAGACCAAGCGAAACCGAGCCCGAGGGCACGGAGGACGAATGCACAGCGTGACCAGCGACGAGAGCACCAACATCGGCGGGCTGCCGGATCTCAAGATCTCGGTGCGGCAGGTGTTCGGCATCGACAGCGACATGGAGGCGCCGGCCTACTCCCAGGCCGATCCGCACGTCCCCGACCTCGATCCCGACTATCTGTTCGATCGCGACACGACGCTCGCCATTCTCGCGGGCTTCGCCAGGAACCGCCGCGTGATGGTGACCGGCTATCACGGCACCGGCAAGTCCACCCATATCGAGCAGGTCGCGGCGCGTCTCAACTGGCCTTGCGTGCGGATCAACCTCGACAGCCACGTGTCGCGTGTCGATCTCATCGGTCGCGACGCGATCGTGCTGAAGGACGGCAAGCAGGTCACCGAGTTCAAGGACGGGATCCTGCCCTGGGCGCTGCAGAACAATGTCGCGCTCTGCTTCGACGAATACGATGCCGGCCGTCCCGACGTGATGTTCGTGATCCAGCGCGTGCTCGAGGTCTCGGGGCGCCTGACGCTTCTCGACCAGAGCCGGGTGATCCGGCCGCATCCGGCGTTCCGGCTGTTCTCGACGACGAACACGATCGGACTCGGCGACACCTCGGGGCTCTATCACGGCACCCAGCAGATCAACCAGGGCCAGATGGACCGCTGGTCGATCGTCACGACCTTGAACTATCTGCCCCACGACAAGGAGGTCGATATCGTTCTCGCCAAGGTGAAGACCTTCAAGGAGACCAAGGAGGGCCGCGACCAGATCAACAAGATGGTCCGCGTCGCCGACCTCACCCGTAACGCCTTCATCGCCGGGGATCTCTCGACCGTCATGAGCCCGCGGACCGTGATCACCTGGGCCGAGAATACCGAGATCTTCCGCGATGTCGGCTTCGCGTTCCGCCTGACCTTCCTCAACAAATGCGACGAGCTCGAGCGCACCCTCGTCGCCGAGTTCTTCCAGCGCTGCTTCGGCAAGGATCTCCCCGAGAGCGCCGTCAATGTCGTGATGAGCTGATCTGCGCCGAGGCGGAAAGGACGATCCGATGAGCGCCGTCGCGATCCTGAAGCTGCAGGCCGCGGGCTTCACCTCGGAGCAGGTCGAGGCGCTCGCCGAGCTCGTCGATACGCAGGCGGCGACGAAAGCCGATGTCGAAGCCAGCGCGCACCGGCTCGACCAGAAGATCGACACCGTCGCCCATTGGCTCGACCAGAAGATCGATGCCGTCGCCCATCGGCTCGAGCTGACGATCGCCGACGTGAAAGCCGATGTTCACGTCATGAAATGGATGACAGGATTCGTCCTGGCTTTCCTTGTCGCGATCGTCGCGAAGCTCTTCTTGCACCTGTAGAGGTAGGGTCTTTTGGTCATGGCGTCGAGCAAGTCGATGGCACAGCGCACGGAGCAGGCCGGAGCCCTGAGGGGTGTGGGCGCGATCCGCAGGCAGGATCTCTACATCTGGGCGGGCGAGCAGGCGGCGTTGTTGCGCGCAGGCCGGCTCGCCGAGATCGATGCGACGAATCTCGCAGACGAGATCGAGGACGTGGGTAGCGCGCGATACGACAAGCTGGAACGCCCCCTGACCGCGCCCTTGCAGCCTATGCTGAAATGGGATCATCAAACCGGGAGGCGATCGCGGAGCCGGCAGAATACGATCCGCGAGCAAAGGCAGCGTGTCACTCGGCAGCTCGGACGAAACCCCGGGTTGAAGGCACGCTTGGACGAGGCCTGGCAAGGAGCCTATCAGTACGGACGCGACCGAGCCTCGACCGAGACGGACGTCGACCTCGCCGCCTTCCCGCCGGTGCTCCCCTATGCCGTCGACGAGGTCATGAGCCGCGACCACGGGCTCGAGCCGTTCGGGGACCAGCCTTGAGCTCGAACCAGAAGCCGCCGAGCAAGACCGATTCGCCGCAGGAACCGTTGAAGCGTGCGGTCGCCGGGTGCATGCGAGCGCTCGCGCGCATGCCGCAGCTCGAGGTCGCCTTTGCGGCCGAGAAGCCGAGCCTCGTGCGCAGCGGCGCCACCGCCAAGGCGCGACTCCCGGAGCCCGCGCGCAAGCTCGACCAGCGCGAAGCCGCGATCCTGCGCGGCCATGCCGATTCGATGGCGCTGCGGCTCGCATGCCACAATATCGACATGCATCGCAGGCTCACGCCCGAGGCCTCGGGCGCGCGCGCCGCCTTCGATGCCGCCGAGCAAGCCCGCGTCGAAGCCATCGGCGCCCGCCGCATGGAAGGCGTCGCCGCCAATCTCGAATCCATGCTCGAAGATCGCTTCGCGCGGAGCCGCTCGTCCGAGGTGAAGACCCGCGCCGATGCGCCGCTCGAGGATGCGCTCGCCATGATCGTCCGCGAACGGCTGACCGGCCGCAAGCCGCCGAAGAGCGCGCGCAAGATCGTCGATCTCTGGCGACCCTGGATCGAGGAACGCGCAGCCGCCGATCTCGATCGGCTGGGACAATCGATCGAGGACCAGAAGACCTTCGCTCTGTCGCTCCACAAGCTCTTGAGCGCGCTCGAGATGATCGACGAGGCGAGCCTCGGGCGCGCGCCCGAGGAGGAGGAAGAGGAGACCACGGACAGCGTCGACGACGGCGACGCGGACACCGAGGGCCACGAAAGCGCCGAGGACGATGCAGGCGACTCGCGGCGCACCGAGAGCGCGGAAGCCGCCGCCGACGCCATGGACGAGAGCGCCATGGATTCTGACGATGCGCCGACCGGCGAGTTCGAGGACGAGGCCGACTATTCCGACGCGGACGCCGCCGCCGATCCGCGGGTGCCGCCCGGGGCGCCTCGCACCGAGCCACGCAGCAGCGACTACAAGGTCTTCACGCGGCGCTTCGACGAGATCGTCGCCGCCGAGGACCTCTGCGAGCCGGACGAGCTCGACCGCCTGCGCAACTACCTCGACAAGCAGCTCCACAACCTGTCGGCGATCGTCGCGCGGCTCGCCAACCGGCTGCAGCGGCGGCTGATGGCCCAGCAGAGCCGATCCTGGGAATTCGATCTCGAGGAGGGCACGCTCGACCCGGCGCGGCTGCCGCGCGTCGTCATAGACCCCTTCCAACCGCTCTCGTTCAAGCGCGAGAAGGACACCGATTTCCGCGACACGGTCGTGACGCTGCTCATCGACAACTCGGGCTCGATGCGTGGACGCCCCATCACGGTCGCCGCGACCTGCGCCGATATCCTCGCGCGCACGCTCGAGCGCTGCGGCGTCAAGGTCGAGATCCTCGGCTTCACCACACGGGCCTGGAAGGGCGGGCAATCGCGCGAGGCCTGGCTGCAGGCGACCAAGCCCGGCTGCCCCGGTCGCCTCAACGACTTGCGCCACATCATCTACAAGTCCGCCGACGCGCCCTGGCGGCGGGCGCGCAAGAATCTCGGGCTGATGATGCGCGAGGGCCTCCTGAAGGAGAATATCGACGGAGAGGCGCTCGACTGGGCCCACAAGCGCCTGCTCGCTCGCAGCGAGCAAAGGCGCATCCTGATGATGATCTCGGACGGCGCCCCGGTCGACGATTCGACGCTCTCGGTCAATCCCGGGAACTACCTCGAGAAGCACTTGCGCCACGTGATCGAGGAGATCGAGACGCGGTCTCCGGTCGAGCTCATCGCGATCGGCATCGGCCACGACGTCACGCGCTACTACCGCCGCGCGGTGACGATCGTCGATGCCGAGGAGCTCGGCGGCGCCATGACCGACAAGCTCGCCGAGCTGTTCTCCGAGACCGCGGAGCCGCCGTCACGGGCCGCCTCACCGCGTCGCGCGATGGTGCCCTCGCCTGCCGGCTCCTTGCTGCACTGACGGCGCGGCGCGGCCGGCAGATCGGACGGGAACGATTCCTCCTCGAAAGTCGTTATGAATTGGCACACTACAACGTGTGTGGAATGTTGTTTTTCGTTGCCGATAGCAATTCAGAGAGGGAGGGTTTCATGGGTCTCCTGGACGGACTTCTGGGCGGCACGGTCGGTGCCGCGCTCGTCACGGCCGCAAACGACCTCATCGAGAAGAACGGCGGGATCGCCGCGCTCGCGGCGAAATTCAAGGAAAAAGGATTGGGTCCGATCATTCAATCCTGGATCTCGACCGGCACGAACCAGCCGATCGAGCCCGAGCAGATCGGCCAGGCTGTCGGCGGTGGGCTGCTCGACGATCTCGCCGCCAAGGCGGGCATCTCGGCCGAGGAGCTGAAGAAGAAGCTCGCGGAAATCCTTCCCCAGGCGATCGACAAGCTGACCCCGGACGGCAAGCTGCCGTCCTGACCGTCAAGAAGAGCCACGCAGCCTTTCGATCCGCACCGGAACCGGCGGATGCGAGTAATAGAACATGACGTAGAGCTCGTCGGGCGTCAGCGTCGCGAGATTGTCGCGCGAGAGCTTGGTGAGCGCACGAATCATGGAGTCGGGGCCGAGCAAGGACTTGGCGAAGGCGTCGGCCTCGAACTCCGCGCGACGAGAGAGGAAGCTCGTCACCGGCGAGAGCAGATGCAGGATCGGGCCGGCGGCGATCATGACGATCACGAGGACGACACCCGGATCGTTCGGCAAGGCGAAGGCATCGGCGAGCGCGCTCGTTCCGAAAGCCCAGTGCAGCACCAGAAAGCCGACGAAGGCGAAGACGGCCGTCTCGGCAAATCGCTGCGTGATGTGGCCGAGCTTGTAATGCCCGAGCTCGTGGGCGAGTATCGACAGGATCTCGTCGGGGCTGTGCTTGGCGAGCAAAGTATCGAAGAAGACGATGCGCTTGGCCTTGCCGAGCCCGGCGAAATAGGCATTGCCGTGGGTCGAGCGCTTCGACGCGTCCATGACGAAGAGCCCTTTCGCCTCGAATCCGCATTGCCGCAGCAGCGCTTCGATCCGCGCGGTCATCGCCGCGTCCTGCATCGGCGTGAACTTGTTGAAGAGCGGTGCGATCAGGGCCGGATAGACGATCAGCATCACGAGCATGAATGCCATGACGGCTAAAAGGCCGAGAATCCACCAGATCTCCGGCAAGGTGCGGAGCAGATAAAACAGGCCGTAGAGCAAGGGCACGCTAAAGCCGAGGCGCAGCACGGCACCTTTCAGCTCGTCGCGCAGGAACAGCGCCGCCGTGGTGCGGTTGAAGCCGAACTTCGCCTCGAGCCGGAAGGTCCGGTAGAGCGAGAAAGGCAGGCCGAGCACATGGCCGACGCCTGCGACGCAGACGACCACGGCGACGCTACGGGTGAGACCCTCGGGAATCATCGCTGCGAGCAGCGTGTAGAGAGGCCCGAGCAGAACCAGAAGCCACAGCACACCGACCGAGGTCTCGAAGATCGTCGCGAAGCTCGCGAGCCGCGTGCGCTCCAGCGTGTAGTCCGAGGCGCGACGATGGTCGTCGAGGCCGACCTCGCCGACGAAATGCTCCGGCACCCGGTCCCGGTGGGCGCGGACCGCGCTGGCCTGGCGTCGCATCAGATAGAGCGCGACCGCCCCGGAGAGGCCGACGGCTGCGACAATACCCGCGGCGAGAAGGCTCATGTGCCCACTCCTGCTTCGAGGAAACCAGCACTATAGGACGGCGCTGGGCCGGTTTCGAGTCGTGTCGTGACGAGAAAGCCGCGCACCTTCGTCAGTCGCTCGAGGTCGGGCGCGGCTCCGACGATGCCGCTCGCGCGCCGTGTCGATCCGATGTGCGGCAGGAATGACGACGGAACGCAACCGAAGGACCGAGATCACGTGGGGAAGAATCGATCGCTCGTAGGGATCTGCCGGGCCGCGCCCGAAAAGAAAAAGCCCGGCCTTTAAGACCGGGCTGCCTTGGTGGTGGATCTTGCGATCGGAACCCTAGCCGGGCTCACTTGTTGGGGCGCAAGACGTAAGCAACACCACAAAGCGCCAGCAAGATCATAGCTGCCGGTACGATAAGACCTTCCATAACTTCCTCCCTTAGCTCGACCGTCCAATGGCGACCATTCTTGGGTTCCAGCCGGCCATGCCTTGCCTCGCCAAAGCCCACGTCCAGCGTTGCTGGTTTTAGAGCTTACGGTTCGGAAGTCAAGAGCCCCGATATTCATGCTGACAACCTACCCGGAGGGTAGGTTGTCAGCACTCTGCGGCGAAAAAGAACCGGATCATCTCGCGCGAGGCGTCCGGCCCGAGGAGATCGGTATAGGACCCGTCGGGGTGCCCACCGGACCATGCATGCCCCAGCCCCTCGATCTCCCAATGCTCGAGCTGCGAGCGGCCTTGCGCATCCGTGACGACCTTGCGCGTATAGGAGAGGCCTCCGGCGGAGCGGCCCGGATACCGCACCTCCGCAGCACCGTTCAGCCGCATCCGGGCCGCCGCGAAGATCGCATCCCCGTTCGACGGATGGACCGTTTGATCGGAGGTCCCGTGAAAGACGATCGTCCGCACCGAGGCCTTCGCCCGCGAGGCGGGTCGTCCCTGGCCCGGGGCGGGCGCAACCGGCGTGCCGCGCATGGCCGCGAAGGCGGACACGAGATCGCTCGCAGCACCATGGGCGAGACCGGAATGGATCCCGACCGCGCGATAGAGGTCGGGATAGGCGACGGCGAGGATCGCCGCCATGGCGCCCCCGGCGGACAGGCCGCCGACGAAGACCTTCGCCGAATCGATGTCGTGCTCGAGGGCGAGCTCCTTCGTCAGCGAGGCGAGAATCGCCGGCTCGCCGCGGTCGCGGAGCTGATCCTCCGGCTTGAACCAGTTCCAGCACCCGGATTGGTTGGCGCTCGACGATTGCCACGGATAGGCGACCACGAATCCATGCTCTTCGGCGAGCGCGTTCATGCCCGTGCCGGCGGCGAAATCGTCGGGAGTCTGCGTGCAGCCGTGCAGCATGACGACGAGGCCTCGGCCGCGCCCGGCCGCGGCGGCCGGGACATAGAGGCGGTAGTCCCGCGAGCCCGACGCGCACGTGTGGGTTCGCGTCAGATAGGCTGCCCCCTCCGGCGCGCGGAGCGGCGCTCGCTCGCGCCTTGCTGCAGGCGAGAGAAGTCCGAGGCCGGGCGTGCTCGCCTCCGGTCGGTGCAGCAAGTCGAGCACCGTGCCGAGCGGAAGCCGCGGGCGGGACGCCGCCGCTCGCGCTGCCGGGGCAGACCCGGCGTCTGCGTCGGTCAGCGGCGGCATCGCGCGCGGAATATCGTCCATGGGCAGCGTCGCTCCCTGTCCCGATAGGGCGCGTCGAAGGAGGCGCGTCGCCTCGACGACGTGAAGGTTTCGGGTGAGCCGCACGGCGCTTTGCAGGGCCGCATCGAGCGAGGACTCGGGGTCGCGCGCGTCCCCAGAAGAGCGCTTCTCGCCGCTCATCGGATGCGATCCTCGAGCGCCGCCCGGACCGGCCCGCTCGCCTGGAGCGCGCCGAGAACCGTGATCGATCCGATCGTCTCGCGGGCGAGCTCGGGAGTCACGTCGTCGGCGATCGTGGCGAGCCCGATGACCTTGATGTGAAGCTTGTCCCCTGCGGCTTGCACGGCCTCGAGGTCTTCGCGGCGATAGCGCAGGAGCCCGAGCTCGAGCGTATGGCGCACGATCGAGCGCTTCACCGCCTCCCCGTGTGTCGTGAGCTGGTTGCGGATGGCGGTGCGGATGAAGTCGGTTCGGTTGGAATAGAATCCTTCCTGGACCAAAAGATCGATCTGGCCGAGATCGACATAGCCGAGATTGATCGTGATCTTCTCGCTTTCGGCCGTCCTCTCGTGAATCCGGTGCACGCTCCCGGGCATCTTACACTCCATATACCATCCATATGGATGGTATATGGATGGAACGACGGTGGTTTGCAAGGTAGTGCGCCAGTTCTCGCGCGCGGCCCTCCCGCAAGCGAGAAAGCCCTCCGGTCCCGATCGATGCGGCCGGCTTTCTTGATCGTGCGCTCGAAATCGGGCAAGACCCGGATGGGGTCCTGCCCCATCGTCGCGGGCGTGGACGCGCAGCGCGGCTCCGGCGCGCTCCCCCTGCGGCTCGAGGTTTCTTTCATGATTCGGCTTTCGAGAGCGCGGTCTCGCGGGATCGCGCGTCGAGCGGGTCCCCGGTTCCGCGGCAAAGGCGCGAGCCCATGCAGGTCGTGACGTCCCCCCTGCGGATCGGCATCGCGGGGCTCGGCACCGTGGGTGCCGCGGTGATCTCGCTGCTCGATCGCCAGTCGGCCGATCTCGCCGGCCGTATCGGCCGCGAGATCAGGGTCACGGCCGTCTCCGCCCGGGACAAGGGCAAGGAGCGCGGCATCGACGTCGCGCGGCTTCCCTGGTTCGAGGATGCCGTCGCCTTGGCGGGATCGCGCGAGATCGACCTTTTCGTCGAGCTCATCGGCGGCGAGGGCGGGATGGCGCTCGAAGCCGTCGAGGCGGCGCTTCGATCCGGCAAGTCGGTCGTCACCGCCAACAAGGCCCTGCTCGCCAAGCACGGGATGCGGCTCGCCGCGCTCGCCGAGGAAAAGGGAGCGGCGCTCGCCTTCGAGGCCTCGGTCGCCGGGGGCATCCCGATCGTCAAGACCCTGCGCGAAGGCCTCGCCGGCAACTCGATCGAGCGCGTCTATGGAATCTTGAACGGGACCTGCAACTATATCCTGAGCCGGATGGAGCTGGAGGGGCTTTCCTTCGAGCAGTGCCTCCGCGAAGCGCAGGCGCTCGGCTATGCCGAGGCCGACCCGACCTTCGACATCGGCGGCTTCGACACGGCGCACAAGCTCGCGATCCTGACGACGCTCGCCTTCGGCACGGCGATCGACGCCGGCGCCATCGCGATCGAGGGGATCGAACGGGTCACGCTCGCCGATCTCGAGGCGGCGGCCGAGCTCGGCTATCGCATCAAGCTCCTCGGCGTCGCCGCGCGGACCGCGGCCGGCATCGAGCAGCGCGTCCATCCGACCATGGTGCCGCGCTCGTCCGCCATCGCGCAAGTGATGGGCGTCACCAATGCGGTGACGATCGATGCCGACGCGGTCCACGAGCTGACGCTCGTCGGGCCGGGCGCCGGCGGCGCCGCGACGGCGTCCGCGATCGTCGCCGATATTGCCGATATCGCGCGCGGCGTGCGCACCGCGCCGTTCGGCCGTCCCGTCGCGACGCTCGCCACGGCTCCCTACGCGCCGATGCAGCTCCACGAGGGCGGCTATTACATCCGTCTCTCGGTCTACGACCGGCCGGGGGCCGCGGCAGCCATCGCGACGCGCATGGCCGAGCGCTCTATTTCCCTCGAGAGCATCGTGCAGCGCCGCCGCAAAGGCTCCGGCAGCGAGGCCACTGGCGCGGTGCCCGTCGTGCTCATCACCTATGCGACCCACGAGCAGACGATCCGCCAGGCGCTCGACGCCGTGGTCGCGGACGGCTACATCGCCGAGAAGCCGCAGGTGATTCGCATCGAGCGCGAATAGGCCTCACGCGGCTTCGCGCGAGCCGGCAAGCGACGCTCAGGCCGCCACCGCCGTGCTCTTTCGACCCGCCCCGAACATCTTTTGCCAGAGCGACCGTGGCGCCTCCTCGGCTCGCTTGGCCCGCTCGTCGGTCAGGAGCTTCACGGTCACGGTCTGATCCTCGAGCATCTTCATGAGCTGATCGCGCTCCTCGCGCCAGGTCTGAACCTGACGGCGCTGGTCCTCGCGAAGCTGGCTGCGGTCTGCCTCGAGATCGGCGATCCGCCGTTCCTTCTCGGCGATGAGATGCTTCAACCCGGTGAGCTGGATCTCCAGGGTTGCGGTGTAGACGGCCGCCTCGACGGGTGTGGCCCCCGATTTCCGATCGTACGACGGCAGTTCGCTCGAACTCGTCGTCGCCGTTTTCGGGAAGACCCGGAACAGCTCTGCCGGATCGATCTTGTATCCGGCCGAGTTCTTCTCGGTATAGGAAAGCTTCCCGGAGGAGAGCGCTTTCGAGATGGTCGACTTCGCGACTCCGGCCTCTTTCGCGGCCTGTCCAAGGCTGAAATACATGACGTTTCCATTGGTTCGAGGGACGCTTTCGAAACTATTCGATAAAACGCTTAATATTGGCTTAAGCCGGCATTGACGCCGATCGGGGGCGCGCGAGCCGAACCTCGATCGAACCGAGGAAAATGCCCGAGCGGCCATTCCGCCCGCGACAAGGCCCATTGGAATGTCTATACTTCCGTGAGTCTGAACCGCGCCGGCCCCCTGCATGCCGACCACGTTCGGGCGACGAAAAGAACCAAGAAGTTCGAGGCAGGACGGGTTCGTCGCGAATCGATCCTGCCTGGAGGTCGCGTCCCGGCGTGGCCGCCGTGCCGTTTTAGCGGCGTCATGCGATCCGTGACCTCTCCGAGCTCGGTGCAGGAGGAAAGGTCATGTCGAATTCACACGTGATCGTCGGCAACGACGCTTTCGCGACAATGCCGGTCGTGCGCAAGATCGGGCTCGCGGACATCGAGGAAGCACTCAGGAAGGGCTTCGCGGATTTCTGGGCGATGCCCTCTCATGCCGTCTTTCTGAGCATTCTCTACCCGATCGTCGGGCTCCTCCTGGTCGTGATGACCTCGGGCCAGAACCTTTTGCCGCTGCTTTATCCGATTCTCTCCGGATTCGCCCTGGTCGGGCCGTTCGCGGCGCTCGGTCTCTACGAGGTGAGCCGGCGGCGCGAGCTCGGGCTCGACACGACGTGGCAGCGCGCCTTCGACGTCCTGCGCTCGCCCTCGATCCCCGCGATCGCGACGCTCGGTGTCATCTTGACGGTGATCTTCGTGCTGTGGATCGCGACCGCGGAAGGCCTCTATTCCGTGCTCTTCCATCCGAGCGGGCCGCAGTCTTATCTCAGTTTCCTGAGCGAGGTCTTCACGACGTCGCACGGCTGGACGCTCCTCGTCGTCGGCAACCTGCTCGGGCTCGTCTATACGATCGCCGTGTTCAGCATGAGCGTCGTGTCCTTCCCGCTCCTGCTCGACCGGGACGTCGGCGCCGCGATCGCGATCAAGACCTCGTTTCGGGCGGTGATCGCCAATCCACTCCCCACGGCGCTCTGGGCCGTGATCGTCGGGACCCTGCTGCTCCTCGGCATGCTCGCGCTGGTCGTCGGCTTGGCCGTCGTGATCCCGGTCCTCGGCCATGCCACCTGGCACCTCTACCGCCGGATCGTCGAGCCGGCGCCGCATGCGAGCCTCACGCCGGCTCGATGAGCGCTTGCGGGCGCAGGCTCGTCCGGCGCCCGCCCCGCGCCATTCAGCGGGTACGCGCCTCGCTGCCCGTGCCCGCTCGAGCATTTTCCAGCGAACCGGACGCCGCTTCGCGTCTCGCCGGCGATGCTTCGCAGCAGCGACATCGATGCGAAATTGCGACAAAGCAAGAATGTCGAGCTGGTGTTCGATTCGATCGGATCGGCAACCGCTCTAGAGCGGGACGAGGAAAAGTGTATAGCGGTTTTCCGGCGCAATCGCGTTTACGCAGATTGCGTAAACTTATCTGCCTATCCCGCTCTGAACTTTTGGAATCGATCACGTTTCATGACCTTGGATCGATGCGATCCAAGGTCATCGTGATCTAGCAAAGAACTTCCCAAGAACGACGAGAGCCGTCTTCCCGATCCTTCTGGATCGGGGAGCGGCTCTGTCGTGACGAGCCCGGCGGGGGAAGCCGGGTCTCGTTCGTTCAATGGTGGGAAGTGTTGATCGTGACCTCGGTGACGGGCGTCGGGCCGAAATATTCTATCCTATCGCCGACCGTATAGGTCGATTCGACCGTCATGGTCGCGACGAAGAAGAGCACCGCGCCGGGCGGCAGCAGGATCGCATAGATCAGGGCGAGCCGCTCCCAGGCCATGTGCATGAAGATCGCGACGATCAGGCCCGCCTTCAGCATCATGAAGACGATGATCAGCGTCCAGCGCATCATGCCTTGGATGCCGAAGAAATCGACGAGATAGGAGAAGGTGCTGAGGACGAAGAGCCAGCCCCAGACCACGAGATAGAGCTTGATCGGGTGCTGCTGCCCTTCATCGTGGCCGCCCGTTTCGTGCGCGGCCGGGGCATGGATCGCCGCGGCGTGTTCCGTATGCATGTGTCCGCCCTTTCCCCCTCACCAGAGATAGAAGAATGCGAAGATGAAGACCCAGACGAGATCGACGAAGTGCCAGTAGAGGCCCATGACCTCGACATTGTCGTAGGATCCGCGACGGGCGGTGAAGAAGCCGTGACGCTCTTCGTCGAAGTCGCCGCGCCACACCTTGCGCGCGATGTTCAGGAGGAAGAGCACGCCGATCGTGACATGGGTTCCGTGGAATCCCGTGATCATGAAGAAGGTGGAGCCGAACTGGGGGGCGCCCCAGGGGTTGCCCCACGGACGCACGCCCTCCATGATGAGCTTGGTCCATTCGAAGGCCTGCATTCCGACGAAGGTCGCGCCGAAGAAGGCCGTCAGGACGATCAGGATCGTGGTCATCTTGCGGTCGCGGCGGTAGCCGTAGTTCACCGCCATCGCCATCGTCCCGCTCGAGCTGATCAGGACGAAGGTCATGATCGCGATCAGGATCAGCGGGACGTCGGTGCCTCCGAAGTTCAGCGCGAAGACCTCGCTCGGATTGGGCCAGGGGACGGTGGTGGACATCCGCACCGTCATGTAGGAGAGGAGGAAGCAGCTGAAGATGAAGGTGTCGCTCAAGAGGAAGATCCACATCATGGCCTTGCCCCATGATGCCGTCTTGAACGCGCGCTGGTCGGAAGCCCAGTCGGCGGCAGCGCCTCGCAGGCCCGACGGCCGAGCGAGCGGCACCGTCGGGTGCGAAGTTTC
Organism: Beijerinckiaceae bacterium; assembly: GCA_024304885.1. Taxonomy (GTDB): domain Bacteria; phylum Pseudomonadota; class Alphaproteobacteria; order Rhizobiales; family Beijerinckiaceae; genus Methylocapsa. Next base: position 2,503,067 of record JALJOM010000003.1, read on the forward strand.
GGCCACGGTCATCGTCTCGTCTCCTCTCAGCTCAAGAGCCGTCCGCAAATCTCGCCGAGGCCGTCCGCGAATCCCGTGAGGATCGCAAGCAGCACGAGCCACACCACGAGCAGGAAATCCCAGTAGAGCGCGCAGAGCCCGATCGGCGATCGTGTCGAGGCGAGATCGTCGGACTCGCGCATCTTGGCGAAGGTCCAAGCCAGGGCGGCGAGCCCGCCGAGAACATGAAGCGCGTGCACGCCCGTGAGAAGATAGAAGAACGTGTTCGACGGATTGCCCGCGATGCCGAAGCCGCCCTCGAGCATCTGGCGCCAGGCCGCCATCTGCCCGGCGACGAAGACGATCGCAGTGGCCGCGCCGGCCGTGAGCGCGAGCTGCGTCTCCTCGCGCGCGCCACGCTCGGCAGATCTCCTGGCGAGCCGAAGCAAGAGGCTGCTCGCGGCGAGGACGCCGGTCGTCACGAAGAGAAGGGGGGGCATGGGCAGGGGCCGCCAATCGGGCAGGCCCTTGCGCATGAAATAGCCGCTGATCAAGAGCACGAACAGCGCGCCGGCGACGGCGAGAAAGAGACCGAGGCCGAGCTTCGCCGGCTCCGTCGAAATCCGACGCGGAGCACGAGGACCGACGGGCACGCCTTCCTCGAGCCAGGGCTTGGCGGCCAGCCCTTGCTGCGAGAGCCACCATGCCGCGATTGTCGCGAGCACGGCGAGGAAGGCGAGCATCAGGATCAATGACCCGCCGCCCTTGCTCCGTTGAGCGCGCTCGGGGGCTCGTTCTGCGGAATGAAGTCCTGCTCCGCGCCCGGCACGCTGTAGTCGTAGGCCCAGCGGTAGACGACGGGCAGCTCCTTGCCCCAGTTGCCGTGCCCGGGCGGCGTCTCGGGAGTCTGCCATTCGAGCGAGGTCGCCCGCCACGGGTTCGGGCCGGACTCGCGACCCTTCTTCAGGCTCCAGAAGAGGTTGAAGACGAACACGAGCTGGGCGATCCCGACGACGAGGGCGACCACGGTGATGAAGATGTTGAGCGTCTCGGCCGACGGAGGGACGAAGCTCGTTTGCCCGATCTCGAAGTAGCGCCGCGGCACGCCGAGGAGCCCGAGATAGTGCATCGGGAAGAAGATCGCATAGGCGCCGAGGAACGTGATCCAGAAATGCACCTGGCCCATGACCTCGTTCAGCATCCGGCCGGTGATCTTCGGGTACCAATGATAGATCGCGCCGAAGACGACGAGGATCGGCGCGACCCCCATCACCATGTGGAAATGGGCGACGACGAACATCGTGTCCGAGAGCGGGACGTCGACGACGACGTTGCCGAGGAAGAGGCCGGTCAGCCCGCCGTTGACGAAGGTGACGATGAAGGCGATCGCGAACAGCATCGGCACGGTGAGATGGATATCGCCGCGCCACAGCGTCAGGACCCAGTTGTAGACCTTGAGGGCGGTCGGGACCGCGATGATGAGCGTCGTCGTGGCGAAGAAGAAGCCGAAGGCGGGGTACATGCCGCTGACGTACATGTGGTGAGCCCACACGACGAAGCTCAGGACCGCGATCGAGATGATCGCCCAGACCATCATGCGATAGCCGAAGATGTTCTTGCGGGCATGGGTGCTGATGAGGTCGGAGACCATGCCGAAGGCCGGCAAGGCGACGATATAGACCTCGGGATGGCCGAAGAACCAGAACAGGTGCTGGAACAGGATCGGGCTGCCGCCGTTGTACTTCAGGTGCTCCCCGGCCTGGATGATCGCCGGCATGAAGAAGCTCGTCCCGAGCGCGCGGTCGAGCAGCATCATCACGGCGCCGACGAAGAGCGCCGGGAAGGCGAGGAGCGCGATCACCGTCGCGGTGAAGATTCCCCACACCGTCAAGGGCATGCGCATGAGGGTCATGCCGCGCGTGCGGCCCTGCAGCACGGTGACGACGTAGTTGAGCCCGCCCATCGTGAAGCCGATGATGAACAGGATCAGCGACGCGAGCATCAGGATGATGCCCGCGGAATAGCCGGGCGTGCCTTCCAGGATGGCTTGCGGAGGATAGAGCGTCCAGCCGGCTCCGGTCGGCCCGCCCGGCGCGAAGAAGCTCGCGACGAGGACGAGGACCGCGGCGAGATAGATCCAGTAGCTGAGCATGTTCACGTAGGGGAACACCATGTCCCGCGCGCCGATCATCAGCGGGATCAGGTAGTTGCCGAAGCCGCCGAGGAACACGGCCGTGAGCAGGTAGATCACCATGATCATGCCGTGCACGGTCACCGCCTGGTAGTAGGTCGCGGCATCCATGAAGGAGAAGGTGTTCGGGAAGGCGAGCTGGAGGCGGATCAGCCACGACGCGACCAGGGCGACGAGTCCGATGGTCAAGGCCGTCATCGAATATTGGATCGCGATGATCTTGGCGTCCTGGGAGAAGACCCAGGTCGTCAGCCAGCTTTTCGGGTGGTAGAGCTCGACGTCAGGAACCTCGGCCGGCGGGACCGCCGTCTCGATCGTGCGGGCAGTGACATCGACCATATCCCGTCTCCTCCAGGCGGCCGAGTCCCCGGCCGCATAGGTCTCGTGCAGCGAGACGCCATCATTGCTCGGACGCGACGCGAAGCCCGTTACTCCTCGGGATCGAAGGCGGTCGTGTCCTTCATCGTGCCGCGGTGCGGCCGCGAGCCGAGAGCTCCGCGAAGCTCTTCTGCTGGCTCAGCCAAGCCTTTTGCTTCGCCGCATCCTCGACGACCACGGTACCTCGCATATTCGCATGACCGACGCCGCAATATTCGGCGCAGAGGATGTCGAACGTTCCGTCTCGCGTCGGGGTCAGCCAGAAATAGGTGACGGTGCCCGGAATCATGTCCATCTTGGCGCGAAACTCGGGCACGTAGAAGTCGTGCAGGACATCGGTCGACCGGAGCAAGACCTTGATCGGGCCTCCGCGCGGCAGATGCAGGTCACCGCCGTCCACGATCACGTCGTCGCTGCCGTTGGGATCGCTCGGGTTGAGGCCCAGAGGATTGTCCGGTCCGATATAGCGGACGTCGGTCGTGCCGAGCTTCCCGTCCGGCCCGGGGAACCGATAGGCCCAGGACCATTGCTGCCCGACGACCTCGATCTCGGCGGCACCCTCGGGCACGGTGACGAACTGGTACCAGACGACGAGGCCGGGGGTGAGCATGGCCGCGACCCCGAGCGCCGTGCCGAGCCCGAGCCAGGTCTCGAGCTTCTGGTTCTCCGGCTCGTAATCGGCGCGAAGCCCTTCCCTGTGGCGGAAGGTGTAGATGCAATAGGCCGTGAACAGGACGACCGCGACGAACACGGCCCCAGTGATCCAGAAGGTGATCAGGATCGTGTTGTCGATGAATCCCCAATTCGAGGCGATCGGCGTCCACCACCACGGGCTGAGCATGTGGAACACCACCGAGCCGAGGGCGACGAGAACAAGGACCACAGCGACAGCCATACCGTTCCATCCTTCTCGTGCGCGGGCCGGCCTACTCGTGCGCAGCCCGGGCGCGAAGCCGAGCTTCGCCGCCTAAGTCTCGCCCCGGCATCCTCGTGTCGAATACTCGTACGCGGCGCTTTTTTCCTCGAGCTTTGGACCTTTCGACTATCCGAGCGCTCGTGAATTCTGTCACTCGACCGTTTCCGCTCGACCCGGGCCGCCCCTACGGCCCGAACCCGTCCCAGGGTCGCACGGCTGCGGCGCCTCGCAGCGGAAACCCTGCCGACGGGTCTTATGCCGCGCCGAGAGGGCATCGAAAGCACGGGTCACGGGGCCGCTCGTCGAGTAACGGCCTGTAGATAAGCGACCTTCCTCGTCGCGACTACCCTTCGACGGTCGATCCCGGCTCGCCCCGCGCGGGTGCGAGGGACAAAACGGGCACAAGATAAAGCTTCCGGGCGGAAAAATATAGGATCGGCTGTTCCCCTGTCAATTCGACGCAGGCGAGGGTTTCTCCTCCTGTGAAGGCGACGCTCGCAGCAGCAACAGCGTAAAATTGTCGCACCTTATCCTTGCGGTCCTTTCGCCACGATCCGGTTCCGCGAGCCCGCACCTGCAGGGCTTCCTCGATGCGTGCGCGGGCACCGGGCAACGACCCGGCTCGGCCCGTGCGTCCCGTCAAAATCCCGATCACAACGGGCGCGACATGGTCTATGGGGTTGGGCCGAACGCTCGAGACACGAGCGTCGCGGCAATGACGTCGCGGCAATGACAAGGAGACCACGCATGTCGCGCTCTCAATCGGCCTTCCTCGAGCGCAAGGATGTGCCCGGACGGCGCGATCTCCAAAAGGCCGTCGACGCGCTCGGCTTCAAGATCACGCTCGACGACACCTATGTGCCGATGAAGTCCTCGGGCTACCTGCCGTGCACCTTCGACGGCGAGGATTCGGGCTTCACGATCAAGTTTCTCGAGCTCGACAGGGTGGCCGAGCGTCCCGAGGCTCTGCAAGCGGTGCTCGGCTCGAGGGACGTCGAGATCGCCTTCAGCTGGAGCGGAGATCCGCGCGAGGTCTGCTGTGCCATGGCGGTCGGTGCCGCCCTCGCCGGGAATTTCGGCGCGATCGTCTACGACACCGGCGACAAGGTCCTCGTCTCGGGGGACGAGCTTCTCGCCAAGGCGCGCAAGGCGGCCTCCGCCCCCTGAGGCTCGCGCGTAGGAAGGGGCAGCGGATGCTCGCGGCTTGGCTCGGCGCTCTCGTCTCGCTGGTTCTGCTCGTTGCTCCGGCATCGGCCGAGGCGCGCTATCCGGCACGGGTGGTGACGATCGTGGTCCCTTTCCCCGCCGGCGGCCCGACGGATACGGTGGGGCGCCTGCTCGCCCAGGCCATGGGCGGCGCGCTGAAGACCCAGTTCATCATCGAGAACATCGGCGGCTCCGGCGGCGTGCTCGGCGCGGCACGCGTCGCCAAGTCGGCCCCGGACGGAACCACCCTGCTCCTCCACAATATCGGGCTCGCCACGAGCGTCGCCCTCTATCGCAAGCTTCCCTATGATCCGAGGCGCGACCTCGAGCCGATCGGTCTCGTGAACGACGTGCCGATGAGCTTCGTCGCCAGGCGCGACTTCCCGGCTTCGACCCTCGGCGAGCTGATCGACTACGTGAAGGTCCGCAAGGACGAGGTCACCTATGCCAATGCCGGCATCGGCGGCGCATCGCATCTCTGCGGCCTCTACTTCATGTCGGCGATCGCGACCCGGGTGACGCCCGTCCCCTACAAGGGCACGGGACCGGCGATGAACGATCTGCTCGGCGGCCAGGTCGATTTCATGTGCGACCAGACGACCAATACGACGAATCATATCAAGGCCGGCAAGATCAAGGTCTTCGCCGTCACGTCCAAGGCCCGGCTGCCCTCCTTGCCGGAGGTCCCGACCATGGCGGAGGCGGGCCTCCCGGGGATCGAGCTCGGCGTCTGGCATGCTCTCCTCGCCCCGAAGGGCACCCCGCAGCCGATCCTCGAGGCCTTGGCGGCGGCGCTGCAGCAAGCGCTCGCCGACCCTTTAGTCCTCGACCGCTTCGCCGCGCTCGGGGCGAGTGCCGCCACTCGCGACCAAGCGACGCCGGACGCCTTGCGCCGGCATCTCGACGCCGAGATCGCCAAATGGAGCCCGATCATAAAGGCGGCGGACGCCTACGCCGATTGAACCGATCGAAAGGAGGCCTCGTGCCGCGCGCCGTTCGCAGCCCCGCCGATTTCTGGTCGGGCGCCCTTTTCGCCGGCTTCGGGATTGCTTTCGCGGTCGCCGCGCTCGCCTACGAGCCGGGCCGCGCGACCCGGATGGGGCCGGGCTTCTTCCCCTTCGCACTGGCGGTCGTCCTGTCGCTGATCGGCCTCGCCACGCTCGTGCGCTCCTGGCTGCGCGCCGGGCCTCCACCCCTCGGGCTCACCTCGAGGCCTATGGTCCTGGTGCTCGGTGCGGTCGTCGCGTTCGGCGCCATGCTTCACGCCCTGGGGCTCGCCGCAGCGCTCTGCTTCGTCGTCCTCGTCAGCGCCAGTGCCAGCAGCCGCTTTCGCTGGCCTCGGGCGCTCCTCCTCGCCGGGGCGGTGTCGGGCCTCTCCGTCCTCGTCTTCGCCACTGCCCTACAGCTCCCGATTCCGGTGCTCGGGCGCTGGCTCGGCGGGTGAGAGCGGTGCCGATGGAGCTTCTCGGCGACCTCGCAACTGGCTTCGCCGCGGCCTTCACCGCGGCCAACCTCCTCTATTGCTTCGTCGGCGTCCTGCTCGGGACCCTGATCGGCGTGCTGCCGGGCCTCGGTCCCAATGCGACGATCGCGATGCTCCTCCCCTTCACCTTCACGCTCGAGCCGTTGTCGGCCTTGATCATGCTGGCCGGCATCTATTACGGCGCCCAATACGGCGGCTCGACTACAGCCATCCTGATCAAGGTGCCGGGCGAGGCCTCGTCCGTCGTGACCGCGCTCGACGGCTATCAAATGGCGCGTCAGGGCCGCGCCGGCGTGGCGCTCGCGACGGCGGCGATCGGCTCCTTTGCCGCCGGCAGCTTCGCCACCCTCTTGGTCGCTGTGCTCGGGCCCCTGCTCGCCGACGTCGCGCTGGCCTTCGGGCCCGCGGATTATTGCTCGCTGATCCTGCTCGGCCTCGTCGCCTCGGTGGTTCTCGCGCAGGGCTCGCTCCTGAAGGCTTTCGGCATGATCGTGCTCGGCCTCTTACTCGGCCTCGTCGGGAGCGACGTCGACACCGGGGTCGAGCGCTTCACCTTCGGCATTCCCAAGCTCGCCGAAGGAATCCCCGTCGCCGTCGCCGCCATGGGGCTGTTCGGGCTCGGCGAGATCGTCCACAACCTGCGCGACGAGCACGCGCGCGAGCCGATCGCCCGGCGCATCTCGGGACTCCTCCCGAGCCGCGCCGATCTCGCCCGCATCGTCGGTCCCGTCACGCGCGGAACGCTTATCGGCTCGGCGCTCGGGGTGCTGCCGGGCGGCGGCTCGATCCTCGCGTCCTTCGCCGCCTATTCGCTCGAGAAGAAGCTCGCGACCGACGAGGATGCCTTCGGCAAGGGGGCGATCGAGGGCGTGGCGGCGCCCGAGGCCGCGAACAACGCCGGCGCGCAGACCTCCTTCATCCCCATGCTGACGCTCGGGCTGCCGTCGAACTCGGTCATGGCCCTGATGCTCGGGGCGATGATCATCCACGGCATCGTGCCGGGGCCGTCGGTGATGGTCGAGCAACCCACGTTGTTCTACGGGCTCGTCGCCTCGATGTGGATCGGCAACCTCATGCTCGTGGTGCTCAACCTGCCCTTGGTCGGCCTATGGGTGCGGCTGCTCTCGATCCCCTACCATCACCTCTTTCCCGTCATCGTCGCGCTCTGCTGCATCGGCGCCTACAGCCTGCGCAACAACGTCTTCGACATCTACCTCATGGCCGCGTTCGGCTTCCTCGGCACTCTCCTCGTCGCGCTCCGCTGCGAGCCCGCCCCCTTGCTGCTCGGCTTCATCCTCGGCCCCATGCTCGAGGAATATCTGCGCCGGGCCTTGATTCTCTCGCGCGGCGATCCGACGGTCTTCGTCACGCGCCCGATCAGCGCGGTGCTGCTGGCGCTGGCGGCAATCGGCTTGATCGCGGTCGTCCTTCCGTCCGTGCGCAAGCTGCGCGAGCCGGCGTGAGCGGTGCCCTGTCCCCTGGAGTGCATTCGGAACGGAAAGCACTCTACGTTTTTCTGTTGTCGCATTTTCGCGACGCGAACCGGGTCCGGTTCGCTGGAAAATGCTCCCCCGTGAGACCTCGATGGCCGATCTCTCCCTCGTGCTCTCCCAGCTGGCCTCGGCCGATCTCGCCGCAGTCGAGAGGCTCGACGAGCACGCGTTCGGACCGGGCCGCTTCGCGCGCTCGGCCTATCGCCTGCGCGAAGGGGTCGAGCCGCTCTTCGCGCTGTCCTTCGTCGCGAGGGTCGGGACCCTGCTCGTCGGCGCGAACCGCATGACGGAGATCCGCTGCGGCGACGAGCCCGCGCTTCTGCTCGGGCCGCTCACCGTCGATCCGGCGTTCCGCTCGGGCGGCATCGGCGAAGCCTTGGTGACGCGGTCGCTCGAGGCCGCGCGCGCCGCGGGCCATCGCCTCGTCCTCTTGGTCGGAGACATGTCCTACTACGGCAAGCTCGGCTTTCGCCCCGTGCCGGACGGTCGCCTGACCTTCACGGGCCCGGTCGATCCGAAACGCCTTCTCTATTGCGAGCTCGCCCCGGGCGCGTTCGAGGGCGTGAAGGGCAAGGTCCGCCGGCATGTCTCGGGATAGGTCCAGCCCGAGCACGCCGACGCAGCACACGGAATGGCAAAGCGATTGCTTCGGACCGCTGGTGCCAAAACCGTCCCGCGGGGTGACACAACGATGGACAGATGCCGAACCTATCGTGATCCGAAGATCGTGCCGGAGCACGGCATTCCGCTCGACCAGGCGACGAAGCTCCATACGCATCCGGGCGTGATCGCGGGAATCAACGCCGTATGCACCGAGCGCCGCCCGGCCATGGTGATCTGGAAGGCCCCGACCGGGCCGGAATGCGACCACATCGTCATGGCGCTCGAGGAATATATCGAGCTCGGCGATTTCGATCGCGCGCCGGACGACGTCTATGCCTGGGACGCGGACGAGATCCGGCTGTAATTCAGGGGCGGGCACGTCGCGACTCGGCGTCGTCACGGTGGGCGGGGTGCTCCTCGGAGTTCCCGCCATAGGCGCACCCCTGTCAATGATATCTAACGCTTGAAGTAGGTATTGCTGTCGACGACGTCCTTCTCCAGCGTGTTGATGCTGACGTGCGGCCAGCGGACGAGGCCGGGCAGCCCGTCCCTGCGCGGGAAGAAATCGAGCAATACGACTTGCAGATATTGCAGGCGGAGCTTCGGGTCCCCGTTCGAGTCCTTCTCCTTCAGCTCCTGAATCCAGAACGTGGATTTCATCGATGTCGCATTGGCCTGCTTTACGATGAAAGGGACGTTGGCGATCCCGCCGGTCGAGGTCGTCGTGTCGACGGCGAGCACCGTCGTCCGCGCGATGTCGACGCCCTGGTTGGCGAGCGCGAGGAGCTGGTGCGGGCCGACCGGATCGAACCCGGGGAACTCCGGGGCGGTGACCGTGCCTTTGAAGGGCTGCTCGCGGAAATGCTTGTATGGCGCGAGGTAGCGATTTTCCAGGTCTTGAACGACCCCGTCCGGAAGCCCGTTGACGACGGGAATGCGAGGTACCCCATTGATCTCGCTGCTCGTCCCCAAGGCCAGCACCGCGTCGCCGTGAGGAATTGTCGCGAGCCGAGCGATGTCCACGCCGTCGATGTTCTCGTTGGTGACGAGGAGCCACAAGCCCGGCTCGTGGTGAATCGGAACAGCGGGAGGCCCGGCCTGGCCGCTTTGCGGAAAATCGTCGGCCGCAACCTGCCGGATCCGCTGCTCGTAGTCGAGCGCTGCCAGGAACTGATCGGTTTCGACGATCACGCCGTTCTCGGTGGTTCCGATCCCGCGGTTGGGAACCTTCTTGTCGACAAGAGCGAACTCGAGCTCCTCGTCGTATTGATTTACGACAAGGCGATAGTTCAAGGGGCTCGATTCCGCCACGAACGGGAGCGCGATCATGTTCCAGCCGCGGCCCGAGCTTCTCCACACGCCGGGAAGCAGCTTCAGCGGCCCGAGCTCGGGATCGCCCTTTTCAGGCCTGTCGAGCGTCCCGACATCGTCATTGAATTCTAATTCCATTGCACCGAGTCCACCTGGTCGCATGAATCGAGGAACACGCCGGGGGCAACTACACCTCCGGCGAGCCGCTGATCTCCCGATGATCCGGCCAAGAGACGAGCCTCGCGAGTCCATCCACATGGGCGTCCCGCGACTCGTCCGCCGCTGGTCGAGACCATGCTCGGGACGAAACCCGATCGCGTTCGTGGAGTCGATCCCTCGATCGGCGTGCCTACTGCCGATCGGTCAGGCCGCGCTCGGACGCTTCGACAGGTTCAGGTGGCTCTGCATGTTCGTCGCGTCGCATTTTCGCGACGAGAACCGGTGCAAAATTCGCTGGAAAATGCTCGAGAGCCGGCGAGTTTCGGATTTTGCCCAGAGCGCCACACTCGCCGCTCGGCGACGCCGTCAACACCGGCGGCTCGGCCACTCGGGCATCTTCGCTTGCTTGCTCGGAAAAACCACACAGGTCGCCGGACCGAGCGGACCGATGCCTCGATCTCGGCACCCGGAGCGCTTTCCGTTGCGATGGAATCGGAAACTGCTCTAGGACGACTTCGCCATCGCGTTCATCTCCCGGGATCGGGTGATCGACACATGCGGCGAGGCTCGCAGTGCCCGATCATCGGACGGCAGAGACCATCTTGTCGAGGCGGTGGGGCACGTAAGGTCCAGTGAGCGTCAAGCGATCAGGCTCTGCTTCGCGTCGTCGGCGCGGCCGAGCGTCGCCAGAACCTTGGCGACGATGCCCTTCGCGTCGAGCCCCGCCGCGGCATAGAGCTTCTCCGGCTTGTCGTGGTCGAGGAAGACATCCGGCAGCACCATCGAGCGCAGCTTCAGCCCGCGCGTAAAGAGCCCGTCGAGCAGGCCCTCCTCCGTGACGGCCTGCATGACGAAGGAGCCGAAGCCGCCGACCGAGCCCTCCTCGATCGTGATCACGACCTCGTGGGAGGCGCAGAGCCGGCGGACGAGGTCGTTGTCGAGGGGCTTGGCGAATCGCGCGTCCGCGACCGTCGTCGAGACGCCGAAGGCCGCGAGATCCTCGGCCGCCTTCAGTGCCTCGGCGAGGCGGGTGCCGAAGGACAAGATCGCAACCTTGCTGCCCTCGCGCAGGATGCGCCCGCGCCCGATGTCGAGCACGTGTCCTTGCGCCGGCATATCGACACCGACGCCCTCCCCGCGCGGATAGCGGAAGGCGATCGGCCCCTCGTCATAGGCCGCGGCGGTCGCGACCATATGGACGAGCTCGGCCTCGTCGGCCGCGGCCATCACCACGAAGCCCGGCAGGATGCCGAGATAGGAGACGTCGAAGGAGCCGGCATGGGTCGCCCCATCGGCACCGACGAGGCCCGCGCGGTCGATCGCGAAGCGCACCGGCAGCTTCTGGATCGCGATGTCGTGCACCACCTGGTCATAGCCGCGCTGCAGGAAGGTCGAGTAGATCGCGCAGAACGGCTTGTAGCCCTCTGTCGCGAGCCCTCCGGCGAAGGTCACGGCATGCTGCTCGGCGATTCCGACGTCGAAGGTGCGCTCCGGGAAGGTCTTCTGGAAGATGTCGAGCCCGGTGCCGCTCGGCATGGCGGCGGTGATCGCGACGATCTTGTCGTCCTTTTGTGCCTCGGCGACGAGCGAATCGGCGAAGACACGGGTATAGGAGGGCGCATTGGCCTTGGGCTTCACCTGAACGCCGGTCACGACGTCGAACATGTTCACGCCGTGGTACTTGTCGGTCGAGGCCTCGGCAGGGCCATAGCCCTTGCCCTTCTGCGTCACGACATGGACGAGGATCGGCCCGGTCTCGACGTCGCGCACGTTCTTGAGCACCGGGAGCAGATGGTCGAGGTTGTGGCCGTCGATCGGCCCGACGTAATAGATGCCGAGCTCCTCGAACATGGTTCCGCCGGCCCAGAAGTTCCGCGCGAACTCCTCGGTCTTGCGGGCGCGATCGTAGATGAACTTGGGCAGCATCCGGCCGAGCTGCTTCGCGACCTCGCGGACCGAGCGATAGGCGCCGCCCGAGACGAGCCGCGCGAGATAGGCCGAGAGCGCCCCCGCAGGCGGCGCGATCGACATCTCGTTGTCGTTCAGGATGATGATGAGGCGCGAATGCATCGCGCCGGCATTGTTCATGGCCTCGTAGGCCATCCCGGCCGACATGGCGCCGTCGCCGATCACCGCGATCACATGCGAATGCTTGCCGGAGAGCGTATTCGCGACCGCCATCCCGAGCCCGGCCGAGATGGAGGTCGAGGAATGCGCCGCGCCGAAAGGATCGTATTCGCTCTCGGAGCGCTTGGTGAAGCCGGAAAGCCCCCCGCCGCGCCGCAAGGTGCGGATCCGATCGCGCCGCCCGGTGAGGATCTTGTGCGGATAGGCCTGATGGCCGACGTCCCAGATCAGCCGGTCGTGGGGCGTGTCGAAGACGTAATGCAAAGCGACCGTCAGCTCGACGACACCGAGCCCCGCGCCGAGATGCCCGCCGGTGACCGACACGGCGCTGATCGTCTCCATCCGAAGCTCGTGCGCGAGCTGCGTCAGCTCGCTCTCGGGCAGCAGGCGGAGATCCGCCGGGCAGGTGATCCGGTCGAGCAAGGGGGTTTGCGATGGTGTCGTCACGGGCTCCTCGTTGTCAGCAGGACCGGTCCTCGGGTCATGCGGCGCTGCGGCGCTCTATTGCGCCGCGCCGGAGGACCCTGGCACTTGTCCTCTCTACGATGTTCCTGATGCTGCAATAGCCAACAAATTCCGCAGCGGCAACGCGAAGGCGGAGGTTCTGTGCATTTGGTCGGGGAGCGCGACCTTTGTGTCACATGCGTGCCACAATTGCCTTGGGCGTGGCCGAACGCCTCGCGCCCCTGCGTCCCGACGCCCGGCGCAATTCCGGATGGCGCAATGGACGCAAGGCCGGTTTGAGGCCATGCTCGCAAGGGTCGGCTACGAGGCCTCCCGCCGAGGCATTCCGCACAGAGGAAGCAAGGTCGAGATGGCGAAATGGGTCTATACGTTCGGCGGCGGTCGCGCCGAGGGAGCGAGCCGCCTCGGCGACCTTCTCGGCGGCAAGGGTGCCAATCTCGCCGAGATGGCGAATCTCGGGCTTCCGGTCCCGCCCGGCTTCACCATTACGACCGAGGTCTGCACCTATTTCTACGCCAATCGGCGGACCTATCCGTCGGACCTCGCGGTAGAGGTCGAGGCCGCGCTCGCCTCCGTCGGCGCCTTGACCGGCCATGCGTTCGGCGACGAGAGCAATCCGTTGCTCGTCTCGGTGCGCTCCGGCGCCAAGGCGTCCATGCCGGGAATGATGGATACGGTTCTGAACCTCGGCCTCAACGATATTTCCGTCGAGGCCCTGGCGCGCCTGGCCGGCGACGAGAGGTTCGCCTACGATTCCTATCGGCGCTTCATCCAGATGTATTCGGATGTCGTGCTCGGGATCGAGCACCACGAGTTCGAGGCGCTCCTCGAATACTACAAGGACGCGCGCTCGCTCACGCTCGACACGGATCTTTCCGCGGAGGACTGGAAGCGACTCATCATCGGCTACAAGGCGAAGGTCGTCGAGCTTTCCGGCAAGGAGTTCCCGCAAGCGCCGCAGGAGCAGCTCTGGGGCGCGATCGGCGCCGTCTTCGGCTCCTGGATGAACCCTCGGGCGATCACCTATCGCGCGCTCCACGCGATTCCGGAAAGCTGGGGCACCGCCGTCACCGTCCAGGCCATGGTGTTCGGCAACCTCGGCGACACCTCCGCGACCGGCGTGGCCTTCACCCGCAATCCCTCGACCGGCACCAAGGAGCTCTACGGCGAGTTCCTGATCAATGCGCAAGGCGAGGACGTGGTCGCCGGCATCCGGACGCCTCAGAGCATCACCGAGGCGGCGCGGATCGCGGCGGGCTCGACCAAGCCCTCGATGGAGACGGCGCTTCCGCACGTCTTCGCCGAGTTCGTCCGCGCGACCGAAAAGCTCGAGCGGCACTATCGGGACATGCAGGATCTCGAGTTCACCGTCGAGCGCGGCAAGCTGTGGATGCTGCAGACCCGCACCGGCAAGAGGACGACGAAAGCGGCGATCAAGATCGCCGTGGACATGACGAACGAGGGCCTGATCGGCAAGGACGAGGCGATCCTGCGGATCGATCCGGCCTCGCTCGAGCAGCTCCTGCATCCGACCCTCGACCCGGATGCGCCGCGCGACGTGATCGCGACAGGCCTTCCCGCCTCCCCGGGCGCGGCGACCGGCGAGATCGTGCTCGGCGCCGACGAGGCGGTGCAGCTCGCCGGCGCCGGCCGCAAGGTCGTTCTCGTTCGGGTCGAGACGAGCCCGGAGGACATTCACGGCATGCATGCGGCCGAGGCGATCCTGACCTCGCGCGGCGGCATGACGTCCCATGCGGCGGTCGTCGCGCGCGGCATGGGCAAGCCCTGCGTCGCCGGCGCGGGCGCGATCCGGATCGATTATGCCTCGGGCACGATGACGGTGGCCGACCGCACCTTCGCCAAAGGCGACGTGGTGACGATCGACGGCACCGCCGGGCAGGTGATCCATGGCGCCGTGGCTATGCTCACGCCGGAGCTGTCCGGGGAATTCGCAACCTTGATGTCCTGGGCCGACGAGGTGCGGCGCATGCAGGTGCGCGCCAATGCCGAGACGGAGCAGGACGCGCGCATGGCGCGCAGCTTCGGCGCCGAGGGCATCGGCCTCTGCCGCACCGAGCACATGTTCTTCGAGGCGGACCGCATCGTCCGCATGCGCGAGATGATCCTCGCCCGCGACGAGGCGGGGCGAAGGGCTGCGCTCGCCGAGCTCTTGCCGATCCAGCGCGGCGACTTCATCGAGCTGTTCGAGATCATGGCCGGCCTGCCGGTGACGATCCGGCTGCTCGACCCCCCGCTCCACGAGTTCCTGCCGCACGACCGGGCCGAGGCCGAGGACGTCGCGAAAGCGCTGGGGGTCGAGGTCGAGGCCCTGCTGCGGCGCACGGCGGAGCTTCGCGAGTTCAATCCCATGCTCGGCTTTCGCGGCTGCCGCCTCGCGATCGCCTATCCCGAGATCGCGGAGATGCAGGCCCGTGCCATCTTCGAGGCGGCGGCAGCCGCCGAGAAGAGATCCGGCACCGCCGTCGAGCCCGAGATCATGGTTCCGCTCGTCCTCGCCAAGGCGGAGCTCGATCTCGTCAAGGACCGGATCGACGCCATGGCGAAGGCCGTCGCGGCGGAGACCGGCGGGCGGATCGCCTATACCGTGGGGACCATGGTCGAGACCCCGCGCGCCTGCCTGCGCGCCGGAGAGATCGCCGAGACGGCGGAGTTCTTCTCCTTCGGGACCAACGACCTGACGCAAACCTGCCTCGCCATCTCGCGCGACGATGCGGGCTCCTTCCTCGGCCGCTATGTCGGTGCAGGCATCTTCTCCGCCGATCCTTTCGTGACGCTGGACAAGGAGGGGGTGGGTGAGCTCGTCGAGATCGGCACCTCACGCGGCCGCGCCACGCGACCGGCGTTGAAGGTCGGCATTTGCGGCGAGCACGGCGGAGACCCGGCCTCCATCGCTTTCTGCGAGAAGCTCGGGCTCACTTATGTGTCCTGCTCGCCGTTCCGGGTGCCGATCGCACGTCTCGCGGCAGCGCAGGCGGCGCTCGGCAAGGAGCTCGCCAGCACGGCGTGAGCACGAACGGGCCGGTGTTGCCTCCCTATCGACAGGTCTTTTCTGCTTTAGTCCCTACAAGCCACGAAGGCCGAAGGCTCGGTCGCTATGCGGGATTTGACGCGTATACATGTCCGGTGAACCGATTGGGCAATGGAGGAGGCCCTCGACCTTTGATTTGCAGTACGTATTTGAAGATGCGAGTCGGTTCTTCGGAAGGAGATACCATGAGCGCACTCGACGACGCCTATGATGCCTATATCCGCCAAATCTTCTCTCAGATGATGCAGAATATCACAGGTGGCGAAGCCATGCAGCCGGCGCTGGAGAAGTTCGAGAGGACCGCGACGCTCGCCAAGCTCGTGAAATCGCGCGCCGAAGCAATCCTTGCGAAGCCGGAGAACGTCGAAGCCTTGGAAATCGTCGACGTCGCCCCGATCGTGGAGGCTCGACCGACACGACGCAGGAGGACCAAGCCGAGCTGATGCCTATTCAGACGAGCTCGGCCGGGCAAATCGAGACGCATGACATGTGCTCCCCTTCCTTCGGCGCAAGAAGCAAAGCGCCGGGGCTCACGAGGCGGCCGGCTTTCCATGAGTACGATGAACTTTTTCGTGCGAATTGCCACACCGGACGACACGGACACCGTCGGGGCCGTGCTCGCAGCAAGCTACCCTGCCCTGCTGGCATCGCATTATGACAAGGACCTGCTTGCCCGGGTGTTGCCGATGATCACCCGAGCGAACCCGAGATTGCTCGCATCGAATACATTCTACGTCGCGCAGACCCGGCAGGGTGAGATTGTCGGATGTGGCGGCTGGACACCGGAGCACCCCGGGACCGGCGAGGTTGTGAAGGGTGTGGCTCATATTCGACACTTCGCCACGCATCCGCTGTGGACCCGCAAGGGAGTCGGCCGTGCCATCATCGCGCGATGCCGCAACGACGCCGCAGCTCGAGGTGTCGTGAAGCTGCATTGCTACGCGACGTTGGCCGCAGAGAATTTCTACCGCGCCGCGGGGTTCACGACCGTAGCGTCTGCCGATGTCTTGATGGGCTCGAGCCTGCCGTTCCCGACCCTGATCATGCAGCTCGAGCTGTCCTAGAGCGGGATGAGGAAAAGTGGATACCGGTTTTCCGGCGCAATCGAGTTTACGCAGATTTCGTAAGCTTATCTGCGCATCCCGCTCTGAACTTTTGGAATCGATCACGTGTCATGACCTTGGATCGATTCGATCCAAAGTCATCGTGATCTAGAGCATTCTCCAGCGAAACGGATACCGCTTCGCGTTGCGAAAATGCGACAAAACAAGGACGTAGAGCTACTTTCCGATTCCATCAGAGCGGAAAGCGCTCGGGCGGCGATACATGCCGCCTTTCGACAAGGCGCAATCACCGCTCGGGCTTCGTCTCCGCGACCATCGCCGCGAGCTCCATGAAGGTCGCATGCCCGGGGGTGGAGACATTCGTCGCGGCGCGGAGGAAGCGGATCGGGAATTGAATGGCCTCGAGGTTCGCAGCCGAGAGGTCCGGCATCCCGTCGATGCGAGATTTCGTGCACGCCGCCGCCGCGCTCAGCGCGTCGATGATCTCCTGCTCGGTCAGGAGCCCCTTTCGACGCATGGTCTCGAGCACGGACGAGACGGCGAGAAGCAGGCCTTCGAGCTGTAGGTTGGCGGTATTCATCGCGTACCTCCTCGCCTCCTCGTCAATGGGCCCAGGAACAACGTACTCGGCGCCGCCTGCGTTCCACAGGACGCCCTACCACTTCGGCATTATTCGACCTTCGACACGGCCAACCATTCGGTGCAACAGGCGCGGCCTCGGGCGTGGCGAACTGGACGCAGAGCAGACCACAGCTCGCCGCAACGGTCTCACGACCCGTGCGACCGGTGCCGGCGCAACCACCTCGCGAGAGTGACCCCGAGCAAGGTACTTCCGAGGTTGTAACCTTAAGGTACGAAAATTGTCCTTTTGTAAGCTCGTATATTCGTCTATGCTAGAGTGAAATCGTCGCCCTTCTCGAGGGCGAGCTTTCAAGATGGTTCGAATGGTGATCCAGTTTAATCGATTCCATTTTTTGGCGGGCGTGGGCAAGTCCTGGCACTCCAGTTGGCAAGCCTGGATCGAGTGCATTGTCGATCGATTATTCTGGTGCCGAGAAATCACCGGCATCGCCGACAGGTATTACGATGTCTCTTTTTTTGAGCTCTTCCTTTGCAGACGGACACACCGCCATGGCAACTCGCTCGATATCGCACGATGCCGACGACGGATGCATCTAACGCGCACCGCGCCTGTCGGAGGAAGCGCCGGCGTCTTCATCCTTGCGACGGGCTGTTGGGGATTCCGGCAGACAACTCGATAGGCCGCGGTATCGTCCGATCCAGGAAGCGCGTTCAAGCCGACTGGCAATCAATTCTCCCCGAATAGGTCGTGAACATGTCCCCAGATAGGGTCGTGACAACGTCAGCTGGGTCTTGGGCGGACGCCGCGTATGAGGAAGACGAACATGCGCGACTTCGATCAGACATGAAGCCACGTCTGCTCTTCCTGCGCTACAATTACGAGACGGATGCACCCCGCTTTCTTGTCTCTCATTCCGATGAGCATGTTCGCTGCCTATCTCAGCACTTCAATGTCGTTATTGTCTCTCATGATTGCGACTATGCCGAAGTCTGTGATATGTTTGAACCCGAAGTCACACTCTTCGAAGTCGGGTTGCAGGTTCGACGCGCTGCCCGACTGAGACTCAGTAATATTCACTCGAATCCAAGTATTCCAAAGATAGGACTGCTCAATGCGGATCCATGGGGGGCGACCCGTAGCTTGGCTCTTTCAGATTTCGACTATTTGAACCTCGAGGCCATATTCTGCATAGGCTTGACGACTGCCGTGCATCTTCAGGACGTCGGTCGCGCAATGTTTTACTGGCCGAATTTCATAGATCCTGATGTCTTTCACGACTATCGGCAGGAAAAGATTGTTCCGTTCGCGCTGACCGGAGCCAACAATCCGTCGTATCCGTGGCGGCAGGCCGTTTTCAAGAGGATCGCTGCCGCATTTCCCTGCATCGTTGTCCCGCATCTCGGGTATTCGCAGGACCGATCGATTTTTCAGATGCCAACTGGTGCGACTTACGCAAAGTTGATCAACACGGCGTGGATGGCGCCGAGCTGTGGCTCGGTTGCCGGTGAATTGGTTCGTAAGCACCTAGAAATTCCTGCCTGCAGGACAGCATTGGTTACTGAAGACACGCCTGCCATTAGGGCGGCAGGTTTTCGCGACATGGAAAACTGTATCTTCGCCGACGAAGAGAATGTCGTGTCCAAAGCCGCTGACATCCTTTCGCATCCCGATGATTTTATGCGTCTTATCGACGCCGGTCACGCATTGGTTCATAGCCGGCATACTATGCGGAATCGCACGCAGATCTTCGAGTGGTTCCAACTCAGGCAGCGCGTTAGGTCAAACCAGCGCATAGTTCAAACGTCGGCCTTTTCCTCACTTTCACTGGTTCCAGAATCCGACACCGAACTTCCTGTGTCTATTGGCAGCTCCGCCAGACACCTCATGGAAATGTCGGATGGATATGCGGCATTGAGAGCTGGTCAGACACACGATGCCAGAAACCACTTTTTGCGCGCTCTCGGATATTTTGACACTTTGGCGGAGGCTAAGCTGGGACTCGCGATCTGCAGTCTGTTGGACGGAAGGCCGTTCGATGGGATGTACCAGACAGCTCATTTGATAAAAGACACCTTGGCCCGCCATGAAGATGTCGACCCGGATCCAGCCGAGTGGGCGCAACTCATCGTCTGTTATCTTTGCCTGGGTAAACTCCGGGCGGCGCTCCAGCGTGCAACCCAGTATGAAAACCTGCAGCATCCGGACCTCGACCATGTTCGGCAAGTGCTGCTAGGGACCGAGTTTCCAATTTCTTCCGGTGTGGGCTCCGGCGCTATCGGAGGCCGATCGAGCTTGCACAAGCCACTGGCGGACGATATCGTAGGATGGCAAGTCTATCTCAGCCGTGTGCTTGTGGCCTGTGGTCAGAGCAAGCTCGGGGACCGCATTCTGTCGGGCCGGCTCGGATTCGCGCGTCTTGTCGCGCGACTTGATAAAGTCTTCATCCGTGGCGAACTGCTAGCACTCGGGCGCTTGCTTGGTTCGCATCGCGTTTACCTACCGGGTAGCGGCCGTCTCCGCGGGTTGGACAACCCGCTATTGTTGCAGACGATGTTCGGTCGAATCCATCAGACGCTCGCATGGCTCATGCCGAGCCTGCCGCTGCGCAGCCGATCATGATGCCTGGCCCGAGGTCTGGTGCTATGAACACTCGCAACACGACCGATGTGCGGTGGAGCATCGTGTTTGTGACAAGCGTGTACCCCCATGCGCAAGCATATGGCGCACAACAACGCGTGCTCAATATGCTGAGGGCGCTGAGGCAACTTGGCGATGTTTCCATTGTGCTGCTCGTGGATCCCCCGGTAGATGCCGAGAGACTGCGCAAGACTCGTGACGAATTTGGTGAAGTGACAGTCTTTGAAGTCCGTGAGACACCGCTGACCACCTTGGGTCAGCGACTCCGGTTCGAGTTCGACCCCAGGCAGACGAACACAAGCTTCTACGGTATCGGAGAGACCGATCGGGATCGACTGGTCGGCATGCTCGCAACACATGATCTCGCTTGGATTCACACGCTTAGAACAGCTAACGAATGCGGAATCCACAAATGGCCGAGGTCTGTTCTGGATCTCGATGATATCCCCAGCCAGCTCAATGCGACCAATTCCAGGGTTCAGAGTGGCATCCTGCGTCGCCTCAAGGCTCAGCGCATGGCACTCATATGGAGAAGGCGCGAGCAGCGTGTATTCGAGCGCTTCGATATGGTCACGGTCTGCAGCGAGCCCGATCGCCGCTACCTTGGAGGTGGTCAGCGGGTGACTGTCGTTCCCAACGGCTTCGAAGAACCTCCATCCAGACCAGCCCGAGTGCCGGCGCAGCCTCCGCGCGTCGGATTCGTCGGAGCCCTGTGGGGCCGGCCGAATCGGGAGGGCATCGGCTGGTTCATCAAGGATGTCTGGCCACTGGTAAAAAGCAAGAGTCCTCACGCCAGGCTTCGCCTTGTGGGCGAAGATGCAGGGTTCAACTTGTCTGACGACGGCCCGGATATCGACCAGCTCGGCTATCTCGTGGATCCAAACGACGAGATCGGCACGTGGTCTGCGATGGTCGTGCCGATAAGGATCGGAGGAGGTACACGTGTCAAGATTGCGCAGGCTTTCAGTCGGAACTGCCCTGTCGTCTCGACCACGATCGGTGCATACGGGTATTCGATGAAAGACGGAGAGGAGATCGCGATTGCGGACGACATACAGGCTTTTGCACAGGCATGCGTGCGGTTCATCGACGATCCGGCCTTCGGCTCTGCCGTCGCAGAAAAGGCTTGGGCCAAATTCCAGAGTAGCTGGACCTGGCGCGCGGTGGGTGACTCGCTGACGCAAGCGCTCGTACACTTCTTCACCGAAACCGAGCGTTCCGGAGCCAGAGGCACCGGATGAGCAGCCATGCAGCCGGAGTGAACACACCGTAGGCTCTCCTCCGACAACCTCCCTCGCGCGGCGCCTCTCGCCACGGGTTCATTGTGGCAGTTTTCTACCGGATACCCATGGCAGACAAGATCAAGGAACTGTTGCTGTTTCTGCGCTGCTCTCGAGTCGTTGGCGTATATGATGAGTTGAGTTCGTGCCGCCCCACCACCGGATTCGGGAACGGCGCCGGAATGGGCGGTCGACAATGACAGAAACAATTCCCAAACGGATTATCCAGACCGACAAGAGTGCAGATCTACCGCTGCTCACAAAGGCAGCGACGACGAGCGTGCGTTTGCTGAACCCCGACTTCGAGTATCTGTTTTTCGACGATGCGCAGGTCGAGACCTTTATCGACACCGAGTTTCCCCGATACCGCTCCTTGTTCGACTCGTTTCCGTTTCGCATCCAGCGCTATGATTTTTTTCGCTATCTCGCGGTGTATCGGTTGGGAGGATTCTATTTCGACACAGATGTGCTGTTGGCCTCGAGCCTCGACGATCTCCTTTCTTTCGGCTGCGTCTTTCCGTTCGAGGAGCTCAGTGTTCAAAGCTTTCTGGACAGGGAATACGGCATGGATTGGGAAATCGGGAACTATGCCTTCGGGGCAACGGCGACCCACCCGTTTCTCGAAGCCATCATCGAGAACTGCATACGGGCACAGCGAGAACCGAAGTGGATAGACCCGATGATGCAGCCAATTCCCCGAATGTTCCGCCAGGATTTCTACGTGTTCAATACGACCGGACCGGGGCTCGTGACTCGGACGCTCGCGGAATTTCCCGGCGCTCGCGATCAGGTAGAGGTGCTGTTCCCGACGGATGTCTGCGATCCGAGCAGCTGGCATTGCTTCGGTTCGTACGGCGTCCATCTTCAAGGCGGCACCTGGCGCAAGTCCAAAGGATTCATTCGACGACGCTTGCATCGCTTGTGGGAAAACACGACGAGGAAGGCGCTCTACGCGAAAAGCCTGCACCGTGGAGGAAAAAGGTCGCTCGAGATGATCAAATCGCCATAAGGTATAGCCACGTACCACTTCTCGCCAGTCGCCGCAGATCACCGACCAGCCTGACGATCGACGGCTGTATCTCACCGAGCAAGTCGCAGGCACGGGACATGCCAGGCATAGCAGGCATCTTCGGGAAGACCGGCGCCAATCTCGCCGATGTCGCGAGAATGACCCGATTCATGACGCACGAGCCCTTCTACGTCACGGGAACCTACGCCGACGACGCTACGGGCCTTTGCGCCGGCTGGGCCGTTCCTGGAGGATCGAGCCAGAAGTCGATGCCGCTCTGGAACGAGCGACGAGACGTCTGCCTGATCTTCTCCGGCGAGAATTTCATGGAACGCGACGAGCTGCGGCGCTACGGTGTCGGTTTCGACACGTCCGACTCGCGCTGCCTGCTCGCCCTGCACGAGGCGATCGGGCTGGACTTCATCGAGAAGCTGAACGGCTGGTTCAGCGGCCTGCTCATCGACCTGCGCCACAAGCGCGCGGTCTTGTTCAACGATCGGTACGGGCTCGGCCGCATCTACACCTACGAGACCGCGGAGCGATTCTTCTTCGCGTCCGAAGCCAAGGCGCTCTTGGAAATTTGCCCCGAGCTGCGCAGGCTCGATCCTCGTAGCGCGGCCGAAGCATTCGCCTGCGGCAGCGTGATGCAAGACAGAACGCTGTTCGAGGGGGTTCGGCTCTTGCCCGCCGCGTCGGCATGGTCCTTCGAGCCCGACGGCCACATAGGAAAGAAGCGCTACTTCGACCGGGAGAGCTGGGAAGCGCAGGAGCCGCTTGGCGACATCGAGTTCTACCCACGCCTCGCGGAGACATTCGGCCGCATCCTTCCCAAATATTTCGGCGGTCCCGACCCGGTCGGGATGTCTCTCACCGGCGGTCTCGACGGGCGGATGATCATGGCTTGCGCACATCGACCGCAAGGCACGCTTCCGTGCTACAGCTTCAACGGGATGTATCGTGATTGCGCCGACGTGACCTTGGCGCGACGCATCGCGTCCCTATGTGGCCAATCACACCGCACGATTCGTGTGGGTTCCGAATTCCTCGCGGATTTTCCAGGTCTCGCGGCAAAGGCGGTTGCCGTTTCCGACGGCACGATGGATGTGACAGGCGCCGTCGAGCTCTACGTGAACCGCATCGCGCGCGAGATTGCGCCTGTGCGCCTGACCGGCAATTACGGGTCCGAGATCCTGCGCAGCAACGTTGCGTTCCGGCTCGGCAAGCTGTCCGAGGAGATGCTCGACCCGGACTTTGCGCGATTGTTGGAGAATGCGAGGCACGTCTATCGATCCGAGCGCGATGTCCCCACACTGTCCTTTATCGCATTCAAGCAAGTGCCGTGGCATCATTATGCGCGCCTCTCGGTCGAGCAATCGCAGCTCACGCTTCGTTCGCCGTTTCTCGACAACGAGCTCGTCGCGCTGATGTTTCGCGCTCCTCGCGAGCTCGCTGCAAGCAATGCTCTCTCCTTGCGAGTCGTTTTCGAGAGCAATCCTCGGCTGGGCAAGCTGCCGACGGATCGCGGCCAGGCCTATGGCGACGAGTCCTTGGTCACGAAGCTTCGCAAGCTGCTCGTGGAACTCACTGTCAAGGCAGAATATGCCTATGACTACGGCATGCCGCAGAACCTTGCACGGCTCGATCATCGGCTCGCGCCGTTGCATCTCGAAAGGTTGTTCCTGGGCCGACACAAGTTCTATCACTTTCGGATCTGGTATCGAGACCAGCTCGCCGATTACGTCAAGCAGATGTTGCTCGACCCGCGCGCGCTCGCACGAAGCTACATCCGGAAAAACATTCTCGAGCGGATGGTGATGGAACATACCAGCGGCACACGCAATTGGACGCAAGAGATCCATCGTGTGCTGACTCTGGAGCTTTTGCAAAGGCACGTGATCGAGCGATGGTAGGCACAACGCGCGCGCCCCGAACGTCCATCGGCAGCGATGCTGCCGCAAAAGCCGCACCAACCTCCGGCCGAGATCGGGCGCTCGATATCGTCAAGGGTACGCTCGTGGTATTCATGGCCGTCTATCATGCCATGAATATCTTCACGAACGCAGGACCTGACGAATATGCGTACGTGCGGTTCGTGAGCGGCTCGTTCATTCTGATTTCCGGCTATATCATCGGAAAGTTCAGCGAAGGTCCCTTCAATACCGATTGGCGCATGGCAAGCCGGCGGCTCGTCATCCGCGGCGTGAAACTGCTGATCCTATTCACGACCCTGAACCTGCTCATCAGCGTGACAGGGGTCGGCAATTCGAGCAAGGGAGTCGCCAGCATCTCGGGTTTCATGAGCTCGATGTTCGAGATCTACGTCATCGGACAGCCACGATCCGCTTCATTTCAAATCCTGCTGCCGATCGCCTATCTTTTGATCGTCGCACCCGCGCTATTGAGTCTCAAAAGGTTCGCCGGATTGCTCTTCTCGGCGAGTTGGGCCATGGCCTTTGCCGTCGAGACGGCGGGGATCGAGTCCGTCAATCTCGGTTTTGTCGTCCTGGGGCTCATGGGTCTCGCCGGTGGAATGTGGGTAAATGCGACAAGCGCGGAGATCGGGGTTTCAAGCGTTTGGAGCGTTCTCGCCGCTCTTGCGACCACTGTCTGGTCGATGCGATACTTGAACGTGAACTTGGGCACCTATGCGTTGGGGACGATCATTATTCTAAAGCTACTTTATGACCTGGGCAGGCTTCTCGATCCCGGCAGCGTAGCCGTCAGGGCAATGATCCTATTGGGTCACTATTCGTTGGTGTGCTACATAGGTCAGATAATTTTCATGCAGATGCTGCACAGAGCGTTGTCGCGGCCGGTATGGGGGCTCGGCTACGAGGTGATCCTTGTCGTCGTCGCAACGATCGTCTTTATGTTGGGGGCGAGCGCAGCTCTGGCACGATGGTGCGAATCGAGCAAAACAGTAGCCAAGCTATACAGGCTGATTTTTTTGTAGGCGCTGTCGTCGCACGGCAAGAGTGGCACGACTGCCGCCGAAACCGCGTTCGGACGTAGGTTCCCGGCTGTCCGGAACATTCTTCCGCACCACCTTCAGCACTTTGCGCATCACGCTCGGCAGGGCTTCGCGATCGAGCTCGCTCTCGTGGACCCAGCGGCTGCTTTCGGGTGCGGGCAATCCACGCGCCACCTCCGCCCTGTAGATGTCGAGCGCGAGCCGGAAATGGGTGAACACGTGCTCGACGCGCGAGGCGAGCCGATGGTTCTCGGCGCCGAGGACGAGGGCGCGGATGGCCGGGTCGATGCCGAGATCGCGTCCGCGGACGGCCATGACGGCTTCGAGCCATCCTGGCTCGCCTTGGTGCATCGGGCTGCCTCGCGCGCCCTCGTCGGTCGAAACGACCCATTCCGTGCCGGGAAATTCCGTCATTCCGCCGAGCAGGCCTTTCGGCGGTCGCGTGCGCACGAGAACCATTCCGTCGCCCCGGCGAACGTAGATCACCGCGCCGCGACGCAATGGCCGCTCGGGCCTCGCCGCCTTGCGAGGATAAAGCTCCGGCGCGTTCGTGGCATGGGCTGCACAGCGCTTCGTCAACGGGCAGAGCGCGCAGGCAGGCTTGCGCGGCGAGCAGATCGTCGCGCCGAGATCCATCATGGCCTGAGCATAGTCGCCCGGTCGCTCGAAGGGGGTCAGCGCCGCCGCCTTCGCCTCGACCAGGACCTTCCCGGCCGGCAGCGGCGTCTCGATCGCGAAGAGCCGCGAGACCACCCGCTCGACATTGCCGTCCACGACGACCGCG
Organism: Beijerinckiaceae bacterium; assembly: GCA_024304885.1. Taxonomy (GTDB): domain Bacteria; phylum Pseudomonadota; class Alphaproteobacteria; order Rhizobiales; family Beijerinckiaceae; genus Methylocapsa. Next base: position 2,528,755 of record JALJOM010000003.1, read on the forward strand.
CGCCGGCCGAAGCCGATCGCCGCGACCGCCGCGGCCGTGTAGGGGCCGATGCCGGGGAGGCCGCGAAGCGCCGCCTCGCTGTCGGGAAACGATCCGCCGTGCTCCGCGACGACCCTCCTCGCGCAAGCATGGAGGTTGCGGGCGCGCGAGTAATAGCCGAGCCCGGCCCATTGCCGCATGACTTCCTCGACCGGGGCCGCGGCCAAGGACTCGACGTTCGGCCATCGTGCGAGGAAGGCCGTGAAGTAAGGCGCGACCGCCGCGACCGTCGTCTGCTGCAGCATGATCTCGGACAGCCAGACCCGGTAGGGATCGGCGCGCCGTCCCGGCGGCGCGCGCCAGGGCAGGCTCCGGCGATGCCGGTCGTACCAAGCGAGCACCAGCGCCGCGTGGCTCCCGGCTTCGGGCGAGAGGCTAAGGTCATGAATGTGCCGCGTTTTACACTTCCTTTACCGAACGACCCGGCCGTGACGGCGCCTCCGCCGAGGCGGCGTCGGCCTCGATCGAGCACGAAGGGGATCCATACATGACCGTCAAGCCCATTCCCGAGAGTCACGAAGGGGCGATCCCCTATCTCGGCATTGCCGGTGCCGCCGCGGCCATCGACTTCTACAAGCGCGCGTTCGGCGCCGTCGAGACCCTCTGCATCGCGCACGAGGGCAAGATCGGCCATGCCGAGCTCGATATCGGCCGCGCGAAGATCATGCTCTCGGACGAGTTTCCCGATCACGACGCATTGAGCCCGCGAACGATCGGCGGCACGCCGGTCATGATTCATCTCTATGTGGAGGACGTCGATGCCTTCACGGCGAGGGCCGTGGCGGAGGGGCTGAAGGTCTTGCGGCCGGTCGCGGACCAATTCTATGGTGACCGCGGCGGCAAGTTCGAGGACCCGTTCGGGCACCGCTGGTGGATCGCATCGCGCAAGGAAGACGTCGCGCCCGACGAGCTGAAGCGGCGTGCGGCGGCGCTCTACGGCGGCGCGTGATCGAGAGAAGGTCCCGGCATCGATGAGGCATCCGCGAGTCCGCACGTCGAGCTTCGCGCGCCCGCTCGCCGATCTCGTCGCGCCGGTTCTCGATCCTGTTCTCCTGCGCCGCGGCTTCGGCCATCGCGACCTCGTCTCCTTTTGGGACGACATCGTCGGTGAAAGGCTCGCCGCTTGTTGCCAGCCGCTCGAGCTGAAATGGCCGGCGCGGTCGCGCCTCGACAAGGCGGGTCTCGACCGATCCGCGACGCTCGTCGTTCGCGTCGAGTCGGGCTTCGCGCTCGAGCTTCAGCAGTCGGCGAGCCAGGTCGTCGATCGCGTCAATGCCCATCTCGGCTGGCGCTGCGTCGCGCGTCTCGCGCTGCGGCAAGGGCCGATCGAGCGGCGGGGTACCGCCCCGTGCGCGCGACCGCGTGCGGATCCCGCGGCGGCAGCGGCCGCGGCCTGCCTCGTGACAGGCGTCGCGGACGATCGCCTGCGGGACGCCTTGACACGGCTCGGCGCGCAAGTGATCACCCGTGAGCGCGACCCGTCCACCGGGCCACGATGAGCCCGGTGCCAGACCTGATGGATGATCCCATGCTCTCACTGCACGAAGCCCCCCGAGCGGGAGGACTGCTCGAAGCCCTCGGCCGGATCGCGCGCACCGGCGCCGTCGCCTTGGCCCTCGCAGCGCCCGCCTTCGTCGTCGCAACGGCCCCGGCCGAGGTCCGTGCCGAGACCAAGACGGTGGCCATGGACCAGCTGATGGCCCCCGATGCGCTCCCGGACATCGTGCTCGGCGCGAGCGACGCGCCCGTCACGATCGTCGAATATGCCTCGATGACCTGCTCGCATTGCGCGGCCTTCCATGCCACGGCCTACCCCGAGCTGAAGCGCAAATATATCGACACCGGCAAGGTTCGCTTCGTCCTGCGCGAGTTTCCGCTCGATCCGCGCGCCGCGGCGGCCTTCATGCTCGCGCGCTGCGCCGGCGACGACAAGCGCACGGCCGTGGTCGATTTCCTTTTCGCGCAGCAAAAGACCTGGGCCTTCGCGGAGAAGCCCCTCGCGGCCCTGGCCGACCTCCTCAAGCAGACGGGCATGAACGAGGCGGCCTTCAACGCCTGCCTCTCCGACCAGGACCTCTACAAGAAAGTGCTCGCGGTCCACGACCGCGGCGAGACTCTTTTCGGGGTCAAGGCGACCCCGACCTTCTTCATCAACGGCAAGCGCGAGGACGGCGAGGTCTCGATCGACACGCTCGACAGGCTGCTCGCGCCCTTGCTGTAGTCCCGGACGGGCGAGTGCTGCGGCCCTGGTGACAAACAAGGGCCGAGGTGCGACATTCCCGCGCATTCCCGGATGCGATGCTGCATCGGGACGGGGCCCATGGACGCATTCGCTCTGCCTTTCACGCGGCGTTACGTCACCTTCACGCTGACGGTCGCCGCGACGCTGCTGACCGTCGCCCTCATGGCCTCGACCGGGGCGTCCGGGGTCGTCCTGTGGCTCTGCCTCGTGGTGTCCGCCGCGCTTTCCGCGCTCGGCGTCTACGATCTTTTGCAGAAGCGCCGCGCCATCCTGCGCAACTACCCGATCGTCGGGCACCTTCGCTTCATCCTGGAGGACATCCGCCCGGCGATCCGGCAATATTTCTTCGAGACCGAGAAGGACGGCACGCCCTTCAGCCGCGACCGGCGCACGATCGTCTACCAGCGAGCCAAGAAGGCCCGCGAGACGCGGCCCTTCGGCACCCACTACGACGTCTATGCCGAGGGCTACGAGTGGGTCCGCCACTCGATCGCGCCGAGCGCGGTGGCCAACGCCGATTTTCGCGTCATCGTCGGCGGCCCGGACTGCACTAAGCCCTATGCAGCCTCCGTCTTCAACATCTCGGCGATGAGCTTCGGCTCGCTCAGCGCCAACGCGATCCGAGCGCTCAACAAGGGCGCCGCCATGGGCGGCTTCGCCCACGACACCGGCGAGGGCGGGTTCAGCCGCTACCACGCCGAGTTCGGCGGCGACATCGTCTGGGAGATCGGCTCGGGCTATTTCGGCTGCCGCACTCCGAAAGGGTCCTTCGATCCCGAGCGCTTCGCCGCCGTGGCGGCCGACCCACAGATCAAGATGATCGAGCTGAAGCTCAGCCAAGGGGCCAAGCCCGGCCACGGCGGCGTCTTGCCCGCCGCCAAGGTCAGCCCCGAGATCGCCGCCGCGCGCGGCGTCCCGCAGGGCGTGGATTGCGTCTCGCCGGCCTGCCATTGCACCTTCAGGACGCCGGTCGGGATGCTGGAGTTCATCGCCGAGCTCAGACGGCTCTCGGGAGGCAAGCCCACCGGCTTCAAGCTCTGCGTCGGCCATCCGTGGGAATTCCTCGCCATCTGCAAGGCCATGATCGAGACCGGAATCACCCCGGACTTCATCGTGGTGGACGGCAGCGAGGGCGGCACCGGGGCGGCGCCGATGGAATTCATCGACCATCTCGGCATGCCGCTGCGCGAGGGTCTCGACTTCGTCCACAACGCGCTGGTCGGCATCGCCGTCCGCGACCAGATACGCATCGGGGCGAGCGGCAAGATCGTCACCGCCTTCGATATCGCCCGCGCCATGGCGCTCGGCGCCGACTGGTGCAACGCCGCGCGCGGCTTCATGTTCGCGGTCGGCTGCCTGCAGTCGCAGAGCTGCCACACCGATCGCTGCCCCACAGGCGTCGCGACCCAGGACCGGGTCCGCCAAATGGCCCTCGTCGTGCCCGACAAGGCGCAGCGGGTTTTCAACTACCACAAGCAAACCACCAAGGCGCTCGCCGAATTCGTGGCGGCCGCCGGCCTCACGCATCCGCGCGAGTTCACGCCGGCGCATTTCTCGCGGCGCATCTCGGCCCACGAGGTGATCAGCTTCGCCGACCTCTATCCGCCGCTGGCGCCGGGCGCGCTGCTGGCCGGCACCTTGGACCGGCGCTTCAAGGAGGCGTGGGAGCGCGCCGACCCCCACTCCTTCCGGCCGGGGCCGCTCGCGTGAGGCGTGGCTTTCGCGCACACGGCGTCACCAGCGGTCGAAGCCCTTGCCATAGCCTGCGCTGTGGCCGCCTTTGACATTGCCGAGGACGGTTCCCTTCGGACCGGCGACGAGCCTGACCTGGCTCAGCTCGCCGGCCAGCTCCGGGTTTCGCGCGAGATATTTCGCGACCTCGCGCTCGGCGAGCGCATCGACGGTCGCCTCCGAGACGCTTGTCGAGCCCGCGACGGCGGCTCCGCCCCGGACGAGCGCGACGACGCCCGTCGCCATCAGCCCGACCTCGGCGACCTTGCCGGCGGTCCGGGCGACCTTCAACATCTTCACGGCACTCGCGCCGCCCGACGTCGTATCGTCGATATATCTCGCCAGAAGATGCGCGGCATTGCGCGTCGCGAGCGCCGCCGTGACCAGGAGCGCCCGGCACCCGTAGATCTTGCCGTCGTTCAGCATGCCCATCGCCCGCAACAGGATGCGATGCGGACCCTGCCAGATCGCGACATCCGGGAACGTGGCGCCACCGAGCTTGTCCGACACGAAAACCACACCGAGCGCCGCGTTGCGGCGGATGCGCGCGAGCTCGAAATGATGCGTCATGCCGGCGTCGATCTCGGAGGACAGCCGCGTGATCTCGTGCTCGAGCGCCTTCTGGACCGAGCCGCGATGGACGGAATCGTAATAGCCGGCGCCGAGGACCGTGGTGCCGAGAAGCGCCTCACGATCGATCCGCCCCGACTTGGTGGGGATCTCGTCGCCATCCGGCCCGAGCGAAAGCCACACCTCGAATTGCCTCGGGTCCGAGACCCATTGCGAGGGATCCGCGGCATCGCGCACGAGCTTTTGCGCAAGACGCAACCACACGCCACGCTGCTCGAGGGTCTTGCGCACCCGCTCGAGATAATCGGCCTCGTCGGGATTGTCGGTCGTCGGCACCAGGGCTTTGGCGTCGAGCAATTTCGCGATGTCGAGGCGCACGCGATCGTCGAGCTTGCCGACCGCGATCCTGTCGCGCATCGCTCTGTCGGCGCGACGCTTCGCCTCCGGGTCGGTGTAGACGATGTCTCCGTAGCGCCTGGTACCTTTGCGCAGCAGGGCCTCGGCCTCCTTGCGGACGACCGGGTTGACCACGGCAGCGTCGAGATAATTCTGCAATTGCTTGCGCTGTGCCGCGGTGAGCGCCTGGAGAACGAGCGAAAATCCACTTGTGGTGAGAACTTCCACGAGGGACGCGCCGTTCAGGGAAGCCGCACGCTGTGCCGAGGTGCCCATGGTTCACTCCACTCGCCTATGTGCGACTGCCGCATCGACCGCCGGAGAATACCAGGTCGAGCCTGTCGATTCGGGGACGCCTTGCTTCGGTTCGGTGGTCCTGCCGCAGCGCCGGGAGAGACGGATAGGCCGAGAGGCGGCCATCGTGCGTGCGCGACGGCACCGAACGAGCCGCGCGGCATGCGCCTGCGGCGCGATATGCGCCCGTGCATTGGTCCTTCGCGGCTCCCGAGCCGAGACGCGTGAGGGCGACGCCGCGCGGCTCGCAGCGTCAAGGGCGTCCCCTTCTCCTGCGGAGCGGGAGAAGATGACCCCACGAAGTGGGGTCGGACGAGGGTTGCTACGGCTTACGGGACTCTCGCTCGATGGCCGCGCGGATTCGGGTAAGCACGACATTTCCCCCGCCGATGACGAGGTCGTGGGAAAGGGACAAGGGGTTCCCCGTCTTTCGGCAAGGAAACCATCGGGCGACTACCCTCATCCAACCCTCGCTAACGCGAGGGCCATCTTCTCCCACAGGCGAGCAAGCGCGAGGCGGGACCCGAGGCCGAGGGCCTACGGACCGCGGCCTCGGGCCGAGCGCGCCGCGAGGTGGGAGAAGGGCTCGCGGTTCCCTGGCAAGAGAGCAGAAGGGCGCCCCTCTCCCGCAAGCGGGAGAGGCTAATCCCCTGCGGGCCGTGGTGCGAACCCTCTCCCTCGGGCGAAGCAGCCGCGGTAAGCGGGAGCGGAGGGGAGGGCGGGCTCGCATCGCCCGCGATGCGAGCCGGGGTGAGGGGTCGCGTCCGAAAGCGCCTGGCTCTCGGCAGGTGGGCTTTCGTCTCGAGCCTTCGGCGTCCAGACGAAGCCGAAATAGAGACAGAGCAAGAAAAGGATGAAATGCACGATGGCGCGGCCACCGCTGATCTGCGGTGTTGCGACAAAACCCGTCCCCAGCAGAGGCACCGAGACATCGGCGAGAGAGAGATAGAACAAGGGTCCCGACGACACGAAGAAGGCGCCTGCCAGAAATTTGCGAAACTCCCTGCTTCGCCACGCGAAATATAGGCTCCCGATAGCCATGACGACGGCTGCGAAGATGTAGAGGGCAAGGATCATGCTTTCCTCCCGTCGTCGCCTTTCCTGCGCGTCTGGGCCGGTCGGCTGCCTCACTCGGCAAAGCGCTGCTCGCTGAAAATCGGACTACGAAACGGTCGAAGCTTCGGAAATTGACGCTCGCGCGGCCTTTGGACAGAGGCGTCGGGGCCGGTCGAACTTGCCTTCAAGGCCCAGGTCACGCGCTTCTTCACTCTCGCCCGCGACGAACATCTGCCCCACCAAGTGCCCGCAACTGGCAAGCGCGGGTCAAGGTTTTAGAGGTGTCTAGAAGCGACCTACAGTTTCGCTCCGGAACCCGGGCACCCGTGCCGGCAATCAAATGAAGTCGGGTTGCGTCACAACGGCTCACTCGCTAGCGTCTCAGGTTTCAATCGCCTCCGCCGCTCTTGCAGTTTGACGATCTTCAATCAGTCTTTGACAAAGGGTATCTACAATTATCGCAATTTGACTGTCCCGATCCTCATCGGGTCGAAACAGTAAGCCTCCATATTTGGCATCCTCTGAGAAGAAGCCTGGTATTACGTTAGTGAAGCGAATGGGTATGACTGATCCTGAGCCAAACCGCTCTCGAAACTGGTCGCTCTCGAACTTCGTCCAAATCCGCTTTGGATATTCTGAGGATTGCAGAACAATTACGTAGCTGGCCTCACTTCGATAAATTGGGGCAAGGTAATCCTCCACGTTTTGAGCAATGATCCGATGTTGCTCGTTTGCATCATAAAAGCACTCGACCTCGCGTTCTGCTAAGGCAGCATGCAACAACTTAGCTAACTCGCGGTCTGTTCCAGCAAATGAGAGCGCAAAGTCATACCGACCCGGAAAATAGTCGGCCTTATAGCCTACCTGACGAGTGAAGACCCGCCAGATTACATTCTTAAGATAAAAGGAAAGTTTTGGGTCTTCGACGCTCAGAACGGTCGTCGAAGGCTCGTAGTGAAAACACGGTGACAGGATGGCCTGTTTCTCGGGATCGGCCAATAGCGCTTCAAGCCATCCCTTCTCCATCACCTGGCCGACGCTCCCCTTCATTTCTGGGTGTGTGTTAATCGCTTCAGAAAGATCGATCGACCAATCGTCGCTTTTGGACAACCAGTGCAGGATATGGAGGTACGGCGCACGACCTTCACGGCGAATTTTCGATCCGCGTGCAAAGGTCACGGCAGCTTCCTTGAACTGCCGGCTGAGATCGTTCATGACATCTTCGATCGCGACGTTAATTGACGTCGTGATTGCCTTCTGAACGACCTGCGCCTCAGTAACATGGTCAAGAACGCAAAGCTTATGACATAGTAATTGCGCGAGCTGAAAACTTCCCTGCGCTCGTTCAGCGACCTCTGGCTTGTTTGATATACATATATTTAGTGCGGCCTCACCTAAAGTAATTAGTTCTTCGATTTTTTCAACTGGATTAGCCTCTAGTTTTAATACGTCTACACGAAGCCCAAGATCATGGGCAAACTTCACGAGCTGCTGTCCAGCCTTATTGATACCGATCAGGATAAGCTTGGATTCATCTGTTTCAGAATCGGCTAATACCTTCATGAAGTCTGAAAGGCGCGCCTTAGTTTGGTCGTTGAGGCGATGAAAGTCATCCACGATGACCGTACCGATGTCGCCCATGTCTGGCAGGGCCTCGATGACTTCAACGTCGGCCTTTTTCCTGGCGCTCAAAGAAAGGACACAGTCCGAAATACCAAGATCCGCGAGGACCTTAGTAATGGTAGTTGTCTTGCCGATGCCCGAAGGGCCCTCCAAGACCAAGCCGCGCCCAGACGTACGGACGGAGACCCTAATTTCATCAAACCGCTCCGGCTGAACGAAGGTGTGTGTCGGCACGCCCGACAAGCGGAATACCTCTTCTAGGTTCGACATTCGATGGACCGGGCGGAATCGCGTTTAGTGACGATTGAGTATATCTAACGGGCATTCCACGAATTTCAATGCGCTGCCCAAGCTTTAGTGGCGGAGGAATCCCAGCCAATGTTGAGTTGCGAGGACGAAGCCCTAGTCGGGTTGACATCCTCGCCCGTGAGTAGACATTTCTAAAGGGTGGCAAAGGTTCTTCGACAGAAATTTCAAAATTGAGACGCTAGCCAAGCTTCCGGCAAATTGACGCCCCTGCCCCCTTTGGGCATAGCTCGGCAAACTCGCCCCCTGACAGAACCCCAGACGCCGCCCAGACCCATGCGCACCCTCTCGCTCGAGCACTCCGTCGCGCTGATCCCGGACGGCGCAAGCCTCATGATCGGGGGATTCATGGCGGTCGGCACGCCGGAACGGCTCGTCGACGAGATCCTCCGCCAAGGCAAGCGCGACCTCATTGTCATCGCGAACGACACCGCCATGCCCGGCAAGGGTATCGGCAAGCTCGTCGAGAAAAAGCTCCTGCGCAAGGTGATCGCGAGCCATATCGGCCTCAATCCCGAGACGCAGCGCCAGATGATGGCGGGCGAGCTCGAGGTCGAGCTCGTGCCGCAAGGCACGCTCGTCGAGCGAATCCGCGCGGGCGGGCACGGGCTCGGCGGCATCCTGACCCCGACCGGGCTCGGCACCAGCGTCGAGGAGGGCAAGCGCCGAATCACGGTGGACGGCAAGGACTATCTGCTCGAGACGGCCTTGAAGGCCGATTTTGCCCTGGTCCATGCCTTCATGGCGGATTATCTCGGCAACCTCAGCTATGCCTTGACCGCGCGTAACTTCAATCCTGTGATCGCCATGGCCGCCGAGACGGTGATCGTCTGCGCGGATCATATCATGCCGGTCGGCGTGCTGCCGCCCGACCAGGTCGTGACGCCGGCCCCGATCGTCGATATCCTCGTCGCCAACCCCTGCAGCTGAGCCCATGGACCCGCAGACCGTCATCGCGCGCCGCATCGCCCGGGAGCTTCGCCCCGGCATGCTGGTCAATCTCGGCATCGGGATCCCGACGCTCGTGGCGAAATACGTGCCCGAAGGCCTGCCCGTCTTCTTCCAGTCCGAGAACGGCTTGATCGGGACCGGCGCGCCCCCCGAGGAAGGCATGGCGCATCCGCTGCTGACGGACGCCGCCGGGCGACCGGTGACGGCGCTGCCGGGAGCCGCGACCTTCGACAGCGCCCTGTCCTTCGGCCTCATCCGCGGCGGCCATCTCGACCTCACCGTGCTCGGCGGACTCCAGGTCGATCAGGAGGGGCGTCTCGCCAACTGGATGATCCCCGGCAAGATGGTGCCCGGCATGGGTGGCGCCATGGACCTCGTGACCGGGGCGAAGCGCGTGATCGTCGCCATGCAGCACACGGCCAAGAACGCGCCGAAGATCGTGAAGAGCCTGACCCTGCCGCCGACCTCCGCCCGCACCGTCGATCTCGTCGTGACCGAGCTCGCGGTCCTTGCATTCCGGGACGGCCGCGCCAATTTACTCGAGACCGGTCCCGGAATCTCGGTGGCGGAGGTCGTCGCGGCGACCGAGGCAGAGCTCACGATCGCCGAGACGGTCCACGAGATGACCCTCTGACAATTGCCTGTCACGGGTCCATGGCGTAATGGGGTCCGGATCCCGGAAGGGTTCGAAGCACGTGCTCATCAACGCGAAACGGAGCTTTTAATGTACCGAACGTTCGTTGCAATTCTCGGCATAATCGCGCTCGGCACGGCGAGCGGAGCGCAAGGCCAGGCCATCACCTCCAAGACGGATCCGACGAAACCGGCCGAGTTCGACATCACGAAAGCGACCGCGACGACGGACGGTCGCCTGACCACCTTCGCCATGGAGGTCGTCGGCGCCGCCGGCGCTTCCAAGCCCTCGGCTATAGGCAAGCTCGAGGGCGCCAAGGTCGAGGCCTATGTCTGGCCGACCAAGCTCGACCCCGGGCTCGTGGGCTTCGCGCCGGCCTCGGGCATTCTCGCGCTCGCCATCACGTCGCATCCCGACTTCGACGACACCCCGCTCTACGACGAGAACAAGGACGGCGACCCGAAGAACGACGGCGGCGTGTGGCATACGCATTGGGTGGTGCTGGCCGAGGACAAGAGCTGTGCCGGCGGCCTGAAGGTCCGCGACGTCGTCCCCGGCAAGGAGCCCTTGCCCTCGACGGCGCCGGGCCTGCCGCTCGCGCTCGACAGCCCGGCCGCGACCCTGGTCCTCGACGGCAAGAAGGTGCAGATCACCTTGCCGGTCACCGGCGCGGGCGATGTCGCCTTCGATGCGGTTACGGCCGAGCTCCAGGTGCACCCGGAGGGCAAGACGCCGCTGCTCTGCGTCGTCGGCGTGCGGGACGTCGCCTCGGGTGACTTGAGCCTGCCCGGCCGGGTCGAGCTCGTGAAATAGCGCGCCCCGAGCGCTCTACATCTCGGCTTTGTCGCATTTTCGCGACGTAAATCAGCGTCCACTTCGCTGGAAGATGCTCTCGAGCGGGATGAAGAAAAGGGGGCACCGGTTGTCCGGCGCAATCGCGTTTACGCAGATTGCGTAAACTTGTCTGCTTATCCCGCTCTAGACTTTTGGACTCGATCACGTGTCATGACTTTGGATCAAGTCGATCCAAAGTCATCGTGATCTCGAGCGGGATGAGGAAAAGGGGGCACCGGTTGTCCGGCGCAATCGCGTTTACGCAGATTGCGTAAACTTGTCTGCTTATCCCGCTCTAGACTTTTGGACTCGATCACGTGTCATGACTTTGGATCAAGTCGATCCAAAGTCATCGTGATCTCGAGCGGGATGAGGAAAAGGGGACACCGGTTGTCCGGCGCAATCGAGTTTACGCAGATTGCGTAAACTTGTCTGCTCATCCCGCTCTAGACTTTTGGACTCGATCACGTGTCATGACTTTGGATCGATTCGATCCAAAGTCATCGTGATCTAGCGCTCGAGCAGCGGGCGGCGCAGGCCCATTATGCCGCCCGCGATCAAGAGCGCGCACGGCACGAGAAGCGCGAGGAGGCCGAGCAAGGCCTCCTTCACCACCATGCGGATCGACAAGTCGCGATAGGCGAAGGCCGGGACCGCGTCGAAGCGGGTGAAGGGGGCGTCGGATACGAAGTAAGGCGTGAGGAAGCGCCGCAGCTCGGCGCGATGCGCCTCGACCGCCTCGACGAAGGACCTGTGCCGGCTCGCGTCGTTGCCGCTGATCGCATCGGCAGCCTGCTGGAAGACGATTGCCGGCGACAGGAAGCGAAGGCCGTCGATCACGACCTGCTGGCTCTCGTTGCGGCGCCTGAAGCGTTCCTGCTCGGGCCGCGCGGCGGCTTCCGTCGCGGTATTCACCACGAGCCTGCGGCTGCCGATCTCGGCGCGGCGCGTGACCCCGCGCGAAAGCTCCGGATGGTCGTGGAAATAATCGGCGAGGACCGCGCTCGCCCCGCGTGCGCTCGCGTCCGACGCGCGGCGCACGGCATCGACAAAGGCGATCCGCGACGGCAGGGGATAGAGGCTCTTCACGACGAGGTTCAGGGCCGCGGGGGCGAGCACGACGAGGACGAGCCAGAGGCCGGCGAAGCCGAGCGCTTGCGACGCGGAAGAACCGCCGCGCGAGTCGAGGAAGAAGGCGAGCGCGAACCAGAAGCCGAGATAGGCGGCGACGACTCCCGCATAGAGCGAGAGGCGCAGGAGCGCCCCCGGCGCCGCGACATCGAAGCCGACGGCGCCCACGCCGAGGATCAGGGCGCCGAGCACGAGGCCGATGAAGACGAGGGCCCGCAGCAGATAGGCCGTCGCGAGCCAGCGTGTGATCGGAACCGGGCAAGACAGGATCAGGGGCAGAGTTCCGAGCTCCTTCTCCCGCGCGAGCAGGCCGAAGCTCGCGGCGAGCGCGAGCAAGGGCAGGAGCGTGACGATCGCGAAGACGCTGTCGAACCGGCCGAGCAGGAGCCGCAGCGGATTCTCCCATTCGTGGCTCGCGGTGAAGAAGGCGAGAGGCCCGATTCCGGCGCGAATGCAGGTGGGAAGCAGGTCGCTCTGCCCGACCGCGACCATCGCGAGAGGCGTCGGCGCCAGGCAATCCCGCGCCCGCAGGAAACGCGACTCGAACCCGACGGCGGCGCGCGGATCGTCGAAGGTGCCGATCTCCTTGCCCGCGGCATCGCGGGCGGAAGCTTCGGCCTTGGCGTCGGCGAGGCGTTCCGCGGCGATCGCCGCCGCTCGCGCGATCGTCTGCTCCTGGAAACGCATAAAGGCCGCGCCATTGGCAAGCCCGTACCAGAGCGCGAGACAGACGAGCGCGACCGCGATCCAGAAGACGCGATCCCTACGCAGGCGCTGCCATTCGAGGCCGATTAGACCGACACCCGTCAATGGCGCGAGCGGCTTCGTGACGGCGAAAGCCGCCGATCTTGTCCTGTCGTGCATCACGCCGCCTCCAACCGGCCGGCTGTGACGAGCGCGACGACGAAGGTGCCGACGAGCCAGACCACGAGGAGGCCGAGCGCAAGCCCATAAGGCGCGATCGCGCGATGCCATGCCGGGGGCACATAGGCGAAGCCGGGAATGGTTTCCCAGAGCTCGCGTCCGGCCCGCGCACGCCATTTCCCTTCGGCATTCCTCTCCGAGTGGGCCAGAATCCCGTCGTTGAGCATCGCCTGCATCACCCGTCGCGTCGCCTCGCCTTGGTCGATGAAGTCCTGGTGATGCTCGAGATCGGTGCCGGCGAGACCCATGGACGCGAGTTGCACGCCGGTCGCCGGCGCGACGAGGGTCGCGAGCTGGAACAGCCGATCCTGCCGACGCAAGATGTCGAGGAAGGCGCCGTAGTGGCGCTCGAAGACGGGGTGGTTGCGCTCCTCCCCGTCCTGGATGGAGACCCCGGAGAGATCGAGCGGCAAGTCCTCGGGCTTTGCGACCCCGTATTTTTCGAGCAGAGCCGAGATCCGCGCCGAGGCTTCGAGCGGCGCATGCCCCGCTCCGAGGTGCTGCTCCAGCTCGTTCTTCAGCACGAGCGAAGCCTCCGTGGGATAGAGGGTCTTCGCCTCGTCGGAAACCGCCCGCGGCAGCACGAGAACCGCGGCAGCCCAGACGGCGAGGAGAACGACGAGCGCCCTGCGCGAGGAGCGGCACAGGGCGGAGACCGCGAGGGTCAGGAACAAGACTCCCGCGAGATAGAGCGCATAGACCAAGGCCATCAGCGCCCCTCGCGCAAGCTCGTCGAGTGCCTGCCCGGCAGGCGCGAGCCAGACGATGCCGGCGATCACGAGGCCCGATGCGGGCAGGAGCACGACGAGAAGCACGGCCGCGATCCCGATCGCCTTGCCGAGGAGGAGATCGCGCGGCTCGACGCCGAGGCTCAGGAGCTGGCGCAAGGTCCCGGCCTCCTTCTCGCCGGCGAAAGCGGCGAAGCCGAGCATGATCACGAGGAGAGGTGCGAGCGTGCGCAAGACCGTCGCGATCGAGAGATCGCCGAAGCGCTGGAGCGCGGTCGCGTCCTCGGCGGGGCGGTAGAGCGTCTCGTTCTGCTTGTGCGCCTCGAGCCAGAGCGCGCTGCCCACATAGGGCTCGACCCCGCTGTCCACGATCGCCAGCGGACGCGGGGGCTTGAACGCGAAGACGCCGTAATGGGCGGCGGAATGGGGGTGCTTCTCGCCTTGCTCCAGCCAGCGCGTCCGCTCGTTCGCCTGGGCTCGGGCGGACTCGGCTGCGAGGTCGAGGTAGTGAGCGAATCCGAGCAGGCCCCCGCCGAGCAGGAGGAGCCACAGGACGATCGCTGAGACGCGAAGACGTCCGTCCCGGGAAAGCTCGACGATCTCCTTGCGCGCGATGACGCCGATCATTGCGCCGCCTCCGCGACGGCCGCGCTGCGCATGTGGTCGAGGTAGACCCGTTCCAAATCGGCCGGGTGAAGAGCTTTCGTCTCGATGACCTCGACGAGCCTGCCTTGCCGCATGATCCCCGCTCTCGTGCCGGTCTCCTTGACGCGGAACAGGTCGTGCGTCGCCATGAGGACCGCGATGCCGCCGCGAGCGAGAGCGGCGAGCCCTTCGCTGAATTCATAGGCCGCCTGCGGGTCGAGCCCGGATGTGGGCTCGTCGAGCAGCAGCGCCTTCGCGTCCTTGGCGAGAGCTATGGCGAGCCCGACCTTCTGCCGCATGCCCTTGGAATAGGTCGCAAGGCGTTGGCGAGCCGCCGCGGCCGGCAATCCGCAGCGATCGAGGAAGCGCTCGAGCTCCGCACGGCTGTAGCGATGCCCCGCGAGGCGGCTGAAATAGTCGAGGTTCTCGATCCCGGTGAGCCTCGGATAGAGCATCACTTGCTCGGGCAGGTAGGCCACGAGACGCCGAACCACGAGCGGGTTCGTCGGAACCTCGACTCCCGCGACCTGGACCGACCCGGACGTCGGCTGGATGAAGCCGAGGAAGAGGTTGATGGTCGTCGTCTTCCCCGCCCCGTTGGCACCGAGAAGGCAAAAAATCTCGCCGGGAGGCACCTCGAGGGTCAGTCGGTCGAGCGCGAGCGTGGCGTCGTACTGCTTGGTCAGGTTCTGGGCTGCAAGCATGGGGTCCTCGAGACGATGCGCGGCGCGGCTCGTGCCTGTAACGCGCCTGCGCCGAAAAAGCCGACAAATCGCTCTCGTGCAACCGTCACGGAACGGCCGGCGCCCGCTACATCGGGGTGCCGGCGGGCACCCGGAGCACGACGAGCCCGATCGCGGCGAGGAAGGCGCGCCCGATCGCCGCGATGGCCCAAGTCGAGACCGATACGCTTCGTTTCAATCGACAGCGATCTTGCTCGAGACGGGCACACGACGACGCTCCGAGCCGGGAGCACTCTTTTTTTCGCTATTGCCGGTTGGCGGAGCAGGGTCGGCTCTGGACTGCGGACCGAGATCGAGGCTGCGGTGCTCCCGCAACAGATCTGCTTGACGGAATGATAAAATCGAATACCTGTCATAATTAGTCATTTGCCAGCGCAAATAACCGCGCGGACACGGTATCTCGGACCCCCGACATGCCAGACATGAGCCACACACAGCTGGTGGGGTTGATCGATCTTTTCTACGAGGCGGCCGCGCGCCCCGAATTGTGGCGAAACCTGCTCGCGGAGCTTTCGGAGGTCTTCGGCGCCGCGGGAGCAACCATATGTGTTGGGCCGGTTTCGCAAAATACGCCGAAAATCTGGTCGCCATCCTTGGACGAGGCGATCGACATCGGCCTGCGCACTGGTTGGCTGCCGCACCAGAACGCACGCATCCCCAGACAGTTCGAGGCCTTCAGGCAAGGGCATGATGTTGTAACGGACTCGATGATCTTCTCGCCTTGGGAGCTCGATCATCTTCCCTTCAACGCCGAATTTATCGCTTCTGTAAAGGCTCGCTCGTTCGCCTCGATGAGATTGGCAGGCGAAGGGGACTCGACCGTGATTCTAGAGATCGAACGTTTCATTGGGGCTGCGCCGTTCTCCGCGCGAGAAATCGAAGCACTCCGCCTCCTCGTGCCTCATGCGCGACAAGCTGGACAATTGGCACTGCGACTTGCGGCCATGCAAATGGAAGGCCTGATCGATGCAGTCTCCGCTTTTGACTGTGGTGCAATCCTTCTCGATTCGAGAGGAAGGGTCCTGACCTCGAACAGCAATGCCGAAGCCATGCTCGGACCGGAGATTTTTGTGCGTGGTGCAAGATTGACGGCCAGTAACACGGATTGCGACGCGGAACTGCAACGGCTGATAGGCACCGTCACGGGTCGGGCCCCACGACACGAGACCAAGCCGGTCGCCGCCATCCGCATTCCCCGTCTTGGCGCAGGCGACCTGCTCGTCCATGCGGCTCCGCTCGCGAGGTCGGCATCGGAGCTGTTCGAGCGGGCATCAGCGATTGTCATGATCGATGACTTGGGCGTGCAAACAACTCCGACCGCCCGGCTGCTTCGTCATTTTTTCGGCCTCACAAACGCGGAGGCCGCTATCGCCGCCGCCATCGCCAGCGGTCGGGAACTCGACGAAATCTCGCGCACCCGTGGCGTAAGTCTCGGCACGCTTCGCAACCAGCTCGAGAGCATTTTTGCCAAGACCGGGACCCGCCGTCAGGCCGAATTGGTAGTTCTGCTCCGACGCTACGTTGGGACCCCCTGATGAAATGACGATGTGTGGCCTTGCTCCGATCTCGAGCACTCTCGATGCGGCACGCACTCCGACCGCGCGGCATCCACAGCAGATTTGAAACGCGCGACGAGGTCGCGTACATGCTCGGACGTGTGGGTGGGCATGACTTGAAACCGAAATCGCGCGTTGCCCTTCGCAACTGCCGGGTACTCCACGAGATTCGCCACCACCCCGAGCTCGGGCAGACGTCGGCTCACCCGGCGTGCCAGTGCTTCATCACCGATGACCACTGGAACAATTGGGGACGGCTCGCCGAGGACCTCGAGCCCGGCGTCTCGAAGTGCGTTGCGGAGTTGATGGACACGCTGCATCATCCTCCAGCGAAGCTCGTGACCCTTGTCCGATTGAACGATCTCGAAGGCCGTCGTGACCGTGGCGGCTTGCACGGGCGACAACGCGTTGGAGAACGTAGCCGAGCAGCCGTAGAGCTTCAGATATTGCTTCACGGCCGGTGAGCTGCAGGATACGAATCCTCCATTCGACGCGAACGTCTTCGAGAAGCTCCCCATGACGATATCGATCTTGCCCAACATGTTCTGAATGCCGATGGAACCACGTCCGCTCCCGCCGATGGCTCCGAGATCGTGCGCTACGTCGACGAGAAGCGTGGCATCGAGCTCGTGACAGGTTTCCTGCAGCGCGGCGAGGTCGGGGGTATCGGAGTCCATGGAGAACAGGCCCTCCGTGACGACAAGGATGGCGTTCTCTCGATCTCTGGTCCGAATGCGGCGCAGCTGCGACTCGACGTCCTCGATCTGCAAATGGCCGTGACGATGCACGTTTTTCGTCGCCGAGCCGGCACCTTCCTGAAGGCAGGCGTGCGCCAGGCCATCCATGACCACGTGATCAGCCGGCCCCACGAGGGCCTTGATGACCCCATAGCCGGCCGCCCATCCGGTCGGATACAGGACCGTGTGGCCGAGGTGCAGGAATTGCGAGATAGTCTCCTCGAGCTTCAGCGAGTACTTGGTGTTGCCCGCCAGGGCCGAGGAGCCGGCGCTATGGACACCGTATTCCTCGATGACGGATTTTGCCACTTCCTTGATCTCGGGATCGGATGACAGGCCGAGATAATCCTGCGAAGCGAAGTTCAGTCCTCGGAAGCTCGCGCCCGTATCGTCCTTGGCCGTGCAGACGGCGAGAGGCGCTTCTTCAGTAGATTTCGAGTACGGCCACAAGCCACAACGCCGCCGCAGATCCTGCCAACGGTAGAATTGCTCGACGCGGCCCATGAGGTTCGCACCCCTCGGGTCACAAAAGTCGCGCATGCTTCCCATGAGTGCTTCGACCGGATCGATATCGTTTTCGGCCCGAGGCATGTCGCTCTCCAACGAAACTAGTGGAGAACACATAGTAAGATGATGGCTGCAGCCAAGCCGGTTGCTCTACAACTCATGAGCATTCTTACACGAAGCAGAGCGCCGCCGGACGCAGGGCGGCGGGCACCCTCACGCGCCGGAAGGCCTTCAGCTGCTCTCGCCGTCCGAGAACGGACCGGCTCTGTAGATGCTCCTCGAGCTCACGGGACGACCGGAGGATGGTAGGTGAGCGTGCCGGCGAGCGCAAAGAGCATGAAAAGCACGACGGGCGCGAGAAAGACGAGCTGGATCGCGGTGAAGCCGACGATGTCGCGCGCCTTCAGGCCGAGGAGGCCGATCAGCATCAGCATGAAGAACGGGTTGACGAGGTTCGGCAGCGCCTCGGCGGCGTTGTAGGTCTGGACCGCCCAGCCGAGAGGCATCTCGAGCTCGACCGCCGCCTTCAGCACATAGGGCGCCTCGAGGATCCATTTGCCGCCCCCCGACGGAATGAAGAAGCCGAGGACCGCGGAATAGATGCCGATGACGACGGGGAAGCTCTCCTTCGTGCAGAGGCTCGTGAAAATTTCCGCGAGCCGCGTGGCGAGCGAGGCCCCTCCGTCGGCGACCGCGCCGGTCATGATCCCCGTGATCCCGCCATAGAGCGGAAACTGGATGACGATCCCGACCGTCGCCGGCACTGCTTTCGCCGCCGCGTCGAGAAAGCTGCGCGGATGCCAATGCAGGAGCAGGCCGAGCGTGAGCAGAGCGAAATTATAGGTATTGAGGTTGGAGATCGCGAGGATCGGATTCTTGGTGGAAAATTCCTCGACGAGCCAGCCCGCGCTCAAGGCCACGACGAGGATCGTGAGAACGGGGCTGAACTCGAGAAGGTCTCCCGGTCGTTCCGGTCGCGCGGGCGGCGCCGCCTTCGTGCCGAGATCGACGCCGAGCATTCGCGCCGTGACCGCATGCGTTCTGCCGGGCGCGGAAAAATAGGCGATCGTCGAGGCGACGACGATCAGCACCAGGGCGAGGAGCCCCGACTGCCAAAGGAAGATCGTCTCGGTGAAGGGGATCACGCCGCCGATCGCGAGCAGCGGCTTCGGCAGGCTCGCGGCATTGGCCTGCAATTGCGCGGCCGACGAGCTGAGGCCCAGCGCCCAGGTCGCGCCGAGACCGAGGAAGGCCGCCGCCGCCGCCGCGCGATAGTCCATGCAAAGCTCCTCGCGGCGCGCCATGGCGCGCACGAGGAGACCGCCGAACATCAGGCTGATCGCCCAGTTGACGAGCGAGAGCAGCATGGTCACGAGCGCGATGAAGAGGACGGCGCCGCGCCCGTCGCGAGGCAGCGACGCGATCTTGTCGATGAGCCGCGCGGCCGGCGGCGAGCTCGCGATGACATAGCCGCTGACCAGCACCATCACCTGCTGCATGGTGAAGGTGAGCAGGCTCCAATAGCCGTCGCCGAAGGCGCGCGCGACGCGCGACGGCGGCGCACCGTTCGCCAAGGCCGCCAGGGCGACGACACCGATCGCGAGCGTCGCGAACACATAGGCATCCGGGAACCAACGCTCGCACCAAGCGGCGAAGGCGAGCGCGACCCGCGCGAGCAACCCGGCCTCGGGCGTGCCGTCCTTCGCGCGGCGGACATGTCGGTTCATCGGGCGAGCCTCGGGGATCGAGCGCATCGCGGCATTTGCGACGGCGCCCGCAAGACCATGCCGTCAGCCGAACCGCGATCGCGGCCGCCGTCGGCGTCTCGGCAATATCACCTGCCCCCGAGAATCCATAGCGATTGTCGAAGCGACGATTTTCGCGCTAGAGCTGATTTCCGACCCGATTGGATCGGAAATCAGCTCTACTTCTCTGTATTGTCGCATTTTCGCGACGCGAACCGATGTCCGGTTCGCTGGAAAATGCTTACGGAATCGGGATGGCCTCGATCTCGTCGCGCGCTCGTGACGCCGCCGCGTTCACCCTGCCCGATCTCGTGCGGACGGATCTCGACGTGATCTTCGTCGGCATCAACCCGTCGAGCTTCTCGGTCGCCGAGGGCCATTATTTCGCGCGCAAGACGAACCGGTTCTGGCCCGCCTTCTCGCGCTCGGTGCTGAGCCTCGAGGCGCGCGAGGCGCTCGGCGTCGCGAGGCTCGAGCCCGCGCACGACCGGGCCCTTCTCGACCACGGCTTCGGCTTCACAGACGCGGTGAAGCGGGCGAGCCCGAGGGCGACCGACATCCTCCCCGCCGAGCTCGCGGCCGCGGTCGAAGGCCTCGTCGCCAAGCTCGAGCAATACCGGCCACGCATCGCCTGCTTCCACGGCATCATGGCTTATCGGCACGTGCATCGCGCCTTGACCCGCACCCGAACCGACCCGGTGCTCGGGGCACAGCCTCTGCGTCTCGGATCGACCCGGCTCTTCCTCGTGCCCAACCCGAGCCCGGCGAATGCGCATTTCACGCCGGCCGACCAAGCCGAGTGGTACGATCGACTTGCCAGTGCGCTCCACACGGACGGCCGGTGACGGGCAAGACAGGCCTGCGGACACGTGAACCCGAGCGAGGGGAGGATACTGTGGCCGTCGCACCACTCGAGCCTGCCGATCGGCCCCGGGACCAATGCCCGCAGAAAACGATCAACGTGGCTCTTCAAGGGGGCGGCGCGCATGGCGCCTTTGCCTGGGGCGCCCTCGACAAGCTGCTCGAGGACGGCCGCCTCGCCATCGAAGGGATCAGCGGGACGAGCGCGGGCTCCATGAATGCCGCGGTTCTGGCCTTCGGGCTCGCGAAAGGCGGCCCGGAAGAAGCGCGGCGGCGGCTCCACGACTTCTGGAAGGCGATCTCGGATGCCGGCCGGATCTACAGCCCGGTCGGGCATTTGCCTCGGGAGGCATTCTGGCGCCTGTGGACCCCGGGCTTCTCGGCGAGCTTCGAATGGTTCAGCGCGCTCGCCCGCTATTTCTCGCCCTACCAGCTCAACCCGTTCGACGTGAACCCCTTGCGCGATGCCGTCACGAGCCTCGTCGACTTCGACGCGCTGAGGCGCAGCAACGCCACGAAGCTGTTCCTGTCGGCAACCAATGTCCGCACCGGCAAGGTCCGAGTCTTCACCACGAGGGAGGTCTGCGCCGATGTCGTGATGGCCTCGGCCTGCCTGCCCGATCTGTTCAAGGCGGTGGAGATCGCCGGCGAGCATTATTGGGACGGCGGCTACATGGGCAACCCGTGCCTGTTCCCGCTCATCTACCACACGACATGCAGGGATATCGTCATCCTCCACATCAATCCGATCGAGCGTCCCGACGTGCCGATGGCCGCGAGCGACATCGCGAACCGCGTGAACGAGATCACCTTCAACTCGTCGCTTCTGCGGGAGCTGCGCGCGATCGCCTTCGTCGAGAGCATGATCGGTCGAGGCTGGATCAAGGACGAATACCGCGCGAGGCTGAAGCGCGTGCTCTTGCATTCGATACGGGCGGATGCCGCGCTCCGCGATCTCTCGGTCGCGAGCAAGTTCTCCTGCGATTGGGATTTCCTCTGCATGCTGCGCGATCGCGGCCGCGCCGAGACGACGCGGTGGCTCGCGAAGAACTACGACGCCATAGGCGAGCGCTCGTCGATCGATCTCGGCGCCGAGTTTCTCGCGAGCGGCGCGGACGAGGACGCGGACCCGGACGATGCGGCGCCGGCGGGACTGTCGTCGATCGGGTAGGCCGACGCTCGAAGTCGCCGGCCGGCAATGGTCTTGCTCCGGCAGTCACGCCGCCCTATACTGGAATTTCGCCCTGGGGTGCTGCCGGAGACGGCGGCTGAGATCATACCCATTGAACCTGATCCTGGATAATGCCAGCGCAGGGATCGGCAAGCGAGAGCGCGATCGCGCAGAATTCGCATCGACCCTCGAGCCGCGGCATGTCCGGACCCCGGCCGAGCGGAGGTGATGCGATGAACATCCACGAGAAGAACGCGCAATCCCTGCTGCCGCAAAGCGTGAGCTGCGGCCCGCTTCCAGGATCGCGCAAGGTCTATGCGCATCCGCAGGGCCGCGCGGATATCGCCGTGCCGTTCCGCGAGATCGCGCTCGACCCCACCTCGGGCGAGCCGCCGGTGCGCGTCTACGACGCCTCGGGCCCCTATACCGAGGACCGGCCGACGATCGATCTTTCCCGCGGCCTCGCATCGCTCCGCGCGCCGTGGCTCGCGCGCCGTGACGGGCTCCTGCCTTACGAGGGCCGCACGATCCGTCCCGAGGACAATGGCACGGTCTCCGCGGACCGGCTCGTGCCCCCCTGCCCCGCCAACCGCCGGCCCTGCCGCGGCCGCGACGGCGCCCTCGTCACCCAATACGAATTCGCGCGGGCCGGCATCGTGACCGAGGAGATGATCTTCGCGGCCGCGCGGGAGAATCTCTGCCGCGAGCAGGTTGCGGAAGGGGCCGAGGCGCGCCTCGCGCAGGGAGAAAGCTTCGGCGCCTCCATACCGGCCCATGTCACGCCGGAATTCGTGCGCGACGAGATCGCGCGCGGACGCGCCATCATCCCGGCCAATATCAACCACCCCGAGCTCGAGCCGATGGTCATCGGCCGCAACTTCCTCGTCAAGGTCAATGCCAATATCGGCAATTCCGCCGTGACGTCGTCGGTCGCGGACGAGGTCGAGAAGATGGTGTGGGCGATCCGCTGGGGCGCCGATACCGTGATGGATCTCTCGACCGGGACCAATATCCACAATATCCGCGACTGGATCCTGCGCAACGCGCCGGTCCCGATCGGCACGGTGCCGATCTACCAGGCGCTGGAGAAGGTCGACGGCGACCCGACAAGGCTCACCTTCGAGATCTTCCGCGACACGCTGATCGAGCAGGCCGAGCAGGGCGTGGACTATTTCACGATCCACGCCGGGGTGCGCCTCGCCCACATCCCGCTGACGGCCGCCCGCACGACCGGCATCGTCTCTCGCGGCGGCTCGATCATGGCGCGCTGGTGCCTCGCCCACCACGAGGAGAGCTTCCTTTACGAGCGCTTCGACGAGATTTGCGACATCATGCGCGCCTATGACGTGTCCTTCTCGCTCGGCGACGGCTTGCGGCCGGGCTCGATCGCCGACGCCAACGACGCCGCACAATTCGCCGAGCTCGAGACGCTCGGCGAGCTGACCAAGATCGCCTGGGCGAAGGGCTGCCAGGTCATGATCGAAGGCCCCGGCCATGTGCCGATGCACAAGATCAAGGTCAACATGGAGAAGCAGCTGAAGGAATGCGACGAGGCGCCCTTCTACACGCTCGGCCCGCTCACGACCGATATCGCCCCGGGCTACGACCATATCACCTCGGGGATCGGCGCCGCGATGATCGGCTGGTTCGGCTGCGCCATGCTCTGCTACGTGACGCCGAAGGAGCATCTCGGCCTGCCCGATCGCGACGACGTGAAGACGGGCGTCATCACCTATAGGATCGCGGCGCATGCCGCCGATCTCGCCAAGGGCCATCCCGCGGCACAGATCCGCGACGACGCCGTCTCGCGGGCGCGCTTCGACTTCCGCTGGCAGGATCAGTTCAACCTCGGCCTCGACCCGGAGACCGCCCGCGCCTTCCATGACGAGACGCTGCCGAAGGAGGCGCACAAGGCGGCCCACTTCTGCTCGATGTGCGGCCCGAAGTTCTGCTCGATGAGGATCACGCAGGATCTCCGCGAGGAAGCCGCGGCCATCGCCGAGCGCGACAAGGGCATGGCCGAGAAAAGCGCGGAATTCCTGGAGAAGGGCGCGAAGCTCTATGTGTGAGGCTTTCGCCGTCGGCGCCTTGCCCCGCTGACGCGACCCGCGCCGCCGAAGCTCGCGTGTCATGGAGCTCTCGCGGCCGAGAGGTCGCGGGGAACCGCGGCGTCCGTGCTGTCCGCGCGCCCGCATTGCTCCTGCAAGGTCCGAGTCCTCGGCTCGGCGGCTCGCCATAGATCGGACCGCACGTCGAATGGCGCAGCCGGAGCGGTGCTCCGTCGGGACCCGCTCGGATCTTCATCGTCACGAGAGCGGAAGCTCGTAGACCAGCGGAACCACGAACGTAACTATACACAGGCTTCATGCAAAGTTCATGATTAGAATTCACGATCACGACATGGATACCTATTCATCTCCACATAAGTGTAGAATTCGATAACGCTAAAATGATTTTTATGTCTCCGTTGCTTGATATAGCGTCTGCACACGCTTCTCGAGCATAAGCTTGTTATCGCCTATGCTCGAGTTCGGCGCGTGCACAGCAACGAATACAGAAGCGAGAGGCATCAGACATGAGTCTAGTAACCGAAACTGCCCCGAGTGCCGTGTCGGCGGCAGAACGATCTGCTGCTCTACCGATCTGGGACTGGAAGCCGTCCGTCTTCGGTGCACTCGGCCTCTGCATCTACTACGTGATCGTCCGCATCTACGAGCAGTACTACGGCTGGTACGCCGGGCTCGACTCGTTCGATCCCAAGTTCAACCAGTACTGGATGTCGATCCTGTGGACCGAGCTGCCGCTCGAGGCCCTCTGCTTCCTAGGGCTCGTCGGCTACCTGTGGAAGACCCGCGACAGGGATCTCGCCAACGTCGCTCCTCGCGAGGAGCTGCGCCGGATGTTCTATCTCCTCGGCTGGATCTTCGTCTACGGCGTGGCGATCTACTGGGGCGCCAGCTACTTCACCGAGCAGGATGGCACCTGGCACCAGACCGTGATTCGTGACAACGACTTCACGCCGAGCCACATCATCGAGTTCTACATGAGCTACCCGATGTACATCGTCGTGGGCGTCGGCGGCTTCATGTTCGCTCGGACCCGTCTCCCGATCTTCGCCTTGAAGGGCTACTCGATCTCCTACCTGCTGCTCTTCATCGGCCCGTTCATGATCTTCCCGAACGTCGCGCTCAACGAGTGGGGCCACACGTTCTGGTTCATGGAAGAGCTGTTCGTGGCGCCGCTGCACTGGATGTTCGTGTTCTTCGGCTGGTTCGCGCTCGCCGTGTTCGGCGTGTCGCTGCAGATCCTCGGCCGCATGGGCGAGCTCTTCAAGGGCTACGAGGACCTATGCGGGCTCGAGACGACGGCCGCTGCACCGGCTATGGCATCTGCTCGGTAAGGCTATCGAGCTTCGACTTCTACGGCGACGACCGCCTCGACCCGAGACGGCCGTCGTCGGAAAGTGCACTCTCGGTCTCTCGGATCTCGGGTCAACTCGTAAGGCTCCATTGGTCCGACGCCGCTGTTTCGGAACTTCTGTCGGGGAGCAAGCGCACTTCCGGTCCTTCGGCCGGAAGTGCGTTTCGTTTTCGGGGGCCGGCACCCGACTGCTCGTCGCCGCCGAGCGCGGACCCTTGTCCCCCTCCGCCGTGGTCCTCTCCTCCCGAAAGTCCTGGCGCCGGTTCGCAATGCAGGCCAGAAAGTGCTGCGCGGCAAACCTCGAGTGCGATAAGCTGCAGGGCTCCCGATATCGCGCGAGGGCGGGCCGCAGCAAGCCGGCCGCACCCTCAAAGTGACGAAGGTCGTCGGAAATGAAGCCGATCGACATCGATACGACGATCCTCGCCCGCCGCGAAAGCATCCTCGCGGGCCTGCGGGCGCTCGTGCCGCATGACCGGGTGATCGCGACCGAGACCAGCCTGCGCCCCTACGAGACCGACGGGCTCACCGCCTACAAGTCCATGCCCATGGTCGTGGTCCTGCCCGAGACTGGCGCGGAGGTGAGCGCCGTCCTGCGCTATTGCCACGGCAACGACGTCAAGGTGGTCCCGCGCGGCGCGGGAACTTCGCTTTCCGGAGGCGCGATCCCGCTCGCGGACGGCGTCCTCCTCTCGATGATGAAATTCAACCGGATCAAGGAGATCGATTTCGACAACCGTGTCGCCGTGGTCGAGCCGGGCGTCACCAATCTCGCGATCACGCGCGCGGTCGAGCATCGCGGATTCTACTATGCTCCCGACCCCTCCTCGCAGATCGCCTGCTCGATCGGCGGCAACGTGGCAGAAAACTCCGGTGGGGTCCATTGCCTGAAATACGGCCTCACCACCAACAATGTGCTGGGCGTCGAGCTGGTCTTGATGACCGGAGAGGTGGTACGGCTCGGCGGCAAGCAGCTCGACCAGGCGGGCTATGATCTGCTCGGCCTCGTGATCGGCTCGGAGGGCATGCTCGGCGTGGTGACCGAGGTCATCGTGCGGATTCTACGCGCGCCCGAATGCGCCCGCGCGCTCCTCGTCGCCTTCTCGTCCAGCGAGGCCGCGGGCGCGACGGTCGCGGACGTGATCGCGGCCGGGATCATCCCGGGCGGCATGGAGATGATGGACCGCGCGGCCGTCGCGGCGGTCGAGGATTTCGTCCATGCCGGCTATCCACTCGACGCGGAGGCGGTCGTCCTCATCGAGCTCGACGGGCAGGAGGTCGAGGTCGATCACCTCGTCGCGCGTGTGCGGGAGATCGCCCTGGCGCGCGGTGCGACAGAGTGCCGGATTTCCACGTCCGACGCCGAGCGCCTCGCCTTCTGGGCCGGGCGCAAGGCGGCCTTCCCGGCGGTCGGACGGCTCGCGCCCGATTATTTCTGCATGGACGGGACGATCCCGCGGAGAGAGCTGCCGCGCGTCCTCGCCGGAATGGCCGAGCTGTCACAGCGCCACGGCCTGCGTGTGGTGAACGTCTTCCATGCCGGCGACGGGAACCTCCACCCGCTCATCCTCTACGACGCCAATGCCCGAGGCGAGCTCGACCGGGCCGAGGAGTTCGGCGCCGATATCCTACGGCTCTGCGTGGAGGTGGGTGGCGTGCTGACCGGCGAGCACGGCGTCGGGATCGAGAAGCGCGATCTCATGCCGCAAATGTTCTCCGAGACCGATCTCGCCCATCAGATCCGGGTCAAATGCGCCTTCGACGCAAAGCATTTGCTGAACCCCGGCAAGGTGTTTCCGGTGCTGCACCGCTGCGCCGAGCTCGGCCGCATGCACGTGCACGCCGGGCAGCTCGACTTCCCGGAGATCCCGCGGTTTTGAAGAGCCGCCGCGACCTGAAGGTCGATGAGCGGGAATTGCCTACCCCGGCCGCCGTGCCGGCCTGCCGTCCGCGCCGACGAACGGAAACATGCCGGCCCGAAAGCTCGAGGCCACATGATGCGCCTTGGCGATCGCCGCGGCGGCGAGATCGCCCGGCAAGGTCGCCCGCGCGGTCTCCTCGAACAGCGCGAGCCAGCGATCGAAATGCTCGAGCTCGATCGGAAGATGGGCATGCACGACGAAAGGCTTGCCCAGGTAGCGGTCGGTGCCGAGGAGCGCGCGCGACCAGAAATCGGCGACGACGCGGTGATGCACGTCCCAATCCTCGACCTGCGCCGCGAAGATCGGGCCGAGCAGGACGTCCTCGCGGGCCTTGGCATAGAAGGCGCGCACGCAGGCCGCGATGGCGGCTTCCAGCTCCTCTGGCGTCGGGTCCATGCGCTAGCCCCGCCATTTCTCTGCGGCGGCATCGTCCTCGGCCTTGGCAGCGACCCAGTCGCCGGGAACCGCGCCGCGCCGATGCTCCTTCTTCCAGAAGGGAGCCTTGGTCTTCAAATAATCCATGAGGAAACTCGCCGCGGCGAAGGCTTCGCCGCGGTGGCGGCCGGCGGTGACGACGAGGACGATGGGATCGCCCGGCAAGATCTCGCCGTAGCGATGGACGACGACGACCCCTTCGAGCGGCCAGCGTGCCGAGGCCTCGGCGACGACCCGGCCGATCTCCTCCTCCGCCATGCCCGGATAATGCTCGATCTCGAGCGCTGCGAGCGCGCCTCCCTCGTCACGGCAAAGCCCGGTGAAGGTCACGACCGCGCCGAGGTCGGTGCGGCCACGCGTCAGCCGCGCGATCTCGGCCTCGATGCTGAAGGGCTCGGCCTGCACCCGGACGATCGCGGCGGGGTCCAAGCGGTCAGCCTCCCGTCATCGGCGGGAAGAAGGCGATCTCGCGGGCGCCGGCGATCGGCGCATCGTGCCTCGCATGGGTGCGGTCGAGCGCGGCGCGGATCGACTTCGTGCTCTCGAAGGCGGCGGCATAGCACTCGTCCTTGCCGCTGAGCCAGGCGATGACGTCGGCCACCGTGACGACGGTCTCGGGCACGACGATCTCCTCCTCGGCCTTGCCGATCCTTTCCCGGATCCAGGCGAAATAGAGCGCTCTCATCGCATCGATCTCCTCCGGCGCTGTCATTCTTCGATCACGTGCTTCAAGCCGGCTCTCAGATAGTCGAAGCCCGAATAGAGCGTGAGCAGGGCGGAGAGCCAGAGCAGCGCGAGCCCGAAGGCCAGGGAGCCGGGCAGGACCGCGTCGCCTGTCGGTCCGGCGATGAGGAAGCCGAGCGACACGAGCTGCAGCGCGGTCTTCCACTTGGCGAGCCGGCTCACCGGGATCGAGACCTCGAGGCCGGCGAGATATTCGCGCAGGCCCGAGACGAGAATTTCGCGGCAGAGGATCACGATCGCCGCGGACAAGGAATAGCTCGCGACGGTATGGTCGGCGACGAGCATCATCAGCACCGCCGCGACGAGCAGCTTGTCGGCGATCGGATCGAGCATCTGGCCGAGGCTCGACTGCTGCTCCCAGGCGCGCGCGAGATAGCCGTCGAGGAAATCGGTGATCGCGGCGGCAACGAAGATGGCGAGCGCCGCCCAGCGCATGGAACCTTGCTCGGACCAGAACAGGCAGCCGACGACCGCCGGGACCGCCGCGAGCCTCGCATAGGTCAGGAGGTTCGGCACGCTCCAGGTTCGGCCTCGGCCGCGAGAGACGGTGCTGATCGTCATGGGTCGAGGCATCACTCCTTCCGCGGCCGGGCTTCGGCCGGATCGGGCTCGGCGACGCTACTCCGGCATCTCGCGATCGCGCCCGAGCGATCCGAAAATGCCTGTGATCGGGCGTCCAATGCCCTGGAGCGATTTCCGACCCGGCGCAATCGGAAAGCTCCAGATCTTCGTCCTGTCGCATTTTCGCGACGCGAACCCGCGTAGCGATCCGCTTCGCTGGGCAATGCTCGAGGGGGCGACGTCCCGCGCCGCTTGCGAAAAAAAAGCGCGCCTGAAACGTCCGTTGCCACCATCATCTGCCACGTTCGTGGAAAAAATCATAGACAAGACGTGCGGTCGCGGCATTGATCCCCGGGACCTTCTCGAAATCGGCCAAGGCCGCCCGCGAGATCGCCTTCGCGGTGCCGAACGCGTGAAGCAGGGCGCGCTTGCGGGCCGGGCCGATCCCCGCGATCTCGTCGAGCGGGCTTTTCGTGAACTCCGCCTTGCGCCGAGCGCGATGGGTGCCGATCGCGAATCGATGCGCCTCGTCGCGGAGCCGCTGCACGAAATAGAGCGCGGGATCGCGCGGCGGAAGACGGAACGGCTCCTTGCCGGGGACGAAAAAGGTCTCCCGCCCGGCATTGCGGTCGGCCCCCTTGGCGATCGCGGCAAGCGCGACGCCGGTCACCCCGACCTCCGTCATGATCTCCTGCGCCGCCTCGAGCTGGCCGCGTCCGCCGTCGAGAAGGACGAGATCGGGCTTTTGCGGAAATTCCCCTTCCGTCGCCGCCGTGCCTTCCTCCTTCACGAGCCGCTTGAACCGGCGCCGCAGAACCTCGCGCATCATTCCATAGTCGTCGCCGGGAACGAGTTCCGAGCTCTTGATGTTGAACGTCCGATACTGCGCTTTCACGAAGCCCGTGGCGCCCGCGACGATCATCGCTCCGACGGCATTCGTCCCCATGATATGGGAATTGTCATAGACCTCGACCCGGCGTAGCGGCTCGTCGAGCCCGAAACTGGCGCCGAGCGCGGCCAGGAGCTTCTCCTGCGAGGCCGATTCGGAAAGCTTGCGGGCGAGCGCCTCCTGCGCATTCTGCGCCGCCTGCAGGACGAGCTCCTTCTTCTCCCCCCGTTGCGGACAGGCGATCTCGACCTTGTGACCGGATTTCTCACGCAGGACTTGCGTCAGGAGCTCCGCGCTCTCGATCTCGTGCGAGACGAGGATCAGGCGCGGCGCCGGCTTGTCGGCATAGAACTGAGCGAGGAAGGCATCGAGGACCTCGCAGGGCGAATGCGTCTTGTCGGCGCGGGGAAAATAGGCCCGGTTGCCCCAGTTCTGGAAGGTGCGGAAGAAGAAGACCTCGATGCAGAACTGGCCGGCCTCTTCGACGATCGCGAAGACGTCGGCCTCCTCGACGGTCTTGGGGTTGATCCCCTGCGCGCCTTGGATCGCGGAGACGGCGGCGATGCGATCGCGCAGGCGCGCGGCGCGCTCGAACTCGAGCGCGTCCGAGGCGCTCGCCATCTCCGCGGCGAGCCTGTCGCGCACGGCCCGGCTCTTGCCCGACAGGAAGTCGCGGGCCTCCGTGACCAGCCCGGCATAGTCGTCGAGGCCGATCTCGCCGGTGCAGGGGGCCGCGCAGCGCTTGATCTGGTAGAGCAGGCAGGGCCTCGTGCGATTCTCGTAGACGCTGTCCGAGCAGGACCGCAGGAGGAAGGCCCGCTGCAACGCGTTGAGGGTTCGGTTGACCGCCCAGACGCTCGCGAAGGGGCCGAAATAATCGCCCTTGCGGTTCCTCGCGCCGCGATGCTTGGTGATCTGCGCCGCCGCGTGATCGCCCGTCAGCAGGATGAAAGGAAACGACTTGTCGTCGCGCATCAGTACGTTGAAGCGCGGCTTCATCTGCTTGATGTAATTGGTCTCGAGCAGCAGCGCCTCGGTCTCGGTCTCGGTCGAGACGAACACCATCGAGGTGGTGAGCGCGACCATGCGGGCGATCCGGGTCGGCAGGCCGAAGGGCCGCGCATAGCTCGCGATTCGCTTGGCGACGCTCTTCGCCTTGCCGACATAGAGGACCTCGCCGTCGGCCCCGATCATGCGATAGACGCCGGGCCCGTGCGGCGCGGTCTTGCAGAAGTGCCGGATCACCGCGGCGCCCTTGCGGACGGCCGCCGGCGCGGAGGCTTCCTCTGCGGAAATGTCCTCGGAGTTGTCGCAGGTGGCCTCGGCGTCGAGATCGGCGTTGCGCCCCTCGCTCGCGGAGTTGGTCGGGATCGCCTCGGCGGCCGGGAGCTGGGTCGATTGTGGCACGCGCGTCATGCCGCAAGACTTAGGAGATCGCATTCCGCCTGAAAAGGCTCGCTCCGGCGTGACGGGTCCCGGAACGCAAAACGCCGGGCGTACCTCCGGCCCGGCGTAGCAACCGAGCGGCATCGCCGAGATGCCGTCCGATCATGGACCAATATGGGTTGCCAGGGTGACGCGACGATGACGCTGCCCGCCCGACCCTGCTTTCCTTGCTCGAAAGCGCTGGCTATAGAACAGAAAGCATCCATCACGTCGGGAGGAAAAGCGGCCATGGGCGACATGCGGCTCGTCATTGCCGGAGCAGCCGGGCGCATGGGCCGCGTCCTCGTCCAGATCATCCGCCAGACCCCCGGCGCGATGCTCTACGGAGCCCTCGAGAGCCCGGGGTCGATCGCGCTCGGCCAGGACGCGGGGATCCTCGCCGGCTGCGGACCGCTCGGGACCCTGATCAACGCCGATCCGCTGGAGACGATCGCGGGCGCGGACGGCATTCTCGACTTCAGCTCGCCGCAAGCGAGCGTCGATCTCGCCGACCTCGCGGCGCAGGCCCGAATCGTTCACGTGATCGGGACGACCGGCCTTTCGCCCGAGCACATGACTCGACTCGAGGCGGCCGCCCGCCATGCCGTCATCGTGCGCTCGGGCAACATGAGCCTCGGCGTCAATGCGCTCGCCGCGCTCGTCGCGAAGATCGCCCATACGCTCGGCGCAGATTTCGACATCGAGATCGTCGAGATGCATCACCGCATGAAAGTCGATGCGCCGTCCGGCACGGCGCTCCTCCTCGGCGAGGCGGCGGCGAAGGGGCGCGGGATTTCGCTCGGCGATCATTCGGTGCGCGCGCGCGACGGCCACACGGGCGTGCGCAACATCGGCGACATCGGCTTTGCCTGCGTGCGCGGCGGGACGACGGTCGGCGAGCACAAAGTGATCTTCGCCGGGCCGGGCGAGCGGATCGAGCTCACCCATGTCGCCGAGGACCGCAGCATCTTTGCGCGCGGAGCGGTCCAGGCCGCGCTGTGGGGCCGGACCCGCAAGCCCGGGCTCTATGCCATGGCCGACGTGCTCGGGCTGGGGGATTGATCCCCTCGCCCCGTCGCGCGGGGCAATCCCTCCCCGGAACAGGGAGGGTGTCGGCGCCAGCCGACGGCTGGAGTCGTCGGCCTCCGCTCCCCATACGGCCCCAAGGGGGAAGGATGACCCCTCACGGCGGTTGCTTCGCCCTCGGGTGTGACGGAAACCTCGACACGGCGGCAATCCCTGCGCCGCGACGAGCGCGGGGGAGGGATGCACCCGGCACGGGTTCTGCTTGATTTTCTCGCGCCGCAAGATCGCGTGCCACTGCAATTGCACCGGGAAGCCGAGGCGAGAGACATCCGATGGACACGATTCTCGAAGGCCCGAGCCTCGCTGCGCTCTCCTGCGGCAAGGCGGTCTGGCTCGTCGTGCTCCTCCACGGCGTCGGCGCCGACGGCAACGATCTCATCGATCTCGCGCTGAACTGGCAGCCGATCGTTCCCAAGGCCGAGTTCGTGGCCTTGCATGCACCCTTTCCCTTCGACCAGGCCCCTGTCGGCCGGCAATGGTTCAGCATCGCCGACCGCAGCCCGGACAAGATTCTGGGCGGGATCCGGACCGCGGCTGCGATTCTCGATCCCTGCCTCGACGAGCTCCTGGCGAAGCGCCGCCTCGACGATAGCCACCTCGCCCTCGTCGGCTTCTCGCAAGGGGCCATGATGGCGCTCCATGTCGGATTGAGGCGCAGGAAGAAGATCGCGGGAGTCGTGGCTTTCTCGGGCGCGCTCGTCGCCCCGGAAACCCTCGGCGCCGAGCTCGCGTCGCGGCCGCCGGTGCTGCTCGTCCACGGCGAGGGCGACGACGTCGTGCCCTTTGCCGCCATGGCCGAGGCAAAAGAAACGCTGAAAGCGGCCGAGGTCCCGGTCAGGGCGCTGCGACGGCCGGGCCTCGGTCATGCGATCGACGACGACGGCGTGATCGCCGCCGGGGACTTTCTCGTGCAGCACCTCACTGCCAAGAAAGCCGCGGCCGACCACACGCATTGAGGCGGGCGCGCAACCGCGCTCGCGATACGTGCAAGGAACGCCCCCGCGCGCGTGCCGAGAATCGATCCGAAAACGCTTTGCGCAACGCCGCGCTCTGATAAAATCCGGCCGAGGCTTCGTGGCACCGCGGGACGAGGGCGCTCGGGCGAGCGGCTGCCCATGGTGCGGAAAGGGTTCGTCATGCCAGTGCGTCAATTCGGCTGTCTCGGGGTTGCTTTCATGGCCTTCGGCCTCGTCCTGCAGGTCTCGACCGATCAGGCTCTGGCCCAGGATCGCCGCCAAGAGTGCAGCTCCCGCTACAAGGCGGCCAAAGCGGAAGGGAGCTTGGGTGGCCTGACATGGCCGCAATTCTTCAGCCGATGCGTTGCCGAGCTCAAGGCTGCGGCTCCGGCGGAGCCGCAACCTGCGGCGGCCGTGCCGGAGCCGGTCAATCCTCTGAAGCCTGCGGCGGAGGAGCCGGCACCTGCGGCAGCCGTGGCTCCTGCTCCCGCGCAGCCGACGGCGACGCCCGTGGAAGCCGTCACCGCTGCGCCGCCGGTCGCCCCCGAGACCGTCATCCCGCCGACGCCCGAGGCGGTGGCCCCGGCCGCGACCGTGGTGCCGCCCGCTCCGGCGGCGGCGGCGCCGGCCGTGAAAGAGGCGGCTCCCGCGCCCCGCGAGCCCGTGTTCCCGACCGCCATCGCACCCGCCTATGCGAAGCTCAAGCCGGGTGCGGCGCGCCAGAAGACCTGCCTGGATCAGTACAATGCCAACAAGGCCACCGATTCCAACGGCGGCCTGAAATGGACCCAGAAGGGCGGCGGCTACCTGGCCAAGTGCCTCGCGCATTTGCAGGGCGCGTCCTGAGCTCTCGTGCCGGCGGCTGACCTGCGAGAAGGTCTGGCCCTGCGAGAACGCCTAGAGCGGGACGAGGAAAAGCGTACAGCGGCTTTCAGCCCGCATCCCGCTCTAGACTTTTGGAATCGATCACGTTTCATGACCTTGGATCGATTCGATCCAAGGTCATCGTGATCTAGAGCGGGACGAGGAAAAGCGTACAGCGGCTTTCCGGCGCAATCGCGTTTACGCAGATTGCGTAAACTTATCTGCCTATCCCGCTCTAAGCTTTTGGAATCGATCACGTTCCATGACCTTGGATCGATTCGATCCAAGGTCATCGTGATGCTCGCATGGCAGGGGCACGTCTTGCGGCGTGGGGCCGTGCTCGGATAGACAGGAGCGGCGCCTCGACCTATAAGCGCGCGTGACGGCAGGGGCCCAACGGCTCGATCGACCATTCCAGGACTAATCATGCAGGACACGCGCATCGCGGAGCTCGTCGCAGCTTCGGCCGAGCGTCGGCGCACGATGGTGGATTGCCAGATCCGTACCTTCGACGTGACCGACCAGACGCTTCTCGCGCGCATGATCGAGGTCCCCCGCGAGCAGTTCCTGCCGCCGGAGCTCGCAGCCTTCGCCTATTCTGATGCGAGCCTCGAGATCCGGCCCGGGACATGTGCCGGAGCGCGTCGCGTGCTGCCGGCGCCGCTCGTGCTGGCGCGCCTGCTCCAGTCCGCCGGCCTGCGGCCGACCGACAAGGTCCTCGATGTCGGATCCGCGGGAGGCTACGGCGCCGCCCTTCTCGCCGGGCTCTGCGGAAAGGTCGTCTCGCTCGAATCCGACCGGCTGCTCCATGAGCTGACCCGTGCCAACCTCGACGCTTTCGGCCTGACCGACGTCGAGACCGTCTGCGCGCCCCTCGACGCCGGCGTGCCCGGGAAGGCGCCTTTCGATGTCATCGTCATCGAGGGGGCGGTCGAGACCGGGCTCGAGCCGCTGCTCGCCCAGCTGAAGGCCGGGGGACGGCTCGCGACGATCGCGCGGTCCCCGGACGATCCGACCGGCCGGGCCGGCAAGGCCGTGCTCTACGAGCGGATCATCGACGGGTCGGCGAGCTTCCGGACCATGTTCGACGCCCCGGCGCCGGTGCTCGCGGAATTCCGCCGTGCGCCCGAGTTCACGTTTGCTTGAAGGCGAGAGCCTTTTCCGGCGAGCCGGGCACCGATTCGCGTCGTGAAAATGCGGCTGGGCAAAGATCTAGAGATGCTTTCCGTTTCCATCGGGTCGGAAAGCGCTCTGGGCCGGCCAGATCGGAGCGCAGCACGAGCGTCGTCGCCGCAGGCCCATGGGCCGTGAACCGGCTGCGCCCGTCCGGTAATTCCACGACATGAAGGCGCCTTTTTCTCGGGCTTTGAAGTGTGGAGGCGAGCCGAGCGGAGCCACTCGACGTTAACCTCTGTCGAGCAAGACAACCGCCACGAAACACTGCTGTCGCGACCATCGCGGTGGTGCCGAGGGAAATGCTTCATGAACTGCGTGCACCGGCCTCATCGAGGGCCTTGCCGATGAGGCTCGCGGCTCTTCGGTGGGCCGGCGCGATCCTGCTCGCCGCATCGCCCTGCGCGGCGGAAACCATGTCCGGGGCGCTCGCGCGCGCCTATGTCGGCAATCCGGACCTGAACCAGACCCGCGCCGGCGTGCGCGCCACCGACGAGAACTTGCCCCGAGCGACCTCGCGGTGGCGACCCAATGTCAGGGCAACCGGGGACTTCGGCTACAACTACCTCGATTTGCATGCCGGGCGCGTCGGCGGGCTCGATCAACGCGCGGGAACCTTGCCGCGCTCGGTCGGCCTCCAGGTCTCGCAGAGACTCTTCGACGGCCAGATCACCTTGAACGGCGTCCGCCAGGCGGAATCCAACATTCTCGGTGCGCGCGAAACCCTGCGCGAGACGGAACTGAACGTCTTGCAGACCGGCGCGAACGCCTACATGAACGTGCTGCTCGCGATCGCCATTCTCGATCTGCGCAAGAACAATATCACCGTCCTCGAGCAGCAGCTTCGCCAGACCCGCGATCGCTTCGACGTCGGCGAGGTCACGCGCACGGACGTGGCTCAGGCGCAATCGCAGCTCGCGACGGGGCGCTCGGACTATTTCCGCGCTCAGGCGGATCTGCAGACGGCCATCGCCGCCTATCGCCAGGTGATCGGCGTCGAGCCGACGAAGCTCGAGCCGGCGCGCTCGATCGAGCATCTCCTGCCGCGCAGCCTGGACAAGGCCGTCGACCTCGCGCTCTACGAGCATCCCCGCATCCAGGCCGCCTTGCACGCGGTCGATGCGGCGGAGCTGCAAGTCAAGGTCGTCGAAGGCGAGCTCTACCCGTCCGTCAACCTCGTCGGGAGCGTCGAGCAGAATTTCGCGCAGCAAGGATTTCCGCGCTGGCGGCAGTTCAATACGACCATCCTCGGCCAGGTCAGCGTCCCGATCTATCAGAACGGCGGCGAGACCTATGCGCGGGTCCGCCAGGCCAAGGAGAGCTTCGGCCAGACCCGGCTTCAAGCCGACCAGAGGCGCGACGAGGTCCGCGCCGCCGTCGTCTCGTCCTGGGGGCAGCTCGAGACCGCGCGCGCCGTCATCCAATCCTCGCGAGCGGCGGTCAAGGCGGCCGAGATCGCGCTCGAAGGCATTCGCGAGGAAGCCAAGGTCGGCCAGCGCACCACCTTCGATGTCCTCTTCGCGCAGCAGACCCTGCTCGATGCCAGGGTGCGGCTCGTCACCGCGCAGCGCGACCAGGTCGTCGCCTCCTATGCCGTCATGGCGTCGATCGGGCGCCTGTCCGCGGCCAACCTCGCGCTCGACGTCGAGCGCTACGACCCGACGATCCATTTCGATCAGGTCAAGGATCAATGGATCGGGTTGCGCACCCCGGACGGGCGCTAGCTTGCGCGCTCGGCCGACGAATTCCGTTGGAAAAATGCTCGCTCGGGAAGATTCGGCAGCGGACATGCTCTAACGTGACGAGAATCGCCGGACGACATTCGGTGCGAAAGACGAAGAGCCCAACAGTCGCGAGATCATGAACGGAGCCGAACGTCTGCGAGACCATCGGCACGAGGCCGAGCCGAGCACGCTCGAGCCGTCGATGGAGGAGATTCTCGCCTCGATCCGGCAAATCCTCGCCGAAGGACAAGGTCTTTGGGGCGGCGCGCAAGACTCGTCCGGGCAACCCGAGGCAACCGAGCCCTCTTCGCGTCCCGACCACTGCCATGCCTCCGCGGGGGCGCCGCGCACGAACGGGCGCGCGGAGCCGCCGCGGAACATGCCGGCGGGCCGCGTCGTACCCCTCGCCTCGGCGGCGACGGAAGCCTCCGTGGCCGCGGCCTTCCAGGCGCTCGTCGCCAGCCAGTTCGCGCAGAGGACGGACGTCGTCACCGACCTGACGCGCGAGATGATCCGCCCGATGCTCGAGGCCTGGATCGACGAGCATCTCCCCGGCATCGTGGAACGTCTCGTCGCGGCCGAGATCGCCCGGATCCGGCGCGGGGAATAGAGTCTGGCGTCGCACGCGCCTTAGCGCTCAACTCCGCCTCGCGGTCTTTCTCGACAAGGGCCGAGGGGTGGCGTCCGCAGGACGAAAGCTCGGCTATTCTCGGAAACCCCTAACGCGACGTCGTGAACCGGCTCGCTCTGGTTTCGAACCAGGCGATGCTCTATCGTTCGAAGCGAGCAGGCCAACGCGGCCGAACCGTCTCGTCGGAGGAGTGAGCCGTGCGCAAGTTGCTTTCGATACTCGGCGTCGTCGGCGCCTTGGCCACCGGATCGATCACGGCTCACGCCGCAGCATTGCCGATCTCGCCGGTCCCCGACACGCCGCGGGCCGTGACGCTGATCGCGGGCGGGTGCGGCATAGGCTATCACCGCGGGCCCTATGGGGGCTGCCGCCCCAATGTCGGATATCCGGCATATGGGTATGGGGGCGTCTATCGTGGCGGCGCCTATTATCGTGGTGGCGTCTACCGTGGAGGCGTGTATCGCGGTGGTGTCTACCGAGGTGGTGTCTATCGGGGTGGCGTCTATCGAGGTGGGGTGTACCGCGGGGGCCGAGTCTATCGCCGCTGAACGTGCCGAGCCGCTCGTGCCGAGAGAGGAACGGCCGGCCTGACGATGGCCGAGGCAGCGGGCGCCGGGGTCCCCCCTACCCTGCCCCGCGCCGGGGAGGAACGCGCTCCCGTCTTAGACGCTTCGCGGGATAGGACCAGGTTCCACGCTCGCCCGTTGGAGCGGTTTCCGATCCAGTCGCATCGGAAATCCGTCGCAATTTCGCGACGCGAATCGGTGCCCGCTTCGCTGGAAAATGCTCTAGCTGCCAAAGACAACGCGCTCGGGCGGCGGTCGGTATTGCCTCTTGCCCCCGCCTTTGCGAGCACCTCGGCCTCACGGTCTTTTCGGTGAGACTCCCGAGGTCACGAACATGCTGTGCCGAAATGTATGGATGGCCTGAGCTCGCCCTGCCGTGTGGGCCGCATCGGTCGCGGCGACCGAGTTCGCCGGATCATTTCGGACCACGCGAATTCCTGGCCAGGGGAAACTCTGCGCTCTCGTAGAGCGCGCGGATGGCTCGCCCGACGATTCTCTCGTCGTCGACCTCGAGAGCGCAGCCTCCCAGCACGCGAGAGGGGAGAACCTCTATGGCGAAGCGAATGGCTTCCGCCGCATGGTCGAAACGCCGGTACTCGAGGCCCTTCCGGCCGAAATTCGTGCTCTTGGCGGTATACAGCGCGGCCTCAGTCGTGTAGTCGAACCTACCCATCGTCGGCTCCCGGACCTTTCTGTCGCCACCGTGCCACGATCGCTCGATCGTGCCCGAGGGACAGCCGCACCCCCTATCCGACCTTGTCGAGCGCAGACTCTTTCACGACACGCTCGAATCCCTCGCGCTCTGCCTTGATCCTGTATTGAAACCCTTCCCCGGAGTCGGGGAGCAGCCGCGTGACCTTGAACATTTCCTTCGTCGATCGCACACCCACGGAATGGAGCACATAGGTACCGACGGCAAACTTGTGCGTCGCCGCCACGTGATTGCGAAGGGCCTCCTGGCGCGAGGCCTTGCTCGAATGTGGAGTCATCTGCCCGTCTTTCGTCTTGGAGGAACCGTGCCACAGGGGCGTTCCGGCGGCCGTGGGCGGAGGGCCTGCAGGTGCTCGCGGGGATCTTCCTGCACTGCCCTCGAGCCGTGGATCGCGCGCGCTCGCCGCCGGTTCATCCGCGGTCGGCGAGGCGAACGAGGCTCGGCTCAGTAGGCGACTTGCAGCCGATCCGCAGAGGTCTTGCCGCTGCGAGAATCGGTGACGAGGTCGTAGGTGATCTTCTGGCCTTCCGCGAGGCCGCGAAGACCCGCGCGCTCGACCGCGCTGACGTGGACGAAGATGTCCTTACCGCCGGAGTCCGGCTGGATGAAGCCGAAACCCTTTTGCGCATTGAACCATTTGACGATACCGGTCTGCATGACTTGTCCTTTCCAAGAACAATGAACGGCGCTCGCACCATGCGACGCCGGGTCGATCGATGTTCTGGGGAGGAAGTCGTCTGCCGATATGCCGAAGCGGGCGTAGAAGCAAAAGGCGCTCGGCCGAAACTCGATGTGCTCAATATAGGGTGTGCAGCTGCAAAAACAAGCACCGCGCAAGACGACGCCGAAACAGGCTGGAAACTTGCCGGAGTCTCGGGCTCTCGCTGCCGTCTGAACGCCTCACGACGGCTGCGGCTCGATGAGCCCGATCCGGATCATGTTGGTCGTGCCCGGCGTGCCGAAGGGAACGCCCGCGACGATGATCACGCGCTCGCCGGTCTCGGCGAAACCCTCGCGAGCGGCGAACTTGCAGGCGCGCTTCGACATGTCGTCGACATCATGCGCGTCCTTGGTGACGACCGCATGGACCCCCCAGGCGAGGGCCAGACGGCCGGCCGTCTCGCGATTCGGCGTAAGTGCGAGAATCGGCGCCTCCGGCCGCTCCCGCGCGATTCGGAACGCCGTCGAGCCCGAGGACGTCCAGGCCACGATCGCCTTGAGATCGAGGGTTTCCGCGAAATTGCGCGCGGCGACCGCGACGGCGACGGCATCCTTGTTCGTCGCCTCGAGCGGGGCGCGTTGCGCATTGATGATGCTGCGGTAGTAGCCGTCGCGCTCGACCTCCTCGGCGACCTTGTTCATGGTCGCGACGGCCTCGACCGGATATTGGCCGGCGGCGCTCTCGGCCGAGAGCATCACCGCGTCCGCGCCCTCGAAGACCGCGGTCGCGACATCGGAGACCTCGGCGCGGGTCGGCACCGGCGACGAGATCATGGATTCGAGCATCTGGGTCGCGACGACGACCGGCTTGCCGTGGCGGCGCGAGGTGCGGTTGATGCGCTTCTGCAGGCCCGGCACCTTCTCGAGCGGCATCTCGACGCCGAGGTCGCCGCGCGCGACCATGAGGCCGTCGGAGACCTCGACGATCTCCTCGAGCCGCGAGATCGCCTGCGGCTTCTCGAGCTTCGACATGACGAGCGCGCGGCCTCGGGTCAGCTTCTTGACCTCGACCACGTCCTCCGGACGCTGGACGAAGGAGACCGCGACCCAGTCCACCCCCGCCTCGAGCCCGGCCTCGAGATCGGCGCGGTCCTTGTCCGTGATCGACGACACGGGGATTTCCGTATCCGGCAGGCTCACGCCCTTGCGATTGGAAATCTCGCCGCCGACCTCGGCGATCGCGACGGCCTGCGTGTCGGTCGCGCTGACGACCCGAAGCCGCATCTTGCCGTCGTCGACGAGGATCGTATGGCCCGGCTCGAGAGCCTGGAGGATCTCGGGATGCGGCAGCTGAACCCGTGTCGCGTCTCCGGGCGCCGGCGAGGAATCGAAGGTGAAGGTCGCCCCCTTGGCGAGCTTCACCGCGCGGTTCTCGAAAGTTCCGATCCTGAGCTTCGGGCCTTGCAGGTCGAGCAGGATGCCGATCGGGCGGCCGCAGTCCTTCTCGAGCGCCCGGATCATGGCGACCTGGTCTCGCATCGAATCGTGCGAGGCATGGCTCATGTTGATGCGAAAGACATCGGCGCCGGCCCGGAACAAGCCGGCGAGGATCGCCGGGTTCGTCGAGGCCGGGCCGAGAGTCGCAATGATCTTGCATCGGCGCAGCCGCCGCATCGCTGCCTCATGGGGTCGGGTGGAAGGTGCCTTTCGTCAGGGACCGGTACGACCTTGCGCCGCATCGGTCAATTGCACGGTCCAGTTCCGCGCCTCTTTCCCGGTATCGACCTCGAAGAAGCCGGTCCGGTCGAAGCCGCGCGCGAAGCAGTCGGCGCGCCCGATGATGCGGAACTCTCGGTCGCGGGTGCACATGAAGGCCTTGCCCTTCCATTCGCCGCCGCGCTCGTCCATCGCATAGAGGTAATAGAACTCGGCGGCGAGCGGCCCGCGCACCAGGACCTCGCAGGCATTGGCCTTGAGGTTCCACCAGCCTTCGCTGACCCAGGTCTCGCCGTCGGTATAGGCGAGCGAGACACTGACCCTACGGGTCGTATTGTTGCACAGGCGCAGATCCGCGGCCGCGGGGCTCGGTGCCGCCGCGAGCACCAGCGCCGCGATGACGAGGGCGGGGATCAGCGCCGGCTTCGCGACGAGCCATGTGACGCCCTCGGCCACGGCCCGTCGCAGGGCCGAGACCACTCCCCCTGCGAGCATGATCTCATGCGCCGATCGGCCCCTGTAACCGAAAGAGCGAGCGTCGATCCTCAAGAGCCGAGCTCCTTCACCGGTCGTCCGGCCAGAATCCGTCGTCCACGATCTCGTCATAGGACCAGGGGCACGCGGCGGGGAAGGTCGATTCGGCGAGGCCGGTTTCGATCCCTCCGGCGATCCGGGCAACCTCGTAGGCGCGCGCGATCACGTCCGGCACGATCGGCTTCAGGCTTGGATTGGCGAGGAGGTGATCGCGAATTTCGAGCCGCTGGATGCGGATCGTCGCCTGCCAGGACGGGGTGCGGCGGAGCGGCTGAAATCGCCACTTCAGGATATGCAGGAGCAGAACGACGAGACGGCTTTTGAGCTCGTGCTTCTCGCGACGGCCCATGCTCTCGATCTCCTCGGCGATGTTGTCGAGGTCGGCCTCGGCGATCCGGCCGGCGCGCAAGAGGGTCGCCTGCTCACTCGCCCAAGCATAGAAATCGGTGTCGTAGAGCGCGCTTTTCGACATTGCGGGCTACTCGGGCATGGCTTGCCACGGATTTTCCACGGGTCCGCGCGGCATGTTCTTACTTTGATCTGCGCTAAATCGCACAATCGACCCGAAGCGGGAAACCCTGCTTCGAAACAAAATCCGGGAATTGGATGGTGGGCGCGACAGGGATCGAACCTGTGACCCCTCCCGTGTGAAGGGAGTGCTCTCCCGCTGAGCTACGCGCCCCCTCGAGGCCGGCCGGCGGAAACGGCGCTTTCGCAGGCCGAAGCCGAGCTTCCGTCCCTGCACGCCGGACGAGCCCGCTTCGTCTTTGAAGCGTGACGTAGAGGCGAAGTCAAGGCGGATGTTCTCCGATGCCCGGCTCAGGCTTCGCGGAGATGGAGCCGAACCGTCTCCAGGAACTTCCCGATCGAGATCGGCTTCGAGAGATAGGCCTCGCAGCCGCCTTGCAGCATCTTCTCCTCGTCGCCTTTCATCGCAAAGGCGGTGATCGCGATCACGGGGATATGGCGCAGCGCGGCATCGGCCTTGATCCATTGCGTCACCTGAAGCCCGGACACTTCCGGCAGCTGGATATCCATGAGGACGAGATCGGGCATATGCGCCCGGGTCAGGTCGAGCGCCTCGACGCCGCTTCGCGTCTGGATCGTCGAATAGCCGTGAGCTTCGAGAAGATCGTTGAAGAGCTTCATGTTCAGCTCGTTGTCCTCTACGATCAGAATGCGCTTTTGCATCGATGAGACCTGTCCCCGCATCGGCTGGAGCACGACCGTCGCCCGGAATGGCCGATCATAGGCCTGGCCTATAGCGCAGATATATCGCCCGAACGGCTCGAGATCCCATGAAAGACACAGCTTTCCGGAATTCTCGTGGGAAGCCCGCGCTGATGTCCCGCACCGCCGCCGAATCGCTCGCGGTCGAGGGCCTGAGCTTCCTCGCCGCGGAGCGCGCGCGAATCGAAAGGTTCCTCGCGCTGTCCGGCCTCGATCCCGAAACCTTGCGCGCCGCGGCGGCGAGCCCCGGCTTTCTCGCCGCGGTGCTCGATCACATCGCGAGCGAGGAGGACCTGCTCCTCGCCTTCGCGACGAACCGTGGCCTCGACCCGGAGATGGTCGCACAGGCGCGCCGCGTTCTTTGCCCCGATCCCGAGCAATCCTTCCCGTGATCTCGTGGGCCGAACTCGGATAGGATGGCGCCGGCGGACGGGCCGCCGGCTCGCACCGGGAATCATCGAGTCCCGCTACGTCGGTTGTATCGCCATGTCCGTTTCTTCGCCTTTGAAGCGTGACTCGCGTTGCTGCTCACGCCTCGAAGGCGGCGGATACTAGAGCGGGATGAGGAAGAGTGGACAGCGGCTTTCCGGCGCAATCGCGTTTACGCAGATTGCGTAAACTTGTCTGCCTATCCCGCTCTGAGCTTTTGGAATCGATCACGTGTCATGA
Organism: Beijerinckiaceae bacterium; assembly: GCA_024304885.1. GTDB lineage: Bacteria > Pseudomonadota > Alphaproteobacteria > Rhizobiales > Beijerinckiaceae > Methylocapsa. The sequence goes on from JALJOM010000003.1 coordinate 2,572,096, forward strand.
CCTTGGATCGAGTCGATCCAAGGTCATCGTGATCTAGGGCATGCCATGCGAGCCTATCTCGATCTTCTCGCCACGATACTTCACGACGGCCTGCCGAAGGCCGATCGGACCGGGACCGGGACCCGCTCGATCTTCGGTCACCAGATGCGGTTTCGCCTCTGCGACGGGTTTCCGCTCGTCACCACTAAGACGCTGCATTGGAAATCCATCGTCCACGAGCTTCTCTGGTTCCTCGCGGGCGATACGAACATCGGCTACTTGAAGGCGAACGGCGTCCGGATCTGGGACGAATGGGCCGACGAGAACGGAAACCTCGGGCCGATCTACGGCAAGCAATGGCGATCCTGGCAGGCTCCCGACGGCCGCGTCATCGACCAGATCGCGACTCTCGTCGAGTTGCTCCAGCGCGACCCCTTCTCGCGCCGCCTGATCGTCTCGGCCTGGAACCCGGCCGATCTACCGGCCATGGCGCTCGCGCCCTGCCATTGCCTGTTCCAGTTCCACGTGGTCGAGGTCGCTGCCGGAAGACGGCGCCTCTCGTGCCAGCTCTACCAGAGATCGGGAGACGTCTTCCTCGGCGTCCCCTTCAATATCGCGAGCTATGCGCTGCTCACCGAGATGATCGCCCACACCTGTGGTTTCGAGCCGGGCGATTTCGTGCACACGTTCGGCGACGTGCATCTCTACGATACGCATGTCGAGCAAGCGAGGCTCCAGCTCGAACGCGCCCCGAGGCCGCTGCCGCGGCTGCGTTTCTTACGGGCCGTGGACTCGATCTTCGACTATCGCTTCGAGGACGTGGTGATCGAGAGCTACGATCCGCATCCGGCGATCAAGGCGGAGGTGGCGGTATAGGCTCGACGCTCAGAGCACACGCAGGAAAGCGACGAGATCCTGCTTCTCGCTTTGCGTCAGCTTCGTGCCGAGAACGAGGTTGAAGAACTCCACCGTATCATCGAGAGTCAGGAGCCGGCCGTCATGGAGATAGGTCGGCGAGTCCTTGATGCCGCGCAGAGGGAACGTCTTGATGGGGCCATCGGCGGTCGCATAGCGACCGTTGATCATCACCGGCTTGTAGAACCGCTCGACCTTCAGGTTGTGCATCAGGTTGTCGGTATAATAGGGCGGAATGTGGCAGACCGCGCACTGGCCCTTGCCGAAGAAGATCGCCTGGCCGCGCAGCTCCGCTTCGGTGGCCTTGGACGGATCGAGCTTGCCGAGCACGTCGAGCTTCGGCGCCGGCGGAAAATCGAGAATCTCCTGCAGCTCGGCCATGGCGTGGACCTGGCTCCCCCGCTCCAGGACGTTGACGCCTTTCTTCGTGGCGATCACGGGATCGCCGTCGAAATAGGCCGCGCGCTGCTCGAACTCGGTGAAATCCTCGATGGACTTCAACGCGCGCTGAGAGCCGAACAGCCGCTGGATATTCACCCCACGCAAGGGCGGCGTATCGATTCGATGCCGAAACTCCTGTGGGCGAATATCGCCGACGAGATGCGTCGCGGCATTGGTGTGGCCGTTCGCGTGACAATCGAGGCAGGCGACGCCACGGCTCGGCTTCTCCGAGCGGCGATCCTCGGTCTGGTTGAACTGCTGCTGCGGAAAGGGGGTCACGAGGAGCCGCAGGCCCTCGAGCTGCTTCGGATTCAAGATGCCGTTGAAGAGCTCGTAGTAGTTGGAGATGGTGACGAGCTTGCCCTTCGACACATCGCCGAGATCCGGCCGCGTGGTGAGATAGATCGGCGCCGGAAACTCGGGAAGCAGGTGGTCCGGAAGGTCGAAATCGAGATCGAACCGCGTGAGGTCACGGTCTTCCTGCTTCTTGATCTCGTCGATCTCGAATTTCGGGAACAGCATCCCGCCTTCGGGATGGTTCGGATGCGGCAGTGGATAGAAACCCTTCGGAAAAAGGTTCTTCTCGCGGATTTCCGCGGCCGGCATCGTGGCGAGCCGCTCCCATGTCACCCCTGCGGGGAGCTTCGCTCGAACGCCTTCCTGCACGGGCCTCCCCCGCGACATGGTCACGCCCTTGGCGGGCTTGTTGCTCAGGTCGTAGCGTTCCTCGAGCAGGCTCTTGTGCTTCTTCTCGATCTCGGCTTTCGCCGCCTTCATACGCGCCATCGTGGTCGCGAAGGGTTCCGTGACGGAAACCGGCGCGTAGCTCGTCGCACCCCCGGGTTCCTGTGCAACGACACCGCTCACACTACATGCAGCGCCGACAATTGCGAGAATGGCCGGACCCGTCCTCCGCGCAATCGGTCGCATGGTAGCTTCTCCTATGGCTCTCCTCGCATGCATGCGTGAATTCGTCATTGCGACGTTGGTTCCCGCGTGCGCCGCAAATTATCCGCTCGACGGCCGCTCCCTCGAGCCGGCTGCCCGTCGCATCGATGTCGCGATCTACGTGGGATGATGCGAGCGCGCAGTCCTCAGTGCTTGCCGTACTCCAGAGCGACTCCCTTGCGCTGCGCGAGGATATAGGCCTCGAGCGCCTTCAGGCGCGGATCGTCGTCGGGAAAGGGCTTCCCACGCACCGGGTTCTCGATGCACCAGTTGATCATGTCACGGAGCATCGCGACCCGCCCGAGCTGGACCTGGTACTTCGGATAGGTCTCCGGATGCGTGTTGGATCCGTCGGGATGGCACATGTCGCACGAAACTGCGTTGGTTCCTCCGAGCAGCTTCGCGTCGTGGAAGATCTTCTTGCCTTCCGCGACGAGCTTGTCGGTGGATTCCTGCCAGATCTGCTTGTCGCGCTCGGTGAAGGCGCCGTAGGTCTGGTGCTGGCTCCCGGCGGGCGCCGCCGGGACGCCTTGCGCCGCCACCGCCGCGGCGCTTCCGGCATCCGCCACCACCCACTCGGCGTCCGGATGCTTGCGCCGCCATTCCGTCATCAAGGCATCGGCGACCTTCTGCCCCTGCTCGCGGGTCATCGGCTCGCCCGGCTTCACGCCTTCGACCTCGATCGAGGTCTCGCCGTCGCAAAGGCCGACGACCAGGTTCCCGTCGCGGGAGACCGGCAGCACGTGGCCGGGAGCGCCGTCACCGCACAAAGCGGGACCGCCGGCGCCGATGCAGAGCGCGAGCACGACAGGGCAAGCTAGGCGCATAGATTCGTCTCCCTCGGAACGACAACCCCCGACATCGACCCGGTTCTGCGCCGGATCTCGTCGTCAATAGGTCGGCAGGGTCGGGGCCGGCGGGCGAGCCGTCGTGCCTTGCCAGGTCAGGTAGGTCGAGCGAATGGTCACGGGATCCCGGTTCCACAGGTTGTAGACCTTGTCCACGAGACCCGACGCCAGCACGTCGAGATGGCCGTCGCCGCATCCGTCGAAGGCATTGAACGGATCCGCACGGTTCATCTGGGCCGTGAGGGTGAGCTTGGGCAGGCCCTCCGGAGCGTAAGGCCAAGGCCAGGCGGTCGAGAGCAAGCCGTAGAAGCTGATCTTGCCGATCTGGTTGAGAAGCAGCTGGTGGGTGTGGCCGTGGACGACGGTCACCTTGTCGAACTTGGCGAGGATCGCCTGAACCTCGTCGGCGTCGTCGGTCCAGAAGTTCCAGTTGCGGTAGTACTTGTAGAGCGGCGAGTGGGAGAACACGACGATCGGGGTCGCCTTGTCGACCTTGGCGAGATCGGCCTCGAGCCATGCGCGCCCGGCCGGGCCGACCTCGAAACGGGATTGGAGGCCGTTGTCGAGCCCGGCGACCGTCTGCATCCGCTCCTCGGGAGTCATGCCGCGCGCGGTCCAGAAATCCTTCTCCTCGACGCTCATCAAGGTGACGAAATGCACGCCCTTGTGGTCGAAGGAATATTGCGAGGGTCCGAACAGGGAGCGCCATTGCTCGCCCATGTCGAGGAACCAGTCGTGCTCGCCGACCATCATCTTCACGGGCGCCTTGACGTTCTTCAAGATCTCGGCGCCGAGCTCTAGCTCCTCCTTCTTGCCGAGCTGCGCGAGATCGCCGCCGAAGAGGACGAAATCGGGCTGCGGATTGAGCGCGTTGACGTCGTCCACGGCCTTCAGGATGGAGCGGATGAAGCGGTCGTTCACCTTGGCGGTATAGAGATGGGTATCCGAGATATAGGCGAAGGTGAAGCCCGGCGTGCCGGCCTCCGCGGCCTGCGCCACCTCGACGAGCTGGAAGCTCTGCGGCGTGATCAGGCCCTTGGCGGCGGCGATGCCGGCCGAGGCGCAAGCGACCTTCATGAAGCCGCGTCGGGACAGGGCGCCGAGCCGGGCGAGACCCTCGAAGAAGGCCGCGCGCTCCTCGTAATGCTTAGTCTCGATGCTCTTGTGCCCACCAGCCATGGCTCTACTCCTAGAGCGAGTTTTGTCGCAATTTCGCGACGCGAACCGGTGCCCGCTTCGCTGGAAATTGCTCTCAGCATCGTTCCGAGCGGCGCCTCGCCGAGCTCGGAAATGATCGAACCTCCGTGGCGCCTGCCTGTCCGGGGCCAGGCTCAATAGACGCCGATCGTCGCCGGGTTGCGCACATCCGGGTTGGGGGCGAGGTCGCCGAAATGGCCTTTGCGACCCTCGGCGATCTCGGTGTCGCGCTGCGGCCTGTTGTTCTTGAGCGAGGTCTGCCGCGCCTGCTCCAACGCATTGAAATCGGCGTAGCGGGTGTCGGTGAGCGTGAACATCCAGGCCACCATGTCGTCGATCTCGGATTCGCTCAGGCCGAGCCGCTCCATGCCGCCGTCGAGGAAAGGATTGGGAACACCGCCCTTGTTGTAGTGGTCCATCACGTCCCAGAGGGTCGTCAGCGACCCGTCGTGCATGTAGGGGCCGGTGATGCCGATATTGCGCAAGGTCTCGCTCTTGAAGGCGCCGATGTCGGCCGGGCTCTTGGTGACGAGGAAGCGGCCGAGCTCGGAATATTGCGTCTGCAGGGCGAGCTCGTCGATCTGCTGGATGTCGCCCGTCTTCAGGACAGCGAGCGCCTTGCGCGCGAGCTCGGTGAAGTTCTGCTTGTGGGCGGCGATCCCGATATTGTGGAACTTCTGGTCGGAGAACAGCGGCGACACGCTGTTGAAGGCGTGGCACGAGCTGCACCGGCCCTTGCCTTGGAACAAGGCCCAGCCGCGCTTCGCCTGATCGCTGATTGCCGTCGCATCACCGGCGAGGAAGCGGTCGAACGGCGAGTTGCCGGAATATTGCGTGCGCTCGAAGGCTGCGATCGCGGCGGCGATGTCGTCGTAGGTCGCGGCGCGGCCGAAAGCCGACTGGAAGGCGGCCGTATAGTCCGAAAGGCCGCGGACCTTGGCGACGACCACATCGGGGCTCGACTGGCCCATCTCGATCGGATTGAGGATCGGGAGCTTGGCCTGGTCCTCGAGCGTGGCCGCGCGGCCGTCCCAGAACTGCGACGTGTGGAACATGGCATTCAGCACGGTGGGTGCGTTGCGCTGCCCCCGCTGCCCGCCGACCCCGGCCGAGGTTGCGCCCGGACGATGGTCGGTGAAGCCTTGGGCCGGATCATGGCACGTGGCGCAGGCGACCGAGTCGTCGACCGAAAGGCGCTTGTCCCGGAACAATTTCTCGCCGAGCGCCGCGAGCTCTTGTGTCGGCGGGCCGCCGCGCGCCACCGCGAGCGCGTAGAGCTCCGGAGAGACACCGGGCGGAAGAGGTGGGGTCGTGGCGGCGTGCGCCTCGAGCCCGCCGCTTTGGACCGAGCGCAGCAGGCCGCCCGAGAAGCTCACGACCAGAGAGCCGGCCACGATCACGATCGCCGAGACGCAGGCGCCGCCGATCAACCTCCTGCCAGAAGTCCACATCGCGTCCCCCCGATCTTCGCTGATCTTGCTTGCTCGCCTCGAGCATCGTCGTTGCGCCGACGCGCGCGGGTCCGTCCCGAGACTAGCGCGAAACCGGGTCGGAGAAAACTACCCGAAATGCCGGTATTGCAGCGTGTGCCCTACGAGCCCGAGGCTCGACAGCCCCCTCCCCTAGCCGCGTCACGCCGAGGGGAGCCTGCAGCCTAAGCTACGGAATTGCTGCGCGTCGGGGAAACGAGAATGACCGCCCCTGCGGCGCGGGATCGCCTCCCGCTCGCGGCGCCGGGGTCCCACCACGAGGGCAGCGACGAAAAGCGAGCGCGAGCGCGCGGGCTCGGCTACAATGCGGCCGTCGAGACGTGGCTCGAGAGCTTGCCGACGCGTCCCGCTCGCCGAGCGGCTTCGAGCGTCTGCCCGGCGCCGGCTTCCGATGCGGGTGACGCGGAAACCGGCTCTGCAATCATGTCTTGTCGCGATTTCGGGACAGGATATCTTCGCCGGCTCACCCGAACCCGATCCGGCCGGACGTGCCTCCAAGGAGTGACCCAGATGACCAAGCTCGATCGGCCCCGCGAGATCATCGAGTTCTGCCTGCAGCCCCTCGGCCTCGCCACCACGACCGAGGAATACAAGGAGGCCTATCGCCGGCTCGAGCATGTGATCAAGACGTTCCAGGTGATGGCGCTGCGCGAGAAGATGCCGACCGCGGTCGATTTCTCCAACATGCGGACCATCACCATCAACGAGGCCGCACACGGCGACGAAACTTGAGCGGCAACGAGACCGCTCGCGAGCGTCACGCCGTCGCCTCGCCGTGCCCGACCTTCGCCTCAGCTCGCCCGCGGCCCTTCGCAACCGCGACCCGATCCTCGACGCGATTCGCGATCTCCTGCCGCCGCCTGGCCTCGTCCTCGAGATCGCCAGCGGGTCGGGACAGCATTGCGTCAGGTTCGCCGAAAGGCTGCCCGGCCACGTCTTCCAGCCGAGCGACAAGGATCCCAGGGCGCGCGCCAGCATCGACGCTTGGATCGCGGCGAGTGGGGTGACGAATGCCCGCGCGGCACTTGCGCTCGACGCCGCCGACCCGAACTGGCCGCTCGCGGCAGCCGACGCGATCCTCTGCTTCAACATGATCCACATCGCGCCCTGGCGCGCGACGCAGGGGCTTCTCGCGGGGGCGGCGAGGCTGCTCGCTCCCGGCGCGCCGCTCGTCCTCTACGGTCCCTTCCGGCGCGGCGGGGCGCATACGAGCGCCGGCAATGCCACGTTCGACCGCGACCTGCGTAACGAGAACAGGGATTGGGGGGTGCGGGACCTCGAGAGCGTCGAGGCGCTCGCGATCGCGGAGGGCTTCACGGCCGCAGCCGTGACGGAAATGCCCGCCAACAACCTCACCCTCGTCTTCACGAGGAAGGCGAAATTGCCCGGATGAAGCGGTCGCCGCGGCTCGCCGAGACCGAGCCTGGGATCACGGCGAGACCTGCGGGAGCGGAAAAATCAGTGCAGGGAGGTCGAAGCCGGCTCGTTCCGCAGCTTCTCGATCTCGTCCTTCAGCTGGAGCTTGCGCCGTTTCATCTCGGCAAGCTTGAGCTCGTCGGTCGCAGGATAGAGCAGCTCCTTCTCGATCTCCCTGTCGAGCGCATCATGACGCTGCTCGAGCATCGCCAAATGATTTTCCCTGGACATGCAGCACTCCCTTCTAGAGGACACTACTGACGTGAGAAGTGTCGCACGATATGTCAATTCTGCGAAGACGCATTCGCGCGGCAGGTATCGGAATTTTTCAGCTGTTCCTCGAACCTGTCGAATGGGCGAAGCCGCACGGCCTTCGTGCCATGTGAATCGCGTGGAAAAGCTGCCGCAGCGGCAGGCCGACGTGGCAAGATACGCAGCGCCGTGCCACCCCCGTCGTGTCCGGATGTGTCGATGCGATTTCCCCCGTCCTTCCTCGAAGAGATCAAGGCGAGGCTCAAGGTCTCCGAGGTCGTCCGCTCGCGCGTGAAGCTCGCCAAGGCAGGGCGGGAATGGCGCGGCCTCTCGCCCTTCACCTCGGAGAAGACGCCGTCCTTCTTCGTCAACGACCAGAAAGGGGCCTGGTTCGATTTCTCGGCCGGGCGCAACGGCAATATCTTCGATTTTCTGATGGAGACGGAGGGCTTGTCGTTTGCCGAGGCGGTCGAGCGCCTCGCCGCCATGGCCGGCCTCGCCGTCCCGAAGCCGTCGCGCGAGGCCGAGGCGCAGGAGAAGGCGCGCGCCTCGCTGCACGACGTGCTCGAGCAAGCCGCACTTTATTTTTCCGCGTCGCTCGCCGGGCGTGGCGGTGGCCGGGCCCGGGCCTATCTCGAGGGTCGCGGCATCTCGTCCGAGATGCAGGCGCGGTTCCGGCTGGGATTTGCCCCGGACGAGAAATATGCCCTGCGCGATCATCTCGCCGCGAAGGGAGCTTCCGCCGAGACGATGATCGAGGCCGGCCTCTTGGTCCACGGCGAAGGCATCGCGGTGCCCTATGATCGCTTCCGCGACCGGGTCATGTTCCCGATCTGCGATCCGGCGGGCAAGGTCGTCGCCTTCGGGGGGCGCGCGCTCGCCAAGGAGGCCCAGGCCAAATACTTGAACTCCCCGGAAACGCGCCTCTTCCACAAGGGCGCGGTGCTCTACAACCATCACGCGGCGCGCGGGGCCGCGCACGAGACCGGGCGCGTGATCGCCGTCGAGGGCTATATCGACGTCATCGCCATGACGGCGGCCGGATTTTCCGAGGTCGTCGCGCCCATGGGGACCGCCCTGACGGCCGAGCATTGCGCGCTGCTCTGGCGGATGGCCGAGGTGCCAATCCTCTGCTTCGACGGCGACCGGGCCGGGCGCAAGGCGGCCTATCGCGCGATCGACACCGCGCTGCCCCTCCTCGGACCCGGCCGGTCGCTGGCCTTCGCGCTCTTGCCCGAGGGCCAGGATCCCGACGAGCTCGTCCGGTCCGACGGGCCCGGAGCCATGGCGGATTGCCTCGCTGCCGCGCGGCCGCTGGCCGATCTACTGTTCCAGCGAGAGACCGAGGCCGGATTTTTCGCGACGCCGGAGCAGAAGGCCGGTCTCGAGCGGCGGCTGCGAGAGATCACGCGCGAGATCGCCGATCCGGTCTTGCGCCGCTACTACGAGGCGGATTTCGAGGCGAGGCTCCTCCGGCTTTTCGGCTCCGGTACCCAACCAACCCCGCAGCGCCGCGGGAAACGGCCGGAAGCCGCGGGGTGGAGCCCCCGTTTCCAAGGGCCGTCCACCCGGGGAGTCGAGGCCGGGGCTCGCTCGCCCGGGCCTCCGGCGATCAGCGCGAGCTTGAGAAGCTCGCCCCTGCTGCGGCCGACGCGGGCGAGCCTTCCGCCGCGCGAAGGGCTGATCCTCTTGCTGATGCTGAATCATCCCGGGCTGCTCGAACGCTATGCGGAAGCGATCGCCGAGGCCGAGCTTTCGAACCCGGAGGCCGACAGGCTTCGTGTCCGGCTCCTCGGCCTGATCGGGACCTCGGCGGAGCTTTCGACCGAGACGCTGCGCGCCGCTGCCGAGGCAGCGGGCCTCGGTGCCGTCACGCAAAGGCTCGATCTGCTCGCGGCCCACGCCTCGCATTGGTACGCGAAGCCCGGTGCCGCCGAAGCCGACGCCGAGGAGGTGCTGAAGCAAGCCTTGACCTTGCATCGCCGCGCCAAGGCCTTACATAGGGAGTTGCAAATGGCCGAATTGGCTCTAGGTAAGGATTCGAGCGAGGCTAATCTCGGCCGCCTCAACGACATTCGGGAGCAATTGACGGCGCTCGGCGGTACCGAAGCGTCGATCGATGGTTTCGGCATCTCGTCGGGACGACGGGCCGGCGCCTTTTGAGCCGAGGCTCGAGCTGCGGGGGGCATCGACGGGAGGGGCTCGCGAGACACCGGCAGGACTCGGGCCGCAGGGCAAGGCCTGTCCCGGACGTCCCGAGGGCTCGCCGCGTCAGCCGCTCCGGGGACGATCCTCGGTCGCGCCTCCGGTCGAGGACCTCCGGATTCCGCGGGTGGCGTCTCCGTGACGCGATCCCTCGTCGATATGCCCCTTTGTTGACGGCGGTCGCCTCCGCCCCACTATAATGAAGCCCGCGCGAAGCCTCGTCGCCTGCGGGACCTCGATCACCAGCCTGGATGCGGGCGAGCTCGGGCCCACGTCCGATCCGAGCCGCCTTTGCGTAACGTCACCCAGTTTCCTATCGGAGTGCATTGATGGCGAAGAAGGACAACGAGAAGGCCGAGGCGGAAGGCGGAGCGGTGGAAACGACCGACAGTCCTCTGCTCGACCTCACCGATGCCGCCGTCAAGCGCATGATCAAGCTCGCCAAGAAACGAGGCGTCGTCACCTATGCGGAGCTGAATGCCGTCCTGCCGTCCGAGGAGGTCACCTCCGAGCAGATCGAGGACATCCTCGCCATGCTGAACGAGATGGGGATCAACGTCGTCGAGGGCGACGAGCCGGACGACCCCGAAGGGGAAGAAGGCGGCGAGGAGGAGGAAGCCGAGGGCGGCGATCTGATCGAGGCGGTCCAGCCCAAGGCCGTGGCCGTCCGCTCGTCGGAACCCGCCGACCGGACCGACGATCCTGTCCGCATGTATCTGCGCGAGATGGGCTCGGTCGAGCTGCTGTCCCGCGAGGGCGAGATCGCGATCGCCAAGCGCATCGAGGCCGGCCGGGAGGCGATGATCGCGGGCCTCTGCGAGAGCCCGCTGACCTTCCAGGCGATCATCATCTGGCGCGACGAGCTGAACGGCAGCAAGGTCCTCTTGCGCGACATCATCGACCTCGAGGCGACCTATGCCGGCCCCGACGGGAAGAACGCGCCGAAGATCGACATGACGGCACCGGACGGGATCGATGCGCCGGCCGCCGCACAGAACGCTCCGGCGCTGGCGCCGATCGACCCGCCCGCGCGGCTTCGGCCGGCCGGCGAGGAAGCCGGTCTCGACGCCCCCCTGCCCGAGGACATGTTCGACGAGGACGACGACCTCGAGAACTCGGTCTCGCTCTCGGCCATGGAAGCCGAGCTGAAGCCCAAGGTGCTCGAGACCTTCGATCGCGTCGCCGATGCCTACAAGAAGCTGCGCCGGCTGCAGGACCAGAACGTCGAGAACAAGCTCAAGAACGAGACCCTGACCCCGTCCCAGGAGCGCAAGTACAAGTCGCTCAAGAAGGAGATCGTCGCCGACGTCAAGTCTCTCGCGCTCAACCCGAACCGCATCGAGGCGCTCGTCGATCAGCTCTACGACATCAACAAGCGGCTGATCTCGCTGGAAACCAGGCTCTTGCGCCTCGCCGAGGGCGCCGGTGTCTCGCGCGAGGATTTCCTCAAGAACTACCAGAATTCCGAGCTCGACCCGAAGTGGCTGCTCCGCGTCTCCAAGCTCGGCGGGCGCGGCTGGAAGGAGTTCGTCGCCGGCCACAAGGAGCAGATCAAGGATCTGCTCTCGGATATCCATGGGCTCGCGACCGAGACCGCGCTCGAGATTCAGGAATTCCGCAAGATCGTCCACATGGTGCAGAAGGGCGAGCGGGAAGCGCGCCAGGCCAAGAAGGAGATGGTCGAGGCGAACCTGCGCCTCGTGATCTCGATCGCCAAGAAATACACCAATCGCGGGCTGCAGTTCCTCGACCTCATCCAAGAAGGCAATATCGGCCTCATGAAGGCCGTGGACAAGTTCGAGTACCGCCGCGGCTACAAGTTCTCGACCTATGCGACCTGGTGGATCCGGCAGGCGATCACCCGCTCGATCGCCGATCAGGCCCGCACGATCCGCATCCCTGTCCATATGATCGAGACGATCAACAAGATCGTGCGCACCTCGCGCCAGATGTTGCACGAGATCGGGCGCGAGCCGACCCCCGAGGAGCTCTCCGAGAAGCTCGCCATGCCGCTCGAGAAGGTGCGCAAGGTTCTCAAGATCGCCAAGGAGCCCATTTCGCTCGAGACCCCGATCGGCGACGAGGAGGATTCGCATCTCGGCGATTTCATCGAGGACAAGAACGCGATCCTGCCGATCGACGCCGCGATCCAGTCGAACCTACGCGAGACCACGACCCGCGTGCTCGCCTCGCTCACCCCGCGCGAAGAGAGGGTGCTGCGCATGCGGTTCGGGATCGGCATGAACACCGACCACACGCTGGAGGAGGTCGGCCAGCAATTCTCGGTGACGCGCGAGCGCATCCGCCAGATCGAGGCCAAGGCTCTGCGCAAGCTGAAGCACCCGAGCCGTAGCCGCAAGCTCCGGAGTTTCCTCGACAATTGACACACGGACGATGCCGGCGATCGCATATTTTTACGGCGTCGCCATACAGATGTTCTTCGACGATCATAATCCACCGCATTTCCACGCACGTTACAATCCTGCGAGGGCCGCGGTTCGGTTGAATTGCCGCCTACGGCAACGCGGTCCGTCGAGGAACGGGCGGTCTCGCGGCGGGTGGAATTGGAAGAAAATTGGCGTCGCGGACGAGTACACGAGGCATTGGAACGCACAGCAGGGCCGGACGGCAATGCCTGAGTTTCCAATGGTGGATGTTCTCGAGCTGAAGCCAGTTCCGGGCCAAAAGCTCTGGCTGCGTTTCAGCGACGGCTATGAGGGAATTTGCGATCTATCCGAATTGATCGCGAGCGGTGGCTCGATGGTCGAGCCCCGGCAGAAAGCCGACGCTTTCAATCACGCATTCGTCGAGATGGGCGCGCCGACTTGGCCCAATGGCCCAATGGCTTCGATCTCGACCCCAGCAATCTTTACATGAAAATGAAGCAGGCGGGCTTACTGGACTATGTTTCGGCGGCCTGAAGCACGCGGCGCCGGAGAATTGACGGGAGCCGCGGCGGCGTGATCCCTTCCATGACGCGCGGACCTATCCGCTAGATCGAGGCCATCGCCCTTGGCAGGCCGAAGCACCCGAGCCGCAGCTGCAATGTGTGCCCGCCTTGCCGGCTGGCGCGGCCGTGATAGGCTTTGCGCATGAACCTCGCCCTGCGCAAGCCCATGACCTTGGCGGAGTTCCTCGTCTGGGAGGAACGCCAGGAGCGGAAGTACGAGTTCGACGGCTTCGGGCCTGTCGCCATGGTCGGCGTCACCGCCGCCCATTCGACCATTCAGGGCAACCTCGCTGCATCGCTGATCGCGAAGCAAGCCTTGCCGATTTCACGGACCCGAGCTCAAGGTCGAGGTCGCGGGCCATATCCGCTATCCGGACGGCTTCGTGGTGTGCTCCACCGTCGCGAATGACGCCACCGTCGTCCCCGACCCTGTCGTCGTATTCGAGATCCAGAGCCCGAGCACCGGGAGCACCGACCGGATCGTGAAGAACGAGGAGTACCGCGCGACCCCCTCGGTCCAGCGCTATGTCATGCTGGAGCAGGACCGCATCGCCGCCACGGTCTTCTCGCGCGCAGGCGAGGATTGGGTCGGCCATGTCCTCGTCGGGGACACCGTCCTCGCCATGCCGGAGATCGGCATCGAAGTGCCTCTTCCCGAGCTCTACGAAGGCCTCGTCTTCGACGAGCCCGAGGACGCCGAGCCTAGCGCGTAAGAAGCTTCGCGCTTGCCTCGATCCGCTCCTGCCAATGATGGCGCTCGAGCTCCGGATCGAGATGCTCTTCCTGCGGAAGCCCGACGCAGAGATAGGCGACGAGCTTCCAGGCTTCCGGAACGAGGAGCACCCGCGCAACCTCTGCGGGATCGAGGATCGAGACCCAGCCGACGCCGAGACCCTCCGCCCGTGCCGCCAGCCAGAAGGTATGGATCGCGGCGACGACGGAATAATCGAGAGTCTCGGGCATGGTCTTGCGGCCGAGCCCGTGGCCCGCCTCGGTCGCATGATCGCAGAAGACCGCGAGATGCACCGGGGCCTCCTGCAGCCCCGCGAGCTTCAGCCGAGCATAGAGCGCCGCACGCTCCCCCTCGTAGCTGGCGAGCGCCGCCGCGTTGCAAGTGGAAAAGCACGCGATGATCGCCTGCCGGAGCGCCTGCGTCTCGACGCTGACGAAGCGCCAGGGACGGCTATTGCCGACGGACGGCGCGAGCGCGGCCGTTTCGAGCAGGCTCCGGACGAGCGAGCACGAGACCGGGTCTTTGCGGAAGCGCCGCACGTCGCGCCGCCAAAGGAACAGATCCTCGAGCTGCGTTCGGAACTCTGCTCCGAACGCCGGGGCAATCTCGAGCTGTCCTCCCCGTGTCATGCGCGCTATCCGAAAGGCGCCGCATCATGTCGCGAAGCGAAAATGCAGGACATCACCGTCCGCGACAACATAATCCTTTCCTTCGAGCCGGAATTTTCCCGCCTCGCGCGCGCCGGCCTCGCCCTTGCACGCGACATAATCTTCGTAGGCGATCGTCTCGGCGCGGATGAAGCCTTTCTCGAAATCGGTATGGATCACGCCCGCGGCCTGCGGCGCCTTGGTCCCCGCTGCGACCGTCCAGGCCCGCGCTTCCTTCGGCCCCACGGTGAAATAGGTCAGAAGTCCCAAAAGGCCGTAGCCTGCGCGGATGACCCGGTTCAGGCCGGGCTCGGCGAGCCCGACCGCCTCTAGATAGTCCTTTTGCTCGTCGGGCGGCAGGACCGCGATCTCGCTCTCGATCTTGGCCGAGACGATGACGCTCGCCGCGCCCTCCTCCGCGGCCCGCGAGGCGACGGCCGCCGAATAGGCGTTGCCCTTGTCGGCGGAGGCTTCCTCGACGTTGCAGACATAGAGCACCGGCTTCGACGACAAGAGGCCGAGGCCGCGGAACAGCTTCTCCTCCTCGGGCTTCGGCTCGGCGAGGCGCGCGGGCTTTCCTTCGCGCAGAAGGGCGAGGCAGCGCTGCACGAGGTCGAAAGTCTCCCTCGCCTCCTTGTCGCCGCCCTTGGCTTTCTTCTCGAGCGCCGTGGCGCGCTTCTCGAGGCTCTCGAGATCGGCCAGCATCAGCTCGGTCTCGATCGTCTCGATATCGTCGAGGGGCGCGATCTTGCCCTCGACATGGGTGACGTCCGAATCCTCGAAGCAGCGCACGACATGGGCGATCGCGTCGCATTCGCGGATATTGGCGAGGAACTGGTTGCCGAGCCCCTCGCCTTTCGACGCGCCGCGCACGAGGCCTGCGATATCGACGAAGGTGAGCCGCGTCGGGATGATCTCCTTCGAGCCGGCGACGGCCGCGAGCGTCTCGAGCCGCGCGTCGGGCACCGCGACATCGCCCACGTTCGGCTCGATCGTACAGAAAGGATAGTTCGCTGCCTGGGCCGCCGCGGTCTGCGTCAGCGCATTGAAAAGTGTCGACTTGCCGACATTCGGCAGGCCGACGATCCCGCATTTGAAACCCATGAAGCCGCACCTTCCTTCGCTCGCAGGCATGGCGGTACCAAGGATGACCGGCCGCCACAATGGCAAGGAGGGATTCGACGCAGATTCGGGCCCGCGCGGGCTCTCGGCTTACTCGATCGCAATGCCGGATTCGCTGCCGAGCCGGCGGGCGAGATCGGGGGTCAGCACGCCGCGCGCGGGAAGCCCGCGATCACGCTCGTAGCGCTCGATCGCCTTGCGGGTCGTTGCGCCGGCGACCCCGTCGGCTTCCAGCACGAAGCCGAGCTTCACGAGGGCGCGTTGTGCGGCGGCGACGGCTCGGCTCGGCTCCGGCGCGGGCCGCGGCTTCGACGAAGCGGCAGGTCGGGTCAGGCCGGGAGATGCGGGCCGGCGTTCGACCCGTGCCGTCGGCCGCGTCTCGACGGGTGCCGCGGGCCTTCGCGCCGCGGGCGCCGCCGGCTTCCGCTCCGGAAGCGCCGCCGGCCGGGGCTCGGGCTTCGAGCCCCGCAAGAGCTGGCCAATCGGATCCGATGGCTTCGCGGCCGCCTGAGCCGCGGGAGCCGGCTGCCGCGGCTTCGGCGCCGGAGCGGTCTCGATCACGGGCCTGTCGGCGGACGCACGCTCGCGCGCCGGCGACGGATCGGGCGCGGCAGCGGGAGCCGGCTCCGGGCGCTGAGGGCGAACGGAAGCCCGCGCCGGCGCAGGCTTTTGGGCCGAAGCCGGCTGTCCGAGGAGCGGGGCGGGATGCCGTGTCCTCTGCAGAAGGAGGGCATTGGCGAGGATGCCGGCCATCGCGACCGCGAGAATCGCACCCGCGACGAGAGCGAGGCGGTGCTTGTTATGCTTCCTTCCGCGCCCGCGGGGCCGCGAGCCCGATCCGGGTCGCGCGAGGGGCCTGCGCGACGATCCCTCGCGCGGTACGTCGGGGACGGGGTCGCGATCGGCGGTGGCCAGAGCTGCACGCACGAGCTTTCGGGATCCTGAGCTTGCCGAGACTGGCCGTGCGACGCGGGACGACGCCCCGGGGCCCTCCCGATCGACGAATCGTGCCGCGGGGAAATCCCTCGGCTTTCGCTCCATCCTGGCAACCGCTCCTTAATGGTCGCCTAATGACCCGGCTTCAGCCGAAAGAAGCGGAACCCGTGCTGTCCTCCACGGCGCGCTTGGGCTATAGCGGGTCGGTTCTCAGTCTAGAGCCGATCCATGACCCAGACGATCTCGGGCGCGGGCACACGCCCGATGGAGCCGCTTGTCGCGACAACGCCCGGTCCGGAAGCTCCGCCCGAAGGAAACCGAGGTGCGACGCGGGCGACCCGCTCGGCGGGCATCGCCTGGATGCTCGTGACGACCTTCCTGTTCGTGTGCCAGGATTCTCTCGCGCGCATCTTGCTCGTCTCCTATCCTGCGACCGAGCTCGCTTTCGTGCGTTTCGCCTTTCACCTGGTCGTCGTCACCTCGCTCCTCGCCTTGTGGAATCCGCGCCTGATGATCGCGCGCCGGCCTCTCGTGCAGATCGTGCGGTCGGGATTTCTCCTCGCCGCCACCTTGCTGGTCATGGCCTCGCTGCAGATCATGCCCTTCGTCGATGTCGCCGCCGTGGTCTGGGTCGCGCCGG
Source organism: Beijerinckiaceae bacterium (assembly GCA_024304885.1). GTDB lineage: Bacteria > Pseudomonadota > Alphaproteobacteria > Rhizobiales > Beijerinckiaceae > Methylocapsa. Next base: position 2,588,815 of record JALJOM010000003.1, read on the forward strand.
TTCTCGTCAAGGCCCTGTCGGTGGCCGTCCTCGGCGAGCGAGTGGGGCCCGCGGGATGGCTCTCCGTTCTCGTCGGCCTCGCTGGCGTCTGGGTCATCGTCGGCGAGGGCGGCATCGAATTTTCCTGGGCCATGGCGATCCCTACCCTGGCCGCGCTCGCCAATGCGCTCTATCAGGTCGCGACGCGGATGCTGAAGCCCGCCGACCCTCCGATCACGACCCTGCTCTACACCGGCCTCGCGGGAACCATCGTCTGCACGGGCGCGCTCCCTTTCTCCGCGATCCTGCCGACGGCGGCGGACGCCGGGCTCATGGCCTTGCTCGGCGCGCTCGGGACACTCAGCCATTTCTGCCTGATCCGCGCCTTCAGCGCGGCGCCCGCCAATGTCGTCGCGCCGTTCGGCTATACGAGCCTCTTGTGGTCGGCCCTGTTCGGCATCCTGCTCTTCTCCGAGATCCCGGATGCCCAATCCGTCGTCGGCTCGGGCCTCATCGTCGGCTCGGGCCTCGTCGTCTTCCTGCGCGGACGCGAGGCGTGACGCCGGGCCTGGCCTCGGCCGTCTCGGTGCGCCCGGCGAAGCCCGAGGACCTCTCGCTCGTTCATGCGCTCGTCCGAGAGCTCGCCGATTACGAGAAGCTCGGCCACGAGGTGACGGCGACACCCGAGGACCTCGCGGCCGCCTTGTTCCGCGCGCAACCGAGGGTCACATGCGAGATCGCGGACCTCGCCGGCGCGCCGGCCGGCCTCGCGATCTGGTTCTATACGTTCTCGACCTTCCGCGGCCGCCACGGGATTTGGCTCGAGGATCTTTTCGTGCGTCCGTCCCATCGCCGCTTCGGCGTCGGGACGGCGCTCCTCGCCTCTCTCGCCGCACGCTGCCGCGCCGAGGGGCTCGCACGGCTCGAATGGTCCGTGCTGGAGTGGAACGAGCCGTCGATCCGGTTCTACGAGGCTCTCGGAGCACGCCGCATGCACGAATGGACGATCTGTCGGCTCGAGGGGGAAGCGCTCGACACGCTCGGCGCCGGGGACAGGATGCACCGATGAACCCGCCGCTCGCCCTCGTCGCGGCGATCGCCGAGAACGGCGTGATCGGCGCCGGCGGCACCATGCCCTGGCGCCTGCCGAGCGACCTCAGGCATTTTCGCGAGGTGACCATGGGCAAGCCGCTCCTCATGGGACGGCGAACCTTCGAATCGATCGGCCGTGCGCTGCCCGGACGCGAGACCGTCGTCGTCACGCGCGACACAACCTTCGCGCCGAAAGCCGAGGTTCATATCGTCCACGACATCGAGGCCGCGCTCGCGGTCGCCCGCGCGCGGGCCTCGGCGAGCGGAGCGGACGAGGTGATCCTAGCCGGCGGCGGCGACCTTTACGAACATTTGATCGGCACGGTCGAGCTGATGCATCTCACCTTCGTGGAGATCCGGCCGCAGGGGGACGTCTTCTTCCCGGCGCTCGACTGGTCGAACTGGGAAGAGCTGCGGCGGGTGCGCCCGCCGCGCGCTCCGGGCGACGAAGCCGACTTCTCCTTCGTCGATTACCGGCGCCGCGGATAGAGCGATTTCCCGCGAAGCGAGCGCCGGGCCGCATCTCGATCGCCGCGCTGTTTCGATCGATCGACATCGATGCGAAATCGCGCCCATGCAAGAAAATCGGGCGGTGTAAACCCTACGGTTCGTTAATTTGTAGTGCCGGAGCAGGGACCCTATAATGAACCCACGAGGATCGAGGCACCGCGGCTGCGCGGTGCCCGCATCGAGGCCCCTTTACGGCGAGAGTTTCATGCCCTGGATCAGCGAAGGCGGGAATGGCGGCTCCTGGAAGCCCGGCAACGGCGGGCCCTGGGGCCAAAAACCGGGCACCTCGCCCCCGGATTTCGAGGAGTTCCTGCGCAAGAGCCAGGAGCAGATCAAGCAGTTCATGCCGGGCGGCGGGGGCTTCGGCGTGCGCGGCGTCGCCGCCGTCGTGCTCCTCGGCGTGATCGCCTGGCTTCTCTCGGGCCTGTACCAGGTCGAGCCGAACGAGGTCGGGCTCAACAAGATTTTCGGCGCCTACACGGGCAAGACGAGCCCCGGCCTGAACTACAACCTGCCCTTCCCGATCGGCAGCGTGCAGAAGCTCAAGGTCACCGATCGCCAGGTGACCAACATCGGCTTCGTCTCGCGCCAGGATGCGCGCTCGCCGGGCTCGCAGCTGCAGATGGATCTGCCCGAGGAGAGCCTGATGCTCACCGGCGACGAGAACATCGCGGACGTGAAGTTCGTGGTGATCTGGCAGATCGATCCGCTGCGCCCCGAGGACTATGCCTTCAACATCGCCAACCAGCGCGAGACCGTGAAGGCAGTCGCCGAGAGCGCCATGCGCGAGATCATCGGCCGCAGCCAGATCCAGAAGATTCTCACTGCCGAGCGCAAGGTCATCGAGCCCGCCGTGCAGGAGCTCATGCAGAAGATCCTGAACAGCTACAAGGCGGGCATCCTGATCCTCCAGGTCCAGCTGCAGTCGGTCGATCCTCCCGAGCAGGTCATCGCGGCCTTTCGCGACGTGACCGCGGCGCAGCAGGACCAGAATCGCTTGCGCAACGAGGCCGAGGCCTATGCCAACCGCGTCGTCCCCGAGGCGCGCGGCAAGGCCGCGGCCACCATCCAGGAAGCCGAAGGCTACCGGCTGCAGACCGTCGCGGAAGCGACCGGCCAGGCCGCGCGCTTCAAGCAGGTCTATGACGAGTACAAGAAGGCGCCCGACGTGACCCGGCAAAGGCTCTATCTCGAGACGATGGAAAAGGTCTTCGGCGGCATGGACAAGGTCATCCTCGACCAGAGCGGGTCGGGTCAGGGCGTCGTGCCCTATCTGCCGCTCGGCGCCTTGACGTCCCACACGACCGAGGGAGGCCGCAAATGAAGAATGCCGCATTGATCGCGGCCGCGGTCGCCTTCATCGTCGTGCTCGTCGTCGCGAGCTCGGCCATGTTCACGGTGCAGCAAACCCAGCAGGCGCTGGTGCTGCGCTTCGGCGAGCCGATCCCCGGCCGCGGCCTCGTCACCGACCCCGGCCTGCATTTCAAGATCCCCTTCATCGAGACCGTGGTCTATCTCGACAATCGAATCCTCGACGTCGAAGCCCCGAAGCAGGAGGTTCTCGCGGTCGACAACTCGCGCATCGAGGTCGATTCCTTCCTGCGCTACAAGATCATCGACCCGTTGAAGTTCTACCAAGCGGTCGGATCGATCGAGCGGGCGAACAACCAGCTCGGCTTCATCCTGAACTCGGCGGTCCGGCGCGTACTCGGCGAGACCGTCCAGAGCGATATCGTGCGAGACAAGCGCGCCGAGCTCATGGTCACGATCAAGGACCAGGTGAACCGCGAGGCCGGACGCCTCGGCGTCGTCGCGGTGGACGTCAGGATTCGCCGCGCCGACCTGCCGAAGCAGATCTCGGAAAAGGTCTTCAGCCGGATGCAGACCGAGCGCGCGCGGGAGGCCGCGGAATTTCGCGCGCAGGGCGCCGAGATGGCCCAGAAGATCACCGCCAAGGCCGATCGCGATGTCGTCGTCCTGCGCGGCGAGGCGCAGCGTCAAGCCGACCAGATCCGCGGCGAAGGCGAGGGCGAGCGCAACCGCATCTTTGCCGAGGTCTATGGGCAGGACCCGGACTTCTTCGCGTTCTATCGCTCGATGCAAGCCTATCTCGCCGGGCTGAAGCCGGGCGACACGCGGATCGTCATGAGCCCCGATTCGGAGTTCTTCCGCTTCTTCGGGACGGCGACCGGGCAGGCGCCCAAGGCCGCTCCGGCCGCGAAGCCCTAAGCCTCCGACGCCGCGCGAATGGGTGATGATCGTCGCGGATGGGCGGGGTGCGCGCCGAGCCGCCTCAGGCGACGGTCGTCACCCGGCTCCAGCGTGCCGCCGACACGGAAGGTTCGAGGCTGAGACGCCCCACGATCTTCTCGAGCGCGGCATCGCAGCGCGCCTCGCCGACCAGGGTCGCGGTGACGTCGACCTTGTCGGTTCCCTCGATGTCGACGCTCTCGAGCTCGCGCAAGCGAAGGTCGCCGTTGCCGAATCCCTCGACGAGAAGGGCACGGATCCTCGCCTCCTCCGCGCTCCGGCAGACCACCTTGACCGAATAGGAGAGCTCGACCTCGGCGCTCTCGATCGGCTGGCGGTTGATCAGGCGATCGAGGGGATGCAGCAGGAGATTCACGCCGATCACGAGCGCGACCGCGACGAGCCCGAGGCTCCAATGGCCGCTGCCGGCCAAGAGCCCCACGGCACCGGAGCACCAGAGCGTCGCAGCCGTGTTGAGCCCACCGACGTTGACGCCGTCCTTCCAGATCACCCCGGCGCCGAGGAAGCCGATCCCGGTCACGACCTGCGCGGCGACCCGGGTCGGGCTCTCGTCGGTGAACTGGGTCGCATAGACGACATAGATCGCGGCGCCGAGGGAAACCAAGGTATTGGTTCGCAGGCCGGCGAGCCGCTGGCGCCATTGGCGCTCGAAGCCGATGAGACCCCCGAGTACGAGGGCCGCGAGAAGGCCGAGGCCGGCGGATTGGAATGAAGGATCGAGGACTGGCACCATGGGCTCGTCACGTCGGAGCGAGGGCGATCTCGCGAGGGAAGCTGGAGGAAGGTTCCGGCCCGGACGATCGGGCATCGAGACGACATCTCGGTGACGGCCGTCTCCCGGCCGGTGGAAGTGCGTCGAGCACTCCACCCTTTTTCAATGGCGCCCTGCCGAGACGAAAGGAGCCGGCGATGACGCTCACCCGCGAGACCGCCACGGGTCCCATCGTGTCTCGGGCCGCGATGGCGCGGAAGGATCGCTACGGCGCCGGCAAGGAGCTGCGGCTGCTGGTCCCGCGCGAGAGCCATGCCGCCTGCCCGGCCCCCTGGGAGCGCGACGCCGTCGCGCTGCTGCGCGCGACGGAACACGGACGGATCGCTTCGCTCGTGCCGAAGCGCTACGAGCGCATGACGGAGACGCCTTTCGCGTTCCTGCGCGGTGCCGCGGCCGTCATGGCCCGCGATCTCGCGGGCCTGCCGGCGGCCGGCATCCCGGTGCAGGCCTGCGGCGACTGCCATGTGAAGAACTTCGGCGCCTTCAAGTCGCCGGAAGGACGGATCCTCTTCGACATCAACGACTTCGACGAGACCTTAGCGGGTGTCGATTTCAGCTTCGACCTGAAGCGCCTGGTCGCGAGCGTCGCCGTGCTCGCGCGCGACCGCGAGCTGCCCGACGCCACCGCCCGCAGGCTCGCCGCGACCGCCGCGCGCGCCTATCGCATGTTCATGCGCGAGCTGCGCAAGAAGGACCCCGCAGACATCTGGCAGACCCGCATGGAGGTCCATCGCGAGGCCGCGATGATCGACGACGGCAAGATTCGCGCCGTGATGACCGCGGTCTTGGCGAAGACCGTGAAGAAGCTCACCCGCGACGACAATTTCCCGAGCGTCGTGTTCGAGAACGGCATCGGCAGAATCGAGGAGCGGACGGAGCACATCGAGCATCACATCGACGATTGCGGGTTCGAGCCCCGCGCGATCTTCGCGAGATATCCGTCGTCCTTGCTTCCGGAACGGTGCACGCTTCTTTGCCGCTATCGGCTCCACGATACCGCGTTCAAGATCGTAGGCATCGGCAGCATCGGTACGTTTTGCGCGATCGGCCTCTACCTGTCGCCGGACAGGAAGCCGCTCTTCCTGCAGGTCAAGGAGGCACGCCGCTCCGTGCACACACGGGGCGAGGCCGGGTCCGATCCCGTGCACCGGGGCCGCGCGATCGTCGAGGGACAGCGCGCCCTCCAGGCCGCGAGCGACGTCTTTCTCGGCTGGACCGAGGACGAGGGAACCTGCCGCCCGTTCTACGTGCGTCACCTGAAGCATCGCCGTCTCGACGATATTTTCGACGACGTCCTCGGCGCGGTCGGCAAGAAGCACGAAGCGGCCGCGATCGCATCCTTCGCCGGTCTTTGCGGCCGGACCCTCGCGCGCGCCCACGCCCGCACCGCGGATCCCGCCCTTCTCGCGGGCTACATGGGAAGCTCCGTCGCCCTCGACGAGGCGCTCGCCTCTTTCGCGATGGCCTATGCCGACAATACGGCCTACGATCATGCGCGGCTCCGGGATGCGCTCGACCCGGCAACCGGCCTGCCGACACGATGAAGGGGTCGGCAACCGCACGACCGGACGACCGCACCGACGCATCGTGGAAAGCCCGGCGCTCTCGCGATCGGCGGCCTCCGCTCGCGCCCTACGTCATTGCGACAAGACGATTTCGCGCGCGAACCGAAGTTCGGCTCGCGGGGAAATGGCCTATATTCGTGCTTGCGGCCCGACGCTTTCGCGGCAAGGCCGTTGCGAGGAGACACGCTCGATGCCCGTTTCACTGAAGACCTGCGCTGCCCGGGACGTTCGGCCTGCCGCGGCTTTGCGGCAAATGGTGCGTCGTCGCCTCGGACCGCATCTTCCCGCAGTCCTCGCTCTTGCGCTGCTCGGGTCGCCCGCGGCTTTCGCGAAAGGCCCCGACTCGCTCGCCGACCTCGCGGCTTCTGTGAGCGACACGGTCGTCAATATTTCCGCGGTCCAATCGATCGAGGACAAGCGGAGCGGATCGCCCCCGCAGGTCGAGCCCGGCACCCCGTTCGACGACCTGTTCGAGGAATTCTTCCGCCGCCGTCGGCAAGGAGATCAGCCGGCACCGCCGCGTCGTGAACGCAAATCGAGCTCGCTCGGATCGGGCTTCGTGGTCGATCCGTCCGGCATCGTGATCACCAACAACCACGTCATCGCCGACGCGAAGGACGTCACCGTGATCTTCGCCGACGGCCAGAAGCTCAAGGCGGAGATCGTCGGCAAGGATTCGAAGGTCGATGTCGCGGTCTTGAAGGTCAAGGCGGAGAAGCCTCTGAAGGCGGCGCGCTTCGGCGACAGCGAGGCGATGCGCGTGGGCGATTGGGTGGTCGCCGTCGGCAATCCCTTCGGGCTCGGCGGCACGGTGACGGCGGGGGTCATCTCCGCGCGCAACCGCAACATCGATTCCGGCCCCTACGACAATTATTTCCAGACCGACGCGGCGATCAACAAGGGCAACTCGGGCGGGCCCTTGTTCAACATGGCCGGCGAGGTGATCGGGATCAACACCGCGATTCTCTCGCCGACCGGTGGATCGATCGGGATCGGCTTCGCCACGCCGGCGGCCACCGTGGTGCCGATCATCGACCAGCTGCGCAAGTACGGCGAGACCCGGCGCGGCTGGCTCGGCGTGCGCATCCAGACCGTCGACGAGACGATCGCCGAGAGCCTCGATCTCGGTACCCCTCGCGGCGCGCTCGTCGCCGGGACCGACGAGAAGGGTCCCGCCAAGGCGGCCGGGCTCCTCGCCGGGGATGTCATCGTCAAGTTCGACGGTGTCGAGATCAAGGAATCCCGCGACCTGCCGAAAATCGTCGCCGCGGCGCCGGTCGGCAAGGAAGTCGAGGTGCAGCTCATTCGCCAAGGCAAGCAGATCGTCAAGACGATCAAGCTCGGCCGGCTCGAGGACGGTGAGAAGAAGGTCGCCGCACTCGACAAGGACGGCGCGATGGACAAGAGCCTCGCCGGCCGCCCCGCCGCGCGTGTCCTCGGCATGGAGCTTTCCCGCCTCACGGACGACGCGCGGCAGAAATTCTCGATCAAGAGCACCGTCGCCGCGGGAGTTGTCATCACCGCGGTGGATCCGGCCTCTGTCGCGGCGGAGAAGCGCATCAGGCCCGGCGAGGTGATTCTCGAGGTCGATCAGCAACCGGTGTCGGATCCTGCGGACATCGCCAAGAAGATGCAGGCCGCGAAAGGGGGAGGCAAGAAGTCGGCCTTGCTCCTCGTCGCCAACGGCCAGGGCGAGGTCCGCTTCGTCGCGCTCGCCGTGCCCTAGAGCGGGATGAAGAAAAGTGTACGGCGGTTTTCCGGCGCAATCGCGTTTACGCAGATTGCGTAAACTTATCTGCCTATCTCGCTCTAAGCTTTTGGAATCGAGAACGTTTCATGACCTTGGATCGATTCGATCCAAAGTCATCGTGAGCTAGAGCCGCAATCCGAGTGCGCAGGACCGGTCGCAGGCTTCAGCGATCGTTGGAGCCGCGTTCCGTGCGATCCCCCGAAAGCGTGCCCCCGCCGACTCGGGATCACCGTGCGCGCCGGTCCGACTACCCCTCCCGAAATTGCACAAATATCAGCCGGACCTGCACATTCTTGCCCTGGTTGCTTGACAAGCGGTCTCGGCCTGCCTAGGTACGCGATGCCTTGGCACTCGTCTCACGAGACTGCTAGCAGGCGTATTTCACTTCAGCCACTCACCGGGTGAGGCCCTCCGACTTGGAGCCGCGCCTCCCCGGCTCTTCGAGGAAGACACGACATGGGCTTTCGTCCTTTGCACGACCGCGTAGTGGTCAAGCGCATCGAGAGTGAGGAGAAGACCAAGGGAGGCATCATCATCCCCGACACGGCCAAGGAGAAGCCCCAGGAAGGCGAGATCATCGCCGTCGGTCCGGGTGGCCGTGACGAGAGCGGCAAGCTCACCCCCCTCGACGTCAAGGCGGGCGACAAGGTGCTGTTCGGCAAGTGGTCCGGCACCGAGGTCAAGATCGACGGCCAGGACGTCCTCATCATGAAGGAAAGCGACATTCTCGGCGTCGTCGCCTGATCCCGTCCCTCGTCGCCGGATATTTCTTTCAGGAACTCGACCCAGGAGTAGAACATGGCTGCCAAAGACGTCCGATTCTCGTCCGATGCGCGCGACCGCCTGTTGCGCGGCGTGGACATCCTCGCCAACGCCGTGAAGGTCACCCTCGGCCCCAAGGGTCGTAACGTCGTCATCGAGAAATCCTTCGGCGCGCCGCGCATCACCAAGGACGGCGTGACGGTCGCCAAGGAGATCGAGCTCGCCGACAAGTTCGAGAACCTCGGCGCCCAGCTCGTCCGCGAGGTCGCCTCGAAGCAGAACGACGTGGCCGGCGACGGCACGACGACCGCCACGATCCTCGCCGCCTCGATCGTCAAGGAAGGCACCAAGGCCGTCGCGGCCGGCCTGAACCCGATGGATCTGAAGCGCGGCATCGACGCCGCCGTCGAGGCGATCATCGCCGACCTCAAGGCCAATTCCAAGAAGGTCACCTCGAACGACGAGATCGCCCAGGTCGGCACGATCTCCGCCAACGGCGACCATTCCGTCGGCGAGATCATCTCCAACGCGATGCAGAAGGTCGGCAACGAGGGCGTGATCACGGTCGAGGAGGCCAAGAGCCTCGAGACCGAGCTCGACGTCGTCGAAGGCATGCAATTCGACCGCGGCTATCTCTCCCCCTATTTCATCACCAACGCGGAGAAGATGGTCGCCGAGCTCGAGGACCCCTACATCCTCGTCCACGAGAAGAAGCTGTCGTCGCTGCAGGCTCTGCTGCCGGTGCTCGAGGCCGTCGTCCAGACCGGCAAGCCGCTCGTGATCGTCGCCGAGGACGTCGAGGGCGAGGCCTTGGCCACGCTCGTCGTCAACAAGCTGCGCGGCGGGCTCAAGGTCGCGGCCGTCAAGGCGCCTGGCTTCGGCGATCGCCGCAAGGCCATGCTCGAGGACATCGCGATCCTGACCGCCGGCCAGCTGATCTCCGAGGAGCTCGGGATCAAGCTCGAGAACGTGACGCTCGCCATGCTCGGCCGCGCCAAGCGGGTGCGCATCGACAAGGAGGCGACCACGATCATCGACGGGACCGGCGCCAAGGCCGACATCGAGGCCCGCATCGCCCAGATCAAGGCCCAGATCGCCGAGACCACCTCCGACTATGATCGCGAGAAGCTCCAAGAACGTCTCGCCAAGCTCGCGGGCGGCGTCGCGGTGATCCGCGTCGGCGGCGCGACCGAGGTCGAGGTGAAGGAGAAGAAGGACCGCGTCGACGACGCGCTGAACGCGACCCGCGCAGCGGTCGAGGAAGGCGTGCTGCCGGGCGGCGGCGTCGCTCTGTTGCGCGCCATCAAGGTGCTCGACGGCGTCAAGGTCGACAATTCCGACCAGAAGACCGGTGTCGAGATCGTCCGCAAGGCGGTCCAGACGCCGGCTCGGCAGATCGTCGAGAACTCCGGCGGCGACGGCGCCGTGGTGGTCGGCAAGCTGATCGAGAACCCGGCCTACGCCTATGGCTACAATGCCCAGACCGAGGAATACGGCGACCTCGTCAAGCTCGGCATCATCGACCCGACCAAGGTCGTACGCACCGCCCTGCAGGACGCGGCCTCCGTCGCGGGCCTTCTCATCACGACCGAGGCGATCGTGACCGAGCTGCCCAAGAAGGACGCTCCGCCGATGCCGGGCGGCGGCGGCATGGGCGGCATGGGCGGCATGGACTTCTGATCGCCCCGCACCCCCGCGTCATTGGTTCGATACGAGGAAGGCCCCGGTTTCCGGGGCCTTTTTCATGCGCATAGATCGGGCTGACCGCTGCCAGCGGAGATTGACGCAAAGCCGATATCGCCGAGCGGAAGGCCGATTTCGAGGGCAAGGCCTCGAAGATCCGGGCCGAGCTCTCGATCCTGAAAGATCGGATCGCCCTGGTTCTATGGTCGATAGGCGGTGTCGGCTTCGGCGTTCGTCTTCTCGCTATCACGTCGTTCTGGCCCCTTCGTTGATCCGCCTCCGGTTTCCGGACCCTCGTCTGGCGCCAAGATGCGGTCCCGACACCCACGAAACCGGGCGTCACGGCACGTGCGCCGCTTCCATTTCCTCCCGGATGGACTAGGATACGCCCGAGCTCGGGGGGACAAGGGCAACGGGGCGTGCCCGCATGGGCGCTCGGCTGGAGCGCCAGGACCACCTGCGCCACGGCACGAGCAAGAACCCCGGAGAGAAGTTCCCGCCGACGGGCGGGCGTTTTCTCGAACTCGGGCCGCGATCGTGAGACCGGTTCTCACGGCGAAGGCTCGCGGGCGTATCTTGCCGATACGAACGGCCCGGGTTAGGGATCCGCACGAAAAAAAGGCCGCCGAGAAGAGCGGCTCGAGGGAGAGCGCAGGTGCGTCGGACGTCGGATTCCGATAAGGATGGTGCGCGCAAAACCGCGACGCGAGCGGATCTCCTGGATGCCGTTTATTCTTCCTGCCACTCCTTGTCCCGTGCGCAAGCGCGGCAGATTTTCGAGATGGCGCTCGAGGAAATCGCCGCCGCCTTGGAGCGCGGCGAGAACGTGAAGCTGCGCTCCTTCGGCCTGTTCTCGGTGCGCTCGAAGCGCGAGCGCATCGGCCGCAACCCACGGACAGGGATCGAGGTTCCGATCAAGGCGCGCCGTGTCCTGACGTTCAAGCCGTCGCCCGTGCTCTCGGCCTCGGTCAACGGGGTTGCGATCCACGACAAGCAGGAGGCCGACGACACGGACCCGTGAACCCGCTCGGCCGTGCGTGCCAACCCATGCAAGCTCTCCTGCTGCGATCCGCGACCGATCTTCGCTCCGCCTTGCGCGGCCGCGAGATTTCGGCCCTTGAGCTCGTGGCCGCCGCGATAGCTCAGGTCGAGCGCATCAATCCCGCGGTCGGGGCGGTCGTCGTGACGGATTTCGAGCGGGCTCTCGCGGCGGCGAAGGAGTCCGACGAGCGTCTCGCCGCCGGCACGGCGCGGCCCCTCGAAGGCTTGCCACTCACCATCAAGGAGTCCTTCGCGGTGGCAGGGCTGCCGACCACCTCGGGCCTCCCCGCCTTGAAGGAGTATCGGCCGGCCGAGGATGCCGAAGCTGTCGCGCGGCTGCGCAATGCCGGCGCGATCGTTCTCGGCAAGACGAACGTGTCTCGCCTCACAGCCGATCTACAGACCTACAACAGCCTCTACGGCCGCACCGGCAATCCTTGGAACCTCGCCTATTCGCCCGGCGGCTCCTCCGGGGGAGCGGCCGTCGCGCTCGCGACCGGAATGGCCACCCTCGAGCTCGGATCGGATCTCGCCGGCTCGATTCGATGGCCGGCCCATTGCTGCGGGATCTTCGGCTTGCGCCCGACGTCGGGCGCCATCTCGACGCTCGGGCATGTTCCCCCGCTGCCTGGCCAGGCGGAGGCTACGATGGACGAGATCGCCGTCGCCGGACCGCTCGCGCGTTCGGCCGCAGACCTCGCTCTCGCTCTCGACGTCCTGATGCCGTCGCGCGATCCCGCGAGCGGGGGTCGCGGCATCGCGCCGGCGGGATTACGCGTCGCGGTCTGGCTCGACGAGCCCTTCAGCCCGGTCGACTCCACCGTGGCCGAGGCCGTGCGACGTGCGGCGCAGCTACTCGAGGGTGCCGGGGCGAAGGTCGATCCTTCTGCGCGGCCGGAATTTTCGTTCGCCGAGTGCTGGGAGGTTTTCGCCTTCCTCTGCCACAGGGCCGTCGCTGCGGCGATGCCGGACGAGATGCGCGCCCGTATCGTCGCGTCGGCGCAAGGCTACGCGCCCGAGGATCGCTCGCATCGCGCGCTTCAGGCCCGCGCCTTGACGCTCGATCCGAGCGAGCAGGCCCTCCTCGAGTCGCGGCGGTCGCGGCTTTGCGACGCTTGGCGGCCATTCTTCGAGCGCTTCGATGTCGTGCTCTGCCCGCCGGCCTGCGTCGGGCCCATTCCTCACGACCAGAGCCCAGACCCCTTCGCCCGGCTGATCCGAGTCGATGGGGAGCCGCAACCCTATTTCGACCTCATGCATTGGGCCGCGCTCGCGAGCGCGGCGGGGCTGCCGGCAGCGGTCGCGCCCGTGATGCTCGGCGACGACGGGCTGCCCCGCGGGGTGCAAATCCTCGCCGCCGCGGGAGACGATCGCAAGGCTGTCGCGGTCGCGGCTATGCTCGAAGCGCTCGGGGCGGAATTTCAGCCTCCACCGATCATTTTCGCGTGACGATTACCAGCAATTACTTCCGGCCTCCCTATCTCCACAACAGGGCGCCAAGGCTCGCGCAAGCGAGATCGGCGAGTGTGCAAGGGCACAGATCAGGCTCGGCCGATGTGGTCTTCCTTCCACGTGATCTTCCGATCGAGAAACCGTGATCGGCAAAAGCCCGTAAAGGTTAGACCGAATTAACCGTCCTGACGCAGGCTCGACCGAGCGCTCCACACGAAACGAGCAACACCCATGACCATGCAGCACGCCCCCGAACCCGTCATCCGCCGAGCACGCCCCGTCGATTTGCTTTCGTCGTTCTACCGCAACATCGGGATTTCCGCCGTTGCCGGAGCCCTCGAATCGTCGGCGCGCCGGGCGACGAAGCCCACCCCGATTCGTCCGGCTGACCTGCCGGCGATCCTGCGCAACGACGATACGGCGTGAGGCGCTGCGCCGAGGGCGAGCGCCTGACCGCGAGCGAGGCCGCTCGGCACATGCACGCGTCGCCAGAGTGGTTTCCGATTCAAACGAATCAGAAACCACTTTCCATTCGTGTTTTGTCGCAATTTTCTCAGCGATCTCGCTGTTGCGCGAGCGCAATCTCAGAGCGGCTTTCGCCCCAAATGGCGGAAGTATACCGCGATGGTCGGCGAGGACGACTCCGCAAGGACCCGTGGTCCCATGCCACGGGAGCCGGGAGCACAGGCACGGAAGCCGACGTTGCGAGGGGTGATCGCGGACGCTGACATCGACTTTGCGAAAAATCACGGAAATTGCGAAAAATCACGACAATTTTGTAATCTACGGTTCCCGTCGTCGGAAAATACTTCGGCAGTGCATCCGACATGCAGGGCAAGGTGCGGTTTGTCTTGCGTCCCGGGATCCGGTATATTGAACGCATGACGCATATCACTCGCCGGCTTTTCCTGCGTGGCGCAACCGGCTTCACTTTGGCCGGGACCGGTGTCGGTTCCTATGCTTTCGCGGTCGAGCCTGAGCTCTTCCTCGAAGTCACATCGTATCGCGTGACGCCGCCGGGCTGGCCGCCCGGACTACGCCTCGAAGCGGCCGTGCTCACCGACATTCACGCCTGCGAGCCTTGGATGCCGGCGGAGCGGGTCGCCGCGATCGCCGAGCTGACGAACCGGCTCGCACCCGACATCGTCTTTCTCCTCGGCGACTTCAACGGCAGCCTGCGCTATGCCAGCACACCGGTCATGCCCGACGCTTGGGGCGAGGCGCTCTCGGTCCTGAAAGCGCCGCTCGGGGTCCATGCCGTCCTCGGAAACCACGATTGGCTGCACGGGCCATTGCCCGACATGCCGGCGGACAATGCGGTCGGCGTTCGGCGCGCGCTCTCGCGAGCAGGGTCCACCTTCCTCGAGAACGACGTTCTGCGCGTGACCAAGGGAGGGCAGGCCTTCTGGGTCGCGGGCCTCGGCGATCAAATCGCCTGGACGAATCATTCGACCGGACGCTGGAGGAGCAGAGCCGACCTGAAAGCGACCCTCGCGAAGGTGAAGGACGACGCTCCCGTCATTCTCCTGGCCCACGAACCCGATATATTTCCACGGGTGCCGAGCCGCGTCGCGCTGACGCTCTGCGGTCACACCCATGGCGGTCAGGTCAACCTGCCGATGCTCGCCGCGTTCCGTCCCGCATCGGAGCTCACCTACGGCCACATCGTCGCCGACAACCGTCACCTGGTCGTCTCGGCCGGCCTCGGGACCTCCGTCGTCCCGATTCGCTTCCTGCGCCCGCCGGAGATCGTCAAGATCACGATCGAGGCCGGCCCGGCCGCGACCGCGTGAGCGGCCGCGCGCCCGCGCACTACGTCGAAGGTCGTGACCCACACGCGCCGATCACGCGATCGGCAGCCATCAGCGCCAATCCCGAGGCCACGGACTGGAACGCGTCGCCGATGTGGATGCGAGCCGCATCGAAGCGATCCGCAAACAAGGCGCGAACCGCCGGCACATAGGATGTCCCGCCGGTGAGGAACACGGCGTCGATTTCTCGCGCGCGAAGCCCGGCTTCACCGATTGTCGCATCCATCGCGGCACCGATCCTCGCGACATCCTCGGCGATCCAGGTCTCGAACTCGTCACGCCTGACCGTTGCGTCGATGGTGACGCCGCAGCGGGAAAACAGAAGCTTTGCCTCGGTCGCGGAGGAGAGCTTCGCCTTCACGCCGCCGACGACCTGGTAAAGCTCGAAGCCGAGATCCTGCTCGACGAGCGTGATCAGATCCTCGAGCTGCTCCGGCGCCTCGGCACTTGCCGCGAGCGCGCGAAGCTCGGCCGAGGTCTGCGCCGATTTGAGCCAGGACAGCTGGTGCCATTGGGCGAAGGCGGCATGGACGAAGGCCGGGATCGGCAGGCGCTTGTCGAACGAGCGATAGAGCGTGCCTTTGCCGAGCCGCGGCGAGATCACGTGATCGACGATGCGATAGTCGAACGTATCTCCCGCGATGCCGACGCCGCCGTGAGCCAAGGGCTGCGCGGCCGAGCGGCCGGCTTCGCGAGTGAACCGAAGGATCGAGAAGTCGCTGGTCCCGCCGCCGAAATCGGCGATCAGCACCGTTTCCGGCCGATCGAGCGTGCGGGCATACCAATAGGCGGCGCCGAGCGGTTCGTAGGCGAGCTCGACAGGGGCGATCCCGACGGCGGCATAGGCGGCTTCGAGCCGTGCGAGCGCGAGCGCCTCGTCCGGGCTCGAGCCGGCGAAGACGACCGGCCTGCCGGCGATGACCGCACCGGGCCGCTGGCCCGCACCCTCGAGGCTCCCGAGCAATCGCGCGAGGAACAAGCCGACCAGACGGTCGAGCGTGAACCGCTCTCCGTAGATTCGCGTCTCGGTGAAAAGCCTGCTCGCGAGATGTGTCTTGATCGACTGGATGAACCTCTGCTCGCCCTGCGGCTCGATCGCGCGGGCGATCGCCTCCGGCCCGGCGGCATAGGCGAGCTTGCGCGGCGCCTCGCTCCACAGCACGAGGGCGGTCCGAAACACGTCCGTCGTGCCCCAGAGCGACGGCCAGGTCAGGCTTTCGACATGGCGATCGGCATGGGCGAGCGCCACCACGCTGTTGGTGGTGCCGAAATCGATGCCGAGCGCGATCGGCCCCCTGTCGCGCGTCGTCTCGTTTGCCAAGGTCACGGCCTCGCGAAGCTTCCCGCAAAAAAGAGCCCGTGCGGCTCGCGTCCGCACGGGCTTTTCGTCTTTCGCCACCGCGTCGTGCTCGCGACGCGGCTCTCGAGTGCCGGCTAGGCTTTCCCGGCCTTCTTCGGCCCTTCCTCTCGGGCGCGCAAGGCGGCGCCGAGAATATCACCGAGCGAGGCGCCGGAATCGGCCGACCCGTATTGCGCGATCGCCTCCTTTTCCTCGGCGACCTCGAGTGCCTTGATCGAGACGGAGACCTTGCGGGCACGCCGGTCGAAGGTCGTGATGCGGGCATCGACCTTCTCGCCGACGGCGAAGCGCTCCGACCTCTGGTCGGCGCGGTCGCGGGCGAGCTCGCTGCGCTTGATGAAGGCGACGAGATCGGTGCCGGCGATCTTGACGTCGATCCCGCCCTCCTTCACGTCGATGATCTCGCAGGTCACGACGACGCCCTTCTTGAGCTCGACGCCGCCCTCCTCGCCTGTGCCCTCCGCGGGCTTCGCCGCGAACGGATCGCTGGCGAGCTGCTTCACGCCCAGCGAGATGCGCTCCTTCTCGATATCGACGTCGAGCACCTTGGCCCGGACGACATCGCCCTTCTTGTACTCGTCGATGAGCTGCTCGCCGGGCTTGTTCCAGTCGAGGTCGGAGAGATGGACCATGCCGTCGACATCGCCGTCGAGGCCGATGAAGAGGCCGAACTCGGTCTTGTTCTTGACCTCGCCCTCGACCACCGAGCCGATCGGATATTTGTCGGCGAAAGCCTCCCAGGGATTGACGAGGGTCTGCTTCAGGCCGAGCGAGATGCGACGCTTGACGGGATCGACCTCGAGCACCTGGACATCCACCTCCTGGCTCGACGAGACGATCTTGCCGGGGTGAACATTCTTCTTCGTCCACGACATTTCCGAGACGTGGATGAGGCCCTCGATACCGGGCTCGAGCTCGACGAAGGCGCCATAGTCGGTGATGTTGGTCACGCGGCCGTGGAACCGTGCATCGACCGGATATTTCGCCTCGATGCCCTGCCACGGGTCCTCGAGCAATTGCTTCATGCCGAGCGAGATACGATGCGTCTCGTGGTTGATCTTGATGATCTTCACGCGCACGTTCTGGCCGATCGACAGCACCTCGGTCGGGTGGTTGACCCGGCGCCAGGCGATGTCGGTGACATGCAGCAACCCGTCGATGCCGCCGAGATCGACGAAGGCGCCGTAGTCGGTGATGTTCTTGACCGTCCCCTCGATGACCTGGCCTTCCTCGAGATTGGCGACGATCTCGTGGCGCTGCTCGGCTCTCGTCTCCTCGAGGACAGTGCGGCGCGAGACGACGATATTGCCGCGGCGCCGATCCATCTTCAGGATCTGGAAGGGCTGCGGCACCATCATGAGCGGGGTCACGTCGCGGATCGGGCGAATATCGACCTGGCTCCGCGGCAGGAAGGCGACGGCGCCGTCGAGATCCACCGTGAAGCCGCCCTTGACCTGGTTGAAGATGACACCCTCGACCTTCTCCTGCTTCTCGAAGGCCTTCTCGAGCTTCACCCAGCTTTCCTCGCGCCGTGCCTTGTCGCGCGAGATGACGGCCTCGCCGAGCGCGTTCTCGATCCGCTCCAGATAGACCTCGACGATATCGCCGACGCCGAGCTTACCTTCGCGGCCGGGGCCTTGGAACTCCTTGAGCGGAACGCGGCCCTCGGTCTTGAGCCCGAGGTCGATGACCGCGACATCCTTCTCGATCGCGACGACGGTTCCCTTGACCACGGTGCCTTCGAAGGCCTCGCTTCGGCCGTAGCTCTCCTCGAGAAGCGCCGCGAAATCGTCGCGCGACGGCGCGTAGGTGGACAGTGATGCCATTTGATCTCCTGGGTGCCCGCGGTGCGGGCGGCGCCGGCAGTTGCTTGCGAGACATCGCGCGTCTTGCGAGCCGGCATCCGTCGCTCGTGCGACGGAGCACCGCTGGATCAGGAGCGGGCCGGCGCGGGGCCGGCGGCAAGACGCAGGGTTGAAAGGACTATTTAGCAAGGGGACCGCCCGGCGGCAAGGGCGCCGAGGCGGAGGACGTGAGCCGCGCCGCGGCGCCGGGCGGATTTCACATCCATTCCTTCACAGCAGCCGCAATCGTCGGTAAAGGGGCTGCGGCGGGCGCCGTCCTCCGAGCCCCCCGAGGGGCAGGCGCCGCACCATGTCGCGACCCGACTTCACCCATGAAGCGTGCCTGCGCGCCCGCGGCTTCCGGCCCGTCGCGGGGATCGACGAGGCGGGACGCGGCCCGCTCGCCGGGCCCGTGGCCGCGGCGGCGGTCATCCTCGACCCGCACGCTGTTCCCGAAGGGCTCGACGACTCGAAGCGTCTCCCCTCCGCGGTGCGGGAACGCCTCTACGACGAGATCATGGAGCATGCGAGCGCCGTCGCCGTCGCTTTCGCGAGCGTGGCCGAGATCGAGTCCCTCGACATTCGACGGGCGACGCTCCTCGCCATGCGCCGCGCGGTCCTCGGCCTCGCGGTGCTGCCCGCCGTCGCCTTGATCGACGGGCGCGACGTCCCCGACGGCCTCCCCTGCCCCGCCGAGGCGCTCGTGAAAGGAGACGGGACCAGCGCCTCCATCGCGGCGGCCTCGATCGTCGCCAAGGTGACGCGGGACCGTCTCATGCGACGGCTCGGGCGCGCCTTTCCGGCCTATGGGTTCGAGCAGCATATGGGCTATGGGACGAAGGCGCATCTTTCCGCGATCGCGACCCATGGCCCCTGCCCGTTCCATCGCCTGAGCTTCAAGCCGTTTCGAAGCGCCTGATTCGAAACGGCACATTCGGCAACCGTCAAGACGAATCCGGCGTTAACCACATCCGGCGCACCGTCACGACAAGGAAAGTCGTGGGTTGTCGGACATGCGGAACGTAGCGTCGAATCTTGCGCGCGTGAGCCCGGGCAGGGCGGTCTCCACGGCGCGGCGGCCCGCATCGGTCTCCGACGCAGCGCTTGCGCGTGACAAAATCCTCGTCGGAGATTGCGTGCCCCTGCTCGCGACGCTCCCGTCCGAGAGCGTCGATCTCGTCTTCGCCGATCCGCCCTACAATCTCCAGCTGGAGCAGAAGCTCTCGAGGCCCGACCAGAGCCTCGTCGACGCCGTGGACGAGGAGTGGGACAAGTTCTCGAGCTTCGAGGACTACGACAGATTCACGGCCGATTGGCTTTCCGCCGTGCGGCGGGTGATGAAGCCCGAGGCGACCCTCTTCGTCATCGGCTCCTACCACAACATCTTCAGGGTCGGGCGAATCCTCCAGGACCTCGGCTTCTGGATCCTGAACGACATCGTCTGGCGCAAGTCGAACCCGATGCCGAACTTTCGCGGGCGGCGCTTCACCAATGCGCACGAGACGCTGATCTGGGCGGCGAAAAGCTCGGCCGCGAAAAGCTACCGATTCAACTACGAGGCCTTGAAGGCCGGCAACGAGGATTGCCAGGTTCGCTCGGATTGGATCTTCCCGCTCTGCACCGGAGCCGAGCGCCTGAAGGACGCACGAGGTCGCAAGACCCACCCGACGCAAAAGCCCGAGGCCTTGCTGTCGCGGATCCTCCTCGCAGCCTCCGCGCCGGGCGATCTCGTCCTCGACCCGTTCCTCGGAACGGGCACGACAGGCGCGGTCGCGAAGAAGCTCGGCCGCGGCTTCATCGGCATCGAGCGCGATCCCGTCTACGCCCGCGCTGCCGAGGCGCGGATCGCCACGGCGGAGCGGCTTCCAGACGCGGCGATCGCGCCCGTTCCGAGCAAAAGGTCAGAGCCGAGGGTCGCCTTCGCCTCTCTCGTCGAGGCCGGGCTGATCGCGCCGGGCACCATGCTCACCGACGAGAAGCACCGCCATTCGGCGCTCGTGCGCGCCGACGGCACGCTCCTCGTCGGCACGATCGCGGGCTCGATCCACAAGATCGGCGCGCTCGTGCAAGGGCTGCCGGCCTGCAATGGCTGGCTGTTCTGGCATTTTTCCCGCGGCGGCACCTTGCGGCCCATCGATGCCCTGCGTGC
This sequence comes from Beijerinckiaceae bacterium, assembly GCA_024304885.1. Taxonomy (GTDB): domain Bacteria; phylum Pseudomonadota; class Alphaproteobacteria; order Rhizobiales; family Beijerinckiaceae; genus Methylocapsa. The sequence continues at coordinate 2,608,856 of JALJOM010000003.1, forward strand.
CGAATTCCGGGCCCGGATCCCTGCGTAGCTGCGGCGCCTGCGCCGGGACCCGCGGGAAGTCCAGGCATTTTTTATCGAAATTTTTCGGCCATGTGCATTGCGTGGGCAGCGGGAGCGGAGCGACAGGCTCCGCATTTCGCCTCCGCGCGGCCCCGAAGCCGTGGCACAAATCGGCACTTCCGGAACCGATTCGGCGCACGCGACGATCCCTCTCGTCGAGGCGCGCCGGTCCGAGAAAGCGACATGCCGACACTCGATCAATTCGTCACCCGCCCGAGCCTCCTCACTGCTTCCGCCCCGGCCCGCGAGCCGTCGTTTCGCGTCGCCCCCCACAATCTCGAGGCGGAGCAGGCGCTGCTCGGCGCCATCCTCGTCAACAACGATGCCTTCGATCGCGTCTCGGACTTCTTGCGCGCCGAGCATTTCTCCGAGGACCTGCATCGGCGGATCTTCGAGATCGCCGCCCAGCTCATTCGTGCGGGCAAGCTCGCCTCCCCGATCACCTTGAAGAGCTTCCTCGGCGACCATGATCTCGGCGGGGTCACGATCCCCCAATATCTCGCGCGCCTCGCGGCAGAGGCGACGACCATCATCAACGCCGAGGACTACGGCCGCACCATTCACGACCTCGCGCTGCGCCGCGACCTGATCCTCGTCGGCGAGGACATCGTGAATGCGGCCTATGATGCGCCGGCCGATGCCTCGCCCCGCGCCCAGATCGAGGATGCGGAGCGCAAGCTCTATGCGATCGCCGAGACGGGCCGCTACGACGGCGGATTCCAGCGCTTCTCGGACGCGCTCACGCTCGCCGTGGACATGGCGGCCAAGGCCTTCGAGCGCGACGGGCGCCTGTCGGGCATCGCGACCGGCCTCGCCGACCTCGACCGCACCATGGGCGGGTTGCAGCCCTCCGATCTCGTGATCGTCGCGGGGCGTCCCGGCATGGGCAAGACCGCGCTCGCAACCAACATCGCCTTCAACATCGCCAAGGCCTACGAGTTCGAGCATGCACCGAGCGGCGAGGCGCGCACGACCAATGGCGGGATCGTGGGATTCTTCTCGCTCGAGATGTCGGCCGAGCAACTGGCGACGCGTGTCATCTCCGAGCAATCGGCGGTGCCCTCCTACAAGATCCGCAGGGGCGACATCACCGAGCAGGACTTCCATCGTGTCGCCGAGGCGGCCCGCGACATGCAGTCGATTCCCTTCTACATCGACCAGACCGGCGGCCTGTCGATCGCGCAATTGACGGCGCGCGCGCGGCGCCTCAAGCGCCAGCGCGGGCTCGATGTGCTGGTGATCGACTACCTGCAGCTCCTCGGCGGATCGAGGACACGGAGCGACAGCAGGGTGCAGGAGATCACCGAGATCACCACGGCGCTCAAGGCCTTGGCGAAGGAGCTGAACGTTCCCGTGGTCGCCTTGTCGCAGCTCTCCCGGCAGGTGGAATCGCGCGACGACAAGCGCCCGCAGCTCTCGGACTTGCGCGAATCCGGCTCGATCGAGCAGGATGCCGACGTCGTGCTCTTCGTGTTCCGCGAGGAATATTACCTGCGCAACCGGCAGCCGCGCGAAGGCACGCAGGAATTTCTCGAGTGGCAGACCAGCATGGAAGCCGTGCACGGCAAGGCCGAGATCATCATCGGCAAGCAGCGCCACGGGCCGACCGGCACGGTCGAGCTCGCCTTCGACGCCGAGGTGACGCGCTTCTCGAACCTCGCCCACGACGAGCACCTGCCGGACAGGTTTTGAGCCGCAAACGTGCGCGATATCGGAACGGCCCACGGACGAGAGGCCAACAATGCCGAGCTTTTTGTTCCAGAATGCCAATGTCGTCCTCGATGGCTGCACGGAGCTCCAGCAATCGTTCAACATTCTCGTGACGGACGACCGCATCGTAGCGGTGACCCGGGGTCCGATCGATTCCGAAGATGCGACAGTGATCGACGTCGCCGGCAAGACGCTCATGCCGGGGCTCATCGACGCCCATGCTCATATCACCGGCCTCTCGCTCAGTCCCAAGAACCTCGCCTGTCCGGCGGCGGATTTGGCCCTCGCCGCGACGGCCTATCTCCGCGACAGCCTGATGGCAGGGTTCACGACCATCAGGGAGGCGGGCGGCGCCGACTACACGATCGCCCGTCTGTTGAACAACGGCACAATCATCGGTCCGCGCATGTTCTACTCGGGCAAAGCGCTGACGCAGACCGGCGGCGGCGCCGATTTTCGCACCCCGCTCGAGGCGACCGATCCGTGCGGCCACGCCAGCCCCTTCTCGGTGATGTCGGTCATCGCCGACGGGGTCGACAAGGTCCGTGAGGCCGCGCGCGAGGAACTGCGCAAGGGTGCCAGCCAGCTGAAGATGTTCGTCTCGGGCGGCGTCGTCTTCCCGGCGGAGGGCCATCCGACGCGCTACGAATTCTCCGAAGCCGAGCTCGTCGCGGCTGTGGAGGAGGCCGATGCGCGCGGCACCTACGTCATGGCACATGTCTACACCGATATAGGCGTCCAGAGATGCCTGAAGGCCGGGATTCGTTCGATCGAGCACGGCAATTTCATGAGCGAAGAGACGACGGCGAGGATCGCCGAGAGAGACGCGTTTCTGGATCCCACCTTCATCTCGCTGGTCCAACGCGTCGAAACGGCGGACGAGACGAGGCTTTCTCGCGTGATCGTGGACAACCTCCAACGAACGATCGACAAAGGAAAGCAAGTCTACGCTTGGGCGCAACGACATGGGGTGGCGATCGCATTCGGAACCGATCTCTGGGGTCCCGAAGCGCAACATTCGCAGCTCAGGGAATTCGAGATGCGGATCGAGCTCGATACAGCGGCCAATGTGATCCGCTCCGCCACGGCGATCAACGCGGAATTGCTCATGCAAAAGGACCAGCTGGGGACGATCTCACCAGGCGCCTACGCCGATATTCTGGTTGTCGACGGCGATCCGCTCACCGACTTGCGCGTCATGCTGCAGCCGGAGAAGAATCTACGGCTCGTCATGAAGGGCGGCACGATCTACAAGAACGAGCTCGTCTGAGCGTCGATCAAGCAGCCAGACCAAAAAGCCTGGCCGCGTTCAGGCGACCGATCTTCTCGCGATCGTTCTCGGCGATGCTCGCCGTGTCGAACCACGTCGCTGCGTCGCCGACTTCCTCGAACGGATAGTCGGTCGAGAACAGGACTCGATCCGATCCGATCTCCGAGATGGCGTTGATCAAGGCTTGGGTTCGAAACGAGCCCGAGGTCGTGATGTAGAAATTCTGATGGAAGTACTCCTGGAACGTTCTCTCGATCCGAATGCCTCTCGGCGCGGTCGCAACCCGATGATCCACGCGCCAGATCAGGAAAGGGAGACCTTCGCCATGGTGACCCAGGATGATCTGAAGGTCGGGATGCCGGTCGAACAGGCCGCTTCCCATCAGCCTGAGAGCATGGGTCGCCGTCTCCACACCGAAGGCCCATGCCGAGCCGAGAAGCCAGGGGTGGCCGTCGTAGATGCGGGACCACGATGCGATGGGATCGCGAGGATGCAAGTAGAACGGGCGTTTCAAGCTCGCGAACTCGGCCCAGAATCCTCGGTAGCGCCCGTCATCCAGGTAGACCACCGTCTCCTCGTCGCCGACCTGAGAAAAGCCGTTGACGAGGGCGCCGACGAATCCGAGGTCGGCGACGCATCGGAATGCTTCGCGGGCAGCAGCATCCGGATCTTGCAGCGGCAAGGCCGCGAAGCCGCGGAATCGATCGGCTCTTCTCGCGATGTGCTCGGCGAGCAAATCGTTTGCCCGTCTCGCCGTCTCGGTCGCCTTGGTCACGTCGCTGATCGCCTGAACCGCGGGCGCATTCAACGAGACGATCATCGTCTCCATGCCGTACCGATCCATGAGCCTCAGGCGAACGTCTCCGACGTCCAGGAGGCGTTTCTTCATCTCGTCCCATTTTCCCGCGACGAAATATTCTTCCGAGTCGCCAAGTGTCTCCGGATGCGAGAAATGCTCCTCGAGACCGATCTTTCCCTTCATTCTGTCGTCTCCCTGATCAGGATGACCTCGGATCGCCCGGATCCGAGGTCACGAAGGTGATCCGGCCGCACCCGAGCCTCACCGATTGCTCCAGCGCGCTCGTCCCGACGGCGCGAGCCTCGACGTCGGAGGCTCCCGACCATGAGCAAACGGGGCCGGTCCATCGACATGATCTTGTGGCAGATCGAACGGAATGTCCCGTCGATCGCCAAGACTTGCGCAAGGTCGGGATTTTTGCCCGAGTGCCCGGTTTGCGCTAGACTGCAGGCCTAGCTGGCTTGGCCATCGGGCATATGCGAATCGACGCGGCGAATCCTCGTCGCTTCCGTCGATTCGGATGCGGGACGAAAAGCTCGGGCAAGCTTTCTGGTGGATAAACTGCGGGGAGCCAATTGCGAGTCGCGATCCTCACGAGGAGCCGCAGCGCGCTTTCTTTGCGCCTATCGAACCTTTCGACGCCTGGAGATCAGACCTGCCATGAGCGAGCAAGATTTCGAAGCCGATGACGAAAGCTTTTTCGGCCGGGTGCTGAACGGCCGTTTCTGGCTCCGGCAATTGCCCTATGCCTCTCTGCTCGTCCTGACCTTGGCCGGCATAGGATATTGGAGCTTCGCGAACTCGCCGATCAACGGCTATTGGATGTTGCTGGCGGTGCTCAGCGCCGTCATCTGCATCCTGACGGGATGGCCGCACGCGGAGGACAGGGAGGCACGGTTTCGGCTGGTCTGGACCCAGGCCCTGCATTGGCTGACGGTCCTCGTCGGCATGAACATCCTGCTTTTGCCCAATGTCGCGGAAATGGCCAATGCCGATGCGACCGGCCAAGGCATTCTTCTCGTCCTCGCGCTCGGCACCACGCTCGCGGCGATCCATGTGCCGGCCTGGCAGCTCGGCGTCCTCGGTGTCGTCATGCTCGCGAGCGTTCCGGCCCTCGCCTGGCTCGAGGAATCCGCCCTGTTCTTGATGCTCGGCGCGCTCGTCGTCGGTGGCATCGGCGCCTTCGCCTGGTCGCGCGTTCACGCGTGGCGCCGGTCGCACGAGGCCGAGGAGGCCCTATAGGGTGCGACTCAGGCGCTCGACGGATAGTCCACGCCGACGAGATAGAGGCCCGCCGCCGGCGCGACGATCCCGCAGCGGCGCCGATCGCGGGCGTCGAGCGCCGCGCGCAGGTCCGCGGCACTCCACTTGCCGGCCCCCACATATTCGAGCGATCCGACCATGGACCGCACCTGGGTGTGGAGAAACGACCGCGCACTCGCCCGGATCCGGATCTCGTCCTCGAGTCTTTCCACATCGAGCCGATTCAACGTTCGCAACGGGCTTTGCGCCTGGCATTCGGCGGCCCGGAAGGTCGAGAAGTCGTGCTTTCCGAGGAGGCATTTCGCCGCCTCCGCCATGGCCGCCGCATCGAGCCGGCGCGTGACGAGCCACGCCCGGTCCTGCTCGAGGGTGAGCGGCGCACGGCGGTTGACGATCCGGTAGAGATAATGCCGCTCGATGGCCGAGAAGCGCGCATCGAACGTGGGCAGCACGGGCTCGGCGGCGAGGATCGCCACCGGTCGAGGGCGCAGATGCGCATTCACGGCATCGCGTAGCCGATCGGCCCGCCATTCCCTCGGCAGATCCACATGGGCCACCTGGCCGCGGGCATGGACCCCCGCATCGGTGCGCCCGGCCCCGCGCACCGCGACAGGCTCGCCGCAGATCGAAACCAAGGCCGCCTCGATCGCCTCCTGGACCGAGAGGCCGTTGGCCTGGCGCTGCCACCCGACGAAAGGCGTCCCGTCGTATTCGATCGTGAGCTTATAGCGGGGCAAGGAGGGTTCCGACGTCCAATCTCGCGCCGCGGAGGAACTCTGCCGCAGGCATCGGCGCCCGGCCCGCGCGCTGGAGCTCGAGAAGGCGGAGCGCGCCCTCGCCGCAGGCGATGGCGGCACGCGAATCGAGGACCCGCCCCGGCACGTCTCGCCCCTCCACGACCTCGGAGCGCAGAACCTTCACCCGCTCGGGTGCCTTGCCGAGATCCGCCTCGAAAAAGGCACCCGGAAACGGCGAGAGCGCCCGCACGAGGTCGTGGAGGGTGCGCGCGGGCTTGGCCCAATCGATCCGTGCCTCGGCCTTGTCGATCTTGTGGGCATAGGTCACGCCCGTCTCCGCCTGCGGCGTGAAGTCGAGGCGGCCGCGATCGAGGGCGGCCAGGGCGCGCACCACGAGATCGGCGCCGAGCTTCGCCAGAAGATCATGCATCTCGCCGCCCGTCGCCTCCGGAGGGATCGCGACCCGTTCGGAGAACGCGACGGGACCGGTGTCGAGCCCCTCTGCCATCCGCATCACCATGACCCCCGTCTCGGCGTCACCGGCCATGATCGCGCGCTGGATCGGCGCGGCCCCACGCCAGCGCGGCAGGAGCGAGGCGTGGAGATTGAGGCAGCCCCCCTCCGGCACGTCGAGCACGGCACGCGGCAGGATCAAGCCATAGGCGACGACGACCACGACGTCCGGAGCGAGCCCGCGCAGCCGGTCCGCGGCATCGTCGCTGCGCAGGGTCGCGGGCGTGAGAACCTCGATCCCGAAACGCTCGGCGGCGCGGTGCACCGGCGAGGGGGTCGGCTCGAGCCCGCGCCGTCCGGCCGGCCTCGGCGCGCGCGTGTAGGCTGCCGCGACCTCGTGACCATGACCGAGGATCTCGGTGAGGGTCGGCACCGCGAACTCGGGAGTGCCCATGAAGACGATGCGCAAAGCTTGCCTCGCGATGAGCGCCGGCGTCTCGCGCCTCGCGACGGCGGATCAGAGCGCGGCGCGCGCCTTGGGGAACGGATGCTCGAGCTTCGCCGTCTTGGAGAATTTCTTGAGGATTCGATCGCGCTTGAGCCGCGAGAGATGATCGACGAACAGGATGCCGTTCAAATGATCGATCTCGTGCTGCAGGCACGTCGCCAGGATGTCGTCGGCCTCGATCTCCTGGTACTTGCCGTTGCGGTCGAGATACCCTACTCGGCATCGTGCCGGCCGCTCGACATCCTCGTAGAAGTCGGGGACGGAGAGGCACCCTTCCTCGTAGGTCGAGCGCTCCTCGGACGTCCAGACGATCTCGGGATTGGCGAGGCAGATCGGATCGGCCGAGGCGGCATCGTCCTTGCGCTTGGCGACATCGACGACGATCACGCGCTTCTCGACGGCGATCTGGATCGCGGCGAGGCCGATGCCGGGGGCGTCGTACATGGTCTCGAGCATGTCGTCCATGAGCGCGAGGACGGAAGCGTCCACCCGTTCTACGGGCGCACAGATCCGGCGAAGGCGCGGGTCCGGCGGCGTGATGATGGTTCGAAGCGACATGGCACCGAGATAATAGCAGGGATGGGGCGCGTCAATTTCGTCCCGGACGGAAAGATCTCGCCAGAAGCAATTCTCGTGCTCGCGCCCCCCCTCGAGCCCGACGATATCGGGGGAAGGCGGCGCTGAACGCGCGTCGGACAGCTTTCCCGGAAGGCCGAACGCTCGGCTATTGCCCCGTCAGCCTCCGAACCATCGCGCGAACCGCGGAAAGCTGAGGCCCCGATCGCGTCTGGAACTTCAAGCCCGAATAGCCCCACCAATCCCAGCACCCCTGCGAATTGAGCGGAATGTCCGTCGGGTCGATTTGCGGATAGAGGACGACAATGCGGTTGGTTTCCGCCCATTTGTTGTAGCCGGCCTTGCCATAGACGGCGTCGCCGACTTCGCCCGCTCCCTGCTGGCATCCGTGGAAGACGACATGGACCGCGCAACTCTCGCCGTTCGCGTCGCGGCACGCGGTCGGGATATAGAGATAGCCCGTGGCAGCCATCCCGGCCGGGGCGGACGTGAACTCGGCCTGATCGAAGGCGACGAGATTCTCCGAGGGCGCCCGGGCCTTGGCGACCAAGGGCCCGTAGATATGCGCCAGGATCGCGCTCGGCTGGTCGTAGTTGGCGCCGCTCGTCGTTGCGCATTCATTGACGAAGGGTGACGCCGTCGTCGCGCAGAGATTGCCGTGGCTCGGAGAGACGAAGGCGTGACCGGCTGCGACATCGTCGACGTAGACGAGGCTCGACGCGGGAACGGATGCGCGCATGTAGAAGTCGCGCACCGCATTCATCACGGGTTGCTTCACTACCTTGTCGAGGGTGCCGCTGAACAGGTAGACCTTGCTCTTGGCCAAGTTGTCCACGGGGTCGATCTTTCCGAGCGCAGCAAAGTCGCGAGCCGCATCATAGGACGCCGAGCCGACCGGGATGCCCTGCATGCAGGTGGCGATGCCACCCACATTCACATAGGCGCAATTGTAGGGTCCACCCGCCACCACACCAACGCCGATCGTGGTGCTCGAAAAAGCGACATGATACTGGACCGACATGAACGCGCCGGACGACAGGCCGGAAACCGAGGTGCGAGCCGGATCGGCGGCGAGCGCGGGCAGCTTGCTCGCGCCGCCCGCGAGCGCCGGGGTCATCGACAAGGCCGCGACCAGCAATGTTCCGATAAAATGAAGCATGGGCATCATTCCCCGGTCGGGTTGCGTTCAGCTGGCCGAGACGGGCTGTCCGCGGGAGCAATGCGCTGCATCGCCGAGCCGTCGGCGGACTGCCGACCATCGAGCGCCGGAACTCGTTCATTTTTGACGATTATCTTCTGCCGACAACAAGCGGATGACAGACGCCGCCACGGCTGTCAATCCGTAAGAAGCCCGCCTCCCCGTCCGCCGGCTATCGAACGCGCGGCTCGCTCGCGCGAGGGTCGCTCAGCTGCTCGACCAGAGCACGGGCTCTCGGGAGCTGCTCCTCGAAATAGGCGGCGAAAAGAGACCCTTGGTCGCCGTCCCGTATGGTGGTGAGCGCGGTATCGATCTGAGCGAGCGCGGTCTTGGCCTTGTCCTTGTCGCCCTGCTGCTCGGCGACGCGCATGAGGGCGACCCCGTCGTCGCCTGTGCGCTTGGCCCACAACAGGGCTTCGCGCTTCACCACCGCTGCCTCGGCAAGCTTGGGGACGGCATTTTGCCTGGTGCCGAGGAGCGTGAGAGCCGCGCCGAGATTCGTCTGGATCGTGGCCCAATCGCGCGGCGCGCTCTCGCGTGCTCGTTCCTTCAACGCCTCGCGATAGAGCGCCACGGCTTCCTCGAACCCTGCCGTCCCGTCCGTCCGTTCCTCGAGCGCGACGAGCGCGTTGGCGAGAGTGTTCCGAACAGCCGCCCATTGGAGCGGCGCCTCGGTGCGGTGATAGGATTTCAGCGCCATACGGCAGAACGCAACGAGGTCCTCGAGCTGCGCCGTCGTGGCCTGCCGAACGAGACCGAGCCGGAGAATTCTCTCCACGGCGGCCTTGGGATCGAACGTCGCACCTTCCGCTCGGAGACCGTGCAGCCCCTTCGCCTCGACCGGCGACGGCTTGTCGTGAGCCGGAGCCGGATCGACGCGCTGCCGATCGCGGCTCCGAGGGGGCATGCCCTCCTCGAAGTTTTCTCGTCGCGGCGGCAGCGGAGGCACCTTGCTCGCGGCCCGACCCGTTTGCAGTGCCGGCTCGGCGCCCGTCGGCACATCGACGGTCGGAGCCGGTTCGACGCGCGGGAGGTCGGGGTTCGGTGGGGCCGAGACCTCCTCGAAGTTTTCTCGTCGCGGCGGCAGCGGAGGCACTTCGCTCGGGGCCAGACCTGCCTGCAGCGTCGGCTCGGCACCCTTCGGCACGCAAGACCGCGTCCTCGCATGGTAGATTTGACCCGAAGGGCAAGGCGCGCGAGATCGCACGCCCACGCTGCGGGCACCGAAGAGGGCGGCGCCGAGCGAGGTCACGAAACCGAGAGTGGCGGCGCACAGACCATCGATCGGCCAGGGCGGACAATGAACCCGAGACTTCGCCTCCGCGCCCTGAAAGTCGCTGGTGGCTGCTCCGATCGAGATCACGACACCGAGAGCCAGCGCGGAGACGCGCCTCGCTATCGAAACAGGCACCCGTTTCGTCATCCTGCCGCCCGAAGCTGGAAGTCTCCCGAGTCACGGAGCATTTTCGACCGAGCCGAAGACCGGTTCGCGTCATTCGATTCCAGATCGCGCGATTCCGGATCGCGATGGCGCTCGAGAGGCGACGCGGCGCGGAGAGACGGCGCGGGTCCTGCCTCATCCAAGACCGGATTCATGGCGTCACCGCGTTCCGTCGGTGACCATAACACGGCATACGTGTGGCATGCACGCAACCCGAGCATGTGACGCTTTTCGACAAGCGCCAGCGATAGAGCCCCGCCAACGCCAGACCGAGGGGCCGACCTTCGTGGAGTTGCAGGGTTGATCGAGAGGCGACGCGCTTCAGCGGCGACAAGCGCCCGTGGCTCGCCTCAAGGCGACAGGCGTTCGAAGCAGCGCTCGATGACGTTGCGGTCGGACTTGTCGGGTGGAGGAATGACGACCATCGCCTGAAGCGTGGCCTGACGCCCGACGAGTACGTGAGCAAGCCTCGGAAGGCCGAGCCAGCGCGCGTCGCGACGGCCCGATCCGGCTCACCTCGGGAGTGTCGAGTTCGAGCGATTTCCAGCGAGGTGGGCGCCGGTTCGCAGCTCGATCTCGACGGCTAGATAGATCGACATCGACGCGAAATCGCGACAAGCCGAGAACGTAGAGTGGGCGTCCGATTCGGCGGGATCGGAAACCGCTCTATCCACCCGCCCGAATCGCGATGAGAGACTTGGTCAGGCCGAGGACACGTTCTCGTGCGATCTCGGCGTCGGGGAACAACGCCTCGAACTGGCGGTAGTCGATCAGCGCGGCATGTTGCACCTTGAGGACCGCGTCGGATACGGAACTGGCCTTCCACACGAATCCCAGGTCCGTGCTCATCATCAAACGATAGCGCCACTGCTCTGGAAGCCAATGGAAGAACGGAGCCTGGAAATGAGGCTCGATCGGAAACCAAAAATAGGGTGTCTGCACGAAATAGACGGGCGCCAAGCGGCGAACGTTCGCCGCCATTTTCTGCATGGCTCCCCAGGCTCCGACATGCTCGATCACGGAATTCGAATGGACGAGGTCATAGGACATGTCGTCGAACTCGTGCAGATCGCACGCGTCCTTGATCAAATGCCTGAAGTTCGGCCTGGTCGATTCGTAAAGCTCGAGATTGATCACATCGACCTGGATGCGCTCGTCTTGAATCTGATCCGATCCGATGTCCCAATATAATTCCGATCCTCCGATATCGAGGATACGGCAGCGTCCCTTCCGAGCCAGGATTTGATCGATGAGGACCCTGAGGCGCTTGTATCGGTTTTGACGAAAACGATAGGAGAGAGATTTCGGGTTGTGGTATGGGTTCTCCTTCGCAGCTTGCGTCACACTGGGCTCCTTCGTCGATACCGACAACCAAACGTTGGTTTTACTTGCTGGCCTATCGTTATTCTGCACTATATTTTGGCGCCGGTCGTCGGTCAACCGATTTGGTCGCCTACGCGCGCAATCACATGCATGTCACATTGCTCGGAAAGCTCGGCTGCGCGCGTGGTGAGGGAAGAATTCGGACGACGCGCGAGACATTGTTTACTCCTCGTGAGGGCGACCTCGATCGCGAGAAGTATGTCGGGCCCCTTCACATCCTCGAGCTTCATCCCGCGGCGATAGACGACGAGATCGGGCTCGACGAAGGTGCGTTCCGAAACATACATCGTGCTTTCGATCCCGAGCCAGAGATCGTCCGGCAAGGCACGCGCGAGCTTCAGCGTGAGCGCGGACTTGATCAGCTCGTGGACATGGGTCTTGGCCTGCATCGGCACGATCTCGCCTTCGATCAGCTCGAAATTCTCGTCCTCGCCGATGATGCCCGCTTCCTGCATGCGCAGAATTTCGTCCACGGTGAAGGCGCGGCGGGGGAACCCTTCCGCAAATTGCGTCACGGCTGCAGGCATTGCTCACGTCCTTTCACGGTCATTGCGTCCCTGTCCGACCAGCAACGCGAGCGCGCGGCGAAGCTCCCCCGGATCCCTCATGCAGTAGCGCGCCCGGGTCGGGACCTCGCCGGTTCCGACCCGGATCGAGATCCCACCCCGCGCATTGACGACGGCAAAGCCGGTTTCGTCGGTCAGGTCGTCACCGACGAAGACCGGCAGACGCCCGGCAAAAGGGGCAATGCCCGAGAGCGTCGAGATCGCCTTGCCCTTGTCGTGGCGGCTCTCCTTCAGCTCGGCGACCATCTTGCCCTCCTGCACGGCGAGCCCACCCCGCGCCAGAGGACGCAGAAAAGTCAGGACTTCGGCTTCGAGCTCCGGTCTTTCCCGATAATGGATCGCGAGCGTCGCGCCCTTGTCCTCGAGCCAAGCTCCCTCGCGAACGGCGACGAAGGCGCGAAGGCTCGGCCGCATCTCGTCCATGATCGCGCTCGGAGCGGCGACGCACGCGCCGTCCGGAAAGCGCAGCTCCGCCCCGTGCAGCCCCGCGGCCGCGAGACGCAGCGGCGCGAAGATGCGGTCGATGTCGTCGAGCCTGCGTCCGCTGACGAGGGCGAGCGCGCCGCCTGCCTCGGCCTCGAGCCGCGCGAGCGCCTCCAGCAGATCCTCGTGCGCGACGACATGCTCCGGCCGGGGCTCGATCTCGAGCAGCGTGCCGTCGACATCGAGAAAGAAGGCCGAGCCCGGGACCGGCACGAGGGCGGCGAAAGCCTCCGCCGACCAGAGCTGCGGCCGATCGATCACGCCCTCTACCAAGTGCCGCAGTTCGGCATCGAGGCCCAAGGCTCCTGCTGCGGCAACGGCGTGCCCTTCTGCAAGAGCTCGATCGAGATATTGTCCGGTGACCGGATGAATGCCATATGCCCGTCGCGCGGCGGGCGGTTGATCGTCACCCCGGCCTTCATGAGCCTGTCGCACACCGCATAGATATCCTCGACGCCGAAGGCGAGATGTCCGAAGTTCCTGCCTCCGTCGTAAGCCTCCTTGTCCCAATTATAGGTCAGCTCGAGGAGAGGCGTCTTGAACTTCAGGGCACGCTCGACATCATCGGGCGCGGCGAGATAGACGAGCGTATAGCGCCCGGATTCGTTCTCGATCCGCCGAACCTCGACGAGTCCGAGCTTGCCGGCATAGAATTCGAGCGATTGCGCGAGGTCGGTGACTCGCACCATCGTGTGCAGGTATTCCATTGCGTCGCCTCCGCCGATCTCGGACCCGATCTCGTGAGGATCATTGTCGAAACGCCGTCGAGGCAAGGCTCGCGCGGAGAGGTCCATACCTCGTGTATCGTCTATACATAGCCGACCTCGCCTTCCGTCTCGTCGAGCCTCCGGTCGAGGCTCGAAATCGATCTTAGAGCAGGATCCGCCAAGGGTGAAACCAGTTTTGCGCGAAGAACAGGCAATTGCGCCTGCTCGAACCCGGCGCCGGCCGTGGAAAAGACCATGAACGAGCAGGCTCGGCTCAAGGAAAAAGCGGCGCTCGCCTCGATCCTCGTGAGCGCGGCCCTGACCGCGGGCAAGCTCGCCGCGGGTCTCGCATCCGGCTCGCTCGCGCTCCTGTCCGAGGCCGCGAACAATCTCGCGGACGTCGCGACGACGATCCTCACCTATCTCGCGATCAAGGTCGCGAGCAAGCCGGCCGACGATGTTCACCAGTTCGGTCACGGCAAGGTCGAGGCCTTGGCGGCCTTGGTCGAGACCGGGTTCCTGTTCGCCATGGCGACCTATATCCTGGTCGAGGCCCTGAAGCGCCTCGCCTCGCACGACGTCTCGATCGAGCCGGGGCTCGCCGCGTTCGGCATCCTCGTCGTCTCGATCGTGGTCGACCTTTTGCGCTGGCGTTCGCTCGCCAGGATCGCGAAAGCGACGAAGAGCGACGCCCTCGCCGCCGACGCCCTGCATTTCTCGAGCGATATCGTGAGCTCGGGCCTCGCGCTCCTCGGCCTCGTGGCGGCCCGCTACGGCTATCCGCAAGGCGATGCCCTGGCCGCGCTCGGGGTCGCCGGATTCATCGCGGTCGCCGGCTATTCGATCGGCCGGCGCACCGTCGATACATTGCTCGATGCCGCCCCGAAGGGCCTCGCCGGGCAGATCGAGGCCGTGGCCCGCGGCGTCCCGGGCGTGATCGACGTCGAGGCCCTGCGCTTGCGCCCCGCGGGCGGCGAGATCCTCGGCGACATGACGATCAAGGTGGCGCGGACCCTCCCGCTCGAGAAGCTCGCGGCGATCAAGGCGAGCCTCGCGGAAGCCATCGGTGCCTCGTTTCCCGACGTGACGCTCACCATCACGACACAGCCGACCGTGCTCGATGACGAGACCGTCGTCGAGCGCGTGCTGCTCGCGGCGGCGCGCCGCCATCTCCAGGTTCATCATTTCACGATCCAGGACATCGGTGGCCGAACATCCGTCAGCTTCGATGTCGAGCTCGACGGTCACATGCCGCATGCTCGGGCGCACGAGATCGCCTCGCAGCTCGAGCAGGACGTTCGGCAGGAGCTCGGCGCCGACATCGAGGTCGAGACCCATATCGAGCCGCTCGAGCTCCGCCAGCTCGAAGGGCATGACGCGCCGCGACCGATCCGGACCGAGATCGCCGGCGCGCTGCGTAGCTACCTGCCGACGGAAGGCGCGATACGCGACGTGCACGATGTGCGCGTGCGCGACACCCCGGCCGGGCTCGTCGTCAACTACCATTGCCGGGTCGATCCCTCGCTCAGCGTCGAGGCGGTGCATGCGCAGGTCGATGCGCTCGAACGCAGGATCCGCGCGAGCTACAAGGAGATCGCTCGAATCGTCGGGCATGCGGAGCCGGCACAGCCATGAGCGACGATCCCGATCCCACGACAGGCGCGGCGCCGTTGCCGATGCTCGCGAGCCTGATGCGGTCGCGCCGCTTCGCGCCCTTGTTCTGGTGCCAGTTCTTCTCCGTCCTCAACGACAATTTCGTCCGCAACATGCTCGCCATGCTGATTCTCTTCCAGCTCGGCGAGAGCCATTCCGGGCCGCTCGTCACGCTGGCGATCGGCATCTTCGTGGCGCCGTCGCTCCTCCTATCGGGGCTCGGCGGCGAGCTGGCGGACGCGCACGACAAGGCCTTCGTCACGCGGGGATTGAAATTCGCCGAAATTTTCGTGCAGGCGATCGCCGCCGCCGGCCTCTACGCGAGCTCGCTGCCCGCCCTCTTCGCGGCGCTGTTCGGGCTCGGCGTGATCTCGGCGCTCTTCGGCCCGATCAAGTACGGCATCCTGCCCGATCTCTTGCGCCGCCACGAACTCGTCGCCGGCAATGCGCTGGTCGAGGCCTCGACCTTCATCGCGATCTTTCTCGGCCTCATCGCGGGCGGCCTCTCGGCCCGCCACGCGCCGCCCTGGATCGTGCTGCAATTGATGCTGATCGCGCTCGCCTGCTTCGCCGCGAGCCTCTTCATCCCGAGGACGGGACGCGGGGCCCCGGATCTTCGGGTCGACCGCAACGTGCTCGCCTCGACGCGCGACCGCCTCGGCGCGGTCTGGCACGTGCCGCCGCTCTTCACGAAGGGCCTCGGCGTCGCCTGGTTCTGGATGTCGGGCGCGGTGGCCTTGTCGCTGGTGCCGATCGTCGTTCGCGACAAGACCGGCGGCGGCATCGAGGTCGAGACCGCGGTCAGCGCGCTTTTCGCGCTCGGCATCGGGATCGGCTCCGTGGCGGCGGCAATCATCGCGAAAGGCCGAATCTTCCTGCACCCGGTGCCGATCGCCGCTCTCGGCATCGCCGTCGTCCTGATCGACCTCGGCCTCGCGACCTGGACCCTGCCGCACGCCGATGGAGAGATCGGGCTCGCTGCCTTTTTCGGCTCGCCGCTCGGGCTCAGGGTCGCGTTCGACGTCACGGCGCTCGCCTGCGCGGGAGGCGTGTTCGTGGTACCGATCTCGGCGGCGATTCAGGCCGAGGCGCCGAAGGCCGAGCGGGCTCGCGTGATCGGCGGAGTCAACATCATCGTCTCGTCCTTCATCGTCGCGGGCGTGCTCGCGACCGCCGTCCTTCAGAGCGCGGCCGTGGGCCTCTCCGAGCCCGCGCTGCTCGCGGGCCTCGGCGTGCTGAACCTCGGTGCGGCCTGGCTCGCCTACCGGACCCTCGTCCGGGACGCGGCGTGAGTCCCCGGCCGAGCCCGGAGCACACGCCTTTGCGTCATGTGCCGGTCGGCTCTCGACCAGACAACGAGCATAGCGGGTCTTCGATCCATTCGGCAGGATAGATCGGCGGCCTCGGCTCGCTCTGCCGGAGCATGGCCTCGAACGCGACGCTTGCAAGGTCTCGCGAGGGATCCGACCGAAACGCTGCCGGCTCCCGAGCCGCTTCGTGCGGCAGTACGAAGGAGGCTGCTTCGGCAACGTCCTGAGCCGGCCGTCGACCGACCCGCGGCGGCGGGCTCCCCTTGTAGACGAAGTTGCGCCGCGCAACGTGATAGGCCGGGTCCGGCCCGAAGAAATTGACGCGCATCCGTGCGAGCTCCTCGGCGCGATAGCTTGCGAGAGGCTTGACCAATTCGTGCTTCAAACGCTTTTCGCGCTTGCCTCGAATCGTCGCATCGAATTTTGGATCGCGAGCGAGGAGCCGCGCCCGACCCCTCAGCTCGGCCTCGAACGACTCGGGATCATCTCCGAGAACCTCGTCGAGGAAGCCGATTCGCTGCGCTTCTTCGGTCCCGATCGGCCGGCAAGACGACGTGAGCTCGAATGCCTGGGCGTGCCCGACCCGCCGCGGCAGCGTATAGGTCCAATATTCGGAGCCGTAGAGCTCACCCATCTTCCGGTAGTGTGGGTTGAGAACGATCCCGGACCTTGCGTAGACGTAGTCCGCCGCGACGGCCATCATGGCTCCGCCGGCTCCCGCATTGCCCCGCATCCCGGCGACGACGAGGTGGGATGTCGTGCCGAGGATCTCGACGACCAGGTCGTCGATCGCGTTGATGTTATGCCAAGATTCCGCAGCGGGATCGGCGCTCGCCTCGATCGCGTTGAGGTCGATCCCGTTCGACCAGAAATCTCGGCCACCGAGCAGCACGATGACACGAGTGGGGCGCGAGCAGGCATGAAGGAACGCCTCGCGGAGCTTCGCGCATTGCGGCGTGCTCATCGCTCCGTTGTAGAAATCGAACGACAGATAGCCGACCTCGTCTTCCTCTTGATAGGCGATCTCGCGGAAGGTGCGGTGATCCTCCGGCGCGTCGATCGGCATCGGTGCTTCGGGCACGCCGAGGAGCAGCGATCCCAGGACCTGCGCGGCCGGCAGCTTGATCCCGGCGATCGGCGTCGGGTCGCCGCCATGGTGGTGGTGGTCGTTGTTCCGCGCTGTCTCGACCCCGTCCTTGATCTTCAAATGGGAGATCCACACAGCCCCGTCGGCTGTGCCGATGCAGATCGCGCCGTCGCGGCGCGCCAGGACCTTGCCCGGAGCGCCTCGCAAGCGCCCCTCCTCGTGCGCGCCGTAGAGAAAGCAGGGTCTACCGTGCAGCGTGCCGAGGACACCCGGAGCGCTGTCGCCCGCGCGGATCTTCCGCACGATCGTCGCCGTCGTATCGCTTGTCCAGTCGATGGCACGGTCGGCCTGACGCATCGGCGGGCGTAGGCGACCACGCACGGCAGGCGTGTCGTGCGACAGTGCCGCGGGCTTCCAGGCGCCCGATCGGTATTCCGCAGACTCGACACGAGCAACCGCCTCGAGGACAGCGGCCACGGCGGCCTCGGTGACCGGACCACGATAGAGGCTGCTCTTCGTCACGGGCTCGACCGGAACAGGGAACTCCCGAGACGCCCAGACCGGCCCGGCATCGAAATCCGCCGCCGCCTGGAGGATGGTCACGCCCCAGGTTTTCTCGTCGTCGGTGATGGCCCAGTCGAGCGAGGACGGACCGCGATCGCCTTCGATGCCCGGATGCACGATCAGGCAGAGGTGGCGCGACCATACCGCCTCCGGAATCGCGATCTTCAGCATCGGCGCGATGATCAGATCCGGCGCCTCCCGAGCAACGGCGGCGATCATGGCGTCACCCGTTACGACAATCGAGACCCGAACATCGTGCCCGCGCTCGAAAAGCTCGATCCAAAGACGTTGGCTGAGGCTGTTGTGGGCCGAGGCGAGAAAGAGAATACGCATCGAAGTCGATCCTTAGTATTGGCTCGCGCGGCGCAAAATGGCTTGGCCATCGGGGCGCGCCGGGTCGAGGATGAAGCGAAAGGAAGCGCGTATCGCCTGCATTGATTTCGCGAGAGTCGCCCTTTCGCGTCCCCCGATCGGGGGACGCGGCTGCTCTCGATCTTGTCGTCGCGAAGGAACCGCCTCAGGACCTCGCGAGCCCGAACGGATGCGGCGCGCGATCGACGTGCCCGGCCGGTCGGTACGCAGAGCTGCTCGGAGCATTGCGTGAAGTGCGACTCGGGTCCGTGTGGGATCGGCGTATCGCGACCATGACCCCGATCGCCTCCACGCAAGCGCTGAAAGCGATGTAGGGATAGGGGTCGAAAGCGGCATGAACGAGAGAGTCGGTCATTATCGGTTCTCCTGTCCTGATGACACGCAGCAGGGGACGCTCCTCGGCGACCGCGAGGGCTCGCTGCGTGTGAAATTCCTAGGGCGTGTCGGAGCTTGTTGTCGGGGCGCGAGCCCCGATCTCAGGCAGGCAAGGTCGATTTGAACCTGGCCCTATAGTCGTGCGGGCTCACGTTGAAGAGGCGCTGGAAGGTGCGCCGCATGCGTTCGGTGTTGCCGAACCCGCATTTCTCGGCAATGGTCTCGACCGGTGTGAGGGTCTGCTCCAGCTCGAGGCGCGCCGCATCCGCCCTCGCCCGTTCGGCGAATTGCGCCGGCGTCTTGCCGGTTTCGCTGCGGAAGAGACGCGAGAAATTGCGCGGGCTCATGGCCATGCGATCCGCCAGGGCGGGAACGCTGAGGTCGGCTTTGGGATTTCCGAGCATCCAGGCTTGAAGCTCGGAGATATCCGGCCGAGGCTTGATCTCTCCCCAGTGCATGTGGGCGCTGAATTGAGATTGGCCTCCGGGTCTGCGCGGGAAGACCACCAGCATTCGAGCTGCGGCGAGCGCGATCTCCCGTCCGAGGTCTTCCTCTATCAAGGCGAGCGCGAGGTCGATCCCCGCCGTGATCCCGCCGGAGGAATAGATGTTTCCATCGCGCGCGAAGAGCAGGCTCGAATCGACCTCGATCGAGGGGTAGGCCGCCGCCAGACCTTCGGCAAACATCCAATGCGTCGTCACACGCCGATGATTCAAGAGGCCCGCCGCCGCCAGGATATAGGCGCCCGTGCAAATCGATACCAGGCGGCGCACCTTCGGCGCCATCGAGCGGACCCATTCGAGGAGGGACGGATCCTGGCAGGCTTGCTCGACGCTGACGACCCCACCGACCACGATCAAGGTATCCAAGCCGTCATTGATGTCCCGGTAGCTGCGGGTCGCGACGAGCTCGAGCCCACACAATGTACGAACCGGGCCGGGAGTGGTGGCCAAGACCTGACAATCGTATCTCGACTCTGTCGGTCTTCCGAATCGCGGCAAGAAGGTGTCAGCGAAAAAGAAAGCGTCGCTCGGCCCACACACGTCGAGTATGTCGCACTTCGGGTAGGTCAAAAATCCGATCCGACGCGATCGCATGATCTCGGGCGCGGGGCGGAGTGGATTTTCGGCCTGTGGGGTCATGGCGCAAATCACTTTCGTGCTGCATTATCCACAGAAATAATCAAACGTCATGACGCCTGTGGCAAGGACAAAGATCCCTCGTTTTCGGCCGAGGTGAGAAACGCCATCGCCCGGCTCGACCGCCGACGCGGATCACTCGATGGTGATCGGGACGACGGATCGAGCGGTGGCAAGACAGATTCTTCAGCCGCGGCGAAGGCGAAGCCGCACCCATTCGACGGCCTCGAGCGCCCGCTGTTTCACCGCCGGATAGGCGGCGCGAATCCGCTCCATCAGCTGCTCGGCGGCGGCCCAGACCGTCGTCGTGCGCGCCCATTCGTGGATGCGATCTCGAATGGCGACGAGCCAATCCATCACGAAGGCGAACCAGCCGATGGTCCTCAGCTTGTCCCGCCCGGCCGCATAGACCCTCTCGACGAGGACGATCGTCACGAGATAGGCGAGCACGAGGACGACGAGCCCCGTCACCCAATGGCCGGTGCCGACGAGGAGGACGCCGTAGAGCTTGGCCGGTTCCCCGAGCGCGAAGGGCACCGCCATCAGGGCGAGAACACCATACGGCGGGAGCTCTGCCGCAAATTGCTGGAGCCGGAGAACCAGCGGCAGCTGGACGACCCAGCGCACCACGGGCTCGAAGATCGGCGTGAAAATATCGTCGAGGACGACGTAGAGCCCGACAACTGCTTCCCCCACCCGAAGCAGCACACGGCGCCAAGGGAGCTCTTCTAGTTCCTGTGACATCGGCATCGATCCTTCAGATGCTTGTGGCCGAGCCCGAGACTACCACACTTCGCGCAAATTGCCGTACGCGCGAGGCTCACCATTCGGTCTCGGCACCCACGCCGACCGAGGCGGCCCCCCGTGCATCGATCGCGCCGCGCGCCTTCATTTGCTTCCAGATCGAGATGTCCACGCCGACTCCCGTTTGAGCCGGGGTCGCCCCGGTCCGGATGCCGAGGCTGACGCGGTCGCCGAGCCAATTGGTCAAAGGGTCGCGCGTCCGGCTCGCGGCCCCGAGGCCGAGCGACCGGCGCAGGTTTTCCAAGGCGCCGGTGCCCCCCGTGTAGATCGCGACCGCCTGTGCCAGCGCGAGCGCCTGCGTCGGGGTGAGGCGCCCGGAGCCCTGGCCGAAAAGGAGCCGCGACAGGATCTCGTCCTGCGGGTAATCCGGGCTAGAGCTGAAGGTGAAATGGGGATCGCTCGGGCTGCCTGTCACCGCAACCCGGATCGAGGCGCCCCCGGCTTGCGTCGTCCCCAGGAAGTCGAGCCGAGGCGAGAGATCGCCGGCAAAGGTGAGGTTCGCGCGGGTGATGTCGAGATCGGAGGTCAGAATGCGCATCCTGCCTCTAACGAGATGGAACGCTCCTTCAGGCTCGGGCTTCGCGAGCGTGCCGAGGACCTTCAGGCTGCCGCCGAGCTCGGCGTCGAGGCCGCGCCCGGTGACCCGAATACGACCCGGGACATCGACCGTCACGTCGAGCGCTGCATCGAAAGGCGCACCTGTCCCGCTGCGGCGCTGGGCCGCGGCGACAGCGAGCCTTTGCTTCGCTGTGGGCGTCGGCCGAAGATGGCGCGTGCCTTCCAACGGCCGATCCACGCCACCGAGCGCCTCGGCGATGGAAAGATCGAGCGTCTCGATGCCGACCTTGCCTCCGACGCGGGGATAGCGGGCGAGCGGGCCGGTCACGGCGAGATCGAGGTCCACGATCGCCGTGGCGACGGAGCTGCGGACGATCTCCGCGCGCTGGCCGACGACCTTGATGTTGCCGGGAAAACCGCTGCCGGGATCGAGACGAATGTCGCCGGAGACGGAGATCGGTCCGCCGTTGCGCGCCGTCGCCGAAGCACTCTCGATCGTGATCTTGTCGTCACGCGCGACGAGCCGCGCGCGGATCGCGTCGAGCCGCGTCCCCTGCACCGCATCCTGGTATGACCCGTTCGAAAGGACGGCGGTTCCGGACGCGCTCGGGCGGTCGAGCGTCCCGTTCACGCGTCCGTCGATCGCGACCGCCCCGGTGACACGGCGTCCCTCCACCGCCAGCGTCCGGCCGGCGGCAGCGACGTCGAGGTTGCCCCTCACCGAGAGGTCCAGCGCTCCGCCCGCCGCGAGCGGCGCCGAACCCGTGATCGCCAGGCGCCCGGCCTCGCCTGCCACGATGTTTGCGTCGAGCGTAGTTCGTACTCCTTCGAGCCGACCCTTGGCCTCGGCATCGACCGGCGGCAGGCCCGCCGCTTTGGTCTGCGGGCTAACGACCTTCTCGAGGCGGAAACGATAGGTGCCCGTGGGCGCGCCGAGCGGGCCTGTGATCGTTGCCTCGCCGTCGAGTGTCCCGGCGAGCCCGAGGTCGGGGGCGGCGAGTTCGGCGACCGCCAAGGGCACCGCGCGCGCCGTCATCTTCAGGTCCGACCTCGACCCCGCACGCCCATCGATCGAGAGCCGTCCCCCGGCCGAGGCCAGGACGAGGTTTCGGATGGCGGCGCCGCCCTCCTCGATCGTAAACGTCGCGGGTCCCGCGAGCCCGAGGCGGGTGCGCCCGCGCACGGCATCGAATTTCGTGAGCTCGAGGCGAATCGGCTCGGCGGGAAAGATCCGGCCGCCGGCGACAAGGTCGATCCCTCGCGCGGAAGCAGTCAAAGTCACGTCGCTCGCGTCGGGAGCACGTTTCGCGTCGAGCCGCAGCCGCGTGATCGTCTCGCCGCCGATCCGAGCCTCGCGCGCCTCCAAGGTACCGGAGACAGCCGGGCGCTCGGTGACACCCGTCGCATTCAGGTCGGCCGAAAACGTCTCGACACTCGTCCCGAAGCCGGCGAGCTTCCGGCCCTCGGCCACCACGGCGACATCCTGCCGCGCGCCCGACCTCGTGAAGGTCACATCGGCATCGAGAGCGCCCGAAAGTGCTTCGAGCACCAGAGGTGACAGATCGTCGAGGTCGCGGGCATGGACGGAGAGCTTGCCCGACGCGAGAAGGGAAGGATCGATCGTGCCCGCCCCCGTCACCGCGACCGATCCAATCGCGAGATCGAGGGGATCGAGGCGGAACTCGCCGCTCGCGGTGCGGGCCGCGTGGAGGCTCCCCCTCGCGACCTTGCCGCCGATGGTCCCGTCGAGGCTCGCTCGCGCCTCGAAGGCGCCGCGAAGATCGCTCCCGCGTGCCTCGAGGGCGAGGCTCGGCACGGCGCGCCCGAGCAAAGCGCCTTCGCTGATCCGGGCGTCGAGTGTCGCATCGGGGCGCTCGAGCGTGCCGGTGAGACGGACCGTCGCTTCACCCCGTCCGGCGAGACGCTGATCGGCCTTCTCGAGGGAGGGAATCGATACGACCGCGGTAACATCGGTGGCTTTCGGGCTCACCGCGCCGTCGATGCGCGCTGTGGCGTGGGGTCCGGTCAGGGTCAACTTGTCGGCCGCGAGACCTTTGTCGGGGTCGAAACGGAGGCCGCCCTCGAGCCGCAGCGTGCCGCCGATCAGGCCGTCGAACCCGGAATTGCCCGTCGCGAAACGGCGCGCCGTCGAATCGATCATCGCGGAGAAGTGACCTTGCGTCGGCATGCCGGAGACTTCAGCCGAGAGCTTCGCGTCGCCCCGAAGGGCGAGGCCCGCGAGCGCCGCGAATCGCGACAGGTCGGGGACCTCGGCTTCGAGGCGCCCCTGCGTGGCTTCGGTCGCCACAACGCCTTTGAAACCCGCCGAGAGGGCGGGCGACACGATCTTCAAGGACTCGACATCGATCGGCCCGGTCGTCGTGCCGGAGCCGCGCATCGCCAGCCGGACGTCCGTGCCGATCGCATCGGCAAGGGCCATGTCGGCGAGCTTCAGTCCAGTCACGGCCGCCTCGCCGCTCAGGTCGAAGGTGTCATGTGCCTCGTCCGTTGCAACGGCTGCGAACGTCCCGTCCATGCGCGCGAACGCGACGGTCGGAAGACGTGCCGCGAGATCGAAGGCGAGCCTGCGTCCCGGCCCTTCGCGGTCGAGAGCGAGCGTACCGTCGGCGTCGATCCGCGGACCGGCACGAAAGACGAGCTTCGACCGGAAAGCGTCGAGCGTCCCCTCGCCGTCGAAGGAAAGCGTGACCGGCGGCCGATCCGGAAGCTCGGCGATCTCGGCGAGGATCCCGCCCGCCGGCTCGTCGAGCTTCAGGCTCGCGCGGAGCGCTTCGCTCGCAGGGTCGAAATTCAGCCGTGCGGAGACCCCGCCCGGCCGGTCGCGCCGCTCGACATCGAAGACGAGCGCGGCGCCGCGAGAGGGCCCGAGGCTCGCACTTCCTTTCGCGGCGAGGACCGCGGCTGTCCCGACGACGGGTTCCGCCAGGCTCGCGGTTGCCAGAGCGAAATGCGCGACCTCGACAGCGACGGGGAACTGCGGCAGCCGGAACGGCTCTCGGCTTGCAGTCCTCGTGTCGTCGGAAAGAGGCTTGCGCAGCATCTCCACACGATCGACGTCGAGAGCCTCGACCGCGAGCCGCAGCCGGAAGAGTTCGAGCGGCCTCCAGAGGACGCGAACGCGATCGACATTCAGCCAAGCACCCTCACGATCCGAGACCTCGATGTCACGGATCGTCATGGCGGGGGCGAACAGGCCCTCGATCCTGTCGATCGATACCTTGCGCGTCTCCGTCGAGAGAGCGCGGGAAACGAGCCCTGCGGCGATCCCCTGCCCTGTCGGCGTCGTCACGGTAAGTGTCACGACCAGCACGAGCCCGACGAGGATCAGGATCGCCGTTGCGACCACGCGCCCGCGGCCCGAGGAAAGGAGCGACCAAGCCATCAGAAGGGCTGCCCGATGCTGACGTAGAAGACGACCGGATAATCGCCGCGGCGCTGGTTCAGGCCGCGCGCGACATCGATCCGGATCGGCCCGATCGGCGTGTAGTACATGAGCCCGACGCCGGCGCCCATGCGGGTGTCGCCGCTCGATCCGAAAGGGGTCGACTGCGTGAAAGCGCCGCCGACGTCGAGGAACGGCGCCACGCCGATGACGTCGGTCACCTTGATTCGGGCCTCGACCGTCGCGTTGAAGCCGCTGAGGCCGCCGATCGTGAATCCGCTCGGGGACGAGGGGCCGATCGTCTGCTCCCGATAGCCGCGAACGGTCGCGAGCCCACCCTCGTAGAACCTGTAGTTCGCGGGAATTCCGGCGAGGCCGACACTATTGCCGAAGATCGAGCCGAAGCCTGCGCGCGTAGCGACGACATAATCGCCGCTCTCGTCCAACGCCCAATAGGTGGACCCCGCAATCGTTGCTCTCGTGAAGCCCACACCGCCGACAACCGCAGGGTAAGGGGTCACGGAGGCCAGGACGCGAACCCCGCGGGTGGGATCGAGCAGGTCGTCGGTCGTGTCGTAGCGCAGCGAGACGGGGAGACCGAGAAAGGTGTAGTCGACCCTACCGAGCGAGTCGGCGGCCCAGCCCTTCTCGAGCTTCACGCCGCCTTGCAGGGAAAGGGCCTGGTCCACCCGATAGCGCAAGGCTGCCGTCGCCCCGGCAAGCTCGTCCACATAGCCGCCGAAGCTGCCTCCGCCGTAGCGGGCTCTTTCGGCGATCCCGTCGAGCAGGAAGTCCACGCGCGAGCCGGAGAGCGCCGGCTTCATGAACGAGGCCTTGAAGCGCGCACCGAGGCCCTTGTCGCTGTAGTTCGGACCCGTGCCGAACGGATTCGCCACGATTCCGAAGACCGGCGGAGCGTAGAAGAGATCCGCACCGAGCCGGAGAGCTTCCGCACCGCCGAATAGGTTGCGGTTCTCGTAATAGCCGTTGGCCGTGGGGCCATCCACATTCGAGTAGCCGGCGGTGAAGCCGGCGAGGTTGCGGTTGCGGTCGCCGACATCGATGAAGATCGGCAGATTTCCATGTGCGTCCAGCGTGTCGGCCTCGCGAATGCGGACCGAGCCGACCGCCGGGATCGATGTGATGGAGCGGCGCGTGTCGGCGAGCGCCTTCGGGGAATAGGGTTGGCCGGGCTCGAGATAGACGAAGGAGCGCACGATCGCCGGATCGAAGCCTTCCGGACCCGTCAGCGAGACCTCGCCGAACCCCGCTTTCGGGCCGGGACCGACGGTGAAGGTCACGTCCATTGTCAGGGTCGCGTGATCGACGGTCGGATGCGGCAAGGGCGCCTTCACGAGCGGATAGGACTTGCCGCGAAAATAATCGACGAGACGGGCATTCGCCGCCCCGAGATCGGCGGCGCGGGCGGGATCGCCCGGCGCGAGCCGTAAAATTCCCTGTGGCAGGCTATCGGGCGGAAACGGCCTGCCCGTCGCGAGATCGACGACCTCGATCCTACGCAGGGTGAAGAGGGGGCCGGTCTCGACGAAAATCGTCACGGGAACAACGGAGCGGTCGCGATAGGCCGCCGCGATCCGGGCGGCGCCATTGCCGAGGCCCGGTCCGAGCTGCACCGGCGTGCCGCCGATCGCCGCGCGGATCGTCGCGTTGTAATAGCCTGCGCCCCACAGGGCATCGACCATCGGCGCGAAATCGGCCTCGAGCCTCTGCACGAGGGATTGCCCGTCGGGCGGCGGATCCTGCCGCAGCTTGTAGAGATTGGAGCTTTCCTCGAGAGCCGCTTTCACGCTCTCGTCACCCGCGATCACGAAGGTGACGCTATAGGGAAGCGTCGAAGCCGAGGGCGCGGGAGGGGTTTCCGAGCCGAACAGGCCGAAGAAATCGAAAGCGAGAGCCTCGACCGGGACGAGAACACTGCCGGTCGCCAGGAAGCAAGACAACGTGATGCATAGGGGCGTGCGCCCTTCTCCGGGACGCGGAATCGAAGCCATCCAATCCCCGTTTCCACAGGACGTTCCATTGGCAGGGGGACATCAATTCCAGACGTCGCCGGCTGTCACTATGGAGCGCGAAGGTTAACGCATGGAGTCGCATGCTACATACGACCGAAAGCTCGCCTGCCCTGCACCGGCGCGCCTTTTCGACGAAAAGAGTGGAATTTTCATGGATCGCTTGCCGCGGTCGGCCTACGCACGCGCCAGCATCGCGATGAAGAAACCGTCGGTTGCGCTCGTGAGCGGCGAAAGCCGCAGGCCGAAGCCGAAGGGCGACGCAAAGCTTGCGAGCTGCGGCAGGCCCGCCCGCTCGATCATCTCCGCCGCCGGCACGCTCGAGAACTCCGGTCGGGACGCAAGAAATCCCGCGATCCGGTCCTCGTTCTCCTCGCGGAGCACCGAGCAGGTCACATAGAGGAGCCGTCCGCCGGGCTTCACGTAGCGCACGGCCTCGCCGAGGACCTCGTCCTGCTCGGCAATCCTCTGCTCCAGCGCGCCGGGCCTCGTCCGCCATTTGGCGTCCGGGTTGCGCCGCCAGGTCCCGCTGCCCGTGCAGGGCGCATCGACGACGACGAGATCGCAGCGCCCCTCGAGGTCGGCGAGGACATCCGCCCCGCCGCGCGGTGGCCTGAGCTGGACGCTGCGGACCCCTGCCCGCTCGATCCGGGCATGGCTCTGCATGAGCCTGCGCCCGTCCCTGTCGGTCGCGTAGACTTGCCCGCGGTTCTCCATGAGCGCGGCGAGCGCGAGACTTTTTCCGCCGGCGCCGGCGCAAAGATCGAGCACCTGCTCGCCGGATCGTGCCGAGGAGAGCAAGGCGGCGAGCTGCGAGCCCTCGTCCTGCACCTCGACAAGGCCTTTCACATAGGCCGGCTCGGCACCGAGGGCCGGGGCGCGGCCGTCCGGCGCGAGCGGCAGGCGGAGCCCGATCGGCGAGAGCGGCGTCGGCCCGGCGCCGAGATGCGCGAGCCTTGCCTGGGCCTTGTCCCGCGTGGCCTTCAGCGTGTTGACGCGGAGATCGACGGGAGCGCGCGTGGCGAGCGCCGCACATTCGGCAACCACGTTATCGCCGAAAGCGGCGACAAGCGACGGCTCGAGCCAGCCGGGAAAATCCCCGGCGACGTGCGGCGGCGCTCCGGCGAGGTCTCCTGTGATGTAGCGTTGCGCCTCTTCCTCGCTCAGAGGCGGCGGGGCGTGCCCCTCTCCCGTGAAAAGGGCTCGCGCCTCGTCGAGGTCGAGGCCGCGGACGAGGTGCAACGTCCCGATGAGGATCGCTCGCGGCGTGGCGGCGTCCATGACATGAGCGGCCGCGGCCCTGCGCCGCAGGGCGTCATAGACGAGCGAGGCGATCGCGGTGCGGTCCTTGGACCCGGCGAAGCGATGCGACCCGCCCCAATCCTTCAGGGCATCGGCGGCAGGTCGCCGACGCTCGTCGATCTCCTCGAGAACCTCGATCGCCGCTGCGACCCTCGCGCCCGGCGTCATGGCGCGCCGGCAAGGAGGCGAAGAGCGAACCACACCCACATGACGAGCATGATCACGACACCCGACGCGAACCATCGGAACCGCGTGGGGACGTGGTTGGAGGTCGTGTGAACAAAGGCATGAGCGATGCGGCTCGCGACGAACAGCCACCCGAGAGCCACGAAGGCAACGTCCGCCTTGCTCGTGATCATCGCAAAAGCCACCAAGGCGTAGAAGGCGACAGGGAGCTGGAACTGGTTGTCGTAGGCATTCCCCAATTGCTCGATGTGATCGGGCCATGGCTTGCGCCCGAGCGCGATGTCGGCGAGGCGCACGTCGCCGCGCATGACGGCGCCCCGCCGCGCGAGCCCGAGCCGGAAGCCGAGATAGAAGGCGAGCCCGACCTGAACGAAGACGGGCAAGAGAATCGCAGCCGACGTCATTGGAGTACCTACGCGGGGCGGAAGATTTGGCAGCTCAGCTGCCGGTCGGATAGTTCGGGCTCTCGCGCGTGATCGCGACGTCGTGGACATGGCTCTCGCGCAGGCTCGCCGCCGAGATCCGCACGAAATTCGCGCGCGCCTGGAACTCGGGAATCGTCGGCGCTCCGACATAGCCCATGGCCGCCCTGAGCCCCCCGACGAGCTGGTGCACGATCGCCGCCGCAGGCCCGCGATAGGGCACCTGGCCCTCGACACCTTCCGGCACCAGCTTCAGCTGATCGCTCACCTCCTGCTGGAAATAGCGGTCCGCCGAGCCGCGCGCCATGGCCCCGACGGAGCCCATGCCGCGATAGGCCTTGAACGAGCGGCCCTGGTAGAGATACACCTCGCCCGGGCTCTCGTCGGTTCCGGCGAGGAGCGAGCCGATCATCACGCTGTCGGCACCGGCCGCGATCGCCTTGGCGAGATCGCCGGAATATTTGATCCCCCCATCCGCGATAACCGGGATGTTCGCGGCCCGCGCGGCCTCGGCGCATTCCATGATCGCGGTGAGCTGCGGCACGCCGACGCCGGCCACCACACGTGTGGTGCAGATCGAGCCCGGCCCGATCCCCACCTTGATCGCGTCCGCTCCCGCATCGATCAGCGCCTTGGCGCCGTCCGCCGTCGCTACGTTGCCGGCAACGACCGCGACCTTGTTGGAGGCGAGCTTCAACCGTCCCACCTGGTCGAGGACGGATTGCGAATGGCCGTGCGCGGTATCGACCACGAGGCAATCCACGCCGGCATCGATGAGCATCAGCGCGCGATCGTAGCCGGCATCGCCCACGGTCGAGGCCGCACCGACCCTGAGCCGGCCCTCGCCATCCTTGCAGGCGAACGGATATTGCGTCGCCTTTTCCATGTCCTTGACCGTCACGAGACCGACGCAGCGGGACTCCTCGTCCACGACGACGAGCTTCTCGAGCCGATGCTGATGCAACAGCCGCCGCGCCTCGTCCTGGCTCACGCCCTCGCGGACCGTGACGACGGTTTTCGTCATGAGCTCGCTGACGGGCTGCAGCGGATTGTCGGCGAAGCGGACATCGCGGTTGGTCAAGATGCCGCAGAGCCGCCCGGGCTTGCCGCCGAGGCTGCGCTCGACCACCGGAATTCCCGAAATTCCGAATCGTCTCATCAGGGCCAGGGCATCGGCCAGCGTCTCGTCCGGGAAGATCGTGATCGGATCGACCACCATGCCGCTTTCGTAGCGCTTGACCTTGCGCACCTCCTCGGCCTGCTCGCTCGGGCCGAGATTGCGATGGATGACGCCGATTCCGCCGGCCTGCGCCATGGCGATCGCGAGGCGCGCCTCGGTCACCGTGTCCATGGCCGAGGACAGGATCGGGACGTTCAGGCCGATCGAGGCGGTGAGCCGCGTCGAGAGGTCGGCCGATCCGGGCAGGACCGTAGAATGGCCCGGCAGCAGAAGCACGTCGTCGAAGGTCAAAGCCTCGGTGAGCGAGGATCGCGAGATGAGGGCCAATGCCAGCTCCGAAGTCTTGCGCGGGCGGCGTTGCCGCGAGCCTGCCCGGGAAGGAGTTGGCGCCGGCTCATAGCACGCATGTGACAGAGCGCAAAGGACCCGCGCGACCTGGCGGCGGCCCGGGCTCCCGTCGCAGGGCGAAACCCGCTATCCTCCAGGTCGAGGCACAGTCGCCAGATTCGATCCACCCGACGAGCCGCATGAAAAACGCTCCAGAACCGGCCGACGCAGGCGAGCGCCAGGAGAGCTTCCTCTGGCTCGCGATCCTCGCCCCGATCGTCGGCGCCTATGCGGGCTTTCTCGGCGCGGTCTTTCGCCTTGCGCTCGACGCGGCGGATCGCGCCCGGGGAGCGCTCGTCGTGTCCTCTCAGGCACATGGCGTCCTCGGAGTCGCGACAGTAGCCGTCGTCTGCGGGGGTGCCGCGGCGCTCGCGGCCTTCATCGTGCGCCGCTATTCCCCCTATGCCGGCGGGAGCGGCATTCCCCATGTCGAGGCGGTGCTGCGCGGCCTGCTGCCGCAGACCTCGATCTTTCTCGTTCCGGTCAAGTTCCTCGGCGGGGTCCTCGCGATCGGCGCGGGCCTGGCGCTCGGCCGCGAGGGCCCGAGCGTGCAGATGGGCGCGACCATCTCCCATCTCATCGGGAAGGTGTTTCGCTGCAGCTTGGCGGATTGCAAGGCGCTGCTCGCCGCGGGCGCCGGAGCGGGCCTCGCCACGGCCTTCAATGCGCCGATCTCCGGGGCGATCTTCGTGCTCGAGGAGCTCGTCGGTCGTTTCGATCCGCGAATCGCGATCGCGGCACTCGCCGCCTCCGCCACCGCGATCTCGGTATCGCATCTCCTGCTCCCGAATGTGCCGGTCTTCGCGATTCTCCCCTTGCCCGCGCCGCCGCCCGAGGCCATGCCGCTCTGCATCCTGCTCGGCGCGGTCGCCGGGCTCCTCGGCATCCTCTACAATCGCATGCTGCTCGCGACGATTGCCGCGCTCCGCCGCATTCCGCCGGAGATTCACGCCGGCGTGATCGGAGCCTGCATCGGCGCGATCGCTTGGCTTGCGCCGAACCTCGTCGGCGGCGGTGAAGCAATCGCGGTCCAGGCGCTTTCCGGGGCCGGGACGCTGGCGATCATTCCGCTCGTCTTCCTGATCCGCGGCGTCATGAGCGTCTTTTCCTATGCCGCGGGGACTCCGGGCGGCATCTTCGCCCCGCTGCTGGCGCTCGGCGCGCATCTCGGCCTCGCCTTCGGCCTCGTCTGCGTCGCCTTGCTTCCGAGTCTCGGCTTCGATCCGCGCGGCTTCGCGGTGGTCGGGACAGCCGCGCTTTTCACGGCGGTGGTGCGCGCGCCGGTGACCGGCATCGTGCTCATCACCGAGATGACGGCCGACACGGCGATGCTGCTCCCGATGCTCGGCGCCTGCTTCATGGCGATGCTGGTGCCGACCATGCTGCGCGACCCGCCGATCTACGATTCGCTGCGCGAGCTGACGATAGCACGCGACAAGGCGAGCGGCCCGGGTCCGGCGGCGGACAAGGCGAAGCGAGCGCCGCGACCATAGCCCACGCGTCGAACGGGCTCAGAACACGAGGACCGCCGCGCGCAGAGCCATGACCAGCAGCACGACCGACGCCACCATGAAGATCGTGAAGCGCAACAGGATGATATTGACGAGGGCTTGCACGAGGCTGTGGGCGATGCGCAGCCCGACATAGGCCCAGGCGAGGGCGAGGTTCACACCGTCGCCAGCACCGAGCAAGGCCAAGGTCAGCGCCACCGCATAGAACAGCGTCGGCTGCTCCATGAGATGGTTGTAGTTGTCCGCCTTCCAGCGCACCTGCGGCGGGAGCAGCGCGTCGAACTCGGCCTTCGAATGGGTCGGGTCGAGGCCGACCCTGCCCTTCACGACAGCAGGAATGCGGGTCGCATAGAGCCAGGCCCACATGACGAAGGACCAGAGGACGAGCGTCACGACGGGCGCGAGGACGGGGCTGTGCAAGGGGGGCTCCTATAGGCGTTGCGAACGAAGGCTCGGATCGTGAGAGTTGCACCTTGTTCTGTTTCTTCCAACTCCCCCAATCGACGAGACCATGGTCTTTCACGACATGGACGGCGCCCGGACCCAGGCGATCGCAAAACAGAACGAGGTTGCTGCACGGCCACCTCGCATTCGGCGCCACGAGCCCATCGCAGTCGAGGAAATGCGCCACTTCCGCAATGTCTTGGGTACGTGGGTATTCCTGCACACGCTCGGCGTAGGAAAGCTGTCCGTAGCGGGATGTATCGAGGCCGAGCGCCACCAGATCCTGCAGCGTCGGAAGATGCAAAGTTTCGGATATCTCGACCCGCAATTCGTACAGACGGTAACGGACCTTCGACGGAAAGATCGGTTGCCCGCGGAGGAGATGAAAATACATCTCGGCAACGGCACCGTCGCGATCGAGGGAGGTGTAGAGGACGTCGAAGGTGCCGTCGTCCCAGCGTCCTCCGGACGCGCTACACTGGCGAGGATCCCGGCCCTCCCTCACAACGCGCCAGACCAGACCCTCGAATGACGCACGGCGAAGTGGTTCGAGAGCGTCGATGAGGCGATTGTCGCGTGGCGCGAATCCCGCACCGGCCACTTACAGGAAAACCCCGGTGTCCAAGCGCTCGAGGACGCGCAAGACCTCGATCGCCTTGCCGTCGTGAATGAGGTCGATGGCGCGCTGCCCGTCGAGCTGCGGATGCCTTGCGTAGAGCCAGCTCCGAATCTCCTCCGGCGCGTAATATTCCTGAAGCCTGCCGACGATGTAGTGGAGATCGGAGAGGAGGAGCTCGTTGCGCGGGTGCGGCTTCGTGGAGCCCGCCTTCCATCGCGACACCGTCGCTTTCGACACGTTCGTGATATTGGCGATATCGGTGCCCTTCAGGCCACCGAGCTCCTCGAGTTCGCCGAGATAGCGCGCAACGGCTCCTTGCCGCACCGGTCTCGCTTCAGAGCCGCCCTGCTTCACTGGCTCGCCGTCATGCGCGCGCGACTGGCTGGACCGGGGTGACATCTCAGACCCAATTACGAGTTCGTTTCGAGATTTTAAGCTATGAAACACAAATGCAAAAATCAAGGAGGCCCCGCCACCGCAAAGCAAATCCGCGACATGAGCACGGCGCCCCGGGTCCGCGCCGACTCGCGCCTTTTCGTTTGCGGACCGAGCCGAAGCCCGCCATATAGCCCGCTCGAGGCCCCCTCCCGACCAGAAGAGCCATGTCCGAAGGAAAAGTCCCCGTCACCGTGCTCACCGGCTATCTCGGCGCCGGCAAGACGACGCTCCTCAACCGGATCCTCTCCGAGGATCACGGCCACAAGTTCGCGGTCATCGTGAACGAGTTCGGCGAGATCGGCATCGACAACGACCTCGTCGTCGGCGCCGACGAGGAAGTCTTCGAGATGAACAACGGCTGCGTCTGCTGCACCGTGCGCGGCGACCTCATCCGCATCATCGAAGGGCTCATGAAGCGCAAGGGCAAGTTCGACGCCATCATCGTCGAGACGACGGGCCTCGCCGACCCCGCCCCGGTCGCGCAGACCTTCTTCGTCGATGCCGACGTGAAGGACGCCGTGAAGCTCGACGCGGTCGTCACCGTCGCCGACGCGCGCTGGCTCCAGGACCGGCTCCGGGACGCGCCGGAGGCCAAGAACCAGATCGCGTTCGCCGACGTGATCCTCCTCAACAAGACGGATCTCGTGAGCGAGGCCGAGCTCGCCGCGATCGAGGCCCGGATCCGCGCGATCAACCCTTATGCGGCGCTCCACAAGACAGTGAACTGCGCCGTGGCGCTCGACGCCGTGCTCGGCCGCAACGCCTTCGACCTCGAGCGCATCCTCGCGATCGAGCCGGGCTTCCTCGAGGTCGAGGAGCACCACGGCCATGACGATCACGACCACCACGGGCACGACCACCACGGGCACGAACATGGGCACGATCACCACACCCACGAGACCCACGGCCCGAAGCACTATCACGACGAGGACATGCAGTCGGTCGCGCTGACCCTCGAAGGCGAGCTCGACGCGGAAAAATTCGTGCCCTGGCTCAACAGCTACATTCAGGCCGAAGGGGCCTCGATCCTGCGCTCGAAAGGGATCGTCGCCCTCGAGGGCGAGCCGCAACGCTTCGTCTTCCAAGGCGTCCACATGATCCTGAACGGAGATCTCCAGCGCGAATGGAAGGAGGGCGAGAAGCGCGTGAGCCGGATCGTCTTCATCGGCCGCAACCTGAAGCGCGACGAGATCGAGCGCGGGTTTCTCGCCTGCGCGGCGTGAGGCGCATGGCCGATCCGATTACCTCCCTCACCGAACGTGTCACCCCGATCGAGGCCGGCGCGCCGGTGACGGCCGCGGCCTTTCTCGGCGCGATGCCCGCCCTCGCTCTCGGCGACGGATCCATCCTGCTCGGGCCAGCCGACTCCGGGACGCGCATCCCCGCGCATCCCGATGCCGCGATCCTCGTCGCGGCGCTCGCCGGGAAGGACCTCGCCTCGGGCGGCGACGACGGACGCGTGGTGCTCACTTGCGCCGACGGCACCACGCGCGAGATCGCCCACGAGAAAGGCAAATGGATCGACGCGCTCGCCGGACGCGACGACGGTGCGCTCGCCTGGTCGGCCGGAAAGACGGTGCGCGCTCGCGACCCCAAGGGCGAGATCAAGACCTTCTCGGCACCTTCGACCGTGCGGGGATTATCCTTTCTGCCGAAGGGCTATCGGGTTGCGATCGCCCACTACAACGGCGCGACGCTCTGGTTCCCCAACACCGCGGCCGCCCCCGAGACCTTCGCATGGAAGGGCTCGCATCTCGACGTCACGGCCTCGCCCGACGGGCGCTTCCTCGTGACCTCGATGCAGGAGAATGCGCTGCACGGCTGGCGCCTCGCCGACCGGAAGGACATGCGCATGAGCGGCTATCCGGCGAAGGCTCGGTCGATTTCCTGGACCTTCGACGGGCACTGGCTCGCGACCTCGGGCGCGGAGGCCGCGATCCTGTGGCCGTTCAAGGACAAGGACGGACCGATGCAGAAGACGCCGCTGGAGCTCGGCGGCAGGCGCGCCCGGGTCACTTGCGTCGCGTGCCATCCGAAGGCGCCGGTCGTTGCGCAAGGCTATGACGACGGCTGCGTGCTGCTCTGCCGCGTGACCGACGGAGCCGAGATCCTCGTGCGGCCGAGCGCCGAGGCGGCCGTCACGGCGCTCGCCTGGGACGAGCCGGGACAAAGCCTGCTCTTCGGCGATCATGCCGGGCAGGCGGGCCTTCTCGCCCTGCCGGCCTGATCCCGGCCGAGTCGACGCCTGTCCCTTGAACGTCGAGGCGCGAAGGTAGAAAAAGCCCTCGATCCAGCTCCACTGCCGAAAGCGCATTCTCCATGAAGCTCGCCGATGTCCGCGCCAGGGCCTTTGCCATGCCGCTGAACGCCCCGTCCTATCCGCCGGGGCCCTATCGCTATGCCGACCGCGAGCATTTCGTCATAGCTTATCGCACCGATCGCGACCGCCTCCGGGCCATCGTTCCCGAGCCGCTCGTGCCCGCCGGCGACCTCGTCGAGCTCGAGTTCGTGCGCTCGCCCGATTCGACCGGATTCGGCCCCTACATTCGCTGCGGCCAGAGAATTCCGGTGGTGCTTCATGGCGAGCCCGGAATTTTCGTCCACGCAATGTATCTCGACAACGGGGCACCCATCTCGGGCGGGCGCGAGATCTGGGGCTTTCCGCAACTCTTGGCGAAGCCCGCGCTCTATACCGAGAGCGAGGTCCTCGTCGGTACCTTGCACGCGGGATCGCAGCTCTGCGCGGTCGGGTCCATGGGATACAAGCACGCGAGCCTCGAAGCCGAGCCGGTCCTGGCTTCGCTCGCAATGCCCAATTATCTCGTCAAGATCATACCGCATGTCGACGGCTCGGCGCGGGTCTGCGAGCTTGTCCGCTATGCCTACAAGGACGTGACGCTGCGGGGCGCCTGGAGCGGTCCGGCGGCACTTCAGCTCTTCGATCACGTCATGGCGAACGTGGCGCGCCTTCCCGTGCTCGAGGTGCGAGGCGCCACGCATTTCGTCGCCGACCTCACCCTCGGACTCGGCGAGGTCGTGCTCGACTACCTCGCGTCTGCTGCGGACGACGCGGTGTCATGAACGAGTCGACATCGTCCATTTGATCTACCGGCACAAGGGCACCGAGGGCCACGCACGCGACTAGGAGGTTTCCGGCACCTCGATGCGCGATCATCGGGATTCCGGCCACGAGGACACGCGGCGGTGCTTCTCGCCGCCGCGATTGTTTCCTCGATAGGAGTGACCCCCTAGCGGTCAGTTTCTTGCTGGCACTCGGCCGCGGGCTGAACTGCTACGTACTCGTGTGGGGATCTGGTGTACCATTTTTCCGCCTCGGATAACCGCTACGCCAGCCGAACGATCTCGCTTCTCGTGACATGTATGATCGTAGTGACAATTCGGTTGCCCCGGTCGAGCAAACGAGGGCCGCTGGCGACCATGTAGTGGCAATCCAGCACATCGCAACAGCCGCCGATACGGTGCTCGTCGCAGCAGGTAGATTGGCTCAACACGGCGACATCGCAAAACGAAATTGCGACGAAACACGAATGTAGAGCTGCTTTCCGATTCGATCGGATCGGAAAGCGCTCTGGATCACGACGACTTTGGATCGAATCGATCCAAAGTCATCGTGATCGATTGCAAAAGCTCAGAGCGGGATAGGCAGATAAGTCTACGCAATCTGCGTAAACGCGATTGCGCCGGAAACCGCTGTACGCTTTTCCTCATCCCGCTCCAGCCGCGTCGTACGAGATCCTCAGCTCGTCAGTCGATCGAGCGGCACCGCGAGATGGACCGTCAGTCCCTCGGAATTCCATTCATGAGATATTTTTCCGCCGAGCTGGCCCGTCACTGTCAGCCTGGTCAGCACCGAACCGAATCCTTCGCTCTCAGGAAGCCCGCCGACCACTGGCCCGCCCCGTTCGCGCCAAGCCAGGAGAAGCTCGCCGTCTCCCAGGGTCCACGACACATCGACCACCCCATCCTGGGACGACAAAGCGCCGTGCTTGGCTGCATTCGTCAACATTTCATGGACGAAAAGCGCCACGCTCGTGACGGCAGCGCCGTGAATGGCAACCTCTGGCCCCTGAATGACGACCGAGCCGTGGTCTTCGGTCACAAAAGGCCCGAGGATCGTCTCGACCAGAGCGGCGAGGGTCGTTGCTTTCTGCCCTGACCTTACTTCGTCCTCGTCGAGGTCGGGAAGCGTCAGCTCGTGCGCGCGCGCGAGCGCGGCCAATCGCACTCGAACCGAATCGGCGAGGTCTCTCGGCGTTGCAGCAGAGCGCGCATTGAGCGAAACCACACCACTCGCAAGAGTGAAGAGATTCTTGATGCGGTGGCACATCTCCTTCACGAGAAGGCGCCGCTTCGCCTCGGCCTGTCGGCGTTCGGTGATATCGCGTGCGATTTTCGAGGCACCGACGATTCGGCCGTCGCCGCTTCTGATCGGCGAGACAGTCATCCAGACGTCGACGAGAGTGCCGTCCTTGCGGCGCCGAAGGGTCTCGTAAGGCGCGACACGCTCGCCTCGCCGAACCTGGTCGATGATTCGCGTCTCCTCATCACACAGGCCGGGCGGTATGATGACGAGGATGGGCTTGCCGATCATCTCGGCGGCGGAATAGCCGAACAGGCGCTCGGCGCCAGCATTCCAGGTCGTCACGATCCCTTCGAGAGTCTTGCTAACGATGGCTTCGTCGGACGATTCGACAATGGCCGACAACCAGCGCGAAAAATACTCGGCCTTCTTTCTTTCGCTGATATCGACCAGGGTGTTGATGCCGCCGCACAGCATACCCGACGAGTCCCACAAGGGTGTGGGATAGGCGAGAAACGGGATGCGGGTCCCGTCCGGACGTTCGGCAATCGCCTCCGCGCCGACAATCGCCCTTTGCTCTTTCAAGGCGGTCGCCATGGGACATTCCTCATGCGCCATAGGCCTACCGTCCGGCCAATAGAGGCGCCAGGAGCCGCACCAGGCGCTCGAACCGATCTCCGGGCGGCACCCCCAGAGCTCGGCCGCCGCTTCGTTGAAATAGGTGATCAGGCCCATCGCGTCGGTCGTATAGACCGCCGTCGGAAGCGCTTGAAGCAACGCGGCAGGTCTGACTTCGGTCATGTCTGGAGGCGGATCCGCCGGATGAGCGGACACCGCCTCGAAAGGAGGCACAACAGCCACGCTGTCGCCAGCAAGCAAAGTGTACATCGAATGTCCTCGACGAGAGCTTCGCATCGAGCATCTTCGAGCGAACGAACACCGGTCGATGTCGCGAAAATGCGACTAAACAAGCATATAGGCCGGGTCCGACGCGAACGGATCGGATCGCGTCCTGGACTTTTCCTTTTTACCTGCATTTGAACGATTCACGAAGGCCATCGT
Organism: Beijerinckiaceae bacterium; assembly: GCA_024304885.1. Taxonomy (GTDB): domain Bacteria; phylum Pseudomonadota; class Alphaproteobacteria; order Rhizobiales; family Beijerinckiaceae; genus Methylocapsa. Next base: position 2,647,177 of record JALJOM010000003.1, read on the forward strand.
TCCGACCCTTTGACTTGGTAGGTATGGGTACGCTCGAGCTTGTTTCTCCGAGGCTGGCCAAAGGATCGAAAACAACGATTTCTTCAACATGGAAGGGACCGGACCGCGCTGCCGGAGACAAATTCGGGTCCTGTGGATCCGATCGCCGGTTCCAGCCAAAACCACCGGAAATCCGGGGTGTAGGCGAACAAAGGCTCGCATGTACGGCGTTTCGAGCAACCCCCCACGAGATCGCTCGGAAATACTGGATTTCTCTTCGGCCCGGGTCAGGCGCAGAACCAGGACGCTGGCGGTCGCGGCGACCTGGTCGAGATCTGCAATGGGCTGCTCGCGATCAGGCCGCGACGCCGATGGCTTCGGCCTTCTTGAGCAAGGCCTCGGCCATGCGGATGCTCGCGATGTCGATGAGCTTGCCGTCGAGCGAGACCGCGCCCTTGCCGGCCTTGGCCGCCTCGTCCATCGCGGTCATGATGCGCTTCGCCTTCGTCACCTCGGCTTCCGACGGGGTGAAGACCTGGTTCGCGAGCTCGATCTGCGAGGGATGGATCGCCCATTTGCCCTCGTAGCCGAGCACGGCCGCGCGCTTCGCCGCCGCGATGAACCCGTCCGGGTCGGAAAAGTCGCCGAAGGGACCGTCGATCGGGCGCAGCCCATAGGCGCGGCAGGCGACCATCATGCGGGTCTGCGCCGCGTGCCATTGGTCGGCCCAGAAATAGCTCCGGTTGCCCGACGCGTCCTTGTCGGTGAGCACGCCGTAGTCGGCATTGACGCCGCCGATGACCGTAGTGCGCGCGCGCGTGGAGGCGGCGTAGTCGGCGACGCCGAAGGACATGGCCTCGAGCCTCTTGCTCGATTGCGCGATCGCCTCCACATTGGCCATGCCGAGCGCGGTCTCGATCAGGACCTCGAAGCCGATCCGCTTGGTGCGCTTCTTCGCCGTCTCGATCTGGGTGACGAGCATATCGACGGCATAGACGTCGGCTGGGACACCGGCCTTCGGGATCAGGATCATGTCGAGACGCGGGCAGGCCTCGACGATATCGACCACGTCACGATACATGTAGTGGGTGTCGAGACCATTGATGCGGATCATCATGGTCTTGGTGCCCCAGTCGATGTCGTTCAGCGCCGCGATGATGTTCTTGCGGGCCTGCTCCTTGTCGTCGGGCGCGACCGCATCCTCGACATCGAGGAAGATGATATCGGCGGCGGATTTCGCCGCCTTCTCGAAGAGGCCGGGATTGGACCCGGGCACGGCGAGCTCGGAACGGTGGAGGCGCGGGGTCGCCTGTTCGATGATCGTGAAGCTCATGAGCGTTGTCCTTTGTGCTCGATGAAATCGTGTAGCGTCGCCGGCGGCAACGATCCGTCCTCTCGGCTCAGCCCGTCGCGCCGAGCCCGCTCGAGATGCAGTTGATCGACAGGAGCAGGTTGGACTTGAAGGCTTCCTTCGACAATTCGTGCTTGCAGGCCCGGAAGCCGCGCAGAAGCTCGACCTGCTCGCGATTGACCTTGTTCAGCATCGGCAGCCGATGGTCGAGCCGCGCGCGATAGCCGGGGAACCGCTCGCCGATCTCCTTCTCCCCGGTAACCTCGAGGACCATCTTGCGGGTCAGGGTGAACTCGGCCTCGACGAGGCCGAAGATCGCGTCGCGGACGTTCGCGTCGGGCACGAGCCCGGCATAGTCGCGGGCGATGTCGAGATCGACGAGGCAGAGCGTCTTCTCGACCTCGCCGATGACGAGCCGGAACAGGCGCGACTCGGCGAACATACGGTGCAGCAGTGCGAGCCCGCGGTCCTTGCGCACGTCGAGGAAGCTCGCGATCCCGCTGCCGACGCCGTACCAGCCGGTCACGACATGGCGGTTCTGTGCCCAGGCGAAGACCCATGGAATCGCGCGGAGATCGGACAGCGAGCGCGCGCCGAAGCGCCGTGCCGGGCGCGATCCGATGTTCAGGAGCGAAATCTCGTCGAGCGGGCTCGCAGCCTGGAAATAGGCGAGCAGATCCGGGTGGCCGAAGAACCCGGCATAGGCCGCGTGCGAGGCGCCCGAGAGGGCCTCCATCGCCTCGTCGAACTCGGCGCGCGGCACGAGCGCCTCCTCGCGCGCGGACTTCAGCGCATGGGCGAAGACCGCGGCCGCGAGCGTCTCCATCTGGTAGGCGGCGGTGCCTCGGTTGGCATATTTGAAGGAGACGACCTCGCCCTGCTCGGTGACCCGGAAGCGGCCCTTGATCGAGCCCGCGGGCTGCGCCGCGATCGCTTGGGCGGTCGGCGCGCCGCCGCGGCTGACCGAGCCGCCACGGCCGTGGAAGAAGGCGATCGCGATGCCGGCCTCGTCGCCGACCTTGGTGAGCCTCGTCTGCGCCTTGGCGAGCTCCCAGTTCGAGGACAGGAAGCCGCCGTCCTTGTTGGAGTCGGAATACCCGATCATCACCTCCTGGATGCCGCCTTGGGCGCGGGCGCTGCGCCGCACCACCGGGGTCGCCAGGAGCTCGCGCATGATAGCCGGCGCCGCGCGAAGATCGGTGATCGTCTCGAACAAGGGAATGATCGGCAGGGTGCAGGCCTCGAGCCCGGCCGCGTCGAGGAAGAGCCCGGCATGCTTGGCGAGGAGGTAGGCGCCGAGCACATCAGCGACCGAGCGCGTCATGCTGAGGATGAAGCCGCCGAAGGCCTCGCGGTCGAACTCGCTACGGGGGTCGCTCGCCAGCATGAACATGCCGAGCGTCTCGGCGGCGTCGGGCGGCAGCGCCAGCGGCGTGTGGTGCGGGGGCAAGGGCTTCGCCAGCTCGGCGACGATCCACTCCTTCCAATCCGCGCTGTCGGCCTCCGGCGGCTCGCCGGGCTTGCCCGAGGTCGCCCGCCACAAGGCGCGCAAGGTCTCGGTGAGGCGCGTCGTATTCTCGCGCAGGTCGAGGCGCACCGTGCGGAAGCGGAAGATCTCGACTGTCCACCGGAGCGGCCGCACGAGATTGGTCGCGAGATGAATGCCGCCGCTGTCGACGAGCGCATCCTCGAGCAGCTGCAAATCCGACAGGAACTCGTCGGCATTGGCGTAATCGGCGGCACCGACGAGCTCGCCGCGCTGCGTCTGGACGATCGTCGATTGCAGCTTGCGCAGCATGCAGGACAGAAACTGGCGATAGGGCTCGCCAGGATTGCGCCGCGCGATCTGCTCGCCCTCGCCGCTTTCGCCGAGCGCGCGCTCGAGCACGCCCTGGAACGCCGGCGGCGGAGGCAGGACCCGCTCGGTGATCGACAGGCGCTCCAGGAGAACCTTCACCTTCTGCTCGTAATGGCGCAGGCTCGCGAGCGCGTTCTCGGCGAGCGCCCGGCGCGTCACCTCGTTCACGACGAAAGGATTGCCGTCGCGATCGCCGCCGATCCAGGAGCCGAACTGGAACGACGGGGTCAGCGTGAAAGCCTCGCCCGGGTAGTAATGCTCGAGCACCTTGTCGAGCTTGCGCAAGAGCTCGGGCACGCCGTCGAAGAGCGTCTCGTGGAAGAAATGAAGGCCCCAGGCGACCTCCTGCTCGACCGACGGCTTCTCGAGCCGGAGCTCGCCCGTCATCCAGAGGAGCTCGATCTCGTCGCGAAGCTGGTCGTAGAGGGCGCTGCGCTCCCGCTCGGTCCAGCGAGGCTGCTCGAGCTCGACCAGCAACCGATAGATCCGCCGATGCTTCTCGAGCACCGTCACGCGCTTCGCTTCGGTCGGATGCGCGGTGATCACCGGCCTGATCCGGAGCGAGGAGAGCTTCTCGCGAATCTCGGCGGCGCCGATTCCGAGAGCGGCCGCGTCCGCGACGAGATGCCCGAAGGTTCCCGTAACGGCGGCTTCACCGCGCTCGCGCTCGATCTGGCGACGGTCGCGCATTGCCGTGTGCTGCTCGGCGATGGCGAGGAGCTGGAACCAGATTCCCTGAACCTGGAAGGCGCGGGCGAGAAGATCGGCCGGGACGTCGGCGACCTTGATTTCTCCGCGCAGGACGAGAGCCACCTCGGGGCGATGGCTCTCGACCATGTCGAAGAGGACGCGGTAGAGGATCTCGACCGTCTCCTCGCCGCCGAGGACCGGCTGTGGCCCGCCCGCAACGGCGGCGAAGGGCTTGACGTCCCACTCGTTCATGATCGGCATCCGTGGCGATGAGCACGCGCGCGAGCCGCGGCATCGGGCCGGAGGCTCGAGAAGACATCGCGACGCTGGAGGGAGAACAAGGCCGCGCGCGGCACGCGTCGGCCGTCGCCTGTGTCCCGCCGGGGGGCCCGAGCGCGACCATTGGTCAGCGCCTCGAAGCTCGGACAACGGGTCAAGGGTTTCGACATCGCCGTCCTGCCGTCGCGCTCGTCTCGACGTCCCGGGGAAGGCTCGCCTCGGCCGTGGCCGAGGCGCGGGGTGGCTAGTTCGTACCGCGCAGGCCGCGGTCGGACAGAACCTTGGCCATCGTCGCGCCGAGCTCGCTCGGGCTCGGCGCCACGGTGAGGCCATAGGATTTCATGATCTCGGATTTTTCCGCCGCGCTGTCCCCGGTGGCCGAGATGATCGCACCGGCATGGCCCATGCGCCGGCCCTTCGGGGCGGTGAGACCCGCGACATAGCCGACGACGGGCTTGGTCATGTTCTCCTTGATCCAGGCCGAGGCCTCGGCCTCCTGCGGGCCGCCGATCTCGCCGATCATCATGACCGCGACAGTCTCGGGGTCCTGCTCGAAGAGGACGAGATGGTCGAGGAACGAGCTGCCGTTGATCGGGTCGCCGCCGATGCCGACGCTGGTCGAGACCCCTATGCCGAGATCCATCATCTGCTGCGCCGCCTCGTAGCCGAGCGTGCCTGACCGCGACACGATACCGACCGTACCGCGCATGTAGATATGGCCCGGCATGATGCCGAGCATGGCCTTGCCGGGGCTGATGATGCCGGCGCAGTTCGGCCCGACCATCAAGGTGCGGTGCTCCTTGGAATAGCGCAACAGGTAGCGCTTGACCCGCATCATGTCCTGCGCCGGAATCCCGTCGGTGATCGAGCAGACCAGCTGAATCCCGGCGTCGGCCGCCTCCATGATCGCGTCGGCGCAGAAGGCCGGAGCGACGAAGGCGATGCTATGGGTCGCCCCGGTGGCCCGGACGGCCTCCTTCACGGTATTGAACACCGGCAGGCCGAGATGGGTGGTGCCGCCCTTGCCGGGGGTCACCCCGCCGACGACGTTCGTCCCGAAGGCGATCATCTCCTTGCTGTGGAAGGTGCCTTTGTCTCCCGTGAAGCCCTGAACGAGGACACGGCTCTTCTCGTCGATCAAGATGCTCATGATTTTCTCTGCCCCTGCGGTCGTTCGGGGATGGCTCCGTGGGCGGGATTGTCTCGAAAGAGGACGCCCGGGAACCGGCAATTCGGAATGGGCGGGCCCCCGATCGCTTGCCGTCGATCGGGGTTCCGAGGCCTGGCTGGAGTCAGGCGGCGGGTACTGCGGCGACCGCCGCCTTCGCGGCATCGGCGAGCGAGTTCGCGGAGATGATCGGAAGGCCGCTCTTGGTGATGATCTCGCGGCCAGCCTCGACATTGGTGCCGGCGAGCCGGACGACGAGCGGGACGTCGACCGTCATCTGCTTGCATGCCTGAACGACGCCTTCTGCCACCCAGTCGCAGCGGTTGATGCCGGCGAAGACGTTGACGAGGATCGCCTTCACGTTCTTGTCGGAGAGCACGAGGCGGAACGCCGCCGCGACACGCTCCGGCGACGCACCGCCGCCGACGTCGAGGAAGTTCGCCGGATTCCCGCCGGCATATTTGATCATGTCCATGGTCGCCATCGCGAGGCCGGCGCCGTTCACGATGCAGCCGATGTTGCCGTCGAGGCCGACGTAGTTGAGGTTGTGCTCGGCGGCCTGGACCTCGCGTGGGTCTTCCTGGCTGTGGTCGCGCATGTCGGAGACATTGGCGCGGCGGAACAGGGCGTTGTCGTCGAAGGACATCTTGGCATCGAGGGCGATCACCCGATCGTCCTTGGTGACGACGAGCGGGTTGATCTCGACCATGGTGGCGTCGAGGTCGCGGAAGGCGCGATAGCAGCCGAGGATGCACTGCACCGCGCGGCTCACCTGCTTCAGGTTGAGCCCGAGGCCGAAGGCGAGCTCGCGGGCCTGGAAGGCTTGGAGGCCGACCGCCGGCTCGACGACGATCTGCAGGATCTCCTCTGGATGGTCCTTGGCGATCTCCTCGATCTCCATGCCGCCGAACTTCGAGGCGATGACCCGCACCCGCTCGACCTTGCGGTCGAGGACGAAGCCGAGATAGATCTCGCGCTCGAACGGCTCGGCCACCTCGATGTAGACGCGCTGGACGATCTTGCCTTCGGGCCCGGTCTGGTTGGTGACGAGCGTCTTGCCGAGCATCTCGGTCGCCGCGGCGCGCACCTCGTTATAGGTCTTGCAGAGCTTGACGCCACCGGCCTTGCCGCGGCCGCCGGAGTGAATTTGCGCCTTGACGGCCCAGTGCCACCCGCCGAGCTCGGTGGCGCAATAGACGGCCTGGTCCGGACTGTAGGCGACCGCCCCCTTCGCGATCGTCACGCCGAAGTTCGCCAAGATTTCCTTGGCCTGATATTCGTGGATGTCCAGGTTCGCCTCCTCGCGATGGTCGGCAGGGGCTCGTGGGGTCTCGGTCCGACCCCGCCTGCCCGCTGCTCTCGAGAAACTCGTCGAGCTCTTGCGTCGTGTAAGGGTCGTTACCTCCCGGCAGGCGGATGCCGAGCTCCCATTTTTCCTGCCGCCGGGCGGGCGCGAGGAGAAAATGGTTGAAAGGGCGCCATTAACGGTTATGTTAACGGCATCGCGCGCCAAAAAACAAGACTGTTTCCGGCGTGTGGTGCTCAGGGAAATACGATTTCGGCGCCGACCTTCGGCATGGCGCCGGAGCGTCCGAGAACGGCTCGAGGTAGAGCTCTCGGACCCGCAAGCTTCCGCCCTATCCTCGAGGCAGTTCCCACACTACATGGCCGTCGATCCCCGCCGTCTGCTATTGGACATGTTCGAGGCCGCGGTCGGCGCGGCCTCGCCCGAGAAATGCCTGCCGCCGCATCTACCGCCACCGCCGAAAGGGCGCACGGTCGTCGTCGGCGCGGGCAAGGCCGGCGGCGCGATGGCCAAGGCCGTCGAGGACCATTGGCAAGGGCCGCTCGAGGGCCTCGTCGTGACGCGCTACGGTCATGGCGCACCGTGCACGCGGATCGAGGTGGTCGAGGCGGGCCACCCGGTGCCCGATGCCGCGGGTCAGGACGCAGCGCGGCGCATCCTCTCCCTGCTCGAGGGCCTCACCTCCGACGATCTCGTCCTCGCCCTGATCTCGGGCGGCGGCTCGGCACTTCTCGCGATGCCGGCCGAAGGCGTGACGCTCGCCGACAAGCAGGCGATCAACAAGGCGCTCCTGAAGAGCGGCGCGACGATCGGCGAGATGAATTGCGTGCGCCGGCATCTCTCGGCGATCAAGGGCGGCAAGCTCGCCGCGGCCGCCGCTCCCGCCCGCGTCGTCACCTTGATGATCTCCGATGTGCCGGGCGACGATCCTTGCGTGATCGCCTCGGGGCCGACAGTCGCCGACCCGACCACCTCGGAGGACGCGCTGGCGATCCTGCGCAAGTACGCGATCGAGGCGCCCGAGCCCGTCCTCGCCTTTCTCGCCTCGCCCGCGTCCGAGACCTTGAAGCCCGGCGACTCACGGCTCGCGGGTGTCGAGAACATCATGATCGCGACGCCGCAAATGTCGCTCGATGCCGCGGCCGATGTCGCCCGCGCCGCCGGGGTGACGCCGCTCGTTCTCTCCAACTCGATCGAGGGCGAATCCCGCGACGTGGCGCTGGTCCATGCCGCGATCGCCCGCCAGGCCGCGGGCTTCGGCCAGCCGCTGCCGCCGCCCTGCGTCCTGATCTCGGGAGGGGAAACCACCGTCACCGTGCGCGGCAAGGGGCGCGGCGGGCGCAATGCCGAGTTCCTGCTCGCCCTCGCGGTCGCCCTCGACGGGCACGCGAACATCCATGCGCTGGCCGCGGACACCGACGGGATCGACGGCACCGAGGACAATGCCGGGGCCTTCCTCGATCCGGACAGCCTGGCGCGGGGGGCGGCGATCGGCGTCGATGCCAAGGCCCGTCTCGCCGACAACGACGGCTACGGGTTCTTCTCGGCGCTCGGCGATCTCGTCGTCACCGGGCCGACACGAACCAATGTCAACGACTTCCGCGCCCTCGTCGTGCTCGGGGACGGCGCGGCGCAAAAGGAACCGGCGCCGACGCTGCTCGACCGGCTGCGGAAGACGATCTTCGGGATGCGGGCGGGATAGGTCCGAAACCAGTGCGGTCGCGGGCACCTGCCGGCCCCCGTGACCTTGAAACAGATCGAGCCTCGAAACGGGCTCCGTTTGCCCTCGGCATTCGCGGCGGCGAGAAGCGCTGCCGCGGCTTGCGATGCCGCGGGGATTTGTGAATACTATGGTCGGCGCAACAAACGGAGGATGTACGATGCCGGGCCGTCACTTTCTTTTCGTCCCTGGACCGACCAATGTTCCGGACCGCGTCCAGCGGGCGATGGTTGTCGCCATGGAGGATCATCGCTCCTCCAAGTTCCCGGACCTCACCCTGCCGCTGTTCCAGGACCTGAAGAAGGTCTTCAAGAGCACGGACGGCCAGGTCTTCATCTTCCCCTCCTCCGGAACCGGCGGCTGGGAGGCTGCGCTCACCAACACGCTCTCCCCCGGCGACAAGGTCGTCGCCTCGCGGTTCGGCCAGTTCAGCCATCTCTGGATCGACCTCGCCCAGCGCATCGGCCTCGATGTCCAGGTCCTCGAGGAGGAATGGGGCACGGGCGTCAAGCCCGACAAGATCGAGGCCATCCTCCGCGCCGACAAGGAGCAGAAGATCAAGGCCGTGCTCTGCGTCCAGAACGAGACGGCGACCGGCGTCACGAGCGACATCGGCGCGGTCCGCAAGGCGATGGACGCAGCCGGCCACAACGCCCTCCTCTACGTGGACGGCGTGAGCTCGATCGGCAGCATCGACTTCCGCATGGACGAGTGGCGGGTCGATCTCGCCGTCGCCGGCTCGCAGAAGGGCCTGATGCTGCCCGCGGGCCTCGGCATCGTCTGCGCGAGCCAGCGCGCGCTCGCCGCCTACAAGACCGCGCAGTGCAAGCGCGTCTATTTCGACTTCGGCGACATGATCAAGGCCAATGCCACCGGCTATTTCCCCTACACGCCGGCGCTGCCGATGCTCTACGGCCTGCGCGAGGCCTTGAAGATTCTGTTCGAGGAGAAGCTCGAGCACGTGTTCGAGCGCCACCACGTGCTCGCGAGCGGCGTGCGCGAGGCGGTCAAGGCATGGGGTCTCACGCCCTGCGCCAAGGGACCGGAATGGTATTCCGACACGGTCACGGCGATTGTCGTGCCGCCGGGATTCAACGGGGCCGACGTGATCGACGCCGCGTTCCGCCGCTACAACCTCTCGCTCGGCGCGGGCCTCTCCCAGGTCGCGGGCAAGGTGTTCCGCATCGGCCATCTCGGTGATCTCAACGATCTCATGGTCTGCGGCGCGCTCGCGGGCGCCGAGATGGCGATGAAGGATGTCGGCATCGACGTCACGCTGGGTTCCGGCGTCGGCGCGGCGCAGGCCTATTTCCGCTCGACCATCATGGCGAAGGAGAAGAAGCCGACCGAGCAGGAAGCCTTCGGCGTCCTGCATCCGGAAGGTGTCGTCAACGCCTGAGCGACCGAGGCAGCCGCTGGCGGACGCGGTCTTCCGGGACGGCGCCGCCTGCCGGCAAGGTCGAGGCCAACTCCGCGTCGGTCGTGCGCTCCTGCCGGTCGATCCGCATGCGTCCATGCTACGACAATCCGCTTCGGGACGGCAGACCGTCCCGTCTTGCCGGGAGGGAGGGCGCCGGCACCGTCTCGTGAAGTGACCGCGAGACGGCGCCGGCGCCGTCGTCGGCCCGGATGCCGCGATTCGAGCCTCGCTCGCGGGGCGACAGGCGCCGGAGGGCTCCGGCGGGCCGCAGACGGACCCCGGACGGCCAGAACAAGAGGGAAGAAGCTTGCAACACTCGATCGTCTTTCTCGACCGTTCGACCCTCGAGGCCAACCTGCGGACGCCGAGCTTTCCGCATACCTACAAGGAATACGCCGTCACCTCGCCCGACGAGATCCTGCCCCGGCTCGAGAAGTCGACGATCGCCATCATCAACAAGGTGCCGATGCGCGAGGCCACGCTGGCGCAGCTTCCCGACCTGAAGCTGATCGCGGTCGCGGCGACCGGGACCGATGTGGTGGACAAGGCCTATTGCAAGTCGCGCGGCATCGTCGTCTCCAACATCCGCAACTATGCCTTCAACACCGTGCCGGAGCACGTCTTCGCGCTCGCCTTCGCGCTGAGGCGCAGCCTCATGGCCTATCGCGACGACGTGCGGGCCGGACGCTGGCAGGAATGCGACCAGTTCTGCTTCTTCGACCATCCGATCCGCGACATGACGGGCTCCACGATCGGCATCGTCGGCTTCGGTGCGATCGGCAAGAACGTGGCGCGAATCGCCGAGGCGCTCGGCATGAAGGTGCTCGCCTATGACGTCTTCCCCCAGCCTGGCCTGGTCGATCTCCCGACGCTCGTGCGCGAGAGCGACATCATCACGCTCCATGTGCCTTTGACCGCCGAGACGAAGAACATGATCGGCGAGCGCGAGCTGAAGGCGATGAAGCGTGACGCGATCCTCATCAACACCGGGCGCGGCGGGCTCGTCGACGAGGCAGCTCTCGCCGCCGCCCTGCAGGATGGGACGATCGGCGGCGCAGGCTTCGACGTCCTCACCGTCGAGCCGCCGAAGCAAGGCAACATCCTGCTCGACCTGCGCCTGCCCAACCTGATCGTGACGCCCCATGTCGCCTGGGCGAGCCGCGAGGCGATGCAGATCCTCGCCGATCAGCTCATCGACAACATCGAGGCCTTCGCCGCCGGCACGCCGCAGAACGTGGTCGAGGCCTGATCGCGGTCCGGACAGCCGCGGTCACGCGACGAAATCACAACGAGCAGCGCCCCGGGACGAGACGAGCGGTCTCGCCCACGAGAAGCAAAAGCGCCGAGGAGGCCGAGGAGACAGATATGCCCGCCGACATCGAAATCGCCCAGCAAGCCAAGATGCAGCGCATCACGCAGGTGGCGCAGGAGAAGCTCGGCATCTCGGACGAGCATCTCGAGCCCTATGGGCACTACAAGGCGAAAATCTCGCTCGACTACATCGATAGCCTCGCCGATCGCCCCGACGGCAAGCTGATCCTCGTCACCGCGATCAGCCCCACGCCCGCCGGCGAAGGCAAGACGACGACGACGGTCGGCCTCGGCGACGCGCTCAACCGGATCGGCAAGAAGGCCTCGATCTGCCTGCGCGAGCCCTCGCTCGGGCCGGTATTCGGCATGAAGGGCGGCGCCGCGGGCGGCGGCTATGCCCAGGTCGTCCCGATGGAGGACATCAACCTCCATTTCACCGGCGACTTCGGCGCGATCGCGCTCGCCCACAACCTGCTCGCGGCCATGATCGACAACCACATCCACCACGGCAACGAGCTGCAGTTCGACGTGCGCCGGATCGCCTGGAAGCGCGTGGTGGACATGAACGACCGCGCGTTGCGCGACATCACCGTCGGCCTCGGCGGCGTCGCCAACGGATTCCCGCGCCAGGACGGCTTCGACATCGTGGTCGCCTCCGAGATCATGGCGATCTTCTGCCTCGCGACCTCGCTCTTCGACCTCAAGGCGCGGCTCGCCAAGATCGTCGTCGGCTATACGCGCGAGCAGAAGCCGATTCTCGCAGGCGACCTGAACGCCCACGGCGCCATGGCCGTGCTGCTCAAGGGCGCCTTGAAGCCGAACCTCGTCCAGACGCTCGAGAACAACCCGGCCTTCATCCACGGCGGGCCCTTCGCCAATATCGCGCACGGCTGCAACTCGGTCCTCGCGACGAAGACCGCGCTGAAGCTCACCGATTACGTGGTGACGGAAGCCGGCTTCGGCGCCGATCTCGGGGCGGAGAAATTCATCGACATCAAGTGCCGCAAATCGGGGTTGAGGCCCAACGCGGCCGTGATCGTCGCCACGATCCGCGCGCTGAAGTATCACGGCGGCGTCGATCTCAAGGAGGTCAACGCCGAGAACCTCGACGCCCTGTCGAAGGGGCTCGCCAACCTCGAGCGCCATATCAACAATATCCGCAACCACTACGGGCTTCCCTGCGTCGTCGCGGTGAACCATTTCACCTTCGATACCGAGGCGGAGATCGACCTCCTGAAGCAGAAGCTCGCCCATCACGAGGCGCCGGTCGTCATCTGCAAGCATTGGGCGGAGGGCGGCAAGGGCGCCGAGGAGCTGGCGCGGACCGTCGTCGATCTCGTCGAGAAGGTGCCGAGCGACTTCCGCTTCGTCTACGACGATCAGGCGACCTTGTGGGACAAGGTGACCACCGTCGCGAAGAATCTCTACGGGGCGAGCGAGGTCACCGCCGACACCAAGATCCGCAACCAGATCAAGAAGCTCCAGGACGGAGGCTACGGCCACTACCCGGTCTGCGTCGCCAAGACCCAATATTCGTTCTCGACCGACGCGCAGCTGCGTGGTGCCCCGTCGCATCACGAGATCAACATCCGCGAGGTGCGGCTCGCGGCGGGCGCCGAGTTCATCGTCATGATCTGCGGCGACATGATGACCATGCCGGGCCTGCCGAAGGTGCCCTCGGCCTGCAAGATCGACCTCGACGAGAAGGGATCGGTCGTCGGGCTCTTCTGAGCATTTTCCAAAGACGCGAACCGGTTCTCAGTTCGCCGGAGAATGCTCCGGCTCGAGGGTGCGGACCTTGGCCGAATAATGCGAGGCGTTCCCTCGCCCCGCGCAAGCGTCGCGCGCGAACATGATGAGGTGATGGGCGACGAGCCCCATGCTGAGGATCGGCTCGATCTGGCCGCGCGCCAGGCGGCGCAGCACGAACTTCCAGAACACCGCACGATAGTCGCCGCGCACGCCGACGCACCATGCGAGACGGCTGAAAATGCCGATCGCCATGGCGACGTTGCGAGGCGACAGCCGCTGCCGGCTCCACGGCCTCCGCAGCCGGTTCGGACGCGTCTTGCGGGCCTGGTGCTCGTAGCGCCCGAAAAGCACGTCCGGCCGATAGGCCCTCGCCATGCAGCTTCGCCACATGGCGACGACGTCGTCGTAGGGGAGCCGGAATTCCACATTGGACTCGCGGTCGCGCATGTCGTGGTGGAGCCGCCGCTCCTGCGTGAGCCTGTCCCACAAGGGAGTCCGGGGCAAGGCCTGGAGCAGATTGATCGTCGCCATGGGGATTTTCGACCGCTCGAGGAACTCGAGGATGCGGGGCCCGGTCTCCGGGGTATCCGTGTCGAGCCCCAGGATGATCCCGGAGACGACCTCCATGCCGTAGCGGTTGATGGTCTCGACGGCCTCGAGAATCGGCAGCGCGTTGTTGTGGGCCTTGTCGATCGCGACGAGCGCCTCGGGCTCCGGCGTCTCGATCCCGCAGAAGATCGTGTCGAACGCCGCCTCCCGCATGAGCGCGAGGATCTCGGGAGAGCGGGCGATGTTGAGGGTCGCCTCGCAGGAGAGGCTCACCGCATAGCCGTTGCGCTTCTGCCAGGCGACGAGATGCGGCAGGAGATCGCGCAGCGCGCGCCGGTTCGCGACGAGGTTGTCGTCCACGAAATAGACCGAGCCGGCGACCCCGCAGGCCACGAGCTTGTCGAGCTCCTCGAGTACGCGCGCCGGCGTCTTGAGCCGCGGCACCCGCCCGTAGAGGCCCGGGATGTCGCAGAACTCGCAGGTGTAGGGGCACCCGCTCGAGAACTGGATGCTGCCGAGAAAATAGCGGTCGATCCTCGCCAGCTCGTAGGCCGGGATCGGGAAGTCCGCGAGGTCGCGGCGGCTTTCCGTGCGCAGCACGATTTGCTCGGCCGGGCGGGCGACGCTCGCAGCGAGTCGAGCGACGAGGGCGTCGGTCGCGTCGCCGAGCTCGCCGATGTGGAGAATGTCGAACTGCGGATAGAGCTCGGGGCAGGCGGAGACCGAGGGTCCGCCGAGAACGACGACCTTGCCCTTCGCATGGGCGCGGGCGCAAATATCCTCCATCTGGCGACGTTGGATATGCATGCCGCTCACGAAGACCGCGTCCGCCCACTCGAAATCGCGCACACGGGCGGGGTCCATGTTCTCGTCGATGAAGCGGACCTCCCAGGTCTTGGGCAGGGCCGCGGCGATGACGAGCAGGCCCTGCGGCGGCATGAAGGCGCGCACATGCCCCGTCAGCGGATAGGCGTGCTCGAAGGTCCCGAAGGACGGGGCATAACGCGGAAAGACGCAGAGAATCCTGCGACGGCCGCTTGCTGACTCGCTCGTGATGCCGGGAACCATCTGCCGCGTCTCTTGCCGAGCTCCGACGAACCAGCTCGCCGTCATTCGATCTATCGCACGCGAATATGGCGAAATCGAACGGACCGCGGAAGTCACGAAGCCCTTCCCCGGTTCCGCGACTCTTTTCGCGTCGGACGGCCAGGGCCCGGCGGGCCACGGCCGCGCCCCCGCCTTGCGGCCCCGCGCAGAGCCGGGATATAAGCGCGCGGGCCGAGCTGCCCGCAGCTCCCGCGACCCCCCTCCCCGATTTCAGACGAGAGCGACCCGCGCATGGCGATCGAACGTACTTTCTCTATCCTGAAGCCCGACGTAACGCGGCGCAATCTCACCGGTGCCGTCAATGCCCTGATCGAAAAGTCGGGTCTTCGGATCGTCGCCCAGAAGCGCGTGCAGATGACTCGCGAGCAGGCGGAGACCTTCTATGCGGTCCACAAGGCACGGCCGTTCTTCGGTGAGCTGGTCGAGACGATGATCGCGGGTCCCGTCGTGGTGCAGGTGCTCGAGGGCGAGGACGCGATCAAGAAATATCGCGACGTGCTCGGCGCGACCGACCCGGCCAAGGCCGAGCCCGGCACGATCAGGAAGGAATTCGCGGTCTCGCTCGGCGAGAACTCGGCGCATGGATCCGACGCTCCCGAGACCGCGTTGGTCGAGATCGCGCAATGGTTCTCCGGCAACGAGATCGTCGGCTAGGGCAATTTCCAGCGAAGCGGATCCCGCTTCGCGTCGCGAAATTGCGACGTGACGAGGATGCAGAGCGGATTACCGAGGCCGCGGGATCGGAAGCCGCTCCAGCACGTCGCGGTGATCTCGGCAGCCCGTTGCCGCATATAGCAAAATCTTCTAATCTGCGCCGAACCTCACTGTAGCGGTAGAGCCTTGATCGAAGGTTCGCAGCCACCGGAATGCGCGGCGCGGATGCGCCCGGTCGGGCGCGGCGCGGGCCGGTGCCTCGCCGGTGCGGTCGCCGTGGTGCTCGCCGCGAGCTTTGCGTCGAGCGCAGGCAGGACCGAAACCTTGCCGGCTCGGCAATACGTCTTGCACGACACGCGAGACCCCGGCCACACGACGCGCCTGCAGCAATCCACGATCGCCGTCGGGGACTTGGACGACCGTGCCGGGGAGCAGCGCGTCTATCGCGTCGGAGCGCTCGTCGTCTCACGGCTCTGGTCGAGGCCCACTCCCGGCGGAGCGCGGCTCACCGCCGGCTATCTCCGAATCACCAATACCGGCAGCGAGCCGGACCGGTTGATCGGGGGCTCGGCCATGATCGCCGGCGAGCTCGAGATCCACGCTTCCGAGGCGAAGGAGGGGATCGCGCGCATGCGGGCGCTGCGCGAGGGGCTCGAAATTCCGGCCGGCGCAACGATCGAGCTCCGGCCGGGAGGCGAGCATTTGATGTTCGGTCATCTTCGTACTGCGATCGCACTCGGAGAACGGTTCGAGGCGACCCTCGTCTTCGAGAAAGCCGGCCCGCTCGTCGTCGAGTTCGATGTTCGCGCCCGAGCCGGCGACGAAGCCTCGGACCGGGAACGTTAGAGTTGCTCTCGAGATCGTCATTTCACGGTTGACGCAACGATCCCGTTGGGCTAGCGAGAAGGTTCTCAGCCTGCGATGATGGATCTCGGGCCGCGTTCATGCGGCCTCGGGCCTGTTTCGCCAGGCACCCGCAAGGGCCGGGCTCCACCGGACGCGGGGGACTTCCGCCGGGCCTTCCCCCTGCCCGGCCGACATGGAGACATGCCTTTGGCCCGTATCGCTGGCGTCAATATCCCGACCAACAAGCGCGTGATCATCGCTCTTCAATATATTCACGGCATCGGGCCGAAGAAGGCGGCCGAGCTCTGCGCGAAGATCAATATTCCCTCCGAGCGGCGCGTGGCGGAGCTGACCGACGCCGAGGTGCTGCAGATTCGCGAGACGATCGATCGCGACTACATGGTCGAAGGCGATCTTCGGCGCGAGGTCGCGATCAATATCAAGAGGCTGATGGATCTCGGCTGCTATCGCGGGCTGCGCCATCGCCGGCAATTGCCGGTTCGCGGCCAGCGCACGCATACCAATGCGCGCACGCGCAAGGGCAAGGCGAAGCCGATCGCCGGCAAGAAGAAATAAGCCGGGGCCCCGCGCTCCCGTCCCGATCGATATCCCGAGCGCCTGGAACGACGGGCGCGCCCGAAGGAACCCGACATGGCAAAGGAAGCTACCCGCGTTCGCCGCCGCGAGCGCAAGAACATCGTATCGGGCGTCGCCCACGTCAATTCCACATTCAACAACACGATGATCACCATCACGGACGCGCAAGGCAATACGATCTCGTGGTCTTCCGCCGGCACGATGGGTTTCAAGGGCTCGCGCAAGTCCACGCCCTATGCGGCGCAGATGGCCGCGGAGGATTGCGCGAGGAAAGCCGCCGAGCACGGGATGCGGACGCTCGAAGTGGAGGTTTGCGGACCCGGGTCGGGCCGCGAGTCGGCCTTGCGCGCGCTGCAAGCCGCGGGCTTCACGGTCACCTCGATTCGCGACGTGACGCCGATCCCGCACAACGGCTGCCGTCCGCGCAAGCGACGCCGCGTCTAGCCGAGCGCGCCCTGCCCGGCCGCGTCCCGGGGCCGGCGCGGCCGAGCCCATGCCTGCGTTTCGGAGCGAGATTCGGCAGCTTCGCCACGAAGGCTCGCTCGGGATCGTCGAGACGCGTCCAGAACGAATCGCAGATGCGAGCTGCAAAACGACGCCGTGAACGTGATGCTGACGAAAGGTGAGACCGTGATTCAGAAGAACTGGCAGGAGCTCATCAGGCCCAACAAGCTCGAGGTGAGCGCGGGGGACGATCCCAAGCGGATCGCGACCGTCGTCGCGGAGCCGCTCGAGCGCGGGTTCGGCGTGACCCTCGGCAACTCGCTGCGCCGTATTCTTCTCTCGTCGCTGCAGGGGGCCGCGATCACCTCGGTCCATATCGACGGGGTCTTGCACGAATTCTCGTCGATCCCCGGCGTACGCGAGGACGTGACCGATATCGTCCTCAACATCAAGGACATCGCGATCAAGATGCCGGGCGACGGCCCGAAGCGGGTCTCGCTGAAGAAGCAGGGTCCCGGCAAGGTCACCGCCGGCGACATCGCGACGACCGGCGACATCTCGATCCTGAACCCCGGCCTCGTCATCTGCACGCTCGACGAGGGCGCCGAGATCCGCATGGAGTTCACGATCAACTCCGGAAAAGGCTATGTGCCCGCCGACCGCAACCGTGCGGAGGACGCGCCGATCGGGCTCATCCCGATCGACAGCCTCTATTCCCCGGTGAAGAAGGTCAGCTATCACGTCGAGAATACCCGCGAGGGCCAGATCCTCGACTACGACAAGCTCACCATGCAGGTCGAGACCAACGGCTCGCTGACGCCCGAGGACGCAGTCGCCTTCGCCGCCCGTATCTTGCAAGACCAGCTGAACGTCTTCGTGAACTTCGAGGAGCCGCGCCGCGTCGAGGCGACGCCGTCGATCCCCGAGCTCGCCTTCAACCCGGCGCTGCTCAAGAAGGTCGACGAGCTCGAATTGTCGGTGCGCTCGGCGAACTGCCTGAAGAACGACAATATCGTCTATATCGGCGACCTCATCCAGAAGAGCGAAGGCGAGATGCTCCGGACGCCGAACTTCGGTCGCAAGTCCTTGAACGAGATCAAGGAAGTGCTCGCGCAGATGGGTCTCCACCTCGGCATGGAGGTCACCGGCTGGCCGCCGGACAATATCGACGAGCTCGCCAAGCGCTTCGAGGAACATTACTGAGTCGGCGCGCCCGGCTCGATCGACACCCGCCGCCTCCACCCCACGGGGGCAGCGGACCGGCCGTACCTTGGCACGGCGGCCGGAAGAACACCCCCGAACCAGAACGGAGTGCGCCATGTATCACGGTCATTCGAAGCGGCGCTTCGGGCGCACGCACGAGCATCGCAAGGCGATGTTCGCCAATATGAGCCAGGCGCTCATCAAGCACGAGCAGATCGTCACCACCCTGCCGAAGGCCAAGGATCTGCGCCCGATCGTCGAGAAGCTCGTAACCCTCGGCAAGCGCGGCGACCTTCACGCGCGCCGCCAAGCGATCGCCGAGATCAAGGATGTCGGGCTCGTCCGCAAGCTCTTCGATGTGCTGGGTCCCCGCTACAAGGACCGTCACGGCGGCTATACGCGGGTCTTGAAAGCGGGCTTCCGCTACGGCGATAATGCTCCGATGGCGGTGATCGAGTTCGTCGATCGGGACATCGAGGCCAAGGGCAAGGACTCGGGTCCGGTTCAGGGCGAAGAGGAAGACGCCGCGTAAACTCCGGGGGTCGCCGGCGAGCCCGGCCGGCCCTCGCGCGGTCCCGAATCACGACGCCCTCGGATCGATTCGATCCGAGATCAGCGTGATCGAGTCCATTGGATGAGAGCGGGATGCGGGCAAAGAACCGGCGTCCGCTTTTCCTCGACCCGCTCTAGCCCGCGAGGATGTGGGGCGTGCCGGAGACGAGCATCGCGGACTGCCGGGACGAGGACCGTGATCCCGTCGTACATTATCTCGTCGGGCTCCATCGCGAGCTGGCGGCGGTCCATGACGGCGAGGTAGCGGCCTATATTCCCGAGCTCGCCAAGGCGGATCCGAGCCATCTCGCAATCGCCATCGCGACGACCGACGGCCGCGTCTTTTCCGTAGGCGACGCGGACGTCGCCTTCACGATACAATCGGTCTCCAAGCCCTTCGCCTACGGGATGGCTCTCGCCAACCACGGCCGCGACGCCGTGCTCCGGCGTGTCGGCGTCGAGCCGACCGGCGAAGCCTTCAATGCCATCATCCTCGACGACAACACGAACCGCCCCTACAACCCGATGGTCAATGCCGGCGCGATCGCCGTCGCAGAGCTCTATCCGGGTGCCACGAGCGCCGCCCGTGTCGAGGCCATGGGCGCGGGATTGTCGCGTTTCGCCGGCCGCCGGCTCGACATCGACGAGGCGGTCTATGCCTCGGAAAGCGAGACCGGGCACCGCAATCGCGCGATCGCCTATCTCATGCGCAACAGCAACATGATCCGTGGCGTGCCGGAGGACGTGCTCGACCTCTATTTCCGGCAATGCTCGACGCTGGTGACCTGCCGCGACCTCGCGCTCATGGCATCGACCCTCGCAAACGACGGCATTCATCCGGTCACGGGCGAAGAGGCGCTGCCGAATGCCTTCGTGCAGGACGTGGTGACCGTCATGCACAGCTGCGGCATGTACGACTTCGCCGGGCAATGGTCCTACGAGATCGGAATGGCGGCAAAGAGCGGGGTCTCCGGCTGCGTCATGGCCGTCGTTCCCGGACAGGTCGGGATCGCCGCCTACTCGCCGAGGCTCGATCGCCACGGCAACAGCGTGCGCGGGATCCTCGCCTGCCGGCGAATCTCGGCCGATTTCGGCCTGCATCCGTTCCGCAGCCGAAGCCGTGTCGGCACCGTGCTGCGCCGGGAGCTCGACGGTCGCGCGATCCGCTCGAAGCGGGCCTGGTCCGCGGCCGAGCGAAGCATCCTCGACGAGACGTCCGGCACGATCCGGATCATCGAAGCCCAGGGTCCGCTCTATTTCGGGACCGCGGAACGGCTGGTGCACAAGGTGATGGAGGCATGCGCCGATGCCTCCCACGTGATCGTCGATTTTCGTCATGTCCACCGCGCCGACCAATCCGCGGTGAAATTGCTGCGCTCGCTCGCGACCCTCGGCTGCACCTGCAGGACGCCGATCCTCTTCTCCAATCTCACGGAAGCCGGTGCTCTCTCCGGCCTTCGCGCGGCATTGGCGGAGGCCGGCGCGGGATCGGGTGGCGTGCACTTCCTCGAAACTCTCGACGAGGCCTTGGAGCGAGCCGAGAGCGATATCCTCGCGCAGGCGCTTCCGGCGAGCCCCGCGGCCGGGGAACCCGCAGCCCTGCCGGACATGGCGATCTTTCGCGGCCTCGAGCTCGAGGAGCTCGCTGCCCTCGTCGCCTCGGTCGATCCCCGTCCCGTGCATTTCGACGAGGGACAGATCATTTTCCGCGAGGGGGAGCCGGCGACGACGTTCTTCCTGATCGCGCGAGGGTCGGTGCGTGTCGAAATACCGGTGAGCGGATCACGTCCGCGGGCGATCCGTCTCGCCTCGATCGGGCGAGGCCTGACCTTCGGCGAGCTCGCCGGCGTCGACGGCAAGCCGCGCACGGCCCAGGCCTGCGCCGAGACGGACGTCGACTGCTATGAGATCTCGTTCGATGCCTTGGAGGCCTTCGGCCGAAGCCATCCGGGGACCTATGCGAAGATCTTGACCAACATCATCCGCGAGATCGCCGATACGGTCCGGTTCTCGAACGAGGCTCTGCGCGCCTTCGAATATTGACCCCGCGATCACCGCTTCGCCGGAACCTCGGCCTCACGGCACCGGCTCGCACGGTGGTTCCGACGTAGCCGCAACTCGGGGCCCGGTCTCCGGCCGTGCTCTTGCCACAACCGCCCGCGAGCCGTCCTCGTTCCGCCGATGCCGCACCACCTTGGGGGCACCGCGCGGCTTTGCCGCCTGGTCTCCCGCGGCGACCTGGGTCGTCGGCCCTCGACAGGACCGCCCTGTGGCCGGGACGAGAGGCGGCGTCGCGGCGGTGTCGGGGAGGACCGGCATTTTCGTGCCCTCGCCGCGGTCCAGCGTAGCGAGAGGCCCGGAAGCCGTGCCTGCCTCGGAGGCCGGATCGGCGGGGACAACCGGAACAGTCGGCAAAGCCGGATCGGCCGGCGGTGCCGTGATGCCCCGAGTCAGGCCGCGGCTGAGAGAACCGGCGAGCGGGGCGGGTTCGAGGGCGCCGAATGTCGCCATATCGGCCTCGAGCCGAGCCGAGTGCTCGGAAACCGAGGTCACCTCGCGTCGAGAATCGTCGAGATCGTTCGACGGGCGCTCCCTGAGCAGAGCATCGCCGGACGAATTGCGCAACCGTACCGCCTCGGTCATCTCGGCCAGCTGGCGCGTAGCCTCCTTGAGCGCCAGCTCGGATTCCTCGACGCGCTGAAACTGCGATTGCAAGAAGGCGAATTGAACGCCGAACACGAGGACGTTGACCGCCAAGACCATCATCGCGATCACTTGTGCCGCTTGCTTTTGCGTCCGCTCCCGATCGAAAGCGGGCCGCGCCGGCTCGTGCTCCCCTGCGTGTCCAGACGAGGCCGCTGCCCTGTCGCGCGACCCGGCGTCGCGCGACCCGGCGAGGGGCGCGGCATAGGACAAGTGCCGAGGCGAAGCCGCCTTGCCGAACTGCGGTGCTTTTGCGTCGAGCGGATCGAGCTCGTTACCCGCGAAGGCTCGGCCCGGACCGACGGTATTCGAAGCGTGCTGGCGGACCCGTTCATCCTCGGGGCTGCGGATGCGTGCGGCTTCGGGTCGCGGCACCCCGAAATCATAAGGAGTCAGGGGCTCCCGACCCGAGGCGCCGTGGATATGGGATGCCAAGACGTTCCGGCGCTCGTCGGCCGACGAATTCTCACCGAGGTTCCCGTCGTCGAGCTCTCGCACTGGCTCCATGTCCGGCTCGGCACGCGCTTCGACGAAGAGCAAGAACCCTGAGGGGCGCGCGCCGCCTCCCGCCGCCGTATCGAGCGTGGCCGCGACGCGCGCACGCTCCTCCGACTCGGGCTCATAGCCGTCATCACCTTTGCCGATGCTCATGGTCTCCCCCCGATCGCCCAGGTTACCTATCGCGCGTGTCCGCGTGCCGAGCTCCTCGGCCCGCGCCAGCCTGGTCGTGTCGTCACAAGCCTTGCCGCCGGGACGGTGGCACCGGGCTTAAAGCGGGACGAGTAAGAGCGGACACCGGTTTTCCGCCCACATCCGCTCTACACTCTCGGAATCGATCACGTTCATGATCCTGGATCGATTCGATCCAAGGCCATCGCGATCTAGAGCAATTTCCAGCGAAGTGGATACCACTTCGCTGGAAATTGCGATAAAACAATAGCGTAGAGCAGGTTTCCGATTCGATCGGATCGGAAACCGCTCTAGGACGCCAATCGTTCGGGCAGCCTCAAATCGAAGCCTCGAAGGCAGGCAGGGCCATACGCGCTTTCGCGAGCACCATGCCGAGGCTGGTCACGCTGCGGCAGACGAATACGGCGACATAGTCCGAATTCTTCCTGCTGCGCAGGAACACGTAGACGAGGTTGTCGCTCGTCATCAGGATCTCGCGAAAATTGACGGGCTCCACTTGCTCCCCGGTCGATTTCCGGAACATCGCTTCGATCGCGAGGGCGTTCTGGCCTTGAAACAGGTCCGCGATCGCAGCAGCCGCCAAATCTACGACGTCGGCGGGCGGCTGATCGGCGGTTCTCATGTCGAGGAGCATGCCCGACCGAACATCCACGAAACCCGCGGCGATACATTCTGGGAGGCTGGCGACGATCTTGGAAATCATCTGGCTCGGCGCCATGTGGGATCTCGTGCAAACGTGGTACGAGCCCTTCTGTGCAAAAGTTTCGATTAAAAAGCAACCATATTCTTCAGCTATCGCTTTATCATAGGAAATCAAAGGGGAAGCTGGGAGGCCCGGCAACATTTTGCCTCACACCCAACCCGTTACCGCCGCGCACGATCGGGAATATCGACCAATGCGGGAAATATGTTGCAACCACATTCATTCGCTGTCGCCGCGGCACGTAGGGACAACGAAAGGCTGCAATTGTGGCCGCGTCATCGAAAAGAGCGAGCACCCGCGCAGGTTTCACAGGAATAGCCGAGGTCCCACGGATCATGGCACGAGGCTCGACCGATCGACCCGTGGAGCAGCGGCACCATGCCCGGCTTGCCACGGTGACCATTTCGGCTCATTCGCGTGGGGGATCGGCCCGAACGTCTCCATTTTTCCCGATCGCCGGCACACCAGAACGAGGATCGTCGATGCGGCTCCCGAGCCCGAGTTTTCTCGCCATTGCTCTCGCGCTCGCGACGGGAGCTGCCTCGCCTTCTCTCTGCGCGGCCGAGACGATCCGCCGCCCACCGGAGACCCAGGCCGAGGTTCTTCTGTCCTTTGCCCCTGTGGTCCGGAAGGCCCGGCCCGCGGTCGTCAACGTCTATGCCTCGCGCACAGACAAAAGGCCGCGCAATCCGCTGTTCGACGATCCGGTCTTCCGGCGCTTCTTCGGCGACGGCGGCGGACCGCGTCCGGGCGGCCCGACGGCCAAGTCGCTCGGCTCCGGCGTGCTCGTCGATCCCTCCGGGCTCGTCGTCACGAACTTTCACGTGATCGACGGCATGACCGACGTGCGCATCGTGCTCGCTGACAAGCGCGAGCTCGACGCCGATATCGTCCTGCGCGACCAGCGCACCGACCTCGCTGTCCTGCGCGTCAAGGGCGGCGGGACCTTTCCGGTGATGGAGCTCGGCGATTCGGACGCGCTCGAGGTCGGCGACATCGTGCTCGCCATCGGCAATCCGTTCGGGGTCGGCCAGACGGTCACGCAAGGTATCGTGTCGGCGCTCGCCCGCACCCAGGTCGGCATCTCGGACTACGGCTTCTTCGTCCAGACCGACGCCTCGATCAATCCGGGCAATTCCGGCGGCGCCCTCGTCGACCTGAACGGCCGGCTCGCAGGCATCAACTCGGCGATCTTCTCGCAGTCGGGCGGATCGGTCGGGATCGGCTTCGCCATCCCGGTCAATATGGTCAAGATCATCATCGGCGCGGCAAAGGGCGGCGGCAGCCAGGTGCGCCGTCCCTGGCTCGGCGCGAGCCTCCAGGCCGTCTCGAAGGAGATTGCGGATTCGCTCGGCCTCGACCGCCCGACCGGCGCGCTCGTGACGGATTTCGAGTCGGGTAGCCCCGCGGCGAAGGGGGGCCTGAAACGCGGCGATCTGATCACCGCCGTCGATGGCCAGGCAGTCGAGGACCCCGAGTCCGTCGGCTACCGGCTCGCGACCAAGCCGCTCGGCGGATCGGCGGCGCTCGCCTTCCTGCGCAACGGCAAGAGCCAGTCGGCGACAGTCGAGCTGATGCCGGCCCCCGAGACGCCTCCCCGCGACCCGGTCAAGGTCAAGGGGAAGTCGCCTTTTGCCGGGGCCACCGTCATCAACCTGTCGCCCGCGGTCGCCGAGGAATTCTCGATCCGCGGCGTCAGCGAAGGGGTGGTCATCTCCGAGATCGAGGCCGGCTCGTCAGCGGCGAGCGTCAATTTCCAGAGGGGCGACATCATCCTCGCGGTAAATGAGACCAAGATCGCGACGACCCGCGATCTCGCGCGGGTGGCTGGCTCCAATGCCTATTACTGGAAGATGACGATCGCGCGCGGCAACGATGTCTTCACGACGATCATCGGGGGGTGAGAGGCCCTGCCGTGCGAACAGGCATCGAGCGGACGAGGCTTGGCAAGCTCTGCCGGTCGGGTGCAAGATCGGGCGCGACGCGAGAGTGCCGGCGAGCGCGGGGCGACGCGACGAGGTCCCGAGATCAGGTCCCAAGATCGAGCCGATGGATTCGACGATCCTGTTCATTGCCGAAGCCGCCGATGCGCTCGGACCCGCGGCCGAGCTTCTCGCCCGTGACCTCGGCTACCGGATCACGTTCGCGGGACAGGAGACCGACTCGGCCGAGGTGATCGGCCGGGGCCAGGTCACGCTCGTCCTTGCTGATGTCGAGAACTCCCGCCTCGACACCGTCGCATTCCTGCTGCGCCTGCGTTTCACGCATCCCGATATCATGCGCATCCTCGTGGTGGGCACCCATCGCGATATCGCCCTGCGTGAGGCGCTGGCGCGGACCGCCGCGTATCAATACCTGACGAAGCCGCTCCAGCCCGAGCAATGCTGCCTCGTCGTGCGGCGTGCCCTGGAAACGCGCGAGCTGTCGCGGCGCCATCGCCGGCTGGTGCGCGAGCTGAGGCTCAGCGCGGATTCGCCGATCCTTCGTCCGGGCGTGAGCCCGCGGGACGGCTCCGGTCCGGGTCGTGCCGGCCGCGACGGATCATGCCACGCGGCCGAGGCCGAGCCTCACGCCACGGCTCTCCATTTCGAGCGGCTCGTCTATGCCAGCCGGGCGATGGCCGAGCTCTGCGATCTCGCCCGCGAGGCGGCGGCGACCGACCTTCCGGTCCTGATCGAGGGCGAGACCGGGACCGGCAAGGAATTGCTCGCGCGAGGCGTGCATTATCATTCGCGCCGCCGGACGAGCCCCTTGATGGTGCAGAACTGCGGCGGCATCCGCGACGAGGTCCTGCAGTCGGAGCTCTTCGGCCACAAGCGCGGCGCCTTCACGGGCGCGATCGGCGACCGGTTGGGGTTGTTTCGCGCCGCCGACGGCGGCACCGTGCTCCTCGACGAGATTTCCGAGGTCTCGCCCGCGTTCCAGGTGAGCCTCTTGCGTTTTCTCCAGGAAGGCGAGGTCAAGCCGCTCGGATCCGACCGGATCGTCCATGCCGACGTGCGCATCATCGCGGCCTCGAACAAGCCGTTGAAGCCGCTCGTCGCTGCGGGCCGATTCCGCGAGGACCTCTATTTTCGGCTGAAAGGCTTCGATCTCGAGGTGCCGCCGCTCCGCGCCCGCCCCGACGACATTCCCGTGCTCGCGGAGTTTTTCGTGCGCAAGCACGGCGGCCTTCTCGGCCGTCGCACGGCTAGGCTTTCGGACGAGGTCCTCGATCGTTTCAAGGCCTATCGGTTCCCGGGCAATGTGCGCGAGCTGGAGCACGAGATTCGCCGCATGTGCGCGCTCGCAAAGGATGGAGAGATCCTGGCGCCCCACCATCTGTCGGCGGCCTTCGCAACCTTGCCGGAGCCGGAGACCACCGACCACCACGAGGGCAATGGAGCGACCTTGAAAGAGATGGTCGAGCGGCTCGAGGGCGAGCTCGTCGGCAGGATCCTCGAAAAGCACCATTGGAATCAGACCAAGGCCGCGCGGGAGCTCGGCCTGTCGCGGGTCGGGCTCGCCAACAAGATCAAGCGCTACGCCTTGTCGGAGGGCACCTCCCGAACGGAATAGGCCCGATGGACGAAGACGATCCGCACGAACCCCGCCCCGTCCTGCGGTTCCCCCACTCGCGAACGCCGCCGAGATCGACGCCCGGCGGCTTCACCGATCTCGGCACCGGCGCCATGGCAAGGCATCTGCGGATGCGTGAGGCGGGGATGACCGGGCATTGGTGCAGCCGCTGCCGCGGCGTCTGGTTCGGCTATGCGCTCGAGGTCGAATGCCCGCGCTGCGGAAATCGCCACGGCTGACCGAACGGCTGCAAAGAACGTTTGCACAAGAAAAGAAAGTATCTAATCAAACGGCTGGAGTTCCGATGACGCCGTCCTGCATTTCATTGATTTAGAATAATTAATCTTCTGATCCCTCGTGGCACGAGCCTTGCGCTCCGAGCATCACCGGCGACCGGCCGCGACAAGGGCCGGCGCCTCGGGTGGAAGGCTTGGAGGAGTTCATGGCCAATCTCTTGTGGCTTCAGGGCGGCGCCTGCTCGGGCAATACGATGTCGTTCCTCAATGCCGAGGAGCCGAGTGCCTGCGATCTCGTGACCGATTTCGGCATCAATGTCTTGTGGCATCCCTCGCTCGGCCTCGAGCTCGGCGACAACGTCAAGCAGATCCTCCAGGATTGCGTGAGCGGCACGATCCCGCTCGATATTTTCGTCTTCGAAGGCACGGTGGTGAACGCCCCGAACGGAACCGGCAACTGGAACCGGTTCTGCGGCCGCCCGATGAAGGACTGGGTCAAGGAATTGTCCGACGCGGCGCAGTTCGTCGTCGCGATCGGCGATTGCGCGACCTGGGGCGGCATTCCCGCGACGGCGCCGAACCCGAGCGAATCGGTCGGCCTCCAGTTCCTGAAGCGCGCCCCGGGCGGCTCCCTCGGCACCGGCTTCAAGTCGAAGGCGGGGCTGCCCGTGATCAACATCCCCGGCTGCCCGGCGCATCCGGACTGGGTGACGCAGATCCTCGTCGCGGTGGCCTCCGGCCGGGGCGGAGACCTCTCGCTCGACGAGTTCCAGCGGCCGAAGACCTTCTTCTCGACCTTCACCCAGACGGGATGCACCCGCAACATGCATTTCGCCTACAAGGTCTCGGCGACGGCCTTCGGCCAGCGCAAGGGCTGCCTCTTCTACGACCTCGGCTGCCGCGGCCCGATGACCCACAGCCCGTGCAACCGAGTGCTGTGGAACCGGCAATCCTCGAAGACCCGCGCCGGAATGCCCTGCCTCGGCTGCACGGAGCCGGAGTTCCCCTTCTACGATCTCGCGCCCGGCACGGTGTTCAAGACCCAGACCGTCATGGGCGTGCCGAAGGACATGCCCGCCGGCGTGGACAAGACCGGCTATGTCAAGCTCACCGCCGCCGCCAAGGGTGCCGCCCCCGCCTGGGCCGAGCAGGATATTTTCGTCGTCTGAGCGAAGGCGCAACGCCACCCCGCACCTCTCGAATTTCGGAGCCGAGCCCCATGGCCGAAGCTGCCCTTCAAACCCTCGATATTTCCCCCGTCGGCCGCGTCGAGGGTGACCTCGACGTGCGCGTCGATATCGCCGACGGCGTCGTCGTCAATGCCTGGACCCAAGCCGAGCTCTTCCGCGGCTTCGAGATCATCTTGCGCGACAAGGACCCACAGGCGGGGTTGGTGGTGACGCCCCGCGCCTGCGGCATCTGCGGCGCCTCGCATCTCACCTGCGCAGCCTGGGCGCTCGACACGGCCTGGGGCACCACCGTGCCCCGCAATGCGATCCTCGCCCGCAACCTCGGCCAGCTCGCCGAGTCGCTGCAGAGCCTGCCGCGCCACCACTACGGCCTGTTCATGATCGACTACACGAACAAGGCCTATGCCGCGAGCCCCTACTACGAGGAGGCGGTGAAGCGCTGGTCGCCCTTCACCGGAACCAACTACGAGCTCGGCGTCACGATCTCGGGGCGCCCTGTGGAAATCTACGCGCTGCTCGGCGGGCAATGGCCGCATTCGAGCTACATGGTGCCGGGCGGCGTCATGTGCGCCCCGACGCTGACCGACGTCACGAGATCCTGGTCGATCCTCGAGCATTTCCGCCGCAACTGGATGGAGCCGGTCTGGCTCGGCTGCTCGCTCGAGCGCTACGAGGAGATCAAGAGCTACGAGGATTTCCTCGCCTGGCTCGACGAACGCCCTGAGCACGCCAATTCCGACCTCGGCTTGTATTGGCGGATGAGCCTCGATATCGGGCTCGACAAGTACGGCAAGGGCCACGGCAAGTATGTCACCTGGGGCTATCTGCCCCACGAGGACAAGTACAACAAGCCGACGATCGAGGGCCGCAACGCCGCGGTCATCATGAAGAGCGGCGTCTATGACGGCAAGACCGACACCCACAAGCTGATGGACCAGACCTTTACCCGCGAGGATACGTTGCATTCGTGGTACGACGAGGCGGGTCCGGTTCATCCCTTCGATCGCACCACGAAGCCGATCGCCAAGAACGACGTCGATCCTGCCGGCAAGTATTCCTGGGCGACCGCCGTCGGCCACAGCGACAACGGAAGGCTCGAGGCGGGTCCGCTCGCGCGCCAGCTCGTCGCCGGCGGCACCCATGGCGAGAGCTGGCAGCACCACGATCCGCTCGTCCTCGACATGTATCGCAAGATGGGCGGCGCGAGCGTGAT
Source organism: Beijerinckiaceae bacterium (assembly GCA_024304885.1). Taxonomy (GTDB): domain Bacteria; phylum Pseudomonadota; class Alphaproteobacteria; order Rhizobiales; family Beijerinckiaceae; genus Methylocapsa. The sequence goes on from JALJOM010000003.1 coordinate 2,676,256, forward strand.
GTTGCGCCATTTCGCCCGCATGCACGAGGGCGTCAAAATCTACCGCCAGATCGAGCATGTGCTGCGCGAGCTGCGCCTCGCCGACGAGTGGTATATCAAGCCCGCGGAGAAGGACGGGCGCGGCTGGGGCGCGACGGAGGCGATCCGCGGCGCGCTCTGCCACTGGATCGAGGTCCAGGGCGGCAAGATCAAGAACTACCAGATCATCGCCCCGACCACCTGGAACGTCGGCCCGCGGGCCTCGACGGGGGAGCGCGGCCCGATCGAGGAGGCCTTGATCGGCACGCCGATCAAGGATCCGCACGATCCGGTCGAGGTCGGCCACGTCGCCCGCTCCTACGATTCCTGCCTCGTCTGCACCGTGCACGCGCATGACGCGAAGACGGGGGACGAGCTGGCACGGTTCCGGACGGCGTGACCTTCGGCCGCGGGCCGGTTTCACGCCGGCCCGCTCGGTCCCGCCGAGCTCTCGACCCGAGACTCGTTTTGCCGATGCCCGGGAGCAGGCTTTGGTGGCGGCAAGGGCCGTTTGCTTGCCGGTGTCGGCAAACCGTCCGAACGTGTTGCTGATCGATGGGGGAGACCGGCTCGGATATTGCTTGCATGAGCCGCGTTGGCGAGCCTTTCGATCCGATTTGCGCCGTCGCATTCTCGCGACACCAGCCTTTGCCTGTTCGCTCGAAAATGCTCTACTGTCATGGATAGCCACCAGGACAAGGCCGATGTCCGCAGAAGAGCAAGAAGGCGTTCGCGAGACAATCACCAAGCTGCTCGCCGGCGGGCTCGAGACGAGGACCGAGCCTTTTCCGGAGAACGACAAGCAATTCGCCGAGATCCTCACCGAGCTTCGCGAGGTTCCGGCCGAGAATATCGAGAGGAAGCTCGTCATCGCCGGGTTCGTCGATCATCCTTTCGGCGAGGACCAATATCGCTGTACCGAATGCATGTATTATCTCGTGCATCGCAAATGGTGCGACCTGCCGGAATTGGCCTTGCCCGTGGAGCCCGAATGGTGGTGCCGCCTGTGGCGTATTTGACGCGACGAGTCCTTGTCGCAAACCTACTCCGGGGACCGTCATTGCGAGCAGCGCAGCGACGAAACGGCGACCGATGCTCGTCGTGATCGGCTGCGGCAATTCCAATCGATGCGACGATGCTGTCGGCGTTCGCGTCGTACAGCGCCTCCTCGCCGCGGGTCTCCGGCGTGCCGGCGCGGTCGAGATTTTCGACGCCGGCACGAGCGGCATGGACATCATGTTCCAGGCGCGCGGGGCCGACAGGCTCGTCATTGTCGATGCCTGCACGAGCGGAAGCGAGCCCGGTGCCGTTTTCGAGGTCCCGGGCACCGAGCTCGAGAACCGGCCGGTGCCGAGCTACACGCTCCACGATTTTCGCTGGGACCACGCGCTTTATGCCGGGCGGCAAATCTTCGGCGACGCCTTTCCCCGCGACGTGACCGTCTTTCTCGTCGAGGCGAAGGACCTCGGGTTCGGGCTCGACCTCTCCGCCCCTGTGGCCCGCGCCGCCGGGCTCGTCGAAGAGCGGATCGCGGCCCTGATCTCGGCCTATGTCGCGGCCGAGCTGCCCGCATGAACGACCGCGAGCGGGAGGCATCGGAGCATTTTCCAGCGGACCGGACATCGGGTCGCGTCGCGAACATGCGACACGACGAGGATGGAGAGCGGGCTACCGATTCAGCCGGATCGGAAATCGCGCTCGTCGCGAGGATCGCCCGCGATCATCTCTATATCGACGCCGCGGCCTACGATCGCCATCTCGCTCCCGCCGGCAACGTGGCGCTCTTGCGCGAGAACGACGACCTCTTGATCCTCCCGGTGCTAGGAAAGGGCTCGGGTGGCTTCTACGTGAAGCAGGTCAATGCCCGCGGCGATCGGGCCGTGCATGCCGCCGATTTCCTGCGGCTCAACGGGATCGACGAGACCGTCGAGCACCACGTCGCCGCCGCCTGGAGCGGACGCATCATCGGCTATGCCGTCAGAGACTTTTTTGCGCATACGCGCGCCTGCAAGTAGGCTGGACTTCGGCGGCTCGAGCGCATAGCGTGCAGCCCCGAGCATCACAGGACGAGCGGACAAAGGGGATCGCCGATGCTGTCGCGGGCCGAAGCCGAGGTCGAAGCGGCACTCGCCGCCGTCGCGGCCGAGGACGCCACGCAGGGCGAGAAGGTCGAGATGCTGATGGAGATGGCGATCGGCCTGCAGATCCGGCCGAAGGCGCCCGACGATCTCGCGAAGTCCGTCCTCCTCTACGACAAGGCGCTCGAGATTTGCCCGGCCGATCTCTACCTTTTGCGCGGAAGGATCCATGCGCGGCTCGCCACCGCGCTGCAAGCAACTCCTTCCGAAACCCTCGAGCCCTTGAAGATCGCGCGAGCACACCTCGAGGCTGCACGCGAGATCGTGAAGCACGAGGGCACGCCGGAGGAGCGCGCCGAGATCGAGATGAATCTCGGCCTCGTGCTGCAGAGCCTCGCGGGCGCCGGCGCCGCTCCGATCACGGACTCTATCGCCGCCTATCAAAGAGCGCTGCGGACCTTCGACGCCGCGGCCTTTCCGAAGGAATATGCGATCCTGCAGAACAATCTCGCGACGGCCTTTCTCTCGATCCCGTTCACGGACGAGCGCGCCAAGATGCGCGAGGCCTTGGCGGTCCAGGCGTTCCAGGACGGGTTGAAGGTCGTAAGCCTCGTCGACCACCCCACCGAATATGCGATGTTGCAGAACAACCTCGGCAATGCGCTGCAATATGTATCGTCGAGCCATTCGGTCGAGAATTGCCTGCGCGCGCTCGACGCCTATGACGAGGCGCTGCGTGTCCGCACGCGCCAAGCGACGCCGGCGGAATATGCCAACACGATCGCGAACTCCGCCAATTGCCTACGCAATCTCCCCGACGATCTCGAGCTGCCGGAACGCGGCAATCCCGGCAACCTCGGCAAGGCACTCGCGCGCTACCGCGAGGCGGCGGATATTTTCACCGAGCTCGGCGACGAGCAGAAGGTCGCGATCGTCGCCGAGATGATCGCCGAGATCGAAACCGAGCTCGCTGCGGGCATCCCGGCGACGGCAGCTGCGCATGGTCTGCAATGAGCGCCTCGAGCATTTTCCAGCGAAACGGATGCCGGCTCGCATTTCGTCGGCGATGCTTCGTCATTTCGATCCCGATGTTTCGATAGATCGACATCGATGCGACATCGCAATGCGAGAATGCGACAACACGAGAATGTAGAACACTATCCGATTCGATCGGAAAACACTCTACGACAAGCGGAATCGATGCGGGGGAGAGGTCGATCATGTGCGGTTTCTGTGACGGGGTGACTACCATCATCATCGGGTTCGTCTTCGCGATCCTCGGGGGCGCCGCGGGCGGGATCTATGTCGGCGGCAAGGCCTTGGGACAGGAGCTCGCCGCCTGGATGGGCGCATTCTACGGGCCGCTCGCAGGTGCGACCGGCGTGCTTCTCGGCGTGCTGATCGCCGCGATCTTCTATTGAGGGGGCCCACATGTACGAGATGGTGAAGAACTCGGCGATCCTGTTCTTTCGAGGAAAGCTGTTCCAGAACCCGAACGAGGTCTATCGGCAGCTCGGCATCGGGATCGGTGTTACCGTGGTCGTGTTCCTCGTCGTCGCCAAGCTCGCCTGCCTACCGCTCGCGGGGATCGTCGCGGGCGCCGTGGGTGGTGCCTTGCAGCCCTATTTATTCAAGGATCTGAAGTTCAGGTAGGCGCATTTATTCAAGGATCTGAAGTTCAGGTAGGCGCAGCGAGACCCGAAGGGCTCGGTCATGAATGCTCAGCCTCGGCCCCTGCCGCTCGAGACCCCACCGACCGACGACCTCGTCGGCGACGTACAACGCCTCGAGGGAGTGATCGCGGGCTGGGAGGGATCGCAACAGAGCGTCGCCATCGCCTACAGGAAGGCGATCGACGCCTTGCACAAGGCGGCGTTGCGCAAGATCATCGCCGCCGTCAAGGCAACGCCCGCCGCGCTCGACGCACTTCGGTCCGCGACGGAAGATCCGATCGTCTACACGATCCTGCGCCATCATGGCCTGGTCCGGCCGAGCCTGCAGGAGCGGGTCGAGGAGGCGCTGGCCGAGGTCCGGCCGATGCTCGCCTCGCACGGCGGCAATGTGGAGCTCGTAGCCGTCATCCCGCCGGATGCGGTCGAAGTCCGCTTCCTCGGCAATTGCGACCATTGCCCGTCCTCGACCCTCACGTTCGTCGCCGGCGTCCGCCGAGCGATCGAGGACCATTGCCCCGAGATCACCAACATACGCCAGGTCAAGGGAACGTCCGGGTCCGGGGCTGCGGTCGATTTCGCGAGCCCCTTCGCCGGGACCTGGGTGCATGCGACCGCACTGCCGTCCATCCCTCAGCACGGAGTCACGGCTCTCGTGATCGAGGGCGAGCCACTCCTTCTCGCGCGGTCGGGGCGCACCGTCACGTGCTTTCGCGACGCCTGCGCGCACCTCGGTCTCGCCATCTCCGGCGGCACGGTCACGGAGGGGCGCATCGCCTGCCCCCATCACGGGTTCGTCTACGACCTCTCGACCGGCGAATGCCTGACCGTCCCCGAGGTCCAGCTCTCCCCAGTCCCTGCTCGCCTGGTCGGCGACAGGGTCGAAATCCGGCGCGAGGCTTGAGCCGATGCGGGTGTCGCTCCGCCCCTTCGGCGCGTCTCGCCCCACCTCGGCGGTGATGGCGCCGACACCCCGCCCCCTCCTCGACCCTGCCGGCCCCGCAGTCGTGCTCGGCTCGACTCCGTCCGGTTTCGACCTCACGCAGCCTGTCGCGCCCACGTCCTCGACCTTGTTCGGCCCGCGCGGCGCGGCGCTCGCCTCGCCGTCCGGACCTCTCGTCATCGCGGACACGGGTCATCACAGGCTCATGATCTGGCTCCGGCGTCCCACTGTCGATAGTGCACCGGCCGACGTCCTGATCGGCCAGGCCGACTTTGCCTGCGAAGGCCGCAACGCCAAGGGCGCGGCCGGTGCCGCCACGGTGAACGTGCCGACCGGTGTCGCCGCCACATCCTCCGTGCTCGCCGTAGCGGACGCCTGGAACCATCGCGTGCTCCTCTGGCACGGGCTGCCGGAGCGCGACAACCAACCTGCTGACGTCGTCCTCGGCCAAGCCGACTTTTCCAGTACGCTCGCCAACCGGGGAGGAGACCCTCGCGCGGATACGCTCAACTGGTGCTATGGAGTCGCGATCATCGGCGAGAGCCTCGTCGTTTGCGACACCGGGAACCGCCGGGTGCTGGTCTGGAGGAGAATTCCTTGCCTGAACGGCGAGCCTGCCGATCTCGTCCTCGGCCAGGACTCGATGAATTGCCGCGACGAGAACGGCGGTCGCGGCGTCGATTCCCGCGGCATGCGCTGGCCCCACAGCATCGCGATGGTCGGCGCCGGCTTTTTTGTCGCGGATTCCGGCAACAACCGTGTGATGGCCTGGACCGCGATGCCGACGCAGAACGGCACGCCCTGCGATCTCGTGCTCGGCCAGCCGGACATGAGTGCGTCTGAGCACAATTGCGCCCGCTACCTTCCGGATGCGACGAGCCTCAACATGCCCTATGGCTGTGCCGCCCTCGGCGATCGCTTGCTCGTCGCCGACACGGCGAACTCGCGTCTGCTCGGCTTCGTCGCCGCCGACATGGCGACCGGAGCGCCGGCCGATGCCTTGACCGGCCAGCCGGATTTTCAGTCGAAGGGCGACAATCGATGGGCCGCGCCGGTGCGCGACAGCCTGTGCTGGCCCTATGGTCTCACGACGTCCGGCACAACCGCCGTCGTCGCCGATTCCGGCAATAATCGCGTGCTGTTGTGGGAAGCCGCCCCATGACCCGCGCCCTGCCCGCCACCGCAACCGAAATTCGCGTGCGCGGTGTGGTGCAGGGTGTCGGATTTCGGCCGACGGTATTTCGGCTCGCGACGAGCATGGGATTTCGCGGCGAGGTCCTGAACGATTCCGAAGGTGTCCTCATCCGCGTGATGGCCGATCGCAGCGCAGCCGAGCGGCTCGTCGCGGCCCTCGAAGCGGAGCGCCCGCCGCTCGCGCGGATCGACTCGGTCGCTTTTCGTCCGGCAGGCCCTCTGCCAAATGTGGAGGGCTTCCGCATCGTCGAGAGCACGTCGGGGCGCATGCAGACGCAGGTCGCGCCCGATGCCGCGACCTGTCCCGCCTGCCTCGCCGAGATCCGCGATCCTTTCGCGCGGCGCTTCCGCTATCCCTTCACCAATTGCACCCATTGCGGGCCGAGGCTCACGATCATCTGCGACGCGCCCTACGACCGCGAGCGCACAACCATGGCAGGCTTTGCGATGTGCGACGCCTGCCGCATCGAATACGAGAATCCCGCGGATCGGCGCTTCCACGCGCAGCCGATCGCTTGCCATCATTGTGGGCCAAAGGTTTCTCTCGAACGCATCGGGGGCGGCACGGTGGAGCCCACGGCCTTCACCATGCTCGACGATGTGGATGCCGTCGCCGGCCTCCTCCTGAAGGGTCATATCGTCGCGATCAAGGGGCTCGGCGGCTATCAGCTCGCCTGCGACGCCACCAACGACGAAGCCGTGACGCGACTTCGCGCGCGGAAACGCCGCTACACCAAGGCCTTTGCCCTGATGGCGCGCGATATCGAGGTGGTCCGCCGCTACACGAAGGTCGGCCCCGCCGAGGAAGCACTGCTCGCCTCGCCGGCCGCGCCGATCGTCTTGCTCGACGCCCACGGCGAGGCGCGCTTGCCGGACGCCGTCGCGCCCGGGCTGGCCACGCTGGGCTTCATGCTGCCCGCGACACCCCTCCATCACCTGCTGTTTCGCCGCCTCGACCGGCCGATGGTGATGACGAGCGGCAATCTCTCCGACGAGCCGCAGGTCACGGACGACGGCGAGGCCCGCGAGCGGCTTTCCGGAATCGCCGATTTCGTCCTGACCCACGACCGCGCGATCGCGCTGCGGCTCGACGATTCGGTCGTGCGCATCATCGGCGGCAGGGCACGCGTGGTTCGGCGGGCTCGTGGCTATGCGCCTGGCGCCCTGCCGGTCCCCGACGGCCTGCAGGGCCGCGCGCGTGTCCTCGCTTTGGGCGGCGAGCTCAAGAGCACCTTCTGCCTGCTTCAGGGCGCGGACGCGATCCTCTCGCCCCATATCGGCGACCTCGAGGAGCCACGCACGCTCGCCGATTACGAGCACATGCTCGGGCTCTACACCGACCTTTTCGATCACGCCCCAGAAGTCGTCGCCGTCGATCGCCACCAGAGCTATTTCGCGACCGCGCTCGGGCGCAACATCGCGCGCGAGAAAAACCTGCGTCTCGTCGAGATCCAGCACCATCATGCCCATATCGCGAGCTGCCTCGCCGAGAACGAGGTGGGTCTTCGCGAGGCGCCGGTGCTCGGGATCGCCCTCGATGGCCTCGGTCTCGGCGACGACGGCACGATCTGGGGCGGCGAGTTCCTGCTCGCGTCCTACCGCGGCTTTCGCCGCGTCGGAACCTTCAAGCCGGTCGCCTTGCCGGGAGGAGCGCAGGCGATGCGCGAGCCCTGGCGTAACACGCTCGCCCATATCCTCGCCGAGATGGGTTGGGCGAGCTTCGCGATGAATTTCTGCGATCTCGAGCTCTACGACTTCTTGAAGTCCAAGCCGCTCGACACGATCACGGCCATGATCCGTCAAAGCGTCAATGCGCCGCTCGCTTCCTCTTGCGGGCGCCTATTCGACGCGGTCGCCGCGGCGATCGACCTTTGCCGGGACGAAATCTACCACGAAGGCGAGGCGGCGATGCGGCTCGAGGCGCTCGTCGATGCAGCGACCTTGGCATCGATCGAGGAGGATCTCGCCTATCCTTTCGCGATTCCCGACCTGAAACGATCCGGCCTACCCTATATCGAGCCGCTCGCCATGTGGCAGGCGCTGCTCGGCGATCTCGTCGAAGAAGCCCCACCATCGATCATCGCGGCACGGTTCCACAAGGGTCTCGCGCGGGCGATCACCATGATGGCCGACAAGGTGACGCGCGACGGCAATGCGAGGACCACGACACGCGTGGCCCTTTCGGGTGGCGTGTTCCAGAATCGTTGGCTCACCGAGGAAGTCACACGTCGCCTCGAGGCCATCGGGTTCGAGGTCCTGTCGCAGGCGAAGGTCCCGGCCAATGACGGCGGCTTCTCGCTCGGCCAAGCATGCGTTGCGGCCGCGCAGGTCGCGGCATAGGGGGATGTCATGTGTCTCGGGATACCCGGTCGGATTGTCGCCATCACCGACGAGACCCGCAAGCTCGCGACCGTCGACGTCGCCGGTGTCAAGCGCGAGGTCAATATCGCCTGTATCATCGACGGCCGAGCGCTCGACGACTGTGTCGGCGATTGGGTGCTGATCCATGTCGGCTTCGCCATGAGCCGCATCGACGAAAGGCAAGCGCAGGAAACGCTTCAGATCCTGACCGAGCTCGGCGAGGCGCAGCAAGAGATCGCCGCCATGCGCGCCTCCGGGCGCGGATAGAGCCGCTCGCGCCGGAAGAGGACGACCATGGATCATCGCCTCGAAAGCCTCTACCCGTTTCTCGTCGCAGAACGGCCGGAGCGAGACGATATCGAGACCTCGCTTCTCGCCTCGATCGCGAGCAAGGCAAAAGATCACGCGCGCCTTCATTCCACTTTCTTCGAGGCCGAGGCGAAGGCGATCCTCGCCACGGCTCGCACGATCGCCTCGTGCTACCGGAGCGGCGGCAAGCTTATCGTGATGGGCAATGGCGGATCGAGCTGCGACGCCGCCCATGTCGTGGTCGAGTTCCTACATCCGGTCACGGCCGGGCGACCCTCGCTTCCAGCGCTCGATCTTACGAGCGATACCGCGATGCTGACGGCCGTCGGCAACGACATCGGCTACGAGCATGTGTTCCTGCGCCAGCTCGTCGCGCATGGCCGGCCCGGCGATTGCCTCCTCGGCCTCTCGACGAGCGGCAACTCGCGGTCCCTCCTCGTCGCCTTCGCGAAGGCGCGCGAGCTCTCCATCACGACGATCGGGCTTGCCGGAGGCGACGGGGGCCTGATGCAATCCGCCGAGCTCGATCATTGCCTGATCGTGCCCACGACGTCGATTCACCGTACCCAGGAATGCCATGTCACGACATACCACATATTGTGGGATCTCGTGCATACGCTTCTCGCCGATGATCGCGGATCGGCCGCCGGCAGGGGAGAGACGACGTGAAATATGTCGACGAGTTCCGTGACCCGGAGAAGGCCGCATCCCTCGTTGCCGCCATCACGGCGCTCGCGGGTCCGCTCGCTGCCTCGCGTGGCCGTCCGCTCCACATCATGGAGGTTTGCGGCGGCCATACCCATACGATCTTTCGCTATGGGATTTCCGGCATGCTGCCGCCCGAGATCGAGCTCGTCCACGGTCCCGGCTGCCCGGTTTGCGTATTGCCCATGGGCCAAGTCGACGATTGCGTCGCGATCGCCGAGACGCCGGGCGTGATCTTGACCACCTTCGGCGATGCCATGCGCGTGCCGGGCTCGCAAAAGAGCCTGCTCCAGGCCAAGGCCGAGGGCACCGACGTGCGCATGGTCTATTCGCCGCTCGACGCGCTCGCCCTCGCGCGGGACAACCCGGAGCGCGAGGTCGTGTTCTTCGGCCTCGGCTTCGAGACCACCATGCCGTCGACGGCGCTCACCTTGTTGCAGGCGGAGGCGGAAGCGATCCGAAATTTCTCGCTCTTCTGCAACCACATCACGATCGTCCCGACCATCAAGGCGATTCTCGACAGCCCCGATCTCCACCTCGACGGATTTCTCGGGCCCGGCCATGTCTCGATGGTGATCGGCGCCGCCCCCTACGGCTTCATCGCCGAGCACTACCACAGGCCGCTCGTCGTCGCGGGTTTCGAGCCGCTCGATATTCTCCATGCGCTGTGGCTCGTCCTGACGCAGCTCGCCGAAGGGAGGGCGGATATCGAGAACCAGTACGGCCGGATCGTTCCGCCGGACGGCAACGCGGCCGCGCTCGACGCCATCACGCGGGTCTTCGAGCTCAGGCCCTTCTTCGAATGGCGCGGCCTCGGATCGATCGATCATTCCGGCGTTCGAATCCGCGAGGCATACGCTCGATTCGACGCCGAACGGAAGTTCGCGCTGCCGTCGCTGCGCGTCGCCGATCCGCAATCGTGCCAATGCGGCGAGGTACTGAAGGGCGTGATCAAGCCCTGGCAATGCAAGGTCTTCGGCACCTCCTGCACGCCGGAAGCCCCGCTCGGCGCCCTCATGGTCTCGTCCGAAGGAGCCTGTGCCGCCTATTATCAATATGGCGATCTCGAAGGATTGCGGACGCAGCACGCGGTGGGAGCGGCATGACGAAGAGCGACCCGCCGCATCGCGCACCCATAAGGCGCCAGCCGCGCGACGGAGTCCATCTCGCCAAGGTGACCCTCGCCCACGGCGGCGGCGGCAAGGCGATGCGCGACCTCGTCGATGACGTCTTCGTCTCGGTGTTCGACAACGCGATCCTCGCCGCGCTCGAGGACCAGGCGCGGATCTCGCTCGCCGACCTCGCCCTCCATGGCGATCGTCTCGCTTTCACCACCGACTCCTATGTGGTCGATCCGCTCGAGTTTCCGGGAGGAGACATCGGCAAGCTCGCCGTCTGCGGCACGGTGAACGACCTTTGTGTCGGCGGCGCGCTCCCGCTCTATCTCTCCTGCTCGGCGATCATCGAGGAAGGAACTGATCTCGCGCTTTTGCGCCGGATCGCGCGCTCGATGGCGGACACCGCCGCGGCGGCAGGTGTGGCGATCGTCACCGGCGACACCAAGGTCGTGGGGCGCGGATCCTGCGACAAGCTCTTCCTCAACACGGCGGGCGTCGGCGTAATCCGCGCGGGCCTCGACCTCGGCGCGCATCGTGCTGAGCCGGGCGACGTCATCCTCGTCAACGGGCGGCTCGGCGATCACGGCGCCGCGATCCTCGCCGCACGCGGGGACTTGCGGCTCGAGACGAAGGTGACGAGCGATTGCGCAGCACTCCACACGCTCGTGGGGTGCTTGCTCGAAGCCTGCCCCGGGGTCAAGTTCCTCCGCGATGCCACACGTGGCGGTCTCGCGACGGTGCTCAACGAGATCGCAGAGGCCTCGGCTGTGGGGATCGAGATCGACGAGGCGGCGACGCCGCTCGACCCGGAAGTGAAGGGGTTCTGCGAAATTCTCGGGCTCGATCCGCTCTACCTCGCCAACGAAGGCAAGATCGTGGTGGTGGTACCGGCGGCTCACGCGGAAGCCGCACGCGAAGCGCTCGCGGCGCACGCGCTCGGCAGGGCGGCCGCGATCATCGGCCGTGTCACCGCCGGGCCGCCCGGGCGCGTCGTCATGCAAACCGCCTTCGGCGGCAAGCGTATCGTCGATATGCTGGTCGGCGACCAATTGCCGCGAATTTGCTGAGGCCAAAGATGCACGAGATGGGGATCACGCAATCGATCGTCGCGATCGTCGCCGAGCAGGCGGCGGGGCGCAAGGTCACGCGCGTGACGCTCGAGATCGGCAAGCTCGCGGCCATCATGCCCGACGCGATCCGCTTCTGCTTCGATGTGGTCGCGAAAGGCAGCGCCCTCGACGGAGCGGTGCTCGACATCATCGAGGTTCCGGGGCGCGCGCGCTGCCTCGACTGCGGCGGCGACCTCGTGCTCGCCGAGATCTTCGGGCGTTGTAGCTGCGGCTCACGCCGGCTCGAGCGGATTTCCGGCGAGGAGCTCAATATCAAGAGCATGGAAGTGGAGGCGATGGCATGTGCGGCACCTGCGGATGCGGCGACGACGCGGACGTGACGGTCACCAATCTCGCGACCGGCACCAAGGAACGGATGGAAAGATCGGCCGTGGTCGTAGCCCACGACCACGACCAGGACCACGACCACGACCACGAGCACCGTCACGGCCACGATCATGATCACCCCCATGACCATGCGCATGTTCATCCACACGGGGCCGACCACGATCATCACCACCACGGGCCGCACGACCACGGGCACGGGCATGCGCCGGTCGCCGCCTCAGCGCACATGCACCGGGTGAGCGTCGATCTCGAGCGCGCGATCCTCGCCAAGAATGACGTGATCGCGGAGCGCAACCGCGCCTGGCTCGACGGGCGCGAAATCCTCGCGCTGAACCTCGTGAGCTCGCCGGGTGCCGGCAAGACCGCGCTGCTCGAGCGCACGATCCGGGACCTCGGCGCGGAGATGGCGATCAGCGTCATCGAGGGCGACCAGCAGACGCTCAACGATGCGGAGCGGATCAAGGCCGCGGGTGCTCCCGCGATCCAGGTCAATACCGGCACCGGCTGCCACCTCGAGGCCGACATGGTCCGCCGTGGGCTCGAGACGCTGCGGCCCGCCTTCGGCTCGGTGGTGATGATCGAGAACGTCGGCAATCTCGTCTGCCCGGCCCTCTTCGATCTCGGCGAGGCGGCGAAGGTCGTGATCCTTTCCGTCACGGAGGGCGAGGACAAGCCGCTCAAGTACCCCCATATGTTCCGGGCGGCGGAGCTCATGATCCTCGGCAAGATCGACCTCGCGCCCCATGTCGATTTCGATATGGAGCGTTGCGAGGCCATGGCGCGGGAGGTCAACCCGAGGATCCGCTCGATCCGGCTCTCGGCGCGGTCGGGAGAAGGGCTCGCGGAATGGTATGCTTGGCTTCGCGGGGCGAGGACGCGCACCGGGGTCGCCGCCAGGCCCTGACGGCACTGCGCTCGGAGCCACTCCGCATTCTCGTCACGGGCTTCGGAGCCTTTCCGGGCACGCGACACAACCCGACGGCGGCGCTCGTCCGAGCTCTCGAGAAGGACCGGCCGCGCCTCGCTCGCCTCGGCATAGCGCTCGAGCTCGAAATTCTCCCGGTCGTTTGTACCGAGATCGGGCCGCGGCTCGAAGCCCTCGCGCGCACCTGCCGGTCCGAGGGAATCCTGCATCTCGGCGTGGCCTCGCGGCGCAAGCGCCTTTCCATCGAGACGCGGGCCATGAACCGGGCCTCGCTATTGCACCCGGACGCCAGCGGCGCGCGGGCCGAGACGCTCCAAATCCTCCCTGGCGCACCGCAGTTCTTGCGGTCGACCTTTCCCGCCGTCGAGATCGACGCGGCTCTCCGTCGCGCCGGGATCGCCTCCCGCCTCTCCCGAAACGCCGGGCGCTACATCTGCAACCAGGCTCTCTATCTCTCGCTCGCGGATGGTCGCGCCCGGCAGGTCGGCTTCGTCCATGTGCCCCGGCTCGCCGGCCGTCGGGCGCGCGGCCCGACGCTCGACGACCTCGTCCGCGCCGCGGTCGTCGCGATCCTCGTCATGGCGCCAAAGCTCCGCCGCAGCCGAGACGCTGCGCTCGAAATCCCGTGCAGGGCCCCGGATCGAAGCGTCGCTTGACCGCAAACCCGTGCTGGCCTAGCCCGAAGCCATGGACCTCGACGCGACGGCCTTCCTGCTCCCGCTTCTCCAAATCATTTGGATCGACCTACTTCTTTCGGGCGACAACGCGGTGGTCATCGCGCTCGCCTGCCGCTCCTTGTCGAAGCGTCAGCGGCGCTGGGGCATCTTCCTCGGTGCCGGAGGCGCGGTTCTCCTGCGCATCCTCTTCGCCTTCTGCATCGTGGAGCTGATGCACCTTCCTTATGTCAAGATCGGCGGCGGGCTGCTGCTGCTCTGGATCGCGGTGCAACTCGTCGAGGACGAGGAGACGACCGCAGAGGTGAAACCCGGAAAATCGCTGCTGTCGGCGGTTCGCATCATCATGCTCGCCGATGCGGTGATGTCCCTCGACAATGTCGTCGCGATCGCTGCGGCCGCGAAGGGCTCGATCCTGCTCATCGCCTTCGGCCTCGCCCTGTCGATCCCGCTCATCGTGTTCAGCTCGGGCTTCATGCTGGCCCTGCTCAACCGCTATCCGATCCTGATCTGGGCCGGGTCCGCGCTTCTCGGCTGGATCGCGGGCGAGCTGATCTGCTCCGACGACAGAGTGGCCCCATGGCTGGAGCCGTACCTGCACCATTTCGAGGCCTGGTGCGCTCCCGCCGCAGCCATTCTCGTTGTCGCGGTCGCCTGGCTGCGGCAGAGGCGCCGACCGGTGAGGGATCTGTGATTTGGCTTCAATCGATGCTACGGTTCGGCTAAGGTCCAGCTCGGTCGCGAAAGACTACGAACTCGAGAGCAGGAACATGGATCGTCGTCGGCTTTTGAAATCGCTCGGCGGGCTCGCCTTGTGCCCCCTTTGCGCCGGCATGGGGCTCGCGTCGGAAGGCGCGCATTGGAGCTATGAAGGGGTGCATGGCCCCGACCATTGGGGCGAGGTCGATACCGCGAGCCGCGTCTGCGGGGTCGGAACCCAGCAATCGCCGATCGCGATCGATACCGCGATCGAGGCGCAGCTCCCGCCGCTGCAATTTTCCTGGGCGCGCAAGGCCGATACGATCGTCAACAACGGCCATACGATTCAAGTGAACCTGAAGGACGGCGGCACCCTCGCGGCCGGCGCGGATCGCTACAGCTTGGTTCAGTTCCACTTCCATCATCCGAGCGAGCATCTCGTCCACGACCACGGCTTTCCGATGGAGGTCCATTTCGTCCATCTCTCGGCCAGAGGATCGCTCGGCGTCATCGGTGTCCTGATGACGATCGGCAAGCCCAATCCGGTCTTCGCCAAGATCGCGGCGACGATGCCGGGCAAGGAAGGCACGTCCGTCGCGGCCGACCCGGGAATCGATCCGGCCGGCCTTCTGCCCACGGGCCGAGGCTATTATCGCTACGAGGGCTCGCTCACGACGCCGCCCTGTAGCGAGACCGTGGATTGGATGCTGCTCTCGGATCCGATCGAGGTGGCCGAGGCCGACGTGGACGCTTTCGCCAAGCTCTATCCGCTGAATGCGCGGCCGGCGCAAAAACTCGATCGGCGGTTCGTGCTGCATTCCGCCTGAATCGACGACCTGCCGAGTCACGGCGCGCGGCAAAGCTCGTCCTTCGCGGCGAGATACTCACGACGCATCCGTGCGATGACCTCGGCCGCAGGGAGGACGTCGTCGATGGCAGCCACGCCTTGCCCCGCGCCGAATATGTCGCGCCAGGCCTTCACGGCCTGCGTCGCCTTCGCCGACTCGAAGCTCATGGCCATCTTGTCGCGATCCGGGAGATGGTCGGGATCGAGCCCGGCCTCGGCCACGCTGCGGCGGAGGTAGTTTCCCGCCACGCCGGTAAAATAGGGCGTGTAGAGGATGTCCGCGGCCTCGCTCGCGACGATCATCGCCTTGTAGCGTTGGTCGGCATTGGCCTCGTCGGTCGCGATGAACCGGGTCCCCACATAGGCGAGATCGGCACCGATCGCGCGCGCGGCGAGCACGGCTTGACCGGTCGCAATGGCTCCCGCGAGAGCGATCGGTCCTTGCCAGATCTTGCGCACTTCCGCGACGAAGGCGAAGGGCGACAGGGTGCCGGCATGGCCGCCTGCGCCGGCGCAGACGAGGATCAGGCCATCGACCCCGGCCTCGATCGCTTTGCGCGCATGACGCAGGCTGATCACGTCATGAAAGACGAGACCTCCCCAGGCATGGACTCTGGGCACGATCTCGACGGGCGCCGCAAGGCTCGTGATGATGATGGGAACCCGATAGGCCGCGCAGAGGTCGAGGTCGTGCCCGAGCCGATCGTTCGAGGCATGGATGATCTGGTTGACCGCGAAAGGCGCCACCTCGGCACCCGGATGCGCCGCCTCGTAGGCGAAGAGCGCGGTGGTGATCCGCGCAAGCCAGGCGTCGAGCATCTCCTTCGGCCGCGCGTTGAGCGCCGGAAAGGCGCCGATCACGCCGCTCGTGCATTGCGCGATCACGAGGTCGGGGTTGGAGATGATGAAGAGCGGGGCGCCGATCACCGGCAAGGACAGAGGCTTCAGCACCAGCGGCCAGGCCATTGCCTCTTGGTCTCGGCTCAACGCGACGGATGCGCCGGGGTCGACCCGTCACAGTCCGGCCGGCCTGCGACCCTGCGCCGCCTCGCCGCCGGTACGCCCTCGAAGAGCGAGGGCGCGGTCGAGCTCACCCCCTCGATCTCGAGCAGCCGGCGCTTGGTCTCGATCCCGCCATGGGCCGAGAAGCCGCCGAGCTTACCGCTCGCGCCGAGCACTCGATGGCAAGGCACGAGAATCGGGAAGGGGTTGCGTCCGAGCGCCTGCCCGACGGCACGCTCCGCGCCGTCGGCTCCGATGCTGCGCGCGAGCGCGCCATAGGTGAGCACCGTGCCCGGCCGGATCGCGCGGGCCGCCGCGTAGACACGGCGGTGGAACTGCGGCACCGCGTGCATGTCGAGCGCAACGGCAGAGAGATCGGGCTTCTCGCCATCGAGGAGCGCGACGATCTTGTCGCGAATGCGCGCGATGTCCGCCGTCGGCTGCGCCTCGAGCGCCTCGGGAAAGCGCGCGAGGACACGCCGACGCGTCGTGTCCTCGTCGGCCTCGGGGAGCTGAACGCCGGCGATCTTGCACCCGCTCCAGATCAAGGCGCAGGGGCCGATCGCGGTCTCGAACAGCGCAAAGGCATGGATGGCCATGGTCGTGCCTCGGGACGTTTCGAAACCGAGCCGCGTGCGAGACGCGAACAGCACGCATTATCTCACGTGAGAAACCGCTCGAGCAAGCCGCGCGCGCGAGGCGGCTCCGCTCACGTTGCACGATCGACCTGGGCCTTGATCGCGTCGAAGGTCGCCGCCATCTCTTCCCGGCTCACGTCGTGGATGGCAGCCGGCGCGAAAATATCCTCCCCACGGATCCACGCGGCCTCGCAAGCCACGTCGGTCAGGGCCATGAAGAGGGATTGGTTGAGCTCGTAGACACCCCATGCGTAGCGGGCGTCGCGCAAGGCGGACTGCATGGCATTTTGCACGAGGCTCCGGACATTCATGTGCAGGGTCGAGACGGGGACCTCGCAAGCACGACCAGACAAGGCATCGATACAGGCCTGGGCATCGAAGGATGCATGGCCACGGCACGCGAGCGGCCGCACCGAATAAACGCTACAAAGCCCGCCATCGACGAAGGGACAGGCAATGCCCGCGGCGCATCGCTGCGCCTCGTCGAGCCGATGCGTCGCTCTATCCGCTGCGGCAATCCGACGCGAGAGCTCGGCCGACAGTGCTTCCGGCAGCGCACGTATGTGGCGCGCCAATGCGAAGATCTCCGGCGCCGTGGCAGCCACACGCATCGTGCAGCAGCTGGCACACCCGCCATGGCACGCGACCCGATCCGAAGTGCAAGCATCACGGGCGGTCGCAGAAGCGAACAGCTCGAATGCCCGATCCGCCAATGCGTCGATGGGATCATCCCGCGTCTCTGATTTTGCCAGCACGCCGAGAAAGGATCCATGCGCACGATCGAAGAAGCGCAAGGGCTCGGCCGCCGGATCAATCGCCTCGGGACCGCAATTCGAATTGTCGGCTTCGTTCACGGGATTCCAATCCTGTGGGGCAGTCGTAGCCAGGTCGGATCCGGCAATTGGCACCGGACGGCACTGCTCAGTCTACCACGACCGCGCGCCGGATGGCATCGAATCGATCACAAGGAATTTTGAAGGCCCCGCGCCCGCCCGCAAGCGGATGATAGGCCTCCGGCGCGGCATGGCAGAGGCGATCAAACCATTCCTGTGCACTCAGCTGCTCGGGCCGATGGGTGATGGTGTCGATGAGCCCGTTGGGCGAGAACCGGGCATTGACCACCACATCGGGGCCGAGGCCCTCCGAGCTGGTGCCCGTTCCAAAACGTTGAATTGTAGGCTCACTCATCGTTCTCTCCTGGAAGCCGGCTTCTGTAAGCTCACGGACGTCATATGTTGTTAATTTACATAACGAGTCAAGGGCCAAAATTCGCGGCGGAACGATTTCCAGGAGGCCGAACCCTGTGGCTCCGAGTTGCGGCCACGGCCGGCCCGTGACGGGCCGCCATGCTATTTCGTCGTGTATATTGCATGAAACGGCCGGCGGCGGGTTCGCGGCGCGCTGCGCGAGGAGAGACAAGCAACCGCGAACCCGCTTTTCGGACCGACGCAGACGACACCGTCTCGGCGGCAACGGCCAAGCCATGCGTCGGCATCCCGAGGCACGAAGCGACTTGCGCTTCGTTATGTATTAGTATTATATTGTTATGACGCTGTCACGGAGTTTTTTCGCCCGCCCTCTCGCGCCCGCCGAAGCTTCGCAGCAGAAACGAACATCCAAGTGGACCGGATCGAGCCGATGGACTGGCGTGAAGAGTATCGCGACAAGGGCTACATCATCGTCGACAATGTGCTGCCCCATGCCTGGATCGACGCGCATCTTCGCGAGGTGGACGCGCTGCTGCGCCGCCACGGCGTGACCGACTCCAGGACTTTCTCGACGCTCCCGCAGGCACGCGACGACGAGCTGATGAACGCGATGCTGGCTCTGCATGGCCGAGCACCCGCCAGCCAGCAGCTCGTCGGCCATCGCGTCATCCGGGCGATCCTGCGGCAATTGTTCCACGCCGAGCCGAGTCTCTCGATGGCCCGCAGCGCCTTGTGGTCTCCGACCGCCATGCGGGCGCATGTCGATACGGCGTTTCGCTCGCCGGACCCGCCTTACTCCGTGTGTCGTACGTGGTGTGCGCTCGAGGATATCCACGCCGACAGCGGCCGTCTCTATCTCGTGCCCGGGACTCACCGCACGCTCACCCCCCAACTGTGCCGCGAGGTGCTCGACGAGCGGCCGGATCTGCAGAGCCTTTTCGAGCAGGTCGCCGACGATCCGAGCGCGTGGTTTCGGCTGCTCGGGCGCGGCTGGTCCTATGTCAGCGCCAAGGTCGCGGACCGCATCGATCCCAAGGCGAGGGTGAGCTTCGACCTGCGCAAGGGCGACATCGTCTTCTTCAACCCTGCAGTGGCCCACGGAACTCTGGCGTGCAGAGATCCGTCGCTGACGCGAAAGATGATGGTGTGCGAATGGACCGCCGAGGAGGGCTCGCGGCAAGCAACGCCGAGAGCGCCCGCATCACGCCGTCTCGTCCATGCCGATATCGAGGTCGGCAATCTCGTCGATCTTTGTACCATTCGCGCCGAACGCGCGGCAGCGAGCCGAATCTGAACCGCTGCGAGCGCACGCGGACATGACGGAACAGGCTCGAGCTATTCCCGCGCGAGCCGGTTCGTCCAATCAGGGATCCGAAGCGACAAGTCCGGCCGGCTTTCGATCACGCGAACGGTCTTGCTCGTCCCCTCCCCTTCGAACGCGATGACGTAGAGCGGCGTAGCGAGCTCACGCCCGGTCGAGGGGTCGCGTGCCTGGAAGAACTCCGAAGCCGCGACGAGGAATTGCTCCGTCTCGCCGTGGCATCTGACGGCGAGCTCGAAGTAGCGGAGGTCTTGCGTCCACGGCCGCATGGTCCAATCGGCCGCGACAGCGCACCGATCGCAAAAGCACATGATCTTGCGCATGCGACAGTCTCCGGCCCCGGTCTTCGGGTTGCGTTCCGATTTGGCATCGAAACGCGTCGGCGTGCCCACGGTTCACTCGCGACTGCGCGGGCTGAAGCGTGGCCACGAGGCCTCGCCTGAATGTGGCCTCCGCGTTACAGCCCAGCGGCGTCGATGGCCTTGGCACGCTGGAACGCGGGACGCGCGAGGCAGCGGTCCACATAGGCCCGCAGCGCCGGACGCTCGGGCACGATCTTGAAGATATCCATGCCGAAATGCAGGTCGGCGCCGATCAGGACATCCGCTGCGGAAAAGCGCTCGCCGAGCAGCCAAGGTCCCGGCTGCACGGCGGCGTCGAGCACGTCGAAGACCCGGTCGAAGTCGCCGAATCCCGCCGTCTCTGGCCTCACCGTAATGTTGGCGGACTTGGTGAGATAGGCCGGCTCGATGCAGCCCGGCGAGAAGAACAGCCATTGCAGATAGCGGCCACGGGCGGGATCGCCGATCGGCGGGGCGAGGCCCGCCTCGGGATAGGCGTCCGCGACATAGGCACAGATCGCACCCGATTCCGCGACCACGACCGGCCCGTCACCGAGCGCGGGGACCTTCGCCATCGGGTTGATGGCGCGGTATTCCTGGGTCCGGTGCGCGCCTGTAGAAAGGTCGAGACGCACCCTCTCGTAGGGCGCGCCCGATTCCTCGAGGAGCCACAGCGCGCGAAGGGAGCGTGTGCGCGGCGCCCAGTAGAGCTTCATCATGTGGGTCTCCATTCGTCTCACACATGCTCGACGGCGACGATGCCGGGAACGGCCTTCAACGCTCCGGCGACCTGCGGCGAGACCACATATTTTCCCGGCAGCTTCATGTCGATCTCGCCGCGCCCCGTGAGAAGGACGAAGGTGACATCGAAATCGCCCTTCGGGGACAATCGCTCCGCGATCGTGGCGAGCGGGCGATCGTCGCGCAGCAGGATCCGAAGGCCCTTCTGGATCCGTGTCGCGGCGACCTCCAAGGGCTCCGCCGACACGATGCGTGCCCTGACGTCCTCGCCCTCGACATTGGCCTGGATGCCGAGGAGCACGGCCGCGCCCTTCTCGAGCACGTCGCGATATTGGTTCAACGTCTCCTGGAACAGGATCGCCTCGAACTGGCCCGACTGATCGGAGAGCTGCACGATCCCCATCTTGGCGCCCGACTTCGTGCGCCGCTCGGCTCGATCGAGCACCGCGGCCGCGACCCGCCCCGCGGAAGCGCCTTGCTTCACCGCGCGGGCGAGCTCGGCGAAGCGCTGCACCCGAAGCCTTTCCAGCACGGCCGCATAGGCGTCGAGCGGATGGCCGGAGAGGAAGAACCCGACCGTCTCGAACTCGCGCTCGAGCCGTTCGGCGAGCGACCAGGGCGCGACGCTCGGAAGCGCGAAAGCGTCGAGCGTTTCGGCCGAAAAGAGCGCGTTCTGACCGGCTTCCCGCTCCTCGATCCGGCGATGGGCGACGGCGAGGAGAGATTCGATCCCGGCGAAGACCCGGGCGCGGTCCGGCTCGAGCGCGTCGAAGGCCCCGGCCGCGGCGAGGTTCTCGAGCATCTTCTTGTTGGTCTCGCGCGGATCGATCCGCGCCGCGACATCGCCGAAATCCCGAAAGGCGCGGTCCTTCCTCGCGGCGACGAGCGAGGCCGCCTGCCCCTCTCCGACACCCTTGACCGCGGACAAGGCGTAGCGGATCGCGGGCGCGCCGTCGACCACATCCGGCTCGAAATCGACCCCGGACGTCTGCACGGACGGCGGCAACACCTTGATCCCGAGCCGGCGCGCCTCGTTGCAGAGCTCGCCGAGCTTGTCGGTGTTCGATTTTTCGAGCGTCATCGACGCAGCGAGGAACTCCACAGGGTGGTTGGCCTTCAGCCAAGCCGTCTGGTAGGCGATCAAGGCATAGGCGGCCGCGTGGCTCTTGTTGAATCCATAGTCGGCGAATTTCGCGAGGAGATCGAATATCTCGTCGGCCTGCCCCTTGGGAACGCCGCGCGCGATCGCGCCGGAGACGAAGCGATCGCGTTGCGCATCCATCTCGGCCTTGATCTTCTTGCCCATGGCGCGCCGCAACAGATCCGCCTCGCCGAGCGTATAGCCGGAGAGGACCTGCGCGATCTGCATCACCTGCTCCTGGTAGATGATGACCCCGAAGGTCTCCTCGAGAATCGCCTGGAGCTCGGGGTGGATGTAGTCCGCCTCCTGCTCGCCGGCCTTGACCGCACAATAGACCGGGATATTGGCCATCGGCCCCGGCCGGTAGAGCGCGACGAGGGCGATCAGATCCTCGAAACGATCGGCCCGCATCTCGACGAGCGCCTTGCGCATGCCCGCGCTTTCGAGCTGGAACACGCCGACCGTCTCGCCGCGCCCGAGCATCTCGTAGGTCTTCTTGTCGTCGAGGGGGAGATCGGCGAGATCGATCTCGATCCCGCGCCGGGCGACGAGCTTCACGCAGGTCGCGAGCGTCGTCAGTGTCTTGAGGCCGAGGAAGTCGAACTTCACGAGCCCCGCGGGCTCGACCCACTTCATGTTGAACTGGGTCGCCGGCATGTCGGATTTCGGATCACGGTAGAGCGGCACCAGCTCTTCCAGGGGCCGGTCGCTGATGACGATACCGGCCGCGTGGGTGGAGGCGTTGGAGTAGAGCCCTTCGAGGGTCTGCGCGATCTGCAGCATCTTCCGCACGCGCGGGTCCGACTCCGCCGCCTCCTGCAAGCGTGGCTCGGAATCGATCGCCTGCTTCAGGCTGACCGGCGCCGCCGGGTTCTGCGGCACGAGCTTGGCGAGCTTGTCCACTTGGCCGAGCGGCATCTCGAGCACGCGGCCGACGTTGCGCATCACGCCGCGCGCGAGGAACGAGCCGAAGGTGATGATCTGCGCCACCTTGTCCTCGCCGTAGCGGCGCCGCACATAGGCGATCACCTCGTCGCGCCGCTCCTGGCAGAAGTCGATGTCGAAATCGGGCATCGACACGCGGTCGGGATTGAGGAAGCGCTCGAAGAGGAGACCGAAGCGCAGCGGGTCGAGATCGGTGATCGTGAGCGCGAAGGCGACGAGCGAGCCGGCGCCCGAGCCACGCCCCGGACCGACCGGGATCCCCTGCGCCTTGGCGTATTTGATGAAATCCGCGACGATCAGGAAATAGCCCGGGAACCGCATCTTCACGATGACGTCGAGCTCGAAGGCGAGCCGCGCCTCGTAGTCGGCTCGCGAAAATCCCGGCGCCCTTCCATGGGCCGCGAGCCTTGCCTCGAGCCCCGCTTCGGCCTGCCGGCGCAACTCCTCGCCCTCCTCGTCGGCGCCGCCCGTCGCGGTGAATCGCGGCAAGAGCGGCTTGCCCTTGCGGGGCCGATAGGCGCAGCGCCGCGCGATCTCGACCGAGTTCGCTGCCGCTTCCGGCAGGTCGGCAAAGAGCGCGATCATCTCGGCGCGGCTCTTGAACCTGTGGTCCGGGGAGAGCTGGCGGCGCGTGCCGTCGCCGAGGACCGTTCCCTCGGCGATGCAAAGGAGAGCATCATGCGCCTCGTAATCGGCCTCCGAGGCGAAGTAGAGCTCGTTCGTGGCGACGAGCGGCAACGCGCGGCGGTAGGCGAGATCGAGGAGCCGCGGCTCGAGGCTGCGCTCGCTCGCCTGCCCGTGGCGCTGGATCTCGACGTAGACCCTGTCGGGAAAGAATTCCGCCAGCACTCGGGCACGCGCGAAGGCCCGTTCCGCGCGGTCGGAGGCGAAGGCCCGATCGAGCGGGCCGTTCGGGCCGCCGGAGAGCGCGATCAGTCCCGCGGTGCGCCCCTCGAGCCGCGCGAGCCTCACATGCGGCGTATCGCCCGGGTCCGGGTCGAGCCAGGCCCGCGATGCGAGATGCATGAGATTGCGATAGCCGGCCTCGTCCTGCGCCAGAAGGACGACATCGGCACGGCCGGCGCCGGTCTCCTCGCCGCGCGGCACCATTTGCGCTCCGTCGCCGAAGTCGAGCGTGAGCTTTAGACCGATGATCGGCTGGACGCCCACGCCCACGAGCTTTTCCGAAAACTCGAGCGCCCCGAACAGGTTGTTGCTGTCCGTGATCGCCAGGGCCGGCATGCGGTCGGCGACGGCGAGCTTGGCCAAGGCCGCGACGGACAAGGCTCCTTCCCGCAAGGAATAGGAGCTGTGGACATGGAGATGTACGAAGCCGACCCCCTGCCGCTCCCCACCCTGGCGCGAGGCAGCGCGGCCGCTCTCGGCCCCTGCATGAAGCGGCACCATGATCGTCACACGCGGTTCCTCGCTCGGGGTCGGCGGCCGACGACCGGTTTCGGCGACTCGGCCCGACCCACGAAAAAGCTTGCATCGACGCCACAGCCCGGGCAATCCCCGATCGTCCGGGTCCGCGGACGTAAAGGTTGCGCGCAGCCCCGGCCCGAATGCGGCTTCCTTTCATAAGCTCGTGCCGGAGCCCGACTGTGACACCCCCGCTATCCACAAGGCTTCTCGCCGCCGCCCTGCTCACGGCGCTCGCCGTCCCGCTCGCCTCCTGCGGACGCAAGGGCCCGCTCGAGCCCGATCCCTCGTCGCAGATCGCGCAGCCGCACCCATCGGACGACGACTCGGACGAAGCCCGGGAGTCGAAGCCGCGCCCGGGTGCGCCGCCCCGCCCCTTCCTGCTCGATCCGATGCTCTGATTTTTTCCCCATGCATCACTTCGCGCCGAGAGGCGGCGTCATGCACGCCGAGGATGTCGATGTCGCGGCGCTCGCGGCCGAGGTCGGCACCCCGTTCTATTGCTACTCGACCGCGACGCTCACCCGCCATTACGAGGTCTTCTCGGGCTCCTTCGCGGATCTGCCCCACCTCGTCTGCTTCGCGGTCAAGTCCAACTCGAACCAGGCCGTGCTCACGAAGCTCGCAAGGCTCGGCGCCGGCATGGATGTCGTCTCCGAGGGCGAGCTGCGTCGCGCGCTCGCGGCCGGCGTCACGCCCGAAAAGATCACCTTCTCCGGGGTCGCCAAGACCCGCGCCGAGATGGCGCTCGCGCTCGAGGCGGGAATCCTCTGCTTCAACGTCGAATCGGAACCCGAGCTCCTGGCGCTGTCCGCGCAGGCCGCCGCCATGGGCCGCAGGGCGCGGATCGCATTGCGCATCAATCCCGATGTCGATGCGAGATCTCATGCCAAGATCTCGACCGGGACGGCCGAGACGAAGTTCGGCATCCCGTTCGGCCATGCCCATGCGGTCTATGCCGCGGCCAAGGCCCTGCCGGGGCTCGAAATCACCGGGATCGACATTCACATCGGCTCGCAGATCACCGATCTCGGACCCTTCGCGAATGCCTTCGGCCTCGTCGCCGATCTCGTCCGCGAGCTGCTCTCGGAAGGAATCGCGATCGACCATATCGACCTCGGCGGCGGCCTCGGCATCCCCTACGGCCAGGACGAGGACGCGGACGCCTTTCATCCCGAGCGCTATGCCGAGATCGTGAAGGCGAAGCTCGGCAACCTGAACTGCCGCCTCGTCTTCGAGCCGGGCCGCCTCATCATCGGCAATGCCGGAATCCTCGTGACGCGGGTCATCTACGTGAAGCCCGGCGACTTCAAGACCTTCGTCATCGTCGATGCCGGCATGAACGATCTCGTGCGCCCGACGCTCTACGACGCCTATCACGATATCAGGCCGGTGCACGCCGCACCGCCGGGCCGCCCCATGATCACGGCCGACATCGTCGGGCCGGTCTGCGAGACCGGCGACTATCTCGCGCTCGGGCGCGCAATCCCGAGACCGGAGCCCGGTGATCTACTCGCGGTCATGTCGGCCGGGGCCTATGGCGCGGTCCAGGCGGGAACCTACAACTCGCGGCTCCTCGTGCCGGAGGTTCTCGTCGACGGGAACCGGCACGCCGTCGTTCGCCCGCGCGGCACCTATGCAGACCTCATCGGGCTCGACAAGGTCCCGGCATGGCTCGCGTAGTAGTTTCTCGCGAGCACAACTCTGACCCGCGCCTGCCTCGGAAATGCCATCAGAAATGGCAAGATGCTCGCATAGCGAGAATCGAGCGGTCCGGATGCCCATCGCCTCGGGCTCCTGTCTCCCGAGCTCCTCCCGATCGACGGGATCGGAAGGGGCTCTGATTTTCTCGTAGGTTTCGCCTCGGCGGCGACCGCCTCGACGGATCGCCGGAAAGTGCCCACGTGCGCGGACTGGTTTTCATGACGTTTTCATCTCAGACAATCCTCATGTGCCCACCCGATCATTTCGAGGTCGCCTACGTGATCAATCCCTGGATGGAGGGGCACTTCGCCAGGACGAGCGACGCTTTGGCGCATGCCCAATGGGACGCGTTGCGCAATGCGATCGCGCAGCACGCGACTGTGGTGCTGGAGCCCCCGCAACGCGCGCTTCCGGATATCGTCTTCACGGCGAACGCCGGCCTCGTTCTCGGCAACAAGGCGATCGTCAGCCGGTTCCGCAGCATCGAGCGTCGCGGCGAGGAGCCGCATCATCGCGCCTGGTTCACGGAGAACGGCTTCGAGGTTTTGGATTGGCCGGAGGATGTGCCTTTCGAGGGGGCGGGCGATGCGCTGTTCGATCGCGGCGACGATATCCTTTGGGTCGGCCACGGCTTCCGGTCATCGGCCGCGGTGCCGGAGCTGCTCGAGAAGGTGCTCGGCCGCAAGACGGCGCCCTTGGATCTAGTCGATCCGCGATTCTACCATCTCGACACCTGCTTTTGCCCCCTCGCGGGCGGCGCTCTCATGTATTACCCGGCGGCCTTCGACGCCAAGTCGCAGAGCCTCATCGAGGTCCTGGTGCAGCCGGACAAAAGAATCGCGGTGGACGAGGCAGACGCGCTGAAGTTCTGCTGCAACGCGGTGGACCTCGAGGGCTTCGTCTACATGAACGATGCGTCGGAGCGTTTGCAGGGGCAGCTTCGCCGTTTGGGCTTCACGCCGGTGCTGATACCACTCTCGGAATTCATGAAGGCCGGCGGCGCGGCCAAGTGCCTGACGCTGAAGCTGGTGGAGGGGTGAACGGGCGCGAGGAAGGGCGCGCCGGACGTTCAACTCCGTATCCAGCGTGGTCGGATTGTCCAGGGCACGCGGACCCCGCGCCACACGTCGTGCGCAAGATTGCTACCGCATGATGGCGCGAATTTTCTTCACCATCTCGGCGGCTTCCTCGTCGCCGGTTTCCGCCTTGGCCTCGAGCTCGGGGAAGCGCTTCCATGTCTGGGTCGCCTCGTCATAATTGTAGACGTCCTCGCCGACGTTCTGCCGGCGGGCGCGGCGCACCTCGTCGTCGACGAAGGATTCCTTCGCCTCGATATATTTTCCGTAGGCGCGGATGAATGCGTAGTCGGTCGCCATCTCTTCCCCTCGTAACGTCGAGCCGGTTCGTTTCCCGAGGATCTAGAGCAAGAATGCTTCCAATTGAAGCGCTCCGGACTTCAGCTCGGGCGCCGGCTCGGCGCTTGGCCCATCTCCGCGGCGTCGGCGGCCCGGAGGAGGCTCGCGGCGAGCTGGCGTGCACCGATCGCGCGAAGCCCCACCCGAACCAAGCGACGCTCGCCGTCCGGCGCATGTGCATCGACCGGCACCTCGAGGGTCAGCATGACGAGCGCGCCCGGCAAAGTGTGAGTCGCAAAGCCGATCAGCGGCAGGACCGTGATCTCCTCGTCTCCGGCGCCGCCGCTCATGCCTCGCTCACCGCGACTTCTGGCTGTCGATCCGGAACGGATGCGCGGGATAGACCCCCAAGATCTTGAATTCCTTGCAGAAAAAGGCGAGCTCCTGGAACGCGCGGGCGAGCGGAGGCTCCTCCGGATGGCCGTCGACATCGGCGAGGAACTGCGTCGCCGCGAACTCGCCCTCGACCATATAGCTCTCGAGCTTGGTCATGTTGACGCCGTTCGTGGCGAAGCCCCCGAGCGCCTTGTAGAGCGCGGCCGGGACGTTGCGGACCCTGAAGACGAAGCTCGTCACGGTCGCCTCGGCATAGGGCTTCGGCCAGCGCGGCGCTTTCGAGAGCACGACGAATCGCGTCGTGTTGTGCGCCTCGTCCTCGACGTCCGCGGCGAGGACGTCGAGCCCGTAGATCTCGGCGGCGAGGCTGGTGGCGAGCGCAGCC
The DNA here is from genome assembly GCA_024304885.1 of Beijerinckiaceae bacterium. GTDB lineage: Bacteria > Pseudomonadota > Alphaproteobacteria > Rhizobiales > Beijerinckiaceae > Methylocapsa. The sequence continues at coordinate 2,703,853 of JALJOM010000003.1, forward strand.
CGGGTCGGATCGGCCCATTCCGCGACCTCGCGGGCCGAGCCCGCGGTGTCCGCCGTCACATGGGCGGCGAGGCCGAGCTTGCGGATGATCTTGCGGCATTGCCCGAGCGCATGGACATGGCTGTAGACGCCGGTGACGCGCTCGAGCGTGGCGCCCCGCACGCCGAGCAATTGGAAATGAATCGGCAGGAAATATTCGCCGACGACGAAGAGGCCGGCCGAGGGGAGGAGGTGATGGATATCGGCGACTCGCCCGGCAATCGAGTTCTCGATCGGGATCATGGCGAGCGCCGCCTTTCCTTCGGTCACCGCCCCGAGCGCGTCCTCGAAGGTCGCGCACGGAAGCGGCTCGTGGCCGGGATAGACGTTCTTGCAGGCGATATGGGAATTGGCACCGGGCTCGCCCTGATAGGCGATCTGATCGACGGACATTCTTTCCTCTGGAGATCCCGCGAGAGGCGAGCCGGCCGACCGTAAAGCCCTTGCACGAGAGTTGCACGGCTTTTTCGACGAGACCCTCCTCGAGCCGCTCGCGCGAAAGTGCAAGCGTCGCCCCCGACCCATCGACTCTTGGCCCGAATGGGCCTGCGGCATCGCGTCGTGTTGCAACGCACATTCATAACGGGTATGAATTGCTGCAATGCAGCGTGGCGAGAGCTGAGCGGACCCGCACAGGGGACGATCGGGATCGACCGCGCGACTCGGCGTTGCGCCGAGGTTTCCCCATGAACACGGAAGGGGTACGTGAATGTCTTCCTTCGAATGGAACAAGATGGCCGGGGCATTTCTCGGCGCGCTCGTGCTCGCCCTCGGGCTTTCCGCTGTTTCGGGCGAGCTGTTCTCGCATCCGAAAGTGGCTGCTGCCGGCCACGCGACCATCGCCGGGCACGGCACGCAGGGCGGGAACGGCGCCGGAGCGGCATCGGTCAAGCCGCTCGCCGACCGGCTCGTCGCAGCCGACGCGGGTAAAGGCGCGCAAGGCACCAAGTCGTGCCAAGCCTGCCACACTTTCGTGAAGGACGGAGCCGTCAAGTCCGGCCCGCCGCTTTATGGAATCGTCGAGCGGCCGATCGCCTCGGTCCCGGGCTTCGCCTATTCCAAGGCGCTCGAGGCGAAATCCGGCAATTGGACCTTCGAGGCACTCGACAGGTTCCTCGCCGACCCCAAAGGCTATGCGAACGGCACCAAGATGACCTTTGCCGGCGAGCGGGATGCGGCCAAGCGCGCCGACATCATCGCCTATCTCGACAGCCTGTCGGACGATCCGCGCGCCTTGCCCGGCAAGAACGCGATGACACGATCCGAGTGAGGCAGAGCTCGTCGTTTCTCGGAATGGCCGGGCGCCCGCCCGGCCTTTTTCCTTTTCGTCATTTCGCTTTCGTTCTGGCCCGACGAGGCTCTTATAGCCAAATAAGCCACGATCCGCGTTTTCCCTGGCGCTCGCCGGGCGGCCGTCGCCGCCCTCGCCGAGACAGCACGTAACGAGGCCGTCGTGACCGAGAAGCTGCCCCTGTCCCTCCCGTTCCTGACCCGGCGCAAGGCGCTCGGCCTCGGCCTTTCGACCTTGCTTCCGGCCGGTCTCTCGGCTCGGGCAGCGTCGGCGACGGCGGTCGCGTCCGAAACGCTCGAGACGCATGGGCTCTCGATCTTCGGCGATCTCGCACTCCCGCCGGATTTCACCCATTTCGCCTATGTGAACCCCGGCGCGCCGAAAGGCGGCGAGGTCGCGCTGCAGCTGACCTCCATCTCGGGAAACCAGAACTTCACGACCTTCAATACGCTGAACATCTATATCCTGAAGGGCGACGGCGCGGCCGGGATGGGGCTCACCTTCGATTCGCTCATGACCGGAAACGGCGACGAGCCCGATTCGCTCTACGGCCTCGTCGCCCGCGCAGTCCGGGTCTCTCCCGACAAGACGACCTATCGCTTCCTTCTGCGCAAGGAGGCGCGCTTTCACGACGGCTCGCCGCTCACGGCGCAGGACGTGGCCTATTCGATCAATATCCTGAGGACGAAGGGGCATCCGTCGATCCGCCAGGCTCTGCGCGACGTCGAATCCGCGGAGGCCGAGGCGGACGATGTCTTCCTCTTGCGCCTGCATCCGCGGCACAGCCGCGAGGCGGCGCTCATCGTCGCCGGCCAGCCGATCTTCTCGCAAGCCTATTATGCGAAACATGCCTTCGACGAGACGACGCTCGAGCCGCCGCTGGGCTCGGGCGCCTACAAGGTCGCGACCTTCGAGCAGGGGCGCACCATTACTTTCGAGCGCGTCGCGGACTATTGGGGGCGAGACCTCCCCGTCAATCGCGGTCAGGCCAATTTCGACCGGATCAGGTTCGAATATTTCGCCGATCGCAAGGTCGCCTTCGAGGCCTTCAAGGCCGGTGTTTTCACCTTCCGCGAGGAATTCACCTCGCTCGTCTGGGCCACGGGATACGATTTCGCCGCGGTCAAGGACGGCCGTGTCAAGCGCGCGACGCTCCCCGACGAATCCCCGATGGGGACCCAGGGCTGGTTCCTCAACGTGCGCCGCGACAAGTTCAAGGACCCGAAGATCCGCGAGGCGATCGGGCTCGCCTTCGATTTCGAATGGACCAATGCGAACATCATGTACGGGGTCTATTCGCGCACGACCTCCTTCTTCCAGAACTCGCCCATGGCCGCCGAGGGAAAGCCCTCGTCGGAGGAGCTCGCGCTGCTCGAGCCCTATCGCGACAGGCTCGCGCCAGCTGTCTTCGACGAGGTCTATGTCCCGCCGAAATCCGACGCGTCGGGGCAGGACCGCGCGCTTCTGCGCCGTGCCGCCGATCTCCTCGTCGCGGCCGGCTGCAAGCGCAACGGGACGAGCCTCGCTCTGCCCGACGGCAAGCCCTTCGAGATCGAGTTCCTCGATTTCGAGGGCTCGCTCCAGCCGCATACGGCGCCGCTCATCAAGAACCTGAAGCTGCTCGGCATCGACGCACGCTACCGGATCGTGGACGCGGCCCAGTACAAGCGCCGCACCGACGACTTCGACTACGACATCGTGACCTCGCGCTTCGGGCTGGGCTTGGCACCCGGCGAAGGCATGCGCGCGACCTTCGGGTCCGAGGCCGCGAACCTGCCGGGCTCGCGCAACGTCTCGGGGATCGCCGACAAGGTGGTGGATGAATTGATCGAGAAGGCGCTCGTCGTCGAGACCCGCGAGGAGCTGACCTTCATTTGCCGCGCGATCGACCGAATCTTACGGGCCGCGCACCCCTGGGTGCCGATGTGGAACAAGCCGAACCATCTCGTCGCCTATTGGGATATTTTCGGCCGGCCCGAGCGCAACGCCCGCTATGATATCGGCGTCGTCTCGACCTGGTGGTACGATCCCGAGAAGGCGAAGCAGATCAGCTTCGCGGGGCGCTAGAGCGGTTTCCGATCCAGTGGAATCGGAAACCCGCTCTACATCGTTGTTTTGTCGCAATTTCGCGACGTGAACTGGGATCCGGTTCGCTGGAAATTCCTCTAGACCGGTCGAATACGACGAGCCCTTCACTCGCCTGCTGAATTCGAGCAAACCTGCCATAGATTACGAGCACGATCGCACATTTGCTCGAGGAGACGACAATGAAGAGTTCGTTCCTAGCAGCAGCTATGCTCGTGGCGAGCGTCGGGGTCGCTCAGGCAGCGTGCCAGTCGGAGATCGACAAGACGAAGCACGACTGGCGTGCGCTCAAGCTCGAGCCCGGAAGCAAGCCGACCTCGCTATCCAAGGGTGTTCGCGGACATGAACATGTGCAGGCAGCAGTCACTTCGATGAGATACCATTTGCACGAGGCGCAAATGCTATGCGACGAGGGCAAGGATCACGAAGCGTTGCTGCATGTGAATGTTATTCGTGCCTTCCTGGACTTGCCGGAGTTTCAGCATCCTGCAAGCCATCGTTATCTCTACAAGGAAGGCAAGAAATAAAGAGGGCCTGTCGGACACGAACAGCGTCGTCCGAGTCAGAGGCGCGCCGACCAATCGATCGGTGCGAGAGGAGGAGTGTTTGCCCGGAGACATCGCCCCCGTGTTTACCTGTCCGCTGGCTCGGCGTCCGGAAGACATGGTCGAGACCAGGCTCTCGACCTTCGAGGGGCACCGATGCCGGCTACGACGTACCCGCTTGCGCGCCAGGAGGCCGCCTCTCGTCTCCTCCGGGCGTTGGGGCTAAGCAATAGGGACCCATGCTCGCCTATATCCTCCGCCGCCTCGCCTTCATGATCCCGACGCTGCTCGGGATCATGCTCGTCAACTTCGTCATCGTGCAATTCGCGCCGGGCGGGCCGGTCGAGCGCGTGCTCGCCCAATTGCAGGGGCTCGACGCCGGAGCAACCGGCCGGTTCACCGGCGGCGGCGACATGGGCACCATGGGCGCCGCCGCGTCGAGCGGCAGCGACTATTCCTCGAAATATCGCGGCGCCCAAGGCCTCGATCCGAAGTTCATCGCCGAGCTCGAGCATCAGTTCGGCTTCGACAAGCCGGCCCACGAGCGCTTCTTCCAGATGGTGGCGAGCTACGCGAAATTCGATTTCGGCCGGTCCTATTTCCGCGACACGCCGGTGTTGCAGCTGATCGGGGAGAAGCTCCCGGTCTCGATCTCGCTCGGCCTGTGGATGACGCTGCTCTCCTACGCGATCTCGATCCCGCTCGGGATCGCCAAGGCCGTGGGTGACGGCACGAAATTCGACCTCTGGACCTCCGGCCTCGTCATCACCGGCTATGCGATCCCGAGCTTCCTCTTCGCGATCCTCCTCATCGTGCTCTTCTGCGGCGGATCGTTCTGGCAGATCTTTCCGTTGCGCGGCCTCTGGTCGGAGAACTTCGCCGAGCTCTCGGCTCTAGGCAAGGTGGCGGATTATCTCTGGCACATCACCCTTCCCGTGACGGCCATGACGCTCGGCGCCTTCGCGACCTCGACCTTCCTGACCAAGAACTCGTTCCTCGACGAGATCCGCAAGCAATATGTCCAGACCGCACGCATGAAGGGCCTCTCCGAGCGCCGCGTCCTCTACGGCCATGTGTTCCGCAACGCGATGATGATCGTGGTCGCGGGCTTTCCCGGAGCCTTCATCACCGCCTTCTTCACCGGCGCGCTCCTGATCGAGACGATCTTCTCGCTCGACGGGCTGGGACTGCTCTCCTTCGAATCGATCGTCAACCGCGACTATCCCGTCGTCTTCGCCACGCTCTACATCTTCTCGCTGCTCGGCCTCGTCGTGAACCTTCTCTCCGACGTCACCTATATGTGGATCGATCCGCGCATCGATTTCGAGACGCGGGAGGTCTAGCGCATGGCCTCGACAGTGCCTCTCGACACCACCGAGCCCCTGCGCCTCGCGCCCGCGCTGCCGCGCAAGGGCTGGCTGCGCCTCAGCCCGATCAACCAGCGCAGGCTCGCGGGATTCTCGCGCAACAAGCGCGGCTATTGGTCGTTCTGGATTTTCTCGATCTTCTTCGTCCTGTCGCTCTTCGCCGAGGTGATCGCCAACGACAAGCCGATCCTCGTCGTCTACAAGAACGAGGTCCTGCTGCCGATTCTCCACGACTATCCGGAGGAAAAATTCGGCGGCTTCCTCGCGCAGACGGACTATCGCGACGCCGTGATCGCGAAGGAGATCGAGGCCCATGGATTCATGGTCTGGCCGCCGATCCGGTTCTCCTATCGAACCATCAACCGGCACTTGCCGACGCCCGCGCCCTCCCCGCCGACCTGGATGCTCACGAAAGCGCAATGCGACGCCGCGGCGAAGAAGTTCAACAAGCAGGACCCGAACGGCGGCTGCACTGCGATCGAGTGGAACTGGCTCGGCACCGACGACCAAGGCCGCGACGTCCTCGCTCGCCTGATCTACGGATTTCGTCTCTCGGTCGTGTTCGGCCTCGTGCTCGCCGGGCTTTCCTCGATCGTCGGAATCGCGGCCGGCGCCGTGCAGGGCTATTTCGGCGGCTGGACCGATCTCGTGCTCCAGCGCTTCATCGAAGTCTGGTCGTCGCTCCCCCACCTCTACTTGTTGATCATCGTCTCCTCGATCATCGTGCCGAGCTTCCTCGTCCTGCTCGGCATCCTGCTCTTGTTCTCCTGGGTAAATCTCGTCCATGTGGTGCGCGCCGAATGCCTGCGCACCCGCAACTTCGAATATGTCAACGCCGCCCGCGCGCTCGGCCTCTCGCATCCGTCGATCATCCTGAAGCACGTGCTCCCCAATGCGACGGTCGCGACGCTCACCTTCCTGCCCTTCGTCCTCAACGGCTCGATCACGACCTTGACCGCGCTCGATTTCCTCGGCTTCGGCCTGCCGCCCGGCTCGCCATCGCTCGGCGAGCTTCTCCTGCAAGGCAAGTCAAACCTCCAGGCGCCCTGGCTCGGGCTCACCGGCTTCTTCGTGATCGCCGCCATGCTGTCGCTTCTCGTCTTCGTCGGCGAGGCCGTTCGCGACGCCTTCGACCCGCGAAAGGCGCTGCAATGAGATCTCGGATGATTCGGGCATGCGGAAACTGACCGGTGCCCTTCGTGCCTGACGCGCCTCTCCTCGACGTCCGCGATCTTTGCGTCGCCTTCCCCCAGGCCGACCCCGCCGCGCCTGCCGTTGCCGGCGTCTCGTTCACGCTCGAGCGCGGCCGCACGCTGGCCCTCGTCGGCGAATCGGGCTCGGGCAAATCCGTCACCGCGCTCTCGATCGTGCGCCTGCTGACCTCCGGCGCTGCGGCGCGCGGACAGATCCTGTTCAAGGGCGAGGACTTGCTCGTCTCGCCGGAGTCACGGCTGCGTCACATTCGCGGCGCCGACATCACCATGGTCTTCCAGGAGCCGATGACCTCGCTCAACCCGCTCCATACGGTCGAGCGCCAGATCGGCGAGATTCTCGAGCTCCACGGCGCGCGCAACGGTCAGAAGATCAGGAGCCGCATCGTCTCGCTCCTGGAGGAGGTCGGCATTCCCGATCCCGCCCAGAGGCTCGGCGCCTATCCGCATCAGCTCTCGGGCGGGCAGCGCCAGCGCGTGATGATCGCCATGGCGCTCGCCAACCGCCCCGATCTCTTCATCGCCGACGAGCCGACGACCGCGCTCGACGTCACCGTCCAGGCCCAGATTCTCGATCTCCTGAAGGCGCTGCAGCGGCGCCACGGGATGGCCATGCTCTTCATCACCCACGACCTCAATATCGTGCGCAAGATCGCCGACGATGTCGCCGTGATGCAGAAGGGGAGGATCGTCGAGGCGGCCCCCGTCGCAGACCTTTTCGCGGCGCCGCGCCACCCCTACACCAAGGCCCTGCTCGCGGCCGAGCCGAAGGGTGTCGCCCCGGCGATCGAAGCCGGTGCCCCGACCGTCCTCGAGGCGCGGGACATTCGGGTCTGGTTCCCGATCAAGCGCGGCGTCCTGCGCAAGACGATCGGCCACGTCAAGGCCGTGGACGGAGTCTCCTTCGCGGTGCGGCAGGGCGAGACGATCGGCATCGTCGGCGAATCGGGATCCGGCAAGACCACGCTCGGCCTCGCCGTGCTCCGGCTCACGCGATCGAAAGGCGCGATCGTCTTTCTCGGGCGCGGCATCGACGGCCTCGGCTTTCGCGCGATGCGCAAGCTCCGACGCGACATGCAGATCGTGTTTCAGGATCCTTACGGATCGCTCTCGCCGCGCCTCTCGGTCGCCGATATCGTCGCGGAAGGCCTCGAGGTCCACGGCAAGCGCATGTCGCTCGGCGAGCGCCGCGAGATCGTCGCCCGCGCCATGCTCGACACCGGCCTCGATCCGGCGGCGATGGATCGCTATCCACACGAGTTTTCCGGCGGGCAGAGGCAGAGAATCGCGATCGCGCGGGCGATGGTGCTCGAGCCGAAGCTCGTCGTCCTCGACGAGCCGACCTCCGCCCTCGACATGTCGGTGCAGGCGCAGATCGTCGATCTCCTGCGCGACCTCCAAGCCCGCCGCGGTCTGGCCTATCTCTTCATCAGCCACGACCTGCGCGTCGTGCGCGCGCTCGCCTCCGAGATCATCGTCATGCGGGGAGGCAAGGTCGTCGAGGCTGGCCCCGCGGCAGAGGTCCTCGGCGCGCCCAAGAGCGAGTACACGCGCGCGCTCGTCTCGGCCGCATTCGACGCGCCATCGCCGAACGGTCCGTTCTCCAGCGAGCCCGAGCGCGGTATATACGGAGGCGAGAGTGACGAGCTGTTCGGGAGCTGACCCATGAGCGCGCAGGAGACGAGCGATATCCCGGATCGCAAGGCGCCGACCGAGTGCTCCTCCGAGGGGGATCTGCAGCCGCTGTCACGGCGCGCGCTGCTGACGAGCCTCCTCGCTCTCGCGTCGGGTGCCGCCGTTCCCCTCGATCCCGCACCCGCGCAAGCGAGATGGGGGAGCTTTTTCGGTATTCCTATCCCGATCATCCCCTATGGTGGCGGGCGCCGCTCGCGCCGAGCAGGGAGACGTCACTCCACGGCACGCCGCGGTCGGACCGCTGGCGGGAATAGCGCCCGTGTCGCGCGCCCCGGCGGAAGCGGCAGCGGCGGAGACACCGGGAAGCTCGGGAAGGCCGATTACTGACGCGGCACTCGGCCGGATCGGCGGCGTGCCTTCGATCTGATCCATTGGACGAGACGTGGCCCGGCTTGCCGGATTTCCTTCAGCGGCGCGACTTGCGAAGCTTTTCCAAAGCCTGCTCGGCTCGTGGATGTCCTTGTGTCTTGGCCAGGAAATACAGGTCTTCCGCCTTCTGGCGATTCTTCTTCAATCCCCCTGCCCCTACTTCATAGGCCCGGCCGAGCCAATATTGCCCCTCGGCGTTGTTCTGCTCGGCGGCTTTCATGTACCAGCGAACCGCCTCGTTCTCGTTCTGGCCGCCTTCCGCATCGCCGTTCTGATACATCTTGCCGAGCGCGGATTGGGCATCGGGATCTCCGAGCTCGGCGGACATCGTCAGCCATCTGAACGCATCCGCGAGATTTTGGCGTCCGGGCGTCTTCAGATAGGCCATCCCGAGCTCGTAGCCCGCATGCCGATCCCCCGCCTTGGCGGCGCGCTCCGCGCGGTCGAACTTCGTCTCTGGATAGGTCTCCTTCGGGAGTTCACCGGTGGTCGGAATGCTGGACGGCTGGCGCTCTCCCGCGGCGAAGCTGCTGTTGTAGCCGGTCTCGGCGGGGCGAGCGTCCACGGCCGCATCCGGCCGCCGCAGATCGGAACTCCGGCTCCTTCCGGAGGCGAGCGCCGGTTCCGTGACGATCGCCTGCGAGGAGTCCGTCCTGACCGCCACCGATGCTTCTGTCTTGCCTCCCTGCGATGGCTCGGCTCTCGCGACGGGCCGTGACGGTAGCGTCTCGACAGGCGCCGCAGGTCGGGTCGGCGCGGGTGGACGCGGCGCCTCCAAAGCGATGAAAAGCGAGGCGACGATCACGACGCCCATGCCGCCGAGGGTCATGCCCTGGACCGCAGGATTGAGCTCCTTGAACCACCGCCAGAGTGCCGTCGAACGGCTCCTGGCCAAGGCGAGGGTTCGCGCCGGCAGCCCAGGGAGGGCGAGCTGTTCCTGCTGTATCGCCGGCGCTTCGACGAGATGCGCGGCATTCTTCACGATCGCTGTCGCGTCGATTCTCCGGCCGGTAGCGCCGATCGCATCGCTGAAGGCGCGCACCGATGCGTATCTCTGCTCCGGTCGCTTCGCGAGCGCGGTCATGATCGCCGATTCGAGCTCGGGCGACACCCCCGGCGTATGCGGAACGAGACCGGGCGGGCGCGAATTGACCTGAGCCTGGATGAGGTCATATTCGGTCTCGCCGACGAAGGCCGGCTTGCCGGCGAGCATTTCGTAGAGCACCATCGCCAGCGAATAGAGATCGCTGCGCTCGTCTCCCGCCTCGCCGCGACATTGCTCGGGCGACATGTAGAGCAGCGTACCGATCGCCGTGCCGGCCCGGGTCAAACGCACGCTGCCGCGCACACGCGCGATGCCGAAATCCATGATCTTGACCCGGCCGTCGTCGGCGATCATGAGGTTGGACGGCTTGATGTCGCGATGGATGACGCCCATCTGATGCGCGTAGGAGAGGCCGTCCGCCACCTGCGAGACGATTGCGAGACTCTCCTCGACGCCGAGCGGACCTCGACGATCGCGGAGAATTTCGTCCAGCGGCCGGCCTCGCACCAGCTCCATGACCATGTAGAGATTTCCGCTGTCGAGCAGCGAGTAGAGCGTGGTGATATTGGGATGGTTGAGCCTCGCGAGGCTCCTCGCCTCGGCCTGGAGCCGTTGGACGGACTCGGGATCTCGTGTCAGCTCGGGCCGCAGCGATTTGATCGCGACCTCGCGTTCGATCAATGTATCGACCGCGATATGGACATTGCCCATGGCGCCGGCGCCGAGCAATTCGACGATCCGGTAGTGCCCGATCATTTGCGGTTCGCTCATGGCCTAGTCTCGCGCCAATTCCTCGGTCCCCGAGATCGCTATCACACGCGTCGCTCCCACCCTGTTTCCGGCTTGCCTCGGGGTCGGTGCCTCGACGGCGAACACACCCACCGAAATATTGTCGTAACCACCGGCCGCCAGCGCGAGGTCGATCAAGGCGCTACAGGCGTCCCGGGGCGGGTGGCTCGCAACGATCTCGGCGATTTGCGCATCGGTCGCGAGATTGGAAAGTCCGTCGGAACAGAGGACGAGACGATCGCCCGATTGCAAGGGCAATCCTTCGGACCAGACGGTCGGCGCGATCTCGCGCCGCGTTCCGAGCGCCTGCAGGACGACATTGGCGCCTGGACTGCCGACCAAGCTTTCGGCCGTCATGATCCCGTCGCGCACCAGCTGTGCGTGCAGCGTCTGGTCCTCCGAGAGCTGCGTGAGCTCGCCGTTGCGAAAGATGTAGGCCCGGCTGTCGCCGACATGGGCGAGCCACAGGCGATCGTCGCGGACCACGAGGACCGAGCAGGTCGTTCCCATGCCGCTGCACTCTGCGTTTTCCGCGGCGTAATCGTAGAGAGCGCGGTTGGCTGTCTCGAGCGCGGTCCGCAGCGACAGAGACGGCATCGAGTCGAGCGAATAATAGACCCGCCGAACCACCTCCGCGGCCAGGGCGCTCGCGACCTCGCCCGCCGCGTGGCCGCCCATCCCGTCGGCGACGAGAGCGAGAAAACCGAGCTTGGCCTCGGGATCGCGCTCTCCGGGAGCGACGAAGACCACGGTGTCCTCGTTCACGGCGCGAACACGCCCGACGTCCGTGAGCATCGCGCCCTTGACGCGCAGGTCGGCGCCGCCCGCATCGGCCGCCCTCGTCATTGCCGAGGCACTCCTCGAATCATTCCCGCTGCGCACGCATGAGGTCGCGGCCGTACTTGATCGGAACGGCGAGCGTCACCCGCTCATTGCCCCGGCTGCGACTATAGGTGAAAAGCCCGATGACCTTGCCGGTCGCGTTGAACACAGGCCCGCCACTATTGCCGGCGCCCGTCGCCACTGCGCTCAGCTGGATCACGTCGCCGAGGTTGCTGTAGGTCATGATTCCGTCCCGCTCCTTCACGCCGGTCGCGAGCTTCGAGACGATGCCGTCGGTCACGGTCGCTTCGGGGATCACATCGATCTGGCTCCGGATTTGCCCGGCTTCCTGAATCTGCTGCGCCTGCCTATTCTCCACCGACAGGCCCGGATAGCCGAGAACGATAATTCTTTCGCCCACCGTGACGGCGTCGTCGGTTGCAACCTCGACCTGGCCGAGCGGCTGCGGCGTATCGATCTTGACGAGCGCGGCATCCGAATCCGAGGACACGCGGATCAGGTCGGCATTGATGTCGAGACGGCTGCCGGGGAAACGCACCCTGAGATATTCGTTGCGTCCTGCGAATGCGTGCTTTTCGGCCTTGCTCGGGTCCGGAACATTGCCTTTGCCGATCGGTATCGCGACCTCGGGCTTCGAGGGAAACACGACGCCGCCCGATTCCGGCAACCAGTCCGCGACGCGCTCGAACTCGGGGTCGTTCAGATTGATGATGATGCCGTTGCGCAGATCGGGGTCGCGAGACCTCCTTTTCGGTGCCGCCGCGCCCGGCCCGCCACCGACCTCGTAGAGAACCCCACGCAGCCTCGGGACGTCGAAGGGAACCTCCCATCCGGCGGCGACATGCTTGTTGGTCAGGATGTATCCCTGCCCCCCGACGACGAAGCCGCTTCCCGTGCCCTCCCCGCCGACCTCCAGATTGGAGCGGTAGTCGTCCTCGGTGGTGAGCCATCTCACGATTCGACCGTCGCGCAGCCGTACATAGGCCGGCAAGACCTCGTCCTTGACCTTGAAGGTCTGGTGGTAGATCGGCTTGCCGGTCGTCTTGTCGAACAGCCGCCATTGCACGGCGATCTTGACCGTGGCGTTCCCGTACTTGTCGTAGATCTCCTGCGGCGTCATGCCGGTGATGGATCTGACCCTGCCCTCCATCCCGACCGAGGATTCCGCCTGACCTCGCTCCACCTCCGCGATCTGATCCTCGAAGCGCTTCTCGTCGCTCCATTGCTTCCAAAGCAGAGCCGCACCGCCGAGGACGAGGAAGGCGGCGAGCGCAGTGACCGAAGCCACCCAGGTGCTGCGCGTCGCGCGGTTCGCCTCGCCGATGAGACGTTGCACGGTCTCCTGCCCTACACCACGCCTCGGCTCGGTCTTCGAGGTGCCGGTCGCTCCGGAAGCAGCGCCGGTGGAGGTCGTGGCCTTCGAGCTCGCCGCCACAGAAGCAGCGATCTGCGCCGTATCGATCGAGCGTGTCGCCGGCGCTTCGACGTCGATCGTCCTCGTCCGCGCGACCAGGTTGGCGGGGCGCGGCTGAACGTCGAAGACGAACCTCGGGCCTTTCTTGCCGAGCTCGACGATATCCTCCGGCAGAAGCTCGGCCGCCTTGTCGACGCGCTTGCCGTTCACATAGGTGCCGTTGCTGCTGTCGTTGTCGACGATCTTGAACCCGGTGCGGTCCGCGTCGACCTGCATGCGGATCACCGCATGCTGGCGGCTGACGACGGAATCGCTCGCCGGATCGAAGCTTATGGTGGAGGACGGGTCGCGCCCGATCGAGAAATCCCGCGCTTCGCCGACTGGCAATTGTTCGATTTGATTGGCTTTCGAACCGGCGAGATGACGAATGATGATACGTTCGATCGAGCTGGTCATATTTGACCGTCCTCAACAATTCAAAATTTCGGCCAACGTATCGTTATTATGAGGCATTTCAGTGAATTTGGAAAGCGCCGAGTTGGAGCCGGGATGGTGCTCCACATCGTTGCTTCAGCGCGATGTCACGACGCGACGCGGCGCCCGGTTCGGTGGATGCTGCACTGCGGCCCCGTGGCGCTGCCACAGTCGTCATCCACAGGAATAAACAAAAACAACTCAGAGATTAATCTGCCCTTCCCTGTCGATGGGAAGCCTTCCGAGTCGAGGCCGTAACTTTGCCATGGTGACATGAAATCAAATCCGAGTGCTCTCGGCCGATGTTGCGTCCCTGAATTGACAAGGCAGTCCAGACGACATGCCCAATTCGAGCGTTTCTTTTGGCAACCTTCGAGCGATCTAGCCGTTTTCCAGGCAAATTCCTGCCGAGAAACCGTGGAGCATCCAATGGTTCATCTCGAGCTCCTGTACAAACCGGCCGCGGCCGAGCCTCGGCAAAAGCCCGGACGGCTGGTCGTGGTCTCGAATCGGGTTCCGGTTCCGGCGGCCTCGTCTCCGGCGGCGGGCGGCCTCGCGGTCGCTCTCGAAGCGGCGCTCGCCGAGAGAGGAGGCCTCTGGCTCGGGTGGTCCGGGAAGACCTGCAACGCTCCCGATCCGAGGCCGCGGCTGCAGCGTCACGGCCGGATCGACTATGCGCTCTGCGACCTGTCTCGGCGTGATCTCGACGAGTTCTATCACGGCTTCGCCAATCGGGCGCTCTGGCCGATTTGCCATTATCGCCTCGATCTCGCGGCCCTGTCGCAGCGCGACGCGGCGGGATATTTTCGCGTGAACGAGCAATTCGCGGCGACGCTCCGCGGGCTCTTGCGGCCGGGCGACGTCGTCTGGGTGCATGACTATCATTTCGTCCCGCTGGCGAGCTTCCTGCGGCAGGCGGGCTGCGCCAACAGGATCGGGTTCTTCCTGCATATTCCGTGGCCCGCGCCGGACGTCGCGCGCGCCTTGCCGGGGCTGAGCCGCATCCTGCGCTGCTTCGCGGCCTATGACGTGATCGGGCTCCAGACCGAGGCGGACGGCGCCAACTTGAAGGACTGCCTCGCCCAGGCCGCCGCCGCGACGATCGCCGGCGACGGCACGTGCCGCGCCTACGGCCGAAGCTTCGCGGTCGGTGCCTTCCCGATCGGCATCGATACCGGCGCCTTCGCGCGGGCGGCAAGGACCGCCGAGACGAGCACAGGCGTCGCACGTCTGCGCCAGAGCCTCGCTGGCCGACCGCTGGTCATCGGCGTGGACAGGCTCGACTACTCGAAAGGGATCCCGGAGCGGATCGAAGCCTTCGCGACCTTTCTGGAGCGGTCCCCCGAGGCCGTACGGCGAAGGCCCACGCTTCTGCAGGTGACGCCGAAGTCCCGCTCGGAGGTTCCGGAATATGCCCGCATGCACCGCGCCATCGCCGAGCAGGTCGGGACCATGAACGGCAAATGGGGCGACATCGATTGGACCCCCGTTCGCTACATCAACAAGGCGATGAGCCGCTCGACTCTCGCCGGCCTCTACCGCCTCGCCCGCATCGGCCTCGTGACTCCGCTCCGCGACGGGATGAATCTCGTCGCTAAGGAATATGTCGCCGCCCAGGACCCGGAAGATCCGGGGGTCCTCGTCCTATCGCAATTCGCCGGCGCGGCGCAGGAGCTCGCGGCGGCCCTCGTCGTCAATCCCTACGACATCGAGGCGACGGCGGCTGCGATCGGGCAGGCCCTGGCGATGCCGCTCGACGAGCGCAAGGCGCGCTGGAGCACCCTGATGACGGTGCTCGAGGCGAACACGATCGACCATTGGACGAGCCGCTTCCTCGCCGCTCTCGGCGCCGGTTCCGCGCCCGCCCACGCGGCCGAAGCCGCAATGGAGCCGCCGGCCATGTCGCTGCCGTCGAAAGACGACGAAGACCACGAAGCGTGGCCCGCGCCGCCCCCCATTCTCGCCTCCACCCGGCATTGACCGGGGGCGAGGAGCCTCGCCCGCACGAGATCTTGCCTTCTCCGACGACCTGCGCCGGCTCCGTGCCCGAGCCCTCCTTTGGCCTCGCCCTGCCTGCGAAGGCCGGGCTTCGGCCGCGCAGCGGTACCGACCCGCGCCGCGACGCGCGGACGAAACGGTCCAGATTCATTTCCCGTTCAGGATCGAGCCGGATAAAAGAGTCGCGGTCCCGCTCTCCGCTCGCGCCTCCCGCGGCGAGACCGGCCCGTGTCACGGCCATGGCGCGGGGTCGCGCGCCGGCCTGTCGTGTCACGCACGTGCGATCGTGCGGGCGTCCGATCCCGCGGGATCGGAAACCCGCTCTACATCCTTGGTTCGTCGTGATTTCGAATCGATGTCGATCTATCGAAAGATCGAGATGCGAAGTGGTATGCACTTCGCTGGAAATTGCTGAAACGGACCTCCTCGACCAGCCCGAGCCGCGAGCGGACAGACTGCCATGATCGACCGTACCGATCTCCGTTGGTACAAGGACGCGATCATCTACCAGCTCCACGTGAAGTCGTTCTTCGACAGTACCAACGACGGGATCGGGGATTTCCGCGGCCTCACCGCCAAGCTCGACTACGTCAAGGACCTCGGCGCCACGGCGATCTGGTTGATGCCCTTCTATCCGTCGCCGTTGCGCGACGACGGCTACGACATCGCGGACTACAAGGGCATCCACCCCGCCTACGGCACGCTGCGCGACTTCAAGCACTTCATCCGCGAGGCCCATGCGCGGGGCCTGCGCGTCATCACCGAGCTCGTCATCAATCATACGTCCGACCAGCACCCGTGGTTCAAGCGCGCGCGTGCGGGTAAGCCCGGATCAGTGGCACGAAGCTTCTATGTCTGGTCCGACACCGACCAACGCTACAAGGACGCGCCGATCGTCTTCCTCGATACCGAGAAGTCGAACTGGACCTGGGACGAGACGGCGAAGTCCTATTACTGGCACAGGTTCTATTCGCATCAGCCCGATCTCGACTTCGACAATCCCCGGGTCGTCGGCGCCGTGCTGGACGTCATGCGCTTCTGGCTCGACATGGGGGTCGACGGGCTCCGCCTCGACGCCGTCCCCTACCTCGTCGAGCGCGAGGGCACGACCTGCGAGAACCTTCCCGAGACTCACGCGATCGTGCGCAAGATCAGGGCGGCGGTCGATGCCGCCTATACCGATCGCGTGCTGATCGCCGAGGCCAACCTTTGGCCCGAGGAGACCGCGCAATATTTCGGCAACGGCGACGAATGCCACATGGCCTTCCATTTTCCGCTCATGCCGCGAATCTACATGGCGCTCGCGCAGGAAGATCGTCATCCGATCACCGACATCTTGCGCCAGACCCCGGAAATTCCCGACAGCGCGCAATGGGCGATCTTCCTTCGCAACCACGACGAGATGACACTCGCCATGGTGACCGACAAGGAGCGCGACTACCTCTGGTCGTTCTATGCCGCCGATCGCCGCGCGCGGATCAATCTCGGGATCAGGCGCCGCCTCGCGCCTCTGCTCGAGAACGACCGGCGCAAGATCGAGCTTTTGAACTCGCTCCTTCTGTCGATGCCCGGCACCCCGGTCATCTATTACGGCGACGAGATCGGCATGGGCGACAATATCTATCTCGGCGATCGCGACGGCGTGCGCACCCCGATGCAATGGTCGCCCGACCGCAACGGCGGCTTCAGCCGCGTCGATCCGGCCCGCCTCTTCTTGCCGGCGATCCAGGATCCGATCTACGGCTACAGCGCGGTCAACGTGGAGGCGCAGCTCGCGAGCCCCTCGAGCCTCCTGACCTGGATGCGCCGCATGATCGCGGTGAACCGCGCGCATCGGGCCTTCGGCCGCGGCACCTTGCGCTTCCTCTATCCGTCGAACCGCAAGGTCCTCGCCTATCTGCGCGAGACCGAGGCCGAACGAATCCTCTGCGTCGTCAACGTGTCGCGGGCACCGCAAGCGGTCGAGCTCGACCTCGCCGAGTTCACCTGCTGCATGCCGGTGGAGCTGACGGCCGGGAGCCAATTCCCGCCGATCGGCGACCGTCCCTACCTCCTGACCCTGCCGGCCTATGGCTTCTTCTGGTTCCAGCTCGAGCCGGCGGTACAGGAGGCGGGCGCGCCCGACATGACTCCGGCCCCCGAGCTTTTCACCTTGGTCGCAACCGGCAAGCTCGAGACCATTCTCGCCGGCCGCGAGCTCGCGGCCTTCGAGCGCAATGTCGCACCGCGCTTCCTGCGCTCGCGGCGATGGTGCTGCGAGATCCCTTCGACAATCGAGACCGTGCGGGTGAGGGATTTCGCGATCCTGCGCGACCGCGCGATCGGACGCTTCGTCTTGCCCGTCCTCGATGTCGTGGGCCGCGACGGGAGCACCACGGCCTTGTTCACGCCGCTCTCGGCAGAGGTCGACCACGACGAGACGAGGAAGCTCGCGCATGCGGTCGCGAAGCTGCGCCGCGGCGCCATGACGGGGATCCTCTACGACGCCGACGCCTGCGCCGGATTCGGGCCAGCGATCCTCGCGGCCTTGCGCCGCGGCGAGGTCCTGGCCACGGCGAAGGGCGGCAGGGTCGCATTCGTGCCGTCAGAGCAGCTCGGCGCCGAGCCCGGAATCGAGATCTCGGATATCCATCACGTGGGGTCCGAGCGCCGGCACGTTCAGATCGTGCTGGCGAACCAGCTCATGGTGAAGCTCTATCGCTGCGTCGAGCAAGGCCTGCATCCGGAGATCGAGATGCTGCAATTCCTCAACGACGCCGCGCATTTCCCCCATGTGCCGGCCGTTCTCGGCACCGTCGAGCATCGCGACGCCGCGTCACGCGTCACGGTGCTCGCGACGCTGCAGACGTTTCTGCGCAGCCAGGGCGACGCCTGGGCCTGGACGCTCGATACCTTGAAGCGGCTGCTGGAATCTCTCTGCCTCGCCCCGCCTCGCGCCGGGGTCGCGGACGCGGACCTCTACGCGTCCTATGTGCCTCGCCTGCAGCGGCTCGGCCTCAGGACCGCCGAGATGCACAAGGCGCTCGCGCTCGAGACCTCGGATCCGGCCTTCGCCGCCGAGCCCCTGACGATAGCCGACGTGCACGGCATGGCCGAAGCCGCACGAGGTGCGGCGATGCAGGCCTTCACGGTCCTCGACGGCGTCGTCGGATCGACGAGCGACGACCTGCGTCCCGAGATCGAGAAGCTCCTCGCTCGCAGGAACGATTGGCAGTGCTGGATCGACGCCTCGGCAGCGGAGCCGGTCGGAGCGGTGAAGACCCGCATTCACGGAAGCTATGATCTCCGCCGCGTCCTGATCGTCAAGGACGACGTGGCCATCGTCGGCTTCGGCAGCGCGGCCGGCACCTTCGCGCAACGCCGCGCGAAGCGCTCGCCGCTCGTCGACGTGGCCGCGATCCTGTGCTCCTTCGCCTATGCCGCGGCGGCCGCAGAGCGCGATCTCGCCAAGCTCGTTCCCGACCCGGCCCAAGGCGCGGCCAGGCTGCGCGAGCAGCTCGTCGCCTTCTCGCAGATTTTCGTGACCTCCTATATGGAGGCGGCGCGCGGCAGCCCGATCTTCGTCGAGGATGCCGCGACCAGGCGATCCTTGCTGCTCCTCTGCCTCTTCATGCAAGCGCTCCGGGGGATCGACCGCGAAGCCGCGGCACGACCGGAACTGATCGAGGGCCCGATCGTCGCCGCCAATGCGATTCTCGACTATCTGGCACAAGGGTCGAGCGCGGCGTCCGCCGCATGAGCCGCCGGGCGCTCCGACAGCGTCGGCTCCAGAGGCGGCGCCCTCGGGTCGCGCATTGACGGCAAACAGGCGCCTGCTTATAAGCGGCGCCTTCTCCCGTGCGTCGGCGCGCGCGGGGAACTCTCCACGCCGAGGCTGCGCCTACAGGGCGCCGCGCTCGGATCACAGCCGAGACCCCAATCCGAGACTCGTCTCGCAACGGCGACGAGCAGCGCAGCCCGCTAGGATATATCGATGGCAAATACCCCTTCGGCCAAGAAAGCGGTTCGCAAGATCGAGCGCCGAACGAGAATCAACAAGGCGCGCCGCAGCCAGATGCGTACCTATGTTCGCAAGGTCGAGGAAGCCCTCGCGTCCGGAAATCCCGAGGCCGCGCAAGCCGCGCTCCGCGCCGCAGAGCCGCTGTTGATGCGCGCGGCGCAAAAGGGAATTGTGCACAAGAACTCCGCCTCGCGCAAGGTTTCGCGACTGGCCCGTCGGGTCAATAGCTTGGGCGAGTTACCCCTAAGCTAATTGGTCAGCGATCTACTCGTTTTCACCGTCCCAAATCCCGGCTCCCGCCGGGATTTTTATTTCGGCCGAACCAGCCGACATGCGCTCGTCCGACCAGGCGTGCGGGATTTGCTTCCGAGCAGCTATTCCTCTTGCGACTCAGAGCTTTGGTGCCTAAGCATCCGATTGCGGTGCGACCGGGAGCGAGACGAGGCCCGCCCGTTCGTGTGGCACCAAAATTTTTGACCCTCGGCAAATCGGCATCGACGCGGCTCCCGTCCCCCGACGGCCGAGCTCGACGCACGCCGAATCAGCTGCTTAGATTTCCCTCGTGACGCCTGTGGTCGCCGCGGCGAGCGTTGCCCGGGTGCCTGTGTGAATTTTTCGTTAAGTGCCGCCTTGCAGCCGGCCCGCGCTATGTTAAGGTCTGCGCTGCTCAGGAAGTGGCTCGGGGTGAAGTGCTCGGCAGAGCGCACACCTCAAGTCTTTGTTGAGTTTATGCATAGATTCCTGTCCACATGATTCACATATTCCTGGTACTTGGTCCGTCCAGGCGGCGCGGCGCGCATCGCAAAACTGGAAAGCTCCTGCGAAAAGCTTTGGATTTCGGCCTTGTTCGCTTGAAGTTTTCTGTTGTTCTGGTAAAGGTCTTACATATCGTTCTGTGTACTCGAAAGCATGGTCCGCGACTCGGAGCGGAACAGAGGGGGGGCAGTGGCGGCGAAACTTCCTGCCGACGACCTGCTTGCCGCAGGGCGCGAGCAACGACGCGAGAAACCGGGCCGGCTCATGCGCCCCCCGAACGCCTTTCGTCGGGATCGCGAGCTTTCGGTCCACCCCGGAACCCGGGCGCATCGCAGAGGTCGGTGCTCCCGACCGGGCGACTCTCTGCACCGAGCGGCTGCTTGGGCGCTGATGTGGCATCGCCACCGGCCCGCCGCCCCCCACGCCCTGGCCTGACGGCCTCACCTCACCCGCCGGATTTTCGGCGCCTCGCAAGGGGTGCACGGCTTTCTGCGTCTCGAGCACTCGAGACGGCGCATCGGCATCGGATCGGCTGAGTGACATGAACATGCCTCGAGACAGGGGCGAGATGGCCTCGTTCGACAGCGACGCGTCGGACAGCGACGCATGGGCAAGGATTTGCCGGCGCCTGCGCGCCGAGCTCGGCGACGACGTTTATTCGTCGTGGTTCGGGCGGCTCGAGCTCGACGGCATCTCTGGGCCGAACGCCTATTTGTCGGTCCCGACGAAGTTCCTGAAGAGCTGGATCCAGGCGCATTATCTCGACAAGATGCTCGCGCTGATCTGTGTCGAGTTCCCGCAGGTCCGCCGGCTGACCTTCAACTTGCGCTCGGCCTCGCGCCCGTCGCTGCCGCGCGCGGAGCTGGACGGCCAGCGCCTCGCGACTCCCGAATGGCGCATGGGTCTTGCGAAGGTCGAGGCTCCGGCCGGAGCGCGGAGAGGCGAGGCCGGCGCCGGCGGATCGGCGCGGCCGAGGCCCTCTCTCGACGGCAAGGTGGCGCCGGTCACCGAATGGGCCGCAGACGACATCATCGTCGGGTCGCCGCTCGATCGCCGCATGACCTTCGCGACCTTCGTCGTCGGACGCTGCAACCAGCTCGCTCACGCGGCAGCGCAGCAGATCGCCTCGGCGGCGCCGTCGGACCCGCTCCCCTATAATCCGCTCTATCTCCATGCCGCCGTCGGCCTCGGCAAGACCCACCTGCTCCAGTCTGTCGCGCATGCGGCGGCGGCGTGCCGGCACCGGGTCATCTACCTGACCGCCGAACGGTTCATGCACGGCTTCGTCTCGGCCTTGAAGGCGCAGACCGCGCTCGCCTTCAAGGAGAAGCTGCGCGCCATCGACGTGCTCGTGATCGACGATATCCAGTTCCTTCAGGGCAAGTCGATCCAGCAGGAGTTCTGCCATACGCTCAACGCCCTGATCGATTCCGGACGGCAGATCGTGATCGCTGCGGACCGGCCTCCGGGGGATCTCGAAAATCTCGACGAGCGCGTCCGTTCCCGTCTCGCCGGAGGCCTTTGCGTCGAGATGGGCTGCCTCGACCTGGCACTCCGGACGAAAATCCTGGAAGCGCGGATCGGCGCGGCGAAGCACATCCACCCGAACTTCGACGTCCCCGATGCGGTGGTCGCCTATGTGGCGAGCGTGGTGCAGACCAACGGGCGCGACCTCGACGGGGCAATCAACCGGCTTCTCGCCCATGCCTCGCTGAACGGCGCCCCGCTCGGCCTCGAAACCGCCGAGACGGCGATCCGCGACCTCGTGCGCACGAGCGAGCCGAAGCGTGTCAAGATCGAGGATATCCAGAAGCTGGTCGCGAGCCATTTCAACGTGACGCGCGCCGATATCCTGTCGTCGCGCCGCACGGCCAATGTCGTGCGCCCGCGCCAGATCGCCATGTATCTTTCGAAGGTCCTGACGCTGCGATCCCTGCCCGAGATCGGCAGGAGATTCGGCGGCCGTGACCACACGACCGTGCTCCACGCCGTCCGCAAGATCGAGCACATGACGGCGAACGACGCCCCCTTGTCCGACGAGATCGAGCTCTTGAAGCGCATGCTGCTCGAATGAGAGTCTCGCCCGCGCGACGGCCCAGCGGCGCACGTTCTCCTCAGGGTGGCGGGCCCGTCCCGTTCGCGCTCTGCGCCGGCGCCTTGCCGGCTTTCGCCTTGATAGCTTTTCCCTTCTCGCTGTCCCGGGCGGCGGCCTCGCGGCGGGTCTGCAAGGCGACGGCGCGGGCCTCGGTCAGCCGCAGCGCACAGAAGCCGTGCCGGTCCTCGCCGGCATAGGTGCCGCAGGCCATGCTGCGCTCCGACGAGAAGCCGGCCTGCTCGCCGACGATCCGCTTGACCGCTTCCATGTCCTGTCCGGCGCTCGCGAGAAGGGCGCGGAAGCTCGCCCGCATGCGCGACTCCGCCTGGGCTCGGGCGTTCTCCCAAAGCTCGATCTGGCGCTCGGCGATCGCATCGGCGCGCGGCCCCCAGAGCCCGGTCGGATCCACCCGGCACTCGGCGGCCGCGAAGGTGCACGACCTCGGGACCCGAGACGCGAGCACGGCGCCCTCCAGGACCTCGAAGGAGAACGGGCAGGCCTCGATCTCGACCTCGTAGCGGGAGAGGCCGTTCGCGGATCGGCCGGCGTAGCTCGCGACGATCGGCGTGCCGGCGACGACATCGACGACGCAGGGGGTGCCGGGTTTGCCGATCTCCTCGCCGGGGAGTGACAGGCTCGAGATCTCGAGGCCTTTCGCCGCGCCGCTCCCGAATGCGACCCGTCCCGCCGCGCCGTCGTGCGCGAGCTCACGCCCGAAAAGCGTCGTCTCCGAAGGCGGTTGTATCCGAGCGGGCTTGGCCGTGCCCCGGCCCGCCTCCGGCCTCGCTGCGTCGCCCGAGCCGCCCGCCCCTTGCGAGGCCGCTTCGGGCGGCAGCGTATGGACCGCTCCGGGGAGCATGAGCTGGGCCGACGCAGGAAGCGCGCTCACGAGCACAACGAGGAGGGCGACAAGCCCGGTACCTTTCACGGCGACCTCCTTCTCGGGCTCGGACCGGAATCGGCCCCGATCCATCCGTCCCTACGCCGGTTCCCCGGACGCCTTCGAGGCGCCGGCGCGCCACCGAAGATCCGAGATCGCGCCAGCTCCGGAGGCTCGTCGTACAATGACGCGACGCGCTGATCCACTTTCGCCGCCTTCGGGACCTCGGGCCGGGGCGGGCGTCGCCCCTGCGGCGCGACGTGCCATCCCTCTGCTCCGCACGGCGCCGGGCTCGCCTTGCGTCTTTCGGCACTCCCCTTATATACGGCGCATCTTGCGCTCGCGCACAAAGTCACCAAATTCGAGAACATGCGGGGACCGGGCGAGCCTCGTCCGCCCGAAACCGGGATCGCGTCTCGCCGGATTGCTTCGGGGTCCGGTGGCCTTGCGGATCGAAAGGAACAACACTCATGGCTAAAGTCATAGGAATCGACCTGGGCACGACCAATTCCTGCGTCGCGGTCATGGAAGGCACGACTCCGAAGGTCATCGAGAACGCCGAGGGCTCGAGGACGACGCCGTCGATCGTCGCCTTCACCGATGACGGCGAGCGTCTCGTCGGCCAGCCCGCCAAGCGGCAGGGGGTGACCAACCCCGAACGGACATTCTTCGCGATCAAGCGCCTCATCGGGCGCACCTACGAAGATCCCATGACCAAGAAGGACATGGGTCTCGTTCCTTACAAGATCGTCAAGGCCGGCAACGGCGACGCCTGGGTCCAATCCGACGGGAAGCAATATTCCCCGTCGCAGATTTCCGCCTTCATCCTGCAGAAGATGAAGGAGACCGCGGAGCGCTATCTCGGCCAGCCGGTGAGCCAGGCCGTGATCACGGTGCCCGCCTATTTCAACGACGCGCAGCGCCAGGCGACCAAGGACGCGGGCAAGATCGCGGGCCTCGAGGTCTTGCGCATCATCAACGAGCCGACCGCGGCCGCGCTCGCCTATGGCCTCGACAAGAAGGGTTCCGGCACGATCGCCGTCTACGACCTCGGCGGCGGAACCTTCGACGTCTCGATCCTCGAGATCGGCGACGGAGTCTTCGAGGTGAAGTCCACCAACGGCGACACGTTCCTCGGCGGCGAGGACTTCGACACGCGGCTCGTCGAATATCTCGCCGACGAGTTCAAGAAGGAGAACGGCATCGACCTCCGGAAGGACAAGCTCGCCCTACAGCGCCTCAAGGAGGCCGCCGAGAAGGCCAAGATCGAGCTGTCGTCCGCGACCCAGACCGAGATCAACCTGCCCTATATCACCGCCGACGCGACCGGGCCGAAGCATCTCGCCCTGAAGCTCACGCGCGCGAAGTTCGAGGCGCTCGTCGACGATCTCATCCAGAAGACGGTCGAGCCGTGCCGCAAGGCGCTGAAGGACGCGGGCCTCACCGCAGGCGAGATCAACGAGGTCGTGCTGGTCGGCGGCATGACGCGCATGCCGAAGGTCCAGGAGGTCGTGCGCAGCTTCTTCGGCAAGGAGCCCCACAAGGGCGTCAATCCGGACGAGGTGGTCGCCGTCGGCGCCGCGGTCCAGGCGGGCGTGCTCCAGGGTGACGTGAAGGATGTCTTGCTCCTCGACGTGACGCCTCTGTCGCTCGGCATCGAGACGCTCGGCGGCGTGTTCACCCGCCTCATCGATCGCAACACGACGATCCCGACCAAGAAGAGCCAGGTCTTCTCGACCGCGGAGGACAACCAGACCGCGGTGACGATCCGGGTCTTCCAGGGCGAGCGCGAGATGGCGGCCGACAACAAGCTGCTCGGTCAGTTCGACCTCGTCGGGCTCCCGACCGCGCCGCGCGGCGTGCCGCAGATCGAGGTCACCTTCGACATCGACGCCAACGGTATCGTCAACGTGACCGCGAAGGACAAGGCGACCAACAAGGAGCAGCAGATCCGGATCCAGGCCTCCGGCGGCTTGAGCGAGGCCGACATCGACAAGATGGTGCGCGACGCCGAGCTGCACGCGGCCGAGGACAAGAAGCGGCGCGAGCTCGTCGATGCGAAGAATCATGCGGAGGCCTTGGTCCACACGACCGAGAAATCGCTCGCCGACTTCGGGACCAAGGTCGCAGAGTCGGACAAGAGCGCGGTCGAATCGGCCATCGCCGCGCTGAAGTCCGCGCTCGAAGGCGACGACGTCGACACGATCAAGAGCCGCACCGACGAGCTGGCGCAAGCGTCGATGAAGCTCGGCGAAGCCATGTACAAGGCGCAAGCCGCAGAGGGCGCTGCCGACGCCGGTCAGGCACAAGCGACGGACGACGTGATCGACGCCGACTTCAAGGAGGTCGGACCGGACGACAAGAAGAAGTCGGCCTGAGCTTCGATCAGCGCGTCGAGGCCCGGCGACGGCCTCGACGCGGAGCGCAACGTCTTGAACCTCTGCGGCTGCCGCTCCGACGATTACCGCGCGCGGCGGCCAGCTTCCACGGGGCGGTCTCGAGGATGCCGACTGCGGCGCTCGCCCCGTGTCGTTGCGAGGCGGAGCGAGCAAGCGGGCAGCATGTAAGCAGCATGTAAATTGCTTTTACGAGAACGATAGGCGCCGGCCGCGGGATATGCGAGGGCCGGCTCGGCGGGACGATCGGAACATCGACGGCAATGGCGAAGCGCTGCTATTACGACATCCTGGGGGTTGCCAAGACCAGCTCCGACGCCGAGATGAAGGCCGCCTTCCGTAAGGCGGCGATGCAGTGCCATCCCGACCGCAATCCGGGGAATGCGGAGGCGGAGCTCCAGTTCAAAGAGCTCAACGAAGCCTATCAGGCGCTGTCCGATCCGCAAAAGCGCGCGGCCTACGACCGGTTCGGCCATGCGGCTTTCGAGCACGGCAACGGCTTTGCCGGCGGCGACGGCTTCGCCTCGTCGATGGCGGATATTTTCGACGATCTCTTCGGCGACATGATGGGCCGGCGCGGCGGCCGCAACGGAGCCGCACGGGGGTCGGATCTGCGCTACAACCTCGAGATCACGCTCGAGGAGGCCTTCCACGGCAAGACCGCGTCCTTGACGCTGCCGACCTCGGTGACCTGCGATGCCTGCTCCGGCTCCGGCGCGAAGCCCGGCGCGCGGCCGAGGATGTGCTCGACCTGCGGCGGGCATGGACGGGTACGGGCGCAGCAGGGCTTCTTCGCGATCGAGCGCACGTGTCCGCATTGCCACGGCCGCGGCGAGATCATCGACGATCCGTGCCATTCCTGCGGCGGTGCCGGCCGGGTCACGCGCGACCGCACGCTGTCCGTCAATGTCCCACCCGGCGTCGAGGACGGCACCCGCATCCGCCTCGGCGGCGAGGGCGAGGCGGGAGTCAAAGGCGGGCCGCCGGGCGATCTCTATATCTTCGTCTCCACCAAGCCCCATCCGTTCTTCCAGCGCGACGGAGCGGACCTCTATTGCCGCGTCCCCATCTCCATGGTCCAGGCCACGCTCGGCGGGGAAGTCGGCGTCCATACGATCGACGGCGGCGAGGCCAAGGTGAAGATCCCGGAAGGGACGCAGTCCGGCCGGCAATTCAAGCTCAGAGGCAAGGGCATGCCGGTCTTACGCTCCCGCGAGGTCGGGGATCTCTATATCCAGGCGACGGTCGAGACCCCCCAAAATCTCACCAAGCGCCAACGCGAGCTGCTTGCCGAGTTCGAGGCCTTGTCCTCGACCAAGACGCATCCGGAGTCTGCGGGGTTCTTCGCCAAGATGAAGGATTTCTTCCGCAAGCCGCACCAGCCTGTCGCCGAGGATCTCTGACCTGCCCGAGGTCGAGCCTGGATCGCAATAGCCAAGGCCACGAGCAGCACGTATCTTGGCAGCGTTCAAGGAGTGCTCTGCTATGCCCAAGCTGCCATCGATCCCGGCCCTTCTGGGAGCCGCCCTTCTCCTCTCCGGGTGCCAGACCACCGCCGGGATTCAAAACAAGGAAGACATGCTGTCGGCGGCGGGCTTCATCCTGCAGCCGGCCGATACGCCGGCACGGCTCGCCGCCTTGAAAGCCCTCCCGCCGAACAAGTTCGTTCGGAAGGTCCAAGGCGGCACGGTCGTCTACGTCTATGGTGACCCGATCGTCTGCAAATGCGTCTATTTCGGCAGCCAGCAGGCCTACGGCGCCTATCGCGCCATGATGTTCCAGCAGAACATGGCCGACGAGCAGCGCATGACGGCCTTCATGATGCAGGATTCGACCTTCGACTTCGGTCCTTGGGGACCCGGTTTCTGGTAAACCCTCGTCGTGACGAGCCCTCGCTGCAGGACGTGAGAGCGGTCGCGGTCCGCGTCTCGATCGTGCTGCAAGGGCAATGAAGCTCGAGGCGCCGAACCAGGCTCGACGGGGCGAGCCAGAAGCTCGAACCGTGCGACGAAGACGAGCTCACACATGTCCTTGACGCTCGGCTTTTTGTCGGAGATCTTGCGCTGGGCACTAGAGCGGGACGAGGAAAAGTGGACACCGGTTTTTCCGGCGCAATCAAGTTTACGCAGATTGCGTAAACTTATCTGCCTATCCCGCTCTGAACTTTTGGAATCGATCACGTTTCATGACCTTGGATCGAGTCGATCCAAAGTCATCGTGATCTAAGCCTTTCGCTGTACAAGACGAGGACTCGAGCCCTTGCCCAGCCATTCGCCGCGCGTGCGCGATCGCGCCGTCTCGCGACCCGACGTTCCAATCGTCGAGCGGCTCGCCGACGAGGCGCGCTTCATTCGTTCCTGGTTCGGCAACCCGACATTGGCGGGCGCAGTCTCACCGTCCGGCCGCTGGCTCGCACAAAGAATGGCGCGCTATGTCGATCCGAATCGACCGGGCCCGATCGTCGAGCTCGGGCCCGGAACCGGCGCCATCACCGAGGCGTTGCTGCGCCGCGGTATCGCTCCGGCTCGGCTCCACCTCGTCGAGTTCGATCGCTCGTTCTGCAGGCTTCTCGCCCGCCGCTTTCCGGGGGTGCAGATTCACCAGGGCGATGCCTATCGGCTCGGCGATCGCCTGAAGGGGGTCCTCGACGCTCCTGCCGCCGCCGTCGTGTCGAGCCTGCCCTTGCTGATGAAGCCCGAGCCGCAGAGATGTGCCCTCCTCGCCGAGGCCTTCGAGCACATGGACCCTGCTGCACCCTTCGTCCAGTTCACCTATGGGCCGGTCTCGCCGATCCCACGCCACAAATATGCCGGACCTGCCTTCACGGCCGAGGTTTCCGCTCCCGTCTGGCTGAACCTGCCTCCCGCCCGCGTCTGGGTCTATCGCCGCGCCACTGCCGAGGACCATACGGCCCGGCCGGCTCGACCGCTGCTCGATCTCGCGGCCAGGATCGCGCGCGGCCTCCCGCGCGGGGGACAGTGAGCGCAACCGCCCGCGAGAGGCTGATCGTCGCCCTCGATCTGCCGAACGTCGCGGAGGCCGAGGCCATGGTCGCGGCGCTCGGCGACAGCGTCTCATTCTACAAGATCGGTCTCGAGCTCGCCTTCGTCGGAGGGCTTCCATTGGCGCGGGATCTGATCCGGCGCGGCAAGCAGGTCTTTCTCGACCTGAAGCTCCACGATATCCCCAACACGGTCGCGCGGGCCTGCGCTCAGGTCGCGGGCCTCGGCGCCACCTTCCTCACGGTGCACGCCTTTCCACAAACGATGCAGGCAGCGCGACAGGGAGCCTCCGGCTCGCGGCTGCGGCTTCTCGCCGTCACCGTGATGACATCCTATGACGATGCCGATCTCGCTGACTCCGGCTATGCCTTCGGCGTCGGCGATCTGGTCGCCCGCCGCGCTGCCCAGGCTCGCGCGGCCGGGCTCGACGGATTGATCCTCTCCGCCGCCGAGGTCGAAGCCATGCGCGCGCAATTCGGGCGGGATTTCATCCTCGTCACGCCGGGGATCAGGCCCACTGGATCGCAGCCGGCGGACCAGAAGCGTGCCGCGACACCTGCAGAGGCCATCGCCGCCGGCGCTGATTATCTCGTCGTCGGCCGCCCGATCACCCAGGCGAACGACCCGCGAGCCGCCGCGGAAGCCATCGTTGCCGAGATCGCTGCCACGGCGCCTTGACCGCGAAAGCCGACGACCTCAGAGCAGCTGCAGCTGAAGCGCTGCGCCCTCCGCCTGATGGAACTTCGCGCCGCGCCCCCCTGTGCGCCGGTGGGGTCGCGGAGGCGAAAAGAGGTCGGTTCGCAAGGGCATTCGCGTCTTGGTGAGGCCGCAGCGGGCGACCGCAGCCTCGAACCGGCGCCCGATCATCCAGGCATAAGGGCCGGAGCCGGTCATGCGCTTGCCGAAGGTCGCCTCCGAGATCTTGCCGCCCCGCATTGAGCGCAGGAGCCCGAGGACCTTGTCGCGCTTCTCCGGAACATGCGCATCGAGCCATTGCGTGAAGAGCCCCGCGACCTCGTGCGGGAGCCGCAGCAGGACATAGCCGGCTTCGCGCGCTCCCATCGACGCGGCCCGCGCGAGGATGGTCTCGATCTCGTGGTCCGTCAGGCCCGGGATGATCGGCGCGACCATGACCGCAGTCGGTATTCCTGCCGTCGCCAGCCCGCGCAAGGCGTCGAGCCGCAACGACGGCGTGCTCGCACGCGGCTCCATCGCGCGCGCGCGCCCCGAATCGAGCGTCGTCACGGAGAGCGCCACCTTCACGAGCCCCTTGCGCGCCATGGGAGCGAGAATATCGAGGTCGCGAAGCACCAGCGCCGACTTGGTGACGATCCCGACCGGATGGTTCGCCCGCGCGAGAACCTCGAGAACCTGCCGCATCATCCGAAGGCGGCGCTCGATCGGCTGGTAGGGATCGGTATTGGTCCCGATCGCGATCGTTCGCGGCTCGTAGCCCTGCGCCGACAGCTCGCGCTCGAGCAGCTCCGCCGCATTGGTCTTGGCGAAAAGCTTGGTCTCGAAATCCAGCCCTGCCGAGAGGCCGAGATAGGGGTGAGTGGGACGTGCGTAGCAATAGATGCAGCCGTGCTCACAGCCTTTATAGGGGTTGATCGAGCGGTCGAAGGAAATGTCGGGCGATTCGTTGCGGGTGATGATCGACCGTGCCCGCTCCTCCGTCACCTCGGTCCGCAGGATCGGCTGACCATGGGGAAGGTCCCACCCGTCGGCCTCGTATGACCGCACCTCGGGCTCGAACCTGCCGCTCGCATTGCCGCGAGCCCCACGTCCTCTGAAAATCACCTCGGGGCCGCAAACGGTCTCCGGCGCGGCACCGCGCTGTCCACCAGCCGGGGGACCCCGGTACGTTCTTTCAGCAGAGGCACCGTCCATGCCGAGCCCGTCGCCTGTTTTGAACAACTTAAGAACATATACAGTACATAGCGCGAACGAACAAGAGAGCCTGTGGATAACTTTTGGAACAGCGCCGTAACTCCGTGACAGAATCGAAATCTCGTGCGTGTCGATTCGCGCATCGAGCCATCGTCGTCCCCGCGGCGCCTCGGGTGCCGGCAGCCGAACCGGAACGCGCTCGACGCTCGCGATCTATGGCAGTGTCGCGACCCGAAGCCTGGCGCGGCCGACCTCGTTGGAGGATACATCGAAGGGACACGGCGATGGTTCTCTCTCGTCTCGCCATCGCTCGAGCGATTGCCGATCCCGCGCACTCGATAACCCGCTCTACATTCTTGTTTTGTTGTATTTTTCGCATCGATGTCGCTGTTGCGAAACATCGCCAGCGAAATGCGAAGGGGTGCCCGCTTGGCTGGAAACCGCACTTGATCACGATGACTTCGGATTGAATCGATTAGAAGTCATGAAACGTGATCGATTCCACAAGCTTAGAGCGGGATAGGCAGATAAGTTTACGCAATCTGCGTAAACGCGATTGCGCCGGAAAACCGCTGTATACTTTTCCTCGTCGTGGTCTAGAAGCGAAAGCCCAAGGAGGCAAAAATGGAGTCGCCCTGTGGGTGATTCTGGGCGCCGAAATCGTGGTACCACCTGCCTGACAGGTCGATCACCCGGCCGTCGACCTTGATCGCATAGCCGATCGATGGCCCGATCGAGAAAACCCGGCCGATGAATGGGCCGAGGGTCGCACCGGATCCGGAATCCGGCGTCAATTGCTGGAAGACGAAGCCCGAGACCCCAGCGTGAAGCCCGAACGGGAAATATTGCTGAACCGTCCATTCGAAATGAAGCTCGGCTCCGCTTCGATAGTTGGTGGCGGTATTGATTGCGTTGACCGTGACCCCGAGCGCCCCGCTCACCTCGAGTCCCGTCTCGCCGAGGTAGGTATAGGCACCTCGAAGGTCCAATCCCGGACGATTGAGCCCAGTGATTCCGAGCTGATAGGGCGCGTAATGACCGGTCGGCATGAAGCCGGTGAGTACGACGTTCCAGTGATGCGGACCCGCGTGCCAACCGAGAATCGCGCTGTATTCCGTATCGGCGATACTGTCGACGGTTTGGGTCGTTGTCGAGACTTGTCTCGAGCCATCGAGGCCAATCGATGTGGTATCCATTTTGTTACGCACACCGAGGAACGGGACGACTGCCGAAAATCCGGGAGATGCGCCGAAGAAATCCCACTCGGGATACCAGGCGATGATCCCGACATTGGCCAGGAGATTATAGGTGGTTCTTTGATTGTTAGGGTAGAAGGTACCATGGTAAAGAAAAAACGAATTGCGATAGTAGATGCCCGGCGGAGGATTGTAGCCCGCGAGCGGCGCCGTGAGGCCGAGGAAATAGCCGCTGATGCCATATTCCGAGGCCCGCGACGGCTGTCCCGGCACCAGTCCCAAAAGCAGCAAGAGCACGCAGCCGGCCCAACGCACGTGATCGAGGTTCGTCGTCACCTTGTACCGCCCTGCGAGGCCGCTCGCTCGCCCGATTGTCCCGCTGCACTGGTGAGTCACCGCGTCCTGGGGGCGGCCAGGCATGGCATTACTTGGCCCAGTGCGGTGATCCGCGGAACTAGAGCACAAATTTCTGTCCTCGGGCCGGCTTTCGGCTCGGGAGGATCAGATCCTAGCAAGCTGTTGCAATGTTGCAACTATGATTATCCGATAGTCGTCTCGAGCTGCCTCCGGCCCAGGGTTGCGGCGAGCGAGCGGCTCGAGACTTCGCGTCTCATGTCTCGCGCAAGCGCGCGGAAAGAGATTACTTGGACAGCTCGATGCCGTGCTTCTTGCGATACTCGTCGATGACGAGCCCGATCGCATCGATGATCTTCTTGTCCTTGTGGGCCTTGCAATAAACGATCACCTCGTGCTCGGCATCCTTAGCCCGCTTGACGTTGATATAATGCTTCTTGGCCAAACCGTTGTACCAGCCGCTGTACCAGGTCGTCAGCATGTCCGCGTCCTCCTGGAAGGTTCCCGCGAGCTCGGCGCAGGTCAGGGCCTGGACATCGAGCCAGCCGTCCTTGTCCGCATAGGCGCTCAAGGGCGTCTGGGCATTCGCTGTCGTGGTGACCCCGGCGACGATGATCGACCCGAGGATTCGTGCAAGGTGCATCATGCGGCTCCCTATAGGGACTCGTGGAAAGAACCGGCCTGCCCCGGCCCGGTGGGGCATTGTGCAAACCCCTCTGCCCGAGGCGTCGGCCGGGGCCGGCATGGCCGGCACCATCTCGCCTACCGACGAGATGCGACGGCCATGCTACAGGAAATGCCGAGGTCGTCCAGGCGCCGCCGCCCGGGCGACCTCGGGCGCAGCGGACCCGGTTCGCCGCGCGACTCCGCGCGACCGTCCCTGCAGGAGCGAGATGGATCCATGCCCTTGAACGTCGCGGTCCAGATGGACCCGATCGAGAAGATCAACATCGCCGGCGACACGACATTCGCGCTTCTGCTCGAGGCTATTGCGCGCGGCTATCGTCTCGCATACTTCACCCCGGACCGGCTCTCCCTCTCCGAGGGGCGTGTCGTCGCCTTCGCGGACGAGCTCGAGGTCCGCGACGTCGCGGGCGACCATTTCACGCTGAAGGGCTCGCGCCTCGTCGATCTCGCCTCGGTCGATGTCGTGCTGCTCCGCCAGGACCCGCCGTTCGATCTCGCCTATATCACCTCGACCCATCTGCTCGAGCTTCTGCCGCCGCAGGTCGTCGTCGTGAACGACCCGGCGAGCGTCAGGAACGCACCCGAGAAGCTCTTCGTGATGCGCTTCCCCCAGCTCATGCCGCCGACCTTGATCACCCGAGACAAGAAGCTCATCGAGGCCTTCAGGGACGAGCACGGTGAGGTGGTGATGAAGCCGCTGTTCGGCCATGGCGGCGCCGCGGTGTTCAAGGTCACCCGTACGGATCCGAACTTCGGCTCGCTCTACGACCTGTTCGCGACGACCTTCCGCGAGCCCTGGGTCGTGCAACGCTTCCTCCCCCAGGTCGCGGCCGGCGACAAGCGCATCGTCCTCATCGACGGCAAGGCGGCGGGGGCGGTCAACCGCGTGCCGTCGGACGGCGATATCCGTTCCAACATGGTCCGCGGCGGCGCGGCGGCGGCGACCGAGCTCACCCCACGGGAGAAGGAGATCTGCGCGACGATCGGCCCCGAGCTCGCGCGGCGCGGCCTCGTCCTCGTAGGCGTCGACGTGATCGACGGCTATCTGACCGAGATCAACGTCACCTCGCCGACCGGCGTCCGGGCGATCAAGCGGCTCGGCGGCCCCGATCTCGCGGTCGCCTTCTGGGATGCGGTCGAGGCGAAAAGAAACGCCGCCTGCTTGCCGGGCAAGGATGCAGGCCCCAAATCGAGCTGGATCCTGCGGCGCGTGCGCGGCCTCGGGCGTAGATCGGCACAGAAGCGGAGCCGCTGACTTCATGCACGAGACAGTCGCGAAAGCGCGGCGGCGGCGCTACCGGCTGATGCTGCCGCATTCGGCCTTCTTCAACAAGGAGGGCCTCCGCGCGAAAATCGCCGCGCTCCATACCGAAGGAGCCGATCCGTCCGCAGTGCGCAAGGACGTGATCGGCTTGCTTCGCGTCGCCCTGGACCAAGGACGCGCGCTCGCCCGGCGCTCCCTCGAGGCCAACGGCGGCGGGCTCGCTTGCGCCGGCCAGCTCGCCCATATCGAGGACGAGCTGATCCATGCGATCCATCATTACGTGACGACCTATCTGGTCGCGCCGCAGGATCACGATCGTCACGCCGGCTATACGATCGTCGCCGTCGGCGGATACGGCCGTGCGACGCTCGCGCCGGGCTCCGACATCGACCTCCTCTTCCTCCTGCCCGATGCCGCGCAAGCCTACGGCGAGCGCGTGGTCGAAGCGATCCTCTATGTCCTGTGGGATCTCGGCCAGAAGGTCGGCCATTCGACGCGCACGGTCGAGGAATGCATCGTCGAGGCGCGCCAGGACATGACGATCCGAACCGCGCTCCTCGAGGCCCGCTTCCTGCTCGGGCGACGCAGCCTTTTCGAGATCATGCGGACGCGGTTCGAGCACGAGATCGTGCAGGGGACCGCCGCCGAGTTCGTCGTCGCCAAGCTCGCCGAGCGGGAGCGCCGGATCTCCCGCGCCGGACGCTCGCGCTACCTCGTCGAGCCCAACGTCAAGGACGGCAAGGGCGGGCTGCGCGATCTCAATACCTTGTACTGGATCGCGAAATACGTCTACCAGGTCCGCGAGGCCGAGGGTCTCGTCGGAGCCGGCCTCTTCTCGCGCGCGGAGTTCCGGCTGTTCTGCCGCTGCGAGGAATTCCTCTGGCGCGTGCGGTGCCATCTCCATTTCCTCACCGGGCGAGCGGAGGAGAGGCTCGGCTTCGACAACCAACGCCAGATCGCCGACCGGCTCGGCTACTCGACCCGCGGCGGCCTCGCGAGCGTCGAGCGCTTCATGAAGCATTATTTTCTCGTCGCCAAGGACGTGGGGGATCTCACCGCGATCGTCTGCGCCGCGCTCGAGGAGCGCCAAGCCAAGCCCTATACCGTGCTCGATCGGTCCTTCGGGCCGCTCTTGCCGGTTCGCGACCTGACCCCGACCGGCGATTTCGTCGTCGAGAACGGCCGGGTAACCGTCGGCGCCCCCGACGTGTTCGAGCGCGATCCGGTCAACCTGATCAGGCTCTATTGGGTGGCCGATCGCAACGGCCTCGCGATTCACCCCGATGCGACGCGGCTCGTGACGCTGTCGGCGCGGCGGATCGACCAGTCCGTGCGCGCGAACGCCGACGCGAACCGCCTCTTCCTCGGCATCCTCACCTCGCGCCACACGCCGGAGACCGTGCTGCGCCACATGAACGAGTCGGGGGTCCTCGGCCGCTTCGTCCCCGAGTTCGGCCGCATCGTCGCGCTGATGCAGTTCAACATGTATCATCACTATACAGTGGACGAGCATCTCCTGCGCGCGGTCGGCAATCTCGCCGACCTCGAGAAGCGGGAATCGGCCAAGGAGCATCGGCTCGCCGCCGAGATCCTGCCGTCGATCGGCAACCGGACCGCGCTCTACCTCGGTCTCTTCCTGCACGACATCGCCAAGGGCCGGACCGAGGATC
This sequence comes from Beijerinckiaceae bacterium, assembly GCA_024304885.1. Classification (GTDB taxonomy): domain Bacteria; phylum Pseudomonadota; class Alphaproteobacteria; order Rhizobiales; family Beijerinckiaceae; genus Methylocapsa. The sequence continues at coordinate 2,739,207 of JALJOM010000003.1, forward strand.
ATTCCATGGCCGGCATGGAGGTCGCCCGCAAGCTCTGCCCTCGCCTCGGCCTCTCGGAGACCGTGACCGAGACCGTCGTCTGGCTCGTGGAGCACCATCTCTTGATGTCGGATACGGCGCAGCGCCGCGATCTCGGCGACCCGCGCACGATCTTCTCCTTCGCGAGCCGCGTGCAGACGCTCGAGCGGCTCAAGATGCTCTTCGTCATGACCATCTGCGACATTTGCGCGGTCGGACCCGGAGTCTGGAACAATTGGAAGGGCGAGCTGCTGCGCACGCTCTATTGGGAAACCGAGGTGGTGCTGACGGGCGGTCACTCGGCCATCGACCGAAAGCTCAAGGTCGCCCAGGCGAAGAATGAGCTGCGCCGCGCGCTCCCGGCCTGGTCCGATCTCGACTTCGAGGCCTATGCGGCACGCCACGCCCAGCCCTATTGGCTCAAGGTCGATCTGCCGCACAAGGTGCTTCACGCCAAGCTCTTGAACATGACCGAGGTCGAAATGCCCCTCCCGGTCACGCATATCGTCACGGATTCGTCGCGCGGGATCACCGAGCTCACCGTCGTCGCACCGGACCATCCGCAACTCTTGTCGACGATCGCCGGAGCTTGCGCCGCCGCATCGGCGAATATCGTCGATGCCCAGGCCTTCACGACGACGGACGGCATGGCGCTCGATACGATCAATATATCGCGCGCGTTCGACTACGACGAGGACGAGACGAGACGCGCCGGCCGGATCGCGCTCTCGATCGAACTCGCGCTGCGCGGCGAGATCACGCTCGACGACCTCGTCGCGGCGAGGGCCGCGAGCACGGGCCCGCGTCCTCCGACCTTCACCGTGCATCCGGAAGTGTCGTTCGACAATACGCTGTCGAGCCGGCTCACGGTCGTCGAGGTTTCCGGCCTCGACCAGCCGGGGCTCCTCTACGACCTGACGAGCCGCCTCGCTCGGCTCGACCTCGATATCGCCTCGGCGCATATCGCGACATTCGGCGAGAAGGTCGCCGACGTCTTCTATGTGACCGATCTTTCCGGCGAGAAGATCACGTCCGAGGAGCGCCAGGAGACGATCCGGCACGTCCTGCTCGAGTCCTTCGCCGCCGCGCAGTGACGCGCGAGAGCATTTTCCGGCGAAGTGGAGACGACTTCGCGTCCCGAAAATGCGACGGAACACGAATGGCGAGCTGGTTTCCGATTCGGCGAGCCGCGGGCTCCGCGCGCCTCGGTCCGAGCGGGGCGGCTCCCCGCCTCGACGAAAGCCTTGATTTTCGTCGAAGGCAAACTGATATCCGGGCTGACTCGACCCTTAGCTTGGATGCTCCATGACCGAACCTACCGATCACGAACCAACCAAGGAGGCTGCGCAAGATGCCGTGGCCGGACCCGCCACGGCGAACGGCGAGGCGGCCGTGCCGCCGGAGCAGACGGCGGAGCCTGATCCTTTCGTCGTCCTCGAGAAGCTGAAGCAGGAGAATTCCGAGCTCAAGGACAAGCTCTTGCGGACCCTCGCGGAGATGGAGAACCTGCGCCGCCGCACCGAGCGCGAGGTCGCGGACGCCAAGACCTACGGCGTGACGTCCTTCGCCCGAGATATGCTGGTCTTCGCCGACAACCTTCGCCGCGCCGTCGAGAACGTCCCCGCCGACGTCCGCGCCCGCGCCGAGCCTGCGCTCGCGACCTTCCTCGAGGGGATCGAGCTGACCGAGCGCGATTTCACGTCGCGGCTCGAAAAGTACGGGGTGCGGAAGCTCGAGCCGCAAGGCGCGAGGTTCGATCCGAACCTGCATGAGGCCTTGTTCGAGGTTCCAGACGAGAAGGTCGCCAGCGGAACCGTGGTCCAGGTGGTCGAGGCCGGCTATGCGATCGGGGATCGGGTGCTACGCCCGGCCAAGGTCGGCGTCTCGCGAGGCGGCCCGAAGCCCGCGGCGTGAGCGAGGCCCGGGGGCGGCAGACCGCGGCGAGGTTCGATGCGTCTCGGGTCCGATCGCAATCGCGCCCCGGCTTCGTTACTCATGCGTTGCGCCGCCGGACCCTTGCGGTTCCGGCGGCGGTGCATTCTTGGCCCGGCAGGCGGCGTGAAGCCCGGCTTCAGAACTTCAGCGTGAGGCCCGTCGAGGCGACCCACGGGTCGAGCTGCACATGGGTACGGATCGGAATGTTGGTTCCCACAACCGTGCCGGTCACGTCGGTGGACAGCCACACCTTCTTGCCGTCGACGAACACACCGATGTTGGGCGTGATCATGTAGTTCAAGCCGGCCTGGAGCGTGAAGCCCCACGTTTGGGCGATACCGAAGTTGTTGACCAGGATACCGTCGGCGATGTTGCCGAAGTTGAGCAGGTAGACGGGTCCGAGACCGACGTAGGGCTGCAGGGCGCCGAAGTTGGTGAAGTGGTATTGCGCCAGCAGCATGGCGGGCCCCCAGCGCGAGCTGCCGAGGAGGTTGGTCCCGAAGGCGCCGTCCAGGGTGAAGCCGGTGGCCTTCGCGTGCAGGACCGGCGGGATGCCGGCGCTGATCGCGAGAGCGATGTTCGGCGTGAGGAACAGGCCGAACTCGATGCCGAGCGTGTAGTTGGGGCGGATCGCAGCATTCCCGATATGCTGCTGCACCCCGTCGACGAAGACGGGAAGGTTGTTGAAGAAGCCGCCTCCGGTCGATTTCGCGTCGGTCTGGAAGAACGCACCGAGAGCGCCGACGTGCAGGAAGAAGATCGGCGCCGGCGGCGGAGCCGGCGGTGGTGGAGCCGGCAGAGGTTCCGCCGCATCGACCCTGGTAATCGCAAGGACTGCGACCAATGCCGCGGCCCATATTCGCATCGAACGTAGCATCGAATGCCCCTCCTCATGTTGTTTCGCTAGCGTTCTCGCGATCGCGGTTTTTTGTCAAACACTCGCTTCGTGTCGTGGCAAATCGATCGGCGCCTATGACTTTTTTGTCACATGAAAACCGAGCGAAAAAGCCCGGCACAACACTACCGCTCGACATCCAGATCGTTGGATCGTCTGCATCTTCCCGATCCCCCGGGGGTCCGCGACGGTTTCGTCCCGCAGCGACCGAGCGGTCCGGCCGTCACCGCGGTCCGACGGTCCCGATGCGACGAAATGCGTCTCGCCCCGACGCCCCGCTCGCCATTTTCGCGATGACACGACTACGCCGAGATGATACGGCTCGATCCGGCCAAGAATTCGCGAATGCCGAGAACCTATTCGTCGCGTTCCGGCCTGGTTGTACCGATAAGACTCGCCACTCGTCCCGAATATGGCCAAGCTTATCGACGAGGGAGGAAGGGCCATATGACTTGTGAGCCTCGCGGCATCGCAGCATTGCTTGCGCACGTCCCCGCTCCGCGAACACTATACACCGGAAGAAGCGATCGAGCCTCGGGCTCGACGGGCCTGCCGCTCAGCCGGCGCCACGTCGCCCTCACGTCCTTGCTCGCCCTCGCGGCTACGGCCTTCGGGCTTCGTGAGGCCGCGGCGCATTCGCGGCTGGTGAAGTCCGACCCCTCCGCGCGCGCGGTCGTCGCGTCGGCCCCCAAGGAAGTCAAGCTCTGGTTCAACGAGCAGGTCGAGCCCTCCTTCGCCAAGATTTGGGTCGCCCCGTCGGATACGGAGTGGAAAGTTCAGCAGACGCTCCTTTCGAGCCGGGGCGACGCTTCCGACTCGCGCCTGCTCGTGACGACGCTCCCCGCCGATCTCCCCGAGGGCCCCGTCGTCATCGGCTTCCATGTCTTGTCGGTCGACGGCCACACGATCGAGGACAAGCTCATCTTCACGATCAAGAAACCAGCCTAGGTCTCGCCAACGATGGACCCGCTTGCACTCCTGCGCGCCGTCATGACGACTGCAGCGGCGATCGTCATGGGTTCCGGCTTCCTCCTCTGGTACGTCAGGGATGTCCTCGGCAAGCCCGCCAGCACGCGGTGGCGCGCGCGGGTCATGACCATGATCCTCGTCGCCGCGGCTCTCGGAATCCTCGGGACGGCCGGCCTCGTCGTCGGAACCGCGGGGGCCGCGGCGGGTTCATCGAACGTCTTCGCCGTCGATCTCGACACCGTCTGGCGCCTGGTCTTCCAGACCTGGTCCGGCAAGGTGCTCCTCGCCGCCTTCGTCGCTTCCGTCGCGACCTTCGTCGCCGCCGCTGCGGCATGGCTGCTGGCCGGCCGGCCGCGCGTCTCGGAGACCATCAGCCTCGTCGCCGCTGACATCGCCGGGCTCGGGCTCGCGGTCATCGCTTTCGCGAGCCATCCGACCTCGCTCGAGCCGGAATGGCTCGGCCTCGGCCTGTCGATCCTGCATCGCATCGCCCTCGGCCTCTGGCTCGGCGGCCTGCCGGCCCTCGTCCTGCTCGTCGGGACGGGAGCCGCCGCCGCCGAGGCGGCGCATGTCGCCTATGCGATCCTCGAGCGCTTCTCGCGGATCGCGATCGCCTCCATGGCAGTGCTCATCGTGACCGGCACGATCCTGGCCTGGATGATCGTCGGCAATTTCGCGAGCCTGATCGGAACCTTCTACGGCCTCACCCTGGTGGCGAAGCTCGCGGCCCTCGCCGCGGTCCTCTACATCGCGCACGGGCTTCGCAAGCATCTGCTCCCGAAGCTCGCCGCCGAGCCGACCACCACGGTCCTCGCGCAATACGCCTCGCGGGTGAAGATCGAATCCGGGTTCGCGCTCCTCATCGTGCTGCTCGCCTCGGTCATGGGCAATATCGCGCCGCCCGAGCACGAGGATATCTTCTGGATCCTGCCGTTTCGCTTCTCGTTCCGGGCGACCTGGGACTTGCCGTGGGTACCCGCCATGTTCGTCGGCGGCTCGGCATTGGTCCTGGCCGGTGTGGTCCTCACCGTCCTCGCCTTGCGCTCGTCCTCCCGTCCTGCGGGCCTGCGGCCGAGATACGGCCTTGCACTCGGCGGCTTTACGATCCTCGCCGGCAGCGCCTTGGCATTGCCGGCGATCTCGGTTCAGGCCTTCCCCGGCACGTTCCTCACCCCGAACGTCGATTTCGCGGTGGAATCGATCGCCCACGGGCTCGGGGCCTACGAGGAAAATTGCACGCTCTGCCACGGTGTCGGCGGACGCGGCGACGGCCCGCTCCGCACCGTCTCCCCTGTCCCGCCGGCGGACTTGACGGCACAACATGCGGCCACCCACACCGCGGGCGACATGTACTGGTGGCTGACCCACGGCATCCCGGAGTCCAACATGCCGTCCTTCGCCGAGACCCTGAGCGTCGAGGACCGCTGGGACGTCGTCAATTTCCTGCAAGCCTTCGCGCTCGGCTATCAAGGACGCATTCTCTCCACACGGGTGCTTCCCGACAAGCCCTGGCTCGGACCACCGGATCTCTCGGTGACGGACGAGACCGGCGAGACGCTGCGCATTCGCGACTACCGCAAGAATTCGGCGCTGCTCGTGACGATCGCCCGAGGCCCCGGCGCACGGGCTCGGGTCGACCAGCTCCTCGCCGCTCGAAACCAGCTCGCCAGGCTCGGCACGAAGATCGTCCTGATCGCTCCGGGGCCGGAAGGCGAGTCCTTGCGCGCGCTGGCCGCCGGGAAGATCCTCGTCGTCGACAAGGACACCGACGCCGCGGCCGCGGCCTTCGGCTTGCTCACGCGGTCCCTGACCAATGCCAAGTCCGAGACCGCCAGGGTTCCCGAGGAGAGCGCCGAGTTCCTGATCGATCGCTCGGGATACCTCAGGGCCCGCTGGCTCCCGTCGGAAGATTCCGGCGCCGGCGGCTGGAGCGATCTCGCCTCGCTCGAGGCCCAGCTCGCGATCCTGGCCAAGGAACCCGATTGGCCACCGCCGAAGGATCACGACCACTGAGCCGGAGGTCCTGCGCCCGATAGCATCGCTCGGCGTGCCGTCGGGCGCCTACAGCATGATCGGCAGGACCCGGTCGGGCGGACGATGGCCGTCCATGAAGGTCTTCACGTTGATGATGACCTTCTCGCCCATGTCGATGCGACCCTCGGCCGTGGCGGATCCCATGTGGGGCAGGAGCGTGACCTTGCCCGCATTGGCGAGCCTGACGAGTTTCTGCGACACGGCAGGCTCGTGCTCGAAGACGTCGAGCCCGGCTCCGGCCAGCTCGCCGGCCTCGAGCATGCGGGTCAAGGCGTTCTCGTCGATGATCTCTCCCCGCGCCGTGTTGACGACGATCGCGTGGGGACGCAGATATTTCAGCCGCCGCGCGGACAAGAGGTGGTAGGTCGCCGGCGTATGCGGGCAATTGACCGAGACGATGTCCATGCGGGCGAGCATCTGGTCGAGCGACTCCCAATAGGTCGCTTCCAGCTCCTCCTCGACCGCGGCGGCGACATGGCGGCGGTTGTGATAATGGATCTGCAGGCCGAAGGCCTTGGCCCGGCTCGCGAGCGCGCGGCCGATCCGGCCCATGCCGACGATGCCGAGGCGCTTGCCGGTGATCCGATGGCCGAGCATCCAGGTCGGCGCCCAGCCTGCCCATTCGCCCGACGGGATGATCTTCGCGCCTTCGACGAGCCGCCGGGCGACCGCCAGGATGAGCGCCATCGTCATATCGGCCGTGTCCTCGGTGAGGACGCCCGGCGTGTTGGTGACCGTCATCCCCCGGCTCGCCGCGGCGGTCACGTCGATATTGTCGACCCCGGTCCCGAAGTTCGCGATCAGCTTCAGCTGCTCGCCGGCCGACGCGATCAGCTCGGCGTCGATACGATCGGTCACGGTCGGTACCAGCACCTCCGCGACACGCATGGCCTCGGCGAGCTCGGCCTGCGACATGGGCTTGTCGTCGATGTTGAGCCTCGTGTCGAACAGCTCGCACATGCGGGTCTCGACGACGTCCGGCAGCTTGCGCGTCACGACGACGAGCGCCTTCCTGCGGCTCATGCTCCAGGGCCTCCCCGCGCGTCCTGCCGCTGTCTCGACGGCTGCCTCGCCCCGCGACCCGAGGCAGCGCCTCGCCGGCCCGACCTTTACCCGGTCTTAACCGCGGCGGGATCACAAGCCGAGAAGCCGACCTCCGGCCGCGGCTCGTGGTCTCGAACGATCCGCAATCGACCACGCCGCCGCACCGGACGAGCCGGGCCTCTCTAGCAGATGGCCGAGCAAAAACAAGAAGGCGGAATCCGCGATCCGGGCCCGGAACGGGGCCGTCGGCCGGCGTCTCGGCCCCGCGAGCCTGCAGCCCGGCACTTTTTGCCGCCTTCGCGCGGAACGCGGCCCCGGGCGCGCCGGAAGCTGCAGCAGGACAACGATCATGAGCGTCTTTCACGGAGCACGGACCGGCTGCCGCTTCTGGCTCGCCGCCGTGATCGGCGGCTTTGCCGCCTCGGCGGGGCATCACGCCGAGGCGCAAACCGGCTCGGTCAGCGGCCTACCCCTTCCACGCTATGTGAGCCTCAAGACCGATCGCGTGAACCTCCGCGAAGGCCCGTCGAAGGACCATCGGACGCGATGGGTCTTTCACCGCGCCGGGCTGCCGGTCGAGATCACGGCCGAGTTCGAGACTTGGCGGCGCGTGCGCGATTCCGAGGGGGCCGAGGGCTGGGTGCTCCATTCCCTCCTGTCGGGCCGTCGGACCGCGCTCGTGGCTCCGTGGCGCAAGGGCACCGAGCTCTTGCTCTACTCGGCGCCCGCCACCACGGCGCCCGTCGTCGCCAAGCTCGAGGCGAACGTGATCGCGAGCTTGCGCAGCTGCGACCGCGCCTGGTGCCGTATCTCCGGTACCGGCTTTTCCGGCTATATGCCGCAATCCGATCTCTGGGGGGTCTATCCCGACGAGAAGATCGAGTGAAAGCGGCGCTTCAGGCGGGGCGGCTCGGGCCAGGAACGGATCGTCGGTCGAAGGCGTTCACCGAGGCCATCGTCACGATTTCGGAGTCGGCTCATGGCGAGTGAAGTGCGCTCCCGCGAGGAGCTTCAGGCCGCCTGCCTCGCAGCCTTGAAGCGATGTCGGGGCTTCGAGGAGGTGAACGAGATCCTGGTCCAGCCGCGCGAGACCGACGGCGGCCTTACCAACTGGACCTTGGCCGCGGTCAGGCCGAAGGTCCGCAACGACGCGCTGCGCGACGCACGCGGCACGATCGAGGCGCTTCAGAGAGCCTACAAGCTGCAAACCGCGGACGTGCCGACGTCCCAGTGGCAAAGACGCCTGTAATCGAGGCCGCATGCGCCGACCCTCGCCGACATCTCGCGGCTGGCGTCGCTTGCCGGGAGCTTACCCGAGAGCCCGAGCGACCTCGGCGCGCAGGCGAGGCAGTAGCTCCGACTCGAACCACGGGTTCCTCCTCAGCCAACCGGTGTTGCGCCAGGAGGGGTGCGGCAAGGGAATGATTCGCGGCTTCGCACCGGCGAGCTCGGCCCAGCGGCGAACGGTGTCGTCGACCGTCACGTTCCTCGGCAACGCCCGGCCGGCCCGGGCGAAATGATAGGTTTGAGCGTAGCGGCCGATCGCAAGGATGCATTCGAGCTGCGGCAGCAATCCGAGCAATGGGTCGTGCCAGGCCTCGCGGCATTCGCGGCGCGGCGGCAGGTCGCTCTTGTCGGGGCCTTGCCCGGGAAAGCAGAAGCCCATCGGCACGATGGCGACCTTCGCCTCGTCGTAGAATACCTCTCGCGACACTCCCATCCAGTCTCGGAGCCGGTCACCCGAGGCGTCGTTGAAGGAGAGCCCGGTCGCGTGCACCTTGGTTCCGGGCGCCTGGCTCGCGACGAGGAGCCGCGCCGTCGTCGACACGCGCAGGACCGGTCGCGGCTCGTGCGGCAAGGGCGTGGCCTGCGGGGCATCACGGCAGATCCGGCAAGCCCTGATCCGCGCGGCCATGGCCGCGAGCTCAGAGCTCGATGCAAAGTCCGTCATGGGCGAGCCCCAGGCCGGCCTTTTCCATCTCGGCGCGCCGCGCGAGCGCCGACTTGCTCATGTGCGTCACGACGATGCGCCGTGCCGAGAAGCCGGCGAGCCGGTCCCGGAGCGTCGGCCAATCCATGTGGCTCGGCACGGGGCGATCCCCCGAGAAGCATTCGACGAGAAACAAGTCGGCGTCGGCCGCGAGATCGTACAAGGTGTCGGTCCAGGTCGTATCCCCGGAGAACGCGAAGACCTCGGAGCCGTCGCCGATACGCACGCCCGTCGCGAGGCCCTGGCACTCGTGGACGACCGGAAAGGTCTCGACCACGATCCCGTTACGCTCGTAGGCCGTGCGCGGGAGGATCTCCTCGACCTGCCAGTCGAAGCTCCAGCCGAGCTTTCTCACCCCCGGGAAAAGCGTGTCGAATGCCGCGTCGAGCCTTTGCCGGAGCCCCGGCGGACCGACCAAGGCCAGCGGCTTCGAGCGTCGTTCCCCGAATTGGCAATCGAGCAGGAGGAAGGGCAAGCCGCCGAAATGATCGCCGTGCAGATGGGAGACGACCACGGTGTCGATGCGATCGAACTCGAGCCCGAGCGCCTTCCAGGCGTAGATCGAGCTCGCGCCGAAATCGACGATCGCGCTCGTTGCCCCGGTATCGACCCTGATGCAGGTGTGCGCCCGTCCGCCCGTCGCAAAGGCGTCCCCGGACCCGACAATCGTTACTTTCATTCGAACGACCGGATGACCTCGCAAGAGCGACGTTTCGATACGACCGGCGCCGATCGGTCGCCGCGCGAAGCGAGCGAGCTGGTCCCGGTCGCGCCGCAAGTCGCTCGGCGTCCGGTCGAGCAACGAGCCTCGAGCGGTGACGGGTACTCGACCAGCCGTCGCGGGCCCGGCCTTTTCGCCTGAACGGAGCTACAAATCACCAACAATAGAGAATTGATGCGCCAGCGCTGTGCGCTAGCGCACATCACGGACTCGAGACTCTCGATTTCGCGCCGCGCGCGCCAGCACGGAGCCCGGCCGCCGAAAATCCCGGTGTCCGCGCCGGTCATGCGGTCAGGCTCGGTCATGCCACACATGCGAGAAGATCGAGAGGATCGATACGACAGAGCTCGCTGCGCCTGCGCTAAAGCCGCGCCTCGAAGCTCGCTCGGCCGATCGCGGAATTAGAACGGGCTTACGATGCCGCCCGATCGGAAGCCCGCTCCAGGACCATCAGGCGATGCTGCATCCATGCGACGCGCGCATGCTCTCCTTGATTGCCCGAGCCTTGCTCGAGTCCGGCGTTCTCGTCGCCGGGTTCGTCTGCGTCGTCGCGATGCTCGCGCTCTTCTTCGTCCCGATCGGACCCGTGATCGCTTGGCTCGGGGTTCAGGCGGTGCTTCTCGGCCTCGGTCGGCGACTCGCCGCGAGGATTCTCGATTGGCCGGAGGAAGGAGCCCTTGCGGCGCACCGGGGCCTTCGGCTCGTCGGCCTCGAGGCGGCGCGCGGGCTCGCCTGGGGCGCGCTTGCGGGCGGGGTCATTGCGACGTCCGGCCATGCCGCGGCCGACGCATTCGGCCTCATGACGCTGCTCTCGGCGTCCGCCTTGACCGCGACGATCGGGGCGTCGAGCCCGGCGTCGATCGCAGGGGCCATCCTCCTGATGACGGCGATGGTGCTGCTCGGCCTCGTCACGGCCGGCCTCGATCTCGCCACCGTCCCGCTCGCAGCGCTCGGCTGCTGCGCGCAACTCTATCTGGTCGGGATCGCCTACAAGCTCCATGCGACCGCCCTCGAGACCGCGTCGATCCAGGACGAAAAGGACGACTTGATCGCCGAGCTGGAGTCGGCGCGGGCGGTAAGCGATCTCGCCCGCCGTCGCGCCGAGGACGCCAATCTCGCGAAATCCCGCTTCCTCGCCGCGATGAGCCACGAGCTTCGCACGCCGCTCAACGCGATCCTCGGCTTCTCGGAGGTGATGAAGGGCGAGCTGTTCGGTGCCCATTCGGTGGCGTCCTACCGGGAATACTCGAACGACATTCATGCGAGCGGCCAGCATCTCCTCGTCCTGATCGATGAAATCCTGGATCTCTCGCGGATCGAGGCCGGTCGCTTCGAGCTCAAGGAAGATACCGTGCGGCTTGCGAGCGTCGTCGCGGCCTGCAAGCACCTCCTCGACCTGCGGGCGAAGGGGCGGCGCATTTCCGTCGAGACCAGCGCGGAGCCCGGCCTGCCCCCACTTCGCGCCGACGAGCGTGCAATCCGGCAAATGGTCTTGAACCTTCTGTCCAATGCCATAAGCTTCACTCCGCCCGGAGGAGAGATCAGCTTCAAGATCGGGTGGACCGGACGCGGCGGCCAATATTTCTCGGTGCGAGACAGCGGGACCGGAATCCCGGAGGAGGAGATCCCGACGGTCCTGACCCCGTTCGGGCGCGGGACCTTGGCACAAGAGTGCGGCGAGCAGGGCACCGGGCTCGGCCTCGCGATCGTCAAAGGGCTCGTCGAGCTTCACGGCGGAACCTTCCTTCTGAGGTCGAAGTTGCACGAAGGCACCGAGGTCGTCGTGATCTTCCCCCCCGAGCGTGTGAGCGCGCCGACGGCAGCTTGCGGCCGGAACGAGAGCGCCGCGGCGGCCAAAGGCACGAGGGCGCAAAGCGCTTGATGCCGAAAGGGGCGTTCGTACCGGGTGCGCCGTCCGAAGGATCGCGGCCTTACCGGCAACCGCGTCGCGCCGAAGCGCGCGGTTCCGCCCGCACGACCGGATGCGGTTGCGCCCGATGGCCTTAGGAAGGGAGGTGCCGTGGTGCAGGTGATCGAGCGCAGGGCCGGCGTGCCGGGCCTGCTGATGGGCATCCTTGCCGCTTTCGCGCTCGTGGTGGTCCCTTGCCTCGCGTTCGCCCAGAGCCCACACGGTGCACCCGACGGGGTGCGCGAGTCGAGCCGCCCCGCCGAGCCGGCGACCCCGTCGACCCAGCCCGATCTCTTGCCGGCGGCGGTGACGACGTCCCACAAGATCGAGCTTGCGGGCCGCACGTTCGACCTCGACGCGATCGCCGGCACGATCCCTCTTCTCGACGCGCAGAGCGGCAAGCGCGAGGCGGAGGTCGCCTTCACGGCTTTTCTCCTGAAGGCGCCAGCACGAGCGGACCGGCCCGTCACCTTCGCGATCAACGGCGGCCCCGGTGCCGGATCGGCATGGCTCGATCTCGGTGCCCTCGGCCCCTGGCGCCTGCCGCTCGACGGCTTGTCCCCGTCCAAGCCTCCGCGCACGATCGACAATGCCGAGACCTGGCTCGACTTCACCGATCTCGTGTTCATCGACCCGCCGGGAACCGGCTACAGCCGCGTTCTCGGCAGGGGCGACGAGCAGCGCCGGCGCTTCTACTCGGTCGAGGGCGACATCGAGGCGCTCGCGGTCGTCATTCGGAAATGGCTGGCCACCCACGGACGTCTCACGAGCCCGAAATTCCTGGTGGGCGAGAGCTATGGAGGCTTTCGCGCGCCGAAGCTCGCGCACCGCCTGCAGGACCATGAAGGGATCGGGCTGCGCGGCCTGATCCTCGTATCGCCGGTCCTCGACTTCGGCTGGCTCGACGGCACCAATAATCCGCTCGATTTCGTGACGAGGCTCCCGTCGCAGGCGGCCGTGGCCCGCGGGCTGGATCCGCGGCAAGGCCGGCCTGCCTTGGCGGAGGTCGAGTCCTATGCGGCGGGCGCCTATCTCGCGGACCTTCTGCGCGGGGAGCGTGATACGGCCGCGCTCGACCGGATTACGGAGAAGGTCGCGCGCTATACCGGCCTCGACGCCGGTCTCGTCCGCAAGCTCGGCGGCCGTGTCGATCTCGCGACCTTCGCCCGGGAGCGCGAAAGAGCCGCCGGCAAGGTCGCGAGCCTCTACGACGGTCGGATCAGCGGCTTCGACGCCGCGCCACTGACCGCGAGGGGCGATTATTCCGACCCGGTGCTCGATGCCGCCAAGACGCTGCTCGGCACGGCGATGGCCGAGGTCACGGCGAGCCGTCTCGGCTGGAAGGTCGAGACGCGCTACGAGATCCTGAACGAGGCCGTCAACCGGCAATGGGATTGGGGGAGAGGCCGGTGCCGCGCCGAGGCTCTGAGCGACCTGAAGCGCGTTCTCGCGCTCGATCCGGAGGTCCGGGTCCTCGTGACCCACGGGGTGACCGATCTCGTCACGCCCTATTTCGCGACGAAGCTGCTCCTCGACCAGGTGCCCGCGCTCGGCGCCCCCGATCGGCTCCGCCTCGAGGTCTATGGCGGCGGGCATATGTTCTATTTCGACGACAAGTCGCGTGCCGCCTTGCGTGACGACGCGCGCCGGCTCATCGCAGGGAAATGACGACCCCCGCCTGCCCCGAGTCCGTGCCCGTCCCCACTCTTCCCACTCTCGCCGTCTCGTGACGCGCGCCCGCTCGGCGCCCAGCCGCGTCGGCGAGCGTCCGGAGCGGATTCTTCATTCCTCGGCGTCGGTGAACAAGATCACCTCGTCCGGCAGGCCGACCGTCTCGCTCTTCTCGAAATTGACGCCGGCGACCCGCGCGAAAGCGCCGTCGCCTTCGAGCAGCACGACGGCATCGTTCGGCATTTTTCTCAACAGCTCGATCAATTGTGCGACTGTCATCGTACCACACGTCGAATTTTGTCGGTCATCGGACCTCGTCGGCTCCCGATACGCCGATCGTCACGATCCGGTCAGGCCGTGGCTCGATCGACGCATGATACTCGTTACCTCGGGAACGTCGAACGGTGCCTCCCCCCGACACCAAGCATGAACGCGACCTGCTTTAGCACGTTCGGCCTAGAGCGGGACGAGGAAAAGTGTGCAGCGGCTTTCCGCCCGCATCCCGCTCTGAACTTTTGGAATCGATCACGTGTCATGACTTTGGATCGCATCGATCCAAAGTCATCGTGACCAAGAGCCAGACCCCGATTAAGTCGCGGTGTGAACCCTCTCCCTCGGCAGAGGGCGGACTCGCATCGCCGGCCACACGAGCCGGGGCGAGGGGTTGCGATCCGTGAAGGTTTCGGGGGCTGACCCCACATCCGGCAAGCCATAGCCCGTCGTTTACGACGGGCCTCCTCCCAGACACCCAACGGCCGGTCACCTTCTCGGACTGGGAGAAGGAAGCGCCGCACCCTGCTTCGTCCATTTGAGAACCGGGGTCCGGGCCGCACGTGTCTCGTCGAGGCGGCGGCGGGGCGCGAGCGAGGGCGCGTGCTGGAACCGCTCGGTGTCGCCGTCACGGACCGAATGGGCGAGATCGCGGATCGTCGCAATGAAGAGGTCGAGCGAGGCCTTCGATTCCGATTCGGTCGGCTCGATCAGCATGGCCCCGTGCGCGACGAGCGGAAAATAGATCGTCATGGGGTGGAAGCCCTCGTCGATCATCGCCTTGGCGAAATCGAGCGTCGAAACCCCCGCGCCCTTGAGCCAATGATCGTCGAACAGCACCTCGTGCATGCAGGCATGGTCGCCGAAGGGTTGCGACAGCAGATCGCGAAGGCTTGCACGAATATAGTTCGCCGAGAGAACGGCGTCCTCGGCGGCCTGGCGCAGGCCGTCCGCCCCGTGGGAGAGCATATAGGCGAGCGCACGCACGAACATGCCCATCTGGCCGTGGAACGCGGTGAGGCGGCCAAAGGCCTCTAGAGCGGGATGAGGAAAAGTGGACCCCGGTTTTCCGCTCACGACCTTTGACCGAGCCGGTCCAAGGTCGTCGTGATCTAGCGCCTCTTGCGCATGCTCGACGAGCTGCAGGCCGGCCTCGTCACGACGCAGGAAAGGGACCGGGGCGAAGCGCGCGAGCCGGCTCGACAAGACCACGGGCCCCGCGCCCGGACCGCCGCCGCCGTGGGGGGTCGAGAACGTCTTGTGGAGATTGATGTGCATCGCATCGACGCCGAGATCGCCCGGCCGGCACTTGCCCATGATCGCGTTGAGGTTCGCCCCGTCGCAATAGAAATAGCCGCCGGCCTCGTGCACGGCTTCGGCGATCAGGGCGATGTCCCGCTCGAAGAGGCCGCAGGTGTTCGGGTTGGTGAGCATGATCGCCGCGACGCTGTCGTCGAGACGTGCCTTCACCTCGGCGACATCGAGCGTCCCGTCGGCGCGGGCAGGAACCGAGCGGACCTCGAACCCGATGCGGGTCGCCGTCGCCGGATTGGTACCGTGGGCCGACTCCGGCACGAGGACGATCCTGCGGGTCGCCGCCTCGCCACGCGCCAGGAGCGCGGCCTTGATCGCCATCATGCCGCAGGCCTCGCCATGCGCGCCCGCCTTGGGCGACATCGCGACGGCCTCCATCCCCGTCAGCACCACGAGCCAGCGCGAGAGCTCGTGGATCAGCTCCAGCGCGCCGGCGACGGTCGATTGCGGCTGCAGCGGGTGGATATCGGCGAAGCCGGGCAAGCGCGCCATCGCCTCGTCGAGCCGCGGATTGTGCTTCATCGTGCAGGAGCCGAGCGGATAGATCCCGGCATCGATCGAGTAGTTCTTCTGTGACAGCCGCACATAATGGCGGACCGCCTCCGGCTCGCTGAGCCCGGGAAGGCCGATCGCGGACTCGCGCTCGCATGCGCCGAGCCGGTGCTCGAAAGGTGCGGGCTCCTCGAGATCGACCCCTGTCACCTCCGGCCGGCCGATCTCGAAGATCAACCCTTCCTCGATCGAGAGGCCCCGGTTCGAGGTGAAGGTGCGGCGACCCTCCGCCGTGAGCGCAACCGCCTGTGCCGGCCGGCCTTTTGTCATCAGCATCGAACGACCTCCTCCAGCCTCTCGACGAAAGCCGCGCGATCGGCCTCGCTCACCGTTTCCGTCACCGCGACGAGGACGAGATCGTCGAGCCCCTGCCCCGGCAAGAGCCGCGAGACGGGGACGCCGCCGAGCACGCCTCTCGCCGCGAGGCGCTCGACCACATCCGCCGCGTCGCCCGGAACGCGGATCGTGAGCTCGTTGAAGAAGGTCTCGTTCAAGACCTCGACGCCGGGCACCGTCTCGAGGCGGTCGGCGAGGTCGATCGTATGTGCATGGTTGATCGAGGCGAGCCTGCGCAGCCCTTTCTCGCCGAGAAGGGTCATGTGGATGGCGAAGGCGAGCGCGCAAAGACCCGAGTTCGTGCAAATATTCGAGGTCGCCTTGTCGCGCTTGATATGCTGCTCGCGGGTCGAGAGCGTGAGGACGAAAGCACGCCGCCCCTCGGCATCGACGGTCTCCCCGCACAGGCGCCCGGGCATCTGGCGCAGGTACTGCTGCCGCGCCGCGAAGAGACCGACGTAAGGCCCCCCGAAGCCGAGGGGATTTCCGATCGACTGGCCTTCGCCGACGACGATGTCGGCGCCCATCTCGCCCGGCGGCTTCACGAGCCCGAGCGACACGGCCTCGGTGAAGACCGCGATCAAGAGCGCGCCTTTCTCCCTGCAGCGAGCCGCGAGCGGGGCGATATCGCGCAAGTTGCCGAAGACGTCGGGGCTCTGGACCACGACGCAGGAGGTCGCCTCGGTGACGCACGCGCAGAGGTCTTCCCGGGCGAGAACGTCGGGCGCCAGCGTGACGACCTCGTCGCCCGTCATGCGGGAGGTCGTGCGGACGACCTCGGCATAATGCGGGTGGAGCCCGCCCGACAGGACTGCCTCGCGCCGCCCGGTGATGCGATGGGCCATGAGCACGGCCTCGGCCGTCGCGGTCGAGCCGTCGTACATCGAGGCATTGGCGACATCCATCGCGGTCAAGGCCGCGACCTGGGTCTGGAACTCGAAGATCGCCTGCAGGGTCCCTTGCGCGATCTCGGGCTGGTAGGGCGTGTAGCTCGTCAGGAACTCGGAGCGCTGGATCAAATGATCCACGCTCGCGGGGATGTGGTGCTTGTAGGCGCCGGCGCCGAGGAAGAATGGCACCGAGCCCGCCGTGACGTTTTGCGACGCGAGGCCCCGGAGCAGGCGCTCGACCTCGAGCTCGCCCTTGTGGCGCGGCAGGTCGAGAAGATCCCCGAGCCGCATGCCGGCGGGAATTTCGGCGAACAAGTCGTCGATGGAGCCGACCCCGATCCGAGCCAGCATGTCGGCGCGATCCTCGGAGGTGAGCGGAAGGTAGCGCATGAAGTCCTGCCCTTTCTCCCGGGCCTCAGTCGAGCGAGGCGACGAAGGCGCGATAGGCCGCCTCGTCCATCAGGCCGTCGAGCTCGGTAGTGTCGGTGAGCCTCAGCTCGAGAAACCATCCTTCCCCGGCAGCGTCGGCATTGACGAGTCCCGGGGTACCCTCGAGCGCGTCGTTGACAGCGACGACGTCCCCCGAGACCGGAGCCATGACCTCGCTCGCCGCCTTGACGCTCTCGACGACGGCGGCCTCGTCGCCTCGCTTCAGCCGCTTGCCGACCTTCGGCAGCTCGACGAAAACGATGTCGCCGAGCTGCGCTTGCGCGTAGTCGGTGATCCCGACAAGGCCGGTGTCCCCCTCGACCCGAATATATTCGTGGTCTTTCGTGTAGCGGATCGTCGTCATCGGCTTCCCCTGAAGTAGTGGTGCGCCACGAAGGGTAGCGCCGCCACATGGGCCTCGAGCGCCTTGCCTCGCGCCGAAAGACGAACCGGCGTTGTGGGCTCGGCGAAGCTGGTTTCGACATAGCCCATGGCGATCGGCCGCCCGAGGCAGGGCGAGAAGCCGCCCGAGGTCACGACACCGATCTCGGCGCCGTCCGGCGTGGTGACGATCGCACCTTCGCGGGCGAGCGCCTTGCCCTCGATCAAGAAACCCACGCGCCGGCGCGCCGGACCCTCGACGATCGCCTTGCTCACAGGGTCGGCGCCGAGATAGCCGCCCGACCTGCGGCGGTGCTCCGGAATCGACCACAGCAGGCCGGCCTCGACCGGATCGGTCGTCCTGTCGATGTCATGACCGTAGAGGCAGAGCCCGGCCTCGAGCCTGAGCGAATCGCGGGCGCCGAGGCCGATCGGTCGAACCTCGGGCTCGGCGAGAAGCCTTTCCGCGACGGCCGGCGCGGATTCGGCGGCAAGCGAAATCTCGAACCCGTCCTCGCCGGTATAACCGGACCGCGAGATTCGGACCTCGCCTCCCTCGCTCGGGAACGTCGCCGCGGCCATGAAGGGCAAGGTCTCGATGCCGGAAAAATGCCGCGCGAGCACCGCGGCTGCGATCGGCCCCTGCAAGGCGAGCAAGGCCCGATCCTTCTCGATGGTGAGCGAAAGCTCGGGCAGATGCTCTGCGAGATGGGCGAAGTCCTGCGCCTTCGGGCCCGCGTTCACGACGAGCGACAAGCACTCGCTCGCACCCTCGCCGGGAAGCCGCGCGACCATCAAATCGTCGAGAATATGGCCGTCGGAATCGAGGAATTGCGTGTAGCGCATGCGCCCGGGAGCGAGCGTCACGACGGCGGCCGGCACCAGCGCTTCCAGCCTCCGCGCGGCCGATGGGCCTTCGAGGAGGGCCTGCCCCATATGCGACACGTCGAACAATCCGGCTTGCGCCCGGACGTGGAAATGCTCGGCGATGATGCCCGAGGCATATTGCAGCGGCATGGCGTAGCCCGCGAAAGCGACCATGCGGGCGCCGAGCGCACAATGAAGATCGTAGAGCGGCGTGCGCGCCGCCTCGGAAAGAGAGGGAGTTGCGAGATCGGACATCTCTTCGGCTCGACCAGAGTCCCGAGGAGCCCTCCGCGCGCCGCCGCCTGCGACCCGAGCCTCCTCGCCCCCTCTGTCCCGTGACCTGAGAGATTTCCTTCGGCTGCAGCCTTCGGCTAGCGGCGCGAAGCTTCCTCCGTCGGTGGGCACCCGACGAGACTGCCGGGCGTCGCTTTCCAGAGTGTCATCCCCCGAGCGGTCCCTGGGCCTGAGCGTTTCCGGGGCGGTTGCGCCTTCGGCGCCGGTTCGCCCGTCCTGGGCGCGCCGGACTCTCCCGCTGGGGTCTTTGATCTGACAGATGAGATTTGGGCGCCGGTGTTACGCTTGTCAATGACCGGAGCGCAAAGAAAGCGTGATCGCAGCAGCATTCGAGCAATTTCCAGCGAAGTGGACATCGGTTCGCATTTCGCTGGCGATGTTTCGCAACAGCGACATCGCTATGCGAAATAGCGACGAGGCAAGCACGTAGAGCGGGTTTCCGATTGGATTGGATCGGAAACCACTCTAGCGCCTTCTGCCCTCGCCCTCGGCCCGCTCGGTCCCGCCTGCGGAGTCGATGCCGACCTTGATGCTGTAGTCCTCCTCGGCACGCTCGTGGACCAAGGGAACATTGATCGGCTCGGTGACGATGGTGAAGCCCTCCTCGGTCCGCTTGGCCGGAATGGTCGCCGAGGCTCGATAGAGCTTGCTGGCGACCACGGACTGATCGCCGATGCGAACCACCGCCACCCTGACGGGAATCGTGAAGTTGCCGGGGCTCCCGGCCGGGCCGAGCAGGACCTTGCCCGCGATGCCGACCTTCAAGACGAGCTTGTCGTCGCTAAACGAGCACTCCCGCGCCGTGTCCTCGATCGAATACTGGACGCGGAGATTCGCGTTTTCCGGGGGGCTGCCGGCATGGGATCGAGCGACCCCGGTTCCTTCGAGAACCACGATGTCGGGACAGGTCACCCCCCGGCCTCGCACCTCCTGTTGCGCGGGAGCCTCGCGCTTGCCGATGCCGAGAAGCTCAGCGAGCTTGTTGCCGGACCCGGAGGCGGCCGGCTGGTCGAAGTTGCCGAAATTTCCCGCGCCGCAGCCGCAGAGAAAGAGAACGAGAAAGAGAAAGAGAATCGGCACGCCGACGAAAAGCCGGCTCGGCTCGGCGATCGGGACTCGTCGCTCCATTCGAGTACGCTCCTTACGAGATCACGCCATACGATGGCTTTCCGGGCTGGCACGCTAGCGAATTCTTCGACCGGAAGCGTCCGTTTTCATGGTCTTCCGCGGCGTGCGCGGGCCCCGAGCGTCACGGCAAGACGTCGAATCCTTCGCGAAAGCCCGCAAGGCTCAAAGGAATACCGATCCCTTCCTCGGGAGTTTGGAAGATGATGAAGGTCGCGTTCCGGCCGCCTTTCATCTGATCGACGAGCTTGTCCTCGAGGACGACCTCGGCGACGCACCCATTGGGCAGGCAGCGCACGAAGCCCGCGCGGCCGACATCGGTCGCGTCGATCTTCAGGCCGAGGCCGGACGGCAGGAGCACGCCGAGCGGCGCGATGACACGCAGGAGACGGGCCTTGCCGTCGGCCGTCTTGAGGACGATCACGACGAGGTTGATATTCGGCTTGTCCTCGGCCGCGACGCTCTGCAGAAGAGCGCAGTGCTCCCGCGCGGCGCCCGGCGGGGTCTCGCAGCGCAGCTCCCAGTCGCCGTGCTTCGATTTCACCATGCCTTGGCCGAGCGCGGGCAAGCCCGGCAGAGCGAGCCCCAGGACGACAGCAAGCGGAACAACGCGTCTCATGATGGTCGCATCCTGAAAGTCGATGCGCGAGGTCCACGACCGGCGTCGGTTCCACGTGCATCCGACCGAGTGTCACGGCTGGGCCTCGAGCGGCGGCGCCGACGGGGAGAGCCGGCGGCCTGCGGCCAATCCGCCGGGGCTTTGTGTCGCGGTCATGGCCCATTCCGTCACGACGGGCGATAACGCAATCAAATAAAAAGCGAAATTCCCCGACCCGAGCAGGTTTTGCGCTCTAGCAAATCCGGCGTCGCTGTCAAGCCGAGCCGAGGGGCAAATGTCGAAAGGCTCGAGCGGACCGGCGAGAATTTTGCAGTGCACAGGTGACCTGCGTCTCGGCAGGAGGGATGCGCATCGCGCGGTTATGCCGCAACGCACCTAAACGGGTCGCGAGTTGCGTCGGCCTCGTGATTGTGATTTTGAACCGTCGCATTCGGAGCCCGGACTTGGTCCGGGCCGAGGGGAAGGACGCGGCTCACCGGCCGCGGGGTGAGGAGTGACCCGATTCATGAGCAGTGCCAGACCACGCGGTAGCGACCGACGATCGAATCGCTCGAGCACGTTCCTGACGTGTGTCGCCGCCGTTTCGACGTTCGCCGGATCGGCGCTCGCGGACGGCTTTCCGCAACCGGGCCAGATCGGCTTCGAGGAGGGGGTGACGTCGGTCGCCAACGAGGCACATTTCTTTCATGATTGGATCTTGTTGCCGATCATCACCGTGATCACGCTCTTCGTCCTCGGCCTCTTGGCCTATGTGATGATCAAGTTCAACGAGAGGTCCAACCCGGACGCCTCGCAGGTGACGCACAATACGACGCTCGAGGTCGCCTGGACCGTGCTGCCGGTGATGATTCTCGTCATCATCGCGATTCCGTCGTTTCGGCTCCTCACCCATCAAGTGGTCGTACCGCCGGCGGACGTGACGCTCAAGGCCACCGGCAAGCAATGGTACTGGACCTATTCCTATCCGCCCGACGAAGGCGGCGGCTTCGAGTTCGACTCCTACATGAAGCCCGAGGAGTCGCTCGCAGAAGGTGACATTCGCCTGCTCTCGGTCGACAACGAGGCGGTCGTCCCGCTCGGCAAGACGGTTCGCCTGCTCGTCACGGCGGCCGATGTCATCCATTCCTTCACAGTTCCGGCCTTCGGCATCAGGATCGATGCGGTGCCGGGGCGCATGAACGAGACCTGGTTCAAGGCAGAGCGAGTCGGCACGTACTACGGCCAGTGCTCGAAGCTTTGCGGCAAGGATCATGCGTACATGCCGATCGCCGTCAAGGTCGTCAGCCCCGAGGATTACGCGGCTTGGCTCGCCGAGGCGAAGAAGAAGTTCGCGGCCGCGGATCTCGCGCCCGTGCGCGTCGCAGACTTCGACGCGCACCTCGTCGGGCAACGCTGAGCGCGCCGGGACGACCCGGCTACCAGGGAGAATTTCTCGTGGCTACGACCGTTTCCGAGTTCCGTGCCCAGCAAGCCTCGGGCGCACACGCGGCTCACGCCGATCCGACCGGATGGCGCCGCTACCTCTTGTCGACCAATCACAAGGATATCGGCACGCTCTATATCCTCTTCGCGATCGTCGGCGGCTTGGTCGGCGGCGGGATGTCGTTCTTCATGCGGCTGGAGCTGCAGGAGCCCCACATCCAGGTGTTCACTCATCTGGCCCAGTATCTCAACGGCGCGTCGCCCGATATGGCGGTCGATGCCGCGAAGAACCTCTACAACGTCTTCATCACGGCGCACGGCCTCATCATGATCTTCTTCATGGTCATGCCTGCGCTCATCGGCGGGTTCGGCAATTGGTTCGTGCCGATCATGATCGGCGCCCCCGACATGGCCTTCCCGCGGATGAACAACATCTCGTTCTGGCTGCTTCCGGCGGCATTGCTCCTCGCCGTGGTCTCGATGCTCGTCGAGGGCGCGCCGGGGATGCTCGGCTTCGGCGGCGGCTGGGTGCTCTATCCGCCTTTGTCCTCGACCATCGGTCATCCCGGCCCGGCGATGGACTTCCTGATCTTGTCGATTCACATCGCCGGCGCCTCCTCGATCCTCGGCGCGATCAACTTCATCACCACGATCTTCAACATGCGCGCGCCCGGCATGACCTTGCACAAGATGCCGCTGTTCGTGTGGTCGATCCTCGTGACCGCCTTCCTTTTGGTGCTGACCCTTCCGGTGCTCGCCGGCGCCATCACCATGCTGCTCACCGACCGCAACTTCGGGACGACCTTCTTCGACCCGGCAGGCGGCGGTGACCCGCTCCTGTTCCAGCACCTGTTCTGGTTCTTCGGCCATCCCGAGGTCTATATCGTCATCCTGCCGGGCTTCGGCGTCATCAGCCAGATCATTTCGACCTTCTCGAAGAAGCCGATCTTCGGCTATCTCGGCATGGCCTATGCCATGGTCGCGATCGGGGTCGTCGGCTTCGTGGTCTGGGCCCACCATATGTATACGGTCGGCCTGTCGCTCGAGGCGCAGCGCTACTTCGTCTTCGCGACCATGGTGATCGCGGTACCGACCGGCGTGAAGATCTTCTCCTGGATCGCGACGATGTGGGGCGGCTCGATCTCGTTCCGGGCGCCGATGCTCTGGGCCATCGGGTTCATCTTCCTGTTCACGGTCGGCGGCGTCACCGGCGTCGTCCTCGCCAACGCGGGTGCGGATCGCCTGTTCCACGAGACCTATTACGTGGTCGCCCATTTCCACTACACGCTGTCGCTCGGCGCGACCTTCGCGGTCTTCGCGGGATTCTACTACTGGTTCCCCAAGATGACCGGCTATCTCTACAACGAGACGATCGCGAAGGCGCATTTCTGGGTCACCTTCATCAGCGTGAACCTGACCTTCTTCCCGCAGCATTTCCTGGGGCTCGCCGGCATGCCCCGGCGCTATATCGACTATCCCGATGCCTTCACGCTGTGGAACCGGGTCTCCTCCTCCGGCACCTACTTGTCCGCGGTCGGGCTCGTGCTGTTCCTCTACCTGATCTACGACGCCTTCGCGAGGAAGCGCCTCGCCGGCAACAACCCCTGGGGTCCCGGCGCGACGACGCTCGAGTGGACCTTGCCGTCACCGCCTCCCTTCCACACGTTCGAGACCTTGCCGCGATTCGAGGCCGTCGAGCATTGAGGCAAGTGCCTCGAGGTGCCGGTGCGCGCCCCTCGAGCACAGAGCAATTTCAAGCGACGCGGGGACCGTTTCGCGTCGCGAAATTGCGACAAGACAGGGATCCAGAGCCGGCCTCCGATACCGATGGATCGGACGCCGGCTCTCGAATTCGAAACGACCCGAGCCCGAGGATTCGGCGATGAGCATGATCGATGAAAGCGACGATCTCGTCGCGACGAGCTTTGCGGGATCGACGGCGACGCCGTCGGACTATCTCGCCTTGCTCAAGCCGAGGGTCATGTCGCTCGTGGTCTTCACCGCCGTCACGGGCATGCTCATCGCGCCGTCCCGCATCGATCCGGTCATCGGGTTTGCCTCGCTGCTCGCGATCGCGGTCGGGGCCGGCGCCTCGGGTGCCCTCAACATGTGGTACGACGCCGATATCGACACTGTCATGCGGCGGACCAAGAACCGTCCCGTCCCGGCGGGCCGGCTCGACAAGAACGACGCTCTCGGCTTCGGCCTGTTCCTCTCCGGAATGTCCGTGGTGACGCTCGGCGTCGTCGCGAACTGGCTCGCCGCCGCGCTGCTCGCCTTCACGATCTTCTTCTACGCCGTCGTCTATACGATGTGGCTGAAGCGAACCACGCCGCAGAACATCGTGATCGGCGGGGCCGCGGGGGCGCTGCCGCCGGTCGTCGGCTATGCCGCGGCGACAGGCGACATCAGCGCCGCGAGCCTCGTGCTCTTCGCCATCATCTTCGTCTGGACTCCGCCGCATTTCTGGGCGCTCGCGCTCGTCAAGGCGGAGGATTATCACCGCGCGGGGATTCCGATGCTGCCGAACGTCGCGGGCCCCGACCGGTGCCGCCGCGACATCCTGCTCTATGCGGTGCTGCTCGCCCCGCTCGGCCTCGCACCCTGGCTGCTCGGCTTCGCCTCGCTCGGCTACGGCGTCCTGTCCGGCGCCCTCGGCCTGCTCTTGGTGCTGCTCGCGCTGCGGGTCTATCGCGTCAGGACCGGTCCCCGCGCGGATCGCTGCGCACTCGGCCTTTTCGGCTTCTCGATTCTCTACCTCACCTTGCTCTTCGCGGCGATCGCCGGCGAGCGAGCTTTCGCGATCCTGCTCGCTGCACTCTCCTTTCACGCATGATGCCGCGAGGTGACGCCATGCCCGAGCAACACGAGCCCGACAGGATCGTGCTCTCGCCCGAGGCCCTGAAAAGCCGTCGTCAACGCAACATCGCGATCGGCGTCGCCGTCGGCTTCTTCGCGCTGCTCTTCTATGTCGTGACGATCGCGAAGGTCGGTCCGAACATCCTCTCGCGACCGTTTTGATCGAGGCCCGCCCGCGATGACCTTGCTGCGGAAGCCGTTCCGTCTCGGCGCAACCACAGGACGGGGCCTGGTTCCCGTCCTCGCCGCCAGCGCGAGCCTCCTCATGCTCGCGGGGAGCTTTGCCGCCGTGCCGCTCTACCGGCTGTTCTGCGCGGCGACCGGATTCGCCGGCGCGACGGTCGTCGCGGACCGTCCCCCGGACTCGAGGGGGGCTCGAGACATCATCGTGCGGCTCGACGCCAATGTCGCACCGGGCCTGCCCTGGACCTTCGTCCCCGAGACCCCTCAGGTGAAGCTGCGCACCGGCGAGCCGATCACGGTCTTCTACCGAGCGACCAACACCTCGGATCGCCCGACCACCGCCGTCGCGATGTACAACGTGACCCCCGACACCGCCGGCGCCTACTTCAGCAAGATCGCATGCTTCTGCTTCGACGCGCAGAAGCTCGCCCCGCGCGAGAGCCTCGAGCTGCCGGTCGCGTTCTTTCTCGATCCCGCGCTCGAGCAGGACCGTTCGATGGCCGAGGTCCGGTCGGTGACCCTCTCCTATACGCTGTTCCCGGCGAAAGGGGAGAAAGCCGCCGAGGTCTTGCCGCGAGGGGAGCGATGAGGCGCGCGGCGGATGGAGCAGGAGCGGAACCGAGCGTGTCGAGCGCTTGCCGGTTCCGCCGGGACGGTAGGCGCTCCGGAGCGAGGGTGACCGAGCCCACGTAGATCTCGGGCCACGACGTGCCCGAAAGGACAGCACAGGAAAGTCGGATCAGATGGCGGAAGCGCACTCGAAACCCAACCACGACTATCATCTCGTCGACCCGAGCCCGTGGCCGATCCTGGGCGCCACGGCGGCTTTCGTGATGGCGATCGGCGCCGTCATGTGGATGAAGGGGCTCGCCCCCTTGGGCCTCAAGGCCGGCGGCTTCGTGTTCGGCGTCGGCTTGCTCGGCGTCCTCGCGGTCATGGTGCTGTGGTGGCGCGACGTCATCGGCGAGTCGAGCCACGGCTTCCATACCAAGGTGGTTCAGATCGGCCTCCGCTACGGGATGATCCTCTTCATCGCCTCCGAGGTCATGTTCTTCGTCGCCTGGTTCTGGGCCTTCTTCAACGCGAGCCTGTTTCCCGCCGACACCATCGAATATTCCAAGCTCGAGTTCACCGGAGGCGCCTGGCCGCCGAAGGGGATCGAGGTTATCGACCCGTGGCATTTCCCGCTTCTCAACACGTTGATTCTGCTGACATCGGGCACGACGGTGACCTATGCGCATCACGCGCTCCTCACCGGCAACAGGCTCGGCCTGAAGATCGGCCTCGCGCTCACGATCCTGCTCGGCGCGATCTTCACCTACGTCCAGGCCTATGAATATGCCCACGCGCCCTTCGCCTTCAAAGGCTCGATCTACGGGGCGACCTTCTTCATGGCGACCGGCTTCCACGGCTTCCACGTGATCGTCGGCACGATCTTCCTCACCGTCTGCCTCGGCCGTGCCTTCGTCGGCCAGCTGACGCAAGGCCACCATCTCGGCTTCGAGTTCGCCGCCTGGTACTGGCATTTCGTCGACGTGGTCTGGCTCTTCCTCTTCGCCTGCATCTATGTGTGGGGATCCTGGGGCGCCGTCATCGAGCACGGCTAGATCACGATGACTTTGGATCGACTCGATCCAAAGTGATGAAACGTGATCGATTCCAAAAGTTCAGAGCGGGATGCGGGCGGAAAACCGCTGTACACTTTTCCTCATCCCGCTCTAGGAGCATTTTTCAGCGAACCGGACACCGGTTCGCGTCGCGAAAATGCGACAAGACGAGGATCTGGGGGAGCTTTCCGAAAGCTCCTCTAGATCACGATGACTTTGGATCGAATCGCTCCAAAGTCATGAAACATGATCGATTCCAAAAGTTCAGAGCGGGATGCGGGCGGAGAACCGCTGTATACTTTTCCTCATCCCGCTCTAGAGCGGTTTCCGATCCGGTTGAATCGGAAACCAGCTCTACATTCTTGTCTTGTCGCAATTTCGCGACGCGAACCGGTGTCCGCTTCGCTGGAAATTGCTCTAGGCCGCCGCCGTTCCGTCGAGAAAGGCTGCAATTGCGGGGTCGGCCCTGAACGCCGCGAGATCGGCCGGGGACGGCAGCTGAGGCCGATCCCGCTCGCTGTTCACGAGACAGAGAAAGCCCAAGGGCTCCCCGGCGCTCGCGCGAAACTGATGCCAGGTCATGGGCGCGATCGTGACGAGATCATGCGGACGGAGGCCATGGACCGTCGTGCCGACGAGGCAGGTGCCCTGCCCGCGCAAGATCAGGACGGCGTGCATATGCTCGTGGCGCTCGAGCGTCGAATAGCCGCCGGGCTCGATCTCGAAATAGCGCAGCTCGCCGAGAAGGCGCGGATCCGAGAACAGGGTCTGGCGCGAGATCGCCTTGAAGGGGGCGGAGTCCAGCTCCTTGTAGGGGTGAAGCTCCACGCCCTCCCAGCGGCACTGCGGTCCTGCCTTGCGGAGAGGCTTCGGCTCGACGACAGTCTCGGTCATTGCTTGCTTCCATAGTCGTGCTCGGCCACCGCGCGGACGAATTTTCCGGTTTCCGCGGTGAGCGTTCCGCGCGGCGACGCGAGCAGGCTACCCCCGATGAGCAGCATCGACTCCGGGCCGTAGAAGTCGAGAATTTCCGGCACGCGGTCCAAGGTCATGCCGCCGGCCGGCACGGGCAGGCACGCCTCGAGCGTCTTCCAAGGGGCGCGGAGCGCGTCGGCCATGCCGGCGCAGGTCTGCGTGGAATAACCGAACCGGCCCCCGTAGCTCGGAAAGATAAAGGCATCCGCGCCGAGGAGCCGGAAGAGCTTGGCATGGACCAGCGGTGCGATGCGCGCCGCGCCGATCATCGCCGGATGCGCGAGAAACGCGAGATCGGGGTAGCTTTGCCGCAAGGCCTGGAAATTCGAGAGCCCGATGATCATCGGTGCGACCATGATCGTGTCGATCCCCTCGTCGCGCGCGAGCGCGACCTGCCGTTCGAGGTCCTGGAAGGCTCCCGACAGGCTCGGGACATATCGGGTCGTGTGGCCGGCGATGGCGGCGCCTTTGCGCGTCGCCGCCGCGCAGGCGCGGACCCGCTCCGCGAAAGGGCTGTAGGCCTGGTCGGCGATCCCGTGATCGTCCTTGACGAAATCCGCTCCGCCCGAGGCGAGCTGGAAGGCGAGCGCCGCGAGCTCGAAGGCCGCGAGGCCTTGAGGCTTCAGCGCCGAGGCGGTCAGCGCGCGGCCCCTGGCGCCGACACGCCGGCGCAACGCGTCGCTCCCTTGGCGCGGGCCGCCGAAGGCGGCGCAGAGCTCGTCCGGGATCTCGATATCGACGAGATGCACGTCGTCTTGCATCGAGCTGTTGCCGAAGAGCATGTTGACGAGCTGTCCCGCATCGGCGCCGATGGTCGCGGTGGCGAGCCCGATCGCGACGTCGAACCACCCGTCGCCGCGGTCCTCGATCTCGTCGACACGGCCGACGATCTCGGACAGGATCGTGGGGCTGTGGACGGCCTCGAGGGTCACCTCGACGCTCTGCTCGAGCGCGATGCAGAAAGCACGGTGCTCGATCGTGCTCGCCTCGCCTCGCACGCGATATCGCGCTGTCAGTCGCGATCCCATCGGCCACGCCCCCGGGCACTTGCGGCGAACCCTCGACCGTTTCGAAGCCCGACCATCGGCCTAGCCCGGCAGAGACTTCTCCGCAATGCCTCGCAGAGAGGACTCGCCGGCGCGGAAGACGGCGTCAGGGCGCGCCCGGCGGCAGCTCGTCCTTCGCCTCGGGCGAGATCCGTCGCTCGAGCCAAGCGGCCGTCACACGATCATGCCATGGGATCGGGCTACCCCGGCCGTGGAAGCCGAGATGGCCGCCCTGCGGGACGAGCCGCGTCTCGATCGACGGCAGGGCCTCCCAATCGATCGCATCATAGCAGGCCGCCGGAATCCAAGGGTCGTCGAGCGCGTGAATGATCAGGGTCGGCGCCCTGATGCCGGCGAGGAAATTCTTGGCGGCATTGCTCTCGTAATAATCCGGGGCGTCCCGGTAGCCGAAGCGCGGCGCGATGAAACGATCGTCGAACTCGAAGACAGTCCTGGCAGCGGCGACGGCGGCTCGCTCCGCGGCGGTCAGGCCCGCGCCAGGCGCCAGGGCCTCGCGTTTCATCGCACCGAGCATGTAACGGTGATAGACGAGATTGCGACGGCTCATCATGCGAGCGGAGGTCGCGGCGAGGTCGAGGGGCGTTGAGACCGCGACCGCAGCCAGAACCGGCGCTCCGTGCCCGCCCTCGCCTGTTCCTGGTTCGCCCATGAACTTCAGGACGAGATTGGCGCCGAGCGAATGACCGACGAGCACGAGCCCGTGCCGCACGAGATCGCTCGGCAGGGCGCGCAGGGCATTGGCCAGATCCGCGGTCCGTCCCGCATGGTAGTGGCCGGGCGCGGTCGGGAGCGACGGACCAGAGCCGCGCAGGTTGAGGCGCAGGACCGGCCAACCGCGCCCGACCAGATGCCGCGCGGTCGCCACCGTGTTCCGGCTCGCCTCGGAGCCCGCGAGGCCATGCACCAAAACGACGAGCGGCAGGGGTCGAAGGTCCAAAGGCCGGTCGAGCCTGGCAGCGAGCTTCTCGCCGTCGGGCAAAGGCAGGAGCAGACGCTCGCCCCCGGGCGGGTCGGGTGGCACGCCGCACAGCACGTTGCGCAAGGTCTGCAGGTCGGCCCCGAACCAGGGCGGCCGTTCCTGGAACGGCGGAATGGTCTCGTCCGGCATGTCGCACTTCCCTTTCGTCGTTTCCGTGCTAGAGGACGCCCCGACGAGCGTCTACGCACGCGGCCGAAAGCCGGATCGCTCGGAAAGCCCGATCCCTGCAGGACAACGATTCATGGCCGATGCGGTCGTTACCCGCTTTGCCCCGTCGCCGACCGGCTTCCTGCATATCGGCGGCGCCCGCACGGCGCTCTTCAACTGGCTCTATGCCCGCCATGCCGGGGGCAAGATGCTGCTGCGGATCGAGGATACCGATCGCGAGCGATCCACCGATGCGGCGATTGCGGCGATCCTCGACGGGCTGAGCTGGCTCGGGCTCGAGTGGGACGGCGAGGTCATCTATCAATTCACCCGGGCCGATCGGCATCGAGAGGTCGCGGAGAGCCTGCTCGCCGCGGGCCATGCCTATCGCTGCTATGCGACGCCGGCCGAGCTCGACGCGATGCGCGAGGCCGCGCGTGCCGAAGGACGGCCGCCCCGCTACGACGGCCGCTGGCGCGACAGGTCTCCTTCCGAGGCGCCGGCGGGCGTGAAGCCGGTCATCCGGCTGAAGGCGCCGCGCGAGGGCGAGACCGTCCTCGACGACAAGGTCCAGGGGCAAGTGCGCTGGCCCAACAAGGATCTCGACGATCTCGTGCTTCTGCGGTCCGACGGCACGCCGACCTATATGCTCGCGGTCGTGGTGGATGATCACGACATGGGCGTCACCGACATCATTCGCGGCGACGATCACCTGACCAATGCCGCGCGGCAGCTGCACATCTACCAGGCGCTCGGCTGGGAAGCGCCCGCCATGGCGCATATTCCGTTGATCCATGGTCCGGACGGCGCGAAGCTCTCGAAGCGCCACGGCGCGCTCGGAGTCGATGCCTATCGCGCCATGGGCTATATGCCGCAGGCCTTGCGCAACTACCTCGTGCGGCTCGGCTGGAGCCACGGCGACAGGGAATTCTTCTCGACGCAGGAGATGATCGAGCATTTCGATCTCGCCCGGGTCGGGCGGTCGCCGGCGCGGTTCGACTTCGCCAAGCTCGAGAGCATGAACGGCCACTACATCCGCGCGAGCCGCGACCCCGATCTCGTCGCTGCGCTCGAGGCGACCCTGCCCTATCTGGCGGGCGCCGAAAGGTTGCCCCGGGGCTTCGATCCGCCGCTGCGCGACAAGCTGCTCGCGGCCATGCCGGGCCTGAAGGAGCGCGCCAAGACGCTCGTCGAGCTTCTCGACGGCGCGGCTTTCCTGTTCGCCACACGGCCGCTCGAGCTCGACGCTCGGGCGCAAGGACTGCTCGACGCGGGCGGGCGCGCCCATCTCGAAGGACTCTTGCCCCGGTTCGCCGCGCTCTCGGCCTGGACCGCGACCGGGACCGAGGCCACCGTGCGGGACTATGTCGGAGAGACGAAGGTCAAGCTCGGCGAGGTGGCGCAGCCGCTCCGGGCGGCGCTGACGGGACGCGCGACCTCGCCCGGAATCTTCGATGTGCTCGAGGTGCTCGGCCGCGACGAGAGTCTCGCGCGGATGCAGGATCAGGTGTCCGGGCCGACGGCGTCTGGGGAGCGCCCGTCGCCGTCCGCTTGAACCCCTCGGCGTCATCAGATAGTGATCTTGCACTGCATTGCAACGCTTTGCGACGCGCGCGACCGTGGTCCAGCGCGGCGGGCGCGCTCGGCGTGATGCCACCCTCAACCGGAAAGGGCCTTCAGATGACCGCGACGACCGGCACCTTCAGCCTCGGCGACAAATCCGTCGAAATGCCGGTCAAGACCGGAACCATCGGGCCGTCCGTCGTCGACATCGGCAAGCTGTACGGCCAGACAGGCATGTTCACCTATGATCCGGGCTTCACCTCGACAGCGAGCTGCGAGTCCCAGATCACCTATATCGACGGCGACGAGGGCATCTTGCTCTATCGCGGCTATCCGATCGAGCAGATCGCCGAGAAAGGCGACTTCCTCGAAACCTGCTACCTCCTGCTCTACGGAGAATTGCCGACCAGGGTGCAGAAGTCGGACTTCGACTACAGGATCACGCGTCACACCATGGTGCACGAGCAGATGGCGCGGTTCTTCGGGGGCCTGCGCCGCGACTCCCACCCGATGGCGGTGCTTTGCGCGAGCGTCGGTGCGCTCTCGGCGTTCTATCACGACTCGACCGACATCACCGATCCGAGCCAGCGGATGGTCGCGTCCTTGCGGCTGATCGCGAAGATGCCGACGCTCGCGGCCATGGCCTACAAGTATTCGATCGGCCAGCCCTTCATGTATCCGAAGAACGACCTGGATTATTGCTCGAACTTCCTGCGCATGTGCTTCGCGGTGCCCTGCGAGGACTACAAGATCAACCCCATCCTGACGCGCGCGCTCGACCGTATCTTCATCCTACATGCGGATCACGAGCAGAACGCCTCGACCTCGACGGTTCGCCTCGCGGGCTCCTCGGGCGCCAATCCCTTCGCCTGCATCGCGGCGGGCGTCGCCTGCCTCTGGGGTCCGGCGCATGGCGGAGCCAACGAGGCTGCGCTCAAGATGCTCCTCGACATCGGGACCGTCGAGAACATCCCGAAATATATCGCTCGCGCCAAGGACAAGAACGACCCGTTCCGCCTCATGGGCTTCGGCCACAGGGTCTACAAGAACTACGACCCGCGGGCGAAGATCATGCAGAGGACCTGCCACGAGGTCCTGAACGAGCTCGGGCTCAAGGACGATCCTCTGCTCTCCGTCGCGATCGAGCTCGAGCGCATCGCGCTCAGCGACGAATATTTCATCGAGAAGAAGCTCTATCCGAACATCGACTTCTATTCGGGCATCACCCTCAAGGCGATGGGGTTCCCGCTCTCGATGTTCACCGTGCTCTTCGCCGTCGCGCGCACCTCGGGCTGGATCGCGCAATGGAAGGAGATGATCGAGGATCCGGGCCAGAAGATCGGCCGCCCGCGGCAGCTCTATACCGGCGCGGCGCGGCGCGACTACCGCGCGATCGCCGAGCGCTAGAGCAATTTCCAGCGAAGTGGACACCACTTCGCGTCGCGAAACTGCGACAAAGCAACGATGTAGAGCGGGTTTCCGATTCCGCCCGATCGGAAACCCGCTCTAGAGCGACTTTCGAGCCGACCGGATCAAAAGGCTTCAGGGCGACAACGAGACCGCAAGCAAGACCCGACCGGCGTTCGACTTGCCCGCAACGGCCTTCACGAGCTGAAGTTCCGGGTCCAATAGGCCTCGATCTGCTGCACGAGCGAATCGGGGAGCGGCGCATATCCGAGCGCGATTGCGTCCTCGCGCCCCCGCGTGACCGCCCAGCGGAAGAACTCGAACGCCGCCTTGCTTCGCGAGGCCGACTTCGGCTCCTTGTAGAGGAGCGCGAAGGTGGTCGCGGCGATGGGATAGGCGTCCTCGGCGGGTGAGTCGCCGATCACGGTATAGAAGTCCATCGCCGCGTCCCATCGGGCGCTCGCCATCGCGGCTTCGAGGCTACGCGCGTCCGGCTCGACGAAGTGCCCGGCCCGGTTCTGCACGCGAGCGTAAGCAAGATTCAGCTTCACCGCGAAACTGTGCTCGACATAGCCGATCGAATTCGGGATCTGCTGAACCGCCAGGGCAACCCCTTCATTGCCCTTGCCGCCGGTCCCGACCGGCCATTCGACGCTCGAGCCCACCCCGAGAGTCTCGCGCCACGCTCGGCTGGCATTGGCGAGGTAGCTCGTCCAATTGAAGGTCGTGCCGGAGCCGTCGAGGCGATGGACGACGGCGATCTTCGCCTTCGGCAAGGGGAGGCCGGGATTGAGAGACTTGATTTCGGGATCGGACCACATCGTGATCGTTCCCCGAAAGATATCGGCGAGGACCGGCCCCGTCAGCTTCAAGGTGCCGGGCGCGACCCCTTCGACATGGACCACCGGCACGATCCCTCCGACCACGATCGGGAATTGGCCGAGGCCGAGCTTTTGCAGGTCCTCGGGCTTCAGCGGCTTGTCGCTCGCTGCGAAATCGACGACCCCGTCCTTCAGCCGGGTGACGCCCCGCGAGGAGCCTACCCCCTCGTAGCCGACGCTATGCCCTGAAACGGGGCGAAAGACCTGCGCCCATTGCGAGATGATCGGATAGGCGAAGGTCGAGCCGCTTCCGCGAACCTCCTCGGCGCGAG
Organism: Beijerinckiaceae bacterium; assembly: GCA_024304885.1. Classification (GTDB taxonomy): domain Bacteria; phylum Pseudomonadota; class Alphaproteobacteria; order Rhizobiales; family Beijerinckiaceae; genus Methylocapsa. Next base: position 2,772,832 of record JALJOM010000003.1, read on the forward strand.
CGAGCGAGCTTGCGCTCGCTGTCGTTACGCAGGCCGCAACACAGAGGAGAAGAGTGAGCCGCTTCATCCAAGACTCCTTCAAAGACCGAGCGAGCCGGATAGCCCCGTGCCGCGGCACCCTGGAGTCACTCGGAAAAATCGACATGTCATAGATTTCGACATGTCGAAATCTATCGACTCATAGATACGGCCCGTGCATGAACTAAAAATGACAGTCAACGAGACAATAGGTTTCGACAGGACGAAAAACGTGCCTTTGCCCGCAGATTTATGACGATCAGATGATTTTGTCAGTCGAATACCCGCCCCCAAGTCGGGATACGTTCACAGGATCTCTCGACTCTGCGTCCGAGGTGAGCCGTCGCGTCGAGACCGATGAGCAAGCTTTTCGATGGCTTTCGCAAATGTATTTCACGCGCGGCGCGGCATCAATTCGGAGATAGACAATGATCTCTCCGAATACCGAACAACTTGTTGACCGATATCGGATTCCATTAACTTGTCGCAAAAGCTTCATGTACGCGCCTTGCCAAAGCAGGGCAGCCGTGGGGCGCATTCGACGTGAAACCCTCCGGTCGTCGCAAGGGAGACTAGAGCGGGACGAGGAAAAGTGGATACCGGTTTTCCGGCGCAATCGAGTTTACGCAGATTGCGTAGACTTATCTGCTTATCCCGCTCTACAGCGGTTTCCGATCCAGCGGAATCGGACGCCAGCTCTAGATCCATGTTTTGTCGCAATTTCGCGACGCGAAGTGGTATCCACTTCGCTGGAAATTGCTCTAGACGTCGAGGTTCGACACGCTCAATGCGTTCTCCTGGATGAACTCGCGCCGTGGCTCGACGATATCGCCCATGAGCTTCACGAAAATATCGTCGGCGTCGTCGGCGTCCTTGATCCTCACCTGCAGGAGCGTGCGGGCATCGCGGTCGAGCGTCGTTTCCCACAATTGATCCGGGTTCATCTCGCCGAGCCCCTTGTAGCGCTGGATCTGTGAGATGCCCTTCTGGCCCACGGCGAGCACCGCCTCGAGCAGGCCCGTCGGACCGGAAATCTTGGTCTCGTCGCTCTTGCGCACGAAGAGCGCCGGCAAGGCATAGACGTCGTGCAGGGAGGCCGCGTGGGTGTCGAGGCGCCGCGCCTCCGCGGAGCCGAGCAAGCCGGCATCGAGGATCGCCACCTGGCGCACCCCGCGCAGCTCGCGGGTGAAGACATAGCCTCCGGCCTCGACGTCGCCGGCCCAGCCGCGTTCCATCTCCTCGGCGAGCTCGTCGAGCCGCGCGGCGATCGTCGCGGCACGCCCGCTGGCCTCGCCTTCCGTCTCCGGCGTGATCGGATGCAAGGCACCGGCGATGGCGGCCTGCTCCACGACCCTGCGATCGTAGCGTGAATGGAGCCCCTCGAGGATACGGCGCACGAGGCGGGCCTCCTCCACGATCGCACGAAGATCGGCGCCTCCGCGCTGCTCGCCGCCCGCGAGGTGCAGCACAGCCGTCTCGAGCCCGTTGTCGATCAGGTAGTTGTCCTTCGCGTCGTCGTCCTTGAGGTAGTGCTCCGCGCTGCCGCGCTTGACCTTGTAGAGCGGCGGCTGCGCGATGTAGAGGTGGCCGCGCTCGATCAATTCGCGCATCTGCCGGAAGAAGAAGGTGAGCAGCAACGTGCGGATGTGGGATCCGTCCACGTCGGCATCCGTCATGATGATGATCTTGTGGTAGCGCAGCTTGTCCGGGTTGAAGTCGTCGCGGCCGATCCCGGTGCCGAGCGCGGTAATCAGCGTGCCGATCTCCTGGGACGACAGCATCTTGTCGAAGCGTGCCCGTTCCACGTTGAGGATCTTTCCCCTGAGCGGCAGGACCGCCTGATACTCGCGATTGCGGCCCTGCTTCGCCGAGCCGCCTGCGGAATCGCCTTCGACCAGAAAGAGCTCGGCCTTGGCCGGGTCGCGCTCCTGGCAATCGGCGAGCTTGCCCGGAAGGTTCGCGACATCGAGCGCGCCCTTGCGGCGGGTCAGCTCGCGCGCCTTGCGCGCTGCCTCGCGGGCTTGCGCCGCCTCCACCACCTTGCCGACGACCGCCTTGGCCTCGTGCGGATGCTCCTCGAACCACTGGCCGAGCATCTCGTTGACGAGGCTCTCGACCGCCGGACGAACCTCCGAGGAGACGAGCTTCTCCTTGGTCTGCGAGGAGAATTTCGGATCGGGGACCTTGACCGAGAGCACAGCGGTCAGTCCCTCGCGGCAATCGTCGCCGGTGAGATCGACCTTCTCCTTCTTGGTGAGGCCGGCACGATCGGCATAGCCGGTGACCTGGCGCGTGAGCGCGGCACGAAACCCGGCGAGGTGGGTCCCGCCGTCGCGCTGCGGGATGTTGTTGGTGAAGGCGAGCACATGCTCGTGGTAGGAATCGTTCCACCACAAGGCCGCCTCGACCGAGATTCTGTCGCGCTCGCCCTTGACGAGGATGGGCGCCGGGGCGAGAGGCGTCTTGGCCCGATCGAGGAAGCGGACGAAAGCCTCGAGCCCGCCTTCGTAGAAGAGCTCCTCGTGCTTGACCTCGGCGCCGCGGGCATCCGTCAGCTCGATCCGTACGCCCGAGTTCAAGAAAGCGAGCTCGCGCAGCCTGTGCTCGATCGTCGCATAGTCGAAATCGACCACCGTCTTGAAGGTCTCGGGCGAGGGCAGGAAGGTGACCTGCGTGCCGCGCTTCGGCACCCCGCCGATCATCGGCGCGGGGCCCGTGACCTCGAGCGGCATCACGGCGTCGCCGTTCTCGAACCGGATGACGTGCTCCTTGCCGTCGCGCCAGATTTTGAGGTCGAGCCAGCTCGAGAGCGCATTGACGACAGAGACGCCGACCCCGTGCAGGCCGCCCGACACCTTGTAGGCATCCTGGTTGAACTTTCCGCCCGCATGGAGCTGCGTCATGATCACCTCGGCGGCGGAGACGCCCTCCTCGGCGTGAATGTCGGTCGGAATCCCGCGCCCGTCGTCGATGACAGTCACGGACCCGTCGGCATCGAGGGTGACGCCGACGCGTGTGGCATAGCCTGCGAGCGCCTCGTCGATTGCATTGTCGACGACCTCGTAGATCATGTGATGCAGGCCGGATCCGTCGTCCGTATCACCGATATACATGCCCGGGCGCTTGCGTACCGCGTCGAGGCCACGCAAGATCTTGATCGAATCGGCGCCGTAATAGGCTTCGCTGTCGGGAACGGATACCGGCGTATTCGCGGCGGGCTCTGCCATGGAACGATCGTGCTTTCTCTGCTCGGGCCAGTCTTTGCTCAGCTCGTCCAACTATATCTGACAACGATCCGAAGGTCATGTTTTTCATGTGATTTTTCGAGATCGGGCAAAACTTTCGAAGCTTGTCCACAAAGGTCCGCGAACACCTCGGAAGGCGGAGCCTGTTCGGGCCGCGGCTCGTTCGGCGGGCGCCCCCTCGGCGCCTGGCCCGAGACCTGCTTGCCCTGGCTGCGAGCTCCGTAATGCCGTCGTCGGCGCGCGAGATCTGCTCGGAAACCAAACGAACGAAACGTGATCCGGGCACCGTCCGAAGGATCGCGGCGTCGTATGTTGCGCGAATTGTGAGGGACCCGACAATGACCGAGGCAACCGACAGGCCGGTCGGCTATTTCATCGACTGGGACGGCAAGATGCGTCCGATCGACCAGCCCGGCAAGGGCCTGCGCTGCGAGGTGGACTACAAGTCGAAATATGTGATGGTCTTCAACAAGTACGGCGGGCTCGATCACGAATCGACCTGGTATGCCGACGAGGCCGCGGTCGAGAAGGCAGGAATCAAGGCCGTGCACGCAGACCTCGATGCGCCGATTCGGATCTCCTCGATCGACTGAGGAGCTTGAAGCCGCCCCGGCCATCAAAACGCGACAGCTGCGCGGGCGCACCGGCTGACAAAGGACGAACGACAGGGACTAAAGCGAAGGCCTCGCGGTGCATCCGCGAGGCCATTTTTGTCGATTTCAGGTCCTGATGGCCGCCGGCTGTCACGCTTGCGGCTGAGGCTCCAGCCCCCCGGGTTCCGGTCCGGGCTTCGGACGCGACGAAGACCCCGTGGTCGGAACCGGCGAGGCGCGCGGCGGCGGCGGCTCGTCGACCGTGTCGCGCACCGGCTTGCGCCCCTGGAACAGCCCCCGGATCTCGTCCCCGGTCAAGGTCTCGTACTCGAGGAGACCCTTGGCGAGCGTTTCGAGATCGTCCCGCTTCTCGGTGATGATCCTACGCGCTTCCGCGAGGCCCATCTCGACGAGGCGTCGCACCTCGGAATCGATCTTCTGGGCGGTTGCCTCGGAGATCGTCTGCTGGCGGCCCATCGTATAGCCGAGGAAGACCTCGTCCTGGTTCTCGCCGTACATCACGGTCCCGAGCTCGTCGGAGAACCCCCAACGGGTCACCATGGCGCGGGCGAGCTTGGTCGCTTGCTCGATGTCGGACTGGGCGCCGGAAGTGATCTTGTCCTTGCCGAAGATGATCTCCTCCGACACGCGTCCGCCCATGCACACCGCGAGCCGCGAGGTCATCTGCTCATAGGTCATCGAGAGCTTGTCGCGCTCGGGCAGCTGCATGACCATTCCGAGGGCGCGACCGCGCGGGATGATCGTCGCCTTGTGCACCGGATCCGTCGCCGGCACGTTCAGCGCGACGATCGCATGGCCACCCTCGTGATACGCGGTCAGCATCTTCTCTTCCTCGGTCATGACCATGGTGCGGCGCTCGGCGCCCATCATGATCTTGTCCTTGGAATCCTCGAACTCGGCCATGGTGACGACCCGCTTGCCGCGCCGTGCGGCGAGCAAGGCGGCCTCGTTGACGAGGTTCATGAGGTCGGCGCCGGAAAAGCCCGGCGTGCCACGCGCGACGGTCCTCAGATCGACGTCGGGTGCGAGCGGAACCTTGCGGATATGAACCCTGAGGATGCGCTCACGTCCGACGACATCGGGGTTCGGCACCACGATCTGGCGGTCGAAGCGGCCCGGCCGCAACAGCGCCGGATCGAGGACATCGGGCCGGTTGGTCGCGGCGATCAGGATGATGCTTTCGTTCTGCTCGAACCCGTCCATCTCGACGAGCAGCTGGTTCAGGGTCTGCTCGCGCTCGTCGTTGCCGCCGCCGAGGCCGGCACCGCGATGCCGGCCGACCGCGTCGATCTCGTCGATGAAGACGATGCAGGGCGCGTTCTTCTTGGCTTGCTCGAACATGTCGCGGACGCGGCTCGCGCCGACGCCGACGAACATCTCGACGAAATCCGAGCCGGAGATCGTGAAGAAGGGCACGTTGGCCTCTCCGGCGATCGCGCGGGCGAGCAGGGTCTTGCCGGTGCCCGGCGGGCCGACCAGCAGCACGCCGCGCGGAATCCGTCCGCCGAGCTTCTGGAACCTCTGCGGGTCACGCAGGAACTCGACGATCTCCTGCAGGTCCTCCTTGGCCTCGTCGACCCCGGCGACGTCCTCGAAGGTCACGCGGCCGTGCGCCTCGGTGAGGAGCTTCGCCTTGGACTTCCCGAAGCCCATGGCCTTGCCGCCGGCCCCTTGCATCTGGCGCGACAGGAAGATCCACACGCCGATGATCGCGACCAAGGGCAGCGCATTGATCAAGAGCGTCATCATCCAGCTGTTGCCCTCGCTCGGGGGCTTCGCCGTGATCGCGACGTTCTTCTTGTAGAGATTCTGGACGAGCGTCGGGTCATCCGGCGCATAGGTCGAGAAGGCCCGATTGTCGGTGAAATGGCCGGTCACCTCGTTGCCGGTGATCGTCACGTCGCGGACGCGGCCCTGATCGACCTCGTTCAGGAGCTGGCTGAAGGCGATGTCGTGCGCTTGGACGCGGTGCCCGGGATTTTGGAACAGCATGACGAGCGCCACGACGAGCAGGATGATGATCACCCAAAGGGCGAAATTCCGGAAATTTGGATTCATCTCGGTACCCGCTTTCCCTTGCCCTGCTCTTGCCTCTGTCCTGCCCCCGCCCTGCTTCCGCCCCGCCGGGCGCAGCGAGTCCGGGATCAGCGCCATAAACGGCCGCCGGCCCTGCGCGAGCTTCGGTTCGACCGTTCGGCTAATTGGGTAATGTAGGCGTCGCCCTTGTCCTTGCCAAGAGAACTCTTGCCGCCTCGGGCTCAGCCTCCGGCTTCGGGCAAGGTCGATCGTACGTGCGCGCCGCGCCGGCGCGGGGCCTCCCGGCGCAAGGTGAGCGTCCCGTCGGGGTCGAGCTCGAGGACGGCGCCTCCGAGGCTCGCCGAAAGCCGCGCGCCGGAGCGTAATGCCGCGCAAAATCGTGCGCCGAGACGTTCGAGCCGATCGAGCCGGATCTCGCGGCCGTCGTTTATTTTCTTGATTTCATTGGCGAGGACACGCAAGGCGATCTCGTGCGGCTCGGTCGCCAGCACGCCCACGCGGGCGACGAACCTGCCGGCGGTGCGGTCGGCCTCCAAGGCGGCGCAGGTTCGTCGGGCCTGCTCTGCGAGCGCCGCTTCGGCCCGCGCGGCCCGACGCCCGAGCTCGAGCAGGATTCGTCGATTCAACCCCTCCGGCTCGAGCCTCGCGAGGAGGTCACGAATCCGTGTTCTGGCGAAGGCCGGATCGGCGTTGGACGAGTCGCTGAAATAAGGATGCGCCGCGGCCTCGCAGGCGGCGACGAGGATGTCCTTCGAGCAGACCAGAAGGGGCCGCGAGATCAGGCAGCCGCCGCGCTCGCTCGTCGCGGCCATCCCGGCGAGCCCGGCGAGGCCGCTGCCGCGCAGCAAGCGGAACAGGATCGTCTCGGCCTGATCGTCCGCGTGATGAGCGGTCGCGATCGCCTCGGCGCCGATCCGGTGCGCGTGCGCAACGAGGAGATCGTAGCGCGTCGCGCGCGCCAGCTCCTGAATTCGAGCCCGCGGTTTCGGCCCCTGCCAGGCCAGGGTCGCATGGTCGAGTCCCAGCGCCTTCGCCCAAGCCGCGACGGCTGCGGCCTCCTGCGCGGAGTCCGGCCGCAGGCCGTGATCGACGGTCGCGACCGAAAGCCGGGGCGCTCCCGCGCGGCCGCGGGCCCAGCGTGCCGCGAGCAACATCATGGCGATGGAATCGGGTCCGCCGGACACGGCCAGCAGAACGCCGGACAGCGGCTCCCAGGACTCGAAGAGCCGGGCGATCGTCTCGTCCGAGACGACCGGCTCGGTCGCCTCGCCGCGGCCCGAGGCGGGACGCGCGGCGGCGTTACGGTCGGCATCTCGCACGCGGCTCGCGGAAGCGTCGTCGCGTGCCGAGCGTGTCAGCATCGAGCCCTCTTGGCCTCCCGTTCCACTCCCGTTCTCACCGCAGCGGATACATTCGGATACTTGCGCTCGATCTCGGCGTAGGCCGCGCAGGCTTGCTCCTTGGCGCCGAGGGCGTTCAGGGATTGCCCGAGCCGCAGGAAGGCCTCGGGCGCGCGCGGCGAGCTCGCATAGGCCGTCGAAACCCTCAAATATTGCTCCGCGGCCTCGCGCTGGCGGCCACGCTGGAAATAGCTTTCCCCGAGATAATATACGGCGTCCGAGACGAGCCTGCTCCTCGGGTTCTTCTGCAGGAACGCCGAAAAGCTCCTCTCGGCACTTTCGTATTCCTTCTGCTTCAAGAGCCGGAGCGCGAGGTCGAACTCCTCTCGCACGGGGTCGGCCTGGGTCCGGGGGGACGCAAGTGCCGTATCGGCCGCCGAGGGCACCCCGGGGGGGCGCGCCGCCGCGGGCGGCAACCGGCGCGGCGGCGTCTCGGCCGCGGGCTCCAGCGGCTCGGTCGCCGCGAGGTCATTGCCGCCGCGCAGCTTGCCACCGGAAAGATCGAGCGGCGCGTCGGGATCGACACCGTCGAGCCCCGGTGAGAGCGGGGCGTCGCGCGGTCCTCGCGCCAGGGCGACGGAGGGATGCGTCGAGGCGAGGCTGCCGAGGGGGCGCGGTGCTCCCGGCGCCGTCGGGTCGCTCGCCGGATCGAAGGCGTCCCCACGTCGCACGGGCTTTCTCGCGGGACCGATCTCCTCCGGCACGTCGATGCCGGAGAGGGGCAAGTCGTCACCCGCATCGACCGGCGCCGCCTCGGACCGCCGCTGCAGCGGCTTCGCGGCCGGCGCCGCCGGAGCGCCGCCACGACCGGCGTTCTCCTGGAAGCGGAACTCGACATCCTCCTGGAATTTTTTCAGCTGCTCCTCGAGCCTGCGCGTGCTGAACTGCATCTGCTCGATTTGGCCGGTGAGCTGGCGAATCTGGTTCTCGAGGCGATCGATTCGCACGACGAGCCCGGCCTCGTCCGACCGCGGCCCGCCATAGGCCGGCTCGCCCCCGATATCTCCGGGCGGACGCCCATAGCCCTGGGCGACCTCGACCTGTGACTGCGTCTGCGCCGATTCGTGCGCGAACGGGCTCGAAGCCGAGTCAGCGATCGCGAGTGCCGTGACCGACAGGACGGCGCCGGCGACAAGTACCGATCTTCCGGCAAGAAAGAGCATGAGGAAATTCCGGTTGCCTTCGAGGAACGTAATATTGCCGCGGAACCGATCGACCCGGTCTCGAGGCTCCGGTCCTATCGGAATTCAGGTCGGTTTGCCGGACCTGCAGGATCTCGACCGTACACGCAACCGTGAGAGCCGACAGGCTTCGGGCCGGACCACGTGCCCTCGTCGCGCGAGGCACGGACGAGGCCGAAGGACTGTTCCGATTTTCGTTCGAAAGAGCGGCGGCTTCATGGCGAATGACCACGCTTGCGGCAACTAGAGCGGCTTCCGATCCGGTGGAATCGGAAAGCCGCTCTACATTCTTGTTTTGTCGCAATTTCGCGACGCGAACCGGTGTCCACTTCGCTGGAAATTGCTCTAGACGTGCCGCCGCGGTAGCGCCCACACGGCGTCCCTCTCGTATTTCGCTCCCTTCCCGAGACACGGATGAGATACAGGTTCAAAGACCTCTACAGACACACCCAGGGAGAATCGATGTCCGAATTTTACGGTAACGCTCACCGCGCGCTGCAAGACGAATTCGACACGCGGCGTCTCGCCGATTTGATGGAAGGCGGCGTCATGCACGCCGAGCTCGCCGCGCACGAGGTCGAGTTCATCGAGTCTCGGGACATGTTCTTCCTGGCGACGATCGACCCGTTCGGCCGCCCGACGGTGTCCTACAAGGGGGGCGCGGCGGGGTTCGTCCGAGTCACCGGTCCGAGCACCCTGATCTTCCCCTGGTACGACGGCAACGGCATGTTCTATTCCGCCGGCAATCTCGCCGAGACGGCCAAGGTCGGGCTGCTTTTCATCGATTTCCTGACGCCGAACCGTCTGCGCGTTCAGGGCGAAGCAAAAATCCTGCGCGACCCCGCGCTCGCCGCCTGGCCGGGCGCACAATTCGTGATCGGCGTCACGATCGAGAGTGTCTGGGTCAATTGCCCGCGTTACATTCACCGCTACGAGAAAATCGAGGACTCGAAGTACCTGCCCGACTCCGACGGCAACGCGCCGCTGCCGAGCTGGAAGCGACTCGATGTGGCTCAGGACGCGATTTCGCCTGCGGATCGCGCTCGTGTCGCGACGGCCGGCGGAGCCATCGACCAAGCCGCCTACGGCGCGCTCGTCGCGAAAGGCGAGGCATAGGTGCACGCCGCGGGTCTCGATCGCTTCACGCCCTCGCCGAGGCGTCCCCCGCGGGGCGTGACCGGCTGCGCGGATCGCGCTTCATGCCTCTGTCACAAAATTCCTGCGGGATTTGGTTCCCTCCGGCCCGGAAAAGGCGCTAAGCAGGCCGCGTCCGCGAGGCCTTCCGATCGACGGGGAGCATCGACCACGCGGCGGAGCCCGACCTCGCACCCATGACCGAGACCAGCACGAAGAGCCCGGAGGAGCAGGCCCAAGCCCAGGCCGCGATCCTCATGCAGGCGCTGCCGCACATGCTGCGCTACGACGATGCGATCGTCGTCGTGAAGTACGGCGGCCACGCCATGGGCGACACGACGGTTGCACGCAACTTCGCCCGCGACATGGTCCTGCTCGAGCAGTCCGGCGTCAATCCGGTCGTCGTTCACGGCGGCGGGCCGCAGATCGGGGCGATGCTCGCCAAGCTCGGCATCAAGTCCGAGTTCGCCAACGGCCTGCGCATCACCGACCGCGCCACGATCGAGATCGTCGAGATGGTTCTCGCCGGCGCAATCAACAAGCAGATCGTCGGCTTCATCAACGCCGAGGGCGGCCGCGCGATCGGGCTCTGCGGCAAGGACGGCAACATGGTAACCGCCGCCAAGGTCGCCAAGCCGAACGACGAGGTGGACCTCGGGTTCGTCGGCGAACCGGCGAAGGTCGATACGACCGTGCTCCATCAGCTGCTCGGGCGCGAGCTGATCCCCGTCCTCGCCCCGATCTCTCAAGGCGCCGACGGCGAGACCTACAACGTCAATGCCGATACCTTCGCCGGCGCGATCGCGGGCGCGCTCGGCGCCAAGCGGTTACTCCTCCTGACCGACGTCCCCGGCGTCCTCGACAAGGAGGGCCGGCTCATCGAGGAGCTGCGCGCCGACCAAATCCATGCGCTCATCGCCGACGGCACGATCACAGGGGGCATGATCCCCAAGGTCGAGACCTGCATCTATGCGCTCGAGCAGGGTGTCGAGGGCGTCGTCATCCTCGACGGCAAGATTCCGCATGCGGTGCTCGTCGAGCTCTTGACCGATCACGGCGCCGGCACTTTGATAACAAGGTGACCAAGGCACTCGCTTTCCCGGTTCCGACCGCGGACTTTCCCGAGGCGCGCGACGCCGCAGCGCCCGAGGCCGAGAACAAGCGCGTGCGCGACGCCTCCTCTCGAATCGATACCTTCGCTCGAATCGATACCTGGGTCTTCGACCTCGACAACACGCTCTATCCACCGGGCTGCGATCTCTGGCCGAGGATCGACGCGCGGATCACCTTGTTCATGGGTCAATTGTTCGGGCTCGACGGGATGTCGTCCCGCGCGCTCCAGAAATATTACTATCAGCGCTACGGCACGACATTACGCGGGCTCATGGAGGAATACGGCGTGAGCGCGGAAGAATTCTTGCGGTTCGCGCATGATATCGACCGCTCGTCTCTCGTGCCGAACCCGTTGCTCGCCGCGGCGATCTCGAGCCTGCCCGGCCGCAAGCTCGTTTTCACCAACGGCTCGCGTGACCATGCGGAGCTGACCGCTGCCGCGCTCGGGCTCGGCGGCTTGTTCGACGCTATTTTCGACATCGCCGAGGCGGGCTTCGTGCCGAAGCCAGCGGCCGAGAACTATGCGCGCTTCTTCGACAAGCACGAGGTCGATCCGGCCCGTTCCGTCATGTTCGAGGATCTCGCGCGCAATCTCGTGATCCCGCACGAGCGCGGCATGACGACGGTCCTCGTCGCGCCGAAGCCCGGTCAGGCGGACCATCGCGAGCCCTTCGAGCGGATGAGCGAGCTTGTGCCGCCGCATATCGATTTCGTGGTGACCGAGCTCGAAGCCTTTCTCGTCGAGGTCGGCGCCGCGCGCACTCGCGCCGACGGGGCGTAGCCGGCCTGATCCCCCGCTTGCGCTCGCACCCCGGTTCCGATAGGCCCCGCGACGAAATTACCGCTTCGAACGCCTTCGACGAAAGACGAACCCATGACCCATACCGCCCTCGAAACCCTCGTCGAAGCCGCCTTCGAGGATCGCGCAAATATCGATGCGCAGACACAGGGCGATATTCGCAAGGCGGTCGAGGCGACTCTCCACCTGCTCGACGAGGGCAAGCTCCGCGTCGCCGAGAAAATTCCGGACGCGACGGGGCCGGGCTCCTGGAAGGTCCACCAATGGATCAAGAAAGCCGTGCTCCTGTCGTTTCGCCTGAACGACATGACGGCGATCTCCGGCGGCCCGGGGGGCGCCACCTGGTGGGACAAGGTGCCGTCGAAGTTCGAGGGCTGGGGACCGGCCGAGCACGCCGCGGCCGGGTTTCGCTCGGTGCCGAATTGCGTGGTGCGCCGCTCGGCCTATATCGCCCCGGGTGTGGTGCTGATGCCCTCCTTCGTCAATCTCGGCGCTCATGTCGATAGCGGCACCATGGTCGATACCTGGGTGACGGTCGGGTCCTGCGCCCAGATCGGCAAGAACGTGCACCTCTCCGGCGGGGTCGGCATCGGCGGCGTGCTCGAGCCGCTCCAGGCCAATCCCACGATCATCGAGGACGAGTGCTTCATCGGTGCGCGCTCGGAGATCGTCGAGGGCGTCATCGTCGGACAAGGGGCGGTCGTGTCGATGGGAACCTTCATCTCCGCCTCGACCAAGATCATCGACCGCGCCACGGGGCAGATCCATGTCGGCTACGTGCCGCCCTACTCCGTCGTGGTCTCCGGCAACATGCCCGGCAAGCCGCTCCCCGACGGCTCGCCCGGCCCCTCGCTCTATTGCGCCGTGATCGTGAAGACGGTCGATGCGCAGACCCGCGCGAAGACCGCGATCAACGAGCTCTTGAGAGATTGATGAGCGAGCCCGCGCCCGAGACCGGCTTTCGCTTCCTGTTTCGCCAGGACCAGGGCCGGATCGATATTGGCACGTGGTGGAAGGGGACCGCTGGGCTCGCCGCCATGCTGGCGCTGCTCACGGGCGTCTGGCTCTATCTCTCGCCCTCGGCCCATCGCGATCTCGGCTCCACGCCTTTCCTCGCCTGGTGGACTCTCGCAGCCTACGTCTACCTGTTGTTCTATGCCTTCGTCGTTCTGTTGATCGCGGTCTGCTACACCAATCTCAGCGCCAAGCGCTGGCGTGATCGCGGCCGGCCGGCCGCCTTCGCGGGCCTCCTGCCGCTGGCGGCGCTGGTCGGCGGGGCGGCGCATTGGCTGCAGCCACGTGTGGCAGAGTTCATTTCCTCGTGGTACGTGCTCGCCGCCGATCTCCTGCTCTCGGGCGTCGTCGTATGGACCGTTGTGGAGCTCGGCTTCGACCGACCGCGGCCGAAGGGAGGGGCTTGAGCGGAAGTGCGAGCCGGCACGGTCCTGAAGGACGAGGAGTCTCGAGGATCCCCTTGTCGCAAGGATCCCGCTGTCGCAAACACGAGAAGCCGGCCCCCGGCACCCGGATGCCCCGACGGCTCACCCGATCAAGCGCCCGCGTCCGCCTCCGCCGGGGTTCTCGCGACGAAGAACGCGTTCACGGACAGGCAGAATTCCTTCCAGGCCGCCGCGATATCGCGCAGGATCGCCTGCATGTAGTCCCGCGACGGCTTGTCCTCGCCCGGAAAATTCGAGAGCGCGCAAGACGTCCGATTGTACTCGATCACCGCGTCGATCAGATATTGGATGAGTCCATCGAAGGTCTTCAAGATGTCCGGCGTCAGCGCCGAGCGGCCCTTCTCGATCGGCACCCCGGCCATGTCGAAGGAGAGATGCTCGAGCTGCAACAGCGCCTCGCTGAAGACCTGCTCCATCGTCGCGACCATGGCGCGCTGGGTGACGATCTCCTTGTCCGGGCTCGCCATCAGCTTGTTCAAGTGCTTGCGATAGGCGTCGAGAATGTGCGCTTGCTGGCCGGCGACGAAGCGGCCGAATTCCGCGACGCTCGCGGCATTGTCGACCCCCGTCGCGCCACGCGGCTCACGTGCGACGGCGGGCGCGACCCGTCCCACATCGCGCACCAGGCGTCGTGCGGAATCGAGCGCGCCTTCCATATAGCCGCCGGCATAGCCCGCCGTCTCCGAGCCGCCGAAGAAGAGCTTCCCGTCCCAGAAGATCTGGCGCAGGGTGGGATTGCCGTAGTGGGGATGATCGTCCGGCGGGATGAGGTCGCGCCGGCTGCAGGTGAAGTCCTCGGTCGCCCAATCCTGATAATGCTGCTCGCCGAGCTCGAGCTCGGGGCCGAAGAGCTGCGCCATCTGGTTGCCCATGAGCATCGGGAGCCCGGCCTTGAAGGATTGGCGCAGCGACGGCGGCAGCGCCAGGAATCCGCCGAGCGCGGCGCGGGTTCCGGTCGCGTCGCAGGCATCGAAGACCTCGCCGAAGACGGCCTGCTCGTGGGTGACATAGGCATTGCCGGAATAGCCGGCCTCGCGCCAGAGCGGGCGCTCGTAGGCGATGACGCCCTTGGCCTCGCCCGCCATCCAGGTATAGGTTTCGCGCATGGCCTCGACGAGAGTTTCGTCGAGGCTCGGCTCGAAGCGGACCTGCTCGTCCACGACGCGCGGCGGCATGGCGAGGACGACGCGGCGCGCCATGACGGTGACGAGCGCGTCGCCGTGGCGGAACTCGAGCTCGACATGATCGCCCCGGTCGATCACGACCCGCAGCGCATGGTCGAGCCGGATCACGTCGGCGGGGAGCCGCCCGGCCAGCGCCTCGATGATGGAGGCCATGCCGCCTTCGACCCGGCGCGCCCCGCCGTGGACGGATTCGGCCTCGCTCGGCACCGGCTTCTTGTCGTGATCATGGAGCCTGAGCACGGTCCCGCCGTCGTTTTGCGGGAAGGTCACGAGGCCGAGATCGGCGACGAGCCGCGTGATGCCGGGCTGGGTGTCGGGCCAGTACCAGGTCGGGCCGAGATCGAGCCGCATCCCGGCCGTCGCGGACAGGATGGAAAGAACGCGGCCGCCGAGACGGCTGCGCGCCTCGAAGAGCGCAAAGGGCCGTCCTTGGGCCTCGAGGCCCGAGGCCAGCGCCAGCCCGCAGAGCCCGCCCCCGACGATCGCGGTTTCCAGCATAGAGGTTCTCCCGAGGAATGGGTTGCGTCACGCGGCCTCGGCGTGCCGTGAAGCAAGACCCACGCCGCGTGGCCGGGGCTCAGCGTTGCGGGACGATGATCAGGCGCTCGACGGGAGTGCCCTCGACGAAATGCGACTGTATGATCTCGTCGATGTCCTCGGGCTTCTCCGGGTGGTACCAGATCCCTTCCGGATAGACGACCATCAGCGGGCCGGCACGGCAGAAGCCGAGGCAGCCGGAGACCGTCATGCTCACGTCCGCCAGTTGCTTGGCGTCGAGCTTTTGCGCGAGGCGATCCCACAAGGGCTGCGCGCCATTTTCCATGCAGCTCCCGCGCGGATGGCCGGGCGGCCTTTTGGTGTGGCAGGCGAAGACATGGTACTTGAAGACAACCGGCAGATCGAGAGCCATCGACGTTCCTATCGTGCAGAAGCGCGCACTTGGAACGATTCAATTATTGTGCCGGACGCTCCGCCGGGATGGCCCCGTGGGCCGAGGGCGGCGGCCGGAGGAATTCCGCCGGGGCTTCCGGGGGCGAGCTCAGGGTCTCGAGGAAGGCGACCAACGCTTCGATGTGTTGCGGGGTCATGTCGAACATGGGACGGAACTCGATCATGGCGCTGCCGGGCCGCGGGCTCCGGTAGTGGCGGATGACCTCGGTGAGCGTGGCGAAACGGCCGTCGTGCATGTAGGGCGCCGTGAGGGCGACGTTGCGCAAGCTCGGGACCTTGTAGGCCCCGACGAGGCTGCCGGCCTTGGCCTTGCGCGCAAGCGAGCGCAGCTCGGGGCAGGAGCGCCTCGGGCCATCGTTGTAGCGGCCGAGGCACTTGAACTCGCCGGCGAGCAAGGGCTCGATGCCGCCCGCCCGGCCGAGGTCGGCTGCGCTGCCATCGAGCGTGCCCGTGCCGATATTGTGAAACTCTCCGTCGGTGAACAGCGGTCCGTTGTGGCACATGAGGCATTGGGCATCGCTGGACAGGAACAGCCTCAGCCCGGCCACCGCCATAGGACGGAGCACTTGCGCCGCCGCCGCCTGGTCGCCCCGCTCGACCGCCTCCACATATTTGTCGAATGCCGAGGCTCCCGGAACCAGCATGCGCTCGTAGGCGGCGATGGCCTTGCCGATGTCGGCGAAGGCACGGGTCACGGCCTCGCGCCGCGCGCGCGGCAGCCGGGTCCACGCAGCCCGGGCGTCGGCATCGCCGAGGGGACCGGCTCGCTCGGGCAGCCCGTCGAGGTCCGGCAAGGGGCCGAACACTGCCTCGTAGGCGGAGCGGTAGTCGGGGCGGCTCGCGACGAGGCGCACTGCCTCGACTCGCGTCCCGTTCATCTCGCGAGGGGCCTCGATCGGTGACAGCGCCTGCGACCACGCACTGTCGCGACGTCCATCCCAGTAGAACCAGCGGGAATATCCGAGTCCCAAGAGCCCCGGCGTATTGCGGTCGAGCTCACCGCTTGCACCTTGCCCCTTGGCGAGACCGTCCGTGAACAGCTTGCTGGGCTGATGGCAGGTGGCACAGGAAACCTGCCGGCTTCCGCTCAATGCCGGATCGAAGAACAGCCGGTGGCCCAGGGCGGCGGCGCGGCGATCGTCCGCGACCCGGTTCGAGCGATCGGGCGGAGTCGGTCCGAGGGCGCCGATCCACAACGAGCGCAGCGTCGCGCGCTCGGGCTCGCTCCACGCCGGCCTGCTTCCCGCCTGGACGGCATGCGGAGCGGGGGCGTCGGCTGCTGCGAGCACAGGCGCAGGCGGGACGCCGCCGTGATGGGTTGCACCGGCTTGCGCCGACGGGTCTGCCGGCGCGGACAGGGAACCGACGGGGCGCCCACTCGCCCTCGTGAGGGGGGCAGTCTCGGCACCGATCGAGCCGGTCCCCGCCACGATCGAGGCAGCGAGCAAGACCCGCCGCGAGGCGAAGGTCACGGGTCCGCCCGGTAGACGACACCGGCGGCGAAAGAACGCCGCCAGCACGTCACGCTCACCCGACCCGGATGATCTTCGCCACGCTCGGCACTCCCGCCGCATCGAGTGCGAACAGCATATAATAGCCCGGCGTAGCGATCCCGGAGCTGGTCGGTGTCCGCACCACGTAGCTGGTTCCCGACTGGCTGGCGATGGACAACGGAACCCGGCGCTGGTCGTTGTTGATCGCATGGGTCGCGGCGCCCATCCGGACGAGGACGAAGCTCGTCACGGCGGTGGAGGTCGTCACTGAAATCTGAGTGTTGTACGTGGCCGCATCCGGGGCCGCCGTGATCGCGGGGCGGACCGCGTCGCGGCCATCGGGCCCGAACATGTAGGGAGGGGAGTAGAATTCGAAGTCATAGTGGTTGCTGTCGCAGCCGACACCACACAGCCCGCCACCGCCGACCAGGACCCGTCCATCGGGAACCAGCACTGCGAGGCTATGATAGGTGCGTGGGATGGCCTCGGAGGCCAAGAGGCTGAAGGTGCCGGTCGAAGGCTGCCAGATCTCGCCGTGCAAGACTGGTGTCGTATCCGTGAACGGTCGGGCGTAGGCTTGGCCACCGGCAACGAATACGCTTCCGTCCGGCAGCGCGACACCGTTCGAGTAGGTGCGCGCATAGGACATCGACCCCGTCTGGCGGACCTTGACCCCCGAGGTAATATCGATGGTATAGGCGCGCGCCGTCGGAGCGGCGTAAACATAGGCAGGCGCTCCGCCGAGAGTCAGGATGCGCCTGACATCGTACATCACTGCATTGCCGTTCATCGTATAGCCGGCAGTGCCGCGGTAGCCCGCCGATGTGTAGCTCCCGCTGCCGTTCGTGCTGAACCAGTTCATTTGCGCGCTCGGGCCTGCGTGGAACAACTTGCCGCCCTCGACGCCGAACAGCCAGGCGTGATTGTCTCCAGCAAAGATTCCGTAAGGGTCAGGTCCGACAATCGTGGAGGACGGAATGCCGTTGAGGGCGGTCCAGCTGTTGGTCGCCGGGCTCCAGAGCTCGCCCTTCTTGTCCTGGCCCGCGTTGCCGCTCCACGAGCCTCCGACGGTGAAGACCTTGCCGGTGCTCGTGAGCGCAGCCCCGTTGTATCCACGCGCGACGTTCATGTTCTTACCGGCGGTCCAGGTCCCCAGCGTTCCCTGCGTCGGGTCGTAGATACTGGTCCTCGGGCTCGTCTGTCCCCCGCTCACGTGGACACGCCCATCGGCCAGCATCGCGGTCCCAGGGCAGAACATGTCGTGGGCGGTTTCGGAGACTTGCACCTGCGTTGCGGACTTGGTGGCGAGGTCGTACACTACGGTTTGCGTCTGGGCCGGCCCGCCACCCGTCCACGTCGACGCATCGTAGGACGACCAGAACAGCACCTTGTTGTTCTTGAGCACGGCGGCCGCCACGGGCACGATCGGCAGGCCCACGCGCGGGCTCCAGGACCCTTTCGCCCAGGCGTTGCTCAATCGCCAGCCTTGCGACGGGGCGGCGGTACAGGGACGCTGGACCAGAAGCGCATCTGGGCTCACTTGATCGCCGCCGACATCGAGGCAGAGGCTACTGGACTTGTTGACGAGAGCATAGTTGCTCCCTGTGGCGCTTAGGGACCAGACCTGGCTGAGGGCGGTGCCGCAGGTCACCTGCACCATGTTGGCGCCGCTGGCGGTCGAGCCGCCAACGGGCGCTAGGCACTTGCCCGAGATCTGGACAACGAGCTGATAGCCGTCGGACGCACGGCGCAACGACCAGAGCTCATTGGAAGCGCCCGGTGTGCAATGCCATTGGATGACGGCGGCGTTCTCCGTAACCAGCCCGAACTGAATATCGGCGCAAAGGTTGCTCGATGCATTCGCGACGCGCACCACGTCCGTCGGGTCTAAGAATCCCTCGCTGAACGACCAAGTCTCGTTGACGCCACCTCCGCAGGTCCATTGAATGAGGGGCGTGCCCGCGGCGTCAGTGTCACCTGGCACGTTCAAGCACTTCCCGCTGTGCTTGGCGACCAGGCGGTAAAAATTGCCGAAGGCGGAAACCGCCCAAAGCTGGCTGTCGGCACCCGTGCAGTCGTTCTGCACGATCGCTGCTTCGTCCGCCGTCGAGCCCCCGGCGACGGAAAGGCATTTTCCGCTGTCTTTGGCGACGACGAGGACGTGGGGGGACGACCCGCGGGCCTGAAGCATCCAGCGTGAGCCGGCCGACTCGTCGCAAGTCCATTGCAGGACGGCCGCTCCGGCAGCCAGGGACCCATCGGCGACCCTGACGCATTTGCCGCTCCCGTACCCCATCAAGACGACATCCTTGGTCGTCACCTGGGCCCGGGCATCCGTCGAAAGAACGAGCATCACGCAGGTGCAAACAGCGACGGCGAGCGCGCCAGCAAGTGTGGACCACATCGGACCGAACAGCGTATTACCGCTTTTGATCACGAATCTCATGCTCAAGCCCTTCCATCCTGCAGCACTATTCATTGCAAACTCCTCCGAGATTGCAATGTGGAATTGCGTTGCGTCTTAGCGCTCATGCTAGATCTTGTCAATTCTTCGGTTCTGTGTGGCTATTTTTGTCCATTTAGATCGCGCATTCGTGATGGGAATATCGCGTATTCGTGTTTTTGGCAGGCTGCCTTTGTCTTGCTCTCGACACACATCGGTCCTCGCGAGCCGATCCGAGCGCGTCTCGACCTGCACGAGTCGCGCGTGGCTAGAGCAATTTCCAGCGAGGCGGACACCGGTTCGCAGATCGATCTCGATGTTTCGAGTGATCGCCATCGATGCGAAATTGCGCCAAAGCAAGAATGTAGAGCGGGTTCAGATTCGACCGGATCGAAAACCGCTCCAGTGTGGGAGCGCAACTTTCTACCGAAGGACATCACCTCGCGCCGAATCCGATCCCGTTGAAGTTTCGAGCGGCCGGGAGCCGTCCCGGAAGAAGGGCGGCCGATCGTCTTGCGCCGTCGTGGGGCGGAATCTGGCGCACTACGCGAGCACTGGTGTAGTGTCGGCTTTGGCTCGCGACGGCCCCCTCGCCCTCGAGCGGCGGTGCCTCCCGACAGAAGTCCTCGCGTCCCGACGATCGATGCTAACATAGAAGCCTCGTACTATTGTGCGAGGCTCGGATCGATACGATCGGCTCGGTGGGCTCGAAATCGCAGACGGCGGGCCGGCGCGGTCGTGCCCATGCGGCTCCGTGCGACCATATCGGCCCGTTCGAGCGAGGCTTGCACTGGAAGGCTTTCCGGTTCATTCGAGGTGCAAAGCGACATACGACTGTCGGAGGGTCGCCGGTCATGGCCGATCCTGCATCCGCTTCGCCGAAAAGCGCTTCCTCTGGTGCCCCCGATGCTCGATGTCGTCGATCGGCGTCCTTCGATCTTTCACGTCACCTTGCAGACCGGCCAATGGAGCCGCTCCTATCGCCAGGACGTGAGCGACACGACGATCGCGACCTTGCGCCCGCTCGTCGGCGCCGACGGCGACCATGAGATTCCGGGTGTCTCCGCCCGCAAGCTCCGGGTGACACGCTCCGGGCGCCTTCTGCTGGCGACCATCCTGGCGCAGACCTCGATATGCACGCTGGCGATCGCGGATCGCTCCGTCGGGGCCGGCAAGCTCTGGGAAATGATTCACGAGGGGGCCAGAACGGCGACGGATCCCGCCAGGCCGCCGGCCGCCCCCTGGTGCGCGGCGCGGCTCGAGCCCGGGCTCGTGTCGTGCCCGCAGGATGTGGCTTGGCTCACGGACTTCCAGCGCTGCCTCGCCTGGACCTTCCTCGAGACCTTGCCGCGCCTCGGACGTCGCGACACAAGTTGAGACGGGACGAGCAGCGCTCTGAAGCGAGGGCCCTCGCGAGACCCTCGAGCTGCGGACGCCGACGATCCGTGCGGCGGCTCTTCGATCGCCTCGAGCTCAAAGGGTTGCCGACCCGGACTCCACGCCGCGGGGTACGGGGCCGCCGAGCGCGGTCTTGCGCTTGGACTGCCCGTCACGTCATTCTCTGCCGGCGATCGTCGGAGCGACCACCGAGATCGGCTCGCGATATTCGAGGACCGGGGAAGCGATCTCGGACCTCGGCGCTCGGCCGACCGTGACGTTTCCGAGACTCGAGCGGGAAGGATCGGTCACCTGTCATGCGTCTCGGGCTCTTCCTCAACTTCGAGCACGGCGAGGGAGAGACCAATCTCTCCTGCTTCCATCGCACCCTCGACCTCGCGGTCCATGCGGAGGTGGTCGGTCTCGACGAGCTCTGGGTCTCCGAGCATCATTTCACGCCGTTCACCCAGTCGGGCTCGGTTCTTCCGCTCATGGCCCATCTCGCCGGGCGCACCCGCCGGATCCGGATCGGATCGGCCGCGATCCTGCTCCCCCTGCACGATCCCGTGCGGGTTGCCGAGGATCTCGCGACGATCGATATCCTTTCGCGAGGCCGGCTCGATCTCGGCCTGGCGCGCGGCGGGCCCTTCCCGACTCAATATGCACATTTCCATGTCGTGCCGGAGACCGCGCGGGAGCAATCCGCGGAGGCGACGGAATTCCTCCTACGGCTCTTGACCGAGCGGCAGGTGAGCTTTCGAGGCCGCTGGTACGAAAGCGAGGATCTCACGATCTTTCCGCGCCTCGTTCAAGAGAAACTGCCGGTCTGGATCGCCTCGACCACGACGGCGGCCGTCGCCGCGGCGGCCGCGCGGGGCCATGGCCTCATGGCGGGCCACGCCGCGACGCTCGCCGAGATCGCGGCGCGCCGCGCGGAGTATCGGGCGGCGGGCGAGGGCCGCGAGCCCGATTTCGTCGTGCTGCGCTCGGCCTGTGTCGCCGATACCGACGCCGAGGCGCTGGGTCTCGCGCGCCCCGCGATGGAGCGCTTCTTCTCCGAGATGCGCAGGCACGCGAACCCGGGAGCACCTGCGCAGCCGGTCTCGCTGGACAAGGCGCTTTCGACCGCGATCATCGGCTCCCCCGAGACCTGCCGGCGCAAGATCGCCGAGCTGGCGGAGGTCGTGCCGAGCGGCAGCACCGTCTTGAAGCTCGCTTGCGCAGACCCGTCGAGGGCAGCCGAGGTCGTTGCCCGGTTTCGGCAAGAGCTCCTCCCGGCTTCGGACGCCGGAACGGCAGGTCTGCCGCCACATGCCGAAAAGGTTCCCCCTCGTTTGATCTTGCCTGCGTCGGCGGTGGGCTCTAGGCTCGCGTGAAGCCGGATGCGACGAGACCCCGAATAATGAAACCCTGTGCCGCCGGGCTCGCCGTGCTGTTGCTCTCGGGAGCCGCGGCCGTCGAGGCCGAGCTCAACGACTACCCGACCGAGGCCCGCGCCGAGTTCGTCTTCGCCTGCATGAAGACCAATGGCGAGACCCCGGATGCGCTGCGGCGCTGCTCCTGCGCGATCGACGTCGTCGCGACGCTCCTGCCCTATGATCGCTATGTCGCCGCCGAGACCGTCGCGAGCGTAGCCCAGGCGCAGGGTCAGGCCGGCATGCTCATGCGCTCGAGCGCTCTCGCCAAGGCGGCGCTCGACAGCCTGCGGCGCGCCCGGGCGGAGGCCGAGATTCGCTGCTTCTGAGCGGCCGCGCAGGCACCGGGGCGACCTGGAATCGCTATTGTCACTCTCCGAAGCCCAATATATACGTCAACTGGACTTTTGCCCGATTTCTTACCGGCAAAATGGCACTTGCCGGCGAGACAGCCATCGACGAGCGCTGCTGCGACAAGGGCCAGCATCGCGGTCGCCACGACCAAAGTGTCCGGAGGAAATGAATGCGCAAACTCACCCTAATGTCCTGCGTCGCTGCCGCCGCGCTTCTCGCGAATGGTGCCGCCTTCGCCAATGACGAGCTCATCAAGCTGTCGAAGGACCCGAAGCAATGGGCCTTGCCGACCGGTGACTACGCCAACCGGCGCTATTCCGAGCTCGACCAGATCAACTCGGACAATGTGCGCAACCTCGTACCGGTCTGGTCCTTCTCGACGGGTGTCCTGCGCGGCCACGAGGGAGGACCGCTCGTCATCGGCGACGTGATGTATTTCAACACGCCGTTCCCTAACATCGTCTATGCGCTCGACCTCAACCACGAAGGCCGGATCCTCTGGAAACACGAGCCGAAGCAGGACCCGAGCGTCATCCCGGTGATGTGCTGCGATACGGTCACGCGCGGTGTCGCCTACGGCGACGGCAAGATCTTCCAGCTTCAGGCCGACAACACGCTGGTTGCGCTCGACGCCAAGACGGGCGCGGTGGTCTGGAGCGCCAAGAACGGCGACCCGTCCAAGGGCGAGACCGGCACCGCGGCGCCACAGGTCGTCAAGGACAAGGTGCTCGTCGGGATCTCCGGCGGCGAGTTCGGCGTGCGCGGGAGCATCACCGCCTACGACATCAAGACGGGCAAGCGGGTCTGGCGCGGCTATTCGATGGGGCCGGATTCCGACACCTTGATGGATCCCGAGAAGACCACGCATCTCGGCAAGCCGGTCGGCCCGAACTCGGGCATCACTACCTGGCAGGGCGATCAGTGGAAGATCGGCGGCGGCACGACCTGGGGCTGGTATTCCTTCGATCCCGAGCTCAACCTGATCTACTATGGATCCGGCAATCCCTCGACCTGGAACCCGAAGCAGAGGCCGGGCGACAACCGGTGGTCGATGACGATCTGGGCGCGTGACGCCGATACCGGCGTGGCCAAGTGGGTCTATCAGATGACCCCCCACGACGAGTGGGACTATGACGGCATCAACGAGATGGTCCTGGTCAACCAGGAAGCCCGCAAGGTGCTCGTCCACTTCGACCGCAACGGCTTCGCCTATACGCTCGATCGCGTCACCGGCGAGCTGCTCGTCGCCGAGAAATACGACCCTGTCGTCAACTGGGCGACCAAGGTCGACATGGACAAGAGCTCGCCGACCTATGGCCGCCCCTTGGTCGACAAGAAATATTCGACCGAGGCGAATGGCGAGGACGTCAACTCGCAAGGCATCTGCCCGGCGGCGCTCGGCTCCAAGGACCAGCAGCCCGTCACCTACTCGCCGCTGACGGGCCTCTTCTACGTCCCGGCCAACCATGTCTGCATGGACTACGAGCCGTTCCGCGTGAGCTACACCGCGGGACAGCCCTATGTCGGCGCGACCTTGTCCATGTATCCGCCGAAGGGCGACAGCCACATGGGCCTCGTCACCGCCTGGGATGCCAAGAACGGCAAGATCGTGTGGTCGAACAAGGAGATGTTCTCGGTCTGGTCGGGTGCCGTCGCGACCGCGGGCAACGTCGTCTTCTACGGGACGCTCGAAGGCTATCTCAAGGCGATCGACGCCACGACGGGCCAGGAGCTCTACAAGTACAAGACGCCGTCGGGCATCATCGGCAACGTCACGGTCTACGAGCACAAGGGCAAGGAATATGTCGCGGTGCTCTCCGGCATCGGCGGCTGGGCCGGCATCGGGCTCGCAGCCGGCCTGACCAATCCGACCGAAGGCCTCGGTGCCGTCGGCGGCTATTCCGCGCTCTCGAACTACACCGCCCTCGGCGGTCAGCTCACGGTCTTTGCCCTTCCCGGCAAATGAGCCGTTCTCGCCTCGCGAGCACCCCGGCGCCGAGCTTCGGCGCCGGGCTTCTCGCGCTTCAAGCCCACATTGAAGAACAAGGATAGACTCGTGCGGATGACCTCCCTGGCGCGGGCTTTGACCCTCGCCGTATTCTGCGCTTCGGGTGGAGCGGTTCTCGCCGAGCCCCCGGGAGATCCGAAGGCAGTGAAGAAGGACGACACCGGCAAGTATTTCGACGCGAAGGGAAATCCGACCTTCAACATAGGCCCCGACGGAGCGATCGATTGGTTCACCTATTCGGGCTTCCGCCGCTATCATGCGGAGTGCCACGTCTGCCATGGTCCGAATGGTGACGGGGGCAGCTTCGCACCGGCGCTCAAGGAATCGCTCAAGCGATTCGACTACGCGGAATTCTACGGGATCGTCGTCGGCGGGAAGCAAAGCTCCGGCGCAGGAATCGAGAACGTCATGCCGGCGTTCGGCGAGAACAAGAACGTGATGTGCTACGTCGACGATATCTACGCCTATCTCCGCGCGCGGGGTAACGGGTTTCCCGCGGGACGACCCACCAGCAAGAGGGAAGACAAGACGCCGGCCGCCACCGAGAAGGAGGATGCTTGCCTCGCCGGAAAAGGCTGACCGCAGTGTCGGGCTCCATGCCGCGGCTCTTGCTTTGTATGGCCATGGCAGGGGCTTGGCTGGCCGGTGCCGTCGCCCGAGCGGCAGAGGGCGAGCTCGAGCAGGCTCTCGAGCTCGTCGATCCCTACGTGCTCAGAGTTTGCGCCGACCCGCGCAACCTGCCCTTTTCCGATGTCGCCGGTGAGGGCTTCGAGAACAAGCTCGCCGAGCTTCTCGCGCGAAAGCTCGGCAAGACGCTCGACTATACGTTCTACCCCGGGGCCACCGGCTTCGTCCGCAACACGCTCTACGCCCATCGCTGCGATGTCGTGATGGGCATGCCGCAGGGCGACGATGTCGTCCAGGTCACGAACCCCTACTACCGAACGACCTATGTGCTGGTCGTCCCGAAAGGCTCGGACCTCGAGACCGTCGAGACCCTCGCGGATCCGCGCCTGAAGGGCAAGCGCCTCGGGATCGTCGCCGGGACGCCCCCGGCGACCAGTCTCGCCACCAACGCGCTCCTCGGCACCATGAAGTCCTACCCGCTCGTCGTCGATACGCGCTACGATGCGCCGTCGCACGAGATGATCGTCGATCTCGAGGAGGGCCGGATCGATGCCGCGATCCTCTGGGGTCCGATCGGCGGCTTCTACGCCAAGAGATCGCCACTGCCGCTGCGCGTGACACCTCTCGTCAAGGAGGTGAACGGACCACGGCTCGTCTATCGTATCGGCATGGGCGTCCGCCATTCGGATCAAGAATGGAAGCGACTCCTGAACAAGATCATCGCCGAGAACGAGGCCGAGATCAGAGGCATCCTGCTCGGCTTCGGCGTGCCCCTTCTCGACGAGAGCAACGCCGCCGTCCTGCACTGAGGGATTTCGCGCCGTCGTCAGTCGAGTGCTTGCTCGATCGTGCGGGCGAGCGCGAACAGCCTCTGCTCGATCAACGCCGGGCTTTCGCAGACGAAGGCGAGCGCTTGGCGTCGCTCCTCGAAGATGCGCAGGTTCCATTGCAGCCGGGTGGCGGCCGGCTCTGCGACCGGAGCCTTGCCGGGCTCGGTCCCTCCGCGGAGCACGGACTGCTCCGCTTTGATCGCTTCGGCGAGCTCCCTTTGCTTGCGGCCGAACCGGACGAGCCCGTCGACGACCTGGGTCCGTTCCGCATCGAGCGTCTCGAAAAGCCCGGCGAAGAGCGCGACGAGCTCGGCGTCCTTGCGCGGACCTGCCGCGGTCGCGAATTCGTCGATCGATCTTTGGGCCTCCTCGACCGGAGTTCGCCGCGCTGCGAGCCGGGCGACGAGGTCGGCTCGCGCCGCATCCTTGCGCCATCCGATGCCGTCGATCGAGGGACCCGACCAAACCGCCGGCAATGAAATCCTGCGGACGAGCACCTGCTGGCAAGGCCAATCCGCCGCACCAGATTCTTGCGCAAGGACGGCGCTGCTCGGGCACATGCCGCACAGCGCGACGAGCATGACCGCATGGCGAAAGGCGCGCACGCCGAGGATTGCGGTGCGTCGAAGCATTCTTCTCTCGGTCCTTGCCGGGGCTGGGAGGTCGCTCGAGCGACGTTCCTTCTCGAAGAAGCACCTTTAAGCACGCAGGTCTATCGATCAACAACGATCGTGCCCGCGAAAAATCTCTCGGAAGCCTGTCGGCATCGATTATGCTGGTCGGACGCCGACGGCAAACGCGGCTCGGGGTCGTGGCGCTCCCTTTCGCGACGCGCGATGCCAAGTCGTCCGCGGCGCACCATATGGAGCCTACCCGGGCACTCGGAGCGAACATGGCGCTCGTTCATCTCATTCTCACGGTCTGCTCGCTTGCCCAACCGGCCGATTGCGAGGAGCAACGAATCGCTTTTGTCGAGAGCGGGTCACTGCGCCAATGCATGGCTTCCGCGCCGCCGCGGATCGCCGAATGGTCTGCCGGCCACCCGAACCGCAGGGTCGTGAAATGGCGCTGCGGCTATCCCGGCGCCGAGGGCACGCCGGCCTGACCCTCTCGACGACGCGAATTTGCCGGCCGGATGTTTTCTTCGCCGCTTGCCTGAGCTAGGGTCCCCTATCGTCCGGCACGGGACGGCGCGCCGCTGCCCCTTCCGGACTCCCGCCCCGGTGCTCCTCGCCGACAAGGATTCGATGGCCGCGCATTTCCCGGACCTCGGCGGAGCCGAAGCCCAGATCGATATCGGCGTCGGCCTCGGCAGCAATATCGGCGACAAGCCGGCCAATATCCTGCGCGCGCTCGCCCTGCTCGAGGAGCGCAAGGTCCTCGCGATCACCGCCGTCTCGCCGATCTACCGGACCTCGCCCTGGGGGTTCCTCGAGCAGGATGCCTTCGCCAATGCCTGCGCCTTGGCGAGGACCGCCCTCGATCCCGCGAGGCTTCTCGCCGCCATCAAGGCCGTCGAGGCCGAGATGGGCCGGACCGAGACCCACCGATGGGGACCACGCCTCATCGACATCGATATCCTGTTCTACGGCGATCACGAGGTCGCGACCCCCGATCTCGTCCTGCCGCACAAGGAGATCTTCAACCGCGCCTTCGTGCTCGTGCCCTTGGCCGAGATCGCCCCGGATCTCCAGCTCGGGGGCCGCTCGGTCGCAGAGGCCGCGACCCACGTAGATCTCGACGAGATCTCGCTCTGGGAGGACGCTCCGAAGGATTAGCGCATTTTCCGGCGAAGTGGCTGCCGGCTCGCGTCGCGAAAATGCGACAAAACAAGAATGTAGAGCACTTTCCGATTCCATCGGAACTGAAAGAGCCCTAGCGTTCGGGCATGTCGGAGATCACCACCCGCTCGGACACCCCCGGTGGGGTAAAGCCGAAGACGCGGCCGTAGAAGTCGAGCTCGAGCTCGAGCACCCGGCGCAAGGTCTCCGCCTTGCGGAACCCATGGCCTTCGCCCTCGAACGGGTAGTGCGCGACGGGCAAGCGCCGCGCGCGCATCGCGGCAACCATCGTCTCCGCCTGGCTCGGCGGCACCGTCTTGTCGTCCAGCCCCTGGAAGAAGATGATCGGGCAGGCCAGCCGATCGAGACGATGGATCGGCGAGCGCGCGTCGTAGAGCGCGCGGGAGTCGGGCAAGGGGCCGACGAGACGGTCGAGATAGCGCGACTCGAACTTGTGCGTCTCCTTGGCGAGCAAGATCAGGTCGGCGACCCCGTAAAGGCTCGCGCCGGCCTTGAAGACGTTTGAGGACGTGAGCGCGGCGAGAGTCGTGAAGCCGCCCGCGCTGCCGCCGCGAATGGCGATGCGTGCCGGATCGACGAGACCGCGCTCCGCCAGGTATCTCGCCGCGGCGATGCAATCGGCGACATCGACCACTCCCCATTTCCCGTCGAGCCGCCGGCGATAGTCCCGGCCGTAGCCGGTCGAGCCGCCATAGTTGACATCGACCACGCCGAAGCCGCGCGTCGTCCACCATTGCACGCCGAGCGAGAACCCGTTCGTCGTCATGCTGGTCGGCCCGCCATGCGACAGCACGACGAGCGGCGGCAGCTCGGCGGACGCAGCCGCATAATCCTCGTTCCTCGGCGGGTACCAGAAGGCATGGGCCTCGCCGCCCTCGGTCGGGAAGGTGATCGGCTCGCCCCGCGAGATCGAGCCCGACGGGACGACGGCGGGCGTCGTACTGCGCACGACCGTGGGGTTGCATTCCGAGAGTCGCGACAAGATCCGGAGCGAGGGCGGCGCATCGGGGGGCGTCGCGACATAGGCGAGGTCCTGGCCGAGCGGCTGCGGGCAGTCCTGGACCTGGCCGATCGGAAGCGGCGCGACCCGGCCGTTCTCGATCACGACAGCGGTTCGAATGCCGTCGCGAACGAGCGCGGCGACGATCCGTCCGTCGGAGAGAAAGGCGAAGAAATTCTGCCGAAACACCCAATGCGGCCCGCCGATCTCCGCCTCGACGGGGGCGATCGCCCGGGCTGCACCGTCGTGGAGCGCGTAGATATTCCACCAGCCGCTGCGATCCGACGAGAAATGCAAGGTCCCGTCGGGCGACCAGGAAGGCTGCACGATGGACTCCGGCGCGGCGGCCCCCACGACGGGCTCACCTACATTCAGCGAGCCGTCGTCCGCGAGACTGCCCACATGGAGCCTGGTGCGATCCCAAGGCATGTCGGGATGGTTCCAAGCGATGAAGGCGAGCCTGTCGCCCGCAGGCGACAAGCGCGGCGAGGCGAGGAAGTCCGGATCCTCGAAAAGCACCACCTCCTCGCCGTGCGGGTCGAGAGGTAGCGCGACGAGCGCGGCTTTCGGATCGGTCGGCGGACGGTCGCGGTGATCCTCGCGGATCGCGATCACCCGCTGGCGCGGAAGATCGATCTCGAAATCGGCGTAGCGGCATCCCTCCGGAGTCGCGATCCGGCGCGGCTTTGCGCCGGGCTCGATGAGCCAGACCTCGTTGCTCTTGCGCTCGCTGAAGACGACGAGGCCCCCTGCCGCGCGATAGGCGCCGCCGCCGTATTCGTGGACGCGCGAGCCGATATCGAAGAGCGCGGGGGCCGGCTCCTCGATCGCGCCGTCGGCGTGGCGTCGGCAGAGCACGGTGCGGCCGCCCTCGCCCGGCCGCATCTCGAGCCAATAGAGGGTTTCTCCGTCGACCGAGACTGCGCCGAGCCCGATCGCCGCCGCCGTCATCATCTCGACGGTGACGGGGGAGACCCAGGTCCCGTAGGGGGCGGATGTCATCGGCAAAGGGCGCACGCGCCATCATCGCGAGCGCCGATACGGCAGCGAGGCGGACGCTTGCGCCGGCCTAGCGGAGATGTTCGGCTCATCTCGCCATTATGAGCCGGGCGGCCGGTGCGGCGCAACGGGCTGCGGTCATCGGATCAGATTTGCGCGAGCAGTGTCGCGGCGCTCGAAGCTTCCGCCTGCACCGGCGCGGCCTCGACGTTCAGGCGGCGGACCACGCCGTTGTCGACGAGCATCGAGTAGCGTTGCGACCTGATCCCGAGGCCGCGCTCGGTGAGATCGAGCGTCAGGCCGAGCGCCCGGGCGAAATCGGCATTGCCGTCGGCGAGAAAGGAGATCTTGCCCTCGGCTCCGGCCTGCTTCGCCCAGGCGTCCATGACGAAGACGTCGTTGACGCTGGTGACGGCGATCTCGTCGATCCCCTTGGCCTTGAAGGCTTCGGCCGCATCGCGAAACCCCGGCAGATGGGTCGCGGTGCAGGTCGGCGTGAAGGCGCCGGGCACGCCGAACAGAACCACCTTCCTGCCCTTGAATATTTCGTCGGTTGTCCTGAGCTTCGGTCCCTCCGGACCCATGACGGTGAAGGTCGCTGTCGGAACGGAATCGCCGGGCTTGATGGTCATGGGGACGTCCTCGGGGATCGGAGCATTTTCGAGAGCCGCGGACCGAGGCGCGCGTCACGAAAATGCGACACTGAAACGTATCGGCGCGACCCTTCGATGCCATTCATCGAGAGCGCTCCGGCGGCAGGAGACCGAGACGGGGCCGAGCGCGGGACGAGGAAAAGTGGATACCGGCTTTCCGCCCGCATCCCGCGCCAAGTCTTTAGAATCGATCACGTTCATGAATTTGGATCGATTCGATCCGAATTCATCGTGACCTAAGGCTTCGCGCAAGCTCCTTGCGCTAGAGACGTATCGAGGCGGACCGGACGGCTCGGTCGAGGCGTGAACATGCGGCGAGCAAGACTGTCGAGCTGCGATCCGCGCGGACCAGACCGCGACAGGCTTGCACGAGAGGCCAGTGGCGGGATCGGCCCGGTGCGGGCATCTCGCGTGCCGACCCGCCGGGCTCGCGGGCTTGCGCCCATGGCACGATCCCACGAGACGGAGGGAGGTCTATCGCTCTGCGGTCGTCCTGTCGAGCATGGTGCCGAGCTCGTAGGCCCGCTGCGGACCCGTGAGCGTAAGGGTGACGGGCACGGCCTCGTCCCCCGAATTGGTCGGCTTCTCGGCTTGGACGATCACGAAAGCTCCGGGCTCCTCGGCCTGCTTGGTCTCGAAATACCAGCCGTCCCCGGCTTCGGCGAAAAGGTCGTGCGCAGGCTCGCCATGAACGACGACGCGCCAGGTCGGCGGTTTCGCACCCGCGACGGGCGTGATCGCGACCATGGCATCGCGCTCCAGCTTCGAAAGCCGGCGGGGCACCGAAGCTTCGGCGCGCGTGATCGCGACTCCCTCCGCATCGTCGGGAGCGGCCGCGGTCTCGGCGACGGGCAGGTCGAGGCTAACGGTTGCCTTCGCCGGCAGGCAGATACGATCGCAGACGGCATAGGACAAGGCGAGCGCGAGCCGCATCGGCCGCGCGGGCTCGCGAGGCACGAGCCGCAGCGGAAAGGTGACCTCGCCGCGGTAGCCGTAAACCTCGGTCCCTTCCTCCTCGATGCGGGTCGGTGCGGGAAAGTCCACCTCGACCTTCGCGACATTCTCGGAGCCCTCGAAATCGAAGACGGGGGCAACGCCGGCGCCGCCGGGAGTACGCCAATAGGTCAAGGCGCCCGGGATCAAGCGGATCTCGACGCCGGCCCACCACGGAACGGAGCCGGATCGGGACCGAGCGGCAATCAGCCGCACGGAGGATTTCGCTCCCTCGGACCATGCGCTGACCAGGGGTTCCGTTCGTGCCGTCCCGGCGAAAACCGCCGGCAAAGCAACGAGCAGAGCGAGAGCGCCGCGGCACGAACCGCGGCGCCTGGCACGTCCGAACTCGACGTGCTGGAAGCAATTTTGCATGAATGGGTCTCGCAGGCGCGCCGGATACGTGCCTATCTATTGCGGTGGGATCGACATCGCAACAAAAGTGCCCGTGACCGGCGGCGGTGCAAGGATCGGGTCGAGCAGGTCGCGGAGGCAGGGCGGACAGGATGGGATCGATGTTTCCTCCTCGCGGAGCAGGCAGGAGTGCAGGCGATTTCTTGGATGGGCAGCTTCTCGTCGCGATGCCCGGCATGCCCGACGAGCGCTTCGCTCGGACCGTGATCTACATTTGCGCGCATTCCGAGGAAGGCGCCATGGGGCTCGTGGTCAATCGGCCCGCGCCCAAGGTCAATTTTTCCGAGCTCCTGGTCCAGCTCGAGGTCATCGCCCCGGACGAGGCGATCCGGCTGCCGGCCCAGGCGGGGGCGATCCAGGTGCTCAAAGGCGGACCGGTCGAGACGGGGCGCGGCTTCGTGCTCCACACCGATGATTTCGTCATCGACAATTCCACATTGGCGATCGACAGAGGCGTGTGCTTGACCGCGACCATCGACATCCTGCGCGCGATCGCACGCGGCGCCGGGCCGGGCCAGGCGATTCTGGCTTTGGGCTATGCCGGATGGGGAGCCGGCCAGCTCGAGGCGGAGCTGCAGCAGAACGGCTGGTTGAATTGCCCGGCGGATCCCGCGCTGATCTTCGACACCGCGCTCGGCCTGAAGTACGAGCGCGCGCTGAGCCGGGCCGGGATCGATCTCGGCCGGCTCGCAGGCGACGCGGGACACGCCTGACCAAATGTAATCAAGGCTGGGCCGGAACGGTCTCTCAGGCCGCGATGCTCGCCGCCCCGACGAGCTTGCGCGCCTCGACGATGCCGATCGGCGGACCATAGGCATAGCCTTCGGCGTAGTCGCATCCGAGCCGGGCGGCGTCGGCGGCATCCTTCTCCGCGTCCATGCCCTTGGCGAGCACGTCCATGCCGAGATCGTGAGCGAGATCGACGATCGCGTGGAGCAGGACCGCGCGGCGTTCTTCCGGGCTCGGGCGCATGAGCGCGGCGTCGAGCGCGATCACGTCGAAGGGGAACTTCTCGAGGCAGGCGAGCGGCATGGTGCCGGTTCCGAACCCGCCGAGCGCGAGCCCGATACCCTGCTCCCGCAGCCGCGACAGCAGGCGCGCGGCGAGCTCCGGATTTTCCATCACGAGCCGTTCCTTCACCTCGAGGAGCAGGCTGCCGCGGCTGACCTCGAACCGCGATTGCACCGCCTTCATGTCGTGCAGGAGGTCGGCGCGCAACCATCGCCGCGACGGCACATTCAGGATCGCGAAGATAGGCGGATCGACATCGAGAGCCGCTTGCCAGGCGGCCAGCTCGTGCATCGTGCGCTCGAGCATGAACAAGCCGAGGTCGACGACCTTGTCGTCGGCCTCCGCCGCCGCGACGAGCTCGTCGAGACCGAGCCGCCCCAGGCGCGGATGATCGAAGCGCGGCACTGTCTCGAATCCGGCGACGGTGCGGTCCTCGAGCCGCACGATCGGGCGAAACAGGATCTTCATCTCGCCGCGGTCGAGCGCGCGCGCGATCTCGGCGCCGAGGCTCGCTCTGTCCGGGCACTCCGGCCGCATCGAGGCCGTGAAAATCTCGATGCGGTTGCCGCCTGTGGCCTTGGCCCGTCGCAACGCGATCTCGGCATCCGCCAGCATGTCCTCGCGGCTCGCGTGGATCTGCGGATCGAAGAGCACGATTCCCATGGAGGCGGCGAGCGGGAGCTCGTGCTCGCCGAAGGCGACGGGGGTCGTGACGGCCCGACGCACGAGACCTGCGAAGGCGATCAGCTCGTCCGCGGTGTCCTCGGAGACGACGAGCACGGCAAAATGGTCCGCCGAGATGCGAGAGAGCGTGTCGAGCGGTTTCAGGAGACGTCCCACCCGTCTCGCGATCGTGGCGAGGACCGAATCGCCGGCGGGAAGGCCCGCGGCCTCGTTGACCTTGCCCAAGCCGTCGACATCGATCGCAATGATTGTCGGGCGGAACCGGTGCTCGACCTGAGCGAGGGCGAGTGCCCGGTCCAGGCGATCGCAGAAGATCTCGCGATTGGGCAAGCCGGTCAGGGTATCGTGCACGGCATCGTGCAGGAGCCGCTCCTCCGTGACCTTGGAGTCGGTCACGTCGCCGAGGAGTCCGACGATCCGAAGCACCGTGCCGTCGGCGCCGACGACCGGACGCGCCTTCAGCCTGAACCACACGTAATGGCCGGCGACGCTCCGCAGGCGAAAGTCCTCCGCGATCCGCCCCCCTCTCCGGTCGAGAATCGCATCGAGGCATGACCGAAAGCGGTCGCGCTCGGCCGGATGGAGGACGCCTTGCCACGACGCGGCGGACCCTTCGAGCGCGTCGGGCTCGAGCCCGAGCCGAGCCTCGAGCTCCGCACCGACGTGCACGCGGTCGTCGACGACGTCCCAGTCGAAGACGATATCGCCGCTCGCGCCGAGAGCGAGGGCCTTGCGCTCGACGTCCGACACGATCCCGTGACCGAGCGCTCCGGCGGCGAAAGCGCTCTGCAGCACCGTGAAGCCGATCAGCATCACGAGGAGCACGAGGCCCCCCATCAGCGCCGGGGAGACGAGATCATTGGTCAGCGTGCCGGTGACGGCGAAGGCCGCAGCGACGACCCAGGCGAGCAGCAGCAACCAGGTCGGGATCAAGAGGATCGCGCGTTCGTAGCCGTGGCTGGCGAGGCTGACGACGAGGACGAACCCGACCGCGGCGATTGCGCCGAGCGAGATCCGTGCGATGCCCGCCGCGATCGAGGGATCGTAGATCGAGAGGCCGACGAGCCCGGCGAGAAAGGCGACCCACGCCGCGAGGACATGCGGAGCTCGGACGTGCCAGCGATCGAGGTCGAGATAGGCGAACAGGAAGACCAGCAGGCTCGTGGCGAGAACCGCCTCCGCGCCGGCACGCCAGATGTGGAGCGTCTCCCCCCACGTACCGAGGCTCTTGCTCCAGAAGCCGAAATCGATCGAGACATAGGCGAGGATCGTCCAGGCGAGGGCCGCCGCCGCCGGGAAGATCACGGCGCCCTTGACGACGAAGACGATCGTGAGGAAGAGAGCGAGCAGGCCCGCGACACCGATGACGATGCCCTTGTAGAGGGCGAGGCTCGTCATCTTGTCCTTGTAGGCGTCGGGCTCCCAGAGGGTCAGCCGCGGCAGGTTCGGGGTGTTCAGCTCCGCGACATAGGTAATGGTCGCACCCGGATCGAGAGTCACGCGGAAGAGATCGGCGTCGGTGTCGTCCTGGCGTTCCGGCGCGAAGCCGTGGCTCGCGGTCATCGCCGAGATCCGCGAGGCGCCGAGGTCCGGCCAGATCAATCCGGAGCCGACGAAGCGGAAATGCGGCGCCACGATCAAGCGTTCGATCTGCTCGCCGGTATCGTTGGTGAGGGCGAAGACGATCCAGGCGGGCCTCGTGCCTTCCTCGCGGGCGCGCACCTCGATGCGGCGAACGATGCCGTCGGCTCCCGGGGCGGTCGCGACCAGAAGGCGATCGCCTTCCGACTTGTAGCTCTCGACCGCCTTGGTGAGATCGATCGCCGGCGCGTTCAGGGGAACCCTGACAGCCTCGACCGCGTCGGCGCGGCCGCTGCCGGCGAGCAGGACGCCGAGCAGGACGAGTAGACGGAACCGGATCAGGAAGCGCGGCAAGAAGGACCTATCCCGAGGTTGCGGCACGGCGCAATCGACGCCTCGACCGCCACGCCTCTGACACACGTGGCGTCCCTGCCGAACCGAGGCGAATCGTCTCGCCTCTTCGCAAAGCGGGTCACGCCATCGCGCATCGTGGGGCACGCGGTCGGCCGTATGTACGGCGCCTCGACGCTCTTGCACGCTCGCGGCAACATCATGGCGCGAGCCGAGACCGAGCGCGGCTCCGGGCGCGAGGACGGACCCGCGGCGCGTCAGGTCCTCGGCGCACGACGCCCGGCAAGCGACACGATCGTCACGGCGCGTCGCAAAGCCGGATGACCCAAATGCCAGGCTAGATTACGATGAATTTGGATGGAACCGATCCAAATTCATGAACGTGATCGATGCTAGAGACTTGGCGCGGGATCAGCAGATGAGTTCACGCGATCTGCGTGAACTCGATGGCGCCGGAAGACCGGTATCCGCTTTTCCTCGTCCCGCGCAAGGATCAATGATCCGCTTTCGCCTGCACCGCATGCTTCAGCTCGCGCGCGGCGTCGATCGCGATTTTTTTCTGGGCTTCGCTCAAGGTCTTGTCGGCTCCTATGGCGGCCTTGAGCTTGGGCATCTCGACGTGCCTGGAATCGGGGATCTCCGCGATGAAGGCGGTCAATGCGGCGATGACCGCCTCGAGCTCGTCGATCTTGTCCTCGATGGACTTCGGCTCCGACATCGTCGTCTCCCATTCCGCGGCCGTCCGCGCTCCCCGAAGCGATGTGGGCGAAAGCGGCGCAATTGCTCTTGCGCCGCACTATCGCCTTTCGGCGCTAACTTGGCAACGACGCTGCGCGGCCTCGGCCGTCAGGGCTTGTCGTGCCGCGGCTTGGGGGCGGCAAGGAATCCGACTCGAGCATGGCATAGAGCAGGTGGTCCTGCCAGATTCCGTTGATCCGAAGATAGGCGCGGGCAAAGCCTTCGCGGCTGAACCCGACGTGCTCCAGGAGCTTGATCGAGGCGACATTGTGCGGAAGGCAGGACGCCTCGAGGCGATGCAGCCTGAGCGTCGCGAAGGCGAAGCCGATGACGGCGCGCACCGCGCGCGACATGAAGCCCTTGCCGGCATAGGGCTCGCCGATCCAATAGCCGAGGGTCGCGGCCTGCACGACGCCGCGTCGCACTTGCCCGAGCGTGAGGCCGCCGAGCAGCACGTGGTCGTCGCGGAAGACGAGGAAGGGATAGGCCTCGTCGTTCTCGATCTCGGTCTGGTTGCGCCGCAGCCTTCGGCGGAACGCGGCTCGCGTCAGGTCGTCGCCGGGCCAGGTCGGCTCCCACGGCGTGAGAAAGGCCCTGCTGCGCTCGCGCAGGCCGGCCCAGCCGTCGAAATCGCGCATCTCGCCGGGACGAAGGTAAAGCCCGTCGCCGCGCACGAAGATCGCATTCTCGCTCGGGGCGCCCAGACGAAACAGGGCCATCGCGACCTCCTCCTTCAAATCCCGCGCAGGCGCGAGGCGACGCGGTCCTGGGTCGGTACCTTTGCGACGGGACCGATGGCCGCGACCGTCGGGACCGATCGCAGAATGCGC
Organism: Beijerinckiaceae bacterium; assembly: GCA_024304885.1. Classification (GTDB taxonomy): domain Bacteria; phylum Pseudomonadota; class Alphaproteobacteria; order Rhizobiales; family Beijerinckiaceae; genus Methylocapsa. Next base: position 2,809,571 of record JALJOM010000003.1, read on the forward strand.
GCGCCCGCGCGGCGGATCTGGCCGACATCGAGCGCGTCGATTTTCGCCGTGATCTCCTCGAGCGTGAGGACGCGGCCGAATGCGATCAGCTGGCGCGCGATCTGCTCCGCTCGCGCCGCCGGAGATTCGAGCGCGGCCAGCAGCGATACTTTCATCTGGGCCTTGGCACGGCGCAGCTCCGCGTCACCGAGCGAGCATGCCGCCTCGCCGAGGCAATCAATCGCGACCGGGATCAATTCCGCCACGTCCTTGGCGCCGGTCGCGGCATAGAAGCCGAACAGCCCCACATCGGAATAGCCCCAATGGAAGGCGTGGATCGCATAGGCGAGCCCGCGTGCCTCGCGCACCTCCTGGAAGAGGCGCGAGGACATCCCGCCTCCGACGATATTGGCGAAGACCTGGATCGCATAGAAATCCGCGTCCCAATAGGGCACTCCTTTGAACCCGATCACAATATGAGCCTGCTCGAGGCGGCGTTTCAAGCGCGTGTCGCCACCCGCATAGCTGGCCTCGGCATGGATCGGGCTCCGCGTATGGACGGGCAGGCCGGCGAAGCGCTCGAAGGCTTCGTCGCGGATCGCCGCATGCGTCACCGCCCCCGCCGCGGCGATCACCGTCGCGCCGCTGTGATAATGCGTGTCGAGGAACGAGCCGATCGCATCGCGCCCGAACGCCGAGACCTGCTCCTTGGTGCCGAGGATCGGCCGGCCGATCGGCTGGTCCGGGAACGCCGTCGCGCCGAACATGTCGAAGACGAGATCGTCGGGCGTATCCTCGACCGCGCCGATCTCTTGCAGGATCACGCCTTTCTCCCGCTCGAGCTCGCCTTGGTCGAAGGTGCTCTCGGTCAGGATGTCGGCGAGGATGTCGAGCGCGAGCGGCGCGTCGCCCGCGAGCACATGGGCGAAATAGGACGTATGCTCGGTGCTCGTCGCCGCGTTGAGGTCGCCTCCCGCGGATTCGATCTCCTCGGCGATGTCGCGCGCCGAGCGGCGCCTCGTCCCCTTGAAGGCCATATGCTCGAGGAGATGCGACAGACCGTGCTCGTTCGCGCGCTCGTGCCGCGAGCCGGCGCCGATCCAGACGCCGAGCGAGGCGGTGGCGAGATGCGGCATGCTGTCGGTGACGATCCGCAATCCCGAAGGAAGGGTGGTGATCTCGACGCTCATGATGCCACCTTCGCGGTGGTCGCCGCGCGGCTCCCGGTCCGCGCGCGCTCGCGGATGAAACGCTCGATCCCGGGCAGATCGTTCGGCAGGATCGCAATTCTCTCGGCCTTGTCGTGGAGCGCGGCAAGAGGCTCGGGAAGTGCCGGCCGCTGCCCGATCGCCCGCTCGATCGCGTCCGGGAACTTGGCCGGATGCGCCGTCCCCAGGACGATCTGCGGCGTTGCAGGCCGCTTCGCCTGAGCGCGCCGTGCCGCCGAGATAGCCACCGCCGTATGTGGATCGGCGATATAGCGGGCCTCGCGCCAGGTCCGGGCGATCTCGCGCGTGGTTTCGGCCTCGTCGGTGCGGAATGCGTCGAACTCGGCGCGGATCGAAGCGAGCGCGCTCTGCCCGATCACGAAGGAGCGGGACTTGCCGAGCTCCGCCATGAGCCTGGTGATCGCGCCCGCATCGCGGTCATAGGCTTCGAAAAGGAGGCGCTCGAAATTCGAAGAGACTTGGATGTCCATCGACGGCGACTGGGTCGCGGACACGGCTGCGAGCTCGTAGCAGCCGGTCGCGAGCGTGCGTTGCAGGATATCGTTCGCGTTCGTCGCGATGACGAACCGCTCCACCGGAAGGCCCATGCGCTTCGCGATCCAGCCGGCGAAGATATCGCCGAAATTTCCCGTCGGCACGGTGAAGGACACGTCGCGCCGGGGCGCACCGAGGGCCGTCGCGCTCGTGAAATAATAGACGATCTGCGCCAGGATGCGCGCGATGTTGATCGAGTTCACGCCGCAGAGGCGAAGGTCGGCACAGAGCCGCGCGTCGGCGAACAGCGCCTTGACGCTCGCCTGCGCGTCGTCGAACGTCCCTTCGATCGCGATGGTATGGATATTGGCCGCCTCGACGGTGGTCATCTGCCGACGCTGGACCTCAGAGACCCGCCCGTGCGGATAGAGGATGAAGACATCGACTCGCGGCAGGCCGGCGAAGGCCTCGATCGCGGCGGCCCCGGTGTCGCCCGATGTCGCCCCGATGATCGTCGCATGCTCCCCTTTCGCCGCGAGGGCGTGATCGATCATCCTGGCGAGGAGCTGCATCGCCAGATCCTTGAAGGCGAGGGTCGGACCGTGGAACAGCTCGAGCACGAAGAGATTCGAGTCGATCTGCACGAGCGGAGCGACCGCCTTGTGGCGGAAGGCCTCATAGGCCGCGTCGATCATCGCGGTCAAAGCCGTCGGCGCGATCGCGCCCGCGACAAAGGGCGAGACGATCGTGTCCGCCACATGGGCATAGGGCCGTCCGGCGAGATCGGCGATCGCCGCCTCGCTCAGCCGGGGATAGGAGCCGGGCAGATAAAGCCCGCCGTCCGAGGCCAGCCCCGACAAGAGCGTCGCGTCGAAGGACAGCGGCGGCGCCATTCCGCGCGTGGACACATATTTCACGTGCTTCGACCTGTCGTTTCGAGACCCGATGCACCGCCGGATAGTGCGATGCCGCGCGGCCTCATACCACGAAGTTCGCGCGCGGGTGGCCTCACGCGCGCGGAAGGAAAGGGATCGGGGCATGTGGGGAGTCTCATAATGAATTATCAATAACGAGTGTCTTCAAGAAAATACGATTGCGCAATCCTTCTTTCACGAATCCTCTGCTTTCCGCCGCCCGTGGTCGGGAGCCGATCCGGCGCCTCGGCTGCTGTCATGCCGGAGCCCGCCACTGCGTCCATGCATAGCTGCCGAAGATGGCGGCTCCCGTCGCGGCGAGCCCGAACCAGGTCACGGCATAGCCGAGATGATTGTCGGGAATTCGCAGCTCGGTCGTCCCTCCCCTCGGCCAGGCCCACGGATCGGCCGAGGCATCGGCATCGACGCCGAAAGGCGCCGCGGGGTGGAGGCCGAAATGCGCGGCGATCGCCGCCGGATCGCGGGTGAAGGCGCGGCCGTGCGCGAGGTCATCGACCGGCGTGAACAGGGTGCGGGGCTCGGGGGCACGCAGGAGGCCGATGATCCGGGTCGGGCTCGGGTGCGCCGGGTCGTCCCGTGCGATTCGGTCGAGAGCCGATTGCGGCACAAAGCCCCGGTTGACGACGACATGAGCGCCGGAGGCAATCCGGAGCGGCGTGAGGACCAGGTAGCCCGGTTCCTCGATGCCGGTGGCTCCGCCCGACGGGCGGAAGACCAGCACTTCCATGTCGTGGGCGAAAATGCCGTCGAGCACGACACGACGATATTCATAGTCGGCAGGGCGCAGGCGCGGCCATTCCGAGGGGTCCGGGAGGGGCTGCGGTGCCTCGCTCGCGCGCGCGGAAATCTCGGAGATCAGCGCCTGCTTCGCGGCATGCCTCTGGAGCTGCCACAGGCCGAGCCCGACGGCGATCGCAGAGGCCACGACGACGACGACGGCGAGGCCGAGCAGGTGAGGCGACCGGTGCAGCGCGCTCACCCTTCGAGGCGCCCCTCGGCAGCCTTGTTGCGATATTGGAGCGCGATCAGGAGACCCTTGAGCGGGCGCAGCAGGCCAGCGCAGACGAGAGCGGTCATCGGCAGGAAGATCGCGAGGTGAACCCAGATCGGCGGCTCGTAGAGGAGCTCCGTCGCCAAGGCGATGCCGAGCACGACGAAGCCGCCGATGAGGGACACGAAGACGGCCGGCCCGTCGCCGGCGTCGGCGAAGGCGAGATCGAGCCCGCACCGGTCGCAGCGCGGTGCGAGGCCGAGAAATCCGGAAAACAGCGGGCCGCGGCCGCAGCGCGGGCAACGGCCCGTGAGCCCGGCGAGGATCGCCGACGGCGCGGAGGCATCTCGGTCGAGGGTCATGGGGTCTCCAATAGCCCATGTGCCTTGCTCGTGATAGGCGAGAGCACGCACGCGAGATTGCGACAAGATGCCCCCGTCTTGCGAGGACGCGGAGTGGACCACGTTTTTTTGGAGTGCGCGATGAAAGTTTCCCTGATCCAGATGAACTCGGTCTCCGACAAGGCCGCGAACATCTCTGTCGCGCGCAAGCTCGTCGAGCAGGCCATCGCGGAGGAACGGCCCGACTGGATCTGCCTGCCCGAATGCTTCGACTTCATGGGCGGCAATCGCGAGGCGAAGCTCGCGGCGGCCGAGCCTTTTCCCGGCGGCCCGGCCTATGCGGCGATGCAGGAGCTCGCGCGAACGCACGCGGTCTACATCCATGCCGGCTCGGTTCTCGAGAAGGTCGACAGCGAGGACCGGATGCACAACACCACCGTGGTCTTCGACCGGAGCGGAACCGAGATCGCCCGCTACCGCAAGATCCACATGTTCGACATCACCGCACCCGACGGCACCCAATATCGCGAGAGCGCCGCCTTCGCGCCGGGCGACGCGGTCGTGACCTATGCTTGCGAGGACATGATTGTCGGCTGCTCGATCTGCTACGATATCCGCTTCCCGAACCTCTACCAGGCGCTGGTCGAGAAAGGGGCCGAGATGATCGCGCTGCCGGCGGCCTTCACGATGCAGACCGGGAAGGACCATTGGGAGGTGCTCTGCCGGGCGCGCGCGATCGAGACCCAGGCCTATCTCTGCGCGCCCGCGCAGACCGGGTTCCACGTCGTCGGCGGCGAGACGCGCCAGACCTATGGCCATTCTCTCGTCGCCGATCCCTGGGGCCATGTCACGGCCAAGGCGTCGGACGGGGTCGGCATCGTCTCGACCAGGATCGACAAGGATCGGGTTCGCAAGGTCCGCACGCAGATCCCCGTCGCGCAGCACAAGGTCCGGCTCGATCGGGCTTGATGCGATGGTCCAGCTCTCGCGGCGCTCGGTCGTCGCCGTCGCGGGCGGTGGCCTGCTCGTGGGCCTCGGCGCAGCCCACGTTGCGTTGCGTGGGACGCCGCGGTCGGGCGAGGCCGTCCCGATGACCTGGCATCGCGGCGCGCTCGGCGATCCGGGCTCGCTCGATCCGCACAAGGCGACGACCGTCATCGAAGGCAATGTGCTCGCCGAATTGTTCGAGGGCCTCGTCGCCCACGACGCGAGGGGCGAGCTCGTCCCCGGCGTCGCGACGGGCTGGACCGTCGGCGACGACGAGACGGTCTACACGTTCGCGCTGCGCCCCGACGCGCGGTGGTCGAACGGCGACAGGGTCACCGCGCAGGACTTCGTCTTCGCGTTCCGGCGCTTGATGGCGCCGACGACCGGAGCGCCCTATGCCAATATCCTCTACACGCTGAGGAACGGCGCGAAGGTCAACAAGGGTATGCTGCCCGTGGAGGCCTTGGGCGTCCGCGCGCTGGACGACGAGACGCTCGAGATCGAGCTCGAGCACAAGGCCCCCTATTTCGTCTCGCAGCTCACCCATATCACCGCGAAGCCGCTCCACAGAGCCTCGGTCGAGGCCTATGGCACGAGCTTCACGCGGCCGGGCCGCCTCGTGGGCAACGGCGCCTTCGTGTTGCAGGACTATATCCCGAACGAGCGCATGATCCTCGCGAGGAATCCACATTTCCACGCCGCGGGGACAGTCGCGCTCGAGCGCGAGATTTTCTATCCGCTCGAGGATCGCTCCGCGGCCCTGCGTCGTTTCATGGCCGGCGAAGTTCACAGCTACGACGACGTGCCGCAGGAGCAGATCGCCTTCGTGCGCAAGCGCCTGCCGGAAGCGCTCATGATCGCGCCGGTGCTCGGCACCTATTACTACGCCTTCGACACCCGCAGGCCGCCCTTCGACGACAAGCGCGTGCGCCAGGCTCTCGCGATGGTGATCGACCGCGAGTTCCTCGCCGAGCGGATCTGGGGCGGGACGATGCAGCCGCTCTACAGCTTCGTGCCGCCCGGGATGGACACCTATGGTGTCCCCACGACGGTCTCCTGGAAGGACATGCGCCCTTTCGAGCGCGAGGACGAGGCACGGCGCCTGTTGCGAGAGGCGGGCTACGGCGACGGTCTCGACACGCTCGAGGTCGAGATCAGGTTCAACACGTCTGAAAACCACCGTGCGACCGCCGTCGCGATCGCCGACATGTGGAAAGCGCTCGGGGTCGCGACGAGCTTGCGCGCCACCGACGCCACCACCCATTATGCCCTCATGCGCGAGAAGGCACCCTTCGAGGTCGCGCGCGCCGGTTGGTTCGCCGATTTCCCGGACGCCGAGAATTTCCTCTTCCTCGGCGAGAGCGACAACAAGGGACTGAACACCCCGAATTTCTCGAACGCCGCCTTCGACGCCCTGCTGCAGGCGTCCCGTCGCGAAAGCTCGCCCGAGCGCCGCCGCGAAATCCTCCACGAGGCCGAAGCGCTGATCCTCGAGGAGCAGCCCTATCTCGTGCTGATGTCCTATCGCTCGGCCCACCTTCTGTCGCGCAAGCTCCGAGGATTCGAGCCGAATGTTTTCGGCGCCCATGGCGGCCGCTACGTCAGGATCACGCCGTGACGGCTGAATCACGACCAGGAGAAGTCATGTCGCTGAAGGCCCTGCTGCGCATCAAGCCCGTCGAACTTTTGCAAGCCGAGGCGGACCGACCGGGTCGGTTTCGTCGCGTGCTCGGCCTGTGGCAGCTCACCGGCATCGGCCTCGGCGGCATCATCGGGGTCGGCATCTTCGTGCTCACGGGCGTCGTCGCCGCGACGCAGGCGGGCCCCGCCGTCTCCTTGTCCTTCGCGATCGCGGGGATCGCGAGCGCCGCCGCGGCGCTCTGCTATGCCGAGTTCGCCGGGATGATTCCCGTCGCGGGGAGCGCCTATACATACAGCTATGCCGTCCTCGGTGAGCTCGTCGCCTGGGTGATCGGCTGGGATCTCCTCCTCGAATATTCGCTCGTGGTCGCCGTCGTCTCGATCGGCTGGTCGGGCTATCTCCAGGCGCTGCTGGGCCAGCTCGGCATCGTCTTTCCCGCATGGGCCATGGGCGCCGCGGGAACGGGCGAAGGGCATGTGATGGACATGGCCGCGATGGCGGGAAGCCTCGTGGTCGCCTTGCTCCTGACACTTCGGATCGAATGGGGCGCGCGCATCAATACGACGATGGTGGTGATCAAGATCGCCGCTGTGATCCTCGTCATCGCGGCGGGCCTGCCCCATATCGATCCGGCGAACTGGCAGCCCTTCATGCCCCACGGGCTCAGTGGCGTGGTCGAGGGTGCCGCGGTCGTCTTCTTCGCGGTCTTCGGCTACGACACGCTGACGACCGCGGCCGAGGAAGCGCGCGACCCGCAAAGGCAATTGCCCCGCGCCGTCCTACTCTCGCTCGCGATCTCGCTCACGCTCTATATCGCGATGTCCCTCGTGCTGACGGGCCTCGTTCCCTCGGCCACGTTGAACAATCCCGCGCCGGTCGCCAGCGCCTTCACCGCGATCGGCCTTCCCTGGGTGACTCTCGTGGTGTCGGCGGCGGCGGTGACCGGCATCGTCAGCGTCATGCTCGCCTTCATGCTCGCCTGCGCGCGCATCTGGTTCTCGATGAGCCGTGACGGCCTGCTTCCCGCCTGGTTCGCAAAAGTTCATCCGCGGTTTCGCACGCCCCATCGCCCGACCCTGATCGCGGGCGCGCTCACCGCTCTTGTCGCAGGGTTCTTCCCGATCAAGGAGGTCGCCGAGCTCGTCAATATCGGCACCTTGTCGGCCTTCGTGGTGATCTGCGCGGCAATTATCGTCCTGCGCCGCACTCGGCCGGATGCCCGCCGCAGCTTCCGCACGCCCCTCGTGCCCTATGTGCCCATCGTCGGCATCGGGTTTTCGATGTGGCTCCTGTCGAAGCTCCCCCTCGTCGCCTGGGAGCGGTTCGCCGTGTGGATGGTGCTGGGCCTCGCGCTATATTTTCTCTACGGCCGCCGCCACAGCCTGCTCGCCAAGCAGGAGCACCCTGCCGGCAAAAAGCGAGGCGCTGCGTAGCGCCGGGGTCAAGCCACCGTCCTACCGATTCTGTCCCGGCACCCACAGGACATCGCCGGCGCCCTTGCGGTTGATGTAGCGCGCCGCGACGAAAAGGAAATCCGACAGCCGGTTGACATATTTGAGCACGGGCTCGCCGACATGCTCGCCTGGCGTCGCGGCCAAGGCGACGATGATCCGCTCGGCGCGGCGGGTCACCGTCCTCGCCATGTGCAGCGCCGCCGCGGCCGCGCAGCCGCCCGGCAGGACGAAGGAATGCAGCGGCTCGAGCTCGGCATTGAGCTCGTCGATCTTGCGCTCGATCCGGTCGACCTGGGCCTGCACGATCCGGAGCGGCTCGCCGCCGCGGCCCTCGTCTCTCGGCGGCATGCAGAGATCCGCGCCGAGGTCGAAGAGGTCGTTCTGGGCGCAGAGCAGCATGGCATCGACCCGCGCCCATGAAGGCTCGATCGCGGTCGTGACCCTGGCGAGGCCGATCATCGCATTGGCCTCGTCGATCGTCCCATAGGCCTCGATCCTGAGATCGTCCTTGCGGCGGCGCTCCCCGGAGCCGAGAGCCGTCGTCCCACTGTCTCCGGTGCGCGTGTAGATCCTGCTCAAGACGACCATCGCCAACTCTCGTTGCGCTCAGCTGCGCAGCCACAAGACGCCCATGATGAGCACGATTGCGAGGAACTGAAGGCCGACCCGCCAGCGCATGAGGCTCTGCGATCGAGAATCGCTGCCTTCGAGAAGCATGTTGGCGAGGCCGGCACACAGGACGACGACCACGGCGCCGAGCGCGATCGTGACAAAGGTGCTGTCGAGTCGAGGCATTTTCGACGATCCTCCCGAGCGATCACTTCGTTTTGTACCGCTATCGAGATCGAGCCGGACCCTGCCGGGTCGATCTGTAGAACACGATGAATTTGGATCGAACCGATCCAAATTCATGAAGGTGATTTATTCTAAAGACTTAGAGCAGTTTCCGATCCGGTAGAATCGGAAACCCGCTCTACCTTCTTGTTTTATCGCAATTTCGCGACGCGAACCGGTGTCCACTTCGCTGGAAATTGCACTAGCGCGTGATGCGGGCGGAAGACCAGGATCCGATTTTCCTCATCCCGCGCTAAGACGGCCGCGACGAGAATTCGCGACAGCCGCGGCCTATTCCGGTCAGTAGCGGCGCAGCAGCCGCTCGAGATAGTCGAGCTCCTCGCGCGGCCGCACCGGCTCGCCGAGCCTTCTGCGCAATTCCTCGAGCACCCGCTGCGCCCTTTGGGCCGCCGGGGTCCCGAGCGGGTCGTAGCGCGCACCATATTGGTCGTATTGCCCGTCCCTCGTCATGCGTCCGAGTGGATCGCGGCCGCCTCGGCGTCCATATTGCGGACGCCCGCCCTGGTCCTGGCCGTCGCCGTCCGCCTCGGCCTGGCCCGATCCTTCGCCTTCTCCGCTGCCTTGCATCGCCTCGGCGAGCTTTTGCGCCCCTTGGCGCAGCGCATCGAGCGCCCGGCCCTGCGCCTCGACGGCATCGTCACTGCTGCCCGACCCTTGCCGCAGTGCGTCCTCGGCCTCGCGCATGGCGCCTTCGGCCTCGGCGAGCCCGCTGTCCTCCGGCCAGGCGCGTTTGAGCCGCTTGTCGATCGCATTCAATCGGTCGCGCAGGGCTTGCTGGCGCGCTCCGAGGTCCTGCATGTCGCGCGGTGCATCGGATCGGGGTCCCGTGCCGTCCTCGCCCTCGGCGAGATCGTCCATGGCCTCGTCCTCGCCCTCGCCGGGATCGGCCCTGAACGGCTGACCGGGCAGGTTCCAGGGATTTTGCCGCGCGTGGTCGCGCCTTTGCGCCTCCTGGCCGCGGCGATGGGTCTCGTCGCGCAATGCCTCCTCGTCCTTGCCGAGCTTCGACAATTCGTCGAGGGCACGGCTCATCTCGCTCGCGCGAGGGTCGGGCTTTCCTTTCCGCGCCGTGCGCAGGTTCTCGAGGATGTTCTGCAGCCGATCGAGCATGCGGCTCGCGTCGGCGAGATTGCCGGTGCGGGCCATCTCTTGCAGCGTATCCAGCATGGACCGAAGCTCGCGCGGATCGATCGCGCGGGCCGTCCCGGGGCTCTGCGCGACGTCGTCCGCGTCCTTCTCCTGCTTGGCGAGCTCCTGCAGGAACGCCTCCAGCGCGGCGCGCAACCGGTCGGTGAGCTGCTCGATCTCCGAGTCCGGAGCATGGCGCGCGAGCGCCTCGCGCAAGGCCTGCTCGGCGGCACGCAACTCGCGCTCGGCCTCGCCGAGGTCGCCATTCTCGATGCGCAAGGCCATCTCCCAGAGATGGTCGGCGACCTCGAGGAGCTCCTTGTCCTTGCGAGCGGCCTTCAAGCGGATCGTGGCGACCGAGAGCCCGAGATAGACCCCTGCCCTCGTCCCGAAGGTCTCCGGGGCGAGCGCGAGCGCCTCGAGGGCCGCCGTCACTTTCGCCTTGTCGTCGGGCGCGAGAACCAAGGCTCGGCGCTGCTCCACGAGCGCACGCGCGAGCGGGTTCACGAAGGGCTTCTGCGGCAAGCGGATCTCGATCTTCGCACTCTTGCCCTCGTTCCCGCCGGCATCGCGGGCGAGAAGCGTGAGAGCGGCACGCGCTCCCGCCCAGGGATGCTCGGACAGGTCGGCGGTCGTCTCGGCCGCGGTCTCGGACCCGGAACCGGCCGGGAGCCCCAGGGCGACGCGGGGCGGATCGACGAGAGAGCGCTTGGCCTTCGTGCCGTTCTCGAAGGTGGGATCGGCGAAGCCCGCTTCCGCGCCGATGACGCCGTAATCGTCGGCGACCTCGTAGGCGAGCGCGAGCGTGCCGCGGGCATTGGCCCGGGGCACATCGGTCAGGCCGATCGTCGGCGGCTTGTCGGGGGTCGCGACGAGGTCGAACCGGCGAAGCCGCGACGCGGTGCGCCCGATCGCGAGGCTCGCATCACCCTGGAGCCTCAGCCGGACCTCGTTGTCGTGCTTGCGAGCCCCGCCTCGAGGCTCGGAGCCGGGCGCGGTCGTCTCCTCCTCCGCCGGGGCCAGAGCGCCGCTCGCCTCGACCGGAGGCCGGCCGCCGGAGCCACGCACGACCACGATCGATCCGACGGGGACCTCGATCCGCTCGCGCTCGTCGGTCGCCCCGAAAGGCGTGACGGGGGCGAGGGTCAGGACGACCGGCAGCTTGCCCGTATAGGACGGCGGATCGATCCAGGCGTCTATCCGTTCCGCTCGCCCCGCCGAGCCGTCGAGACGCCAATCGAAAGCGGCCCCGATCCGGGCGAGCTTCTCCGGGCCCGCGACGAAGCTCGTGGCGACGAGCGCGACCGGCAGGAGGCCGCGAAGGGCGTAGCGATCGATCTCCGCGATCCGCGGTGACGGCCATCCGGCGCGCAGCGCGGCGATCGCCGCCTCGGCGCGGCGGCGATGCAGCGTCCAGAGGGCCTCCGTCGCGGGGTCGCTCGAGCAATTGGCGAGACGATCATCGAGAACCTCGGCAGGACGCGAGGCGAGCCCCGCGGCGCGGTCGAGCCGCGCGAGCGCTTCCTTCCGTCCGGGAAACCGGAACCGGCGCAAAGCCAGGAGGCACGCGAGGAAAGCCAGGCCGAAGCCGAGCACGCCGAGCCCGCGCGCCCAATGCGGCAGCTCGAGCCAGAGCCCGGCCCAGGAGGCCACGACGAAGAGGCCTGCGACGACGAGGAGCGGCAGCACGATCCGCCACGTCCGCTCGAACAGGATGACGGCCCGGGTCGTGGCGACGAGGCGTTCGAGCCGCCGCGCGGCTACGCGCTCGGGCGGCGGCGCTCCGGTCTCGCGGCGCTCCGAGCGACGGTCGGGCTCTCTAGGGGACTGGCGGCGGACGTTCCGCAAATTATGCTCCGGGGGCGCGGCCGTCACCCGCGCTTCGCTAGCTCTTCTGCCGAGTGCGGCAGACTATCACGAACCGAACCGAATTTCAGCACCCGGAGGCGGTCGGTCCTGTTCCAGGCCGAATCCGAGCTCGCATAAATGGGCCCCGCGCCCAGAGCCGCGCCTGTCTACGCCCCCGAAGCGTAATGACAAGTGCGTCACACTCGTCTAGAGTGCGATGAGTAAAGAGGGATTTCCATGACGATCAAAGCCGCCGACACGGTGAAGCGCGAGACGCTCAACATCCGTATCAAGCCGGAGGATCGCAACCTCATCGATCAGGCCGCGCAGCTCGTCGGCAAGAGCCGCACGGATTTCCTGCTCGAAGCCGGACGCCGCGCCGCCGAGGATGCCTTGCTCGACCAGACGTTCTTCAAGGTAAGCCCCGAGGCCTACGCCGAGTTCGTGGCGCGGCTCGATGCGCCTCCCGCGCCGAATGAGAAGCTACGCCGCACGATGACAACTCCGGCTCCATGGGAATGAATGACTCTCAGGGCCCCGGAACCGATCAATGAAGCTCACCAGATAGGAATATTCGACTCTGGCGTTCCCGCACTCGACGACTGGCTGAAGCGCCGCGCCCGGGCGAACCAGGCAAGCGGCGCATCGCGCACCTATGTGGTCTGCGAGGAGCAACGTGTCGTGGGTTATTATGCGCTCGCCTCCGGCGCGGTCGCAATCGAAACCGCTTCCGGCCGTCTTCGCCGCAACATGCCCGACCCCGTGCCGGTCGTCGTGCTGGGACGGCTCGCCATCGAGCGAAGCTTTCAAAAGCACGGACTCGGTCGTGCCCTGGTCTGCGACGCGGCGAAGCGCGTCGTTCGAGCCGCCGAGGTGATCGGCATTCGCGGCATTGTCGTTCATGCCGTTTCGCCGGACGCCAAAGCATTCTATCTCGCGCTCGGATTCGAGGCCTCGCCGCTCGAACCTTTGACCCTCATGGCGACGCTGGCGGATATTCGAGCCGCGCTCCGATAACCACCCCGCCGCCGGCCTGCTGTCGCAGGGCTTGGGCGGTCGCCCTATTCGATCCCTCGCGCCCTCCGTCGTACGGGCGGGGCCGGGTCCCGCTCGAACCGGCAAGCCCGCCGAGCACGGTCAACTTCGAGCGAACATACGCGGTTGTGGCGTCGGACCATGTGTCGCCGGAGAAAGCACTGGCCAGCCCTGCCTGGGGCTTCGGTTCGCGACGACCGGGGCGATCCTCGGTTCACCCCGCCATCTCGATGAACTCGCGCAGCTTGGGGTAGACCTCGTTCTGCCAGCGCCGGCCGCTGAAGACGCCGTAATGGCCGGCGCCCGGCTGCACGTGGTGCCATTTCTTGTATTGCCTGAGACCCGAGCAGAGGTCCTGGGCGGCGAGGGTCTGACCGAGGCCGCAAATGTCGTCGCGCTCGCCTTCGACGGTCAAGAGCGCCGTCCGCCGGATCGCCTCGGGACGGACGCGGCGGCCGCGAATTTCGAGTTTTCCGCGCGGCAAGGCATGGTCCTGGAAGACGGTCTGCACGGTCTCGAGATAGAACTCGGCCGGCAGGTCCATGACCGCGAAATATTCCTCGTAGAACGTGCGCAGGACCTCGACCTTCGTATGGTCGCCCGCGGCACGGGCCTCGGCCATGTCGCCGAAGGAGCGGATATGGCGCTCGATGTTCATGCTCATGAAGGCCGCGAGCTGGAGGAAGCCCGGATAGACCCGCCTTCCGGCGCCGTCGAGACCGCAAGGCACCCGCGTGATCAGGTTCCGCTCGAACCACGAGATCGGCCATTTGGCGGCCATCTCGTTGACCTTCGTCGGATTGATCCGCGCGTCGATCGGCCCGGCCATGAGCGTCATGCTGTGCGGCTGCGCCTCGTCACCCTCCTCGGCCATGAGCGCGGCGGCGACGAGGACCGCGACGCAGGGCTGGCACACTGCGACGACGTGAGACCCGGGACCCATCGCGCGCAGGAAGCCGATCACATGGTCGACATAGGAGCCGAAATCGAAGGGCCCTGCGTCGAGGGGCACGTCACGAAAATTGTACCAGTCGGTGACATAGACATCGTGATCGGCCAGCATCGTCTTGGCCGTCGCGCGCAGCAAGGTCGAGAAATGGCCCGACATCGGAGCGACCAGCAAGACCTTCGGCTGCGGGAGGTCGAGGTCCTTGCGGAAATGCAAGAGCGCGGCGAAGTCCGTCTCGGCGGCCACCTCCTCGGTCACCGCCACCTCGCCATTGCCGACGGCAACCGACGAGATGCCGAAGGGCGGGCGCGTATGCGTGACGGCGAGATCCGCGAAGGTCTCCAGCGCCCCGGCGAGGCTACGGAGCGGTGCGCTCGGCTCGAGCAAGGGCCAGGGCATGCGCAGCGTCCTCCCGGCACCGGCGGCGAGGGGACGAAGCAGGTCGAGGAAACCCGTCTGCGCACCATATACGATATAGAGCATCCGTGGCGCACCTTGGTCGGCCGCGCGAGGGGCCTGCGAGCGAAATTCGGCAGGCATAGGCCGGCCGTCGATCTTATGCTACGCTGGTTTCTCGTGGGTCCCAAGCAACTCCTTCATTCGAGATCACAAAAACAAGCGCGGCGGGGGAATTCGATTGGACCAGGCAACGGAGCACGCGGCGACGGAGCGCACGGCAACGGAATTGGCGACGGACTTGGCGACTCTCACGATCAGCAGCCGGAACTATTCGTCCTGGTCGCTGCGCGGCTGGCTCCTGGCCAAGCTCTCCGGCCTGCCCTTCGTCGAGAAGGTCATCCCGCCGGAGGATCCCGCCATGCGGGCGGAGCTCCTCCTCCTGTCTCCCTCCTTCCTGGTGCCCTGCCTCGTGCACGACGGCATCACGATCTGGGACACGCTGGCGATCGCGGAATATTTGCACGAGGTCCGGCCGGACTCCGGGCTCGTGCCGCAGGACCGCGTGAAACGGGCGCGCTGCCGCTCGATCTCGGGCGAGATGCACTCGGGCTTCGCGCCGCTGCGGTCCGGGTTGCCGATGAATCTCAAAGGCGATTTCCCCGGCTTCAAGGTCTGGACGCGGGCCAAGGCCGATATCGATCGCATCACCACGATCTGGCGCGAATGCCTCGACCTCTATGGCGGGCCCTATCTCCTCGGCGAGCGCTCGATGGCGGATGCGATGTATGCGCCCGTGGTGACGCGATTCCTCACCTATCACGTCGAGGTCGATGCCGTGAGCCGCGGCTATTGCCGCACGATCATGGCCATGCCGGAGATGGCGGAATGGATCGCGGCCGCGCGGCTGGAGCCCGCCGAGGTCGAGGAGCTCGAGGTCGAGTTCTGAGGCGCTGTGTGGGAAGGCACCGACGCGGGTGCGCCGTAGACGTGCCTCGCCTTTCCCGTCGCAATTGGCTGATATATATGCCGTTCAAATGACAGAAGCTCCGACTATCCGCATCGCGGAAGCGGCCGAGCAAAAGGCTCTCGAAGCCCTGCAGTGGCGGGCCTCTCTCGAAAATCCCGGCGACCGCGACGCTCTGCTCGCCAACCCTGACGCTATCGAGCTTCCACTCGACCAGATCACCGCCGGCGGGGTGTTTGTTGCTGAACGGGATGGCGTTATCGTGGGCTTCGCTGCGGTGCTGGTGCGGGCGGATGGTCAGACCGAGCTCGACGGCCTTTTTGTGGAGCCCACCATGTGGAAATGTGGCATTGGGCGTTCATTGGTCGAGCATTGCGGTGAATTTGCCCGAGCACGAGGTGCAGCCGCCTTGCATGTCGTCGGCAATCCACATGCGAAGGGTTTTTATTCCACGTGTGGTTTCGAGGTCGTCGGAGAGCACCAAACGCGCTTCGGTGTCGGATTAGCGATGCGGAAGGCACTTTGAAGCTTGGTGCGGCTTCCGATCAGGTGGAATCGGAGAACCGCCCTAACGCCGAGCTCGGTGAGGGCCTGACCAACCAGTCGGCGTCATATCCTGTCGCCAAAAAGTCCTTCGCGTGTGGCGGGGCATTCTCTGTTAGAGCCCTGCGGGCTGTCGACCGGTCTTCAGCACCACCCTGAAGCGGGCTTTGCCGCTGATCATGCGATCATATGCCTCGGCTGCCCGTTCGAGCGGAAACTCCTCGATCATGGGCCGCACGCCCGTCGCGGCGCTGAATGCCAGAGTATCTTGCGAGTCGGCTGCGGTCCCCGAGGGCCAGCCCTGGACCGACCGTCGTCCCATGATGAGCTGGACTGTGTGAATCTCCACCGGCTCCTCCGAGACACCGACGACGATAAGCTTCCCGTCGACCGCGAGCCCCCCCGAGGCCGCCGTCATGGCCTTGCCGCTCGTCACCGTCGCCAGGACGACCTTTGCCCCACCCAAGGCGCCGAGAGCCTGCGCCACGTCTTGCGTTGCGCTGTCGATGTAGTGGCGCGCGCCGAGCTTGCGTGCTAGCTCCTCCTTGTCCTTTCCCCTGGCGATCGCCACCGTCTCGAGGCCCATCCTCGCGGAAAATTGCACGCCGAGATGCCCGAGACCGCCGATGCCGAGGATCGCGACCACGTCGCCGGCGCGCGCACCGCTGTTGCGCAGCGCGTTGAAGGTCGTGATGCCGGCGCACAGCAGAGGGGCCGCCTCGACGTCGGAGAGATCGTCCGGAACGCGTGCCAGGGCCTCCACCGGTGCGACCATATATTCGGCATAGCCTCCATCATAGCTGATGCCCGGCACCAATCCGCGCTCGCAGAGGACGAAGTCGCCTCGGCGGCAGCGCTCGCAGCGGCCGCAATGTCCTCCGTGCCATCCGACGCCGACCCTCTGGCCGGGCTTCCACTCGTCGATGCCCGGCCCCAGCGTTTCAATCACCCCGGCGATCTCGTGCCCGGGGATACGTGGATATCGGAGGCCGGGCCACAAGCCCTCCTTGGTGAAGACATCACTATGACAAATGCCGCAGGCGTGGACCTTGATCAGAACCTGGCCGGCTCCGGGATTCGGCACGTCGCGCTGCACGAGCTGCAGGGGCCCTTTGGGTTCCCGCACTTCCACGGCCTTCATTTGTCGCACGCGCTTTCTCCTTCTCACGCGTCGTTTGCGAGAAGAACGCCGCGCCGAAGCGCTCGGTTGCAGCTCCCGAGCGGATCGAGGGCTCGTGCCGGCGCGCTACCACTCCGGGGTTGACCCCGTGCAGGCGGGTGCATCATGGTCGCGCGAACCGAACGGGACTTGGTGCCATGAAATCTTCCGAGCCGAGCACATCGCCCGACTGGCCGAGGACGGGCGAGAGCTTCGGCCCTGTCGGCTTCGGGCCATTCGGGCCGTCGGAGCTCGCCCGCTATGCCGCGGCATCCGGGGACGACAACCCGCTCCATCTCGACCGGTCGGTCGCGATGGCGGCGGGGCTCGAAGCGCCGCCCATCCAGGGCATGCTGATGATGAGCTGCCTCGAGCCCGCGGTTCTGCGCTGGCGCGACGACCTCGCGGTTACGACCCTCGCTGCGAAGTTCCTGCGTCCCGTGCTGGAAGGCGAGACGATTTCCCTCACCGGCCGTGTCGTGCGCTCGTCCCCGGCCGAGATCGTCCTGCGCTTGACCGTCCGCCGCGCCGACGGCGAGATCGCTCTCCTCGGCGAGGCGACGGCGGTCGCGTCTCGTGACGAAGCCGCGGCCTGAGATGGCGCCGCGTTCCATTCTCGTGACCGGTGCCTCGAGCGGGATCGGCCGTGCGCTGGCGCTCGCCTATGCCGCTCCCGACGTCACGCTCGCGCTGATCGGCCGCAACGAGGAGAGACTCGACGCCGTCGCTGCCGCCGCGCGCGAAAGAGGTGCAGAGATCCGTCTCGGCCGGCTCGACGTGCGCGACCAGGAGGCCATGGCGCGCTGGATTTCGGCACAGGACGCGGAAAACCCTTTCGATCTCGTCATCGCCAATGCCGGCATCACCACCGGCCTCGGGCCGCAGGACGCCGCGGAAGATCCCGGCGCGGTACGCGCCATCCTCGGCACCAACCTCCTCGGCGTCCTCAACACCGTGGAACCGGTCATCGCGCCGATGTGCGCGCGCAAGAAGGGCCAGCTCGCCTTCGTCGGATCGATCGCGGGCCTGCGCGGCTTGCCCTATGCGCCGGCCTATAGCGCAGCCAAGGCGGCGGTCCATGCCTATACGGAATCCTTGCGCGGCAGGCTCGAGCCGCGCGGGGTGCGGGTCAGCCTCATTGTCGCCGGATTCGTGAAGACACCTCTCAATGATAGCATCGACGGCCTGAAGCCCTTCGAGCTCAGCGACGTCGAGGCCGCCCGCCTCATCAAGCGGGGCCTCGATCGCGATAAGGCCGTGATCGTCTTTCCGTGGCCGCTCTATTTCGCGGCGCGACTCGCGAGAACGTTTCCCGTTCGCCTGATCGACCGAATCATGGGTCGATTCGAGGTGAACGTGCCCGCGACGCGCGAGCGAATTCCTTGACGTACCGTTAATCGAGTGCTCGTCAAAGTGTTCCACCGAGAGTCGAGCACGGCATCGGTCCGTAAACAATCGTAACACTTCGTTAAGACTTGCGCTCGGGTCTCGAAACCTTGCACGACCCTTGAAATAATTTGTTGCAATTTGTTGGTTGTGGGCGCGCCGATTCTGCTCGATTGAAAGCTGGAGCATTTCCGTCCGATACGGATCGCTCGAGCTATGGATGCGCCTCCGCGGGTCCCCGCTTCGGCCTTCGTCACATCGCTCGATCGGTCCGGCTCGTGTCGCGAGCGGCGGATTTGCGCTTGCCTGCCGTGGGAGTACCGATTGTGAGCCTTTCCGACGCCCTGAGGCTTCTCGCCGAGGCGAGCTTCCTGATTTCCGCGCTCGGTCTTTCCATCGTCGGCGGCAGCTTTGTTTTCCTGGTCGGCGTCAATCTTTTCGAACTCGCGACGGGCCGGCGGCTCGGCCGTCCGCTCCGCACGCCCCGCCTCGCCGAGGCGGACCTGCCGCATGTGCTCGTCCAGATTCCGGTCTACAACGAGCCGGAAATGGTGGCCGACGCCCTGCGCGCGGCGGCAGCTCTCGATTGGCCACGCGAGAAGCTCCACATCCAGCTCCTCGACGACAGCACCGATTCGACCTGCGCGATCGCCGCCGCCGTGGCGGATCGGCTGCGCGCCCGCGGCCATGACATCTTGCACCTGCGCCGGGCCGATCGGGCAGGCTACAAGGGCGGCGCGCTCGCCGCGGGCCTCGCACGGTCCGACGCTCCCTTCATCGCGGTTCTCGATGCCGACTTCCGTCCGCCGGCGCATTGGCTGCGCGCGGTCGTGCCGATGCTCGTCGCCGATCCCTCCGCGAGCTTCGTGCAGTCGCGCTGCGAGTTCTCGAACTACCGCACCAATCTCCTCACCCGCGTCCAAGGGCTGATGCTCGACGCGCATTTCGTGATCGAGCAGGCGACGCGGTTTCGCGCCGGCTGGCTGTTCCAGTTCAACGGCACGAGCGCGGTCTGGCGCCGCGCGGCGATCGATGCCGCGGGCGGCTGGTCGGGCGAGTCGCTCTGCGAGGATCTCGATCTCACGGTTCGCGCCGAGATCGCGGGCTGGCACGGGCTTTTCGCCATGGAGCCCGCCGTTCCGGGCCTCGTGCCCGCCGAGGTCGCGCATTGGCGTGTCCAGCAGAGGCGCTGGTCGAACGGCTTCGTCCAGGTCGCCCGCAAGCTGGTCGGCCAGATTTGGACGGCGGATTGGAGCCTCGGGCGCAAGGTCTCGGCCTTCCTGCTCGTCTTCATCCAGGCCTTCTATCCTTGCGTCGCCATCGCGAGCCTCTCGCTCCTCGCCGCGATCCTCCTGAGCGGCGGCGATGCGTCGAACTATGCGCCGCACGTCTGGATTTCGCTGACGATCGTCGCGCTCATCGCGGTCGCGCTCACCCTCGTGCCCTATCTCGTCCTGAGGCGGGGACCGCTCTGGCGCTATGCCGCGACGCTCGGCTCCCTCGTGCCCTTGATGATCTACGTCAGCCTCTCCAATGCGCCGGCCATCCTGGGCACGGCTCTCGGCGCGACGGAAACCTGGAAGCGCACGCCGAAGACGGCTCACGAGCCCGAGCTGGAGCTCGCCGAGACCGAGGACCTCGCCGAGGCGGAGATCGGCGCCCGGACGCGGTGAGCCGCCGCGCCGCGGTTGCGGCGCGCACCTTGCCTTCTATAGTCTCGTAGCGAGGGCCGTCTGGTGTCCGCCGCGTTCGAAGCGCGCTTCGAAGGCGAGGAAGCGGATGCGGCGATACAACCGACGTACCGGAAATCATCGATTCCCGGTACGAGGCGGCCGAACCTCATCCACGCACGAGATTCTCATGGCCGTAGCCGACAACCCTTCCCATTCCAAGGTGATCATCATCGGCTCGGGGCCGGCGGGCTATACGGCCGCGATCTATGCCGCCCGCGCGCTGCTCGAGCCCGTCCTGATCTCGGGCGCCGAGCCCGGCGGCCAGCTCATGATCACGACGGATGTCGAGAACTATCCGGGCTTCGCGAAGCCGATCCAGGGGCCTTGGCTCATGGAGCAGATGAAGGCCCAGGCCGAGCACGTCGGCACCCGCCTCGTCTCCGATCACATCACCGAGGTCGCGCTCGGCGCGCGGCCCTTTCGCCTCGTGGCCGACAGCGGCACGACCTATACCTGCGACGCGCTCGTCATCGCGACGGGCGCCAAGGCGCAGTGGCTCGGCCTGCCCTCCGAGACGAAGTTCAAGGGCTATGGCGTCTCGGCCTGCGCGACCTGCGACGGGTTCTTCTATCGCGGCAAGGAGGTCGTCGTCGTCGGCGGCGGCAATACCGCGGTCGAGGAGGCGCTCTATCTCTCGCATCTCGCGAGCAAGGTCAGGATCGTGCACAGGCGTGACGCCTTCCGGGCCGAGCGGATCCTGCAGGAGCGCCTCTTCGAGGCGCCGAACATCGAGGTGATCTGGAATCACGTCGTGGACGAGATCCTCGGCGTCGAGGAGCCGGTGCTCGGCGTGACCGGGGTGCGGCTGAAGAACGTCGAGACCGGCGCGACGACGACGCTCGACACCCACGGGCTCTTCGTCGCGATCGGCCACAAGCCGGCGGCGGAAATCTTCAAGGGCCAGATCGAGATGAAATCGAACGGCTATATCAAGACTGCGCCGTTCTCGACGGCGACCAATATTGCCGGAGTCTTCGCCGCAGGCGACGTGACCGACGACATCTATCGCCAGGCCGTGACGGCGGCAGGCATGGGCTGCATGGCGGCGATCGAGGCGGAGCGGTTTCTCGCCGAGCAGGCGCAAGCGCGGTCGGCGGCGGAGTGAGAGGGTGACCGCGTAGAATCAGCACGCGCCTCTCATTGAAATATACGGTTGAATTCCATCGCACCGAGGACGGGATCAGCGTCTCGGTTCCGGGGCTGCCCGCGGGCGACACCGAGGACCCTCGCGGCAGCTCTCGGGACGCTCGCAGAATGCCGAGGGGGTCGATCGGTCGGGAGGAACCAGGCCTGAGCAGGGGAAAAGCGCCGATCAAGTCTCGAGGACTCGATCCCGATAGAGATCGTCCGCCCGGCACGCATGAAGGAAGCGCGGCAGAAAGTGCCGGCGCTTCGGCTTCCATCCTGGTCGATGGCCGGCGCGAGCGTCATGCCCACGCGTAGCTGAACGTCCCGTCGGCGATCGAGACCCGCGCCTCCTTCAATTCCTCCTTCGCGAGCGAGCGCTTGAGGAACTCGCGCGAAAGCGCCGGCAGGAGCGTGTTGGTGATGATGTTGTCGATGATGCGCCCGCCCGAATCCGGATCGTTGCAGAGCGAGACGATATAGTCCACCACCGCATCGTCATAGGCGAAGGCCGCCTGGTGGTTCTCGCGGATGCGCTTGCCGATCCGGTCGAGGTGGAGCCGCACGATCCCGCCGAGCATGGCAGGCGAGAGCGGGAAGTAGGGGATGGTCACGATGCGGCCGAGCAGCGCGGCCGGGAAGACTCGCAGGAGATCCGGACGCATCGCTGCCGCGATCGCCTCGGCGTCTTGCGCATAGGCTGGATGCTCGGAAAGCTCCATGATGCGATCGGTCCCGACATTGGAGGTCAGGATGATCAGCGTGTTCTTGAAGTCGATCCGCCGGCCGGTGCCGTCCTCCATGACCCCCTTGTCGAAGACCTGGAAGAAGATCTCGTGCACGTCTGGATGCGCCTTCTCGATCTCGTCGAGGAGGATGACGCTGTAGGGCTTTCGCCGCACGGCCTCGGTGAGCCGCCCGCCTTCGCCATAGCCCACATAGCCCGGAGGCGCGCCCTTCAAGGTCGAGACCGTGTGGGCCTCCTGGAACTCCGACATGTTGATGGTGATGATGTTCTGCTCGCCGCCGTAGAGCGCCTCGGCGAGCGCGAGCGCGGTCTCGGTCTTGCCGACGCCCGAGGGGCCGCAGAGCATGAAGACGCCGATCGGCTTGCCGGGATTGTCGAGCCGCGCCCTATTGGTCTCGATGCGTTTGGCGATCATCGCGAGCCCGTGCGACTGGCCCACCACGCGCTTGTTCAATATCTCGGGCAGCCGCAGCACGTTCTCGATCTCGTCCTTCACCATGCGTCCGACTGGGATTCCGGTCCAGTCCGAGACCACGGCCGCGACCGCCGGCTCGTCGACATGCGCATAGATCATGCGCTTCTCGGGATTGATCGCGGCGAGCGTCGCGAAGGTCCCGTCCAGCGTTTCGCGAGTGGCGGCGCTGTCCGCCCCGTCCTTGTGGAGCTCCCCGCGAAGCCGCGAGATTTCCTCGACGAGCTTCTGCTCTTGCGCATATTCCGCCTCGAGGCCCGCGAGCTTCTCGGAAAGCGTCGCGGTATCCGCGTCGATCTCGGCTAATCGCGTCTCGTTCTTCACGCCGAGGTCGAGATCGGCGACGAGCGCCGCCCGTTCCGTCGCGAGCGCGGCGAGCGCCATCCGCGTATCCTCGATCGCGGCAGGGATCGCGGCCTGGCTGATCGCGACCCGCGCGCAGGTCGTGTCGAGCAGGCTCACGGCCTTGTCGGGGAGCTTGCGGGCCGGGATGTAGCGATGCGAGAGCTGCACGGCGGCGACGATCGCCGCGTCGGAGATCCGCACCTTGTGGTGCGCTTCCATCGGGCCGAGCACGCCACGCAACATGGTGCAGCATTTCGCGACGTCGGGCTCGTCGACCTGGACTGGCTGGAACCGTCGCGTGAGCGCGGGGTCCTTCTCGAAATATTGCCGATATTCCGACCATGTGGTGGCCGCGATCGTGCGCAAGGTCCCGCGTGCCAGCGCTGGCTTCAGGATATTGGCCGCGTCGCCGGTGCCGGCGGCACCCCCCGCGCCGATCAACGTATGGGCCTCGTCGATGAAGAGGATGATCGGCTTCGGCGAGGCCTGCACCTCGTCGATGACGGAGCGCAAGCGTTGCTCGAACTCGCCTTTCATCGACGCGCCGGCCTGCATCAACGTGATGTCGAGATTGTGCAAGCGCACGCCACGCAACGGCGGCGGCACCTCGCCCGCGGCGATCTTCTGGGC
The DNA here is from genome assembly GCA_024304885.1 of Beijerinckiaceae bacterium. Lineage (GTDB taxonomy): Bacteria > Pseudomonadota > Alphaproteobacteria > Rhizobiales > Beijerinckiaceae > Methylocapsa. Next base: position 2,832,922 of record JALJOM010000003.1, read on the forward strand.
GAAGCCCTCCACGATCGCGGTCTTGCCCACGCCCGCGTCGCCGGTGAGGATCGGATTGTTCTGCCGCCGCCGCATGAGGACGTCGATCACCTGGCGGACCTCGTCGTCGCGCCCGAGCACGGGATCGAGCTCGCCGGCCGCGGCCTTCGCGGTCAGATCCTGCGAGAACCGGTCGAGCGCGGTCGTGCCCTTCGCCGCCCCGGGCGCAGCCCCCGGCGTTCCGGAGGCCTTGAGCCCTGCCCCGTCGATCGGCTGGAGATTTTCCTCCTCCGATCCGGCCCAGAGCCTGCGATGCTCGTCGGTCGGCGCATCGGCCGGGATCTTCGCGAACTCCGGCGACAGCGAGGTGAAGGCCCGGCGCAGCTCGAGTGACTTCAAGGCGCCGGCGAGGATATGGCCGGTCCGGATCTGGGTCTCGCCGAAGAACAAGGTCGCGTAGTGCCAGCCGCGATCGAGCAGGTCGATCACCGTGTTGGAGACTCCCGGCATCTCGGTCTCGTTGCGCCGGAAGCCGTCGATCGCCCGCGCGATATCGGCGGCGAGCTTGCCGCGATCGAGCTTGAAATGGTCCGCGGTGAGGGCGAGGTCCGAGCGCTCCTTCTGCAGGATATGCGCGAGCCAGTGCGCGAGCTCCAGGTTGCGGTTGCCGGCCCCCTTCGCCTGGCGCAGCGCCTGGATGAAGGTTTCGTAGCCGATCCGGTTGAGCTTACCGGTCACCGCCTCGAGACTGATCTCAGCCATGTCTTGCCCCGACTACCGCATTGGGTTTCGTTGTGCCGGCCCGTTTCGCACGCATCCGCTCGGCAGGATGGAATCGCGCATCGGCTCGGTAGGCGTCGCCCTCCGACCAGTCCGGCGCGACCCATGTGGTCCAGCCGAGGGCACCGGATTTTCCGAGCTTCACGGGCTCGACGGCCTTGGCCGGAATCGCGAGCTCGAGCTCGTAGTCGAGCTCGTCACCCACGTAGAAATACACCATATCGGCCAAGGGCTCGCAACGATCCCCCTCCGGGAGGAAGCGGTGATAGGCCTTCATGTCGGCCACATAGACGCGGATGCGAAACTTGTCCTGCACGCTGTAGAAGCTCGCGCCGACGAGCGTGTCGGCCCCGAGCGTGCAGGCGCCGAGCGTGGACCTGTCGTGCGGATCGAGCATGAGCCGCGACCCGACGAACTCGGTGATCTCCGCCTGGACGCCGAAGTGGCCGCGGATGAAGCCGGCGAGGCGCGAGGCCGACTTGGCCCGCGCCCCGAGAAGGCCCGCGAAGGCGAGCTTGCCGCGGTCGGGCACGGAATCGAGGCTGCGAAAGATCGGCGAGCCGATCCCGATCGGGGTGCCGACATAGGTCTCGAACCGGTCGGCATCCGGGCGGTCGTGCTGAGCGATCGGCCGTGCGTCCGCCCAGGCACGAAAGTAGAGCTGCAGAAATCGATGTTGCAGAATATCGAGGAAGCGCGGATAGGCGTCGTCTTGCGCGAGAAACCACAGATAGACCTCCTCGGTGGTCGCGAGCGGCAAGGCGCCTTGCGGCCCGAGCAGGCCGAGGAACCGCGTCTTGATCCAGGCCGGACCGTCTTCCTCGGCCTCGAAGGCGCTCAAGGTGGAGGCCGGGAAGTCCATGTAGGGATCCTGGCCGAGCCGCACGATCTCCTCGCGCAAGGAGGCGGAATCGCCGATACGGGGCTTGCCTGGGCGGTTCCGCTCGAGCCAGCGCAACACGGCGTAGAAATCGAACCGCCACGGCTCTCGCTCGATCCCGGAAAGGTTCACAGCAATCTCCTGAGGCCGATTCGCACCGGCCATCGCATGACCTCGCCCCGCTCCACGCTCCGGATGACGGTCTCGGTGAAATGATTGAAGCCGGCATATTCGCAGTAGAAGCGGTCGAGCACGGCCCCGAGCAGGAAGATCCCGCTGCCCTCGAAAGCTTTCTCGTCGATCGTCACCGTGATCTCGACGCCGCGCGCGACGCCGACCCCGCCGCTTTGACGCACGCGGCGAACCACCGGCCGGCTGTCGACGCTGCGGATGCCCCTGATCCGCCTTTCCGTTGCGCTGTCGGTCAGGTCGGCGAACATCGACAAGACCTCGCGGAGCGCCTGCGCATTGCCGCCGGCACCACGCTCGACGAGGCCGAGGTGATTGAGGCTCAGCATGTTGATGAGCCGCCAGGCGACGGTTCCGGCGAAGGCGGTCTCGGCGCGGCTCTTCAGCTGCGAGACGATGGCTTCGCGCGGCCGTGTCGGTCCCGCGATGCACTGCAGGCCGATCGCTGCATTGTCGAGCAGGTGAAAGTCCGCGCCCCCCTGACCCACGGGGAGAAGCTCGGGCAGATGCCGGTTGGAGCACAAGGCCCGAATGCCGAGCTCGGCCACACCCGCGCCCGCGGTGGCATCGGGAGGCTCGACGAGCGAGATGAACATGTCGGTGCCGACATAGTCCGCGGCTAGGCCGTATTGCCGCTCCTTCGCGGTCCGGCCGCGCGGCAGGCGCCGAATCGTGTAGTAGAGCTTGCCGCGCGCCCCGGGCTCGGCGTCCGCCGAGTAGAGCGGCTGCACCGGTACGGCGCCTATGCCCCCACGATGGTAGGCCTGCACGCTCAAGATCTTATGCGGCTCGTAGTCGAGGTAGCGGCTGCGGTCCGGCACGACATGATGCTCGTAGCGGTTCGCCTCGATCGGCACGCGATCGGTCGTCTTCTCGAACAGGTTGACGGCGGGCGCAGCGTAGAGCGAGAACATCGCGGGCGTCACGGCCACCGCGAGCCGCGGATCGACCTCGGTGAAGCAGACGACAACGTCGATCGCGCGCGCGGGCAGGCGAGCGAGGATCTCGCGAAGCCCGGTCAGGCGAAAGCCGAGGAACTTGCGCGGGAACACGAAATATTCGCGGAGGAGCTCGAAGCCCTCGAAGATGCGTTCGTTGCGCGGGAACAGAGCCTCGCCGGTCCCAAATCCCACAGGTGCGATCGCGTCGCGGCCGGCCGGCACGATCCGCGGGTCGCCGAACTCGTCGAGGTATCGGTAGTAGATCTCGGCACGATGGCCGAACACTTGCTCGTAGAGCGCGATCGCGTCCGCCTCCGGGCCGAGCAGATGGATCGGCAGCTCCGGGACGCGCACGCCCGAGAACCAGTGCTCCTCAATGTCGGTTACTTGGTCGGCCGCAGGCTCGTCCTCGACCCGTGACGTGGTGCGATGGCGCAACGACAGGCGCAATCCGCCGAGCACCTTGGGCCCGCTCGGGATCGCGAGCGCCTGCAGCGGTCCGGGCGACGCGTAATATTCCGCGCCGGCGATGTCGAAGGGGAGCAAGGTGATGTCGGAGGCAAGCCGGAACCGGCACGCCACCTGGCGATCGAGCTCGCGGTAGGTGGCATCGAGGTAGGAGCCTCGCGCGATTCGCTGCCCGTCGCGCAAGGCCGAATCGCCGTAGAGAGGCGTCGCCTTGACCAGCATGACCGCAGGCGTCGGCGCGAGGTAGTCCGGGACGAGCTGCTCGAGCAGGTTGTTGGTGAACTCGGGGAACTCGTGCTTCAGCTTCAGCTGGACGCGCGCGGCGAGGTAGGCGGCGCCCTCGAGCAGGCCGGCGATCATCGGATCGATCCGATCCTCGAGCAGCCCCCCGAGCCGCTCGGCGACACCCGGATATTGCTCGGCGAACTCGGCGGCTTGCTCGTAGAGCAGCCGGAGCTCGCGGTTGTAGTGGTCCAGGAACTCGACGTTCATGGGCTCACGCCGGCTTCAGGACGATCGCGCCACTGTCGGTCTCGACATCCGCGACGAACTCGACCGGCACGTTGACCGGATGGCACATCAGCTCGGCGGAGACCACGAACCTGATCTTCAGCTCGACCTTGTCGACTCTCTGGTCCCGAGCGACCTGGATCGTCCCGGGGACGAGGCGCGGCTCGTGGGCGACGAGAGCCGCGACGATCTCGCTGCTGATGTGCGCGACCGAGGCTTCCTCGATGCTGCGATGGACGATATCCGGAAGGCCGTAGTTGAGGACCGATCGCTGCACCGCCTCGTAGGTCGAAAGATCCTCCGTCGAGCCGAGCGCGACGGTATTGACGAGAGCTTCGAGATCGCGCGCCACCTCGCGGCGCAGGTGCGGCTCGGTGATGGTCGAGCGCGGCGCGACGCGGCGCTGGGCGATCACCCTCTCGCCGGCCTCGTCCCTCAGGTCCAACGCCTTCTTGGCGTCCCTCTTCGCATGCGCGCTCCGAAACGCATGCATGAACGGCGGGCTCAACCGGTTCTTTCTCGATGCGACCGACATCGAACTTCTCTTCTTGTAACGGAGGAGCGCGCGACGGACGCCACTGCGCCGCCGGCATATCCGGCGCGCCGTGGGGTGACGACGCGCCGGATGGGGGTGGATTACGGCTTGTCTTCCTTGTGCTTGGCGATGTCCCAGCCGTAGGCGGCCTTTGCGCCGAGCTTGCCCTTCTCGTCCTGCGGAAAGTACTCGAACTGGACCTTCGAGGCCGCGAGCGAGACGCTCTCGTGGGGAAGCACCGAGCCGCCCGAGCTGTCCGACAGCTGGTAGGACGAGATCATGACGTCGGTGAGCTTGACCTTCAGGTATTCCTGCGCGTCCTCGCCGGCCTTGCGGAAGGTGAAAAGCGCCTCGCCGATATGCTTGCCGCTGGCGCAGAACTGGGCGAGGTTGGCGCTGGCCTTGTCGATCAGCTTGGTGAAGTGGACATCCTGGATCGACACCTTGCCGACACCACCACCACCACCATGGGCGAACGAGGTGGGGTTGGATTCGCCCCAGGAGAAGGACTCGACCTCGATCTCCTTCTCGTGGCCTTTCTTGGTGCTCTCGCCTTCGACGTCCTTGAGCTTCAGGAAAATATCACCGGACATTTTATCCTCGTTCTATCGGTTGCGTTCCGGCGCCGTCGTCATCGCCAGCGCCTGCAGCATATCTAATCCGGATCGTGGTGCGCCGAGGTGCCCCCGCGCACACGACGATCCCATCTACTTCGGAATCTCCGGCATGCGCGACACCAGGCTCAGGCCGATATCCATCGCCTCGAGCTGGTAGTGCGGCCGAAGGTAGAATCGCGCGGCGTAGTAGCCGGGATTCTCCTCGTCGGGGAAGATATCGACGCGCGCGTCCGCCAATGGATGCTTGGCCTTGTAGTCCTCGGACGAGTTGATCGGATCCGAATCGACATATTGGTTGATCCAGGTCTGCAGCCAGTCGCGCAGCGCCTCCTTCTCCTTCATGGAGCCGATCTTGTCGCGCACCATGCATTTCAGGTAATGCGCGAATCGCGACACGGCGAACATGTAGGGGAGCCGCGCCTTCAGGTTGTCGGCGGCGGTCGCCGCGACCCCGTCCTTGCCCTCGTACTTGCGCGGCTTGTAGACCGACTGCGCGCCGATGAAGGCCGCCTTGTCGGTGTTCTTGCGGTGGATGAGGGGGATCAGGCCGGACTTGGCGAGCTCGTGCTCGCGCCGGTCGCTGATCGCGATCTCGGTGGGGCACTTGAGATCGACGCCGCCTTCGTCGGTCGGGAAGGTGTGGGTCGGAAGGTTGATCACCTCGCCGCCCGACTGGACGCCGCGGATACGGGTGCACCAGCCGTATTCCTTGAAGGCCCGGTTGATGTTGGCGGCCATGGCATAGGCGGCGTTCATCCAGGCGTATTTCTCGCCCTTGTGGCCGTCGGTATCCTCCTCGAAGGCGAATTCCTCCACCGGCTCCGATTTCGCGCCGTAGGGCACGCGCGAGAGGACCCGCGGCATGCACAGGCCGACGTATTTCGCGTCCTCGTTGTCGCGGAATCCCTTCCATGCCGCATATTCGGGCGTGTCGAAGAGCTTCGAGAGATCACGCGGGTTCATGAGCTCGGTCCAGCTGTCCATGCCCATCAGGGACGGATCCGCCGCGGAGAAGAACGGCGCATGCGCGGCACCGGCGATCTTGCTGAGGTCGCGCAAGAGCTGGATGTCCTGCGCGAGATGGTTGAACTCGTAATCGCCGATGAGGCAGCCGTAGGGCTCGCCGCCGAGCTGGCCGTACTCGGCCTCGTAGATCTTCTTGAACAGCGGACTCTGGTCCCAGCGCGCGCCGGGGTAGAGCTTGAAGTGCTTGGAAAGCTCGCTCTTCGAGATGTTGAAGATGTGGATCTTCAGCTGCGCGTCGGTCTCCGAGTTGAAGACGAGATAATGCAGCCCGCGCCACGTACTCTCCATCCTCTGGAACTCGGGCGCGTGCAGGATCTCGTTCATCTGCACGGTGAGCTTCTCGTCGAGCCGAGCGATCATGGCCTCGATCGTCTCGAGCACGTCCTCCCGGATCACCGTCTCGTCGGCGAGCGCCTCGCGCACGAGCGTCGCCACCGCGTTCTCGACTTCCTCCGCGCCTCGCTCGGTGCGCGGCTTGAAGCTCTGCTTCAAGAGGGTCGCGAACTCGTCGACCTCGCGGGCCTCGCCCTGCGGCGATACCTGACCTTCCTGGACCTCGGTTGCCATCTGAGCCTCCCTCGCATCATTCCGCGCTGCCGGAGCCGACCTGCCCCTGCCGCTCGCCGAGCGCCGCCAGGAGGTCCTTGTCGCTCAACAGCTTCTTCAGCTTCGCCTCGGCATCGACCTTGCCGTCCATGAACAGAAGCAGGTTCTTGAGCTGGGTGCGCGCCTCGAGCAGCTTGGCGAGGGCGGGAACCTGACGGGCGACCTGCGCCGGGTTGAAGTCGTCGATCTTCTTGAACCTCAGGCTGACCGCGAGCTTCTCGCCGGTGTCGTCGCCGAGCTTGTTCTGGACCTGGAACGACGTGCCGGGCTCGATCGCCGCCATGCGGCTCTCGAAATTGTCCATGTCGACGTCGAGGAACTTGCGATCGGCGACCTCGGGCTTCTCGACCCCGGGGCTCGGGCCGGAGAGGTCCGAGAAGACGCCCATGACGAACGGCAGCTCGATCTTGCGCTCCGCGTCATAGGGGTCCTCGTAGGTGATCTGCACGCGCGGCGGGCGGTTGCGCCCGATGAACTTCTGTCCGCTGTCCCCTGCCATGTCACGTCTCCTTGTCGATTGCATGAAACGATGTGCCGGTCGCGCGATCGGGCGAGCAGCCGAAGACGGCTCTCGGTCAGCTGCAAAAGCCTATTCCGAATCCTCGCCCGGTCAATCGCCTATCGGACGAAGTCGCGCGTCCTCCGGTCGAGCTGCGCCCTGGCCGTATTCCGACCGTGGAGGGGACCATAGGCGAAAGGTCCGCGGCCGATGTGCGCATCGGCACATGCTAGGCCCGCTGTAGATTCTATCCAGGATCGTGAGAATTGGACCTTGAGGCGTCGGTCGCGATCTGCCGGCTCCCGCAACTGGGGCTCGATGTGCTCGACGAAGCATCGGCAGCACTGCAAAGGTCCCGGCCGATCCGGCCCGGGCTGCGTGTCCTCGTCGTCGGCCCCGAGACCGAGACGGAGTTCGACTATGCTCGCAAGATCGACGCGGGTGGCGGGCAGGCGACCTGCATCAATCCGGTGCGCACGCCTGCCGCAGCTCGTTTCGAGCTCGGTGGCGGTAGATTCGTGCAAGGCAAGGTCGAGGAGCTTCCGGCCGATGTTTGCTTCGACATCATTCGGGAGGACTTTCCCTACCCGACCGGCAACTACATCGACTTCCCGGCGGTCAACGCGCGGATCACGCGGCTGAGGGCCGGTGGCATGTGGGTCGTCGTGACCGAGAAGCCGGATTTCGCGGCGACGCTCGAAGCCGCCGCGCGCCTCGGCGGCGCGCGCGTGCTCGCTCGGGAGCTTCCCTTCAAGCACGACGCCGCGCCCGTCTCGTCGCATCCTCGCGACACGTCGCGGATCGCTCTCGTGATCTCGCGTTGACCTCGAGGCCCGGGCCAGCGCCCGGCGTCGTCGCGGTCGCTACTTCCCCTCCGGCGGCTGCAACGTGTCCTTCGGCAGCATCTCCCGCAACAGCCCGAGAAAATCGCGGCCCGTAAGCTCGCGGGCGCGGTCGACGAGATAGGGCACCGGGCTCGACGGCTCGGTCACGTGATAAAACGCACCGATCTTCTTCAGGAGCTGTAGTGCACTGTCACGCGTCGTCACCTCGAACGTCGCCGGCTCCGCGGCCGTGTCGTCGCCCGCGCCGTCGATCGAGGCGAACTCGGACAATCGCTCGATCGGGAGATCGAAAACTTGAGTCTTGCCGATCTGGACCTTGACGTCCTCGACATAGGAGGGAACGAGCACCCGCAGCGCGTCAATGAAGCTGCGGCCGACGAGCTCGATCGCCTGGCGAACGAGGAGAAGCGCCGGGTTCGACGGCTCGCGCCGCTCGTAATAGGCGGCGATCGCCTCGAGCGCCGCGCGCGCATCGGCAAGCGTCGCGATGTCGCCGGCGACGAGCGGGGTTTCGGCCTCCTCCGCCTCGGTCTCTTCCTCGGGAGGGCTCTCTCCCAAGGTGGGGTCACGCGCGACGACGAGACCGTCGAGCAAGGCCCGGATCTTCTCGACGAGCTGCTGAAGCCGCGGGAATGCGACTGCCTCGCCCGCCCCCACGTTCTCGACGAAGGCGGCCCGAATCCGCGCGAGCGCCTCCCCGATCCTCTTGAACTGATCGCGCCGCGCGATCAGCGGCGGGAGATCGACCTCGGCAAAGGCGCGCTTGACGACGCCCATATCGAGCTTGTCCTCGTCGCCACGGGGCGCGACCTCGCCCTCGGTGAGCAAATGGCTGCGGTAGCTCACCGGGCCGGCATGGCGGTGCTCGAAGAGCGGCACGTAGTTCAACGGCAAGATCACCGGCACCATGTCGTCGAGCGACTGGACCGTGACCATGCGCAGGGCGAAGTCGCCCTGGTCGCCGCGCGGATGCACGCCCTCCCAATCGCGCTCGAGCAAGTCTGCGATCGCCTCGATTGCCGTGTTGAAGCCGTCGAGATCGCGGTCGAGGATGCGAAACTTCGCGAGCAGCACGACGAGGCGCAGGTCCCGCGTCCGCTCCAAGAGGCGGGCGATGGCCTTGTATTGCGAGGCGAAATCGACGCTCGTCCGATCGAAGGGCCGCCCGTCCTCGCCGCTGAAGAAGGTCGCCGGCAGGAGCCCTTCCCCGGAGGCCATGAAGCTTCCGAACTCGTCGTCGCCGGCGAGGTCGAGATCGGGTCCGCACGGCTCGGGGCCGGGCAAGGGCGCGGTCAGCGATTCCAGAGACAAGTCAGCCATCTTCGCAAAAACCCGCTTCCCGCCGTCGCTCGACTTTGCCGGCCCGGCTCGGTATCGTCAAGGACGACCGGGGAGCCAGTCCCGAGGTTCACATGCCGATCAATCTGACCCAGGACAATCGCCTCGGGCGCTTGGATACGCCCTTGGGCAAGGACGAGCTCTGCCTCGTCCGCTTCGACGCGACGGAAGGCGCGAGCGAGCTCTTCGAGATCGCGATCGAGGCCGTGAGCACGAAGTCCGAGATCGATTTCGACCGGGCGATCGGCCAGAGCTGCTCGCTGACCGTCCAATCCTACGCGAAGCCGGACCGTTGCTTCAACGGTGTGCTCGTCACCGCGCAACAGACGGGCGGCGAGGGCGAGCTCTACAACTACCGCCTGGTCCTGCGGCCGTGGCTCTGGCTGCTGTCGCGGACGAGCGATTGCCGGATTTTCGAGAACCAGACCGCGAAGGACATCATCAAGAAGGTCTTCAGCGACCGCGGCTTCAGCGACTTCAAGGATGCGACGAACGGCGACTTTCCGAAGCTCGACTATTGCGTGCAATATCGCGAGACCGACCTCGCCTTCGTGTCACGGCTCATGGAGCAGCACGGAATCTACTATTTCTTCAAGCACACGAAGGACAAGCACGAGCTCGTCCTCGCCAACGGCAAGTCGTCGCATGACGCGATCCCCGGCCACGCCTCCCTCCCGGTCTTCCTGGCCGGAAGCCAGGAACGGCGCGACCACGAATACTTGCACCAATGGGCGCCGGAGCGACGGTTTCGCAGCGGCAAGTTCGCCCTGACCGACTACAACTACCTCACCTCCGATGCCGACATGAAAGGCGAGGAGGAGGGGACGGCAGCCTATACCAAGTCGAAGATGGAGATCTTCGACTACCCCGGCAAGTACAAGACCAAATCGGACGGCGAGACCTACGTCAAGTATCGCCTGCAAGCCGAGCAGGCGCAGGACCAGCGGCGCTCGGGCCGGGGGAACGCCATCAGCCTGTTCCCCGGCGGGCTCGTGAAGCTCGAGAAGCATACGAGCGCGTCCGAGAACAAGGAATACCTTGTCCTGCGCGCCGTGCATTCCTACACGGCGGAGGCCTATTTCTCCGGCATGGCGAGCGACGGGCCGACCTATGTCGGCGAGTATAATTTTCTCTCGAGCGACATCCCCTATCGGGCGCCGATGACCACCCCGCGCCCGCTGGTGCACGGGCCGCAGACCGCCAAGGTCGTCGCCGACAAGGGGAATGAAGGCGAGGAGATCGACGTCGACGAGCACGGCCGGATTCTCGTCCGGTTCTTCTGGGACCGGAAGCAGGCGCGCTCGTGCCGCGTCCGCGTCGCCCAGGTCTGGGCGGGCAAGGGCTGGGGCGGGCAGGTCATCCCGCGCGTCGGGCAGGAGGTCATCGTCGAGTTCCTCGAGGGCGACCCCGATCGCCCGCTCGTGATCGGCACCGTCTACAACGATCAGTACAAGCATCCGTTCGAGATGCCGGCCAACAAGACCCAGTCCGGGCTCAAGTCCTATTCGACGAAGGGCGGCAGCGGCTACAACGAGCTCATGTTCGAGGACAAGAAGGGCTCCGAGCAGATTCGGATGCACGCCCAGAAGGATCACGATGTCACGGTGCTGAACGCGGAGACCGTCACGATCGGCGAGAAGTTCTCGGGCGGCGGGAACTCGCGCTCGGTCACCTTGAAGAAAGGCTCCGACAAGCTCGATATCAAGAGCGGCGATCAAGCCGTCGAGATCAAAGGCAAGCAGGAGATCACCGTTCACGATTCGATCAGCATCACCGCGACCACCAAGATGACGCTCACGGTCGGAGCCAGCAGCATTACCCTCGAACCCGGCCAGATCACGCTGAACGCGCCCCTCATCAAGATCAATTGATGTCGCGGCGCGATTTCGGGCGCCCGCCCCTGGACGAGTGGCACGAGCCGTCGGAAAGGCGTACATCTCGGCGCGAGGATCGGCCGTTCGAGCGCGCCTCGGCGCGGGCGTGGCTTCCCGAAATGCACGTTGGCGGGGCGCTCGGCGGCGGCATGGCAAACGAGGAGGCGAAAGTGTCATGGCGCTCACCCTCACGATCGAGAATTTCGCGCAGCTGCCCGACGGCGGACCCCTCTGCTACACCGTGACCGGAGGGCGCGGGTTCGACCTCGGCCGCGACAGCTACCTCGACTGGACCTTGCCCGACCCGAACATGTTCATCTCCGGCAAGCACTGCGAGGTGCGCTATCGCGACGGCGGCTACTGGCTCTACGACGTCTCCCTCAATGGCACCTATCTCAACGGCGCCGAGCACAGGCTGCTCGAGCCCTATCGCTTGCGCCACGGCGACCGGCTGTGCATCGGCCAATACCTGATCGCGGTGACGCTCGACGAGGACGACGAGGTATCTCGCTCCGCCGCCTCGAGCCCGCCCGCCCCCGGCCGAGAAGCGCCGGGCCGGATCGCGCCCGAGAATTTCTGGGACTTCGACGGCGAGGTGCCCGAGCCGATCGATCCGCGGGAGCTGCGCCCCGTCAAGCCGCGCGCCGTCGCGGCGGATTTCCTCGACTGGGCCATCGAGGCGCCCTCTCCGAGCCGCGATACGCCGGGCCCCGCCCAGGCCTCCTCGCCCTGGCCGGTGGAACCGGACTCGGATTGGCTCCCGGCACCGCCCCCGCCCCCGGCACCACCCATCCCGCCTGCCGTCCCACGCCCAGAGCGGCCGGTGTGGGATCTCGACGAGCCGTCACCGGCACGGGACGCCCCGGCCCCGGCGCGAGCCGACGAGCCCCCGCGGGTGCCGAGCCCGACCGGCTGGCCCGCCCCCTCGACGGCTTCGTTCGATCGCCCGGCCCCACCCGCGGCGCCTCTCGCCCCGCGCCCGGCTCGCCCGGCCGGAGACCTCGGAGCGCCGGAGCATCCCCCGGCACGGCCCGGCAGGACGGAGCCTGCCGCGGCCGGTCCCGCCAACGCGCCGGCTTCGAGCGACTTCGTGGCGCGCTTCGCCGCCGCCGCCGGCCTGCCGAAGGAGGCGATCGCCACTCGCGACGCGGGCGAGCTCGCCGAGATGCTCGGCGCCGTGATGGGAATCGTCGTCGCCGAGATGTGGCAGCTCCTGGAGGCGCGCCGCGAGACGAAGCGCATGGTCCGCTGCAGCGACCCGACGATGACCAAGGCGGAGAACAACAATCCGCTGAAGTTCGCGCCGACCCCGCACGACGCCTTGAGGCAGATGCTCGGGCCGCCGAGCCGCGCCTATCTCGCCGCCGGCCCCGCGCTCCAGCAGGGGTTCGCCGATCTCGCCCGCCACCAGATCGATACGATCGCCGCGATGCAGGGGGCGATCCGGTTGCTGATCGAGGATCTCGATCCGCGCGAGATCGAGCGTACCCACGGCGGCGACCGCGGCCTCGCGGCCATGCTCGGGGCGCGGAAGGCGAAGCTCTGGGACGTCTATGTCGAGCGCTGGCGCACCAAGGCCAGATCCCACGACGATGGGCTTTTCGGCGCCTTTATGGATTATTTCTCGAAATGCTATGATCGCAACGTGGCGGAGCGCACATAAAGCGCGAGCTTGTCGTGGTATGGCCACGGGTACGTCGATCCGGTCCCCGCGTCGGCAGCGCGACGGCGGGGACCGGCTCGCGTTTCGCTGGAGCAATTTCCAGCGAACCGAGCACCGGTTCGCGTCGCGAAATTGCGACAAAACAAGGATGTCGAGCCGGTTTCCGATTCGATCGGATCGGAAACCGCTCCGGCGATGTTGCGCAACAGCGACATCGCCATGCGAGATGGTGACAACACGATCATTCAGAGAGTCGTGGGGGGGGGGGGGGGGGGGGCGGGCCCCGCGCGGGGGGGGGGGGGGGGGGGGGGGGGGGGGGGGGGGTGGGGGGGGTGGGGGGTGTCGCGTGACGCAGATACTTCAGGACGGGC